>NZ_CP128185.1:0-2400000 GCF_030316135.1 Aliiglaciecola sp. LCG003 | reverse complement strand
TGAATATAAAGTACCGGCGACACTTAGAGAGTTGCTGGATTTACTTAGTGCCCTGCAGCAAGGCGTGATTTTTGCCGACACCGAGGGGTTTTATTATCTGTCTCGCTTATGTCTGGTCAAAGATGAAAGTCACTTTGATAAATTCGATCGGGCCTTTGCGGATTATTTTGAAGGTGTCCAATCGATTGATTTGTTCGGTAAAGATATCCCCGAGGAATGGTTACGCAAACAATTAGAGCGAAATTTCAGTGAGCAGGAAAAGGCTGAAATTGAGGCCATGGGCGGGTTAGATAAGCTAATGGAGACCTTGAAAAAACGTTTGGAAGAACAGCAGAAACGCCATCAAGGCGGTAATAAATGGATTGGTACCGGCGGGACTTCACCATTTGGTGCCCATGGATTTAATCCAGAAGGAATACGGATTGGACAGCCGGGCAACGGGCAGTTTTCAGCGGTTAAGGTCTGGGATAAGCGTGAATTTAAAAATCTAGCGACAGACGTTGAACTCGGTACCCGCAATATTAAACTAGCGCTGCGTAAGTTACGCCAATTTGCGCGCACCGGTGCCAGTGAGGAGTTAGATTTACCTACTACCATTGGCAAAACTGCGAAAAATGCAGGTTGGCTTGATATTCACATGGTGCCCGAGCGCCACAATGCGATTAAAGTGCTGATGTTTTTCGATGTGGGTGGCTCGATGGACGCGCATATACGCTCCTGCGAAGAGCTATTTTCTGCCGTGCATACAGAGTTTAAACATCTGGAGTACTTTTATTTTCACAATTGTGTCTACGAAGGGGTCTGGAAAGACAATCAGCGCAGAGACCAAGAAGTCATCTCAATTTTTGACATCATTCATAAATATGGTGGGGATTATAAATTGATATTTGTTGGGGACGCCACTATGGGTCCTTATGAAATAACTTATCCTGGTGGCAGTGTGGAACATTGGAATGAAGAGCCTGGTGCAGTGTGGATGAAGCGTTTGTTAGATCATTTTGATCATGCAATTTGGTTGAATCCGCAGATGGACCAATACTGGAACTACTATGCATCGATTCAAATTATGAAAGACATTATGAATAACAAAATGTTTCCCTTGACTATTGAAGGTCTAGGAAACGCCATAAAAGCGCTGACCAAGAGATAAGCTAATGCAACCGACCGATTTGTCTGTGTCAAAAAACGCTTCAACGGGAGATGTTAGTTCTTCCGAACAAAGCCGCCATGTAAGTAAGAAGCAACAACAAAAAGAAACCAGAGAAGTCGTTACTCCTTATGCGTTTGAAGTATCCCCTAGTTTGTTTGGTACGCCTTTAGCATCACCTTTTCGGCGTGCTACTGCGCTGTTAATTGATTTAGCTTTGGTTGCTTTGATATCTGATCTTACCGGTAATGTGTTGGCCATATTTGTGGCGCTGTTATTTTGGGTATGGGCAAAACGATTAGAACAACGTAAAAATAAGCCCAAAGCAGTCAAAACGCTAAGGGTAGCTGCAGTGGTGTTTATTATTGGTGGAGTAATAGGTATTTACCAGCAAGGAGGTTTTAGCCCCTCAAGCCAAGATGGTCGCAAAAAAAACGATAATGCTACAAACATCACACAGGGCAGTGCACAGTTAGCCACTGCTGCGGTATTACTTAGCGGTAAATATCTATTGGCAGTGAATAAACTCGAGCAAAATCTAGATGATGGAAAATGCGACTCTAGATTGGCTTGTTGGCAAGCTTTAGGCACAGAATTTGTCGACGACATCATCGCAATAGGACTCGAGCCTGAGGCCACTACTGAAATAATCAGTCAATTTGTTGAGTTCTCTGAAGATCAGCTGGACAAACAAGAGCAGGCCGCATTAACTAAATTTATTCTCGGTTATTATGAACAAGTTTTACCACTGGAGTCGGTCAGTGAAGCGGATAGCCCGCAGGGCAAGCCTCTACCAGCTGAGGAACTACCCATTGATAAATCTGTGAGTAGCTTAGAACAAAAGGGTTACAGTCTGGTGAAGTGGGCAAAAGGTATTATAGCGGATTTGGGTCTAGGCTTTGGTTGGGCTGCATTTTATTTCACCGCCGTGATGGGATTGTTTAAAGGCCAAACCTTTGGCAAGAAATTGCTAGGCATCAAAGTCATTAAACTCGATGGTAGCGAGCCAACCTTATGGGAAAGTTTTGGTCGCTATGGCGGTTATGGAGCTGGGATCGCTACAGGCTTGATGGGCTTTTTACAGATATTTTGGGATCCTAACCGCCAGGCTATTCAAGACAAAATTGCTGAAACCTTAGTTATACGTGTGGGTGGAAAAGAGGTCCAACGAAAAGACAGCGGTGCTGCTGGTGTCTAATCATGTGCAGGCTATATTACAAAACTGGTGGCTAAACCGTGATAGTCAACGTTGGGTACTGACAACTATTGTAGGAACCCAAGGTTCGTCTTATCGTAAAACCGGGGCCTATATGATGATCAATGATCTTGGTCAGTATTTCGGCTTGCTCAGTGGTGGCTGTTTGGAGTCTGACATTATGCTCCAAGCCCGTAAATGTTGGCACGACGGAAAGAACCGAATTATCCAATATGATATGCGCGAAGAGGAGGACTTAGCTTGGCAGTTGGGGATTGGCTGTGGCGGCTTGGTAAAAATTTTATTGCAACCTGTGTCGCAGGCGAATCACTACCTAGGGTTAGATGCTGTGCTTAACACCCTAGAGACCAATCAATTTTGCCAGTATGTGCAAAAGGTGGATGAAACAGAGCCTGACAACCAATGCCTATTGCTCGACCATCGTAAACCTATCAAGCCAACTATATTTATTCGAGATGAGGTTAAGTATCTTCATCAGGTCGTCTCGCCGCCTAATCAGTTGGTGGTGTTTGGCGCTGGCGTTGACGCACGGCCGGTGGTTGCGATTGCGGCTAGACTAGGTTGGAAGGTAACTTTGGTCGACCCCCGAGTGAGCTATGCACGCCAGCAGTACTTTGCCGATGCAACATTAATTATACGCCAAGACATGAACCAATTATTATCTCAAACTGCCCCTATAACCTGGTTAGAAACTACAGATGCAATATTGATTATGACCCACAACATTGGCTTAGATGCTAAAGCTTTGCAGTTGGCTTTGCGCAGTCAGTCACGCTATGTTGGTGTGTTAGGGCCGGAGCATAGAACTGAGAGGGTGTTTAAATATGCTGATATGCAGCGACAAAACTATCCGTTACCTTTAGCTAATCCAGCCGGCTTACGTTTGGGCGGCGAGCTGCCAGAATCTATTGCTTTATCGATGCTGGCGGAGATTCACAGCGTATTAGAACAAGCTGATGGCAAAAGCATTAGCGGTATTATCGCCTAATGAAAATAGGCTGCGTAATACTTGCCGCTGGCAGTGCGAGTCGTTTTGGTCAACTCAAACAACTTTATGATGTGGACGGACGAACATTACTCAATCGGGTAGTGGATTGTTATGTTAATAGTTCATTATCGTCGATTTGTGTCGTGTTAGGGGCCGATGCTGTTAAAATCGCCGAATATTTGCCTGAAGGCATTGAAGCGGTAATTTGTGAAGATTGGCATAAGGGCATGACAGCCAGTCTATCCTGTGGCTTAGTCGCCCTGTTAAAAAAGTCGAGTCAAACGGAAATAATAAGTCATGTGTTAATTGGTTTGGGTGATCATTTAGGCATAACTGAAAAGAGTCTCGCTAACCTTGTGGATGCTGCGCAACATAATCCGTCAAAAATAATCGCCACTGACTATAATAAAATACTAGGTGCGCCGGCGATTTTTCCGTTTGACTATATAGCGCCATTAATGACTCTCTCTGCAACACAAAACAAGGGTGCGCAAGCGTATATCATGAGTCATCTTCAGCATGTTGTAAAAGTGAGCTTACCTGAAGCACAGTTTGACATTGATACGCCAAAGGATTTACTAGCCTGGAAAAACAGTTTAACCGAGATCTAATGAGGCACTTGGTACATTCCGATGCCCGCTAATTGTAAGGAACATTTATGATTCGTTTCACGATAAATGGTGTGAGCAGACAAGTTGAGGCCGATCCGCAAATGCCACTTCTTTGGGTGTTGCGAGATTTGCTCGATCTGACCGGCAGTAAGTATGGTTGTGGTATTGCCCAATGTGGTGCCTGTACAGTACATATAGACGGCCAACCAGTGCGTTCATGCGTAATGCCAATATCTGCAGTCGCAGATAAAGAGGTTACTACTATTGAAGGTTTATCGAGCTTAGACGAGCATCCTGTTCAACAGGCCTGGAAAGAGTATAACGTGCCCCAATGTGGTTATTGCCAATCTGGTCAAATCATGAGTGCGGTTGCCTTATTATCTCAAAATACTCAGCCTAGTGATGAAGATATTGATAATTATATGCAAGGCAATATTTGCCGCTGTGGCACCTATCCAAGGATCAAAGCTGCCATAAAAGCGGCCTCTAAGAGTATGGCAACTGCAGCTCAATTTGACTTAGCTAACAATGTGGGAGATGACGCATGAGTGCTCCCATATCTAATGTCAGTCGTCGAAGCTTTTTGAAAGCATCAGGTATAGGTGCCAGTAGTTTAGTCTTAGGTGGAGTCATTCCAACTTTCACGCCTGTTTGGGCAACGCCACCGGCAGAATCATCAGCATTAAATCTGTTCGTCAGTATCAATACGGACAATTCAGTTAACATAGTGTGTCATCGCAGCGAAATGGGGCAGGGGATCCGCACAGGGCTAGCACAAGTGGTTGCCGAAGAGCTTTGCGTTGCGTGGGACAAAGTTAGTGTGATTCAAGGCTTAGCCAATGAAGAATATGGCAGTCAAAATACCGATGGTTCACGCTCCATTCGTCGTTTTTATAGCATTTTACGTGAGATGGGAGCTTCGGCACGGGGGATGTTAGAGCAAGCCGCAGCCCAATTGTGGCAGGTTCCGCTAGCTAGTGTGTATGCTAAAGATAGTTTCATTCACCATAGTGACTCTCAACGAAAGGTTAGTTTTGGTTATTTAGCCCAGACAGCAGCTAGACTGACTCCGTCAGCCAAAAAGGACTTAACCTTTAAATCTCCGAAAGACTTTAAACTTATCGGAAAGCCGATTGCTGGTGTAGATTTGGCTGAAATGGTATCTGGCAAGGCTAAGTTTGGGCAAGACATTAAGCTGGAGGGAATGTTGTATGCAAGTATTGAGCGTTCGCCGGTAGTTGGGGCAAGGGTTAAATCATTTGATGCAGCCGCCGCCGAGAACACCAGTGGTGTGGTAGCGACCTATCAAATGCCAACTCAACCTTCACCTGTGGTATTTCACCCGTTAAATGGCGTGGCGGTATTGGCTAGCAACACTTGGTCGGCGATGCAAGGTCGTCAAGCTCTCAACATCCAATGGGAGCTTGGTGATAACGCAAAACATAACTCGGAAATTTTCTTGGCAGAGCTTAAATCAAACATTGTTAGTAAGGGCAAGACGATACGTCATTCTGGCGATGCTTATCATTCCATGGCACAAGCTGCTTCAAGCCATTCTGCAACCTACTCTATGCCATACTTAGTTCACGCTCCCATGGAGCCACCGGCAGCTACGGCGTCATTTACCCATGATCAGTGTGAGATTTGGGCGTGTACACAAACACCGCAAAGTACTCAGGCCAATGTAGCGGAAGCTTTGGGCATCGAAAAATCTAAGGTTAAAGTAAATGTGACTTTTTTGGGCGGCGGCTTTGGCAGGAAATCCAAGCCTGACTTTTCAGTAGAAGCCGCATTATTATCAAAACAAATGGGCAAGCCAGTTAAGGTAGTGTGGAGCCGCGAAGATGATATTCAGCATGGCTACTATCATGCCATTAGTGCGCAACATTTTCAGGCAGGTTTTGACCAAGATAAACAACTGATTAGTTGGGTACAACGCACCGCATTTCCGAGTATTAGTTGGACCTTTAATGCTACTACTGATGAAGCGGATACAGGTGAATTATCGCTGGGATTCGGTGATATGCCTTTTGCAGTAAAAGATCTGTCCTGTGAGACTCATAAGGCAACTGGACACATTAGAATCGGTTGGATGCGCTCGGTTAGTAATATCCATCATGCTTTTGCGCAAGGTTCATTTGTGGATGAATTAGCCGTAGAGACCGGTCAGACCACCCGAAAAATGTGGCACCAATTGTTGGGCACTAACCGATTGGTCGACCCTAAAACCCAGGGATTTGACTATCAAAATTATGGTGAACCTTTGGATGTCTTTCCAATAGATATCGGGCGAATTAAACGAGTACTAGATTTGGTTGTAGAAAAATCGGCAGCGGAACAGCCCTGTGCGGAAAATGAGGCTTGGGGGATTAGTGCGCAAAGAAGTTTTGTGAGTTACGTGGCCGTGGCTACCAAAGTCCGTGTGATTAACAATACTGTCAAAGTTCTGGAAATGCATTCTGCCATAGATGCTGGCACTGTGGTTAATCCTGATCGGGTCCGTTCTCAGCAAGAAGGTTCAATGATTTTTGGTTTATCCTTAGCCCTTCTTGGCGAAATATCCATTAAGGATGGCGCAGTGGAACAGTCTAACTATCACGACTACCAAGTGCTGCGGATGCATCAATGCCCCAAAATTGAAACTTATATTATTGAGTCGGACGCCCCTCCAGGAGGTGTAGGAGAGCCGGGCACGCCACCTGTTGCAGCAAGTCTGGCTAATGCTATTTTTCATGCCAGTGGTAAACGGATCAGAGATTTACCCGTATCGAAACATTTGTCAGTCTAACTGCTCAAAGGGGTCAAGCTTACTCGGCCCCTTTAAATTTGCTTAGTACAATTCCCCTCCCATTGGCACACTTGAGGAATATCAATGGGATCTTCCACCTATGCACTACTGATTTGCTGGGCCTAACCTTTTGTTTTGGAAGATTGGCCTCATCTAGATTTAATGAAAATAATCACTTTAAAACAAAGTATTGTATTTACTTCATTGATCGTAGGATTGATATGGTGCATCAAGTCTTTTGAATTGCTTACCCATACCGATTTAAGCTGGTTAGGTGTCTACCCACATCGGCTTAGTAGTCTATTGGGCATTATTACTGCGCCAGTTATCCATGGTTCGGTCGAACACCTGTTCAATAATACATTAGCTATGCTACTTCCGGGCTCGTTTTTAATGTATGGCTATCCGAAGTCTCGATGGCGAGTATTGGGGTTTATTTGGTTGTTCTCCGGATTGGGGGTATGGTTATTTGCCCGCGATGCATATCACATTGGGGCCAGTGGTTTGACCCATGGGGTATTTTTCTATCTATTTGTGATAAGTATCTTAAGACGAGACAAAAGCTCTGTGGCACTAATGATGGGGGCGTTTCTATTGTATGGAGGCATGACCATGACTATCTTCCCACGAGAGCCAGGGATTTCTTTTGAGTATCACTTTTTTGGCGCATTGGCTGGTAGTATTGCCGCATTGATATGGCGCAAGTTGGATCCCAAACCAATTGAAAAACATTATGACTGGGAGAAAGCCGAAAATGCCGACGACTCTGTGATTGGAGATGATTGGCAGGTTGACGTAAATAGTCATAAAGACCACACTAGAAAGGCTCACGTTAAAGAGCATAAACCAACACATAGAACTCACCACTGCAACAAGGATATTCACTGATGCCAAGCCCTTTTTCACTGTTCATTCGCGTGCGCTATGCCGAATGCGATCCTCAGCAAGTTGTCTTTAATGCGCGCTACGCAGAATACGCCGACCTGGCTGCCACAGAATATATGCGTGCTGTAATTGGTGGATACCATCAACTAATTGAAAAAGGCTATGATAATCAGGTTGTTAATCTAAATATTAGCTGGAGCAGTTCAGCCAAGTTTGACGATGTGTTAAAGATAACGGTAGAAGTTGGCAATATGGGAAATACCTCCTTTTCGCTAAAAATTGAAATAAGTGATGTAGGTACCCAGCGTCACATTGCTAGTGCAGAACTCGTTTATGTGATGGTTGACTCCCAGACATTTGAGAAAATTGTGATCCCAGAAGAAATTAAACTGCAACTGATTGATGGTGCACGTAACAAGAGTGTCAATTTATCTGGAACAGAGTGTCCAGACTAACCTTGGCGGTTTTTTGATGTAAGGTTCATGCCAACAATACTCAGTGAGATACAATATATTTCATCTTAAAGATAAAAATTTTTTGTTTCACAGTTGGGTAGGAAATTGCCAAGATAAAGCATCTATCAACGAGTGAAAGAAAAATGAGCAAAGACTACAGACGCGAAAAAGAAGACTTGGATAATTTAGATTGGTTGTCATCAGGTTCGGCTAATTCGCGTAAAGACAAGCAGTACAACGATGTTGCCAAACGTAAACGAGACAGTAAAAGGATCAGTCGTTCGAGAGAAAGGCACCCTGAGTTTCATTAAAATTAGCAACTGGAAATGTAATTTCCTTGCCTTAAGGTTTTAAATCACGTATTAAACGGGTAACCCAACTATATGTGTGTGTTATTGTGGATATCCGTTTTCTATCGACTTTTTTAGAAGTCGCTCAAACTCGGCACTTTGGTAAAGCTGCTGATAATCTCTATTTGACCCAATCTGCGGTCAGTGCTCGGATTAAATTATTAGAAGAGTACTTCAATACCAGCCTTTTTATTCGTAATCGAAATAGTATTCAGTTGAGCCCTGCGGGGGAAAAATTGGTGCCTTACGCTCAAGAGCTGTCATCAAAATTGGCAGATGCCAAAAAGGCATTGAATCAGGAGTCTGTGCAATTTCTATGTTGCGCGTGCACTCCCAATGCCTTTCATGCGTCTTTGCAGCAACCCTTTGCCCAGATAAGTGCGAGTTTCCCAGATTTATCCTTACGCACTGAATTGACCAATATTGAAAATTTATCAAGACAGTTAAGCGAGCGCACAATGGATCTGGCGTTTACTACAGAGCCGGTTAAATTAGATAACATAGAAAGTGTGATCTTAACCCAAGTGCCTTTAAAATTATTCTGTCACCAAGATGATAAGGGCTGGGATAATTACGTGCATATTGAATGGGGCCACAAGATAACCGATCAACTGTTCCAGCAATATCCTCAATGCAAACAAGCCCGTTTGAAAACCAGTTCATTACAGATTGGTTTGTCGCAACTCAATCAGGCCGAAAGCGGCTTTGCTTTGTTGCCGGATAACCAGTACTATCCAACACTAAAACAACTGCCAATGGAAATCGCACTTTCAGTCCCATTATATATGCACAGCGTGAACAACAATGATGCTGTTGGACTCAAAGAAGTAAAAGATTATTTTGTTGAAAAAGGCCAGTCAGCGGGTTAAATGGCATATCGCAATACAAATTTTAAAATACGGATGTCAACCCAATAGTTTGGGTTGACTTATTGAATATACTTAAGCTTTTGGTAACTTAGTGACTGGGCTAAAGCCTTCAGATTTAAGTTCTTCGTTAACACATTTGAGTAAAAAGTCTTGCATAGTAAGACCACCGGTTCCATCCTCATCTGCGACTTCTTGGCAAAACTGCACCATGTCCATAACTGTTTCTGCGTCTGCAGTCTCTTGGGCGAATAAGTTGAAACAAAGAATTGATAAACTCGTAACGCCAACTAACCTTATAAAATTTTTCATAATATCCTCAAATAGACACCATTTTGGTGATGGTATTGTTCAAATATTTTAATCTTTAAGCTAGACAATTAATTTGCTCGTCAGGACAATTATTTTTCATTCTATTAACACTATAAAGTGATTGAAATAGAACAGAAAAGGCCTATATTTCGCTCACTTTTGCAACCTCTACCCCGCAATGTTCTATGCTTAGTCTATTGCTCTGTAGTTGTATATATTTTAAACCTTATAAATTGGAGTGACGGATAAATGTTTAAAACCATCGTTGTCGTAGACAACTTGGACGGGTTACCTGAATTAGGCGGCACAGTTGTGGATTTCGCACAATATCTTGCTCAATATCCAAAAGCAGGCGAGCCCAAAACACGCGTCATTAATTTGTGTAAAACCGATTTGTATTTAAGTGAAGGCTACTATTGTTCTTTGTTAGCCGAAGCCCGCCAGCATAAAGTATTGCCAAGTGTAAATTGCATTAACGATTTAGCTGCAGTAAATAAAGCGGAATCTTTGGATATGCAGAAGTCTACGCTACCTAAAAGTTTAGTGTCTTCTCAATTCACTTCCAGTGAAGTTAATATGCTGGTGTTTTTCGGTTGGACTGAAAATGAAGCACTGAAGAAAATTGCCAAACATATGTTTGAGCGATTCCCCGCGCCTATTTTGCACTTGCATGTGGTGATCACGGACAATGCAGTTGAAGTTCGCACCAAAATACTAGGCTGTAGTGATTTGTCTGCTGAAACGTGGCCGCTGTTTACACAGCGCTTAGATAATTTTACCCAAACCACGTGGCGTAGTCGTACGAGTAAGAAAAAGTTTCGTTGGGATATGGCTATTTTGGCTAATGACCAAGAAAAAACACCGCCGAGTGATGCTAAAGCCTTGAAAAATTTTGTTAAGGCGGCTGAACAGTTAGGTATTCATGCGGAAATAATTTCGCCAAAACAAGCGGCTGCGATTAGTCAATATGATGCTTTGTTTATTCGTGAAACTACAGCAATTGACCACCATACCTACCGACTTGCTCGCAAAGCGGAACAGGAAGGTTTGGTAGTGATTGATGATGCACAATCGATTTTACGCTGTTGCAACAAAGTGTTTTTACATGATGCTTTTAGTTACAACAATGTTCCCTCGCCTAAAAGTGCATTTGTAAATGACTCGACTCAGCAAACATGCGAAAAATTAGAGGCAGATTTCGGCTATCCAATGGTACTTAAGTTGCCTGAAAGTTCATTCTCAATGGGCGTGTTTAAAGTCGATAATAGTGAAGAATTAAAGGTAAAACTAGTGGATATGTTGGCGCGGTCAGCGTTGGTGCTAGTTCAGGAATTTATTTTCACTGATTTTGATTGGCGTATAGGCGTTCTGAATGGCAGAGCTATCTATGCATGTCGCTATTTTATGGCGCGTAACCACTGGCAAATATATAACCATAGTTCTAAGAAACATTTTTCTGGTGATTTTGAAACCTTACCTACTTTCGAAGTACCAAGACAGGTACTAGAAGCGGCGATTAAAGCCAGTAATGTGGTAGGCAGAGGATTATATGGTGTGGATATTAAGCAGTCGAATAATCAGGTTTATGTAATTGAAGTAAATGATAATCCTAGTTTGGAATCTAAAGTAGAGGATCTCTACTTAGGTAAAGAACTATACATGATTATTATGCAAGAATTTGCCAATCGCCTTGAAGCAAGGGGCCGCTAAATGTCTCAGCCGTTAGTTAAGCTCAGTTCGGTTGACATAAGAGCCGCATTGGAAACTGATTTGGATGCATTGCTTGTGCTGGAGCAAGCCAGTTTTGAAACGGACAGATTAAGCCGCCGCAGTTTTAAGCATTGGCTTAAATCTAAACGCTGTGTGTTTCTGATTGCACAGGACCAAAGTGGCTTGCTTGGATATGGCTTGGTTTTGATGCGTAAAGGTACTCGCTTAGGGCGCTTATACTCCATTGCTGTCGCACAACAAAGCAAAGGTTTAGGAGTTGGCCGAAAACTGTTACAAGCGCTGGAAGAGCAGACAGTAGAGCAGGGCAAGTTATTCATGCGTTTAGAGGTTGCTTGCAACAATGAGGCTGCAATCAAACTATACGAGTCTGTTGGTTATCGCTCATTTGGTGTGTATAAAAATTACTATCATAATTCCATTGATGCGTTAAGGATGCAAAAGCCTATTCATCAGCGATTAACCCAGCGTAAGTGGCCTGAATACCCTTGGTATCAGCAAACCACAGAGTTTACCTGCGGGCCATCCTCGTTGATGATGGCAATGGCTGAACTTAAGCCTGAACTTGACATGTCTCAAGCGCTGGAACTAGATATATGGCGCCAAGCTACCACCATATTCATGACATCGGGCCATGGTGGCTGTCACCCAATAGGATTGGGCTTAGCTGCCCATGATTTAGGTTTTACTGCCAAAGTGTACGTGAATACAGATAAGGCCTTGTTTATTGATGGTGTGCGCAGTGAGCATAAAAAGACCATCATGCGAGCTGTAGATGAACGTTTTAAACAGTTAGCAGAACAGCGAGGTTTGGTGATTGATTATAGTGAGCCGTCATTGGATCAAATTCAGCAAGCGTTGGAAAGTGGATCGTCGGTAATATGTTTGATCAGTACCTACCAGTTGGATGGCAAGAAGATCCCTCACTGGGTAGCAGTGACACACATAGATGATGATTGTTTATATTTTCATGATCCAGATCCTGATGAAGCTAGCGTCGAACTAGACAATCAACAAGTAACCGATTGTCAGCACGTTCCGCTAGCTAGGGAAGATTTTCATAATATGTCAGCGTTTGGCAAAAATAAGCTTAGAACAGCAGTAATTATAAGCAAACGCTAATTTAATGTTATTAACTATTGAGTAAGTTTGTATGACCAGTAATTTTTCGTCACCTACAGTAGATGTAGTATGTATTGCAGATACAATCGATATTAAGTATTTAGAAAATCACTTTGCAAAGACGTTTGTTTCCACACGTTACCGTGATGCGTTACACATCGATTTACCTAAGGGGCAGGTAGTTATTTTTGACTACGGCGTCATTGTCACTTGGGGTATTAGCGACAGTAAAAAACAATTCATTATGGATGAGATGGCTAGTGTAGTTAAACTTAAAACCAATCTTGACTGGGATATGTATGGGTTTGAAGTAAAAACTGACGAAGCGTTTTCTATAAGCAATGATAAACTGATTTTGCCTTCCAGCAAAACGCTGACGCTGTTAGCGATCAGTCATGCATTTGCCCAATCCCATAAGCTTGAAATATTTGAGGCCAGGGCGCAAAAAACCATTGATGATAATAGCCATTTGACTGATGAGTTAGCCAAAACAGGTAAAATACCTCTAACTCGCAAACAGTTAGCCAAGTTGCGCGGTGCATTATTTCAAACTAAGAGCGATATTACATTGCACTTTAGTCTATTGGATACACCGGAGTTTTTCTGGGATTACCCAGCCACCCAGGAGTTCTATTCAACTACGGTTAACTATATGGAATTAGCCCAGCGGATTGAATTACTCAATTTGAAACTACAAACTATTCATGAATTGTTTGATATGTTTGCCGCGGAGCAGAACCACAAACATTCATCATTTTTAGAATGGATTATTATCATTCTAATTGCGGTGGAAATCGTTCTGTTTTTCGTTCATTAAGCTGCCATTTTTAATTGATGACCTATAGAATGTTTTAGGTCATCAATTTATCATCACACCGCTTTTCTTAGCAAGACACCCATCTTAGCTCCAATAACAAAGTCCATACATGACATCCAACCGTTATTAGAAAATTGATATATTTAAAGATTGCACTAAGCTTTAGTTAGGTTGTTTGAAAGGAGTCATTCATGCCTAGATCTCGTTCATCTCAAATTAGTCTAGTCGATACCCCCTATTATCATTGTGTCTCACGCTGTGTGCGCCGTAGCTTTTTATGTGGTGTAGACAGTTATTCTGGTCGAAGCTTCGAGCATAGGCGCGATTGGGTGGAAAAACGTTTACTGCATTTAGCTTCAGTCTACGCAATAGATATTTGTGCTTATGCGGTAATGAACAACCATGTTCATGTAGTCTTATGTGTAGATAATTGCCTTGCTGATAGTTGGTCCTTAGATGAAGTTTTACAGCATTGGCATCTGGTTCATAAAGGCACTTTGTTAAGTCAGAAATATTTTAGTAATGATGATATTAGTGAAACTGAGATGATTAGTTTGAGCGAAACTGCAGAAGTCTATCGCCAACGGTTATACGACATTAGTTGGTTTATGCGCGACTTAAATGAATATATTGCTCGTGAAGCTAATAAAGAAGACGAATGTTCTGGACGGTTTTGGGAAGGTAGGTTTAAGTCCCAAGCCTTACTAGATGAAGCAGCAGTGCTAAGCTGCATGGCTTATGTTGACTTAAATCCTATACGAGCAAATATCAACAAGACAATAATAACCTCTAGACATACAAGTATTTTCTATCGCACTCAAGCTTTTATTAGAAGCAAAATACAACCAAGTTTGCTAATGCCTTTTGTCGGCAGTTTTAAAGAGAGCAAAATAAGGGGGCTTGCCTATGAGCTTAGAGATTATTGTGAATTATTGGAGTCGACCCGGCGATACATTCGAAAAGATAGAGCCGAGAATAAAGGGATTCTGAGTAGTTCGATATTAAAAAGCTTGGGGCTGTCGCAGAAGCAATGGATGACCTTGACCACTGAGTTTGAAAAACACTTTTGTTATGCTGCGGGGGGCGAAAAAATGATGCAGCGATTTAAACATCATACCCAACATAAACGCATAAGGGGTATGTGTAACGCAAAAAGGTTACTTGAAACAGGCTAATGCGAAAACTATAAAATATTGTGGATATCATCTTATGGTGAGGATTAAGCTAGTTTGTTAAATAATAATTCTTTATTCAAAGTACAGTTAACCGTCCAATTGTAAACTATCAATTCAAATACATTTTTCATTATTTACTAAATTCTGTGTTTTAGCTCAATTGGGTTAATTACTTATGATGGATGTCACCTTTATACTTGTCTTTATTTTGGGTGTCTAGATAGGGGAGGTGTTACACCGGATATTTAGAATGGGTGTCTTGATAATGTTAGAATGGGTGTCTTGATAATGTTGATAATGGAGGAAAAAAACGCCTGCATGAAGCAGGCGTTTTTGGCTGTTATAGACTAAACATTAAACCGACTAAGAAACCGAACCTGGTTTAGTCGGAGCAGATGTAGAGCTGCTTGCGGTATTGGCTAAAGACGCGGTTTTACCGGACTTCTTAACAGTAGCGCGTTTTTCATCGGATATCGGTTTGATATCGATGGCTGCGAAGTCATCACTCAACGCTTTTGGTTTGGCCATTGGATGACTCACCGGCGCTAAAGTTACTTTGTCAGCTTTTTTAGCGATAGGTTTAACCGCTCTTTTAGGCTTGACGGGTTTTTCAGCTGCAACAGATTGACTATCAACAGCTTCTACAGTGGCAGGCGTTTTCTCTACCGGCTTATCTACAACCACTGAACTGGATTCGCTGGAAGCTTGAGAGGCTGTTTTAGGCGCGTCTAATTCTATTTCAACTTGCTTAGGAGCTGATTTAGGTTGCTCTACTTTGGTTTCCGCTTTTGCAGTAACTTCAGGATCCGCTTTAACCGCATCAGAACTTTTTTGTGCAGGTACCGTTTGGGTCTCGTTAGCAACCACATTTTGCTCAGTATCAACAGACTCTGAAGGACTAGTTTGTTCTGCTGGCTTTCTAGTGCGCTTTCTTGGGCGAGGTTTAGGCTTAGTCGCTTTTGCATCAACAGCATCCTCTTCAACTGGCGCTGTTACAGTATCTTGAGCAGGTGAATCAAACTTCAATTCATCTTGGGATACTTCTGCAGCGTCCGAATTAGCGTTGTTTGATGCGTCTTCAGATGCTTCGCCTTCACTATCTTTTTTACGCTTTTGACCCGCTGCACGAATATGACGTGGAGAACGACGGCTTCGGCTGCGTTCAGTTGAAGTACTATCTTTGTCTTCTTCAATCGAGTTTTCAGTCGTTGCAGCGATCTCAGTCACTACTTTTACATCTTCAATTTCAATCGATGCTTGCCCATGGGCGTTAGGTCTTGGTGAATGCTCAACTTTAACCGCTGCTGCTTCTGCTGCAACTTCGTTTTGTTGACTACTATCACCGCGAACATTGCGACGACTATCACGACGTTTTCTGCGCTCTGCGACTTGCTCTTTTTTGCGTTCATTCGGAGCGTTGTTCTCAGCAACCTTGTCGAGAGGTTTATCTATGGCTTTATTTTCTTGCTTGTTACGGTTTTCTCTACGTGGCTTGGTATTCTTCTGCTCTCGTTTATCTTGTTGAGCATTAGCATTACCGTTTGAGTTGTTTTTGTTATTGCCATCTGCGTCTTTACGCTCAATTTGCTCAGTACCTTTACCTTTGCGGGTATTCGGGCGTTCGTTACGATTACGATTATTGCGCGGATTGGTATTACGACTGCGCTGAGGCTTTTTCGATTCGGGCTTAACTTCTTCTTTGCTTTCAAATAAACCAGAAATCCATTTTGATAATTTCTCTACCACACCAGGCTCAACAGCTTTAGTTGCTGAAGGAGCTTGTTGTGGAGACGCTAGCCCTTGTAGTACAGGCATTTCACGAGGCTTGACTTCTTGGGTCGGTCTACCTACTTCCGAAGATTGCACGTCCATTAAATCAATGGCATAACTCGCCTCTGTAACTGTGTCATCTGGACGACGACGGGTAACTTGGTAGTGTGGCGTTTGTAGATTTGGATTAGGAATAACCAAAAGCGGCACACCGTGACGTTGTTCGATACTTTGTATCGAGCGACGTTTTTCATTTAACAGATAGGTCGCCACATTAACCGGTAACTGAGCTTCTATTTGTCCAGTGTTGTCTTTAATGCTCTCTTCTTCCATGATGCGCAAGACTGATAGTGCCAATGACTCGGTTCCACGAATATTTCCGTGGCCACTGCAGCGAGGACAAACAATATGTGCAGACTCACCTAACGATGGACGTAAGCGTTGACGAGACATCTCTAACAATCCAAAACGAGAAATACGACCTAATTGAATTCGTGCACGGTCATGTCGTACCGCATCTTTCAAGCGATTTTCAACTTCGCGTTGATGGCGAACAGGGGTCATATCAATGAAATCAATCACTACTAAGCCACCGGCATCGCGCAAGCGAAGTTGACGAGCAATCTCATCCGCTGCTTCTAGATTGGTATTAAAGGCTGTTTCTTCGATATCTCCACCCTTTGTCGCGCGGGCGGAGTTGATATCAATCGAAATCATTGCTTCAGTTGGATCGATAACAATAGAGCCGCCAGACGGCAAGCGAACTTCACGTTGGAAGGCCGACTCAATCTGGCTTTCGATTTGGTAATGACTAAACAAAGGCACGTCGCCTTGGTAAAGTTTTACACGGCTTGCAAAATCAGGACGCACCAATTGAATATGTTGCAATGCCTTTTCGTAAATATCAGGCTTATCAATCAGGATTTCACCTACATCGCGACGCAGGTAATCGCGAATTGCGCGAACAATCACGTTGCTTTCCTGATGTATAAGGAAAGGGGCAGGTTTGGTCTCAGAGGCTTCAAAAATTGCTCGCCAATGGGTAATAAGTACACTTAAATCCCAGGCTAATTCTTCGTAAGATTTTCCAACTCCAGCCGTTCTAACAATCAAACCCATACCATTTGGTAATTCGAGTTTGCTTAATGATTGCTTTAACTCAGTGCGCTCATCCCCTTCGATACGACGAGATATACCGCCGGCTCTTGGGTTATTGGGCATTAAAACTAGGTAACTTCCAGCCAAACTAACAAAAGTAGTTAACGCAGCACCTTTTTGGCCACGCTCTTCTTTATCAATTTGGACAATGACTTCTTGACCTTCTTTAATCACGTCCTTAATGCTAGGACGTCCGTCAAATCGGTAACCTTCAGGGAAGTAAGTTTTGGCAATTTCTTTTAGAGGAAGGAACCCATGGCGATCAGCGCCATAATCAACAAATGCAGCTTCAAGGCTAGGTTCTACGCGGGTAATGGTACCTTTGTAAATATTGGCTTTCTTTTGTTCATGTCCGGGGCTTTCTATATCTAAGTCGTATAGTTTCTGACCATCGACTAATGCAACACGCAACTCTTCTTGCTGAGTCGCGTTGATTAACATTCTTTTCATGTATTAATAACTCGGTTTTATGGCACCGAGCGCGGGGCATAAAGAATTGCAATTTACCGGCATATGATCTGTTGGTGATATACAATCTCACGACTGGATAACAGGTCGAAATCGCGTCGGATACTCACAACAGCATGAATGGTGGTGTGATTTCATCGAGGATTTTGCGAATTACCTTATTCATTCGGTAATGCACCCCTCAGGCGTAACGCAGCGCCTTAAAATAACGTGTGTTCTATTTTTACAAACGGACCCATTTTTTCAATGTGGCCAGTTTGTTGCCAAATTCAATTCTTTTTAACCTGCGATCGGTACATTTTATTGTCTATCGCATGATGATTTTGGGGATTTGCTTGCTCAACGTTTCGAAAAAATACTCACTTCGAACGCAGCATTGCACCTTTGTGTTAAACGAAAATTTGTTTCGCTGGTGCTTGATCAAATCCAATCTTTCATCGCATTGTTTTATGACCAATTTGTTGGTCTCACTAAAACGCGCGGATTATCTCACTAAAGGCGGTTGTCTGGCAAGTAATTAAAATTCTAGCGCATATTTAACGAAATACGTTAGAATACGCGCATTATGACTGATAAATCTTTCGACAAAGTACAATTTATATCCATAGAACCCGACCTTGATGGGCAAAGAATTGATAATTTTTTGCGCACCTTGTTAAAAGGTGTACCCAAAAGCCTTATTTACCGTATTTTACGTAAAGGGGAGGTGAGGGTAAACAAGAAGAGAGTCAAGCCGGAATATAAACTCCAAGGTGGCGATGAAATACGTCTTCCGCCTATTCGTGTTTCCGAACCTCAAGCAGGGCCTTCTGTTAAGTTAGATAAAGTGGCAACACTTGAATCGCACATTTTGTTTGAAGATGATGTGTTAATTGTCGTCAACAAACCTTCAGGCATGGCCGTGCATGGGGGAAGCGGTTTAAGTTTTGGTGTTATCGAAGCCTTGCGCGCCTTGCGCCCTCAAGCAAAATTTCTGGAACTGGTTCATCGCTTAGACCGCGATACATCGGGTTGTTTGTTGATTGCAAAAAAACGTTCTGCGTTGAAGCATCTGCATGAACAATTGCGTAATAAAACTGTAGATAAACGCTATCATGCCCTTGTTGCTGGTAACTGGCCTGATAATCGATTCAAAGTCAAAGCGCCACTCATGAAGAATATTCTTAAATCGGGTGAGCGCTTAGTATCTGTCTCACCCGAAGGGAAAGAATCAGAAACCCGATATCGGGTATTGGAGCATTTTGAACAGGCATCTTTAGTGGAAGCCTCACCAATAACTGGACGTACTCACCAAATACGTGTGCATTGCCTACATGCTGGTCATCCAATCGCGTGCGATGATAAATATGGTGATGATGATTTTGCCCGCAGCATGCATGCCGTTGGATTATCTCGACTTTTTCTACATGCCTATACATTAGCTTATATACATCCTGTCAGCGAACAACGTATGACGCATACCGCGCCTTTGGATAAACGCCTTACGCAAACTTTAAAACGCTTAAGACAAGATTAATTCTTTTATTTTCACACTTCTACTCGTTACAGTCAGTTGCTTCTGACTGTAACGAGTAATAATTTCATATCCATGCTGTAATTTATTCCTATCCCCATTTATGGTAATTTGCACAAACCCTTATAATTATTCAATTAATCCTTTTTATACAATTACTTAGGCTTATTTTAAAAAGTTGGCACAAGTTTAGCTTTATTCTAATCATACGCAGGTCGCAGTCTTATAAAATTCAATAACGAATTTCATAAGTATCTTTTAAAAACTAAGGAGATCATTATGTTAGGTTGGGCATTAACATTTTTTATTATCGCAATTGTAGCAGCATTGTTTGGTTTTGGTGGCATCGCAGGTGCCAGTGCTGGAATAGCAAAAATCTTGTTCTTTGTATTTTTAGCATTACTCATTCTGTCTCTAGTGGTCAACGCTATCAGAGGTAGAGGACCAACGGTCTAGATTAAATCTTCGTAACATCAGTTAAGTGTTCCTTAAGCTTCTCCCAGAAGCAAACTCTTTGGGGGGCGTCAAGCCCCTCTTTTTTCTCTCCGACACCTTTACAAAACATCGATGCCAAACTCATTGAGTAAATCACACAGTGCTATCAGTGGCATTCCGATTAGACTATTTGGATCTCGTCCCTGTAAATCTGAGAACAAGCAAATTCCCATTCCTTCACTTTTAAAACTGCCAGCACAATCGTAAGGTTGTTCTTTATGTAAATAATTTTCTATTTGATGCAGCGTTAGGTGCTTAAATGTCACTTTGAACTCTTCCACGACTGAACGTTGTCTACCAGTTTGCGCATCGATGACACAAAGCCCAGTATAAAAAATCACTGTTTTGCCACTGCTGCGCACTAATTGTTGCACTGCGTTGGTATGGTTCTCAGGTTTTCCTAATATTTCATTGCCTAGTGCAGCGGTTTGATCTGAACCAATTATAATGCCACTAGTATGATGTCTTGCTACGGCGCTAGCTTTTTCTACGGCCAGCCGTTGCGACATTGCTCTGGCAGTTTCGTTTAAAAGAGAATATTCTGCTATCTGAGGGGACTGACAAGAAAATGGCAGTCCTAATTTTTCGAGCAATATTTTACGATAGGGTGAAGTTGATGCGAGAATAATTCCCATGGGCGTCCTTTTTCTTAACTTACAGCTAAAGTTAAGCATAATTGACTCCCCAACGACAACATTTTCCTTTGACTAACGATGCGACAATCTATATTATGCGCGCCCTATGCAGAAAGTGAAATTACCAAAGTTAATTGATCCCGTTCAAAGCGCAACAAAACGCTCTGATTATAAGGGTGTTATGATGTCTTCCGAAATGGATAGATTGACTGGGGTAGTGGCCAGCATTGCTGACACTATTGATGTTGAAATGAGATTCGATAAAGACGCGCAGGGTCTGAACTTTTTTCAAGGTCATATGTCAACAGAGGTGGAGCTGATCTGTCAAAGATGTGGCGATACATTCGCTCATTCGATTCAGGCAACATTTTGTTATAGCCCAATTAAAGGCGATGAACAGGATGCTGCTAATGAATTACCGGAGGTTTACGAACCGGTAGAGGTCAATGACCATGGAGAAATCAATCTACTTCAATTATTAGAAGACGAATTGATATTATCTTTGCCCATTGTAGCCCTTCATGCAGAGGAGGATTGCAAAGTTAAGCGAGATGAAATGCAATTTGGTGAGATTGAACCGGCCGATGAACGTCCAAACCCTTTCGCGGTTTTGAAAGAACTTAAGCGAGACTAGGAGTAAAGTAATGGCTGTACAGAAGAACAAGAAAACTCGTTCAAAGCGTGGCATGCGTCGTTCACATGATGCACTAGGTAGCGCGTCTTTGTCTGTAGATTCAACATCAGGTGAGACGCATCTTCGTCATCACGTGACTGCTGACGGTTACTACAAAGGCAAAAAAGTTATCGCTGATTAATTAGCAATGACTTTGAGTCGTCTAACGATTGCGTTAGATATTATGGGGGGCGACAACGGCCCCCATGTTACCCTTCCTGCTGCCATAAAAGCACTGCAAGAAAATCCCAACTTATTTTTAATTCTATGTGGCGATGAAAAAATCATCGGTGATGTAGTTTCTCCCTTAGCGCACAACTTACAAAATCGAATTCAAGTCCAACACTGCTCAGAGCAAGTTTCTATGGACGAACGCCCCACATCTGCTCTACGTAATAAAAAAGATTCCTCAATGCGTCGTGCCCTTGAATGGGTAGAAAGAGGCGATGCCGATGCTTGCGTCAGTGCTGGGAATACTGGTGCGCTGCTTGCAATGGCTTATTACGTATTAAAAACCTTACCTGGAATTGACCGTCCGGCTCTGATCTCTACCTTGCCTACTAACACGGACCATAAGGTGTTTTTTTTAGATTTAGGCGCTAATGTCACTTGTGATTCCGAAACACTTTTTCAGTACGCTGTAATGGGTTCGGTGCTGGCTGAGCAAGTTGCAGGCATTGATAACCCCAGAGTGGCACTGCTGAATGTGGGTGAAGAACAAATCAAAGGTAACGATCAGGTTAAGTTTACCGCACAACTCTTAGAAAAAGCCGCGGGAATAAACTACACCGGCTTTGTTGAGGGCAATGATTTATTTACCAACTGTGCAGATGTAGTGGTGACAGATGGCTTTGTAGGCAATATTGCGCTCAAGTCTTGTGAAGGCTTGGCCAAGTTAGTGCTAGAAGAAGCGAAACGGATTTCTAATCAAAATATTTTTACTAAAATTTTGGCCAAAATAGCCTTACCCTTGCTTCGTAAGGTGAATTTAAGGGTGAACCCCGACCAGTACAATGGAGCTAGTCTGATAGGATTGCGCGGAATTGTCGTTAAGAGCCATGGAAATGCGTCAGTAGATGCCTTTTTGTACGCAATAAGAGAAGCGGTACAAGAAGTCCAACGGCAAGTACCAAATAAAATAAAAGACAAAATAGAATCCGTATTAATGGAGCGTTCCTAAAACATGTACTCAAAAATTATCGGCACCGGTAGTTATTACCCCAGTGATATTAGAAGCAATGAAGATCTTGAACTCATGGTGGATACCACCGATGAATGGATAACCGATAGAACTGGGATCAAAGAAAGACGTATTATAGGTGCTAATGAAACTGCTGCTACTATGGGGTTCGAGGCCAGTTTAAAGGCAATCGAAGCGGCAGGCATAGACAAGCGATCCTTAGATATGATCGTTTGCGCGACGACAAGTGGTCGTTATGCGCTTCCAAGCACAGCTTGTGAAATTCAAAAAGCCTTAGATATCGATGGTATTCCGGCTTTCGATGTCGCAGCCGCATGCGCGGGATATTGCTATGCCTTAAGTGTAGCCGATCAGTATATTAAATCTGGTATGGCAAAGCGTATTTTAGTGGTCGGCACAGATTGTCTGTCCCGTTCTATCAATCCGGCTGACCGTTCTATGGTTATATTATTTGGTGACGCGGCTGGAGCGACGATTATCGAAGCAAGTGAAGAGCCAGGCATATTGTCAACTCACATCAATGCTGCGGGCTCATATGGTGACTTACTGCAAATTGGCCATGTTCAGCATGGTGATGAGCAGTCTGTACACGAGAATTGGGGCTCGATGAAGGGCAATGAAGTGTTCAAAGTCGCGGTTACCAAATTAAGTGAAGTAGTTGAACAAACTCTAAAAGCTAATAATATGCAAAAATCTGATTTGGATTGGCTGGTACCTCATCAAGCTAATTTCCGGATTATTAAGGCCACGGCAAAGAAACTGGACATGTCCCTTGATCAAGTTGTATTAACCTTAGAGAACTACGGTAATACCTCTGCAGCGACTGTACCTACAGCTTTAGATACGGCTATTCGTGATGGCCGCATCAAGCGTGGTCAAAATCTTTTACTTGAAGCGTTCGGTGGCGGTTTTGCTTGGGCATCGGCACTAGTCAAGTATTGATTTTCAATCATTTATTTATTCAAGGTATGATTTATGTCTAAACAAGCTTTTGTGTTTCCTGGACAGGGCTCACAATCGGTAGGGATGTTAGCCGAACTGGCTGATCACTATCCACAAATACAACAAACATTCGCTAATGCCTCACAGGTGTTAGATTATGATCTGTGGGATTTGGTGCAACGGGATCCTGACGCTCAACTTAACCAAACCCATATTACTCAGCCCGCTTTGTTAACCGCCAGTGTTGCAATTTATCGTTTGCTGATAGAGTTAGGTGTAAAGTCGCCAGCATATATGGCTGGACACAGTTTAGGTGAGTATTCAGCATTAGTCTGTGCTGGGGTATTAAGCTTACAAGATGCGGTCAAATTGGTAGAAGCTAGAGGACGATTCATGCAGCAGGCTGTCCCTGATGGTCAAGGTGCGATGTACGCAATTATTGGCCTAGAAGATGCTATTATCCAGCAAATTTGTCAGCAAGTGCAGCAAGATACAGATTTGGTGATTGCTCCAGTCAATTATAACTCACCAGGACAAGTGGTCATTGCCGGCAGTAAAGAGGCGGCAGACAAAGCTGCTCAGCTATGCAAAGATGCTGGAGCTAAAAGGGCATTACCATTGTCAGTGAGCGTCCCTTCTCATTGTGCTTTAATGCAACCCGCAGCAGATATGTTACGTGCAATGATTAATGATATGCCTTTTTCAGCGCCTAGTGTTCCTGTAGTGAACAATGTGGATGTGGCCGTCAGTCAAAATGCTGACACAATTAAAGACGCTCTGGTCAGACAATTATATTGTCCCGTACGCTGGACTGAATCAGTTCAATACCTGGCGTCTGAGGGAGTAACTCATATATTTGAAATTGGGCCAGGAAAAGTGTTGGCCGGATTGATTAAACGAATTGATAAATCAATTGAAGTAGACGCTATTAATACCCCTAGTGGTGTTGAAGAATTGCTAAGTTAAGGATTGAATATGGATCAGTTAGCCGGAAAAGTGGCATTAGTAACAGGTGCAAGTCGCGGAATTGGCCGTGCAATTGCAGAAAGTTTGGCCAAACAAGGTGCCCGTGTTGTTGGCACAGCAACCTCTCAGAGCGGAGCTGATGGGATCAGTGATTACTTGTCAAAATATAATGGCAAGGGATTGGTGCTGAATGTTTCAGAACAATCATCATTAGATGCTACACTTGCAGATATTAAAGCTCAGATGGGTGATATTGATATTTTAATCAATAATGCTGGCATCACACGTGATAATTTGTTGATGCGTATGAAGGATAATGAGTGGGATGATATTATCAATACTAACCTCACACCCATATTTAAGCTTACTAAAGCAGTTTTACGTGGCATGATGAAAAAACGCTATGGTAGAATCGTTAATATAGGCTCAGTGGTGGGGAGTACAGGTAATCCTGGACAAGCCAATTATGCCGCTGCCAAAGCAGGTGTAATCGGCTTTAGTAAATCCACGGCAAGAGAAGTGGCATCTAGAGGGATCACAGTTAATGTGGTTGCACCAGGCTTTATTGATACAGATATGACCAAGTCTTTAACCGCCGATCAAAAAGACGCCATATTTAAGGACATTCCAGCCAATAGGTTGGGGAGTCCAGAAGAAGTAGCTGCAACCGTGAGCTTTTTAGTAAGTGACAGTGCAGCGTACATTACAGGTGAAACCATTCATGTGAATGGTGGAATGTATATGGGATAATCAATTCGTTTTAACAACGGCTTTAAAAGCTTGATTGTTAAAATATTGTTGATTAGACTGAAATCCTTCGGTGGTTTGACCAGAAAAAAAGTCTTTAGTCATGCTTGCAAGGTGAGGACTAGCTGAATAAACTACCGGAAATTAAAAATCTAGCGACTTAATAGGGAAAACTAGAATCATGAGTAACATCGAAGAACGCGTTAAAAAAATCGTCGTCGAGCAATTGGGCGTTAAAGAAGAAGAAGTAAAACCTGAAGCCTCATTTGTTGATGATTTAGGTGCGGACTCATTAGACACAGTAGAACTAGTAATGGCTTTGGAAGAAGAATTTGATACTGAAATTCCTGATGAAGAAGCAGAAAAAATTACCACTGTGCAATCTGCGATCGACTACGTTAACGCGAATAAAGACGCGTAAGACATTCCAAAAGGCGGCTCTATTCTGAGCCGTTTTCTCTATCTTAATCATTTATTCCGACTGTGCGGAGGCCTATGTGTCAAAACGTCGCGTTGTAGTAACCGGTCTTGGCATGCTAACACCATTAGGTAGTGATACACGCACTACATGGGAAGGGATCCTTAGCGGTAAAAGCGGTATTGGTCCTATCACTTCATTTGATGCAAGTGAATTTACCACCCATTTTGCTGGCGAAATTCCTAACTTTGATGTTGAAAGCTATATTCCAAAAAAAGAAACAAAAAAAATGGATCGCTTTATCCAACTCGGGATCGCGGCCGGTAAGCAAGCATTAGCGGATTCTAAACTTGAAATTACTGAACAAAATGCTGGCCGTGTTGGCGTTGCTATAGGTTCAGGGATTGGTGGTTTAGGTCTCATTGAAGAAAATCATCAGAAAATGTTAGCCGGTGGACCCAGAAAGTTAACACCTTTTTTTGTTCCTGCAACCATTACTAATATGATTTCAGGTTTTTTATCCATTTTCGAAGGATTGAAAGGACCGAATCTAAATATTGTTACAGCTTGTACAACAGGGGTACATAATATTGGCGTCGCAGCACGCACCATTGCCTATGGCGATGCTGATGCTATGTTAGCCGGTGGAGCTGAATCTTCCATATGTGGTTTAGGATTAGGCGGCTTTGCTGCAGCCCGTGCATTGTCGACTCGAAATGATGATCCTACCCGAGCAAGCCGCCCCTGGGACAAAGACCGCGATGGCTTTGTGATGGGTGAAGGTGCTGGCGTGGTCATGTTAGAAGAATATGAACAAGCCAAAGCCCGAGGTGCGCATATATATGCAGAGCTAGTTGGTTTTGGTATGAGTGGTGATGCATATCACATGACGTCACCCCCACCAGATGGTGAAGGCGCTGCTGCGGCAATGCAACACGCCATTGACGATGCAGGTATCGACGTAACCCAAATTGGCTATATCAACGCCCATGGTACTTCTACTCCAGCGGGTGATGTGGCTGAAGTTGCTGCGGTTAAACGTATATTTGGTGATCATGCTAAGCAGGTTTTAGTTAGCTCCACCAAGTCTATGACTGGACATTTATTGGGTGCAGCTGGTGCTGTAGAGGGGATTTTTACGATTCTTGCACTGCGGGATCAAATCGCCCCACCTACGATAAACTTAGACAATCCTGGTGAAGGTTGTGATTTGGATTTTGTCGCCCACAAAGCCCGTCCCGTCACCATGGAGTATGCGCTATGTAACTCGTTTGGTTTTGGCGGCACAAATGGCTCATTACTATTTAAAAAAATGTGATACTAGCCAAGTAGCTCGTTGCCAAACCAGTTTAATAGTTTTAGATTTAGCCCAGTAGTTACTGGGCTTTTTTATGGTGATGGATGATTATTCAGCTCGAACGTGGCGATACCCTGCCAGCCAATGACAGAATTGCACTTTACGGTGATGGTTGTTTTACCACCATGGCCGTTGAGTCAAATCGCATCGAATTATTAAATTGCCATATGCAAAGGTTGCAACAGAGTTGCAGGCGTTTACAAATTGATTTTTCGGACTGGACACAACTTCAAGCTACTTTAGTAAAGCTCGCCAGCCAATATGAAGGTGGCGTATTAAAAGCAGTTATATCACGAGGTCAAGGAGGGCGTGGATACGATACGCAAGGTGTAATAAATTCTTGCTGTTATCTATCCTATTCAACCATGCCTGAACACTATCCGTCTTTGCGCGCTGAGGGCCTCAAATTAGGGCTGAGCACTGTCCAATTAGCCAAACAACCTCTACTTGCAGGTATCAAACACTTGAACCGTCTTGAGCAAGTTCTAGTTAAATTGGCTATGCATGAAACAGGTTGTGACGATATGGTAGTTTGTGACACCGATGGATATGTCATTGAAACCTCCTCAGGTAATCTCTTTTGGCGATTAGGAAAGGACTGGTTTACCGCTGATTTGACTAATAGTGGTGTAAAAGGTGTTATGCGTAACCATGTAATAGATGTAATGCGTACGAATCAATTAAATATTGTCGAAATAACCAGCAAACCAGAAGCAATACTAAAAAGTGATGAAATGTTCGTTTGTAATAGTTTAATGAAAATAATTCCCGTTTCGCAGCTTGATTTTGAATCCCACGGCAAGACCTTCGAACAAACTCAAGGTTCATTTATAAATTGGTTCGTCAATCATCAATCAGAGGTTAATCTGCATGTTTAAAATGCTCAAGTGGTTAAGCGCTCTAGTACTGATAGCTGCAATTTGCGTGATAGTGGTGCATCAACAAGTTAGTCAAGCGTTTAATCAATCTATCCGATTAGAGGGGCCGCAATTGCTCATTATTAAACGTGGTCAATATGCGCATTTTGTGATCAATCGTCTTGCTGAACAATCCTTGTTAGAAAAGCCGCTGCTAGTCAAAATGGCGCTAAAATTACACCCGGAGTTATCTCATATAAAATCCGGCACCTATGAAATTAGTCCAGGCATGAGTGTCAAAAGCGTATTTCAAATGCTGCAACAGGGTAAAGAAAAAACATACCAAATCAGTCTAGTTGAGGGTTTGCGCTGGCGAGATTGGTTGAGTCAATTAAATACACATTCAGCTCTTAAAACATCGATGCTAGAGCAGCAAGAATGGTTAGATTTGTTCAACGACGATTTAGCAGGCAATGCTTTGGAGGGCTGGTTGTTACCCGACACTTATCAATTTACCCACAACACCAAAGTCGAAGATATTGTATTGCGCGCCCATCAGGCGATGAATAATTATTTACAGCAGGCTTGGCAACAACGAGCTAGCGACCTTCCATATGACGATCCTTATCAAGCTCTGATAATGGCATCAATAATAGAGAAGGAAACAGGCGTTGCATCTGAACGGCCACGTATAGCAGGTGTCTTTGTGAATCGGCTACGGAAAAATATGCGTTTACAAACGGATCCTACGGTGATTTATGGTATTGGAGATGAGTTTGATGGTAACATTCGCCGACGGGATCTTAAGCAAGCAACTCCTTACAATACATACGTAATTAAAGGGTTACCGCCCACACCGATAGCGATGCCGAGCAAGTTAAGTATAGATGCAGCACTGCATCCTTTGGACACTCAAGAGCTTTATTTTGTCTCCAAAGGGGATGGTACTCATCAATTCTCTCGCACGTTAACAGAGCACAATCAGGCTGTTCGGATCTATCAATTAAAAAATAAGTAGTATACAAAATCTATGTCAGGAAAATTTATTGTCATCGAAGGCCTTGAAGGCGCATTATATTCGGAAAGTTAAAAGTGTAAACTAGTTGATTGTATATTTGTTTTGTGTATAGTGTAAACAAGATTTAAGTGATTTATAAATATGGTAAGGGTTGTATGAGAGGTAAGTTAATAGTCTGTGATGGCTCAAATGGGGCAGGAAAGTCAACAGTATTAAAGCATTTGAAAGAACATCTAGACGCAAACAAGATCGAATATATTTCAACTCGTGAACCCGGTGGTACTGAAATCGGTGAAAAAATTAGGGACATACTTTTAGATAATTCCAATTCCGAAATGTGTAGCACTACCGAATTAATGCTATTTGCCGCTGCACGTGCCCAACATATCCATGAAAAGATTATCCCTGCTTTAGAAAAAGGTATTCATGTCATTTCGGACAGATTTGAATCAGCCACTGTAAGTTTTCAACAGTATGGTAGAGGTTTACCTAAGGAAATAGTAGATCAATTAAATGATTTGGCTTTAGGCGATTTTAGACCTGATATGACAATTGTTTTAGATTTGGAACCATTGGTCGGACTTGAAAGAGTTAAAAGTAGAGGTGAAGGTTTAGATAGAATGGAAAATGTTGACATTGCCTTTTTAGAAAGAGCAAGACAAGGATATCTGGAACAAGCGAAGGAATTTCCCAATCGTTTCACAGTGATAGATGCTCTGCAACCATTAGAATCTGTTGTTCGAGATGCGATAAGCACATTAGATAAAATAATTAATTAGCTCTATGTATAAAGAACTTCATAGAGATACGACAAAAGTTGAGTGTCGTGATGGCAGGATTGTTCCATGTAATTACCTCGAACGCTCAGATTTTACTTTTGATAATGACCTATATGCAGATCTTCACTACGCTTTTGTAAGCTATGGTGCTGTCATTAGCTATGCACGAGCATATTCATTCAGAACAGGCATTAACCTTTTTTTAGATTTTAAGGCATCTTATGAAAATGGGATGCCTAAAAGTGCTCATTTAACATCAATAACAGATGTCATACCTGAAGTAATGGGGAAATTTGAGCAATATGTAAAATCCAATAAATGCCCTAAAGATACTCATTCTCGTTTCTTCAGCGTACTGCGAAAAGTTGCTAATGAAAATGATGATGGATTTCCGCTTATTTCAGAAAAGACATTTAAATCCGCTAGTAGAAACAGGGTAACTGAACCGTTATCTAAAGAGGCATTTAATTCTTTATCAAGCTTATTTGTTAGTAAGGTAGATAAGCTTTATAAGAAAATTGAGTTTATAGATGAAGTTGAAAAGTTAGAACCCTACACAATAGAAGAAATAAAAAAACAAATCATTAAACAGCAAGCTAAATTTAATATAAAAGGGAATTGGTACTGGATTCCAAATGAAAAAAGAGTTCTAAAAACGCTTCTATCTATAAATCATCCTTTTGGGATATCTCTTGACGATTTTTTAATTTTTCATGAAACTTTAAATGACAAAGTTCAAACAGCGTCAGTTAACCTATTGAAACTAAATACGTTAGAAGATTTGATTTATGCTACTTACCGTCACGCGCAGCATCGACGTATACGAAAAATAGAAGAAAAGCTTGTCGCATTACCAACACTAAACGAGCTGCTAGGCAAATATTTTCCTCAACCTGAAGAACAAGCAGTTTTAGCACTATTTTTATGCTTACAAACTGGTTGGAACAAAGAAACTGTTTTTGCAATAGATCCAAATAATTATGAACATGTGTTATCTGGTTCAATTGATTCCGATCATTTATTGATAACAGCAGAAAAAGAAAAATCTCAGAGTGGCAACTTACCGTACTTTAATCCTAAACAGTTTTTGGCAGCATCTGATAAGTCAAATAAGTACTCCGCATTTAATTTGATTCGTTTGGCTAAAAAATTATCTAAACCTTTATCAAAGTTGAGTAGAGAGTCTTTTAATTCAAGTGATTTATATTACAGTGAGTTGTTTTTGGTAATGAGAGGTGTTAATCATATGACTGCGAAGTCATCCATTAACAAAAAAGAGCCTGTTGGCAGATTTACTTCAATATCCTCAAAGAGTATATACACAGCAGCAATCAATAAATTACTAAGTGAAACAGTTATACTTGATACTAAAGGTCGAATAACTAGCGTAAAAGAATTAACTCCTAAGTTACGACCAACTTGGATTAGATATGTTCGGGATGAAAGTAATAGTCCACTAACGTTAGTCTCGTTGCAACAAGGCCATGAAAGTATTGATACCACTGATATCCATTACGATAACTCATCTATTGCTCAGCAAAAAAGATTGGAAAGACTTTCTGAAGAATTAAAAGAAATTACACAAAGATTACGCAAAAAGAATTTTAAAGGTCTCGTACATAAACATAAAGCTACTAAAAAATTAATTGGCTCATTAAGAATGTTTTATTTACCTTCACATGACCGAGCTTTATGGGGGTGTGGGAACTCTTTTAGTCCTGATTTTCCAAACGCTGAAAAAATTATAAAAGATGGGGCAAAATGTAACGAAATATCACTTTGTTTGTTTTGTAGTCAAGTCCGTATCTTTGAGGACTCGTTACCTTTCATCATGGATAGAGATGAGACACTGGTGCGCTTACTAGACTCTTCAGATGGATTTAAATCAACGGAGTTGGAAAATGAACTTCAAGTAATTAGATATATTATCAATGAATGGAAAGATGAAAAAGCATTAAAACAAGCGGCAAGATATAAGCGGAAGTTTGATTCATTACTGCCTGTTGATATGGGATCATTAAGAGTGATTTTTGAGGATGACTAATGCAAGTATATAGCCTAGAGACTTTAATCGAAAAGGAACTAAATCAGCTAGAGGAAGATTCTTTAGAGTATGCACAGTCGAGTCTCGAAGACACATTAAATATTTCTAAATCAAAGAACAAGAAAGTATCAAAAGTACCTTTGCTATCACTGTTAAATGAGAGACCTGATGGAAATTTTCCTGTAACAGATAAATCGAAATTTGGTGATGAAAGGTGGGATTCTGATGTGTTGCAAAGATTAGGGCGAAATCAGTTTATCATGTCAAGCTCAGTATTAGGAGGGGAACTTTTTGCTAAATGTTATACGTATTATTTGCTACCGGGTAACAACCCGTATGGAAAAATAACGAGTTGGTTGTCCACTGATACATATTTTTATTCTTGGTTGAAAGCAATAAGGGAATATGTTCTGGAACCTAATGGACTTGATTTTACTGAAGATTCCATACAAGCAATTTCAGCTAAAATGTTAAATAAAGCTTTAGACATGGCAGAAGCAAGTAATGTTAAAAGACACTATGAGTTCCTTTTTCACGGAATAATTTTTTGGTTATCCCTATCACTAGATGGGTATTTACCAAAAGAGTTATCTTTATCAGACGTTACTCTTAGTAAAATTGATACAAAGGATAGAAGAAAGTCAGTAACAGTTAATTCTTCTAAAAATGTAAATAGTTGGAAGCCATTATCTGAGATAGAGCTTGCGAATTTAATGACATATTCAATCGACTGGATTGAGGTGGGACTACCAGAGTTAGATATAATCCAAAAGAAATTAAAAAAGTTAAAGCTTTGGAATTCTTCAGTAATAGTAGGGAATACAGAACAACGATTAAGCAAGATTAGTGATATTTTCTCTTCAACGCTTAATGATAAGCCAATTGTTTCTATTATTCTAAATCATACGGAAACGACCCAAAAAGGGCGAACATACCAAGGATGGAGGGTTAACTGGAGAAAAGGATTTAGATTAGCACTTAACGAAGTCAAAAATTCTTTATTGGTAACTTTAGGGGTTATCACAGGTATGAGATTAAGAGAGTTATCTAGCCTTAAATTTTCAGATTTTGAGTATATAGAGGATGTTGATAAATGGTTTCTGGATATTACGAGATTCAAAACAACAGATGATCCTAATTTTTTTGGCGAAACAGATACAATAGAAATTCCTAATTTCTTTGGTAAAAATGTAGAAGAATATAAATTAATCCGCAGTGAAATAGTTGAAAGAGATAGTGAGTTCATATTTGATAATAATTTATCGAGAGAAGCTAAGAAAATTAAGCGCTCAGTTGGAAAAGTCTTTAAAAAACTAGGTGAGCAACTGGGTATTGATGATCTGCACCCGCATCGTCTTCGCAAAACAACTGCTGATATATTAATAAAGCGTTCAGAGAAGAATATAGATATCATTAGAATGCTTTTCGGTCATAAGAGCTACACAATGACATTAAGGTATATTGCCAGAAATCCTTACATGATTGGTAGCGTAGCTTCAACACTAGAAGTTCACTTTGCCGAAAACTTTTCTGAAATTATTACCGCTGTGGTAGATGGTAAAGCATCTGGTAAATTTGCAGAGAGTTTCGGCGAAAAGTTTAAAGAGGAAAAAAATAAGGTTTTCAGAGGCAAGTTAATTAGAATGCGAGTTTTTGAATACATTATCTACCTAATGCAATCGGGAGTTCCTCTTCATGTTGAACGAACGACACTGGGCAATTTCTGCTTATTCTCAGGTACTATTTCACGAGAGGCAATGCCTCCTTGCTTGCAGGGCAGAGACTACTATGAAGGTATAGCCCCAGAACTTACTAATTGTGATGTTGCATGTGAAAATGCAGTTGTTCTTGAAGAAACAGCAGAGTTGATTCAAAAAGATATTTTATTTTATGAATCTTTAGTGGAAAACACTATTGGTCAAATCTCCGCTAAGGCAAAAAGCTCCCTTATTAAAAAAATTGCGGCTAAAAAGCAGCATTTGGAAAAGCTACAAAAAAATCATAACTTTCAGGATAAAGAGAAACTAGCGTGAGTACTCGACAAAAACTTATCCAAGTAATCATCGAGCATTATTCTGGAACAGACACCAAAAAATTAAATATTACATCTGCGGCTAAAAAAATTGGCAAATCACGGCAGTATATTTATCAAGATTTAGACGATTTAGTTCCATATATTAAAGGCGAGAATCCATATACTGACTTATTGGACAATGAAAGTGAAGATGATGAAACAGTAGCGCTTTTACTCCAAAATTCTTACACCACTATTGAAAACTTAAAGGAACAGCTACGACAGCAGCTCGTATTTCACCAAAAAGAAATTAAGGATGTAGAAGCCAGAGTTTTCACGACAATGATGAACAATGATATTGCATTGCATGAAGCTGATGAAGTTCGTATAGCGATGGAAAAGCAAGCATTGCACTTTAGTAAACTAGTTAAAGATAATAAAAAATTGAAAAATGATTTAGTGACACTAGAAGCTAAAATGTTATCAATAAATATAGAAACTTATGTTGAAAGTAACGTTATCCATATTGAGCCAGAGTTGTTAGCCGTTTTTAAAAATTTTTTGAAAACAAAAGATATGGATGTTTTTGAAGAAGAAAAAGATTTAGCTATCGAGAAAGTGATACTAAAAGTTCAGGCTTTACCTGAAAACAAAAAAGTTAGAATTGTTATTTTTATTGAACGGTATCTGAGTCAGGTCTCAACCTTTTTATCAAGAGTTAAACAAAATTTTGGCGGGGATGTAATCGTCATTAGTCTACCTGTTTATTCTACGATTGAGCTTAGACTTTACCTAAATAAAATTAAAAGCAAAGGTCATATTTCTATATGGGTTCCTGTAACTGAGAGCGATATAGTTGCAAAGGCGCAAAGAAAGTTTCACTTTTCACATGTGCCTCAAGAGGAATTTGAGATGGCAGATAAAATGCAATTGCCTAAGTTAACAGATGGTTTTGATGAAGTGACTCACTTTAAAGTTCAACAGGGGGAGTAATTTGTTAAATTTATATAGGAGAGTAGAGAATTACATTCACCTTGAAACAGGAAAGCCAATTTCTCACCATTTGATTATTGAAAAGTCAAAGAACCGAGAAACGTTACTTAGCCATCCAAATTTATTTTTAAGTTATAGTTGCAATAACTCAATTCAAACTTCTAATCGCTATTCTTCTGTCATTACCAAGTTCTATACCTTTCTTTCAACGTTAGATAAGTTTAAAGGTAAAGATTTATCTGAATATCATGTTTTAGCTTCGAATATCGACATCAAAAGGTGGCAAATTCACAGACAAATAGAACGAGTGAAATCTCAGTCTGTTAAGCCGACTTCAAAATCAATTTATGAAGATGCCCAAGCACTTTTGGTATTTTTTAACTGGCTTAATGAGTCAGGTTATCCAACATGTGTTCAGGTAAAAAAGAAGCAGTGGAAAGCGAACTTTAGAAACGACAGCTTATTAAATTATATATCGAAAAAAGCAAAAGTATCTATTGATGCCAAGAATGTAACGGTATTAGACAAAGAAAGTAGGCAGAAAAAAAACAAGACTTTGATCTCGCAAAATGAAATTAACTGGTTTAGGGAGTCATTTAACGATCCAGTTTACGATGCAATATTTATGCTGTGTTTAGGGACTGCGATGAGACCCATAGATTTATGTAGATTTCCTTACATTGGAACGGGTTCTAACAGTCATATAATGCCTTATTCCGATATGGACCAATCCACGAAAACAATTGAATACCACGTTTCTAACAGCAAGGGGGGCAAATCGAGGGATATTGTCATCAATATTAAGGATCTTGAAAGATTAGAAAATAACTATATCAATAAGCATTTCTATGAAAGAAAAGAAAAATATACAAAACGATATGGTAAGGAATGTCCTCCTCATATTTTATTTTTAAATAAATTTGGAAAGCCAGTTACTCCGACTATGGTTTCTTCTAGAGGAAGCGATGCAAAAAACTTAGCAATTAAAAATCACCCTGAATTTAGAGAAGGGACGACATTTTATGATGCTAGAGATTGGTGGCCCACTATGTTCATGATTCGTACATTCAAAGAAAAACTGCTGACTGAAGAAACCAATGTCTTGTATTTAGCGGTTGCTGAAGTTGTTATGCAACAAATGGGACACGAGGACATTGCCACTACTTATAAACATTATATTGATATGGCTAAATTAATCGTTATTGCCCACAAAGGACAAGTCAATGAACTTGTTAAAGAATCATTTGATGCAGTATCTTGTGTTGAAAAATATGATTCTGTGTTACATGAAGTTTTTTAATAAACTGTGAGGGGGAAAGTTTGGCTGACGCTCAAGTAAATATTAGTAAGTTCAATGATTGGCATAAAGATTTAGATCTGAATGAGTTGTTGTCTTTTATTAACCTCAATACTTACAAGTTAAATAAACAGCTTGTTGCAGAATCTGCTGGATTTGGTTATGGGGCGTTGAAACCCAAGAACGGAAACCCTCAGTTGATAAAAGCATTTGAAAAATTTGAAGAAAAAATAGTTAAAGACCTAATAGCTAGCAATCTCCTAGTAGATAAAGAAACTCCAGTGAGCAGTGTTAAAGGGGGTGTTAATAAAAATTGTAGTGATCCTGTTTTAGTTGATGACATGAATAAAACCAATAAGGCACTGCTTAAGAGAAATGCACAATTAGAAAATGAGGTGTTTTCACTTAACAAAAAAATTGCTGCTCTGGAGTTTCAATTGAAGACAGCTAGTGAAGAAGTTGGACGGCATAGGGAGACTATTCAAGTCATAAATGAAGTGAATGGTGTACTTTGATTAATAAAACAAGCCTTTTAATTCGCGTAACTCAAATTTATCAGTGCGATGAAAAGCTGCTTTCATTTAGCGGTGTGCCAATTGAAAAAGGTAATTATAATGGAGACCGCAAGCGAATTGTTTTTATTAATGTAAAAAATAGTCTAGTTCCTCTTGAGCCACTGATTGGGCAACACTGGAACGTAGAAGGGTATTCAGAGGACAAGGTTGGTAATTATAATAAACTTCATCGCTATTATGAAAACCCAGAAAGTTTGTGTTTTGTCATGCCTGATGATGAAGAAGGTTTTGTTTGGTTACTTGATCGTGAACCCAGCTTTAAAGGGATATCCGCAGACACGGCAAGGAGTATATGGGGGGATTTTGGTAACAATATCTATAAACATGTTTATGACAAGAATGAAGAGCTTCTTAGTAAGAAATTAAGCAATACCAAAGTAAAAAAGCTAATTGATGGCTTTAAAAAGTACTCTAATCTTAAATATGCACAATGGCTTGTAGAAATTGGAATACCAATTCCAATCCAACAACGTCTGCTAAAATATCATGGCAAGGAAACGTTTGAGCAAATAAATAATAATCCTTATGTACTGTCAATATTCGATTTGGACTTTTCAACCGTTGATCACATTGCGAAAGAAAAATTTGATATCGCTAACGATGATGATAGAAGGTTAACAGCTGCTTTTCATCACGCTATTCAACAGCATGAAAAATCGGGGCACACGGTAGCAAGTAAGAGTAATTTAACAAGAAGGTTAGAAGTACTACTAAAGAGTAGCGCTCTCGTCTCTAAAGCATTTGAATGTGTTCAGAAACAATCTTATAAAAAGGTAGTTATATTCAACAGAGAGCAAGAAACTTACCAAGCATCAGCATCATATGTTAAAGAAAAATCAATAGCTCTAAGAGTTAAATACTTAACTGAATGGAAACCTAGTGAATTAGAAAACGCTAAATTTAAACTTGCGTTTAGGTGCGCATTAAAGACATTACCTTTCAAGTTATCGCTAGGTCAGGTTAGGGCAATATATAAAGCATTAAAATCTAAAATATGTATTGTTTCTGGAGGGGCTGGAACAGGAAAAACTTCAGTACTTAAGGCAATTCTTGCAGGATATAAAGTATTAAATATCTTACCTCACTGTGCTGCATTATCAGGTCGTGCAGCAAAAAGGATGTTTGAATCTACTGGCTATAAAAGTACCACGATTGCAAGGCTATTACATGACAAACCCATTGAACCCAATTTATTGAGTCATGAGAAAGAGAATGTTTTGATAATTGATGAAGCGTCTATGTTAGACGTTTCGACAATGTTTAAGCTGATAAATCATATAAACCCTGACACCCGCATATTACTCGTTGGAGATCCAAATCAATTACCACCTATAGACCTCGGTTTAATATTAAACGATCTAATCTACAGTAGAAGGGTGACAAACTGTAAGCTTGACGCAGTTAAGAGGCAAGAAAAAAGCAGCGGAATACCTGAGTATAGTAATTTAATTGCGAAAGGAATAATACCAAGCAAATTGAGCTATGGTAATGTACATTTTCATTGTGTGGAAATAGAGCAGATAAATAAATTATGTGTTGAATTATATGAACTGCAACCAAAGGGGAGTCAAATAGTTTCTCCAGCATATACCCCAGAGATAGCGGGAATAAACATTCTAAATGAACTTTGCCAGAAAGCTACAAATTTGGATAGTGATAATTTGAGATATCCGTTCCTCGATCAGTATGTTAATTCACCATTGAAAATTAATGACCCAGTTATTTTTACAAAAAACAATTTTGAGTTAGATGTACAAAATGGAACTGTTGGTAAATTAATTACTCAAGCTGATGGTAGACATCTAGGAGAGGTTCTATTGGCTGACAGCAACCAAAAAATCAAATTGTATCACGATATAATTAAGACAGTAGAACTTGCGTATTGCATGAGTTTGCATAAAGCTCAAGGCAGTCAATTCAAGCGAATAATTGTCCCAATCATTGACTCTGTAGGTGTAGATAGAAACTGGATATATACGGCAATAACAAGGGCAGAAAAAGAAGTGCATCTTGTGGGACCTAAATCTTTTTTTGAAAAAGCGATGCGAAAGAAAGGGGCAACAGAAAAGCGTAAAACGGGCTTAAGGTATATTTTAAACTCACTTTTTTAGCTGCTCTAACTTATTCACTTGAACCACCCCAAACTTGCTAAATAAAAATGCTTTTTATTACCCGGTAATATGTTTTTTAAAGTTACTTGGTAACAATAAATAATCGACTATAATGTTGTATTATTTTTTAAAAGGAATCTACATGAGTAGTAAACGTGGTCGCCCGGCTCGCCAGATGAGTGAAGATAAAATCATTCAAATTGTTATGGATTTTTATCACAATCCACAGTATTTCAAGCAGTTATTTGGTTCATTAGATACGTATGATGAGGAAAAATACTTCACTGACTATTTAAACAACCTTCATGATAGACTTTCAAAAACAACTGGTAATAAAGATAGATTGCTAGAAAGCTTTGGAAATGTTAATAAAAAAATAGAATCTGTTAATAGTTCCTCAAAAAGTAAGTCAGAAATTCAAGCGGTAATTGACGAACTTAAGGGACGAATTCCTGTCGTTAAGGCTGAAGATATAGAAGAGTTTCAATCTGTCATTAGTAAGCTGCCAGATCGACTTTGGAAGCGATATAACAGCCGCTTAAGACAGCAAGAGTATAAAAAAGCTAATAGTGATTCCAGACAAATTGAATTCAGTTATGATGCCTATATGAAGTTATTGCATCTTAAAAATTTATTAAATGCTAAGAGCTGGAATGAGTTAGCAAATAAGGTATTCGAACTTAGGAAACACAATGACAGAAATTAAAGATGAAGAATGCTCTGCATGTCACAAGAAACATATTAATATCAAAACAGAAATTATTACCCCGTCATTGGATAAACAGGGCGGAATTAGAAAAATGATAATGATGAGATGTGAAGAGCATCTTGATTGCGATACGGATACAATGGAGTATTTAAGCTTATTGAAATCAATGAATGTTAAGCAGGAAGACCTACAGTTTGATACTTGTGCTTCACCTCATGACACTATTGGTAGTGCTGTGAAAGGTGTATCTGTTACCCACAAGCCAACTGGTACTACTGCTAGCTACAACAATGAGAAGTATCAGTCGTTTAACAAGATTAGAGCTATTCAAAAACTTAAATCTGAACTGAATAGTTTTAATAAAGATTAACGTTACCATGTAACATAAATAATTGAGTAGTTATGAAAACTGCAAAAGCAGGTGATAATAGCAAAGCAATATGTCATAAATGCGAATCTGTTGTTGATACAACATTTATGAAACGTGACGTAGCACTAAGTGATAATTCAGCTATGGTTGAGAATGTACTGGTCGCAGTTTGCAATAGCTGTGATTCTGTTGTCGCATTACCTCAGCAGTCTTCTAAGCATGTGAATAAAACTATTAAAGCGAGTGAAATTGTGGCTAGAAAAGATAGAGCAAATAGGAAGTTTAAAGGCGTAACATTAGCTCACGAAAATATCAGTAGACTACCTTTTGAACTAGAAGAACTTAAAGTTGGTGAAGTGGCATTTGTAGATGATAAAGCATTTATGCGTATTGACGTTGAGATTGATAAAAATGATAAAGAATCAAATTAAATGTTACCTACTAACAAAAATTAAATGGGGGAATAATGAAAACTTTAGATGTTCGAGATGTTGAAAATACTTTTGATGAGATGCTATCTAAAATACACAATGAGCATGTTCAAATTATGGAAGATGGTAAACGTGTTGCTGTTATGATTTCTGCTGAAGAGTATAAAGAAACTATAAAGTTTCTGAGTAGTCATAGCATTAGCACAAGCTTACATAACAATTAGCGTTAAATGGTAACATTAAATGTTATTATCATTCCTCGCTTGGCCCTTGGAGCCAAGCTTCAATTTTACTATAGGTTTATACAGCCCTAGTCATTAATTGAATTTATTCATACTTATAAAAGTTTCTGAATTAAAATTACTGTTACCACGTAACATTTAATTCAGAGATAGTTTTACTCTTTATCGGCACTCGACTTTAAATTTGGAAAGTCTTGCTTAACCTTTTCTTCAAACCACTCTTTTAAAGTCTTGCCTTGCATCTTTATTGCTTTATGCAATTGCTCTTTTAGTTCAGGGTCAATTTCGACAACTACACGACCTGATTTACCAACAGCCATAATAAGATTTCCAATATTATTAATTTTATTAAATACATTTGTTATGTTACATAACATTACTTGACATAACAAGCTTAATTTTGTAATGTAATTGGCAGTAAAAAAGAATTTAAGTTACTGTGACTTAATAAGATTAAATCGGATTTAATGTCATAGCACAAACAAAAGGTAAAGTTTCTTATGGTAAAAAATATAGGCGGTAAAGATTTCTTCGAAATGCTTTGGCAATCAGCCGTTAAATTGCGCGGTGCATTAGAACCGGGCGAATACAAGCACCCCGTTTTAGGTCTTCTCTTTTTAAAATATGTTTCTGACTCATTCGTTGAAATGCAGAAAAATTTAGAAGAATGGACAGCAGATCCAAATAATGAAGATTATTACGAGGAAGATGAAGAAGACCGTCTAGCTATCATTAATGATCGTGATGAATACAACGCTGAAAACGTATTCTGGGTTCCTGAAAATGCTCGTTGGGAACATGTCGCCAAGCAAGCTAAAGATACCAATATTGCTAAGATCCTTGATGAAGCAATGGGTGAAATCGAAAAAGCTAACCCTAAAGTTAAAGGCTTGCTATACAGAGGCTTCAGTCTATTAAAGCTTCCACCTGCCAAATTCGGTGAGTTAATCGAATTATTCTCAAAAATTGGCTTCAATAGCAAAGATCACAAAGCGGCTGACGTACTAGGTCAAGCTTACGAATACTTCTTAGGTAAGTTTGCATTAGCAGAAGGTAAAGGCGCTGGTGCGTTCTATACTGTTGATTCAATTGTGAAGGTACTCGTTGAGATCGTAGCTCCACACAAAGGCCAGCTATATGAGCCAGCTATCGGTTCGGCTGGTATGGTTGTATGGTCTGAAAAGTTCATGGAATCTCATGGTGGTCAACGTGGTGACATTTCAGTATACGGTCAGGAGTATACTCATACCACTTGGAAGCTGGCTGCGATGAACTTGATCATCCGTGGCATCGACTTCGACTTAGGCGAATCAAACGGTGATACCCTTTTAAACGACTTACACAAAGATTTAAGAGCCGATTATTGTTTAGCTAATCCACCGTTCAATCAGGAAGATTGGGGAGCAAGCAAGGTTCGAGGTGATGTTCGTTGGAAGTATGGTGAGCCTTCAAATAGCAACGCTAACTATGCGTGGATTCAACATATGATTCATCATTTGAATGAAAATGGGCGTGCTGGTATTGTAATGGCTAATGGAGTGTTAACTTCGACATCAAATAATGAAAATGTTATTCGAAAAGGCATCATTGAAGACGACATTGTAGAGTGTATTGTTAGTTTGCCCGGTAAATTATTTATCAATACTCAAATACCAGCATGTTTAATATTTATTAACAAAAACAAATCTAGAAAAAATGAAACACTATTCATAGATGTTAGACATACTGGGCAATTAATTGAAGGCTCTAGATCTCAATGGCATTTTAATGAAAAAGATATAGAAAAAATAGCAAGTACCTACCATAATTGGGCAAATTCTAATCTATCAAATGGAGCATACGAGAACATTGAAGGCTTTTGTAAGTCAGCTACGACTGAAGATATTAGAAATGCTGACTATGTCCTTTCATGTGGAAGATATGTTGATTCTGAAGGCTTAATGGAAGAAGAGGAAGCATTTGAAGATGAGATGATGATGCTAACAAACTTGTTATCTACTCAGATGGACAAAGGTTCAAAATTAGAAGAAAAAATCAAATCATCTTTGCGTGAGGTAGGTTATGGGCTATGAAATAACTAACCTCGGTGAATATATTAATGTTCAAGGTGGCTATGCCTTTAAAAGTAAGGACTTCTCTAAAGATGGAAATCCAGTCTTAAAGATAAAAAATGTTAGATTTGGGCATATAGACTTCACTGATTGCGGATTTGTTTCAGATTCAGTTATCAATGGACTTGAAAGATTTAAAACGAATGCTGGTGACATATTAATCTCTATGACAGGTTCTGGACCTAATGCGCCTCAATCTTTGGTAGGAAGAGTAGCCAAGATTTATCAAGATGATAAAGCCGCATACATCAATCAGCGTGTTGGACGCATACAGATAAAGGATGACAAAGTAGATCCTGACTTTATATTTTATCTATTGCAGCAAAAGTCGAGCATCGATTATTTAGTTGCGAATTCTACAGGAAGTGCGAATCAAGCGAATATAAATGCAGTTACTATTTGCTCAGTACCTTGCCCTAAGGTTACCTTTAAAGAAAGTGTGGCTATTGCAGATATTTTACGAAATATTGATTTGGGCATTCGTAACAATAGTCAAATGAACGCAACATTGGAAAAGATCGCCCAACGCATTTTTAAATCATGGTTTGTTGATTTCGATCCTGTTAAAGCTAACGCAGAAGGCGTACCTTTTGATGGGCTTTCACCTGAAATTCAAGCTCTGTTCCCAAATGAGTTTGATGAGTCGGAATTGGGGATGATTCCGAAGGAGTGGGAGGTTAAGAAATTGGAGCAAATTGGTGACATAATTACAGGTAAAACCCCAAGTACTAAAAATGAAGAATATTATGGCAATGAAATTCCTTTCATAACAATACCTGATATGCATGGTAAATCTTTAGTAACGAAGTCTTCAAAATACCTATCCAAAAAGGGAGAGCTATCACAACCTAAAAAAACACTCCCTAAAGGCTCAATACTGGTTAGTTGTATAGCAACCCCCGGATTGGTAATTTTGGCACACGAAAATTGCCAAACTAATCAGCAAATCAATAGTTTGCTGCCATATGATAAATTTTCTAATTTTTATTTTTTATCATTAAAGTCCATGTCTGGACGAAGCGCTTTTAGTCACGATGGGACTGTTTTTGACAATATGAATAAAACAAGTTTTTCCAATTTAAAGATGGTTATACCTTCATTCGATTTGCTTAAGAATTTTAATGATTTAATAGAGCCAATCTTTGAAAAAGTTTTGATTAACCAAAAACAGGTCAATACACTAGCTAAAATCCGAGATAAACTACTACCCCGTTTAATCTCAGGCAAGATTGCAATCCAAAAAGCAGAGGAACTACTCGAAGAAGCGAGTTAATGCACAGGGAAATAAAAAGAATAATAAGGTGTAAAAATGGTAAACGAAGATCAATTAGAAACAGAATGTATGGAGTGGTTTGACAGCATCGGCTATCAGACTCTTCATGGTTCTAAAATAGACCCAACGAGTGCATCACCAGAGCGAGATTCACTTAGTGAAGTCATGCTATTAGGCAGACTAAGAAAAGCAATAGAAGACATTAACTCAGGGATACCTGAGTCGGCTCGTGAGGATGCCATAACGAAGTTAAGGCAGTATCACGCCAATACTGCTGTTGCTAACAAAACATTTCATCGTCAATTAATCGAAGGTATTCAGGTTGAATATCATAATGACAAAGGAGAACTTGTTGGTGATCGCGTTTATTTAATTGACTTCAAAAGCAAACACAACAACGACTGGTTAGCTGTTCAGCAGTATTCTGTTGATGGTGTAACCCACGGTGAAAAAGATAATCGCAGACCAGATATTGTTGTTTTTATTAACGGTTTACCGATATCAGTAATCGAGCTTAAGAATCCAAAAGACGAAGATGCTGATGTTTGGGCAGCGTATAACCAGCTTCAAACGTACAAGAACACGATTAAAGACCTCTTTGTATGTAACGAGGCGATGATCATCTCTGATGGCACAGTGGCTCGTATAGGCTCTTTAACGGCAGATCGTGAACGATTCATGCACTGGCGTACTATTGATGGCTCAAAAGACGATACAGAAACTATGCTAGAGCTTGAAGTAATGATCCGTGGTTTCTTTGATAAAGATTTACTGCTTGATTACCTTCAATTCTTCGTTACCTATGAAGCAAGCAAAGACTCATTCATTAAAAAACAAGCTGGCTATCACCAGTTCCACGGTGTTAGAGATGCAGTAGTAAATACGGTCAAGGCAACAAGGCCAGATGGCGATCAACGCTGTGGTGTTTTCTGGCATACACAAGGCTCAGGTAAGTCACTATCAATGGTTTATTACAGTGCGAAGCTAATGGCTACGCCTGAACTAGAAAATCCGACCATTGTTATCGTTACTGATAGAAACGACCTTGATGATCAGCTTTTTGAGACTTTTTTAGCAAGTGAAGATTTGTTAAGGCAAAAGCCTATTCAGTGCAACAATAGAACCGATATTGAGTTACATTTACAAAATAAGCCAGCAGGCGGTATTTTCTTCGCTACGATGCAGAAATTCCAGCCAGAAAAAGGTGAAACTGAATTTAAGCCTTTATCCAATCGTCATAATATTATTGTCGGTGCTGATGAAGCGCATCGCTCTCAATATGGTATGAAAGCAAGAGTTGACCAGAAAACAGGTCAAATGAAATACGGCTATGCCCATCATCTTCGTACTGCATTGCCAAACGCAGGTTTCATAGGTTTCACTGGTACGCCAATAGAAACTGAAGATAAAGATACTCAGCATGTATTTGGCTCTTACGTATCTATTTACGACATTGAACAAGCACAAAAAGATGAAGCAACCAAGCCGTTATATTACGAAAGTCGCTTAATTAAGATAGATCTTAGTTCACTAGTGAATGAAGAAGATATCGAAGATGAAGTTTATGATGCAACAGATGGATATGATGAATTTGATCAAAGTCGATTGAAGTCAAAAAATGCCGCGCTCGAAGCCCTAGTTACTGAAGATAAACGAATTGAGACATTAGCCGCAGACTTTATCCAGCATTTTGAAAAGCGTGAGCAAGTTATGCTCAGTAAAGGAATGATGGTCTGCATCAGTCGTGAAGCTTGTGTGAAAGTTTATGATGCCATAAGAAAACTTCGTCCAGATTGGCATGATGACGATCCACTTAAAGGTTCAATGAAAGTGATTATGACGGGAAGCTCGTCTGATAAAGAGTCCTTCCAAAAGCATATTCATAAAAAGCCTATTCAGCGCAAAATTGCAGAGCGAGTACGTGATCCTGATAATGATCTGAAGCTAATCATTGTTTGTGACATGTGGCTAACTGGGTTTGATGCACCTTGTCTTAACACTATGTATATCGACAAGCCACTTAAAGGCCACAACCTCATGCAATCTATTGCTCGTGTTAATCGAGTATTTAGGGATAAAGAAGGCGGTCTAATTGTTGATTATCTTGGTATTGCAGAAGACCTTAAAAATGCATTAGCAAATTATACGGCTAATGATGGTAAAGGCAGACCAACAGTAGATATTGACGAAGCTATGTCAGTATTTAAAACGAAACTAGACGTATGCCGTAGCATTATGCATGGTTTTGACTATTCCGATTTCGAGAAAAGTACGCTCAAGTTATTAGCTGGAGCCATGAACCATGTCCTCAAGGGGAATGATGGTAAAAAGCGTTTTGACCGCGCTGCCTTGGCTTTAAGCAAGGCTTTTAGCTTGTGCAGTACACATGATGAAGCGAATGATTACAAAGAAGAAGTCGCTTTTTTTGAAACGGTTAGAGCAGCAATAAAAAAATCAACGATGGCTAAGAAAAAGCTTGATGCAGATACCGTCCAACACGCCTTGAGACAGGTTGTGTCTAAAGCTATTGTGACGGGGGAAGTTGTTGATGTATTTAAATCTGCTGGGCTTAACAAGCCTGAAATAAGCATTTTAGACGATCAATTCTTAGATGACGTTAAGAAGATGGAGCATAAGAATTTAGCCGTTGAAATGCTGCAAAAGCTTATTGAAGACGAGATAAGAGTCAGAACTGCTAAGAATGCAGCTAGTCAAAGATCGTTTATGGATATGTTGTCAGCTTCTGTTGCTAAATATAAAAATAAGGCAGTGCATACAAGCCAAGTAATTGAAGAACTGATTAGGTTGGCTAAAGAGCTTAGGGAATCAGCAGATCGTGGTGAAGAAATTGGGCTAACGAAAGAAGAATTAGCTTTCTATGACGCACTTCTTGAGAATGAAACGGCTAAGGAAGCAATGAAAGACGAGGATATCGTTTTAATTGCTAAAGCACTTGTTCAAGAAATTAGAAGTAGTTCGCAACCAGACTGGGAAAAGCGTCCTAACCTTCGCTCAAAAATGCGTAGAAATATTAAAAAAATTCTTAAGCGCACAGGATATCCGCCTGATCAACAAGCCGAAGCTGTTGAGGCGATATTAAGACAGGCAGAGGTGATGGCTTAGGCTCGTATTGAAAGGATGCAAAAACGATGACAATAAAAATTAGAGAGCTTAAACAGGCAGCCAAGCGGTCAGGTAGTGTTGCTATTGCAAAATCGTTTAACGAAGCTTCAGACAAGAAGTTAAAAACTGCGTTTTTATGTCATAGTCATCTTGATCAAGAATTAGCAAAAGGACTTCAAATTTTTCTTAAGGAACAGGGCTTAGATCTGTATATAGACTGGGAAGATTCAACTATGCCCAGCGAACCGAATAATGCTACGGCAGATCAAATAAAAAATAAAATTAACGAAAGTGATTTATTTTTATTTTTAGCAACTAACAACTCAACGCGTTCTCGTTGGTGTCCGTGGGAGATTGGAGTTGCTGATCAGTTAAAGGGTTATGAAAACATAATAATTGTTCCAACAATGGAAGATAACGGCACTTGGTATGGTAATGAGTACCTTCAGTTATATAAACGCTTAGATGAAGGTAAACATAATCTTACAGGCAAAGACATTATTGGAGTCTTTGAAGCAGGTACTGCCTCAGGGAAATGGATAAAATATATTTAAAGGGCAATTAATATGGCGAAAATACCAGTATTCTACAGTTTTCACTTTAATAATGACGTAATGCGCGTTCAACAAGTTAGGAATATAGGTTCCATTGAAGGGAACTCGCCAACCACTCCTAATGAATGGGAGCGATTAAAAAGAGCGGGTGACAGTGCAGTCAAAACTTGGATTGACAATAACATGAAATACAAACGCTGTGTCATTGTTCTGATAGGTTCCGATACATCTACACGCCCTTGGGTTGAGTATGAAATCAAAAAAGCTTGGGCGGACGGCAAAGCATTACTAGGTATTTATATTCACAATCTCAGATGTCCAAGAACTGGTACATCGAGGAAGGGGGCTAATCCTTTTGACAATTTTACTTTCAACGATGGAAGTCGATTATCTTCTGTAATTCCTTGTTATGATCCAAGTCCTATCACTGCATACGCTGATATTGCAGCCAATATTAGTGGATGGATAAATTCAGCTATTGCGAATAAAAGGAATTAATACATGCCTGATGAATATATCAACATAGAACCAGAATCAGTATCAATTCAGGCTCATCTAAATATTATACAAAATGTGATTCAAAGAATGTCTGCCAATAGTGGCAGTTGTAAGGCTTGGTGCGTTACTCTAGTGTCAGCAGTGTTAGTAATTGTAGCTGATAAAGGAAAGCCAGAATATGCATGGATAGCATTACTCCCTACCTTTGTATTTGGTGCATTGGATGCTTACTACTTAGCTTTAGAAAAAGCGTTTAGAAATTCGTACAACGAATTTATTTCAAAAGTGCATAAAAAAAAGCTTAAAGAGGCTGACCTATTTTCAGTAAATCCTTCTGGCGATATTAATAAGTTGCAAATAGAGGCATGTAAATCTTTTTCAGTATGGGGGTTCTACTTGTCATTGATTGCTCTAATAGCGATAACTAAGATGGTAGCGCTGGGATAAATATATGCAACTTGCATGGAATAAATAGGTATAGGGAAGTTATGAAATTCATCGAAAGAATTAAGCTGTTTAACTTTAAAAAATTTTTAAATTTTGAAGTTCAATTTACTGAAGAAGTAAATTTATTGATTGGTGACAATGAGGCAGGGAAAAGTAGCATACTCTCCGCTATTGAGCTTGTACTAAGTGGCAGTAAATCTAAAATAGAAACAATTGGCATTGATAACTTATTTAATAAAAAAGTTATCAATGACTTTTTAGTTTCAGATAAAAGCATTGAAAATCTTCCCGCTCTGCGTATTGAGCTGTATTTGAATGATCAAGATAATCCTCATTTAAATGGAAAGGTTAATTCTGAAGGTGTTGCTTGTGATGGGCTGGTTTTAACATGTGAGCCAAATGAAGAGTTAACTCACGAAATATCAGAGGTTTTAGCACAAGCAGAAAGCAACTTTCCTTTCGAATATTACGTTGTTAATTTTGCAACTTTTTCAGGCCAAGCATATTCGGGTTATAGAAAATTCTTAAAGCATCTAGCCTTAGATAGCTCTCAAATAAATAATGATTATGCAACCAAGGAATATATTAAGTCGGTATATGACAACTTTGTTGAGCAAACAGAGAGAATAAAGCTAAAAAATGAATATAGACAACAAAAAGTAGCTTTCACAGAAACCAACCTTAAAACCATAAATGACAAACTTGATGAATATCAGTTTTCGCTTAGAACTGGCTCTAAATCAAATTTGGAAACTGATCTGAATATTGTTGAAGATGATGTCCCTATCGAAAACAAAGGCAAAGGTAGGCAATGTTTTATTAAAACAGAGTTTGCATTAAGAGAGCATGATGCAGATAAGCCAATAGACGTATTATTGTTAGAAGAGCCTGAAAACCACCTAAGTCATACAAATATGAAAAAGCTGGTTCACAGGATATCAGAGTCACATGCTAGACAAATCTTTATTGCTACTCACAATAGCCTAATAAGCACTAGATTAAATTTACGCAACGCAATACTATTAAATAGTTCTTCTGCCGAACCTCTTACCATGAAAGGTTTACCAGAAGACACTGCTAAATTCTTCATGAAAGCGCCCGACAATAATGTTTTAGAATTTATACTGTCGGCAAAGGTCATATTAGTCGAAGGCGATGCCGAATATATCCTGTTGGACTCACTTTATTCATCGGTATCTGGCTCTACATTAGAAGCAGATGATATTCATGTTATTTCCGTTGGTGGTACAAGTTTTAAAAGATATCTAGACATAGCAAAAACCTTAGGTATACGAACTGCTGTTATACGTGACAATGATGGAGACTACCAAACAAACTGTGTTGACGGTTATGTTAACTACAGGGCTGATAATATTGGTATTTTTTACGATGATGATAATGCCAATAATACGTTTGAAGTTTGCCTATATACCTTAAATCAAGAGATTTGTGATGAGCTTTGGCAGGCGGGCCGGAGAGCTTTGTCTGTGCAAGAATTTATGCTGAAAAACAAGGCAGACTGTGCATTTGAGTTATTAGATAAGAAAGCTGATCATATTGAAACACCTGACTATATCAAGAGAGCTTTCCAATGGATAAACGAGTAGTTTTTGCTGTAGCAGGCTCAGGTAAAACAAGTCACATAATAAATGGGTTAACTATTGAGTCTAAAACTTTAATATTAACTTATACGGATAATAACTTATCGAACCTAAAGCATAGGATAATGCAAAAGTTTGGTAAAATTCCATCGGGAATTAAAGTGTACTCATACTTTCAATTCTTGTACTCATTTTGTTTTAGACCTCTATATGGTCACAAACTTAAGACTAAAGGCATTAATTGGCATGTCCCTCCATTTAATACCTTAAAAATGAAACGAAATGATAGTAGGTTTTATATCGATAGCCATAATAGGTTGTACTCCAATCGAATAGCAAAATTAATTGAACAAGTGGGCATTATTGATGAAGTCGTTCAGCGTATAGAAAAGTATTTTAACTGCATTTGTATTGATGAGGTTCAAGATTTTGCAGGACACGATTTCAACTTTTTATTACGCATTTTTCCAGCAAATATCGACCAGTTATTTGTGGGAGACTTTTATCAGCATACATTTGATACGTCTAGAGATGGAAATGTAAATAAGTCACTTCATGATTGCTACGACAAATACAAAGATAAATTTACAAAAGTTGGTTATGTAGTCGATGAAGAATTACTCTCTAGGAGTCACCGTTGTAGTCCAATAGTGTGTGATTTTGTAAGTGAAAATTTATCTATACAAATTGACTCTCATCGAAGTGACCAGACCAATATTGAGTTTATAGAATGTAAGAATCAAGCTACGGAAATGATGAATTGCCCAGATACAGCCAAACTTTTTTACCAAGACAGTAGAAAGTACAAAGGGTATACAGAAAACTGGGGAGCTACTAAAGGGCTAGATTGTTTCGAAAATATTTGCATTATTTTGAATCCAAATACATTAAAGCACTTTCAGAATGGCAATCTTAGAGAGCTTAAACCTCAGACTAAAAATAAACTGTATGTTGCATTTACAAGAGCTAAGCAGAATATCTACCTCATTCCTGAAAAATTAATTAAACATATGAAAAGTTAGCTTTCGATTCATATTCTTAATGGACGTAATTCCTACTAATTTATTTGTAAGTACATTTTTATTATCTTGCTTGCACCAAATGGCATATTTCTGAACCTAATTTGGATTAAGCCTTTGCCTTGTATTACTAAGGTAAAGTACTAACCGATCTCAAGTAGCTTAAAAATTTTGTCTTCAGAGACGGACAAAGTTTTTATAGCAAGATAAGCTTATTAAAACTTTAATTGTAAGGAAATTTAGCATGTCTCTCCCTAAAGACAACCCTGTGAATTTTTGTAAAGCATTTATTAAAAGAGAGCTTGACGATCACAAAGAAAAACAAATATGGATGTCATATTGGCCTGTAATGGAAAGAATGATTGAACGAGCCGATGAGCTGCGGCTTCCATTTCGAGAACTAGTAGAAGCTTTTGGCTACTCGGACATGTATGAAGGTTGCCCTCCCGATAATGCATATATATGGCTAACATTGGAGCATATTTGGGGTAGCTTTGACTTCCGAAAAGAAGATGTGATTAAAGCCAGAGAGGAATTCAAAGAACTTAAAGCATTGAAAGATGAAATTGTTGAATTAGCATTAAAGCTTGCTGAAAAGCTACAACGGCAATCAGAGCAGTATGAAACATCAGGTTTTTCAAAGCCTGAGTATCAATTTATAGACGACTTGATTGAACAGGCTAGCGAAGGTAACTATCTGTATAAGACACACGTTTCAGAAAAGTTGAAATCGTTAACATATCAATATGACCTTAAATATTGGCCTAGTAGGTCAGAGTTAATATCTGCTGTTGCAAACTTTGAAGAAACACAGCCTAGTCCAAGACATTGCCAGTTTCCTGATCATGTTATCAATGGGCGACAGTCTGACTTTAAAGATTTTGTAATTGCTTTTGATGATAAGTTTGACGAATTGAATGGTTTGCCAACAAACTTTCGTTTTAGCAATAACGCTATTGCCGATATTATTAATGTTGTGCTTGACTTACCCAGCGATAAACTTGCGTCAGGTGATGCGGTTAGAAATGTACGCAGTAAGCATGGGAATTTGAAAGGTTAATATCTACTCATCACAGGGATGTTTAGCACAATAGCATTTAAAGGAGTTAATATGAGCGTGAAAAACTTAAATGAACAAAAACTTAAGCGTAGGCTGTTGTCATTAATGTCGGAATTTAATGCACTGTACCAGCAGAAACAGCCTTCCCACCACTTTAAGAGTATCTGTGTATTCGATAACTATCAGCTTTATGTTTCAGAGTTCCTTATAAAAAAAATAGATCAGCAAGTCACACGTAATAATGACTTTATGATTATTCACGACATAAAGTATAAGCGTGATGAACTATCAATTAGCTATACATCCCAACATGATTATGATGAGTTGATTGAAACGCTCGACTGCAAAGGCTAAATGCTAATTGAGCAACTCCTAAGTAATTTTTCTAGCAACAACAATACTAATTCTCGTTGAAAATACTGATATTTGTCTTCAATATCCAAATTAGAAATTTTATGAAGATGTATTTTGCCAGTGTAATGAATAATTCTTTCTAAATGAAAATCTTCGAAGATATATATCTTGTCAGCCCAGCCTAGCAACTCTTCAGTGCAAAGCGTTGTACCAGCTTTTTCAACATATTTTTTGCTTAAACCTGCCGATTGGTATTTACTTGCTTTATCAATTGCGCTGAAAAGCTCTTGAGCAGTGCGACTTCGATTAACGTTAGAGGTGCATAGAAATAATATGTTCATTTACGTTACCTACTAACAAAATATATCAAATTATAATTGCACAGATTAGGCAACATTCAATTGCTTCATTTGGTCAGATGACAGTACAGATAAATTGTATTGATAGCCTTCTTCTGTATTTACTATCTCCCAACAGGCGAAATTTGCTCGTTCCATACTTGGATCATGAGAGAGAAACCAACCTGCACGAAGTGAATTTGGCTTTTGCTTGTTCAATGAAATGACTATTTTATCGCAAAGGTGATCTACTAAAAGTACTCGTTCTTTTACTTGTTCTGCATGACTCCCCGTAGCGAAAAAAAGAACGCACTCATCAGACATAGCATTGATAAGCATCAAAAGTATTTTGAGGCGAGAAGGCATAGTCCAATTCAAGTTAATAATACCGCCTTTTACATGATCGAGTTCGTCCAGCGTAATGATTCTTTCAATTGGCCTACTGAAATTTTCCGCGACAAACTCTGGAGTAGCTTGCAAAGGCTGCTCATAAATAATGAATACTTTCTTTAAAGGAGGGAGTTTATTTATTATTTCACTTATTAAAAGCTGTTCTTTTGACCCAAGGCAGTTGCCAATCACGACATAGCCCTTCGCATTTGAGGGCATTTGTAGTGAGTAGTCCGGCTTTGGAAAAGATGGTAATTCCCTATTTAGATCTTCAAAGGATTCTACCGGCAATTGGTCTTCTTTCATGTTTATATCTTATTATTTCTTAAACTATAAACTGATGTTAACTTATTGATTTGTATAAAGTAAATAATACACAATGAGTACTGTTGAATGCATCTAATAAGGCAATGAAACTACACAAGTATGATTTTATTAAGGAAAATTTGTTAAATTCAAAAAATAAGCGTATAAAATTTTTATCAAAAAAGAGTTAATTTTTTAGGGTAGAGTAAAACAAATCATAGAATTTCTATTCTGGTTTGTCTGTTTGAATGATAGAATTAAATGCTCTAATGATTTGAGGTTTACACTGAAGGTCGAAATAGCCTTTTGTTAACCACAATAAAAGGATGAATTTAGTTTACACTTTATGGTTTTAAGGGGATTTTTATCTTAGTTTACACTTTTTTGATGAAATTATCGGTTTTTAAACTTCTAAGAGGTGTGTCAACTCTATATAATTCATTGTATTCGCCGTTATTTTTCCTTAAACCATTACTCACCCACCCACCCATGATGTTGTTTACATATGAAAAAAAAAGGATATTTGGGGCTGGTAAAAGTAGTGCGATTGATACGGTTAAAAGAGTATTAGAGCATTACGGCAAAACCGTGGTGTGTACCAGAGAGCCAGGTGGTACACCCATGGCAGAGTCGATTCGTGAGTGTGTAAAACACGATTGGCAAGAAGAAGTGACCATAGAAGCTGAACTATTATTAATGTACGCGGCACGGTCGCAATTGCTGGCAAATGTGATAAAACCAAATTTAGCGAAAGGCAATTGGGTTATTGGAGATCGCCATGATCTTTCATCTCAGGCTTATCAAGGGGGAGGTCGAGGGGTTTCGCAACAAAAAATGACCATTTTAAGAGATTTGGCTTTGAACGGTTTTAGCCCGGACTTCACGCTTTATTTGGATGTTGAGCCGCAAGAAGGTTTAAAGCGTGCAAAAGGCAGGGGAGAGCTAGATCGTATTGAATTAGCGGGGATCGATTTTTTTGAACGCACCCGAGATCGCTATTTACAACTTGCCGCCAATAACCAGAGTATAGTAACCATCAATACCATGCAGCATATTGATAAAGTTCATGACGATATACGCCAATCATTAGCTACGTTTATGGGCGCCTGATCATGTATCCTTGGTTAAGCCAGCGGCTCACTCAACTAATTGACAGATTAACCAATAATTCTTTGCATCATGCATTGTTGGTGCAAGGGTTAGTTGGCATTGGTAAAAAAGCTTTTGGTGAACAACTGAGTCAGTTTATATTGTGTAAAAAAGGCGGTGAACAGGCCTGCGGTCAATGCCAATCTTGTATGCTTTATGCCGCTCAATCCCATCCAGATATGCATAGAATTGTGTCAGAAAAACAAATTGGCGTTGATTTGATTCGGGATGCAATTAAAAAGCTAACGGGCACCGCGCAGTTGTCAGGCAATAAAGTGTTGCTGATTGAAAAAGCAGACACTATGACAGAGTCTGCGGCAAATGCATTGCTTAAAACACTTGAAGAACCAACCAATAATACTTTTATATTATTACTTACAGCTAAACCTGATCGTTTGCTGGCGACCATAAAAAGTCGCTGTGAAAAAGTCACTTTAGTGGGTCCAGACACACAAGCTTGTATCGATTGGCTTGCCGAACAAGGTCATGCAGGGGTAGATGAGCAATTTGTTCGTTTGTATAGCAATGCGCCGCTGCGTGTTTTGGATGAGTTAGAAAAAGATAGTGGCGTCACTTACGAGGATTTCATTCAAGGGCTTAATGCGCTTCAGGCAGGCGCTGCCAGTGCAATAGAATTGTCAGAAAAGTGGCAATCAGACTCAGAGCAAATAGTGGTATGGTTACAACATCAAATTAGAACGCTACAACTGCGTAATGTCACCGATAGTGTCGGTTTCGAAATGGAAGAAAGGGCTATACATGCCAGCCAAGCGTTAATTAACCCAGGGGTAAATCGGATTTTAATATTAGCCGGGCTACTTACCCGATTTTCACTATTGAACAGTAAATATTCATCATAGATAGGCTTAAAATATAATATGTTTGTGGATTCTCATTGTCACCTTGACCGTTTAGGCAAAAGCCCTGAAGAATTGAAAGAAGTAATTGCCTTTGCTCAACTGCGCGGCGTAGAGCATTTTCTGTGTGTTGCAGTATCGGTCAAAGACTTTCCCTCAATGATGGAACAAGTGCAAGCATTACCATCAGTATCCATGTCCTGTGGTGTCCATCCACTGCATCAGGAAGACGCTTGTAGTTTTGAAGAATTACTTAATATGGCTTCTGATAAAAGCGTTGTCGCGATTGGGGAAACTGGCTTAGATTATTTCTACAGCGCTGAAACCAAAGAAGTTCAACTGACCTCTTTTGTCGACCATATTAAAGTTGCTAATCAACTGAAAAAGCCGTTGATCATCCATACTCGTGACGCCAGAGAAGACACCATTAATCTTCTAAAAGAGCATAAAGGTCCTGACATTAAAGGGGTGTTACATTGCTTTACCGAAACATTGGAAATGGCCGAATCGGCGATGGAAATGGGTTTCTATATCTCCATTTCAGGGATCGTAACCTTTAAGTCAGCTACAGAGTTACAACAAGTAGTAAAAGCAGTACCGCTGGACAGATTGCTAATTGAAACCGATTCACCTTGGTTGGCCCCAGTGCCATACCGTGGAAAGCAAAATCAACCTGGATACGTGGTTGAAGTTGCTGAATTTATCGCCGAACTAAAAGGTATTAGCGTGGAACAATTAGCCCGACAAACCACGAAGAATTTCTATACCTTGTTTGAGCACATAGGCGCAACCCCATTACAAGCCAAGTAGAGGCACAAAGTATCACCCTTTGTTTAAACTAACCGTTAGCTAATGGTAACTGTCAAAATGTCATTTGAGCAGTTTTTGTATCACTTACGAATTCGGTTCACTGGGTAAGTTTTTACTAGGAGGAGGGTTGACTAAATTCCTATTAGCTAATAAACATGAAGGATTGCAAAATGGTTGATGATACAAAGGTTGAAGTTAGCTTTAGGTTCTTGAATTTAGATAAATTTCAAGCCTTAACGCTAAGCAGAGAAGTAAACGACGCTACATATGAAACACACGCCCAGAAGGATTGTTTCATCGGGCGCATCTTGCTCAAAGAACAAAATTTAGATGATATAAACCATTTCTTTATCAGGCAAAAAGTAGATATTCAAGATTGTGATATTTTTATCTGTGCCCAGTCACAAAGTCACAGTAATACGTTCAATGCCCCACGAATAGTAAATCAGATTCTAAAAGACATTGATTGCAAGCTAACCTTCTCGGTTACCTCAGCTGAAGATCGGAAACTATAACAAAGTAAAGTTATAGATAGCATTCGATAACCGAATCATTCTTAACAAGACACCCATAATCATTCTTAACAAGACACCCATCATTAACATAAACACATCCATCGTATTTCTCATAGCATTGTGGTGGGTGTCTCTATAAGTTGCATTGTGGTGGGTGTTTCTATAAGTTCCTGGTATGCTGAGCAATATTTTGCCACTTTCATTGTTATTAACAAAGTGATGCAATTGCTGCTCAATGGCCTTGATGCGAGTGCGTGTGTCTTCATATTCTGCCTTTAACTCGCGCATCATGGTTTTCAACTGGTTACTGCGTTGTTCGCTATCAATTACTTGGGCTAATCCTGCACACAAGGCCACGTGGCCACAAGGAAATATTACCCCAAATTCACTTAACAACCCGCGTATCTGGTTACTCAGGGCCGTTTTGTTTCTAATTAAGCGCTCTCGAATTCGATGCAAGCAATTAATTTCTTGCTGTTGCTCAGATTTAACGGGGACAAAGCGGATATGTGAGCGCTGGCTTCTGCTATGGCAAAAGCGTCGTTATGGTCATTCTTGTTGCCTCGCACAAAAGGCGTGACATGTTGAGCAGGTATAAGCTTGGTATCATGACCTAATTTAGCAATTTCACGCCCCAGTAAAGCGATGAATAACAGGCTTCCATCACCACCAACGTAGGTGGTTGTTGGCGCATAAAATCAAGTAACTCAGTCCGTTTTAATTTCTTATTAAATTGCGGTTTAATATGTTCATTTACTCCGCACACTTGAAATACAGTCTTTGCCAAACCGATGGTAATTGTTTTAAGCTTCATATTGGACGTTCCCTATGTAAATAGTCTTGTTTAAGAACTACTATTTTGGCGCATTGACGCCGTATTGGGGAGCGTCCATCTCATCACCCATGAGAAAGACGGAGTGGTGCCTGTCCATGTAAGAAATTGATTGTTTTTATGATGGGTGTCCACGTAATTCTTTTTATGATGGGTGTCTTGTTAATATTCATTTATGATGGGTGTCTTGTTAATAATGCTTTAATTATGTCAGCGGTACTGCCTCGTTGCTAATGGGGATTTCCGACGGCCAGGAATTTGCTGATGGAGACTTTTTTATTAACGGTGTCAATATGGGATTGGTATTTAACGGTACCACAGTACCAGTAACACCAGGCAGCACTGTTACTAACGGTGGGTTATGGGACTTGCTGGAAGTTGATATTACGTCGTTTTTATCAGTGGGTATGAACTCCTTGAATATTACCCACACTGGATTGGGTGATGCACTAAGTGCAATTCACTATCAGGTAATCTTGCCAGCAGGAAGTGCACCTGAACAACCTGATCCGAATGATATCCCAGAGCTGCATATTCCGGTCCATCGGGATCACCTTTTCTGGCTATTCGGGATCACTGATTCTGATTTCATCGGGATCATCTATTCCGGTTTCATCGGGATCACTTTTGGGATGTCACCAGAATGATGACTTCTACCTAATAGAATCTTAATTGACGCGTTGATATTCAACATATTTGCTAGCCTAGTTCCTTTTTGTCTGGAGCAGTCATGGCTACAAAGAGGTTTACAATGCGTAATATCAGAGAAATCCTACGACTTCATTTTGAAGCCCAGCTCAGTCTACGAAAAATCAGTATCTGCACGAAAGCCAGTATTGGTGGTGTGCAAAAGTTGCTTGCTAAAGTTAAGCACTGCGAACTTACTTGGCCGTTACCCGATGATATGGATGACGTTGCGCTGGCAAGATTGTTGTATCCACAATCAGACCCTAGGCCGTCCCGCCACTATCAGTTGCCTGCTTGGACTGAAGTGCATCAAGAACTCAAGGGCAAAGGCGTGACCAAGCACCTGCTGTGGGAGGAATATACCCAGCAGTATCCTAATCGCAGCTATAGCTACTCGCAATATTGCCATCATTATGAGGTATGGCGTGCTAAACAGCGCCGTTCCATGCGCCAAATCCATAAAGCGGGCGAAACTCTGTTTGTCGATTATGCTGGGCAGACGGTGCCAATTGTCAGCGGTAGCTCTGGTGAAGTACGCACCGCACAGATATTCGTTGCGGTGATGGGCGCAACCAACTATACCTTCGCTGAAGCGACCTATAGTCAGAGTTTGCCCGACTGGCTGAATAGTCATGCCAGAGCCTTTAACTTCTTAGGCGGTGTGCCACAAATGGTGGTGCCAGATAACTTAAAAAGCGGAGTAACTAAAGCCTGTCGTTACGACCCTGATGTGAATCCGGCGTATCAACAACTGGCCGCTCACTATGGGGTGGCTATTGTGCCTGCCAGGCCGTATAAACCTAAAGATAAAGCCAAGGCTGAAGTGGGTGTGCAAATCATTGAGCGCTGGATATTGGCACGCTTACGTCATCACACCTTCTTCTCATTGGCCGAGCTAAACACCTGCATCAAAGCCTTACTGGTTGAGGTGAACAACAAGCCCTTTAAACAGTTCAAGGGCAGTCGCCGAACTTGGTTCGAGTCCATTGATAAACCGGTGCTCTTGCCGCTGCCTAAACACACCTACCAGTACACCGATATCAAGCAGGTCAAAGTCAATATTGATTACCACGTCCAGTATGATGAGCACTTGTACTCGGTGCCCCATCATCTGGTCGGCGAGCGCATTGAGCTATATGCCAAGGCCAATGTGATTGAATTACTGTTCCACAACAACCTCGTTGCTAGTCACGCTAGACAGTATCGCGCAGGCATGAGTACCACACCCAGTCACATGCCGACCCAACATGAAAAACATCATCAATGGTCCAAAGGCAGACTCATGAATTGGGCCAAAGATATCGGTGGCGAGGTGCTTGCTTGGGTCAAAACTCAGCTCAACAGCAAACAGCATGAGCAACAGGCTTATCGTGTGTGTTTAGGTCTACTGAGCCTGTCTCGCCAATATCCACCACAGCGCATCGACAAGGCCTGCGCCATTGCCAACCAACACAGTCTTTATCGACTCAAGCACATCAAAGATATCCTTAGTAGCAACCAAGACAAACTGCATCCTGATACACCGGAACAGCCCTCACTGCTACCCCAATCCCACGAGAATATCCGTGGCCCACAAAGCTTCCACTAATCAAGGAGACATCATGATAAATAATACTCTCACCCAACTACGCCAGCTCAAACTCACCGGCATGGCAAAAGCTCTGACGATGCAAACTGAACAACCTGGCAACTACGATGCTTTAAGCTTCGATGAGCGACTCCAACTGATGACCGACTGCGAACAACATGAGCGGGAGCAGCGTAAACAACAGCGATTGCTCAAAGCCGCCAAATTGAAAATCAACGCCACTGCACGGGATATAGATTACAGCCAGCCAAGGGGACTAAAGCAAGCTATGATGGCCTCTCTGTTGCAATGTGACTGGGTAAACAAGCACCAGAACCTGCTACTCACCGGTCCTTGCGGCAGCGGTAAGACTTATCTGGCCTGTGCTTTAGCGCACACCGCTTGCACCAAAGGTTACAGCGCGAAATACTACCGACTCTCTCGATTAATGCTAGAACTGACCCAAGCAAAAGCTGATGGCACCTACAGCAAGGCGCTACAGCATCTGGCCCGCATGAACATGCTCATTCTGGATGACTGGGGGCTGGAACCACTTAAAGCCGCACACCGGAACGATCTGATGGAAATCATGGATGATAGAAACGGCAGCTCATCGACTGTGATCATCAGTCAGTTACCGACCGATCAGTGGTATCAGTCTATTGGCGATAATACGTTGGCAGACGCGATTCTAGACAGGCTCATGCACAACGCTCACCGGATCAATTTAAAAGGGGAGTCGATGAGAAAAATACAATCTGAGTTGACCCATCGGGATCACTTAGGGTAAAACACAGACTCGTCCAATGCGTCAAAGATTAGTGATCCCGATGAAACCGGAATGACTGATCCTTATCACCAGAATATGCAAGAGCCAACTACATTAGCGATTTTTGCTCTAGGATTGATAGGATTAGCATCACGTCGTAAATTTTCCTAATCAGATAATCATTCTGATTTATCGGTAAAAGCACCACTATTAAGTTGGTGCTTTTTTATTTCCAGCAAACATTTCTCATAGCTTTACTATTAGTCTGATGATTCTGTGTTGTTGGCTAACACATTCTGCTGATATTGCTTTGAACACTCCAACTGCAATTACCTAATTAGTATGACAATGCCACTATAAACAACATTTTTTATATTTTTTGCCACTGTTACATAGGCAAGGGTCATTTCGCTTTAGCTGTATTTCTGCTGAATCTGCATACAGCACTCCACTGTCATAACGCCATCGCTGGTCTTCGATTATAAAGTCAGATTTTTCATGTAAAACAAAAAATTGTTGTTGAATTTTATAATAGGCTTTGAATTCAACTTGGTTGTCAGACGGTCGAGCTATGATTGATAAGGACAGCCATTGGCAGTCCCCATCACTATTTTCTAACTCAGCAACTGTCAGTGCATTACGTTTGGCGGCACTGTAAGTGGCTAATACGTAATCATATCGTTTTAGAAAATAAGCGCTGAAACGAGATCGCATTAACTGCTCAGGGGTGTCAGGGCATTCATTTGAATCGATGAATCGGCCGCAACATTTGGCTAGATCAATTTGGGAGCCGCAAGGGCAGAGTGTTTTCATCTGAGTCACAGGTTGAATAATATTACGGATCAATTCTATCGCTTTGTTGATTACTACACGCTATTATTTTACTTTATTTTTTGAAAAAATTGGTGTGTTGAATATGGTTGGTGAGGTTAATTTAGCGCGGCTGTTGGCGGATATGTCGCCTAGTTTGTCAGAAGCTGAATTCGTATTTTATTCTAGTGATGAACTTGATTGGAACACCATCGCACAATTGGACCCAAAATCTGTATTCATCGAAGAAGAAGGAATATCGCTTATTTTAGCGGTGGACAATGCACGCCATCTATCACTTGATGATGATACTACTTACAAATGCATTACATTGAATGTCCATTCTAGTTTAGAGGCAGTGGGGCTTACGGCAGCAGTGTCACACGCACTTACCCAAGCTAACATCAGTGCTAATGTTGTGGCAGCCTATTACCATGATCACATTTTTGTGAATGCCTCTGACGCCAACCGAGCACTTGAGGTGTTAAACCAATTATCTGATGCTCAATAGCTAGTTCAATACCAAGGACAACTTACACACTTCAGGACTGTAATAATTAGTCAGTTGAATAAACGCTCGTTAGTTCCAGGGTCCTACGACAAGATTTTTTGGCGTAGCGCTATCAAGGGTAAGATTAACCAAAGTGACATAATGCAGCTCACATAAATATTTCAGGCGTTGAATTCTTAAGTCATCTAAATGCAATTCTTCAACAAACAAGATAGAACATTGACCACCCTCAACAATTTTTTCTAACCAAACAAATAAAATTTCATCATTAGGTTTCTTCAGCCGGATAGCTCCGTCTACATCCGAATTAAAGGCTATATTGTTTGACAGTAAATACATCCATTTCGATTCTGGTAAATGAGAGAGACCATTTAGGGCCTTAAAGTTTTGAAAATGCAGCTTGTTGTATGCTGGGTTTAATTCAGTGATATCGGTTGAATGTAATAACGCCATGGTCAATCTCGCTCGTGTATGTTTATACAGTGTTTGATATACATTAGTACTGTATAAACATACATGCAAGTTATTTTTACTTAAATACTTAAATACTTAAATACTTAAATAATTGCTTGGTATTTAATCGAAGAGTCACTTTTATTTGAATCAAAGATACAAAGAAGCGTTATTGCAACTGACTGGATAAATCGAACATCAAGTCGGAACAATATTTACATTTGGTTGCGATGCTAGAGACGAAGTGTGTGTGGTGTATAGGGTTCGTCAAGTTTGACGATGGCCGGGTGAAGCTCATGTGGCTATTTTTAATCCCCGTGATAATGTACTTTATCCTATAAATGAAAAACGTCCAGGGAGTATTGAAAAGTGTGATGGATGGCAGCGTCTAGCATTTTTTATCGGAGTAGAAGCTGTTTAAGTCACGCTGGGGCGTAAGAGCGGTAGCATAATTTTTATTGCTGCTACCGTTTCCATGCTCTTAGTAGTTTATCTTTTCTAAACCATAATAGAATTAGCACCATCAGCCAATAGGCACTGGGCTGAATAATGTCAGATTTAACTGACCAAATATAATGTAAAGCGATCAACACTGCGGCCACATATACAAAATTATGTAGAGATTGCCATTTCCTGCCCATCTTTCGTTGCGCCCAAGTTGTTGAGGAGGCCGTTAACGAAAGTAGTATGCACAGGGCCACAAAGCCAACCGTTATATAGGGGCGTTTAATAATCTCAGAAAGCAGTAATTGCCATTCAAATTGGAGTTCAAACACAATATAACTGCCGAAGTGTGCCAGTGCATAAGTGAATGAATATAAGCCAAGCAAGCGACGTACGCGGATCAACGCAGCTAACCGAAAGCGCTTTGCTAATGGACTGACGCACAACGAAATTAACAATATATTGAATGCACCAATACCGGTGAAATATAAAATAGCTTCTACCGGATCGCCGCCAAGTTGGTCCGTCAAACCCAGCTGATACACCCATATAATTGGTGCTAAACAACTGATATGGATAACGACTTTTAGCCAAAAGATACGTTTTGCAGAGAGTTTCAGCATCAGTTAAAAGTATCGCCTTAAATCCATGTCTTTATACAACGCTGCCACTTCATCATAGCCATTAAACATTTGTGTTGGGATACGATTGCGGCTAAGTAATCCGCCGCTTGTTAGGCGCCGTTCCCGGTCTTGGCTCCAGCGTGGATGGGCCACATTAGGGTTTACGTTGGCGTAAAAGCCATATTCGTTGGGGGCCAAAATATTCCAAGTTACCGGTGGTTTTTTATCGGTAAGGGTAATTTTCACAATGGATTTAATACTTTTAAAGCCATATTTCCAAGGCACAACTAAGCGGATCGGCGCGCCATTTTGAGCGGGTAGGGTTTTGCCATACAAGCCAACAGACATCAAGGTGAGGGGGTGCAAGGCTTCATCCAAACGTAAACCTTCTACATAGGGATAATCCACACCTCCGCCAACAAATCGGCTTTTCTGACCGGGCATCTGTTTGGGATCATATAAGGTTTCAAAGGCCACATATTTAGCGCTGCTCAAGGGCTTGGCTTTGTTGATCAAACTGGCTAATGAAAAGCCAATCCAAGGGATCACCATCGACCATGCTTCAACACAGCGCAGGCGATATATGCGTTCCTCCAAAGGAAAGGCAGTGGTTAGATCCTCATAACCAAGGGTTACGGGTTTTTCAACCAATCCATCCACTTTCAATGTCCAGGGATCGACTTTGAACTGCTGGGCATTTTCGACCGGATCAGACTTGCCGGTACCGAATTCGTAGAAGTTATTATGAGAGATTATCTTCTGCTCAGGCGTTAACGTCTCATCTGTCCTAAATTGAGGTGTTTTCGAAAACTCTAATTTGTGGGTTTGAAAACGTGCTTTGTCATCATCAGAAAACCATCCTATTGCGTTAGCAGAAGGTGACGATATTAGTGAGCTGGCGCCAACAAAACCTAATGTTTTAAGGATCTTCCTGCGATCATTATAGATCTTTTCATCTGTCACTTGATGTTCGGCAATGTCACTTTTTCGACTGCTTTTAATTAGCATTTTCTGATTTCCTTTACTCACTTATCATATCTATACGAACAGATAGACTTTTTAGAGTAAAAATTACATCACAATTCTATCACGACAGCTTGGATTAGAATTTTGGGGCTTGTATGTCAAAACTAAACCGTGAAATTGTCGCTGCTGCCGCCCGAGGTTGGTAAAAATAAAGTATTGTAGAGTTTTGCTGAAAACCCGTCTGTCATGCCCGAAATGTAATCAGAAATTACCCGATATCCGTTACCATCAGATTCCGCTTCAAGCCATCTCGCTTTAGTATTATCAGGCAATAATCTTTCTGGATCTGAAGCGAAAGCTTCGAATAACTCCATCACTATCTGTTGTCCTTTGTATTCAAGCAGTTGAATTTCAGGTTTGCGGATCACTCGCTGAAACACAAAAGATTTGAACAGTGTCAAGGCATCAGCTGATTGTTCCGGAAAGGCAGCATGATAGCGCAAAATAGGTTGGTCAAAATCGGCTGGATTTTGTTTGATTTCTATCGAAGTGATGAAGGCGTTTACCAATGCACCTATGGCATCCTTGCGTTGAAAATGTAGCGGGCTAAATAACTGCTCCGTTAAGCTATCGATGGATGTTGATAAACTAAACGCTTCCAAAGGTTTAATGTGTTGGGCAACTTCCTGTTGGAATTGGTCTCGATTGACAATTCCCATCACTATGGCATCTTCCAGATCGTGAATGCCGTAGGCAATATCATCGGCTAATTCCATAATTGAGCAATCAAAGGATTTGAATTTAGTCTTACTATGCTTATCGTCGTACTGGCTGAACGACATAAACAAGTTTTGATCGTTGACGCTAAGTGGCGCTAACATCCATTCGAAGACGCTCTCATCACAGCGGTATAATCCTTTGGGCGGGTGCCAAGATTCTGCTTTTACCTGTCGATGGGGAATGGGTTGTTTTTGTGCTGCTCGATGATTTAAGCTGTCGAGAAAGTTAGGATATTTAACCAATCCCAGCACGGTGCGGCGGCTTAAATTCATACCGTGCTCAAGGGTATAAGGTTCTAATTTACTGACAATTCTGAAGGTTTGGCCATTTCCTTCGAATCCACCATGTTGATGCATCTTATAATGCAAAGCGATCTCACCACCATGCCCGTAGGGCGGATGACCAATATCATGGGCTAAGCACAGGGCCTCAATCAAGTGATCGTTAAGTTGCAAGGTTTCCGTCAATTCAGGATATTTTGAGCGTAACTGGGCGGCTATACCTTGACCGATTTGAGATGCCTCTAATGAGTGGGTAAGACGGGTACGATAAAAATCGCTCATCCCCACACCTAAAACCTGAGTTTTGGCCTGTAGACGACGAAACGCAGCTGAGTGCAATATTCGAGCTTTATCTCGTTGAAATGGATTACGATGATCTCCCTGGCGAATCGATTGGCCTGATCCCCTGCGTTCACTCCACATGCTTTAACTCCAATTTTGATGTTCTGGGTGATATGTTCAACTTGCGACCTATTATCGACTAATTTTTGAGGCTCAGCGGTGTAGCTAAGAATCACTAGGCTGCGATATCGAACCTACCACCTTTTACTCCTTATGCCAATGTGGTCGTTGTAAAACACGAGTTATCAGTAACATAGCGAATTACTAACTAAGTAGACTTAATATATTAGCGCGTAGACATGAAAATTTATCGCTAAGATTGGCCGCTAAATAGGGGATATGGTCCGGGGGGTAAAAAGCAATAATGGGTCTCTAAATTAATTATCTTTTGGGCTGCTGGGTTAAGGCTTCATTGCCCAAGATCAAATCAAATAGTTCTTGATCGATATTTTGCTGACGAATTTGCTGATATTGCAAGGTTAAATCATGCAATTGATTTTCAATGTTTTTTTCGGCTCGTAACATACCGGACAAACGACTGGCATTTTCACTGGCTAAGGATTCAGCACAGGCTCTATATATAGCAACGTAAAGATATTCTTTTATGAGTGCCAAAAATGTTTTTTCGCGATCGTTTAGTAGTTCAGGTAACGAACCTTTTGGCCAGTTGGCTTGCTCCACCTGTTTGCGCCATTTCTTGTCCAAAGGCAGTAAGCGAAGGGACTTGGGTGCATAGCTAGATTTGCTGATAGGACTATTGTAAATGAGCATTACCTGACTAACAGTGTGACTATTCAATAATTTTTCTAATTCTACTAGTAATTCACCGACTAGTTCGGCAATACCGTCAATGCTGCTTGGTAATTGATGTGGATTTTCCAGCTGTATGTTATCAGTGCTAAGGTGCTGCAACACTCTTTCACCGACACACCAAATGTGTTTCTTAGTTTGGTAGGTTGACAGGGTGTGATTAGAAAACTCTGCTAAATTCTCATTGAAGCGACCGACTAAACCTTGATCTGAACCAAATACAATTACAGCCAAAGAATCATCCTGGTGGCGGATATTAAAAGGATATTGGGGGATGCTTCGCAAAGGCTGATTAAAGCAAGCGTTTAGACCAAGTTGTACACAATAGTAATATTCAATCAGGGAATTAACCGCATCTTCAAATTGCACAATATTAGCTGCAGCCAAGGCTTTCATCGTGCGCACAACGGACTGAAGTTCGTGAGTATAACCTATTTTTCGCTGTAAGCCAGATAACGCTTGGGTCATAAATCCGGCTCGATAAGGGTTGATTCTTTAGTGGTTTTATTGGCCACCAACGGCAAAGATTGATTGTCATCTAAATCACTCTGTTGAGAAGATGAGATGGTAAAAGGCGCTAATAAAGACAAGATATTATCCATCACGATTTTTTTGTCTGGTGAGTTGATTGCGTTAGCATGAATGAGCTGATCGACAATATTGCTAGGCAATAAGGCGGGTAAGGTTTCTAGTTGAGCTAAAGCAGCATCCAGTGAAGTGTTGACCACAGTATCAATAATCCCTTCGCTCAACGCTAACAGCAGGACCAGTTGTTGAGGGACTGACAGCGGATTGAATTCAGTTTGTTTAAAGCAGGCTCTGATATATCGGCCATGCTCCAATACTTTGCGAGTACTTTCATCTAGCCTAGCTCCGAAACGAGCGAAGCTTTCCAGCTCTTCAAATTGCGCATAGCTGAGCTTCAGATCACTGGAGAGCTTGCGGAACATCTTGCGTTGGGCTTTGCCGCCTACACGAGATACGGACTTACCCACATCTACTGCGGGTAGAATACCCAGATCGAACAAGCTAGGTGATAGATAAATTTGCCCGTCGGTAATTGAGATGAGGTTGGTAGGAATGTAAGCTGATATATTCTGCTCTTCAGTTTCAATAATCGGAAGGGCGGTGAGTGAGCCTCCACCAAATTCTGCTTTTAAGCGAGTGGATCGTTCTAACAAGCGTGAATGGATGTAAAAAATATCACCCGGAAATGCTTCACGTCCAGGCGTGCGGCGCAATAACAGTGAAAGTTCACGATAGGCTCTGGCGTGCTGGGTTAAATCATCATAAACAATTAATACGTCTTGACCGGATTGCATAAAATACTCTGCAATACTGGTGGCACCATAAGGTGCGATGTATTTAATACCGGCAGGACTGCTGCCTTCGGCAACTACCATCACGGTGTAAGCTAATGCGTTATGCTGTTCAAGTTGTGCGAGTATTTTGGCTACGGATGAGGCTTTTTGCCCAATTGCCACATATATACAAATCACGTCGTTGTTCTTTTGATTCAAAATGGCATCAATAGCGATCGCGGTTTTACCCGTTTGACGATCGCCAAGAATTAACTCACGCTGGCCTCTACCAATAGGCAGTAAAGCGTCAATAACTTTTATACCTGTTTGCAACGGCACCTCAACGGGTAATCTGGCGGTAATAGCTGGGGCGGGACGTTCTATTGGCAAGCGATGCTCAACGTTCAATGGTCGTCCTCCGTCAATGGCTATACCCAGAGGGTCGACAACACGGCCGAGTAAACTGTTACCAACCCCAATGTCCATTACCCGTTCTGTTCGCAATACTTCATCACCGACGCTGATATGCTCTGAATGGCCTAGCAGCACCACGCCTATTTCGTCCTCGTCGAGATTGAATGCTATACCCATTATTCCGTTGGGAAATTGCAATAATTCGTCCAGACCAGCATTGCCCAGCCCTGCCACAATAGCAATGCCTGAAGACACGCTAATAACCGTACCTATTTCTTGGCAGGAAACCGCTAAAGGAGGCTGTTGATTGACTTGCCGACAAGCGTCAAACATAGCTCCAAGCGCCGAGCTCATTTTGTTTTGCTGATTTACTGAAGCAGACATAGCTAAGTTGTACTCTTTGGCTTGTCTGATTCAGCTGCAAGGCTGAATTTACTGGCACTGAACTTAGTGGCTAACTCAGCCTGTTGCTGTTGGACTATTGAGGTCACTTTGTGTTGTAGCAAGTTGAGATAGTCTGTGGTGCTCCAAGTGGTTTTCCAATCATCCGTTTTCAACTCCACTCCACTGATGAGAGCTGCATCAACCTGATAGACAAAGGACACATTATCACCTTGAACAATAGTACCAAGATGATTGATAGTGTGTTCAATCTTATCTTTTTGTGCTGCGCTTAAACTGATTGCACTAATAACTCTTAATTTGATGGTATGACCGGACTGATCCTCAATGAGACGGGTAAGCTGAAGGGGAGGTTGCTGGGCTAAACGCCCACAGAAAGTATCAATTATTTTATCATGGAGATCTAGGTCTGCCAGATCTTCGAGAACCTTACTTGCAGTTTGATAAACCGCGAGCATATTTTGCTTAATTACATCGCTCTGATATTGTTGCAGTTGGTGTTTGTACTCAGTAATCAACTGCTTATTCATACTCGCCAATTGTTGCTCAGAATGGGCTCGCATTGTATCAGCATGTTGTCTTGCCTCGGCCATCGCCTGCTCTAAAATATCTTGTTTCTGTTGTTCTAACTGGGCACTTTTTTGCTGATATAAATCAAGTTGCTGTTCGGCATTTTGGCGGGTGTGTAGTGCACTCTCCAGTTCACTTTCGATATGCTGACTTCGCCCATCAATAGCCCCAATGATCGGATTATATAAAAACCGTTTAAGTAACCACATCAAAATTAGAAAATTGATTATTTGCGCAACCACGGTAAACCAGTCAACCGTCATAATTTAGTTTCCACTTTGCTCAATGACGTAATTCCAGAATGGATTGGTGAATAACAACATCATGGTCACCACAAAGCAGTATATAGCGGTTGACTCGATCATGGCTAAACCAACGAATAAAGTACGGGTAATGGTTGAAGCTGCATCGGGCTGTTGGGCGAGTGATGCCAATGCCGTGGCGACTGCTTTACCCTCAGCGATTGCAGGTCCAATAGAGCCAATCCCTATGGTGGCTCCAGCAGTTATAATTGATGTCATTGCGATGGCTGTAATACCGTCCATATTATTTACCTTTCAAGAGTGTTTGACTGATTAACGTCGGGTGAAGCTAGATTCGATTCTGTCGAAGCTGTGGCAGCAGCGATATAAACCGTGGCTAAAATAAAAAAGATATAGGCTTGCACTAGCCCTGTTAGTAGCCCCAGAGCGGTCATGAAAACCGGAAAAATAAACGGCGAGATAACCAATAGCAGTGCCAAGATCATGCTGCCACTCATAATATTGCCGAATAACCTAACCGCTAAGGCTAAGGTTCTGGATAGCTCGCCAATGATGTTAAATGGCAGCATTAATAAGGTCGGCTTGGTGTAGGAAGACAAGTAATTCTTTAAGCCTAATTTCCTGATCCCAAAAAATGGCACCGCAAAAAATACTGACAAGGCTAAAGCGAATGTGGTTGAAAAGGATCCTGTGGGAGGAGCATATCCTGGGAAAATGGTGAAAAGATTAGCCACGGCAACAAACAAAAACAGACTCCCTAAAAAGCCAATATAATCCCGGGGCACCTTAACTCCAACCTGGGCGATTTGCTTTTCGATTTCACTTACAATGATTTCCAATGCATATTGCCAGCGTGTCGGTTCGAAGTCTTTCTTATAAGTACGCGTAATCAACTTCGCACTTATCACCAAAGCCCCCATGATCACCCAAGTAAATACGATGGTGGCATTCAGTTTCAGCCAGCCAAATTGCCAGTACAGTGCGCTATCTGGGCTAACGTCCATTGTCGACCTCTTTACTGCTGAGAATGTCCTGGTGATGTAAGCCAATTTTTCGATTAAGTAGCATTCTAGCGATGGTAAAGCCCACTACAGCCACTAAAAGCCGTTTCCAATTGCCTTGCGAGACCCAATATAGCGCACACAGTGCAAAGGCTAGTCGCAGTACTAAGCTTACAGAAAACCACACAAAGGGATGACGGGCATTGACCCCTTTATTGAGTACCCACCAGAGGCTGCCAAAAAACACAACGCCGATGCCAAAACCAAGGATCAGGGCGCTGATCACGTCGAAGGTTGAAATTGAGAAATGTAATGCTAGATTATTCATCATGTTTATCATCTTGGTTAAAATTATCTTCGTCACGCATGGCTTTGTCCTCTTTGCTGATCCAGTTCCAAGCATTGAAGCAGCCCAGAATGAGACCTAAAGCCAAAAGCGCTAATGTCCAGGAGTGGGCAATTTGGTAATGCTTATCTAGCCAAATTCCCAATGCCGCGCCCAACAACGTGGGCAAGGCGATGGACCACCCCACCAGTCCCATCATGCCTAAGCCAAACCAGACATTTGAGTCTGCATGTCGCTTGGCTTTGAGTTTCAAACTGGCTTTACGTGACACTTTCGCGATCAATTTTTTTTCATCTGTATGCTCTTTTCCCTTTACCTGCTGTTGATTAGAATTCTGCATTTTACTGCGCCGAAATTTCGGTTAAACGCTGCACAAAGCGACTTTCCAGTTTTTCCAAAGCAAATCTGATTTCGCGATCTTTAGCGCTTAGACTGAGAAATTCTGCCTTAAGGGTGCTTTGTAGGACACGCAAGTCATCACCCTTTACTGCCCGTCGAACAGAAATTGAAATACTATTGCCGGTTTTCACCACCACCCCTTGATCAATGGCGATATAGCTTTCGGTTTTACCTGCTACCTGATAGGTGAGGATCCCTGGCTCTAAAGCTGCCGCGCAATCTCGACGATGGGGCAAGATCCCAAAGGAGCCTTGAATTGTTTCGACCACCGCACGAGTCACATTGTGTTGTTGACAAAAGACCTTGCCGGGCAATAACACTTTAAGCTCCAAGGGAGGGCTCCAATGGTTTAGTTTTAAGCGCTTGATCTTTGTGGATGGCTTCATCTACTTTGCCGATCATATATAAAGCACTTTCAGGCACTTGGTTAAACTCTCCGTTCAAAATTCGCTCGCAACCGTCCAAGGCGTCTTCCAGACTCACCAGCCTTCCGGTTTTACTGGTGAACTGTTCAGTGGTAAAAAATGGCTGGGTGAAAAACCGTTCTAGCCGTCGTGCTCGCATAACAACGGATTGGTCTTGGCTTGAAAGCTGTTCTAAGCCAAGCATTGAAATAATATCTTTAAGTTCCTCATATTCTGCCAGTACCCGTTTCACGTCTTTGGCAATATGAAAGTGTCGTTCACCGACTATCCCTGTAGTCGTCATTTTCGAAGAAGACTGCAGGGGATCTATGGCTGGATATAGCCCTTCACTGGCGCGCTTGCGAGATAACACCAAAGACGCGGATAAATGAGAAAATGTGTGAACTGCGGCAGGGTCGGTAAAATCATCAGCCGGAACATAAACTGCTTGAATTGAGGTGATTGCGCCTGTCTTGGTATTGGCAATTCGCTCTTCTATGCTGGCTAACTCGGTACTTAAAGTAGGTTGGTATCCCATTCGTGATGGCATTTGGCCTAATAGCCCTGATACCTCAGCACCGGCCTGGATAAACCTAAATATATTATCGATCAATAGCAATACATCGCGGTGCTCATCGTCTCGGAAATATTCGGCCATGGTTAACGCACAATTGGCAATTCTAAATCGGTTGCCAGGAGGCTCATTCATCTGACCAAATAGCATTACCATGTTATCCAACACCTTGGCTTGTTGCATTTCCCGATATAACTCTTCCCCTTCTCTGCATCGCTCACCAATACCGCAGAATATACTGACCCCTTGATGGTGGCCCAGCATGTTATGGATCATTTCGGTTAGCAATACCGTTTTACCGACCCCAGCGCCGCCCAGCAAACCTGCTTTGCCCCCTCGTTCTAATGGACAAAGTACATCCACGATTTTGATCCCCGTGACAAAAATTTCTGAACTGGTCGCCTGGGAGATAAGTGAAGGAGGAGCGCTATAGACTGACCGCCATTGAATATCCGTTGGCGCAGGTTTGCCATCTATAGGGTTACCAAATACATCAAACATGCGCGATAAAATACTCGGCCCCACCGGCGCACGCAGGCTAGTATCCGCATTATCTATGGCCTGACCACGGGCTAGGCCTTGTGTTGGTGTCAAAGCAATGGTTCTGACTTTTTCAGCACTTAATTGCGACTGTACTTCTAACACTATGGCTTTGTCGCTGGTGTACAGCAGTGTTCCTATTTTAGGTAGGGCCGAAGTGAACTTTACATCAACCACACTACCACGCACGGTAAGTACTTGGCCGGTTGATAATCCACTACTGTCATATTGCATATTCAGCCCTTGAAATCAATGTTAGTGAGGTGGACCACTTCAAATTGGTGTGACACGGAAATCTCCCGTTCCCCGGCCTGCACTCAACACTGTGGTGGCGGTAAAAAATCAACCTGATTATTTTTTACCCCTATGGTTTTAGTTACTTTAAACATCATTCCAGCGAAAACGGTGATTTGAATCCGGCGGGTTTGATGACCAGCAAATCACACTCAACTAAATTTAATAACTCATCGGCTGTGCTACCCAATAATCCGGTACGATATGCAGTGCCTATGACGAGCATAGCGGCATTCTTGTCAGCCAATAGCTTAGGTAAAGATTCGGTGATTGAGCCATCCAACATATGCTGATTGTCAAAATGAGGAACCCATTTTTCACATTCGGCATGAAATTGCTGGTGGTGTCGATCCCGCAGTTCGTCCAGCACCTTACTGTTTTCGGTGTTCGCCGCGGCAGGGAAAACATCTGTCCAAATTTGCGCCTCATCAATAGCTGAAAATAGGATTTCCCAGTAATCTGGATCAAAACAATGATAGGCGTGTAAAGGCAATGTGAGCTGCTTTGCAATACCGTAAGCAGAGGATAATATTCGTTCGTCAAGTTCGCCTTCCTTGTTAAGACGATGACTTGGATCAATCGCAGCGACTACAGTGGCATTTTCCGGAAGGTCGCTGTGTTTGACGAATAATAACGGTACAGGGGTGGCTCTAAGCAGTTGTCGGTCAATGGAGTTGAAAAGCCACTGGGTCAATTGAGACTGCTTGTGACTGCCTTTGATGACCAGATCAGGTTGGTGCTTCTCAACCATTTGCAAAATGCCGATGTGCACTGAGTCTTTCCAAGTAACTTCAATTTCGATATGGATATTGTGATGCTGATGTTTATGTACCAAGGTTAATAATTTATTGCGATGAAAATTGATCATTGAATCTCTGACCTGATCCATATTTTGCGGATCCAAAATATAAGTTGATTCAATAGATGGATAGTACAAACAAGCGACCAATACTATGCTCAGAGGCTGGCCGTTGCCAAATTGTAAGGCTCTGGAAAGAGCGGGTTGGTCCTTCTTGTCAGGGTCGATGACAACTAAAATTTTGTCTACCTCATTCACAACATACTCTCCAATCATAGCTTTGTGGGGTTAATCTTTATCATCCATAACTTTATTCACCATGCTGCCGAACGCTGCATGACAGTAGGTAACATGCTTGGCTGCGAAGCCGCCTTTGTAGCTGGATTGATTTTCATGTTAACCAGCATATCTGGCTAATAAACTTCTATTTTGATTCAGATCAAAAAAGTGTTCACAACCAAGGGTATGCTGAAAATAATTAGTGCTTGTTAACAAAACTAGAATCTAAATAAGTTGCCGCAGAAAGTAATTTTAACTTCTCTAAATAAGGTGCGTTTTATGAGTGATATGTACGGTTTTGACGCCTTTTCAGCAACTCAAATTGTGGTCAAAGTGGATCAGATTGGCGTGAAAAAAGCCAAAATGAAAATACTCCCGCTAATTATGCTAGGTATCTTAGCTGGGGTATTTATTGGCCTTGGCGCTATGCTTTTTGTACTGGTTAAATCGGACCCTACGCTGCACTACGCGGTTTCACAATTACTCGGGGGCTTAGTCTTTTGTCTAGGATTAGTATTGGTCATCATTGCGGGAGCGGAACTGTTTACCGGCAATAATTTGATAGTGATGGCCTGGGCTGACTCAAAGATAACGCTCTATGACTTATTACGAAATTGGAGTCTGGTATGTGTTGCTAATTTAATTGGCGCTGTAGGCTTGGCAGTTTTAGTGTTTCTTTCTGGTCATACTGAGATGAATGGCGGTCGCATTGGTTTAGAGTACGTGCAGATAGCTGAGTATAAAACTAGCCTCACACCCGTGGCCGCTATTTGTAGAGGTATTCTTTGTAATATTTTGGTCTGTATGGCGGTTTGGATGGCACTTGCTGGTCGAACAGTGGTGGACAAGGTCATGGCCATTTTGTTTCCAATTACTGGCTTTGTAGCAGCAGGTTTTGAACACAGTATTGCCAACATGTATTTTTATCCAATGGCCATGTTGGTAGAACAATTCTCGCTCATTGAACAATCCACAAGTGTGATTACCTTAACGGACTTTTTGACAAACCTGTTGTTTGTTATCAGCGGAAACTTAGTCGGTGGTGCTGTTTTCGTTGGCCTCGTTTACCATGTTATTTACGCCGACAATAAGCCCTAAATATTAATCTAGTTTGATACATATCAATTAAATATTGAGGAATTCCCGTTTAATAAAGAGATGACAAGCAACCCATAGGTTCGATATGAGACAAACCCAGGTGAATAGTATATGTCCTTTTTGTGGAGTAGGCTGCGGTATTGGACTGGTCAAACAAGACAACAGTATTATTACTGTACAACCGCTAAGGCATCACCCGGTCAGCCAAGGAAAATTGTGTGCGAAAGGCTGGAATACGGCCTTTGGTATCAGTCGTTACAATAGACTGACACAACCACTAATGAAAGTAGACGGCGAGTTTGTATCTGTATCCTGGCAAACCGCGCTGACAAAAATTGCTACGCAAATGCGCGGCTTTATAACCGATTACGGACCACAAAGCGTGGGTGTGATCAGCAGTGCTAGAGCCACTAATGAAGATAACTATGCCGCGCAAAAATTTGCACGCGCAGTGCTCAAAACCAATAACATCGATCATTGTGCAAGAATTTGTCACAGTCCCTCTGTTGCCGGTTTGAAAAAAACGTTGGGTTCTGGCGCTATGACTAACAGTGTAGATGACGTCGCCAAGGCTGATGTTATTTTGGTGATAGGTGCTGATCCTACCGAAAATCACGCCATTATCGGCGGTCAAATTATTCAGGCTAAACTGGCAGGAGCCAAGTTAATTGTTATCGATCCGCGCCGAACTCGATTGTCATTGCTAGCGGATCTGCACCTACAACTCAATATTGGCAGCAATATCGCCTTGCTCAATGGATTGCTCAATATTATCTTTGAACACAATTGGCAAAATGACGATTTTTTAACTCGCCGTTGTGAAGATTATACCGAGCTCAAAGCCCATGTAGCCGAATATACACTAGACAAAGTCACTAAATTAACTGGGGTTAGCGGAGAAAAATTAATCCAAGCGGCGAAACTTTATAGTCAGGCAAATGCGGCATTTCTAGCCTATGGTATGGGGATCACGCAATTTGTAAGTGGTACCAATAATGTTATCGCCGTATCAAACTTGGTGTTGAGTTGTGGGCAAATTGGTCGTGAAGGTACTGGCATCAATCCACTTCGTGGCCAGAACAATGTGCAAGGTGCCTGTGATATGGGCTGCCTACCCAACGTCTATCCAGATTACCAAAGTAGCACTGACCCTAAGGTGATTGACAAGTTTTCACATGCCTGGGGTACGCCAGTAGCGAATCAAGCTGGTTTGACATCTTTAGGGATGAGTCGGCAAGCTCGACAAGGTAAATTCAAAGGCTTATTTATTTTTGGTGAAGATCCCGTTGTTACCGATCCCGATAGAAATAATGTTGCGCAAGGTATAAGGGACATGGAGTTGGTAGTGGTGATTGAGCTCACCATGACAGAAACTGCGAAAATGGCCGACATTGTGTTACCCGCAGCGAGTTTCGCGGAAAAGCAGGGGACTTTCACTAATTGCGAACGTAGGGTGCAACTTATTAATCAAGCGATAGATCCTCCTGGCGATGCTAAGGCGGATTGGCAGATTTTATCTTTGTTGGCTACTGAAATGGGGCAGTCAAACACAATGAACTGGCAAGATAGTCAACAAATATTCGATGAAATGGCCCAGTTAACAGATTCATTTTCCGGCATGAGCTACCCCTTACTTCGACAACACAATGGTTTGCAGTGGCCATGTAATATTCAGTCTCCTTTAGGGACTCGTTGTTTACATGCTGATACTTTCCCCATTGGAAAGGGGAAGTTAATCCCCGTTGATCATGTAGCAACCAATGAAACTCCTGATACCGACTACCCATTTTGGTTTACAACCATGCGTTTACATTATCATTATGGTTGCGGATCAATGACACGAAAATCGCCGTTGCTTGAGCGCGAAACGCCAGATGGATTATTGTATATGCACCCACAAGATGCCCAAGACATGGGGCTCACCAATCACCAAGCCGTTGCAGTAGAATCGCGACGAGGATATTTAGAAACTCGTTTGGTGATAAGTGAGCAAGTAGTGCCAGGATTGCTCAGTATGCCTTACCATTTTAAGGAAGCGCCTTCTAACTTATTGACCAATGATGCCATGGATGAGGTGACTGAGATGCCTGAGTTGAAAGCCTGCGCGGTACGAGTAACAGCCTTGCCCATTGGGGATATCCCTAAGGCCTATACCCTTGATGATGTAGTCGTGGGAGCCGTCCAATGATAAGTCAGTTAAATACAACAAAACCTATGTTTTATCTCAATTCGATTGAGCAATTAGTTTCACACCTTGCCAATGACCATACTGTTTTTCAGATTCAGCAAGACGCTGATGGTGAAAGTATATGGAGTTGTCGTGATAACCACTCTGGCCATCCTTTATATGGCCCTCACAATCTGCCTCAAGGGTCTCCAAAGGGAATGTTGTTTGCGGAAAAAGAGCCCTTGTATAAATTTGATGGAGAAACCTTCCAAAGCATCATCCCCAAAGTAGAACCCCAAGTGTTATTTGGTGTGCAGGCCTGCGATCTGACTGCGATCGCTTATCAAGATAAGTTTTTTCAGAATGATCCTCATTACCAAACTAGAAGGGAGCAGACCTTGTTAGTGGGCATTGATTGCGACGGACCTTGTGAAAATGGGTTTTGTACCGTGGTAAATGCAGGGCCACATGTAAACCCAGGTCAGGCTGATATTATTCTCAGCCAACTTGAAGTCGATCTTGTTACCAATCAACCAATTTGGTTGCTAGTCGCAGAGAGCCAGAAGGGATTGAAGAGTATTGCCGCAATGCAACTTCCCTCCGCTGGGCAGAGCAAAATCCATGATAGGAGTGAGCTGCTTGAAAAGGTTAGATTGAAATTTGATAACTTCAGTTATATTAGAAATAGTATTGAATATATCAACGATAAAACCATTCCGATTGCTTTGTGGGAACAGATGAGTGTGCAATGTTTAGGTTGCTCAGGCTGCAGCAATCTTTGTCCTACTTGCTCATGCTATAGCACTTATGAAATTAATTCGACCAATCCGTCGACCTTGCAAAATGAGTTTACAACTTATCGAAATTGGGATTCCTGCTTGTATGAAGGCTTCCAAAAAGAGGCCAGTGGCCATAATCCCAGCCATGCAGCAGCGAAACGTGTTGAACGCTTCTGGTTTCATAAATTTTCCGATGAGTATTTGCCGGAATTTGGACGCTACGGTTGTGTCGGCTGTGGACGCTGTGAGTCAACCTGTCCCGGTGTCATCGGCGTCCACTCTGTAATGAAAAGGATAGATCAAGCATGTTGCAATTAACCCCTCAAGCCATTCAAGTAGTGGATATTTATGAAGATGGCACTGATGCTCGCCACTTCACCTTTGAGCCGATTAATTTTAAACATAAAAATCTGGTACAAATCGGTCAATTTTTTATGCTTTCGGTACCGGGGTATGGTTTGGCACCCTTCACCTATACCTCTTTACCCGATGAGTCTGGTCGTTTTTGTGCATTGGTTAGAAAAGTCGGTAAATTAACCGCTGCATTATTTAGTATCAAGCAAGGTGATACCTTGGGTTATACCGGCCCCTGCGGGACCGGTTGGCCGGTTGAAAAACTGGCGCAAGGGGACGTTCTAATCGTTGCTGGTGGATGTGGTCTAGCCCCTCTTGCTTCAACCATTGATTATCTAATTAAACAAGGAAGAGGGGCTCAGGTTACTTTGATCTATGGCTCTCACGATCTTTCCTCTCAAGTACTCAGTAGGGAGCGGGCAGTATGGAATAAAAACATAATCTTGTTTGAGACATTAAGTATTGAAGGCGACAAAGACCATACCGGCAGAACTACTCAGCATATCAAGCACGTTCTTCGCGAGAATCAGCGACACCCAAGCACAGTGTTAACTTGTGGTCCCGAGGCGATGATGAAGTCTACTGCTAAAATTTGTATGGATATTGGTATTCCCAGTGAAAACATATGGCTCTCCATTGAGCGTCGAATGCGCTGTGGAGTAGGCTTATGTGGACATTGCTATTTAGCTGATAGTTATGCCTGTAAACAAGGCCCAACTTATCGTTTTGATACACTCTTAACCCTTGAAAATAAGAGCATCAAAACTGAACCACACTCCGGTGGATTTCAATTTTGCTAGGGGTAGTATTGTTTACCAATCAATAGCTTGATAATAAGAATTTAGCCATATGGGTGGGTCAAGCTGCTATTGAGTATTTGCTAAATTTTATTGAGCAGCTTGACCGTTACAGCACACCAGCGCTTGTTAGGGCACCTGATATTGTCCATAGGGTGTATAGTAGTTGGGTTTTACTTTGTAATGCGGCTGTAAAAAAGCAACCAGGTCAATGAGTTCGGAAACGGTCAGGGCATCATTGATATTTGTCATTTTCGATTTTCCATTTTCATCGACGCTACCAAATGGGTGTCTTCGACTAATTTTGTGGGATGGATTAATGATACTGGTGACCAATTGCGCGTAGGTAGTAACCTTCGGAGAACTTCCACCAAGTTTAATGGTTGGCTCCATATCTAAGGCAATATTTTCATCTTTTATTCCCTCTATATTGTGACAGGCCAAGCATTGGTATTGCATAAATACTGCTTGTCCTTTGGTTTCGTCACCTTCGGGTAGACTAAAACCTGTGGGCGATGACACACCTGAATCGCAACTCCACATCAGGGTTGAGAGCATTAGTAACATTATTATCTTATACAAATTCATCGGAGTCTCCTGTTAGCATTACTTAGAGCTTGTGCCAAATATCTAACCGCAATCGGGCTTAATTTAGAAAGGTTTCAGCACAAATTTTACCTGCAAAAAAGTATTGCAAGTTTGAAAGGGTTGTATCCGTTACCTGGATCATTGACTCTCGGGTAAAAAATCCTTGATGACCGGTGATCAATACATTGGGAAAGGTTGCTAGCCTTTGATATATATCATCATCAACTTTTTCACAAAGGAGATCATGATTGAGTAGTTCAGATTCCATTTCATACATGTCTATTCCCAAATAGCCTATTTTGTTGCTCTTCAAGCCTGCCAGAAGGGCTTTTGTATTGACTAAGCCTCCTCTTGAGGTATTGATAAGCATCACACCATCTTTCATATTTTGCACGGCTTCATGATCAATCAAATGTTGAGATTCTGCCGTCAATGGGCAATGAAGGGTTATAACGTCGGCATTTTTTATTAAGTCTTGCAAAGATACATAGTCGCAGCCCAAAGACTTTATCTGGTCGGAAGGATTAATGTCGTTGCATAAAACACGACAACCAAAGCCTAACAAAATTTTAATCAGGGCTTGTCCTATCGCACCTGTCCCGATCACGCCGATTTTTTTATTGGCCAGATTAAAACCCAGTAAACCTTCTAGTTCAAAATTATTATCCACTACGCGGGAATACGCTTTGAAGAGTCTTCGGTCTAACGCCAAGATAAGCGCAATAGTATGTTCTGCTACTGACTCAGGTGAGTATCTGGGAACTCTCGATACGCCAATGCCGATTTCCTTGGCATATTCTAGGTCGATGTTATTAAAACCGGAACAGCGCAAGGCTATATGATGAATGCCAGACTCTTTTAAGGTATCAAGCACTTCACGGTTGACGATATCATCGACAAACACAGATATCGCATCAAAGGGTTTAGTCAGTAAAGCTGTTTCTGGGGTGAGTGCGCAATCCAAAAATTCCAATTCATAGCCATAATTGTGGTTGCGATTGTTAAAAAACTCTCGATCATAAGATTTACAGCTAAAGACACCGACTTTCATAGGGTTATCCTCTATCGTTGAGAAGTTGATGTTGCAAATTGTGCAAAAATCAAATTCACCGCTTGATTAACTTTAAACTCTAAATTTTGATAGGATTTGTGTGTGACTTTACCTACGGCTATCCCTTCCCATAATAGTTTATTGGTCTGTCTATCAATGATGTCAATATTCAGTGTCCCTTCAGTATATTGGCTAATGCGTTCATCAATTAGCGGGTAATCTAACCAGACCCCATACCCACTTCGATACATATAATAACGAGATACGGTGGCGGGATAGGTGACATCAATTTTATCTTCGACATGTACCTTAAAATTAACCCAAACGTCAGGCATATCTGATTCAACAAAGCCTTTGTTGGTCATTTCAGTGATTATTGCGGCTTTAATATAACGAGTCGCGATGGTTTCATATTCATCCTCTTTAAGGGCAAGTGAAGGATGAAAAGCAAAGGATTGATAATCGCTAATTTGTGCCGACTGATCCGCTAAAATATAAATACGTGGTACTGATTGGCAAGCAGATAGGAGTAGCACTGCGAATATGAAGATTGTTAATATTTGACATTGAATCGAATTTTTTCTCACCTAATAACCCTCCACACTAGATGGCACTATCATCTACCTAGTTTGAAAGGGCTTTTTGATTTAGGTCAATAATATGAATGTTAGGTAAAAATTTAACCAAGGGTTAAATTTGAGTAGATTTTTTAGCGTCAAGTACCATTTTGATTAAATGGGCGAGGGAGCTTGCTGCCATTTTGTCCATCACCCTGGCACGATGTATTTCCACCGTCCTTTGGCTTAAATGGATTTCGTTCGCAATCACTTTGTTTACCTTACCGTCAACTATTGCGGCTAACACTTGCTTTTCTCTGGTTGTTAGCATGGCTAATCTTTGCTGGGTAAGCTCAATATTAATCATTTTATGGTGGTTAAGTTTGCTAGTGGTCAGAGCTTGTTGAACAGCCTCGATGAGAACTTGTTCTCGGAAGGGTTTCTGGATAAATTCTAACGCACCATTTTTCATTGCCTGAACAGCTAAGGGAATATCGCCGTGTCCGGTTACAAATATAAGAGGCAATAAACATTTGCGCTCTTTGAGCTTATGCTGACATTCTATGCCACTCATTATAGGCATTCTAATATCCAAAACGATACAGCCTAGATTGTGATTGAAATCTGCATTATCAAAAGCACTCAAAAACTCGATGGCGTTTGGATACACGCAATTATCAATTCCGACGCTGTCGAGTAATAACGCCATTGAATCTAATACGGCTTCATCATCATCGACTAAATGTACTATCGGTCGAGGGCTAGCATCTGAGGATGCGGAATCTTTCATAAAGGGATCACTCCAGGGTATGTTGTAAGCTCGCTTGAGTGGAGTCATAGACCGGTAAACTAAATCCAAAGATACTGCCGTTGGGGTGATTATGCTTGTGGTATATGTTGCCTCCGTGGGCATGGACAATTGTTTGACTGATAGAAAGCCCCATCCCCATACCGTGCTCTTTGGTGGAGAAGAAAGGATTGAATAATTGGTGTTTCATCTCCTCATCTATACCTTGGCCGGTGTCGATGACTTTAATCTCAACAGTTTCAGGCTTCAATAAATTGATTTTAATTATTAAGGGGTGACCTGGCATGGCGTCCATCGCCTCAATACCATTGCGAATTAAGTTCAGCAGTACTTGTTGAATCTGAATAGGATCGGCCAATACAAAAAAGGCTAAGTTGTTTTCATTTTCGACCTTAACCTGATGCTCAAGTATCCTTGCGTCGATGTTAGCTAGTTCTATAGTCTCTTTGATCAGACCAATCAAATTGACTCTTTCCACCTTAGCCACACGAGTTTTAACAAACTGCCTTAAGCGGCTTATTACGTTGTTTGCCCGAATAGTTTGTTGATTGATTTTTTCTTGAACGGTTATGATTTTTTGATGATTGTCTGTTGATGCGCCTTGTAACAAATTCTTTGAAGCTTGGGCGTAACTAGCGATCGCGGATAGGGGCTGGTTCATCTCATGTGCAATGCCTGCTGTGAGCTCCCCCATAACACTTAATCGAGATGCGCGGCTTAATTTCTCGCGATTGTCTTCGGCTTCTTTGCGATGTTTTTCTTGCTCTGATATATCTCGAATAATACCGACAAATTGGCGATGACTAGAGTTTAGAACCTCACCAATACTGAGAAATATTGGAAAGGTTTCAAGATTACTTCGCTGTGCCAAGGTTTTGCGGCCTTTACCGATTATTTGTGCATGCCCAGTGGTTAAATAAGACGCCAAATAACCATCGTGTTCTTGTTTAAAGGGACTAGGCATTAACATCTTTATATTTTGGCCTAATACTTTATCACTTGAGTATAGGAACATCTTTTCAGCTGCTGTATTGAAAAGTTCGATAATGCCATGTTGATTAATAATGATTAGCGCATCCACCGCTGCGTTGAGAATAGCGTTTAACCTTTGTTCAGCATCAATATCCAGGTAGGTATGGGGAGATTTGGGCGCAGCAGTTTGTTCAGATGATGGTTTGTTTGGTTCAGACATGCTCAATTCCATAGTGATGCTAGCGTATAGGTATATACCGCAATTATTTACGCACAACAGCGAATATATACTCACCCTGTAAACGTTATAGTATGGATATATCAAACAAAAGCAAATTTTAGACAATTAAGCATTATGTCTGTGCTAAACCATAGGATATTGGGAAAACACAACAATGAATACTGCAGTCTCAACCGCTTTAGAACATCAGCCGAATATTCGTTTATTAGATGTATGCACCGGAAATAACTTGCCAACTGGTAATGACCGTCCTCGTACTGCCCATCGTATTTTCCATCGAAGAGATATACTTACCTATACCGGAGAAACATTTAAAGGGGTTTATATATTGCGTTCAGGCTCTGCAAAATCTTTTGTTACTGCCGATAATGGTGATGAACAAATTAATTGTTTCTATTACCCTGGCGATCTAATCGGATTAGATGGTTTTGATAATCGTTGCCATATGCAAAATGTGCAATTTCTCGAAACCAGCAGTGTGTGCTTTGTCAAAGAAAGTGAAATCAATGTACTACTCCAAACATCAGATGATTTTCGTCGCTGTTTTTTGCAAACCATGAGTCACGCGCTGGTATGTGAAAGCGCTATGATTATGAGTCTAAGTACCTGTAGCAGTGAGCAACGAGTTGTACAATTTATCCTTGATTTATCTAAGCGATTTGCAACACAAGGTTTGTCTGGGAAGGAATATCACCTGAGTATGACACGAACAGATATCGCAAATTATCTCGGCATGGCCATAGAGACAGTGAGCCGGATCTTTACCAATCTACAAGTAAAAAATATTATATTGGTTAAAAATCGTCAATTAAATATCTTGAATTACCAGGGCTTAAAGGCATTGTTACAGGCTGAGCCTTGTTCATCTTAGTAATCACGTCCTATTAAAACTGAGATAACCCAGTTTATGTATACTTACTGATCAATCAAATGATTGCTCATTGTCAAATTTACGCCAGCTTGATTGGGTTTTAATTGCTTTTAACTGCAAAATTTAAAACACACGGGAGTGGATGATGACAAATTATCAACAAATTTTAGTGGCGCTTGATATTTATTCAGAATATGACCCTATCCTCAGTCGAGCGTTAATGCTGGCTGAACAACCGAGTAATATCCATTTAGTCTTTGTCATTTTACCTTCCTCTTATTTCCAACCCTACATTAGTGGGGTGGGTAGTCAATTTGTGATTGATATTGAAACCCAAGCAAAAGAAAGACTGGCTGAAATCGGCAGAAAATTTAACATTCCCAAAAGTCATATACATGTGCTTGTTGGTGATGTATCTGATGAAATCAGATCGCTGGCCAGTAAAGTTGAAGCTGATTTAATCGTTATAGGTACACATGGACGGCAGGGGTTGAAGTTGTTGCTGGGCTCAACAGCCAATGCTGTTTTACATGGTGTTCATCGAGATGTACTAGCTGTCAGGGTAAAAGAAGAATAGCAAATCACTTGCACAGATGAAGTGATAAGATTAGCATTCGAAGCCTCTCACCGATAAAAATTAAGGCCATTGTGTGGACGAACCAGTGCACGTGGCTTATCGGTTTATTTTGATCTACAAGGAACACCACTATGCTCAAACCGATTGCCTTATTGCTGCAAGAAGCCACCCAAAATGCTCAGCTGGTCACAGCTCGACAAGCGAGTGTAGAATTAAAAAGCAATCACGGACTCCTGATAGATGTACGAGAGCCTGAAGAGCATAAAGCCGATCCTGCGGCCGGCGCAATTAATATACCTCGTGGAATATTGGAACCCAAAATATTGCAACTGGAGACCGATCCCGAGCGCCCCATCTATCTTCATTGCGCGTCATCTTTGCGGGCAGCTTTAGCTGCTGAGCAATTAACCCGTATAGGCTACAAAAATGTCAAAGTCATCACTTGTAAGATGGAAGAAATACGCAGCGCTTGTTTGTCATAGATAGCTGGACCCTAGCTCTAAAAAAAACATCGATAAGGTTCAACTACTTATCGATGTGTTCGCCTTTTTGAGCATACCACTGGTTAAGGCTGTACCAAATGTCTTCCGCGGTTTCAGCGAACCAGAATAACTCTTTGTCTTCCATATCGATCATGCCTTCTGCGGCGAGAAAATCAATATCGACTACCTGACGCCAAAACTCTTCGCCAACGAATACAACTGGAATGGGGGCAATTTTACGGGTTTGAATCAGGGTTAAGGTTTCAAAGACCTCATCTAAGGTGCCGTAGCCACCGGGGAAAGCAACTAACGCTTTAGCTCTTAATACGAAATGTAATTTTCGAATTGCGAAATAGTGGAACTGAAAACACATTTCTGGGCTAATGTAAGGGTTGGGAAACTGTTCATTTGGCAGGGTGATATTCAAGCCAATGGTTTTAGCACCAGATTCTGATGCGCCCCGGTTGGCCGCTTCCATTATGCCAGGACCACCACCGGTTACTATGACCAGATTGTGATCCTCAGGTCCTGCACCTGAGCGGCTTACCAGGGCGGCAAATTCTCTTGCCACTTGATAGTATTTACTCTTAAATAGTATTCGCTTGGCGACTTCAATTTGGCGTTTTAGCCGTGAGCTTTTAGGATGTTCAGCCAGTTCTTGTTCTAACCTGTCTAATTTGCGCTGGGCTGAATCGGGTTCAACGATGCGGGTACTTCCAAACACCACTATTGCGCGCTCTATACCATAGTGTTTGAGTATTTCCTGGGGCTTCAAGTAATCAAGTTGTAGTCGGATGCCACGCGCATTTTGACTGTTTAGAAAATCTATATCTTGAATCGCAGGAATATGACAGGAATTAGTTAAGATAGCGTTTAATTTATCAGTACTTTGTGGGTCTTCGCTAGCTGGTTTTGGTGTTTCCCAAGGCAGTGGAGACTTCCTTTTAAGCGGGGCGGCCGGTCGCGGGATTTGTGCTTTACTGGACTTGTCATCCATAGTTAACTACCTGTTACTGTCTATAATCGTTCTAAATTAGTCTTTTGTAGGCTTAGCTTCAAGTGTCACTAAGTTAAGTCTGTAGGATTATCACTGATAATTGAACAATTTTACGATCTGGATCAAAATCATGTCATCTGTTCAACGTAGATTAGGCTTTGGCAAGTAATATAAGTGGAAAATATGTCTGTCATTCAAAAAATAGTATTGGATATTCTAAAACCCCATCAACCCAATGCCGCAGATTTTGCCTTAGCGATTGTCGAGGCAGGCATTGATTACAAAGTTTACTTATCCGTTATTGAAGTAGATGAAAGCACTGAATCTCTTAGAGTAGAGATCCAAGCCGATGATATTAACTTTGAACAAGTGCAAACAATAATCAAGGGGCTAGGTGCAAGCATACATAGTGTCGATGAAGTGCATGCCTGCAACCTGAAGGTCAACTCGGCCCTTGGCAACTAGTTTTGAGTAATCCTATCAATGAGCTGGTGGCATTAAGCCAGTCTCAGGGCATCATTAGACGGTATTTCGTGGTCAATGGGTTTGATGGCGCGTTGACCATGCTCGGCTTAATTAGCGGATTCTTGTTTAGCCACAGCATCGATATTAGTAGCGTGATGAACGTTTGTTTAGGTGCAGCTATCGCCCTAAGTGTGAGTGGTTTTAGCAGTGCCTATGTGAGTGAAAGTGCTGAGCGAAAATACGTATTGAATAAACTGGAAGAGTCAATGTTGACGGACCTGAGTCAAACATCCCACGCTGAGGCTGCGCGTTGGGTGCCAATTTTTGTCGCACTGGTAAATGGCCTAGCGCCATTAGTGATTTCGCTGTTAATTTTGCTCCCCCTTTGGCTAGCTCATATAGGTATTGCGCTTCCCATTTCGCCACTATGGCTATGTGTCTGCATTGCAATGCTTTTAATTTTCACTTTGGGGATTTTTCTTAGCCAGGTGTCAGGTCATTCTTGGTTCATTAGTGGAATGAAAACGCTACTGGTGGGATTGGTCACGATTTTACTAATATATCTGATTGTCGAGGGCTAAGCCGATGGAACAGGCACAATGGCACAAACTCAGTGCCGAAGAAGTATTTGAGAGCTTATCATCTAGTCAGGCTGGCCTGACCACTGAAGAGGCAAGTAGCCGAATTGCGCAGTTCGGGAAAAATGCCTTACCTGATAGCCAACAAAAATCTATCTGGTTGTTATTCTTTCAGCAATTTACTGATTTGATGATAGTGATCTTATTATGCGCTGCGATTATCTCGGGCGTTATTGGAGAGCTAATTGACTCCATTGTCATCATGATCATTCTTGCTCTTAATGCGATGATGGGCACGTTTCAAGAGTATCGCGCCCAACAAGCTTTAAGCGCACTTAAACACTTAGCCGCCCCCAATGCCAATATCTGGCGAGATGGCAAGCTGTGCAGCGTATCGAGTGAATTATTGGTTCCCGGTGATGTGGTTCACTTAGAGCAAGGAAATATTGTACCAGCAGACTTACGAGTGGTTTCGGTAGAAGGGTTAAAGGTCGATGAGTCGTCGCTCACCGGAGAGTCCATTCCTGTAGATAAGCAGATTGATGCACTGACGGCTGCAACGGTTTCCCTTGGCGATAAGTCTAATTTGGTATTTAAAAATACCAATGTGGTGAAAGGAAAATGTCTCGCCGTGGTGGTGGAAACCGGCATAAACACCGAGGTAGGGAAAATAGCTAACTTGCTTCAAAATAAGCAAGAGACCAAAACCCCACTGCAGATAAGATTGATGCGCTTTAGTCGTTACTTAGCTGCAGCGGTCTTGATTATATGCCTTATAGTATTAGTGGCAGGTGTACTGCAAGGTCAGCCCTTGCTGTTGATGTTTCTGACTGCGGTGAGCCTGGCCGTGGCAGCTATTCCAGAAGCATTACCAGCAGTAATAACCATATCCTTAGCTTTGGGTGCCCGTAATCTTTTTAAGCAACATGCTTTAGTGCGTAATTTGCCTGCTGTTGAAACCCTAGGCTCGGTAACCTACATATGTACCGACAAAACGGGAACCCTGACACAAAATAAAATGTCAGTTTCTACGCTCTACACCGAAAATACTTTTTTCGAACAGTTACCCCAGACCAGTGTAGAGTTAGGTCAAGCGCTGGCATTGTGTAACAATGTAATTTATCAGCAGCAGAAAGGATTCGGCGAGGCGACTGAATTGGCGCTGTTTGAACTGGCACTCAAAAGTGGCTTTGATAAAAAGCTACTCGAAGAAACCATGCCACGCACGGCCGCTATCGAATTTGATAGTAAACGCAAATTAATGACTACCTTACATCCATCAAGCAGTGGTTATGTAGCTTACGTAAAAGGGGCACCTGAGCGTGTTATTGAACGCTGCGTCGATGCTCATACTAATGAGCTACCCAGCCCGTTCTGTGTTCAAAGTTTACTGGAGCAAGTGGATAATCTCTCAGCCCAAGGTTTGAGAGTGTTGGCCATTGCAAAGCGAGATTTTAGCCAACTACCTGATTCTATAACTACTGAATCAGTAGAGACTGATTTACAATTTTTAGGCTTAGTGGGTCTCATTGATCCTCTTCGTCCTGAGGTTCCCCAAGCCGTCAAAGATTGTGTATCCGCAGGCATTATTCCGGTGATGATTACTGGGGATCATCAGGGCACGGCTTTGGCTATCGCTCGACAGTTAAACATCGCTCAACAACAGAGTGAAATATTAAGCGGCGAGCAATTAGCCCAATTATCACAACAGCAATTGATCGACAAAGTCACCGAGATCCGTTTGTATTCTAGGGTGTCACCGGAGCAAAAACTTAATATAGTCGCGGCCTTACAACAAAACCACCAATTTGTTGCTATGACCGGAGACGGGGTGAATGATGCACCTGCATTGCAACGAGCGGACATTGGCATCGCAATGGGGAAAAAAGGTACTGATGTAGCAAGAGGCGCATCTGACATGGTGTTATTAGACGACGACTTTTCCACTATAGTTCGTTCAGTGCAAGCGGGTCGCAGAATATTTGACAACATCAGAAAATTTATCAAATACACTATGAGTTCTAATTCTGGCGAGATTTGGACATTGTTTCTTGCGCCCCTGTTAGGCTTGCCGATTCCACTCTTGCCGATTCACATTTTGTGGATTAATTTAGTCACAGATGGCTTGCCGGGGCTTGCTTTTAGTGCTGAAAAAGCAGAGAGAAATATAATGCAGCGCCCCCCTAGACCGGTACAAGAAAATATCTTTGCCCATGGTATGTGGCAGCATATACTCTGGGTTGGCTTGCTAGTCGGCGGGTTATGCATAACCGTTTTGGCGTGGGATATATCGGCTGGCAACAGCTATTGGCAAACGTCGGTATTTACCGTACTAGTTTTTGCCCAATTATTTCATTCTATCGGCGTTCGCAGTGAAATAGATTCAATTTTCAGTATTGGATTAATGAGTAATAAACCTATGGTTTATGCCGTTTCAATTACGGTGCTATTGCAGCTTGCTGTTATATACATTCCTAGTTTAAATGACATCTTTCATACCCAGCCCTTGCCAATAGAAACGCTATTAATCTGTGTGTTGGTGTCTTCAGTTGTACTTTGGGCAGTAGAAATTGAGAAGTACCTTATTCGCAAGTTTGATATTTATAACAACAGCTAAGCAGTTTAGTATTCCAAAACCGCTAACGCTCAATGATTTGACCTATATCAATATCCTTGTGGCGACAGATATTATAGTTAGATAAATATCATTTCACATTTGAGACACTGCAAATGAATGTCGGTGAAATATGCACTAAAGGAGTACCTTCTGTCACGGCCCTCACTTCAGTCTTTGATGTTGCGCGTATTATGCGCCAACAACAAGTAAGCAGAGTGATAGTGATGGATTTTCGGAATAAAGATCTAGTACCTGAAGGGGTTCTCACCGAACGGGATTTGGTCCTTGAGGTATTGGCTTGCAAAATCAGTCCTCAAACTGTCACCGCCGGCGACATTTTAACCTCTGAATTAGTTTGTGTTAGCGAAAACTTGAGTGTTATTCAGGCCTTGAAGAAAATGCGCTATTTCGCCGTTAGTCATGCGGTGGTGGTTGATATACATGGTCGCCTAGTTGGCTTGCTTAACCGGGAAAATATACTGCCGTTTCTAACTTATACAATCAATCAAGCGGTTAACTTAAAAAGCACTGATAACCTGGATGAAACATTGGATTTCTTCGCTAACAAATAACCTCATTGTCACAGCTGAAAGGGGTTTAGAATTATGCTTGGATTTTTATCTAAAAAATAAACAAAGTTTGATAGAGATCAATTGCAAACGCGCAGTTTGTTTTAAGCTAAGCCTCAGTTAATCGCAAACAAAGTGAGTAAAGCATATGGAAAATTATAGCGCGGATAAAGCCAAAGAAGAGTTAAATAGACTGGTGGAAGAAGTTAAGCAAGAACGTGATGAAATGATCGTCAAAGCACATTTGCTAAAAGCCGATGCAAAAGATGAGCTGGCTAAAGTGGACAAGCAGTGGGAACACTTTAAAGCGAAGAGCGCTCAAGTAGGTAGGGAAGCAAAAGATGCCTCTGGAGATGTTACTGCGGCTGTAAAACTATTGGGCGAAGAGATAATTAATAGTATAAAACGTATTCGCCGAAGCCTTTAAAATCTTGCAGGCTTATTTACGATAGGGCCTAAGATTTGTGACTTAGAGCCCTAAATTTTTAAGTATAAAATCTATATATCTTGTTTTGAAAGCTGGTCAACATTGACAAAACAGTTCTCAAAAAATACGTCCAATAAGTATTCCACTTCTTTCAGTTCGGTTTTGAACACATCAAGCATACTTTCGAGTCTAATTTTGACATGGTCAAATTCGCGGTTACCAAATTTCACTTCATCACAGGCTTTTAGATACGCCGAAATTAAGTCAGCAGCTTTTACGATAGTTTTATAGGCTGGGTCTACCTTAGATTGCACAATCAGTCCCTCGAATGCTGACTGCAATTCAATTGGCAGGGTTTTCAAACATTCGATCTCGGCAATTTCTTCTAGTTTCTTAAATTCTTTGGTTAACTCAGGGTTATGGTATTTAGTAACGTGATTGATGTCTTGTAGCTTGGTCTCAGAAACTTCATGGTATAACGCGATAGTTGCTGCTTTCTCAGGATTTAAATTCCCACCAAAATACTGGTTTCTGATGAGTACCAACAAATGCGCGATAACCGCTACTTGATGGGAATGCTCAGCGATATTTTCTTTCTTGACCGAATGCATCAACGCCCATCTCTTGATCAATGGCATTCTGATTATCCAGGCTAAAAAGGTACTTTTTTTCATTGTATTCCTGTTGTTTTCAATATTGGGAAGGACATTTAGGGTTTACTTTTACGCAGTCTATTTTATCAGAAAATCACCACGGGTTGGTGTTTGATGAAGGATATCCTAAGTATTTACCCCACACCGCAGATAAACCGTATGTGCGGTGTGAAGTGTTCAAGATATTCAGTTGACTTGTTTATAGTTTGCAAAGAAATTCGCGATACGCTCAATGGCGGGGATCAAGATGTCTTTGTGAGGCAAAAATACTAACCTAAAGTAACAGCCGTCTTTAAGGTTAAAAGCTTTACCATGCACCAATAAGATTTTTTCATTGCATAGCAAATCCAATATCATCTGCTCATCACTGGTTATATTAAACTTCTGAGCGTCTACTTTTGCGAAACAATACATTGCGCCTTTAGGTGCAACACAAGTAATCCCATCGATATTATTGAGCATAGAAACGGCAATATCCCGTTGTACTTTTAAGCGTCCACCGTCAACTACCAGATCGTTAATACTTTGATAACCCCCTAGCGCAGTCTGGATCGCATGCTGGCAGGGGACATTGGCGCACATTCGCATTGACGAAAGAATGTTCAGTCCTTCAATATAGTTCTTTGCGATCATTTTGTTACCACTGACTACTAGCCATCCAGCTCTAAAGCCAGCTATTCGATAGTTCTTAGACAGGCCGCTTAACGTGATAAAAAATATGTCATCAGCCATAGACGCAATACAATGATGCTCGGCAGAATCGTATAAAATCTTGTCATATATTTCGTCGCTAAAAATAACCAGGCCAAACTCTCTGGCCAGTTCGATGACCTGCTGCATAAGATCCTTAGTGTATACCGCACCCGTTGGGTTATTGGGATTGATCAGCACTATGGCTTTGCTGTTTGGGGTTATTTTGGCACGAATATCATCTATATCAGGAAACCAGTTGGCTTGTTCATCACAGCGGTAATGCACAGGGGTGCCAGACGACAAGCTAACCGCTGCCGTCCAAAGAGGATAATCTGGACTGGGAATTAACACTTCATCTCCGGCATTAAGTAAAGCCTGCATTGCCATAACAATCAGTTCACTCACCCCATTACCAATGAATACGTCATCTACGGAAACATGTTTAATATTTTTTTGCTGGTAGTACTGCATTACCGCTACACGGGCTGCATAGATCCCCGTTGCGTCGGAATAACCTTGCGCGGTGGGTAGGTTGTGGATCACGTCTTTGAGAATATCTTCAGGTGCATCAAAACCAAACGGGGCAGGGTTTCCAATATTCAGCTTTAAGATCCGGTGCCCTTCATCTTCCATCTTTTTAGCCACGGTTAATATTGGTCCACGAATGTCGTAACAGACATCCTCTAATTTATTGGATTTTTTGATTATTTTCATTTACTTGAATGCCCTCCGACTGAAGTCACAGAGTAATACAGGCGACGGTGCCTGTTAAGAAGAATTTTGCTGAAATCCTGAATGTTGAATATAAGTCAAACATACATCTGTTTACAATTTGAACGTTGAATATAGTTAAGTTGCAGCTCACAATCTAGTAGTTAAATACCAAAGGAGTCTATATGCCATTACCTTTGATTTTGCTTGGGGCAGGCCTAGCTGCGCTTTACGCAAGAGACAAATATACCGATTCAGCAATACGAAACTCTGTCGAAGTATCCAGCTATCCTGGAGAGGATGACCTATCTGTGCTCCCCCAAGATGGCGCGATTGTCAGTTGTGGAATATTTGGCATGTTTGATCACACTGGGATTTGGTTGGACGGCAACATTATTGAACTGCGCGGAAATGGCTTGATCCGCGCTATTTCAGCGCAACGCTTTTTAGCTAATCGAAGTGGTAAGAAAATCTATATTTTATGTGATGAGTTCGCTCAGCCTCTTATTGCTGAGTCGGCATTAGACAATGCCACAGCCCAGCTTTATCAATATAGTAAATACCATGTTATCCGCAATAATTGTCATCGTTTTGTATGGCGCTGCGTGAGCGGTCAACCTACTGCAATTACTAGTTTTTACGACCTTAACCAAGCTCTCTATGGATATTTTTCTACCTCATTAAAATGGTTACTATGCCAAATAAATTAACGCCCTAGCGTGCAAACTTAAAATGCTTGCATATACTGAAATATGTGTACGATGCTAATAAGCATTGTGATTAGGTTTTATTGCTTAATTTTATTGAGGATCCTATATGTCACATCATTTTAAGGAAGAGCCACATAATGCCATTACGGATAGTGGTATTGCTAGGGTCATTCCCTGCAAAGAGTTAGAAATGGGCGACCCGTTAAAGTGGCTAGCACTTGGCCTAAAAGACCTGTTAAAAGCCCCCTTGTTAGCGGTTTTCTATGGTGTGTTTTTTGCCGCAATCCCCTGGCTGATCACCTATCTAGTGCGACTAACCGGTTGGCATTTGGTTATTTTACCCGCGATGGTATGTTTTATGTTGATTGGGCCATTTTTAGCTGCTGGTTTATACGATGTAAGTTGGGAGTTAGAAAAAGGCCACAAGCCCAGTTTATGGCATTCTATTAAAGCGGTAAAACGCAATGCGGTGAACGAATGGGGCTTCGGCATATTACTGATGGTCTTGATGATATTTTGGTTGCGGGTTGCCTCAATGATCCATGCGTTATATCCACCATATCTTGGCGATAGCTTAGAAGAGCTAATCCCTTTTCTGGCTTTAGGATCAATTGTCGGGGCTGTGTTTACCGGTATTGTATTTTTACTCAGCGCCTTTACCCAACCCATTTTGATGGAGCGCAAGGTAGACCTTGCAACTGCGGTATTGAGCAGTGTAAATGCGGTATGGCTTAACAAAGGTCCAATGTTTATATGGGCTATGATCATCTTCACTACAGTAGTGATTGGTTTTCTTACTGGTTTCATCGGTTTTATATTTCTGATGCCACTGATTGCCTTTGCCACCTGGCATGGCTATATCGATACTATTGAAACTAAGCGGGAACGTAAATACGTTTAAGGGAGAGTCAAATCAAGCTCTAATGAATGTGGCCGGATAAACTCCACCGGCCCATAGTTTCAATCATTAGATTTAAGCTTACGATTATGGATAGCAGTTACAGTGTTAACAAAATATATCAAACTGCCATTAGGATGGGTATTTCACTGGTCCAGTACATTTATGCTAATTGACTTAAAAATATTAGGATAAATATCCTAATAACTGGTATTTAAAGCCTTAATGTCACCTATCTAAATCATTTCCTTTCGCTAATTTAGCAACAACTCTGCAGCCGCACTAGACTACTATTAACATCTTAATAACACAGTCAATAGCATTTACAGGATCATTGATGAAAGACAGAAATCATCTTTCCGATATCGGTTTGACCCACAATGTTGAAATCATTGAAAACGGTCTAATTGATATACCTATGTTGCAAATTTTGCAACCAGATGGCACCGCTCATGAGGCCTCTGAGCTGCCCGATATTGATCAGCAAACATGCGATCGGATCCTTAAAACCATGCACTACATTCGGGTTTTAGATGAACGCATGATTGCCGCCCAACGTCAGGGACGAATTAGTTTCTATTTAGCCTGTTCTGGCGAAGAAGCATCTACAGTTGGCAGCGCGGCTGCGTTGCAACCTCAAGACATGATTATGTCTCAGTATCGTGAGCAGGGTGCCTTGGCCTATCGAGGTTACACTACAGAGCAATTTATGGATCAGATGTTTAGTAATCAAAATGATCCAAATAAAGGTCGCCAGATGCCCATACATTATGGCGACAAAACCCTTAATTTCATGACCATATCATCTCCCCTAGGCACGCAAATCCCACAAGCCTCAGGCTATGCCTATGGGCAAAAAATGGCTGGACTTGACGCTGTAACTATTTGTTACTTCGGTGAAGGTGCGGCATCAGAAGGGGATTTTCATGCGGGACTTAATCTGGCCGCAGTATTGAATTGTCCAGCTATATTCTTCTGTCGAAATAATGGCTATGCCATCTCTACTCCTTCAGAGGAACAATTTGCCGGTGATGGTATTGCCTCAAGAGGAATTGGTTATGGGGTGAAAACCATACGGGTTGATGGAAATGACGTTTTGGCTGTGTATGCCGCCACTAAAAAAGCTCGTGAGATGGCCATTGCCCATCAGTGTCCCGTGTTGATCGAAGCCATGACTTATCGCTTAGCTGCCCATTCCACCTCGGATGATCCTACTGGTTATCGTTCTAAAGAGGAAGAAGCCAAGTGGAGAATAAAGGATCCCGTTTTACGTTTCGAAAAATGGTTAGCTGGTAAAGGCTGGTTCGATAGCGAAGTGATAACTCAATTTGTTGAGCAATCTAGACAAGACGTATTGAAAGCCCTGAAGGTGTCTGAAAAAGTGCCTATTTGTCATATCGATCAAATCATTGAAGATGTTTACGACACGCCCCCTTGGCATTTAAAAGAGCAATTAGATTCTCTTAAACTACATATGGCAAAGTATCCCGATGCCTATCCAAAAACGTCAGGGAGATTGTCCAATGATTAAGATGAATATGTTACAGGCGGTCAACAGCGCCTTAATTACCGTGATGGAAGCAGACCAAACAGCCATGGTATTTGGTGAAGATGTAGGACATTTCGGTGGCGTTTTTCGTGCGACCAGTAATCTTCAAGAAAAATTTGGCAAAGGGCGTTGTTTCAATACGCCGTTAACGGAACAAGGTATTATTGGTTTCGCTAATGGCCTAGCATCACAAGGCTCAACGGCAATCGCAGAGATCCAGTTCGCCGATTATATATTTCCTGCCTTTGATCAAATTGTAAATGAGACGGCAAAATTCCGTTATCGCTCAGGTGGCCAATTTACCTGTGGCTCTTTAACCATTCGTACGCCTTATGGCGGTGGTATTGCCGGTGGTCATTATCACTCTCAATCTCCAGAAGCTTATTTTGCTCATACCCCGGGTATGAAAATAGTGGTACCTCGCAACCCTTATCAGGCTAAAGGCCTGTTATTGGCATCTATTCGTGACGATAATCCAGTGTTGTTTATGGAGCCAAAAAGATTGTATAGGGCGTCCGTAGGAGAGGTGCCCGAGGAAGATTATGAACTTCCACTGGGGAAAGCTGAAGTGACTAAGCAAGGCAGTGATATCACTTTATTAGCTTGGGGCGCTCAGATGGAAATTCTGGAACAAGCCGCCGCTATGGCTGAAAAAGATGGTATCTCTTGTGAAATTATTGATTTGCGCAGTATTTTGCCGTGGGATGCAGAGACTATATGTGAATCTGTGATGAAAACCGGACGTCTATTAATTAACCATGAAGCACCGTTGACTGGCGGCTTTGCCAGTGAAATCGCCGCTACAGTACAAGAAAAATGCTTCTTGTATTTAGAGTCACCGATTTCCCGTGTATGTGGCTTAGATACACCATATCCACTGGCCCATGAAAAAGAATACATGCCGGATCACCTTAAAACCTATGAAGCGATAAAACGCTCAGTTAACTTTTGATCAGGAGAAGAAAATGAAAGATTTTATTTTACCTGACATAGGTGAAGGTATCGTCGAGTGTGAATTACTCGAGTGGTTAGTTAAAGAAGGTGATGTGATCGAAGAAGATCAGCCCATTGCAGAAGTCATGACCGATAAAGCCACAGTGCAAATACCGGCAATGTATGCTGGTAAAGTGGCAAAGTTGTATTACAAAACCGGTGATATTGCCAAAGTTCATGCACCGCTGTTCGCTATGCATGAAGACAGCGATGACAGCCCGTCGCAGGCAGTAAGAGTTGAACAATCCGCAGTGGTGAGTGAAGCGGCCGAAGTCTGTAAACCTGTCTTGGCGACTAGCAACACTGAAGATTTCATTTTACCTGATATCGGTGAAGGGATAGTGGAATGTGAAGTGGTCAAATGGTTAATTAGTGAAGGGGATATGATCGAAGAAGATCAGCCCGTGGTAGAGGTGATGACCGATAAAGCCCTGGTTGAGATCCCAGCTAAATACTCAGGCCAGGTTACTCAATTATATTATGCCCAAGGCGATATTGCCAAAGTCCACTCGCCATTATATGCACTAGTTGTCGAGGGAGAAGCCGCAGCAATGCAGAGCCCATCTACTGCTGCAAATAGCACGCACAAAGACACTTCGACACCGCTAATTGCGCAAAATAAAGCGCAAAAGACGCAAGGTAATATTGTTGCTGGCAATGGCAAAGCTCTAGCAAGCCCCGCGGTTCGACGCTTAGCTCGAGAAAACAACCTACAGCTAGGGCAAGTGTCTGGCTCAGGTAAAAAAGGACGGGTATTAAAACAAGATATACAACAGCACTTAAGCGAGCTGCCATCATCAAATGATGCACCTAGGGAGTCTAGGGAAACTAACGCTCATCAAGTGGAAAAAAGTGGAACTCGTGTAGTTCCGATTAAAGGCATTAAAGCTGCAATGGCAAGGCAAATGTCTAACTCCGCGTTCACCATTCCTCATTTTAGTGTCAGTGAGGAAGTCAATATGGATGAATTGATTAAAGTTCGCACCCAGTTGAAAGCAGAATTTGCTGCTAAAGACGTGAAATTGAGTTTTATGCCATTCTTCATTAAAGCTATGTCTATGGCATTAAAGGCCTTCCCAGTAATCAATAGTCAGGTGAATGAAGATTGTACTGAGTTGACCTATTTCGATGATCACAATATTGGCCTAGCGGTAGATTCGAAAATTGGTTTGTTAGTGCCGAACATCAAGCAAGTGCAAACTTTATCCTTGTTTGAAGTGGCGCAAGAAGTCAATCGACTGATCGATTTGGCCCGTGAAGGAAAGCTGGGTAACAGTGATTTGAAGGGTGGTACAATCAGTATCTCAAATATCGGGGTGTTAGGCGGAACCACGGCTACGCCTGTAATTAATAAACCAGAAGCTGCGATAGTTGCATTAGGGAAAATGCAGCGTTTACCGCGATTTGATGCCGACGACAATGTAGTGGCAGTAAATATTATGCATGTTAGTTGGTCAGGTGATCACCGGATTATTGATGGAGCAACTATGGTAAAGTTCAACAATCTTTGGAAGTCCTATTTGGAAAACCCGCTAAGTATGTTGACTGATCTACGCTAGTCAGGATATTTTTAGCATATTGAATCTTACCTAACAGCCCTTTATGTTTGATAAAGGGCTGTTTTTATGAAGGCTGCCTTTATTCTATGTTTAGCTATCGTCATAGCTTTCACGCTGGAAATCACGCTGATGTGTTAAAACACCTAACTCAAATGCTGATCATCGAAAAATTACTGCAAAAAAATAAACCCGCCATATATTTTGACACCCACAGCGGTGGTGGTCTCTACGATTTGAGCGGCGAAGAAGCTCTTAAAACCGAAGAATTTAGAGATGGTATCGGTAAATTATCCGCTTCTGTTGATGGGAGCCATCCGGCTATATCGCGTTATTTAGATCTAGTGGAACGCTTTGCCAGACATCAGCAATATCCAGGGTCACCGATGATTGCCAGCGAAATGTTGCGAGAACAAGACCGTATGGTTTTAATGGAGTATCACAACACTGAGATCGATAATTTACGTCATCATTTAACCAAAGGCGATGTCCAATGCGATCTTGGCATTCATCACAGAGATGGCTTTGAAGGGTTGCTCGCTATGCTGCCGCCAACACCTGCTCGAGGCTTGGTATTGATTGACCCGCCTTATGAGGTGTTGGATGAATATCAGCAGGTGACGTCTGCTATGCAAGCCGCATTCAAAAAGTGGCCGATTGGCACCTACGCCTTATGGTATCCGTTATTGTCGAGCCGTGCAGGGGCCAAGTCTGGCCAAAGTGAGAGAATGCTCGGCACCCTCAGTCAATTAGATGCGAAGAACATCCTTAGTGTGACCTTACAAGTTAAAGACAATCAAGAAGACAGTGGCATGTATGGTTCTGGCTTATTGATCGTAAATGCTCCTTGGCAATTAGATGAAACCTTACAACAGGTGCTGCCTGAGCTACATGACGCGTTAGTGGATGACCCCGCCACCGGAACATACTCGGTCGCATGGTTAAAACAACCGGATTGAGTCGCGTAAATGCCTGTCGCTGATCTTAAGCACTTTTATATACCTGACGAGCAATCAATATATTTGCTGTCCCATAAAGATGCGCAAAAACTAAAAGATTGGTTCGCCCTATGTAAAGAGCAACTTGAGCTTTTAGGCTATTTTGACATTGAATTGATTGGCAAAGGAGCCTTTGGCTTTGCCTTTGCGGGAAAAGATCCACAGTTAAATGAACTTGTCTTTAAATTTTCACGGATCAATTTACCCCAACATGTACAAGACCGCTTAGAAGAAGAAGCCTACATGTTGAGTCAGGTTGACCACGTAAATGTACCTGCTCTTATTGAATTCCAAAGAATTAAAAAACAAGCCATCTTGGTGATGGAGCGAGCTAAAGGCGTCGACTTGGATGTCTACTCTTTGCGTCATGGCCCCTTGTCACCAAGGCTAATCGTCAGCATCGCCTATCAGCTTTGTGAAATATTAATCTTCTTACGTCAACATCAGCAAAATGGTATTGCAAAACCGATAGTTCATGGTGACATTAAACCATCCAATTTGGTTTTTGACGAGCTTACCGAAACCGTCGCATTAATCGATTGGGGCTCTTGCGTCTATGCGCAAATTGACGAGCATGGACAATATATTGCTAATAATGTAATGGACTTGATGTCAGCGGATATGCAGCAAACCAATGCACGTTTAGGTGATGTATATTTTATTGGTGAGGAGCAACTGAATGGGGAGTTATCCAGTCCTCGTTTTGACGAGCAAGGTTTAGCAAGTACCTTGTATGCTTTAGCATCTGGGCAATCCTGTCGGTTTGGTTGCCAGGTTATTACTCCTAATGGATTGGGGTTACCTCAGGCTCTGGCTGAAACCCTCACCGCGATGTTGAGTGACGAGCCAAATTTGCGCCGCAAAGGTGGGGATTATTTTATACAGAATATGCGCCATATGCGTAATATTGTTTTTGCTGAACAAGATGAGCTTAGCTACCAAGCGCTGATCCCCACTTGGACGTTCCCGAAAGTAAAAGATATAGATACGGTGGTGTATAGCTCACGTAAATCTTTTTTACGGGTGGAAAATGAAGAAATCGATCTCGACTTAAATTATCTAAATGATGCACAATTCGAGCGGTACTATAAAAATTACATGCAAGGCATGGGGGAAACTGAAAAAGCCTTTATCTCTGCGGTAAGCCGCTTAGGTAAATATCCTGTGGTAGGTGGCTTGGTGGTTAGGTGGCAGCCAGAGGGTGTCTATATTGATTCTAGTCTTAATCTATTCGATCCCAGCCTTAAGCAGTCCTTTGAAGTATCAGTCAATAATATGGTCACTCTGGCCAGAGCCATCCACCGTGTAGGTGTGTTCAAAAGTTGTATGTTTAACGCGCGGGATACTCTGCATCTGGAGCGTGACAGCGAGGAGCAGCCTTTTATCCCTGGTGTAGAGATGCAAATTCCTTACGAGGTGAGCAAGGTCTCGATTACGGAAGACCAGAGCCGCAACCACTCATATTTTGAAGATGGTGAAGACCCGGATGAGCTACTCGCATTACCCTCGGGCTTAATGTCAATCATTCGCCAACTCAATAGTATTCACCATACCGGTTGTATGATTTTCGAGGCACTACCTACCCATCTGAAAATCCATAGTTATTATACTTTGCTTGATCACAGTATGGAGCTTGAGTTTAAAAGTCTGCTGAAAGAAGTCATCGAATTATTGCCGCAAATTAATGGGCTGGGCATTTCTGGCTTTATGAAATTGCCATACAAAGATACCCGCTATTTTGAACATGCCCCAGGCTTGCCCGAAAAATATTATCCAAAAAAGCCGAAATAAGCGCCGTTTCGAGCAACTCATTATTTTCTTTGTTTGTCTTCAACTGCTATCAGGTTATCAAGCGTGTTAATCTAGCAATAATAGAATAAATATTTTAAAACATTGGTGTAATATAACCGGCGTTAAATTTTATATACAGGAAACTAGATGACAGACGTGAAATTGCAGACCTTGTTGGAATTGGAAAAAATTGAAAATTCCCTCTACCGTGGTCAAAGTTGGGACTTAGGTTTCAGAGCATTGTTTGGTGGTCAAGTTATGGGCCAAGCGTTAGCTGCCGCGCAAAGAACTTTGCCAGATGGGCGGTTAACACATTCATTTCACTCCTATTTTCTATTACCTGGAGATGCGAATTATCCTGTTTTATATGATGTAGAAAATGTCCGCGACGGCAGAAGCTTTTCTACTCGCAGAGTTAAAGCGATTCAAAATGGCAAAAATATTTTTTATTTAACAGCCTCATTCCAGCAGCCCGAACCAGGCTTAGAGCATCAATTTGCCGAAATGCCTAATGTTCCGCCACCAGAAGAAGTTGAATCAGATTTATCTTTTTTTGAAAAAACCATTGATCAAATATCTGAGCGCATGCGTGAAGCTATTAGCTATCACAAGCCTCTCGATATTCGTACTGTTCAAACCATAGATCCGATGAAGCCTGTCAAAACCGAACCTAGACGCTACATCTGGATGAGAGCGCAGGAAGTTATTACCGGTGGTATCAATATGAATCAAGCCATGCTTGCATATGCCTCTGATTATCATTTCTTAGCAACCTCGCTGCAGCCCCATGGCATTTCGGTACGCAATAAGCAGTTACGCATGGCGACCATTGACCATGCTATGTGGTTTCATCACCCCTTTAGCTTTGATGAATGGTTACTCTATGCCGCCGAGAGTCCCTTCAGCGGAGGAGCGAGAGGCTTGGTTCGTGGTCAATTTTTCAATCAGCAAGGTGTGCTAGTAGCATCTACCATGCAAGAAGGCTTAATGCGAAAGGTGGAGGTTTAATATGTTGTATTCATTAGCAGAACGTAAGGTAAATAAAGACCCTAGCGTTTTTATAGCACCTGGGTGTCATATTATTGGTTCCGTAAATCTGCACAAAGACAGTAGTTTGTGGTTCAACGTAGTCGTGCGAGGAGATTGTGATGAAATTACAGTTGGAGAGCAAAGTAATATCCAGGATGGCTCGGTACTGCATACCGATGAAAACGTACCGCTACTGATCGGCAAAGGGGTCACTGTTGGACATAAAGTAATGTTACACGGTTGTGAGATAGGCGATTATAGCTTGGTTGGGATCAATGCAGTGGTTCTGAACGGCGCTAAAATTGGTCGCTATTGCATTATTGGTGCTAACAGCCTAGTGACTGAGAATATGCAGATCCCTGACGGTTCATTAGTCATGGGAAGTCCAGCAAAAGTGGTGAAGACTATTCCGCAGGAAAAACACAAGTTGCTCGAGGCATCTGCCAGTCACTATGTTGAAAACGCCAAGCGGTACATGGAGTCACTAGTCACTCAAGCTGAATGAGAACAAAAAAAGGCCCGAAAATATTACTAAATTCGGGCTTAGGGGATTGGCTCGTTTACTGAGCCTTGCGCTAACTCTAACTTCTGCAGGGAGAAGTTATCCAACTACATTATGGATAGTAAAAGTGTAGTCAAGACTGAGAGATTTGATCAAGTATCTAGCCATCTTTTTTATTTTATATATAAATTAGTTAGTTACTGTAAATGCAGGAGGCTTTTTTGACGTTTAGAAGGATTTCGATCTCAAGTTACCCACATGTTGATAACACTATATGCACAGGGTTATGCACATCTGGCCAGCTAAATTCAAATATTGTCAGACATCTTTTAGAAGCATTATTAAATCTATATCTGCATAAAACCTTAATCATCGTACCTTACACTAAGGAGCACATACCTCGCAGCATAGACTGGAAGGCAAGATGAAATAACATTATTTTATATTTCTATGGGTATTCTCTTACCTATTCTTTTAGTGAATGTTGATTATTATAGGCTTGTAGCTTTTTAACTAAGCTGCAAAACTTGTTAACAGAATTTATTTGAAGAGATGTATACCTGATGAGTGAGCAATTTCAATCTTTTATTCCCCAGAGCAGAACATTAATGGGGCCAGGTCCTTCTGATGTAAACCCTCGCATCTTAGCGGCCTTATCTCGTCCTACTATTGGTCATCTTGACCCGCAATTCATCGACCTTATGGATGAGGTAAAACACCTCCTCCAATATGCATTTAAAACCCAAAATAGTCTAACAATGCCAATTTCAGCACCTGGCTCAGCAGGAATGGAAGCTTGTTTTGCTAATTTGGTTGAACCAGGCGACAAGGTATTAGTCTGCCAAAACGGGGTGTTTGGTGGGCGCATGAAAGAAAATGTGCAGCGCTGCGGTGGCATAGCCTTGATGGTGGAAGATGAGTGGGGTAAACCCACTGATATCCAAAAAGTTGAATCTATGTTGGCTAAGCATACTGATATTAAAATTGTCGCTTTTGTCCACGCAGAGACATCTACAGGAGTCAGAAATGATGCCCAAGCATTGTGTAAACTTGCTAAACAAAATGGCTGTTTGACCTTAGTCGACGCAGTAACCTCCTTAGGGGGTAGTGAGCTTTTAGTCGATGAATGGCAAATTGATGCGATATATTCAGGAACGCAAAAGTGTCTTTCATGTGTACCGGGCCTTTCTCCAGTTTCTTTTAGTGAGGATGCAATTAAAGCAATAAAATCTCGCAAAACACCGGTGCAAAGCTGGTTTTTGGATATGGATCTGGTGATGGGATATTGGGGCAAAGGCAACAAACGTGCTTATCATCATACCGCTCCGGTCAACAGTATTTACGCACTCCACGAGTCTTTGATAATTCTCCGCCAAGAAGGATTAGAAAACGCTTGGCAACGACATTTTCAAAATCATTTATTATTGAAACAGGGGTTGGAAAAATTAGGCCTTGAATTTGTGGTTGAAGAACCGTTTCGATTACCACAATTGAATATGGTCCGCATTTCAGAGGGAGTCGATGATAATTTGGTGCGTAGCCGTTTGCTAAACGAATTCAATTTGGAAATAGGGGCTGGTTTGGGCATTCTGGCTGGCAAAGTGTGGCGTATAGGCTTGATGGGATATGGTAGCAATAGTAAAAATGTTAATTATTGCGTAGACAGTTTGGCCAAAGTCTTAGGCTAGAGGTCAAGGTTTGAGTGCAATTTAACAACTTTCTTTCGATTGGATCAGGTTTATCTGTATGATAAGCAGATAAACTGAACAGGCTTTTACCTATGCTGCAACGAATTTGGCTGATATTCATTCTTTCGGCCTTTCTAGCCACTCTTTGGCAAGTTTTCTTCAATCACCATTTAGGCAGTTTTGCAGAAGTTATGCAGGCTATCTATGCAATGTCTAAACTCAGTGTGGAAATCGCCATAGGATTAATCGGCCTGCTGGCGTTTTGGATGGGGATTTTTCAAGTTGCAGAACGTTCCGGTCTAATTGGTAAATTGTCGTTAGTTCTGGAACCCTTGTTATGTAGGCTTATGCCGGAAATTCCCCGCGGGCATCCTGCAATTGGCAGCATCACCATGAATATGTCTGCCAATGTATTAGGCTTAGATAACGCGGCGACACCTTTCGGCATTAAAGCGATGCAAGACATGCAGAGTCTTTCAGCAGATAAAGGCCGTTTATCTGATGCTCAAATATTATTTTTAGTACTCAATACCTCATCGGTCACCTTATTTCCTATAGCCGTGTTTTTATATCGAGCAGAGCAGGGCGCAGTGACACCCACCGACGTATTTATTCCAATTTTACTCGCCACTAGCGCTTCAACCATGGTGGGTTTAGTCGTCACCTGTTGGGTTCAGAAGGTAAATTTATTTAATCGCATTACATTTATCTATTTAGCCGCAATTATCAGCTTACTCGCTGCAGTGCTCCTGTATTTTTCCCACTTAACAGCACAGCAGATGTCGCTACAATCATCTCTAATTGCCAATAGCCTACTGCTGAGTTTTATCGCTTTGGTGCTAGCTTTAGGAGCATATAAGAAACTTAATTGTTACGAATTATTTGTTGAAGGAGCCAAAAAAGGCTTCGATCTAGCCATTTCATTAATTCCCTATCTGATTGCCATGTTATTTGCCATTGGCATGTTAAGGGCCAGTGGATTGATGGATATCATCATGACAGCGATTGCTTCAAGTGTTAATTATTTGGGCTTTGATAGCCGTTTCGTCGATGGCATCCCGAATGCCTTGATGAAACCTTTGAGTGGTTCTGGTGCCAGAGCGCTAATGATTGAGACCATGCAGCATCACGGCGCGGATTCATTTGCCGGTCGATTAGCCTCAGTGCTACAGGGCTCTACCGAAACGACTTTTTACATTCTGGCAGTATATTTGGGCGCAGTTGGCATTAAATATAGCCGTTATGCGGTAGCATGCTGCTTAGCTGCTGATTTTGCAGGCATAACTTGCGCGATTGCTGTTACATATTGGTTTTTTGGTTAGATTGTTGCTCTCTGTGAGTATATTATTAGCCTTGGATACAGATAGAAGGAAAAAATAATGTTGAAAATCACGTTGAAATGCATTGCAATTGTGGGCTTACTCATGACAGTGCAAGCGTGTTCAAAGTTAACCAAATCAAATTACGACAAAATTGAAATGGGAATGATTCGGTCTGACGTTGAAATGGTATTAGGCAAGCCCGAACAGTGCGAACAAGTTGTGGGTACTTTTAGTTGTGTCTGGGGTGATCAAGACGGTACCTATATTAAAATTAATTTTATTGCTGACCGAGCTGCGGTGTTTAAACATAAAGGATTAAAATGATGCTGTTTCGCTTATTAGGGCTGTTACTCATACTAGGTAACTGCAATTCATTTGCCCATGAATCACGCAGTGATATTATTACCGTAAATGGTCAAGGAAGTGTATTTCAAGCTCCCGATACCTTGAAATTTACAATAGCAGTAGAAGAAAAAGGTGTAGATAGTGCAGGTTTAAGTGATCTGGTAAATGCGAAAACCAAGCAGATTCTAAAGATTCTGGCCGACAATAAAGTGCCGAATAAAGATATCCAGGCGATGTCTGTAAGTTTGCACCCTTGGTTTGAGCGTGAGCGCCAATCAAATATCCAAAAAGGCTTTGTTTATAGTCGAAATATCAATGTTACGTTACGTGATTTTTCTCGCTACCCAAATATCTTAGATAAGTTGTTTAAATTAGATGTCACGGGTATTGATAGTTTTCGTTATGAAGTTGATGATCAGCAGAGCGCCTATCTATTGGCCTTAGAACAAGCATTAGTAGACGCCAAGCGGCGTGCAAGTAAAATTGCTGGGATCAGCGACTTGTCCTTAGCAGGAATCGTCAATGTAGAAGAGTTATCTAATTACCGACCTTCACCGCAGCCTTCAGCGCGTTCTATGGCAATGTTTTCAGATGCGGCTCAATATTTACCCGGTTTGAATGAAATTAGTGCAAGTGTCGCTGTATCATTCAATATTCAGCACTAGTGGAATGGTGAGTTATGCACTCAATTGAGGTAAAATAACGTTAAGCCTTTCCAACACGGGCGAATATCGGTATCTTTCGACCTTAATACTAATGAAAACATTTTATATAGATTATACAAATTGATATGACAATTGAATCAAGCAAGACAGAGTTTTACCAAAGTTTGGCCAAACAAACTGAGGCCTTGATAGGGACTGAAAAAAATCTTATCGCTAACTTGGCTAATGTAAGTGCATTGATTTACATGAGTTTAGAAGACATTAATTGGGCCGGGTTCTATCTGTTAGAAAACGACGAATTAGTGTTGGGTCCATTTCAAGGTAAACCAGCCTGTATCCGTATTCCAATGGGTAAAGGGGTGTGCGGTACTGCAGCACTCAATCGCACCACGCAAATTATTGCCGATGTGCACCAATTTGATGGTCATATTGCTTGCGATGCAGCATCCAACTCAGAAATTGTGATCCCTATTTTATCAGGTCGCAGGTTAGTGGGCGTATTGGACGTCGATAGCCCATCTGTGGGTCGGTTTGATTCAGTTGATGGTTTGGGCCTACAAGCCCTGGTTGACTTGCTACAGAAGACACTAAATTGAAACATTTAATCGATGTACATGTAGTCTTGGCGACGTCACAGGACATGGAATATTGGGAAGACCACGCAGAAGAAGCAGCGGATAGATTAAATACCATATTACATTTGGTATATGATTTGGCTGATGAAGAAATTAATACACAAAGACTGGAAAATATTTTTCAGCATGTCTGGGAGAATTGGTGCGAAGATGCCTATCTGCTGGAAATAGACGATGCGGATTTACACGACTGGGTTGCTCACTTGTTAGTATCTTGGGAAGATGAAATTGCGCACGATGATCATGAACAACATAATGAATTAGTAGATTAATGGATAACCAACAAAAATTGTCAAACAGTAAAGAAGTCATTGCTTTCTTGGTAGAAACATTTCCAAAATGTTTCTCTCTTGAAGGAGACGCTAAGCCCCTAAAAATTGGTATTTTTCAAGAATTATCAGAACGGCTCAAGGATGATGAACGGGTCAGTAAAACGCTTTTACGTTCCTCATTACGCCACTATACCAATAGCTGGCGTTACCTTCATGGTGTGAAGGAAGGCGCGTTCCGGATTGATTTAGATGGTAATCAAGATGCTGCAATTGAAAAAGAGCATGCTGATCATGCTCAGCAACAATTAGCAGAAAGCAAAGCAAAGGTTGCTGAAAAACGCAAAGAGCAGCAAGCTAAGCACGTTGCAACTAAGAAAAACGTCAAAGATACCGGCGAAAATGCAAATAAAGTAAAAGTTAAGGGAACTAAAGTTGTTAAGCCTAAGCCCAACAAACAAGCCCCGCCTGAAAAATTAACCGATTCTAATCTGGTTGAGGGTACTGAAGTCACGGTGAAGATAGGTAAAACCCTTATGCCAGCGACAATCACCGATGTTTCTAAAGACGGCGTTCACGTTCAATTGCAAACAGGTATGGTTGTCAAAGTGCAAACCGACAATTTACGTTTGGCTCGTCCAAAGAGGTAGATAAATGAATAAATTTGTTCGCGTATCAGTATACAGCGCATTATTTTGTTTGAGTGCAGGTTCGATTGCTGTCAATTCAAACAAAGTTGCTGAAGATTGGACTAAATTAGAGCAAGAATCTCAACATTCCGCTTCGGCTAAACGGATAAGTTCGCATTTCTTACGTGGACATTATAAGCCTGTTGAATTGAATGATGAGTTATCGGCGAAGATGTTTGACCGTTATATTCGTTCATTAGACTATAACCGAAATGTTTTATTAAAATCAGATATTGATGCACTCGAAAAGTATCGGTTAAATTTTGATGAAGCCATAGGTCGAGGCAATTTAACCGATGCGTACACAATTTATGAATTAAGTTTGCACAAGCGAGTGGATAGATACAATTATGCTATTTCTTTATTAGACCAACCTTTCGATTTTGAAAAGAAAGGCGACTCACTTGAATTTGACCGTGAGGATGCTCCTTGGGCAACCACAGAAGCTGAACTTGATGAATTATGGCGTCAACGTGTCAAGTATGACGCGCTCGGTTTAAAGCTTGCAGGAAAAGAAGCGGATAAAATTAAGGAATTGCTTACTAAGCGTTATGAGCGAGCCATTAAACGGCTGACACAAACTAAGAGTGAAGACGTATTTCAAACCGTAATGAACTCCTTTGCCCGTAGCGTAGAAGCCCACACAAGTTATCTTTCGCCGCGAAATGCAGAACGATTCCAAATGGAAATGAACTTGTCCTTTGAAGGGATAGGAGCGGTATTGCAAAGTGAAGATGACTTTACTGTTATTCGCAGTGTAGTGCCTGGTGGTCCAGCAGAATTATCAAAGAAAATTAAACCTGAAGATAAAATTATTGGTGTTGCCCAAGACGATGAAGAATTCGTAGATATAGTCGGATGGCGCTTGGATGAAGTGGTCGAGTTGATAAAGGGACCTAAAGGCAGCATTGTAAAATTACAAGTTGTTAAAGGGTCCTCTGAGTCTGCTGTTCCAGTTGTGGTAAGCCTAACACGTGAAAAAATCAAGTTGGAAGATAGGGCTGCCAAATCGGAAGTTTATACACCTAAAACTGGACCCCATGCCGGCGAAAAACTTGGGGTGATTACCATTCCTTCGTTTTATAATAATCTGCACAGCGATGTTAAGAATGAAATCACTAAACTTAAAAAAGATGAGGTTACGGGGTTAATCGTCGATTTGAGAGGCAATGGTGGTGGTTCGTTGACTGAAGCTACGTTATTGTCAGGGCTCTTTTTTGACAGTGGTCCAGTGGTTCAAATACGAGATCAAGCTGGTCGTACACGTATAGAAGAAGACACCGATGGCGTCACCTTCTATGAGGGGCCGATGACAGTATTGGTCGATCGGTACAGTGCGTCGGCATCGGAAATATTTGCTGCTGCTATGCAGGATTATGGTCGAGCTGTGGTGATCGGTGAGCAAACTTTTGGTAAAGGTACTGTGCAGCAACATCGTCCATTAGGGCGGATTTATGACTTGTACAGCAATCCACTTGGTAGCGTCCAATACACTATTGCTAAATTTTACCGCATCAATGGTGGAAGCACTCAGCATATGGGGGTTGTACCAGACATCAAGTTCCCATCGGCAGTCAATCCAGAAGATTGGGGGGAAAGTCAGGAAGAAAATGCCTTGCCATGGGATAGTATTCCTAGAGTTAAGTATTCGACGGTAGGCGATACTTCGGTGGCATTAGATGGAATGAAGCAGAAATATCAGCGTCGTATCCAGCAAAATCCAGAATTTGCTTATATCTTTGAAGACATCAAGAGATATCAAACTGAGAAGGATAAGAAAACTATTTCTTTGGTTGAATCTGTGCGAATCAAAGAAAATGCCGAGCAAGATAGTAAGAGACTGCTGCGTGCTAATCAGCGTCTTGAAAGAGCTGGGATGGCCAAAGTTGAGAAACTGGACGATTTACCCGAAGACTTCGAAGCGGTAGATCCTTTCTTAGACGAAGCTGCAAATATTACTTATGATCTTGTATCAAGCGGTATGTACGCATCGACTAACGCTAATAAATAACAAAATATTTACATTTTAAAAAGGGCTATTTGGTAATAGCCCTTTTTTACATCTCCTCAAATAGGATAAGATGCAGTACCGATCAATGACAGATTGATCATACCAATAAAATAATAAAAAAAGGGTAGTTCATGAATTCACGCGGAGAGTTCTCTTCACGAATAGGCTTTATCCTAGCGGCTGCTGGTTCTGCAGTCGGATTAGGCAATATATGGGGTTTTCCAACTCAGGTCGCCAGTAACGGGGGGGCAGCGTTTGTGTTGGTATACATCATCCTCGCTTTCGTACTTGCTTACCCTGTATTAATGGCCGAGCTCATTATTGGCCGTGCGACTCGTTCCAACATGGTAGATGCTTTAGGTCAAATCTCTGGAAGTAAAGTCGGTCGAGCAACAGGTATCTGGGGCTTTATCACTGTTTCGCTCATTCTAGCTTTTTATTCATTGGTTGCAGGATGGATGCTTGCATACTTTCTACAAACCTTGTCATCGATGGCTGGTTTGACGGTTGTATCTGATTGGTTAACGGCGCCATCGCAAACACGGGATATTATTTTCTGTGGGGTATTTTTATCCCTTACCGCTGGAATCGTTACTGGCGGCGTCAGCAAAGGCATAGAACGTTGGTCGGTTCGATTAATGCCAACCTTAGTGATCATTGTCTTGTTACTAATTGGCTATGTCTCCATGCAAGATGGTGCCGTCGAGGGATGGAAGGCCTATTTAGTCCCTGATTTTTCCCGCATCATGGAGCCGTCTTTACTAATAAGTGCCATGGGTCAGGCATTTTTCTCTATGTCATTGGGGGTAGGTACCATGTTGGTATACGGATCCTACGTGAGCAAGAAAGAAAACTTACCCGCGCTGGGTGCATATGTAGCTTTAGTTGACATTGGTGTCGCTATACTGGCTGGGATGTTAATAATTCCGGCAATGTACGTCGCACTGCATAACGGAGTGCAAATTTTTTCTGAATCCGGTGCATTGATCGAAGGCGATAGCTTAATCTTTACCGTATTACCCGCCTTGTTCGATTCAATGGGCGTGATTGGTGTCTTCGTAGCTTGTGCTTTTTTTGCGTTAATGGTCATAGCCGCGCTCACATCTTCTATCTCAATGCTCGAAGTGCCTGTCGCCTATGTGGTAGAAAGTAAAGGTGTTGGACGCAAAAGAGCCGTGTGGTTATTAACCCTGTCTGTTTTCATCATTAGCAGTGTAATTGCAATTAATATGGCTGAATTATTCGGTTTAGTGATCATGCTAACTACCAAATACAGCCAACCTCTACTTGGTTTAGTATTATGTATATTCGTTGGTTGGGTGTGGCGCAGAGATGCAATTTTGGCTGAGCTCAAACATGGAAATGAAGGCGCGGAACATGGCTTATTTTGGAAAATATGGCCTTGGTACGTAAAGTTTGTATGCCCGGTGATCATCATCATCATGTTTTACCGTTCTGTCGCCCTATAAAAAGAGTAATTAATGGACACGAATAATTCGAAGCCAACTACCAAAGACGCATCTATTTGGGATGCGCTCATACCAATTATCATTCTAATAGGGCTATTAAGCTCATCGGTCGCACTTTACGGGGAAGACTCCTCTTACGGGCCAAATCAAATAGCCCTTTTGTTGGCTATGTTTATTGCTGCTGGAGTAGGGATAAAGAATGGATATACCTGGAAGGAAATAGAGCAAGGTATTGTTAAAGGTATTTCACTGTCGTTAGGTGCACTGCTGATCCTTCTGGCTGTAGGTGCCTTGATTGGGGCGTGGATGCTTTCAGGTACAGTGCCTACCCTGATTTTTTACGGTCTTGAGCTGTTAAATCCATCGTTATTTTATGCCGCTACCTGTTTGATATGCGCCATTATTGCAATGAGTATTGGTAGTTCTTGGACCACCGCAGCCACCGTAGGGGTAGCCTTGATGGGGGTGGCTAATGGCATGGGCATGTCTGAGGCCATAACAGCAGGTGCGGTAGTGTCTGGGGCTTACTTTGGCGATAAAATATCGCCTTTGTCTGAAACCACTAACCTAGCTCCCGCAGTGGCCGGAACCGACTTATTTGAGCATATTCAATATATGTTATGGACGACTATTCCAAGTATATTATTGAGTCTAATCATATTTACCTTCTTGGGCTTCAATTCAGCACAGCAAGCGTCTTCTAACCGTATAGTTGAAATGCAAACTATGTTGGGTGAAGAATTTAACCTCGGCTGGCATATGTTGATCCCTTTGGCGATTTTACTGGTGTTGGCGGTCAAAAAAGTACCGGCTTTCCCTGCCGTTTCAATCGGTGCTTTGTCAGGCGGGATCTGGGCAGCCATTTTTCAACCTGAGGTCGTCGCATCTTTAGCAACACATGGCCGAGAAGGGGTGTTAGCCAGTATCACAGTAGTCTGGACCGCTTTATATGATGGTGTGGCTTTTAATACGCCAAGTGAAGAGTTAAACAAGTTACTCAGTCGCGGCGGTATGTCCAGCATGCTAAATACCATTTGGTTAATTATGTGCGCCATGACCTTTGGAGCAGTGTTAGAGCGTGTCGGCTTATTGAAACGTATTGTGAGCGCTATCTTATATGGCGTAAGCTCTGCAGGGGACATGATTACCCGTACTATTTTAACCTGTTTTGCGACCAATATTATTACAGCGGATCAATATATGTCGATTGTCATGCCAGGACGCATGTACAAAGAAGAGTTCGAGAAACGGGGCTTACACCAACTTAATTTATCACGAAGTTTAGAAGATGGGGGCACGTTAACCTCTCCGTTAATTCCGTGGAACACATGTGGTGCCTATATGGGCGGAGTACTGGGTGTCAGTGCACTAGATTATGCTGTTTATGCATTGTTTAACTTGATAAATCCGGTCTTGGCCATCATATATGCCTTTCTTGGAATTAAAATTTTACGTATTACTCCGCCAGCCTACGCGACGGAACAAGCCGTCAAATCTTAATTGTTTAATACGGCACATCCATGTTGATGTGCCTTTTTCGTCATAATTCTTCATCAGCCAATCTTTAGAGGCCTCATATGACCACTTCAAATTCTATGCAAGTTAAGCGTCGCCTAGATTATCGCGTACCAGATTTTCTTATTCCGACAGTGGATCTGTCTTTCAATATCGAATCAGATGTCACTCGAGTAAAAAGTAAACTGCGAATTAAACGCAATGGTCAGCACTCTCAACCTTTGATACTTGATGGTGAGTCGTTACAGTTGATTGAAGTTAAATTGAATGGAAAATCCATTGATGGATACCAGCAAACGGATACCCAACTGACAATTGAATCGGTTCCTGATGAGTTTATACTCGAAATCTTCACTGAGATAGACCCCGCGGCTAATAGCAGTTTAGAGGGCTTATATAAAGCCTCAGGGGCTTATTGTAGTCAATGTGAAGCCGAAGGCTTTCGGAAAATCACCTACTTCTTAGATAGGCCTGATGTACTGTCTGAATACACTGTGGTGATTTTTGCGAATAAAACACTTTACCCCTACTTGTTGTCCAACGGTAATCAGGTAGATAGCGGTGATTTGGATGAAGCTACTCACTGGGTGAAGTGGCACGACCCGTTCAAAAAACCTTGTTACTTGTTTGCACTGGTTGCGGGTAAATTTGATTTGCTTGAAGATCAATTTGAAACGCTAAGTGGTCGAACCGTCGCATTACAGTTGTATGTTGATGAAGGCAAGAAAGAGCGGGGGCATCACGCACTAGAATCTCTTAAACGAGCAATGCGTTGGGACGAAAAAGTCTTCGGTCTGGAATACGATTTGGATATTTACATGATAGTGGCGGTGGATTTTTTCAATATGGGCGCGATGGAAAATAAGGGCCTAAATGTTTTTAACAGTAAGTATGTATTAGCCAATAGCGATACCGCCACTGATGAAGATTACTTCAATATTGAGTCTGTAATTGCCCATGAATATTTCCATAACTGGACGGGCAATCGCGTAACCTGTCGCGATTGGTTTCAATTAAGCTTAAAAGAGGGCTTAACCGTTTTTCGCGATCAACAATTCAGTGGCGACATGAGTTCTCCTGTGGTTAATCGCATTAAGAATGTCAAAGTGATCAAAGAACATCAGTTTGCCGAAGATGCCAGTGCAATGTCTCATCCAATTCGTCCGGATGAAGTCATTGAAATGAATAATTTCTATACAGTTACCGTTTATGATAAGGGCTCAGAAGTCATTCGTATGCTGCATACCTTACTGGGTCAGGAGGGGTTCAGGCGTGGTATGGATATGTATTTCAAACGTCATGATGGTCAAGCCGTAACCTGCGATGATTTTGTCAATGCGATGCAAGACGCTAATAGCGTTGATTTATCCCAATTTAAACTATGGTACTCTCAATCGGGTACACCTGTGGTAACTGTCGAGGAACATTTTGACGAGTTGCAACAAACCTTAACCTTAATCTTTGAACAGCGCACACTCCCTACGGCTGATCAGGCCGAAAAATCCGATTTACAAATTCCGATAAAATTAGAATTCATCAGTGGCCAAGACTCAACTGAATCTGCTATTGAATTGTTTAATCTTAAGTCGGCCAAACAAACGTTAGTTAAGAACAATGTGACCAGTAAACCAGCGGTTTCCCTACTGGCTGGATTCTCTGCTCCGGTTAAATTAAATTTTCCACATACAGCAACCAGTCTATTTGATATCGCACTTCATAGCCAAGATGGATATTCACGATGGGATGCCGCCACACAACTTTACAGTCACTATATACACTCTTTAACCCCGATAGGCTCTATTACTCCTTTGATCGATGTGCAACGTGAAGACATCGCAAAGCTAGTCGAGCACTTGCTCACAAACGAGCAGGACGATCTCGCTTTGCTAGCTGAGATGCTAACCCTGCCTAGCGTAGAAACTTTAGTCCAGCAAGTGCCAAAATATTTTGTCGATGAATTGTGTCAGGCTAGGCAGACTTTAGAGCTAGAGTTAGCCGTTAGCTTTGAGCCTTTGTGGCTCGCTATGTATCAACAACAAGATCAGCAAAGCTATATTTATTCTGCTGAACAAGTAAACAGCCGCAAAATTAAAAATCTGTCTTTGCATTATTTAGCTAAAACCTCAAAAGGGGAAGACTGGGTCAAAAATCAGTTTGTGGATGCCGATAATATGACAGATACTTTGGGAGCATTAAAAGCAGCTCAGCAAGCCTGCTTAACGAACTTTGAAAGCTTGTCTGCAGAATTTGAGCAGAAATGGTCGCAAGACCCTCTAGTATTAGATAAGTGGTTTGCACTGCATGCAGGGGCACAGAACAAAGATATTTTAGCCCGGCTAGACTTACTTACCAGTCACCAAAATTATACGATAAATAATCCAAATCGAGTTCGTTCTGTTGTGGGTACTTTTGCTTTTTATAATCCCCAAGGCTTCCATAGGCTTGACGGTAGTGGTTATAAATATGTGACAGATTATTTGTTAAAGTTAGACAGTATTAACCCGCAAGTTGCGGCCAGAATTGTTACGCCTCTTACCCAATGGCATAAATTGGATGAGACGAGAGCCGAATTGATGAAACTACAATTATTGCGTTTACTGGATACTCAATCCCTAAGCAAGGATGTGTACGAAAAAGTCAGTAAAAGCTTAAGTTATCATTAAACCACGGTGATGTTTATTTGCTCCCTTTGCGGTATTAAAATGATCTATATAACTCATGGGGTTATATGAATTATCAGTTAACCCCTGTTCAGGTTAAATTCATCAATGAAAACCTATTATTTCAACCTAAGTGCTTCTTACGATAAGTGTGAGAAGCTTTATTTGGCAGGTTCAAATGCAGTTGTCCTCGTCGCTGAGAATGGTGAGCGAGTCCAGTTGCCAACGGTAAATCTACGTCCATTTGTTACTCGACTCGGGTTAATTGGTCGCTTTAGGCTTATAATTACAGCTGAAAACAAAGTCCATTCATTTGAAAAAATCAGTTAAATACATGCCAGTGAACCTTGTTTAAAATTTAAACTGTTGAAAAATAAAAAGGTTTAGATGCACGCAACTGGTACGATTTCTTCTTGCTATCGTATCAAAATGATGTAATGATTTTGTGAATAATTTGCTATTTATTAACGGTCGTCAGGCGTGATGCCAAACTGACGTGGGAGAATTTAAGTATGAAGTGTGGACCTTTGACGTTTAAAAAGTCACCGCTTGCTCTGAGTATTGCTGCTATAGCGTCTTTAGCTGCTAGCTCATCATTTGCGGCTTCCTGGGAAAAAGGAGACTTGTCTGTCAATTTTGATTCAAGTTTTTCATTGGGAACCAGTATTCGAGTTGAGGAAAGAGATTTCTCACTAATCGGCAACAGTAACCACCCAAATTTTGATTGGACTGGTTACAACGCTGCAACTAATCCGATTTATACATCTCGTGATGTTTGGGATAATGCCAATGGTGCCTATTCGACCAACGGTGACTTAGGTGACCTTAATTTCGATAAAGGTAAAGCATTTTCTACCGTATTCAAAGGTACTCATGAGTTAGATATTAAGTATAAAAACATGGGCTTCTTCGCACGTGGTTTGTATTTCTATGATTTTGAATTAAAAGACGGTGAGCGTGATTGGACTAACCCCATTACCGGCAAGACTCAGGATCCCTGTGATAGTGATACTGCCTCTGAAGAGTTGTGTTCTGATATCCGTTTGTTAGATGCATTTTTCTACGCAGATTTTGATCTTGGTAATGTACCAGTCACACTCAGAATCGGTGACCAGGTTGTTAGTTGGGGAGAAAGTACCTTTATCCAACATGGTATCAATACGACTAACCCAGTGGATGTAACCCGTTCTCAAGCCCCAGGTGCGGAATTAAAAGAAGTCTTTATTCCTGTGGGAATGGTCTTTGCGTCATTCGGATTGACGGATAATTTAAGTCTATCCATGTACTACCAATATGAGTGGGAACGCAGTCGTTTACCTCAAGCGGGAAGTTATTTCGCAACAAATGATTTCGCAGGAGAGGGTGGTCAAGCCCAAAACGTACAGCTAGGCTTTACTGGAAACCCAGATATTGACCTTGATTTCTTGTTAACAAGCTTAAATGGTTTAGGTGACGCTTTACGAGCAGGTGCAGACGCAACTCAAATTAGTGCAGCTTACCTTGCTTATCCTACTAAGGTTGCCATTCGTGGATATAGCGATGCCGCTCATGTTGATGCAGATGATCAGGGACAATACGGTATCAAAATGTCGTACTATTCATCTGAATTGAATGACACTGAATTTAGTTTGTATCACATTAATTATCACAGCCAGCGTCCGTTGATTTCAGGTATGACTTCTGACTTTACTACTGCAGGTATTCAGCGTGACTTAGCCTATTTGGCAAGCAACACCATTGATCGCGACAACGTAACTGATTTACAAGCCTTTACAGAATCACAATTTTATTACCCAGAAGACTTGAAATTGTATGGCTTCAGTTTCAACACAAACATTGGCGAAACCGCTTTTGCGGGTGAAATTGCTTATCGTGTAGATGAACCTTTGCAAATCGATGATGTTGAATTGCTGTACACCGCAATGCCTGAACAGTTAGCAAATGCAGGCATTCGCCCTGATTTTGCTGGCATTTCGCAAATGGGCAATATTGGTCGTTCTGTAGGTCCGGGTGAAACGGCTCAGGGTTATTTGTTATCAGATACCGTACAGGCTCAATTTACTGCAACTCATGTTTTTGGACCTGCATTTGGTACCGATAACTTTATCTTATTAGGTGAAGTGGGCTTTATCAATATCGCTGATTTCCCTGACCCTAGTGTTATTCGTTTAAATGGACCGGGCACATCTAGAACCCCATCATTAGAACCGTTGCGTGATGCAGATGGTACTATTATCTCAACTAGAGAGGGATTGCATATAGGTTTGTCTGATGGACCGGAAACAAACCCATTCCCAACTGAAAATGCATGGGGATACAGATTATTAGCCGTTGCAGATTTTAACAACGTATTCTCAGGTGTTAATTTACGTACCCGTGCAACTTTTGCACACGACGTAAACGGCACTACACCAGACCCATTGTTTCTATTTTTGGAAGATCGAAAGTCGGCAAATATTTCTTTTGAATTCGATTACCTGAGCAAAATGTCAGCTTCTGTTGCTTATAGCAGTTTCTGGGGTGGTGCAGGCAATTCAAATGCCCTTTCAGATCGTGACTTTGTGTCATTCAATTTAAAATATTCGATTTAAGAGAGCAGCAATTATGATGAAGAAATTAGTGATTACATCCTCAGCAATTGCATTGGCATTAAGTGTGTCATTTGCACAAGCTAAGGTTTCTGAAGATGAAGCGGCTAAGTTGGGTGATTCATTGACCCCACTTGGCGCTGAAAAAGCAGGTAATGCTGATGGCAGTATCCCGGCTTGGACAGGTGGTATTACTACACTGCCAGCAGGCTATAAGCCAGGAGATTTCCACCCAAATCCATATCCAGATGATAAAGTGTTATTTACTATCACGGCGCAAAATTACAAAGAATATGCGCAATTCCTAAGTGCTGGGCAAACCAAAATGTTTGAGACTTACCCTGATACTTATAAAATGCCTATATATCAGTCTCGTCGAAGTGCATCGAATCCTGGTTTCGTTTATGACGCGACTGTGGCTAACGCTACAAGAGCGGAATTGATTCAAGGTGGAAACGGAATTAAAAATGCTGCGATAGGTGTTCCTTTCCCAATTCCACAAAATGGTGTGGAGGCGATTTGGAACCATATACTGCGTTATCGCGGAGAAGCGATTCAACGTAACGGCGGCCAAGCAGCTCCTACTGCATCAGGTGATTACAATGTAATCGATTTTGATGAAGTATTAATGGTGAAATATTCAAATAGAGATGCTACTCCAGAAGCGCTATTGGAAGAAAATATTTTGATGAAATTTAAGCAATCTATTACTTCTCCAGCGCGCTTAGCAGGTACAGCTTTGTTGGTACATGAAACCATGGATCAAGTTCGTGAGCCACGTCAAGCTTGGACTTATAATACCGGTCAACGTCGGGTAAGACGCGCACCGAACATTGCTTATGATGCACCAGGAACTGCGTCTGATGGCCTTCGTACAACAGATGACTTCGATATGTTTAACGGAGCACCAGACCGCTATAATTGGACTCTAAAAGGTAAGCAAGAGCTGTACATCGCGTATAACAACTACGCATTGCATAGTGATAATGTAAAGTATGCAGATATCTTGCAACCGGGTCACATCAATCCAGATCTGACTCGTTTCGAGAAACACCGTGTTTGGGTAGTAGAGGCGAATCTTAAAGAAGGCCTACGCCATGTTTATCAAAAACGTGTATTTTTCATTGACGAAGATAGCTGGCAAATTCAAGTAGCCGATATGTATGATAATCGTGGTGATTTATACAAAGTTGCTCTAGCATACGGAATAAATTACTACGAGGTTCCTACACAATGGTCTACGCTTGACGTATACCATGATTTAAATTCTCGTCGTTACCTAGCCTTAGGGTTAGATAATGAAGATAAAGTTTATGATTTTTCAATTAAACCAACTGATAAAGAATTTACTGCTCAAGCGCTGCGACGAGAAGGCATCCGCTAACACCCGAAACGGTTGGCAATGCCAGCCGTTTTTGTTTAATGCCCAAAAGAAGAATATGAAACGAATAAATTTTATTACTTTAATGACCCTAGTCAGCCTGACTTCAATGTCAGGTTTTCCTGAAGAATCTTACTTAGCCCCTCTGGCTAAAGAATCACTGTTACTCGACATCACTCGCAATGATACTCACTATATAGTGGTGGGTGAAAGAGGCCATGTCTTGGATTCAGTCGATGGATTAAGCTGGACTCAGAAAACAGTTCCTACTTTATCTACCTTGACAGCTGTTGCCTCTTACGGACAACAATCTTGGGCTGTAGGTCATGATGCCATTATTCTTCATCAAGCTGCCAATGACCAAAATTGGCAAGTGCAAATGTTTTCCCCTGAATCTGAAAAACCATTGTTAGATGTATTGTTCTTTGACAATCAAGAAGGAATCGCAGTGGGGGCATATGGCACTTTTTTCCGCACAAAGGACAGTGGTGAAAGTTGGAATAAAGAAGTTCATAGTGAATTGCTTGACCCTGAGGATGTGCTTTATCTAGATGAAATTCGTTTAGAAGACGAAGCTTTCTATCAGGCTGAATTGGGTTCGATTATGCCCCATTTGAATAAAGTTACCCAAGTGGATGACATGCTTTATCTAGCAGGTGAATCTGGTTTATTGGCCAGTAGCGCCGACCGGGGGGTGAGTTGGCAGAGAATGGATGTAGATTATTACGGTTCATTTTTTGATGTTGCTGGTTTATCCAATGGTGATGTCGTAGCGGTTGGGTTGCGCGGCCATATTTTTATATTGGAAAAAGATTCTCAGGAATGGCAAATAATTAATTCCGGTATCACTTCTTCGCTAAATACCATCATTGCCTTGCAAGATGGGAGTTTTGTTACCCTAGGAAATGCAGGTTACATGGTATGTGTGATGAATGGTGACGTCACCAAATCACATATCGATGATGGTAAAGCCATAAATGCTGCATTAAAAATGGACAACCAATTAATGTTAGCCTCCGCTGTGGGTATCAAACATCTAGCGCTAGACAAGCAACAATCAGTATGTGAAAGGACAAGCGTCAATCTATGAATAAGTTTATCGATTTGTGTGTAAATGCCATTTTTCGAAATCGAATTGTGGTGGTTTTGCTTTTTGTCCTTACGACCATTTTCCTTGGTTACCAATCTTCGCTGCTCAAGCTCGATGCGGGTTTCACCAAAAACATTCCGCTGAACCATGAATACATGGTGAATTACATGAAGCACGCCAAAGATTTTGGCGGTGCAAATAGTATTTTGGTTTCAGTGTGCGATAAAGACAGTGACATATTCAATACTGAATTTTTTGATACCTTGAAAAATGTCCATGACCAATTGTTTTTTATCAATGGGGTAGAACGTTCGCTGGTTAAATCTCTTTATTCTTCTTCTACCCGTTTTACCGAAATCGTTGAAGGGGGCTTTTCAGGTGGTCCGGTTATTCCTGCTGATTTCAATTCAGCCGACCCAGACGATCTAGCATTAGTTTCTCAAAATATTGATAAAGCCGGCATTGTTGGCCGTTTGGTTTCAGACGATTTCAAGTGCGCCATGGTCTCTGCACAATTGTTAAATATTGATCCGGCCACGGGAGAGAAATTAGACACCCTAGTGCTTGCGGATAATTTAGAGACGCAACTGCGTGGCAAGTTCGAAAATGACAATACCAGTATTCATATTATTGGTTTTGCAAAAATGATTGGTGATGTCGCCAATGGCGCGAAAGATGTCGTCTTGTTTTTTGCCGTTGCGCTGGCTATTACTGCAATCATGGTGTACTTCTTCTCTAAGTCCATCATGCTCACTGTGCTGCCGCTATTGTGTTCAGTGGTAGCGGTTGTTTGGCAACTAGGTTTGTTAACTATTTTAGGCTTTGGGTTAGATCCAATGTCAATTTTAGTGCCATTTCTGGTGTTTGCCATAGGTGTCAGCCATGGGGTACAGATGATAAACGCCGTTGGCAAACGGGTAGTTGAGGGTGCATCTTCACAATTGGCGGCAGAATCGGCTTTCCGTACTTTGTTAATTCCAGGCGGTATTGCGTTATTGTCGGATACGGTAGGTTTCATGACCTTGTTGGTCATTGATATCGGTATTATCCGTGAGCTCGCTATTACCGCGAGTTTAGGTGTGGCAGTTATCATTTTGACAAACTTGATTTTACTACCTGTATTGATGTCATTTGTAAATTTCAGTGACAAATATAAGAACAAGTTTAAAGGTAAAGAAGCTCGCTCAGATGGTTTCTGGAACACTATTGCGCATTGTTCAACCCCTAAAGTTGCCTATATTATTTTAGCGATTACTGCGGTGTTGTTTGTGTTTGGTTGGATGCAGTCAAAACAAATGAAAATTGGCGATTTACATGCCGGGGCGCCTGCGCTGCATGAGACTAGCCGATACAATCAAGACACTTTCTTGATTACCGATAAGTATGCTATCAGTGTGGATTATTTATCCATCTTAGTGGAAACCACTCCTGAATCTTGTACTTCCTATGAGGTTATGACTGCCATTGATGAGCTTCAGTGGAAGATGAGTAATGTGCAAGGTGTGCAGTCAGCGGTTAGTTTGGCCTCAGTGGCTAAGCTAGTTAATGCAGGTTATAACGAAGGTAATCCTAAGTGGCGTGTTCTGCCTCGTAATCAGCAAACTATGGTCCAAGCTATTGCCCAAGTCCCGACCTCTTCTGGTTTGTTAAATGGGAATTGTTCGGTAATGCCGATCATCTTGTTTATGGAAGATCACAAAGCTGAAACCATTAATCGTGTCGTAGATGCAGTGAAAATGTTCCGTCAACAATACCAGACGGATGATCTGCATTTTAAGCTAGCCTCTGGTCCTGTAGGCGTAATGGCGGCTAAAAATGAGGCGGTTGAAGCGGCTCAAGATCCGATGATGTTATATGTATTCGGTGCGGTGATTATTTTATGTTTAATTAGTTTCCGTTCATTACGGGCTACCTTAGCCGTTGTCATACCTCTTTATGTGGTTTCGGTCTTGGCTCAAGCATTAATGACTTACTTGCAAATCGGGCTTACGGTTTCGACCTTGCCGGTAATTGCATTAGGTGTGGGTATTGGGGTTGATTATGGTATTTACATTCTATCCACTATGAATATTAAACTTAAATCCGGTATGGCTGTGCGTCAGGCGTATTTTGAAGCCCTTAAAGAGCGTGGTAGTGCGGTACTCTTTACTGGTGTGACTTTAGCGGTTGGTGTCAGTACTTGGGTGTTCTCGTCCCTTAAGTTTCAAATGGACATGGGCATACTGCTGACCTTTATGTTTGTGGTCAATATGCTCGGCGCTATAGTAGTTTTACCTGCTTTAGCCGCCGTTTTTTGGCGCAAGCAAAAATAATTACTGCATAAGTATTTAAATTTAAATGTAAAAAAGGGCCTTTTGGCCCTTTTTTAATACTATTTGTTGCATATTTATAGTACTTGTAAATTGTTAGTTAAATTATTCCTTTCAAAGCTCTCAATTATTAGCGAAAATAACCTTACATATACACTAAAACTGTATATATCTCAGTCTTTTGACTAGTCTATACATAGTCTGGTTAAGTGTGAGGCCATTACCTCATGCCATTTTCATTACAAGGTAAACAAATGACGGTTGCCAATAGTCAACATTCGGTTCTGCTAGAAAACGTTTATAAGTTAATTAAAAAGAAAGTCGATAAACAGCAAGCAGATTTAGTAGAGCAGTTTTCTCGACTCCTATTTAAAAATATTTCAATTGATGATTTAGAAAATCGTAACGACAGTGATCTGTACGGTGCGACCTTGAGTCTTTGGAATGAGTTTGTGAAATATGATGCAAGCCAACCGAAGATCCGAGTATTCAATCCAGAGATATCTAGGCATGGGTGGCAATCATCCCACACCATAGTTGAAATTATAGTAAGTGATATGCCATTTTTGGTAGATTCTGTTCGAATGACCTTAAACCGTTTGAACATCACTGCGCATTTGTTACTTCACAGTCCGATTAAACTAAAACGTGATGAGAAAGGCGAGTTACTGCAATTCTTAGATAAAAATAGCCGTGCTAAACAGCAAACCAAAGAAACGGTATTTTTAATCGAAGTGGACCGTCAAACCAACAAGAAAGCATTAAACCAGTTAGCTAGCGAATTGCTTTCTGTGGTGGGTGAAGTATCACTTGCCGTTTCAGATTGGCAACCCATGCGAGATAGACTAACAAGTTTGATTGAAGACTTTGATTCCGCTCATTACCCAGGCAATAAAGTCAAAATCGAGCAAGCCAAACAGTTTTTAGTTTGGCTCAATGATCATAACTTCACGTTAATGGGTTACCGCTACTACGACGTCAAGGCCATAGAAGGTCATCATCGTTGGTCTCCTCGCAATGAAACCAGCCTTGGTTTGATGAAAAACTCGATTAGTGATCGTGAGCGGTTGTTGTCAAATATGCCCCTTTCAGCGCAAAAAGAGGCGTTGAGTAAAAATCCATTAATGTTAACCAAAACCAATTCGCGGGCCCGGGTTCATCGTCCTGCTTATATGGATTATATTGGCGTGAAACGGTTTGATGAAACGGGAAATGTGATCGGTGAAGACCGTTTTCTAGGTCTCTATTCCGCATCATTTTATAACAGCAGTGCAACCCAGCTTCCGGTATTACGCGGCAAGATAGAACGGATTTGTGAGCAATCAGGATTCGATAAAGGCTCTCATGCTTATAAAGCATTTTTAAATATTATTGAGACTTATCCTCGCGATGAGTTGCTTCAAGCCAGTGAAGAAGAGTTGGGTCAAATCGTACTAGGCATTTTTCAAATGCAAGAACGTGGCATATCTCGACTGTTCGTTCGTAAAGATGCCTTTGGCCGTTTCGTATCTTGTATGGTGTATGTGCCTCGCGAGCGTTATAACACCCAGTTACGTAAAGAAACCCAAGAGCTATTACAAAAATCCTTAGATAGCCAAGAACAGGTTGAATTCACAACCTATTTCTCCGAGTCGGTATATGCACGTACTCATTATATCGCGAGAGTCAAAGACAACAATGCGGATTTGAATGTGAAGGATATTGAGAAGAACATCATCGAGTTAACTAAAAGTTGGAATGACCGTCTGGCTGCTTCAATCCGCGCGACTTATGGCGAAGCGGCAGGTAAAGCGTTAGAACAAAAATATGACAACGGATTCTCACGCAGTTATTCCGAGCAAAATCTGCCAAGTGCAGCTTTAGTAGATATTGAAAAGCTTGAACAGCTTAACGAAGAGCATACCTTAGATATGCTGTTTTATCGTCCCCAAGAAGAGGGGCCCGATTCTAAGGCGGTTAAACTCAAATTGTTCCATCGCGATGAACCGATACATTTGTCCGCAGTTTTACCCATGTTGGAACATTTTGGTTTGCGTGTTATTGATGAGAGTCCATACAAAATTACCTGTAGTGAAGGCGAAAAAAATTGGATCATGGACTTCTCGATGTTGCACAGCAACAGTCAGAACCTGAATATGGAAACTGCGCAAGCGCTTTTCCAAGATGCATTCGCAAAAGTATGGCATAACCTGTTAGAAGATGACCCCTTCAATCGCTTAGTGTTAGGGGCTGGCTTAACCGGTAGAAATGTTACCATATTGCGTGCTTACGCAAAGTATATGCGCCAGACAGGCAGTTCATTTAGTTTGACATATATGGCCAACACTTTGGCCAACTACCCGCAAATAGCCAAACAGCTTATTGAACTATTTGCCAATAAGTTCGACCCTAAGAAAAAACGCAGTGAAAAGAAAGTTGAAGACTTGCTTGCGGATGTAAAAAAACGTTTAGATCAAGTATCTAACCTTGACGACGATAGAATTATTCGTCGTTACTTAGACATGATTTTAGCAACGTTACGAACTAATTTTTATCAGCCTGACGAGAATGGCAACGAAAAGCCGTATATGTCCTTTAAGTTGCTACCCGAACTTATTCCGGATATGCCACTACCTATGCCAAAATTTGAAATATTTGTTTATTCACCCCGGATCGAAGGTGTGCATTTACGCGGTGGTAAGGTGGCACGTGGTGGGTTACGTTGGTCTGACCGTCGTGAAGATTTCCGTACCGAAGTACTTGGCTTGGTCAAAGCTCAGCAAGTGAAAAATACGGTGATCGTGCCTGTGGGCGCAAAAGGTGGTTTTGTTTGTAAAAACCTGCCTACAGACCAAGGTCGCGATGCGATCCAAAAGGAAGGACAGGCCTGCTATCGGATCTTTATCCGCAGTTTGTTGGATATCACAGATAATATTGTCGATGGCCAGATTGTGCCGCCAAAAGATGTAGTAAGATTAGACGAAGATGATCCCTATTTGGTGGTTGCTGCCGATAAAGGTACTGCTACTTTTTCTGATATTGCGAATGGTATCTCAGAGGAATTTAATTTCTGGCTGGGCGATGCATTCGCATCTGGTGGCAGCATTGGTTATGACCACAAGAAAATGGGCATTACTGCCCGTGGTGCTTGGGAGTCCGTTAAACGTCATTTCCGTGAAATTGATATAGATTGTCAAACCACTGACTTTACCTGTGTTGCCATTGGTGACATGGCGGGCGATGTATTTGGCAACGGCATGTTATTGTCGCAGCGAACACGCTTGATTTGTGCTTTCAACCATTTACATATCTTCTTCGACCCAGACCCTGATACTGAAGCATCGTATGCTGAACGTCAGCGCTTGTTCGAAAACCCATCACTATCTTGGGATGATTACGACAAGAAGCTTATCTCTAAAGGCGGCGGCGTGTTTAACCGGTCAGCCAAATCTATCAAATTGACCAGTGAAATGAAAAAATGGTTGGGCACGACCCAAGCCAGTATGCCACCAAATGAGCTAATTCATAATGTTTTGAAAATGCCTGTTGATTTGATTTGGAATGGGGGCATTGGGACTTATGTCAAAGGTAGTAAAGAAACTCATTCTGATGTAGGTGATCGTGCTAACGATGATTTACGGGTTAATGGTAAAGACGTTCGCGCTAAAATAGTCGGTGAGGGCGGTAATCTTGGCTTAACTCAACTAGGTCGAATTGAATATGCAGCTAATGGTGGTCGTGTTAATACTGACTTCATTGATAACGTAGGCGGTGTAGATTGTTCAGACAATGAAGTTAACATTAAAATCCTATTGAACGCGTTGGTAAATGCCGGTGACTTAACCAGTAAACAACGCAATGAGTTACTTTACTCCATGACCGATGATGTTGCTGAGCTGGTCATTCAAGATTGTTACCGTCAGACCCAGTCTATCTCGATTACGGAATTAGGTGGTCCGGCGTTATTGAAAGAACAACTTCGCTTTATTCACGGACTTGAAAGAGAAGGGGCGTTAAATCGCGAACTTGAATTTATTCCATCAGATGACGAATTATCTGATCGCTTAGCATCGGGTAAAGGCCTGACAAGACCGGAACTTTCAGTACTGATCGCCTATGGCAAAATGGTGCTTAAACAGCGTTTGAATATAGAGCAGATTACTAGTAATCCCTATCATGAGAAACTGTTGGTGAGTGCATTTCCTAAAGTATTGCAGCAACGTTTTGTGCCACAAATGGAATACCACCCACTGCGAGGTGAAATCATAGCCACTAAGTTAACCAATAATATGGTTAATGATATGGGGCTAAACTTCGTATTCCGTATGCAAGAGGAAACCGGCGCTTCAGTAGACGAAGTCGCCACAGCCTATTCAGTGGTTAAAGCTGTTTTTGGTCTGGATAGTTTGTGGAATGAAATTGAAGATTTAGATAATAAAGTGTCTGCCAAGACTCAACTGGATATGCTGGACCGTATGCGTCGAACTATGCGCAGGGCATCTCGTTGGTTCTTGCGCCATGGTGAGAAAAACTTACCTATCGCAGATGCTGTAGAGTTGTATTTACCAACCTTTGATGATTTAGATAAAAATCTAGAGAAGTATTTAGTTGATTCTGAATACCAACAATTAGAGCAAAGCACATCTAATTTTGTTAAAAAAGGCGTACCTCAAAATATTGCTTATCGTGTTGCGAGTTTGAGTAATATGTTCTGCTGTTTAGATTTGGCACAAATTGCCATGACTGAAAAGCGTAAAATTGCGGTTACGGCTAGTTTGTATTTTAAACTGGGCTCAAAACTAGAATTGCATTGGTTCTTAGATCAAATCAACAACCAAACTGTCAGCAATCATTGGCAGGCATTGGCACGTGCTTCTTATCGCGAAGAGTTGGATTGGCAACAGCGTTCTTTGGCTACGGTTTTGTTGGTTGGTGCACCAGAGTGTGAAGATGCAGAAGAAATTCTAACTAATTGGATGGAGAACAATACCATATTGCTAGATCGCTGGTATCATATGATGTCCGAGTTTAGAACGAGCAGTACACACGAATTTGCGAAATTTTCTGTGGCGCTTAGAGAACTGATGTTGCTGAGTATTAACGCCAGTATTTAGCCATCAATTAACTGTTTTAAAGCCCTGGATTCCAGGGCTTTTTTGTTTGAGGTAAAGCATGTATTCAGTCGCACAAAAAGCACTTTTCCATTGTGATCCAGAATGGAGCCATGATTTCACGCTAAACTGGTTGAAAAAAACTCAGCACAATATGCTGAATTTAACCTACAAACAAGATGTACCGGACCACCCAACACAGTGCTTGGGTATTCAGTTTCGCAATCCAGTAGGTCTGGCCGCTGGTTTGGACAAAAATGGCGAATGTATTGATGCTTTTGCCGCTATGGGATTTGGCTTTATTGAAATCGGCACTGTAACGCCGCTAGCTCAAGCAGGAAATGATAAACCCAGGATGTTCCGCCTTCCACAAGCTCAGGCAATCATTAATCGTATGGGCTTCAACAACAAAGGCGTGGATTATTTGGTAGAACAGGTCAAACAGTCGGAATACTCTGGAGTGTTGGGCATCAATATAGGTAAAAATAAGCAAACTGAAGAAGCCAATGCGTTGGACGACTACTTAATTTGCTTACGAAAAGTCTATCAACATGCTAGTTATATTACGGTTAATATTTCGTCTCCTAATACTCCAGGCTTACGTGCCTTACAATATGGCGAGGCTTTGGAAAACTTGCTGCATGGATTAAAAGCAGAACAACAGATTTTAGTCGATAAATACGGTAAATATGTGCCTATCGTTGTTAAGATCGCCCCTGATCTAACGGACCAAGAAGTGATTGGGATTGCGCATTCCTTATGTAAAGCTGAAATGGATGGTGTGATTGCCACCAATACAACCTTGGATAGAAGCCAGGTTGTGGGTTTACCTCATGCTGAGGAGGCCGGTGGGTTAAGCGGGGCAGTGTTAACGGATAAAAGTTTGCACGTCACTCAAGTGTTAGCCAAAGCGTTAGACAAAGCAATGCCAATCATTGGCGTGGGCGGTATTGATTCCAGCCATACTGCTAACGCTCGATTACAGGCCGGCGCCAGTTTGGTGCAAATATACTCTAGTTTGATTTATAAAGGGCCAAGGTTAATTAAGCAAATTGTCGATGGACTCAATTAAAAATGCTATTACCAAGTGGAAAGTGGAAATGGTTTATTGATCAAGCATCAAGTAGTTTGTTGGTTGAATTAGATGCAGGTTTAACCTTCCAAACGGCCTATCAAGTATCCCAGCTCAAGGTATCTCCTGACGGTTTGTTTTTTGATATTGAACATTCAGATTATTTTATCCAGTGTATCGATGCACTAGATGAAAGTGGCGTGCCATTTGATGATTCAATCAAGATGCAAATTGCCATAAATGCATCCGCAGCCCGCTGTTTTCATAAGCCTGTGCTGAATAAGAGTTGGCTTTATACTAAACAGAATCTTTGTTTAATAGACGACCAACAGCAGCTAGCTTGGATAAGTCATAATCAAGAAACATATTTGGTTATGACCTTGGAACGTAAAGGAGATACTGTATTGTGTATGAATCTTTCTGAACAGTTTGTGACATCTGATCATAAAATACACCCACAGTTTTCTTTGCTTAGCGTATTATCCGATCGATTACTAGCCTTTGATCAACTTGGCGAAAATGAAGAGGAAGGTCAGTACGAAGACGCGCTAAATAGTCAGACTTCAGTTACCAAGGTAAATAGCATGTATTAGTTGGTTATATTAGACCACTATATTTACCTTTTTAAGCTAACTAAACCTTAAACCTCAGCATGCTTCATCGCCAATTTTACTGGCAAGCATTCAAGCTGGAGGGTTTAAAACAATGTTTTTCTGCGTTCCCCTTATGCACAGCAGGTTAATCCCGTATAATCCTCTGCGTTTTCATTACACGGGTTGTTTATGTTAGATATCACAGTTACCACTTCCAAAGGTCTGGATGATTTGCTTTTAGAAGAAGTGTCGCAGTTATGTGACCAAAGGCAAATTAGTCAGCGGCCAGGCCAAGTTTATTTTAGCGGAGAGCTGTCCGATGTTTATCAGATATGTCTATGGTCCAGATTAGCCAATCGAGTGCTGATTAAGGTCGCGCAAGGCAAAATAGATAATGCCGAAGATTTGTATCAGATAGTCACCGAGGTTGAGTGGGCCCATCACTTTGCCCTGAATAATACCTTTGCCGTTGACTTTATCGGAACTAACCGCACCATCAATAATACTCAGTTTGGTGCGCTAAAAGTCAAAGATGCTATTGTAGATCAGTTCACTCAGCGATTTGGTGAGCGTCCAAATGTAGATAAAACCCGACCAGATATTCGTATTCAAGCCCGTGCCCGTCGAGAGAATATCGAAATTTATATCGATATTTCTGGCAAAAGTTTACATCAGCGTCATTACCGTCAACAAACCGGTAAAGCGCCGCTAAAAGAACATATTGCCTGCGCAATGTTAATCCGCAGCGGGTGGACCAAAAATCACCAGTTGCCCCTTTTCGACCCTATGTGCGGTTCCGGGACCATAGCGATTGAAGCGGCTTTAATGGCTGGCAATATTGCCCCGGGTGTAAATCGAGCTGCATGGGGATTTGATAACTGGTTAAAGCATGACGAAAGCTTATGGCTAGAGGCGGTAGAGAAGGCTAAATCGGAAGCAGTTACGCCTAAAGTATCCATTTTTGCCAACGATATGGATAAACGGGTGCTCAATCATGCCAAGCAAAATGCCGATGCGGCAGGGGTATATCAATGGATCACCTTCTTTAATTCTGATGCCACCAAATTACAACTCGACAGCGCCCCTGGGGTGATAGTGTCGAATCCTCCCTATGGCGAACGGTTAAGTGAGCTGACTGAATTGTTGCCTGTATTCCAAGCGTGGGGCGAGCATTTGAAAATGCATTTCCAAGGCTGGCATATGAGTCTACTAACGGCTAATCGCGACCTGTTAAAGCAATTAAAATTTGTCGCTAAGAAAGACTACGGGATCATGAATGGGCCAATCGAATGTGTGTTGGTCAATTATCTGTTAGATGAAAAGAATTGCCAGATCAGAGAACAGCAAAGTATTAACTCTGACTTTGCGAATCGTCTTAGTAAAAATTTAAAATCTTTGAGTCGTTGGTTAAAACAACAAGACACTGATTGTTATAGAATTTACGACGCTGATTTACCAGAATACAATGCCGCAATCGACCGCTACGCAGATTGGTTGGTGGTACAAGAATATGCACCACCCAAGGATGTACCAGAGCAAAAAGCTAGAAAAAGATTACATGAAATCTTAATCGCTTTGCCCAGCGCAACTGGCGTTCCAGCGAATAATATTGTGGTGAAAACACGCCAACAACAAAAAGGCAGTAATCAGTACAACAAGGTATCAGAGCGCAATGTGGGCTTAAAAGTACATGAAAATGGCGCACAATTTATAGTCAATTTGAGTGATTATTTGGATACAGGTTTATTTTTAGACCATAGGATCACTCGCCAATTGATCCAGCAGCGTAGCAAAAATAAAGATGTGCTGAATTTGTTTGCTTACACTGGTAGCGTGTCCGTGCATGCAGGCCTAGGTGGTGCGCGCTCAGTCACTACTGTCGACATGTCAAAAACCTACATACAATGGGCACGAGAAAATGTGCAGCTAAATAAACTCCAAGGTGCCTTCGAATTCGTTCAAGCAGATTGTTTAACTTGGTTAGAGCGTCACGATCAGCAATATGATCTACTGTTTATCGACCCACCGTCTTTTTCCAATTCTAAACGTATGGAAAATACCTGGGATGTGCAACGGGATTACTTAGGCCTGTTGGCCAATGCGAAAAAGTGCCTGCGTCCCGGTGGCGAGATAGTTTTTTCAAATAATTTACGTAGCTTTAAGTTAGACCAACAGGCGGTTGGGGATTTAGGTTTTAAGATTGAGGATTGGACTCAGAAAACTCTGCCAGAAGATTTTAAACGTAACCCCAAAATACATCATTGTTGGTTGTTAACGGATAGCGGATCATAGTTATGCAGTTACAATTTTTTAGCGGTCAACAATGTCATTTATGTGATTTAGCACAGCAGTTGCTAGATCAACACCCTCGCAATCAATCGATTGAAATTATCAAGCTTGATGTGAAGTCAGATCCTGCACTTTATCACCTTTATGGTGCCAGGATCCCAGTCTTAAAACGTCAGGATAATCAACAAGAATTAGCTTGGCCGTTTGACGCTGACCTACTAAGTGAGTTTTTAAATTGAGTTTAATACAACTTAAAAATGCCTGTTTGGCATATGGACATTCTGCTCTATTAGACCATGTTGAATTAGTCGTTCACCCAGGAGAACGAGTATGTTTGGTTGGCCGTAATGGCTGCGGAAAATCGACATTACTGAAAGTGTTAGGTGAAGAACAAACCCTAGATGATGGTCAAAGGATTGTATCCTCTGATGTGCGAATTGCGCGCTTGGCTCAAGACCCACCTGAGAGCGTAGAATCAAGCCTTTTTGATTACGTCGCAGAAGGGATGGCCGAAAAAGGACAGTTACTAAAAGATTATTTCCACCTCACCACTATTATTGGTGAAGACCCCAGTGAGAAAAATCTCAATAAATTAGAATATTTGCAGCAACAACTTGACCATCATGATGGTTGGAAGTTCGAGCAACAAATTAGTCAAGTTTTAACCTTACTCGGCTTAGAAGCAAACCAACAATTATCATCCTTGTCCGGTGGCTGGCGAAGAAAAGCGGCATTGGCTAGAGCGCTAGTGGGTGATCCCGATGTTCTGTTACTTGATGAGCCTACCAACCACTTAGATATCAGTATGATAAAGTGGTTAGAAGAAATTGTTAAAGATTATAAAGGCGCTATCGTCTTTGTCAGCCATGACCGGGCATTTATCCGTTCTGTAGCAACTCGCATCTTAGATCTTGATAGGGGAAAACTAACCAGTTACCCCGGCAATTACCAAACTTATCTTGATCAAAAAGAGCAGGATTTACAAATTGAGGCTAATGCCAATGCCGAATTTGACAAAAAATTGTCGCAAGAAGAAACCTGGATCCGTCAGGGCATAAAGGCCAGACGTACGCGCAATGAGGGCCGTGTCAGAGCATTAAAAGCATTACGTAATGAGCATGCCCAGAGACGCAATGTACAAGGTCGCGCCAAGGTTACCGTCAGCACCGGAGGCAACTCGGGCAAGATGGTATTCGAAGCCACAGATTTGCATTATACCATTGAAGATAAATTGATTATTGAAAACCTCGAAGTCAGTATATTTCGGGGTGACAAATTGGCCCTTATCGGTCCCAATGGTTGTGGTAAAAGTACACTGATCAAATTATTGATGGGGCAACTTGAACCAACTTCCGGCCATGTTCGTCAAGGGGCCAATATTCAGGCCGCTTATTTCGATCAACACCGAAATGCTCTTGACCTAGACAAAACGGTTATTGATGCAGTTGCTGATGGTAAACGTGACGTGATGGTAAATGGTCATAGCAAGCACGTGATCAGTTACTTGCAAGATTATTTATTTACCCCAGAGCGGGTGAATTCACCGGTCAGATCCTTGTCTGGTGGAGAAAAGAATCGTCTTTTACTCGCGAAACTTCTACTCAAACCAAATAACCTATTAATTCTCGATGAGCCTACCAATGATTTGGATGTTGAAACATTAGAATTATTAGAGGAGATTTTATCGAGTTACAAAGGGACATTAATTTTGGTTAGCCACGACAGGGAGTTTGTCGATAATGTCGCTACCAGCAGTCTATTCTTTGAAGGGCAGGGCAAACTAAAAGAGTTCGTCGGAGGCTATACCGATGTTGAATCTTGGTATGAATCAGAAAAAAAACTGACACCTCAGGAAACTTCTGTAAAATCAGCGAGTCATAAAGCTCAGCCAGAAAAGCGTAAAGTTAAAAAGTTAGCTTATAAATATCAAGTGGAATTGGAAAAATTACCGCTAGAAATCGAAAAACTAGAAGTTAAGGTTAGTCAATTGCAGGTAAAGATAAGTGATCCTGAACTGTTTAAACGCTCCGCGGATGATTTTAATCAAGCAGTTGCAGAGTTATCAGCACAAGAATCAAAGCTTGCTACTGCCTTTGCTAGGTGGGACGAGTTGGAAGGCATGCAAGCTGAATAAGCGAGTAGATATTAGAATCACCCTAATTGCCGATATTAAGTAATCAAGTAATAGTTTACAGGATAAGAAATGAGAATAAGTAGGCTGGCCTATGGGCTAACTCTTTCGATATTAACCGTTGCCACCGCGCAAGCGGCTAAATATAGAGTCGTAGAATTACCCTTAAGAGATCAGGGAGTGTATAGCTTTGCATCTGCAATAAATGATAAGGGAGAAGTAGCCGCCACCATTAGAACCCCTTTTAACCCGCCAATTGATGTGGATTTGCTTAATTTTGAAAGCGAAGTCCTCATAAACACTCTGACGGATTTAGGCGCTGCTGCCGTGGGTAATATTAATCGTGAAGATTTAGTTATTCTGTACAGTTTTATTACTAACTCAAGCAATTCGGCAAACCCTTTTTTCCAACAATTAGCCAGTGTGCAAAGCTTTATCAGCAATAATGCAGAGGCCGAGTTATTAAAAGCCTTTGATGTTATTGAACCTGATTTGGAGGGCTTGACCAAAAGTGCAGACACTACTGTACATGGTATTAATAATTTTTCTGCTACAGTAGGTACTGCTGAGTATCCGTTTAGAAAAGTTGAGTATCGTAACGAAAACGGCAATAATCTGGTTTACCATTACCAAGAGTTTCTGCCCCATGGCTTTCTCGATATCAATGGTCAGACTTTTAGTGTGCCCCCCACTGAAGATTTTATGGGCGGGGTGAGTGAAGCCTTTGATATAAACGATAGTTTTGAAGTAGCAGGCGCAGGTTCAATCGAAGTTGTTGATAGCTTCGAAGAACTAACAGATCAGTGTGAAGACCCAGATTTACGTGGTGATGTACCCTATGAAGCCTGTATACGTAGTATTTTCGATTCCTATTTGAATACGATTGCAAGTAACAGTCAAAGTAATGTTAGACCCGTTGATAAAGTCTTTCGACGCCGGGGAATGATTTGGCGTTTCGACTCTTCAGGTCAATTATTGAGTAGCCGAGAATTAGGCATATTGATTAATCCTCAGCCGGGGAATGAAAAGTTTTATGCCAGTACTGCCAAAGCGATTAACAATAATGGCATTGCAGCCGGTGTGTCTGATACTTATTACCAGGATTCAGAGAACATAGTGGTTCAGCAGGCAGCCGTTTTTGATGGTGAAGAAGCCTTTGGATTTATAGATGACCAAATCTATATTCAAAGTCAAGCGAGCGATATAAATGACAACGATCTAGTAGTAGGTCAAGCGCAAATCATCATCAATGGTGCAGTTAGAACAAAATTTTTCGTGCATGATTATCAAGGAGAATTTACCAATTTCCCTGATGATTTTTTCAATACCTCATCTAGTGTCGCTCGAGCGATCAACAACAATAATTTAGTAGTAGGGGAAGGGGAAGTTGATACTAGCCTAACCGGGGTAAGACGTCGTGAAGCTTTTCTTTATAGCGTAGATGAAGATACTTTTACCAATATAAATACCTTATTAAGTTGTGACACTCCGTACACTATAGTGCAAGCCAATGATATCAATGATAACGATGAGATCTCGGCAACAGCTGTTATCTATCGTGAAGTAAATGATGTAACCGGTCAATTGGCTCTTGATGAACGAGGTAACACTATTTTTGAAAACGTCACAGTAGCGGTTAAGTTGGTTCCAATTCCAAGTGGTACAATCGACGATTGTCGACTGATAACAGAGCCCGTTAAGCGTAAAGGCGGAAGTAATGGCCTGTTTATATTCGGGTTACTGCTAGTTGGCCTACATCGAGTGTTTAAGCGTTAAGTAAAGCCTTTAAGCAATTTAAAAACCTCGTCCTCGGACGAGGTTTTTTTTAACCCAAATAAAACTTTTGTTCGTAACTTACGGAAATTAAAGGTGTAATAAATCTGCAATATTAAATGGTAATTAAAATTATAACCTTTAGTTGAATTTGTTGTAAAAGAAAAATTCCTTATGAATCATAGGAATACACCAAACTGATGGATAATTGTACTTAATGACATTGAACCATTTTCATCTTCATATACTCTCAATTATGTGGTCGCAATAACCACAATCGCAAATTTTTCTAAAAGAGGTTACTCAATGAAAAGACAAAAAAGAGATAAACTTTCCCGTGCTCATTCAAAAGGCTATCAAGCAGGTATATCAGGTCGTTCTAAAGAAAATTGCCCATTCCAAACAATCGAATCCCGTTCTCAGTGGTTAGGCGGATGGCGAGAAGCCATAGAAGATAGGAATCTAGGATTAAGTAACCGCTGATACAAAAAAGCCCCTTTAAAGGGGCTTTTAATTATTTGGCTAAAAGGCCAGCTTAGAAATTACTAGTATCCTGAAACAATCCTACTTTAAGATTATCTGCAGCATAAATTTCACGACCGTCGACCTCTACCACACCATCAGCCATTCCCATGAATAGTTTGCGCTTAATGACTCGCTTCATATCTATTTTGTAGGTGACTTTCTTAGCCGTTGGTAATATTTGTCCAGTAAATTTCACTTCACCCACACCCAAGGCGCGACCTTTACCAGGACCACCACACCAACCTAAGAAAAAACCAACTAGTTGCCACATGGCATCCAAACCTAGACATCCAGGCATCACGGGATCGCCAGGAAAGTGACAATCGAAAAACCATAAATCTGGTGTGATATCTAATTCGGCAATAATATAGCCCTTATCAAACTTACCACCTGTTTCACTGATAGTCACAATGCGGTCCATCATTAACATATTGGGCGCCGGCAACTGACTATTGCCTGGACCAAACAATTCACCCCTGCTACAAGCCAAAAGGTCTTCTTTGTTAAAACTTGATTTAAATTCGCTCATCTATTCATCATCGCTGCTATAAAGGAGTCTAATTTAGCGAACAGTTGTACGCTTAACAACTCTGAACAGTGAAATAATGCTGCAGTATTGGTAAATTCCTTTTACACTGCGGTGAAACTAAGCAATAAATAGGTTTTTAAGTGGAAAAAAAACAAAAAAGTGCCAATGCAGAAAAACAACGACGTTATCGTCAGCGCCAAAAAGAACTAGGTCATAAGCATGTGCGAGGCTATGTAAGTAAAGAGGCTATGAGCTGTTATGATGATATTCGTGAAAAAACCAAGTGGACCGACAATGAAGTGTTATCAAATGCGTTACGCATAACCTACGCAGCCTATAAATGTGGCCAAATTAAGTTATTGAATGAGTGGTTAAAAGACCACAACCGATAAAGATTGATGTTCTGCAGCGAGCTAAGGTGATAACTGTCCTTGGTGTGAATTATTTTGTACTCTCAAAGGGTGATTAATCTACGCACAAAAGTTGAAATGCGTTAATGATCATGCGACATTAATCAAATATCTGTACCACAAAGTTAATTCGTTGTTCAAACTTCATCTTTCCACAATTTGGCTGCTAGCATTCATGTTGGTTTGTCCTGCTGCTTATTCGCAGTTGCAAATACGTTCTGCTGTATCCCCTGAATTCCCAGACGGCCTACATAGGCAGTATTTGGCTTATCTTGCGGATAAATTGAATGCTAAACTGGTTGTTAGCTACCTTCCTTTTGCCAGAAGATTGGTAGAGTTACGTCACGGTGATTTAGATATCATGGTTGGCCTAAAAGAAGGGCGTATTGAAATTAAAGAACTGATTTACCTAAAACCAAATTATGAATCAATTCAACAAGTGCTTTTTGTCCGTGTTCAAGATCAAGAAACATTAACCAGTATTTCTGCTTTAGCAAAAGTGCATATAGCAGGCACAATCAAAGCAGAATATTTTTCAGCACGAACTAAACGACCAAGGTTAAACCTCGTTGAAGTATCTACATTAGAACAGAAAATTCAGTTATTAGACCGGGGGAGAGCCGAGGGGTTTATTCATTTCCCGCAAAGTACTTATGCCATGTTAAACACTATTAGTACCCATAATACTATTGTGCCAGCTAACTTCCAGCCAGCGAGTCAGCAACAGTATTATTTTGCTATAAGTAAACAATCAAGTTTGATTGATCGCGTGCCTGAACTTGAGAGAATTTTAGTTGAAGGGTCGAAAAATGGCGATTTTGCGCGTATAAGACAAACTTACTATGCAAATGAATTAGATTACTAAGCCCAACACTTCCTTCCATAATTTTTGGCTTTATATAACTGTTTATCAGCGCTGTTTATCAGTAAATCTCCAGTATCGATTTGTTCATCTATACAACCAATACCCACACTAATGCTGACATAATTAAAGGGAGACTTTGGATGGTATATTTTTAAACTATTCACCGCACGAATGAGTTCCTCTGCGATATAAGCTGCTCCTTCCTTATCAGTATCAGGAAGTAAGCAAGCAAACTCTTCGCCACCATAGCGACAAGCAAAGTCAGTAGGGCGCTTTAAGGTGGTAACTATTTTTTCGGCAGTTACCTTGAGGGTGTCATCGCCTGCAAGGTGTCCAAAGTGGTCATTGTATTGTTTAAAATAATCGATATCGATCATTAATAAACTCAGAGGTTGCTCCTTTCGATTAGCCAAGCCCACTTGTCGCTTACAGCAATCATCAAAATATCGACGATTGTAGATACCGGTCAAACCATCTAAAAAAGCAAATTCTCTAAGGGTGTCAGTTTGCAGTTTATACTTGAGCTGAGCTTTGACTCGATTGAGTAATGTCTCAGGGGAAATGGGCTTGGTAATAAAATCGCTTCCCCCTGCATTCCAGCAAGTTGCTTCATCGGAAGGTTTATCCAAGGCTGTGGCGAATAACACGGGAATATTACATAACACCGGCTCATTTTTAATATATTGGCAGGCTTTGAGACCCCCCATGCCGGGCATTTGTACGTCCATAATGACCAGATCAGGTTGCTTTCGATAACAGAATTCTAGGGCTTCTTCACCTGATTTGGCAGTATAGACATCGTATAGGGGAGAGAGGTGGGCTTTAATAATTTCTAGATTTATATCATGATCATCTACAATTAGAATGCGCGCATGGTCTAAAAATTTTTCAGATTCAGTGTAAAAATCATGAGTAAACAAAAAAACTCCATTTATTTTATAATGTTCAGACAATTAAATATTCAGTAAGCAATAGTTTAGCCGATAAAATATGTTAATCCCAGCTTGTAGACTAAAGTTGAAATGAACATCTTAACTTGAACATTTATTATGACCTAAAGGTATAATATTGAAAAGCCATGATTTCGAATACTTTTTTTACCGTAAAAGTATTCATAATATTGTTTTTTGTTAGCCCTGATTAACTCAATGTTGTTGTTAACTTAGAGAGGATATGTCTATTACGAGTCTTGATGTTACGTTGAGCAAAAAGTCGAAACCAAAGCCCCATGTATTGATTGTAGATGACGTGGATATTAATTTGGTTATCGCTGAGAATGCGCTAAATGAGACCTATACGGTTGCTACTGCCAATTCCGGTTATGCAGCTTTAGAGTATTGTCGACGAAATATTCCTGACCTGATTTTACTCGACATCGAAATGCCAGGCATGAGTGGTTTGCAGGTGTGTGAAGAACTTAAATTAAACTCAGACACCAGAGATATTCGAATAATATTCTTAACCTCCCATGGTGGCGCCTCTTTTGAAGATAAGTGTTGGGAAGCGGGCTGTATAGATTTCATCACTAAGCCTTACGCGATTTCCACTCTACGTCACCGTGTTAACTCTCACATTCAATCAAAACTGATGGCTGATGAGCTGCGTAGCTTGTCTTTTTTAGATGGTTTAACCGGCTTATATAACCGTAGATATTTTGATGGCTTTTTTGCTACTCAATTGAAACTAGCTGCTCGTTCAGGCTTTCCACTCGGACTACTAATTTTGGACATAGATCATTTTAAGAAATTTAATGACAGTTATGGCCATCTAGCGGGGGATGAATGTTTAAAACTGGTAGGTAGGACGCTACAACAGCTTGTTGCTAGACCAACTGATTGCGTCGCACGTTTCGGTGGAGAAGAGTTCGTCGTGGTGCTACCTAATATTTCCAGAGATGGACTGGTGTATGTAGCAAGTAAAATTCTCAAAAAGATCCGCAGCCTCGAAATAGAGAATGTGTCAGATACCCCAGTGAAGGTAACATTGAGTATTGGCGCTGTGCTTTGTGAACATGGTAGTGCATCCGCTGAAAGTCTCATCTCAGAGGCAGATAAACTATTATATTCAGCTAAAGATCAAGGCCGTGATCAGTTTATGATCTGACTCGTCACGTCGAGTTTTAAGCGCTCTTCCTATCTATGTTTAATAGGCTAGATCCACTTTTGTTTTCGAAAGAACAATAGCATTCCACTTATCATTAATGCAATTAACACCCATACCGCCAGGTAGCCGTATTGCCACTCTAATTCAGGCATATTCAATGGGTTAACCTGCGGGTCGAAGTTCATGCCATATACTCCAACGATAAATGTAGGAGGGATAAATATAGTGGCAATAATTGTCAGTACCTTCATCACATCATTTAGCTTTAAACTCACGCTTGTCATATACAACTCCATTAAGCCAGAGGTCATTTCATGGTAAGTTTCCAATAGCTCCATGATAGAAATCACGTGATCATGACAATCGCGGAAATGTAGCTTTGTTTCGCTGGATAACACTAAGCATTCATCATCGCGGATGATTTCATTGATCACTTCCCTCTGTGGCCATAGTTTCCTTCTTAATAGCAGTAATTCACGGCGTAGCTTGTGCACTTGAGCCAGTACTTTTTCATCGCTAAATTGTAACAGTGAATCTTCTAGGCTTTGGATTTTTTCAGAGTAGGTTTCAAGTAGAGGATAGCCAAAATCGATAACTGCATCTGCGAGATTGTAGAGTAAATAATCAGCATTGAGTTTACGTAACTTGCCCAAACCTTTATTCAAGCGATCTACTATGGGACTAAAAGGATTGAAAGTGCCAGTACAAAATGACACAACCGTATTTTCAGTTAAAAACAGGCTAACTTGCTCGACGCTTACTAATTCTCCATTGTCTACGGGCAAGCTAAGAACGATAAATACTTGGTTTTCGCTAAGTTCAACTTTGGGTCTTTGCCCCGTATTCACCACGTCCTCGACATAAAGTTCGTGAATATTTAATCCTTTGGCCAAAGTTCTCAAGGTGTCGTTTGATGGATCGCCCTGAACATGTATCCAAGTAACATTTGGCTTATCGATAAACTGCCGACATTGTTCAATGTTTAAATCTGTACGATGTTGTATAGATGATGCATTGTAGTCAAGTAACTCCAAGGACACTTGAACCGCTTTTTGTTTTGCCAACATTCCAGGTCGAGTACCTGGCTTATGGTATTTTTTAGTAAATAATTTCATTATTTAGGCCACTTCTAAATTGCTATGCGATAAACAGGTTGAACTCATAGAGGGCAGGGACGCCACCCAAATCATTACATTTTTACAACTAAACCAATGTTACTTAGCAGCGTTTCTCTTATCCGCTTGTGTCGACACCTTATTCCATGACCATCTTGGCGTAATGGGGGATTTTCGCTCTTCCGCTTCATAGCTAACAGCGATCATCCAATCTTGAAACTCTGCGTCGAAACGTTTGATCTCTGCGGTTAATTCTTTGCTAAAAGTGGTTTCAATAGGGCCGCCTCGATTAGGCCAAATTCTAAATTTTAGCCGCAGCACTTCCTTACCCGATTTGAATTTTAAATGGCCTTCAACCGAAGGGGCGGTGATCAGGATACCGGGAAATTGTTCATTAATATTGCTCATGACTTCTTGCACGCGGCTCTTAATCTGCGATTTAACTTTGTCATCTCCGCGCAAAGTGACATCTAACAAACAGCGAATGTAGCCTCTTGGATAGTTAGTAATATTCGCGATAGTACGATTTGGAATATACACCGTTGCTCCAAGTGCGTTTTCAATTTGCACAAAACGTAGTGTAATGGATTGAACCATACCGGTTTGTCCGGATATCTCGACTAGATCACCGACATCAATAAGATCTGAAAATACTAAGGTTAACCCGGTAACTATATCTTGAACAACGCCTTGGGCACCAAAACCAACGGCCAATCCGATAAACGAAACACTGGCAAAATAGGTGGAAAGCGTAATACCAATTTCTTGTAAAATTAGACCTAAAGAAAAGAAGTAAATAACAATGGCCAAAGCACTAGATGTTAGGGTGGTAAAGGATTTTAGTTTTTGTAATTGCTTCTTTGGCTGACTCAGCAAAAAACGATTGACGAATAACCTGAGTAAAACTACTAGTACATGTGCCGTTATTGCTAACAACGTGATGGCTATTACTCTATAAGGAATGGCTTGATGGGTAATAAGCTGGATTAGATCATCCACTAAATAACCTCTAGGTGAGAAAACTTCAATAAGTATACTTTAACTCTAGTGGATCTTGGATGGGTATTTTGTCGAATTTTTGCCTAGACCAATTATATGACTGTTATGTTGTTTTAATTGGAATTAACAGCAAGCAGACGCTTACGCCACATCAGCGGAGAATAGCCCGTTGATGCTTTAAAGGCTCTCGAGAAGCTGCTGATGTCTGTGTAGCCCAATATGTCTGACAATAAAGTGATATCCATCTGACTCGACTCTAAATACCAATACGCTTTCTTTAGGCGCATTTCATTTACCAACTGCTTGAATATAATGTTGTGCTGTTTTAATTGTCGTTGCAATGTGCGCTTATTCACCTTTAAAAGATCTGCGATGTGTTGAAGATTGGCTTCTTGAGAGCTGAGAGTTTGTTGCACTAGGGTAATGACCTGCTGAACTATGTCGAACACAAATTCTTGCTTGAGTTCGCTTAGATAGTTAGCAGTAGCGATTTTCAATCTATCATCACCTCGGTCAAGGGGAATATCTAGAAAGCCCTTAGCTACTATTATCTGATCATGTTCGCGATTAAACACCACATCAGTTTTGAATAAACGTCTGTAATGGACTGAATCCGCTAGCGGCGCGTGGCTAAATTCAACCCGTTGAAGAATAAACTTAGTGCCTAGTAACAATTTACTCAGATGAAAGTTGGCGCTTAGGGCCAGCTCTTTGTATTGCCGAGAATCACTTATATCAAGGAAGTGGTCGTGCCGTTGAATAAGTACCATATCGCCGTGTTCTTGATAATTCCAGTACTCGGACTGATTATGAAAGCACATAAAACCTCGCAGGGCATGCATAGCTTCCCTAGCAGTACGGCAGTTCATTAGCACCACGCCCAAGGGACCGAGCATTAAGAAGTCTTGCTTTGCTCCTAGCTGTAATCCGAAATCGGCACAATTGAACTGCTCGGCACAGTCATTTAGCAAGCTCACCAAATCGTTTATATGCATAGTTTGCTGTTCACTGCTCAATGACGCTAAAGTGAGTTGATAGCGTGTGAGTAACGGCATGGGATCGCCATCTAGCGATTGAATCAACTCGTCTATTTTATGTAACGCCTTGGTACGAATTAAATAATTACGACTCATATTGCCTCTGTATTAAATGCTCAGCCATTTTTTAATCAATGTGTCATCAAATGACAAGAACTGTTTCAACATTGGGCGCTATCTTATTTGCAATTATTAATTTATCTGGCAGTTGAGGCGCATTTTTCATGGCTCAATACGACATCATCATCGAAAACGGTCGCTATTTTGATGGCACAGGGGGCCCGTCGTCACTTCAAAATCTAGCCATTAAAGACGGTGTGATAAAAAAAGTGACTGTGGATAGTATAGATCACGACTTTGCTGAGCAGGTCATTAATGCGCAGGGAAGATGGGTTACGCCAGGGTTTATTGATACTCACACCCATTATGATGCGGAGCTATTAGTCAGTCCCAGCCTATCTGAATCGGTACGACATGGCGTCACAACGGTTTTGGTCGGAAGCTGCTCTTTAAGTATGATCTGCAGTGACGCTGAAGATGCCTCAGATATTTTTACCCGGGTGGAGACTGTTCCAAGGGAGCGTGTGCTACCTATTTTAAAACAACATAAAAGCTGGTCTACCCCTAAACAATGGGTGGATTTCGTCAAAACCTTGCCACTTGGTCCTAATCTAATTAGTTTCCTGGGTCACAGCGATCTCAGGGTGAGTGTGATGGGATTGAGTCGTGCAACTGATATCAATATTGTTCCTACCGAACAAGAAATGCTGAGCATGGAAAACACCCTAAAGCAAGCACTAGATAGCGGATTCTTAGGCTTATCAAGCATGTGCCTGAAGTGGGATAAAATAGATGGTGACCGAGAGTGGTCGAAAAGCTTGCCTAGTACCTATGCAAAATGGAACGAAATATCCCGGCTAAATAAATTGCTTCGTCATTATAATCGAGTGCACCAAGGGGCACCTAATGCGGCTTCGCCATTACAGATTATTCAATATTTACGTGAATCTATCGGTTGGTTTAGGCGGCCATTAAAAACCACTTTAATCAGTCAGATGGACCTAAAAGGCAGTGCCTATCTAAATAATTTAACCAAGCTTGCGTCTGTGGTGACGAACCTACTGAAAGGCGATTTCCGTTGGCAAGTATTGCCCACCCCATTTACTGTCTATGCCGATGGTATAGATGTGGTGTTTTTTGAAGAATTTGGTGCCGGCGAGATGGCACTAGATTTAAAGAATGAGTTGGCCCGCAACGCGTTACTCAAAGACCAAAAATACCGCCGAGAATTTCGCCAGTTCTATGGTGAAAAACTCAGTCCGCGGGTCTGGCAACGGGATTTTTCTGATGCCATGATTATTGATTGTCCAGACCAATCGATCATCGGAATGAGCTTTGCTGAAGTCGCCACACAAAGAGGTATTCACGTAGTCGATCTATTCTTGGATTTAGTGGTGGAATACGGCAACAAAATTCGTTGGTTTACCACTATTGGAAACCATCGAAAATCAGTGCTAAAAAACATGCTTAAAAACCCGCGATCGCTAATTACCTTTAGCGATGCTGGTGCGCATATACGCAATATGGCGTTCTACAACTTACCCCTACGTCTACTCAAGCTGGTCAAAGAATCGCAAGACGATAGTTTCCCTTTCATGAGTATTGAACAGGCAATATGGCGCCTAACGGGTGACCAAGCGGAATGGTTTGGTATAGAGGCGGGCAAGATCCGCCATGGAGACCGTGCTGATGTTGTGATAATTGATCCAGCTGGTTTAGAACAGGATTTAGAACAAGTCAGTTGGGCGCAGATGCAAAATTTCGATTTACAACGTTTAGTCAATCGCAATCCCGGTATTGTCGAATACGTGATCATCAACGGAAAACTAGCGGTAAACAAAGGTCAAGTGTTAGACCAATTGGGTAAACAAACTGGTTTTGGCACCTTTCTAGCCGTGAAGGCATAATCAAAATGGCGATAAAAGACATGGTATTGAAAAGTGTAGTAATAACCGGTGGCTCTAGTGGTATTGGGCTGGATTTAGCAAAAGCATATGTATCTAAAGGCTGTGATGTGGTGCTAGTTGCAAGGAATCATACCAAACTGGCTGCAGCTCGTGTTGAATGTCAATTGTTGGCAGCATCTGCAAAGCAGCAGGTGATTGCCGTCAGTGCTGATTTATCTTGTCAACAAGGACTTGCAAGCTGTATAGAGGAAATACGTCAACGGATTGCGCTACCGGATCTGATTATTATGAGTGCAGGCTTGGTCCAAAGCGTGAAATTTATTGACCAAAGTGACCAGGAATTTCAACACATGCTGCAAACCAACTTAATGGGAAGTCGGGCTGTGGCAAAAGCCTTCCTACCCGACATGCTAAAACGGGGTAGGGGAAAGCTATGTTTCGTAAGCTCACTGGCTGGCATAGTTCCAATTTATGGTTACAGTGGTTACAGCGCGTCAAAGTTCGCAATCATTGGCATGGCAGGGGCGCTAAGACAGGAAGTATTTGAAGCAGGCATAAACGTCTCAGTGTTATGTCCACCGGAAGTTGACACTCCCATGGTGAGTGAGGAGTCAGAACACATCTTAGCCGAGACCCGTTTTCTGAAAAATATCGGCGGCACATTAAGTGTAAATGCAGTCACATCGGCTGCCGTAAAAGGTATTACTAAAAATCAGTTTTTGATCATTCCAGGCTTTATGGCTAAATTGACATATTTACAATCAAGGCTAATGCCGCGCACATTTGCATGGTGTATACAGCGCTTGCTCAGCTGGAGGAAAGCTAGAGCTGACTGGAATAATTAAATATTTCACCTACATGTCGGAAAATAAAATCTGAAACTAAGCTTAAATATAAAATCCATACTCAGTGAACATACTATAACAGTGCACTCTTCACCCATTTTAGGAGTGTCCCCCTCAGTTTGATAATTTTAATTTCAAATCTTTTTGGCATCGTCTTAATAATTATCGATTAAGTAATGAACAATTTTAACACCAGTACCTTTAGACTTGTATTACCACTTTTTGTTACTGCCGTGGGTTTCACCGTTTATGGGCTACTAGCGTTTTGCTCTCGTGATGTTGCCATTGCGAATGCGTCTGCGCCTACAGCTGAGAACGTGACGGTTACACAAGAAACGATTCAGGAATAAAACCCCCAAAGGCAACGGATTGCCAAACCTAAATTTCAGAAACCTGTATTTGATGATTTCATTCAAGAGAACGAAGATAAATATATTTCGCGCCTACTTACATTGAAGAAAAACGTAGCATTGTTTGGGACATGATTGTTGTCTGGGTTGATGCAGGTGATCGAGTTCAAGACAGAGTTTATCGAGACGATCTGTTAGCCATGGGTAATTCGTTAAAATATGTTGGCTACGGTGTACAAGCAACACGAGGCGATTACAAAACTGTCTTTCGATTTCGGCCAGCGCCTGAGCCTGTTGGCAGAACATCTTCAAACATTTCCAGCCAAATTAAATCTGATGGGTGATTATCGTTTATTCCTCTGACGGAGGAAGAGCAATAAACGCCTAATCAACCATCCATATAACGCATTGTAAGCCCCTCACACGCCCAATACTAGATATTCGCATAATGTATATTATGTTAAATAAACTGAATTATGACAATCATACTGTTATTGCCCCTTTGTGTTGGAGATTCCAGCGAGAACTCAGAATAACCCTACTATTCTGAGTTAGGCGCTTTATTCTGAGATACGAGAGAATTTTGTCATCAAAGACAATTAAGCTGAATAACTAGACTACTCGCAAAGGAAAAACTAATAACAGCTGTAAATTTATGCCGACAGTCATCGAAGGTGAGCAGCTGCTCCTAAATCTAGTATGGTGTGGCAACTTTTATGGAGCTCACGACGTTGGAGCTCGAAATGAGCAGTGATGAATGGCAATAGCAAACCTAGCTTATTACGACTTGTGCAAAGAGACGCTTCCTTTACACGACAAATGCCATTCGGGAAACCGTCATATCAGCCAAGATAATCACATGACTTTAATAACATCAACTGTTAGTAACAACTACTTAGAATAAATCCTTGGGATGACAATCCAGGTACATAGATCAAACACCGCGAGAACAATACAAAAAACACAGTGACCTAGTGCCATAGGGAATCGGTAAGGTTCCCCCCCTGCCCTATATAAATGAATCCCACTTCTATGTCCTCTCAAAAAATTGATACTCCACAGCATAAAGATTTAAACAATAATATGTTGAAGGAGTACTTACTTTTTTAGGATAGCTTTTAGGCCTATTGATACCAGAACTGTACCTTTTTGGTCACAGGGTGTAAGGTAAAAACTTTAGGTCGTTTATCGACCCAAAGCGGACTTAGGCATTACTTTTCACTCTTACTAGAAAATCGTCTTTTTTGATGTGAATATACGCTCACACAAAATGTCTAATGTGTAAAATATTACCATTCATTTATAGGTGGAGCTTTTAACTTTTGAGCTTATGGAGTCACTAAAGTGTTTTTTAAAATAGGGAAATTGCTTAACTCACTTCGATATCATATTGATAAAAATATCGATGAAACGCTCTATCAAAATAAAGCGTTTTTATCTAGTAAATGGAGCTTATTAGAATACAGCATATTGCGTTGGTCACAACGGCACGGCTACTATATTTTTCTGACTGTAACTTTAGCCATTTTAATTGTTACCAATTTATTTTTGCTAATACCGTTGGTTATTGACGACTTCCCACATTGGAGGAAACTTATTGATTGGCAAGGAGGGTTTCTTGCAGGTCAGTTAACTATTATTGGAGTTGTTTACCCACTCGTTATTGGTCTGATCGGTGTATTGTTTCAGAACAAGTCGGCCAAGAAAACATTGTTCCCTATATATCACATGTACTCTGGTTTTATGTTTGCTGGTTTAAGTGGACTATTTTTGTCCATTTTCATTGTTTTAGGCTACTTTTTAAGCGCAAACTTGGATGATTCAACTTATTGTTAATTTGTACTTAAAACTGATCCACGATTTGCATCTAAAACTGATCCACCCAAGTAGTCTTATATGACCATAATCATGTTTTAGTTTCTAGCGCTTTTTCTCCTTTGATTTTTTAGTCGATTCTTTAAATCTGTAGCTGTCATTCCCCGTTTCGATGATGTGGCAATGATGGGTTAACCTGTCTAGCAAGGCTGTTGTCAGTTTCGCATCACCAAACACGTTTGACCATTCAGTGAAGTTCAGATTGGTGGTGATAAGTACGCTGGTTGTTTCGTAGAGTTTACTTAATAAGTGAAACAGTAAGGTGCCGCCTGCCTGACTAAAGGGCACGTAGCCTAATTCATCCAACACGACTAGATCACAATTAGCTAAAAGATTTGCCATGCGGCCAACGTGGCCCGCTTGTTTCTCTAGCTCAAGCGTATTGACCAGTTCAATGGTGGATAAGAAGCGTACGCGGTATTGATGGTGTTGAATGGCTTGCACACCAAGTGCTGTCGCCAAATGGGTTTTTCCTGTGCCAGGGCCACCAACGAACACCGCATTTTGACAATCTTCAATGAACTCGCAACGATGTAAACCTCTGATGAGGTATTCATCGACTTCACTTTCGCTGAAGTCGAAGCCATAAATTATTCGGTAAACAGGGAATCTGGCCGTCTTCATTTGATAGGCGATGCTGCGCACTTCTCTATCGGCCACCTCTGCTTTTACGAGGGTGTCGAGTATCGGTAAGGCTTGTTTATAGGCGGGTGAATCTTGCGAGGTTAACTCTGCAACACTGCTTGCCATGCCGTGTAGTTTAAGTATCTTAAGGGTGTGTAATAAGGCTTCAGTGTGCATGACGTTTTCCTCTTAATGTGTCGTAGCGTGATGTGTCGCTGGTCGGCTCGGTGACTAATTGCAGGCCGTTAATAATGGGGACTGGCGCAGGGGCTGAAGGGGCAAGTAGCCGACTCAGGCAATTCATAACATGTTGTTTGGAAGGACATCCCACATCTAAGGCCATTTCAACCGCCTTCACGACATCGGCTTCATCGTGATGTAATATCAGCGATAACACCTCAACCATCTCCTTATCTCCACGCTCACGTTGCAATAGAATGGATTGCAGGTGTTTAAAGCTATCGGGCATGGTGTTGAACGGTGCGCCATTGCGAAGTGCGCCCGGTTTACGCTGCGCGACGAGCAAGTAGTGCTGCCAGTCATACACGACTTTACCCGGTATATCATGACTGCTCATGAACACGCGGTTGTGCTCCGCTATTTTCTGGCCCTGTGCAATGAAGGCAAGTCGGCCTGGATAAACATGCAGACTAATACGCCGGTTAGCGAAGCTGGCGGGTACTGAGTATTTATTGCGGTCGAAGTTGACTAAGCAGGTGGAAGATACCTTTTTCATGTGCTCAATGAAGCCATCAAAGGGGGCATTCACCTTCATCAGCTGCCTCTGCTCCTGATACCACACATCCTCAATGGTGCTATCTCTAAACTGCGGGTGCTTGCGTGTTTGCCAGTCTTTTATACACGCATTCTCCAGCCAATCATTGAGTTCGGTGAGTGAGCTAACACGCGGCAGGCGTTGCCAGATAACCGAGCGGGCATCACGTACATTTTTCTCTACCTGGCCTTTTTCCCAACCCGCCGCCGGATTGCAGAAGTCAGCTTCAAACAGATAATGACTGACCATAGTCAGGAAGCGGCGATTAACAATGCGCTCTTTCCCCCTTTGCACCTTATCAACCGTGGTTTTCATGTTGTCGTAAATGCCCCGCTCAGGCACGCCGTTAAACACCCGAAACGCATGATTATGGGCATCAAACAGCATTTCATGACTTTGGGTAAAATAGGCTCGCAGGATAAAGGCTCGGCTATGGCTGAGTTTAAAATGAGCGACTTGCAGCTTGGTTTTACGACCATCAATAAAGGCATAGTTCTCACCCCAATCGAATTGAAAGGCTTCACCTGCGGCAAACTCTAATGGCACGTAAACTTGATTAGATGCAGCTAGTCGCTGCTCTTCACGCCACTTACGTACAAACGCAGCAACCCTGTCATATGAGCCTGAATAGCCAAGCGGCAATAAGTCCTCATAAAGGTTTTTAACGGTTTTGCGCTCTTTCCTGCGCCGCCTGGCTTCACGTTTAAGCCAGCTAATAAGCAGTTCTTCGAACTCGTCGACTTTGCCCAAGGTCTGCCGCTTAGTGTAAACAGGCTCAGCAATGTCCTTTTTGAGATAACGACGTACTGTATTGCGAGACAATCCAGTGCGTTTAGTAATTTCTCGTTGGGACAAACCGTCACGAAAATACCATCGACGCATAACACTTAATAATGACACATCTATCACTCCACATTCTCCTGCTTAGAGGCGGCAGGAGGTATTAAATATGTGGATCAGTTTTAGATGCAAATTAGGGGGTAAAGTGGATCAGTTTTGGATGCAAATTAACAATATCGATTTTGGCTCCAAAAACATTTTTATATTTCGTGGTAAGGGTGCCAAAGACCGCGTAACAATCTTGCCCGATGGTCTAGTCGCGCCACTAAAATCTCAAATTGATAAGGTTCGCGCTACCCATGATAAAGATATTGCAGAAGGTGAAGGAAAATCCAGTCTTCCTTCTGGCCTTGCCCGAAAATACCCGTATGCCATAACAGATTTTAAATGGCAGTATCTTTTCCCGTCGACAGTAAGATGCAAACACCCTGTAGATGGGTACTATTGCCGGCATCACATGCACTGGACATCGCTTACAAAAACGTTGAGAAAAGCGGTAAAGCAATCAGGAATTTGCAAGCACGTCACCGCTCACACATTCCGACATTCATTTGCGACTCAACTGCTAAAAAGTGGAACAGATATCCGTACGGTTCAAGAATTACTGGGGCATACGGATTTAAAAACAACGCAAATTTATACGCATGTAATTGGACAACATTCATCTGGAACGACAAGTCCGATAGACAGAATGTATTGAAGTAAAAACAACCGGACTCAAGGTCCGGTTTTAAATAGAACTAAAGGTACTAAAAAAATAAATTTAACGACACCTAATCGCTCAAACTTGCCGCTGATGAAGCACCCCCTGAAGATCCGCTTTCTGCTAATTGGTATCGTTCATCGAAATGATAAGCAACGACGGAAGTCATTAAGACGACAGTAATAATTCTTTATTGTACTCACTACACTGTTTGTGCAATACCTTTTAGATCTCCGCTTATATGTCCGTCTAACCTCAATTTACTTGCATTCTGAGTTGTTCTTGAGCTTTCCCTAATGTCTATTCTGAGATGCAAAAAAAAAACCTTATATTTCAGTGTCGACATTCTGAGTTCTCGTGAGAATCTCCAGTGTTAGTTAAAATTGATGGTGCTTTCAATAGAAAGAAAGTAATTCATGGTAGTCCCATACTCGCAGTTATTTCTACTGATTCAGATTCTACCCAAAGCTGGATAAACACTTATAAATCAGCTAATCAACCTGCACAGGTATGTCATTCAGCATTGCAATTACTTTATAGATTTGGCATAGATGCCTGGGTGCAGTTTTCCCCTTTCGACATTTAAGAATGGCTGTCAACGCAGAGTAAAGTGTACTTACTTACCGGCGATTCAAGTAGTAGGCTCATCTTGTTATCTTTGTACACAAACGTTAAGTCAATACCTTGATTACGTTGTTCAAAGTGACGGTAAGTATCCAAAGCTTGTTCAATACATTGTTGGTAAGTTTTAGAAAATGCTTGAAGCTCTAGAGAGTGTGCAAGGGCAATATAATTGGGCTGCAACCATGTAAAGGCGCCCTTCAACCATTTATCAGCTCTAATAAGGTGCAATAATTTCTGATCTTTTAATGTATTGCTGTTTAGCGTCGGATCACTATTAAATTGATTAAACCTAACCTCGCATCCTTCATCGGCATTCACTTGTTGGCAAAACAGCGTTAAGCGGCTGCACACTTCTTCAGTTTCCTGCAACATATAATGATCAACCTGATGCAGAGCTGTTATTGCCTTGTTTTTAAATTGGTTGGTATTTAGTAGTTGTGGAATGAGGAGCTCCAACACATCAGCATTCCCCATGGTTGCAACATTGGACTGAGACGGAGTATATGATTCGGTTAGCAATATAAATTGTGAAAATTGGTTGTTATTAATCAATGGGTAGTCCGTTTATACATAAATAATTCTTTGATGAAACATGCTTTATGTATAAGCAGACTTTATGCCATAAGTGATTTTGTTTATGTAAATCAACCGGATAGTGATGTTTTTTATGAACCCAATAAATAAAGTCATTTTTATGGCATCTATAAAATCCACAATAATGACTTGGATTGCGGGTTATAGGGGCCGTTGGGTAAAACCTTCATAGGTTAAATTTGGCGGCTTTACTCAAATTACCTTTTTTACTATTGCACTCATATTTTCCGTCAAGATAGCTTTAAAAGTCCTGCCTGAACCCTAGGCGCAGTGAAGTCAGCTAGCCAAATATAGGTAGGTTGAGTCTTTTTTTGTTATTTGTTTATCATTCAAAAATAACAAAAGTATGAGGGTATGATGTCGCTCCCCTACCCCAATTAACTCAAGGGCTTAAAAATTGATTTGCTCTGTTAATAGGCTGTCATTAGGTTAGGACAAGTAAATTTAGATTGTATTTAGCTGAATTTGTACTTTACTTCATAGCTGATTGGGTACTTTTTTGCACTTGGTTTAACTCTATCCTGATATCTTTCAGCAAAGAATTTTCGTCTTAATTGAGAAGTAGCCCTTGAATCAAATGTAGTTAACTAAGTGCTAATCAGGATCATTTAATTACAAAAAGGCTCCTTTGTCATGAACAGCTTCAATAAATTGACTCAACCTTGTAATACCGTTTCATCTTCAGCCCCATATGGTTTCGAGCCGGCAACAGGCCTTATATTGGGTAATGCATGTAATCTTACGTACCTTCAATATGCACATGGCGATGCCGCCTTATCTGAATCACTAATTAGCCAAACCATGGGGATTGATGGCACCTTTACACAAATAGGTAAGGGTTTCACAACGTCTGAAAGTATAGGGACTGGGACTACTGCGAATATGGCAGGTGATTACCGTACTGTACCTATTGGTTTTGCGATGAATTACACCTCTTTAGATGGAAACGGGGGTTTTAATATCATTGCATTACGTGGCACTCGAACCTATCAAGAGTGGATCAATGACGCCGAGGCAATTCCAGCATTTTGGCATGTGGGCAATAACAATGGCGATTATTATGATGAAGCAACATTAAAAGGATTTGGCATGGTTCATGGCGGTTTTTATCATTTGTACAATGCCGGCAGCAATGGCCAAATACCTGTGAAAACGAAGCATGATCTGTGGTTTAAATATGAATATAGTCGACCTGAGGGGGCAATCGCTCAAGCCATCCAACAAGTTTGTGCTGCATTTGATAGTAACTTACCCCTTTATATAACCGGACATAGTTTAGGCGCTGGGCTGGCCGTCATTTGTGCGATGGATGTTGGGGTGAACTATCCTTCGTGCTATGCCTCAGGACAGTTAAATATGTGGAACTTAGCCGGTCCACTAGTTGCCGCAGGTATAGAGCTTGAATCGCACTCGTTCTCCCCCGATGTTTTTGTTAATCAATATGCAAACTACGTTGATAGTAGTTTCAGAATTGTAAATGCCGCTGATATAGTTCCCATCTCACCGCCCACGTCTGTAGGCAATGCTGAGCTTTCGCTAAACTTTGCTCATGTCACGGACAACACCTTAACCTACTGCGATCAAACCGGTTCAATAGGCGGAAATCATGCCTGTACAACTAATTATCTCGCCTATCTAAAAAATCTGGCACAAGGTTTTTCCTAAGGGTCCGTTCGATGCGGATCCATTCTGGTCAGTGCTTTGCCTTCCACAAAGTTTAGAGCTTACACTTACACGTATTTGCATGAATAAGTGCTAATCTATATTTTCTTCTAGCGAGGTTAATTTAAGGGTAAATATGTCTAGAAAGTCATTCATGGAATCACAAGGGGCGACTAGTAAAAATGATAGATATGGTTGGGGCTTTGTAAATCATCAAGATAAAGTGGTTATCTTTGGAGCTTGGGATGTCTACACCCAACCAGACCGCTCGCTAATATTCTCCATGGCTTGGGAAAAAAATGAAAAAGGTCGAAAGCAAAATGCGTTTACCGAGAATTTAGATTACATACAACTAGTCGAAAATGAAGGGTATTCACTAAAAACCTTCCCTATTATTTTAGACACTCAATTCGATCAAGGCTCGGGAACCGGACGCTCAAAAATGAAAAGCTTTGTAGAAGAGTTGTCTAATATGGTGTTGGAAAAAGACGGTGAAAATTACTATGCAGTAGGCGAACACAATCCTCAATATTCCACCAAACCGGCGTCTAGTGTAACAAATGACATAATCGATATCTTTATTTCGACAGTGGATAAAACCGAACAACAAAGCTTGATCATGTCCCGTATAGGGCAAGGTCGTTTTCGTAAGAATGTAATTGATGTTTGGGGTAATGGAGAATGTTGTGCACTTACATTGGTTGACGTTCGCGAGATACTCATTGCTTCGCATATCGTACCCTGGTCTGTTTGCGACTCTAATGAACAGCGTTTAGACGGCGCAAACGGCATATTATTATGTGCTCATATAGATAGGCTATTCGACAGTTATAAGTTAACTTTTGTAAAACATGGGCACCGATACCTAACCAAACTTTCCCCTACTCTTAATCAAGCTATTCTCAAAGGACTGGCTATTGAAACAGGAGTTGAGTTGTGTCTCGACAAAATGGAACCGAAATTCCAAAATAGATTTGATGATTATTTGAGCCATCATAATAAAATATTCGAGCAAAAGTTATAAACCGACGAGATTGCTAGGTTATAGCTTTGAGCGAGCTGCAACAAGTTGTAATTGATTGACTTAGATACAACCTGTTGCGATGTTAGAATATATAAATTGACAAAACATTACCCTAGTGGCTCGTCCTACGTCGTCAATGTTCTGTTCACATTACAATTGAGTTCAACCCTGTATTGTGACTGCGCCAACGATAGGTTTTTCACTAGTGACAAGTACAGGTGACAACGCCCTCGCTGCTTGACTATAGGTAAAGGTGCCTTTGCCTATAGTAGGATCGTAGGTTAATACCGAAGCAAGAATTACACCTTGGTAAATAAATACTTTTTTGCCTGCTGGTGCATTAACGGCAATGGTTTCAGTGGTGAGCTTTGACCACTGCTCAGTAAATGACAAGCTAAAGCCTACCGAAACACTTGCCTTAACAATCTCGACCGAGACTTCAATGGAGGCCGTCACACTCAAGCTCTGAGTTGTAGAGAATGTGAACCCGGTAGCCACAGATTTCGAATAACTCGCCGATGCCGCCGACGTTGTATTGTCGATGCTACCAATATTCTGTAGATTTGGTGCATATAACACCAATACTGTAGCCTTATTGGTATCCGCTCCAACCGGTACACTATTTCTAAATGTCTCCATATTATTTGGTGGGCGATTCTCAAATATCTTGACCGACGTTTGTAACGGAGGAATGACCGCAAGGGCATCATTTCTGGTGAACGCTATTGCCTGCAACCCAAACTGAGACTGTGCTGCTTGCCAATCTGCCATCATGGGCGCTATGTCATCATACTCGATTGCCCACACGGTGATCTCTAAGTTGAAATTATGTTTTAGAGGAACAGGCCCCTTCTTATTTTTGTAATCTTCGATGAACATCTTCCAAGCTATGGTTAGCACGCCTATACCATCTGCATTACCAGTGTTCGGGTCATAGTTATCTACTAGGAAGAGCGTTTTACTGCTGTTAGAGTTATAATCAGCACTACCTTTTTTCAAATACGGCGCAATCGCGTTACTTAGTGCCGACTCAGTCGCGCTTTGGTCCAAACCATTAGCTAGGGTCGCCGAGGCTGCCGAACCTACATCAGCGAACTGCTGCTTTATACTATCTAGCGTAAGGTTAGTCCCTTTATACTTGGTTGTTGTCGGTCCTTTACCCTGCCAAGCAGGTCGATGAGATGCCAACCATTCGAAATGAGGTAGCACTTGTAAGTACTCCAAGTATGTCGCATAGCCTAGGGCTGTTGGCCCCGGCATCCAATTACCTGTGCTCGAATGCACCAAGCCTGTAACGCTGTCGAATTTAGCTAGCGAAGCGGTATCATCGGCAGCGGGATTTTTGGAGTTGGCGGGCATCATTATCCCCCAAGCTTCTGATCCATTTTTAGGATTGGGTATTTGCTTTTTGACATCTTTTATATAGCCAGTTAATAACACAATTTCAGCTTCTGCACAGGTAAGACCTATCAAAGCTAATTGATCCTTGAGTGTTTCAGGAGTAAGCGCAGTAGGGGTAGTTGCGGTGAGGTCTATCGGTATTTGTTTTCCATGAATAGGCATTTCATTGTCCTTTGAGTATAAGTAGAGGGAAGATCATTCTTCACTAAATTGAAAATATACTGCAGGCTGAATTTTAGCTGAGAATATAAATTTTACCCGTTTACCGCCCCATTGAATAAGAGGAGATTAAGAGCTCTCAGGTCAAATACCATGTAAGGACAAATATAGCTTTTTATCTATTTGATTTTAAGAGGTAATTGCAAAAACTGCTTGTCACATTTGGAATAAGAATGGACTGTATAGTTTTAATTAGTCTAAGTGCCCTATTCTGCTTTACACATCTTTTTATGCAAAAATAAGCATGACTATTATTCATTCTACTTAATTGGTTATAAAGGAGGGTGGATTGAAGATTAAGAAATCTATTATCACTTACAAGCAACTAAAAAGTTATTTTGTCTGATGTTATCGCCTCCTTTATTAAACGAATAAGCCAATACATTCCGCTGTCGTCTAAAATAAGGAAAAAAAGAATAGAAAAATACCCCAATAAAGTGCTCAAATATTAATCACCTAAGTAGTTCGGGTTTAATTTTATGGGAGTCTGCTCGTAGTTTGTCACTTAGTAGAACAAAAATTTGAGTGAGGTAATCTAACCTCTACTCACGTAACTTCACAAGGAACAAGAATATGAGTGGTACCAAAAAACCAAATATTTTAGAGGGGCTTGAGATAGGCTCGATTGTTTTTGGCCAGAGTAGAAAAATAGGCGCAACGGTCATTCACCCTGGCATTACTGCCATAAACAACAAGATCCAAAAGACTAAAGATGTAGTGACTAGCAATTCCCACTACGTGCATAACGCTAATTTGAACGAGGCAAATCTGTCTATTAGTGGTAGTTATGGTGTCAGTGCTGTGTCACAGGTTGAAGCAGGATTATCTGCCACTGCATCAAGGGAGGCTTCCGATGCTTCAAATGCACTGTCAATAGAAATGCAACGCTTTGTAACGTCAGGGATAGAGTATATTGACTTTGATAGCCTCAAGCCCGAGGAATTCATCGCAGCACTAAAAGGTGCACCAGATCCCAATGCGAGCGCTAGTGAAGACGATTCGGGGTCAGGGACCTATGCCCGTATGATGCGAGTCGTGATTGCTTATAATGAACTACTTTTCCATTCCAATGCTGATGATCCGGCCGCCTTGCTCGGTACGTCACAGTTGGCAGAATGGCTTAAAGCTAAATAATCGTTTTTCCAATCTGAGGGGCAATTACTGGTTGCCGGTGTCGTTTGGGGGGGCTGGGGTGGTGTGCAACTTACTTTTGAAGCTGTCACAACTGAATCCTTGTGGAAGGCAGGCGCTACTGGAAAATTTAGCTATGCAGGAGTGGGTGCCTCTGTAGGCGTTTCTGGCAGCTACGGTCACACCGAACTAAGTGAAGAGCAGATTCATAGTGGCCGTGTCGATCGAATAAGCAACGGTAAATGCGTTGAACAACTTGTCGATAAGTGGGAAGCAAAGTTAACCGACATTTTAACGAATAAAGTCGATACTATCGGTAAAACTAGTGTGGGCGATCTTGGTAGCGCACCTATCCCGTCTTTGCCAGACGCACCTGAGAGAATCAAACCTAAAGCCCAAAAAGGTGTCGTAGACAAGATTGATGCAGTAAAGGATATGGAAGGTCTCAAAGCATTCGCAAAAGCCCAGGCCTACGATGCGTACGTTAAATCATGTAAGCAAAATGGCGCAACGCCTTCCTCTTTAGACCAATTCCTAGAAGAAGCTAGTCAACCTAACGATTTAACTGGACTAGATCAAGAAGTAGATCCGCTAGATTACGACACCGTAGTAAATCAAACCAATGTAACAGGATTGACTGCTAGGGCTGAGGAAGTTGCGCAGGCAAAAGAGTTGAATCAAAGCAGTGCTGATTTCGTTGCCGTTGGGGCGTGGCTTGTCCCTTGGGGGCAAATATTCCCGTGGCTTGCCGACATTCAAATTAACACTATTCCTAAGGGGGAATTTTCGTCTAGTCTTTATACCCTTCGTATGCTGGCAAGCGATATAGCGACGCTTGCAGACACCTATAGACACCTCGAAGTAAAGGGTGTCAAGATTAAAGCGCTCGATCTTGATCCAGGACCCATTGCGAATGCTTTCCAGAGTCTTCATGCCCGTGCTCAAGCGTTATTGAACGAACAACTTAGCGAGCCTGGCGGAAAATACTCTCCTGATACGCTCAAAACACTAATGAAAGACATTATTGGTAAACTGGCTACTAAATATCGCAAAATATACTCTACCTGGGCTAATACTCCGCATCTACGAAAATGCGAGCTCGGAGCTGGGGTGACGATTACACACAAGGGTATAGACCTTTTACCATCAACATTAGATAGTGGGGATCTTAATAACTGGTATGTAAATGCTGATGACAGTAGCTTTGACCCCATGGTTCTGAACTACGAGGCATTTGCGTCCAGTATCAAGGCAACGCCTGTGATTATACCAAGCGGTCAAATCGTTATGTTTGTGGCTTGGCAGAGTGACACAAGTATACCGGCGGCGGGAATACTATGTGCAGACACTTCACTTCAAAAATCCAATGTAGGCTGCTATGTTTCGAACAAGTATGTAGCAGGGACCCAAAAGGACAATTCAGGTGCGACCCAAAGAGGTCATGCTATGACCTTCAAACCAAACGGCATTGTGTTAACTGGCAACACCAGTAAAGCACTGTTTGTCCTGCATCCTATCCCCTTTTCAGCTGCACGAAATGTTGAGTGGCTGGGCGCTGGAAGTTCCGTTGGAATATCCGACATGAAGGCGAATATCCAAGCGATGCGCTACCGTTTGGCAGGATTAAAGCGGTGGAGCTTTGGTAATGAATACTGGGCCGAACGCGACCCAGATGAACCTCTACTAAGTTTGCAAAAACTTGAGCCTTTCTATATTGGACTGGTAGAGGAACCGTCATTATTTAAGAGTTCAAAAGGTTAAGCATAGAGTCTGCATTTAACCGAAGGCTTTAGTTCATTCAAACGTGAAGGCTGAACTAAAGCAACACCGCATAAATCCTGTTTTGCAGATTCACTATTAGCCTAAAGTATAAGGTCAGGAATGGTGAACTTGAGCCATACTTAAATCTAAAACTTATAAAATATTTGAAAACGGATGCTTTCAATCATTGCAAAAACCATCAAAATACACGTCTTTACTATTAGCGCAATCATTGCTGTGTGTATAAGTGTGGATGTTTTTGCAGCAGATCGAACTCTTTATATTAGCTCCGCTTTTCGTGCCCCTTATATAGAACCTCCCTATGATGGGCTTGTCTGGTCGAGACTTAAAAATATTGAAAATGGGCTAGATATTCAATTTAAATTTGTTGACGTACCTGCTGCACGTAGCCTGGTGTTGGCTAATTCAGCCCAGATAGATGGTGATGTGATACGTCGCTATGAGATTGGTGAGCACTATCCGGATTTGATACGCGTACCACAAGCCGTGATTGAAATAGAAATCAGTGTTTTTAGTTGGGACCCAGATAATATAATTCATTCATTTTCGGATTTTAACAAAATGAATGAAGGTATTGTGGCAACTCAGATTGGCCGTAAATTTATTGAAAAAAATTTGAGTTCCATTCGAAATAGTATGTTTGTTAATGATATCGAGCATATTTTCTCATTACTAGAGAAAAAGCGAATTGACTTCGTGGTTTTAGATCGCCCTACTGCCTTAGCTGCCATGGGCAGCAGGTTTGGTGACTCTTTGTTTGAAGTAAGTTCCAAGCCATTAAGCAAAGTAAAATATTATCTGTATCTGCATAAGAAACATGCTGATTTAGTCGACCTGATCAGTGCCGAATTAGAAAGAGATTACTACATAGTTGATGAAATGCTGTCGTCGGCTCATTAGGACTTGAATTTATTCAACTAAGATGACTCATAAAATTTTGAGCTATTAATCTAGCCTTAAAATTTAGTGCTCATCATAAGGGCTTTAGCTGTCAGTTCATCTCTACAGGAGATATAAAACCATCTGGTTTAATCGCCAATATTGAACACTTAACTTGCTGCAAGATTGATTCAGCAGTATTTCCTATGACAAAGCCTGGTATTCCCGTTCTAGCGACAGTACCCATAATAACCAAATCTATAGCGTATTTTTTAGCCATTTGTGGGATTTCTTTCGCGGGTTTACCTTTTACTAAATGTACCTTAGGTTGCAAATATTTGACGCTATCATCGCCTAATGTACTTTTCATATTCGCTATGAGTAAGTCCATATTTTCAGTGCATTCCCGACGAGTTTGTTCTGTATAGAAGTCGACTTTATCGTCAGATAAATGTGAAAAAGCGCCATGCCGTAAAAAGTCCTCTCCATACGCCTCCCAAGCCCCACCAATATGTAATTCACTTAATTCTGAAGCAGCAAATATCGCGCTGTAATCCAATACTTTCTTATTTAAATTATCTTGTACTCGATACTCATCAAGGTCATCAAATTCATCATTAATATCAACTGTGGCTAAAATATTTTTGAAAGTTTCTTTTTGACTGGGCTTTAACATTAATACTGGGCAAGGACACTTGCGCAGTAAATGCATGTCATCACTACCAAATAATTGTTCTAACCAATCCACATCATCTGCGCACTTAATCACTAAATCGTATTGATTTTTTATGACGCTGCGAACTGTTTCAACAAAGCCTATCCCGCTATGTATTTCAATAGGATTATTTTCCTTACAGTCATTTTCGCTAAGCCATTTTTGTATTTCAATGCGCTTATTATCAGTAACTTGTTTAAGTTTAAGATTGAATTCTTGTTGATTTTGAAAAAAAGTTTTTTGCGAACCACTAAATTTTAAAACTGATGCAAAGGTGATATCTGCTTGATGAGCGCTGGCTATTTTTTTACTTTGTTGCAATGCCGCTATACTGTGGTTATCAGCTTCAATCATACATAGTATTTTGTTTATGTTTATCATCTTTAAGCGACTCCGAATATTGTTAAATTGCCGTTTTCACTCACTATTATTAGCGATTTTGCGCCAACATCTAATGCATTGGTTAACTCATTCAGCGAACTATATATTGCCCTACTCCATGGTATAGGATGCAACGTGAAGTAAACCAATAGAGTCAATTAACTTCCCTCAGGTTCTGAAGAATCAACCTTTACTAGTGGAGAGGTATTTTCACTGGGCGTTTCTTGACTATTTCGGGTAAAGTATTGAACAGTGGTGCACGCAACAACATCGCCGAGCACATTTACAGATGTCCGGCACATATCCAAAATACGATCTACTCCTAGGATCAATGCTATACCTGCCGCCGGGATCCCGACTCCCTCAAGCACCATACTCAATATAATAATACCTGCCCCAGGAGTAGCAGGTGAACCAATTGAGGCGGCAACGGCCATAGTTACCACGAAGATATAACTGGATAAACTTAAGTCAACGCTGAACACTTGAGCCAAAAATACCGTGGCAACACCTTGATACATTGCAGTGCCCGTCATATTAATAGTGGCGCCAAGTGGCACTAACAGTCGGGAAATCTCGGGCTTAATATGCAGCTTATCCTCCACTACCTGCAAGGTAATAGGCATGACAGCCGCCGAGCTGCTTGTTGAGAAAGCTAAAAGCAGTAGCTCTCTTATATTGCCGAAAAAAACAAGAAATGATTGAGTTAGGGTAATCTTCGCAACGATAAAGTACAGCACTGCAATAGTAAGCAGCCCTAAAAGGACTGTCATCACATAGACCGCCATGCCGGCCAGTACATCGATACCTAAACTAGCAACAAGTCGAGTAATGAGACCAAACACCGCTAGTGGCGCAAGTAGCATGGCCCAAGATACAATACGCAAACTCACATCTTGTAGTGCGCCAAACAAATCAAATAATGGCTTTGATTGCTTCGCGGGTATAGAAAGCATGGCGGCACCTAATACCGCAGCAAATAAAATGACCTGCAGCATTTCACCAGAGGCCATTGAGGCAAGTGGATTTTTCGGGATCAGTGCGGAGACTTTGTTCGGAAACTCAGAGATAGCTGGGAAACCTTGAGCAACAGTACCACTTAATTGAGCTGAGCTGGAGTCCACTAAAGACGTGGCATCAACAAACTGCCCGGGTTGAATGTTCAGCGCCAAAATAATTCCGACAGCGGCAGCAACGGCGGTCGAGATAACGATAAAAATTAGCGCTATTAAACCGTTTTTCTTTATAGACGCTAAATTATCATTGGCCGTTAAGCCACGGACAATTGATGCGACTACCAGTGGCACCACTATCATTTGAATTATTGCTAGAAACACTTGCCCGGGTAACGCCAGCCAAGCGGTAATAGTTTTCACATTATCTGCTGAAAAAAGTCCTATATCCGGTCCTAAAATAATACCCAGAATGACGCCTAATAACAGCGCTATCATTACCTTGAGCCACAGCCTGCCGCTGATTAATTTTTCAAATTGATCAGCTAGATTCTTAAGGGGACTGGCAAATCTATAATTCATTAGTGCGCTTCTGTATTAGTTTTCTTTGTGGTATCGCTACTTCTACTGTTTAAACTAAACCTAGGCAATTGGATGGCTAACCAATATGCGATAGAAAGTGCAAATATGATTGACGCAATACCCCATAAATAGGGCGCGCTGATTTTTTCTAAATCCAGAATGATCACTTTACGTGAAATTGCCATTAGCGCAGTCGCAAGTACAATTTTGACATGAATAATATCTTCACGAAGATAGATGGTAATATTAACAAAGATTTCTATCGCTATTAGCACCGCCATAAAAGCGCCGAAGGTCGCTAAAATGTCTTTCAAGGTTAAGACGAAATATGGTGGGGTTGCTAATTTTTGATAGATAAACCAGCCAACATCCACGACTCCCATAATAATGACGAATACCATTAATACAGCTAACACACGCACTGACCAACGAATCACTAAACGCAATTTCTGAATCAGTGGCTCATCTACTACTGAACTATCTTTATGATCTTTGTTTACTAACACGTTTTATGTATATCCAATTTAAACATTACCGCTTTACACTCCATTGTGCACATAAGAGCTAATCAAACATATAAATTTCTGCGCTTTAAATTAGTTACTTCAAGCAAGACATTTTGCCTAGTCACAGGAATTCATTACTTTTAAAGAGAAAGCCAAGCTATTGACGAACAATCAATGCATCTACGCTAAGCCTATTCAATATTTTTTCTGCAGTATTACCAACAATAAAGCCCTTGATCCCTGTCCTACCGACATTACCGATAACCACTAAGTTTGTTTTTAGTTTCTTTGCAATAGATGTAATTTCGTTCTGAGGAAGACCAGCCACTACATGGACTGATGTGTCATTTTCGAGTCCATTGTCCTTAACAAATTCGGCCATTTTATTTTTGGTCCATTGACCATGCTCTTGAAATACTTCCCATGGGTCGACAAGATCTAATTCATCACTCACACGAGAAATAGGTATGACACTCAGGATCGCTAGTTCAGTTGTAAGTTGGTTGCATACATTATCAGCTACCCCAACTACTCTTTTATTTAATGCCGATTGAATGTCATCGTCTTGTGATAAGTCGACCGTCGCAAGCACTTTAAATGTTTGCTTCCATCTATTATCACCACACAAAAAGACAGTGGCTTTTGTGGATGTCTTTAATATTGCCTTTATCAGTGAATAGTCAGGAACTTCCTCCCCTAGTATCGGGCGATGTAACATAACCATATCAAACCCATCGTCATCTAATGTGTTTTCCAGTTTAGTAATTCGTACACCAACACTTTCTCCCGTCTCAAAGGTTACATGAGTTTCACACTGCGGCTTTACGATGCTTTCTAATACGTTTTGTAAACCATCATTCTCACCTTCATCATTTGGATAATCAAAGCACAGTAATTCAATTTTTTCAGGTGAAAACTTAATCGCTTTTTCCAGCATATACTTAGCGCTTATTTCATTTTCTATAACGATTAATATACGCTTCATAAAATCACCTCATTTAAATCTTGTTGAGCTAAATCCCGTTTAATCTGTGGTGTATTTGCAAAAGTAACAATCCCCATCACAATTAAGTACTGGGCTAAATAATAGGTAATCATAACGATATATCCAGATGCAAGCAGCGGCTGTTTAAACATATTGATGGCTATAAAGGTATCTGAAAGCATAAAAACCGCTGCCCCTATGCTGACTGAAATTGGTAACTGACTAAGAAGAGCAGTTACAGCCATAGAGGCAATGACGCAAAGATAAAAACTAACGGGGACCAATAAATCGCCGGCATCAGGTAATATGTAAGCCCCCATTAGCAAACCAAATGAGATCAACATAACCGCACTGAGTTTTCGCCAGGCACTAATTTTCATTTGCTTATTTCGATATAAAAAAAAAGTCGTTGTATACACTAGGTGAGCACTAAGAAAAGCACCGAGCCCATATACAAAACTGTTAGTAAAAGACAAAGAAAGCAGCACATCACCGACTCCAGAAGCGGTAATCGCAATTGCCATTAGTACTCGTAAGCGCCCCTTTAAAATAGTTAAGCATGTCAATAACAACACCAGTATAGGCAGAATTTTAACCATAGGCTGGTAATCATAAGGGGAAAAACTTAGGGTGGCGATGTATGTCAGCGCTAAAATCGTAAATGGAAAACTTATTCTTGTTATTATCATTATTGGTCTTCTTACTTTGTTGCTCATTCAGTCTATACGCTAATCAGCACTTAATCGCTATATAGCTGACACTCAAAAGAAATTAGCTGGGTATAGAAAGGTGAACACAGGTTTATGCTTATTGTTTAAGGATTACCATATCAACAAATTAGATGAATAGTATAGTGAAATTGATGTTAAGCCCTGTCCAGCTTTGCTGGCATGTAAGGTGATAAATGCAGATAACAGCTTAGTAAGAAAAAGTTTGGAATATCGCTTAAATAACGCAAAAAGCCGTCTAAATAGACGGCTTTTGTATGTATCTCACGACTTAATGCTTGTTAAGCAACAGCTTGTTGGAGACCTTGGTGGGACAAATACTCTTCATAGGTACCTTGGAAATCAATGATCTTCTGATCTTTGATTTCTATCACTCTGGTTGCCAAAGAAGATACAAATTCACGGTCATGGCTAACGAATATCAAAGTACCGTCAAATGCCTCTAAGGCATCATTCAGTGCTTCTATAGCTTCCATATCCATATGGTTGGTAGGTTCATCCATAATTAGCACATTGAGATCAGCCATCATCAACTTACCAAATAACAGACGGTTTTTTTCACCACCTGAACATACATTGGCTTTCTTATTAAAGTCATCGGCACTAAATAACAGACTGCCTAACAATCCACGCACCATCAAATCATTATGTTTGGGCGTGCGCCATTGTGACATCCAATCAAACAATGTTAGATCACCGGCAAAATCATCGGTACTGTCCTGCGGGCAATATCCCAAAGCAGCATTTTCAGACCATTTGATCATTCCGCTAGTAACTTGCAACTGTTTCATCAAACAACGTAGGAAGCTAGTTTTACCCACCCCATTTTCGCCAATAATGGCCAATTTAGCACCCGCTTCTAAAATCATATTGCCGTTTTCAAACAAGGGCGTATTGTCGAAACCGAAACCAACGTCTTCCAAAATTAAAGCTTGGCGGTGTAGTTTCTGATGTTGCTTAAGAGATATCCTCGGGGTACGACGACTCGAGGATTTCACCTCATCTAATTTTATTTTATCCATTTTCTTAGCCCTGGAGGTGGCTAATTTTGCTTTCGAAGCATTGGCCGAAAATCGCGCCACAAAAGCCTGTAACTCTTCTATTTCGGCACTTTTCTTCGCATTTTCAGTCAGTAACTGCTCTTGAATTAATGAAGATGCAGCTTGGTACGCTTCATAATTACCAGGATAAATGCGTAATTCGCCATAATCGATATCGGCCATATGAGTACATACTGAGTTTAAGAAGTGTCGATCATGGGAAATAATTATCATGGTCGCTTTACGTTGATTTAAAACTTCAGCTAACCAGTTGATAGTGTAAATATCCAAGTTGTTGGTCGGTTCATCTAATAGTAGAATATCAGGATTAGCAAACAACGCTTGGGCTAACAAGACCCGCACTTTCCAACCCGGTGACACTTGCGACATCAAACCATAATGGTAGTGTTCGCTAATACCGGCTTCCAACAGAATTTCACCTGCACGAGCTTCGGCTGTGTAACCGTCCATCTCTGCATATATCGTTTCCAACTCGGCTACATGCATGCCGTCAGCTTCACTCATATCTGGTTTAGCGTAAATCTCATCACGTTCTTGCTTAACCTTCCAAAGTTCCATGTCTCCCATGATGACGGTGTCTACAACTGAGTATTTCTCAAAAGCAAATTGGTCCTGGCTCAACTTACCCAATTTCTGACCTGGGGTAATGGACACATTTCCAGAGGTGGGCACTAGGTCTCCACTTAATATTTTCATTAATGTGGATTTGCCACAACCATTGGCGCCGATTAAACCATAACGGTTGCCGTTGCCAAATTTAGCCGAAATATTTTCAAATAATGGCTCAGCGCCAAACTGCATGGTGATGTTAGCTGTAGATATCAAAATGTGATCCTAGAAAGTTAAATATAAAATAAAGCAAGATCCACAATAAAAGCTAAAGGCTACCGTGCAATACTACTTAGTTTGAAACGGCGCGCACTATATATAAACATGGGCCTAAAGTCGAGTGGGCTTGGCTATTAAATGCACAAATTGGTTATGCGTAACCATAATTAAGCAATATAAGCCATTAGTTCGTGCGTCGCAGCGCTAAATTTGTAGTTCAATACCTGTGGGCTTGATGGTGCTATCACGATACAAATGGCTTTTACTGACAACGGCTTGCATCATTGATGTAATATAGTCACAGTATATATAGAGCTGATAAGCCGAAAATAGTTAATTAATCGGCGCTATATCAACAGCAAAAACTTTTTACAAGTATTCGAATGGCCGCAACTATAGGAAAATGTAAGTCTAAATGTGTAAATGTAATTGAAACACGCTGTCAGCAAAGTATATGCTGAAATTTAATCCTTTAGTTTTTGACAATCTGGAACCCGATGGACTTTATATTTATTCTCATTGCTTTTGTGTGTGGCCTTTCGATTAAGTTAACCGGATTACCACCTCTTATTGGATTTCTGCTAGCAGGCTTTGTGTTGAATTACTTAGGCTATGAATCTAATAGTACCTTAGACACACTTGCCAGCTTAGGCATTACCTTAATGCTGTTTACCATAGGCTTGAAACTTAATATTAGGGACCTGCTTAAACGTGAAGTGTTACTAGGCAGTTCGCTGCATCTTGCCATTTGGGTAGTATTGATAACTTGCTGCTTCTATTTTTTGATGATTTTAGGTGTCGGCTATTTTGCCAGTATGACACTGCAAACATGTGCCATTATTGCTTTTGCGCTAAGTTTTAGCAGCACTGTTTGTATTGTCAAAATTTTAGATGAAAGCGGAGAAGTGAAGACCCGACACGGCAAAGTAACTATCGGTATCTTGGTTATGCAAGATATCTTTGCTGTGCTATTTTTGGTAGTCGCTATGGGTAAAGTCCCATCTGTTTGGTCATTGGCTTTATTATTACTGTTCTTTGCCAAGCCCATCTGGTCAATTGTGTTAGAAAAAGCCGGACACGGCGAGTTATTACCTCTCACTGGTTTTTTTATCGCGATTGGCGGCTATCAATTATTTGAATTAGTGGGAATTAAGGGCGATCTAGGCGCTTTGATAATAGGTATGCTGATAGCTGGCCACAGCAAATCTTCGGAATTATCAAAAGCACTAATGAGTTTTAAAGACCTGTTTTTGATCGGCTTTTTCCTATCGATTGGCTTCACCGCCCTGCCCGATCTGAATATTATGTTAACAGCGCTAGCCTTATGCTTTTTATTACCGATTAAATTTGGCCTGTTCTTCAGTATTTTCACCCGTTTGCGGTTACGAGCCCGCACCTCATATTTATCCAGTTTAGTGTTAGGTAACTATAGTGAATTTGGCTTAATAGTAGTGGCGCTCTTGGTCAACATGAATTTGTTGGATAAAAACTGGTTGGTTATTTTAGCCATCGCCGTCTCTATATCATTTCTATTTACAAGTTTGATGTATAAAAATTCTCATAATCAATACACCAAAGTAAAATCGGGATTAAAACGTTTTGAACATCCTAATCGTTTAAAAGAAGATGTTTATTCTCACCCTCTCAATGCAAGAGTGTTGATCATTGGAATGGGACGTGTCGGCAAAGGCGCTTATGGCGCTTTAAATAATGTCTTATATAATGAAGTATGGGGAATGGATGCCGATCCAATACGAATTGCTAAACTACGGAAAAGCGGAATGCAAGTTATGGTAGGTGATGGCGAGGATGCTGACTTCTGGGAAAATTTTGATTTAAGTCATACTGAAATTGTCATGCTTGCGGTTCCCTCAGTAGAAGATATTAGTAATATAACCCAACAGCTTAGAAGTGCTAATTATTCAGGTACGGTAGCATCTATTGCCCGCTACGAAGATGAAATCGAACTGCTACAAAAAGCGGGTGCTGACAAAGTGTTTAACTTCTTTACTGAAGCCGGGACAGGTTTTGCTGAAGAGAGCTTGCAAATGTTGGCTATGTCCCAGAAATAGTTCGCAAGTACAAGATAATAGAGTCACCAATGATAATCATTTGCATTGACTATCCTTTTGTTTTATAAAGGATTTATGTATTTTTGTTAAATCTTGGGCTATAATGTTCGAAATGCTTAAACAGGAATATTTATCTATGAAAGGTAAACCCAATATAATTTCAGTATTGAATGAAATTCTCACCGTTGAACTGACCTCTATCAATCAATATTTTTTACACGCTCGGATGTATAAAAACTGGGGATTGAACCGTCTCGATAAGGTGTGCTACAAAAAATCCATAAAGGACATGAAGCAGGCTGATGAGCTAATCGAACGCATTCTCTTTCTTGAAGGGCTGCCTAATCTACAAATGTTAGGAAAGTTGTATATTGGTGAAGACACCCAAGAGATGATCCTGTGTGACAAGAAATTTCAGTTAGAACAGATACCCAAGCTAAGAAATGCCATTGCGTTGTGCGAATCTGAGCAAGACTACGTTTCTAGAGATGTATTAGAAGAATTGCTTGAATACGAAGAAGAACATCTTGATTGGCTTGAAACCCAAGAATATCAAATAGGTGCGCTGGGTTTGGAAAACTATCTACAAACCCAAGTAGCGACAGGAGAATAATTATGAAAGGCAACCAAACCATTATCAGTGCGTTAAACGGCCTACTTGCTTATGAATTGGCTGCAATGGATCAATACTTCATTCACTCCCAAATGTACCTAGACTGGGGATTGAATAAATTACATGAGCGCATTGCCCATGAATTTGAAGATGAAAAAGGCCATGCAACAAAATTAATAGAGCGTATGTTATTTCTAGACGGCACACCGGATATGATCACCCGCGAGGGTTTTAAAGTGGGTTCAGATGTTCCCTCCATGCTTGAGAGTGACTTGCGGGTTGAATACACTGTAACCGATAAACTTAAACAGGCTATTGCCCTGTGCGAAACAGAAAAAGACTATGTGACCCGCGATATGCTAATGGTATTACTCGAAGATACTGAGATGGATCATGCTTATTGGTTAGAGCAACAATTGGGTTTGATTAAACGTTTAGGCCTAGCAAATTATTTGCAGGCTCAACTATAATCTGTTTGAAAAAATACCGATAATGTATGTGATTGAGCGGTTTGCACGTCATACAGCTCGATCACTAACTTCCAACGCATTCTAGGTTCACTACAAGCACCGATAAACAATTCAGCTTGATGGGTAACGTCTTTTACTTGTTGCTGACTGTTTGAAACAAATAGTGGCGTTCTGCCCATAAACATATTCGTCCCCTCTAACCATGCTTTTTCAAATGCATATTTGCGATCATGTGAAATAGTTAGAGCAAGAGATTCTTCGATTTCGATGGGGAAATCAGCAAAAACGACTGTCACTACACTGCCATCAACCAATATGTCACATTGTTTTTGGGTCAAATAGCACTGTCTGTCGGTTAAAATTTGATTTTTCGGTTGATTAAGTGAATAAACAACGGAAAGAATCAAAATCACAACTATAATAGGGAAGATTTGTTTAATCAGAGTGTTGCACCGTGTTTAGTATTAAATATGAGCATATTTTTGCCAAAGTTTGACCTAACATTTTGATAAACACAAGAAATCGCAAAAAATCTATTGATTGAGATCAAGGCTACTATGATTAGAGTATCTTTTTACGAGCAAAAACTTTATGATCTGCGTCGTAAAACCCTAGTTTAGTTACTTTTTTCAGTAACTTAGGTTAATAAATTGTTAATGATGACTTTTTAGTCATTTTACACTCAACGAGGTTAAATTTTTTGCCTTGTTAATAATAATGAAGTGGAAGATCCATTAATATGAGCGTAACCAGCCAAGAACATCCGGAATACAACTATAAAGTCATACGGCAGTTTGCCATCATGACCATAGTTTGGGGCATTGTAGGCATGACTGTAGGTGTGTTTATTGCAGCACAGTTATATTGGCCTGCATTAAATTTCGATATCCCCTACCTCACATTTTCAAGATTACGTCCGTTACATACAAATGCTGTTATTTTTGCATTTGGCGGATGTGCCCTATTCGCTACGTCGTTTTATGTCGTACAACGAACCTCTCAAGTTAGATTGTTCAGTGACAAACTAGCCTCATTTGTGTTCTGGGGATGGCAACTGGTTATCGTTTTGGCAGCAATCACCTTGCCAATGGGTTTAACCAGTACAAAAGAATATGCAGAGCTAGAATGGCCTATTGATATTCTTATTACGTTGGTTTGGGTTGCTTATATTATCAACTTTTTCGGTACCATAGTGATCAGGCGAGTTTCGCATATTTACGTAGCGAACTGGTTCTTTGGTGGCTTCATGCTGACGGTTGCGGTTTTACATATTGGTAACAGTATGGCAATTCCAGTCTCGTTATTTAAATCATATTCGATTTATGCAGGTGCCGTTGATGCCATGATGCAATGGTGGTACGGACACAACGCCGTTGGTTTCTTCTTGACCGCGGGTTTCCTAGGTATGATGTATTATTTCGTTCCTAAGCAAGCTGGACGTCCGGTTTATTCCTATCGTTTATCAGTTGTTCACTTTTGGGCATTGGTATCTTTGTATATTTGGGCCGGTCCTCATCACCTTCACTATACGGCTTTGCCCGACTGGACCCAATCACTAGGCATGGTAATGTCAGTCATCTTGTTTGTACCTTCTTGGGGCGGCATGATCAACGGTATCATGACCCTATCCGGTGCTTGGCATAAATTGCGCACTGATCCTATTCTACGTTTCCTAATCGTGTCATTGTCATTCTACGGTATGTCGACATTTGAAGGACCGATGATGGCAATTAAAACTGTTAATGCTTTATCTCATTACACTGATTGGACAATCGGCCATGTACACTCTGGTGCGCTAGGTTGGGTAGCCATGGTTTCAATTGGGTCTATCTATCACCTTATTCCGGTGCTATTTAACAAACCAGCCATGTATAGCATTCGTCTGATAAATATCCATTTCTGGTTAGCGACTATCGGTGTCGTGCTTTATATCGTAGCCATGTGGATGTCAGGTGTTCTGCAGGGACTAATGTGGCGTGCGGTTAACTCCGATGGCACTCTTACGTACAGTTTTGTGGAGTCGCTTGAAGCGTCTAAACCTTTCTATTTTGTGCGTTTCATTGGTGGTGTATTTGTGGTTGCGGGTATGTTGATAATGGCATACAACGTTTATCGTACTCTACGTACGCCAAATGAAGAGTTTGCGGTCGAACCGCAAGCGCAAGCAGCGTAGGAGAATAAAGATGAAAAATGTTCATGAAATTGTAGAAAAGAACGTTGGTTTATTAGCCATCTTTGTTTTGATTGCGATAAGTTTTGGTGCCATGGTTGAGATCACACCTCTTATGTATCAGCAACAAACAATGGAACCAGTTGAAGGCCTGAAGCCTTACACTGCATTGCAGTTAGAAGGACGTGACATATACATGCGAGAAGGTTGCGTAGGTTGTCATAGCCAAATGATCCGCCCTTTTAGAGCCGAGACTGAGCGCTATGGTCACTATTCCGTAGCCGGAGAATCAGTTTGGGAGCATCCGTTTTTATGGGGCTCTAAACGCACTGGGCCAGATTTGGCCAGGGTTGGGGGCAGATACAGCGATGAGTGGCATCGAGTTCACCTAATGAACCCTCGAAATGTAGTGCCTGAGTCTAATATGCCGGGTTTTCCTTGGTTAGCTGAAAACACCCTAGACGGTGCACTTACAGAACGAAAAATGCGTGTATTTAAAGACTTCGGCGTGCCCTATACCGAAGAAGAAATTGCAGGTGGCAAAGCAGCTGTTCAGGGTAAAACTGAAATGGAAGCTTTGATCGCTTACCTCCAAGTTCTCGGTACGGCGTTGAAATAGTATGGATTACGGTACAGCCGGTAGCATATTTACTGTTGTGGTGTTTGTGTGTTTTATTGGGATCGTGTGGTGGGCATATAGCAGTCGTACCAAAGCACGTTTTGATGAAGCACAAAACCTAGTGTTCGATGACGAACCAACACAACCATCAGAAAAAAAAGAGCGGGAGTCTTCGATAAATGAGTAGCTTTTGGAGTATTTGGGTTTCAGTTATTTCGCTGGGAACAATTCTAGGGTGTTACCTATTGTTACGCTGGTGCTTGTTAAATAAAACAGGCGTTGAAGAAGGTGACGATATGCATCATTCATTTGATGGCATTCTGGAAATCAACAATCCATTGCCACGTTGGTGGACCATCATGTTTTACATGACTTTGGTATGGAGTATCTTATATTTACTTCTTTATCCTGGACTAGGAAATTGGCAAGGTCTGCTTGGTTGGAAGAGTTCGAACCAAAATATCCAGTCTTTACAAGAGTCAAGAGATGCGGTTTTAGCATCACGAGAAGCAGCCAAAGAGTCGTTATTCGGGGTGGGAGTTCAATATGATCGTGAGCTTGAATTTGCTGAGGCAAAATTTGCTCCTATTTTTAATCAGTATGCAGAGCAGCCTATTGAAGTCTTAGCTAAAAACGAAGACGCATTAAAAATAGGTCAGCGTTTATTCGCGCAAAACTGTTCTCAATGTCATGGCTCTGATGCAAGAGGTCAACGCGGCTTTCCAAATTTGACTGACAAAGATTGGTTATACGGCGGCACGGCAGAGAAAATAACCGAAACTTTGATGAATGGTCGACAAGGTGCGATGCCTGCATGGATAGATAGTTTTGGCGCACGGGGAATAGATGAAGTCGTGGCTTACACACTAAGTCTAAGTGGCCGTCAAGTGGACCAAGGGTTGAAAGATGCAGGACAAGCTCGTTTTGCAGTCTGTTCAGCGTGCCATGGCGCAGACGGTAAAGGTAATCAAATGCTTGGTGCACCAAACCTAACCGATAATATTTGGTTGTATGGTGGTACCAAAGATGCGGTCACTGAAACTTTGACTCATGGTCGTGCGGGTGTCATGCCTTCATTTAAGAATACCTTGGGCGAGAAGAAGATCCATCTAGTAGCAAGTTACGTGTACAGCCTTTCACAAGATAAATAAGTGTTAGTTCAATTATAAAGCCCTGAATCTCAGGGCTTTCACTCCTATAAAAGAAGTTGTAAAAATGAATCGAACAGATAAATCACCTTGGTATAAACAATTCTGGCCGTGGTTTTTGATTACGATTCCCCTGCTCTCGATGATCTTAAGTATTACTATGCTTAACCTAGCGTTAACTACCGAAGACAGTTTAGTGATAGATGACTATTACAAAGAAGGTCGTGGTATTAATATGCAATTGTCGAAAATTAAACAGGCGCAAAAATTAAATATCCGTACTCAACTAGGTATCAATGGCGTCAGTGTACAACTTCGATTTGTGAGTGGAAAACCTAGTAGTGGAGAAGCACTGCAATTGGCTTTTCATCATGCTACTTTAGAGCAGAACGATTTTACTGTGTTATTAACTAGCGATGCTCAAGGTATATATCGAGCAACACTTGATAACGAAATTAGCGGAAAATGGAAAGTGACTTTATTGCCATTAGATGGCGAATGGAAAGTCTTACAAGATGTTTTCTTACCGCGGGCGCAAAGTTTCGATTTTAATCCCTAATGGAATCTCCTCAACCTGAACAATGCTACCACTGCGGCTTGCCAATTGTGCCTGGCCAAATTTTTCAGGCAACTATTTTAAATCAATCCAGATCACTTTGCTGTCCCGGTTGTAAAGCCGTTGCAGAATCTATCATCAGCAATGGCTTGGAAGATTATTATCGATTCAGAACTGAATTTGCTGATAAGGGCGATGAGTTACTAGATCAAACGTTAGACACCTTAAAAGCATACGATCATCCCGATATTCAACAAGAGTTTGTTACTGCGGATGCTGATGACAAACAAATTCAACTGACCATAGAGGGTATTAGCTGTGCAGCTTGTGGATGGTTGATTGAAAAACAACTTTTAAAACTAAGTGGTGTGAACCGGGTTGCCGTCAACGTTTCTGCAAGACGAGCAATCGTAAACTGGAACGACAAAATGTTATCCCTAAGTGATATCATTTTTAAATTGGAAAAAGTAGGTTATCACGCCCTTCCCTTTCACCCTGATGAGCACGAAGCATCCTACCAAAAAGAACACCGCCAGTTTTTAAAACGAATTGGCTTAGCGGGATTGATGAGCATGCAAGTGATGATGCTTGCTATTGGATTGTATTTTGGGATTTTCGGTTCAATTGATCAGCAAACCAAACAGTATTTTCACTGGGTTAGTTTGGTGTTGACCACCCCAGTGGTGCTTTATTCAGGCTTTGAGTTTTATAAAAGTGCCTTCAATGCGCTGCGCATGAAATCGTTGAATATGGACTTTTCTGTGTCATTGGCAATTATAGGTACTTTTTTAGCCAGTGTCTGGGCAACTTACACACAAACAGGTGAAATTTATTTCGAGTCTGTGTGTATGTTTATTTTTCTTCTGCTGATAAGCCGCTATATCGAACATCGAACCCGCTATAAGGCCAGTCAAATATCAGCCAATATGTTCAAGTACATTCCTCTTACCGCCATGGTTATCGACGATGGCATTCCACAATCCTGCTTAGCTAAGCACCTTGAAATAGGTCAAAAAGTGTTGGTCAAGCCAGGTGAAACTATTCCCATTGATGGCACCATCTCAGCCGGTAACGGCAAAGTGGATGAATCAATGCTCACCGGTGAAGCCGAACAGGTCAGTAAGCAAACAGGAGACGCCGTTTATGGTGGAACTCTTAATCTAAATGGTACCTTAACTATTGATGTGGGCTGCGAACTCAAGTACGCCCTAGTCAACCGTATTTTACGCCTTCAAGAGTCAGCTTTAGCTGCTAAGCCAAAAGCGGCGATATTTGCTGATGTGGCCTCCCGCTATTTTATACTGGCGGTGCTGGTAATCACTGTGATTAGTTATCTCGCTTGGCTTGCTTATCAACCCGAGCGAGCCTTTTGGATTGCAATTGCCATACTGGTAGCAACTTGTCCTTGTGCCTTAAGTTTAGCCACACCGACGGCTTTAACGAGTGCGCTGGCCAAATTGAATGAATCTGGAATATTATTAAAACGAGCCGACGTGCTTGATCAGATCCCTGAAATAGATTGCATTGTGTTTGATAAAACCGGCACCCTCACCCAGGGCTATTTTTCTATTGTTAACATTGAGCTATTTAGCAACGTCGACAAACAAATGGTGTTAAATTTAGCGGCAGGACTAGAAGCCTACTCTGAACACCCCCTTGCCAGTGCGTTTACGCGCCCGACAGGGCTTAAAGTAGAGGACGTTGAATCTGTATCAGGATACGGTTTGAAAGGTGTATACCAACAGCATGAAGTGAAGATCGGCAAGCGAGAATTTCTTCACCAATCTGCAGTATTGGAAGCTGTCGACCCGTCTTTTTCAATTTTTTTACAAATGGATAATAAATTACTTGCCGCCTTTGAAATGCGTGATCAGGTTAGACCTGAAGCGTCTGAACTGATCGCGTCTTTATCTAATCATGATGTATATATGCTAAGCGGGGATAATCACCGTAATGCCCAACAAGTTGCTCAGCAAATTGGCATCAAAAAGATTATGGCTAATCAGACACCATCACAGAAGCTTGCTTTCATTGAAACGCTACAAAGCCGGCATAAAATGGTTATGATGGTAGGTGATGGAATTAATGATGCACCGGTTTTAGCCAGGGCTGATGTATCAGTTGCAGTGGGCAGTGCAGCTGATATGTCCAAGCGCTCGGCAGATATTATACTGCTGAATAATAGGCTTAGTGCAGTTACCACTATTTTTGATATGGGCAGCAAAGCTAGACGCAAAGTTAAACAAAATATGAGCTGGGCGATCGGCTATAATTTATTCATTACGCCCTTAGCGGTATTGGGGTACTTAAGTCCCTGGATGGCTGTAATTGGCATGTCCTTAAGCTCGATTATAGTAGTGGTTAACTCGGTACGTTTAATGCGTTCGTAACGCTAAGGTAGTCCAATATGAGTATCATATATGTGTTAATCCCGATTGCCATTTTGTTAGTACTGATCGCAATTGCCGTATTCTTTTGGGCGGTAAAGTCCAATCAATTCGAAGATCTTGAACGTCAAGGCTACAATATTTTGTTCGACGACGACATTAAGTCCCACGCTAAGCCAATTGAAGCTGGGGAGGAGAATGAAAAATCCCCATCTGCCCCTAAAGAGCCGCTATAAATGACGGATTTCACCTGGTTTTCTGCACTATTAATAGGCTTAGCGGGTAGCGTCCATTGTGCAGGAATGTGTGGTGGTATTGTTACTTCCTTTACGTTTATGCTCCCTGCTAAGCAGCCTCGTTTGCCTTATTTACTTGCTTATAATCTTGGGCGGATAAGCTCATACACGTTCGCGGGTGCTCTTGCTGGGTATTTCGGGGTGCTGGTGACAACCAATGCTTATATCAACCCACAAGCGCTGTCCCTAATTGGCGGCATATTGATGTTAATGTTAGCGTTATACATTGGTAGATGGTCAAATGCATTAGCTTACTTGGAGAAAGCTGGGGCTATTGTATGGCGTCGAATTAGCCCCTTATCAAAACGTTTCATCCCTTTTAAATCCCCCCTGTATGCCCTGCCGTATGGCATGATTTGGGGATGGTTACCTTGTGGACTGGTATACTCAACGCTAACTTGGAGTGTCTCCAGCGGCAGCGCGATATCCGGTGCTTTAACTATGTTTTGTTTTGGCCTAGGCACGTTACCTGTTATGTTGGCTATGGGAGCCAGTGCAAATAGTATTAAAATATGGTTAGCAAAAAGATGGGTCCGACACTGTATAGCAATGCTGCTTTTCATATTCGGCTTGCTTTTATGCCACCGCGCCATCCATAATTGGTGAAAAACTAGAGCTAAAAAGTATGGATAACTATGACTGGTCAAACTGATTTCGGTATTCGCTGTCAAAATTGTAGCTTCAACCATTTATGTATTCCTGTTTCCCTCAATGAAACAGAGATGCAACGTCTGGATGATATAATCGAACGTAAACGACCTCTACAAAAAAGTGACCAATTAACCATTCCGGGGCAAAAATTCACCTCTTTATTTGCTATTCGTAGCGGTTCTTTTAAATCCTATATTACCTCACGAGATGGAGAACAGCAGATCACTGGCTTTCATTTCCCTGGTGATATTGTTGGTTTTGATGGAATATATTCCGAAAAGTATCAAAGTTATACGCAGGCTATGGAGACATCCATGATCTGTGAATTGCCCTACGATAAGCTGGATACTATGAGTGAGCAACTTCCCAGTTTAAGACGGGAAATGTTGAAAATCATGAGCACTGAAATTAACCAAGACCACAATATGATGATGCTATTAAATAAGCGAACCGCTGAAGAGCGCATGGCCCATTTTTTGGTTAACATATCGCAAAGATTCGCCAGTCGAGGTTTTTCGTCAAGCGAGTTTAATCTCACCATGACCCGCAACGAGATTGGCAATCACCTAGGTTTAACGGTGGAAACAGTCAGCCGCTTACTGACACGCTTCCAAAAAGAACATGTGATTAAAGTTGATGGTAAATTAATTCAAGTTATAGATGTGGCTTTACTGCAGCAAAAGTTGGGTGATCAAACAGTTAGTGCAAATTAGATACGTAAAATGCGGGTGATATTCGCTAATTCCTGCAATTAGTTTAGTATTAATAAAGCTAGGTGCGTTTATATTTTGCTAGAAATAGCTTCTCATTTTGAGTCGTTCGCAAGTTAGATTCCGTCAATACTACAGGGAGATATTATGTCAGCTTTTAATAAAATACTTGCGGTAATGGATCCTTCTGTCACACAGCAAAAATCATTACTGCGCGCCATGAATATTGCTCAAAAAACCGGCGCCAGTATTACCGCATTGCTATGTATCTACGACTTCTCATATGAAATGACCACTATGTTATCGATTGATGAGCGTGAAACTATGCGCCAAGCTATCGTAGATGAAAAAACCGATTGGCTAGCAGATATCGTAGAACCCTTGGTTACTGGATGTAGTCAATCTGTCGATATTAAAGTTGTTTGGCATAACCGCCCTTTCGAAAGTATTCTGTATGAAGTCATTGATAATAGTTACGATTTAATCGTTAAAGGGACGCAGCAACACGATAGCTTAAAGTCTGTTATTTTTACTCCAACTGACTGGCACTTGTTGCGAAAATCACCTGTTCCGGTGTTGCTAGTCAAAGATCATGATTGGCCGGATAATGGTAATGTTTTGGCCGCTATAGATATCAATACTGAAGATGAAGAACACAAAAATTTGAACCACAAGGTTAGCCAATCTTGTCAGGTTTTTGCTCAACTGTTAAATGGCAACGCCAACTTGGTAAATTCCTACGCGGGTACACCGGTGAATATCGCCATTGAAATCCCCGAGTTCGATCCGGTTGGGTATACCGAGGCGGTTAAGCAGCATCATATCGATGCTATGCATGAACATGGTGCCCAGTATAAAATATCCCCTGCTCGTATCTATGTTCGAGAGGGCTTACCTGAGCATGTTATTCCGCAAATTGCAGAAGAGATCGACGCAGAACTTTTAATTATGGGCTCAATTGGACGTACTGGTATCACCGCTGCATTGATGGGTAATACCGCTGAACATGTCGTGGATTCCCTGAACTGTGACATACTCGCGTTGAAACCTGACGAATTTGACTGCCCGATTAAGCGCTAACCCCTAGTTTAATTGATTTTCTGGCTAAGTGGCGTTTCTATTTTCTGGGTTTTCGCTATAATCCATCGCCGCAAGCGCCGCCAAGTTGTAGGAAATTCATGAGCAAATTAGACACATTACCTGAAAATAAGAAATACAGTTTTAACAAATTGCAAAAACGCCTACGTCGCAATGTTGGTAAAACTATTGCCGATTTTAATATGATCGAAGATGGCGACAAAATTATGGTTTGCCTGTCAGGAGGCAAAGACAGTTACACCATGTTGGATATCTTGATGTTTTTAAAACGTCATGCCCCAATCAACTTTGATTTGATTGCGGTTAATCTTGATCAAAAACAGCCAGGCTTTCCCGCTCATGTGCTACCCAATTATTTAGATAAGATTGACGTAAGCTATGAAATCGTTACAGAAGATACCTATTCGATAGTGATGGACAAAGTGCCTGAGGGCAAAACAACTTGTTCGTTATGTTCTCGTCTTCGCAGAGGTATTTTATACAAAACGGCCACACGCTTAGGGGCCACTAAAATTGCTTTAGGTCACCATAGGGACGACATGCTTGAAACCCTATTTTTGAATATGTTCTACGGCGGTAGACTAAAATCTATGCCACCTAAACTGGTTAGTGATGATGGTCAGCAAATGGTCATTCGCCCTCTTGCATATTGTTCTGAAAGCGATATTACAAAGTATTCTGATATTGTCGAGTTTCCCATTATTCCTTGTAATCTGTGTGGCTCTCAAGAGAACTTGCAGCGAAAAGTGATTAAGCAAATGCTGCAGGACTGGAACAAGCGCTTTCCCGGCCGAATTGAGAGCATGTTTAAGGCGATGCAAAATGTGGTTCCGTCTCATCTTGCTGACTCCACTTTATTTGACTTTACTAATTTACAAACACAGGGAACGCCCTATCAAGGTGGCGACATTGGTTTTGATGAAGTGGATTTCCAACCAGCCAATGAGCAGTCGGAAGTAGTCAACATCATCAATTTAAGTCAAGGGTAATAAAATAAATGAAAATAGGTTTGGCTTTAGGTAGCGGTGCAGCCAGAGGATGGGCCCACATCGGTATTATTCAGGCACTAGAAGAAATGGGCATTAAGATAGACGTAGTAGCCGGTTGTTCTATTGGCGCCTATGTAGGTGCAGCCTATGCTAGTGGTAAACTTGAGCCTTTAGCTGAATGGGCAAGCTCTCTAACCGAATGGCAAGTATTTGGTTTAATGGGTATTGGCATTCGTAAAGGGGCTTTAGCCAGCGGGAATAAAGTTTTTAAAGCCTTGGAAGATAACTTTTGTGCGGAAAATTTTGACCAGCTAATTAAACCTTTTGGTGTGGTTGCGACAGATTTATATAGTGGTAAAGAGGTGTCATTTTTAGATGGCCCAATCGGGCAAGCGGTGCGTGCTTCCTGTGCCATTCCAGCATTATTCCCACCAGTTTCTTATCAAGGCAGATGGTTGGTTGATGGCGCAGTTGTTAATCCGGTACCCGTCAATATTTGTCGGCATTTAGGCGCCGATTTCGTTTTCGCGGTAAATTTAAGTGCAGACTTTAGACCTGAATTACAGCTATCATTTCAGAAAGAACATGAACACAATCAGCAACGTACAAATGACTTCTTTGAAAAAGGACAGTCTTTTATGCAGCGCATTTTTGGCGGTAAATTTAAAAAAGAAGATGAATCTACCGAAGCCAATGCCGAATTGGGCGCAATTCAAGATTTAGATGACTTAACAGCTACAGCTGAAGACGTGACTCAATCACCCACACATAGTGATGCCTCAGAGGTCGCAGGTATCAATACGGCTAATATGGAAATCCCTGAAGTACAGCCAATGGCTGCGGAGGCCAAGTCTCATCCGGTGAAGTTAAAATCGATGGACTCTAGTCCAAGCATGCTGGGTGTTATGTCTAGCTCATTGGATATCTTGCAGGCCCGTGTAACACGCTCACGATTAGCTGGCGACCCACCTGACATTTTAATAGAGCCTCAGTTGCGAGATTTCGGCATAATGGAATTCCATCGAGCAGAAGAGTTAATCGAAGAAGGTCGTCAGAGTGTTATGCGCGTTGCCGAACAGATCAAATACCAACTCCGCATGGTGTAACTACCTTTGGTGCCTAAGTAGCACTACTGCTTCGTAATCGCAGTGATGCGATGTGGAGCAGAAGATAAGGTTAAGTCCTTGCCCTGCTCTATCCAGCTTTTTGAGAGAAAGATATGGCCATTATCGCTAACTACACCCTGTGCCATGGGCTGTACTGCTAAGTTCTCAATATGAAAATTCAAGCCATCCACATCTGGCATCATGAACGATAAAAAACCACCCATATCATCAAAAAATTGGTCGTATTGATTTAGTAAATCGACTAATTCTTGATTGCTATATTGGGTTTTCAGATACTTATTTTTGGTTTCCAACTGAACAGACATATCGCATTTATTATTCGCTTCTGTAAGTGTGAGAACAACCATAGCTTTAGCTTGTTTTAATGCTTTTTCGGTTGGCAGTAAAAACCGTTGCTCAGCGGTTATCTCTACGGGAAGGGTTACTTTTTGGGTGACAATTTTTACTTGTTTAATATGGCACAAGCCCGAGCCATCGATATTTTTAAAACCAAAAGCAAACTGCAATGCTGGTGTATCTTCGTCATCAATTTTTTTCAAATGACTATAGAAGTTGCCATAGTCAACACTCAAGGGTTCAGCGATACTATTAAAAATGAACAAATTTAGAACTATTATTACTAGTTTTTTCATTGATTTATAAACTTCCGGTTGAATCTGATCATTTTTATTAATTCATCAATGTAATCCTCTCCCCGCTCTGAATAGCGATGCAGACCTTTAGCTAATGCCTCTGCTGTGATGGGTTGATGATTACTACGTAGCTGGTGTCGAATAGTGCGTAAATCTTCATACGCATAATGTCGATTTAGATTGCGAAAATAGGTCGCCATGGCGGTGTCTAAATTTTTAAATTTTGCTACCTCGTGAGCCGCACCGTCGTTTCGTGATTTTGGCACAAATCCGCAGCCTTTGCGAAAACACCAAAGACCAAAAAAGTTATAGCCCTCTCTGGCAAAGCGTGATGTGCCCCAAGCTGATTCATTAGCGGCTTGCATTAACACCAGCTCTGGCGGAATGACATCTATCCGTTTTAATAATTTGGCGACGATTTCCTGTTTAGGTAAGTCAGTATCAACGCGATAAGTCTTGGCCATTTTTTTGAGTCTGTGTTTCTCTTTAAGGGTCAAGGATTTGTGACTATTAACCTTGTGCTCAATGGTATGTAAAAACTGACGCTTTCTGATTATGATAGTGTTGTGATTATTAATTGCTGGGGTCAAGTAATCGAAAAAGGCTTTTTTACGCTCGACTACCTGTCGTACAGAGGAAAAGTCGGGTAAATCTGCTTCTTTAAAAGGAATATAACTATCACTAGGATCATTAAATTCCTTTTCCGGGGGAAATAAAAATGGATAACTCAGGACAACTACGCCAAATATCCAAATCGAAGATAAATATAAGATTCGGCTAAAGGTAAAGGTATCGGGGTTATGCATCAAATTTACTCTCATTAGAAGCTACAGGTTGTGTATCCTCTAGTGTGGATTGATAGCCAAATAACTCACAATAGAGAACGCCTTTAACATTAAAATAAAAAGGCACTAGGAGAACAAGACCTAGCCCATAGGTAAATGCTGTAAGTAACAATAGACCAAAAAAGACTAGATTGACGAGCAAAAAACCAACAAAATATTTATTCACCATTCGGATAGACAACCAAATACTGGCGAAGGGTGTTAAATTTTTATCCGCAACCAACATCACAGCAAAGCCTGTGGCTATCATAATATAGATGCCCGGTAAAATAAGCAGGTTGATACCCACCATGGTCAATACCAAAGTAAAAATGGTAACCACACAAATGGGCAGGGTCTGCGACATAAAGGAGAATACGTCTAGTACTTTGCCACTTTGTTTTACGTGCGCCTTGGCGCCTTGCATCATTAGTGAGGCAACTAAAGGCGCGAGCAATATTCGAATAATTAAATCGAATGCAGTAATCAGATCGAGGGTAATTTGCTCCACTTGCTCAATCCCCTCAACTTTTAAATAAATAGCGGCAATCAAAGAACCAATTAGGAAAATCAGTAGCATCATCTGAAAAAACAGGCCAAAAGATGCCAGGGTATTTTTCCAGCCTTGGAGTAATACGTATTTTACATCGAAATTATAGCTACCATTAAGATTATCTTCGATGCGATTGGAGTAGCCGTTGTGAGGTTTTTGCTGCATGTATTAAAAATGTACCTGTTACTAGTTTAGCTCAACAATAATTATACATGAATTGCACGGATCCATGCTGGGCTATTTGTTCATTCACGCTGACCATACCAAATTGATCGCTAACACGATTAGGATGACGCCCATTATTCTATCGAATATATAACCATTATGGGTCAACACTTCTCTAATTTTAGAGCCACTGAGGATCAGTGATAAAAACACAAACCATATACCTGTCGCAACTGCTAAATAGATACCGTAAAAGGATTTGATTAACATTGGAGTTTGTGGCGATACCGCCACGGCAAAAACGGTCAGAAAAAATAGGGTAGCTTTGGGATTAAGTCCATTAGTAACAAAACCGATAAAAAAAGATTTTCGACCGCTAATATGATTCAACGACAACTCCTCTTGCGGCATATTTGAATTATCCATCGGTAATTGCATAGGCTGACTGCGCAGCGCCCCCCAGCCTAAATATACGAGATATGCTGCGGCGGCATAGGCAAATACTTGGAACAACCAAGGGGTTGTTTTGATCAACAATCCGATTCCGAGTAAAGAATAGGTCACGTGTAGAAATATAGCGGTGCCCACCCCAATACTAGTATAAATGGCCGCCCTGCGGCCATAGGTGATGCTTTGCTTTAGTACCACAGCAAAATCAGGGCCAGGGCTTGCTACCGCAAAGAAATGTAAGGTGGCGATGGCGGCAAACTCCATCCAGTAAGGTGTTAACTGACTAAATTCCATTAATTTAAAAGCCCTTGTATATATAGAGGTATTATTTTTGAGCCCAAACCATAATGGGCTTCATCAAAAGTACTGTGGCCAACGCTTGGTTGAAGATTTAACTCCACACAAAATGCACCATTTAACTTAGCTTCTTGCACAAAACCTGCTGCTGGGTATACCTGCCCTGATGTGCCGATTGCAATAAATAACTCAGCTTCAGCTAAACGCTGATAAATCCTATCCATCTGCATTGGCATCTCACCAAACCAGACAATGTTGGGACGAATAGCATGGCTGGGCTGGCAGCAATGGCAACGACTACTTTGGTCATAGTCTTCAATGGTCGTAACTACACGTCCACTAGAGCAACAGCGATAACTAAGTAAATCACCATGCATATGGATCAGCCGCTTAGTCCCTGCCCGCTCGTGAAGATTATCAACGTTTTGCGTGACTACGAGCAAATTATCTTGTAAATACTCTTCTAAGCTAGCTAATGCCCGATGTCCCTCATTAGGATTCAGGTTTGAGTCTAATAATTGTGCCCTTCGCTGATTATAGAAACGATACACCAATTCTGGATGACTGCTGAATGCCTCTGGTGTAGCAACCTCTTCAACGGGATGATTCTCCCATAGTCCATCTTTGTCTCTAAAGGTTTTAAGCCCTGACTCGGCAGAAATGCCAGCACCAGTTAGCACCACGACACGGGTATTTTTAGTTAATTTCTGCATTTTCTTGATACCGACAAATTAGGTTAGTTAATGGCGGGTGTAATTAACTTGTTTCAAGATCAACTAAAAGTTAGTTACACTTACCCCAACACTTGCATGTAAATAGATAAACTGTTTTGCCAAATTCTAAATTTGTTTCACGTATCGAGCAATGTTACCAGCAGCTCTCCCCAAATGGGCGAAAAATTGCAAACTATCTTCAGCAGAACCCTATGGAAGTATTAACCCTTTCGGTGGCTGAAATAGCTGAAATAACCCTAACCTCGAAAGCAACAGTCAGTCGTTTTTTCCGCCAACTAGGCTATGCAAACCACCAAGATGTAAAAGAAGAATTACGTAATGTGCGGCATTCGGGTTACCCATTAACCTTGCAACATAGCGACAATGATTACGTCACCCAAGAGTTAGAACGGATCCGACAAACTTGGGATAATGTTAAACCCGAAGACATTGAAGAATTAGTACAGTCCATACTCAAAGCGTCGCGTATCACCCTAATTGGTTTTCGAAATAGTTATCCGGTGGCGCTGCATTTTCGGCAACAGCTTTTACAGATACGAGGAAAAGTAAGATTATTGCCCCTACCCGGCCAAACCCTTGGCGAAGAAATGGAAGATATCGCCGATGATGAATTAGTCATACTCGTTGCCTTTAGACGCCGCCCCAAAGTGGTACAGCAACTTATAAAGTATTTGCCTAGCTCACAGCTGGTATTGATGGCCGATCCATCAGCACAATTGTATCGGGATGATGTCAAGCAGTTATTCATCTGTCAATTGGGCCAAGAGCTTCCTCTAGATAGTTATTCTGCCCCAATGAGTGTCATCTCTGTCATCTGCAATCAAATTCTCAACTTTACTAAACAGTCTGGAAATCACCGTATACAGGCAATTTCGGCTATTTATAAGCAATTAGATGAATTAGAATGATGTTTCTCTTGACTATTATTTGAAACAGATGTTTCATGTAATGATAATTCATTACAAATAATAATATGGAAACATCTTTTAACTCTCCTTTTTTAGTTGAATTTGACCCCAAGCAAAATCACTCAAGCAAGTTAGCCTTATCTGGCATGACAGTAGCCATTAAAGATCTGTTTGATATAAAAGGTTTAGTAACCGGCGCGGGTAACCCCGCTTGGCAGGCAACCCATCTTCCATCTAATAGCACAGCGCCAGCAGTGACATCTCTAGAAAATGCTGGTGCACGTTTGCTGGGTAAAACCATAACCGATGAGCTAGCATATAGTTTAAATGGACAGAATGTTCATTACCCTGCTTTGCTCAATTGCTTGAGCGATGAACGTTTTTGTGGTGGCTCAACCAGCGGTTCGGCGGTGGCGGTTGGCCGTAGTTTGGCTGACGTGGGTTTAGGAACAGATACCGGCGGCTCTATTCGGGTCCCCGCCAGTTATAACGGACTTGTAGGATTCAGACCAACCCATAGCGCAGTCGATAATAGTGGCGTAGTGCCATTGGCTCCCAGTTTTGATACGGTAGGCTGGATAACCTCTACAATTGACCAATCTATATTAGTGGCGAACGAACTAGTTTCTAACACAACCAATGCTGAAGATAAATTGTCCACGCCTGTTGTTTTGAGTGCCTTAGCTTCTTTATGCGATTTTGAGCAGGAATTTTTAGATTGGTGTGCGACTAGGTTACCGAACACACCGATATATAGTGACATTATTTCTGAGCAAAAATGCACTATAGCCAGCCACGCGTTTAGAGTTTTACAAGGTCGAGAAATATGGCAAGTCCATGGTGATTGGATAACCACGCATCAAGCTGACTTTGGGGCCGATATAGATGCAAGATTTAGCTGGTGCCAAACCCTCAACAAAGAACAAGAATTGCAAGCTTGCGATCAACAGCAACGCTTTTTAGCTGATGTCAAAAACTTACTGCAGGATGGTCAGTATCTAGTTATGCCCACAACACCAGGCCCTGCGCCACTGTTGAATTGTGATGCAGATGAATTAGCTAGTTATCGAAATAAACTAATGATGTTTACTTGTATAGCAGGGTTAAGCGGATGTCCCCAAATCCACTTACCTGTTTTCAAACACTCTGATCAGGCTTATGGGATCTCACTTTTAGGACCGCGAGGTTCAGATTTAGCTTTGCTCGCACTTGCTAAATCAATTATGGATAAACACAATGAAGACTAAGTTAGTTAATCAAGAATCCAGTTTGGATAATGTAGGCTTTACTGCACCCCACTACGCAGCAGCGCAAGCGGGGCAACACATTTTAGAGACAGGTGGCACTGCAATTGAAGCTATGGTTGCCGCTGCGGCGTCAATTGCGGTGGTTTACCCACACATGAATGGCCTTGGTGGTGATGGGTTTTGGTTGATCAGTGAGCCGGGTAAAGCGCCAATAGGTATTGATGCCAGTGGAAGTGCGGCTGAATTAGCCAGTGCTGACTTTTATACAGGTTGTGAAAATATTCCCAGTCGTGGTGGAAAAGCCGCAGTAACAATGGCTGGAGCCGTTTCAGGTTGGCAAAAAGCACTGAAAATAAGTCAATCATGGCAGCCGAATAAATCATTAGACGAGCTGTTTTCAAGTGCCATTGGACAAGCTGAATGGGGCCTAGAGGTTACTCAAAGTTTAATGGATGCAAGTCATAAAACCTATGATGAGTTAGCTGATAGTGCTGCTTTTCAACAATTTCTTATTAAAGGAAATCCACTAAAAAAAGGCAAGATTGTAAAACTGCCTAAATTAGCTGAAACCCTCAAATGTTTGGCGAATAGAGGACTAGATGACTTCTATCGTGGCGAAATTGGCCGTCAGTTAGCAACTGATCTAGCCACCGCGGGTTCACCTTTGCGTTTGAAAGATTTTGAAGCCTACCACGCAAAAATAGTTGAGCCTATAAGTGTCAAAACATCCAAGGGGGAATTATTTAATTTAGGTGCACCTACCCAAGGCGTCGCGTCACTATTAATTTTAGCCATTTTTGATCAAGTTAAACACCAAGCTCAATCTGAAGCGGATTTTATACATTTACTAGTTGAGTGTACTAAACAGGCCTTCTTGCTTCGCAATCATTACGTGACTGATCCTAACCGACTTGAAATAGAGTTAACCACACTACTAACGCCTCAAAACATCGCAACCCTGGCAAAATCAATTAACTTGCAACAGGCATTACCTTGGCCATATCAAGCTATTCCTGGTGATACCGTCTGGATGGGCGCCTGTGACTCAGAAGGTCGCATGGTAAGTTATATTCAAAGCTTGTATTGGGAATTTGGCAGTGGCGTAGTATCTGATTCCACCGGTATCGTTTGGAACAATCGAGGGACATCATTCAGCTTAGATCCAAGTTCTAATCAATTTCTACAGCCGGGTCTAAAACCTTTCCATACGCTAAATCCTGCTTATGTGGAATTTACTAATGGCAGCAGAATGAGTTACGGCACCATGGGTGGAGAAGGCCAGCCACAAACCCAAGCTGCGATTTACTCCCGTTATGTTGATCAGAAAATACCGCTTACAGAGTCCATAGCGGCCGGTCGTTGGTTATTGGGTCGAACTTGGGGTGATCAGTCTCACAATTTAAAAGTTGAAGCGGATTTGGACTCTAAAGTTGTAGAAAACTTAATTTCACGAGGTCACGAAGTAGCCATAGTGACACCCAATAATGAAATGATGGGCCATGCTGGTGCTGTCGTGCGACAGCCTAACGGCAAAGTCCAAGCAGCTACCGATCCTAGAAGTGACGGTAAAGCGTTCCCAAATTAAACAGGTAGTACTATATTTTTATGCAATTAATATTAGAAAATTATCCAACCATTTTAGCCTTAATGCTTACTGGTGTTTTTGCCGGATTATTAGCAGGCTTACTCGGTGTTGGGGGCGGTATTGTCATTGTGCCGGTACTGTACTTTTTGTTCCAGCATTTTGGGGTTAGTCCTGACTCTGCCATGGTGATCGCTACGGCGACATCATTGGCTACTATTATTCCAACTTCAATCAGCTCTATTCGTTCTCACCATAAAAAAGGCAATGTTGATATACCGTTATTGAAAGCCTGGGCTGGATTTATTCTGTTAGGTGTTTTAATCGGTAGCTATCTAGTAACAAAACTAAACGGCCAGTACTTAGCGGGTATGTTTGCCGTCATCGCGACCTTGGCTGCATTGAATATGCTGTTCCGCGCGGGCAAACCAGCTGTTTTTTCAAGCTTGCCTAGCATGCCTGGGCAAAGTCTGATGGCAACTACTATTGGCAGCCTAAGTGCTATGGTGGGCATCGGCGGCGGTACCCTATCGGTACCAACGTTAACGGCTTGTAGTTATCCGGCGCATAAAGCCGTTGGTACAGCTGCCGCCATTGGACTGCTCATATCTTTGCCCGGCGCGACTATGATGTTGCTTTTTGGCACAACCCCAGACGACGCACCATTGCTAACATTTGGCTTAGTGAATGTCGTTGGCTTTGTCTGCATAGTGCCTTTAACCGTATTGTTTGCGCCGGTTGGCGCCAATCTAGCCAGTAAATTAGATGCAACTCTGCTTAAACGTATTTTTGCCGTTACCTTGCTAATCACCGGTCTGCGTATGTTAGCCCAAGTTATTCTTTAAGGATTATTATGTCTCTTTTATCTCCACCACCCAGATTATTGATGGGACCTGGACCAATAAATTGTTACCCCAGGGTCTTAAACGCAATGTCGACCCAAGTAATCGGCCAATATGATCCTGTGATGACTGGTTACATGAATGAGGTAATGGCGCTATATCGCAGAGTATTCGAAACTAAAAACTCTGCAACTTTACTAATTGATGGCACCTCAAGGGCTGGAATCGAAGCTGTCCTGGTGTCTTGTATCGAGCCGGGTGACTCGGTTTTAGTCCCTGTATTTGGCCGCTTCGGTCATTTACTGGCTGAAATAGCACAGCGCGCCGGAGCAAAAGTTCATACTATCGAAGTACCTTGGGGCGAGGTATTTGAGCCTGAGCAAATAGAAGCTGCAATTAAACAAATAAAGCCCAAAGTGTTGGCCTTAGTGCAAGGTGATACATCAACCACTATGTTGCAACCCTTGCAGCACATTGGCGGGATTTGCCAACAACATAATGTGTTGTTTTATAGTGATGCAACCGCTTCAATCGGCGGCAATCCCTTTAAAACCGATGAGTGGCAATTAGATGCGGTATCGGTAGGCTTACAGAAGTGTTTAGGCGGGCCTTCTGGCAGTGCGCCTATAACCTTGAGTGAACGTTATGTTGAATTAGTTAAGAAGCGTCATCATGTAGAAGCAGGTATTCGTACTTCAGCGCATATCGAAGGCCAAGGCTCTCGTATTCGTTCAAATTACTTCGACATACCGATGATATTGGATTATTGGGGGGAAGAGCGTTTGAATCATCATACTGAGGCAACGTCCATGCTTTACTGTGCAAGAGAGTGTGCTTTGCAGCTTCTAGATGAAGGTATAGACGAGTCGATTAAAAGACATAAACTGCATGGCGATGCGATGTTGGCTGGCGTTAAGGGACTGAACTTACGCCCTTTCGGTGATCTTAAGCATAAAATGAATAATGTGTTGGGTGTGCATATCCCTGAAAATGTCGATGGAGAGGCTATCCGCCATACCTTGCTTGATGATTACAATATTGAAATTGGTACGTCTTTCGGTCCTCTGCACGGAAAAATTTGGCGAATAGGTACTATGGGCTACAACGCACGTAAGGATGCGGTTTTACATACACTGCAAGCATTGGAAAATACGCTGCGCCGGGCTGGTCATAAATGTACTAATGGCTTAGCCACAGATTCAGCGTTTGCAGTCTATTCACAGGCGGCAACATCATGATGCGTGAGTATGCTTTAACAATTTTACAGCGCTGCAACGAACTTGCACTGATCAGCCAACATCAAGATTATATCGACCGTCGCTATCTCACCAATGAACATCGAGCTAGTAACGAAAAAGTAGCACTTTGGATGCGCCAAGCCAATATGAAAACTTGGCAGGACGAAGCGGGTAATCTTTGGGGAAGCTATAAAAGCTCTATACCCAATGCTCCTACTTTTGTGCTCGGCAGTCACCTGGATACTGTACCCAACAGCGGGAAATATGACGGTATTCTTGGGGTGTTACTACCCCTAAGCTTAATAGAATACTACCAACAGCATAATATTGAGTTACCGTTTAATCTCGACGTGGTGGGGTTTGCCGATGAAGAAGGTACCCGATTTGGCACTACTCTTTTGGGAAGCCGTGCCGTGGCTGGTACCTGGCAAGACAAATGGGCAAGCCTACGAGACAGCGATGGGATTGAATTAGCCCAAGCGATGCGTATGTTTGGTCTGGATATTAATCGAGTGCACAACGCCAGTCGTGGTAATGAGCAATTATTGGGTTTTATGGAAGTTCATATCGAGCAAGGACCAGTCCTGGAAAGCCAGGCGATGCCTGTTGGTATTGTCAGTGGCATTGCAGGCGCTAAACGATTTGCCATAAAGGTCAAAGGACATGCTGGTCACGCTGGAACGGTTCCTATGTCACTAAGACAAGATGCGATGACGGGGGCGGCAGAAATCATTCTGGCGATTGAAAAGTTAGCGATAGAGCATGGTGTTGTGGCCACCGTGGGCCAAATAGCCTCGCGCACTAATGCGGTCAATGTGATCAGTGGCGAGGTGGAGTTGAGTTTGGATATCCGCAGTATGGATGACGTGTTACGAGAAACCTGCGTAACGGCTATTGAACAGGAGCTTAATTTAATTGTTGCCAGGAGAGCCTTAAGCTTAGAGATTAAGCTAACTCATGAAGCAGGCGCAACGGCTTGCGATCCTATAATGATGGACGAACTAGCGCTGGCCTTTGAACAAAATCATATGCGAGCTTTTAGTTTAAGCTCAGGCGCTGGCCATGATGCAATGGCCATGGTCGATGCTTGCCCTATGTCTATGCTATTTGTACGTTGTGATAAAGGGATCAGTCATCATCCATCTGAGTCTGTTACCTTGCAAGATGTTAATGTTGCACTACAGATCACTAAATCCTTTATGGATATCAAATCAAACGGTTTAAGCACTGCCCAAGTCGCTTAAATTCTTAGATTAAAAGATAATACTCAATTTAAAACGAAATCTATTAAAAGCAATTCATCTAAAAATGTAGCTTTTATTGAATATAAAAAAAGCCGCGATTGCGGCTTTTCAATTTGATTCATTACAATCTTAGCTACGTTTCTGTCTAGCCCGTAAACCCAATAATCCAACAGCCAAAATAGCAAGAGTGGTAGGCTCTGGAACCGAAGTAGCCACATTCCAATTGCGAATTTGGTCAAATTCAGCGGCGCTGAGATCTGCGGTTAAGCTACTAAATAGTGCAGAAAAGGTATCTCCTAAAATGCCGGCAAGGTCAATACCATCTTGATTAATACCTTCAATACCGACAAAAAACATCAATGCCGATGTTTGACCTGCAAGTAAGTCCATATCAAATAAAGCGGTAAAACCTTCCTCACCTGCGCCACCAAAGGTAGGCGAATTATCAGTCAATAAAACCGTGGTTGGCGATAAGACGTCTACTTGTCCACTACCATAAACCCAAGAATTTACTTCATTATCTGCGCCACTATCATTATCGGCGGTCACTACCCAATTATCATCGGTAGTTGCCAATAAATCACCGCTACTTGTTGCCACTGTACGTTGATTACCATCATTACCGGTATTGTTTTGCCAGGACACATTAGCTGATTCAGTTACTCCGCCGGTATTGGTTAGCGTGACAATTTGACGCATTACCGGTCCAAGAGACATAAATTCTACATTAATATTAATCGCGCCTACTGTGACAGTATCCAATGTTAAAGAGCTTCCATCCCAGTCACCGCCACTGACACCATATGCAATTCCATTGAGGGCTATTCCCATAGCGTCATCAAAGTGATCACTACCGCCGCCAGCGCCAAGAGATGAGGCATCAGTAAAACAGGTGTATCCACCACCGCAGTCACTAACAAGATCGCTATAATTGACATCAGCGGTATTAAAATTACCAGATGCCGGAAGTGTAATAGGCGCCGCATACGCAAAAGAGGTACTAGTGACAAGAGCAGCCATAAATAGAGGTTTCAATAGTTTCATGTGGGTTCCTTTTTCGTTATTAACTGATTCAAAGCAAACGCCGTGCCAGTTAATATATTGTATATCTATCAATATCTTAAATTCTTTTGTGAAGCATATTTGCACAGCATTGTAAAGAATATGGACAACTCAAGGGTGACCAAAAAGCTCTATGTGGTGGATGTTATTGGGCAAGTGTGATCCGTACCCCACTCGCTCCAAGACCCGTCGTACACTCCCCAGTCAACAATTTCTGTAGCATAGGCATGATTAGCGGCTAGCGCTAAAATACAGGCGGTTACACCAGAGCCACAAGTGAACACTAATTTAGATATGGGTTTTTGTTGCTCGGCGATCAAAACTTCAAATCTTTTTCGCAGAATGGTTTTATCCAGCAAACAACCATCCTGTAGTAAGGTACTGTAATGCAGGTTTTTGGATTGGGGAATGTGCCCGCTGCGCACTCCAGGTCTTGGTTCTGGTTCGTTGGCTAAAAACCGAGCTTGGCTTCTGGCATCTAGGATCAAGCAAGATTCATCCAGCATAGCTTCTTGTACACCTTGTTTATCTATTACATGCGTAAAATGGTCTGGGGATGGGTACGTCTCAGAAGCACTTACCGGTGTTGATAGGCTAGCTACTGTAGCAAAGCCCTGTGTAAGCCAAGCCTCAATGCCGCCGTCTAATACTTGAACTTGTTGGTGACCAAGGGCTTTTAACATCCACCATACCCTTGGAGAGCTGAACATCCCTTGATTGTCGTACACTACAATTGCATCCTTTGGTTGAATGCCCAATGCAGTGAGCTGCTGAGAAAATACCTGCAAACTGGGCAGCATATGGGGTAATGATGAGGATTTATCGACAAAAACATGTTCAAAATCAAAAGCTATAGCACCATTTATATAACCACTTTGGGTAAATGGAATAGTACTCGCACTGGGGAAGGCCATATGGGTAAAAAGAATATGTAAGTTGTGGTCCCCTAGCCTGCTAGCCAGCTTTTTAGCGCTAATTAATACAGATTGCATGTTGATGTCTGCCTTTAATCAAAAACTGTAGTGCTTTTCAACCTTTGCGATCCTAACTTGATAGCTTTTATACCAGTTATGTTTGCCTGACTGCTGGGCTTTTTGATGCTCGGTATTAGCCTTCCAAGCACGAATAGATTCTATATCTCGCCAATAAGACACGCTGATCCCAACTTCTTGTCTAGCGGAGTCAATTCCTAAATAACCATCCATTTGACTGGCTAAGGTTAACATTTGCTCCGAAGTTTCAGCATATTCTTCACTGTCATTAGCCAATATTGAGGTGAATATTACGGCATAATAGGGCGGCTGAGGTGTTTGGGCCATATCTACAAGTTGGGTCATTTAAACTCCTGTTTGCAATTACTATTTAACAATGTGAAAGTGACAATTAGCTATTGCTTAGTCACTCCATCCTAGCAGTATAAAGCTAGTAAGATCTAGTTATACCAAAGCAGATAAGTATCACCATTGGTATTATGACTTCTAGGGCAGAAAATTAGCTTAGCAATCGACAATATTCAAAGGTTGAGGAATGTAATTAATAAATTATGGGATGGTGGCATGAGTGACATTAGGAAGTTAAGGCTTGAGCAACTAGTACAGGCACTTGACCTTGAAGGCCATATTGAAGGTGGGTATTTCCGGCAGACTTATCGTTCTAAGCGAACTGAAAAAATTCATACTTGTGTAGGTGAAAGAGTTACCGCGACTTCCATCTATTATTTACTAACCTCGGATTCACACATCGGTCATTTCCATAAAAATCTATCTGATATTGTTCATTATTTTCATCTTGGCGATCCCATTACCTATTATTTAATTTATCCAGATGGCCATTTGGAAACAAAAGTATTAGGGTCAGACGTACTAGCAGGCCAGCAGTTACAGCTGGTCGTTGAAGGAGGCGTGTGGAAAGCCTCTGCGGTATCTAGTGATGGAGCATACGGCTATGGGCTTATTGGCGAAGCTGTGGCGCCGGGCTTTGAATACACTGATATGCAGCTAGGCGAAACCGCCACGTTAACAGCAGCTTTTCCTGAGCATTGTCAACTCATCGAAGCATTTTGCCGCAAAAATTAATTAGTCCAACAGGTTAATGATCAGTGATTATCGATAACCTGATCAACTTGGCTAAGCCAATGTTGAATTTCACTGTCTGGCAAAAAACTACCATGAAAGCTATTTTTAACCAGTAGACTTAGATCATCCACAGACAAGTCGAAAGTTTCATGTAACTGTAAATAATTTTCGTTTAGATAGCCGCCAAAGTAACTAGGGTCATCTGAATTAACCATCACCCTTGCTCCTTGGCGAAGCATATCCATAATGGTATGTTGTTGCATATCGTCAAATACACATAACTTAATATTTGATAAGGGGCAGACTGTTAAGGTGATTTTATCCTCTGCCAAGCGCTGCATAAGGATGCTATCTTCAATACTTCGTACGCCGTGATCGATACGATCAACTTCAAGAATATCCAATGCTTGCCAAATATAATCTGGCGGTCCTTCTTCGCCCGCATGAGCGGTGGTTTTAAGTCCGGCTCGTTTGGCCGCAGCAAATACTCTGGCAAATTTCTCTGGTGGGTTACCCAATTCAGAACTGTCTAAACCGACTGCTGTAATCTGTGACAAATATGGCTGGGCCGCTGCTAAGGTTTCAAGAGCATGTTGCTCGGACAAATGGCGTAAAAATGACATGATCAAATAACATGATTGGCCCCATTCACTTTTGGCTTGGTCTATTGCGCGGACAAAACCCTCCATAAATACTTCGAACTCTATACCCCTTTGGGTGTGAGTTTGGGGATCAAACATGACTTCGCAATGTACGATATTTTGCTCTTTGCAGCGAACCAGGTAGCGCCACATCAACTGGTAAAAATCATCTTCTGTTACCAAGGAAGCTGCCCCAAGATAATACAAGTCGAGAAAACTTTGTAAATTATCAAATTGATAGGCTTGACGTACTTCATCTACCGTCTCGTAGGGCAATGAAATACCATTTTTAGTGGCCAACTCCATCATTAGCTCAGGCTCTAAACTGCCCTCGATATGTAGATGAAGTTCCGTTTTTGGTAGTACTTTAATGAGGTTATTTATCATTGTAATTATCCTCGGGTGAGCTATGGGTAGCTTTATACGGGAAGTGGCTGGTCCAATGTTGAGCGATTTGCTCTCTGGTACATATCCACACATCTTGGTGGGCTTGTACATATTCAATAAAACGTAGTAATGACGCCATTCTAGCGGGTCGGCCAATAATTCTGCAATGTAGGCCAATGGATAACATTTTAGGAGCCGCTTGACCTTCTGCATATAACACATCAAAGGCATCTTTTAGATAAGTATAAAACTGCTCACCGCTATTGAAACCTTGGGGTGAGGCAAAGCGCATATCATTTGTATCTAATGTATAGGGTACCATCAACAGTGGGCGGCCATAATTGGTATCGTAATAAGGCAAATCATCGGCATAAGAGTCAGCGCAATACAAAATATCTGGTCGCTCAGCTACTAATTTAAGAGTATTTGGACTTGTTCTACCCGTATACCATCCCGATGGTGCAGTTCCAGTTATTTTTTCGTGTAATTGGATAGCTGCAGCCATTAATTTACGTTCTTTATCTATGGGCATATCTTGGTAATGGATCCAGCGCATGCCATGACTGGCGATTTCCCAGTTCGATTTCAGCATAGCTTCAACCGCTTCGGGATTGCGTTGCAGAGCCATTGTTACCCCGAAAACGGTGACCGGTATATTGTATTTTTCGAACAACCTGTGTAAACGCCAAAACCCCGCCCGTGAACCATATTCATACAATGATTCCATGCTCATGTGACGTTCGGGATAAGCTTGGGCCCCGATGATCTCTGATAGGAAAACCTCGGAAGATTCGTCGCCGTGTAGGACGCAGTTCTCCCCTCCCTCTTCGAAGTTCAACACAAATTGCACGGCCAACTTAGCCTTGTTTGGCCACTTTGGATGAGGAGGATGACCACCGTAACCAATTAAATCGCGAGGATATGAGCGCATGTTCAACTCTCCATGATTAACAATATTTATTTGGAACCTGTAAGCCGCAGCCATTCAAAATTAGCTGAATCAACGCTCGAGTAGCCTTGGCATACTCTTGCCGCTCCATTTCCTTACCTTTTAACTGAACTATCTGAGCTGAAAAATCGGCATAATGTTGACAGCATGCCCAAATATGAAACAACAAGTAATAGGGATCTGAGGTGTGTATTTTCCCTTGGTCGATCCAGCCTTGAATAACCTGAGCACGACCTTCCATCCAGACCACATGATATTCCTTGAAAAATTCCTTTAGGTTTGGCGCACCATTAATTACCTCAAGGGCAAATATTTTCGATGCTTCTGGGCGGGTTAAAGAAAACTCCATTTTTTCGGTAATGTAATGTGCCAGCTGTTCAGCAGGATCATCTTCAGTGGTAGCCAAATCAAATGCTGAGTTCCACAAGGTTAATATTTGTTCCAACACCGCTAGGTAAAGATTTTCTTTGCTTTTGTAATAATACAAAACGTTGGTTTTAGGCAATCCAGCGCTATCGGCAACTTGTTGTATTCGTGTTCCTTTGAATCCATTTTTTGCAAATTCTTGTTCCGCAGCGCGCAAAATTAATTGTTTGTTCGCGGCTCCAACACGGCCTTCTTTATTGGTTTTATTTTTAGTCATGGTCCATTATTTCATTATTATTATAAGTATTACCAACTCGACCCCATGGTCTTGTTTGCCAATGTACCATTACCTAAGCTATTTGCTAGATAACAGAGCGGGATAATTCATAAATATTTCATCTGAAATTTTAAGTTGACCAATTGGTCAGGTTTTATATTATAGACAGAGTTTTTTTGATAAAACAACGCTGATGAACTGTTACGCTTATTCCACAAGCGACGAATTTAAAGAGGCGTATAGCAAACGTCCAGAGTATTAACGATAACAAAGCATGTCGCCAAGGAAAATACATGATCCGCTTTTTATTAAATGAACAGCTAATTGAAGTAAGCAACCAACGGGCAGATTTAACGCTGTTGGAATATTTACGTGAACAGCAACATTTATGTGGCAGCAAAGAAGGTTGTGCATCGGGTGATTGCGGTGCTTGCACCATTTCACTTGTGCAGCCCAATTCAAACAAAACCCGACTAGAATATACAGCGATAAATAGTTGTGTCACATATTTATCTGGCGTGCACAATAAACAGGTTATAACCGTAGAGCATCTAGCTGAAGGGGATAAACTGCATCCCGTTCAGCAAGCTATGGTTGATCAACATGCCTCTCAGTGTGGTTTTTGTACCCCAGGTTTTGTGATGTCATTGTTTAGCTTTTATCATCAAGACCGGTTAGCTGATCTGAACAACATTGAATTAGCTTTGTCGGGAAACCTCTGCCGGTGCACGGGTTATAGGCCCATCATAGACGCCGCGAAACAGGCCTGTGAAACAAAGCAGCTTGATAAATTCGATCTGCAGGCGCAAAAAACCTTAACCACGTTATCTGCAATGAGAAACAAGCCAATGACGGCAGAACATCTTTATTTACCTACGGACCGTCAACAACTTGCTGCTCTACTAGCTCACAATGCTAACGCCGTTATGTTCAGTGGTAGTACTGACTTAGCACTAGAAACCACACAAAAATTAACTGACCACCCCTGCCTTATTAGTCTTAAGCAGGTAAAGGAATTAAATCAGTTAAACCAGACAGACCATAGCTTATACATAGGCGCAGCATTAGCTTTTGGGGAGATTGAAGCAGCGTTGTTGACGGCGTTTCCGGAGCTGTCTGAGTTACTATGGCGCTTCGCATCTGTACCAATTAGAAATCAAGCCAGCTTAGGTGGGAATATTGCCAATGCTTCACCTATTGGCGATATGCCACCTGTACTTTTAGCCCTTGAGGGGACAATACACCTAGACAACGGTAAGCAGCGCAGAGATGTTGCCGCGGGTGATTTTTTTATAGGTTACCGCCAAACGGTTATGGCTAAAGGTGAATGGATCGAGGCAATTACCCTGCCCAAAATCAACCGAACTCAAACAAGTCTAAAAGCATATAAAGTATCCAAACGCATGGAAGACGATATCTCTGCGGTGTGCGCCGTGTTTAAACTAGAGATAGATGGAAATAATCAGATTACCAAACTTACTAGTGGATTTGGTGGTGTAGCGGCCACTCCAGTTACAGCCGAAAAACTCCCGCATACTTTGCTAGGTAAAGACTGGCGCCTCAAAGCGACTATGCAAGAAGGTTATGAGATCCTGCTTAACCAATTTACGCCGATTGATGATGTGCGAGCCTCAGCGTCTTACCGACAAAAAATTGTGGCTAATTTATGGCAACGTTTCTGGTATGAAACAGCCAACAGCCAAAACCAGATAGCGACACGGACACTAAGCCATGCGTAAATTAATCAAAGCTGTAACTTCTAACGCGCCGGGCAGCACAATTGGGCGCAATCACCCCCATGAAAGCGCAATCAGACAAGTCAGTGGTTCGGCTGTTTATGTTGACGATAAAAATGTGCCGGCCAACACCTTATTTGCAGCAGTGGGATTAAGTCCCGTAAGTCGCGGTATTATTTGTGAAATAGATTTAACCCAAGTAAAACAAAGTGAAGGTGTGGTAGATGTTATAACGGCTAAAGATGTGCCAGGGCATTTAGATATAGGCCCAGTATTTGATGGTGACCCCGTTTTAGCAGATAAACACGTGGTCTTTCATGGACAGGCACTATTTGCCGTGGTGGCCACATCGGTCCGTTTAGCCAGACAGGCAGTGTTGAAGGCCATAATTAATATAGAGGCACAAACACCAGTGTTGCATCCTGATGGATCACACCAAGCTCGAGAATTTGTAAGACCAAAACACGAAATGCATCGTGGTGATCCTAAATCGCAAATGCAAAGTGCCGAAAACCGAGTGGTTGGCAGTCTGGAAGTCGGTGGTCAGGAACACTTGTACTTGGAAGGTCAGGTTTCTCTAGCGGTTCCCAAAGAAGAAGATCGCATTATGATCTACACTTCCAGCCAGCATCCAAGCGAGGTTCAAAAATTAGTCGCGGAAGTATTAGGACTTAAGCTTAATAAAGTCGTGGTTGATATGCGCCGTATGGGTGGCGGCTTTGGTGGTAAGGAAACTCAAGCAGCGCAATGGGCCTGTATAGCCGCGTTGTTAGCGGTGCGTACTCGCAGACCTGTAAAAATTCGATTGCCGAGATTGCAAGATATGTTAGCTACCGGCAAACGTCATCCGTTCTCGAATCACTTCGAAGTAGGTTTTGACAAAACTGGGTTAATACAAGCCAGTCAAATCGTGGTAAACGGCGACTGTGGTCACTCCCCTGACCTATCCGATGCAATCGTAGATCGCGCCATGTTCCATGCAGATAACGCCTATTTCCTTGCTGATACCCACATAGTAGGCCATCGTTGTCGGACTAATAAGGTTTCCAACACCGCCTTTCGTGGTTTTGGGGGCCCACAAGGAATGGTGGTGGCTGAAGCGATGTTAGACGCAATTGCCCGCAAGATCGGCGAAGATCCGCTAACCGTGCGCAAACGTAATTTTTATGATGATGACCAACGCAAACAAACTCAGTACGGGATGGATGTAGACCATAATATTCTGCCAGATCTTGTGGCTAAATTGGAGCAATCATCACAATATTGGCAACGTCGTGAACTAATTAAACAGTTTAACCAAAGCAATCCACTGATTAAAAAAGGCTTAGCTCTAACGCCAGTGAAATTTGGTATTTCCTTTACTGCTAAGCACCTCAATCAGGCCGGTGCATTACTGCATGTGTATACCGATGGTAGCATGCAAATTAATCACGGTGGCACTGAAATGGGCCAAGGCTTACACACAAAAATTGGCCAAATTGTTGCCCATGAATTTGGTTTACCCCTGTCTGAAATTGAAGTGACGTCAACCCGCACAGACAAAGTACCCAATACATCCCCTACTGCGGCTTCAAGTGGAACAGATATGAATGGCAAAGCCGCACAAAATGCGTGTTTGATTATAAAACAGCGACTTGCCGAGTTTTATGCTGCCAAGTACCAACAAGATCCCTCATTGGTAAGATTTGAAGATCAGCAAGTATTATTAGGCCAGCACAGCATGCCATTTACTGAATTGGTCCAACAAGCTTATTTTGAGCGTATTTCACTGTCTGCTACTGGCTTTTACAAAACCCCAAAAATTCATTATGAACGGGATGTGGGTAAAGGCAGGCCGTTCTTTTATTTTGCCTATGGTGCATCAGTGTCGGAAGTCTCCATTGATACTCTAACGGGAGAATACAGTGTCGATAGAGTGGATATATTGCACGATGTGGGCAGTAGTCTAAACCCTGCTATCGACATCGGTCAGATTGAAGGTGGCTTCATCCAAGGTATGGGGTGGTTAACTACCGAAGAGCTTGTTTGGGATGCAAAAGGAGCATTGCTAAGCAATAACCCAGCAACCTATAAAATTCCAGCGATAGGTGACACCCCTAAAATATTTAACGTTGAGTTATATCCGCATAGTAATCCTGAGGACAGTATTTATCACTCAAAAGCCGTTGGCGAACCTCCTTTAATGCTGGCTATCTCTGTTTGGTGTGCCATCAAAGATGCCATTTCAAGTCTGAGCGATTACACCATTGACCCACAGCTAGATACTCCTGCTACGCCAGAAAAAGTGTTAATGGCCGTGGATAAAATTCAAAAATCAACTAACGACAAAGCCGTTATCAAGGCAAGCTTATGAGTGCCAATCACTGGTTCGAAGGGATTCAAAGTTGTCAGCAGCAAGGCCGTGCTTATGTACTGTTAACCTTGTTAGGGGCGGCTGGGTCAACTCCTAGGGCGGAAGGCACAAAAATGGTCGTCTGCGTGGATGCTATTTTTGATACCATAGGTGGTGGCCAATTAGAACACTTGGCAATTGCCAAAGCCAGAGAAATCCTGCTCAACCAGCAACCCTTGCAGCACATGGAATACTACCCATTGGCCGCCAAACTGGCACAATGTTGTGGGGGGGCGACCCATGTATTATTTGAACTTATTCAACAACATGCATCACGTTTAACATTATTTGGTGCCGGTCATGTCGCTAAGGCATTGATCCCTATCATCAGCCAACTGCCGCTTCAAATTGATTGGGTCGATGAACGCCAAGAAATGTTTGACGGCGTGACTGTTTCATCAAATGTTAGGATTAGAGTGACTGAATCTGCAGTTGAGTTTTCACAAGATAGTGCTGCAGCCGACTATGTATTGATCATGACCCATAATCATCAGCTTGATTATCAGTTAGCGACAACGGCTCTTCAAAAGCAGCAGTGTCGTTATGTGGGGGTAATTGGTTCACAAACCAAAGCTAAACGCTTTAATTCCCGTCTTCGTCAACAATCAAATGATACTGCACAACTAGCGAAATTTATTTGCCCGGTGGGCCTGACTGAGATTCCAGGCAAGCGGCCCATTGAAGTGGCCGTATCGGTGGCAGCGCAATTAATTCAATTAATAGATCAACATGCTACGACCTCATCCAGCCAGCAAGATTTAAAAATACGCTGGCAACAAACTAAAGAGATCGCAAAAATTTTATGAGATTAAATCAATTTAATTCACTTGAGCATGCTCAAGCCATTGAAATGCTTAGTCAATGCTGCGCAGCTCAATCTTGGTGTGAACAGCTTGCTAAAACCCGCCCTATTCAATTTAGTCATCAACTGGTGGCGCGTGCTCTCGCAATTTGGCAAAGTCTTGATGAAGCTGATTATTTACAAGCTTTTGAAGCGCACCCTATGATTGGTGACATGGCGACACTAAGTGAAAAGTATGCCAATACCTCAGACTTAGCTCAAGGCGAGCAAGCGGGTACTGAGCTAGCAGATAAACAGGTGTTAGAACAATTACACCAGCTCAATCATCAATACCTGAAACAAAATGGATTCATTTTTATTATCTGCGCAAGCGGATTATCAGCTCAAGCGATGTTGACCCAATTGCAGGAACGAATTCATCATAGCCGAGAGCAGGAAATTGAAATCGCCGCCCAACAGCAAATTAAGATCAGCCTGATACGTTTACAAAATCTTCTTACGGATTAAATTATTATGATAAGTCTTTCTAGTCACGTACTCGACACAACATTAGGTAAACCAGCCGCTGGCATGCAAATAGAACTAACCGATGCAGTAGGTAATAACTTCATCACTATGACAGATGAAGATGGCAGATGCAGTGCATGGGGCGATATTGAACTTACCGCTAGCGTCTATCAATTGCGTTTCTTCACTGGCTCTTACCTGCTCGAAAAGCACGGCAATAGTTTCTATCCTTTCGTGGATATACATTTTGAGGTAACTCAAGATGGCGGCCATTACCATGTGCCCTTGTTGATATCTCCGTTTGGTTTCAGCAGTTACCGAGGTAGTTAATTCACAATGCAGTTTGAATTTCAGTTTTACCGAGCAAGTATTCTTCATTTCCCTAAGAATACAAGCCAACCTGATGATAACTTTAATTATTTTAAAGACGGTCTATTGGTTACGCATAACGGTTTAGTGAAGGATATTGGCCATTTCCAACAGCTTAAACAAGATTATGTTATTGAAAATTTACATGATTACTCCGGTAAATTGTTAATTCCGGGATTAATCGATAGTCACCTACATTTCCCGCAAACTGAAATGATTGCCAGCTACGGTGAGCAGTTACTGGAGTGGTTGCAAAATTACACCTTCCCTACTGAAGATAAATTCCAGCATCCAGAGTATGCAGCCCTCATAGCCGAGACCTTCTTGGATCAACTGCTATCGAACGGTACTACCACGGCCATGGTTTATTCGACTGTACACAAACAGGCCACCGATGCACTATTTAGCGCAGCACAGCAGCGAAACATGTGTTTGATTGCTGGCAAAGTTTGTATGGATCGAAACTGCCCTGAGCCTTTGCGTGATACTCCGCTATCGGCACAAAAAGACAGCGCAACATTAATAGATAACTGGCATGGCAAGGATCGCCTATTATATGCGTTAACACCTCGTTTTGCGCCGACCAGCACCCCTGAACAATTTGCCGCTTTGGCTGAGCTTGCTCAACAATACCCTGACGTTTTCGTGCAAACTCATCTATCTGAAAACAAGCATGAAATTGATTGGGTAAAACAGCTATATCCAAATTTTAAGCACTATTTAGATGTATACGACCATTACCAATTGGTTCGAAAGCGAGCGGTGTTCGGACATTGCCTGCATTTGCATCAGCATGAATGGGATTTAATGCACGATAAACAAGCTAGTGCAGCATTTTGCCCCACTTCAAACTTATTTTTGGGCAGTGGTTTATTCGATCTCCAGCAAGCTGATAAATATCAAGTGGATGTAATTCTAGCAACGGATGTTGGTGCGGGTACGTCCTTCAATATGCTTCGCACCCAAGGCGAGGCTTATAAAGTGTGTCAACTTCAAGGCACCAGATTATCGCCTTTGCGGGGTCTTTATATGATGACGCAAGGAGCAGCCAGTGCACTTGATTTAGAGCACAAAATTGGTAATTTAAATGTTGGTAGTGAAGCAGATTTCGTAGTGCTTGATCCTGCATTTAATGTGTTGACAGACCTACGCACCCAACAACATATTTCTGACCAAGGGATTGAAAGCCCCCAGGATGTTGTATTTGCGCTAACTATGTTGGCAGATGAACGCTGCGTGAGTGCTACTTATGTGGCAGGTGAACAGGCTTATAAAAAGTAATCATGGATAGTTAAGCCTGGTTACGGAAGTTATTAACACATAAAAATAATAATAAAGGGAAAACATATGGCATGGTTGGATTGGGTTTCATTATTCTTAAGATGGTTTCATGTCATTGCTGGAGTCGCTTGGATTGGCGCATCATTTTACTTCATTTGGTTAGATAACAACCTTAAGCAACCACCACAATGGAAGCAAGATAAAGGCATTAAAGGTGATCTATGGGCGGTACATGGTGGCGGCTTTTATGAAGTGTCAAAGTATCAATATGGCCCTGAAGCTATGCCTGACAAACTTCATTGGTTCAAATGGGAAGCCTATACAACTTGGATTAGTGGCTTTTGTTTGTTGGTATTGGTGTATTACTTTGGTGCCTCTGCATACTTAATTGACCCTCAGGTCAATCCACTGTCTCCTTCTACGGCTATTGGCCTTGGACTGGGCCTGATCTTTGGTGGTTTAGTCATATATGAATTAGCCTGCCGAAGCCATCTAGCCCACTACCCTGTTCTATTTGGCATTTTATTGCTGAGCATGCTCACGTTTGCCTCTTATTTTGCGAGTCACTGGTTTAGCGGCCGTGGTGCTTATATTCACATTGGTGCTTTAATTGGCACCATTATGGCTGGCAATGTGTTTTTGCAGATAATGCCTTCACAACGGCTAATGGTAGATGCTGTCAAGAATAAGCTAGCTATTGACCCTAAATGGGGGGCACAGGCAAAGCTAAGATCAGTTCATAACAACTATTTTACCCTTCCCCTGCTATTCATCATGATCAGCAATCACTATCCGGTTACTTATCAACACCCTCAAAACTGGTTGGTACTAATCGCAATTGGTATCGTAGCTGCATGGATCAGACACTTTTTCAATCTTCGCCATATTGGAAAAGTTAGGCCTTCCATTTTAATTAGTGGTGCAGTTGGCATGTTGTTAATTGCTATCTGGGTTTCCACTCCATTGATTGATGACAGTCTTAAACCGTCGGCTGAAAACGTTGGCGCTAGGGTTGTCGAGCCGCAAGTACTAGCACCAGATCAACAAACTGTGCACAACTTGATTCAGCTACATTGTGCAAATTGCCACTCTAGCACACCAACAGATGACATTTTTGTGGTTGCTCCACTAGGTCTCAAATTCGACTCATGGGCTGACATTAGCGGCAAAGCTGCGTTGATTTATCAGCGCGTGGTAGTGACCCGAGACATGCCTTTTTTGAATAAAACTCAGATGACAGAGCAAGAGCGTGAGTTGATAAAGAACTGGTTCTTGGAGCAGGACACCTAACTAATGGCATCTGAAAGAGTTAGGCCGATTAGCAAAGAGTATTTTAAGCATGCAGGAAATGTTGCCAAAGGCTCGGACAAGTTATGAGCAAAACATCATTAAGTGCCTGTATTGGGTTGGGCGATCCCAACGCCAAGTTAAACCTATACCTTAGCAATCGACCTGACTTTGACTTTGCAGCGTCTCATTCGTCAATTGCGCCTTTAGAACAAGGCGAAATTTTCGCTGTGGGGCAATCCTGTGGAAATGGCTGGCGTAAAGTATTTAATGTGTATGCCAAGTTGATTTACGCGCTACCCAGAGAATTCTTTCCCATCAGTCCATCGGCTACAAGTTGGCAGCATTATAGAGACATGGACTTATTGCAATCATCCAGTAATACCGCGCTGATCTTCAATAGCGAAGTATTTAATCAACAATATCACCTCCCTGATAATGGCATGCATATAGTTATGGGTAGAACCTTTGCCGCCACGCTAGAAATGCCCATGACATTACGCTGGCTTAGCCATGAGTTTGCCATAGACACGACACATAAAATAATAGTCTGCCCCTACTTTGACTATCGGCAATTATCCAATGCTAAAATCATCTATTTAGTAGATTTAATCTCTACTCAGATGGGATTAACGAATATCAATACTAGCTATTAGTAAACTTCATGGTTTTTTATTAGCCCAAAAATCATTTAACCTCAATCAACACCTCGTTTCGACGCAGCATAGGCAAGGTAAAAGGCCCGTTGTATGCGGCCTTCACTGCTTTTCCGATGACAGTATAGCCATTATCAGCGATCCATTTTGTTAGAATTTTAGTCTGTTCTTGCACTTTGGAATCACTAAGAGTGCCACTGAATTGGATCGCGGCAACTTTGTAATCGGTAACTTCACTCACCTCTACACTTCGGTCTTTCGGCTTGGGTGTGTTGGCCAAAGTGAAGTTCTTAGGCATAACAAAGGACATCACAGGACTACCTGAGTCTCTATTTATAAACACAGGGGCCGTCATGGAAATTTTAGTGCCTTGTGTCCATTGGTTTTGGTTGTCTAAAATAACAGGAGCAGTCATCGATATTTCTGTTTTACCCAGGTTGTTACCGGCTATATAGTTAAATAATTTTCTAAACGCCCTGTTGTCACTTCCGCCTGCCATACTAGTAGAAACTAAGATCATGGATTGATATTGGCGAATTTCGATATTATTTATATCGTCGGATTTTAAGAGAGTATAAGGGGCAGTTTCAACATCACTTTGTCCAAAAACGGAGCAACCCGCCACGAATATTGAAGCACAGATTGATACTATAAATTTCACTTTTTTATCCTTAAACCAAGTTTATTATTGAAACAAAATAATCAGCCATTCCTTTAAATTAAGGAAAGATAGGTAATTGATGAAATGATTTTGACTTAATACGATATAAACCTGAGAAAGGACCATGTTTGGAAGCTGGCTACTTCTTATGAGGTTGCGCTGGGTAAATTAACCAGCAGTTTGAATTGGAACCTTCGCCTTAAGTGTTAGGCGGAAGTTGAAGGGTGACTGAAGTGTTGCTCGGCGAAGCCAACTATTATGATGATTTTTGATTTCATCTCTAGGCTATGAGCCAACTAGTCGATAACAACTACTTCTGGGTTTTCAATCACAGTTTGAGCATCAGCACGTTGGATTATTTTTACTAAAGCAGACTGGATGACCTCATCATCCCTTGCATCTTTGCTACTAGTGAAACGTTGTTCCTGAGGGGCTCCCCCTTCTTCTTGAATGTACTCAATCGATGCAATAGTGGCGCATTGAGTTGATTTACCAAAATAACGTAGCGTCACTTGTGGAAACCCCTTTACGCCCTTTTTAACTTGTTTTGCTATTAATTTTTTGGCTTTATCGACGTTCATTTTCCTACCTGCTAGAACAAAAATTAGAGATTAGCTTCACGTTCAGAAATACACTCATACTCACCCATTTCAAACTCGCGACAAATTAACGGCCTATTTTGATAGATGGTACACATCATGGTATCTCTATCTAACGCAGCACACCAACCATCATCTAAACGTTTCATGGTCATAGAGCCCCATTTGTCTTCCGCCACAAAGTAGTCTGGTACACCCGTATCAGTTATTAGCATGACCTCTAAACGACAGCAACAAGCTTGGCAGTTCGAACAGCTAATGGGTTCTTTCGCTGGTAAGGTTATAGTTTTTATTATCATTTATTCCATTTACCTTTTAAGGCCAAAGGTTCACCGCCATGATCAAGGGCTCAAGATGCTAGATGAAGAGGTTTGATAGATAATAATATACCCCCACAGATAACTTTACATATAAATGATAATAGCATGAATAATGTTTAACATTGGCTATATAAAAGCCGCCGCTAAATACTTCGCAAAGATAACAATCTATTCCTAATAGCCTGTGAAGATAGGGTAAAAACACACCCTCACTCATAAGCTGTCATGATCAACCTATTGAATAGGAAATATAGCTAAGCAACTAGTATTTAACTGTGTGAAGTCTTGTTCAAATGTTCCTGCTACGCCATCATCCTTATCCAAATGAAGTTATTAACTTACGTTATTTGTTTTTATGTTTGGTATTTTTACATTGTAAACAACGGAGTTTGTTAATTGTAAATTTATGACAATTTTATGACTAACCTTATTTAACAATTAGTTAGCCGTCGTTTGAATTAAGATAAGAGGTTATTTTATAAGAGTTTAAATTGGGATTGTTACACTTCAATCCAACCTCACATGTTATTTAAATGTTAAATCATTGTGCTAGTCTTCTTTAACTGTAAACACTGAGAGCTTTTATCTTAGTACGATAAAGTTGTAGCTTTACGTTTTTTCATTTTTGGATGGCGATAATTTATTTTAAACTTAACCAGAGAATAACATGATAAACAAACTAAGCTTTTTACTGACTTTCATACTAATTACTACGACTCTGAACGTTCAAGGAGCGATGATTACCAATGGTGATTTTTCTAGCTGTGATTATAGTGGCTGGAATAAAGATACTGACGGATTTGGAGACGTATCTATGTCGAATGATTTTGTGATTGAGGGCATAGCACCAAATTGTCAAGCGGTCATTAATGCAGATTATCTCGATACGGAAGTATTTTTTGCAAATACTTTATTTCAAAGCCTCGATTTAACGGCCATGGCTAGCAGCCAATTAATATTATCTTTTGACATCATGGTAACCAGTCAAATGAATAGTCAAGACCAAGGCTTTATTGCTGATTATTTGGTAATTGGTCTGAATGATGGGCTAGGTAACTTATATGATGAGAACGGACAGTTGGGTACCTTATTCGATGCAGATGTCGATGGTGAAAACACTTATCAACTTACCTACAATTTAGCTGCCTCGCTGTTAAATCAGAGTGGTTGGTACCTTGATTTTCAACTCAACATTGGTGCTGATAACAATGGTTTTACCGACTTTGCTGGATCGTCTTTATATATAGACAACGTCACACTCCAAGAGGTTAAAGTTTCTGCCCCGCAAAGCTTGAGCTTATTTTGCTTAAGTTTATGTGGATTATTGTTGTCTCGTAAAAAACGAATTTCGCTAAAATCTGCTGAGCAACTAGCCACTAGAAGGAAAGTTTAAAATGCAAAAAACAAACAGACTCACCTGGCTATATTTGAATTTTCTAATACTGTTAATGCCGTCATTTGTGTTGGCTAAATGGGTAAACGTTGAACAGAATGTAACTGTTAGTTCTACCCTCCCAGCATTTGATCGTGTTAATCGTCAATACATATCTGTAGTAGAAATTAGTAATCAAGGTGAAACCGCTATCGCTGGGCCCCTTCGCTTGATAGTCATTGACGCAACTATACCCTTATCAAATTTAACCGGTATCACTGAACAGGGCTTGCCGTATTTAGAGATGTCGGCAGATACTATCCAGCCTGACCAAAGCGTCTCTGTACAGCTCAATTTCGAGTTACAACGTAAACGTCTTTCTTTTACTGCCAACCTGCAACAAGATAATCCCAATGCCGGTGTGTATGCTCAGGCGGAAGGCGGTGACGCCAGCGTTTTGGTTATGCTTGGTGGCGCTTTTAACGTTATAGAAGGAGATCCTAGTTACGTCACCATATCGGAAACTGATACTAATGCTCCAAGTGATGATTCCAGAGTGATCGAGCTAAATGTGACCTTTCCGCAAGCGGGTAGCTATGAAATGTATGCCAGAGTCCGCGTAGGCCCTAATGGAGCAAATGATGATAGCTTTTATGCCCCTGATGCCTTAGGTGCAAATAATGGTTGGGTATCGGTAAATAGCATCTCTGGCTTTATCGTTCCTGGTGAAGTGGGTTATGAACCAGGCGTAAATGTGGTAGGTGGCGGGTCATCCGCCACCGAGGTGTGGAAGTGGATGCGATTAAGTGATCCAATCTATACGGTTCCTGACAATGAATTGCTACAAACATTTCGTTTTGGCGGTCGAGAAGATGGTCTAGATATAGATAAGTTTGCCTTTGCGCCACAAGGCGTGTTGTTTACCATTGAAGAGTTGGAAAATGGTCTGCCTGGCCAAGTTATACCCCCTCCTCCTCCTTTTGTGCCTGAAGGTCCCCCAATGGCGGACGGCCAAGATAAGTTCGTTGGTGGTGTGTGTTGCGGTCGTCAGCGGCCTAATTTTGAAGCTTACTTTAACCAGGTGACACCTGAAAACGCTGGAAAATGGGGCTCCGCTGAGCCCGTTAGAGATAGCTTCAATTGGACAGAGCTTGATGAGGCTTACAATTTAGCTAAAAACAATGGCTACTTGTATAAGCATCACGTGTTGATCTGGGGCAACCAACAACCCGCATGGATAACCGACCTTCCCGTTCAAGAACAACTAGAAGAGATACTTGAGTGGATGAACGCCATTAACCAGCGCTATGCTGCAATAGATTTCATTGAGGTGGTAAATGAATTTGATAATGATCCACCAGATAGTGAAAATAATGGGCCCGGTTATATCGATGCATTAAGACTTTACCAACCTGCCACCACTACTGAGCTGATCAGTTATTTTGAGCAGCAAGGCTTGAGTAATGCAGACGCTATATTAAAGGCAGCAGAATATGATTGGATAATTAACTCATTTCAAATGGCACGGCGTATCTTCCCAGCGAGTACTCGGCTGATGATAAACGAATATAGTGTAATTAACACGGCTACTCGCACTGACAAAATGATCGAGCTGGTAGACTTGCTTCAACAACGCAATCTAATCGATGACGTTGGATTTCAAGGCCATGCATTTTCAACCACGGGTCCAAATCAGGCCATGCAAGACAACCTTGACCGCTTAGCTGCCCAGACAGGCTTAGATCTGTATGTCACTGAATTAGACATTGATGGTGCAACAGATCTAATTCAATTATTGGATTATCAGCGTATTTTCCCGCTATTTTGGGAACATCCTGCTGTTAAGGGAATTACCCTTTGGGGCTATTTGCCTGGACACTGGCGGGAAAATCAAGGAGCTATTTTAGCCCAAGAAAATGGCGCTGAAAAACCCGCACTAGTTTGGTTGCGAGGTTATGTCCGAGGACTACTTCCGCAAATTATTAACCCTGGATTATTAGAAGTTGAACCAGGTACAGCAGTCGGAACTTCTGTTGCAACTTTGTCTTCTATAGCGTACGACGGCAATCCTCATGCTCCAAATGAGCAAATCAGTTGGTCAATCTTAGGAGGAAGCGGTGATTCGTTGTTTGCGATTGACCAATACAGTGGACAGATCACAGTAACCGGAAGTTTGAATCCGGCTTTACATAATCTATATATCCAGGTTAAAGCAGGGCAATACACGAGTACTTTACTGAATTTACAGATATTAGTTCCAGGTGATGAACTTGAACCCATAGTGATTGAATACAATTTTTATAACGATGTTGAGGGTTGGCGAGGCGATTACGGAACCCCTTCAACGGTGGGCTATGATGGTGCTAATTTAGCAGTAATCCTGATCCCTGACTGGAGCGTGAGCTCACAAAATTATATTAAGGAAATTAGTGCCACTGACTTAACCAATGCCACCCTCGAATATCAATTTAACGTTACTCAAGCTCAGGTTGATGGTGGCTTAACTGTTCAAGCGTATGTGCAAACAGGCGCTCCTAACTACTCGCGTATTTATGCCGCTGTTGAAACACCCGTAGCCGGAACCAATACTATTGTATTTAATCCGGTGGATAATGATGCATCAGATTTGCAAATAATCGAACGGATCGCCTTCCAATTGAACGGTGTACCCACTGAAGGAGAGCTTGATAACGTGCTTCTAGAACGTGTCAGGATCACCATACCCGTTACTGTACCTCCAAGTAATATAGTTGAGTATGACTTTGTGAGCAGCGCAGAGGGCTGGCGGGGAGATTATGGTACAGATGCCACAGTAGGCCATGATCCAGATAATGAAGCCGCTGTAATGCTGCCTAATGGCGTTAGCAATGGTCATAATTACATAAAGGAAATCAGCGCGACTGACTTTACCAATAGCACTGTGCAATATACGCTTTCAGTTAGTCAGCAACTAGCTGATAGCGGTATGACGGTGCAGGGCTATATACAAACCGGTGCACCAAACTATACTCGAATTTATGGTGGCTTAGAAACCTTATCCTCAGGTGCCAATGTGTTTACTTTCTCTGCCCAAGACAATGCTAATGGAGATATAGCCATAATAGAGCGTGTATGCTTGCAGATTAATGGTGAATTTAGTGGAGTAGACGCACAAGAGGTATTGTTAGATAACGTTACTATTAGTTTTCCCTAGTAGGTAACAACGTTGTAAGCGTTAGTCTTAAGTACGGCATTGCAATCAATATAAAAAGCCAGTGGCACATGCCACTGGCTTTTTATTAAGTGTTGTATCACTACAGAGGCTTAACGGTTTGCATGTAAAACCCATACATTCTCGTCAGCCGGACAGACACCTTTCAAACCACCTTTAACAGAAGCTACGCCAACTAGTTCGATATCATAGTATTGACTATAGTGGCGCTTAACTTCATCGCTGTTAACCGAGAAAGGTGGCCCAGCAGCTAAATCTTGATCATAGACAAAGCACAACAAGAATTGCGCTGCGTTTGCTGTAACCTCAATTAAATGTTTGGTATAGCGAACACGCATTGCTTCTGGTAAGGCTACTAAAGCCGCCCGATCATAAATCCCATCTACAGGCCCGATAATTTCAGCGCTCAATTCGAAAAAGTCACACACATATATATCGATATCGTCGGCATGATAATGCTTATGGTTTTTGCCACTGGAAATTTCAGGCGTAACCCCCAAGTTTGTAAAAAGTTGCTGAATGGCAGACTCATTTAATTCACAACCTACAACTTTGTATTCGTGTGACAAAAGCCAGGCTATATCGTTGGTTTTTCCACATAAAGGTAGGAAAATACGTTTGTGTTGGTCAAGCCCAAATTGTTGATAGTACTTAACTAATAACGGATTAGCTTCGTTCAAATGGAAGCCTATCTCATTCTTTTCCCAACGACGGTGCCAAAAATCTGGTTGCATAGTGAGTTCCTGTTTTGCTCATTACATACCTAGCATCTATCCTAGCAGATGGGGTAAGCTTTAATAGATAGCATTGTATCGTTTTATCCAAATGGTTCAATTGCCCCCTTCAGCAAATCTAATAACAATTTCCCCCCTACTGGTATAACCTATAGAAAGCAGTAAAAAGCAGACACTCATTTAAACAGGTGGGATTTATACAATGAAATTTAAACTATTAGTGGTTATGACTGCCGTGACTCTTATAACCGGTTGTGCTGATTCTGTTAGTTTTGTACAGGCTGCGACTATGGAAAAAGTGGGTTTTTTACATGGCCTATGGCATGGCTGCATTTTCCCAATATCTTGGCTATGTTCGTTGTTTATGGATGAGGTGGCAATTTACGCTATATACAATGATGGCGGCTGGTATGATTTTGGTTTCTTTCTTGGTTTAGGTGGATTATCAGGAATTGGACTGTTCAGAGATTGATGTCTATATTGTTGGTTCTAAGATTAATATAAACTTGATTAAATCTCAGTTGAGATTTTAAATAAAATGGTGCCCGGGGCCGGACTTGAACCGGCACGTCCTTACGAACGAGGGATTTTAAATCCCTTGTGTCTACCAATTTCACCACCCGGGCATCGGGTTGCGCTTTCGCGCGAGGTGGAGGCGGAACCCGGAGTCGAACCGAGATCCACGGATTTGCAATCCGCTGCATAGCCATTCTGCCATTCCGCCTAAATGTGGAGAGTGATTAGCGTTGCTAACTTAACCAAGTGTTCTTGGCTTCTCCATTTAAACGCCTAGGCGTTTAAAAAGTATTTGGAGCGGGAAACGAGACTCGAACTCGCGACCCCGACCTTGGCAAGGTCGTGCTCTACCAACTGAGCTATTCCCGCATTTAAATACTAAAGCTAGTGCTTTTTCTTCACACTTCGTTGTTCCCGAAATGTGAGGCAGCATTCTACCGTCAAAGTCATATCTGTCAACAACAAAAGTGAGGTTTTTTGTGCGTTTGCTGGAATTTTGACTTAAACGCTTTAATTTCCAGCAATGCAGCACAATTTGCAATCACCTTAATTGCCATTCGACAGATTTTGCCAGGCCGCTTTGGTGTAAGTCACCATAGACCAAGCAGATAAGAAGGCGGCAAAATACAATAAAATATAACCAAGGCTGACCCAGTAAATAGGAAAACCCATAAAATATTCTAATTCAGACAATAAGCCAATCAGCGCCAACATCTGTGCCATCGTCTTGGCTTTGCCGATAAACGAAACTGACACTATGTCACTTTTACCTTTTTGCCCCATCCACTCACGCAGTGCCGAAACGTAAATTTCCCGAGACATCAGTAGTATTGCTGGAATGGTAATCCAAACTGTATCGTAACTGTGGGTAATCATCAGCAATGCTGCGGCAACGATCAGTTTATCCGCTACTGGGTCGAGGAAGGCACCAAATTCGGTTGTTTGTTCCAGTTTTCTGGCTAAATACCCGTCAAACCAGTCGGTGATAGCCGCCAACCAAAAAATAAAAGCTCCAGCCTGTCTTGCCCATTCCCAATCGAGGAAATAAACCACCACAAAAACTGGAATTAATACTACCCGTAGCATGGTAATAATGTTTGGAATCGTCCACATACTTCTTAGTTGCCTTTATGATTAGTGTTTTAGTTACGGGGTACTCATTACCCATGAATATGCTCATATATAGTGTCAGCCATGTCTTGGCTAATACCAGGTACTTTGGCTAACTCATCACGACTTGCCTGCAAAACTCCCTGCATGCCTCCCATATATTTGAGTAGGCTTTGACGACGTTTAGCCCCTACTCCAGGTACGGATTCGAGTTTTGAAGTGCGTTTTTCTTTTTGTCTGCGTTGCCTGTGGCCTGCAATGGCAAAGCGGTGAGCCTCATCGCGAATATGCTGAATTAGGTGCAGCGCCGGAGAATCTGCAGACATAGGTATAGTATCATGATTCCCACCAAGTATGAGGGTTTCAAGACCAGGTCGACGGCTGGTGCCTTTGGCTACCCCAATTAGTAAGGGCTTTTTATTTAATTTCCAATTATCGAAATGATTTTCTGCTTGAGCTAACTGACCTTTACCACCATCGATAAATAAAATATCAGGGATTTTTGATTCATCACTGCTGGCTTTGTAACGGCGTTCTAACGCCTGCGCCATTGCCGCGTAATCATCACCTGGCGTAATGCCTTCAATATTATAACGCCTATAATCGGTTTTATAGGGGCCGTCGCGATTAAACACCACACAAGACGCAACGGTTTGTTGCCCTGAAGTATGACTGATGTCGAAACACTCCATACGTTGTATGGGTTGCTCTGAATCTAATATTTTTTCTAGCTCTACGTAACGGGCGAAAACAGATTTTTGTTGGTTTTGTTTTGCTTCCAATGCATTTTCGGCATTGGTATTTGCCAAGTGTAAATAACGTTTTTTTTCTTCTCTAGCGCCACTGAAAAATTGAATTTTCCGCCCAGCCTCTTGGCTTAGGAGTTGTTCGATGGCCTCTTGCTCTTGCAACTTGCTCGGCAAAACAATTTGTTTCGGAATGGTTTTATTGCCAGCTAAATAAAACTGTAAAACGAAAGATTGCAGTATTTCGTCGGTTCCGGCTTGTGCGGGCACTTTTGGAAAGAAACTTTTACTGCCTAATAGTTTGTTATCGCGGATAAACATCCCTTGGATACTGGCTATACCATTGCGATAGACAAAGCCAAATACGTCCATTTCTTCCTGATTGCCACTGACCCACTGCTGCTCTTGTACTTTACTCAAAGCGCTGATTTGGTCACGATAACGTCCAGCAGCCTCAAAGCGCAACTGTTCACTGGCGTGTTCCATCTTACTTACTAAAGATTCAATCACTTGGCTATTTTTGCCGCGCAGAAATAATTTAGCTAAGCGTATTTGTTCGTTATATTCTTCATCGCTAACCAAGCCTTCAACACAAGGCCCTGCGCATCGTTTTAGCTGGAATTGCAGACACGGTCGGCTTCTGGCTCGGTAGTAACTGTCTTCACATTGACGGATAGGAAATAGCTTTTGCATGGTCCGCAGGCTTTCACGGACAGCCCAGGCGCTTGGATAGGGCCCAAAGTAATCCCCTTTGAGTTTTTTCGTCCCGCGATGCAATGCTAGTCTGGGGTGTTGATGCTCAGACAGAAAAATAAAAGGATAAGATTTGTCATCTCTTAATAAAACATTGTAACGAGGTTTATATTTTTTGATGAAATTGTTTTCAAGTATAAAGGCTTCAGTCTCACTATTGACCACAGTGACTTCAATGTTAGCTATCTGTTTGACCAGTGCGCGAGTTTTTATACTGTCGAGATTTTTGCGGAAATAACTACTAACACGTTTTTTTAAATTTTTAGCTTTACCAACATAGATTACATCTTGGTTGCTATTGTACATCCGGTATACGCCCGGCTTAGGTGTTAAATTTTTTAAAAAATTTTCAGAATCAAATGGGTCAGTATTATCCATCAGAACAACTACATTACGCCAAGTCGTTAAAGTTGATTGCTATCAATTAAATTATGGCGCAATGCTAAATGAGTTAGCTCTACATCAGAACCTACATTTAATTTTTCAAACATGCGGTACCTATAGGTATTCACAGTCTTAGCGCTAATATTCAGTTTATTGGCAATGTCAGGTACCCTAGCCCCTCTAGTCAACATAATAGTGATTTCAAGCTCTCGTTTAGAAAGTTGTTCAAAAGGACTGCAATCTTCTAAATTTAGCTGCCCGATTGCGATTTGTTGGGCAATGTCTGGGGCGATATAACGCTGACCAGCGGCAACCTTACGGATTGCAATGATCATCTCATGAGGATCAGTTCCCTTGGTTAAATAACCATAAGCACCCATTTGCATCACCCGGGCTGGAATAGGATTTTCGGTATGTACCGATAAAACGATAACTTTGGATTCTTGGGCGTAATGAATAATTTGTTTAGTGGCTTCTAAACCGCCGATGCCCGGCATATTCATGTCCATCAATACTATATTAGGCGGATCGTTGCGACAAAACTTAATCGCCTCTTCGCCACTATTTACTTCACCCACCACTTTAAAGTCAGATATATCTTGTAGAATTCGGCTGATGCCTTTTCTAACTAATTCATGATCATCCACTAACAAAATTTTTATCAAAATCGGCTCCGATAACTTGCGGCCTTAATTCAAATAAAATACCACACTAGTTTTCGCGTTTGCACGTTTTAATCTATTGAAATAGGCTTTTGAGTACAAGTATGTATCAGGCTGGTTGTTTTTTAACCCAACCGTTCTGATACCAAGCCTAAATGATTGCAAGATTGACTCTTAAAATCTCCAGACGCAGATGAGCAGTCTAATCTTAGCTAAGCGATTATTCATCCGGACCAATGTGCAATGTAGGAATACTTGTGGATCACAAAGTTGAAACTAATTGTCCTGTATTCAACCTAACGATCCTATCAGCTGCTGTGATCGTTTCTTGTCGGTGCGCGATGATGATCCGCGTAATATTAAGTCGTTTAATCGCTTTAGTAACACTAGACTCTAACTTACAATCTAGCGCACTTGTCGCTTCGTCAAGGAAAAGTACCTTCGGCTTAGCATATAACGCCCTAGCAAGCAGAATTCGTTGCTTTTGCCCCCCAGAAAGTATGGTTCCCATATTGCCTACCAGTGAGTTGTAACCCATCGGCATTGCCATAATATCATCATGAATTTGCGCAATATTAGCGCACTCCTTGATTAGTCGCATGTCATAATTAGGCGAAAAAAAACAGATATTCTCTATTAGAGATCCGGTTAGAAGCTGGTCATCTTGCATGACTGAGCTAACTTGTTGTCTATAATTAGCAAGGCCGAAATTCTGAATATCAACTCCATCAATAAGTACATGCCCTTTGGTTGGATTCTTTAGGCCAAGTAATATCTTAATCAAAGTTGTCTTTCCACAACCTGATGCTCCGATAATCGCTGTGGTTTTTCCGGCTTCAAATGCGTAGCACAGATTATCTAAAAGTAACGGATCAGCTTCTGAGTATTGAAAACTAAGACCGCTCAGCTCGATCTGTCCTTTGATGGGAACACGTGAATCACATTTTATCCCGACTTCTTCTACAGGGGACATGACGATGTCTGCGACCCGACTCAAATGCAATCCAAGCATCCTATATTCGACAATTTTATCTAAAAGATCCGAAGCCTTAGTTGTAAACTGAAGCTGATAGGCCAAGAAAGCAAATAGCATCCCAACAGAGAAAAGACTCTCTAGAATTAGTTGTGCTGCGTAATAGATCACAATAATAGTGCCTAAGGTGAAGACCAATTTGCGACACGCATCATTGGTAAACCTAAATCGATTAACTTTCATTTCGGCATTAATAGCCGATGCATAACGATTACACCATAACCTATGGCTGTGTGATTCACGTACAAACGACTTAACACATTGAAACGCTCGAATTGTCTCTAAAAAATGACTCTGTTCTTTAGAGCTGCTGATGATAGCCTCTTCTGTATAGGCTCTTAACCTAGGAAATAGCACCATTTTTATGGTCGCGTAAATTATAATAATACCAAGAATTAATGAAGCTAAAAGTGGACTGTAAATATACATCAAAATCAGTGTTCCAAACACCATTAGCCCATCGACAATAACTTCAATTGCTCCAGTTGTTAGTAGTTTCTTTATCTCTTTTATCGACTGAAATCGAGATACAACATCTCCTACATGTCGTTTTTCTAAAAAATCGGCAGGTAAATTTAGTAAATGTCTAAAAAGATTGGATGAAATTTGCATGTTGAGTTGATTACCCAAATACATAATGATGTATGAGCGCAACAGCTCCGTCCCCGCGCAAACGACTGCAAGTAAACCAAAACCAATAACTAAAAGATTTAAAAGATCTTTATCGTTCCCAACAATTACATTGTCGACCACCATTTGCATATAGAAAGGTGCAAAAAGGGTAAAAACTTGTAGTAACAATGACAAAATCAAGATTTGACTAAAAACCCGCTTCATCCCTCTTGTCTTGCCCCACAGATCTGACAACTTCATAGTGAGCTGTTCATGTTTCTTTTCAAATCGGAGATTTGGTGTTAACTCCAAGGCAACACCAGTGAAATGATTCGAAACCTCTTCAAACGACAGGACTTGTTTACCGATTGCTGGATTAATTATGGTAACTTTTGAGTTAGTCACTTTTGTAAGAACAACAAAATGATTTAAGTCCCAATGCAGGATGCATGGTGTTTGTATTTGGCTTAGCTTTTCAATAGGTAATTTTAATGCTCTTGACGAAAAATTTAGGTTATTGGCGACACTCATTAAACTATTAAGATCAACACCCTTGAGAGAGGTTGGATAATCTCTTCGTAGGGTATTTAGATCGATTTGGTGACCATGAAAAGAGGCTACCATTGCAAGACATGCGAGTCCGCATTCGGCAACTTCAGATTGAAAAATAACCGGTGTTGAATTAAATTTTCCAATTTTCAGATAGCTAATAGGATTTTCCATTAGGATCTACCTGTCACTCTGAACAGTGGATCAAGCAACCAGTCAACCACTGATAGCTCATCCAGTATGATATCCGCATCGAGCAGCATTCCAGATTGCAACTTAAGCTGATTACCATACGCATTAACGCTTTGACTATCTAACTTTACAGTGACGCGATAGACGGGCTCATGAATACTCATGGGACCGTTGATTTCATTTGGCGACAAGATAATATTTGTGATTTTGGAAATTTTTCCGCTATAGATACCAAACCGTTGATAAGGAAAAGCTTTATAGCGTAGGTTCACTTTTTGATCACTTCTGATAAAACCAATTGAGTGTGTAGGAACGAATAAGTCAGCTTCGAATATCGCTTTTTCCGGTAAAATAGCCATCAACATTTTTTGGGGTGACAGTACCCTACCGATTTCCTTTTGCAATGCAGTAACACGTCCAGCAGTCGGGGCCAATATGGTGTAACTTCGCTTAGCATCTAAATCAATGTATTTTTGCTTAATTGTAGAGATAGATTGTTTTAAATCTGCAAGTTTAGAGGTAAGAAGAAAAGGAAGCTGAGATACTTGGATCTTTGCATCATTCAATAAGTTATTTTGTTTTATAAGCATCGCTTCAATTTCTTGCATGCTTAACTTATGAACGAGCAAGTTTTCATATTGATCTTGGTATTGGCTTCCAGAGACATGGCCGCTATTAATTAGACTTTTAATTTCACTCGCTCGTTTAAATGCAGCTTGATACTGACTGTTAGCTGTTTCATATTGAGTTTCTAATTGTAATATTTCGTGCTGCAGCCCGGTAATTATTGAAGATAAACGACTTTTTGCAATTTCCGCCAACCGCTGTTCTGCATAAATTTTTTCTTCTAGATGGCTTTGCGATTGTGTTAGTTGGCCCATAACAGCAGAATCAATATCGCTGAGCGCTTCGGATGAACGTACAGTCGAGACCGTCATCAACCTGTCGCCAGCTTTGACTATGTCATCATCTGCAATATGGATTTCGGAAATAATCCCCTCGCCTTGCGGATAAACTTTAACTAATCCTTCAGTCGGTACTAGGTACCCGCCAACAACAGTGCGTTGCTCGTATGTTCCTAGGCACAAGACAATAATGAGTAATAAAACAACGAATAATATTAAGTAAGTCAAAATAGAAAGAGAAGAAGGGTGATAAAGGACAAGATCACCCCATGTGGTCTGCTTTTGATATTCTACGGCTTCGCTTCGAAATAGTGACTTTCCCATCGTCATACTGAACACCTTATTTTTGGAATTACTTAAAATGGGAAAAACTCACCGACTTAGTGCAATCTTGTTTTATAGTTAACGTGATTTTCTCATTTGGGGTTGCGTTAAAATCCTCCTAACACCAACGAATAGTAGCAATTAACATCTAATGAAACATTCTTTCATGTGGCACATCATATCTATTCATGTGACAGCTTTTAAAAAATGAAATATCACATTGGTAAATTAATAACACATAAAATCAATGATTTACAATCTTAAATGTCACATGTGTATATGTTTTTTAGGACAAAACCTTTGACAAGCTAGTGAGGTAATTTCAAACGATATTTATTAGCGGGATACTTTATCTTTCGATTAATAAAACAAGACTCGCCGGAGCAGTGCCTGAGTTACAACTTATTCATATTCCTCCGCACTTTTTTCTATTAAAGTTAATACTCGCTCGGCATTCCAACAATAATATCCATTTAAACAGGTACCTGCCGGAAGATCTGGCGTTAAATCTTTGCGTAACGTCATACTAAGTTTGTTTTCACTTTCATTAATTTCAATTAACTGCGCGGCATCAAAATCAAAGTAATATCCCACTAAAGGATAAAGCGCCTTAAACAAACTTTCTTTGGCGGAAAATGCTAATGTGAATGCTTTATCGAAGCCAAGCGAAGAAGCATGCAATAATTTTTCCTCGTCAGGCTTAACAACGCCGCTTTTAATCTCCTTTACTACTGATGGACTGATCCAATCCTCTAGATCAATCCCTAAACACTGAACTTCTTTAGTAAATGCTGCCGCGCAAACAGCAGTTGAATGATTATGACTTATAGAGCCAATAATCCCTCTTGGCCATACAGGTGATCTGTCAGCACCTATCTTAACTCCTGTAAAAATAGCCCCTTTATTTTTTAGAACTTGCTTCGCAGCGTAGCGGCCAGCTAAATATTCTGCTTGGCGTTTAGGTACGGCATTTTTCAACGATGAAGGAAAATCGACTTGATACAGTGAGAATAAATGTTGCTGATAATGTTGTACAAAAAAATCACATTGATAGAAAACAACAGATTGCATCAGGTCGAATGGTATGATTTTTTTTATATACAAAAAAGGATCAGTAGCATTCTTTACTTTAGCTGGATTTGAAATAGGCATTGAAGCTCACCACCAAGACTTGATAAGGAAAATACATCTTTAATATACCATATCTGGCCGATTTGCCGCGACACTAGACTCAGAACAAAGTATTTTGCTACCTTTATCTTCTGCGTAATTGCGACCTAAATTCGACTTATTTAATTCCAATAGCGATTCATTGATGAGTTTTATAACTTGGTCCCAAACCATAGATTTAACACTTTCAATAAAAAAATGGTCACCTGGGAATAGTTCAATCTTTGCTTTTAGACTAAACATTTGCTGCCAAGCATTAAGATCATCAAGTCCCACGTCAATATCATCTTGACCACCAAAAATCGAAGCTTTGCAATTAAACCGGTGTTCATGCTTAAATTGATAGTCATTTGATAACTTAAAGTCTGCTCTCAAAAGTGGTAAGAACAGATCCATTAAATCAGGATTTTCTAACAGGAGATCAGGTGTGCCGTTTAACTTTTTCAATACAGATTTAAATGCCTCATCTGGCAATTCATGTATAGCACCTTTGCGGCTTTTTAGCTTTGGAGAACGACATCCTGACGCAATGAAATACTGCGGTAAAGAAAAGCCAGCTTTATGACATTGATACATAAGTTCTGTTGCAATCATACTACCAAGACTATGTCCAAATAAAACGTAGGGGCAGTTCAATTCCTTCTTGAATTCCACTAACATACCAGCAACTAAGTCATCCATGTCGCTGTGTAACGTTTCAGAAAATCTAGCGCCATGACCAGGTAGTTGAACCACATTTAACTCAACTTCTTCAGGTAATCTATCATTCAATGATATAAATGTAGAACCATTGCCTCCAGCATACGAAAAACAAAATAGCTTCAATTTAGCATTTTTTTTCTTTTCTGGTTTTAACAACCACTGTGACTCTGACATATCAACATTCCTCTTAGATTTAAACATAGGGCAAGGTTATTCATAACGCAGTGCTTCGACAGGCACTAGTTTTGAGGCTTTAACCGCTGGCGCTAATCCGAAAAATACGCCGATTGCGGTAGTAAAACCAAAAGACAACATGATGGCCCAAAATGGTATAATGACATCAGGCGATCCTGGCATGAAAACCGTGATAAATCCTGCCAGCAGATACCCAAGTATAATGCCGACAACTCCACCTAGGAGTGATAGAACTAGTGCTTCGATTAGAAACTGGAAAAGTATAAAATTTGATGAGGCTCCTAACGCTTTTGCGATACCAATTTCCTTGGTTCGCTCCGTCACGGATACCAACATAATATTCATTATTCCTATACCACCAACTAACAAGCTGATCGCGACGATTCCAGAAGCAACAAGTGTTACTGACTGAAGTACGCTATCAAATTGTTCCTTAGTCTTCTCAGCGGTAACAAACTCAAAATGATCGCCATCTCCCTCTTCGATTTTATGTCTGTTTCTAAGGATCTGTAACATCTGTTGTTTAACGACCTCTAAATCGATACCGGCTTTTGGCCTGAACATAATTTCTACATTGTCAGTTGCTTTGCTTCCATTAAGAGAACGAATGGTGCTGAATGGAGCTATAATGTAGTTATCTTGGTCAAAACCTAGAAGGCTTCCCAAAGTTTCAGCTACACCTATTATTCTAAATGAATCACCACTCAATTTTATGAATTCGCCTGTCGGATCGGTCGGTAACTGAAGGTCTTTGATTACCGAACTACCCACAAAAGCAACTCGTCGACGCCTTAAATCGTCACTTTCGGAAAGAAATCGACCCACCTCAGGATAAATGCTGACGACATTTTGGTAACTACTATCTGTACCAACGATCTGTGTTTGTGTCGATTGCCTTCCATATTGGACACTCGCGCCTAGACTGTAAGCCCTCATACTAACTGTCATATCTTCAACTGTATTGACCTTGCCTTTGAGCATTAAGAAATCGTCATAACTTAGCTTATTAGTAAATCCCAGCATTTCTTGATTAGCATTGGTATAGGCCTTCAGAGTGACCATATCACTGCCTAAGTCGTTTAACTGTCTGCTAATATTTGCACTCAAACCATTCATGACGGCTACTACTGCGATTACTGACGTAACACCTATAATTATCCCCAGCGTTGTCAACACACTTCGCATAGCATTCGCCGTTATAGCTTGCATTGCTGCTTTTAGGCCTTGATACCCAACATTAATCATATTATGCATATAAGTATTCTCCTGACTCAGTTGTTACCATCTGTCGATTTAGGTTTTCATGGTCAGACTCAATAGCGCCATCGACTAATCGAATTACCCGTTCACAGTGATTCGCAATTTCCTTTTCATGTGTAACCAGGACGATTGTATGGCCTTTGTCATGGAGCTGATCAAAAAGTCGCATAATCTCCGCAGTCGTGCGGCTGTCCAAATTTCCAGTTGGTTCATCACCTAGTAGAATCGCTGGTTCGGTAACTAAGGCTCTTGCTATCGCAACCCGCTGTCGTTGGCCCCCGGAAAGTTGGTTGGGTAGATGATTCATCTTGTCAACTAGGCCTACTTGCTTGAGTGCTTTTATTGCTCTGTTTTTACGCTCCTCTTGCGGCATAAGCCGATAGATTAGTGGCTGTATGACATTATTCAAAACTGAAGTACGAGGTAAAAGATTAAAACTTTGAAAAATAAAACCAATAGATCGGTTCCTCACCTGGGCAAGAAACGTTTCATTTTGATTGGCGGTATTTACACCATCTAACCAATAGCTACCGTTGCTACTTGAGTCCAAGCAACCGAGTATATTCATTAGGGTCGATTTGCCGGATCCTGAAGGACCTGTTATCGCAACATATTCATTTTCATTAATTGATAGATCTATTTCTCTTAATGCGTAGAATATTTCATCAGCCATCTGATATTGTTTAGAAATACTATTTAATTTTATTATCGATTGTTTCATAAGTGGTTATCTTTTTGCTTGACGCCAATACCATCTTTAAATTGACTAAATAGTCGGCTTGGCCCAGTCACAACAACATCTAATAACTGCAAGCCAGAGGTGATCGATTGTTGAGTGTCTGTCGCCATTCCTACAGTCACGGTTTGTTTTTTAACTGTATCGTCATCAATAACCCATACAAAATAATCTTCATTTTCTTTTCTGACGGCCGATATTGGCACGCTCAATGAAGGGTTCGATGTACTCGTTACGATTTCTGCGCGACAACTCATTCCAGGAAAGAGTTGCTCTTGATTTTCTAACTCTACTTTAACGATGTAGAAAAGCCCTTTATTACCATTCTCACTGCGTGCAGAGGTGCCAATACTTTTGACTCGTCCTTCAACCCCTGTCTTCGGGTCCGATGCCGTAAATATATTTACGGTTTGTCCATGTTTAACATTCGCTCTATCTGCTTCGTCAATACGTAACTCTGCGAGAATAGTGGTTGGATCCGCGAGAGTAATTAAGGATGACCCTAAAATATTAGTTGTACTTGCAATTACAGTTTCACCAGTCTTCACGTCTACGGACGAAACTAGACCGGACATGGCCGCCCTAAACGTTGTTTTTTTCAATCTATCTTGCGCGTAAGCTAACAGAGCAGTCTGTTGATTCAAACTTTCCTTAGCGGCTTCTACTTTAATTCGAGCGACACGGTGTTCACTTTCTATTTGTTTTAAAGTCTCAAGCCCTAAACTATTGTTTTTATATAACTCTCTCTTGGTTTCGAGTTGCCTTTGCAAATCACGACTGATTTCCTCAGCATATTCGATTTCAATTTCCTGGGCTTTAACCGCTGACTCAAACTTTTGAACGTCCGCGATATAAGCAGTGGCATCTAACTGCAATAGCTGAGCACCTTTATCAATATATTGCCCCTCTTCAACCGATAATTCTGTAACGATCCCGGTTACCTCTGAGCGTATTTCGATCTGAGAATCAAAAATAAGATTCCCAGAGGCTAGTATACTGTCAGATAGAACTTGCTCTTTTACTCTCTCACTATTGATCTCCAGCGCAGAGCTATTAGAGAAGGAGTTTCTGACAGTAATCACTGCAACCAGTCCTGCTAAGATGAATATGAATATTGTTAGTTTTTTCACAGCTAGTTTTCCTCAGTTTTATATGAGTAATAAGAACCACAACCCGAATACAACAAGATATGGTAGTAAAGAGAAAAAAATCGCTTTTGTTATCGAAAATTGACAGCAATACATCAGACCCAATGTTACTAAGCCAATAGACCAAAGATAAAAAAGATTGATATTCTCTGCGAAATTGAAAAACACATCACCTGGAACGAGACCAAGATAAAGCTGATTTAAAGAAGCATAGTTTGGCAACTCCAAAGGAAGGTCTGGCGTCGATGATGTTAAAAAAATGATTATAAAACCAAAAAGGTTTATAAAAAGTGGCATTTGACTCCAAATCGAAAAACTAAACCAATCGCCGAATTGGTAGTTGTTTTTGTTTGCTGAAAGCTTACTGACCAACATCAAATACCCTGCCGACAGGGCACAAACAAACACTAAAAAGATTGTTGATAAAACGCTTCCTATGAGTCCTAAATACTCAACTGCCTGACTCATCATATCAATCGTTGCATCTCGCTCTGCAGGTGCAATTTCACCAGCATGCAACAACTGCTGTTCCATGATCCAATCTGGTGACATGTTCCCATAGAACGATATCGTGCTAAAAATCGTCATAGTGATTAGGAGTAATAGCCCTAACCAACCCCATTTCTTAATCGATTGAAGACGCGTGAAAACTGTAGAGGGCGCTACAAAAATATCGAGGAGCACCATCGGACTATTTATTGTGTTCATACTAAATTAACTCCTTTATTTCTATGAATCGGGATTGTACATCCTCACATACAACCCCATACTCGCTTGACGATCCAAGAGAAACTCTTGGATCGTCCACAGTGTTAAGCAAAAGCTTTTCCTCTGATGTTTTGTTCGACTAGTCTATTGCTTTGGCAGTTATTTTTACCCGAAGCTAGAACCACACCGTATTTATCAAGTGACATAATACTTCCGTACTCTTCTACAGTGTCAGTATCCGGGTAGACTTGTACCGCCGAAGGAACGTAACGTGCCGTAACAGCCATGCGCGTCTGGTTCTCGGTGATATTAGGCAGTGATGAATGCATTAAGGTTGACCAAAAAATTACGAACTGGCCGGCTTTCATTTCGATCGACACGGCTTTCGATTCATCTGGTTGAAAATCTGGATCTTTTTGCAGATTCCTGTAGTCATATCCGAAAAATCCGCGTTTTACACCCTCTTTTTCGATACGATTTACTTCCTCAGGATTGTATTTCATCTCTTTGGATTCGTCATAGACCATCTCTTCGTGTGTACCAGGCATGAAACGCAGGCAACCGTTGGCTTCGGTAACATCCGTCAAAGCGGTCCAAACTGTTACTGCACCTCCAAAATCATCATTCATCGGCCATACGATTTGCGGCTTACCTGAAGCATGGGCAAAGGTATCTGCTTGATGCCAATCAGTTCCTTCATCGCCAGGGTATTTTGGAAACATTTCAGACCGCCAGCAAATAAGGTCCGGGCCTAAAATACTTTGTATTTTGTCGACAATTTCTCTGCGCATTACATGCTCAGTTAATTCGTCAACGTCTAGATGCCGATCATAACCTGCGATTAAACTAGTATTTTCTAGGTCATAGGCTGCGTATTCTCGATTAAAAAGGCCGGCACGAATGTTCTTATACTTGGCGATAATGTCGTCTGCTTCGTATAAATCAAATGGACCTGCAAATCCTTTTTTTCTGAATGATTCTAGCTCTTCTGCAGTCATACTAAATTTATTTGACATGTTCTTTATCCTATTTGTAAATGTTTATGAGTAGTGATTAATCAACTTGGTTATATGCACTGGCCCAACCATTGATCGTTGGATTCGTCATCAGCGTGGAAGTAGGAACTTCAATGCCTAATGATTTTTCGAGCTGTAACTGCATATCAACTACGGTTAACGAAGATGCTCCCACATCAAAAAAATCCTGATCAAGGTCAATATTTTTTAGAATTGCGGACTGGCTAAATACAGATTTAATTGTGTCTATAAATGTTTTTTCTTTCATTTTTATTCCTCTTTTTTACTATGGTTATCAAGCAGATGCTTGTAGAATGCTATTTCTATCAACTTTTCCGTTCAGCGTAATTGGTAAACTATTTTCTATATAAATCAGATCAGGGATCATGTAGTTCGGTAAATCTTCAGATAGCTGATTTTTAATATCTTTTTGACTCATCAAGCCCATTGAAACGAGTTCTATGTGCGCAACTAGCTGCTGATCGCCATTGTCGAATTTATTCAACGTCACGACGGCATTACTGATGAACTTCCTGGACAATAACTGATGTTGTATTTCCTCAAGGGAAACTCTAAAGCCTCGAATTTTGACTTGATTATCAATCCGTCCAATAAATTCAATCTCGCCACGTGCATTTCGTTTAACCAGATCGCCTGTTCGGTAAATCAGGCCATGGGCTATTTGTTCATTTTCGAAAAACGCCCCTGATACTTGATTTACGTAACCCAGTGCTACTCCAAGGCCTGATGTGTATAACTCCCCTACCTCACCATCGGGTACAATCATCAATCTTGTATCTAAGATGTGTATTGAAGTGCCACTAATTGGTGTACCAATTGGTATGCTGCTGATGGGGCGATTTTGTTTGGTCATTCTGTGGCAACATGTGAATGTTGTATTTTCGGTAGGCCCATACCCATTAATAATCGTCATATCTGGAAAATGGTCGAAGACCCTATTTACCATTAATGGGTTAACTACATCCCCTCCGACGAGTAGTGTTCGGATGGGTTTAAGCGATGAAATATATCTTGATGCGACGAGCTGAAATAATGCCGCGGTTAGCCATAGCGTTGTTACATTATGCTCTAAAATTTCTGAAGCAAAGAGGTTTGGGTCAATCGATTCACCTGAATAAAGTGCTAATGTGGCTCCATTTAATAAGGCGCCCCACAATTCGAATGTTGAAGCATCAAATGACATTGGAGCAAAACTAAAAAACACGTCGTCGCTAGCTATCTCAATGTAATTGGTAGTTCTTACTAAGCGAACAACCGCTCGATGTGGAACAACGACACCCTTGGGTTTTCCACTAGAACCAGACGTAAACATTACGTACGCTTTGCTATTTTGATTTATATCAACTTCGAGGTTTTCTTCAATCTCGTCAGTAAAGAGTTTATGCTCTTTAGTTGCGTTGATCGCAAATCTTCCTATTGTCAGCGCTTGGTTAATATCGGAATCATAGATTATTGCTTTTGCATTGGCGTTTTGTAGATATTCTTTTGTTCGCTTGATTGGGTTATTTTTATCTAGTGGTAAATAAGCGGCGCCGCACTTTAATATTGCCATTTTTGCAACCATCACTTCTACCGTTCGAGACATCCATAGCGCTACAACATCCCCCGGAACAACTCCCCTTGTTTGCAAGTTTGTAGCAAGGTGGTTAGCTCGCGAATTTAAAGTACGATAAGAGATCGTTTGGTCATTTCGCCGAACTGCAATGCTATTGGGACTTGTACGAGCCTGCATTTCAAATACACGGTGAATTAGTAGAGAAGTATCCTTAGTGGTATTCATAGGAAACCTCCTTGTCTAAAATATCTTCTATCTTTGACAAAGTATTAGAGTTCGGGCGCAAGATTCCATAGTGATCAGCATCAGAGTCGATATATATCTCGGAATTTTTAATATAATCGTTGATGAACTTAGAGCTATCCGCATTAGTATGTTTATCTTGTTCACCCGTTATCAAGAATGTTCTGGTATTGATATTTGCCGCAATCGATTGGAAATCCATAGCTCGATATGACAAATAATTCATTGCGTAACGATAGAAATAATAGGGTTGTGAAAATGGAAGGTTGATGTCGATATGTTCAGGTAGGTCTGCTACTTTTTTATCTTGCGAAGAACAAACCTTTTCAAAAATATAGGTCGCATCTGCAAGACTTGCAGAGGCCATTGGTAATATGCTGTCTATATCAAGTCCGATCTGCGTAATACATGAACGCTGCTTCAGTAGAACGTACTCTCCATGAATCAACAGTAGATTTTCAAAACAAAAAGTATCGGCAGCCGTTGCCGCCATTGCGATGCCTGCACCTGAACAGTATCCTATGAGAGATGCTGTCTTAATATCCAATAAATCTAATAGCTCATTGAGGTCACTTAGGTGCTTTTCGCAAGCCATTTCACCCTCAGTAACTTGATGTCCCTCTGGTGCTAGAATATGTCGAGATTCCCAGGTTGCTATATTATAGGTATCAGAAAAATGGCTAAAAAACTCTTTTGCCAAATTATTCTTAAGCCCAAAAGGTAAAATCAGCACCAGCCAAGGATTATTTTTTCCTGAGTGGCTATAAGCGTATTTTATTTGACAGCCATCTGATGCATTCATTATTTCTTCAATCATTATTTTCTCCCAATTACTTTGTAAAACTGATCAACCGACCATTCCAAATATTTCACGGCTCTCGTGCGTTCCTGTTTTTATGACGTCGCCTCGTCCATTTAAACAAACTACTTCGATGGGATTTAATCCATTAAAATTTCTAGTTGCATAGCTATTGGAATAAGCTCCTGTAGAAGAGAAAACCAAGTGATCCCCCTCTTTAAGATTCGTCGGCAGAACAACATAGGAGTTATTTGGCAATAACATATCGTCGCTATCACAACTAGGACCAGATAGGATCATTGGCATCGTACTTTCTGTTGCGTGAAGCTGACTAGAATTCAAAACGTGAACTGGTAGGCTTACGTCACTAGCTTCATAAAGTCCGTTAAACTTCCCTACATCCATGTAAATCCAACGTTGCTTTACTCCATCAGATTCTCTCGTTGTATCTAGCACTACTTCGCTTACGACAAGTCCGGTATTGGCGACCATGAATCGTCCAGGTTCGATCATAAATTTAAAGTGGCGACCACAGTCATTTTCAAACTGTTCGATATGGCACCTAATCATTTTCAAGTAACTAGCTAAATCTATTTCTTTTGATACGCCATTTTCGAGATATCCATTAGCTGGGAGACCTCCTCCTAGATTGATTACCGTCAAATTGATATTCTCAGTAGACAATTCACTGATCACTGTCTGGCAATTATTTAAAGCTCTCGACCATGCTTGAGGATTCATTTGCTGCGAGCCCACATGGAACGACAAACCATAAGGCTGCAAATTCAGCTCCTTTGATAACTTTAATAACGCGATGGCATTGTCAACCGATGTACCAAATTTTTTGGTCAACCCCCAGATTGCTCCCTTACCATCCGTGGTTAATCGAACTATCACTTTTGAACCGGGAGCCATTTCGGCTATTTTTAATACTTCTTGCTCAGAATCCACACTGAATGAGGTAATGCCTAATGAGCGTGCTTCCTTTATGTCAATTCGCTTTTTGATCGAGTTACCAAAGTGAATTTGAGTGGGTAAACTACCGGCCTCTAAACACTGCTTAATCTCTCCTAAACTTGCAGCTTCAAAGCTAGAGCCAATGTGCCTTAAATGGGAAAGTACGGCACGGTCTGGATTGGCTTTGACCGAAAAATGAACTTCCACTCGGGGCAATATAGATTGAAGCAAATCAAACTGTCGTTCGATAAGGTCCAGACTAATAACCAGAGCAGGTGTACTTATTTTTTTTGAATGTAACAACCCAGTTACATGCTTTTTTAACTGTGCAATACTTTCCATCATAATCTCCTCTTTTAAGGTCTAAACTTTACTTTCAGCCACATCAGCTAATGCTTTTTCGGCGAGAGATTTTTCAAGTTTCTCAGCTTGCTCTTCATATAGTTTTTTCTGCATTACTTTAGAAAATGACTTTATTGAAGGAGCTAGATATAAAGTTGCTGAAATGAAAGTAATAATTCCTGCAATAGTCCAAGCCATGCTCATGCCAAATTTGCTGGCCACAATACCTGCGGTAAGGGCCCCACAAAGTGCGCCACCTTGGGTGATCAATGATTTAACTGACAACATGGTTGAGCGGTGCTCTTCCTTGACCTTTTCGTGAAACATTGCAACATTTGGGGCAACAGCCATACCTGAAAAGAGGTGTAACGCCATATAGACTGAGATGAAGCCTGTGAGGCTTCCTTGAAGAGCAAACAGCAAGAACAGGCCACCAATAATAAACTCGCAAACAATCAACATCGGCGCATAATTATTCTTGAATAATTTTGCAACTGGTATAGACAAACCTTGTCCTATTCCAAGACATACAAAGTTCATTGCATAGATGACGCCGAAAATCCAAGTTGACTCTTTTTCATCAATGATTCCAGATAGCATCGGCTGCCAAAGCTGTTCTAGGGAAATAAATGCAACTCCGCCCAAAAAATCCATTACGAGTAATACTTTTAATATCGGGCATGACACTAGTTCAGCACCCGTTTTAGATATGATTTCACTCATATCTTTGAACAATGAATTTTTAGGACGTTTTATTTTGACTAAATCAGATTCATCTATAATTCGATAGGTAACGAACATATGCAGTACTAAGAATGGGAGTAACAAAACAAAATTAACTTCGTAAAAATCGATATAAGTTAGCTGACTTGACAGCCATTCAAACCAGCCTGGGATTAACCCCGCCGTAATAGCTCCGATTGCTAGTCCCAATACTTGGAAGCTGCCCAAACTGGCTTGTGCTTCCAGCAAGTTCATTGAACTGTTAGCCTTATTTTGATTGAACCTTTCGACGAATAGTGCGTCTAGCGTGCCAGAGAATAGTGCCGTAGAAATTCCGTTGAGCGCCATGAAAAGCATTAAACTGTAAAAGTCCTCAGCCATCCAAAATCCAACGATCACTGCCAACAAACAAGCTTCACCAATCAGGAAAACCTTTTTGCGGCCAATATTATCAGCCAGAGAACCAAACGGGATCTCAAACAATATGACGAAAAGAGTTGAGGTGGCAAGTAACAGGCCCATCTCTAGTAGACCTAAGCCTTTATCCATAAAGAGCAAAAACATGATGGGGGCGATCATGCCATTGATCGCTGTAAGCCCCCCCTGTACTAGTCCAAATTTTAAAATTATACCTTTCATTTCATTACCCTTTTTTGAAGGACAGTAGTGTCCTGAATTAGAAGTTTTAGTTCTGATTTAAACGTATTTATTATTTGCGCAAAATTTGCAGGCTCTATATCTGTGTCAAAATATTCGAAGAACCACGATAATTGTTCGTTTGGATTGATAACGAGACTAATCTTGTATGGACTAGGGTCATATTTATCGATAATGCGGATATAGGGCTTAGGCGTTTCTATCGAACTCTTTTGGTCGCCTAACGAAGCTTGTTTACCATGTACGTCTTGTAACTCAGTATTTTGATACACTAGCAGTGACCCAAAACCTTCACGCTGGAAACTATGTACAGCCCTTGAAATATCGACGTAGCTTAACGATTTCCTCTCAAATAGTTTTTGCTGTAATTGTCCGAGCAGTGCAGAAGATGAGTCTTCTTGATTGATCGTTACTCTAGCGGGTATGGCGTTAAGCGTATTAAACGTCAGAGTGTTTATATTCTCGACATCCACACTTCTACCAGAATCAAGAGTTGTAAAAAATACTTCTGAGCGGTCACCTAATTTAGAAAGTGTTTTAGCCCATGCCGCCTCAATAAAGATATAGGGGGTTACGCCAATATGCCGTGCATTTTCGTAAAGTCGCTGAGACTCTGCAGCACCCAAAGCATCTTCTGGCTGATAAACATTATTTCTCTTTCTTTTGTTAAATCCCTTGTCTACATAAAAGGGTATTGAACATTGCAGATTAGCAAGCTCACGCTTCCAATATTCATTCGCTTTTTTGCAATCTTGGTTAAGCTGCCATTCGATGTAAGCCTGGCCACTTGAGGTATTGGTTTCACTTTCATAAGGAACTGACATCAACGAGTTGTATGCTCGTGCAATCACCTCAGAAAAGCTCCAACCATCAATTAGAGCATGATGGATCAGTAGTGCGTGATAGAATTTATTGTCTTCAGTCTTAAAAACAAACAGTCTTAAAAGCGGGTTGCTTGTTATATCGAACTCGTCTGAGAGTTTATTATTTAATACACGTTTACATTCTTCTAAATCACTAACAGTAAAGTCTTGTATATCTATTTGAAGTTTCTCTCCGACTATTTGATAAACTCGGTTATTTTCAAAATGAAAAGATGAACGAAGAGAAGGCACCGTATTGGCCACTTTTTGCCATGCGTTTATTAAATTTGACTGACTGCTTTGACTGGCAATTTCTGGAGCAATTTCTAACAGAGTACTGATCCACCAAGACTCGTCACCAGGATGCGTAAAACTGTGCGTTAACCAGTTTTTCTGTGTAGCTGTTACTGGATAGATTTCTGTTGAGTCATTGAGTTCTAAGTATGACTCTAAAAAACTATCTCTTACATCTAGAATGCCACGTGTTGTTTTAATGTATTGTTCATCGAGAACATTCGCTTTATTTGACGTGAATAGCTGTGTTCCTTCCGATAGGTGAGCAATTGTTTGCTTTTCGAAAAGTAAATTGACAGAAAGCTTAATATCGAATTTTCTTTGGCATTGATTAACTAGCTGAATGGCCATAATCGAGTTGCCGCCAATACGGAAGAAGTTGTCATGCACCCCAACCTGCTCTATCCCTAAAACGGATTGCCATATCTCGCACAGCTGCGCTTCTAACTCTGTTCGAGGGGCGACATACCCCTCTTCACTGGTTAAAATGGGCTCAGGTAAAGCGCGCTTATCCAGCTTGCCATTGATAGTTAACGGTACCGATTCAATCACGGTGTACGTCATCGGTAGCATATAATCCGGTAAAGTCTGCGATAACTGCTGGCGCAATACCTCAGAGCTTATCGTCTCTTCACCCACATAATAGGCTGCTAGGTATTGATTCGATTGCTGCTCGCGCACCATCACTACCGCTTGCTGAATACCTTCGATTTGGCACAAGGCATCTTCGATTTCGCCAAGCTCAACGCGATAGCCGCGTATTTTGATTTGGTCATCATTTCGCCCCAGATACTCTAAATTACCATCGGCTAACCAGCGCACCATATCGCCAGTTCGATACAACCGCGTGTACCCTTTGGCTCGGTCCGATTCACTGGCAAATGGATTGTCGATAAACTTCTCGGCGGTTAATGCCGCTTGATTTAAATACCCTCGGGCTAATCCAGCGCCGCCAATATACAACTCCCCAGGCACACCGATACCCGACAATTGGCCTTGCTCGTCCAACACATACACTTTTCGGGTACTGATTGGCTTGCCTAGCGGCACAGAATGTGAAAATGCCTCACACTCATAAGTCGTCGTGAAGGTCGTGCTTTCCGTTGGACCATAACCATTTAAGATATGTGTGGGTCGTAATACCTGACTCATCAACTGTCGAATTAAATCAGGGTTTAACGCTTCTCCCCCCACCAACAAATAGTTTAGGCTGGCAAACATCGTTGGCTGTTGTAAATACAGATTGTCAAACAAGGTTTTAGTCAGCCATAAGACCGTGAGCCCATTGTCTGTGATGACCTGCTCTAGCGCTTGGGATGTCAGCTCTTGGGTATTCGGCGCTATCACTAATGTCGCGCCATGGGTCAAGGCGCCCCATATTTCAAAGGTTGCGGCATCAAAGCTTGGGTCCGAAAGATGTAACATCACATCGGCCTGAGATAAATTAATAAAGTCATTGTCTTGCACTAAGGAGACCACTCCTCGGTGCGGCGTTAACACGCCCTTGGGTTGTCCCGTCGTGCCCGAGGTATAAATCACATACGCCAAGTCATCCGGACCATGTCGTGCCGGCACGCGCGTCTTCGCATACCCTGCCAGAATGTCGGGTCTATCAACTGCCAGCACGCTCGCGGGTTGGTCTTGCTGCGACGTCCACTGGGTCAGGCGTTCTATATATTGTGCTTGCGTGAGTACCAATGAGGTCTTCGTATCGTCTAACAAATACGCCACCCGTGATTGCGGATAGTCCGGCGAGATAGGCACATAGGCGCCCCCCGCTTTTAATATCGCTAAGATACTGAGCAACATCTCGGGGCTGCGGTCTTGATACAGCCCTATCAAGGTATCTGGCTTGAGTGACTCTCCTGCCTGTTGCTGATAAGCCGCTTTTAAGGCGCGGGCCAATTGATTCGATTGCTCATCTAGCTGTTGATACGTCAGCTCACGTCCTTCATATACCAGCGCAACCTTCTGCGGCGAGCGCTTCACTTGGGCGGCAAATAACTGGGTTAAGGTTTGATTATCAGGGTAATCGCTGTCTGTATCATTCCAATCACTTAACAGCGTGACACGCTCTTCGTCTGACACCGTGGCGATTGAACCAATCGTTTGCTGATTATCGGCGACAAATGCGCGCAATATACGCTGAAAGACAGCTTGCAGACGCTCGATAGTCGATTCATCAAACAGGCTCACCGCATAATTGATACTCCCTGCGATTGAAGCTTGGTCGTCCGTTAACATCAAACTCAAATCAAACTTCGCGGGACTATAAACACTTTCCTGGGAGCTCAATTCTGCCGGGGAAAAGGGTAAATCACTGGCATCGGCTAGCGCTTCGCCAAAGCTTTGTACGCTAAACATCACTTGATACAGTGGATGACGAGAGGGGTCTCGCTCAACCTGTAACGCATCGACTAAATTCTCAAAGGGTAACTCTTGATGTACTTTGGCTTGGGTTACCACTTCATGCACGTGTGACACCAGTGACGCAACTGTGGTGTCAGGCTCCACTTGGGCCCTTAACGGCAACGAATTGACGAAAAAGCCTATCAAGGATTGGGTTTGAGCATGGTGACGATTATCCGATGGCGTGCCAAGCAGAATATCGCGCTGCCCAGTAAGGCTGGCTAAACTTGCGTAGAACCCACTGAGCAATAAGGTGTACAGCGTCGTTTCCTGACGCTTCGCCAAGGCGCGAAGGGATGCCGATAAATCATTATCTAAGCTAAACAGATGGTCGTGACCACGGTAATCGATGTGCGCCGGACGAGCCCGGTCAGTAGGCAGATTTAAGCTTTCATATCCCGCTAACTGTTGTTGCCAATATCCCAATAAGTTATCCAGCGTGTCACCTTGTAGGTAGGCGCGTTGCCAAGCTGAATAATCGGCATAACTGATGTCTAGCGCTGCAAGCTTGAGGTCTTCTCCTACTTGCAATCCTTGGTAAGCCTGCCTTAACTCATTGATAAAAATATCCATCGACCAACCATCAAAGGCTATGTGATGCCAGATAATCAATAAATAGTCTGCCTCTGCAACTTGGTAATGATGCAGCCGGATACTCGGCTCGCAGCTCAAATCAAATGTGCTTGCTATAGCTTGTTCAATGCACACCGATAACTGCGTATCACTTGTCAACACCTCGCTCTGCAAAGAGACGGGCTGGGGCAAAATGGCTTGATAATTACGGTCATTGCTGTCGGTTAAATAAACCGTTTTTAACACCGGATGGCGTTCAACAATCACGTTGATGGCCTCTTCTAATGCGGCCAAGTCAATGTCATGACTCAAGGTAAGTAAAAGAGGAACATGGTATGCGTTAGAGCCTTGCTCATAACGTTCGATAAAGAGTAATCGCTCTTGTGCAAAGGATAACGGTGGCTGGGCTAACCCGCTAACCGGAATAATCTCTAATGCTTGTTCACTTAAGTGACTGGCTAAACCTGCCACTGTCTTTTGTTCAAACAACAACGCTAGCGGGATCTCTCTACCTATCGCTCTGCTACATGCAGAAGTTAACCGAATTGCTGTTATTGAATTACCACCGAGTGTGAAAAAATTATCATGTACCCCAATTTTATCTTCACTGACAAAAATCGATTCCCAAACATCACAAAGTGATTGTTCTAATACATTTCTTGGTGCTGTGTATTTTTGATATTCGCTAAACAGTGGTTTAGGTAGGGTTGGTTTATCCAATGACCCGTCTATGGTTAAAGGAAAATACTCTAATTGACTGAAACTTTTAGGTACTGAATATTCAGGTAAAACTGTAAGTAAACTTTTACGTAAATCTGCGGCAACCAATAGTTCAGCATCGTTGGCGACTACATAGGCTGCTAATTGCTCACTTCCTGTGTCAGTAACGTTAATTACTATGGCTTGCTTTACACAGGACAATTGATTGATGGCATGCTCTACCTCAAGAAAATCAACGTTAAAGTCGCCAATTTTTGCACACCGGTCACTATTGTTAATGAAGATCAGTTCTCCTTGGTCTGTCCAGTAAACCTTATCTCCAGTGTTAATTAATTTAATTGATCCGAGCCCGTCATACTGACGATGAAAATCAGTGTTATCTAACAATGTTATTTCATTTATATAGTTATTGTTCAAACAATCATGTTCATTAGATTGGCGTCCAATATGCAGCTCCCCTGGCGCTCCAATAGGCACTAAATGGTCGTTACTATCCAATACGTAAAAGCTAAAACCATCAACCGGCTGGCCAATAATTCCCGTATTTTGGCCTTTCTCATATAAGTTAACGCCTGCAGTAGAACCGTCGTAAGCTGTATATAGTGTGAATACATCACAATTTGTACTAAAAGAATCAAGCACCTTGTATGAGAATGAATCACCAGTGACTAACAACGTCTGTAAACTAGTGCACTGTTCTGAATTCACATCAGCAAGCACTAAAGATGGAAGAACCGCGAAGCTAATCTTGTTTTGTTCTATTATTTTTCCAAGTTCTAAAAAGTCACTTCGTTGTTCCATATTGCATAAAAATATTTGCACGCCATTTAACAAAGCACAAAACAGTTCATAGATACTTGATTCATTTTGACATGAAGAGAATTGCAAGGATTTTTGAGAACTGTTTAGCGAGAAACGCTTAGCAAAATAATTTGCCTGATTGGCTATACTCCTTTGATTTACACCAACTTTGGAGTTTTTGTCATCAGCAGCCTTCGAATAAAATAGACAAACCAAGTCATCTAGGTTGCCGGAAGGCAAGCGCTCTTCTGAGCATAAATCGATGTATAGTGACTCATCGCCGAGATCCAAAATTAACGGGTCTAAATTTGCATTAACAGAGTACTCATTCAACCTTGTACTCTGCTTTTTATCAGTCAGAATTATTAGCGGACTAGCATCTTGCAACTGAGTTAATGAAGTCGATTCTGAATCGCTATTTGAAATAGGCAGGAATGTACATCCAGCCTTAACAACCGCCAATAAGCTAACTACAAAACTAAAATTTATTGGACTAGAGATACCGATGGGTGTGGCAGGCGCTAAAACTTGACCTGTTTCAGCTCTATACAAAGCTCTAATATTTCTGGCCAGTATGTCCGAATGTTCATCAAGTTTTTTATAGGTATACTGGGTACCATCAGAATAGATAGCGTGCGTATTTGGGGAGTCTATGACTTGCGCTTTGAAAAGTTGTTGTAATGATTTATCAGTACTTGAACTAATATCCGACTTGTTCCAATCAAACACTATAGACGTTTCTTCTAACTTAGAGAGTGTCCGGATATCTGCTATTTTTTGTTGGTTATCTGCAACAAATGAGCGCAAAATACGCTTATAAAGCTTCAAAAATCTTTCTACTGTATTAGCGTCGAATAAACTTACTGCATAATTGAAACTTCCAGATATTTCCTCATGCCCATCGCTAATAAAAAGACTTAAGTCAAATTTGGCGGGGCTAAATAGCCCTGTTTCACCAGTTAGCTCAGCCGGTGAGAAAGGCAAGTTATTGTTTACATTTATCGACTCGCCAAAATTTTGTAGGCTAAACATAACCTGATAGATCGGATGGCGTGACGGATCACGCTCAATGTCCAATGATTCGACTAAGTTTTCGAAGGGTAATTCTTGGTGTATCTTGGCTTGGGATACCAAATGATGTACTTGACAGATAAGTTCATCTACGCTGCTTTTGGGGTCAATTTGGCATCGCAATGCCAACGAATTAACAAAAAAACCAATTAACGACTGTGTTTGTGCATGGTGTCGGTTATCCGAAGGCGTACCTACCACTACATCACTCTGACCAGAAAGTGTCGCCAAACAGGAATAGAAAGCGCTCAACATGAGCGTATAAAGCGTAGTTTCCTGTCTTTTAGCCATCTCTCGTAAACTATTTGATAGCTCGACATCTAAATTAAAAAGTAAATCATTTCCCGTATAGTCCTGCTGAGCTGGACGACTTCTGTCAGTTATCAAGTTGAGTGATTCAAAACCAGTTAACTGAGATTTCCAATAGTCGGTATATTTTTTTAACGTATCACCTTGAAGGTATGTACGTTGCCAAATTGAATAATCGGCATAGCTAATTTCTAACGCCGGAAGGACTGGCGCTTTTCCCGCTTTTATCGCTTGATAAGCCAGGCCTAACTCATTGATAAATAAATCTGTAGACCAACCATCAAATCCGATATGGTGCCATAAAATCGAAATATACTGTTGTTGGTTAAGTTGATAAATCTGCAACCGAATACTAGGTTCGATATTTAAAGCAAACGGCTTCTCTATTTCTTGCTTAAGTCTATTTGAAAGTGCATTTTCACTTTCTAAATTTTCGATCTGTAATTTAAAATCAAATTCAATTACGGCCTGATAATTACGATCTTCTTCATCTGTTAAATAAACTGTTCTTAATGCTGAATGACGTTCAATAATCACATTAAGTGCCATTTCTAAAGCATTCAAATCAACATCAGATTTTAAACTTAATAATATAGGGATGTGGTATGCGCTTGAGCCCTGCTCATAACGTTCGATAAAGAGTAATCGCTCTTGTGCAAAGGATAACGGTGGCTGGGCTAACCCGCTAACCGGAATAATCTCTAATGCTTGTTCACTTAAGTGACTGGCTAAACCTGCCACTGTTTTTTGTTCAAACAACAACGCTAGCGGGATCTCTTTACCTATCGCTCTGCGGCTGGCCTCAGTTAATTGAATGGCCATAATCGAGTTGCCGCCAATACGGAAGAAGTTGTCATGCACCCCAACCTGCTCTATCCCTAAAACGGATTGCCATATCTCGCACAGCTGCGCTTCTAACTCTGTTCGAGGGGCGACATACCCCTCTTCACTAGTTAAAATGGGCTCAGGTAACGCGCGCTTATCTAGCTTGCCATTGATAGTTAAGGGCACCGATTCAATCACCGTGTACGTCATCGGTAGCATATAATCCGGTAAAGTCTGCGATAACTGCTGGCGCAATACCTCAGAGCTTATCGTCTCTTCACCCACATAATAGGCTGCTAGGTATTGATTCGATTGCTGCTCGCGCACCATCACTACCGCTTGCTGAATACCTTCGATTTTACACAAGGCATTTTCGATTTCGCCAAGCTCAACGCGATAGCCGCGTATTTTGATTTGATCATCATTTCGACCTAAAAACTCTAAATTACCATCGGCTAACCAGCGCACCATATCGCCAGTTCGATACAACCGCGTGTACCCTTTGGCTCGGTCCGATTCACTGGCAAATGGATTGTCGATAAACTTCTCGGCGGTTAATGCCGCTTGATTTAAATACCCTCGGGCTAATCCAGCGCCGCCAATATACAACTCCCCAGGCACACCGATACCCGACAATTGGCCTTGCTCGTCCAACACATACACTTTTCGGGTACTGATTGGCTTGCCTAGCGGCACAGAATGTGAAAATGCCTCACACTCATAAGTCGTCGTGAAGGTCGTGCTTTCCGTTGGACCGTAGCAGTTAATAAACTGTACAGGTCTGTTCTTTTGTTCCACTAAACGTCGGATGAACTCTGGTGTAACGACTTCTCCACCGATGAACAAATATCGCAATGAGGCAAACATTTCTGGTCGTTGGAAATAATGACTTTCAAAAAGGGCTGTTGTTAACCATAAGACCGTGAGCCCATTGTCTGTGATGACCTGCTCTAGCGCTTGGGATGTCAGCTCTTGGGTATTCGGCGCTATCACTAATGTCGCGCCATGGGTCAAGGCGCCCCATATTTCAAAGGTTGCGGCATCAAAGCTTGGGTCCGAAAGATGTAACATCACATCGGCCTGAGATAAATTAATAAAGTCATTGTCTTGCACTAAGGAGACCACTCCTCGGTGCGGCGTTAACACGCCCTTGGGTTGACCCGTCGTGCCCGAGGTATAAATCACATACGCCAAGTCATCCGGACCATGTCGTGCCGGCACGCGCGTCTTCGCATACCCTGCCAGAATGTCGGGTCTATCAACTGCCAGCACGCTCGCGGGTTGGTCTTGCTGCGACGTCCACTGGGTCAGGCGTTCTATATATTGTGCTTGCGTGAGTACCAATGAGGTCTTCGTATCGTCTAACAAATACGCCACCCGTGATTGCGGATAGTCCGGCGAGATAGGCACATAGGCGCCCCCCGCTTTTAATATCGCTAAGATACTGAGCAACATCTCGGGGCTGCGGTCTTGATACAGCCCTATCAAGGTATCTGGCTTGAGTGACTCTCCTGCCTGTTGCTGATAAGCCGCTTTTAAGGCGCGGGCCAATTGATTCGATTGCTCATCTAGCTGTTGATACGTCAGCTCACGTCCTTCATATACCAGCGCAACCTTCTGCGGCGAGCGCTTCACTTGGGCGGCAAATAACTGGGTTAAGGTTTGATTATCAGGGTAATCGCTGTCTGTATCATTCCAATCACTTAACAGCGTGACACGCTCTTCGTCTGACACCGTGGCGATTGAACCAATCGTTTGCTGATTATCGGCGACAAATGCGCGCAATATACGCTGAAAGACAGCTTGCAGACGCTCGATAGTCGATTCATCAAACAGGCTCACCGCATAATTGATACTCCCTGCGATTGAAGCTTGGTCGTCCGTTAACATCAAACTCAAATCAAACTTCGCGGGACTATAAACACTTTTCTGGGAGCTCAATTCTGCCGGGGAAAAGGGTAAATCACTGGCATCGGCTAGCGCTTCGCCAAAGCTTTGTACGCTAAACATCACTTGATACAGTGGATGACGAGAGGGGTCTCGCTCAACCTGTAACGCATCGACTAAATTCTCAAAGGGTAACTCTTGATGTACTTTGGCTTGGGTTACCACTTCATGCACGTGTGACACCAGTGACGCAACTGTGGTGTCAGGCTCCACTTGGGCCCTTAACGGCAACGAATTGACGAAAAAGCCTATCAAGGATTGGGTTTGAGCATGGTGACGATTATCCGATGGCGTGCCAAGCAGAATATCGCGCTGCCCAGTAAGGCTGGCTAAACTTGCGTAGAACCCACTGAGCAATAAGGTGTACAGCGTCGTTTCCTGACGCTTCGCCAAGGCGCGAAGGGATGCCGATAAATCATTATCTAAGCTAAACAGATGGTCGTGACCACGGTAATCGATGTGCGCCGGACGAGCCCGGTCAGTAGGCAGATTTAAGCTTTCATATCCCGCTAACTGTTGTTGCCAATATCCCAATAAGTTATCCAGCGTGTCACCTTGTAGGTAGGCGCGTTGCCAAGCTGAATAATCGGCATAACTGATGTCTAGCGCTGGCAGGTTAGGCGTTTCATCTCTAAGGAAAGCTTGGTAAACGTCTCCTAACTCTTGCATGAATATATCAGTTGACCAACCGTCAAAAGCAATGTGATGCCAAACAATCAATAAATAGTCATTTGCGTTTTCCTTGATACCGCAAACTCGTATGCTTGGCTCACACGTTAAATCAAAGGGAGTTTCAATTTTTGACTTTACAAGGGAGTGCAACATTTTCTCGTCTGGTATACTCTCCCAATTGATATCTATTTCATCATCTAAGGTACGTTGAAAGTGTTTATTATTTTCATCACACAAGTAGACTGTTTTCATTACTGGGTGACGAAACAACACGACGTTAAATGCTTTTTCTAACAGAGCGAGATCAACATCATCAGAGAGCTCTAATAATAAAGGTATATGATAGGTACTTGAGCCATTTTCATATTTTTCGATGAATAAAAGTCTTTCTTGTGCGAAAGACAAAGGAGGTTGAGACAAACTCGATTTAGGTATAACAATCATTTCTTGTTCACCTAAATGGGATGCTAAACCTGCTACGGTTTTTAAGCTGAATAATAAGTTAAGCGGAATATCTAACCCTAATTCACTGCGACTAGCAGCAGTAAGACGAATCGCAGCAATTGAGTTTCCACCCAATGTGAAAAAATTATCAAATATACCAATGGACTGGACCCCAAGAATAGATTGCCAAATTTTACAAAGCTTCGACTCAAGTTCATTTCTGGGCGGTACATAAGTATCTAAATCATTAAACTCCGGTACTGGTAGAGAGCGTTTATCTATCTTCCCATTCACTGTGAAAGGAATTGAATCCATTGAGGTGATAGTGGTGGGCAATAAATACGTTGGCAGCCTCTTGGTTAAACTCTCACGTATATGTGTTGTTGTAATGTCGTTAGACTCTAAAACTACATATGCAGCTAGACATTGATTATTTGATTGCTCACGAACCGTAACGACAGCTTGCGTAATACCCTTTATTTCTCTAAGAGCAGTTTCAATCTCACCAAGCTCTATCCTGTGACCACGAATTTTGACTTGCTCGTCATTACGACCTATAAACGCTAGATTGCCATCTGCTAACCAACGAACGATATCACCGGTTTTATACAAACGATTAAAGCCATTTGCTACATCTAGGGCAGTTGCAAAAGGACTATCTATAAATTTGGAAGATGTTAATTGTGATTGATTCAGATAACCACGCGCCAATCCTGCGCCTCCTATATACAACTCCCCAGGTGCCCCAACAGCCACAGGCATCAAATTATCATCAAGTACGTAAAGGCGCTTATTATCTAACGCCTTGCCTATCGGCGCAGCGATAACTCGTTCTTTGATTTTGCAAGCACTAGCAAAAACAATTGTTTCAGTAGGACCGTAAACATGAGTAAGGTTAATTTGTGGATAATCTAAGCGAGCTTTATCAACGGTATTTAAATCAGCAGTCTCACCGCCAAAAAGTACATTTTTCACACTGGTATTCTGGAGAGTGTTTGTATTGACTAGTTGATTAAATAAAGCAGTTGTAATAAAAAACGTATCGATCTGACATTTACAAATTTGCTGGTTAAACCCACTCAAGTCTAAGAGGCTGTCCTTTTCGAAAAGGTAGCAAGTTGCGCCTTGTAACAGTGGATAAAATAAGTCAAAAACAAATCCATCAAAAGAATACGGCGAAAGGCTTGCTACTTTTTCAACTTTAGAGGCATCTACGTAACCATCGTTAAACACGAAAGAAGATATTCCTTGATGTTCAACCATTACTCCTTTTGGCTGACCTGTGGTTCCAGATGTATAAATCACATATGCTAGGTCTGTAGACTTATGGACAATAGAGACTGCAGTGCTAGGAAATGATTCGAGTTCCACTAAGCTATCTGTTGTTAACACTTGTATACTTTCAGCGAATGTTCCTAACCCGTTTTTAAGTCGATTTGATAAAGAATCTTGAGTTAGTAGCAGTGAAGTTCCAGTGTCTTCTAATATATAATCAATCCGTTGCTGAGGGTCATCAGTTGAGATTGGAACATAGGCCGCGCCAACTTTAAGCACCGCCAATATACTAACCACCATCGAACAACTTCTTTCGTAATAGAGTGCTATCAAACTATCGGAGCCCAATCGCTTACCATGCTCTTTTTGGTATGCTTCTAAAATGTAGTGTGCTAATTGGTTAGACTGCTTATCTAACTCTTCATAAGTCATACTTTTATTTTGAAATATCAGTGCTTCTTTTTTAGGTGTTTTCATCACTTGCTCTGAAAAGAGCTCGGATATAGTTTTGTTATGCGGATATTCTCTTTCAGTGTCATTCCACAAAAATAACGTTTGGAATCTTTCTTCTTCGCTCAACAAATTAATAGTGTCATGACCCACACACGGATCTTCTTTGATTGCTTGTAGAACATTCTGAATTTGAAGTAACAGGCGATTAGCTAAATCTGTATTAAGCCAAGCTTGACTAAACTTTATCGATATCGTCAGTGATTCATTTTGTTCACAAGCTGTCAGACACAGCGGGTAGTCAACTTTTTCTACAGCTTGTCGAAAAGTTATACTCTGCTCTATTTTGCTAGTATCATTAGCTGAACACTCAGATACTGGGTAGTTTTCAAAAACAAATATACTATGGAATAAGCGGTGTTCATTCTGCTGGAGAGATGCTAAAGATACGCTCGAATAACTATTGAGAGCGGCGATATCCAGTTGTATTGCTTGGAGTATTTCGCTGATAGTCTTTTTGCTTTCCCATCTGACTAACAGAGGTAAGGTGTTAATATATAAGCCTACACTAGACTCTATACCGTCTACATCGATGTCCCTACCAGAAACGGTTGTCCCGACAACGGTTTGATCGTCATTGGTATAATATTGAAGCAGTTTATGCCAAGCAAACTGCAAAGCGACATTTAGTGTGATTCCTTGAGCCTGGCATTGGGCCTTAAGACCTGCATACAAACTGCCGCCAATCGTTAAACTATGCTCAGAAGGGACAGTTACTGTTTTAATTTGATTTAATTCAACCGGGCAGCTTAATAAGTTGTTGATATCGTTAGCATGACGAAACTCTGTCTTTTTACTGCTCCAATAACGCTGCGTATTCTTTTTCTCATTTAAATGATAACTTTGAGTTTCTATATAAGCTTGGTCTACTTCTATTATCGGTGAAATACCATTTATTAAATCGTTGTAATAACTGTGTACGGTGTCTAGTAATATCGCCCCTCCCCATCCATCAGCGATACTATGATGCTCTGTTTTTAGTACAGTCACTTTTCTTTCATTACTTGTAATTACAGTAAATCGAATCATTCCTGGTTTAGTTAAATCGAATGGGATGTCCCGGTCTTGAAGTTGAATTTCTGATATTTTGTCATCGATATCATCTTTGGATATATCAGAGAGATCTATCGTTTTAAAATTAGATTCATTAATACTTGGTTGTGAAGTGATAACTTGAAGAATTTCGTCATCCCAATTAAAGCCCATTCGCAATATTGGATAACGTATTGAAGCTAGTTTCCACGCCTCCTGATAAAGTTCGAGATCGATTCCCTTATTATAATCTAGTAACAATTGCACACGATAAGCATCATCATCTGGGTTCGCTACATGATGAACAACGAAACCTTGTTGTAGACTGTTTGCAGCGAATATAGCTTCAATTTGATTTGTGCTTTTTTCATTTGGTGTTGAAAGGCCACCTTCTCTGCTATTTTGAAATGAGCCATCAATTTGAAAACGCTCAAATGCATCTTCTGAAAAAATATCATGGGAATTTAGGAAATCTAAGATCCTGCTCTTATGTTCCTTTATTGAAGATACTAGAGTTTCTGATGGAGTGTTGTCTCCAAAAGCGAGTTTTATTTTGCCATTATTGGCCCAAATTGAAACATTTTGACTTCTTAAACTTTCTACTAGTTCCAACATATTCTTTATTCCAATTCGTTATTATTGCAAAATAATTTCGTCTCTACTTTTACTCGTTGACTATCTTGAACTTGCTTTCTTTGAGCCTTTTGTCGAGTAAATCTTCAAAACATTCATGAATGAGCAATGCAGCCTGAACATTTCATCGAATCATCGACAAGTCAGTAGAAGTTTCAGCACTCTATACACTCTCAGAACATGAATTGAATACTACGAACAGTACTGAATTAGAACATCCAACCATGTGCCTACTTTCATCTATTCATGTGACCGAACAAGGCTGGCATATAAAATCACATTCATACATAGCACATATATATCAATTACTTACGTACTTTTAATATCACATGAATGTACTTTAACTCTCAAATAAGAGCTGCACTTATGTATAAGAAAATACAATTTCATAGTGCTTTAAAGGTAATATTTGAGGTAAGTGTTATATTGACTTTGAGTGTTTAACAGATAGGCTGAAGCTTTATTACAATTGACCAGTCAAGTGGCAGGAAATCCAGGTTTGAGATCGCAACTGGTTATAAATATGTATCAAAAGTACTAGGTATTTATGCTTGGCAGTATTGATCAAATAAGAGGATATAGAAGCAAACAATATCGTTAACATCCAATCCTTAGCGTTGTCGTGAACATAGCATGGGTGATGCGAAATTTTAGAGTTTGATACTATGGGTTGCTTGTATGTCAGTGAATATTTTCAGGTAAATGAAAATATTAGTTTTTAGAAATCGAATACACTAGAACACTGAAAAGTTGAGTGCTTGTGTAAGATATAGCACAAGTAATATGAACCAATGCGCGATGAGGCCAAGCTGGTCTTAGGCAAACCTAAATATAATTATTCGTCAAGCTTGAAGTTTGTTTATGATTGCCTGAGCTGTTACTGATATCAATTTAGGCAGATTCATGCAAACGCCAAGATTTTCGAATGGCTTATGCTAATTTGCAGATGACGAATGTGAATTGAGTCCCAGCCTACGCTCCACTATCTAGGTGGCGGAAAAGAAAAAACATAGAGCCTTAAACGCTTGAACCGCATCTACTGCAAAATGTCTCGTTCGCGTCTGCTCTATCCGGTGTAGCTGCATATTCAATTCCTTGTGGTTTAAAAACCCTAATTCGATATTCACCGATAAAATTTTTTCTGTTGTTTTGGTCTACAAAAAAATAATTTGGCTTCTTCAAAAACACCTTCAATTTTCTTTTTTAGACCTTGTTTACAACCGAGCATCATGCAGCCTTCTTGTATAAATTTTGCGAAAACATTTGACCTGTTCATTTATATACCTATCGATAATCTGAGTTGCTAGTTGATATATATGTCGTAAATACGTTTGTTTAAATTTCCATTACACTATGCTTTAAATTATTGTCCTGCACTTCATTGCAGAAACTGTTTTGGAGTGTTTCCAATCTTTCTAATGACAGCGTTGGTACAGCAAAATCACTTGGTGTTTTAATACCTCCGTTTTTAGCCACTTCACTGCCTAGATTAATTACGCTTTTCAAGGCTCTTTCGAAACCTGCGGTAAACAACGATGTTTGCATAGGGCTTAAGCTTGAATCAATTCCAAATTGCAATTGGTCATTCACGATAGCGCCACTTACATTTAGAACATTGTTAGATGAATTCTCCTGATGTATTGTTTCACCGCAGCTTTCGCTGGTTATTTTCCAAAAATCACTACTAGCACTATGTGTACCGTTATCCAACTGCCCAAGATAGTTGAAACTAATTTTTGGCAATGCTTTTAACTTTAAACCTGCCTTATTCAAAGCTCCATATCCGATTCCTTTACTGGGAATTCTGCGTAACATTTCTTTAGTTTGTATTATCGTGGATGACAGCTCTTCCTCAGCTATTAGTTTCACAGGATAGGCAATAGTGAACCATCCAACCGTTTCTGAAAGGTCTAAATTGTCTTCTATGGATTCTCTACCGTGTCCCTCTAAAACGATATGATTGACTGGGTCTTGGAAACAGTCCTGTAATGCACTTGCCAAGGCACTGAGCAAAAGATCATTAATTTCTGTGTTATATCCCAGATTAGATTCTCGCAGTAAGACTCCTGTTTCGCATTTAGATAGAGATATAGTTTCTAAAACTTTGTGCGCAGAGCCATCTATGTTTCTCTGATCTACGCCAACTTTATTCCAATATTCGCTCTCACTTTCATGTGATAGCGCGTAATTATTAACCGCATTTACCCACTGACGATAGCTGCAGCTTTTTGGAAGTAGTTCCTTACCAGTCAATAACAATTTGATGTCTTCTGCAATTATCCGCCATGAAACGGAATCTACAATCAAATGATGAAAGGCAAAAAATAGCCTAGCGCTGTTATCAGCGTATCCCGTAAGGTGACCTACACGCCAAACAGGGCCATCGTTGAAATCAAAATCACTTTGCCAAGCTGTTAATTGATTTTGTATGGCTGTCTCGTCAAACTTAGTTATGTTGATTGATTTCAATGCAATCTTTGACTGCATAACTTGATAACTTTGCTTAACTCCCTCCTCAGACTCATGAAAATGGCATCTGAGCATGTCATGTTTTACTGATAAATCCGTCAATGCCCTTGTAATTTCTTCTGATGTAAAGCCATCAGGGATCTTTAACATAAAAGCTTGATTCCAGTGATGAGGTTTTTGCAGTGACTGTTGGAAAAACCAATGTTGAATCGGCAGCAAATCAAATGTTCCACTAAGCAGCCCTTCCTCAACGAGGATTTTGTTTTGCGAACTCGACTTTTCAAGAAATTTAGCTAGTTGAAAAATGGTCGGAGCCTCAAATATATCTTTCACTTGTAGACTAAATCCTAGTTTTCTTAGCTTAGAAACCAATTGAATACTCACGATTGAATCGCCACCAATTCGGAAGAAGTTGTCATGCCCCCCAACCTGCTCTATCCCTAAAACGGCTTGCCATATCTCGCACAGCTGTATTTCTAACTCCGTCCGAGGGGCGACATAATTATCTGCATTAGTTAATACTGGCTCTGGTAAAGCCCGCTTGTCCAACTTGCCATTGATGGTTAGGGGCACCGATTCAATCGCTGTAATCGTAGTTGGTGTCATGTACTCAGGTAGGCGCTCCTTCAATTTCTCTTGCAGCCAATCTTGATTTAGTGACATATCGTTAGCTAGTACAACATAAGCTGCAAGATAATCATTCCCTGCTTGCGTGCGCACCATGACGACCGCTTGTTGAATGCCTTTGACTTCACTCAAAGCACTCTCGATTTCGCCAAGCTCAACGCGATGACCGCGTATTTTAACTTGATCATCATTACGGCCTAAAAACTCTAAATTACCATCGGCTAACCAGCGCACCATATCGCCGGTACGATACAACCGCGTGTACCCTTTGGCTCGGTCCGATTCACTGGCAAATGGATTGTCGATAAACTTCTCGGCGGTTAATGTCGGTTGATTTAAATACCCTCGCGCTAAGCCAGCGCCACCAACATATAACTCCCCTGGCGCCCCTATCGGGACGAGTTGATGACGTGCATCTAGTACTAATACTCGCGTGTTATTGATTGGTTGACCTATATTGCTCGGCAAATCACCCGTTTCATAACAGTTTGCAGTAGCACAGACCGTCACTTCCGTTGGACCATAAGCATTGTACACTTGACAGTGCTCGCTAAATCGTTCCAACACCTCCAGTGAGGGCGACTCTCCGGCAACAATTAATCGTTTTAATGAGCGCAACTGGTGAGGCTCAATCAACGGCAACAAAGCCGGCGGTAATGTCGCTAACTCAATCTGTCCTCGCTCGATAAGGCTTCCCAGCATTGCGGCATTTTGTCGCTCCTCATCACTGCATAAATACAACGCTTGACCACTGAGTAAACCAATAAATAATTCAAACACACTCGCATCAAACACATAGGCCGCAAAAAGCAATGCTCGCTGACAAGCTTTGGCTTCAAAACGTGCGCTTTGCGCTTCTACTAGATGATGAACATTCTTATGACTGATCATCACGCCCTTGGGTTGACCCGTCGTGCCCGAGGTATAAATCACATACGCCAAGTCATCCGGACCATGTCGTGCCGGCACGCGCGTCTTCGCATACCCTGCCAGAATGTCGGGTCTATCAACTGCCAGCACGCTCGCGGGTTGGTCTTGCTGCGACGTCCACTGGGTCAGGCGTTCTATATATTGTGCTTGCGTGAGTACCAATGAGGTCTTCGTATCGTCTAACAAATACGCCACCCGTGATTGCGGATAGTCCGGCGAGATAGGCACATAGGCGCCCCCCGCTTTTAATATCGCTAAGATACTGAGCAACATCTCGGGGCTGCGGTCTTGATACAGCCCTATCAAGGTATCTGGCTTGAGTGACTCTCCTGCCTGTTGCTGATAAGCCGCTTTTAAGGCGCGGGCCAATTGATTCGATTGCTCATCTAGCTGTTGATACGTCAGCTCACGTCCTTCATATACCAGCGCAACCTTCTGCGGCGAGCGCTTCACTTGGGCGGCAAATAACTGGGTTAAGGTTTGATTATCAGGGTAATCGCTGTCTGTATCATTCCAATCACTTAACAGCGTGACACGCTCTTCGTCTGACACCGTGGCGATTGAACCAATCGTTTGCTGATTATCGGCGACAAATGCGCGCAATATACGCTGAAAGACAGCTTGCAGACGCTCGATAGTCGATTCATCAAACAGGCTCACCGCATAATTGATACTCCCTGCGATTGAAGCTTGGTCGTCCGTTAGTATCAAACTCAAATCAAACTTCGCGGGACTATAAAGTGCTTCTGCGTTTGTTTGTTCTGAAATTTTAAAGGGCAAGGATTCATCTTTTCCGATTGTTTCACCGAAATTTTGTAGGCTAAACATCACTTGATACAGTGGATGACGAGAGGGGTCTCGCTCAACCTGTAACGTATCGACTAAATTCTCAAAGGGTAACTCTTGATGTACTTTGGCTTGGGTTACCACTTCATGCACGTGTGACACCAGTGACGCAACTGTGGTGTCAGGCTCCACTTGGGCCCTTAACGGCAACGAATTGACGAAAAAGCCTATCAAGGATTGGGTTTGAGCATGGTGACGATTATCCGATGGCGTGCCAAGCAGAATATCGCGCTGCCCAGTAAGGCTGGCTAAACTTGCGTAGAACCCACTGAGCAATAAGGTGTACAGCGTCGTTTCCTGACGCTTCGCCAAGGCGCGAAGGGATGCCGATAAATCATTATCTAAGCTAAACAGATGGTCGTGACCACGGTAATCGATGTGCGCCGGACGAGCCCGGTCAGTAGGCAGATTTAAGCTTTCATATCCCGCTAACTGTTGTTGCCAATATCCCAATAAGTTATCCAGCGTGTCACCTTGTAGGTAGGCGCGTTGCCAAGCTGAATAATCGGCATAACTGATGTCTAGCGCTGGCAGGTTAGGCGTTTCATCGCTAAGGAAAGCTTGGTAAACGTCTCCTAACTCTTGCATGAAAATATCCGCTGACCAACCATCAAAGGCTATGTGATGCCAGATAATCAATAAATAGTCTGCCTCTGCAACTTGGTAATGATGCAGCCGGATACTCGGCTCGCAGCTCAAATCAAATGTGCTTGCTATAGCTTGTTCAATGCACACCGATAACTGCGTATCACTTGTCAACACCTCGCTCTGCAAAGAGACGGGCTGGGGCAAAATGGCTTGATAATTACGGTCATTGCTGTCGGTTAAATAAACCGTTTTTAACACCGGATGGCGTTCAACAATCACGTTGATGGCCTCTTCTAATGCGGCCAAGTCAATGTCATGACTCAAGGTAAGTAAAAGAGGAACATGGTATGCGTTAGAGCCTTGCTCATAGCGTTCGATAAAGAGTAATCGCTCTTGTGCAAAGGATAACGGTGGCTGGGCTAACCCGCTAACCGGAATAATCTCTAATGCTTGTTCACTTAAGTGACTGGCTAAACCTGCCACTGTCTTTTGTTCAAACAACAACGCTAGCGGGATCTCTTTACCTATCGCTCTGCGGCTGGCCTCAGTTAATTGAATGGCCATAATCGAGTTGCCGCCAATACGGAAGAAGTTGTCATGCACCCCAACCTGCTCTATCCCTAAAACGGATTGCCATATCTCGCACAGCTGCGCTTCTAACTCTGTTCGAGGGGCGACATACCCCTCTTCACTGGTTAAAATGGGCTCAGGTAAAGCGCGCTTATCCAGCTTGCCATTGATAGTTAACGGTACCGATTCAATCACGGTGTACGTCATCGGTAGCATATAATCCGGTAAAGTCTGCGATAACTGCTGGCGCAATACCTCAGAGCTTATCGTCTCTTCACCCACATAATAGGCTGCTAGGTATTGATTCGATTGCTGCTCGCGCACCATCACTACCGCTTGCTGAATACCTTCGATTTGGCACAAGGCATCTTCGATTTCGCCAAGCTCAACGCGATAGCCGCGTATTTTGATTTGGTCATCATTTCGCCCCAGATACTCTAAATTACCATCGGCTAACCAGCGCACCATATCGCCAGTTCGATACAACCGCGTGTACCCTTTGGCTCGGTCCGATTCACTGGCAAATGGATTGTCGATAAACTTCTCGGCGGTTAATGCCGCTTGATTTAAATACCCTCGGGCTAATCCAGCGCCGCCAATATACAACTCCCCAGGCACACCGATACCCGACAATTGGCCTTGCTCGTCCAACACATACACTTTTCGGGTACTGATTGGCTTGCCTAGCGGCACAGAATGTGAAAATGCCTCACACTCATAAGTCGTCGTGAAGGTCGTGCTTTCCGTTGGACCATAACCATTTAAGATATGTGTGGGTCGTAATACCTGACTCATCAACTGTCGAATTAAATCAGGGTTTAACGCTTCTCCCCCCACCAACAAATAGTTTAGGCTGGCAAACATCGTTGGCTGTTGTAAATACAGATTGTCAAACAAGGTTTTAGTCAGCCATAAGACCGTGAGCCCATTGTCTGTGATGACCTGCTCTAGCGCTTGGGATGTCAGCTCTTGGGTATTCGGCGCTATCACTAATGTCGCGCCATGGGTCAAGGCGCCCCATATTTCAAAGGTTGCGGCATCAAAGCTTGGGTCCGAAAGATGTAACATCACATCGGCCTGAGATAAATTAATAAAGTCATTGTCTTGCACTAAGGAGACCACTCCTCGGTGCGGCGTTAACACGCCCTTGGGTTGACCCGTCGTGCCCGAGGTATAAATCACATACGCCAAGTCATCCGGACCATGTCGTGCCGGCACGCGCGTCTTCGCATACCCTGCCAGAATGTCGGGTCTATCAACTGCCAGCACGCTCGCGGGTTGGTCTTGCTGCGACGTCCACTGGGTCAGGCGTTCTATATATTGTGCTTGCGTGAGTACCAATGAGGTCTTCGTATCGTCTAACAAATACGCCACCCGTGATTGCGGATAGTCCGGCGAGATAGGCACATAGGCGCCCCCCGCTTTTAATATCGCTAAGATACTGAGCAACATCTCGGGGCTGCGGTCTTGATACAGCCCTATCAAGGTATCTGGCTTGAGTGACTCTCCTGCCTGTTGCTGATAAGCCGCTTTTAAGGCGCGGGCCAATTGATTCGATTGCTCATCTAGCTGTTGATACGTCAGCTCACGTCCTTCATATACCAGCGCAACCTTCTGCGGCGAGCGCTTCACTTGGGCGGCAAATAACTGGGTTAAGGTTTGATTATCAGGGTAATCGCTGTCTGTATCATTCCAATCACTTAACAGCGTGACACGCTCTTCGTCTGACACCGTGGCGATTGAACCAATCGTTTGCTGATTATCGGCGACAAATGCGCGCAATATACGCTGAAAGACAGCTTGCAGACGCTCGATAGTCGATTCATCAAACAGGCTCACCGCATAATTGATACTCCCTGCGATTGAAGCTTGGTCGTCCGTTAACATCAAACTCAAATCAAACTTCGCGGGACTATAAACACTTTTCTGGGAGCTCAATTCTGCCGGGGAAAAGGGTAAATCACTGGCATCGGCTAGCGCTTCGCCAAAGCTTTGTACGCTAAACATCACTTGATACAGTGGATGACGAGAGGGGTCTCGCTCAACCTGTAACGCATCGACTAAATTCTCAAAGGGTAACTCTTGATGTACTTTGGCTTGGGTTACCACTTCATGCACGTGTGACACCAGTGACGCAACTGTGGTGTCAGGCTCCACTTGGGCCCTTAACGGCAACGAATTGACGAAAAAGCCTATCAAGGATTGGGTTTGAGCATGGTGACGATTATCCGATGGCGTGCCAAGCAGAATATCGCGCTGCCCAGTAAGGCTGGCTAAACTTGCGTAGAACCCACTGAGCAATAAGGTGTACAGCGTCGTTTCCTGACGCTTCGCCAAGGCGCGAAGGGATGCCGATAAATCATTATCTAAGCTAAACAGATGGTCGTGACCACGGTAATCGATGTGCGCCGGACGAGCCCGGTCAGTAGGCAGATTTAAGCTTTCATATCCCGCTAACTGTTGTTGCCAATATCCCAATAAGTTATCCAGCGTGTCACCTTGTAGGTAGGCGCGTTGCCAAGCTGAATAATCGGCATAACTGATGTCTAGCGCTGCAAGCTTGAGGTCTTCTCCTACTTGCAATCCTTGGTAAGCCTGCCTTAACTCATTGATAAAAATATCCATCGACCAACCATCAAAGGCTATGTGATGCCAGATAATCAATAAATAGTCTGCCTCTGCAACTTGGTAATGATGCAGCCGGATACTCGGCTCGCAGCTCAAATCAAATGTGCTTGCTATAGCTTGTTCAATGCACACCGATAACTGCGTATCACTTGTCAACACCTCGCTCTGCAAAGAGACGGGCTGGGGCAAAATGGCTTGATAATTACGGTCATTGCTGTCGGTTAAATAAACCGTTTTTAACACCGGATGGCGTTCAACAATCACGTTGATGGCCTCTTCTAATGCGGCCAAGTCAATGTCATGACTCAAGGTAAGTAAAAGAGGAACATGGTATGCGTTAGAGCCTTGCTCATAACGTTCGATAAAGAGTAATCGCTCTTGTGCAAAGGATAACGGTGGCTGGGCTAACCCGCTAACCGGAATAATCTCTAATGCTTGTTCACTTAAGTGACTGGCTAAACCTGCCACTGTCTTTTGTTCAAACAACAACGCTAGCGGGATCTCTCTACCTATCGCTCTGCGGCTGGCCTCAGTTAATTGAATGGCCATAATCGAGTTGCCGCCAATACGGAAGAAGTTGTCATGCACCCCAACCTGCTCTATCCCTAAAACGGCTTGCCATATCTCGCACAGCTGTATTTCTAACTCCGTCCGAGGGGCGACATAATTATCTGCATTAGTTAATACTGGCTCTGGTAAAGCCCGCTTGTCCAACTTGCCATTGATGGTTAGGGGCACCGATTCAATCGCTGTAATCGTAGTTGGTGTCATGTACTCAGGTAGGCGCTCCTTCAATTTCTCTTGCAGCCAATCTTGATTTAGTGACATATCGTTAGCTAGTACAACATAAGCTGCAAGATAATCATTCCCTGCTTGCGTGCGCACCATGACGACCGCTTGTTGAATGCCTTTGACTTCACTCAAAGCACTCTCGATTTCGCCAAGCTCAACGCGATGACCGCGTATTTTAACTTGATCATCATTACGGCCTAAAAACTCTAAATTACCATCGGCTAACCAGCGCACCATATCGCCGGTACGATACAACCGCGTGTACCCTTTGGCTCGGTCCGATTCACTGGCAAATGGATTGTCGATAAACTTCTCGGCGGTTAATGTCGGTTGATTTAAATACCCTCGCGCTAAGCCAGCGCCACCAACATATAACTCCCCTGGCGCCCCTATCGGGACGAGTTGATGACGTGCATCTAGTACTAATACTCGCGTGTTATTGATTGGTTGACCTATATTGCTCGGCAAATCACCCGTTTCATAACAGTTTGCAGTAGCACAGACCGTCACTTCCGTTGGACCATAAGCATTGTACACTTGACAGTGCTCGCTAAATCGTTCCAACACCTCCAGTGAGGGCGACTCTCCGGCAACAATTAATCGTTTTAATGAGCGCAACTGGTGAGGCTCAATCAACGGCAACAAAGCCGGCGGTAATGTCGCTAACTCAATCTGTCCTCGCTCGATAAGGCTTCCCAGCATTGCGGCATTTTGTCGCTCCTCATCACTGCATAAATACAACACTTGACCACTGAGTAAACCAATAAATAATTCTGATACACTCGCATCAAACACATAGGCCGCAAAAAGCAATGCTCGCTGACAAGCTTTGGCTTCAAAACGTGCGCTTTGCGCTTCTACTAGATGATGAACATTCTTATGACTGATCATCACGCCCTTGGGTTGACCCGTCGTGCCCGAGGTATAAATCACATACGCCAAGTCATCCGGACCATGTCGTGCCGGCACGCGCGTCTTCGCATACCCTGCCAGAATGTCGGGTCTATCAACTGCCAGCACGCTCGCGGGTTGGTCTTGCTGCGACGTCCACTGGGTCAGGCGTTCTATATATTGTGCTTGCGTGAGTACCAATGAGGTCTTCGTATCGTCTAACAAATACGCCACCCGTGATTGCGGATAGTCCGGCGAGATAGGCACATAGGCGCCCCCCGCTTTTAATATCGCTAAGATACTGAGCAACATCTCGGGGCTGCGGTCTTGATACAGCCCTATCAAGGTATCTGGCTTGAGTGACTCTCCTGCCTGTTGCTGATAAGCCGCTTTTAAGGCGCGGGCCAATTGATTCGATTGCTCATCTAGCTGTTGATACGTCAGCTCACGTCCTTCATATACCAGCGCAACCTTCTGCGGCGAGCGCTTCACTTGGGCGGCAAATAACTGGGTTAAGGTTTGATTATCAGGGTAATCGCTGTCTGTATCATTCCAATCACTTAACAGCGTGACACGCTCTTCGTCTGACACCGTGGCGATTGAACCAATCGTTTGCTGATTATCGGCGACAAATGCGCGCAATATACGCTGAAAGACAGCTTGCAGACGCTCGATAGTCGATTCATCAAACAGGCTCACCGCATAATTGATACTCCCTGCGATTGAAGCTTGGTCGTCCGTTAGTATCAAACTCAAATCAAACTTCGCGGGACTATAAAGTGCTTCTGCGTTTGTTTGTTCTGAAATTTTAAAGGGCAAGGATTCATCTTTTCCGATTGTTTCACCGAAATTTTGTAGGCTAAACATCACTTGATACAGTGGATGACGAGAGGGGTCTCGCTCAACCTGTAACGTATCGACTAAATTCTCAAAGGGTAACTCTTGATGTACTTTGGCTTGGGTTACCACTTCATGCACGTGTGACACCAGTGACGCAACTGTGGTGTCAGGCTCCACTTGGGCCCTTAACGGCAACGAATTGACGAAAAAGCCTATCAAGGATTGGGTTTGAGCATGGTGACGATTATCCGATGGCGTGCCAAGCAGAATATCGCGCTGCCCAGTAAGGCTGGCTAAACTTGCGTAGAACCCACTGAGCAATAAGGTGTACAGCGTCGTTTCCTGACGCTTCGCCAAGGCGCGAAGGGATGCCGATAAATCATTATCTAAGCTAAACAGATGGTCGTGACCACGGTAATCGATGTGCGCCGGACGAGCCCGGTCAGTAGGCAGATTTAAGCTTTCATATCCCGCTAACTGTTGTTGCCAATATCCCAATAAGTTATCCAGCGTGTCACCTTGTAGGTAGGCGCGTTGCCAAGCTGAATAATCGGCATAACTGATGTCTAGCGCTGGCAGGTTAGGCGTTTCATCGCTAAGGAAAGCTTGGTAAACGTCTCCTAACTCTTGCATGAAAATATCCGCTGACCAACCATCAAAGGCTATGTGATGCCAGATAATCAATAAATAGTCTGCCTCTGCAACTTGGTAATGATGCAGCCGGATACTCGGCTCGCAGCTCAAATCAAATGTGCTTGCTATAGCTTGTTCAATGCACACCGATAACTGCGTATCACTTGTCAACACCTCGCTCTGCAAAGAGACGGGCTGGGGCAAAATGGCTTGATAATTACGGTCATTGCTGTCGGTTAAATAAACCGTTTTTAACACCGGATGGCGTTCAACAATCACGTTGATGGCCTCTTCTAATGCGGCCAAGTCAATGTCATGACTCAAGGTAAGTAAAAGAGGAACATGGTATGCGTTAGAGCCTTGCTCATAGCGTTCGATAAAGAGTAATCGCTCTTGTGCAAAGGATAACGGTGGCTGGGCTAACCCGCTAACCGGAATAATCTCTAATGCTTGTTCACTTAAGTGACTGGCTAAACCTGCCACTGTTTTTTGTTCAAACAACAACGCTAGCGGGATCTCTTTACCTATCTCTTTACTGCAAGTAGAAGTTAAACGAATCGCCGTTATCGAGTTTCCACCTAGTGCAAAAAAGTTATCATTAATCCCTATGAGGTCTTCTGAAGAAAATAAATTTTTCCATATCTCGCACAGCTGCGCTTCTAACTCTGTTCGAGGGGCGACATACCCCTCTTCACTGGTTAAAATGGGCTCAGGTAAAGCGCGCTTATCCAGCTTGCCATTGATAGTTAACGGTACCGATTCAATCACGGTGTACGTCATCGGTAGCATATAATCCGGTAAAGTCTGCGATAACTGCTGGCGCAATACCTCAGAGCTTATCGTCTCTTCACCCACATAATAGGCTGCTAGGTATTGATTCGATTGCTGCTCGCGCACCATCACTACCGCTTGCTGAATACCTTCGATTTTACACAAGGCATTTTCGATTTCGCCAAGCTCAACGCGATAGCCGCGTATTTTGATTTGGTCATCATTTCGCCCCAGATACTCTAAATTACCATCGGCTAACCAGCGCACCATATCGCCGGTACGATACAACCGCGTGTACCCTTTGGCTCGGTCCGATTCACTGGCAAATGGATTGTCGATAAACTTCTCGGCGGTTAATGTCGGTTGATTTAAATACCCTCGCGCTAAGCCAGCGCCACCAACATATAACTCCCCTGGCGCCCCTATCGGGACGAGTTGATGACGTGCATCTAGTACTAATACTCGCGTGTTATTGATTGGTTGACCTATATTGCTCGGCAAATCACCCGTTTCATAACAGTTTGCAGTAGCACAGACCGTCACTTCCGTTGGACCATAAGCATTGTACACTTGACAGTGCTCGCTAAATCGTTCCAACACCTCCAGTGAGGGCGACTCTCCGGCAACAATTAATCGTTTTAATGAGCGCAACTGGTGAGGCTCAATCAACGGCAACAAAGCCGGCGGTAATGTCGCTAACTCAATCTGTTCACGCTCGATGAAGCTTCCCAATCGTGCAGGATCATGGCGTTCTTCACTACAGCATAAATACAATTCGTGACCATTTAACAGTCCGGCTAATACTTCAGAAATGGTTGAGTCGTATAAACTTGAAGAAGATACCAATATTCGCTGACAGACATTGGTTGCACATCTATCTTTAAAAGCTTCCACATAGTGACTGATATTTTGATGCGTCAACATCACCAGCTCTGGTTTGTGTAAGGTTTCACAAGTAGCAATCAGACATGCTAAATTTGACGCACTTTCTACTTGGTCAATATTGTTTTTAGAGCCTTTAGAGAAAGACGCTTCAAGCCCTACTGACAAGATTGAAAATTGGTTGTGACTCTTAGACTTCCATGCAGATATTTTATTAGTATACTTTTGGTTCGTTATCACTAAAGCAGCGTTAGAAGAGGTAATCATTTCGCTATTAAGACTATCCAAAGCTTGAGGGAAAATTGGAACTAAACATCCTCCCACTTTAAGGACGGCAAGCGTACTGACGACCGAAGAAAAACCCTGATCTAAATAGCAGGCTATTAGAGTTTCCGGTTTCAAACAATGCCCATGCTCTTGTCTATACTCACTATTGAGACAATGTGCCAATTGATTCGATTGCTCATCTAGCTGTTGATACGTCAGCTCACGTCCTTCATATACCAGCGCAACCTTCTGCGGCGAGCGCTTCACTTGGGCGGCAAATAACTGGGTTAAGGTTTGATTATCAGGGTAATCGCTGTCTGTATCATTCCAATCACTTAACAGCGTGACACGCTCTTCGTCTGACACCGTGGCGATTGAGCCAATCGTTTGCTGATTATCGGCGACAAATGCGCGCAATATACGCTGAAAGACAGCTTGCAGACGCTCGATAGTCGATTCATCAAACAGGCTCACCGCATAATTGATACTCCCTGCGATTGAAGCTTGGTCGTCCGTTAGTATCAAACTCAAATCAAACTTCGCGGGACTATAAAGTGCTTCTGCGTTTGTTTGTTCTGAAATTTTAAAGGGCAAGGATTCATCTTTTCCGATTGTTTCACCGAAATTTTGTAGGCTAAACATCACTTGATACAGTGGATGACGAGAGGGGTCTCGCTCAACCTGTAACGTATCGACTAAATTCTCAAAGGGTAACTCTTGATGTACTTTGGCTTGGGTTACCACTTCATGCACGTGTGACACCAGTGACGCAACTGTGGTGTCAGGCTCCACTTGGGCCCTTAACGGCAACGAATTGACGAAAAAGCCTATCAAGGATTGGGTTTGAGCATGGTGACGATTATCCGATGGCGTGCCAAGCAGAATATCGCGCTGCCCAGTAAGGCTGGCTAAACTTGCGTAGAACCCACTGAGCAATAAGGTGTACAGCGTCGTTTCCTGACGCTTCGCCAAGGCGCGAAGGGATGCCGATAAATCATTATCTAAGCTAAACAGATGGTCGTGACCACGGTAATCGATGTGCGCCGGACGAGCCCGGTCAGTAGGCAGATTTAAGCTTTCATATCCCGCTAACTGTTGTTGCCAATATCCCAATAAGTTATCCAGCGTGTCACCTTGTAGGTAGGCGCGTTGCCAAGCTGAATAATCGGCATAACTGATGTCTAGCGCTGGCAGGTTAGGCGTTTCATCGCTAAGGAAAGCTTGGTAAACGTCTCCTAACTCTTGCATGAAAATATCCGCTGACCAACCGTCAAAAGCAATGTGATGCCAAACAGTTAAAAGATAATGTTTCTCTTCTAATCTAAATCCCTGTATACGAAAACTAGGCTGAGAAGTTAAATCAAAAGGTTTTGAAATTCCTAATTTAGCCGCTGTCGAAAGAGCATCTATGGATGCTAACTCTTCCCACTGAATCGAAAGTTTGTTACTTGCTATTTTTTGTATGTAGCTTTGTTCTGAATTCTTCTCATAAATCGTTTTTAGTATCGGATGTCTATCAACCAATACATTAAATGCTAGTTCTAACATATCAAGGTTAACGTCTGGGCATAATTCTAACAATATTGGTATGTGGTATGCCTCACCGCCTTGTTCAAAATCTTGTAGAAACAGCAATCGTTCTTGTGCAAAGGAGACCGGAGCACTATTTTGAATCCTTGCTTCAATTTCAAATAATGGTTTTTCTTCTAAATGATCAACTAATCCTGCGATATTTTTTTGTTGAAATAATAAAGTGAGCGGAATATCAATTTCAAGTTCTCGTCTACACAACGCAGTAAGTCGAATAGCAATTATCGAATTTCCTCCTAGCGCAAAGAAATTGTCATAAATACCAATCCTTTCTTTAGAGGAGAATTCCAACTCCCATAGCTTACACAGCTGTTCTTCTAAGTGGTTTCTCGGTCCTACGTAATGTTCGTCAATTTGAATAGTCGGTTTTGGTAAGGCTGAACGATTAAGCTTACCGTTGATGGTTAAGGGGATAGATTCTAATAGCGTAAAACTAGCAGGCACCATGTATTCAGGTAATTGAGTTAACAGCGTTTCTTTAATCGAATCTAAATCAATATTTCGTTTGTCCTGTGGCACTATGTAAGCTGATATAACTTGTTGTCCAGCTTGTTCGAGAACAACCACTGCCACTTGACGAACTTGATTTATCGACGTTAATACGCTTTCTATTTCGCCAAGTTCTACTCGAAAACCTCGGATCTTAACTTGACTATCATTTCTTCCTAAATACTCTAAGTTTCCATCAGGTAACCATCTAACTAAATCACCGGTTTGATAAATGCGATTATCATCGAGCGTTTTACCGAACTCATTGCCAAAAGGATTAGTAATAAATTTCTGTTGGGTCAATTCAGGTCTGTTTAAATACCCCCGCGCCAAACCCGCACCACCGATGTACAATTCTCCTGGAGTGCCAATTGGAACTGGTTGCAATAACTTGTTTAATACATACAATTTAACATTGTCGAGTGCTCGTCCAATTTCATTTAGATTTCTTTTTTGAGCAAGTTTTCCTGATGCATAGATCGAAGCTTCAGTTGGTCCATAGTAATTATATAAAGCGTGTTCTTGAGTCCAATACTCACAACTATTTTGTTCACAGCGATCTCCCGCAAAAATAATAGCTTCTAAAGACGGGTATTTTTTTTTAGGAAGTATGCCCAAAATTGCCGGTGGTACAAAAAGAAAGTTAATCTGTTCATCGATGACATAATTGTGCAATTTATCAGTATCAGTACGAAGCTCTTCATTAAATAAATGAAGTTCTCCACCGAAACAAAGACTATTGAATATTTCGGAAATACTTACATCAAAAACATATTGACTAAAACAACCTGACTTTCGTGCGTTGGCTGTTATTGAATAAACCCCGTTCATTGCTGAAATAGTATTGAGAACTGATTTATGTTCAATCAACACTCCTTTGGGTTGCCCAGTTGTTCCTGATGTGTATATGACATAGGCTAAATCTGTTGCTCCACTTATTGGCTCAGGAGACGCTTTAGATTTCGTCTCATACCCCCCCTCTTCATCAACAATCAACATTTCAACGTTTTCACTAAGTGCACCCTGCCAAATCGTCATTTGCTGCGAATAGTGATGTTGACTTAACACTAAACGTGTTTGTGTATCTTCTAAAATAAAAACGCTTCGTTGCTCTGGGTAATCAGGTGATATCGGAACATAAGCACCGCCAGCTTTGAGCACCGCTAAAATGCTCACTATCATTTCCAAACTGCGGTCTAGGTAAAGTGCTATCAAGGTATCCGGCTTTATCATCTCTCCCGTTTGATGCAGATAACGCTCTCGTATATGATGCGCTAAACAGTTTGAACGCTCGTCCAACTCCCGATAACTTATCCTTTGCCCCTCATGTACTAACGCTATCTGCTCCGGTGTCCGCTCTACCTGCTCGGTAAACAATTCATGCAACGTCTTACCTTGAGGGTAGCTTTTGTCTGTCTCATTCCAAGTCTGCAATAAGGTCTGTCGCTCTTGCTTTGATAAAATCGGTAAATCCCCTACCTGTTGCTTTGGATTGGCAACAAAAGCCTTCAATACGCGAACATATATCTGTGCAAAGCGCTCTACACTTTTCTCCTCAAACAAGCTTGTCGCATAGTTAAAACCACCTCGGATGTTGGCACGACCATCTCGTAACGTTAAGCTTAAATCAAACTTGGCAGGGTTATTTGGATTGGCATCTTCGAGTAAACTATTCGCTCGCCACGGTAAATTGTTTTCTTCTTCAAATCCGTCACTGAAACTATCTAAGGTGAACATGACTTGATACAGCGGGTGGCGTGACGTATCTCGCACGACCGACAGGGTATCGACAAGCTTCTCAAAAGGTAGCTCTTGGTGAAGCTTGGCTTGCGTCACTTGTGCATGGATGTGCTCAATCAACGATTCCACGCTATCCGTTTGCTCCACTTGTGCCCTAAGCGGTAAGGTATTCACGAAGAAACCCACTAACGATTGAGTCTGACTGTGATGACGGTTATCCGAGGGCGTACCTAATAATATATCTTGTTGCCCTGTAAGACTTGCCAATGCCGCGTAAAAACCACTCAATAGCAGTGTGTAAAGTGTCGTTTCTTGGCTTTGCGCAAGGCTCCTCAATTCTGAGGACAGGTCTGAATCTAACTCAAATAAATAATCTCTACCTTGATAATCAAAATGACTAGGACGAGGATAATCGGTTGGGAGAGCTAAGTTCTCATACCCACATAATTGCTTTTGCCAATAACTGACTAGCCCATCAAGTACCTCGCCTTGCAGTAACTCTCTTTGCCAAACAGCATAATCGCTATAACCTATCTCTAACGACGGTAACGCAAGCGGTTGAGACTGGCAAAAAGATTGATACGCTTGAGAAAATTCATTCAGAAAAATATCGACAGACCAGCCGTCAAACGCAATGTGATGCCATAAAATCAACAAATATTGTTGCTCTTCAAAGACAAAATGACACAACCGAATACTTGGCTCTGCTGTCAAATCAAAGGGCAAAGCTACAGCTGCAGAAACCGCAGATAACAACGCCTCCTCACTACACAAATGCTGGGTTGTGACAATAACATCAGCGTCTAAGACCTGCTGATAACTATCACCATTTTGCCCCGTCTGATAAACCGTTTTGAGCACCGGATGGCGATCAATCACTGTATTAAATGCGCTTTGTAACGCACTCCAATTAACGCCTTTTTGTAGCTTTACAAAATAGGGAATATGATAAGTATTACTTCCTTGTTCAAACTGCTCAATGAACAATAAACGTTCCTGGGCGAAGGATAATGGCGGCTTTTCGTGTTCACTGACTGGGATGGTTAACAGCTGATTAGATTCGAGGTTTGCGACTATCCCAGCGATTGTTTTATGCTCAAACAACAGTTGCAGTGGGATATCGATATTTTCCTTTTTACGACATTCTGCGATGAGTTTAAGTGCGCTTATCGAGTTGCCGCCAATGCGGAAAAAGTTATCGCTAATCCCCACTCGCTCAAGACCGAGTTGGGCTTGCCATATCTCGCACAGCTGCGCTTCTAACTCTGTTCGAGGGGCGACATACCCCTCTTCACTAGTTAAAATGGGCTCAGGTAACGCGCGCTTATCTAGCTTGCCATTGATAGTTAAGGGCACCGATTCAATCACCGTGTACGTCATCGGTAGCATATAATCCGGTAAAGTCTGCGATAACTGCTGGCGCAATACCTCAGAGCTTATCGTCTCTTCACCCACATAATAGGCTGCTAGGTATTGATTCGATTGCGGCTCGCGCACCATCACTACCGCTTGCTGAATACCTTCGATTTTACACAAGGCATTTTCGATTTCGCCAAGCTCAACGCGATAGCCGCGTATTTTAATTTGGTCATCATTTCGCCCCAGATACTCTAAGTTACCATCGGCTAACCAGCGCACCATATCGCCAGTTCGATACAACCGCGTGTACCCTTTGGCTCGGTCCGATTCACTGGCAAATGGATTGTCGATAAACTTCTCGGCGGTTAATGCCGCTTGATTTAAATACCCTCGGGCTAATCCAGCGCCGCCGATATATAATTCTCCTGGCACACCCAAAGGCGCTAACTGGGTTCCATTTAAAACCACATAAGCTTGAGTGCTCGGCATAGGTCGACCAATCTTACTAGAGTCGTTGAAAGAACAAGCTTCAAAGCAAGTTGTTTCTCCCGTTTCCGTTGGGCCGTAATAATTAAAAACTCGACTTTCCTGAAAATCTATTCTTGCTAATTGCTCTTTTCCTAAATTTTCACCACTGAAATTTATTCTCTCAAACTTTGATAGTGAAGTTGGTAATGCTAAAAACTGAGAAGGAACAAAATGGGCAGCATTTATGGGTAAGTCGTTTATGAGCGTTGAAATTTCATTTTGATCGAAATGTGCTTTTGAAATTACCAATTGCGCACCAACGAAAAGGTGGCTGAACAAATCGGAAATGAACACATCAAAAATATAATTGGTTTTCAATAAATAAACATTTTTATAGGTGTCACTAAACTCAGCCATAAACAAGTTTCGGGCGGCGCTAGCGTGATGTGGGATTTCCACTCCCTTAGGCTGACCCGTCGTGCCTGATGTATAAATAACATAGGCTAAATCCTGAGCACTAGATATTCTTTGAAGGTTATTTTCACAGTGGCTTTGAATTTGCTTTAATTCTTCTACTGCTAACACTATTGGTTGCTGTTTTTGGCCTTTGGTTATTCTCTCTAATTTTTCAACGTAATAGTTTTGTGTTAACAGTACAGCGCTACTTGTATCTTGCAAAATAAAGCTGACCCTTTCTTCTGGATGAAGTGGAGAAATAGGAACAAACGCTGCTCCTGCTTTAAGAACTGCCAATATACTGACGATCATGTCCAATCCGCGGTCGAAGTAAAGCCCAATCAACGTATCTGCAGAAAGAGAGACCTGAGCATTGTTTAAATACTCAGCTCGAATATGATTTGCTAATTGATTTGCTCGCTGATTCAGCTGACGATAACTAACTTTATTATCTTCGAAATATAGGGCAATTTCATCTGGAGTTCGTGCAACTTGTTCTTCAAATAACTGATCCAAGGTTTTTTGTTCATCTGAGGTGGTCGTTGATCTGCTCCAATTGTTCAATAAGGTATTACTTTCTGTCTCGGATAAGATTGAAATATTCGCGAGTGTTTGAGATTGGTTTTTTGCGATTGCGGTTAACACACATTCAAAAGTTTTGGTCAGACGGTCAATACTCGTTGAGCTAAACAAACTAGTGGCATAGTTGAACCCTCCCGCTATGGCCTCTTTGTCGTCATTCAAATATAAATCCAAATCAAACTTAGCCGGCGTATAAGAATCATCCATATCTTTACATGGCAAAAATGGTAAAGAAGTATTAGAAAGGAAACCCTCACTAAAACTCTGCAATCTAAAAAACACTTGATAGATTGGATTTCTTGACGTGTCCCTTTCAATCTCCAAAGCATCGACTAGTTTTTCAAATGGTAGTTCCTGATGAAGTTTGGTTTGAATCACAATTTCGTGCACTTGCTTAATTAGGTCGTCGATACTACGTGTATTATCCAGTTGAGCTCGTAGCGGCAATGCGTTCACGAAAAAACCGACTAATGATTGAACCTGTGCATGGTGTCGATTATCGAAAGGGGATCCTATGACAATATCTTGCTGTCCAGAGTGGCAACTTAAGGTAATGTAAAAGCCGCATAACAATATAGTATAAAGAGTAGTCTCCTTCTCTCGTGCTAGACGTCTTAGCTCATCACTCAATATCGGTGTTAATTCAAATTGATGATCTTTACCCAGATAATCAAAATGTGAGGGACGATTGTAATCAGCTGGCAGCTCTAACATTTCAAAACCACAAAGGTGCGATTTCCAAAAATCCAGGAGCTGTTCTAACGTTTGGCCTTGTAAGTACTCTCTTTGCCAATTTGCATAGTCGCAATAATCGATTTCAAGTGGCAAAAGGTTTATTGGGCGGCTTAGCGTGAGCGCTTGATAAGCGTCGCTCAACTCTTCAAGAAAGATATTTACTGACCAGCCATCTAGGGCGATATGATGCCACAAGATTAATAGATAATTGCGATCTTGTGTAGCATAGGATACCAATCGAATACTAGGCTCAATCGATAAATCAAAAGGTTGATTAATTGCTTCTGCCAGCGAACTCCTTAAGGTCTCAGTATCATCGACTTCTTTCCTTGAGATAATCAAGGGCTTATCAATACGACATTGAAAACCATCACCGTTATCGTCGGTTAAAAATACCGACTTCAAAATTTGATGTCGATCAGCAACTACATTAAATGCAGCCTCTAGAACAGACCAATTTGTATTACTTGTCAGTTCTATAACCAATGGAATGTGATATGCATTACTCCCACCTTCAAGCTGCTCAATAAAAAGTAAACGTTCCTGAGCAAATGACAGAGGAGGTCTTTTTAAATTCGTTTTTGGTATAATTAGCTTTTTTGAAGACTTTAATTTTGACAGGATCCCTGCGATGGTTTTCTGCTCAAATAATAACCGCAGAGGAATATCAGTATTGAGAATTTTACGACATTCGGCTGTTAATTTAATCGCAGATATCGAATTACCACCTATACGAAAGAAATTATCATTAATTCCGACCCGTTCCAGTCCTAATTGCGCCTTCCAAATCTCACACACACTAGTTTCTATTTCATTTCTAGGAGCAACGTAGTTATCTTGTTGCACAAGAATAGGCTCTGGTAAGGCAGCTTTATTTAGTTTGCCATTAAGAGTCAAGGGGACACTTTCTATTTGGATCAAACTTTCGGGAAGCATATAACTGGGCAAGACTTTAACGACTTTCTCTCTGATCCTATCTGCAACCTCTGGTCCATTGCTATCACTTGGATCTACCACATAATACGCTGCTACATGGGTATTGCCTGAAACTTCCTTTGTAATTACGATAGCTTGGCTAACGCCTGGAGTTTCAGAAATTGCAGCTTCTATTTCTCCAAGTTCAATACGGTAACCTCGAATTTTAACCTGCTCATCGTTTCTTCCAATGTACTCTAAATTTCCATCTTTTAATCTACGAACAATATCTCCAGTTTTGTATAAACGGGAATAACCCTTGGCTAGATCTTGATCCGATGCGAATGGGTTGGCTATAAATTTTTCAGCGGTTAAATCTTGTTGATTTAGGTACCCTCTGGCCAAACCAGCACCACCAATATAGAGTTCCCCGGGCGCTCCAATAGGCACAACTTTTTTGTAGGGATCCAATACATACAAACGTGTGTTATCGATCGCTTTACCAATTCTTAGGTCTAGATGATCCTGCATTCTATTTTGAGAAACACAGACCGTCGCTTCTGTAGGTCCATATTGATTGAAGACGAAACTGGCGGGTTTTAGCGGTAACTCCGCCAATTTCTCTCCTCCAGTATGTATGACATTTACTGAAGATTTTTCTAATTCTTTTGCCAGCGTTGCCAATAGCGCAGTTGGTATAAATGCTTTTGTAATACTATATTTTGAAATCAATTCATTAAGTTCATCCGAATCAACTCCGTTAATGTTCGATGTTATATAGACTTCCGAGCCAAAGAGTAGGCTAGGAAACAGTTCAAATATTGACGCGTCGAAAACATAATTTGAGATAAATAGCGATCTGGTCTGGTGGTCGATAAAATGAGTACGAGCTATAAAATGGCAAAGGTTAATGACACTTCTATGTTCAATCAACACTCCTTTGGGCTGCCCGGTTGTTCCTGATGTGTAAATGACATAGGCTAAATCTGTTGCTCCACTTATTGGCTCAGGAGACGCTTTAGATTTCGTCTCATACCCCCCCTCTTCATCAACAATCAACATTTCAACGTTTTCACTAAGTGCACCCTGCCAAATCGTCATTTGCTGCGAATAGTGATGTTGACTTAACACTAAACGTGTTTGTGTATCTTCTAAAATAAAAACGCTTCGTTGCTCTGGGTAATCAGGTGATATCGGAACATAAGCACCGCCAGCTTTGAGCACCGCTAAAATGCTCACTATCATTTCCAAACTGCGGTCTAGGTAAAGTGCTATCAAGGTATCCGGCTTTATCATCTCTCCCGTTTGATGCAGATAACGCTCTCGTATATGATGCGCTAAACAGTTTGAACGCTCGTCCAACTCCCGATAACTTATCCTTTGCCCCTCATGTACTAACGCTATCTGCTCCGGTGTCCGCTCTACCTGCTCGGTAAACAATTCATGCAACGTCTTACCTTGAGGGTAGCTTTTGTCTGTCTCATTCCAAGTCTGCAATAAGGTCTGTCGCTCTTGCTTTGATAAAATCGGTAAATCCCCTACCTGTTGCTTTGGATTGGCAACAAAAGCCTTCAATACGCGAACATATATCTGTGCAAAGCGCTCTACACTTTTCTCCTCAAACAAGCTTGTCGCATAGTTAAAACCACCTCGGATGTTGGCACGACCATCTCGTAACGTTAAGCTTAAATCAAACTTGGCAGGGTTATTTGGATTGGCATCTTCGAGTAAACTATTCGCTCGCCACGGTAAATTGTTTTCTTCTTCAAATCCGTCACTGAAACTATCTAAGGTGAACATGACTTGATACAGCGGGTGGCGTGACGTATCTCGCACGACCGACAGGGTATCGACAAGCTTCTCAAAAGGTAGCTCTTGGTGAAGCTTGGCTTGCGTCACTTGTGCATGGATGTGCTCAATCAACGATTCCACGCTATCCGTTTGCTCCACTTGTGCCCTAAGCGGTAAGGTATTCACGAAGAAACCCACTAACGATTGAGTCTGACTGTGATGACGGTTATCCGAGGGCGTACCTAATAATATATCTTGTTGCCCTGTAAGACTTGCCAATGCCGCGTAAAAACCACTCAATAGCAGTGTGTAAAGTGTCGTTTCTTGGCTTTGCGCAAGGCTCCTCAATTCTGAGGACAGGTCTGAATCTAACTCAAATAAATAATCTCTACCTTGATAATCAAAATGACTAGGACGAGGATAATCGGTTGGGAGAGCTAAGTTCTCATACCCACATAATTGCTTTTGCCAATAACTGACTAGCCCATCAAGTACCTCGCCTTGCAGTAACTCTCTTTGCCAAACAGCATAATCGCTATAACCTATCTCTAACGACGGTAACGCAAGCGGTTGAGACTGGCAAAAAGATTGATACGCTTGAGAAAATTCATTCAGAAAAATATCGACAGACCAGCCGTCAAACGCAATGTGATGCCATAAAATCAACAAATATTGTTGCTCTTCAAAGACAAAATGACACAACCGAATACTTGGCTCTGCTGTCAAATCAAAGGGCAAAGCTACAGCTGCAGAAACCGCAGATAACAACGCCTCCTCACTACACAAATGCTGGGTTGTGACAATAACATCAGCGTCTAAGACCTGCTGATAACTATCACCATTTTGCCCCGTCTGATAAACCGTTTTGAGCACCGGATGGCGATCAATCACTGTATTAAATGCGCTTTGTAACGCACTCCAATTAACGCCTTTTTGTAGCTTTACAAAATAGGGAATATGATAAGTATTACTTCCTTGTTCAAACTGCTCAATGAACAATAAACGTTCCTGGGCGAAGGATAATGGCGGCTTTTCGTGTTCACTGACTGGGATGGTTAACAGCTGATTAGATTCGAGGTTTGCGACTATCCCAGCGATTGTTTTATGCTCAAACAACAGTTGCAGTGGGATATCGATATTTTCCTTTTTACGACATTCTGCGATGAGTTTAAGTGCGCTTATCGAGTTGCCGCCAATGCGGAAAAAGTTATCGCTAATCCCCACTCGCTCAAGACCGAGTTGGGCTTGCCATATCTCGCACAGCTGCGCTTCTAACTCTGTTCGAGGGGCGACATACCCCTCTTCACTAGTTAAAATGGGCTCAGGTAACGCGCGCTTATCTAGCTTGCCATTGATAGTTAAGGGCACCGATTCAATCACCGTGTACGTCATCGGTAGCATATAATCCGGTAAAGTCTGCGATAACTGCTGGCGCAATACCTCAGAGCTTATCGTCTCTTCACCCACATAATAGGCTGCTAGGTATTGATTCGATTGCGGCTCGCGCACCATCACTACCGCTTGCTGAATACCTTCGATTTTACACAAGGCATTTTCGATTTCGCCAAGCTCGATACGATAGCCGCGTATTTTAATTTGGTCATCATTTCGCCCCAGATACTCTAAATTACCATCGGCTAACCAGCGCACCATATCGCCAGTTCGATACAACCGCGTGTACCCTTTGGCTCGGTCCGATTCACTGGCAAATGGATTGTCGATAAACTTCTCGGCGGTTAATGCCGCTTGATTTAAATACCCTCGGGCTAATCCAGCGCCGCCAATATACAACTCCCCAGGCACACCGATACCCGACAATTGGCCTTGCTCGTCCAACACATACACTTTTCGGGTACTGATTGGCTTGCCTAGCGGCACAGAATGTGAAAATGCCTCACACTCATAAGTCGTCGTGAAGGTCGTGCTTTCCGTTGGACCATAACCATTTAAGATATGTGTGGGTCGTAATACCTGACTCATCAACTGTCGAATTAAATCAGGGTTTAACGCTTCTCCCCCCACCAACAAATAGTTTAGGCTGGCAAACATCGTTGGCTGTTGTAAATACAGATTGTCAAACAAGGTTTTAGTCAGCCATAAGACCGTGAGCCCATTGTCTGTGATGACCTGCTCTAGCGCTTGGGATGTCAGCTCTTGGGTATTCGGCGCTATCACTAATGTCGCGCCATGGGTCAAGGCGCCCCATATTTCAAAGGTTGCGGCATCAAAGCTTGGGTCCGAAAGATGTAACATCACATCGGCCTGAGATAAATTAATAAAGTCATTGTCTTGCACTAAGGAGACCACTCCTCGGTGCGGCGTTAACACGCCCTTGGGTTGACCCGTCGTGCCCGAGGTATAAATCACATACGCCAAGTCATCCGGACCATGTCGTGCCGGCACGCGCGTCTTCGCATACCCTGCCAGAATGTCGGGTCTATCAACTGCCAGCACGCTCGCGGGTTGGTCTTGCTGCGACGTCCACTGGGTCAGGCGTTCTATATATTGTGCTTGCGTGAGTACCAATGAGGTCTTCGTATCGTCTAACAAATACGCCACCCGTGATTGCGGATAGTCCGGCGAGATAGGCACATAGGCGCCCCCCGCTTTTAATATCGCTAAGATACTGAGCAACATCTCGGGGCTGCGGTCTTGATACAGCCCTATCAAGGTATCTGGCTTGAGTGACTCTCCTGCCTGTTGCTGATAAGCCGCTTTTAAGGCGCGGGCCAATTGATTCGATTGCTCATCTAGCTGTTGATACGTCAGCTCACGTCCTTCATATACCAGCGCAACCTTCTGCGGCGAGCGCTTCACTTGGGCGGCAAATAACTGGGTTAAGGTTTGATTATCAGGGTAATCGCTGTCTGTATCATTCCAATCACTTAACAGCATGACACGCTCTTCGTCTGACACAATAGGAAGTAAATAATGAGCTTGATGAAGAAACTTTGGTATTGCTAATAGTATTCTTCGTAACTCAGATAGAATGGAAACTGTAACCGAACTAGACATTAGATCTGCATGACAATTGAGTTTTAACTCAAGACGATCTATGTTTTCTCTAACGTTGAGTGACAATAAACTGTCTTCAACTAATTTCGTAACTTGAGTCTCGAACTGTTTAAATTTAATGTCATCCGAAGTTTCATCCTCGTCGATTAGCCCTAGATGGGGATATAAAAATAAACCGCTGAACATTTTATTAGCAGCTGGATTAGGGCTTATTTTGTCGTCGAAAGAGGTTATATCGTCAATTGCAGACTGCAATGTATAAAGGTATGAAAGACAATTTTCATGTTCACTCCAGTCAAGCATGTTGCTATGCGATATGTTGATACAATTTAAATCGAGCTCAGGTTTGGCATCGCTTTTTGATACTGAACAGGTGAAGCTTAAATAAGTTTTACTTTCTCTAGTATAGTGATTAACTAGTTTGTGCCATGCGAATAATACTGCGCTGTATAAACTAAAATTATATTGCTCACATACCCTGTTTAAGGTGTCTAATTGAGTATAATCCAGATCTAAAACTTGAGACTCACTATGTTCAAACACGCGTTCTCTGGACGGTAGTGAAGTATTGTTCAACAACGCACTAATATCCTTGAGACTTGATGAAAGTTCTTTAGACAAAGCTGCCTTATTATCTGTTTTGTTGTTCAATAACCGCGAATTTTTCATAGTGTAAAAACCTATTTAGGTGTGATTCAATAAAATTGTCTTTAGTTTAAAATCGAAGTATCTAAAGAGGCGTTTAATCGTTTCGCTTGAATAAAAATGTATCCACCGGTACGGCTATCGTTGCAGAGACTTAAGGATGCTATTTTATTAATTTCCATACCCAGACTGGCAAATATTTCTGTAATAGAATCTTCCGTTAGATAGAAACAGTCATGAAAAGCCCCTCCTGATACCCAACGATTACTCCTATTCAAAAAAGCCCCTTGAAATACTCCGTTTTCGCTAAGATGAGATAATGCGGAATTTAAAGCTTTGATGAAGACCTCACGGGATGCGCTCATACATTCAAGGACAAAACTGGCGTCTACAACTTCATAAGATTCATCTAATTTGGTAGCCAGCACATCGTACTGTTTCAATGATGCGATTTTATCTTTTATTAGTTGAGCTCTTTGTGATACTTCGCTGCCATCGAACGGAAGAGACTCCAACTCTAAGGCTTTTCTAATATAGGCATTCCAACAATGCCCCCGTCCTTCAATCCACTCATTAACCTCCTCCAAACAGTCAGGGTCATAATCTGTAAAATCTATTTTTGTAAGGTATTTAGCCGCCGTAATAATTGGACTAATAATCGGCCCGCCACCGATAACTAACATTGAGCCACTAGGTTTCTTTGAGTCATAACAGTGTTGCCACCAATTGAGATGAAAACCTTCTTCATAATCAAATGAAGGGTCGCTCGCATAGTAAGTCGACAAATACTCTCTAGGATTTAACATTAAGAACCTCTAAACAAAGTGACTAAAAAGATTGGAAGAAACAAAGACCCATTTTTAAACCAATCAAATCTGAGTCGGTATCCCAACAATTAAGTCGAGTTCCAACACAATGCGATATTACAAATCAGCTAAGTAATTAACATCCATTCATGTGGCGGGATTTATGTTTAGATGTGACCACTGGTTCAATACAACATGTATCACATTGATATAAAAGGCTTGTATAACAGGCGGTTGGATGTAGTTAAATGTCACATTAAACGACAACAAGGCGGTGACTTTCACTAATCCACCCATTCAGGGGGAAGCTGGTTCGTCAAATTTAGTGACTTAGTTAGCCTTCTAATTTGAAATGGTGTTATTGCCCCTATGTTGATAATAGGTAGCTGATTATTGCAATTACAGAACTAACAAAGTGCACTGTCTTGTGACTGAACAATCACGGCATCAGTGTCATATTTATGTCGATCATAGCTAACACGGTCTAACGTTTACGATATAAGTTTCTATGCAAAAGAGCTTAGATAGTAAACTGCTGTGTTACCTGCACTCTGTGAGACACGGTAGAATTAGTACTCAATAATTCAGCGTTCATAATCGGTGTCCAACTTCAGGATGTCCGTCAATATTTCCGATAATCTAGGATTACGTCATGTTGCGGTGAACCATTAAATCTTTGTTTGATCACGACCAAAATCAGATTTCCAATTAACTATGATTATGTGTGTGTATTCGCCTCCGATTTAAACACAGGGAAATACTACTGTTTCTTTAATGGACTACATTAACCAAAATAAAATTAATTGTTCTAAATTGGCGAATTCACTTAAAAAAAACCTCCACATATAGAATAGTCACTTAAGGAAACACTTAAGTCACATGTCTAGATGTGTGAGGCTAAAATAGGTCGTATTATTACAAACTATCGTTAGTATCTTATAACCTATAGTAAGCGCCTAGAATGCAAAATATTGACATACCAGAAAAATCAACAGAACAAGAGCGTGTGATTTCCCTTAAACTGGGAAAAGATACACTAGTACTTTGGCGTAAAAATATTTTAGTGAATGGTACCCCATCTTTACCCAATGAAGATTTGTACAGAATTGAATTTAATACCGACCATAAAGGAGTATTTAGCGATCTAACCTTACCTAGGGCTTTAATGATGATAATTAATATCCTAGGTGGAATTGCGGAGCGAGCAACAAGAGAATCTGGTGATTACGCTTTCAACAAAGAACAAATTATGGCAATGGCTAGTATGTATTCTCAAGTGGATAGCCAGTTTTTAGTTGAATCTTTGCAATATATTCATGATCTAGAATTTCAAGCAATGCGTTTGATGTCGAAAGATTGACTTGATAAAGGATACCTTACTTTCTAATAGTAAGTTCTTGTGGTGTGTGGTTACTACTTTTTTGTCGAATGAATTAATCGGAGTAACCCACTGTAAAATCAAAATAGACTTATGAGAGTCTTGCCACTCTTACAAATTTTTATCAGAGAAAACCAACTACCAAAGCAGCTTAATAATTGGTTTTAATTGCAGACTAAAATATTGGAACTATTCTAAAATTTAGTCGGCAGCAAAAAGGTAATAAAAACCTGATGTTAAGTAGAATCTGCTCTCACGGTCTGCTTTCCAGACATGCGTTCTCGGCATGTAATTCCAAACTGTTTTGAAAAAGCAGTGGAAAGATGATTCTGAGTAGAAAAACCGAGTTGTAACGCCACTTCTGACACTGATTCTGAAGAAACCAATAAATCATAGGCCTTGGCCAGACGGTAATGCAAAATATATTGCTGAGCATTCAACGAGGATATCGTTTTGACTTTACGAGTAAAAGCGCTTCGGTCCATATATAGAGCGTTCGCCATCCCCTCCACGGTTATCTTTTCGGATAAATTCTTTTCGATATATGCATCAATCTTCTCAGTGAATTTCGGATCACGCGAAACGTTTCGTCGTGTCTCCTTACAAGCTGTAGTGGAAGCTAATGCAAAACGACTAGAGAGCGCTTCATTTTTATCTATAATGTTTTTGATTTTAAGAGCTAATACTTGGGGCTTAAAAGGCTTGTGTATAAAGTCGACAGCCCCTAAGTTTAGGCCCTTAATTTGAGCTTCCTCTGAATCCAAGGCTGTTAAGAACAGTACGGGTATATGAGCGGTTTTATCATCAGCATAAACTTCTTTTGCAAATTCGTATCCGTCCATTATTGGCATCATGACATCCGATATAATCACATCAGGTAAATATTGACATGCCATTTCCAATCCTTGTTTGCCATCCTTCGCTCTTATCACATTGTAATGTTCATTCAAAACATCATTGATAAGGTATGTGATATCGTCGATATCCTCTACTAGTAAGATAGTTTTGCGTTTATTGTCTAGATTAATTTCACTGTTTTCTGACTTCTGACTCTTTTTAACAATGTCGTTCCCTAGTAAAATAGATATCTCTGTACGCTTATCGTTGTTCTCCCCTTTGTGTTTAGATATTGGGAAGCTCACGATAAACTCACTACCAACCTCTAATTGACTATTAACTGTAATATTTCCCAAATTGGCTTCTACAGCCTCTTTTACAATAGCTAATCCAAGACCTGTACTCTCAACTTGATGGTCTAAGCTTTTGCGATTCTCGACTTTACCAAACTGTTTGAATATTATTTTTTTATCATCATCTGAAATACCAATTCCGGTGTCTTGGATTTTTATGACAATTTGATCATCTGATTCCACTGCTGAGATAGTAACCGTACCTGAACTGCAGTTATATTTGATCGCATTGGAGATCAGATTACTGATGATTCTTTCAAAACTAGGTTGATCCGCATCGATAATCAAATTCGGTTGAATGGAAGTATGGATCTTGATATTAAGCTGTTTAGCAAAACCATCATACATCGGGATGATTTTATTAAGAATGTTACTTATATCTAATGGTCTTAGCTGTAAATCTATCGCTCCCTCTAACCTAGCTAAATCCATTAACTGGTTCGTTAAACTGCCGATATAACGAATTTGACGTACTACAATTTCACTATGTTTTTCACCGCCAAAGCCATTAATTGTTTGACTAAGAGAATGCTCGATTTCGTCGATATAGCCCAGCAATACTGTTAAAGGTGATTTGAATTCATGAGAAATATGCCGAAGCAAACCTTCTTTTATGTTTAATAACTTTTTAATCTTTTCTGTTAATTCTATTTGTTCTCGATTTTTGCTATCTAAAATTAATGCATCATTTGCTATTTGTTTAGTTTGACGACGAACAGTTATTTTAAGAAAAACTATCCAGCTAATTATGCAACCAATAATAAAAACGCAGTACAAGGTTATTGCCCACCAAGAAAGTAGTGGATTAGAACTAACAAAAACGTCAACAATCCTTCGTTCAGAGAATAACCCACTATTATTTGAAGCCTCAACTTCAAATCGGTAGGCACCAGAGTCAAGATTAGTATAGGTTGCGTTGCGATTAGCACTCCCTGTATATCGCCAATCAGAATCAACGCCAATTAATCTATACCTGAACTGGTTTGAACGAGGATGAGCAATGCTTGATGAGGTAAACTTGAAACTAAAAATATTTCTGTCGTATGGTACATAAACGGCTTCCATTATATTTTCAACCGTTTTAACCAATGGATTGTTGTAGAGTGTCTGAGGCTCATCTGAAATTAAAAATTGGGTAATAATTATTTTGGGTTTTTCAGTGTTCTCAGCTGGTTGCCTAAAAACCCTTAATCCATCCGAGCTTCCTAGGTAAAGTCGATTACCCGAGCTGAGATAACACAAATTGCCATTCAACATTCCTGGCATTACGCCATTCTGCTCGTCGAATGCCATTGCTTGCCCCTTGTCAATTTTTAGTAAAACTCCTGAACTTTGTTCTAAAAAATGTGACTGCTCTGAACCGGCTACACAAGTAAGCGGAGCGACTGGAGCTGAAAGTACCTTTATCTTCTTAGTTTCCCAGTCATACAACGCATACAGATTCTCTTTTAAAAGTAACCAAAGTTTCCCATTCGATTCATTTCCCTTAATTGTTAGCTCTACTTTAGGTAATGGATAGTCATGATCGCTCTCTTTTTTTAGCAGAACAACTTGATTTAATTTAAGGTCATAAACCAAATACCCATCTCGCCAAAAGCTAACAAATATTTGCTCTCTAGAGGGGGACAGATATACTTCCTTATTCGAATAGTGATCTAGATTAATATCGACGAACTCAGCTGTAGTTAATTTGACTAGTTTGTCTTCCTCAACATGATAACGATACAATCCTTGTTCAAGGTTTATTAGTAATTCATCTTCAGAAATCCAATCTATTTTTGTAATCGGCGTTAAATTTCTATCAATAATTGAGAAAACATCGTCTACGGAAAAGTCAGAATTTACTCGATAAATTGCAGAGGCATTAGCTACATAGAGCTTTCCTAGCTTCGTAAATGATAGTGAATGCACATTTTTCAGGGGTATACTTGCAAGTACATTTACCCTACTTTCTGACTGTGTTTCTTCAAAAATATTGATGAAGTCTCCCTCACTAGCCCAAATCCTAGCTTGGTTGTCCTGTTTGATTACTTTAGGTTTCGATTGCGTTGCTTTTTTGGGGTAGTTAGCATCGGTCACAAGCGGAACTGAATCTAAACTTTGATGGGCACTGAATAACCCTACGCCATTGACGGCAATTAATAAGCCATTATCTTGGGTTTTTAACACATTGGAAACTAAGACGCGGTCAGATAAATCTCTAATATTAAAATCACTATATCTGAAATAAGTGGACAGCGATTGACCATCAAAATAATGAAGTTCTCCGTCTGCGATATACACTCCAGCGTCATCTTGGCGTTGAAAAACTACAGGGTATCCTTGATTGACAATTCCTGCCTTTATCGATTCTGGGAAAAATGGCTTGAGCTCCCAATCCTTTATATTGAACTCAAAAACCCCCATTAAAGAAGAAAGTAGAAAAGAATTACTATTTAGCTCGAAACTAGAGCGAAACTTCGTTATTTCTTTTCCTGCACTATAGACTGGCGAGTGAAGCGCTTTCTTGGTTATATGATCGTAAACATATATCCCATTTGAATAAGTCACTAGCAAATACTTATTCGGACTAACTTCTTCCATGCCCATTATTAACAGGCGCTTTTGCTCGGCCATAGAACCAGCTTCACTGAGCTCTCGAGTAAAAGGAATTACGCGTCTAAACTCATCTTTATTTGGATCATATAGGGCTAAACCCTCTGAAGAAGAAATCCATAATTTACCCTCACCATCAACTAGGTGGGTAAATATTGTACCCTTTGGTATTGAATTCTCTCTGTTAGGATCGTGTGAATATTTCTTGAAAGTATTATCAGAGGTGATAAATCGATACAAACCGTGATTGCCTGCAACCCATAAATTATTTTGTTCATCTTCAAAGATAGTGACTATAGCTGATTCGGACAATGGCGCGGAATTACCTAGTTCATGAGATATTTTTTTTAGGTTATATCCATCAAATCTGTGCAGACCAGTTCGCGACGCGATCCAAACATAACCACTCTTATCTTGGTACAACTTATAGAAAGCTGTTCCAGATAATTCCGGTAAATGAAGTTTGTGGAAAGAATGCGAAGGAGATGTATATGCGATTTTAGGAAGGAAAAGTGTACAAACATAAATAGTTATTATTATTATTCTTTGCATAAAAAAATATATAAATGGCTTAATCATAAGCCATTTATTATTAACATCCTTAATTCAATTCTAATGAAATAAACATCGTGGCTGAACTGTAAACAACTAATTCGCCTTGATCATTTGACTTTCCATCTGACCATGATCAATATCCTCGGATAGCCCGCCAGAAATTTGCTTTCTTAGCTCTTCTCCAATGATTGATACACCTTCAGCTAATTCCTCTTTCGAGATATCGCTTTCTGCAATTGATTTTTCAGATTTGTCGGTTTTGTTTAATGACATATTAGAGATCTCCTATTTTTAGTCGTTGTTTTACGGAAGTTGTTAACTCTTGTTCTATCTAATCTAGATAAACTGGTGATTCATAGACTGTAAGTTGGTATCTAAAATAGATTGCAATTTACTTATCATATTGGCGTAGCTAATTTTATCCCTAGCCTGTTTAGGCTTAATTAATTTTAGTTTCTGCATATCAACTGCTAGCTCGCCTTGCTCATCATATCTATATTTCTCAAATTTACCTCCTTGTTGTACGTAATGCATTTGAACTTGAACCTGTCGACTCCCTGAATAGGGTTCTCTCCAATGAAATATTTCATGCCCCTTGAATACCACCAAATCACCTATATTGAGATAAATTGGCGTACCTTTAGCATTAGCTTCCTTAGCGAGGTAAAGCGGCCAAGGATGACTTTTTTCAACAAATAGCGGGAAACTGCAGGTCACTTCACAAGCGCTTCGATCAGTATGGGCAGGAAAGGAACTAGTTAGATGGCTTTCTCGTACATTGCTCAATGTAGGCAGATATTGGGAGTCTAATTGCTCGTTTAGATAGAGAGAGAAAACATCTAAGATTGACTCAAATATTACAAACCGTCGAGCTTGTAGTGTGCTTTCACCTGATATGGGACAGGTCTTAAATTTGTGTGACTCGGAGAATAATTGGTAATAATTCCGTAAAATATCTATGAGCTTATCACTAAATAAATTTCTACAAACAAAGTAACCATTTGTATCCCATTGCTGTCTATTTTTTTTATTTATTATGTCTTCCATTAGAATCTCTTCCACTAGAATTTTTTATTTAACTTAACAGCCCGTTTCTACGAAGTAAATCGTAAAAACAAAAAAACTACCCTAATTTGTCACTAATCTATTTTGTTTGTCGCAATCTTGAAGTGCGCGCGAAGAGGTTAACTTGCAACTTTTGAGTAACTTTTTGATAACTTACATTTAACCTTAAGAGTGTGGGTTCGATTCAATCCAAATTCAATTTACATCGTTACATCTTAAGGCTAGTTAAGGCTAGTTAAGGCTAGCAACGTATTCCAAAATATCTTAGCTTATAATTAACACCAATAATTGCATGATTATTTCTAAGTCGAATGGGCTGTGCAAACTCAATATGTAAGTCTAATTTGAATTAATTTGTTGGCATCTTTCATCGCAATCCAACTTAATTTTCACAATGAGACTTTATTTTTAATTTTACATGGGTCCTGAACAACAGATTAATTCGCTATACGCAGCAAGGCTGATTGATAAAAGTTGTTTTCACTTACCATGGTAATGGCAAAGATCAGATATATAATTTTAGATTTAAGTTTGCTTCAAAAAAGCCGAGAGCTGAAAGTACGTTTATTTTAGTTCGTATGTCCTGAATCTGAATTAATTTAGGTTAGTTGTCTTAACTTAGTAACATGTGCCCCATAGTTCCCAATAGAAACCCCAATACAGCCCCTAACGGTGGAGCCCAATGATTAACCAGTTTTGATTGTGGAGCTATATCGCCAAAGATAATGTATAGAATTCCGCCGGAAGCGAACACCATTATGCTAGCAACTACAACTGGCATGTCGGCTAACCAATAAAATCCGACGATACCAAAAATAGGACCAAGTAAGGTTAATACACATAACCATTTTAAGATAAATCCAGCAGAAACCTTCCCGGATTGTCTCATTTCAGTAAAGGAATTAAATCCTTCGGGTAGATTTTGTAAAGCCATGATCAATGCCAACACCAGAGCAGTATCACTGCCAATTGCTATGGCCGCACCTAACGCCAGCGCCTCCGGAATGAAGTCTGTTAACATCGCCACTAATTGACTGGCTGCTGTACCGATCTTTGCCAACAGGATGTCGATAAACATGAATACTAACGCACCTAATACGAACCAAACAGACACCTGTAATGTGCTTAAATGTTCGATCCCATCCGGTATTAACACCAGTGCCACGGCAGACAATAAGGCACCCCCACCGAAGGCTATAATAAAGTGCTGCAGTTCGTTTTCTAACCATGCGGTACGAATGTGTTCAACTTTGGCTAACGAAGCACCAACAGGCATTGAGGCTCCTGCTATAAAAGTAAGTAATACCACTTCTTGCCAATCTTCCATCGCTGCCTCCATATCGTTATTCATTCTATCTACATGTTGTCAGGCATGCTTAAAAAAGCAAGATACAAATAACCTCACAGCATTTCATTCTATTTACGTCGGCACCATGGACTACTGCGTCGGCACTAATTATTCCAGTCAATTAGTCGAACCGCGGGGGGCTCACCCTCCCTCCAAGTTTTTTTTGGACATACAAAAAGACCCGCTAGAAAGCAGGTCTTTTTTGTATATTGGCGGAGAGGGAGGGATTCGAACCCCCGGTAGGTTTGACCCTACGTCTGATTTCAAGTCAGGTGCATTAAACCGAGCTCTGCCACCTCTCCGCGATGTGGGGCGAATATTAAAGACCTTTGTTTACCTTGTAAAGCCTAAATTTAAATATTTTGTTCAACTGCTACTTCTTTGTGCAACTTGCTGGTTAAATCACCAAGTTACAAATAGTTACCCTTTGGATTTGCGATAATACTTGAAAAAGTGAACCAAACACCATACAAATGTACTAATTAGTATTAAGACTTTAGTACAATAATTAATTATTTACTTTATATGCCTGTTGGAGGTTTTTTATATGAATCAAGATCGTTTCGCTCACGTTGGTAGTGCACCATCTGTATTGGAGACTAATAAGGTACTTCGTAATACCTATATGCTACTAGCAATGACATTAGTATTTAGTGCTGCTTGTGCGTGGTTAACGGCTGCTATGGGGCTTGGCCGTGGCGCAGCTATGGGTATGTCACTAGCAGCATTGGTGATGGTTTTCTTTTTAAATAAGGCAGCTAACAGCTCTGCAGGTATCTGGTTTGTATTTGCTTTCACGGGTTTACTCGGTGGCTCTTTAGGACCAATGTTAAACATGTATGCGGGCCTGGAAGGCGGTAGTTCACTGATAATACAAGCCCTTGGTACTACTGCTTTAGTATTCTTTGGTTTATCAGCCTATGTTTTGACAACTAAGAAAGATTTCTCCTTTATGGGTGGATTCTTGTTGGTCGGGCTTATTGTTGCGATTGTAGCCAGTGTAGCTAATATCTTTTTTGCTATTCCTGCACTATCCCTAGCAGTAAGTGCTGCTATCGTTTTCATTATGTCAGGTTTCATCTTGTATGATACCAGTCGTATTATTAACGGTGGCGAAACTAACTATATCCGAGCTACGGTTTCTATGTATTTGAATATCTACAACTTGTTCACCTCCATCCTACATCTACTTGGTGCATTTGGTGGAGACGACTAACATAGTCTGAACGACTTTAGTTTGATAGAATAAACACCTCAGCATTGCTGGGGTGTTTTGTTTTAAGCGGAAGAAAAATGTGGCCAAATTCTCAATTGTTATAACCTCCCCTGCGGTAGATTCAGCAAGTGCTTATAGTGCATATCGGTTCGCGAATGCCGCATTAAAGCAGGGGCATAGTGTGCTTGGTGTATTTTTTTATCAGGGAGGTGTCACTGTTGCCAATCAATTCCAGACCGTTTTATCAGATGAATTAAACATATTGGATAAATGGCAGTCTTTAGCGCGACAATATGATATTCCCTTACAAGTATGTGTTACCGCTGCCAATCGTCGCGGTGTTATCAGCCAACTTGATGCTAAACAAGACAGGCAACAGCTAGATCACAACTTAACCCCGCCATTTGAATCAGTTGGTCTAGGTGAACTAGTTACATTACTTAATGACGCGGACAGGAGCGTTCAGTTTTGAGTAGCTTAGCTATCATTAATCGCTCCAGTCCCTATAAGGGACAAGCAGGACAAGAGTCAGTGGATTTAGCCTTAGCTGCGGCTACCTTTGGTCAAGTAGTAAGTGTTTTTTTTGTGGATGATGGCGTATTTCAATTACTAAAAGAGCAAACACCTCAGACCATTGAATCCAAACACTTTGCTAAATCTTTTGGCGCCTTTGAATTTTACGATATTGAAAATATTTACGTCTGCCAAAAGAGTCTAGCTGCCAGAAATATTAGCCGTGAACAACTGCTCATTGAGGCGACCCCAATAGATAGTGAACAATTCAATGCACTCATTTCTCAACATAGCGGAGTGTTAATCTTAAAATGATTTTACATAAGTTTGTAGATAGCCCCTATGACACTCTAACCTTGCAGCAGAGCATATCCAGAGTGAATGCTAGTGACGGCGTTTTATTGCTTGAGAATGCCGTATATGTATTGCAATCATCCAGCTTGATGGAGACTATACTGTGCACAGGGGCTAAGGTGTATGTAATAGAAGATGATATGTTAGCGCGAGGAATAAGCTCTCATCATAGTAAGATTAGCCTCATCAATTACGCTCAATTTGTGCAATTGACCTTGGAGTATCAACAAGTCATTTCTTGGTAGACGTTTTTATGGAATATTTTATACAGTTCGAAAATCGTAAGATAGCCACTGATAAAGCGGGTTATCTTTTATCTCTAGATGATTGGCAACCTGAGTTGGCAGTGGTCTTAGCTGCTAGTGAAAATATTGAATTAGATTCAAACCGCTGGGAAGTGGTCAATTTTGTACGAGCATTTTATTTAGAGTTCAACACTAGTCCGGCCATACGTGCACTGGTTAAAGCCATGGCGGCAAAATTCGGTCCCGACAAAGGCAACAGCCGTTATTTACAACGCCTGTTTCCTAAAGGTCCAGCCAAACAAGTTACCAAAATTGCCGGTTTACCCAAACCGGCAAAGTGCTTGTAATTAACTTTAGTGGGTGGCTTTTATTTCGCTAACACCGTTCATATAAGCGACTAATGCGTTTGGTATAGTAATCGAACCATCTGCTTGTTGATAGTTCTCTAAAATAGCCACCAAGGTACGCCCAACCGCTAAACCAGAACCATTGAGGGTATGTAACAACTCTGGTTTATTGGTTTCTGGATTACGATATCGAGCTTGCATTCTACGAGCTTGAAAATCTAGCATATTAGAACAAGACGAAATCTCACGATAGGTTTGTTGGGCCGGTAACCAAACTTCTAAATCGTAGGTTTTACAGGCACCAAACCCCATATCGCCGGTGCACAGTAATACCTTGCGATAAGGTAGTTCTAATAATTGCAGCACTTTTTCCGCATGGCCGGTTAGTTGCTCCAATGCTTCAAATGAGTCTTCTGGCTTAACCAATTGCACCAATTCAACCTTATCAAACTGATGATTACGAATCAGGCCTTTAGTATCTCGTCCGTATGAGCCAGCTTCACTGCGAAAGCATGGCGTGTGCGCGGTCATCTTTATCGGTAGCTCATTAGCTGCAAATATCTCGTCTCGAGCAATATTGGTCAAGGGTACTTCTGCGGTTGGTACCAAAGATAGCCCTTGTCCCTCTTCAGTGGCGGGCATAGTATGGAAAGAGTCTTGTTTAAATTTGGGAAATTGACCTGTACCGAACATACTAGCTTCATTGACCAAATACGGCACATACATTTCCTGATAGCCATGCTCTTGGGTATGAAGATCAAGCATGAATTGAGATAACGCTCGGTTTAAGCGCGCAACTTGGCCGCGCATGACGACGAATCGTGAACCTGACAGTTTCACGCCAGTTTCAAAATCTAAACCTTTGTTAAGTCTTTCAGCCACGTCAACGTGATCATTCACCTCGAAATCGAATTCACGGGGTGTACCCCAACGTAATACTTCAACATTGTCGTTTTCGTCTTTTCCTGCAGGTACAGAATCATCGGGCAGGTTGGGAATATTCTGTGAAAACTCGGCAATTTCTTCTAATAAATCGTTTAATTCGGACTTGGCCGCATCAAGGTCATCACCTAGTTGGCCTACCTCAGCTAATAATGGTGCAATGTCCTCACCAGATGCTTTGGCCTTGCCAATAGATTTAGATCGTACGTTACGTTCATTTTGTAACTCTTGAGTGCGCATTTGTAGAGACTTTCTGCGCTCTTCAAGTTGATTAAATGCGTTTATATCTAAATCAAAACCGCGTTGTTTTAATTTTTCAGCGGTTTGAGCTATGTCGTTGCGTAAATATTTAGGATCTAACATGTTTTGAGTATTAACCTTTTACCAATTGCATACCTAACCATGCTGCCATTAGACAACAGATCAAATTTAAAAAAATATTCAGTAGTCCTTTCAACCAGAGTCCTTGCTGTAGTAGCAACAGAGTGTCAACCGAAAAGGTGGAGAAGGTTGTTAGTGCACCGAGAAAACCAATGCCGACGGTTGTGCGCCAAAGCACTATTTCAATTTGTCCCTGTTCGATTAATGAATACACCAAACCTAGACAAAACGAACCGACTACATTTACCAGCAGTGTACCAAAAGGAAAGCCTTTACCAAACCATTGCAACATTAATTGTGACAGAAAAAATCGCAAACACGCCCCAGCAGCACCCCCCATGGCAATAAATCCATAAATAGCCACACTACTGTTCATTTTTTGCCCGCCTGTTGGTACTATTTTGGTCCAAGCCCTTTAAGTAGTCTAACTTCGCACGTATTTGTTTTTCAACCCCGCGCTCGACAGGCTCATAATACACTTTACCTTCCATTTCAGAAGGAAGATAACGTTCTCCTGCCGCATAAGCATTGGGTTCGTTGTGAGCGTAACGATACCCTTCCCCATAACCAAGCTTTGACATCAATTCAGTAGGTGCATTGCGTAAATGGTTGGGTACAGGATAGTCAGGTAGGTCTTTTGCATCTGCCTTAGCCGCATTAAATGCTTTGTAAACCGCGTTACTTTTTGCCGCACAGGCGCAGTAAATAGTAGCCTGTGCAATAGCGCGCTCCCCTTCTGATGCGCCAACTCGCTGGAAAATATCCCACGCATTCAGGCACACCTGCATGGCTCGTGGATCGGCATTGCCAATGTCTTCTGTCGCAATGGCCAATAGCCGCCGAGCGATAGTTAACGGGTCCGCCCCTGCAGTTAACATTCTGGCATACCAATACAATGCACCATCAGCAGATGAGCCGCGAACCGATTTATGAAAGGCAGATAACATGTCATAAAATTGGTCACCGCCTTTATCAAACTGGGTGACTTTATTGCCTATTGCAATAGCAACAGTTTCCAAACTAATAGTTGCCTCTGTGGCAAAATCTGCACTTAGCTCTAGATAATTTAGTAACCGTCTAGCATCACCTGATGCAAGTTCGAGTAATCTATGCCGCGCAGCAGGCTCTAATTTAATACCTGCTTCCCCTAAGCCATTTTGATGGTCGCCAAGTGCATTATCTAGCACCTGTTCCAATTCTTCGATGCTCAAAGGCTGTAACACATATACCCGTGCGCGAGATAGCAAAGCGTTATTCAACTCAAAAGATGGATTTTCAGTAGTGGCACCTATGAAAGTAATAGTGCCATCTTCAATAAAGGGTAAAAATGCGTCCTGTTGTGATTTATTAAAGCGATGTACTTCGTCCACAAATAATATGGTTCGCTTACCGCGCATGGCAGATTGCTGTTTGGCGACTTCGATGGCGCTACGAATGTCTTTCACACCAGAGGTAACGGCAGAAATACGCTCAATATGGGCATCACAATGTTTAGCTATCATTTCTGCCAATGTGGTTTTGCCCGTACCAGGTGGCCCCCACAAAATCATTGAGTGACATTGTCCATGCTCTAGCGCTTTACGCAATGGTTTACCGGGGCCAACGATATGTTGTTGGCCGAAGTACTGAGCCACATGTTGCGGCCGCATTCGCGCAGCTAACGGTTTGAACTGATCCTGATCATCAAAATCAAAGCCCATGATTAACGTTGATCATCCAATTCAAATCCATCAGGCACTACAAACTTAAATGGTTCGTTGCCCAGTGGGATATTTTGTTGAATATCCGAGAAAACCAACTTACTAATTTGTAATTGGCGGTCAATCAAACTCAACTCAACAAGTTTTCCTTGCTCAAAACGTAGTTGCAGTTCAGCGATTTGAGACTGAGGGGAAATGGCCTTAACCTTATACATGCCCTGCCCGAAATCTATGTTAAAATCCTGCCAAGATTTATTTTCAGGATCGCTTAGTAAGACTATCGGATTATTCGCTACAGACGCTGCTTGGTCTACTGCGATGACTTGTTCTACAAAGGGATCTGAGTACCATAATGTACTGCCGTCAGCGACCATCAGGTTTTCATCAGGCTCATTCACTTGCCAAATCATCAGGTTTGGTTGTTTTAGAATTAACTCCCCAACCGACTCCTGCACCTGCTCCCCTTGTGCATCGATGACAGTTTGTTTAAAAGATGCATGGAATGTCCGAATCGAACTCAAAATAGATTTAAGCTCTGCGACGTTCTGCTGCACTTTAGGTTCAACTACCGGAACCTCTTTAGCAAAAGTATCTGTTACAACAAGCCCTAGCATTAAAACTGTGATGTACTTCATTTTCATCATTTATTAGTCCTTTGGTGGCGGTGGGGCCAAAACTTCTCGTGTACCGTTATGCCCTGCTGCACTTACGACGCCACTTTGTTCCATTTGTTCAACTAATCTTGCGGCCCGATTGTAACCAATTCTGAATTTTCTTTGTACGCTGGATACCGATGCTCTGCGGGATTCGGTTACAAATGATACCGCTTCATCATAAAAAGCATCATATTCTTGATCACCGCCCTCAGGCTGTTCGCCAGGTAACAGCGTTTCAGCGCTGGCGTCACCATTGAGAATTTCATCAATATATTCAGGCTCACCGCGTTTTTTCCAATCAGCTACGACTGCGTGAACCTCATGATCATCAACAAAAGCGCCATGCACGCGAGTAGGAACCCCTGTGCCAGGAGGCAAGTATAACATGTCACCCATTCCCAATAATGTTTCAGCGCCTTGTTGATCTAGGATCGTACGGGAGTCGATCTTGGAAGAAACTTGGAAGGCAATACGAGTGGGGATATTGGCTTTAATCAAACCGGTAATGACATCAACAGAAGGACGCTGTGTGGCCAAGACTAAATGAATTCCAGCTGCCCTAGCCTTTTGAGCTATTCGCGCAATCAATTCTTCAACTTTTTTACCGACTATCATCATCATGTCAGCAAATTCGTCAACTACAACTACTATGGCTGGCAACTTATCAAGATCTGGCGCAACGGTTTCCATACTTTCTTCAAATCGCCACAACGGGTCTTTTATCGGAGTTCCCATCTCTTTAGCTTGTAGGATTTTGGTATTGTAGCCTTTGAGGTTCCTGACCCCAAGAGCAGACATCAAGCGGTACCGTCGTTCCATTTCGCCTACACACCAACGAAGGGCATTTGCTGCTTCTTTCATATCGGTAACCACTTCGGAAAGTAGATGAGGAATACCTTCATAAACCGATAATTCAAGCATTTTAGGGTCAATCATGATCATGCGCACATCTTCAGGGGAAGACTTGTACAACAAGCTCAAGATCATCACGTTTACCCCAACAGATTTCCCCGAACCCGTGGTACCCGCAACGAGCAAATGCGGCATTTTAGCCAAATCGACGATGACTGGTTTGCCGGAAATATCTGCGCCGAGCACCATAGTCAAAGGAGACTCACTGCCTTGGAATGCTTGGCAGGAAATAACTTCACTTAAGCGCACCATTTCACGATTTTTATTTGGGACTTCTAATCCGATAACAGATTTACCAGGAATAACTTCGACAACCCGGACAGACAGTGCCGACATCTCTCGAGCAAGGTCTCGAGATAAGCCAGTAATCTTACTCACCTTGACCCCTGGGGCTAAATCAAGTTCAAAACGAGTAATAACCGGTCCGGGATGAACCCCAACCACTCTAGCTTCAATATTGAAATCACGTAGCTTTTCCTCAACTAGGCGGGACACAGCTTCTAACTCTTCGGGCTTGATTGGATTTTTTACTTTATCCGCTCTATCGAGTAAGTCAAATGAGGGTAAAGGACCAATATTAGGATCTGATTCTATATCAATTGAAACCTTATTCTCAGTCGGATCGACCGTCTTTTTCTGTGGAGCGTGACCGTTTAGCTCAGGGTCCGCCTCAGATGGTTTACTCGCCTCTTTCTTACCAGTTATTTTCTTCTTAAGTTCCGACACCGATAAAATACTGGGTTTGGAGGTTGGCTCTTCTGCGCTTTGGAATACTTCCTCAGGAATTTCGTTAGGTTGATGCCACGATGGTTCCGTTTTGACCGCTTCAACCGCTTTAAAACTGGTGACTTCTACATCCGTTTCCTGAGAGTTGTTGTTGGGTTTAAAACCTATGCGAGCAATGGGACTTTGTTGGATACGCTTTGGTGCCCGATAAACAAAAATGCCCGTGGCGATACTCAATTCGCCGGTTTTATCGATTACAGTTAACAGCGAAATCCCTGTTACCAATGTTAATCCGGTTATCAGAAAACAGAGCAATAAAAGAGTCGTACCCACAATACTAAAATAGGGTATTAAAGAAGTGCTAATCACGTCTCCAATCATACCGCCTGCAGATACATGGTTAAAATCGTCAAAATTGATACTCAAAATGCCAGATAAACCGATCACCAATAACAGGGTTCCGATAATACGCAGGCCGATAGTGAGATAATCGATTTCGACTAAGCTTTTAGCTTGCTGAAATAGAAACCAACCGAGGAAGGCAATAATAAAGGGCAGGATATAAGCTATTCGGCCAAACGCAAAAAACAATACATCTGCGAACCAAGCACCTATAGGACCTACCCAATTGTGTATATTGCCCTGATATCCTGCTTGACTCCAACTGGGATCCGATGCATTAAAAGAAGCTAAAGCCAGCAAAATAAAAAATGCAAATGCGCAAGAAATAATCATGCCCACTTCCATTATTCGCTGTATTCCGGTCAGTCTCGCCATAACACTCTTGTTGTAATTTTGGGGATTAATTTAACTGCTGATACCTTACCAGCGCTTACTAAAAAATCCTAGCAAATGGCTGTGGATATGCAGCTTTATTGTTGAATTTACTTAAGATTGATTTTAATTTGACCAGTGTGTTTAACTTCTTCCATTACCACGTATGTTCTAGATTCGCTTACGCCAGGTAAGCGCAATAATGTATCCCCTAGTAATTTGCGGTAGCTTGACATGTCTGCCACCCTTGCCTTTAATAGAAAATCAAAGTTACCTGACACCAAGTGACATTCTTGAATATCGTCATGTTTTTTAACTGCCGCAGAAAATTCTTCAAATATATCAACGCTAGTTTTAGTTAGGGTGATTTCAACAAATACCAGCATGGCAGCCCCCAATTTAATAGGATCTACTCGCGCATGGTAACCTAGAATATAGCCTTGCTGCTCTAGGCGCTTTACCCTTTCTAAACAAGGACTTGGGCTTAGTCCGACACTCTTGGCCAGCTCAACATTAGTTAGCTTTCCGTTTTTCTGTAAGGCAATTAGTATATTACGGTCTATTCTATCAAGGTGTTTTGGGGTTTTTACTAACATTATTTTATTCCGTCAAACCTAACATCCTTAGCATTATATGCTGATTATGTCAAAAATACAGGATAACACTTTACGCATTTGTCCCTATACTGCGTTTTTATTTTTTCAGTCAATTAGTCACGGAGTTCCCATGCTAGTAGGTGTACCAAAAGAAATCAAAAACCATGAATATCGTGTAGGTTTAACGCCTGCTGCCGTAAAAGAATTTGTGACTCACGGCCACGACGTGATCGTAGAAACCAATGCAGGCACCTCAATTGGGTTTGATGACGAGCAATATATTGCTGCAGGAGCGTCAATCATTGATAGTGCCGAAGAAATATTTGCCCGCGCTGAGATGATTGTTAAAGTAAAAGAGCCACAGCCGAATGAATGCAAAATGCTACGTGAAGGCCAAACCCTTTATACTTATTTGCATTTGGCACCAGACCCGACTCAAACTAAATTATTAGTTGAATCAGGCGCCACTTGTATCGCGTATGAAACCGTTACTGATAATCGTAATGGCCTACCACTATTGGCTCCAATGAGTGAAGTAGCTGGACGTATGGCTGTTCAAGCCGGGGCACATTATTTGGAAAAATCCCATGGTGGTAGCGGCACATTATTAGGTGGTGTGCCCGGTGTTGCACCAGGCAAAGTATTGGTAATAGGTGGCGGTGTTGTTGGTACTAATGCGGCAAAAATGGCGATAGGTTTAGGAGCTGATGTGACGATTTTGGATCGTTCACTGACTCGTCTTCGTGAACTAGACGATATCTTTGCTAATCAGTTAAAAACTGTCTACTCAACTATTGATGCAATTGAGTATTACTCATCTAAAGCTGATCTGGTGATTGGCGCTGTTTTGGTTCCTGGTGCAGCTGCACCTAAGTTGTTGACTCGTGACCATATCAAAGCAATGAAAGAAGGCTCTGTGGTAGTTGATGTAGCAATTGATCAGGGTGGTTGTTTCGCTACCTCAAAAGCAACTACGCACCAAGATCCAGTTTACATCGTTGATGGCGTAGTGCATTACTGTGTGGCGAACATGCCAGGCGGTGTGGCACGTACCTCAACTATGGCATTGAACAATGCAACCCTACCCTTTGGACTGGCGCTTGCGAACAAGGGTCCTAAGCGAGCTATGCTTGAGGACGCACATTTACTGAATGGTTTGAATGTGCACAAGGGCAAGGTTACTTATAAAGCGGTAATCGATGCATTAGGTACTGAATTAAACCTAGAGTACGTTGAGCCTAAGCAAGCATTAGAATTATAAGCTGAGTAATTTAACTTAACAAAAGCTGCCTACGGGCAGCTTTTTTATTGCAGAGAATCATTAATTTGTTGCAAGCTTGCTAAGGGATCCGCTGCTTGAGTTATTGGACGACCAATCACCATATAGTCAACACCGGCAATGATAGCATCAGGGGGCGTCATAATTCGACTTTGGTCACCTTGCTCACTGCCAATAGGTCGAATACCTGGGGTCACCAACAAGAAGTCGGACGGAAGTTTATCTCGTAGTATAGGCGCTTCTTGAGCTGAGCATACTACCCCATCTAACCCGCAATCTGCGGTTAAATTCGCTAATCTGAGTACGTGCTGTTCTGGAGTTTGGCTGATCCCAATAGCCTTCAGTTGAGCTTGGTCCATGCTGGTTAACACAGTGACAGCGATAAGTTTAGGTTGATTCTTACCTAAAGTACTAAGTTGCTGCTTGGCATTTTCCATCATTTTCGGGCCGCCAGATGCGTGTACATTCAGCATCCAAACACCTAGATCAGCTGCAGCTAAACAGGCTTTACCAACAGTATTGGGTATATCATGAAATTTTAGATCTAAAAACACATCGAACTGTCTTCTGACCAATTCTTTAACAAACTCTGGACCGAAATAGGTAAACATCTCTTTACCTACTTTTAGCTTGCATTGACTGGCGTCTAGCTGACTAACTACGTTTAGCGCTTTATCTCTATTATCAAAATCTAGAGCAACAATAATTTTTGGATCACTCATCTGTTCTTTATTCTCCGTCTAAACCTTTAATGGGTTTAACCACACCCCATTTTTTACAAGATGGACACAACCAATGAATTTGCCGCCCCGAAAACCCACAACTTAAACAACGGTACTTGGGCCGCAGTTTTATTTGCTCTTCAACCAAGCCTTTGACCATGGTTAAACTCTCCTTGGTCTTTTGATCTACTTCATCTTCGATAAAAAATCCCATCAAAGTTTTGAAGCCCTTCATCGTAGGAGTCTTTTTCAACTGTTCAAATAACACCAATTCTGCTTGTTCAGTGCTGTCTTTTTTAGCCAATAACTTTACCTTGGCCAAGTAAGAGGTTGCGCATTGTTGCCAATAGAGCTCGAGAATTTGTTCCAATTGCTCATCACTGCCTAATTTGTTGCTACACTCTTCCAACATAGGCACAGCTTCACTAAACCAGGAAATATCACGCAAGGGCACTTGCTTCAAATAATCTATCGCCTGTTGAAAATTTTGCTGCTTCATCGCCATATCACCCAGCAAGAGCCAGGGCCTAACCGCATGTTCGTTGGCACTTATGGCTTTTTGCAAAGCTTGTTCGGCAAGACCGAATTCCTGTTTTTTAATATTTTGAATTGCACGCTCACAATAATAATGTGATAAACGGATACACAGATCTTCGCTATCGCCATGACAATTCATCATGTTTTCGCCTAAATCAATAGCCCTATCCCACTCCTTAGTGGTTTGATAAATTCGAAAAAGTTGTTGTTGGGCGTCAAGAAAATGTTTATCACTTTCGAGTAATTGCAAGAAGGCATTCTCAGCACGCTCTAAAAAGCCTGCCATCATATAATCTTTACCTAATTCTCTAAGAGCTTGTTGATTCTGGGATTGGGATAACTCTTGTTTACTAACCAGATTTTGATGAACTCTGATGGCCCTATCAAGCTCTCCGCGATGGCGAAAGAAGTTACCCATAGCTATATGAGTTTCAACGGTAGAGTTATCTAAATTAATCATTTTCATTAAGGTATCAACGGCTTTGTCGGGTTGATCAGATAATAAAAAGTTTAATCCTTTGTAGTAATGCCGCGATAAGATGCTTGATTGCTTGCGCTGAGCTTGACGAACACTGTTGCGGCCCATTACGTAACCATAGCCCGCTGCAACAGGTAAAAGAAGAAAAAGTAACTCCAGCATACTAGTTGCTTGATGCGTCAGAAACGCGACTGTTTTTTTTCAATTTTCCAATTCGCCACTTTAGTCTTAGCCAAATCAAAGCAAACACTAAACCGCTAAGTGCAGTACCAGCAGCAAAAAATAACATCAGTAACATAGATAGGCGCATTTCAATTGTTGCTAGTAAATAATCAAAATTGATTATTTGATCGTTTTTAGCACCTAATAGACCAGCGATTAGCATAATGAGAATGAAAATCACCACAATCAAGAATATTTTCAACGGTAAACCTCAGATATAGAAATTCAATGTGAAGAGCAGCGGGTCTATAGTACAAAAATTTAGGGGGTGTTGTCACCCAAACAAAAACGGCACTCTAAAAAGAGTGCCGTTTTTTAAATAATAGAATATCAGTGAGTTAAACCTTCGTTTACACGCTCGCGTAACTCTTTGCCTGGTTTGAAATGTGGAACGTATTTACCTTCAAGTTTAACCGTTTCTCCAGTTTTAGGATTGCGGCCTACTCTTGGTGCACGATAGTGAAGAGAAAAACTTCCAAAACCTCGAATTTCAATGCGATCTCCCTTTTGTAGGGTTTGCGCCATTTGTTCGAGCATTTCTTTAATCGCTGATTCCACGTCTTTAGCAGGAATTTGGCGAGCTTTATCGGCTAAGCGTTCAATGAGTTCAGATTTGGTCATATAAATCTTCCTTTATTCAATACATTTACCGAAGAGAAGACAGGCACAGAAACTGTGCCTGAAAATTAACTCTTATTCTTCGCCTTTAGCAGCTTTGAAAGCTTCAGCAAATGCGTTTGTGAAGCCAGCTTCTTCAGGTTGCTGGTTCACTTTATCGATTGCTTCTTTCTCATCTGCTTGGTCTTTAGCTTTAACTGATAAGTTAACGATGCGGTTTTTACGATCTACGCCCATGAATTTAGCTTCAAGGTCGTCGCCAACATTAACTACTTCAGTTGCATCTTCAAGACGTTCAACAGTCAAATCACCAACGCGAACGTAACCATCGACTTCTTCAGATAGGTTAACTGTTACGCCTTTCGCGTCTACAGCGGTAACCTTACCAGTAACGATAGCACCTTTTTTGTTATCTGTCAGATACTTATTGAATGGGTCTTCTTCAATTTGCTTCACGCCAAGTGAGATACGCTCGCGCTCTGGGTCAACTTGAAGTACCACAGCAGAGATTTCATCACCTTTCTTGTATTCACGAACAGCGTCTTCGCCAGTCTTGTTCCAAGAAATGTCAGACAAGTGAACCAAACCATCGATGCCACCGTCCAAGCCGATGAAGATACCGAAGTCAGTGATTGACTTGATCTTACCGGAAACTTTATCGTTCTTCTCATGAGACTTAGCAAACTCTTCCCAAGGATTAGCTTTACATTGCTTAAGACCAAGAGAGATACGACGACGTTCTTCGTCAATTTCAAGAACCATAACTTCAACTACGTCACCAAGGTTAACAACCTTAGATGGGTGGATGTTTTTGTTAGTCCAATCCATTTCAGAAACGTGTACCAAACCTTCAACGCCATCTTCGATTTCAACGAAGCAACCGTAATCTGTAAGGTTAGTAACCGCACCAGATAATTTAGAGCCTTCTGGGTAACGGTTAGCAATCTCTTGCCAAGGATCGCTGCCCATTTGCTTCATACCTAGTGAAACACGAGATTTTTCTTTATCGAATTTCAATACTTTAACGTTGATTTCGTCGCCAACGTTAACGATTTCACTTGGGTGCTTAACGCGTTTCCAAGCCATATCGGTAATGTGTAGTAGTCCGTCTACTCCACCAAGATCAACAAAAGCACCGTAATCGGTAAGATTCTTAACGATACCTTTAACTTCATGACCTTCTTCGAGGTTAGCAAGGATTTGATCGCGCTCAGCACTGCTTTCGGCTTCGATAACAGCACGACGAGAAACAACAACGTTGTTGCGCTTAGCATCAAGTTTGATAACTTTGAATTCTAATTCTTTACCTTCAAGATGAGTTGTGTCGCGAACTGGGCGAACATCAACTAATGAACCAGGCAGGAAGGCACGCACTGTGTTCACTTCAACTGTAAAGCCACCTTTAACTTTACCGTTGATTACACCAATAATGGTTTCTTTTTCTTCGTAAGCTTTTTCTAGTTCAACCCAAGCTTCATGACGCTTAGCTTTTTCTCTAGAAAGGATAGTCTCACCAAATCCGTCTTCAACAGCGTCGAGTGCTACATCAACTGTATCGCCAATAGCCACTTCAAGTACGCCTTCAGCGTTTTTGAACTGCTCTACAGGGATAGCGCTTTCAGATTTTAGACCGGCATCGACAAGAACAATATCTTTATCGATTGAAACGATAGTACCTTTTACGATGGCACCTGGACGTGTTTCGAGTTCTTTTAAACTCTCTTCAAATAGTTGAGCAAAATTTTCAGTCATAGCCTACTTTATTAAATACTTTTATTTGACATCCACGTATAAATCCAATTAACGTGGGGTTGTTATTCGTTACCTGAATCATCCTTAAACAGGCATTTGGCACGGTTGAGAATATTATAAATTCAATTTAGAGTTCACAAAATCTCTTGCCTTTTCAAGCACTTGCTCTACATTTAAATGCGTAGAATCAAGTACTAACGCGTCAGCCGCAGGTACCAAAGGTGCCACAGATCTGTTCACGTCTCTATCGTCTCTAGCCTCTATATCGGCTAAAAGGCGCGCAATGTTAACATCATGGCCTTTATCTTTCAACTGCTTATATCTACGCTGGGCGCGTTCTTCTGCACTTGCGGTTAAGAATATTTTTGCGTCTGCTGTTGGGAATACTATGGTACCCATATCCCGTCCATCAGCCACTAAACCAGGGGCTTCTTTGAATGCACGTTGGCGACGCAATAAAGCTTCTCTTATCCGCGGTAATGACGCGATTTTAGAAGCAATACTGCCGACTTCTTCGGTACGAATACTGAAAGTGACATCTTCACCTTCAAGAACAATTTTACAGCCAGTATCTGTTGTTTCAAAACTGACATCTAAACTACTTGCTAATGGCACTAAGCCTGATTCATCATCACATTCAATCTGATGATGAATAGAAGCAATGGCTAAAACTCGATAGATAGCTCCGCTATCAAGGAAGTTCCATCCCAATTCTTTGGCCAAAAGACTACTAACAGTCCCTTTTCCAGCACCGCTGGGGCCGTCGATAGTAATGACGGGTGATACTTGCATGCGCTCTCCTGAGCTCCTTATAAAAATCGGCGGGAATTATACGCTTTAAGCATATTTAAGCAACGAATGACATCTAATTAGACACTAGACCTTTGTTTAACAGTACAATTTAGTCATTCATTGTGATGCATGATGAGCCAGATATATGACTATTTAATGGCAAATAGTATCTATATTTGCCAACAATCGGCACTTAATGGCAAATGCTCTTAAAGCGTTCAAAATAGTCTGGGAAAGTTTTTGCCGTACAACCAGGATCATTGATGGTGACCGCAGTGTTACTCAGAGCTATCAATGAAAAGCACATTGCTATGCGATGATCATTGTAAGTATCAATATGTGCTTCGTTTATATCACCATTAGGGGTGACTTCGATAAAGTCTTCACCTTCTACTACTATTGCACCAAGTTTACGAAGTTCTGTTGCCATCGCGGCCAAACGATCGGTTTCTTTAACTCGCCAATTATAAATATTGGTCATTTTGGTGGTGCCCTTGGCGAACAATGCGGTGGTGGCTATAGTCATGGCCGCATCAGGAATGTGATTCATATCCATATCAATAGCGCTAAGCGGTGCACCCGTTACTTGAATGTAATCATCACCCCACTCTATTTTGGCTCCCATGTTAGCTAACACATCCGCAAAACGGATATCACCTTGAATACTCTTGGCACCAACGCCTGTAACTTTAACAGTACCGCCTTTGATGGCGCCAGCGGCCAAAAAGTATGACGCAGAAGACGCGTCGCCTTCAACTAAGAACTTTCCTGGTGATTGATAGACCTGATTACCTTTGATAATAAATTGCTGGTAATCATGGTTTTCTACCTCTAGACCAAACTGCGCCATGGTATGCAGCGTGATATCAATATAAGGTTTAGAAACCAATTCACCAACGATGCTTATTTCACTGTCTGCTGTAAAAAGCGGCGCGGCCATCAGTACCGCCGTCAAAAATTGACTGGATACGCTTCCATCTACCGTTATTTTGCCGCCAGCCAATGATTTACCTTTGATCCTCAAAGGAGGATAGTTATCGTTCTTAAGGTATTCGATATCAGCGCCAACTTGACGCAGCGCATCGGTCAATGCGCCTATGGGACGTTCTTCCATACGAGGCTCACCAGTAAGGACGAACTCGCCATCAGAAGCAGCTAAAGCAGCACACAGTGGACGCATAGCAGTACCCGCATTGCCTAAAAACAACTCGGTGGGTTGGGCAACTTTAAATACACCGCCTAAGCCTTTCACCGTGCATTGGGTCTTGTCATCACTAAGATGGTAAGACACACCTAACTTGGCCAGTGCCGAAAGCATATAACGGATATCATCACTGTCTAATAAATTCGTTAGCGTTGTTTCGCCCTCGGCTAACGCCGCCAATAGTAAAGCTCGATTGGACAAGCTTTTGGAACCAGGGACATTGACAGTACCACTTACCGAATGGATCGGATTTAACTTCAATTGCTGCATACTACTAACCATTCCTCTTGGCAAAATCGTGCATAAAATCGACTAATGCCTGAACGCCCTCTATTGGCATTGCATTGTAAATACTGGCACGCATACCACCGACAATTCGATGTCCCTTCAAGGCTTTTAAACCGGCACCTTCTGACTCTTTCAAAAACAATCCATCAAGATCTGTAGTTGCCAAATGAAAAGGTACGTTCATTCGTGAGCGATATTCGAAAGCCACATTATTACTATAAAAATCATTGCTATCGATAGCATCATACAGCAGCGCCGCTTTATCAGCATTTCTGTGCTCCATGGCATCAACACCGCCATTATTTAATAACCACTTAAAAACTAAGCCCGCTAAATACCAAGCAAAGGTTGGCGGCGTGTTGTACATGGAATCGTGCTTTGCCAAAAGCGAGTAGTTAATAATCGAAGGCGTTTCTGTGCGGGCTTTGTCTAATAATGAGTCGTGCACAATTACCACTGACAAACCAGAGGGACCGATATTTTTCTGTGCGCCTGCGTATATAACACCATATTGACTGACATCTATCTTCTTCGACAAAATGTTAGATGACATATCAGCCACAATAGGAACGCCATTAGTTTCTGGAACCCAAGGGATCTCTATGCCTTCTACGGTTTCATTTGGACAGTAGTGAAAGTAAGCGGCTTGCTGGTTAAGTTGCCATTGCTGTTGTGACTGAACGCCAATTTTACCATCGATGATTTGGGTTTGCCCCACCACATCGGCCGTTAGATAATGACTGGCCTCTTCAACGGCCCCTTTTGACCACGACCCAGTTACCAGATGATCAGCGCGATCATTTGGGCTCGTAAGGTTTAATGGCACAGCTGAGAATTGACCCCTACCACCACCGTGGGTAAAAAGAATGTGATAATCTTTGGGTACGGACAGCAATTTACGTAAGTTGTCAGTCGCCGTTTCAGCCACTTCGATAAAGGCTTTACTACGATGACTCATCTCCATCACAGAGCATCCCTGCCCTTGCCAATTGATAAACTCTTGCTGTGCTTGTTGCATCACATCAGCAGGCAACATAGCTGGCCCAGCACTAAAATTAAATACATTTGTCATAGTTATCTATTTCTCTTCTGGCAAAAAAAACGAGCGGACAAACCGCTCGTATTTACGCTAACTGTGAATACTTGCGATCAGAGTCTATTCTGTTGAATCAGTGCTTGAGTCAGCCGTATTCGACTGGTTTTGTTCACCTTCTACAGTCTCATCCAATTCTAAGTCTTCCGTTTCAATTTCATCAATACGTTGAAGCCCGACTACTTTTTCATTCTCAGCAGTACGGATTAAGCGTACGCCTTGAGTGTTTCTTCCTACCGTAGATACTTCATCTACACGGGTACGAACTAAAGTGCCTTGGTCACTAATGAGCATGATTTCCTGCCCTTCGATAACCTGTACAGCGCCTACAACTAGGCCATTTCTATCAGAAACCTTAATTGAGACAACACCTTGAGTGGCTCGACTCTTAGCTGGATAATCAGCTAAGGGTGTGCGTTTACCAAATCCGTTTTCAGTCGCGGTCAGTATTGCACCGTCACCTTTAGGTACAATTAACGACACGACACGCTGACCGTCTTGTAGACGAATTCCACGAACACCGGTTGCAGTTCTGCCCATAGGACGAAGGGCAAGTAGCTCTTCGCCTGTTTCAGGATCAGTTTTGACTAGCCCAGTTTCCGACTCGCGCTGTTTCTCATTGAAACGCACGACTTTACCGGCATCAGAGAACAACATAATGTCGCTTTCACCATCGGTGATATCGACACCGATAAGCTCATCACCATCATTCAGATTAACCGCAATGATGCCGTTAGAGCGAGGTCTTGAGTATTGAACTAATGCTGTTTTCTTGACTGTACCGTTTGCAGTTGCCATTAAAACGTACTTACCTTCTTCAAATTCTTGAATAGGTAATATGGCAGTAATACGTTCGTTTTCTTCCAAAGGTAATATATTTACTATTGGGCGACCGCGTGCATTTCGGCTGGCGAAAGGTAATTGATACACTTTCAACCAATATAGTCTGCCTCGTGTAGAGAAACACAAGATATGGTCATGGGTATTGGCAACTAATAGTTTTTCAATGAAATCTTCATTTTTCATTTTAGTTGCCGACTTGCCCTTACCGCCACGGCGCTGCGCTTCATAATCAGATAGTTTCTGATATTTCACATAGCCTTCACGTGAAAGGGTTACCACTACATCTTCCCGTTCGATCAAATCTTCCATGTCAATGTCATGGCTGGCAGCAGTGATTTCAGTGCGTCTTTCGTCGCCATATTCGTCACGTATTTTTTCTAATTCTTCGCGGATCACTTCCATCAGACGCTCAGCGCTGCCTAAGATGTGTAATAACTCTGCAATGAAATCAAGTAACTCTTTATATTCTGCTAAGATCTTGTCGTGCTCTAGACCGGTTAATTTATGCAGTCTTAAATCGAGAATAGCTTGTGCTTGTTGCTCAGTTAAGAAATATTCGCCTTCATGAATACCAAATTGAGGCTCTAACCAATCAGGACGAGCCGCATCATCACCCGCACGGGCAAGCATTTCAGCAACATCCCCTAACGCCCAACCACGGGCAACCAATGAAGCTTTTGCATCACTAGGACTTTGCGAGGCTTTGATCAATTCGATGATTTCATCAATATTGACTAAGGCAATAGCGAGGCCTTCTAGGATGTGTGCACGATCGCGAGCTTTCTTAAGCTCGAAAACGGTACGACGTGTTACTACTTCGCGGCGATGTAGAACGAATGCTTGCAGGGCTTCTTTTAGGTTGAATATTTTAGGTTGGTTATTATCCAACGCGACCATATTGATACCAAACACGGTTTGAAGCTGTGTTTGTGCATATAGATGATTCAGAAGAACTTCTGCAGACTCATTTCGTCTTACTTCAATAACGATGCGCATACCGTCTTTATCTGACTCGTCACGCAGCGCCGAAATACCTTCAATTTTCTTTTCTTTTACCAGATCAGCAATTTTTTCAATCAACCTTGCTTTGTTAACCTGATAAGGGATCTCGTGAACAATAATGGTTTCTTTACCATTGTCTTCAGTTTCGATTTCGGCACGGGCGCGCATATAAATTTTGCCACGACCGGTACGATAAGCTTCATCTATACCTTTGCGTCCACTTATTAAAGCAGCAGTCGGGAAATCAGGGCCGGGTATATGCTCCATGATCTCTTCGATAGTCATATCTGGATTATCGATTAATGCGATACAGCCATTAACAACTTCAGTTAAATTATGTGGCGGGATATTGGTAGCCATACCAACGGCGATTCCAGAGGAACCGTTGACTAGTAAATTAGGTACTTTAGTAGGCAATACATCAGGGATATGTTCAGTGCCATCATAGTTAGGCACAAAATCTACGGTTTCTTTTTCTAAATCAGCGAGAAGTTCATGGGCAATTTTTGCCATTCTAACTTCGGTATAACGCATAGCGGCCGCAGAGTCACCGTCGACAGAACCAAAATTACCTTGGCCGTCTACCAGCATATAGCGTAATGAAAAAGGTTGCGCCATTCTTACAATAGTGTCGTACACCGCGGAATCACCATGAGGGTGATATTTACCGATGACATCACCCACAACACGGGCTGATTTTTTGTAAGGTTTGTTGAAATCATTTTTCAACTCGTTCATCGCGAACAGTACCCGTCGATGAACTGGTTTTAAACCGTCACGAACATCTGGTAAAGCTCGTCCAACAATAACGCTCATAGCGTAATCAAGGTAAGAGTTTTTTAACTCTTCCTCTATATTAATGGGGAGGATTTCTTTGGCATCGTCAGTCATATACAGCCTTGTCCCTAAATTATTATCTGAATCGTGTTGACTCTGCTGAGGTTTTAAACAGCATAACCTAACGCGATTTTACTTATAGTGGGTTCTTCTAATCAACTCACGATTCTACCATTGAGAAAACAAAATAAATAGCCGTGATTAGCTCATATAGTATTCAATTAAGCAGTTTTTTAGCATATCTAACCAAAAATCACTCATAGGTTAATTTGGATTTCTGATCATCCAACAAAACATTGTTTGATTATTCGACAATCTCATTTTTAACATAAAAAAACGTAAAGCTCTGGTGATATAATTTTGACCCAGCTTATAATGTGTTGAGTTTTAATTAGGGATGTAACATGACTGAGCAAAATGTAGATGCCGGCGAAATACAAAAATTCGCAGCCTTAGCCTCTCGTTGGTGGGACCTGAATGGAGAGTTCAAACCTCTGCATGAAATTAATCCGCTACGCTGTGATTTTATTATGCAGCATAGTGATGGGGTATTTGGCAAGAAAATTATCGACGTGGGCTGTGGCGGAGGTATTCTTGCCGAATATCTAGCTAAGCAAGGTGCTCACGTGGTGGGCGTAGATATGGCCAAGGAATCGTTGGAGGTAGCTAGGTTGCATGGGCTAGAGTCCGGTGTAAAAGTAGATTACCAACTAAATACTGCTGAGCAGATGGCGAGTCAGCACAGTGGCCAATTTGATGTGGTTACCTGTTTGGAAATGCTGGAGCACGTGCCTAACCCAGAATCTATCGTTGCAGCCTGTGCCAGCTTAGTAAAACCTGGTGGTCATGTTTTTTTCTCAACGCTAAACCGCAATATCAAGTCCTATTTGATGGCCATAGTGGGGGCGGAACATGTGTTAAAATTGGTTCCTAAAGGTACCCACCAACACGAAAAATTTATCAAACCTGCTGAACTAATCAGCTGGATAGACAAATCAGAGTTAATCGCAAAAAATATGACCGGTCTTCATATTAATCCACTCACTCAACAATATTATTTGTCAGATCAAAATGTTGATGTAAACTATTTGCTGCATTGCCAAAGGATAGACGATGAATAATAAGGCTGTACTATGAGTCATTTTAATGGTGTTTTGTTTGACCTCGATGGCACTTTATTAGATACCGCAAAAGATTTGGGCAATGCATTAAATCATGTGTTGTCTCAGCACGATCAACCAAGCATAGCTTTTGCAGCCTATCGTAATGTTGCCTCCGATGGGGCTAAAGGCCTGTTAGAGCTAGGTTTTGGTGACAACTTTAACCAATTAGATTTTCCAATAGCACGGCAGCAACTGTTAGATCACTATGCTACTAATATCTGTGTTGATACACGTATGTTCGCCGGTGTTGAGGAATGCCTTTTGCAGCTAAATGAAAGGGCTATTCCTTGGGGGATTGTTACAAACAAGCCTGGTTGGTTAACTGATTCGTTATTATCATATTTTCCACTCTTAGCAGCATGTAATTGTGTATTTAGCGGTGATACATTATCGAAACGAAAACCCGATCCCCTGCCCCTTTTAGAAGCCGCAAAATTACTTAATTTGAATCCCGGCAGTACATTATATGTTGGCGATGCGATTCGAGACATACAAGCCGCTAATTCAGCAGATATGATCAGTGTTGCTGCTTGTTATGGTTACATCGACGACCTCAACCAGGTCAGAGATTGGCAAGCGGACTTTACAGTTGATCACATACAACAAATTTGGCAATTAAAATGTCGGTGAAGGTAAATGGTGCTTTGTCTAAAAGCATCAGATTGATGGATTTTTAATCATAGACATAAAGCATAATTGATACCAGATGTTGTGTTTTTGTGACATTATTTCGCTATATATCGGTATTGTCTAAAAACGATTTATTCCTATCAAAAAGATTTATTAAAAAAAATATTATCAGAATAAACTTGCATTCACGTTAACTCGCTTTCAAGTATAGTTGCTAAGTTAGTCAATACTAACCTAGTAAATAGTTAGGCTCCAACTGCCCACAAAACCACCATATGTTGGGTTGCAAACAGAGTAAAACACCTCTATCTTGTGGCTATCCCAATATTAATAACTATTTTAACAATTACGCGATAATCTCAATTGAGTGACTCGCATGGTATTGGGTTACGACGAAATATACTTTCTGTGTTCGATGCTAGATGCATCGAGCACTTGGCGCTAATAATCTATACGGCTATCAAAATCATGAATAATAATCTCTTTGTCACAAAACGCGATGGCGAACGTGAAGTTATAGACTTGGATAAAATCCATAAAGTTATCACTTGGGCGGCTAAAGGCCTGAATAATGTCTCTGTTTCTCAAGTTGAAATCAAAGCGCATATTCAATTTTACGATGGTATTAAAACCGAAGATATTCACGAGACATTGATACGATCCGCAGCGGATCTAATTTCAACTGATAGTCCCGATTACCAATATTTAGCTGCACGACTCGCAGTTTTCCATCTGCGTAAAAAAGCCTATGGGCAATTTGAACCGCCTGCACTGGTTGATCATGTTAAACGTATGGTCAAAATGGGCAAATATGATGCTCACATCCTGGAAGATTATTCTGAGCAAGAATTAACAGAGTTAGATGCTTACCTTGACCATTGGCGCGACATGAATTTCAGTTATGCAGCGGTTAAGCAGTTAGAGGGCAAGTATCTTGTACAAAACCGTGTTACCGGCGACATATATGAAAGTGCGCAGTTTCTTTACATATTAGTTGCAGCCTGCCTGTTCGCAAATTACAGCAAAGAAACCCGCCTGGATTATATTAAACGTTTCTATGATGCGACTTCATTATTCAAAATTTCTTTGCCTACTCCAATTATGTCTGGCGTTAGGACACCCACTCGTCAATTTAGCTCATGTGTGTTAATTGAAACCGGCGATAGCTTGGATTCAATCAATGCTACAGCTAGTGCCATAGTCAAATACGTTAGTCAACGGGCTGGAATCGGTGTTAATGCTGGACGAATTCGCGCATTGGGTAGCAATATCCGTGGTGGCGAGGCTTATCACACGGGTTGTATTCCTTTTTACAAGTATTTCCAGACTGCGGTTAAGAGTTGCTCCCAAGGTGGTGTTCGTGGCGGAGCAGCAACGTTATTTTATCCGGTCTGGCATTTAGAGGTTGAATCTCTATTAGTACTGAAAAATAATCGGGGTGTGGAAGAAAACCGTGTACGTCATTTAGATTATGGTGTGCAATTTAATAAGCTGATGTATCAACGTATGATCAAAGATCAAAACATCACCTTGTTTAGCCCTTCCGATGTTCCTGGGCTTTATGATGCTTTCTTTGCAGACCAAGTAGAGTTTGAAAAGCTCTATGTTCAATATGAGCAAGACGCCTCAATTCGTAAGAAATCAATCAGAGCGGTAGAGCTATTCAGCCTATTTATGCAAGAACGTGCCAGTACTGGCCGGATCTACCTACAAAACGTTGACCATTGTAATACTCATAGTCCATTTGATCCTAAAGTAGCACCCGTTAGACAAAGTAACCTGTGTCTTGAAATTGCGTTACCTACCAAACCGTTAGAGCATGTAAATGATGAAAATGGTGAAATAGCCCTTTGTACTCTATCTGCTTTTAACCTTGGGGAAATTAAAAGTCTTGATGATTTTGAAGAGCTATCCGACTTAGCTGTGCGCGCACTAGATAGTTTGTTGGACTATCAGGATTACCCGGTTCCAGCTGCTTACAATGCGTCTATTGGCCGTCGTACATTGGGTATAGGTGTGATCAACTTTGCTTACTACCTAGCAAAAAATGGCAAAAAATATTCCGATGGCAGTGGTAATGCACTAATTCACAAAACCTTCGAAGCTATGCAATATTACTTGCTTAAAGCATCCAATAAATTAGCAAAAGAAAAAGGCGCTTGTCCGAAATTTAACGAGACAACCTACTCGCAAGGTATTCTACCTATTGATACCTATAAAAAGGACTTGGATAAGGTTTGTAACGAGCCGTTACATTACGACTGGGAAAGCTTACGAAAAGAGATCACTCAACATGGTTTACGCAACAGTACTTTGTCAGCTTTGATGCCATCTGAAACATCGTCTCAAATATCTAACGCAACTAATGGTATTGAGCCACCTCGAGGCCATATAAGTATCAAATCCAGTAAAGATGGAGTGCTTAAACAAGTTGTTCCGGATTATGAAAACCTTAAAGAACAATACGAACTGTTGTGGGACATCAATTCAAATGACGGTTACCTAGAATTGGTGGCCATTATGCAGAAATTTATCGACCAAACGATATCAGCTAACACCAGTTACGACCCAGGCAAGTACGAAGGTGGTAAAGTTCCTATGAAGTTGCTCCTCAAAGACTTATTAACCACTTATAAGTTGGGTATCAAGACTTTGTATTATCACAACACCCGTGATGGAGCTTCAGATTCCTCACAAGCAGATTTGGTTAAGGTTGTTAGCAAGCCTCTAGCTCAAGAGGTTATTGTTGAAGAAGACGATGATTGCGCCGGTGGTGCATGTAAGATTTAGAGTTTATGAATAGAAGGCGAAATAACCATTTCGCCTAGCTTTTACATTCAAGAGTATTCAGCACAGATGAAATATACAACGTTTAATCAAAAACCTACCAATCCGTTAAAGGAGCCAATGTTTTTTGGTAACCCTGTTAATGTGGCGCGCTACGATCAACAAAAGCATTCTATTTTTGAAAAGTTAATTGAAAAACAAATTTCGTTTTTTTGGCGTCCTGAAGAAGTGGATGTCAGTAAAGATAGAGTCGACTTTCAATCGCTTAGTGACGCTGAAAAACATATCTTTATCTCAAATTTAAAATATCAAACCTTGTTAGATTCTGTGCAAGGAAGAAGTCCTAACATTGCTTTTTTACCGATAATTTCCTTACCGGAACTTGAGACTTGGACAGAAACATGGTCATTTTTTGAAACCATTCATTCTCGCTCTTACACTCATATCTTGCGTAATCTATTTACTGATCCCAGCAGTATTTTCGACGACATCGTGGTTAATGAACAGATTAAAACTCGTGCAGGTGATATCTCTAAATACTATGATGATTTGATCTTTTACACTCAGCTTTGGCAAACCCAAGGAGAAGGAGTTCATACTGTTGACGGTGAGGTTCACACCATCAATATGCGTGAGCTCAAGAAGAAACTTTTCCTGTGTATGAACTCAGTTAACGCACTCGAAGCCATTCGTTTTTACGTATCTTTTGCTTGTACCTTTGCGTTTGCAGAGCGAGAGTTAATGGAAGGTAACTCAAAAATAATCCGCCTTATTGCTCGCGATGAAAACCTACATCTAACCTCAACTCAACATATTTTGAATTTGTGGCAAAAAGGTAAGGATGATCCTGAAATGGCCGAAATCGCTGAAGAGTTACAAGAAGAAGCACGTGCTATTTTCATGCAGGCTGTTGAGCAAGAAAAACAATGGGCTGGTTATCTATTCGCGCAAGGTTCAATGATTGGCTTAAATGAAGAGATTTTGTGCCAATACGTTGAATATATTGCTAATCATCGAATGTCCGCCATAGGTTTAGGACAGCCATTTGATATAACCAGTAATCCCCTGCCTTGGATGAATAACTATCTAAATTCAGATAATGTACAAGTTGCTCCTCAGGAGTCTGAGATAAGCTCATACTTAGTTGGGCAAATTGATTCCGAAGTAAATGCAGAAGACTTCGGTGACTTTGATCTTTAATGTCATCGAAAGATAATCTTTTTGTGATCACCGTTGGTGATCACCCTGCCTTCCCCTATCAGTCAGATGACACCGTTTTGGAATGCCTTGAAAAGCACAATATCGAAGTGCATTTTCACTGTCGAGAAGGATTTTGCGGTGCGTGCAGAACCACTATGCTCAGCGGTGACGTAGAATACACTACCGATCCCCTCGCCTACATTGATGATGATGAAATTTTACCGTGTTGTTGCACAGCAAAATCAGATTTGCACCTCAAACTCGGTAATTAATCATTTCTAACAATCGCTCTACTTACTTAATAGACACCCAACTACTTACTTAACTACTTAATAGACACCCAACAACTACTTAATAGACACCCAACTACTTAATAGACACCCAACTACTTAATAGACACCCAACCAAAGAATACAAAGTTTAAGACAGTCATATTAAAAAGTTTAAGACAGTCATATTAATACAAATCAAGACAACCTCTAGAATTGATAGGTTAGGCGCTCAACAAAGCTTATGAACCATTTTTTGATTATTTAGCTACTATCAAGAGACAAGGGTATGATTTTATGACAGGAATACCATGTCGTATCCGAGTGATACCACAGTATGAAACTGCACAACATTGAAATAAACCGGTGTTCAAACACTTATTTGTATTGGGATTTCGCGTTTTCGCTTAGTGTGGGCTCGATATCTATTTATGGAATCTACAGTCCCCGCTGCAACACTAAATGTGGACTCAAAACATTGGGTTAATATCTGCCACTGCTCCTTCTCAATTCCTAGCTTAGTTAAAATAGGAGTGGTATCAGCTGCAATACTACCTCGCTCATTTGGGGCAAGGCTTTGCCCGGTTAACTCTACCAACTGTATATACTCAAGTAAGTTTAATGCTAATCCTGGGGACTGATGCTGCTGTGAGCCTCCCACAAAGGGCATAAGAACTTTAGGCTGACGACCACGTTCAGCATGGCTTATCCGACGCTTGATACTGGTATGCTCAGACGTTTCCAATGAGTCCGCTATCTTAGCGCGAATTGGGTTCAAGTCCACATACACCATACACGCAGTTAAAGCCTGTTCATCTAGTAGAGCTTGAGATTTGAAGCGACCTTCCCAGAAATGCCCCGTGCAGCAATCTTCGGTATTTGCTTTTCTGGCTATAACTTCGTTGAGCTCTCGCATAAACCAACTGATATCGTATAGCCTTTGACGATATATGGCGATGGTCGCATTAAGGGTTATTTGCTCGGCTTGAGTCAGAGGCGTTGACTGTTTAGCTGTAAAGCGTTGTGCTAACAAGGTTGATTTATGTATTTTTTGCCAGCGCTTAACTATTTCTATATCTGTCAGCCCAAACGCTTTTTCTCTGTTTACATGCAGTACAACATGGGTGTGGTTACTCATCACTGCATATGCGCACACATTAATTGTGAAAACTGTACTCAAAAACAACAACCGGTCTTCCACCCAGCTACGACGGTGCTCATAGCTTTGGCCTGTTAATTTATCCTCTCCACATAGAAAAGCACGGCGAACGCAGCGAGAGACACAGTGATAATAGGCTGTATCAGATAAACTAATCTGGTGTTTCCTTGCCATTGGCATAAATAAACCCTTTACAAGTCATATGCCTTAAGCCTAGTAGATTTGAAACTGAAACAAAGTACAGTTCTAAGTCTAGTTTGGGTGGCTGTCTTAGGATTTTAGTCTTAGGATTTAGTCAGTTTGGGTGGCTGTCTTAGGATTTAGTCTTAGGATTTAGTCAGTTTGGGTGGCTGTCTTAGGATTTAGTCTTAGGATTTATTAGGATTTGGTTGTTAGGGTGGCGATAGGGCTCGCATAGCAAACCCTATTTTATCAGAGAACTAATCTATTAGGGCGTATTTGCTATTTAACACATCTATTATTTCTTGCCGTGGATCAGCATTTAACGCTAAGGGTTTGCCAATAATTTTTTCCGCAATATCCATATAGGTTTTAGACACTTGTAGCAGAACCTCTTGTGGGAGGAGATTATCTTTTGCCAAAGCAAAACGTTCAGGCATTCTATTCTTATTTAACAGGATATCCGGGTCGGGGAATTGCTTAAGTAATAACTGTCTGAATCCTTCCTTAGAATTTTCAATTACTTGACCATTGCGATAGGCTTCTCCATCCCAAATGCGGGATGAATCAGGGGTGCCCACTTCATCCATGTAAATCAGCTTATCTCTGCCTGTACGGTCTTTTACATAACCAAATTCAAATTTTGTATCGACAAAGATCTGATCTAATTTTGCTAAAGCTCCAGAAATCACATCAAACCCTTGTTTTAATAGTGATTCATATAAGGCAACATCATCAACACTTTTAAAATTGAACCTACCAAAATGGTCTACAATAGATTTCCTACTAATATTGGCATCATCTGCTTCTTGAACATCCGGTATACCTTTTAGTACACCTTTTGTGGAGGGTGTAATAAGTAAATTCTGGAGTTTACTGTCTTTTTGTAACCCTTCTGGAAGGGTAATTCCGCAAAATTCCCTGTCACCATTATGATATGCCCGCCACATGGATCCCGTAATGTATTGACGGCCAATAGCCTCGATCATGATCGGCTGAGCTTTTTGAACAATCCAAACGAAGGGATGGGGAATATCTAAAATATGGCTGTCAGCTAGTCCATTTTGTTTAAACAAATCAAACCAATGATTGGAAATTGCGTTTAGTGCAGTACCTTTACCTGGAACTCCATCAAGCCCACCCTGAGCTTTCCAAACACAATCAAATGCAGATATGCGATCGCTTATCACCATCACCGCTAGCGGCGTATCAATAGGAACGTCGTAGCCCTGACTTGCAATTAGTCGTTGACTATCTGACTCAGTTAACCAATATACCGAACGAACTTTACCACTATGAACAGCAGCAGAGGTGCGTATGGGAAGATCATCGTTTACCGCCAAAACAGCATTTGCCAAATTCATGAGCAAAATTCCTTAGGAAACAGATTAGTTCTGATTATATGTCTAAGTTTTCAGAAGACATGTTTTGTGAAAACACTGGGAATATGTCCTTGATAGTTTTTGCATCAAAAGGCGTATTCTCTTCGTCCATCAAGGTGATTAATGTTTTCGGCCCTTGCTTCTTAACCTTGATTCGATAGTCAGTTTTCTCTAGCTTCAATACGTCTTCACTTTTTGAAAACATAGAATCCCACCAAGACGTTTCTTCGCCGCCGTAATTAACGAATAAAAGGCCGTTAGACTTATCTAAATCTTTAACGTTAAAACCAAGCTTGCGTAATACCAGTAATAATCTCGGCCAAACAAGATCATAGTCACCAGACACTACAAAAGCGGCGATACCGTCACTATTGAAGCCCATCTCCATAGGGAAACCACTGCGAATCTGCCTGATCCGTTTGACATCTTCATAGCGAACTTGCTTCTCATAATGACTAATAACTTGGTTTAGAATATCAACTTCATTACGTCTGACTTGTTCTGAATTTATGTCAGCAATAACATCATCTCCGACGGTTTCTAAGTAATCCCGCAATTCGGTTCTAAGCTCTGCAGTGCGTCCGTGAGGTTTCATATTTAGAGTAAATTCAAAGCGGCGTCCAACACTGCGCTCAGTGGATGTCCACGTAAACCAACCGTTGTCTTTATCTTCCTCAATTATCATCCAGTCGGTAATAAGGGTTTGTTTTTCTTTATCAAAACTAACAATACCGATATCCCTATCTTCTAGAAAACTGATTAACGAATTCCAGATTGTGGTATCCAAGGGTTCGGAATCATTGACTTGGTCAAACCATACAGTAGCTTCTTTTAAGCCCTCTTCCACATGGGAACCTGTTACGAGTGGAAGCACTAGTGCGGGAGATATAACCGTTATCTTTTTACCAACTAAATCTTTAGGGGCTTCTTTGCCTATCTCAGGAATGGCATAGTCATATTTGACAACAGGGGTGTCGACGTCACTAGGTACTTTAAAAGTTTCATTTAATTTAGAGTCAACGTAATCAAAATCACCATTCGCACGTTGACGTTGTTCAAACGTGGTGCACGCAGATAAACTCATCGTTAGACAAACTGCAATCATTGTCATTCGAGCCATGCTTGTATCCTTTATTATTCTAGTTGTAATCACAAAACACCTGTTTCGCGCATGACTTGTTCGATATATTTTTTGCTCTCAAGTTCCGGAAGGACCAACGGTAATCGTAAATTTGCTGATTCTATTAGCCCCATTTTGTATAAAGCCCATTTTGGGAGCACGGGATTTGGCTCTATGAATAAAGCTTCATGAAGTGCTGATATCTGTTCGTTTACTTCACGGGCCTGAGTATATTGTCCTGCTGCTGCCAAATTGCATAATTCAGCCATTTGGGCTGGTACAATATTAGCGGTAACTGAAATGACACCATGCCCGCCTTCACTTAGGAACTCATAAGCACTTGCATCATCACCACTGAGTATAATGAAATCTTCACTCACTAAAGCTTGGGTGTCTTTTAAGCGTTGGATGCTGCCGGTCGCATCCTTAATACCAATTATATTCTTATGGGTGGCTAACTCAGCGACAGTTTCCGGTAACATATCTGCTACGGTACGAGACGGCACATTATACAAAATCACAGGCAAATCTGCCGCATCTGCAATGGCATTAAAATGCGCAATCATACCTTTTTGTTGTGGTTTATTGTAATAAGGAACCACACTTAAGAAGCCGGCTATGCCTGTCTGACCCAATTGCTCCGTCAGGAAAATTGCTTCGGCGGTTGAATTTGCCCCGCTTCCAGCTATAACGGGTATCTTGTTTTGTGCAAACTCAACCGTCCTTTTTACCACATCAATGTGTTCGTCAAAGGGCAATGTAGCTGACTCCCCTGTTGTTCCCACTGACACTAATCCATGGGAACCATTCTGGATATGGAATTCAACTAACTTTTGCAATCCTTTATAGTCAATGTCCCCTTTCTCGTCCATGGGGGTAACCAGAGCAACAAAACTACCTTTAAACATGCTTTCTCCACAAAAATGAAGCGCTAATGGTAATGATCAAGCGCTTTAAAAACAAGCTTTGAATCCACCTAAGCAAAGGTTAAATTGAGAAATAGTAAGCAATACTCACAAACTATCCCTTAGAAATTAAAAATCTGCGGTTAATAGATTTCCAAGGGGCTATTATTTAGTCATCATTCCAAAAATTAATAACTATGTGATAAGCTAACTCTCTTATCTATTTTTCAAATGCAGTGTATGAAACAACAACTCATAGTCACCTTTTTAGGTGCTAATAATGTCGGGATTTTAAGCGAAATTGCAAATGCAGTGAGTGATTCGGGTTGTAATATTCTCGATAGCAGACAAGCCATTTACGGAGAAGATTTTTCTTTAACGATGATTTTGGAAGGTAATCAAACTGCCGTGACTAAGGCAGAAATAAAGCTCCCGCAAACCTGCCAACGCTTAGATCTTTTATCGATGATGAAACGTACCAAGCGTCATTGTAAGCAGAACTTAGAACACTTAATTGACGTGGAAGTGAGCGGTGATGATACACCTGGAGTAGTGCATAAAATTTCATCTTTACTGGCACAATACAGCGCCGCTATCAGTGCATTGCGTCAAAACACCTTTACAGACCAAGACAGCCAGAAAGAAAAAATGAAAATTAAATTTGTCGCTAGTGTCCCCCAAGGTGCAAATGTTAGCAGTTTACAAACTGATTTTAATGCTCTACTTGATAACATGGGTCTAACTGGCAAAATTAGCGAAAACCATTAGGAATCTATATGCAACGTCTACAAGCTGGCGATACAGCACCGCAATTTACTCTCCCCGATCAAAACGGTAAACCAATAAATTTGGCCGATTTCACTGGTAAAAAAGTCATTATATACTTTTATCCCAAGGCGATGACCCCAGGTTGTACAGTACAAGCCCAAGGGTTAAGGGATAGTAAAGACGAACTCGATAAAGCTAACGTAGTGGTATTAGGAGTGAGTCCGGACGCCATTAAGCGTCTGCCTAAATTTATCGAAAGGGATGAGCTTAATTTTACCCTGTTATCTGATGAAGATCATGCAGTTGCCGACCAATTTGGTGTCTGGGGCCTGAAAAAATTCATGGGCAAAGAATACGATGGCATACATCGAATTACCTTTTTGATTGATGAAAAAGGTATTGTGGAACATGTTTTTGATAAATTTAAAACCAAAGATCATCATCAAGTGATATTGGACTATTTAGCGCAAAGTTAACTCAATTAGTCGTTGTTTTTGAACAAAGGGGGCTGCAGCTCCCTTTGTTATTTAAACCGTTGGCAACTGATTTTCAGTCGGTGACCAGGCAGTAATTACGGCTTTGACAAGGGTTGCAAGAGGGATAGCGAAAAACACGCCCCAGAAACCCCACAGCCCACCAAAAAATAACACCGCAATAATAATATAAATCGGGTGCAGACTAACCGCTTCTGAAAAAAGTATTGGGACTAGCACGTTACCGTCCAAAGCTTGAATTATTCCGTAGAAAAACATTAGATACCAAAAATCCGGGCTGATCCCCCATTGGAATAACGCAACGATAGCCACAGGTATAGTCACTACAGCTGCACCTATATAGGGTATCAATACCGAAAAACCTACCAGCACCCCTAATAACACCGCATAACGGAGGTCCATAAAGGCAAAGGTAATAGAGGATACGCTACCGACGATGACAATCTCGATCACCTTTCCACGGATGTAATTGGCAATTTGAGAGTTCATCTCAGAGCCGACCTGCTTGATTAATCTGCGTTCATTGGGAAGCAATTTGGAAATATTGTCTAACAATAGCGGTTTATCCTTAAGCATGAAAAACACCATCAAAGGCACCAGAATAAGATAAATTAACAAGGCACCGATATCAGCCAATGAACTGAATGATGCTGATATTATTTGCTCTCCAACCTGCACGACTTTTTCATTTAAACCGTGCAACATATTTTGAATATGGCCAACTTGCACATAATTTGGATATAAATCAGGTAAGGTAAGTAGCCATTGTTGACCTTCTTGCCAAATCTGCGGCGTCTCTTTGATCAAATTGACACTCTGTTGAGTAATAATCGGTACCAACACCACAAAGGTTAAAACCGATATTGCCATAAATAAAGACAGAACCAAGGCGGTGGCATAAATCCTTGAGATTCCCGTTCTAATTAGTTGAACAACGGGCCAGTCGAGTAAATAAGCAATAACAGCTGCGACTATGGCGGGCATTAAAATCCCACCCCAGAAAGCAAATACTAAAGACACACAAACTAATAGCATTAATAACATTAACGAATCTGGATCCGAAAATTTACGTTTATACCATCGGTCAAAAAGCTCTAACATTTGTTCTCCTGAGTATATATTAAGTGGTAGAAATAGAAGGTGATTTTGATTAGGTCTTAACTGAAACTAATAGCAACATAAGGCTAATTTACACCAATCTAAGCTTTAACGACTAACTATTTAACTCACAATCACTAGGAGCGCAATAGTTCCCTGAAATAACTGATTTAAATAATAACTTGGTTAAAAAAATGAACTTAATAGCCACTTACTGTTTCAAATGAAGCAGATTGCCCTTACATTAATGAAGATTGAAAATTTTTGAGTAGTATAAGTTTGAAAAATACACTAACACGGACCGCGTTAATGGTTTTTTTGTCGGCTTGCTGGGCACTAGCAAGCGGCATGACGTCGGCACAAGTTAATGATAGCAATAAGCGTAACGCCCTCCCTGAAATAGGTGTGGTGGCTTCAGAAGCGATTAGTTTAGATAAAGAAGTGCTAATCGGCGATATCTTGATGCGTCAGTTACGTGGCCAAGCCCCCCTAGTCAATGACCCTCTGTTGGATGAATATTTGCAGGATTTGGGTAATCGATTAGTGGTCCAGTCAGATAATGTGAAATTTCCATTTGAATTCTTTTTATTAAACAACCCGGATATTAACGCATTTGCATTCTTTGGCGGGCACGTCGGCGTACACACAGGCTTAATCTTTTATGCCGATAATGAAAGTGAACTAGCATCGGTGTTAGCTCACGAAATCGCCCACGTGACCCAACGTCATATCGCACGCAAGATTCAAGCTCAACAAAAATCATCCCCTTTGCAAATCGCCTCTGTATTTGGTGGATTATTACTTGCTCTTGCCAATCCAGAAGCAGGTATAGCCGCCGTTAGTGCGACAAATGCAGCGGCCCAACAATCGTCAATTAATTATACTCGCAGTAATGAACAAGAGGCAGATCGAATAGGTATACAGGTTTTAGCCGAAAGTGGCTATGATCCCAATGCAACCGCCTCTTTTTTTGGTAAATTAGCTGAAAAATACCGTCTTCGCTCTACCCCTTTTGCTTATTTAATGACCCACCCCCTCCCTCAATCACGGATTGCGGATGCTAGAAGTCGTGCCGCATCCTTTGAAGTTCGACAGGTCCCAGAAAGGCTCAGCTTTCACTTAGCAAAAGCGCGTATCCTAGCGAGATATTATGGGAATCCTAAAGATAATATTCATTATTTTTCCAGTGCGTTGGACAAACATCAGTACGTGTACAAACAAAGTGCTCAATACGGACTTGCCCTTTCCTATTTAGCCAATGAACAATATGACGAAGCCAAAGTACTGATTGATCAACTGCGTGCGCAAGAACCAGACAATTTATTTTACGTCGATACTGCGACCGATATTGCTATTGAGCTAAAAGATTTTGACCCTGCTATTGCCATGCTGGAACAGCAAGCCAGAAGCACTCCTCGCAACAGAGTAGTTACTTTGAACCTTGCCAACCTATTGATCAAGAAAGGCGAAATAGCGCGAGCTACCAGCTTGCTAAAAGATTACCTATTAATTAACCCTAATAACATGCTTGCTTTGCAACTGCTAACCGATGCCTACGGCTCCAGTCGCCAAATGCTTGAAATGCATCAAAGCAAAGCAGAAATTTTTGCCTTAGTTGCAGCCTATCCAAGAGCAATTGATGAATTGCACAGTGCCTATAATTTTGCAGCTGACCGAAAGCTTGAAAAACAACGGATAAAAGCCAGAATTGACCAGTTGAGAGACGCTCAAGATAGAATGAGAAACCTATAGAGTTCTAAGTTTCTCAATAATATTTTGTAATTCCTCATTCGTCATTTCGCCGTTTAACTCTTTTATCAACTCACCTTGAGGAGAAATGATAAAGGTAGCAGGCAAGGCCCTGGGTCTGTTGAAAGGAGGGTTATTGGGAAGGCCTGAAATTATATCAAATTTCATACTGTATTTTTGCTTCAGTTGCTTAAGCTTGCTCTCATCTAAATTGTCAAAATTGACCGCAAATAAAACTACATCAGCTTGTTGCTGAGCATATTGACTGAATATATTAAGTTGGGGAATTTCTTTCAGGCAAGGGGCGCACCATTCAGCGAAGTAATTAACTATTATGTATTGTTGCTTAAGTTCGTGCCATCTAAACTGCTTGCCGTTTAAGGTCTTGAAGTCATATTGCAATGATGGTGATAAATACAATCCCAAACCGCCAGCCATTACACATACTAAAATAAATCCGAATTTTTTCAAAAGTTAAACCTATACATCGATTTGCTTTCTAAGTTAAAAGAATAAACATTTGGTACCCAAGATATTAATCATTAGAATACCGTCTAAACCGAACAAATAAAAGTTGAGCTATTATGACCCAATTAGAAATATTGCATAATCCACGGTGTAGCAAAAGTCGGCAAACACTTGAATTACTCAAACAAAATGGCCATGACCCGGTTGTAATTGAATACCTAAAACATCCTTTAAGTAAGCAACAAATTACCCAAATAATTGAGAAGTTATCGATCCAACATCCTCGTTTGATGATGCGTACTAAAGAAGCAGAGTTTTCGGAATTAGGGCTTAATCACGAGGACACCAGTATAGATGCTTTTATTGAAGCCATGGTTTCCCATCCAAAATTAATCGAAAGGCCAATCGTTATTACCGAAAACAAGGCTCGGATTGGACGTCCGCCGGAATCAGTTTTGGAAATCCTATAGTGAAACCTATATTAGTATTGTATTACAGCTTACACGGGTCCACCCGCCACCTAGCCCACAAAATAGCCCAGGGTATTGAAATGCAAGGTGGGGAGGCGATGATCCGTACCGTGGCCAAAATTAGTGATGGTTTTACTCAGCAACAACCCGCTGTTCCGCAAAGTGGTGACCCATATGTGACCCACGAAGAACTTGCCAACTGCAGTGGCTTGGCACTTGGCAGCCCAACACGCTTTGGCAACATGGCTGGGGCCATGAAATACTTTTGGGATTCAACAGTCAATCATTGGGTCGCTGGTAGTCTCAATGGCAAACCTGCCTGTGTGTTTACCTCAACAAGTAGTATGCACGGTGGGCAAGAATCGACGCTACTTTCCATGATGTTACCCTTGTTGCACCATGGCATGGTGATCTCTGGACTACCTTATAACGAACCACAGCTGCATACCACGCAGACCGGGGGCACCCCCTATGGCGCATCTCATGTTAGCCTTGGTAAACAATCTACAGCGTTAAGCCAAGATGAAATAGCGTTATGTATTGCTCAGGGAAAACGCCTAGCAGACCTTGCAAAGAAATTAGGATAACAAATGCAATTGAAGACCCCTTTTTATCGAAAATTAGCCCTGACTAGCTACCTGTTACTTTTGGTATGGGTTCCTGTGTGGCATTTATTGCTAGCACTGCCTGTAGGACGGACGTTTCAATTTGAGATTTTACTGGCATTAGTTTGGACTATCCCACTCTTGTTCCCCCTTAGAGGTATGATCGCTGGTAAACCTTATACTCACGCTTGGGCCAATTTTGTGGTGATGTTCTATCTTATTCACGCCTTGACCAGCATCTATGCGGTGGAAAATGAACGTATATATGCTGCCATTGAACTTCTACTTAGCAGCGGCATGTTTATTGGATGTAGTGTCTATGCTCGCATGCGCGGGAAGGAATTGGGTTTAGGTATCAAAAAGTTAAAAACAGAGATGGCGGAAGAAAAATCTTTTTTTGAAAACAAGTGAAAATTATTAAACCGGCCAGAACGATTCCCGTGGTTTAAATATCTAATGCTTGCTTGATAAACGGAATACTAAGCTTCCGTTTTTCTTGCAAACTTTTTAACTCTAATGTTTCTAAAGTTTGGGTCAAGCTATGCAGATCCCGTCGGGTATGACTAATTAAATAGCGAATAGATTCCGGAGCAATAATGATCCCACGGCTTTTGGCTTTCAATACTAGGGCCTTTTCAATCAGGTCATCATCCAGTGGCTGTATTGTGAAGCTAATGCCCCAAGTTAGCCTTGAGATTAAATCGGCCAATTGGAACTCTAAATTCTTGGGGCCTTGATTAGCACTAATCACTAATTTACAACCCTGTGTCTCCTGACTACGATTAATTAAGTCAAACAAGGCCTCTTGCCAGTCAAGCTGATGTGACAAGTGCTGAATGTTATCGATACAGACTAACTGAATTTTTTCTAAATCATCTAAAATTTGCGCCGGAAACGGCATGTCTGGCTCTAGCGATAAATAAAAGTGAGAAATATTCTGCTGTGCAGCCAAGTGGCATAATGCGACCAACAAGTGGCTTTTACCAGCGCCTTCAGCACCCGCAAGGAAGGTTAGAAACGGTGTGCCGTCATTTTCACTGGGCGACACCAGTTGCCTACATTGCTCTACCAACAAATCGTTATCACCGACAATAAATGTGTCGAATGTTTGTTCATCAGGTAAATTTACATCAAGTACAATTTGGCGAGGCATTAGCGTTTCCAACGATAAGGCTTTTCGTTAATCTGCTGAGTCGAATTATCCTGAGGTGTTTCGATCCGGTCTTCCAATAGTAAAGCTTCTTTTAGGTTATCCATATTGCCAAACAATTTCAGCTTGAAAGTAGCAACATCACCTTGAATTTCAATTAGTTCTGCACTGGTTACAACAGACAGACTAGATAAAAAGCTTAATACTTCAGTATAGGCCGAAAGGCTGTCAACTTGGCTAATCTTCAATTCGGTACTATTTCCATTGACACCATCAGAGACAGCGCTGATTGAATACTTGTCAGCTAGTCTATCAGCAAGGGTTTCGATTAGATTTTCAATGGCTACAGCTTGGGTCAAGCCTATAACCTCACCGGATGAAAAGTCATCTTTACGACTCATTGTCCATTCTAACACCCATACATTAGCAACGTCTGGGTTTGTATCTGCTTGTTCTGCTTTGCTGCTAGTTGGGTGCGCTGACTCACTTCTATAAAATAACCGTGCAGCCACCATATATTCAGCGCCGTAACGCTCACTGGCGACAAGCAGACTTTGGGTATAACTAGACCACACGTCGTAAACACTAATCTTTTGGATATCAATTAGATCTAACACCGGAAAACTAACCGTTATACCTCTTTGCTGAGCGATATGCTTCGATTGCTCCACAAGTGCAGGAAAGGAGTCAGCGGCAACTAACTTACGTTTACCACCTTGTTGCTGTTCCACGGCAAGCCAGATAAGGGTTTCTGGCCGACGTTTACCCCAAATAGGAAAACCAACAGTACGAATTATATTTTCAACTTTTTGAACATCAAACTCTGCGTGATAAGTGATTTTATCTTTATCTATTGAAAAACGATAAGACAATAGAAAATCTTTGGCACGGGTTATCTGTTTCTTAATTTTTTCATCGGCAAGCAAGGAGCGATTACCACTGACCTTCACTAATACTTGAGAAAATGCTTGTTTTACCGCTTTTTGCTGCTGTACTGTGGATTGGTCATCGATTTCAACAGAAGCGTGAAACAAATCATCAATTACGCCCCCTTCGGCAGGAATTGCCCATGTAAGGGAGACACATAAAAGACACAGAAAAATCAAAATTCGCATTTCAGCTATACTAACCTTAGTTCCGCAAAACGATATTGTTATTGATTTAGTTACAAATTTCATCAACTGATTACGAATTGATGGCTAAAGATTACCATTTTCTGGTGTCAAGGTGGTTAAATTAGTCTTAATACTGAGATTATTTATTACAACTTATCCAGATTGATTTGATTTACAGTACCTTTTCTTTTGTCTAACTGATAAAATCCGCAAAATTTTTGCACCGAGGCATACCGTGAGCGATACAAATCCATCCCTTAGTTACAAAGACGCAGGCGTTGATATTGATGCTGGAAACCAACTAGTAGAAAGAATCAAATCTGTAACCAAAAAAACTCATCGTCCAGAAGTTAAAGGTGGGTTAGGTGGATTTGGTGCACTTTGTTCCATCCCACAGAAGTATAAAACCCCCTTATTAGTTTCGGGTACCGATGGCGTGGGAACCAAACTTCGCTTGGCCATGGATCTGAAAAAACACTTTGGGATTGGCATTGATTTGGTCGCAATGTGCGTCAATGATTTAATCGTTCAAGGCGCAGAGCCGTTATTTTTCCTGGACTACTATGCCACTGGAAAACTTGACGTTGATACTGCTACTGAAGTGGTAAGTGGAATTGGTGCTGGCTGTGAAATGTCAGGATGTGCATTAATAGGTGGTGAAACCGCTGAGATGCCAGGGATGTATCACGGCAACGATTATGATGTCGCAGGTTTTTGTGTGGGCGTTGTCGAGGCAGACGATGTCATTGATGGCAGCCATGTAAAAGCAGGCGACGGGATCATTGCCCTTGCCTCTTCTGGACCTCATTCGAATGGTTATTCATTGATCCGCAAGGTACTTGAGGTTAGTGGCGCTCAAACAGATCAAGCATTTGAGGGTACAACCCTTGCTGATCATCTTCTTGAGCCAACCCGGATATATGTAAAATCCATACTTAAACTTTTAGAAACAACTAAGGTTCACGCCATTTCACATATTACCGGTGGTGGTTTTTGGGAAAATATCCCCCGTGTTTTACCCGAAGGTGTAAAAGCGGTTGTGCAAGGCAATAGCTGGACTCGTCCGGCTATTTTTGACTGGTTACAACAGCAAGGAAATATCACTGAACATGAAATGTTCCGAACTTTTAATTGCGGTGTGGGTCTGATAATAGTATTGCCAGATTCTGATGTGCAAAATGCTATTGATATCTTAAATAGCTTAGGCGAAACAGCATGGAAACTGGGTTCAATTGAAGCGCAATCCCCTCAGGATGAGCAGGTAGAGATAATATAAGTGATTAACTCTCCTACTTCAGTTGCCGTGCTCATTTCAGGAAATGGTTCCAATTTGCAAGCCATTTTGGATTATTTTAATGATAAGCCAGATGTAGCTAAAATAATTGCAGTGATTTCAAATGTAGATGGTGCTTACGGACTAACGCGGGCCCAGCAGGCAAAGGTCCCCGGCATAGTGATAGATCATAAAGCTTTTTCTACGCGTCAAGATTATGATCAAGCATTGCTGGAAACGTTAACTGAGTTGCAAGTCGACTTAGTGGTGTTAGCTGGATTTATGCGAATTTTAAGCGAAGACTTCGTCAAAACTTGGGAAGGCAAAATGCTGAATATACATCCTTCTTTGTTGCCGAAGTATAAAGGCTTGCACACCCATCAAAAAGCATTGGATGCAGGAGATAAAGAGCATGGCGCCTCGGTGCATTTTGTTACACCTGAGTTGGACGGTGGCCCAGTTATAATACAGTCAAAAGTCCCAGTGTTTGAGGATGATACGACAACTGAGTTAGCCGAAAGAGTTCAGCAACAAGAACGCAATATTTACCCTCTTGTTGTAGACTGGTTTTGTAGTAAACGGTTGGTTATGGTAAATAATAAGGCAGTATTGGATGGAAACGAACTTCCCGAATCAGGCTATGCAGCTGATTAGTAAAATTAAATATGGATTTGCGCTTTTGGTATTGGGTTGCTGCTCCGTGGCTTCTGCTGCTGGCTTGACCGAATTTGAGGCGCAATATAAAGCCTATCAATATGGTCGAGAACTGGGTGAGGCCACCCTTAAACTAGAATCACTTGGTCGGCAAAAGTATCGCTTGGCTTACCAGTCAAAAATATCCTTTTTCTTTTTATCTGATATGCGAAAAGAAGTTAGTTTGTTTAGTTTTGAAAATGACACCATTACGCCGTTTAAATACACTTATCAACGCACTGGATTTGGTTCAGATAAAGATCTATTAGCTGAATTCAATCGTCAAGATAACTCTATTTTAGTCAATAAAGAGCAAAAACTTACCTGGCATGATGAGTTTGATAACCAACTCTATCGTTTGGATATTCAACTGCAACTGTCAAATGATAAAACGTCCTTCAAGTACAATCTTATTAATAGCCGAGGAGAACTACGCCATTATGATATGTTAGTTTTGGACAAAGAACCTTTGGAGCTGCCCTATGGCAGTATAGAAGGAATAAAAGTTAAGTTAATGCGCGAAAATAGCAAGCGAGAGACTTTTGCTTGGTTTGCGCCTTCTCTTAATTATCAACTTGTCCGCTTACAACAATTCAAAGATGGCGAAGAACAAGGCGATATCCAACTCGCCCGATTCCAAAGCGCCAATTAATACTTTAAAACTCCTTCGTCACTTTCTACGTATATCTTCAAGCCAACATTGTTCTGGCAATTTGGCTTGAAATAAGCGATTTCTCGGCCATGCTTAGAGAAAGCGTTAATTGCTGTTGAATTCACTTGACCTTTGCTTTGGATAATAATATTTTCTAGCGCTGTGGTCAGACCTCTAACTTGGGGAAATAAATGAATATTTTGTTGTGGTTAGTCACCGTTATAGGTGCAATTGGTGTGGTAAGTTTTTTAAGAATGAAGCTATTGAATGCAACTATTATAGTTGCCTTAGCTTTAATTCTTGGGACTAGCTTTGGTTATATTGGTTTTTTCACTTGGCTACTATTTTTAGCGATAGCTATCCCGTTAAATATGGAGTCGATTCGTAAAGAATATCTGACCAAGCCTATTTTAAAGACTTACCGTAAAATAATGCCCGAAATGTCCCGTACCGAGCAAGAAGCTATAGATGCAGGTACAGTTTGGTGGGACGGTGAGATTTTCAGCGGCAATCCAGATTGGAGTAAGTTACATGGCATTACTCAGCCGGTATTATCCGCTGAAGAACAAGCCTTCCTAGATGGGCCTGTCGAAGTAGTATGCCGAATGGTGAATGAATGGGATATACATCACAATCACGCTGATTTATCACCTGAAACATGGCAATATTTAAAAGATAATAAGTTCTTCGCCATGATAATCAAAAAAGAATATGGTGGTTTGGACTTCTCTGCATATGCACAATCTCGTGTTCTTCAAAAGCTATCTGGTTGTAATGCTGTATTGGCAACTACCGTTGGTGTGCCTAATTCATTGGGTCCGGGAGAGTTACTACAGCACTATGGTACCAAAGAACAGCAACAACATTACCTGCCCCGTTTAGCTGCCGGTCAAGAGATTCCATGCTTCGCATTAACCGGTCCAGAAGCTGGTTCAGATGCTGGCGCAATTCCCGATACCGGTATTGTGTGTAAAGGCCAGTGGGAAGGTGAAGAAGTCATTGGTATGAAGTTGACCTTTGATAAGCGTTATATCACCCTAGCTCCAGTAGCAACGGTGGTTGGACTCGCATTTAAAATGTTCGATCCAGAAGGACTGCTAGGGGATGAAAAAGAACTGGGGATTACCTGTGCGCTTATTCCTGCAGATCTCAAAGGGTTAGAAATTGGCAATCGTCACTTCCCGTTAAATGTGCCCTTTCAAAATGGCCCTTTAAGAGGCAAGGATATCTTTGTGCCAATTGATTTCATCATCGGTGGTGCAGCTATGGCGGGTCAAGGTTGGCGTATGCTGGTTGAATGTTTGTCGGTTGGCCGTTGTATAACGCTACCGTCAACCTCAGCAGGCGGCACAAAAACCATTGCTTTAGCAACTGGCGCCTATGCTCGAATTCGCCGTCAATTTAAGATGCCTGTTGGTAAAATGGAAGGGATAGAGCAGATGCTAGGTCGCATTGGTGGTAATGCATATCTTATGGATGCCGTCACTAGCCTTTCCACCAAAGGGGTAGATCTAGGCGAGAAACCATCTGTCATCTCCGCAATCTGTAAGTACCATTTAACCGAAAAAATGCGCACAGTGGTTAATGATGCCATGGATGTGCATGGTGGTAAGGGCGTCATGTTAGGCCCCAACAACTACTTAGGTCGTGCATACCAAGGCGCTCCTATTGCAATTACGGTTGAAGGTGCGAATATTCTAACCCGTAATATGATGATTTACGGTCAAGGTGCAATACGCTGCCATCCTTTTGTTTTAAAGGAAATGTATGCAGCTGGCAATAAAGACGAGCAACAGGGTCTTGAAGAGTTTGATAGCGCTATTTTTGGCCATATCGGTTTTGCTATCAGTAATTTCTTCCGTAGTTTTTGGTTTGCTTATACCGGTTCGATAACGGCAGACGCTCCTTTCTCTGATGAAACCAGTCAATATTACCGCTCTATGAAGCGCTACAGTGCCAATATGGCATTGCTTTCAGATGTAGCCATGGGAGTGTTAGGTGGTGAATTAAAGCGCCGTGAACGTCTTTCTGCACGTTTAGGTGATATTTTAAGTTATTTGTATCTAGCTTCAGCTGTACTCAAAAAGTTCGATGACCAAGGTCGCTTGAAACAAGACTTACCATTACTTCATTGGGCTATGCAAGACTGTATGTTTCAATTAGAAACCGCTATGGAGGAGTTGCTGAATAATTTCCCAAACAAAGGGCTAGGTTTCGGATTGAAGTTATTCATCATGCCGTTTGGCAAGTCCTATTCACGCCCAAATGACAAGATTGAACATCAGATAGCTACTTTGCTGCAGACTCCTAGTGAAGCCAGAACCCGCTTGGCAAATGGCCAATATTTAGGCCGTGATGAAGGGAATGCTATGGGACGTCTCGAACAAATCCTAGATGACATATTAGCGGCCGAGCCTTTGTATGACAAAGTATGTAAAGCGGCAGGTGAAAGGCTGTCTTTCACCCAACTTGATCTAGTGGCTAAAACGGGATTGGAATTGGGCGTACTAACGAATGAAGAAGCCGATTTATTAACCCGAGCAGAAGTAGGTCGTTTACAGGTGATAAATGTGGATGACTTCGCGCCAGAAGATTTAATGGTGAAAAAACCTGCCAGCAAGGCTAAAGGAAAATCACGGACCAAGGCAGCTTAAAGCCGCGTGATGTCCTTTGTTTGACGCTAAAAAACGCTCGGTCAGCTAGTATTTTAGTATTGGCTGACCAGCGCTACTTTAAACCCTCTCCCATCATTACCTAGCCTATTATCTACCGCCCTTATTTTTATATACCTAAAACGGCGCGGTGGCCTTTTAAGGTATTTTTAATGACAAGCTTGCAATACATAAGCTCACACACTCGTACGTTTTTTGTACAGCGACTATAATAATTAGGTGCTGAGCCCTTAGGGCTTAACACGGCACAAAATAGATTCAATTTATATTATGGCTATACAGATATGGTCCTCAAGAAATGTAAACCATTTATTTCCCTTGCCAAAGCCAAGACAGCCAAACTGAAATTGATGAGTTTCTCGATTGATGAAGGGCCGCTAAAACGAGTATTAAACAACGACGCAGACATTATGCGAAACTATCTAGCGGATGAGGGTAATGACGCTAGAATAGTCAGTGAAGTATGGTTTGTCGTAGAGGCAGAATTAGCAGAGGCCTTTTCAGGTAGCTCTTCAAGTTCCTATGGCGTTGAAGCCTTAGGTAACAGTTTAGATATATCTTTTGACGTCAGCGGTATGAGTAAGCAAACTATAAGTCTTTCCGAGGGAACAGCTTTCGCTTACAAGTTACACAAAGTGAAAGATTGGAATAAAGGCAAAAGTAAAATCGAAGACCTTGAAGCCGATTACAAAGGTATGTCCTAATCCCGTGGTTATCGCCAGTAGGTGTTTACGCTCAGAGGGATGAATGAAGTTTCCCTGTGCTTGCAAACACCTTATACATAACGGGATTCTAAAATCGAGATGGCACGAAAAGTTAACTCTGGGGCTAGAGGAGTTGACTTTTGTTCAGCAAGGTTTGTTTTTCACTTTCTGACAAAAATGCAGCTTTGACTGAATTGCGCTGAATTAAGCGCAGGTTCTCAGCACTGATACCCAGTGTTTCATTTGCTACTTTGTACTCGTGTTCTAAGGTGATACCTGAGACCGCTGGATCATCGGTATTTAGCGTAACGAGTAAGCCTTTCTTCAAAAAAGTTAATATGGGGTGCTTTTTTAAATCTCCCACGGTTCCGGTCTGGAAGTTAGAAGTAAGACAGCTTTCTATGGCAATTTGATTATCAGCCATGTAAGTCATCAGTTTCTCATCCTGGATGGCACTGACACCATGTCCAATCCGAGTGGCTCCTAACTTGTATATTGCGTTCCAGATGCTTTGCGGCCCATCGGCTTCTCCAGCATGAACAGTAATATTCCAGCCTGCGTCCCGAGCCAGCAAAAAGTGATCGACAAATAACTCCGCTGGAAATCCTTTTTCATCACCGGCTAAATCTAGTCCACATAAATCATCTTTATGAGATAACAAAGCCTCTAATTCAGCCATACATTGCTCCACACCATAAGTACGGCTCAAAATACCAATTAAATTCGTCTTGACTGAAAAATCCTTTTCACCAGCCCTGACCCCATCAATCACTGCAGCAATAAGTTGCGTCATATCTAAGCTATGGGTTCGCGCCATGTAAAAAGGGGAAAAGCGTAATTCGACGTAATCAAGTTTAGCTTGCTGGGCATCTCGGATGTTTTCATAGGCAACATCAAAGCAAGCATCATAATTGACTAACATGGACACTCCCACATCCAACTTTTTAAGGAATGCCATAAGATCTGTGCTTTTATCTTGTATCTGGGTTAGCTGTTGTAATTCCGACAAGGAACTGACAGGTAAATCAATTTGGTGCTTCTGTGCAAGTGACCAAATTACTTCTGGTCTTATATTGCCATCTAGATGCCTGTGAAGATCTATAACAGGCAAGGTATAATCAATCATTTATGGCCTTATTTTTCACCAAAGTCATTAGTAATAGCTGGTTTACATCTGATGTTGCAGTTTCTCAACCAATAATACAGCTTGAGTTCTGGTGTTCACTTCTAGCTTCTTAAAAATAGCACTTATGTGCGCCTTAATAGTCGCTTCAGTCACGCCTAACTCATAGGCTATTTGTTTATTCAATTGACCTGCTTGCAAAAATTTAAGAACCTGAAACTGTTTCGGTGTTAGCAAAGCTACTTTGTTGGCGGAATCTCGTTGTTCTTGGCTAATACTGTCGATCTTGTCTTTTAAGTCCAAGGGCACCCAAGTCCCACCATCCAATACCGTTTGTATGGCATCAGAGATAGTCGCTACTACTGAAGCTTTTGAAATAAATGCTTTTGCGCCCAAGCCGATAGTTTGCGAAATAGTATGGGCAGAATCACTGGCGGATATAACCACCACAGGTACTTCTGGAAAATCTTCAGTAACCCGAATTAATCCATAATAGTTTTCACAACCCGGCATATTTAGATCAAGTAACACCAAGTTTATATCAGAATGCATTTCAAGCATTGACAAAGTTGACTCTAAGTTATCTGACTCAATGACCTCTGCACCTTCAAAAAACGGCTCTAATGCGCCACTGAGTGCCTCTCTAAATAACGGATGGTCATCCGCTATCAGAATTTTAACCATGCTTATTTCCATTTGCTTCAGTTAGTTATCTATACGTCTTTAGTCTAAACACTTAGAGGTTAAAGCCAAGCTTTTTTTTAATTTAGCGATTTTTTTGCAACCTTTTCAGCTTCATTTGCCTGAATCTGGACCTACAGGTAGAATTGCGCCAAATTTATTCCCTTGATGACTTGTGAGACTGTGCAATGACAAATAAAGATGCGATCTATTCCCAGCCGAAATCCACTATCAAAGATTTCAGTTTTGATGAAGCGGTTGCTGAGGTGTTCCCTGATATGATCCAGCGCTCTGTCCCAGGTTACAACACCATTATTGATAATATTGGACGTATCGCACAGCGTTATGCACAAAAAGACTCAAACATCTATGATCTCGGTTGCTCACTAGGGGCTGCAAGTTTGACTATGCGTCGATTAATCAACCAAAGTGGTTGTCATATAATCGCCATAGATAATTCAACAGCGATGGTGGATAAATGTAGATTGCATTTGAATGCTTTTAAGTCAGACATTCCGGTCGAAGTGATACACGATGATATTCTTCATTGTAAATTGAACAATGCCTCTGTGGTGGTATTAAACTTTACAATGCAATTTATTGCTCCAGATTTGAGAGACCAGCTTATTGGTAAAATTTATGCCGCGTTGCGTCCAGGTGGGGTGTTGATTCTGTCTGAAAAGTTGCGCCATGAAAACCAAAAAGGCGACTCTTTATTGATTGATTTACATCATGAGTTTAAACGCAATAATGGTTACAGTGAACTGGAGATCAGTCAGAAGCGTTCAGCCCTGGAAAATGTAATGTTGTTGGACTCCTTGGATGATCATAAAGCACGCATAAATAATGCTGGCTTCAGCGATTTTCTATTGTGGTTCTGTTGTTTTAATTTTGCATCTATGGTTGCGGTGAAATAATAATGTCTATTCCTTGGTTTAATCAATTCTATCAGCAAATAGCCTGTTCAAAACTCAGTCACTGGCTAGAAGTATTGCCAGCACAACTGGCCCTTTGGGAAAAAAAGCAATTACATGGTGACTTCACTAAATGGATTAAATTACTGAGTAAGTTACCCGTTACCCAAGTGTCGGATATTGACCTGAAGAATAGTGTCAGATTCGGACAGGTAGAGGACATCAATGAATACACCCAGAAACAAATTATTGGACTACTGAAACAGTTTAAACCTTGGCGTAAAGGCCCGTTTGAAATACACGGAATAAATATAGATACCGAATGGCGCTCAGATTGGAAATGGGATCGGGTGCTTCCCCATATTGAACCATTAAAGAATCGAACTATTTTAGATGTGGGTTGTGGCAGTGGTTACCATATGTGGAGAATGCTAGGTGAACAAGCCGAAATGGTAGTCGGCATCGACCCCTCGCAACTTTTCTTAACTCAGTTTCAAGCAATAAAACATTTTAATCCTGACCCTAATATCCATTTGATACCTATTGGAATCGAAGATCTACCGGAGTTGAAAGCATTTGACACTGTCTTCTCCATGGGCGTGCTATATCACAGACGCAGTCCAATTGACTTCCTATATCAATTAAAAAGTCAGTTACGTAAAGGTGGTCAATTGGTTCTTGAAACCCTAGTTGTCGAAGGTGACGAAAGCACGGCTTTAATGGCTGGTGAACGCTATGCGCAAATGCGTAATGTATGGTTCCTGCCAAGCACCGCTGCCTTAAAAGTGTGGTTATCTAGAGTGGGTTTTACCCAGATAAAAGTAGTTGATACAGCTACGACTTCGCTGAACGAACAACGAAAAACAGACTGGATGGGCAGCCTTTCTCTTGAAGACTTTCTAGACCCTGAAGATCATAGCAAGACTATTGAAGGTTACCCAGCCCCGCTTCGAGCGGTTATCACCGCAATCAGTTAGTCTGGGTCGTTAGGATTGGTTTTTGTCCATTTTTGTCGCGCAGATAGGTCTGAATCTCGTGCTTGGACCCACTTTTGACTGATATCGCTAGTGTGTTCTTTTTTCCAAAAAGGTGCTTGGGTCTTGAGGTAATCCATAATAAATTCACATGCCTCAAAGGCCGCTTTACGATGCTCACAGGTCACACCAACAAACACAATCTGTTGGTTAATTGATAACTCCCCGACCCGATGGATGATTGATAGTCTGCCAATTGACCAGCGTGCTTGCGCCATTTCGGCTATCTCAACTAAGGCTTTTTCTGTCATTGCAGGGTAATGTTCAAGGTATAGCCCTGTTACAGCATGACCGAGGTTGTGATCTCTAACTAACCCAGTAAAGGTGACCACGGCCCCCTGACTATCATTGTCGACACACAAACGTTTATATTCAACACTTTGGTCAAAATCGTCAGTTTGGACACTAATAAAAGGTTTGAGCATTACTTTACCCTCCAGTGACGGGCGGGAAGAATGCGATTTCATCCTCTACGGATAAGGTTTTATTATCATCTGTTAAGGTTTGATTAACTGCCACTAACACATTTTGGTTATTCAAAAGTTGCTGCCACACAGGGCTTTTTTGCGCCAACAGTGAACGCAGTTGGGCGACTGAGTCTGGGCAAGTATCTATAACCAGTTCAGCCATGTTGAGATTTTCTCGTAATTGACCAAAAAACAATATCTTCATAATTAATCCGTACCTTCCATATCGTGCTCGGCTAACCAGTGGCCTGTTTTACCACCTAACTTTTCAGACACCTTAATTCCCCCGATCTGCATACTCGGATCTACGGCTTTGCACATATCAAAAAGGGTCAGAGCCGCCACCGAAACTGCGGTCAGTGCTTCCATTTCAACACCGGTTTGCCCAGCCAGTTTACATAGGCTTTTGATATGTACTTTGTTGTGTTCGGGATCCGGGCTAAATTCAACGTTTACCTTGGTTAACATTAGTGGATGACATAAAGGGATAAGCTCAGAGCATCTCTTAGCCCCTTGTATACCGGCTATGCGGGCTACGGCAAAGACATCGCCCTTGGCATGACGCCCAGTGGTGATCATGTCTAAAGTATGGGCTTGCATTTTTACAAATCCCACCGCCACTGCTTGTCGCTGACTGACCACTTTTTCAGTCACATCAACCATGTTAGCTTGCCCTTGCTCATCGATATGACTCAGTTTTTTATCATCGGCCATTGTTATCCCCTACTTTGACAAAAATCTGTACCACTGCTTTTCAAATGCATCACAAAATTACAGGGCTTATGGGTACTATCTAACTGTTGTTGTAAAATCCCAGTCCAGGCGGTTTTACATGCACCTGTTGAACCAGGTAAACAAAAGATAGCGGTTTTATTGGCCATACCCGCTAGCGCACGAGATTGAACTGCAGAGGTGCCAATTTCTTGATATGAAATTGCCCTGAATAACTCACCAAAGCCTTCTATATTTTTATCAAATAACACAGACAATGCTTCTGGGGTCATATCTCGCTGAGTAAATCCTGTACCACCAGTGCACAACACAACTTGCACATTGGGGCTGTCTATCCACCCTGAAACCACAGCCCTTAAAGCATATTTGTCGTCTTTCACGATACGCTTTTCAACTAGGTTATGGCCTGATCTTTGGGCTGCAGTGACTAAGAAACGACCCGAGGTATCTGACTCTTCATCACGGCTGTCTGATACGGTAAGCACCGCAATATTTAGCGGCTGAAATTCTACATTTGCAGGCATGTTAATTCCTCTTTTCAGGATTGTTTTGCATTTCGAGGCTAAACCGTTGCCACTGCTCCGGTGTATTTAGATTAAAAAACTCATCCCCCTTTGCCAGCCACGTCGGCATTACTAACTTATCAGCGCCCAATGCATGCAGTAGAGCGCGCAGCGAACGGTCTTCACTTTGTATAGACTGCTCTAGCTTAGAATACAAAGCATCATTAATAACAAGACACAGGGGTAAAAAAGAGGCTTCAAAATAGCAGGTGTTTTGGCACGCAAGGCTTTTGTTATAAAGATATTCTAAACTTTCCGGCGATAACAATGGCATGTCTACGGGAACGATGAGCATAACAGATTGATTAGTAATTATTTGATGATTCAACACCGACCATATTGCTCCCAAGGGGCCTTTGTTTGGCACTATATCCTTGCAAGCGCCGTCTATGTCATTAGCGCTGACTATTATTTCACTAACATTTGCCCGTTTCAGTACTAGTTTCGCTCGTTCTAGCAAGGTCAGTCCATCTTTCGATAAGGCCGCTTTATCCTGCCCCATTCTGCTAGATTGGCCTCCTGCCATTACTAGCCCTAATACATTGGCTAGAGGGGGAGTCATATGTGATTGGTTCACGCTAGTGATTGCATGCTTCACCATCAGCCTCCAAGCATGGCCAAATGTTTAGTGCCTCCGGTATAACCTTTGTCTAACCAATGGGTCGCTTCCTTATTGGTTAGCATTGATGTTAATGCTGCCACCAATGACTCACTGCTGCTAGCGTCCAGAAATGGTCGAATATCAAGACCTTGATCGGCAAACAAGCAAAGATGTAATTTACCTAAGGCACTTATTCGCAATCTATTGCAACTAGCACAAAAATCTTTGCCATAGGGCATTATCAAGCCTATCTTTCCAACAAAGTCCGGATGAAAGAATTCTTGTGCAGGACCTGCGGCTTTATCTTTTACTACTTGGGTCCAGCCTTGAGCAAGCAATTGCTGCTTAATCGGCTCCCCAGCTACATGGTTCTGATTAAAGAACGAAAGGTTATCTCCTGTTTGCATCAGCTCAATCAAACGAAAGGTAACAGGTTTATCTTTGACCCACTGCAAAAATTGAGATAAATCATTGGCGTTATACTGGCGCATCAAAACCGCGTTGACTTTAACCTCTATACCAAGGGAAACCGCTTGTTCAATGCCGGACAAAATAACGTCCAATTTATCGTGGCCTGTAATTCGCTCAAACATTCTGGGATCAAAGCTATCGATACTCACATTAAGTGCGGTTAATCCTGCGTCTACCCAAGTACTAATATGCTGGTCTAACTTGAAACCATTGGTGGTGATGGCAACTTTTGCAATCCCTTGCGTGTCAGCACATAGGCGAATGATCTCAGGCAGGTCTTTGCGTAGAGATGGCTCTCCTCCTGTGATGCGGATTTTACTCGTCCCTAAAGCAGCAAAACCATTTACTATGCGCTTAATTTCACTCACCGACAGAAAATCACGCTCCGACTCGCATTGATAACCATCAGGGAGACAATAGTCGCACTTAAAATTACATACATCGGTAATGGACAGGCGCAAATAATGGAAGCGTCTGCCAAATTTATCTTCTAACACAATTAACACCTTTCCAAAGCCATCTTCGACCGAATTGCCGAACAGGTAACGGGAGGCAAACACATTTCTACATTTACCCTGGCGATGTGATATCCATCGCGGCCAGACATACATATTCCCTAATATGAGAACTTAGCAGGTAAGGCTCGGAGTCATATTTTTAAATTAATTATTTGATAATACTCCTACTCAATTTAGTCACACTTAATCTTAAATAGTTTCAAAAGCATTTAACCTCATATCACGGAAGAAAGGCAACCCTTTGCTCAAACTTATCTTTTTTAAATCTTACCTTAGTGGCCTATCTAAAATGGCGCAACAGGACTATTTTTTATCTATTGGCATAAATGTTGTAACTGAACCAGTACCGCTACTCACTGTTTAATTCATTATTGACAGATAAGGATAGAGTCATTGCAATATAAAACTGGCGATAGACAGCTAATAAGTGATTTCTGTAAGTTACACGCATTGCCAGCGTCTTTTGAGATGACTGCGTCAAAATGGTTCATACCCCTGATAGAAAATATAGCAACGCACCATCGCGGTGCAAAAAGACCCATTTTTGTGGGTATAAATGGTTGCCAGGGCTCAGGTAAATCCACACTTAGTGCTTTTATCAAATTCTATTTATCGACGCGAACCGAGCTCAATGTTATCTCTATCTCATTAGACGACTTTTACTATTCCAGCAGCGAAAGACTGGCCTTGTCGATAAAAATTCATCCCCTATTAGCCACGCGCGGTGTACCTGGGACCCACAACACCGTATTAATCAAACGCCTGTTTGATAAAATTGTCGAACAAGCTTTTGACTACACCCTGCCCCAGTTTAATAAAGCAACTGACAATCCAGTTCCATTTGATTTGTGGCCTAAGGTTGAACGACCTGTGGACATTGCACTCATGGAAGGATGGTGTTGGGGTATAGAGCCTCAAAGTATTGATGCTCTGCGCTTGCCGATCAATAAATTAGAAGAAAACGATGATCCTATGGGCGTTTGGCGCTCATTCGTTAACCGTCAATTGAAACAAGAATATCGACCATTGTATGCCTATATGGATATGTGGGTGATGCTCAAAGCCCCGTCGTTTCAGAATGTTTTAGGCTGGCGAATAGAACAAGAGCACCGACTCAAGCAGGCACTGCTACCCCAATGTAGCGATAACCAAGCCTTAAAGGGTTTGATGGATGATGTGCAAATAGAGCGATTTATTGCCCATTACCAACGTTTGACTGAACACGCTCTAAGCACATTAGCACAACATTGTGATCTAACGTTTAGATTAGATAATAACCGCCAAATCAATAAGGTAATCACTAAGTCATGAAAAAGCAGTACATCGTTTTTACCGACATGGATGGAACTCTTCTAGACCATAATTCCTACAGCTTTGAACCCGCAGTCAAAACCCTTGCCCATCTCCATGATTTAAATATACCGGTGATCCCCAATACCAGCAAAACCTTTGATGAGCTTATCGATTTACGGCAGAACATAGGTCTAACCGGCCCTTTCATAGTAGAAAATGGCGCGGCCATTCATATTCCCCATGGCTTTTTTGCTAAGAAACCATCCGATACTCAATGGCTAAATAATCATTGGGTTAAGCAATTCACCTCACGCAAGAGTCATTGGTTAAGTTTGCTAAACAGTGTCAAAGCTGACTTCGAAGGACAATTTACGCACTTTTCCCAGATGAGCATTGCACAAATCATGGCCAACACAGGCCTATCTGAGCCAGAAGCACAGCGCGCGGCTAACCGTCAGTATGGCGAACCTGTTTTATGGCTTGGCAATGAACAGCAAAAACATGACTTTATCGAAAGCCTTCGAAACATAGGGGCTAGACCTCTGATAGGAGGACGCTTCATCCATATCTCAGGTGAGTCCAATAAAGGCAGTGCACTTGAGTGGTTAGTTCGAGAGTTCGAGCGTCAATATCCAAGTCATTCGTTTATTTCAATAGCACTAGGAGATGGGCAAAATGATGCAGATATGCTTGATGCAGCGACGATTTCAGTCAGGATCAAGTCACCCACCAACCCTCTACCTCAATTACACAAAACTAAAAATGTAATTACTACTAGCTTAGAAGGGCCCGAGGGTTGGTCCCAAGCCATTCAACATATTTTAAATACACCTCTTTAGGAGACGATATATGGCCGATTTCTATCAAAATGGCATTACCACTACATTACACAATTTAGCGAAACGTCCTATCGAAGAGATTGAAAATGAGTTGGTTAAATTTTCAAAAAAACGCCCACTAGGACTGTTACTCCCTTCCTTATTCTCTGAATTAGAAGGGATAGCGATGCCCAATATAGTCGATAACATACAACATGTACCCTACTTGAATGAGATTGTTATAGGTCTGGATCGGGCTGATGAATCACAATTTAAACATGCATTGAAGTTTTTTCAAAAGTTACCCCAACATCACCGAATCTTGTGGAATGATGGGCCACGGTTAAAGGCTATCGATGCTGAGTTGGCTGAAATGGGGTTAGCCCCGAAAGAAATGGGTAAGGGAAGAAATGTTTGGTATTGCATGGGCTATATTCTATCCACCGGTCGCTCCGAATCCGTTGCACTGCATGACTGTGACATTCTGACCTATGACCGCAGTTTATTAGCCAAACTAATTTATCCGGTAGCCAATCCACAATTTAATTATGAATTTTGTAAGGGGTATTATGCCCGAGTGGCCGATGGAAAAATAAATGGTAGAGTCTCAAGATTATTGGTTACGCCGCTGCTGCGAGCCTTAAAAAGAACCGTTGGCAACAATGAGTATTTGGAATTCATGGACAGTTTCCGTTATCCCCTAGCAGGAGAATTTTCATTTCGCCGCGACGTCCTAAATGATATTCGCATTCCCAGCGATTGGGGATTAGAGATTGGGGTATTGTCAGAAATGCATCGCAATTATTCACACAATAGATTGTGCCAAGTTGATATTGCCGAAAACTACGATCATAAACACCAAGATTTGTCATTACACAATGACCAAGGTGGACTGTCGAAGATGTCAATTGACATCACCAAAGCACTATTTCGCAAACTTGCCACTCAAGGCTTCACCTTTACAACTGAATCATTTAGAACACTCAAAGCAACCTATTTTAGGATCGCACTAGATTTCATCGAAACCTATCATAACGATGCCATAATGAATGGTTTAGTGCTGGATATTCACAGCGAAGAAAAAGCCGTTGAGATGTTTGCCCAGAATATAATGAAAGCCGGTCAAAGCTTTTTAGATAACCCTATGGAAACCCCCTTTATTCCAAGCTGGAACCGAGTTGTCAGCGCGGTGCCTGATATTTTGGATCGGTTAAAAGATGCGGTGGAACAAGACTATTTAGAATACAGAGGGTAACCTATGAGCGACGCACTGACTTTGTTAATCGAGAAAGTTCAACATCACCTGTTAGTTATCTACGATGGTATTGAATTACCCGACCCTGTAGCAAAAATCACCCAACACTTAATTGATACTATGCGCGTGAATGACGAGGATAGTCTTAATGTACCTAAGCCTCATCAAAATCATTGGTCAGAGCAAGATATAGTGTTAATTACTTATGGGGATAGTATCGAGCATGAGGGAGAAAAGCCGCTGTCGACATTGCTGGGCTTTTTAGATCAACATTGTCAGCAAGCTATTAATAGCGTGCATATTCTGCCCTTTTTCCCCTACAGTTCTGATGACGGGTTTTCGGTGATGGATTACTCTGTGGTCAATGAAGCCTTAGGTGATTGGTCCCATATTCAAAACATTGCCAAGGATTATCGAATGATGTCAGACTTGGTAATTAATCACTGCTCTGCTCGTAGTATCTGGTTTGAAAATTTTATCAAAGCAGAAGGACCAGGGCACGATTACTTCTTTACTGTCACTGATGAATTCGATATTTCTGATGTGGTTCGGCCAAGAACCTCTGAATTACTCCGAATCACCGAAACGATATCAGGAACGAAAAAGGTTTGGTGTACTTTCAGCCATGACCAAGTTGATTTTGACTTTACCAATCCAAATGTACTGGCTGCTTTTGTAGCCATTATACGCCAATATCTAGACAACGGAGTCAGCATTTTTCGCTTGGATGCAGTCGCATTTCTATGGAAAGAATCCGCTACTCGCTGTATTAACCTTGAGAAAACCCACGAAGTGGTTCGGTTATTGAGGACACTAATAGAATACGCCAGACATGATGCCGTTATCATCACAGAAACCAATATTCCAAACAGAGAAAATCTAACCTACCTAGGTAACGCCAATGAAGCCCATGCCATTTATAACTTTTCACTGCCGCCACTTTTGGTTAACACCTTAGTAACGGGTGATTGTAACTATTTGAAAAATTGGTTAATGAGCATGCCTCCGGCGCAAAACGGAACATTTTACTTCAATTTTATTGCATCACATGACGGGATTGGTTTGCGACCCGCTGAGGGCTTACTTGACGAACAAGAGCTGAATACCTTACTTAACACTATGCAAAGTTTTGGTGGCTTGGTCTCCTGGCGCGTAACCGAGACGGGGATCCAAAAACCTTATGAAATCAATATCACACTGTTTGATGCTTTACAGGGCACCACCAAGGGCCCTGATAAATGGGGATTTGAGCGCTTTATTTGTGCCCATGAAATTATGTTTGCTTTGGAGGGTGTTCCGGGTATCTATATTCACAGTTTATTGGCAACTGGTAATGATTATGAAAAAGTTAAAAATACCAGTCAAAATCGTTCCATAAACCGTCATCGCTGGAATTTAACTCACCTTAGTAATGAGTTAGCCAACAAGTCGAGCCAACATTGCAAAGCACTGAATCGCTTGACCCATTTATTAGATATACGTATCAAACAAAAAGCTTTCCATCCCAATGCGACTCAGTTCACTCTGCAACTGGGCCAGCATCTATTTGGCTTTTGGCGTCAAAGTATGGATCGTAGACAAAGTATTTTTTGCATTAGTAATATAAGTGATGAACCCCAGAACATATACCTTTCCGACATCAATCTTATCGGTACGGATTGCTGGTGGGACCTAATACAAAATACACAAGTCTTACTAGAACAGCAGTTTATTGAATTATACCCTTATCAAACAATTTGGCTGAGTAATTTGGCCGGTGATAACGGCTCAAAATTACTCTAACAGCACTGGCGATTAGGCTTAGTTGCCTTTTCGCATCATACTAAGCATCTGATTTTGCATAATTTTTATAAAGCACACAAATTAAGTGTCTGCTATTGAACACAAAAATCGACTATTTCCATAGCTAATTTCAACTCCCCTCCCCGCTTGCTTCTGCCACCTGACATAAGTCATTGTTATACATATAATTTATAATTTTGGCACAGTAAGTGATATGACCCTTGTATGTAGCAATAAAGTTGCTGCAAATAATAGAAGGTAAATAACTAGCCTTCAAACAATGTACCAATAGCAATTGTTTAAAACTGTATCGGAGAATCAAATATGAAAAAGTTAATTTTACTTAGTACACTAATCTTTTCAGCCACCTCAGTCATGGCACAGGAAGATAAAATTGCCTCACTGGATGTGGATATGGATGGCCGTATAAGCGTCGAAGAAGCGGTAAGTGATGCAGAATTGTCGGCTAAATTCTCTCAACTAGACACTAATAAAGATGGTTATCTTAGTCCTAGCGAATTAGCTGAGCACTAATCTGTAACGACATCATCAATTCTGCTCTCTTGCTATTAAGGCAAGGGAGCACTTTCAAAAACTTTTGGAGAATGTGTCATGAAAAAAATAATTTTAATTAGTATGTTAGCCTTTGATGTCAGCCCTGCGATGGCGCAAAATGATCCTATTAAGGCTTTAGATTTGGATGTGGACGGTCGTATTAGTATTGAGGAAGCGGCAAGTGACCCCACTCTATCAGCTGTTTTTGCTGAGCTGGACGTAAATAAAGACGGTTATTTAACGGCTCAAGAATTGTCAAATTAAGCGCTACTGTTGTCCCTATCTACACCTAATCCTAACTTTAGCTTTTCACTTTATTTGGAGAAAGCAATATGAAAACCCTTATCTTATTTAGTACATTAGTGTTGGCCGCCTCTGCGCTGGCACAAGATGATAGATTCATGGCGCTGGATATGAATAACGATGGTCGTATCAGTGCAGATGAGGTAGCAAGTGATCCTGAACTCGCGGCAGCTTTTGCCGAATTGGATATTGACCACGATGGCTACTTGACACCCCGTGAGTTATCAGAACATTAACACTAATTGCAACAAGCAGAACGTATCAGGATTATGCACCCCCCGATGGCGGGTGCATTCCATATACACAAACAGATAGTTTAGTTTCTCGCTGTTATTTATCACTCCAGACAGCATATTCATTATTGTTTAAATCCACAAAGTGGAAACGTCGGCCGCCAGGAAAAGAGAAAATAGGCTTGGTGATCGTACCGCCATTTTGCTCTATCGTTTCACCAAGCTGTTCTAACTTATCTGTGTACATCACCACCAAAACTGAACCGCTAGCAGTTGCAACCGTTGTATCAGCCAAATATAGGCCCCCAGCTACACCGGCATTTTCAATCGCTAGATATTCCTCGCCATATTCAACGAAAGTCCAGCCAAACACTTGGTTAAAGAACACTCTACTTTTTTGGATATCTTTAACGGGTATTTCGATATAGTTAATTTGAATAGTCATTTGAGCCCTAATGGTGACTTTGCTGTTAACACAAAGTATATCAGCGTCTGATTAAAAGGAAGCAGCAAAACACAACCAAAGTTTGTTGGTATCTACTTTTGTATCCTGCGCAGAATAAGCGGCCACTTTACACCCAGGCTATAATGCTAACTAAACTTACGGGTGAACTGCAAATCCACTTCACTAGCAAAATCCTCGGCGCCGGTAACACCGTCATCTGCGGAAAAGTCATGATATACAACCACGGCCGTACCTCCTAATATAGGCATAGATAAACTTAAATAGATGTCCTTTAGTCCTTGCGAGGGCGTCATTAAAAATTGATCTGAACAACCATTAAATTTATGCAATGTTGCCAAAGGTGTTTGAAAGCCGAACTCACCATTGTCAGAACCGAGTATTTCATAGGCCAATTTTGCGGTGACTCCATTGAATAGCAAGCCTGTTTCAGCAAAAAAGTACTTAGCATCATAATCAGATATATCTGTGTGGTTATGCTGGCTTGCATATTCAAAGGCGTAAAGCAGAGTTATCTGCTCAACTGCTTGTTGACCCGAAAAGCGCAGGCTATAGGTATCCAATTTGTTCTTTGCTTGTTGTTTAATCTCTAGCAAATAACTATAAGCGGTTAAATTTCCAACGGAAGATGAATAACTAAGGTTTAATACCTGGTCTTTAGCATCTAGATCTGTTTGTTGGGCAAAAATTCTCCGTTTTGTTAAATAGGCATATTTGATAGCAAGTTGCTCAACAGGAGCATAATTCACCGTGAGCCCATCAAAGGTCTGTCTGACTTGTTGCCATCCAACGTGACCTAAAAATCGATGATTCTCAAAGGTGATAACTTGGCGACCCAATTTAATATCTAGCTTTTCATTAGCATAACGAATAAAAGCCTGATCGAGCGCGGTAAAATCAGGATCGGAGACTACTGAATATTCACCAGCCTGATAGCTTGTTACAGGCAAACTGTAGTTTCCCTGCCCCATTACAATCCGGTTATCTTCAAACTCTAGCTAGCGGAGATCCCACTTACGTAACGACTAACCAACGCCAATCGGGTGCGCAGGGTCAAAGCACCAGCGTCTTCAAGGGCATTATCTTGGTCAACTGACTCATATCGCAAGCGCATATCTAGTTTTACACTGCCTTGGTAAAATGCGACTGATGCTTGAGAGGCTTCTGTGCACAGCGCTAGCACGCCCAATACGCCTCCGCACAACAGACCTTTACCGCTAATTTTTTATTGTTTTCATACTATTCACCAAGCGCAGATTATTTTTAACCATGATGCCCAGTTAGATAATTTAACTGGTATCACTTTTTACATGTTAAACACATGAAAAAAAGGTAAAAAAAAGCCCACACAAACTTCAGATCACTAAAAATTGTGTAGGCGACATTGCCAACAATTAACAGCTTAACTGCCGTTAACTAAATAGGTCTTATTTTTCTTTTGGCTGGTGTAAATATAAAAGTCGTTAGACCTTGGTGTTAAATAGTAGGTGACCTAGCCACAGGTATCTATCCCAAAACTACCTAAGCAGAAAGAACGCCATGAAATATTTATCCATTAAATTCAATAATTTATAAATATGACATTATGTTTTAATGATTTATCAGGATATAACACGGTGCAAACGGGCACCATCAAAGTGCCTCAAAGCCTCATCGATGTTAGTTAACGCATGTTGGTCCAACACCTTCTTCATTTGTTGATAAATATCGGGCCGGTAAACTTTTGAAACAAAGGAGGGCTGAATGGTACTGATATCTATCTGTCCTGCATTATGCATTTGCTTTAATAACCATTCACCACGAACTAGCTCTGGCTGATTAATCGAACCATTATGCCGAGCAGAAAATTGATTATATGAAGGTATACTGCGTGGGCCTGTGGATTTGTGAGTCAGACAGCTTCCTAATAGCGAAGGTGCGATAACATCCAGCGGTGCATCAAGGTAACGGCTCTTGCTTAACACTCGAGCAGCCTCAAAACAATTAGGTATGGTTTCTAGCCAACTACAAGCTTGTTTAAGAGCCGCGCATAGCGCCAAAACTGTATTAGGATTTTGGGTATAGTAAGACTCAAGTAACCCTAATACTTTTTCTGGGGAGTCTTGCCAGATATCAAAAGATGTTAACGCTGTTATACCAATGCCTGAACGCACGGCTTTTGCATTCCAGGGGCCGCCAACACAAAAACCATCAATTTCACCGGCTTCCATAAAATTAACCATACTGACTGGCGGGACCACAACAATATCTACATCATCGTCACTGATATGACCTGATTTTAGCCAATCTCTCAATTGATAATAGTGACAACTATAAGGAAATACATTTGCAAAACTTAATTTAGCGGTCCCCGTTTCTTTGCGTTTTGCAACAACCTCTTGCAATAAATAAGCTGCCATCGGCAAGGTAATATGGGATATTTTATTGGCTTGTAATATTTCTAAATGTAAGGATTCAGATAGTGTTATTGCATTGCCATTTAAGCTAAGGATCAAAGGGGTGATTACCGGTGTTGGCGCAACACCAAGCCCCAAGGTACTCGCAATCGGCATAGGTGCCAGCATTTGTGCAGCGTCAAGTAAGCCAGCGTGTAATTTATCTCGTAAGGTGGCCCAGGAGTTCTGCTTTAATAAATTCACATTTAAGCCCCATTCTGCAAAAAAACCAAATTCTTTGGCTACAATCAGTGGGGCAGAATCAGTTAGAGGAATAAACCCCAAATTAATATCTGTGGTTTCCAAAATCATCGACTTCTCGCTCCTGTATCTAGATTGTTTAATATGCTCAATACGGTTTTAGCTACATCTTCTATGCATTGGCCAGAGTCCATCGCAGTCTTGCGCATTGAGTGAAAAGCTTGCTCTTCCGTCAATGATTTCTGTTTGATTAAGGCACGCTTCGCCTTATCAACTATTTCTTTAGCGTTGAGTTGCTGCTGAGTGTCATATAACTGATTTTTCATCTGATGAAACTGGGTAAACCGAGCGACAGCCGCATCCAAAATAGGTTTAACACGACTAGGTTCCACATCCCCGACTACATAGGCACTCACGCCAGATTGAATTGATTGGTTAATAACCTCAGTGTCATTTTGCGTACTAAACATGACAACGGGTTTTGGGTTAAAGTTCGAAATGGCTGATAAGCTCTCCAACATATCTCGACTAGGGCTTTCAATATCAATAACAATAATATCCGGTTGTAGACTATCCACCATTTTCAATAGGGACGCCGGCTGCCCCTGATGCTGTGCAATACTATATCTAGAGTCGCACAAGGCATCCGACACGTCCTGAATCTTGGCCAAATCGACATCTATCAGCAACACTTTCATTTTATCTGCTAGTTCTGGCATCAGGTTAGCGTCTCGCTTTAGGGTTCAATATCTGTGTTAAACCTTGTGATAGGGTTTTACATAGTGATTTAGTATTAACCAGTCAAAAGCAAAGCGCAGGCCAGTTAGATTTGGATACTGAAATTCTTCTGAGTTATTAAGCTAAGGCATTGATACAAATAGCGATATTAAGTTTGGGTTAGATTTTTCAATAAATTGAGAGCAGAAATTACGGAAATATTTATTACCCATCGCACCATATACGGGCAAGCGTTAACTAAATTGATGCCTTATTTTGTAAAATAGCCTGCTAAGCAGGCTATGAATTTTGTTAAAATATGATTGTGTTCGCGTAGAGCACTAGTCATTTTTAGCGCGCAAATAAGCATAAATTTCTGTGGCATGACGCTGTTTTGAAAATGTAACCAGATCCATCCCATCACAAGTAATGCCGTTGTGGGCCAAAATAGCTTTTGTTACGGCTTTGGGGGTAGATGCGACTTTCCCTACGTGGGAGCGGATTTTGGATTCCATTAATTTAACATTGTCCTCCAGTACAGCTTGGCAATAACCCGCATAAAAAACGTCACCTTCGAACCGATACTCTAGCGACTCTTTTAAACCCGCATTAACCTGTGCACAAGCACACATAAGTAATATTGCGATTAGCTTTTTCATAGTATTCTCCAAACCCTAAGACCATTCTTAGGTGTTTAAAGTTATGCATGAAATTTTCGTTAGTGTCTGTATGAATGCTGTATCACAAAGGTAAACGACTTGTAAGTCAGATAGTTACAGCTATATTTCAAAGTTACCCAATTGTTTTTGTTGAATATTTAATAACACGTTAGAATTCAATGTTATTAACATTTAAAGCCAGTCGACAAAATGATCTAAAAACAGAAGCCATTACCTTTAAATTGTTGTCTTGATAACAGTACTTGTGAACGGAATTAACAGCAGTAAGGTTAGAGTGGCGCTTAATTAATGGGGAATACCTATATCAGATAAGCCAAGAATCATCCGCTTTCCAGTTAGCAAGCCATTCAGGAAGGTCAGCGGCCGGCATCGGTCGAGCGATCCCATAACCTTGGGCCAACTCACAACCTAGTTTTAATAATGCAACACCATGTTCGATGGATTCGACTCCTTCTGCAATCACTTTACGCTGGAAAGCTTTGGTCAATCCAACTACCCCCTCAACGATGGCCAGATCATCATCATCTTGTAGCATGTCTCGCACGAAGCTTTGGTCAATCTTGATTAAGTACGCTGGTAAGCGCTTAAGATAAGTAAGTGAAGAATACCCTGTACCAAAGTCGTCTATAGCGAAACGCACACCCAAATCATGGCATGCATTCATAGTAGTAGACACTTGGCAGGTGTCATGTAATGCGGTTGTTTCTAAAATTTCCAATTCTAAGCAGTTTGGATTGACCTCAGGATTGAGTGCTAATATTGCTGCTAATTGAGCAGTGAAATTGTTTTGTTGTAACTGATATGCACTAATGTTAACACTAATCGGCAGGTCTACCCCCACACTTCTCCATTTAATAATTTGCTGCAAAGCCGTGTCGATAACCCATTCCCCCAGTTTTAAACTAATCAAATGCCCCTCTATCACAGGTAAGAACTCAATAGGCGGCACTAAACCATTGATTGGGTGCTGCCAACGAATTAATGCTTCAACGCCTACTACTGTGCCTGTACGCATATTGACCTTTGGTTGAAAGTGCAAGACAAACTCTCCCTTAGCCAAAGCCAAGCTTACATTTTCAATACTTTCCAACTGCGTCTTGAACGCTGTATCTTGTGCAGTATCAAAAAGGTGGAAACGGTTTTTACCGGCTTGTTTAGCAACGTACATAGCTTGGTCAGCATGTCGCATCAATTGGTCTGCATCTACTCCATCCTGTGGATAAAGGGTGACACCAATACTGGCTGAAACTTGCATTACTGCATCACCCACGGAAACGGGTTCAGACACAGCTTTGAGTAGGCGCTTTAAAACAAGCTCACCATCTTCAATCTTTTCTAAATCAACCATTACTGCGATAAATTCATCACCACCTATTCGAGCTAATGTATCACCTTCTCGCAATGCTTCTTTCATACGCTGAGACACGGTAATGAGCAACTTATCGCCAACATTGTGACCAAGACTGTCATTTATGGTTTTAAAGCCATCTAAGTCCATAAATGCAACTGCCAGTGATAATTGACGTCGTTGGCATTGCACCATGGCCTGGCTTAGCCGGTCTGCAAGTAATACGCGATTGGGGAGATTGGTCAGGGGATCGAAATGGGCAATTCGCTCCAGCCGTCCTTGATACGCCTTCATTGGTGTAATATCGGTTGATAGTGAAATGTAATGCTGTACCTGTCCATTGGTATTCTTCACCGCACTAATAGTCAGCATTTCAGGGTATACCTCACCATTTTTACGACGATTCCAAATCTCACCACGCCAATAGCCTTTTGCTAGGATGGTACGCCACATTTCTCCGTAAAATTCAGCTGATTGACGACCAGATTGAAGAATTCTTGGATTTTGACCCAGCACTTCTTCTTCAGCATACCCAGTAATACGGCTAAAACTCTGATTGACCTCTATAATAGTAGCTGTGGAATCGGTGATCATGATACCTTCATGTGCATGACTGACGACACTGGCTGCTCGTTTTAATCTTTCTTCGATTTGCTTGCGAGGGGTAATATCATGGATTATCCCCACCAGAAAGTAATTTCCGTTGCTATCTACGAATCTGTTTTTTCGGGTCAAAATTGTTTTGGTCTGCACCCCACTGGTAGTGAGAGTCTCTTCGCATAAAATTTCTTTGCCTTTAGATAATACCTCTCTATCAATAGATAAAAAGTGGTCACGCTCTTCAGGCGGAACTTTTTCGGCCAGGGTTTTACCAATGATATCCTTCCTGGGTAGACCGAAAATGCTGCAAAAAGCGTCATTGACAATTATCAACCTGCATTCGTGGTCCTTTACGAATATTGGGTCTCCTATATCATTGAAAACAGCCTTGAGATACATCTCTATATCATCTGGCGATTGACCTAATTTATTTAAGTGTGTTTTAGCATTATCCAGCTCAGACTTCATCTTTCCCAATCCGTAGTTAAAGAGTAAATAAGGAAAATGCAAGTTGCGAAGATATACAATTCTGAGAGTGTAAGATGTTTATATTTCACCCTTGGCTAGCCAATATATGCAATTAAGACGGTGCTGCACCGCAGCTCGCAATTTACGATCTTTGGACGGCCTAGTAAGGAGCAATATAACCTGAGCTGTTGAGAGCAATAGCTAAGCCCCCTAACCCTTTACATTCTAATTCGGCCTAAGACAGTATAGTCAATGTTCTATTAAAGCACGGAGTTAAAATAAAATAGCCAGTAAATTAATTTATTAAGGGTGTCTTGATTGTGTCCCTTACACACCAATATTGGGATTCAAAGTCCCTTAGATGAATAGCATACTTTTGTGTATTGCCATTTCAGGTTTACCCACAGTGCATGATAGTGCTTTATCGACTAATGAAGAGTCCTCAGGGCCGAGCTAAGGGGATTAAAGAGTACAATTTTCTCACTAAGAATCACTAATTTTTATGCTTATTTAGAGTCATACTGCATGGTATGTAAGCTTGCCAAAACATACACTAAAGGGGCATTCCAATTAATCGTGACTTCATTGGATGCATAGCTACACCAGTCATCTAGGTATGATTTGGCTGGTAATTGTGACGGATAGTTGCATTTATCTTGTTGACCTGGTTGAGCACCTCCGGCAACAAATCCAGGCACGGGATCCTTTATATTATCGGCGTGGGATTGTCGATGGTGGATATCCAGCGGTGTTTTTGCACCAAAACCCGTTAAGTAAGAATAACCTGTTGGGTTACGCCCTAAAACATAATCAACTAAACCCGTAACTGCCGATTTATATTTATCATTTTTAGACAAGCGTTGAGCTTGTAACAAGATAAAGGCCTTATTTAACGCCACTCCATTACTGCCCCAAACAAAGTCTGAATTCTCCATCGCCACAGCATAAGCAGACTCTTGGTGTTGTTTTAATATTGAATCTGCCAAAGAAAGATATCTTGCATAGAATTGATTGTAATCTTCATTACTCAAGGTTGTTTTAGCGTTATTTAATAATGAAATATAACCCAACGCCGCACTATTTGACCAATCAGGCACCATAGGCATGACATTCAGTTGCTTGAATTGCTGCAGATACTTATCGTCAGTTGTTAGAAGGTAAAGCTCAGCGGCTGCCCAAGCGAATTCGTCGTCAAATTCCGTATCCCCATATTCACCGGTTAACACGTCATTCGGCTGCATATAAGCGATCGACGGGTTGGCTTGCGCCCACTGCCACGCCGACTCAGCCGCGCGTCTATAATCATTGGCATGCCCGGCAAATTGCTCAAAGTCGTCATAAATTCGACTGGCAACTGCCATGGAAGCTGCAAAGTTTAAAGCAGCCGCAGTAGATTTTTGCACCACAAAACGTTGAGCCGTGGCTTCACTTGGCATCACCGGGCCCGAAAAATTTAGGGTCGTGAGTTTATGATAAACCCCACCGTCGTTGGGATCTTGCATTGTCATCATCCAATCTAAATTCCATTTAATTTCATCCAAAATATCTGGTATGAAATTACTAGACTCTGGTATCCCAATAGCACGTTCTCGATAAAACAGCGGATGATGTTCGTAGGCGGCAAGCAGGGTGTAAACGCTTATACCACTATTAACAATATATTTATTGTAATCGCCCGCATCATACCAACCCTTTGGGGATGAAATAGTCATCCCCAAAGGGCGTTCATACGATGCTGCTGAGGCATGAATTAACACTTTATCATCGGCATGGCCCATGGGTCTGGACCAAGCTCCTGCATGCTCTATCAATAGTTCTGTACTGGCTCGATTAAAATAGTAGGCCTTTAATGCGGCATCATGTGCCCCTAAGTAGGCTTCATTATTAATAGTGACTAGGTTGGAATCATCCAATCCATTAACTTTCAGGTAATATTGGCCTGGCGTACTCACACTGGAAAAATCAGCTATGCTGACGGTTTCACCGGCCGGTTGCCAAGTACTTAAGGCAGATAGCTGACCACTAAAAACTTGAGTATTGTCATTTCCGCTGAATAAATGAAAGGTTGATTCTTGACTATTTGGCACCACTGCCATTTTAGTGTCATTAGGTAAAAAACCGACTTGGTTTAACTTGATCTTCTCTATGCTGGGTTCATTTAACGAACTAAGTGGAAGGTTAGCAATGGAGGTATCGTCATTACTGCAGGCTGTCAGTATTGCTATAGCCCCCCAAATTACCAGCAATTGTTGTTTCATGCCCAGACTCCAAAGTCAGCTTCTTTATCCTGTGATTTATTTAACCTCATCATGAAAACGTTTTCAACAATTGAGCAGATTAAATAATAAAGGGGTTAAAAAAGGTAATTTATGGGCAGAAAATACACTGGCTTTTATTTATAAGGTGAATTTCAATATATTCGATAGGATAAAATGAAATCAGAGGGTATAAAAACTATTATTCAGCAGCGTTTTGCCGCATAGTCGAGAGGTATTGCAAGGTTTACCAATGGCACGCCCTAGCATGGGTAATGGTATTGATAAAGCAACCAAAGTAGTTAGCAAGTTTTGTAGCCTCAAACATGACACTGTTCATCACTTTACTATGGAGAGCTAGATGAATTTTAAAATAATCCATGAGACAAAGTATATATTCAGTGATGATGTGTTTTTAGAACCACATTATTTGAGGTTTCGTCCTAAACAAACACCCTGTATTGATGTCAGCAGTTTTTCGATTAGCATTAAGGCTGAGCCACAGGGGCATAGTGTGATTGAGGATGAGGAACATAATGTTATCGATTTTTGCTGGTTTGAAAAATTAACTAACAGCCTTACTATACTGGTAGAGAGTAGTTTGCAGACCAAAGAATATAATCCGTTTAATTTTATTATTCATCCTGATTCTTTTAACACTATACCATTCACCTATTCTGAACATCAGTATCAAATACTCTATGCATCCTTACAAAAAACACTGCTTCCTGAGGAATTAGTAAGTTACGCCCAAGCAGTACTTAGCCAATCGAATTTTAACACCGTCGCATTCGTAACTAATCTGACGACAAAAATACATCAAGACTTTGTCACTGAATATCGCGAAGAGGGCCCTCCGCTATCCCCCGAAGAAACCTTCGCGATTAAAAAAGGATCTTGCCGTGATTTGTCATGGATGCAAATTAATTTGTTACGCAATTTCGGCATTGCGGCAAGTTTTGTTAGCGGTTATTTCTACTTTGAAATGGAAAAACCAATATACGAATTGCATGCTTGGTTAGAAGTTTTTGTACCGGGTAAGGGATGGCTAGGCTTTGATCCTAGCCATGGCATTTTAACCGGCAATACCCACTTCCCTCTTGCATCCAGTGCGATACCCGAAAATACCATGCCCGTTTCAGGTGGTATTCGTGGCAGTGCAACATCGCAACTGTTCACTACCTTAACAATAGAAAAGCAATAGTCCACTGTTTAAATGATCTTCATTAGTCGGCAAAATTGATAGTTATCTTTGACCCGAACATTATAAGTTTGTTTACGTCAGTAATGTCGGATTTCATACCATTAGGCTAGGCTCGATTGACAGATATATCGCGGTATCGAATTGGCCAATAAGGTGCTTACCCTAATATTACAATTAGACCAAGCACCTATTCACGCCGAGGGGTGTTGCGGTAATTCATCACTTTATCTTTGATTCAGCCGCTGCTTTAGATGCTAAAACTGACTTACCGCGAGCCTTATCAACAATATTACCTGTTGTAGCCCAAATCATCAGACCTGACCAAGCAATAACCGAAAATCCCGCAGGCACACATGCGACTAAAATAAGTTTAAAATGTTTTCGGTTAAATATTAGTGCCACAGCTGCCGGCAAGAACCAAACAGCAAATAATATTGTTCCGACAATAGCCCATTGTAAAGCACTTGCATTCTCAAAATAGCTTAATATATTTTCCATGACTTACTCCAATTTTATATTCGTTAAGGTATTAGTCATAGCGGTATGAAATTTATTACAAATTTATTTAGTTGTTTCTACAAGTCATATAAATAGAGTCCCACAAGACTGTTAATCAAGAGTGGTGAGACAGCGGAGATGGTTTGTTTGTGTGGTAAATTAAATAATCAGTATCAACTGTAACTATTTAATCAGGCGTAGGATATTGCTTTTAGGTTGCCTTGAAGATTACTTTTGGGAAATGTTTAAGTGGGGTCAATAATTCCTTCGGCTATCATTCTAATAGCGGTCAAACTTGGGATAAAGAAATAGTCCCCTCCTCGGGTTTCTATAAAACGAGGGATCGCTGAACACATGTGAGTTGGCTGTCCTAGTGCCGGATTGGCATTTATTACCGTGCGGCCCTTCGGATTACCCTTTTGATCAATTTCGTGGTTACCTTGTAAAACATCTTTTTCATTGCTCAACTTAAAATCATTTCCGTAGTTTATCCATTGTTGTTGGATGAATTCGAATTGACGTTCGATACTGCAGTTAATCGCCATAAAAATAATGCCATGATCGCCATCATTGTCAGTTCGGTCTGTTGAATCGCCGTAAGGTAATCCCCTTCTCAGTATGCGCCGGCGATTGACCATAGCCCCGGGCGTGTCAAATGCACCAGGGGTGTCAAATTCCAGCGAGCCTCGTGGATTTAAACGCCTAGTATGCGCCCCCAAAGGGCAACTAGCGCCTTTTATATCACCGTCGTAATTAAACCCACGACGTTTGATTTTTAAATCTTCGTAGGTAGCTCGTGTCTTTGCTTTCTGTTCACCAGAGGCATTTTGAGCATAGAATAAAGTATGAATTGAATCTTGCCACTGCTGGCCAAATTTCATTGCTGAAGCATAATCTGGATAAGTAGCCAGCGGTGCGCCATTGGACCAACGTCCCGCGAACTTAGCCTTCATCGTCTCTTTTCTTTGATCGTCAGATAAGTCACCTTTACCGTAATCTTTGCTCGCCTGTGCTAAATAAGCATTAAATTTTCCCACGTTTTGATGCAATTTCCGGTACACCATAAAGCTGCCATTGTAGGATAAAAGTCGCGGGATAGGGGCAATTGGATACTCGCCGCTTTCATCTTTATGACCTAAGATGAACTCGCCCGTTTCCAATGGTTCCCATCCATCTTCCGTAGCAGCGGAGCCACGGGTTGGTTTTCCTGCGCCGATTGTTTCGATTTTATTCCTGCCCTGCCCCTTAAAAACCGGATCGCTGATCCCATCCGTATAATGAAAATGCTCATTTGCGGTGGGTTTCCCATCTAGCATAATTGCGTTGCCAGATTGAAAATTAGCGTCATTATCTTCCTTGCCACGGCTATGCCCACTGAGTAACTCCACTCCTTCTCCAGCACCTTTCAACAAGTCTAAAATGGCATCATAGCGTTTTATTAAGTTTTGCTCAGAGGAGGCATTAATACTTAAAAACATATGAACACTGTAATTGTCATGCCAAATAGGATCCCAGTTTGGGGGAGAGCTTGGGCCGTCATCACCTAAAATATCTTTACGAGATTTCATTCCCATACGGAAATCTTCAGGGAAGCTGCGCATGGATTCGTCAGGCAAACCTAATTCCCGCAAGCCAGCATAGGTAAATGCCAGGTTGGTTGTTGCATCAGGTTGGTTGCCATTATTTTGTTTATCTAGTGGTGCAGCGCTGGTAATCAGCGGCACAAGAGCAGCAACAAAATTCAAACCTTGCTGCTTATCATGTACTTTAAAAAACAAATAGCGGGATAAAGGATAACCCCACCTGCCGTAGCCAAATACAATATTTCCTTGGATATCATGCAGATCCAAAAAGGCTTCATCAGTGCTCATTGCTGCAACTCCTTGTGGCTGACGATGGTATTTTCCACATCGGTTTCAATGTATTCTGGAACTTGAGTTGCGGCGATAGGCCAGCTCTTACCTTGCAAGTTTTCTATATCAATTAACGCTACAAAATTTTTAAATGACTTTTGTAAATTCACGGCGCCCACAGCACCTTGATAACGAAATTGCTGCGACAGATAAGCGAAATGTATGAAGACTTGTTTTACATAAAGTGCTTTGAGTTGTTCAGGGAGGGGTTTATCGTTAGCACCATTGAAAAATAAACTGTTGTTTATTTTGCATTTTTTTATATAGCTCACAAAACCTGCTGCAGTAGTTACTTTTTCGAAGGCGACGCAATGGCGTAAAAACGGTGTTAAAACCTCATGAATGGCTTCCCACATACCATATAAATAAGTATCCAGATCACCAAAAAAATTACTGGTAAAAACCAAATATTTACTCTTTAAATGCTCTTCGACGGCCGGAGCACTTTGATAAAACACGTCTTGCAATAAAAACACTCTGGCTAGATAGGTATTTGGTACAGCAGCTAAGGGCGAGTCTGCATGCTTAGGCCATTTTTGTAATTGGTCGCGGATGATCTTATCGTAAGATCTATTATTCTCAGTGCCTTGTTTAACTGGGATTAGCACAGTTAAACCATAGGCATTGCCAAATCGATTTCCCATGTCTGGTTACTCCCTGTCCATTACCGCTTTGGCGGATAAGCTTATTATTGGAGTTGCAGACATCAAGCCTAAGTTTCGCTGTTGGCTGTCTAACAGTTTTTCAAAGCGTGTTTGAAATAGCTCAGGGTTAGCGTCTAGATCACTTTCATTGATAAAATGGCTTAATTCTTCAGTTAGCTCCTGTGCTCCTTTGATATCGTTAGAAGCGGCAAGTGGGTAGGCGTTATAGTAATGATTGGTCCAAATTTGATTATAGGTAATATAATTGTGAAACGGCTGCAGCGGCACCGAATTTGGATATTTAACATTTTTATACCAAAGCAAATCTAAGCCATTAGGGATAGCCATATGGAATGAATCAACATATTGCTTCCAACTGCCATTGAAATTGCTAAAGAACAGCATGTAATGATATTTGAGCTGTTCTTTTGGTTGGGATTCATCTAAATGGGGGAATTCTTTAATAATAGCCCAGCGGGCATAATGGATGAGTGATAAGGTCAACAATCCATTTAATCGTTCAAATATCAAATTGCTTAATTTTAATGGTACTAAGTTTCCCCAAAAACCTGTTGTACCGAGTTTTCTAGACACCGAAAATTGGACCGCAGCAAATTTTATTCTATTTAAGTAGTAAACCCACCCGGTGATGGGCGTAATCACATTCATTGCGTAGGATTTACCGGCAATATTGGACATTGAACTATCCCCTGTTTCTAATGACCTGTACTTATTGGTCCTCAATTTAATATTTTCTGAAACAGCTTAATAGCTAGATAAATTTAGCTATAACCAGAGTGGGTTTTAATTGATTGTCTAATTTAGATTTTAGCTCATATTTTAAAACTCACCTCTTTTTCAACCGACTAAAAAAGGCAACGTCAGATTAATTTTGATTCAAAATATAAATAACAGCTGAGCGCCAATGGGTGATGGGCTATAATGTCAAAAATGGCCAGGCATGTAGACTTACCTTAGCCCCAACACAGCGCTTAACAATCAATGAAGCTTCCATGAATAGAAAAAAGAAATTATATCAAATACACCAGAAACGGCTGAAAGCCGCCAAGGCTAAAGGCAATGCCAAAAACAAGGTTGGCTATATTTCCAAGGCGGAACGGGCAAAAATTGAAGAAGCGAAAGATTCAGAAGAAGTTTCCGTAGAACAAGAATAGCGTTAACAGAAGCAGCCATTAATATCGAATTAATGGCTATAATGCTTACCGGTTGTTTGATATTTTTGCTCTACAGCATCTGTATTATGACTTAGTTGAAACGGCCAAGTTTTATCACGTTTTTGCCACAGCACGCGGGCCTTTTCATCCGCCAGTTGCCAAGGTAAATTTTCAAGCAATACCAGCATAATTGCCAAGGTCCCTACAATTGCGTTGACTGCATAGGCATGTTTAACGACGCCGCTCCACACGTCGATGAGCTCGGTGGGATCTAAAACCTTTGGCTTGGTCTGCCAAGTTTCTTGAGCGGCTGGAACTTCAATTTGTTGCCCTTGCTGGTTCTTCCGGCTTATAAAAAGAGTAACTGCACGCTCAGGATTATATTCTAGCTCCCCGCCTTCTCCCCTAAAACACAGTACATCTTCCCTTGCTAATAATGCAGCAGACTTTTGATGTTTAAGATCGACATGGCGATGAAACACCCCCTGCAGACTAGCTGGTGATGCACTAGGATTTAACATTCTTGCTAAGGTGTTGGCGCAAGAACGCAGCCCAAATTGACTGCGCAATTGAATTAGCTCTTCTAATTTTGGATTGAGTTCAACCAAATTGCTGTAGGTAAAGCCGAACTGATTTAACTGAGATTGTGCTTGTTCGACACTTTTAGCGATGGGCAAACCCAGTTTGGGTAAAACATCGGCTAAATAAACACGGTTTGAATCAGGCTCGTGGGTACCATGCAAAAATAAACGCTTGCCTTGCTGCGCAAGGACTAAAACCGATAATAAAAACCAGGGTAATTGACGACGCTTGCCAGCGTAACAGCCCATATCTAGATCTATATTGAGTTGATTGTAAAGAGGGTTATTATGTTCTCGAACCGCTTGGGTAAAACCTGCCAATTCTTCAGGGGTTTCTTCCCTAACCCGCAAAAGCATAAGGAAAGCACCTTTTTGTTCTGGAGTGACCTTATTTTCCAGAATAAGCTTCATCGCCTGATAAGCATCTTGCTGAGACAATGTCGTTCCGGCTCGTTGCCCACGGCCAATGGCTTTAATATAGTCTTTAAATTTTACAGATTGGTGCGTCATAGGTTTGTAATGTTTTAAGCAGTTAAGGCCATTATATCATCGAATTTTTTATTCACCTTAACCCTTTTACTTACCACATCTCCGATAATGATGATTGCCGGACCAGCAAAAGCTTGCTCGGCGACCAACTCAGCTATATTAGCGAGTTCACCGATACATATTTGTTGGGCAGATAAAGTCGCTTGGTCCACAACGGCAGCAGGCATATTTGCTGGCATATTTAAGTTCAATAAATGTTGAGTCAGATCCGCTAATTTGTTCAGGCCCATGTAGATCACCAAAGTCTCATTGCTATTCAAACACTGTAGTTGCGGCCAGTATTTCGTTTCATCCAATTGCTTCAAATGCGCCGTGACAAAACGTACCGATTGAGCACAATCTCTGTGCGTCAGTGGGATCCCTGCATAAGCCGAAGCACCAGACGCTGCCGTGATACCAGGTATTATTGTAAATTCGATATGGTGGTTAGTTAATGCTTCGCACTCTTCAGCACTGCGAGCAAAAATAGCTGGGTCTCCGCCTTTTAGGCGCACTAAATTCTTCCCTTGCTTGGCAAGGTTAACCATTAACTGACAAATACTGTGCTGAGACATAGAATGCTGCCCACACTTCTTGCCAACAAATATTTGTTCTACATTTGCAGGGATCATCTCCAATATGTCTGGATTAACCAACCAATCGATAAGCACGACATCTGCCTTTTGCAGAGCGTTATAGGCTTTTAAGGTTAGGAGTTCTGCATCACCTGGTCCCGCTCCTACTAGACTGACCTTGCCCTGTTCAGGCGATGTGAAAGCGTTAGTATCAGCGGTACCCGTTGTATTTATATTATTGTTATAATCCTTTGCAAATAAAGCAGATTTTATCACGCGAAACAGCTTAGTTAGAAATATATTAGAGTGCACTTGGGTGTATGCATAAAACATTATTTGATCTCCTTTATTGCTATCCGGCTAGGTTCAATATGGAGCACTTCTAATTCTTCATTAGTCGCTGCACATTCAGTAGCTTGGATTGAGTACAATTCAATTAATTGTTTCAATTCGGGCTTGCAAGAACCACAATTAGTACCGCATTTTAAATGTTTGCCCAGTTGTTCAACACTATTGAGCCCTGACTGTATGGCCTCGCATATTTGCCCCTGAGTAACGTCAAAGCAACTACAAATCTTATTTCCTGTAACCGTTGATGCATCCATGTTGTTACGCAAAATGTCAGCGACTTCGAGTAGTTCTTTCTGGGGGTTTTTAAATATATTGCTATAGGCGGCATGCACAATATTAATTGCTGCTTTTGATACATACAGGGCTGCACTAATCTGCTGTTGCTGCCACCCTATCGCGCTGCGCATGTCGTCCTGATTGAATGTCAACCATCTGTGTTCGTCATCGGTTAAAGCTTGCAGTGCAGTCAGATCAAACTCGCCATTAAATAGGCAAATTGAATAGCAAAACAAATCATCCACGTTTTTGACCGACCAGTAGTCATACTCCTGCAATTTTGCAGAATCAATAGGATTCATACTAATCAATTCGCAATATTCAGTTATTGTCACGTTAAGCAAATTTACCCGGCTATATTTTAGTTCAGGTTGACCGGAAATCGGGTCGACCGTATCACCAAATAAACGACTTACACTACAGGATGATCCCCATGTCTCGCCCCAGTGGATAGGCACAAATAATTGATTTTCACCTAGGCCAGTGACGATCTGGATAGGCAAAACTACCGGTTTTTCAAGATTAATTTCAGAGCACACCGCCACTAACTGATCATTACTCAGCTTTAGCTCCAGAGCATCCTTTTGACTGATCTGTAACTTAGCTTGGTCAGCATGGGCCAGTAAAGCCGTTGATTTACCGGTTCGGGTCATTGAGTGCCATTGGTCCCGCAGTCGCCCAGAATTAAGCATAAAAGGGTATTCATGGTTTGGCTGCAGTTCAGGTAGCTTGTCTTTAATCGCAATAAATCGCGCTTTGTGATTACTTGTATAGAATGAATTGTTGGTGAATAAGCGCTTAGTCCCTGTAGGACTTGCTTGGTTAACCGGCCATTGTATCGGTTTCAATTGATCATATTTTTTTTGGCTTATATCCGCCATGCCCGATATGTCAAAACATCGTTTACCATTATTGTGATGACCACTCAATCGAGCGTGCTCTTGAAAAATATCCACAGGGTGTAGGTAATTAAAATGCTCACCAAACCCAAGTGCATGGGCCACATCGATAATAATTTGCCAATCGTGTTTGGCTTCACCGGGTGGGGCTAAAACCCCTCTTTGGCGGGAGATCCTGCGCTCAGAGTTGGTCACAGTGCCATTTTTTTCTGACCAGCCACTGGCGGGCAAACGGATATTTGCAAAGCGTAAAGTGTCATTGTCATTCACACAGTCAGAAACGATAACGTTCTCGCATTTACGTAACGCAGCCTCAATTTTTGTTCGATTAGGCATACTAACCACAGGGTTGGTGGCCATGATCCAAATGACTTTGATGTTGCCCAATGCCACCTGGTCAAACATATCTACAGCTTTGTAGCCAACCTGATGAGGAATATGTGGCGATTGCCAAAACTGTTGCACCCATTCTCGATGCTCAGGGTTGGTCAACTCCATGTGGGCCGCTAACATGTTTGCTAAACCGCCCACCTCTCTTCCGCCCATTGCGTTTGGTTGCCCCGTAATAGAAAACGGACCACTACCGGGCTTACCTATTTTGCCACTGGCTAAATGGCAGTTAATAATGGCATTTCCTTTATCCACTCCGCTACTGGACTGATTCACTCCCATTGAATAAAAACTCACTGCCGAGTTGCTTTTAGCAAAGCTTCGATAAAAGGCCAAAATGAGTGATTGTTCAATTTCACAAATAGCGGCTACTGTTTGCACTGACATATCTGCAGCAGCATCTAGGGTCGCAGTAAAGTTTTCGGTGTGTTGGTTTATATATTCAAAATCCACGGCAGCATGCTGATGCAAATAGGTTAATAAACCATTAAATAAAGCGACGTCTGAACCAGGTTTGATTGGTAAGTGCAAATCAGCAATTTCGCAACTTGCTGTTTTACGTGGGTCAATAAATATAATCTGCATTTCTGGCCGTTTTTGACGGGCCCGTTCGATTCGTTGAAACAAAACAGGATGGGTCCAAGCGGCATTTGAGCCTATAAATACCAGTAAATCAGTAAGCTCTAAATCATCATAACTGCAAGGCACTGCATCTGCACCAAAGGCCCGTTGGTAGGATGCTACGGCTGAGCTCATACATAAACGGGAATTGGTATCGATATTAGCGCTACCAATAAAGCCTTTCATCAGTTTATTGGCTACATAATAGTCTTCGGTAAGTAGTTGGCCTGAAACATAAAAAGCCACAGAATCAGCTCCATGTTGCAAAATAGACTGACTAATTACCGAAGCGACCTTTGCAGTCGCGTGCTCCCAACTGCAATCTTCACCATCAACTTGGGGCACCAGCATGCGCCCGTCTATGCCATTGGTTTCCAATAAATGGCTACCTTTCACACAAAGTTTTCCGTAATTCGCTGGATGGCTAGGCATACCTCTGACTGCGGAAATCTCCACAAGATCAGACGTTCCTCCTATAGCAGTTTGTCCAAGTTCGATTTCAACGCCGCAACCCACTCCACAATAAGGGCATGTACTTTCCACGCAGCTTGGCGATGATTTTGAAACTAGTTTATTTGACAACACATTCACGCTCCTGACTACCGAGCCAACTTTACGAACACTTCATGCTGCTCAACTTTAACTTGATGGATTTTGAGACTTTGTAATGGGTCGTCGATACATGCACCGTTATCCAAATTGTATCGCTGTTTATATAAAGGTGATGCAATGTAATCTGTGCCTTTAGTGCTGCCTAATAAGCCTCTATACATGACATTGGCCTGACCGATTGGATCCCAGTTACTGGTTGCGACTATCTTGTTGTTATCTATTTGGTCTAATTGGAAAATGGCCACTTGCCGTCCTTCGATTAAAGCGCACACACCTGAATTAGAAACCAAATCATCAGTACTACAAATTTTATTCCACTGCTGGTTCATGCACTTGCTCCTATGCTTTATCCAATGCTATTACGGGAGTTTCGATGGGTTGAAAACCCTGAAGTTGTCGTTCGCGTTTTTCTGCAAAGGTGGCTGGTCTAATTTGATCTCGAGTTTCTACAAACTCAATATTCGAATCAATGCCATTGCTATTTACAAATTGCTTAAAGCGTCGCTTGGAATCCTCACTTTCAATAGCGGTTTTCCACTCACATTGATAGCTGTCTACTATATGTTGCATTTGCACTTCGAGTTCTTGGTTAAGTCCCAGAGCATCTTCTATGACGACTTGTTTTAGATAATCCAATCCACCCTCAAGATTATCCATCCAAACAGATGTACGCTGCAGTCGGTCAGCTGTGCGGATATAAAACATTAAGAATCTGTCGATGTATTTGAGTAAGGTTGGGGTATCTAAATCTGTGGCGAACAAGTCTGCATGACGGGGTTTCATGCCGCCATTGCCGCACACATAAAGGTTCCAACCATTGTCAGTGGCGATAATACCAACGTCTTTACTTTGCGCTTCTGCGCATTCGCGAGTACAGCCAGAAACTGCCATTTTGATTTTATGAGGTGCTCGTAGCCCTTTGTAACGGTTTTCTATATCGATCGCCTGTTGAACACTGTCCTGAACACCAAATCGGCACCAAGTGCTACCAACGCACGATTTTACTGTGCGTAACGATTTGGCATAGGCATGCCCTGTTTCAAAGCCAACATCTATAAGCTCTTGCCAAATTGCCGGCAGTTGATCGACCCTAGCACCGAATAAATCCACCCGTTGACCGCCGGTTATCTTGGTATACAAATTATATTTTTGCGCAACCTGCCCAAGTGTAATGAGCTTTGCGGGGGTAATTTCTCCCCCCGCGATCCGAGGAATAATTGAGTAAGTGCCATCTTTTTGCATATTCCCCAAGTAGGTGTCATTAGTGTCTTGTAAACCAATATGGTCGGGTTGCAGAATGAAGTCGTTCCAGACCGAAGCTAATATTGAGCCAACGGCTGGTTTACAAACTTCGCAACCACCGCCATTTCCATGCTTGGTAAGTAATTGTTGGAAAGTTTTAATTTTTTCAATTTTAATGATGTTGAATAGATCTTGGCGAGAAAAAGCAAAGTGTTCGCAAATATCTTTACTTACCTCAACACCACGTTTAAGCAACTCAGTATCAAACACATTTTTAAGTAAAGCTGCACAGCCTCCACAGCCAGTGCTGGCTTTAGTGCAGGTTTTAATAGCACTGAAATCAACCACGCCGGAATCTATAGAGTCAATGATGTCGCCTTTGGTAACATTGTGACATGAGCATATAGTGGCGTTATCTGGCAGTGCATCACTACCTAAAGTAGGCGCGGCTGACGAAATGTTAGGTAAGATTAATTGCTCAGGAAACTCAGGCAACTCTATGCCATTCAATGCATATTGCAGTAACGTGTCATAGGCGCTGTTGTCACCAATTAATACCGCTCCAACCAATTTTTTGCTCTGCGGCTCTACCACTATCTTTTTGTAAATGCCTAATGGCTGATTTTCATACACGTAAGTTTGTGCACCACTTGTTTTAGCGTGTGCATCCCCAATTGAGCCTACATCTACGCCCATAAGTTTTAATTTTGTGCTCATATCAGCACCATTAAAACTATCTGCGCCACCCGTTATGTGAGATGCAGCAGCTCTAGCCATGGTGTAACCTGGGGCCACAAGACCATAAATAAAATTATTCCACAGAGCACACTCACCGATGGCATAAATATCAGGATCAGATGTTTGGCACTGGTTATCGATAACAATGCCACCGCGTTCGCCTACAGCTAACTCAAACTCTTTAGCTAGGCTATCGTGTGGACGGATACCAGCAGAAAATAGGATCATGTCAGTTTCTAGATGACCACCATCGGCAAAGTTCATCCGATAACGATGTGTTTGCCCTGCAACAATATTCTGTGTAGCTTTTTGCACATGGACATCAACTCCTAAAGACTCAATTTTTTGCTTTAAAATCTCACCTGCACGAGCGTCAATTTGAACCCCCATCAACTGTGGCGCAAATTCAACCACATGGGTTTGTAACCCTGCTTCTCGTAGCGCATTGGCCGCTTCTAAACCTAATAATCCTCCACCAACTACTACGCCAGTTTTACTCGTTGCTGCCGAGTTTTGAATTGCGTGTAAATCTTCAATAGTGCGGTAAACCAAACAATGTTCTTGGTCGAAGCCAGGAATCGGTGGTACAAACGGGTAGGATCCGGTGGCCAGCACCAACTTGTCATAATCAAATTGCAAACCCGTCTCGGTGATCACATAACGATTGGTTTTATTAATTTGGGTCACTTTGGCATTAAGATGAAATTCTATATTCAGTTTCCGATAATTCGACTCATCAGTTAATGCTAGTTGTTGCGCAGTTTTACCACTAAAAAACTCAGACAGGTGAACACGATCATATGCCAGCCTTGGCTCTGCAGATAAAACCACAATATGCACTTCACCATCAATACTTCTCAGTTGCTCAGCAAAATGATGTCCAACCATACCATTGCCAACGACTACAATTTTATTACCAGCTTGACTAGTCATGCCTTTTCCTCGATTTAAAACGAAGCAAAAAAAAACCTGCAAATGAATCTATAAATTCATTTGCAGGCTTCGTTGCCTCGCAGTTACTAACCTATGTAAGCAGCCGGTGCTTTTAGCGCACCAACCATTTCAATTGTTATGTATTTGTCTATCTACAAGAAGGTATCCAATATTAATGCCATATTAAATAAGCAATAAAAACAGTGTCTTACAAATATGGTATAACGTGCCCCTTGACTTACTCGCACCACAAGAGTGCGAAATAGCTAAAATGGCGCAAAAAAACAGACTTCAGTGGTGCCTTAATTCAAAGCATAATACAATCGCAACACACATTGTTAGCAGATAAAATCATTTGGCAAATAATAAGGAAGAATGTGTATGTTTAATAAGATATTGCTGGCGAGTCTAGGTATTACATTAACCCTAACTTGTCACGCGGCATCGGTTTGGAAGGTGTCAAAAAATGGCGATAAAGTCTTCATTGGCGGCACGATTCACCTACTGAGCAAATCTGATTATCCGTTACCTAAAGAATATGAAACAGCTTACGACGCCGCTGATACACTGGTCTTCGAAACTGATATATCGACGATGAATTCCGTCGAGTTCAAGCAAAAAAATATGGGCTACATGTTGTTAGCTGATGGAAAAACAATCAAAGATATGATTTCTGCTGATACATTTAAGCAATTAGAAGCCCACTTTGAGAGTCGCAACCTTCCAATCAATAACTTTTTACCGTTTAAACCCAGTTTTCTTGCGATTACCCTGACCTTACTAGAACTACAACAAATGGGTATAAGTAATACTGGTGTCGACATGTACTACGCCACTAAAGGAACAATTGATGGGAAATCAAACAGTTGGCTAGAAGAACCCGAAGAGCAGTTAACATTGCTAGCCAACATGGGTGCGGGGCGAGAAGATCAAATGATCGCATACGCACTAAGTGATATTAAAGAAATACAGCAAGTGATGCCAAAAATGATTGCAGCTTGGCGCTCAGGAAATACCCAAGCTTTGAATAATATAGGTATAACCGACTTTAAAGCTGATTATCCGAATTTGTATCATGATTTATTAGTCGATAGGAATCAAAAGTGGCTACCCAAAATAGAGGCATTATTTAATAATCAACACACTGAACTTGTCCTCGTTGGAGCCTTGCATTTGGTCGGCGAAGACAGTGTGCTAGCAATGTTAAAAAATAAAGGCTACCAAATCGAAAAACTATAATTCCAAACAGATTATTTCATTCTGTAGCCATGGGTTCAAGGGACTAGTCGGCAGACTAGTATAGATTAAAACAGCCTTTGATATTTCAATCCAAATTTTTCAAAAAGTGATATTTAATGTCTATGAACGAGCATTGTGACTCTCCTGATCTACTGCCAATACAACATGCATTGGCGAAAATGTTAAAGCAGGCACCAGCCCTTACAGATTTTGAAACTATAGATCTGCTTGAAGGCCTTAATCGTGTGCTGGCCAGCACAATTGTATCAGAGGTAAATGTTCCACCTTCTGACAATTCTGCGATGGATGGTTATGCGTTTTTTTGCGATGTAACCCTAGCTGCAGACACGGAGTTATGTGTGCAAGGTCAGGCGTTGGCGGGGAATCCTTTTGAATCAGAAGTTAAACCTGGGCATTGTGTCTTGATCACCACAGGCGCCATTTTGCCCGCAGGAACCAACACAGTCGTGATGCAGGAGAATGTCAGCACAGAAGCGCAAAAGATAATTCTAAACACCACGGTAAGACCAGGCAACAGCGTTCGTAGCCGCGGCGAAGATATTCGTAAAGGCGATAAAGTGATCACAAAAGGCACTAAGTTAACCCCTGCTCATTTAGCGTTAATTGCTTCTTTAGGCCTTGCTAAGATTGAGGTTACGCCGAAATTAAAAGTCGCTATCATTGCTACCGGAGATGAACTGGTTGAAGCAGGTGACTCACTCAACGATGGTCAAATTTATGAAAGTAATCGCTTTGCTTTGCATGGCTTGTTACAACAATTGAATGTTGACATTATACATTATGGCATTATCGCTGATGAACCTGACGCCCTAAAAAAATCACTATTAGATGCGGCCAATAATGCCGATGTGGTGATCACCTGTGGTGGTGTTTCGGTGGGCAAAGCCGATTACGTTAAACAAGTACTGCAACAAATTGGTGAAATTAATTTTTGGAAGGTGGCGATTAAACCTGGTAAACCCTTTGCTTTTGGGAAAATCCAAGACGCCATATTTTGTGGTTTACCAGGAAATCCAGTTTCATCTTACGTCACCTTTGAAAAACTAGTTGCCCCCGTATTGAACAATTTAATGGGTTGTAAACCCCCTAGAAGCATTCCACAAGTTGCGTTATGTGCAGAAAAAATCAATAAACGAGTTGGCCGTGCCGATTTTCAAAGAGGTATAGCTTACCAAGATAATAATGGTATTTTGTGGGTAAAACTTAACGGTAAACAGGGCTCAGGTATTATGACATCGGTGGCAAACGCTAATTGTTATATTCTCTTAGAGCAAGAACAAGGCAATGTCCCCCAGGGCGCAGAAGTAAAAATAGAGTTATTTTGAAAACATTTAAGCAAGAATTGCTCAACCTGAGCAAGTTAACGTGGCCACTTCTGGTGGCTCAAGTAACTCAGACATTGATGGGTGTGGCAGATACCATTATGGCCGGTCGCTTTTCAGCGATTGATATGGCAGCAGTCGCAATTGGATTTAGTATTACTATTCCAATCTTGTGTTTCGTGCAAGGTCTTGCAATGGCCTTGCCCCCGATTATTTCCAAGTTACACGGGGCTGGAGAAAACCATTTCACCTCAGATGCAACTCAGCAAACCTTCTACTTGGTGCTGCCAATTTGTTTGTTGATTAGTTTAGCCAGTGTATTTGTACCTTACTGGTTTTCACTTATTGATATGGAAACCGAACTGCGTCGTGTAACCGTTGAATATGTGCAATATATTTTATATTCCGCCCCAGCTTTCGGAGTCTACCAAGTGCTGCGAAATTACTGTGAAGGGTTATCAAACACCAAACCGACTATGATCATTATGGCAATTGGCTTGTTGGTTAATATCCCGGCCAATTATGTGCTAATTTACGGCGAATTTGGACTACCAGCCATGGGTGGCGCTGGCTGCGGAGTCGCTACGGCCCTAGTTTATGTTGCCATGTTAGTGAGTACGGTAACCTATATAGCACTATCCAAACGGATGAAAGACAATCATTTGTTTTCTGAGTTATACGCCCCTCAGTTGTCAAAAATCATCTCTACTTTTAACTTGGGCTTACCGATTGCACTGACTATTTTATTCGAAGTGACCTTATTTGGAGTCGTTGCCTTGCTGCTCTCTCCACTCGGCCCACTTACTCTAGCATCCCATCAGATTGCCCTTAACTTTTCATCATTAATGTTTATGTTTCCGTTAAGCATTGGCATGGCAACCACAATCCGCGTCGGCTTTTTCATCGGTAAAAAAGATTATGCCGCGGCCAAGTTAGCCAGTAAAACGGCAATTATATTAGGGTTGGTAATCGCAACCATCAGTGCCACTACCACTATTCTGGCTCGGGAACAAATATCACTCCTATATAGTAACAACCCTGAAGTGGTTAATTTAGCCATGAGTTTAATGATGTTGGCCGCGATGTTCCAAATATCTGATTCTATTCAAGCCATTTCTGCAGGGGCTTTAAGGGGCTACAAAGATACCGGCGCGATGTTTATTATTACCTTTATCGCATATTGGCTAATCGGCCTGCCGGTCGGCGTATTACTCGCGCTGACTGATGTTATCGTCCCCGCAATAGGCGCAAGAGGATTCTGGATGGGGTTTATCTTCGGTTTGACCAGTGCAGCAGTCATGCTTGGCATTCGCCTAAGGATCACGCAAAAACGTTTGGAATGCTTATCAGTCCAACTCTCTTAAAAAGTTATGTAAAGGATCAGCCCATGAAGTTACTCGGCATTGCCACCAGAGATAAAAATCAACACCCCATGCAGTTAGTTCAAATGGCAACTGTTACACTTTCAGAGGGTATTGAGCATGATTTTAGGCGTAAACCTGGACGCCGTCAGGTGACAGTACTTAGCAAGCAGCAATGGCAACAAGCATGTGATGATATTAATCTGGCGTTGCCGTGGACAATCAGAAGAGCTAATTTATTGCTAGATAATATCATTTTCAAGCAGGAGCATGTGGGCAAGACATTAAAAATAGGCGACAGCCTGGAATTGCTAATTTGCTTGGAAACAGAGCCTTGCCACAAAATGGATCAACAGCATCATGGTTTGCGTCAAGCTTTAACACCTGATTGGCGAGGCGGCGTTTGTTGTAAAGTGACTAAGTCTGGCGAGATTAAACTAGGCGATAAGTTTTCGATAATTTAAATATTGAAGTGGATGTAACATCAATCATTTGATTTAAAATTAAATGATTGCCGCAAATATTTGCAAATTAATGCGGCAACCAAATAGAATCCTGAAGGTCAGATTATTTTTCTAACGAAGCCGCTCCAAGTACAGCTTGCTTGGCCAATTCGGTTATTCTATCCCAGTCGCCTGCTATGACGGCATCATCAGGTGCTAACCAAGAGCCTCCTGCACAAATCACATTTGGCAGCGCCAAATAATCTAGGTAGTTGTTAGGACCTATTCCACCTGTAGGACAAAAAATAACGTCTGGGAAAGGGCCGCCGATAGACTTAAGGGCCTTTATCCCGCCTGAAGCCTCAGCAGGGAAAAATTTAAAATGGGTATAACCTAAATCTAAGCCTTGCATAAGTTCAGAAATAGACGAAATCCCAGGTATCAAACAAACACTTGACCGATTTCCGGCTTCCAACAGGCTAGTGGTCAATCCTGGACTGATGGCAAACTTCGCGCCTGCAGCTACAACCTGCTTAAGTTGTTCTTCATTAGTCACTGTCCCCGCACCAATCATAGCTTCAGGCACTTCATCTGCAATCTTACGAATGGCTTCAAGGGCAGCGTCTGAGCGCAAGGTAACTTCAAGCACGTTAATACCACCCTTAATCAATGCTTTGGCTAAAGGCACTGCATGGGCCACATCTTTGATTACGAGTACAGGAACTACAGGACCTTGCTTGAATACCTGTTCTGAAGTCACTTTCCAATTTGATGACATATTTTTTAACCCTTGTAATTTAATTCTAGGTAGGCGGCAGCGCCTAGCAAGCCATGATCAGGCTCAGTTATAATGAACGTAGGAATATTGGCGACGTAATGTCTAAACCGACCTTTATCTTCAAAGCGAGCACGAAAATCACTGGTCTTGATAAAATCAACAAATCTAGCAGCAATTCCACCACCGATGTATACGCCTCCGGTAGTCGCCAAATTTAGTGCTAAGTTACCGGCAAAACTGCCCATAATTTTGCAAAACTGCTGCAAAGTTGCCATACACAATTCACATTCTTTATTCAGCGCTTTTTCGGTTATTACGGCGGGATCATTCAACACTGGTGCTTGTTGATTATGTTCTGCCAAACCTTCATAAATATGCACGATGCCGCGACCAGATAGCACTTCTTCGGCTGATACATGTCCTAATTTTTTCTTCAGGTAATGCCAAATAGCGAACTCATTTTCATCTTGAGCAGCAAAATCCACATGTCCACCTTCACCATCTAACGCCTTCCAGCCTTTATCGGTAAAAGTTAAATGTTCAACGCCGAGTCCAGTACCTGGCCCGAATACCGCGATATTTCCCTGAGGTTTTACTGTACCAGGGCCTACTTGTATTTTTTGACCATCGTTTAGCCCGGGCAACGAAAATGCGACCGAGGTAAAGTCATTGATCACCCCCAACCACTTTAAACCGAGGGTTTTGCTTAAATGCTCAATTGAAAACTCCCAACTGTGATTAGTCATCTTCACCCAATCACCTTGTACAGGACATGCAATTGCAATACATCCATAGGCGTAAACTAGGTCAGGATGCTCAGAAAAGTAATGTTGAATGGCAACATCAATATTTTCAAAATCATCACATAAATATTTTTTGACTCGAGTCAAACCACCACTATCAACTGTGGCTAGACGAATATTAGTACCACCTACATCAGCAACGAATTTAACCGTCATGTTGATTCCCCTGACCAGCAAACAGTGAACAGGCTCCCTGCTCGGCCCCGGTTAACGAGTTACGCATACCGGCAAACATTTCTCGTCCCATACCGATTTGATGCTTATCTGTGTTGGCCTTCCTAGGTTTCCTTTGGGCCAATACGTCATTATCAACATGCAAACACATTTCACCGGTTTCAGTGTTGATTTCAATGATGTCGCCGGTGTTAACTTTAGCCAGCAATCCACCATGATAAGCTTCAGGGGTGACGTGGATGGCGGCTGGAACTTTTCCAGACGCGCCCGACATTCTACCGTCAGTAACCAAAGCCACTTTAAAGCCTTTATCTTGAAGCACCCCTAGCGGCGGCGTTAAACTGTGAAGTTCAGGCATACCAATGGCAGCCGGTCCTTGAAAGCGCACCACAACGATACAGTCTTTATCCAAGTCACCGGCTTTAAACGCATCAGCCAGCTCGAATTGATCTTCAAAGACCACTGCGGGAGCTTTAATGCGACAATGAGTTTCTCGAAGTGCAGAGGTTTTCATCACTGCCCGCCCTAGATTACCGTGCAGTACCGACAATCCGCCATCGGGTTTGAAAGGTTTAGCAACCGTTGCGAGCACATCAGTGTCGAAACTTTCTTTAGGACCATCGCGCCAGCTTAATTCACCATCTTGCATAAAGGGTTCTTGGGTGTAACGTTCTAAACCATCACCACAGATTGTTTTAACGTCATTATGCAGTAAACCTGCACCTAGCAATTCTTTAAACAGCATGGCCATGCCGCCTGCGGCAGTGAAATGGTTAATATCCGCTGAGCCATTGGGATAGATTCGAGTTAGCAGAGGAACCGCATTAGAAATATCCGAAAAATCATCCCAATTAATTTCGTAGCCTGCTGCTCGGGCAACGGCGACTAAATGCATGGTGTGATTGGTCGAACCGCCGGTAGCTAATAATGCGACCAAGCCATTGACAATAGATTTTGCATCGACAATGTGCCCAATTGGCGTGTAGTTATCACCTAAGTCGGTTAAGCGAGTTACTTGCCTAGATGCGGCTTTTGTCAGGGCATCACGCAATTCAGTGCCCGGATTGACGAACGATGATCCAGGTAAATGCAGTCCCATAACCTCAACGACTAACTGGTTACTGTTAGCAGTACCATAAAATGTGCAGGTTCCTGCAGAGTGATAGCTCTTTGACTCTGCTTCTAGTAACTCTTTTCGACCCACTTTACCTTGGGCATAAGCTTGACGGACCCGAGCTTTTTCTTTATTCGGTAGACCTGAAGGCATAGGGCCGGCTGGGACAAAAACCGTTGGCAAATGACCAAAACTTAATGCACCGATCAACAACCCTGGAACTATTTTGTCACAGATACCCAGCATTAACGCACCATCAAACATGTTGTGGGATAAACCCACAGCTGCAGATAGGGCAATGACGTCGCGACTCATTAAACTCAAATCCATACCAGGGTTACCTTGAGTGACGCCGTCACACATCGCTGGAACGCCGCCGGCAAATTGTGCCACACCGCCAACGTCTTTGATGGCTTGTTTCATTATGGCCGGATAATGCTCATATGGCTGATGAGCTGATAACATATCGTTGTATGAAGAAACTATAGCTATATTGGATTTTACTAAACTCGTTAAATCGGTTTTTTCTTCTGTACTACAAGCGGCAAAACCATGAGCCAAATTACCACAAGAAAGTACGCCCCGGTGAGGTCCGTTTCGTCTTGCCGTTTCGATTTTATCAAGATACTGTTGACGAGACTTTCGACTTCGTTCAATGATCCGATTCGTTACTTCTTGAATAACTGAATTCATATTTTCTCCTACGCAGCCCAATATAGCGCGACGCTTGCGTTGTTAAGTACAGCACGAATTGGCATTTCTAATGCGTCATCACTTGCCATGGCTTGATCGAGTACACGCTTCTTACCTTCGCCGGTAAGGTGCAAAAATATATTTTCACTCGCCAATATAGATTTCAATGTTAATGACATTCTCTGATTAGGCGCTGTGGTGGGTTGAACTGCAATATAATTGGCGCTTGCAGTGGTATCTAAACCTGCTCTTATTTGCGCTGAACAAGGAAATAAAGAGGCTGTATGCCCATCTTCGCCCATGCCGAGAATAAGTACGTCAAAAGGGGTTTTGATCTTCTGCAAATTCGCTTCACAAATAGCTACGCCATCGTTAGCATCTTTATGCGCAGTTTTAAGACCAATAAAGTTAGCTGCTTTAGCATTATTGACTAATAACTCCCTTGCCACCATAGCGGCATTGCTGGCGGCATCATCACTATCAACCCAGCGCTCATCTGCAAGAGTGATATCAACCTTCTGCCACTGAATGTCCTGGTGGGACAATATATTGAACATAGCAGCAGGGGTTCGACCTCCTGAAACCACCAAGCTAGCGCGACCATTTTGCTCAATTCCGGCACTCAGAATAGTGGCTATTTTATTGGCGAAATTGACATTCAATTGATCGACCGAATCAAAAATATTTTCTACCAATGCCATTTACTTCTTCCCTATTCTTGATTCATACCACGCTCGGTTGTCACGTGCCATCATAGCAATTGATGCTACTGGACCCCAGGTACCAGCTTGATAAGGCTCTGGCGTATTGTTGTTCGCTCCCCATGCGCGGAATATGCCATCAACCCACGTCCAAGCTTGTTCTACTTCATCTCGTCTTACAAATAGTGATTGATTGCCTTTCATCACTTCCAATAACAGCTTTTCATAGGCATCGGCTATACGGGCATCTTTAAATTCTTCAGAAAAACTTAAATTCAGCTTTGACTTTTGAAGGTCCATTGCGCCGCCGGCCGTCAAGCCCGGGACTTTGTTCATAACAGTGACTTCAACCCCTTCATCAGGTTGAAGCCTGATGGTGAGTTTATTCGGTGGTAATTGAGCAAAACTTTCACCAAATAAATTATGTGGCTGGCGTTTGAAGAAAATCACCACTTCACTGGTTTTACTCGGCAGACGTTTACCGGTTCTTAAGTAGAAAGGTACCCCTGCCCAACGCCAGTTATCGATGTGAACTTTCAGCGAAACAAAGGTTTCGGTCTTGGATTGGGTATTGGCATCTTCTTCTTCTAAATACCCTGGCACTTCTTTGCCTTTAACAAAACCGCTAATGTATTGACCGCGGACAGTATCACTCTCTACATTCGCTGGCGTAATCGGGCGTAAGGCCTTGAGTACTTTTAGTTTTTCATCACGAATACTGTCTGCATCAAGGATTGCTGGGGGTTCCATGGCAATAAGAGTGAGTATTTGCAGTAAGTGGTTTTGGACCATGTCACGCATTTGACCTGCTTCATCAAAATATCCCCAGCGACCTTCTATTCCAACCGACTCAGCAACGGAAATTTGCACATGGTCAATACAATTGTGATCCCAATTGGTCGCAAAAATCGAATTTGCAAAGCGCAAAGCAATGAGGTTGAGAACCGTTTCTTTACCAAGATAATGATCGATACGATAGATCTGTCGTTCGCTGAAAAACTCAGCCACTTGATTGTTGATGACTTTAGATGAGGCTAAGTCATGTCCAAGGGGCTTCTCTAGCACCACTCTAACCGTAGGATCAATTATGCCCGCTGCATTTAGACCACGACAAATATCGCCAAAGATAGATGGCGGTGTCGCAAGATAACAAACCATAGTGCGGGTTTTATTTACATGCTCTTTGAACACATCGTAACTGTCGATATCTTTCATATCGACGCAGACATAATCCAATTTAGCAGAGAAACGTTGCCACGTGTCTTCGCATAATTCTTCGCCACCAAAGGATACAATGTTCTCTTTGACCAATGTCACATAGTCTTCTTGACTGATTTCTTGTCTAGCCACACCAATGATCCGTGTATCAGCATGCACCAAATTGGCTTTTTCCAACTGATAAAGAGAAGGAAGTAACTTGCGTCTTGCTAAGTCCCCTTTTGTGCCAAAAAGGACGAAGTCGCAGGGTTCGAACGAATTTTCCAACACCATTTTAATAACCTGTAATGTAGAGAATAATATATAGTTGTCTGTAATTATACCGAACTAATTACGTTCTATTTTCATAATTATGCTAAAATCTAACACCTAATGTAGTAAAATTACAACTTTTTAAGTAATCTATCTGTGTATCTTGTTAACAGTTATTTTACCAAAGCATAGAAAAAATGCTGGCTAATTCGTTAAAAAATTACAACAATTGTTTATACATCGAATTTGCCTCCCCAACCATGTTATTGGCGAGAGTTGATAAAAAACAATAAGATTTTTTGCCCATGAATATACTTGAAAAAATAACCCAAAATAAAGCAGCCTTTAGTAAGTCTGAAAGAAAAGTTGCTGATGTGATTTTGGACAACCCGCAAACTGCCATCCACTCTAGTATAGCGACATTGGCCAAAATGTCAGATGTCAGTGAACCGACCGTAAATCGATTCTGCCGCCGCCTCGATACCAAAGGCTTTCCTGATTTCAAATTACATTTAGCCCAGAGTCTTGCAAATGGCACACCTTATGTAAACCGGCACGTAGAGGAAAATGACGGGCCCGAGGAATACACTAAAAAAATCTTCGAATCTACTATGGCCTCATTAGAAGTCGCCCGCCAATCAGTTGACATTGGTGCTATCAATCGCGTTGTTGATTTGCTTACTCAGGCACAGAAAATCTCATTTTTTGGTCTAGGTGCATCCGCCTCTGTCGCCCATGATGCCCTAAATAAGTTCTTTCGGTTTAATGTACCTGTGGTCTATTTCGAAGATATTCTAATGCAGCGCATGAGTTGTATGAACAGTAATGAAGACGATGTTGTGGTGCTAATCTCCCATACAGGTCGAACCAAAAGTTTGGTTGAAATAGCTCATATTGCCAGGGCAAATGATGCCACTGTCGTAGGTATAACATCAAAAAATAGTCCCTTAGCCAAGGAATGCAACCTCGTATTATCCCTTGAAGTGCCCGAGGATACTGACATGTATATGCCGATGGCATCAAGAATAGCTCAATTAACTTTAATCGATATATTGGCTACTGGCTTCACACTTCGACGGGGTGGCAAATTTAGAGAAAACTTAAAGCGTGTCAAAGACACGCTTAGAGGCTCAAGATTCGAAAAACGTAATGAATAATAGACAAATTATTGCAAATTGAATCCAAAGGTAAATGAATTATTTGTTAAATGAATTCACATTTAGTGATCTATAGACTACTATTTTGTAATAAAATTACAGTTTATAGATTCCCATGTTGCTTTGTGAATGAAGGATCCCGTTATTTATTCGCAAATTTACATCGGAATTAGCCCTATTCATTAACTCTGTCGGATAATAAATCATGTTAAGACGCACAAAAATACTCGCCACCCTTGGTCCTGCGACCAACACTCCTGAAAAAATTGAACAAATCATTCAAGCGGGTACCAATGTTGTCCGAATGAACTTCTCTCACGGTACAGCTGAAGATCATATCAATCGTGCGAAAATAGTCCGTGCAGTAGCTAAGAAATTGGGTAAATACATCGCTATACTCGGTGATTTACAAGGCCCGAAAATCCGCGTTTCGAAATTTGCCGAAGGCGCTGTTCATCTCAAGGTTGGTGACAAATTTGTTCTTGATGCTGAAATGGGTAAGGACGATGGCAATCAAACTGCTGTAGGCATTGATTACAAGGCCTTACCGGATGACGTATTCAAAGATGATTTATTGTTACTTGATGATGGACGCATACAGTTAAAAGTTACTAGCGTTGAGGGCCGCAAAGTCCATACCCTAGTATCCGTTGGTGGTAAGCTGTCTAATAATAAAGGGATTAATCGCTTAGGAGGTGGTTTATCTGCTGAAGCCCTCACTGAAAAAGACAAGGAAGATATCAAAACAGCAGCGCTTATGGGGGTGGATTATTTAGCGGTTTCCTTCCCCCGCTCAGGGGCTGATCTGCACTATGCCCGCAAGCTAGCCGTGGCTGCAGGTTGTAACGCATTGATATGTGCCAAAGTTGAAAGAGCAGAGACAGTAGCAAGTGATGCGGCTATCGATGATATTATTGAAGCCTCTGATGCGGTTATGGTTGCTCGTGGCGATCTGGGTGTTGAAATAGGTGACGCAGAATTAGTTGGGGTGCAAAAGAAACTGATTGCCCGTTCAAGACAACTCAACAGAGTGGTTATCACCGCAACTCAAATGATGGAGTCGATGATCAATAGCCCTATGCCAACTCGTGCAGAAGTAATGGATGTGGCAAATGCTGTATTAGATGGGACAGATGCCGTCATGCTATCAGCTGAGACGGCTGCTGGTGACTATCCGGTAGAAACCGTAGAAGCAATGGCTCGGGTTTGTGAAGGAGCTGAGACTCACCCTAGCGTAAAAATATCTAAACATAGAGTCGATGAACAATTTACCTCAATTAGCGAAACTGTCGCACTTTCCGCGGTTTATGCGGCAAACCATTTATCTTCTGTTAAAGCTATAGTCGCCCTGACAGAAAGTGGCAACACATCTAAATTGATGTCTCGTATAACGTCGTCTTTACCCATTTATGCATTTTCACGACATGAAAGCACCCTTAACATAATGGCATTATATCGTGGCGTTAAACCATTATACTTTGATTCTAGAGGAAGTGAGCCAGGAAAACTTAAACTCGACGTGATTAAAGTACTGAAAGATAAAGGTATTTTGGAAAGCGGCGACTGTTTTGTGATGACCTACGGTGATGAAATGGAAACCATAGGCTCTACCAATGCATGTAAAATAGTTACGGTTCCTTAACCTACCCTAATTGCTGACGGCGCCCTGTCGTCAGCAATATTAATCCTTTGTATAGTTTCCCATTCATCTACTAAACTCTTTTTTTACCAACATAGTCGCTAATATATCGACTACCTTCATTCAACACAGAGAAAACAGATGTCAAACAACCAATATGATGTCATCGTTTATGGCGCAACAGGATTTACCGGTCAATTAGTCGCAGAATACATGTCGAGCCAATATCCGAGCGTTAGCGGTTTACGTTGGGCGTTAGCCGGACGAAGTCTGGACAAGTTAAAACAGGTCAAAAAGGATTTAAATATTCATGATTCAGTAGATTGTATCCATACCGATGCTACTGATATTGACAGTCTGCAAAAGATGGTAGACAGCACCAAAGTCGTGCTTACCACTGTGGGTCCATACCAGCACTATGGCAATGAACTAGTTGCCCTGTGTGCCCAAACCGGTACTGACTACGTAGATTTGTGCGGAGAACCTGCATGGATGCATCAAATGATTGAAGCACATCAACAGACTGCTGAAAAATCTGGCGCCAGAATAGTATTTTCCTGCGGTTTTGATTCCATCCCTTTTGACCTTGGTGTGTACTTTTTACAACAGCACGGGTTAGAAAAATTCGGCCACACCTTTGCTCGCATTAAAGGTCGAGTTAGAGGCATGAAAGGGACATTTTCAGGGGGCACGGCAGCCAGCCTAAAGGCCACCATGGTAGCAGCCCATAAAGACCCTAAAGTAATGCAGGTGTTACTCAATCCTTTCTCATTGACGCCAGGCTTTACTGGGCCAACACAACCTCTAGGTAATAAACCATTGTTTGAACAGGAGTTTAATAGTTGGTCAGCACCCTTTATTATGGCTGCAATTAATACTCGCAATATTCATCGCTCGAATTTTCTATTAGACCACCAATATGGTGAAGAATTTGTCTATGATGAAATGATGTTTACCGGACCTGGTGAAAAAGGAGAAGCCACTGCCAACGCAGTTGCTAATGATAAAAGTATGTCTGGTGATAAGGGTCCTATACCAGGTGAGGGGCCGAGCAAAACAGAACGGGAAGCTGGTTTTTTTGATCTCATTTTTGTCGGCAGTGAGGGGGCTGAATCGCTCACAGTGTCAGTTAAAGGCACTATGGATCCGGGCTATGGCACAACCTCTAAAATGATTGCCGAATCAGCAGTTTGTCTTGTGCAAGACGACATACAAGTCAAAGGTGGAATTTGGACAACTGCTCCGCTGTTAGGCAACAAATTGATTGAGCGTCTCAAGGCCAATGCAGGAATGTCTTTTAATGTAGAATAAGGTTGGCAACCGTAAGTACTAAAACAAAAAGGCAGCCTATATTTGGCTGCCTTTTGGATTCAAATCATTTTATGGAACATTAATCCCAAAATTCAAAATAGTCTGGAGCATTTCGACTAGGAGGCGGCATGGCCTCATTGACGGGGGTTCCCAAGTATAAGAAACCCAAAATTTCATCTTTTTCTTCGAGGTAAAATGCACACTTCACCTCGTCATTTTGCGCATAATCGCCGGTGCGCCAGACACCTCCAAAGCCCTGAGCGACTGCAGCCATTTGCATGGCATGTACCGCACAAGCTGCAGATGCAACTTGTTCGACCCAAGGTACTTTGTCATGCTGTTGATATTTTGCAATTGCGACTATGACCATGGGGGCTCGCAAAGGTAATTGGGGAGCGCGCTCTACCTGTTTGTCATCTAAATCTGAGTTAATTGCAGCTTGCTCGAAAATGGTGCCGAGCTTAGTTAACCCCCTACCCTGACAGACGACAAATTTCCAAGGGGTTAAACATTTATGATCCGGCGCACGCAACGCTGCCTGCATGATATTGTCTAAAGCCTCACCTTGGGGAGCAGGTTCAGCTAGACGTGGTTGAGAGCGACGGTTTAGGAGCAGATCTATGGCTTGCATACTTACACCTTTAATTTTATTAATGATTAAATTATGCAAACTTTATAGGTTGACTACAACCCGAGTTTAAGATGATTGCCTAACAAATTTTTGCACAAAGTAATCTAGGCTAGTGAATCGACCACCACCACTGAAAAATAATACCAATAACATTATGAAATAGGTCGCAGTAAATTCGACACCGTTCTTCAGTATGGTGATATTGCCATGCTCTGTCAGCCAAGCATAGTCGCCATATTGTTGTAACACATTTTTAGCTGCTTCTTTACGTTCAACTGCTCCTTCAATGAGATCCATACGCCACTCCCATGGCACAGTTAAAGTAGTCTCCGGTAAGGCATGCCAACCATATTGCCAATGGGCAGTTAGCGCGGCAACCAACATTGTCACCATCAGAGGAATGGCAATTAACCGAGTTAAAAATCCGAATAACAAAAACCATCCACCGATGAACTCCGCCCCGCCTGCCAACACGGCTAAAATGTCAGGAAAAGGTAATCCCAATCCCCAGTTGGCATTGCCAAAATAGGCAGCCGTGTCTTCCACTGAGGCTAACTTCCCCCAACCAGCTTGAATAAATATAGGTGCGAGGTAAATTCGAATTAACAATGGCGCTAATCCGTCCATAATTTGTATCCGAGCCATGAGATCTTGGCTGGTTTTAAATTTATCCAGTAATCCCATCAATTATCTCTTTAAGTTAGTTTTTAGAATAGATAGACTTCGGGGTAATAATATTTCAATACGATTGATGTTTCTGATGAACACCACCCCCCTGTCACGATTATTCAATCGACAGCAGCCTAAGGTTAAGCAAAGTGCGCGAAAAGCAGCTTTAATCAAAACCTTCGCGGACGATGATTTAGCTTTGTTTGTCAGTTTAATCAAAAAATGGCTAGAGCAGGATTTACAGAAACAACGCGATAAACCCTCAAATTCATAAAAAATTACATTTGTTACATGGCTTAATTGGTGAATTTGTTTAGGATATGCAGAGTTTTAATTTCAGGTGAGAGTAGTATGGCAAATGGAACAAGTTGGACCAAATCTTTCTTTACGGGAATCTGGTCAGTATTAAATTTTAGCAGGAAACTGTTTTTCAACATTATATTTATAGTGTTAGCAATCGGTCTAATATTCGTTCTGTTGAAAGATGACGGTAAAATTATAGTACCGAATGATAGTGCCTTGGTACTCAACCTAGAGGGTGATGTAGTCATCGAAAAGCGCTATGTCGACCCTTTGGATAAATTCTTAGTCCAAGCCCTAGGACAAAAAGATGATAATCCGGAAGTCCTATTGCAAGATGTTTTATTTGTGCTAGAGAATGCTAAGCATGATAAGCGCATCAAAACATTAGTTTTACAGCTACAGGGCATGGGCAGTGCTGGGATGGATAAATTACATCAAATAGCAACTGCAATTGATAGTTTTAAAGAAAGCGGCAAACCAGTTTACGCGTTTGGTGATTTTTATTCGCAAAATCAATATTACTTAGCCAGTCGTGCCGATAAGGTTTACCTAAACCCTATGGGTGCAATGATGTTTGAAGGTTATGGTCGTTACCGTACCTATTTCAAAGCAGCACTAGATAAGCTAAAAGTGACTACTCATATATTTAAGGTGGGTACCTATAAATCAGCCATTGAACCCTTCATTAGAGATGATATGTCTGATGCGGCAAAAGAGGCTAACCAAGCTTGGTTATCTTCCTTGTGGCAGCAATATAAGCAAGATGTCGCTAAAGCTCGAAATCTTTCTGAAGAAAATTTTGATGAAGAGATTGAAACCTTCTTAAGTAAGTTTGAGCAGGTTGATGCAGACTTTGCTAAGTATGCTTTAGACAATGGTTGGGTTGATGGTCTTAAGACCCGTGAAGAAATCCGCCAGGAAATGCTTGCCTTAGTGGGTCCAGATAAAGATGAAAAATCTTTTAAGCAGATTAACTTAGACCAGTATCTAAGCGTCATCAAAACCCCCTTTAAACTGCCTAATATAGAGACTGATAAAGTTGCCATCGTAGTTGCCAAGGGCGCTATTTTAAATGGCACACAAAAAGCAGGTGATGTGGGCGGCGATAGTACTGCAGAGTTGTTGCGCAAAGCACGCCTTGATGAAACAGTCAAAGCCGTAGTGTTATACGTTGATTCTCCAGGTGGCAGCGCATTCGCCTCAGAAATTATCCGCCAAGAAATTGAAAACCTCAAAGTGGCCAATAAACCTGTTGTAGCACTAATGAGTACCTATGCCGCTTCGGGTGGGTATTGGATCTCGGCCAGCGCAGATAAAATAATATCAGCGCCCAGCACTATTACTGGGTCAATCGGAATCTTTGGGATGTTTATGACCTACGAGAATTCCCTCGATTACCTAGGTATTCATACCGATGGGGTTGGTACCACTGATTTTGCTGGAATAGGCGCCACCCGTGAACTGGATCCTAGAGTCGGTCAATTAATACAAATGAGTATTAATCATGGGTATAAGCAATTTATTGGTTTGGTGGCTGAAGAGCGCAATATGAGTTTAGAAGCGGTTGACAGTATTGCTCAAGGTCGCGTTTGGATAGGCGAGACGGCGCTTGATTTAGGCTTGGTGGATAGCTTAGGCTATATTGATGATGCTGTGGAAAGTGCCGCGACATTAGCAGGCTTAGAAGAATATGACACTCAATATGTTCAGCGCGATATGAGCGCTAGCGAACGTTTTTGGAAAGAGTTCTTCGGACAAGCATCAATGATGGTTGGCGAAACCAATATCCAACAAGATGAGTCTAAATTAATGGGCGTGGTGAAACATTTTGTTAAACAATTAGACACTGTTGCTAAGTTTAATGATCCTAAAGGTGTTTACGCACACTGTTTAGCTTGTGAAATAAAGTAGTAATAATAGATGGATAGCGACGATTTACTATCTCGTTATCCATCCTTACCCCGTCTAGTTTAACTAGCGTGTTGTAATTAGAATATTGAGTACCCTTGTGCAATGCCAACATTATCATCCATTCTCAGTTTTGAACAAAAACAGGCTGCGCGTTTGACCGTTAATCAGTTTATTGATCTGGCGAACAATAGTTTGTCAATAAAATTGAATTACCCTGACTTGGCCTTTAATCAAAGGGGCAAAATAGCCGGAACGGCACATTTACACAAACATCTGATTAAGTTAAATCCTGTGCTATTAAAAGACAATGAGGCAAGCTTCCATGATGAAGTTATAGCCCATGAAGTGGCACATATAGTGACATTTCACTTGTTCGGTAAGGTCAGACCCCACGGTCCTGAGTGGCGCCACATCATGCAGCATGTTTTTAAAAAGCCAGCCAAGACCACCCATAAAATGGATACAACCAAGACTCAAGGCCAAACTGTAGAGTATCGATGCGAGTGTGGACCTGTGGCGCTAAGTATTCGTCGCCACAATAAAGTGATTCGTCACAAACAAAGCTATATCTGCAGAGTATGCCGACAAAGCTTGTCTGAGGCGATAGTTAGAACCAACGTTGGGTAAAGACTTTATCAAGTTCGCTAAAGGCAGTTTTCAATAGTCTGGCTAGTTCTTTGTAGCGAGGTTTCGCCCGTAATTCTGCAACCCTGACCCCTTCCAATGCCATCTTTTGATGGATGTCCAAGTACCAGGCTTTCATCGCTGGAGGTAATGTTTGATTTGAGCGGAAACCTAACCACATCAAGCCTTGCATGGGTAAACTTAGAAAGAAGGCGCCCATAGCGATAGATTGAGGAATAAAAGCGGTACCATTTTGACCAATCAGCAATGCAGCGGTGATCACCGCCAAAGGTGGCATCACAGTAATTGAGAATTTTGTAGCCGAAATCACTCGGCACTCAGGGAAAAGTGCATAAAGTTCTTTTTGCATTGGCCAAGTTTTCATATACTCCTGACCATCACGAAACATATCTGTAACTGTCTGAGACATTTAACACCCAATCTATCAAAATATACATCAACCCAAGAGTAAACGTTTCTAGTCGAAATTGCCAAAATCAAATTGGTATAAAATGTAGTTAGTTTTTACATTTCTTGATCTATCCAGCATAACTAGACTATTAACTAGAGTTATTTAGCGGCGAATAGCACAGGCTAATTATTTGTCCTAGCCAAGATTCGTTAACAAAAACTAATTTTAAGTAGCCTAAGGCAGAAAATCTTTGTCCATGAGATTGAATCTCGGATAAATAGCCTTATGTTTAGAGCAACTAAATTTATTAATCGTAACTGCACTTACTCAATGTGAGGTGCAACGCGGTACTTTTCAAGCTATGGAGTAATATATGTCTGATGTAAGACACGTACGTCTTTTGATTTTAGGTTCTGGCCCAGCCGGTTATTCTGCCGCGGTTTACGCTGCTCGGGCAAACCTAAACCCAGTGTTATTAACTGGCATTCAGCAAGGTGGGCAACTAACAACTACCACAGAAGTAGAGAATTGGCCTGGCGATCCAGAAGGGTTAACTGGGCCTGACTTGATGGTCAGAATGCAAAAACACGCTGAAAAATTCGATACTGAAATCATTTTTGATCATATCAATGAGACCGATTTATCCAAGCGCCCTTTCACGCTCAAAGGGGATAATGGTACTTATACCTGCGATGCATTGATCATCGCTACAGGCGCTTCTGCTAAGTATTTAGGTATGGAGTCTGAAACGGCATTTATGGGTAAAGGTGTGTCAGCCTGTGCAACCTGTGATGGTTTTTTCTATCGAAATCAGAAAGTTGCAGTTGTGGGTGGCGGTAATACTGCGGTTGAAGAGGCTCTATATTTATCCAATATCGCCTCTGAGGTTCATGTTATTCACCGACGTGAAGAATTTAGAAGTGAAAAGATCCTAGCTGATCGTTTGATGGAAAAATCTAAAAATGGCAATGTGGTTTTACATCTCAATCGCACCTTAGATGAAGTTTTAGGTGATGATATGGGCGTAACTGGTATCAGAATTAAAGATGCTAACTCCGACGCCACTGAAAATGTTGATGTTATGGGGTTATTTATTGCCATTGGTCACAAACCCAATACCGATATTTTCGATGGTGAACTGGCCATGAAAGATGGCTACATTAAGATTAAAAGCGGCCTTGAAGGAAATGCGACACAAACCAGTGTTCCCGGTGTATTTGCCGCTGGTGATGTATGTGACCACGTTTATAGACAAGCGATTACCTCTGCGGGTACCGGATGTATGGCCGCCCTTGATGCCGAAAAATACCTAGATGCATTAGAAAGCTAATCGGAGAGTGTTTGTCTGTTAAAATGTTGAGGATGATTAATTTTGAGTGGCTTAGTCGCAATTATAAGTCTAATAAAGTAAGCATAGTAAATTATGATTTCGCTACCTAAATTAGACCATACCTCAACGTTTCCTGATGTAGAAAATGCACTTGTCGACCCTAACGGATTACTCGCCTTCGGAGGGGATTTATCAGTAGAAAGGCTGTTAAGTGCTTATGCCTCAGGGATCTTTCCTTGGTTTGGAGAAGGCGAGCCAATTCTTTGGTGGTCGCCAGACCCTAGAGGCGTAATATTTGTGGATGATTATCATCCCAGCAAAAGTCTGCTGAAACACATCCGTAGAATTAAACCACAAGTATCCATTAACTTAGCCTTTGATCAGGTGATCGATACTTGTGCCCATATACCTCGTACTGACAATGGCACCTGGATCACGGCAGAGATGATCCAAGGCTATAAAAACTTGCACAAAAGCGGTCACGCCCACTCTGTAGAGGTTTGGCTCGATAATGAGCTTATTGGTGGGCTTTATGGTGTTTATAGCAACAGTGTGTTCTGTGGTGAATCAATGTTTAGTAAGCAGACAAATGGTTCTAAAATAGCACTGCATTATTTAGTGCAGTATCTAGCACGTTTTAAAGTCAAACTTATAGACTGCCAGATGCAAAACCCGCACTTAGCCACCTTGGGCTGTGTCACAGTTGCCAGAAAGCAGTTTTTAAGCTATTTAAAGAAATATAATAAACAACCAATCCAAATACCTTGGCTCGCCCAACAATTGACGTTATGAAAATGAAATTTGGTATCACGGATAGATTCGAATGCAGTTACCTTGCTGATCAACTAGAACAGTTATTAGTTTTGGTCCCTAGTCAAAATACTACGGCAACACCCACTGAATACGACGCCCTACTTGATGCCGGATTCCGGCGCAGTGGAGAGCAAATTTATCGCCCACATTGTGCAGCTTGCGATGCTTGTCAATCCATACGGCTACCGGTCAAGGATTTCAAGCCTTCCAAGAGCCAAAGGCGCATCATTAATAAAAATAGCGACATACAGGTTTTTGCCAGCTTTGATAACAAACCTGAATATTTTTCTATCTACCAACAATACATTAACCAACGCCATGCAAATGGGAGTATGTACCCTGCTCTACCCCATCAATATGAAAGTTTCACCAGTAGTGATTGGTTAAATGTCATCTATGTTGAATTCTTTTTAAACCAAGAGCTGATCGCTATTGCAGTCACCGATGAACTTCCCAATAGTTTATCCGCTCTGTACACATTCTTTAAGCCTGAATATGAGCATCGTTCGTTAGGCACTTTGGCGATTATTCATCAGCTTGAGCTGGCAAAAAAACGTGATAAGCAATATTTGTATTTAGGCTATCAAGTCGATGCCTGTCAAAAAATGAACTATAAGGCGAATTTTCACCCCCACGAACGCTTTATTGAGCATAAATGGCACTTAATCAAAAAAAATAGCAGGTAATCCTTTACACTCGCTGCCTTATTGGGCAAAATCTGCGCGGCAATTTTGACACTTATTTGAGGTAAACAACTTACATGGCGAAAGAAGACTGTATTGAAATGGAAGGTACCGTATTGGATACACTTCCAAATACTATGTTCCGCGTTGAATTAGAGAACGGGCACGTCGTCACCGCGCATATTTCCGGGAAGATGCGTAAAAACTATATTCGAATTTTAACTGGTGACAAAGTTACAGTAGAAATGACACCTTACGATTTAAGTAAAGGTCGTATCATTTATCGCGCCAGATAATACCTAAAAGACTAAAAAGCCCAGCAAATGCTGGGCTTTTTTGTTGCTAATTTACCCTATAGAGTTAGGCTTCACTAGGCTCTTTACTGTCGGCATTAGTATATTTAAAGTTCAACTTATCTTCAGACAAGGTGATTTTCACACTACCGCCTTTCATCAGCTTGCCAAACAATAATTCATTGGCCAACTCTTTCTTAACATGCTCTTGCATCACTCTAGCCATTGGACGAGCGCCCATTGACCTGTCATAACCTTTTTCCGCTAACCAAGCTCTAGCTTCGGCATCTATTTCAAGAGAGACACCTTTGGCATCAAGCTGAACTTGTAATTCCACAAAGAATTTATCAACAACTTGTAAAATCACATCTGACTCCAAATGATTAAACCAAATGGTCGCATCTAGACGGTTTCTAAACTCAGGCGTGAATATTTTATTGATTTCACTCTTAGCATCATGACTATGGTCTTGTTGTTTAAAGCCAATTGATTTTCGCACTGTCTCTTGCACGCCAGCATTGGTGGTCATGACTAATACCACATTTCGAAAATCAACTTTACGGCCGTTATTATCGGTTAAGGTTCCATGATCCATCACTTGCAATAAGATATTATAAATATCGCTATGGGCTTTTTCTATTTCATCCAATAACACCACGCAATACGGATTTTTAATCACGGCATCAGTTAGTAAACCACCCTGATCAAAACCAACGTATCCTGGCGGTGCACCTATCAATCTACTAACAGCGTGTCTTTCCATATACTCGGACATATCGAATCGAATTAACTCAACGCCCATAATTTTGGCTAACTGTTGAGTAACTTCAGTTTTACCTACACCCGTAGGACCAGCGAACATGAAATTACCGATTGGCTTAGTTTCATTACCCAAACCGGAGCGAGACAAGCGGATAGCATCCGAGAGGGTCTCTATCGCTTCGTCTTGACCGAATACTACTAACTTAAGGTCTCGGGTCAGATTCTTCAGCGTTTCCTTGTCAGAAGCCGATACGGACTTCTCAGGGATCCTCGCCATTTTGGCAATAACATGCTCAATATCGTTTAAACCTATGGTTTTTTTACGCTTCGATGATGGCAATAGCTGTTGGCTTGCCCCCGCTTCATCAATCACATCGATTGCTTTGTCTGGTAGATGTCGCTCGTTAATATATTTAGCTGACAGTTCAGAGGCCGCTTTTATTGCTTGATTTGTATACCGGACGTTATGATGTTTTTCATAGCGACTTTTCAATCCCATCAAAATTTTAGTGGTATCTAGCACACTAGGCTCGGCAACATCTATTTTCTGGAAACGTCTTGCTAAGGCACGATCTTTTTCAAATATGCCTTGATACTCTTGATAGGTAGTAGAGCCAATACAGCGCAATTCACCGCTACTCAACTTGGGCTTAAGTAAATTAGATGCATCCATGACACCACCAGAAGCGGCGCCTGCCCCTATGATAGTGTGGATTTCATCAATGAATAAAATCGCTTCTTCATCTTTGCTGAGTTCTTTCAAAATACCTTTAAGGCGTTTTTCGAAATCCCCACGGTATTTAGTACCCGCCAATAATGCACCTAAATCAAGTGAATATACCGTCGCTGAGGCTATCACTTCTGGCACTTCAGAATTAACGATTCTGTAAGCCAGTCCTTCTGCAATAGCGGTTTTCCCCACCCCAGCTTCACCCACAAGCAGTGGATTATTTTTACGCCGACGACATAGGATCTGAATGGTTCTTTCTAATTCTGCATCACGACCGATAAGAGGATCAATTTTACCTTCTTTGGCCAGCACATTTAAGTTCGACGAATACTTTTCTAAAATAGAAGTATTCTCTTCCCCTTCAACGCTTTCATCGTGATTGTCGATATCTGCAGACTCATCTTCATTTTTACTCACGCCGTGAGAAATAAAGTTAACCACATCCAAGCGGGTCACGTCGGCTTTTTTCAATATATAAACCGCTTGCGACTCCTGCTCACTGAAAATCGCCACCAAAACGTTGGCACCTGTGACTTCTTCTTTACCGGAAGATTGAACATGAAATACAGCACGTTGCAAGACTCGCTGAAAGCCAAGTGTCGGTTGGGTTTCTCGGTCTGTAGTTTGGTCGTCCATTATCAAGGGCGTGGTATCTTTGACGAAGTCAATTAACTCAGCTTTGATCGAGTCAATATTAGCTCCACAGGCCTTAAGCGCCTCTCTAGCGGCTTTATTATCAACTAGCGCGAGCAGCAAGTGTTCGACTGTCATAAATTCATGACGATGCTCTCTGGCGAAGATGAACGCTTCGTTAAGGGTTTGCTCTAAATCTTTATTTAACATACTTTCACCCTCTGTCTGATTAAACTAACACTATGCTTGTTCCATTGTACACATCAATGGATGTTGATGTTTACGGGCATATTGATTGACCTGCATGACTTTAGTTTCAGCTATCTGTGCAGTATAAATAGCACAAACAGCTTTACCGCGATAGTGCACTGTCAACATCAACTGATTGGCTTTTTCCGCGTCAGCGTTGAAAAAACGCATCAATACTTCAATAACAAAATCCATCGGCGTGTAATCATCATTATTTAGTAAAACCTTGTACATTGGCGGCGGTTCGACTTTCTTTTTGACCGCTTCCTTTTGCTTTTCGTGGTCGATACTAATTATATTATCTTTGCTCATATTGGAATTTTAGTGTTGTTATGACATTAATTGTCGTGTTTTAACGAAAATTTGTCGATTAATTTAAATTGACCTTGACATTCATAGGTTAAAATATCTACATTTTATGTAAGGCAAATCGTTGTGTTGTCGTTTGTCTAGTCTCTATGAATATATTGTGGGGACTTTGAGGTGTTAGTTCAAGGGATTAAAAGGAAGCAGATGTATGGCGCTTGGAAAAGTCAAATGGTTTAACAATGCAAAGGGCTTTGGTTTTATTGTTCCTGATGATGGTGGTGAGGACATTTTTGCCCACTACTCTACTATCAAAATGGATGGTTACCGTTCCCTGAAAGCGGGACAGGAAGTGACTTATGAAGTTCAGCAAGGCCCAAAAGGCTTACATGCTGAAAATATTGGTATTAGTGACGAACCTGAAAGATAGTTAGGCCAGACTTAGATTCTAGAAAAATGAAACACAGTTATTTTAAAATGTAACCAATCAAAAAAAGCAGGCTTTTAGCCTGCTTTTTTATTTTTTGCTTCGAAAAAACTCGATTAAGCGATAATCTGATTCAAAGTTTGGCTCGGACACATTGCTTTAGTCAATAAAGCTTCATCCGGATAGTAGTAACCACCGATTTCAGCTGGTTGTGATTGAGTAGCATCAATTTCAGCGATGATTTGTTTTTCATTGTCGCTGAGTTTTTTATGTATGTCAGCGAAATAAGTCGACAATTCTGCGTCAGAGCTTTGGTTCATTAATTCTTCAGCCCAATACAATGCTAAGTAAAAATGGCTGCCTCGATTATCCAACTGCCCGGCTTTTCTTAGCGGAGACTTGCCATTATTTAACAACTTTTCAGTGGCTTTATCCAAAGCTACAGCCAATAACTTAGCTTTGCTATTGTCATTTTTAATCGCCAGATCTTCTAAGGAAACGGCCAAAGCAAGAAACTCACCTAGAGAATCCCAACGCAGATGCCCTTCCTCAACAAATTGTTGAACGTGTTTGGGTGCCGAACCGCCTGCCCCCGTTTCAAACAAACCACCACCTGCCATAAGGGGCACGATTGAAAGCATCTTTGCACTGGTGCCAAGCTCTAAGATTGGGAACAAGTCGGTTAGATAGTCGCGTAACACATTACCTGTTACCGAAATCGTATCTAGCCCACGAATAGCCCGTTCCATTGTGTAACGGATTGCACGAACAGGAGACATAATTTCAATATGCAAACCATCGGTGTCATGATCTTTTAAATATGTAGTAACTTTATTGATCAGTTGGATATCATGAGCACGCTCATCATCTAACCAGAAAATTGCTGGCATACCGGACTGTCTGGCGCGCGTCACAGCTAATTTCACCCAATCTCTGATCGGTTCATCTTTTGCTTGGCACATACGCCAGATGTCACCTTCTTCAACTGCATGTTCGATAAGGACGTTTTCATCTTGGTCAATTATCTGCACTTTTCCGTCACTTACCATTTCAAAGGTTTTGTCGTGGGATCCATATTCTTCAGCTTTTTGCGCCATTAAGCCAACGTTAGGCACTGTGCCCATAGTGGTAGGATCAAATGCACCATGGGTTTTACAGAAATTAATAACTTCCTGATAAATAGTCGCATAAGTACTTTCTGGAATTACCGCTTTGGTATCTTGTGGTTTACCATCTGGCCCCCACATTTGTCCCGAGCTTCTGATCATCGCAGGCATAGATGCATCAACAATTACATCACTAGGGACATGTAAGTTTGAAATACCTTTGTCTGAATTTACCATCGCCAAGGGAGGACGATCTTGATAACACTTGTTAATATCACGCTCGATTTCTGAACGCTGAGATGCAGGCAAACTAGAGATTTTGTCGTAAACACTGCCAAGTCCGTTATTTGGATTCACGCCAAGCTCATCGAACAAATCCTGATATTTATCGAATAGTTCTTTGTAGAACACTTTCACACAGTGACCAAACACTATCGGGTGAGAGACTTTCATCATGGTGGCTTTTACATGCAATGAAAACAACACTCCGGTATTTTTAGCATCTTCAATTTGTGCCTCAAAGAACTCGCAAAGTGCTTTTTTACTCATGTTCATGCCATCAATTACTTCGCCAGCTAACAAGTCAACACGAGGTTTTAAAATGGTCTTTTGTCCAGCTGTATTGGTGAATTCAATACGAACATAACCCGCATCACTCACCGTAACTGACTTCTCGCCTGAGTAAAAGTCACCGCCACGCATGTGTGCCACATGGGTACGAGAGGCCTGACTCCACTCACCCATAGAATGGGGATGTTTTTTGGCATAGTTTTTAACTGCAGTTGGCGCTCGACGGTCAGAATTCCCTTCTCTTAATACAGGGTTAACCGCACTTCCAAGTACTTTTCCATAGCGATTTTTAATATCTTTGTCTGCATCAGTTTTTGGATTTTCGGGGAAATCAGGTAACTCAAAACCTTTTTCTTGTAGTTCTTTAATGGCTGCTTTTAACTGTGGAATTGATGCACTGATGTTTGGCAGCTTAATGATATTGGTTTCAGGAGATTGGGTAAGTTCTCCTAAGATTGACAAGGCATCTTCTACCTTTTGCTCTTTAGTCAAAAAATCTGAAAAATTGGCTAGAATACGGGCCGCCAATGAAATATCACTGGTTTCCACTTCAATACCAGCAGTAGCAGAGAATTTCTTGACGATTGGCAGCAATGAATAGGTCGCTAGCGCCGGTGCTTCGTCAGTCTTGGTATAGATAATCTTAGACTTATTTGTAGTCATTATGTACCTCAGTGTTGGCGGTTTCCCGCGCAGTTAAACGTCATTTTCGATAAAACACTTAGATTAATATGCACAAAACGGCTCTGCGATGACACCCGAGTCATACAGAGCAATTTTAGACAATCATACGAACTTCGACAGCAATTTTTTTAATCACTTTAATTTTCAATAATATATGGGGTAAACTCTTATTACCAGTAATGTCCCTCGCTAATCATAAAAAGGTCTGACAAAAAATGCAAAGGCCCCGTAGAACTGCCGCTACCAAGCCCCCTAGACCAGCTAGTACGACCACTTTGTTGTTTAACAAACCCTTTAATGTGTTGACCCAGTTTACCGATCAAGAGGGCCGTAAAACCTTAAAAGATTATATTGATATCCCCCAGGTTTATGCCGCTGGGCGCTTAGATAGAGACAGTGAAGGATTATTAGTTTTAACCAATGATGGTAAATTACAACATAAGATTGCCGATCCCCGCAACAAGACCAGTAAAACCTATTGGGTTCAAGTAGATGGGCAAATTACCCAACTTCAAATAGAACAATTACAAAACGGTGTTGTATTGAAAGATGGCAAAACCTTACCGGCTAAAGCTAGTATCATCGAACCGCCTCAAGTTTGGCCTCGTACACCGCCAGTAAGATTTCGCGCAGAAATACCTACAAGCTGGATTTCGTTAACCATTACCGAAGGCCGTAATCGGCAGGTACGCCGAATGACCGCTGCGGTAGGCTTTCCTACGCTTCGACTAATACGCTACCGAATCGGCTCCTGGACGCTAGATGGACTGGACAGCGGTGAATATCGTGTAGTTGATTAACCCTGTTGCAAAGAGGGCTTCGACAAGCTTCCTAGTTGGTTTCTCAATTTTCTTTATTCCCGATTATTTCTAATCAGCTTAATGACAGGGATTAGTTTAATAAAGTAGTTTAATTTGCTAGACTTGGCACCCAATTTACTACCACTTAAAACTCGGGAAATATGTCCGACATTATCTCTACATCTGCTTTACAAAACGCTAACAAAAAAGTCATTGTTGGTATGTCTGGGGGGGTTGATTCATCCGTTTCTGCATATTTGCTTTTAGAGCAAGGATATCAGGTCGAAGGCCTGTTTATGAAAAACTGGGAAGAAGACGACAATGACGAATATTGTGCTGCAGCAGAAGATTTGGCAGATGCACAAGCAGTTGCTGATAAGCTTGGCATAGAATTACATACGATCAACTTTGCAGCCGAGTATTGGGACAATGTGTTTGAATACTTTTTGGCGGAATACAAAGCGGGACGTACACCCAACCCTGATATCATGTGTAATAAAGAAATCAAATTCAAAGCCTTTCTAGAATTTGCCGCCGAAGATTTAGGCGCAGATTATATTGCCACCGGGCATTATGTTAAAAGAGCATTTGTTGATGGACATTGGAAGCTGTTAAGAGGCGATGATCACAATAAAGATCAGAGTTATTTCCTGTATACCCTAGGCGAAGAGCATATTGCCAAAACCTTGTTCCCGGTGGGTGACATAGAAAAACCTAGAGTAAGGGAAATTGCCGAGCAGCAAGGCTTAATCACCCATGATAAAAAAGATAGCACTGGCATATGCTTCATCGGTGAACGCAAATTCAAAGACTTTTTGGCGCAATATTTACCCGCTCAGCCTGGCATCATTGAAACCTCTGAGGGATTACCCATAGGGGAGCATGAAGGGTTAATGTATCATACCTTAGGTCAACGCAAAGGCTTGCATATTGGTGGTTTGAAAGAGTTTGGTGAGGCGCCATGGTACGTGGTCGATAAAGATGTCGCGCGCAACGTACTCATCGTCGGTCAAGGAGCGGATCATCCAGCTTTATATTCAGATGGCTTAATTGCGAATCAACTTCACTGGGTTGATCGCAAAGGGCCAACTGGAGAAATAAACTGTATGGTGAAGACCCGATATCGTCAACAAGACATTCCATGTAAACTGGTACCCACTGAGAATAATAGTGTAAGAGTCCTATTTGATGCTCCCCAAAAAGCTGTCACACCTGGCCAATCTGCTGTTTTCTATCAAGCCGACGAGTGTTTAGGTGGCGGCATAATTGAACGTTATTTACGGTAATTGAATGAACACTGAAATGGAAAAAAACATTGCTCTTGCAGGTGTTTGTCAAGCAGCAGCACTGGTACAAATGATTGCCCGCAAAGGTAACGTTCCGCAACAAGAATTTGAAGCAAGTTTAAACAGTATAATCCTAACCGAGCCGGAAAGTACCCTTGCGGTATTTGGTGAAGTTAACAACCTACGAGTTGGCTTTAATACGTTGATCAGCCAACTTGGTAGCGCGCCAATCGAAAAAGATGCTGAAATCACCCGCTACATCGCTAGCATTCTTGGCCTTGAACGAAAGCTCAAAAAACATCCCAAAAAGATGCAAGAATTGTCGCAAAGAATGACACAAATACAGCGTCAAGTGCAGCATGTGAGTTTGTTTGAAGATCAAATGGTAAGCAATCTGGCCAGTGTTTATGTTGATGTGGTCAGCCCACTAGGCGCTAAAATACAAGTAGCCGGTACGCCTTCATTATTGAAACAAACTGGTACTCAACACAAAATTAGAGCCCTATTATTGGCTGGGGTGCGCGCGGCCGTGCTATGGCGCCAACTGGGTGGCCAACGCCGTCAAATTTTATTTAATCGCAAGAAAATTGTAGCCAGCGCTCTGGAACTGCAACAACTTACGCAACATTCTATATAGGAGTTTTTCATGGAATTATCTGCACTTACTGCAGTTTCGCCCGTTGATGGCCGTTATGGCGAAAAAAGCAAAGCACTAAGACATTATTTCAGTGAATATGGCTTACTCAAATATCGAGTATTGGTTGAAGTACGTTGGTTGCAAAAGCTAGCAGAGCACCCCGAGATTATCGAAGTCCCACCTTTTTCGGAAAGTGCGATGACATTACTCAATAGCATTGCGAGTGACTTCAGTGAAGAACATGCGTTGCGTATCAAACAGATTGAGAGAAGAACCAATCATGATGTTAAAGCAGTTGAGTATTTCCTCAAAGAACAAGTCAAGGGTAACCCAGAGCTCAATGCGGTAAGTGAGTTCATCCATTTTGCTTGTACCTCGGAAGATATCAACAATTTGTCACATGCCCTGATGTTAAATGATGCCCGTGAGCAGGTTATTTTACCTTACTGTGACAAAATAATAGCAGAATTAAAGCGGTTAGCGATTGAATATAAGTCCATCCCTATGATGGCTAGAACTCATGGACAGCCGGCATCTCCCACTACCATGGGTAAGGAAATGGCCAATGTAATGCAGCGGTTACTGCGCCAAAGACAACAAGTCAATAATGTTGCCATTCTAGGCAAAATTAACGGTGCTGTAGGTAATTACAATGCCCATATATCGGCTTATCCGGATCTCGACTGGAATCAATTTGCCAATGAATTCGTTTGCTCATTGGGGATCGATTGGAACGAGTACACTACTCAAATAGAACCACACGACTACATCGCAGAGCTTTTCGATGCTTTAGCTCGCTTTAATACTATCCTTATCGATTTCGACAGAGATGTGTGGGGCTACATTGCCCTTGGTCATTTCAAGCAAAAGACCATTGCAGGTGAGATCGGCTCCTCTACCATGCCCCATAAGGTTAACCCTATAGACTTTGAAAACTCAGAGGGGAATTTGGGTTTAGCCAATGCAATGTTTAATCATTTGGCGGCCAAACTGCCTATTTCAAGGTGGCAGCGGGATTTGACAGATTCGACCGTATTGCGCAATCTAGGTGTGGGTATGGGATATTCAGTTATTGCCTATGAATCTACCCTCAAAGGTATCAGTAAATTACAAGTCAATGAGCAGAGCCTAGCTAATGAGCTGAACAACAATTGGGAATTATTAGCGGAGCCAATTCAAACCGTAATGCGCCGCTACGGTATCGAAGAGCCCTATGAAAAACTGAAAGAACTGACCCGTGGTAAAAAGATTAATCAGCAAGGGATAGCTGAATTTATCGATAAGCTGGACGTGCCAGAAGAAGTAAAACAACAATTAAAACGTATCACCCCTGAAAACTATATCGGTGATGCAATCGCTTTTGTCGACAAAATCCAATAGCTAAACAGCCCATTGTATCTGTCAAGACCAAGGATATTTAACTGCAACCATCCTTGGCCTTGATTTCTATCTCAGCGCTACATAAATGGAACCCCGTTCGTAACTTGCCGGAACAGGGTGATTCAATAGGCTAGTGAAAAACCTTAAGCCATCATTCCGCCGTCTACCACGACGGTAGTTCCGGTCGTATAACTTGACGCATCTGACACTAAATACAATACCGTTCCAGCCATTTCATCAGGTTCAGCCACTCGACCAAGGGGAATGATCTTTAATGCCTGCTTCAAGATGTTCTCGTTACTTGTTAACGCCGATGCAAACTTGGTATCAGTTAAACCTGGCAATAAAGCATTCACTCTTATATTTAAATTCCCACATTCTTTGGCGAATGATTTTGTCATACTGACTACGGCAGCTTTACTGATGGAATAAATGCCTTGCATATCTCCAGGAGAAAGGGCATTAACCGAAGCGGTGTTCAATATCACGCCACCGCCCTGCTCTTTCATTATTTTACCAGCCTCAATTGACATGAAAAAATAACCTCGAATATTTACGTCAACAGTTTTATCAAATGCAGCTAAATCGGTATCCAAAATATGACCGAAGTAGGGATTCGCCGCAGCGTTATTAACTAGAATATCCAAGCGCCCAAACTTTTCTTTTATGTGCTCAAAGGTTTGTTTTATTTGTGCCATTTCACCAACGTGGCAGGCCAAAGCATGGGCTTTTCCACCTTGCTCATTAATACTGTTAGCCACCGCTTCACAGCCATCAATTTTACGACTCGAAACGATCACCTCAGCGCCGTAGGCAGCTAGTAATCTAGCAATCGACTCGCCAATCCCCCTACTCGCGCCGGTAACAAGCGCAACTTTACCAGTCAGATCAAACAAATTTTTATTCATTTTTAATTTCCTATTCAATTTTTGTTATGCGGTTAAGCCACCGTCTAAGACCACAGAATGCCCAGTCATAAAGCTGGATTCATCACTACATAGCCAAGCAATCGCTCCTGCTATTTCATGTGGTTCGCCCAGACGCTTCATTGGATTGGCGTTTATCAAAGACGCTTTCTGTTTGTCATTTAAGCCAGACATGACGTGCTCTACCATCGGGGTTTTGACAAAGCTTGGGCAGACCGCATTGACACGTATGTTAGACCGTGCATATTCAATAGCTACAGACTTGGTTAAACCTATGACGCCATGCTTGGCTGCACCGTATGCAGAAATCATCGGTGCACCAGAAGTTCCCGCAATAGAGGCTAAATTAATAATATGTCCGCCGCCGGATTGGGTCATATAATGCAGGGCTTGCTTCATGCAATACCAGACGCCGGTTAAATTGACTGCAATATTCCGGTGAAATTCTTCATCAGGGACATCCAGCATGCGAGCGGGGTTGTGGTCTACCCCAGCATTGTTTAATGCCACATGCATGTCACCAAAATGGTTTACTGCTTGTCTATAAAACTCGTTCACAGAATCTACATCCGTGACGTCTACCACGGTAAACTGTGCAGAATAACCAAGCTCTGTAAGTTCTCGAGCAACCTGTTGGCCTAACTCAATATTTCTGTCACCAATGCTTACTTTAGCGCCTCTACTAGCCAGTAATCTAGCAGTCTCAGCACCAATACCTGAAGCCCCGCCGGTAATGACAATATGTTTTGCTGTTACATCTGCTGCTATCATTTTTGATGGTCCACTTTAATTACCAACTTGCCAAAATTCTCACCGCGGAACAACATCAAAAGTGTATCTGGAAAGGTCTCTAGCCCTTCAACTATATGCTCTTTGGCGATCAATTTACCTTCCCCGATCCAGCCCGCCATTTCGGCCGCTGATTTTCCGTAGTTATCAATATTATCAAACACGACTATCCCTTCCATCTTAGCTCGATTAACCAAAAGGGTTAGGTAATTAGAAGGGCCTTTTACCGGGGTAGTATTATTGTATTGGCTAATCGCCCCACAAATAACGATGCGGGCCTTCATATTGATTCGAGTTAACACATCATCAAGAATATCACCGCCGACATTGTCGAAAAACACGTCAACGCCCTTTGGACAATGCTCTTTCAGACCTTGTTTTACATCGCTATTTTTATAATCAATTGCTGCATCAAACCCCAGTTCATCTACTAGGTATTTACATTTTTCTTCGCCGCCAGCGATGCCAACTACGCGACATCCTTTGATTTTTGCAATTTGACCAACTACCGTACCTACCGCTCCCGCAGCACCGGACACTACAACGGTTTCTCCAGCCTTAGGTTTGCCGGTATCCAGAAGGCCAAAGTAAGCGGTCATACCAGGCATTCCAAGTACCCCTAAATAGCGCTCTAATGGCGCTAAGTTTGCATCAACCTTGTGGATACCTTGAGTAGAGACAACGGCGTAATCGCACACCCCAAAAGTACCATAGACGTTGTCGCCGACTTTAAATTTGGGATCGGTTGATTCAGTCACTTGGCCGACGCCACCGGCTCGCATCACCTCTCCAATCCCAACGGGGGGAATATAAGATTTGCCTTCATTCATCCAACCTCGCATAGCCGGGTCCAGTGAAATATAAAGTACTTTCACTTTTATCTGATTTGCCCCTAACGGCGGCAAATCAGTTTTCACAAAATTCCAATTTTCGCTGTTCGGCGTTCCAATTGGTCTTGAGGCGAGTAAATACTGTCTACTTTGCATATTCATTTTTCCTATCTGTTGCAATTAAAACCATTCAGGTTGCATGTCTGAACAACTTTGATCGAATTCTTTTAACAGGGTGATATCGCGCTGTATTAAAGGCAACTCCCAGTTTACGTAATATTTTGCCGCTTGGATTTTACCCAAATAGAAAGCTTTATCGGCTGAACTGCAATGTTGTAATGCCTGTTCAGCTGCATTGGCTTGACGGATCCATATCCAGCTCATAACCACACTTGAAAATACGTTCATAAAGCAATGTGCATTGGTTAAAACATTGGCTAACTTATCTGTTTGAATCGCCTGTCCTAGCATGGGGATCAGTTCACCTAATTGACCAAGATACGGCAACGTAGTGTTAATCATTTTTTGACATTCAGATCCGGTCGCTAATCCAAAGTCATCGGCGATGCGCTTATTCAATACCCTCAAACCCGCACCTTTAGCCTGCCATAATTTTCGCGTTAGTAAATCAAGCGCTTGTATTCCGTTGGTCCCCTCATGAATTGGATTCAGACGGTTATCTCTCCAACATTGTTCCACTGGATATTCACGGGTATAACCTGCTCCGCCTAATACTTGAATGGCTAAATCATTGGCCTTAACACCAAATTCCGATGGCCAAGCCTTCGCAATGGGAGTGAGTAAGTCTAATAGTTCTTCCGTTTGCTGTTTTTGCTCAGATGATTCAGCACTATTAATGTCATCGACTAATCTGGCGGCATACAAACAAAGGGACATGGCCCCTTCGACGTAAGATTTCTGCGCCAGTAACATGCGCTTCACGTCACCGTGATTAATAATTTCAGTAGCCGGGTCAGTGGGTTTGTTATTCGGTGGCAGCCTGCCTTGTGTACGGTCTTTTGCGTAGGCCAGTGAATACTGGTAACCACTATAGCCAATCATCGCTGCGCCAAAGCCTACACCGATGCGGGCTTCATTCATCATCAGGAACATATACTTAAGGCCATGATGCTCTTCGCCAACGATATAACCATGGCAATCATCGTTTTCACCAAAGCTTAATGCAGTAGAAGTCGTGCCTCGATAGCCCATTTTATGAATTAAACCAGCCAATGCCACATCATTTCGTTTATCTGGTTCGCCTTGTTCATTAAGGCGATATTTAGGTACTACAAACAACGAAATGCCTTTCACACCCGCAGGTGCACCTTGGATCTTAGCCAACACTAGGTGAACTATATTGTCCGATAACTGATGCTCCCCCGCTGATATATATAGTTTGCTGCCCTTTAGACGGTAACTTCCATCTTGGGTTTTGACTGCACTGGTTCTGATATCTGCTAAAGAGGAGCCTGCATGGGGCTCAGTTAGCGCCATGGTGCCAGTAAACTCCCCCGTCAACATGCGCTCGACGAATTTGTCTTTTAACTCATCAACCGCAAAATTGTTGATTACGTTAGCCGCTGCCACAGTTAAAAATGGATAACCTGCGGTAGAGGGATTAGCTGCCATAAAATAACCCGAACAGGCCATCATAATAGATTCAGGAAGTTGCATGCCTCCGACATTGAAATCAAAGCGCCCAGCCATAAAACCCGCTTGACAATAGGCGTCAAAGGCTTCTTTTACTTCGGGTATCATGTGTACCGTAGTACCGTCGAATTTTGGCTCATTGGCATCAGCTTTAGCATTATGGTTAGCAAACTTATCTGTCGCAATTTTATCCGCAGTAGCTAATATCGCATCAAAGGTGTCTTTGTTATGCTCTTGGAAACGTTCTCTATCCAACAACTCTTCGGTGTTGAGCAGTTCATATAATTGAAAAGGTAATTCTTTAGGGTGCAATAAGTGTTGATTCATTTGTTCGTTCCTCGCAACAATTCAACAATTAGCATCACATATTTGGTCAGCTAGACTAATTGTCATTATTGACATATTTATGGTCTATATCGCCACACATTCACAAATGTGATAAAGTCCTAAAACTACAATTTATATAACGCAGCGCTATGAATACAGTAACTATACTAGGCTACTCTCAGGCCTACGCCAGTGCCATTACTGGCGCTTTAGATTTATTCGCTTTGGCTGGAGTAACTTGCCAGCGAATGCAAGGCTTACCTCCACAACAACGTTTTTCTGTACAGCTTGCCTCTGTGGGAGGAAAAGATATTGAATGTATTAATCAACTTACCTTAAAAAGTCATATAGCTATAGAGGATGTAAACACTACAGATCTACTTATCATTCCGACAATTGGCGGCAAAGTGGAGAATGTATTAGATAACAACCGCAATCTATTGCCATTTATTCAACATTTTTACCGTGCTGGGGCGGACATAGCGAGTAATTGTAGTGGTGCATTTTTCCTTGCTGAGGCTGGTATACTCAACGAGCGCACAGCCACTACCCATTGGGGCTACGCAGACCTGTTTAGCCAGCGTTATCCGCAGGTGAAGCTACAACCTAATCAACTTATTACCCAAGATGGCAATTTGTACTGTTCTGGTGGTGGTATGGCCTGGTTTGACCTAGCACTGTTACTAATAGAAAGGTACTGTGGTCACGACGTTGCCACAGATACAGCTAAAGCCCATGTACTGGATCTATCCCGCGGCAATCAAGCGGCATATGCCCAATTGCGCAGTAAAAAATACCATCAAGATAGCGAGGTGTTAGTGGTTCAAGAATGGTTAGAGAACCATTATTATCAGGTAATTACTCTGAATAAACTCGCTGAACAGGTGAGCTTAACCACTAGAACTTTGTTGCGCCGTTTTAAAATTGCCACTGAACAAACCCCTTTTTCCTATTTACAATCCATTCGGGTGGAGGCTGCCAAAAAACTATTAGAAACTGAGAGTCACTCATTAGAAACTATCACTGGATTGGTAGGATATGAAGATCTCAGCTCATTTACCCGTTTATTTAAATCAGTTACCGGACTTTCTCCAAGCCAATACCGTAAGAAGTTCATTCGTTAATAGCAGATTGGTCGACTAAGCTAGACAATGACATACCCAACGCATTTAAATAGCTATTTTTGACCTGTCAAATTTGCTTTTTATACAACAAAATCTTACACTTAACCTACAAGTAGCTTGCCTTTCTACTTTTTACAAGACGCTTATTATACAGGATGCAAATCGCCCATGAGTAATTTATGGGTGAAGCGAACACACAACTAATATTATCCTACTTTTCGGTGAAAATATGAAAACGATAAAAAAAGCGGCTTTGGCACTTTGTGTCCAAACGGCCCTATTTGGCCAGGTTGCAGTTGCTCAAGAAAATAAAGCTGCACAAAAACATGAACGGGAATTAGAGCAAATCACAGTCACCGCTCAAAAACGCACACAAAGTATTCAAGAAGTCCCTATTTCAATCGCGACTTTAAGTGGCGAGCAATTTGAAAGTATGTTTGCCGGCGGTGAAGATATAATGGCATTAGCTGTTCGTGTGCCCGGTTTGTATGCTGAATCTTCAAACGGCAGAGTTGCGCCACGTTTTTATATAAGAGGCTTGGGGAATACTGATTTTGATTTAGCCGCTTCACAACCTGTATCCATAGTGATGGATGACATCGTTAAAGAAAACGTAATACTCAAGAGCTTCCCACTGTTTGATATCGCACAAGTTGAAGTTATTCGTGGCCCCCAAGGCACCTTATTTGGTCGCAATACCACAGCAGGCATTGTCAAATTTGATTCAGTCAAACCGCGAGATGACTTCGACGCTTATGTGAAATTAGGTGTGGGTAATTTAGGTACAATGAATCTTGAAGCAGCCGTTGGTGGCTCATTAGCCGATAATCTAGCCGGACGTTTCTCAGTATTATCTCAAGACCGAGATGACTGGATAGACAATGCATACACCGGCCAAGCCGATGCAATGGGTGGATTCGATGAAAAAGCGTGGCGTGGGCAATTACTCTTCACTCCAACAGATGATATTTCTGCATTGTTAAGTGTCCATGGCCGAGAATTAAACGCCACATCTTCAATGTTTCGCGCCAATATATTCACCAAAGGTAGCAACGATTTAAATGCAAACTTCGACCGTGATCTAGTCTATTATGATGGCGATATTGACGGTAATGGTGCTGATAACAATCCACAAGAATATGAAAACTATGGTTTTTCATTGAAACTTGAGTTTGATTTGGGCGACATGTCTTTGACGTCTATTACTGCCCACGAACAAGCCGAAGGATACAGTCTCGGTGATATTGATGGTGGCGTAACGTTAAGTGAGCCTGCAGATATAAACGGTGACGGAACAACTGAAACCACCTACCCTGGTTTTATTGCATTTAGTGCAGTGACACAAGATAAATTAGACGACTTGGTTCAATACACCCAGGAAATTCGTCTGGCCAGTCAAACTAACGATCCGCTAAGTTGGCAAGTGGGTGCCTTCTACTACGATTCTTCATTCAATGTGACTAGCATCGATGGCTTCTATGGTGCGACAACTGTGTATCACGAAAACACTACTTGGGCAGTATTTGGTCAAACGTCCTATGAAATTAACGATCGTTTAAATGTTACTGGTGGCTTGCGCTATACCAAAGATGATAAAACGCTAGTAGTTGGTCAACAAAACGTGAATGGATTTGCATTAGTTATTGGCGCAGCTTCTATCCAAGATTATGACGATATAAATGTCGACGATGGACAACTTAGCTGGGAATTAAGCGCTAATTATAAAGTTAACTCAGATACCTCTGTATTTACTCGCTTAGCCAATGGTTTCCGTGCTCAAACTATACAGGGCCGTGATGTTGCCTTTGAAGGGGCTCCTTCGGTCGCTGATGCAGAAACCATTAATTCCTTTGAAGTAGGATTTAAGTCAGATTTATTAAATGACACCTTACGTCTAAATGCGGCTATGTTTTATTATCAAATCGACGATATTCAATTCTCAGCTATTGGTGGCGCGGCCAACAATACAGCCTTAATTAACGCTGATAAAGGTGTTGGATATGGTTTTGAAATTGATGCTCAGTATCTTGCCAGTGACTATCTAACCCTTACTGCTGGCTACAGTTACAATAACACCGAAATAAAAGATGACTCACTAAGCGTACTGCCGTGTGGTGCCAGTGCTGAGTTTGGTCCAAATTGTACTGTATTAGATCCAAGCTTACCGGGTAATCGAGTTAGTATTGATGGCAACCCATTCCCACAAGCGCCAGAAACAATATTCACATTCACCGCCCGCTACGCTGTGCCTATGGGTGATGATGGGGAGTTTTTTGCATTCACTGATTGGGCATTCCAAGGTGAAACAAGCTTGTTCTTATATGACTCGGTGGAATTCAAAACTGATAACAATATGGAAGGTGGTCTAAGAATTGGTTATGAAAACTATCAACATAATTACACCATAGCATTGTTTGGCCGCAACATTACTGACGAAGAAAATGTTAAAGGGGCAATTGATTTCAACAACCTGACAGGGATTGTAAATCAACCTAGAATTTTCGGAATCGAAGGTAAAATAAGCTTCTTTTAAGCTTATAATCATTACGAGCAGATAAAGGCGATACCCTTTAGGTGTCGCCTTTTTTATGCCGCTGAATTAACTTGGGGTCAGTGTCTGAGGTATCCCCACGAAATAAACAGAGAAGTAATTTAAAATAATTTGGAACATTCACGGTACTTGGTGATCAGATCAATCGCCAAACATCACTAAAGACCAATACCATGAATGAAGTTGTTATTTTGAAGAAGTTCCTTAGAGCTGTCACGCCCAAAATGCATAAAGTTAGACGAGCGTCATTAACGAGTTGTGTGAGCAGTTTGCTAAATGGAGCTAAAGCCAGTGTTACCAGCATGGGACGCGGTATTTCATCTTCAGCATATGAAAAACATCGCATTAAACAAGCGGACCGCTTGTTGTCTAATAAACACATTATTAATGAACAATTACCTATCTATCAAGCCATCTATACGCAATATACGAATGCTTCATCACGCCCTATTATTCTGATTGACTGGTCTGACTTATTAGATACGCATAAAGGCTGTTTTTTGCTAAGGGCTTCGGTAGCTTTTAATGGCCGAGGAGTGGCTATTTATCAAGAAGTTCATGATATGAGCACGAAAGAAAAACGGTGCACGCACAAGGCGTTTTTAGCAAAATTAAAGACGATTATCGATGACGATGCTAAACCGATAATTGTGACAGATGCTGGCTATAAAACCCCTTGGTTTAAAGAGGTCATTGCTCTGGGGTGGGACTTTGCAGGAAGAGTCCGCAAGCCTATGATGTATGTTAATCAAAAAGAAGACTGGGAGCATACCTCTGAGTTATATAAGCGAGCTACCAGTCAACCTATAGGGTTTACTAGCCATATTTGCCGCAGCCAACCTTTAGCATGTACCTTGGTGTTATTTAAAGGAAAAAGCAAAGGCCGACATAGCTTAACGCAACATAACATTGCCCGCCAATCTAAGTGTTCCAAGGTCCATGCAAGAGGTGCTACAGACCCTTGGTTAATTGCCACATCACTTCCTCGCACCAAAAGTTTAGGTAAAAAAATAGTCGCTATTTATCGACTGCGTATGCAAATTGAAGAAGAGTTTAGAGATATCAAAAGCAGTTTATTTGGATTGGGTTTTGAACACCATAAAAGCCGATGTATACACCGCATTGCAGTACTCATCCTTATCGCTACACTTGCCAGTATTCTGGCCAACATTATAGGTCTAGCAATGTTCACGGCTGGTTTACACCGTCGCTATCAAGCGAACACAGTTAAGGTTAGACGAGTATTATCGTTTCACTATTTAGGATTGAGAGGCTTCGTAGATAAGCATTTCAAATTGCTCAGCGAGCAATTTGAAACTGCTGCATTAAATATCAGAACTATGATAGCAGACAATTTTAATGATTGAATATTCGTGGGGATCCCTCAGACTCTGACCCCATTCAGGCAAAAAAAATCCCACAACCTGTGCGGGATTTAATCAAACAATGAACTCTATTTTTTAGCCAAGCGTCTTAGGCCAACTAAACCTGCCAGCATTAATAATGCAGTGGGTGCATTCGGCATAGGTACAGGATCTGGTCCAGCATTTTCGATAAGATCAATTATCACAACAGATCCTTCAGACCACAGTGTGTTGTTGAAATCGAATTCTAAGGTTTCTCCATCAAATGAGAAATCAGACAACTCCACTCCAGTCACACCAGAAACCACATTAAAGGCTAAAGAATCAAACAGACCAGGCATAATAGTTAAGCTTAAAAACTCACCTGCTTCTGCTAACAGCTCAATGCCTAAATATTCAATTTGCAGCGATGTTGCATCAAAATCGAGGGCGAATTCAGATGAAAACAAGCTATCAATAAAGAACTCTGCAGCACCTTCAGCAACCGTTTCAGTCGGTTGGTGACAAAAATATATGGCTGAAGGTTCAATGTTACAGCTGACCTCGGTGCCAACTAATGTCGCGTTCGCAGTTAACGAAGCGCTTAATAACCCTAAAGCAAGTAGCAATTTTTTCATTGTGGTACTCCAACTGTCGCCATTGTATTAATCAGGCAGTTAATCACATTAATCATATCAATGCTAGAACATCAGCATAAATCATGCCGCAAAAATAATGTATCTATATTTCAATGGGTTAATTTCACCCAAACCTAGCATTTCCAATAGATGTAAAAATCACTGACAATTTAATCACTTGAACCATCATCAAAAGCATAATTACTATCGAATTTACCAGTAGATTTCTTAGATCTAAACAGCGATTTAAAGTCGTCCAATATTAAATAAAGTGACGGCACCAGCAACAAGGTAATTACGGTTGCGAATAAAATTCCAAATGCCAAAGATATCGCCATAGGAATAACAATCTGTGCTTGTAAACTTTTTTCGAAGACTATCGGCATCAAGCCCATGAAAGTGGTTAACGAAGTCAATACTATGGCCCGGAAGCGTTCTCTACCCGATTGTATGACTGCATCGATTAGAGGGTGACCTTCCGCTCGAGCGCGATTAACAAAATCAACCAATATGAGACTATCGTTCACCACCACACCGGTAAGTGCAATGATCCCACATATAGAGAGTACACTAACGGCATGACCCAACAGCAAATGACCGAATATTGCCCCCACGATGCCAAAGGGGATCACTGACATAATGATAAAGGGTTGTGAATAAGATTTTAGCGGTATGGCCATCAGAGCATAGATAGCAAAGAGCGCAAATAAAAATCCTTGCAGTAAACTAAATAACGCGTCGCCTTGCTCTTTAGAGGCACCCTCCAGACGAAATTCTACGCTGGGATGCTGCTGCAACAGACCAGGAATAAAATTTTTCTCGACATTGCTGGCCACTTCCTGCGGATCAATTTTGCTCTTATCCGCTTTGGCCGTGACAGTAATAGAGCGATTGCCATCGACCCTGACAATAGACCCATAACCCTGTGCTAATTCTATATCAGCGACCTCCGAGAAAGGTATTTCTTGATTGTCTGCTGTTCTGATGCGCATATTTTCCAAATGCCCTACTGAACTGCGCTGCTCTTTGGGGTAGCGCACCATAACTTTAACTTCTTCATCGCCGCGCTGGATCCGTTGTGCTTCTGCACCGTAGAAGCCATAACGAACCTGCGTCGCCAAAGTATCTAAACTCAATCCAAGGGCTTCTGCCTGTGGTTTGATACTGAGTCTAATTTCGTCGCTGCCCCCACTAAAAGTATCATTAACATCAGCCACCCCATCGAAGCTTTGTAGATGAAGCTTTAACTTATCAGTAGCTTGTTTCAACTCATCGAGGTTCTTGCCACTGAACTCAAAGGTCAGATCCGCACCACCGCCAGGGCCTCCGGGAGAGCCAATGTCTATCTTTCTCAGGCCCGCGATTTCAGGCATATAATCCCGCCACCGTTGTTGAATTGCAAAGGCATCAAACTCTCTGGTTTCACCTTTACTCAACTCAACAAATACTTGGCCACCTAAGTTGCCCTGATTAAATGCAATTGAATGTTTGACCACTGGCTGACCATATTCGTTTTTAAAAGATTCATCCATTTCTTCCAATGCAATTAACAACGAATCTATCGCTTTATCACGATGCACAATCGATGAGCCCGCTTCGGTTTCAACCGTCCCCATAATGAAATCACTGGGAATATTTGGGAAAAACACAAAACGAACAATCCCTCCCATAAACAGACCTATGGTGATGATCAATATTCCAAAGAAGCAGGCTAAAGTAGTATATCGATTGCGGATCACTTTAGCTAAAAATGGCGCATATTTGCGGTCTATAAAGCGCTTGATACCTTCGCTGAAGAAATCTCTGAAGCGTTGTAGGGCATTAGCTTTACTTGGGTCATATGGTTTGTCTTTCATATGAACCAAATGCGCAGGCAGAATTAATTTTGATTCTATTAAGGAAAAAATCAAGCATATGATGACAACCCAACCTATGGTTTTCCAGATCACTCCAAAGGTACCAGGCACCATTAGCATTGGCGTAAAAGCTGCGATGGTAGTTAACACACCAAAGGTGGCTGGCATCGCTACCCGCTTCACTCCACGGATAACATTTTCAGCATTATGACCTTTTTGACTAATTTCAGAGTAAGCTGATTCCCCCATTATGATCGCGTCATCGACCACAATACCCAGCACTAGTATGAAGCCAAACAGGCTGATCATATTAATAGATATGTTGAAAACTTCTGCTTGCATCACTAGCAAGGCACCTAAAAAGCAAACCGGTAACCCGACCATAACCCACGCGGCTAAGCGTAGTTTTAAAAATAGTGACAAGACTAAGAAAACTAACAGTGCCCCAAAAAACATATTGGTCAGCATCATACTCAGTCGGTCAGCCAAATAGAACGAACTGTCTCCCCAGGTATCTGCCTTAATGTTGCCGGGTAAGTCAGCTCTTGTGTTATCTAAATATGCATTAACAGCTTCGGAAATCTTTAACGCATTTTGATCACCTACAGCTTGGATCTGAAGGTTAACCGCTGGCTTACCATCGAATAACGCGTAATTGTTATCTTCTACAAAACCATCACGAATCGTAGCGATATCGCCTAATACCAATCTGGTGCCATCGGTTCTGGTCAATAAAACCAAATGATAAAAGTCATAGGCATTATAGGCTTGTCCCTTGGCACGCAACAATATGTCGCCATTTTCCGATCGAATAGAGCCACCAGGTAGATCGATTGATGAGCGTCTAACTGCGTTCACCAATTCGGAAAAAGTGAGGCTATATTCCTGTAGCTTGGCTTCTGATATCTCTATTGAAACTTCATAGTCTCGCGCGCCTATCACTTGCACCGCGGATAAGCCAGGGAGGTTCGCGATTTCATCCCGCATCTGTTTGGCGAACTCCTTTAGTTCACGCTCTGATGCATCGCCATAAATAGACACCCAAAGGACATCTTGAGTAGCTTTTTGACGATACACTATTGGCTTTTCAGTATTGGCAGGAAAGCTGGGGATGGCGTCGACCTGGACCTTTATTTCATCTAGTGCAAGTTGAACGTCATATTCTTCTTCAATCTCAACATTTACCGTTGCCATTCCTTCGACCGCGGTTGAGGTGATTTTTTTGATCCCCTCGATATCTTTAATCGCCTCTTCAATTTTTCTAACGACCCCTTCTTCAACTTCTTGGGGAGCCGCACCCAAGTAAGGAACTCGCACTACGATATTATTAAAGGTGAAGTTTGGGAAAACCTGTTTATGAATAGTGTAACTAGCTAGAATACCGCCAAAAATCAATATCCACATTAACAGGTTAGCCGCGACACTGTTTCTAGCAAACCAGGCTATCAGCCCTTTTTCAGTATCGATGTGGCTCATTAGTTATCTCCCGAAATATCGATTTGGGTATTGCTTTCATCTTGTTTGTCGATATCTGAAATGTCGCCTTTTTCGCCGGGCAACCTAACTCTCATTCCATCGAATGGGTTGGGCACGGCACTAGTCACTACCCATTCGCCGGCTTTTATACCGCTACGTATATATACATTATTATTGTCACTGCGCAGCACATCTACACTTTTGATCCTCAGTGTTCTGTCTTTATCGACGGTTAAGATAGTGCCATCTAGGCGTAAAACTTGGCGCGGTAAAATAACTAATCCCTCGCCTCGCTGGCCAATAATTTCAGTTTGTACAAAACGACCGAATTTAAGGGTGGTTTGTTGCTGATCACTAAGGCGCATATAAGGGTCTTCAATTTCAGCCACCGCATAAATAACCCGACGTTGTTCATCCAGAATGCCTTCATCTCTAACTAATTTACCCATCCATTGGGTTTGTCGCCCAGCGACATTAGCAGAAAGTGTCACATCAGCTGCTACACTGCCCCTAGATGTGTCTTGCATAAAAGCTAGATCATTGTCACTCATTGGCATTCTAACTTCGGCTACATCAGTTGCGTACACATGACCTATTTCAGCCCCCACAGGGACAAATTGACCTAAATCAACTTGCTTAGACTTTACCAAGCCATCATAGGGCGCTGTGATCATAGTTCTTTGTAAGTTGCGCTCTGCCCTAGCTAGCTGCGCCTGAGCAGCAATAACATTTGCTTTCTCAGTGGCAAGTTGTGGTTTACGCAAACCTAATTCTGGCGCTATGCTATTTTTTACCGAACGCCACTCTTGTTCTGCTACTTTACCACGGGCTATTTCTTCCTCTAATGCCGCTTGGGCTCGAGCTAGCTCAGCTTCGGCTAATTTCAACTCAGTGGCGTAATCGAATTTTTCCAAACGAACCAATACATCACCTTTATTGAAGAAGCCTCCTTCAATAAAATTATCGGACACCCATTCAACTTTACCGCTGACTTGAGCACTTAACTTAGTCTCAACTTTGGGTTGAACACTGCCCTGAGATTTAACAATAAAATTGAGATCTTGTAGTTGCGCTGCCTCCACTTGCACTAAAAAAGCAGTTTTTGGCTTTGCGGCTTGCTCGGGAGGTTTTTTACTACCGACTAACAGCACCAATATAACAACTGCTATTGCCACAATTACTAGAGGAAGAATTATTTTTGTTGTTTTACTAGCCACGGTTTGTCCTTGAACGTTTTGCTGCATGTAGTTTACGAGGATGTTTAACTTATGGCTTGTAACAATACAATAAAAAGTGTTTCAAGAGGTTTCAAAGCTCAATAGGATATTTTCAACAAGCTAACGGCGGAACAAATTTTGCACAATAATCAACTATTGTTAGCTTAGGCAATAAAAGGCTTATCGTCTATCCTTATAATATCGGTTCCTCACCGTTAAGGTGCACAATCTTAGAATATGAGCATTGAATGCCCAAAACCTGAGCAACAAGAAGGATAATTAGCACTTGATATTCTGTAATTTAATTACATTAACAATGACAGCAGGGCTAAAAACGCTGTATTATTGACCACACCATGTAATATTATTACCATCACTAAGGAGGAGCTTATGAGCTTCAAAAAAACTTATCTAAAATCCAAACCTGTTTGCAAGGTTACCTTCAAATTATCCAAAGAAGAAGCCAAAAACGCACAGAAAGTGCGTGTTGTAGGAGACTTCAATGAATGGAATTTATCTGCTTCACCGATGAAAAAATTAAAAAATGGTGGGTTTTCGTCAACCATTGATTTGCCTAAAGGTGCAGAATATCAATTTCGTTACCTGTTGGACGACCATGAGTGGGAAAATGATTGGCATGCAGATGCTTATATCACCTCACCCGTATCTTTCGACGACAATTCAGTAGTGTCAGTTTAATAACCCGTGCGGCATCTTCTGCCTAAACAACTGGTTATAATCATTGCATCGGGCAAAGGTTCACGCCTTTGCCTGAATAATCAGTGTGCCAAACTCTCACCGATTGCCCGTCATCGGTAATTGATGACGATTGCTCTGCTATATCGACGAAGAAGTAAGTAGGGCTGCTTAACGTCAACGTTTAAATATGCTGAATCGAGCCGTCCCTGTCGCTGGTTTAAATAATAAAAAAGCAGCCCTAATAGACTGCTTATTAAATTCATACATTTGACTAGACTAGGATAGTGCAGCTTCTAGCTCTGGTAACACATCAAACAAATCGCCGACTAGACCGTAATCGGCTACCTGGAATATAGGGGCTTCTTCATCTTTGTTGATAGCAACAATGACTTTCGAATCTTTCATTCCAGCGAGATGCTGAATGGCGCCAGATATGCCCACAGCGATATATAATTGAGGTGCAACGATTTTACCGGTTTGTCCTACTTGCATATCGTTAGGAACGAAGCCTGCATCTACCGCAGCACGAGAGGCACCAATGGCCGCACCCAATTTATCTGCAATACCCTCAAGTAACTTGAAGTTTTCGCCATTTTGCATCCCTCTCCCACCAGAGATTATCACCTCAGCAGCAGTCAATTCAGGGCGCTCGGAAACCGTCAATTCTGCGCTGACAAAACTGGACTTATCTGAGTTTTTAACATCATCAACATTTTCAACTAGCGCCGAACCGCTTTCTTGCGCTGCATCAAAGGCAGATGCTCTTACAGTAAGTACTTTCTTGACATCACTACTTTGTACAGTCGCGATGGCGTTTCCTGCATAGATTGGACGTACAAAGGTATCTGCGCTTACAACACCAATCACATCAGATATTTGTGCTACATCTAACAAGGCTGCAACTCGCGGCATGAAATTTTTGCCAGTTGTCGTAGCCGCTGCTGTGATATGGCTATAGCCACCGGCCAAATCTACCACCAAGTCGGCAATATTTTCTGCAAGTTGATGCTCATAAACACCGTTGTCTGCTAATAATACTTTGCTAACGCCAGAGATGGCTGCGGCCTGTTTAGCAATGTCAGCGCAGTTATGACCTGCGACTAATACGTGCACATCTGAGTCCATTTGGCTCGCAGCATGGACAAGTTTATGGGTTTCTGATTTTAAATGTTGATTATCATGTTCTGCATATACTAATACGGCCATTAGATCACCTTCGCTTCTGTTTTTAATTTTTCCACAAGTTCTGCTACATCCGCCACCTTAACGCCGCCTTTACGCTGAGCAGGAGCCTCGACTTTAAGGACTTTAACGTTAGAGCTAAGGTTAACCCCGTACTCTTCAGCTGGTTTCACTTCCAACGGTTTGCGTTTAGCTTTCATGATGTTAGGTAAAGTTGCATAACGAGGTTCGTTAAGACGCAAATCTGTAGTCACAACAGCCGGTAGAGAAAGCTCTACGGTCTGCAAACCACCGTCAATTTCACGGGTCACTTGCACTTTACCATCCGTAACCACTACTTCTGATGCAAAAGTACCTTGCGGCACACCGGTTAACGCTGCAAGCATTTGTCCTGTCTGATTATTATCTGAATCAATAGACTGTTTACCTAAGATCACCAATCCGGGCTGCTCTTGCTCAACAACCTTACTGAGGATTTTCGCCACTTGTAACGAATCTAAGTTCTCTGCCGTATCGATTTGAATTCCACGGTCAGCACCCAAAGCAAGCGCAGTTCGTATCTGCTCCTGGCAAGCCTTGTCGCCAATTGAAACCACCACGATTTCTGTCGCTATGCCTTTTTCTTTAAGTCTTACCGCTTCTTCTACTGCGATTTCACAAAAAGGGTTAATAGACATTTTGGCATTGGTCAAATCTACTGCGGTGTTGTCCGCTTTAACACGTACCTTTACGTTGTAATCTATGGCGCGTTTTACCGGCACTAAAATTTTCATGTTTACCTCTATCGGATATTAAGTGTCGAATGTACTTCAATGCGTAAACTGACTACACATTCTCAGGTTGGCGTAAATTTACTGGCTGTTGACGTGAGCGTCAACCAGCACTACCCTTTCTGCCAATTTCACACTGCCAACAATAGCCTACAAAACATAGGATACAAAATCCATTTCAGCTTAGTTTTTTGTATGGTAGTGTTGCTCCAAACTGGACCTTTACTGAGTCGATTAGCAACGTCAACCAGGCGCTTACCAGACAATATATCTAATTGATTGTAAAGGTTAAAACTTAATTTATCCGCAGCATTATAAACGCGGACTTGAGGTACATACTACTATATGAATTCTGAATATTAGCGGAGTTTATTGGTAACTCTTGGTGATAGTAGCTCAAGTATATATTTCTTTAATTAATAGATAACTATAAGAGGATAAACCTGTGGAACGTGAATCGATGGATTTTGACGTCGTAATAGTCGGCGCTGGCCCAGCTGGACTCTCTACCGCCTGTAAGATCATGCAGCTTGCGCAGCAAAATCAACAAGAATTAATGGTTTGTGTAGTCGAAAAAGGCTCAGAAGTAGGAGCACACATACTCTCTGGTGCAGTGTTTGAACCCAAAGCATTAGATGAATTATTTCCAGATTGGAAAGAGCGCGGTGCGCCACTGAATACGCCGGTAACGGATGATCATATCTATTATCTGAACAATGACTCATCGTCTAAAAAATTACCTAATGTCATGACACCAAAAACCATGCATAACCAAGGTAATTACATCGTCAGTATGGGTAACGTATGTCGCTGGTTGGCGGAACAAGCCGAGCAGTTAGGTGTAGAAGTGTTCCCCGGTTTTGCTGCAGCAGAGGTTATTTATAATGAAGATGGTAGTGTCGGCGGCGTAATCACCGGCGACATGGGTATCAGTGAATCAGGAGAGCAAAAAGACGGTTTTATGCCAGGCATGGAGTTGCGGGCGAAATATACCGTATTTGCTGAAGGCTGCCGTGGTCATTTAGGTAAGCAGCTAATTTCAAAATTCAAATTAGATGAAGGTAAATCGCCACAACATTATGGCATTGGCTTTAAAGAGATTTGGGATATAGATCCTGCTAAACACCAAGAAGGTCTGGTGGTACATACAGCAGGCTGGCCGTTATCCGATGCCTCTGGGGGAAGCTATCTTTATCATGCTGAAAATAATCAAGTATTGGTTGGTATCATCATCGATCTAAATTACGCAAATCCACACCTCAGCCCGTTTGATGAGTTCCAGCGAGTCAAGCACCATCCTGTATTAAAACAGTATCTAGAGGGTGGCAAAAGAGTGGCTTATGGCGCTCGGGCAATTGCCAAAGGTGGCTACAACTCCTTACCTAAAATGACATTCCCTGGCGGCATCTTAGTAGGTTGTGATGCAGGAACCCTTAATTTTGCCAAGATCAAAGGTAACCACACCGCAATGAAATCTGGTTTAATAGCCGCAAAAACCATTTTTGAAGCCTTGCAAAATGATAAGGTTGGTGAAGATTTGTTGGCGTATGCGGAAAAGTTTGAACAGTCATGGTTATATAAAGAACTCTACAGTTCGAAAAACTTTGGCCCTGCAATGCACAAATTCGGTACCTTTTGGGGAGGGGCTTATAATACCTTTGAACAAAATATCTTAGGGGGCCGCCCACTGTTTAATCTTACGGATGACAGTACTGATTATGGCTCGTTAGATTTAGCCGGTAATCAGGTTAAAATAGATTACCCTAAACCCGATGGTATCATTAGTTTTGATAAATTATCTTCTGTATTTTTGTCCAATACAAATCATGAAGAAGACCAACCCTGTCATTTAAAACTAATTGATAATGCTGTACCTATAGAAATTAATTTACCAAAATATGATGAGCCAGCACAACGCTATTGTCCCGCAGGTGTGTATGAAATTGTTGAAAACCCTGAAGGGGATAAACGCTTGCAAATAAACGCTCAAAATTGCGTTCATTGTAAGACATGTGATATTAAAGATCCCAGTCAGAATATTATATGGGTTACCCCAGAAGGTACTGGTGGTCCGAATTATCCCAACATGTAAAGTTCAATTTTAAAAAAAGCGTAGAAATACGCTTTTTTTATATACGCTTTTTGCTTAAGATTAAGCCTACTTCCACACATAAAGAGCAGTCAATTACCTATGAAAAACTTTGTTAATATTTTAACGGATGGCCGTAAATTACAGGGAGCAACCAATAGTCTATCCGTGCAAAATTTAAAGACAGTAGTCAATAAATTAGACAGGATCATTGAAAATAGAATTCAAAAAGAACAAAAAGAACAAAAAGCAGCCCAAGCTAAATTAGATAAAATTGCAGAGATTAAGAAACAAATAAAAAGTGCTGGTTTGAATATTGAAGACTTACAACTTTTATCCGACCCGGTTAAAAAATCTGGCGGTGTTGGTAAAAAAAGAGCAATTAAATATTCGATTAAAAATGCTGACGGTGAATTAATTAAGTGGACGGGTATTGGTCGTATGCCGAAAGTATTTGCCCATGCAATTGAATCTGGAAAATCTTTAGACGATTTTAAAATCTAAAATAATCTAAATGAAGATCTAACTGCGGGCTGATGAATTCTGTTCGCTAAGATCCTTAACTTTACGAGATTGTATGTCACAGTTACATTACCAGTTATCTAGTCGCGACAAAAACAAACCCTATCTCGTGCTTTTGCATGGGCTGTTTGGCAACTCAGATAATTTACTAGTGATCCAAAAAGGCCTAGCTGACACCTTCAATATTATCAATATTGATTTACCTGATCACGGCAGATCTGCATTTAGTCAAACTTTTTCTTTTGAAAGTTATGCACAACAGATATCCGAACTGATTAACAGTTTGGGTATTGGCACAGTCAACCTGCTAGGCCATTCCCTAGGGGGTAAGGTCGCTATGACACTAGCGTTGAGTCACAGTGACTTGATATCAAAGTTGATTGTTGCTGATATTGCACCTGTTCATTACTCCCCTAGACACCAAAATGTATTCAAGGCGCTCAACGCCGTTAATCTTGATGAGATAGAGTCTCGGGCGCAGGCCACACAAATATTGTCAGATATATTAACCGAGTCGGGTGTTGCTGCTTTTCTGGCTAAAAGTCTATATCAACATAATGAGCGTTGGAGTTGGCGATTTAACTTAGCGATGTTGCAACGGGACTATGCACAGTTATCAGCTGCAATACGAAGTGATACTGTTTTTCATGGGCCTGTGCTGTTTATTAAGGGGGGTCGTTCTGACTATATAAAATCTGATCATAGAGACGCCATCGTGTCTTTGTTTCCCAACAGTGATGCTAAAATCATCGGCTCTGCGGGACATTGGCTACATGCTGAAAAACCCGTGGTGTTTAATCGATTGGTCCGCGAGTTTTTACACAAAGATGGATAAAAAGCCGTGGGCTTAACCGACAAAAAATGGTATATTCTCGCCGTTTTTTCTTGGAGTAGGCATTCACATGCTAGCTGAATATTATGAGCAGATTGAGACTATAGTGCTTAATCTAACATTGGTCGCACTTTTTGCGCTAATGGGATATGCCATCCACGACGTACTCAAAAAGAATGATGTGCCCCTGGTGGGCAGAGCGGTAGTCTATTTAGTTTTATTTCTCGGTGCGGCTGGATTTTTGGCCAAAGGACTTATACAAGTCTTTTGGTCCAACAGTGGCGTATAAATACCGAATTGGTTAAGTGAAGGAAGTATAGAATGGCAAGCGTAGGTTTATTTTTTGGTAGTGACACGGGTAACACTGAACATGTTGCTAAAATGATCCAAAAAGAATTGGGTAAAAGCCTGATAGATGTGCACGATATTGCCAAAAGCAGTAAAGAAGAAATTGCAGAGTTTGATTTGTTACTCTTTGGTATTCCAACCTGGTATTACGGCGAAGCCCAGTGCGATTGGGATGACTTTTTCCCCGAGTTAGAGGAAGTCGATTTCACCGATAAGTTGGTTGCTATCTTTGGTTGTGGCGATCAAGAAGACTATGCTGAGTATTTCCTAGACGCCATGGGCATGATCAGAGATATCGTTGAAGCTAGAGGTGCCATTTTAGTCGGTCAGTGGCCAACAGAAGGCTATGACTTCGAAGCGTCTAAGGGTATGGCTGATGATAATCACTTTGTTGGTTTGGGCATTGATGAAGACCGTCAACCGGAATTGACTGAGAAGCGAGTCAAAGACTGGTGTAAACAAATCCATGAAGAATTATGTTTGGCGGAGTTAGCCTAACTCTACTGCATCGCCCCCCCCTAGCCTCTGCAGATCCTTTCAGTTATAGCAATGAAAGGACATGCCGCGGTTAAGGTGCCGTTTTAATACTAATACCAAATTTTCTACGAATCTGATCTTAGTTAAAGGGTGAATTGGCTCACGGCTTTTTTCATTTCAAGCATTAAACTATCAAGTTGCTGTGTGGCCTGAGTGGATAACTTGGTGGTTTCAGCACTTTGCTCTGCTAAGCCAACGATGCTGACTAAATTAGTCGCTACGTTTTCAAATAAGCTATCTTGTTCAAGGGTGACTGAGACTATTTGTTGATTGATTTGCAGCAAATTAACTATGGTTTCACCAATGTTTGACACCTGATGATTAACACTTTTAATTTGTTCTTCACTTTGTTTCGCGAAGTCACTGCCTAGACCAATGGCATCCACCGCGTGCTGTGCGTCGGCTTGTAAACTGACGATCATGGCTTCAATTTCTTCAGTGGAATTGTGCGTCCGATTTGCCAGTGTTCTAACCTCATCAGCAACCACCGCAAAGCCTAGGCCCTGATCCCCTGCCCGAGCAGCCTCTATGGCAGCATTGAGAGCCAGCAAATTTGTCTGCTGCGCTATGGTTTTGATTACATCTAAGATACTACCAATTTTCTTACTATTTTCTGCCAGCCGATTGACAATTTCAGCCGACTGGACAGCTTGATTAGCCTGCTCAGTTATTTGTTGATGCGTTTTGTTTACTAAACTAGCCGCATTCGTACTTTGCTGACTAATTTCCTGCAATTGCAACATGCCAGTCTGTATTTGCTGGGTATTACTCTTACTCGCTTGGCGAATTGTATTGGTATTTTCTGCGGTGGCATCAACTTGCTCTTTTTGGCGCTCAACTTGGGTTAAAGTTTGTTTACCTAGAGCCGCACTGGTATGCGACGCCCTTTCAAGCTCAGCTTCTTGCTCATGAATATGACTCACCACACGGTGTAAACTTTCAGTCAATTGATTAACATTGTTAGCCAGTTCGGCAAATTCATCATCATTTATCGAATAGGCTTTATGGGTCAAATCACCACTACTAATAATGGCTAAACTGCGATTTATCCGGCCTAAGGGTTTAGCGATACTCCTTGCCGCGAGAATGCCTAGAAAAACTGCCGCGGCCAAGGCGAAGAGTAATAACAACAGGCCCATCCATATATTTGACTGTACATTGTCTAAAATTGCGTTTTGCCCATCCAATGTGGCCTGATTTACAGTCGAAAATACACTTGAAAAGTGCTCAATAGCGGCATCCAAATTCTGCTCAGCATTTTCGTGGTGAGCTGCCGCTTGTTGAATGAGCTCAATTTTGTTGCTTTGCTTTTGAAAAAGGCCTGACTGAAGTTGAAATTTTTCTTTGAGCTGCAAAAATTGTTGATTAAATCCCTCAACATAACCATCGGTATTAATCGTTTCTGCAAGTCGATTAATATAATCCAGGTCCACCTGAATGTTACTTAAGAGGAACTCAATATCACCTTTTATATTTTCACTAACCTGTGGATTGGTTACCTTTACATATTCCTTGATGGAGCTAATCAGTGAGGTTATTTTATTATCAACATTTAGACCTGAGCCAATCAGTGTTTCAAGATTTGGATCGTCGCTCTCAAGAAAGGAGAGATCCATCATCAACGCGCTTGACTCATCGGCAATAGATAACAACTGGCTGGCAAGCTGATTGATCTCGCTATCTAAGCCAAGTTGCTCCAAGCGTGCCTGATACATGGATTCGGAACCTTGAATATATGCTTGGGCCTCGGATGCCCCCTGTTTGAAAGCTAGGTTAGATTGGCTAGTGATTTTTTCCAACTCAGATAGATTCTGTAAAAATTGCGCTGACAATTCAGTAAATTGGTTGTTGCTGTCCACTAGTTCGGCCAAATCACTATCGTAATAACCATTTGTGGTGTGTTTACCTAGGGTTAAAATTCCAGTCTGAATGGTCAACATCTGTGACTGAATAGGCATCTTTTGTTTTACAACTGTCTCAGCGGAATTACGGATCTCCGCCAGTCCAATATAAGAAACAATATTGGTTAAAATTATGATGCAGCCAAAAAGTGCAAATCCAGCAATAATTTTACTAACAACATTTAGATTTAATTTGGTTTTCAAAAAATATTTCCTATCCAACTGCCACAAGGTGGATCACTTAAATACCAGATCTTTTCATCGACCAGCACATTACACTGGATACATTTTGCAGCAAGTAATTCAAACTTTTTTGTTACTATAAGCGATTTTATTTAACATTCAACAACCGAGGTCCTACCAGTGACTAACCGGCTAAAAATTAGCCAAAAGCCTATCAAATAGTAATCAATTAGCTGGATTCACCAATACATCACCCGCTATCCCTTTCAAATTGAAATTACTTCCCTATAATAAACACACCTAGCAAACCTCAGATGAACCGATGGACCAAAATAGAGAACTAAAAAAAGCTGGTTTGAAAGTAACGTTACCACGGCTAAAAATCCTGGAAGTACTTCAAGATCCTGACAATCAGCATATCAGCGCAGAAGATGTATACAAACTCCTTATTGAGCTTGGTGAAGAGATTGGCTTAGCAACGGTTTATCGCGTGCTTAACCAATTCGATGATGCTGGAATTTTAAATCGCCATCACTTTGAAGGTGGTAAATCTGTATTTGAAATAAGTCATAAGAAACATCATGACCATTTAGTATGCTTAAAATGTGGCAAGGTGGTTGAATTTGAAGACCCTATTATTGAAAAACGTCAAGATGAAGTCGCGGCTAAAAATAAAATGAAGCTAACCCACCACAGTTTGTATCTCTATGGAGAATGTACTGATGGTAACTGTGATGAAGATTTAGACGAATAAAAATCAACTGCTCCTAACCAGATCTGGTTATGGAGCAATAGTTCGCCTGCAACGCTTCGGCATACGGGTAACCAGTTCATAGCCTATGGTATCGGCCCAGCTTGCTACTTCGTCAGCAGATAAGTGCTTACCCCAGAGCTCAACATCATCGTTCACTGAAACTGCGGTCAAATCTGTTACATCAACAGTGATCATATCCATGGATACTCGACCACATAGCCGTGCCCGCTGCTGATTGACCATCACAGGTGTGCCCGAGCGCGCATTGCGTGGATAACCATCTCCATAACCCACAGCGACAGTCGCGATTACTGAATCTTGCTGTGCCGTCCAGGTATTCCCATACCCAACGGATTCACCGCTTTTTATACTGCGCACTGCAATCACTTTGGAATTAAATGACATCACGGACTTTAAGGAATTAGCGATGCTATTGGGGTATGAAAAAGGTGATAAGCCAAACAACATAATACCTGGTCGATCAAATTCGCTGTGGGATTCCGGCCAAGCCATCAGTCCAGCTGAATTGGCAATACTGGATTTAAGTTTCATTCCCAAGGCCGTTTCGATACTTTGATGACAGCGCTTAAATCGCTCCAACTGATATGCAGTAAATTCGTTTTCTAGGTTATCTGCAATGGATAAATGCGTCATTAGAATCACTTCAGATACATTTGAACTTTGGCTCAGAGCCGCAACAAATTCCACCGCTTGTTCGGGTTTAATACCGAGACGGTGCATACCTGTATCAACTTTTAACCACACCTTAATGGGAACGGGCAATTGCATACTTTGTATCATTTGAAGCTGCAAATGGTTATGCGTAACCACTTCAAAGCCTTTTAAACTAGCACTTAGCAACTCTTGGGCGTCGAAACACCCTTCCAATAACAATATTGGCAACAGGATGCCATCTGAGCGCAATTCACTGGCTTCCTCTTCACTTGATACTGCAAAGATTGCAACTTGATGTTGGATGGCTCGGGCAACTTCCACTGCGCCATGCCCATAAGCATCGGCTTTTATTACTGCCACAGTTTGACTATGAGGCGAAAGGTTTTTCGCTACCTGATAGTTATGTCTTAGGGCGGATAAATCAATGGCTATTTCTGTGGGACGACTCATGTACTTTGCTTACCGCTCATATTCTGTTTATCGGTGGTTAAGGGTTTTAACTGATCAGTAGGAGAGTATATCAACTACTTGATGTTATGTAATCGGCTGTGTTTGAGAGCGAATAAAATTATTAAATCCGATCCAATTTAACATTAAATGCTCTACTGAATTGATACTCGTAACCTTTGCTGTTTAGCGGCATAGAGCAATAAAAGATTGTGGGCATCTTCGACAGAAATAGCCTTAAAAATAACCTTTTGCCCCGCTGATAGCTGAGCCAATCTATCGCAATCAATGGATAACACGCTGCCAATTTTATGATAACCACCGATTGTTTGTCGATCATTGAGCATCACTATTGGTATACCATCTGGCGGAATTTGCACCGCTCCTCGTGTAATTCCTTCTGAATACATGGACTTAGACGGGGCTAATATGCTTTTTCCGGTGAATCGGGCCGCCATACGGCTGGTTTGATTGGAGACTGTATACTCTTGGCTATAGAACTGTTGTAACCACCTATGCGCAAACTCTTTAACCTGATAACCCTGCACTACTCGAATACTGGCGACTTTATTGGTAATTGGATGAGCATCATCTGGTGCAAACTTGCACGTACCTCGATGAGCGGTAAAAGGCAAAATGTCGTTTACCCTCAGCGAACTGCCTTTACCATCAATTCCACCCAAGGCATCTCTTGGCACTGTCGTGCAACTGCCAAAAACTGTGTCAATGTGAAAACCGGTGTAGATAGCCAAATAACTTATAGCACCGCCGGTGGCTTCCGATATTGTCAGTTTATCGCCGCCTTGTAATGTAAAACTGCGCCAAGCTGGAAATGAGTGACCATTGATCTCGACTTTATTTGCACCACCAGTAACTGCGATGTAGCAGGCTTGATTAACTTCAAATGATGCTCCACTGCCTAAGAGCTCTATGCTGGCTTTTATCCCTAGATTGCCGCATAACCAATTTGCCCACTGGCAGGCGTGAAAATCAACTGGTCCCCCTTGGGTTATACCAATGCTGGCAAAACCAACTCGGCCTCCATCGACTAATAACGCCAGAATACCCGAAGATATTATCTTCAACTTAGCAGTCCTCATTTCCCACTGGCCTTCAGTTTATGGTATTTAGCCTCATCAATAGGACTAAATCTCACGAAGTCTCCAGCTTTATAAGGTGCATAGGGAGCTCGTTTAGGATCAAACAGTGAAAGTGGGCACAGGCCAATAATATTCCACCCTCCTGGGGATTGATTTGGGTATATTGCGGTTTGTCTATCTGCGATCGCTACTGCGCCTTGAGGCACCCTTTTTCGGGGAGAGTCTAGACGTGGAGTAGCAATACGTTCGTCAACTTCACCCATAAAGGCAAAACCTGGGGCGAAACCTAAGCAAAACACTCGGTAGTGTAATGATTGATGCAGCGCAATTACCTGTTCGATTTCAATATTGTTATGCTGTGATACGCGAGCTAAATCATGCTCAATATTAGGGGCATACCACACGGGTACATCTATAATCTTGCCCTGTACACTTTGTGCATCTTTACCTGTTGCAGATGATGCAGACACACTGTGGATAAGGGTTTTCAACCAACGATTAACCAAGAAATGATCAACTGCATAGACATCGTAAGTGATCAACACTGAATCATAAGCCGGCAAAATATCTAATATCCATGGCTTATTCTGGGCCATTAGCAGTTCAGCTAGCACTCCGATTTGTTGATTACGCTTATGTATATCCCCACTTCTAGCATAAATAATCAGAGCATTCTCAGCCGCAATCTTCACGTCGAATACAGATTCTGTCATTATTGTTTCATCATATTTCTTATATGCTTAACCCCATCAACCGCCTCCACACTATCGCCATGGACACACAGAGTATCTATTTTCAATTGCAATATATGGCCGGAAACCGTTTTTACTTGTTGGTGACTGATTATTCTTTCCACTTGCGCGAGCATGCTTGGCAAATCGAGCACTGCTCCTTGGATGCTGCGGGACAATAGTAAGCCCTGATCGTCATAACGTCTGTCTGCAAAGCCTTCAAACAACAGGCCACAACCTATTGACTCCGCGATACGCAATTTGTTTTGCCATAGTGGGGTAGCTTGCACAACAACGGGTAGATCAGCAGAATACTGATAAATCGCCGACAACACGGCTGCAAATAGCTCGTCACTTTTCATCATGTCGTTATACAAGGCGCCATGAGGTTTAACATATTCTAATGGCTGTCCTTGTACTCGGGCCATGCCATCAATGGCAGCAATTTGATAATGTAACAGTGGGATCAGTTCGGCATTAGTGAGTAACATACTCCGCCGCCCAAACCCTTGCTTATCAGGGTAAGACGGATGGGCGCCAATACTCACATTGTGCTGCTTAGCCTGACGTAGCGCTTGCTCAATGACTTCAGGATCACCTGCGTGAAAGCCACAGGCGATGTTAGCCATGTCTATGTAGGGCATGATTAATCCATCGTTTGGCATTTTCCATGCTCCAAAACCTTCCCCAAGGTCGCAATTTAGTTTGATCAAGCGCTTATTGCTCCAGCTAAATTCAGATATAATAGCTATGTTACTCATTTATCAACAAAAGTCAGGCAAATGCTGCAAATTGGAAAAATAAACTCGTTAAAGGTAGTGGATGAACTTCCATTTGGTTTCTATCTTGATGGCCATCAGGTAGAACGGATCTTATTACCCACCTCTTCGGCGCCTCAGGGTTGCGAAGTTGGCCAAACTGTCGATGTATTTATCTATCATGACAGTGATGATCGCATAATCGCAAATTCTAAAATTCCTTTTGCCATGGTCGATGAAATTGCGGTCTTAAAAGTAAAAAGCCTTACTAGAGTGGGAGCTTTTTTGGACTGGGGCCTCGAAAAAGATTTATTGGTGCCTTTTAGTGAACAAGAAAAACCTATGGAAGAAGGACTCTTATATGTTGTTTATGTATTCCAAGATCCTGAAACACAGCGTTTAGCAGCCTCGACAAAATTACGTGAATTTCTCCATGAAGATGGGCATGATTTAGAACCCAAATCCCCTGTGGACTTAATTATATGTGGTCGCACCGATATGGGTTATAAAGCGGTCATCAATGGAACCTATTTGGGCCTAATCTTTAAAGACGAAGTATTTAAACCATTACGTATCGGCGAAAAAATCAAGGGCTACATTAAGCATATTCGTGAAGATGGCAAAATCGATCTTGCTTTACAACTGCATAATGATCAGTCTCGAAAAGAGCTCACCGAACAAATTATTGAAGATCTAGAAGCGCATGGCGGTTTCTCCACCCTAACGGACAAAAGTCCTCCGGAGGAGATCAGTCAACGATTTGGAGTGAGTAAAAATACTTATAAAAAGGCCCTCGGCGCACTATTTAAGCAAAAGCGTATTTTGTTAGATAAACAAAAAGTGACCCTTGTTCAAAAATAAATAATCATACCTTAGGTTAAATTGTAGTTCATTCTAATTGGAGACGGATATGCAAGCAAAAGTCACTTGGCAACAAGGTCTGCGTTTCAAATGTGAAACCGATAATGGCCACAGCATAATACTTGATGGTGAAGCTGATAACATGACACCCATGCAAAGTGTTCTGTTGTCTGTGGGTGCTTGCTCATCAATAGATGTGGTGGATATTATGAAGAAGTCCCGTCAGTTAATCAGCGCATGTTATTGCGAACTTACGGCGCAACGAGCCGAACAGGCTCCGAAGGTATTCACTGAGATCCACGCTACCTACGTGGTCAAAGGTGAAAATATCAGTGAAAAACACCTCGCCCGAGCAGTTCAACTATCATGCGAAAAGTATTGCTCAGTAATGTTGATGCTTGCTGGTAATGTAAAGATAAATAGCAGTTATCGCATTGAATGAATTAGCAAAACCAGCCCAAAAGGTAATAAGTCATACACCTTGTAACTTTAGGCATTAGTTTACCTAGAATATTACAATTATAACGATGACACCCATTCTTGTATAACGATGACACCCATTCTTGCACATTAAGTTTTAGAAGTTATACCACCATTTTTGGTGCCTAAATGTGATCGTTTTGGGTAGGTAAAGTAAGGCCTAACTGCAGATTTTGAATACGATATCGGTTATTCATTTGATAAGTCGGTCGATTTACCAAATCCTAAGCAGCCGAAATTACCCGCTTATCGTGGCATGCAGAGACTTGATGATTTGATGTTGTTATGCGTGTTTGAACAATATTTTTGCCTTACCCATGCCTCTTATGCGTTGATGTTTTGTGTGACGCTTGAACTGCTGAAGCATATGCTCACTGCCCACCGCGGTGGCAAAGTGCTTTTCGAATTCAGTGGTGAGTGCCAGCCATTGCTCTGTATTGATGTTTAGTCGTTGAAGAATGTCGCTCTGGCTATGGTCAATATATCCGGCTTTGTCGTCTCGAAGACTTCTGCCAGTGCTATCAACTAGTACACAATAATCAATCAAGCTGAAGGCGATACCTTTGGGCATATTTTGTCGATAATTACCTACAAAACATATCAGAGAAGCAGGTTGTTTGCCTTCTTTGAGGGCGTGAATACGTTGAAACACACTGGTGTGTTTGGAAGTTTCTGGCGTACTTTCCATTTTGGAGCGAATTGGGTTTAAATCCACATAGGCCATACAGGCTAGCACCGCGCTTTCATCTAGCAAGGCCTGGCTTTTGAATCTTCCTTCCCAAAACCTGCCCGTGCAGCCATCTTCTGCATTGGCTTCACGAGCAATGTGTTCATTTAATTCACGCATAAACCAACTGATGTCGTATAAGCGATGACGGACAACCTCAACGGTTTCATCCACTGTCAGTTGCTCGCAAGTACTAAGCGCATCACCCCGTAAATACTTTTGTGTGAGTAACGTGCCCTTGTGTAATCGATGCCAACGGCTAAGGACCTCTTTGTCAGGCCAACTGCCCGCAAGGTCTTTATCCACACACAGCACCACATGGGTATGATTACTCATCACCGCATAGGCCGCGATATCAATGGCAAATACCGAACCTAAAAATAACAAACGAGATTCTACCCAGTCCCGGCGATGCTCGTAACTTTGTCCCGTGTATTTATCTTCGCCACACAAAAAAGAACGCCGTACACAGCGGGAAACACAATGATAATAAGGGGTATCGATTAAGCTGATTTGATTTTTTCGAGCTTGAGGCATACATCATCCATCCATGGTTGATTAACGTCCTTAAAGCCTAGTCGAAGATTGAAACTTTAACAGTCTAGGAATGGGTGTCTTACGAATGCGTTACGAATGTAGGTGTCTTACGAATGTATTATGTGTTTATATGACTTGCCTCATCCCTGCGGACATAACACACTATTAACGCGTCACCAAACTAAGTGGTGACGCTTTTTTACATTTTTATTGGTGGGTTAGACGACTGGCTTTTTTAGCGCATCACGAATTTCGGTCAGTAATATCACTTCTTCAGACGGTTTTGCAGGTTTGGCCGGTGCTTCTTCTGCTTTTTTCTGCATTCTTTGTACGGCTTTGACCAACATAAATACACAAAAACCAACGATGACTAGGGTAATGCAATTGTTGATAAAAACGCCAAAGTTAATGGTAGGCGCGCCCGCTTCTTTAGCTGCAGCTAAAGATGGATAAGTTACATCGCCAAGGTTGTAGAATAAATCGGTGAAATCGACCCCCCCCATAATATAACCTATTGGTGGCATAATTACATCGGTAACCAATGATTTGACTACAGTACTAAAAGCGGCACCAATAATGATACCTACGGCCATGTCGATCATGTTGCCTTTTATAAGGAAGGCTTTGAATTCTTTTAACATATTAACTAGCTCCTGAAATGTCATTAAAATGTACTATTTATGACTAGTACAGGTCTAGCATAACCCAATCGCATAAATTATGCGCTATGGAAATATGTAGTTAATTTTATTGACATTATTTGCATTGCAGCTCTTTCCTAAAGCTGTTTTCCCTTTACACTGTCATCACTTCAATCGTCAGTTTTTTTACACAAAAAAATCTTGGAATTTCAATTCATATAAAAATATTATTGAAAATCATGCAACTATATCATCTAAAGCATTGCAAAAAACATGAAATTTCCATCTTTGAAATTATTTGCAGCATCAGCCTTGTTGAGTCTTAGTGGGCTCAGCAATACAACTGTTGTCTACGGAACGACCTATGCCGGTAGTGAACCTAGTAATCTACTGAGTATAGACTTAGATACTGGAACGACAGCGCTAATTGGCTCAACAGGGATTACCATTAACGTCTTAAACTATGATTCATTGAACGGCTATTCACACGCGTCAGAGCAAGTCGATGACGGCTTATACGTTTTAGACGTCGGTACGAGTAAGTCCTTCCATAGTAGAGAATTGAACAGCACTAGATGGAGGGTAGCGTTCGTAACGTCACCTTGAGTTTGAATACCAGCGGTGACTAATTTAATTGGTGTGATCCTTTTAACAATTATTTGATGTCAATCAACAAACTCACCGGACAAGCCACTACTGTCGGCAATAGAGGCATTGATAGTTGCCCTGTCGGCTTGGCATTTGACGCCAGTGATGTGCTGCATTTTTCCAAGGTAAGGCCTACACGATGGACACCGTTCCCAGTGCCACTATTATGTGGGAAGTAACATTGTCAGGGCTCATCGCCTTGACTTTAATGATGAGGACAACTTGTACTAGGGGGTGTTGGAGATGTTGGTCCATTAACACAATTAAAGTGCTTGATTAAGCTGGCATTGGCGCTCTGATGGAAACAATCAACCTAGACACAAGTGACGTATTTAAAATTGCATTTGCCCATTACAGTTTGCCAGTACCAGAGCCAGCGGCCTTGGCAATGTTAGCGATTTGTTTATCTGGTATATGCGCGTTAACAGCAAAAGCAGGCTAATGAACTTTATCCAGGCCGTCTAATTCGATGGTTTTTGGTGTCAACTTGTTAACTGCAGGATGTCGTCCTGGGGTTGCTGCTGGCCAAGGGTAAAGCAAGACAGAACTGCCTTATTCCCTATAAAAAATATCCTGAACGTCTTGCAAGGTGCGAGGCATGGTTCGGATAAAATCTCACGAAAATCAACTTACTCTGACCCTGAGGTATCCCCACGAAATAAACAGAGAAGTAATTTAAAATAATTTGGAACATTCACGGTACTTGGTGATCAGATCAATCGCCAAACATCACTAAAGACCAATACCATGAATGAAGTTGTTATTTTGAAGAAGTTCCTTAGAGCTGTCACGCCCAAAATGCATAAAGTTAGACGAGCGTCATTCACGAGTTGTGTGAGCAGTTTGCTAAATGGAGCTAAAGCCAGTGTTACCAGCATGGGACGCGGTATTTCATCTTCAGCATATGAAAAACATCGCATTAAACAAGCGGACCGCTTGTTGTCTAATAAACACATTATTAATGAACAATTACCTATCTATCAAGCCATCTATACGCAATATACGAATGCTTCATCACGCCCTATTATTCTGATTGACTGGTCTGACTTAGATACGCATAAAGGCTGTTTTTTGCTAAGGGCTTCGGTAGCTTTTAATGGCCGAGGAGTGGCTATTTATCAAGAAGTTCATGATATGAGCACGAAAGAAAAACGGTGCACGCACAAGGCGTTTTTAGCAAAATTAAAGACGATTATCGATGACGATGCTAAACCGATAATTGTGACAGATGCTGGCTATAAAACCCCTTGGTTTAAAGAGGTCATTGCTCTGGGGTGGGACTTTGCAGGAAGAGTCCGCAAGCCTATGATGTATGTTAATCAAAAAGAAGACTGGGAGCATACCTCTGAGTTATATAAGCGAGCTACCAGTCAACCTATAGGGTTTACTAGCCATATTTGCCGCAGCCAACCTTTAGCATGTACCTTGGTGTTATTTAAAGGAAAAAGCAAAGGCCGACATAGCTTAACGCAACATAACATTGCCCGCCAATCTAAGTGTTCCAAGGTCCATGCAAGAGGTGCTACAGACCCTTGGTTAATTGCCACATCACTTCCTCGCACCAAAAGTTTAGGTAAAAAAATAGTCGCTATTTATCGACTGCGTATGCAAATTGAAGAAGAGTTTAGAGATATCAAAAGCAGTTTATTTGGATTGGGTTTTGAACACCATAAAAGCCGATATATACACCGCATTGCAGTACTCATCCTTATCGCTACACTTGCCAGTATTCTGGCCAACATTATAGGTCTAGCAATGTTCACGGCTGGTTTACACCGTCGCTATCAAGCGAACACAGTTAAGGTTAGACGAGTATTATCGTTTCACTATTTAGGATTGAGAGGCTTCGTAGATAAGCATTTCAAATTGCTCAGCGAGCAATTTGAAACTGCTGTATTAAATATCAGAACTATGATAGCAGACAATTTTAATGATTGAATATTCGTGGGGATCCCTCAGACTCTGACCCTCTTGATTCGTTGATTCCAGTACAACAGCGGATGTTACTGTACTGGAAAGTCAGTTATCCAAGCCGTAATAGACTTTTATAGCGGTTTTATACAGAGTTTTATATTGTCTTGGGTAACTGCACAGACAGTCTTAGTTAACCTGCGGTTTTGTCGCTACGCACAACGGTTCTTTTCGGCGCAACACGACTGTCATCATCGATGAAACCCACCCCCATGAAGCGTCCGCCGCAATAGACTCTAACTTGAGTGTTTGTCGCTAAGCCAAGTGCATCAGAACACTGTACCGGATTTCCGTTATAGAAATAGCCAGCGCAAACCTGCTCCAGTTCAACACTCGGTAGGGTTTTCACGGCCGAATCCATGGGTAATAATAAGCCGTCTAGTTCAGTAAAGCTGCTATCGTCCATAATGTCTAACTGTGCATCGTCTATCTCTTTACGCATGGCGAAAAGGGTTTCGAGTGATATAACTCTATCTACCGGATAATCTGTTACGCGACTACGATGTAACCGACTAACATAGGCGCCACAACCAAGAATTTGACCAATATCATCTACCAGTGAGCGAATATAGGTACCTTTACTGCAATGTACTTGCATGTCCACTTCGTCCCCAACTATCCGCTCAATCAACAAAGAAAAGATGGTAATATCTCGGGCTTCGCGCGGCACTTCAATACCTTGACGAGCATAGGAATAAAGTGGTTTTCCTTGATACTTTAGCGCAGAGTACATTGATGGCACTTGTTTAGAGTTGCCCAAAAATGACAAACACACTTGTTCGATTTGCTCAGGTGTAGACTCAACAGGCCTTTGTTCAACGATTTCGCCGTCTGCATCAGATGTGGTTGTGCGAACGCCTAACTTGGCCGTAACCGAGTAGGTTTTATCCGCTTCTAACAAAAACTGAGAGAACTTGGTGGCTTCACCTAAACAAATGGGTAACATACCTGTGGCTAAGGGATCTAAAGCGCCCGTGTGTCCAGCTTTAGCTGCATTAAAAACACGCTTCACACGCTGTAACGCATCATTGGAAGACAAACCTAATGGCTTGTCTAACAATAAAATGCCGTCAATCGCTCTACCTTTACGTTTTCTAGCCATTAATCGTCATTTCGCTGTTGGTTTTCTAATTCTTCTTGATCTAAGTCACGTCCTGCATCGGTTGCTCGCTGCTTATCTTCATTTAACGTCTGGGATACAAGATTAGAAATACGCATACCTTCGGTTATAGAGGTATCTTGATGGAACTTCAACGCTGGAACTGCACGCATACGCATACGTTTAGCCAATAAGGTACGAATAAAACCTTTATTATCTTCGAGTATAGTTTTAAACAATTTCAGTTTTTCTTCGTCGGTTTCGAAAAATGTCACATACACTTTGGCATGTGCTAAATCCCGAGATACCTCAACACCTGAAACCGTCACCATTCCCATTCTAGGATCGCGATTTTTAAATTCGTTTTGGAAAATACTGGCCACTTCTTTGTGGATCTGTTGTCCAACTCGATCAGTGCGGGAAAATTCTCTAGCCATACTGAACTCCTAAATTACAGTCAAAAACGGAGGCCTAAGCCCCCGTTTTAATTTAATGTTACGCAAAGGGTTTAGATTTCGCGTTTCACTTCGATAGTCTCAAAGACCTCAATTTGGTCTCCGACTTTAACATCGTTGTAGTTCTTCACGCCGATACCACATTCCATACCATTACGTACTTCTTGGACATCGTCTTTAAAGCGACGAAGTGATTCTAGTTCGCCTTCGTAAATTACCACGTTTTCACGTAATACGCGGATAGGCGCACTGCGTTTGATGTTACCTTCGGTCACCATACAACCGGCGATAGCGCCAATTTTAGGTGATTTAAATACATCACGAACTTCAGCAAGACCGATAATTTGTTGTTTGAACTCAGGCGCAAGCATACCGCTCATCGCTTGTTTCACTTCATCAATCAAATCATAGATAACACTGTAGTAACGTAAGTCAATTTCTTCTGCTTCGATGATACGACGAGCCGTTGCATCAGCACGGACGTTAAAACCAACTACAATTGCGCTGGACGCCACCGCTAAACTTGCATCAGTTTCAGTGATTCCACCAACACCACTACCCACGATATTTACTTTCACTTCATCAGTTGACAGTTTAATCAAGGATTCAGAGATAGCTTCAACAGAGCCTTGTACATCGGCTTTCAATACGATGTTCAAGTCACTAACATCGCCAGCTTCCATATTGGCAAACATGTTCTCGAGTTTAGCTTTTTGTTGTTTAGCCAACTTAAGATCTCGCTGTTTGATATGGCGTTTGCTAGCCACTTCACGGGCTTTACGTTCATCTTGTACAACTAAGGCATCTTCACCAGCAATAGGCACACCAGACAAACCAAGTACTTCAACTGGTGTTGAGGGGCCTGCCACTAGCACTTCTTGGCCGTTTTCGTCACGCATTGCTCTAACACGACCGTATTCGATACCACAAAGTAGAATATCACCGGCTTTAAGTTCACCTTCTTGAATCAACACCGAAGCAACAGGGCCACGACCTTTATCAAGACGAGATTCAATCACGATACCTTTTGCTGGACCTTTAGGTACAGCTTGCAAATCTAAAAGTTCAGCTTGTAAAGAAATAGCTTCAAGTAGAGCATCGATACCCATACCGGTTTTAGCTGATACGTTTACGAATTGATGCTCACCGCCCCACTCTTCTGAGATGACTTCCAGTTGAGATAGTTCAGTTTTAACTCGGTCAAGATCTGCGCCTTCTTTATCCATCTTGTTTACGGCGACAATCAAAGGAACGTTAGCTGCTTTAGCATGCTGTATCGCTTCTTTGGTTTGTGGCATTACGCCATCGTCTGCTGCCACAACAAGGATGACGATATCAGTTGCCGTTGCACCACGAGCACGCATAGCGGTAAACGCGGCGTGTCCAGGAGTATCCAAGAACGCGATACGGCCGTTATCAGTTTCTACGCTGTAAGCACCAATATGCTGGGTAATACCACCTGCTTCACCGGCTGCAACTTTTGCGCGACGGATGTAATCCAATAGCGATGTTTTACCATGGTCAACATGACCCATGATAGTAACCACTGGAGCACGGTTCTCTTTATCACCCGTTGCTTGGCCTGCTAACAATTCATCTTCAAGGGCATTGTCATTAACTAATTCATATTTATGACCCATTTCTTCGATAACAAGTACCGCTGTATCTTGGTCAAGAACTTGGTTAATAGTTACCATTTCACCCATTTTCATCATGGTTTTGATAACTTCTGTGGCTTTTATTGCCATCTTGTTAGCAAGTTCGCCAACACTGATGGTTTCACCAACACGAACAATCCTTTCGACAGGTGCGGCAGGTTTATTAAAGCCATGTTTAAGATCTGCACCGGCATTTTTCTTAGACTTCTTACGACGACGAGAGCCACGTTCAACTTGCGCATCTTCTTCATCTTCTGCTTCTTGAGCATAGCGATTAGAGTGCACATGTACTTCTTTAGCTTCTTCTTTCTTACGACGCTCTTCTTCTTCTTTCCAGCGACGCTCGTTTTCTTCGGCTAGACGTTTTGCTTCTTCAGCAGCCTTTTTAGCATCTTCTTCAAGCTTACGTTGTGACTCTTCTTCCTGAATTTTGCGTAAACGCTCTGACTCTTTACGAGCCGCTTCTTGCGCCGCTTTTTCTTCAGGTGATAGACTTTGTTCTTCTTTTTGACGAGCAGCAGCTTCTTTTTTGGCTTGCTCAGCACGAGCGGCTTTGTCAGCTTCAGCTTTTGCTTTCGCTTCTGCAGCTTTAAGGGCTTTTTCTTCTGCCGCTTTTTTCGCTTCTTCTGCAGCCTGACGCTCAGCTTCAAGTTTATTTTGCTGCTCTTGCGCGTGACGTTTAGCTTCTTCTTCAGCCAAACGCGCTTCTTCCACGTCTGAACGCTTCACATAAGTACGCTTTTTACGCACTTCCACTTTAACCGCTTTTGATTTACCGACACTTAATGTACTAGTGGTTTTGCGCTGCAAGGTCATACGCTTAGGACCTTCAGATCCTGCACCACCATGAGCTTTGCTCAAATGATCAAGCAATTTACGCTTTTCATCTTCGGCAATCATATCGCCGGCTTTTTTAGTTAAACCCGCGTCAGCAAACTGCTGAACTAAGCGATCAACTTGAGTACCGATGTCTGCGGCGAGTTTTTCTATGGAGACTTCTGCCATATAGCTGTATTCCTCTTGTTGACCTTACTTATTCTTCACTAAACCAAACGATGTTACGTGCCGCCATTATCAGCTGACCTGCTTTTTCTTCGTCCAGTTCTTCAATATCGCTTATTTCATCTGTTCCTTGCTCAGCAAGGCCTTCAAGGTCTGTGATGCCGCGACTAGCAAGCACATATGCAACGTGACGTTCCATACCTTCCAGATTTAGTAATTCTTCTTTCGGTTCTGCAGATTCTAACGATTCTTCGTTAGCTAATGCTTGAGTGGTCAACGCTGCTCTTGCGCGTTCACGTAACTCTTCAACCATATCTTCATCGAATCCTTCGATTGCCAGTAATTCGTTGACCGGCACGTAAGCAATCTCTTCGATTGTGCTAAAGCCTTCGTCAACTAACACGCTGGCAAATTCTTCATCAATATCTAGGCCACTTACAAAAACACCCAATACTTTAGAATTTTCTTCTTCGTGTTTAGTGTTCAAGTCAGCAACCGTCATTACGTTTAATGTCCAACCTGTAAGTTGACTGGCTAAACGTACGTTTTGCCCACTGCGACCGATCGCTTGGGCAAGATTGTCTGCCTCAACAGCTACATCCATTGTACCGCTATCTTCATCCACAACTATGGAAGCTACTTCAGCAGGTGCCATTGCATTTATAACGAATTGAGCAGGATTTTCATCCCACAATACAATATCAACTCGCTCGCCACCTAGCTCACCAGAGACGGCTTGAACACGTGAACCGCGCATGCCTACACAAGCACCTACAGGGTCTAAACGTTTATCATTGGTTTTAACTGCAATTTTCGCACGAGAACCTGGATCGCGAGCTGCCGCTTTGATTTCAAGGGTCTCCTCGGCGATTTCTGGCACCTCAATGCGGAACAATTCTACCAGCATGTCAGGATGTGTACGGCTAATAAATAACTGCGCACCACGTGCTTCTGGACGAATGACATAAAGCAATCCACGTACACGATCACCTGGACGGAAGGTTTCACGAGGTAACATATCATCACGATAAATTACACCTTCTGCATTATTGCCTAAATCAATGATGATGTTGTCGCGGTTTACTTTCTTAACCGTACCTGTAACCAACTCACCCACACGATCTTCATATTCAGCAATCATTTGTGCACGCTCGGCTTCACGAACCTTTTGCACTATTACTTGCTTAGCGGTTTGAGTCGTTATGCGGTCAAAGGCGATTGAATCAATCTGATCTTCAACCCAGTCACCTAATTGCACATCAGGCTCATCCACTTGAGCCGCGGATAACGTCATCTCTGCGTACGGATTCTCTTGCTCGTGATCGTCGGGGATCACAAGCCAGCGACGAAAGGTATCAAAATTGCCTGTTTCTCTGTCAATGTTGACACGAACTTCAATTTCACCTTCATTTTTCTTTTTAGTGGCACTGGCAATTGCAAATTCTAAAGCTTCAAATATTTTTTCTTTAGGAACTTGTTTTTCATTTGATACGGCTTCAGCCACTAACAAAATTTCTTTATTCATTGTTGCCTCACTGATCGCTTTCCTACGAAAGCCCTTGTCTGAATCTCTTAAAATGTTGGAACCAAGTTACCTTTTTCGATGTTCGCTACGGCCAACACATATTGCTGACCATCGACTTCCACCGTGACTTCGCCATTTTCTACACTGAGCAAAGTCCCTTTAAAATTACGACGTTCATTCATAGGCATGCGTAAGCGTACCGATACCACCTGCCCTACGCACTGTAAGTAGTGGTTTTCTTTAAACAGTGGCCTGTCCATTCCTGGAGAAGACACTTCTAGGTTGTACTCTGTATTAATTGGATCTTCAACATCGAGTACCGCGCTTGCTTGCAAACTCACATCAGCGCAATTTTCGACGGTGATCCCATCCGGGTGGTCAATGTACACACGCAAGGTTGAATGCTTGCCTGCACGCACAAATTCAACACCCAACAGTTCGAAACCTAACGCTTCTACAGGTGCGTTTAACATTTCAGTTAGTTTTTGTTCAAGTTGTGACAAAAATAAAGCTCCATATACGAAAAAAGGGCGAAATGCCCAGAAATAGAAAACCAAAATTAACAACAAAAAGCCCCGTACAAGCGGGGCTTTTTGTTTCTGGACCCTAGTCCACTTATTCAGCACCAAAACTGAGAAATCTCAATTTCGTGAAAGTGGTCGCAAGAACTATTTCAGAGTTTGGTCATTGCGTCACAAACGTAAAATGTATTTATATTCTTGCGTTCTCTTTTAAACTAACAGAGACGTTACTATCCAAATCAGAGGGAGCCCGTCTCAAAAGATGCGCATAGTATACGGCTGCTAACGATTGGATGCAAGGCAAACAATATTTAACCTATATATTCCGTTCTATTTCGCTTCTAAACCCATATTGTGTAAAACAAAGCCATATATGTCAGCATATTGTTGGATAGTTTTACTGGTTGGCGTTCCCGCACCATGGCCTGCGTTGGTCTCAATACGGATCAGCATAGGACGCCCTCCACTGTACTTTTGCTGTAATTCAGCAGCAAATTTGAACGAATGTGCCGGCACTACCCTATCGTCATGATCACCTGTTGTTATTAAGGTAGCGGGATATTGCACTCCAGCTTTGACATTATGCAATGGCGAGTAACCTAGCAAGTAATTAAACATTTCCGGACTATCAGCTGAAGTACCATAGTCATAGGCCCAACCTGCACCGGATGTAAAGGTATGATAACGCAACATGTCCAGTACACCTACAGCAGGCAAGGCAACCCTAAACAATTCTGGGCGTTGCAACATTACGGCGCCCACCAGCAATCCACCGTTCGAACCTCCTCTAATCGCCAAATAGTCAGGGGATGTGTATTGCTGTTCAATCAAAAATTCAGCAGCAGCGATAAAATCATCAAACACATTTTGCTTTTGCATTTTGATGCCGGCGTTGTGCCACTTCTTTCCGTACTCGCCACCACCACGCAGATTGGCCACTGCATAAACCCCTCCCTGTTCTAACCAAGCCGCAGTAGATGAGCTGAATTTAGGCGTAATATTAATATTAAATCCACCATAACCATACAAAATAGTCGGATTAGTACCGTTCAGTTCAAGCCCTTTTTTATAGGTCAAAATCATCGGAATTTGGGTGCCATCTTTCGATGCATAAAACACCTGTTTAGACTCATAAAGATCACTGTCGAAATTGATATCTGGCTTGCGGTATAAAATTGACTGGCCGCTAGCAACATCCAATTTATAGATAGCGTAAGGTGTTTTATAATTTTGGAAATTAAAGAAAATCTCGGTTTGTTCACGCTTCCCATCGAAGCCACTCGCGGTGCCAACGCCTGGCAAAGTAATCTGTCTAACTAAGTTACCTTGCATATCAAATTGCTTAACGAGGGAGATCGCATCCACCATGTAATGAGCATAAATAAATCCACCCGCTGTACTTGGGGCTAACACATCGTCTGTTTCGGCAATAAGGTCGTGCCAATTTCTAACAGAGGGCTGGCTCGCCTTTACTTTAACAATACGCTTGTTGGGAGCATTGAGATTGGTAACCAATAACAATTCATCACCTACACTATCGAGCAAATAAGTGTCTGATTTCCCATCGGTAGTAATAGGGACCAAAACACTCTCATTGCGGTTGAGTGGCATCAGATACAGCTTGTTTCCAGAGGTAATATTCGTCGCTCTAATCAATAAGTATTTAGCGTCACGGGTGACTTGCCCGCCAACATATCGGTGCTTTTGTTCTGGGATAGCACCGAAAATGACTTTATCGTCAGATTGGGTGGTGCCAATCTGGTGGTAGTACAATTTATGTTGATCAGTTTTGGCCGATAATTCACTACCTTGGGGTTTATCATAACTAGAATAGAAAAAACCTTGGTTCCCCTTCCAGGCAATGCCACTGAATTTGATGTTGTTTAATCGGGGAGTAACTTCCTGCTTGCTTTCAGTATCGATAGTAACTGCGGTTCGCCAATCACTTCCACCTTCAGAAATTAAGTAAGTCGCGAGAGTGCCATCTTCACTGAATTCTATAGAAGACATCGAGGTCGTACCATCATCACTGAACTTATTTGGGTCGAGGAATACCTCAGCTTCACCCTCTTGCTGTTGACGATATAGAACGTACTGGTTCTGCAAACCATCATTTTGATAGAAATAAGTGTATTGGCCTTCTTTGAATGGCGCACCGACTTTTTGGTAATTGAACAGTGTGGTGAGTCGTTCCTTTAAGATTTGACGCGACGGTATTTGTTGCAAGTAATTCAGTGTAGCCAGATTTTGATCCTTTACCCATTGAGCGGTTTCCTCACTCATGTCATCTTCCAACCAACGATAAGGGTCGGCTACTTTTTGGCCAAAGTAATCATCTATAGTGCCATCTTGGCGGGTGACAGGGTAACTACTCGCTTGACCAACTTGGGTCGCGAGTTGACTTGATGCGGGCTCATTTTGCTGAGCACAGCCCAGCACCAATAAAACAAAACTACTAATTAAAAGTGTACTTCTCATATCCGTCCTTCTAAGGCATCTGTGCTGGTAGATAAACCACAGGTCAGGTAAACCAGGTTGAATTTTTGTGCCCTGATATGAGTGAGTCGGATCACTCATATTGTTTTTCTTATCAATAATATTAATCATTTAGGCTCAAACAGGCCAATCATACACTTGAATATCAAGATTTCTAGCTTCGCTACTTCGCCCTTTGAAAGATTTGACTGCGAACTGCTGTGTAAAAACTACAAACCTTCAGTAAAAAATGGTTGTTAGTTCAATATCAACATTAAAGCAACCAGATAAAAACCATAAAAATCAATAGCTTGAGTATTGGCACGGTATTAGCTTGGTGAAACTAACATTCGCAATATCATTGTTTAACCAAAGACTAATATTTAAAAGGATAATCTTATGGACATTAAATTCAAAAAGTTAAAAAATTTATTTATCATTGCAATTGTAACCGCTTCACTAGGTGCCTGTGCCACTATAGAGGGCGTAGGTAAAGATGTTGAAAGTGCAGGAGAAGCTGTACAAGACGCTGCGGATGGTGAGTAGAATCAAAAAACTCATTCAAGCGCCCCCCCTTATAGCCAAAGTATAAACCCGCTACTTTGGCCATTTCACGCCCGCTGAGCTCTGCTCTTAAGCCATTCATTACATGTTTTGTGAACGCCAATTCATCCTTAATAGCGCCCATGGTTAAGAAGATTGACGCTTTGATGAGAAGATATTGGTCGGTATCAAATTAAATTAGTGCTGCTTGGGATCTCTAAAAAGAAGGATGTTAAGAAGGCTTACCGCAATGGCCTAAACCTTAACACCAACGATTTCTACCATTGTTTTTAGCCTTATATAAACTGGCGTCGGCTTTTTCAATCAAGTCCTCTGGCGTCATTTCATATTGATCATTCATAGAAGGTGTATGCACTGCAATGCCAGCACTGACTGAGACAGCAGGATGTTGTGCCTTCTTTGCCTGAACTAAATATAGCTCTGTAACATTCTGTAGTAGTGTAGAAGCAACTTGGCGGGCACCATCTATATCAGTGAAAGGCAATATAAGAATGAATTCTTCGCCTCCGAAGCGGCAAGCAAGATCTTCATCTCTGCGTTTAGATAGCTCCACTGCTAGGGCTACTTTTCTTAAACATTCATCACCTTGTAAATGGCCAAAGGTATCATTGTAGAGCTTGAATTCGTCGATATCTACCATAATAACGGCAATAGGATAACCGCCGCGAAGCGCTGAATGCCACTCTCTTCGCATTGTCGTATCAAATTGAGTTCGATTGGCCAAGCCAGTCAAACCGTCTGTGCTAGAAATCAATTCTAACTCTCGATGTTTGTGAATCAAATCCATGTGAGTTTTGACACGGCTAAATAAAATCAATGGTGTCACATCAGATGGAAAATAGTCTGCGGCACCAAGCAAAAGTGCGGTTTCTTCTTCTACTATAGTGGGATTGTGTGACATCACTAAAAAGGGGATGTTTTGAGTCAGGGGATTACGCTGAATAAACTTGCACATCTCCAAAGCAGTCATATCATTCACATTAGCATCAATTAGGATAACGTCAATATCATCCTTGAGAGCAGCTTTGAGAGCGGATCTTCCACTTGAACAACCAATCACCTTGAACTCTTGGCTGAACAGATTGTTAACCATATCGGTTTTTTCTGGACAACTACTTACAAATAAGAGACACATAGTTAATTGCCCCGATTTACCAAGGGGATGGGCTATAACAGGTTTTTGTGGAACGGACATATTATTGATCATCACGTTGTTCACTTCTGTCAGTGGCTGTACTTTTGTTTCTTGTTATCAAGCTTAGCGAATGGCTGGGAAATATGCTGATTCACTTCTGTAGCGGCATTATTGATTTTATCAAACCAATTAAAATGTTTAATTTTATCCGTACTGAACTCGTTTTTCTGCGTAGCGGTTCGCTTAAATTTCATGGCTGGTCCCTTCTAATAAATAAATAATGGTGCCTCCTAAAAGGCACCGTTATTACCACTATAACTTCAGGAACAAATCCCTAGCTGTTTGACACTTTAAGTTTATTCACCACGTTTTTAACGTCATTGGTATTTTTAGCAATTGCACCGGCTAGGTCTTTGGCAGCGTCAGAATCTACATTACCTGTTAGCGTAACTGCACCATTTTTCACTTCAACTTCTATGGTACGACCACGGACCTCAGACTCGAATAAAAGCTTGGTTTTGACCACAGTTTCTATTTTGGTGTCTTTTAACGTTTGCATGGCAGAGCTGTCTTCTTCTCTGTCTTCGTTAACAACCGTTAGCATGTTATCAACACTCTTTACACCATCAAGATTAGCAATCAGTTCTTCGGCTAATGCTTTGTCTACTTCGCTATCGACTTTACCTGTGAGGGTAACTTTACCGTTTTTGACGTCAGTGTTGATATCAAATGAGTCCAGATTACCATTTAATAACAATGTGGTTTCAGCTTTTCCATCAATCCACGCATCATTGGCAGTATCTTTCCAACTATTTTCGGCTAATACAGATGTTGAAGAGACAGTTAGGGCCGCAGCGACTAAAATCGAGCTAATTGATTTTTTCATTTTGTTCTCCTAGTTGAAAATGTTTGATTAGTTCATAAGTCATTAAGCGAATATCGAGCCATTATTTAAGCCTTTGTTTTAATTGCGAATTATAAACTTTCGTTGAACTTTGGCGTTGCTTATTGGTAATTATTGCAAAGCTAACTGTAAAAATTTCAGGCATTATTAATTGTACAAAAAGAGTAGAAATAGATTTGAGCCAAACCAGGTTAAACGAACTATTAACACGCAAACTAACAACACAAAGGTATCATCAATGACTAAGAAAGCTGGCGTCACTGCGTATCACCCAATCCAGATTCCACTATTGGGATGGTGGCAAATTAGTAAGCGTGTAGTGGCGAAAGTTAAACGAGATAACCTCTCGCTGATTGCTGCAGGGGTAGCATTTTATTTTTTGTTGGCTATATTTCCGCTTTTAGCCGCTTTGATCTCTTTATATGGACTCTTTGTTTCAAGCGACGAGTTGAGTCAACATATGAGCATTATCGTAAATATTTTTCCGCAGGACAGTCGCTACATATTACAAGAGCAAATTGAGACGGTTATTTCTACCTCAAACGCATCATTGACTTTGGGGTTTTTAGTAAGCTTAGGTTTAGCAATTTACAGTGGAGGCAAAGGTTCTCAAGCATTGGTAACTGCCTGTAACATCACCTATCAAGAACAGCAAAGCCGCAGCTTTCTTATCAATATCGCCTTTCGATTCGTGCTGACCCTTGCTGCGATTTTGTTAATTGCTTCAGCCCTTTTGTTGATCGCCCTATTGCCCATATTAATACGCAATATAAGTGGCTTAGAATTAGGCGCAGGGCAAATAAAATGGATCACCTGGGTGACCTTGCTAATATTGTTTAACATTGGACTTTCAAGCCTATATAGGTACGGACCAGTAAGAAGTAATGCAAAATGGCGCTGGGTGACCATAGGATCATTTTTCGCCTCCATTGGCTGGGTGTGTGCCTCTGTTTTATTTTCCTATTATTTAACTGGATACGCTAAATATAATGAAACCTATGGCTCTATTGGTGGAATAGTGATTTTGCTGATGTGGTTTTATATCACTGCTTTTGTCATTCTTCTTGGAGCAGAATTGAATTCATCAATCGAACTGCAAACCCGTAGAGACAGTACTACAGGACCAGACAAACCAATTGGCACTCGTGGTGCCACTGTGGCAGATAATGTGGGGATGGCACATGATAAATTAGACAAAACACCTTTTACCTCAGTTAATACAGACTGAGGGGTGACAAAGCCGTGAATTATTTAGATACCTTTATTCGTATACTGAGAGAGAATGTTGTGCCACGTTTTTTCTATTTCAGGTAACAAATCTTGAAATGCTGCTTTTTCGGTAGTGACCCTCAGATCATCTACCGCGTCACTTGTACTCCATACACTCGCACTTTTACTCTGTTTGGATGTAGCCTCAGAAAGTCCATATAAATATTCAGTGCGCACATCAAAGAATGCTGCTGAAACAGTGGTAGTTACCATGACCTGTTTATTTTTTAAAAAGCCGAGTGAAATAACGTTCAAGGGTGCAAACTTTTGCTCTCCGGCGTGAAAGGACGTATCAAAGGTATATATCAACAGAATATCTGCTTTTAATCTGGCGGATGCTGCTCGCAACGATTTGATTGAATCAAGATTAACCGGCAGTAGTATTCGACTCAGCGGCGCAATGCCAGCAATTCCTGGCAGATGAGATAACCGCGTAAAGTCATCATCAGTCGCCACATCACGCGTGGTAACAACACTGTAACGGCCTGTGCCAAAACTGCTGACTTTGTAAGATTGATATCCAGGCGCCTGAACCCTAGCGATTGAAATATTAGCCGGAAAATTCGCAGCTGGCTGATTAGCCATGAGCTGGTTAATATCCGCATCCGCTAACTCACTGAGCGTTATACTGCCACCGGGAGTGGTATAAGATGCACAGCCTCCTAAAATCAATAATATACTCAATGTCGCTATTTTATTAATACTCATTAGATGCCCATATCAGTGTGGATTATTTAATTAAACGTAATCGATATTTGTGTTTTTGCATATTGAACAGCAACACCAGTTTTAAAAATACTAACCATTCAATGCTATAAAAGTATATTAAATAATTCAGCACGGCAATGCAGGTTTAAATGGGATAAGCTTTGTTACATGAGTTATCTAGGTTGGCTATTGCTTTTAGCTGCAGCAAGTTTTTCTATTAGCCATACTCTTGCGTCATCTTGATGTTTAAAAAAACGAAATGTCTCCCCTGCCCGTTCAAAGATGGAACTGATATGCCGCTTTGCAAATTCAGGCTCATTTGATTCTTCAACCATGATTGCCGAGGCAGTTCTTCCACGTTTTTTCAATTCTTTAATCAATTCCACCAAATAGTTAGCGGCATCGGGGACATATATTGGTTCACCATATAACACTACCAGTACGCCCCATGGACCGGCACTCAGTTGACTCATAAGAGGCATTACTCGTTGTTTTGTATCAATGAGTGATTCAATATTCCATGGTCCATAACCTTCAACCCTGAGAATATTCTCATCTAGGATTAACTCGACTTTACCGTGTAATTGAAATTTACTCATGCCACTTTCCCGCGGGCTTTGCTCATTAGGGGGCGAAAGATAGCGCCTACTTAATTTATACTAAGCATAGACTATATCTTTATTTTCTTAACATATGCTGGCAGGACGCATCTTCGCCAGCATAGACTGCCCCTCTAACGTCACCACCTACTGTTTGGTTTGCTGGGTATTCTAGATTTGATAAAAGGCACAAAATTGGTGGCCAAGTACGCACAGGTTAAATACTCCTGTCGCAAAAGACCTGTATCCCTATACAACAAGCTTTTCGTGGCAGGCGCTAGTCCTGTGCGTTTAATGACTTCAAAAATAAAGTTAGGTACCTTAGACTAGTTTTACCCTGGCTAGCTCAAAATAGGACTGAATTTAACTTGCGCCAGACAATAACAATTAGAAGTTTTGAGCCTGCAAATTATCCTGCAGTAAGAGATATATACCAACAGGGCATAAATACAGGCAATGCTACCTTTCAAACCAAGGTTAAAACCTGGCACCAGTGGAACAATTCAATGCTTAGCTGTTGCCGCTTAGTGGCTATAGATAAACAGGAAGTTTTAGGTTGGGCGGCGCTTTCAGCGGTATCAACTCGAGAGGTATACCAGGGCGTAGCTGAAGTGAGTGTCTATGTGGCTGAGCATGCGCAAGGGAAAGGTGTTGGCCAGATACTTCTTTCTAATTTGGTTACCGCTTCTGAGAATAATAACATTTGGATGTTGCAAGCTTCTATTTTCCCTGAAAACACTGCTAGTATTGCTTTGCATAAGAAAAATGGATTCGTGCCTTTAGGAATACGTGAAAAAATTGCCCAATTAAATGGCCAATGGCGTGACGTGATCTTTGTGCAAAGACGCAGCGAAATTGTCGGTATTTAATCCTTAATATAATCTGTATTATGTTTTTTCTGTCTAACTTTTCGTCCGGCTATGTTGCATAAGATAATGACAAAATCGATAAATCACTGACCTCAAGCGCCAGTTAAGTATGTAAAATCGACCGATATATTCTGCAAAAGTTACCCAACCCTCTCGTCTCTTACTCCCTTTGCGTAACACAAAAGTATTTATTCCACTTCAGTTTGAATATATTAATAACTATAAATCATACACTTAGAAATAATTTTGGATTTTCTTAATTAAAGCAGTCCCTTGGCACCAATAGTGCAACTAATGATTTCAGAAACTCTTTTAATCCATTACTAAGGGACCAGAATGAAAATTTTAATATCACTGTGTTTATTGATGTTTGCCATAGGTGCGGCGGTTGCACAGACCAATTTTAAACCAGCGCACGAGTCTAGTCCTGCGACAATTGAAATACAAAATTTGGAGCAGAAATTAGACAACTTGACTTATTATCCTGCGACCAGAAATGGCAAGTTGCGCATCCAAAGAGCCCACTATTATTTAAAATCTTCTAAAAAATTACATCAATCCAATTGGCAGCAGCAGGCCCTTGATCATGCTAAACGTGGACTGAATTTGGTTGATTTACATTTGTCATCAGTCCAGCAGACAGTGCCCCGCGCTGCACTTTAGTACAACTTTTATCTTAGCTAGGGGACGTAATTGAATGCTAAATAAAACCATGATGAAGGTTAGTGCCACCGGTTTCTCCATACTATTTATGGCCTTGTCACTAAGTTTGGTCGCACTGGCAGTTTATCACTTTAACCAAGCCTTTTTTGCCGAAGAGTTTATTAGCGGTGTAATTAAAGCAATCAATGATCTCTTCATTGCATTAGCTACTTTTGAGCTAGCTATTGGTATTTTAAAAGAATATAAATTCGAAGATGACTCTAATTTATTTCTATCTATTCGCCGAACCGTCACCCGTTTTGTAAGTGTAGTGGTGATTGCATTGGTGTTAGAAGGTCTAATCATGATCATTAAGTATAGTCAGCTGGATTTAGCCGGTAATTTATACTATCCGGTCGCGGTCGTTGTTTCCGCCAGCTTATTGCTGATGTCACTTGCCGTTTTCCTGCATATGACCAAACATGAAAGCTTAGCTAATAACGCCTAAAATTGGCTTAGTCTGAAGTGTTTACTATATTGAAATGAATGCCTTTGGTGTCTCAGATTTAGTCCCCTATTTCTTCACACAATTATTTCCACGCCAAGTCGTGCGAATTACTTGTTACTCTTTGTGATTAGAAAATAGGCTAAAGATGCAATCGTAGATACTTTGGGAAGCTCCCAACTTCCATTTTACTAAAGAACACTCTGTCTATTTTGCTGGGAATAGCGCTACAAAACAGAGTGTCGTTCTCTTGGCTGGATTAGATGCGGTGACCTTCAAGAATATCCAAAAAAAAGGCCAAGTATAAAGTTGGCCGTGTATTGCTCAGTAGGCTCTAGCTTGCCTCACTTATCATTCGACAATCCTGAATTTGCTGGCGATCAGCCTACCAACCGCTCGCTGCACTTCAGAATGCAATTGCTGAGTTTCAATGCTACCAATCGTACCGCAGGACATCATTTTCTCACAAGTTTGTCCTGAAATACGACTACCAGTGCCGACTTTTGGGGCTGGTGTATTAGCTAGTATCTCTAATTGGTCATTGAAAAAGACTTGGATATCTTGCGGGTTAACCACAATACGTTCTATATTTTCATCGCTACCCGGTGGTAAGGGTTGATTTAAGGCTTTGAGGCGGTCTCTGGCGGCTTCAATTTTATAAGCAGCCTTATTGTAAAGAGGAATGGCATTCGGTTTCTGATCTTCACCAAACAATGCGGTTTCATACATTTTCCCCAATAAATAGGACGCCTTAGATACCTTATTTTCTGAAGCTAGTTCAAGCCACTCTCTGGCTTGTTCATAATCTTTCGGTTCTATATCACCTTCTAAATAAATCACCCCAAGGATATAAGCGGCATCATAAACTTTGTTGCTAGCCGCCTTCTTCAAGTAATTTATCCCTTTGCTGGCGTCATCATCTGCCATACCCGAAATATACATCAGCCCAACTTTATATTGTGCACTAGCCTGATCCCACTTGGCGGCTTTCTTATACATTCTCAGCGCCTTGCCTGGATCCTTATCAGTGCCATAACCCGTCACATAAAAGTTGCCCAAAGCTTCCATCGCGCTGGGATGGCCTTTTTTGGCATATTTTTTAAAGTCTTTGAATGTTCTAACACAATGATCTTCACTACATGGTTCAAAATCAAAGGCAACTGACAGTGGAGCAAAGGTGGTGAATATCACCAGGATTAGAATTTTTGTTAACTGAAACATTTTGCATATTCTCCTTGTATTAAAACTATATGCTCATCTTTGAGAGCAACACAGACGCAAAACAACCATTGAAAATAATTTAACTTATTGATTCTGTTGAATTTCGCCATATTAATATGGACTGTTAAAATATATTTGTCACCTTGTTTATTAAATGGCTTTGAAAAAAAGGCATTGTATACAGATTTTAGCGACTGAGTTATACATAGAAATGGAGAAGAATTCCTAGCCCAGTAGACAGTCAAAATTGTGCACAAGTTGCGCTAAATTCCGGGCAATATAGCTTAAGATTCAGACTAAAAATGTAAAAATGACCAATACGTTTATCGATCATTTTGTGAAGATTCGATGTTTAACCCCTTCTTCGTTCCAAGCTCATGGGGATTTCAAGAGAGTTAACTATCCTGTGTAGTGTTAGTGATTATGGGCGAACCGCTACAGGAACGTTAATTTGGGAAAGTTCATTCTGGCTATCCTTTTAGACGTTTTGGCATGAGCTGGAACTACCTTTAAGCGTCATTTGTCTTCACTTTGCGGACCAATCCAACCTCGGTATTTGAGATACCTAAGCACAAACAATGTCAAAATTGCCCAGCCTACCCCTAACAACCATCCTGCAAGTACATCAGTTGGCCAATGCACCCCTAGATAAATACGGCTTATACCTATAGAGATCGTTAATAGTGTTGCAACAAAAAAGAAATAGCTTTTCACTCGCTTTCTCAATTTTATATGTGATAACAATCCTGCAATTGTAAAGTAGACTAGGGCTGACATCATGGCGTGTCCACTGGGAAAACTACTGGTGTAAACGTAGCTACCGTGAGGCACCAGATCTGGACGCGGGCGAGTGATGCCATACTTTAACGTGAAACTAACCGCCATACCTGAAGCAATAGCCACAAACAATAACAGTGCCGCTTTGTTATATTTTTCCATCAGTAAATAGACGAGTACGATAAATGTCATAAATACCAGCATCCCTACCCCACCCAACGCAGTAATATCCCGCATCATTTCTTCGACCCACTTAGGACCAATGGGATCACCTACATCGGTCACAATACGAAAACTGAGTAATATCTTTTCATCAAGGGCTGCCGTACCGCCGTGCAAAACAACTCCGGCAAGTTCAACAAAGATTGCCACCACCGCTGTGAGGATGAAAAAAAGTGCTAACTGTTTAAAGTCTTTAAATAAAAATTTAATGTGATGTGCTCCTCATTTTCTGTGTTTTCGCTCAGCTTGGGACAGCAGAGTCTAATTCGGCCACGTCCTTTATAACTTGCTGTGCTTTACTTACCCACCCGCTTCTATAACCTTTATCCAACTGGTCCATATTTTCATATGAGACAACACCAGCTTTAAGCAAACCAGCAGTGGTACTGCCAGTAACACGCCAACCGCTCCCCACAACCAGCCCCAAATTAGCAACCAAACGATTACCACTAATGGATTTAGTCGCATATTGCGGCCTAAAATTGTTGGTGTAATAAATTGTGCTTCAATTAGATTTAACGTTATGTAAACCAATGGCGGAATGGCAGCAGCGTATACCATTCCGAATTGCAGCATGCTGGCAGCCGAGATGATAAATAAACTGATCAAAGAGCCTAGGTAGGGAACATAGTTAAGTAAGCCCACCACTACCCCCCATAACAATGCGTCTTTCATTCCCAACAAATAGAACACCAATGCGGTCACCAGCCCCAGGCACGTATTGATAATGCTAATTGTCACTATATAGGTCGAAAGCTCTTTTTGAATAGTATTGAGTAGTGACAATGCGCGCTTTTGCTGGGTGAGTTGAGGCAAACCATTGATGTAGGCTCTGAATAAATCCGGACCATAGATCAACAGAAAAAGAATTAATATAATGCTTGTGAGGATTTGCGCTAACAAAAAAGGCGTGGCGCTGAGTACCGAATACATTATCTCGATACCCCCTTGTTTAATTCTTTCCTTAACTACATTCGTCTCCTCTATGGGCTTCTCTGGCTCTTCATCACTGAACCAGCCAAAAAAGCTAAACGAAGAATCGCTCTCTTTGGCCTGCTCGGCCGATTGATTTTCCCCGTTGATAACATCACTGATGGAATCTAATTGATCGGTCAGGTGTTCGGATAATTCAGGGATCATTTTAGCCCATTTTTGCACTGGCTCTGCCAGTTCTACCGACAAAAAACTAAAGGGCGCCACCAAGGCACAGACTAGTACTAATGCTGAAATAGGCCTAGGAATATGTAGGCGCCTCATTAAATTCACCAAAGGGCTTAACAACAAAGCAGTTAAGATGGTAAGAACCAGAGGGATCAGCAAGGTTTGTGCGAAATACAAGGTGTATAAGGTCGCAAAGAGCACCAAAACTCGCAAATAATAAGTACGACCCTCGGATACCTTAGGGCCGTTATTGCTTTGTGCTGGTTGCTCATTAGCCTGTCTTGTTGCCATCTTGTTTCTCTTCAATGTTGAATATATACATTAATGTTATGCATTGTGGGGATGAATTTCGTTTAACAATAACGCGGTAGATATCATTAGTGCCAAATTTGCCTAACGAGTATGACACCAGATCCCAATAGCGTATTGATAAGACTACTCTGTTTTGCAGAATGATACCAATATGTTTCATGAGTTTTTTTCATACAGAACAACAACATACCAAAACGATCAGAAGATATCCTACTATTTCCGGTTGGCCAATGTGAAATAGTTACATTGTGTAGGGTAAAATTCGACGTGCTACCCACATTCGATAATATGTAAACTAATTAAACGGTTCAACAACATCAATAATTGTTGCTAATTGCTCTGTATACGTATAAAAAGCGGGTTCATGTTTAAACCGAGAATACTAGTGTATTTAATCCAGTCTAGCCAAGAGTTAATCACGCAACAAAATCTGCAAACCTATAATCTTATTGCAGAGGATATATACGCTAATGGGATGGCCGTTATACCGAATGCTCTGCCTATTGAATTAATTGAGGGTTTGTGGAGCCAGGTGCACGGAATGTCGTCCGAGCAGTTCGATCAAGCCGGCATAGGCCGCGAAAATGAACTGATGCAAAATCACTTTGTAAGACGGGATGAAATATGTTGGATAAATGGTAGCAGCCCAGCAGGACAAGCATGGTTAGACTGGACTCATCAACTTCAACAATTTCTGAATAAACGCCTTTTTCTCGGTTTGTTTTCTTTCGAAAGTCATTTTGCCCACTATGGACCAGGTGACTTTTATAAACGCCACGTCGATGCATTTAAGGGCGATACAAATAGAATTTTATCGGTAGTTTTATATTTGAATCCTGGCTGGGTTACCGACGATGCAGGAGAACTAGTTATCTATCAAGACGAATTTGACTTGGTTGGTACTAAAATACTGCCTCATTATGGCACCTTAGTGACCTTTTTAAGTGACGAGTTTCCCCATGAAGTTTTGGCTGCAAACAGAGACAGATATTCTATTGCCGGTTGGTTCAGAGTAAATACCTCTACCGCAGACAAAGCAGATCCCCCACGTTAAAATCACTACCGCCAAGCTAAGGGTGTTTGGATGCACTTGATACCCTGCTAAAACTATTTGTCCCTTTCAAAATATTGCTCAAGCTCAGCAAATCGGGCTGATGATAGGTCTTTTTTCGTAGACCGATACTGTCATTTTCTCTTTTGATAACCCCGTGTCATCCCGCCTCCCTTCTTCATACTGCATAGCCTGCCATAGTCTTAATGATTAGTTCGGATGGCATATGCTGGGCTTCACTTTGTGTAGCTAAGCTTGTGTAGACTTTATCCCAAGGGCAAATAACACTAACAACCCAAATGATAACTATTATCATTACTATTTACAGAAATGGAAACTTTATATATCATTCTGCTCAGATTTTTAGGAAAAACACAAAAACACACTGGAGAATAACTTAATGCGTCACACTAAAATTGCTGAGCAATTGGGTTCAAAAGCACTGCTAGTAGCACTTTCCGTCACACCTTTTGCGGCCAATGCCGATACAACAGACTGTGAAAAACTTGGTAATGCAGCCCAACAACAAGAATGTAAAGTTAACCAAGACGAAACTAAAGAAATCGAACTTGTTGAAGTTTATGGTATGGCGTTTTCCCCATATCGTGTAACCCGCTCTGGAGATATGCGTCGTGGTGCTGATTTGGCAGACACGCCTCAAACAATGACGATTTTGACCCAGTCACAAATTTTAGATTCGGGAAAGTCTGACTTAAAAGAAATTTTGGCTAGTCAATCTGGTGTAACCATTGGAACAGGCGAAAACGGCAATGCTTTTGGTGACCGTTACATCATTCGTGGCCATGAAGCCCGCAGTGACGTATTTGTCGATGGTTTGCGTGATCCTGGTATGACAACCCGTGAAAGTTTTGCTACCGAACAAGTCGAAATTACTAAGGGTCCAAGCTCTACTTTCGCTGGACGAGGCTCTTCAGGCGGTGCGGTTAACAGCATCACTAAACAAGCCTCTCCGAATTATAATTTTAACCGCTTAGATGCCAGTGTTGGAACAGACGATCACTATCGTGTTGTCGTGGATTCAAACGTAGCAATCAATACTGATTCCGCGGTGCGCTTAAACGTGTTGAGTACCGAAGAAACGGTTCCAAATCGCGATGGTATTGAGCGTTCCCGTCAAGGTGTGTTGTTATCAGGTTTTCATGCTCCTACTGACAAATTATCTTTTATCGCTGATGCATACTACTTAAACGCAGAAGATGTGCCCGACTTGGGTAGTTATTTTGACCGCACCACACGTCAGCCTATCAGTGATATTCCTGTATATGCGCAAAATGAAGACTTCCTTGATACTGAGGTAAAGGCCTTAACACTCAGAACCGAATACGAGTTCAGTGACAGCCTTAAATTTTACAATGCGACCCGTTGGGGTAAAACCTCCAATGGTTATATCACTACCGGTGTAAGCGGCGCAGTGCGAGATGTCAGTGATGAAACAGCCCCTGGGGCTGACACGCTAAGAATAAGTAACCACCAAGGTTGGCAAGATGTCGATTATTTAGCCACTCAGTTTAACTTCTTCCTCGAAAACAATACCTTCGGATTTAAAAACCAATGGGTATTCGGCTTAGATTATAGTCACGAACAGGTGGATAACGGTGTTTATAACATTGACTACCTAGGTGAAACCAATTGTCGTGTAGGCGGACGCAGAGGAGTATCTGATTCTTATTGTATTCTAGATGGTTCAGGAAACATCTTAGACAACGCCCGGTCACTGATGCAGCGAGATTATTCCAGAGGTGACAGCGATGCTAAAGCAGACGTAGAAACCACTGCCCTTTACATCATGAATAATATGGAACTAAACGATGAGTGGAATGTGTTCTTTGGTATTCGTCACGATAGATATGATTATGAAAATACGGTCAATAGTAGGGGTACCCTGACATACTTTGACTATTCAGACGGATTTACCAATGGACACTTGGGCTTAGTGTATAACTTGACTGACGAAGGCAACGTTTACCTAACCTATAGTACTGCTAGCAATATTAATGGCGGAGAATCTGATGTCGGCGGAAGTTGTGGCTACGGCGGATTATGTGGTTCACCAGAACAGGTAGACCAATCAGATCCGGAGCGTGTAAACAATATTGAATTAGGCACGAAATGGCAATTATTCGACCAGCGGCTTCTAGCCACTGCCGCATACTTCGAAATCACTAAAAGTGATGTAATGGAAAGTGTCGGTGACGACTACTCGACCCTAGGTACCCTTAACACCGGTAAAAACCGCGTCAAAGGAATTGAAGTATCCTTATCTGGTGCCATCACTGATGAGCTGAGCATACAGTTGAGTGCTTCTATGATGGATTCCGAAATACTGGAGTCACATAGTGAAGATTCTATTGGCTTGGCGCTAAGTAACTTTGCTGATGACAGCTTGTATGTGCAATTGCGTTATCAGCCAAATGATACTTGGGCTTTCGGTACCTCATACACATACAAAAGTGAAATGTTTGGTGGTCAACCTGATACCGCTGCCGGTTATAGTCAAGAAGCAGGCGAATATAGTATAGTGGTACCTAGCTACAGCGTGGTAGATATCTTCGCCAACTATTACTACTCCAACGACGTCAACTTCCGTTTAAACGTGGGTAATGTATTCGACAAAGAATACTGGACTGCGGCTTATCGTTCAGGTTCTTTTATGTACTTGGGTGAAGCTCGTTCAGTACGTGCATCTGTAACGTGGAATTTTTAATCTAGGAGACATCAATGGTCATTATCAAGCAATTGTTTTCAACATCTGAAGTTAAGCATTACCGAAACACCCTCAGTAATGTTAAGTGGCAGGATGGGAAACAAAGTGCCATGGGAATGGCCGCTGATGTCAAATCCAATAGCCAAGCTGATCCCGCAGATGAGCAGGTAAAGCACTTGGCCAATGGATTACTATCAAGACTGGGGCAAAACCCTGAGATTATCTCAGCGGTGTTGCCCCATAAAATTTTCCCGCCTTGTTTTAATCGCTATGTTAAAAGCGAAACCTACGGCTTTCATGTGGATGCAGCCATCATGCGCATTCCCGGCACGCAAGACGTGTTACGTAGTGATATGTCGATGACTTTGTTTCTTAGTGAGCCTGAGGAATATGAAGGTGGCGAGCTAATCATTGCCACCGAATTTGGTGAGCAGAAAATAAAATTAAGCGCAGGAGATGCGCTGGTTTACCCTTCAAGCAGCCTGCATATGGTTACTCCTGTAACCAAAGGACAACGCTTAGCGGCAATTTGTTGGATGCAAAGTTTAGTGCCAGATGCGAGTTTGCGGCAAACTCTTTATCAACTTGATAGAACCATTCAGCAGATGTCGAGCCAAGGAAGCGCACCTCGTGAGCAACTCGATAGTTTGCATCACGTTTATCATAATTTGATCCGTCAATACTCTCAATTCTAGTTGAGTTTAGTGCCGGTCTCAGCCGTTCGAATTCAATCTATGTTTTGGTCTAAAAGTATTTCCAGCCAGCTAGTATAATAGTTTTTAGATTCAAAAATAAAAAGCGCATAGAGTTAATGCAATGCGCTTACCCTACCCGCCTGAACAACTTGAGCATATCCTAGCATTTCAAAATTAGCCTCTGTAATCGCACTTCGACAATGTCTGAAAAAGGCGACTTTTGTGGCATAGCCTTCGGCACAATCGATGGCACATTGTAGCTTTTGCTCAATACGCACCAATGTCTGCTTACCAAACTCAGCTCTATTCAATCTTGCGTAAGTTTGTGCCAGCATGATGGCTAATGAGGTTAATTTAGTAGTCAATTGTGGCGATTCGAGACGATTATCAAATATGATCTCTACCGTTTCAAGTGCGGTGCCTAAATAGGGTAATGCTTGGGTGTACTGGTGATTATGTATCAGACTTTCAGCTATTTTTGACATCTGGATGACACTATCAAAAGCTTCCTTGGGATTTGCCTCTACCCAATCAAAGTGATGCTGACATATAAATTGCAGTTTCGACATATTAGTTGTCCTTTCTATTACAGTAAAATATTAATTTAACTACCAATCAGCGGGTTAGTTTGCATTACGCTGATGCGTTAACGTGCCTTTCGGCGCAACCACGTTAGTCGTGGGTAGCAAAAAATACTCACTGAGCATTTCTATTTCGGCAACCTTTGAACGGTACGTCTGCTCATCTAACATTTCATAAAGCAGCGGTTTTAGCTTTCTAAGAAAACGGTGGCAGCGTTCGCGCCAATAGAGAGGGATACAGCCGTCACACATAGTTTCAATCAACGTGTTGACCATGTGCATATGCATACGTCTAGTTGTATTTTGACATGTAATTGTTTGGGTCCTTTCCAACCCCATATGAACATACATGCCGATTGTGTCTAAATCAGAACTGTTACCAGCTGTTCTGACCGCCATCTCGACAGAGTAAAATGTGAAACAGTACATATCACCTCGCTTACCATTCAAATGATAATCATTATCATTTACATTAATACCTACTTAGCCTTACGTCAACTAATAAGCTTAAAAAAATGTAAAATGGACAAAACTAAGAGTTTAATGAGTGTTTCGGACGGGGTTGTAGTTATCGTCAATGACTCAATTCGATCACCTTTGTTATCAGGTAAACGCTCCGGCGGTTTCAATAGGCAACAGTAATTATTAAGGTGTGTAAATTACTATGAGTATTAATATTCTTTATCGGGGACCGAGGGATAGAGGACAACGTTGGCAAGCACTATTTGCATCGACCTTACCCGAGGCAAACTGGGAAAACTGGCCGGAGGTGATAGATCCCCTAAAGGTTGATGTTTTAATAGCATGGAAGTTACCGCGAAATTATCAAACAGATTATCCTAATTTGCAGGTTATTTATTCGGTTGGCGCAGGCGTAGATCAATTTGATTTAGCCAACATTCCAGAGTATGTACAAGTAGTACGTATGCTTGACCCCACCATCACCCAAATGATGACTGAATACATTTTGATGGCTGCTTTGACCATTCATCGCGACACAATTGCTTATCGCAATCTTCAAAATAAGGCGCAATGGCTTGCCCTACCCGCCTGTACAACTGCCCAGCGAACGGTAGGAATAATGGGCATGGGAAACCTTGGTCAAGCAGCTGCACAGTGCTTAAAAAGCAATGGATTTAATCTACTGGGTTGGAGTCGTACTGCTAAAGCTATAGAAGCGATGGATTGTTTTCATGGACGTGAGCAGTTAGAACCGTTTTTAAGCCAGACTGATATTCTGATTTGTTTACTTCCACTAACCGAACTTACCAAAGGGCTGCTCAATCGAGATATCTTGTCGTTATTACCTCCAAATGCCAGCGTTATCAATGTTGGTCGGGGTGAACAGTTAGTCGTTGATGACTTGTTGGCACTACTAGACAATGGGCATCTGAACTACGCTGTACTGGATGTATTTGAGCAAGAGCCACTGGAAGAACAACACCCATTGTGGCGGCATCCCAAGGTATTGATCACCCCTCACATTGCCGCAGTCACCCAAACCCAGAGTGCGGGTGAGACCTTATTGGCAAATATGAAACAGTATGCAAACCAACAACCCATGACGGGTGTCGTAGACCGTCAACGTGGCTACTAACCCCAGCAAAGGGTTGAAATATCATATTGCGACTGGATAAATTATTAATTTTGCAGCTATCGTCTACGAAATGGAAGTGTATTGTTGCGAATTGGTAATTTCAAGTTACTCTGACCCTCTTGATCCTTCGTCGTTGTCTTGCAGTATCTGAGAATCTAGTTTCTTGTTGGTTTGCACCCCTAACTCGCGGAATTGTTCGACCTGACGGACTAGGTTTCCTTTACCATTACTGAGCTTGTTCATTGCGCCTAAATAGCTTTTGTCTAGGGTTTCAATGCTGCGACCAATTTTTTCCATGTCGGTTATGAAACCATGAAATTTATCGTACAACTTTGCAGCGTTTTGGGCGATCCGCTGGGCATTTTGATTTTGATATTCATACTGCCAAATGTTGTTTACAGTGCGCAAAGCCACCAGCAGATTAGTTGGGCTAACTAACATAATATTGTTGTCTAGCGCCATTTTCACCAGCTCTGGGGCCTGATCAATGGCGAGTAAAAAAGCCGATTCTATGGGTACGAACATCAAAACATAATCGAGGGTACGAATTCCTTTTAAATCTTGATAATTCTTCTTGCCTAACTCACGTATGTGCTGGCGTAACGAATTAACATGGGCTTTGAGGTGTTCCTGCCGAGCGATTTCATCACTTTGTTGATTGAAATAGCGTTCGTAATGGGCGAGGGAAACTTTTGAATCAACCACAATATCTTTTTCATTAGGCAAGTGCACCACTACATCGGGTTGATAAAGCTTACCAGCGTCATTTTTCAAAGACTTTTGAGTTTCAAATTCATGGCCTTCCCGTAAACCGGATTCTGTCAGAATACGTTCAAGGATAACTTCGCCCCAATTGCCCTGCTGCTTGTTGTCACCTTTTAGCGCTTTAGTAAGTGCAGCGGCCTCTTGGGTGATTTGTTGATTCAGCTCTTTCAGGCCTAGAATTTCAGTTTTCAGTGAGGCTCTTTCTTGCCCTTCTTTGACATATTGATCTGTCACCTGCTTTTTAAAACCTTCAATCTGCTCTTTCAAAGGTGACAACAACGCATCCAATCCAGCTTTGCTGGATTGGGTAAACTTTTGTTGTTTATGTTCGAAAATTTTATTGGCTAAATTTTCGAATTGTTGTTGGAGTCTTAATTCGGCGCTAGCCAATAGATCTAATTTGTCTTGTGAAGCAATTCGTTCTTGCTCAAAAGCCGCGGCCTGAGACTCTAACTGCGCAAAGTAATGATTGGCTTTATCCTGAGTGGTTTGAGCTTTGTTCTGCCAACTTAGTAATTGTTCTTGATAGTGACTGACTTGTTGCTTTTTTTGCTCCAGTTCACCTAGTTGTCGTTGCGTTTGCAATTGCTCTTGATGCGCCAGCTCTAAGCGACGCGATTGTTCTGTTAAGCGGTCTTTTTGCCCTTCAAGCTGTTGCTCTAATAACTGTATCTTTTCATTATATTGACTGACGATTGATGCAAGCTGTTGCCGGTTTTTACGCTGTTGAGTAAAACTACTGAACATCATCCCTATTAAAAGACCGAATAAACCTGCGAGGGCAATAATTAAAAGCATGGTTTGGGATAACATCATAATACATTGATTTCTATTAAGCTGGGCGGAACACAAAGGAGGATGGCAGCACATCGCTGCTGCCATCATATAACACTATGAAGGTTGTAAGGCTTTGTTCAAGTCTTCAATTTTAGCTTTCCAAATTGCAGGGCCTGTTTCGTGGGCATTGGCACCCGTGCTGTCTACCGCAACCGTCACTGGCATATCTTCTACTTCAAATTCGTAGATAGCTTCCATACCTAAATCTTCAAATGCAACCACGCGAGATTTCTTGATCGCTTTAGACACCAAGTAGGCTGCTCCGCCTACCGCCATCAGATACACTGCTTTGTGCTTCGCGATGCTTTGAACCGTTGCTGGTCCACGCTCAGCTTTACCAATCATACCGATCAAGCCTGTCTGCTCTAACATCATGTCAGTGAATTTATCCATCCGTGTGGCGGTAGTTGGCCCTGCAGGTCCCACTACTTCATCGCCTACGGCATCAACCGGCCCGACGTAATAGATGAATCGATTAGTTAAATCAACGCCTTCTGGCAAGCCTTCACCATTGTCTAACATGGTTTGAATGCGCTTATGAGCAGCGTCTCGTCCGGTCAACATTTTCCCTGAGAGCAGTACTGTTTCACCAACTTTCCATTCTTGGATGTCTTGCTTAGTCACCTCATCTAAATTTACCCGGCGAGTGTTCTTGCCCACTTCCCACGTAATGTCAGGCCAATCTTCAAGTTTAGGTGGGGTAAATTCAGCAGCGCCACTGCCATCCAAATGAAAGTGCGCGTGTCGTGTTGCAGCACAATTTGGGATCATCGCCACAGGTTTTGACGCCGCATGAGTAGGTACCGATTTGATTTTGACATCTACTACGGTAGTTAAACCACCTAGCCCTTGCGCGCCTATGCCAAGATCATTTACTTTCTTGAAAATATCTAAGCGCAACTTTTCTTCAGTGGTTACCGCGCCGCGATCCATCAGTTCTTGTATATCAACTGGGTCCATCAAGCTCTCTTTAGCAAGCACAGCAGCTTTTTCTGCTGTACCACCAATGCCTATTCCTAACATGCCAGGTGGACACCACCCCGCTCCCATAGTCGGCAAGGTTTTGACTACCCATTCGGCGATGTCATCACTTGGATTTAGCATCACCATTTTTGATTTATTTTCAGAGCCACCGCCTTTTGCAGCAATCATCACTTCAATGCCTTCACCTGCAAAAGTGTCAATATGCACTACCGCTGGGGTATTATCTTTAGTGTTGACCCGAGCACCTGCAGGATCGGCAACGATAGATGCTCGCAATGGATTGTCTGGATTCAAATAGGCGCGACGGGTGCCTTCATCAACCATCTGCTGGACCGTCATATCGGTTTTGTCCCATTGCACTGCCATACCGATTTTAACGAAGCAAGTCACTATACCGGTATCTTGGCATAAGGGTCGTTTGCCTTCGGCTGACATTCGCGAGTTAATTAGGATCTGCGCCATCGCATCTTTGGCGGCTTCACTTTTTTCCTGATTATAAGCTTTTTCAACTGCCTTAACGTAATCCAGAGGGTGATAGTAAGAGATAAACTGCAGTGCATCTTCGATGCTATCAATGAAATCCTGTTGTCGAATGAGTGCCATAGGTGCCTCGTTATTAAATTGAAAGGACATTTTTTATGTCGTGCGTAAAATCACATTATGATAACCTTTTGTGATGTCTTGCTCCATCGCTAAACGCGCATATTTAAAAATAGCCGGTTGAAATCAAATGCTGCACTGCACACCCAAACACTATCGTATTCAAACACTTGCTGTACCTGAACAGACTGATATCACCCAACTATTTGCGCATTTCGCTGACACGCCTTGGTCAATGCTGTTAGATTCAGCCAATAGCCAACACAAAAATGCCCGCTTTGACATTTTCGTAGCTGAGCCTGTGGCAACCATAACCGCAAAGGGTAACCGCTGTGTCATCAGCACCTTGTCCCAACCCCAGCAGCGGGTTGTTGAGCAAGACCCTATAGATGCCTTGCAGGATTTATTGCTGGCAACAATTGGACAAGAAGCCCAGCAGCATGACTGCCAAGCGCCAAATTTACCTTTTCATGCTGGTGCCTTAGGCTATTTTGGCTATGACCTAGGCCGTTGTTTTGAAACGCTACCGAATCATGCCGTAGATGATTACTGCTCACCAGATATGGCAGTCGGAATTTATACTTGGAGTGTTATCAAAGACAATAGAACAGGAAAATTCTATTTAACCAGTGTGGATGACTTCACCGCCCCCAGCGCAGATTTTATTCAGGCTTTGGTCTATCAACCGCCTGTAACTGATCAGCCCTTTCACTTAACCAGTGATTGGCAATCTAATATGAGTCAACAGCAGTACTATGAAAATATCGACCGGGTATTGGCGTACTTGCGCGCCGGAGACTGCTATCAAGTAAATTTAGCCCAACGCTTCAAAGCCAGTTACCGAGGCTCACTCTGGCAAGCATACCTCATCTTGCGTCAGGCTAACCAAGCTCCTTTTTCAGCTTTTATACAATTACCAAGCAATGCCATTGTGAGTATCTCACCAGAGCGATTTTTATCAGTCATCGATAAGCAGGTCGATTCGCAACCCATTAAGGGTACTCGACCTCGAGATAAAGATGCGGTGCGGGATCAACAGCAAATCCAAGATCTACTCAATTCAGAAAAAGACCGTGCTGAAAATTTAATGATAGTGGATTTACTACGAAATGATTTGAGTAAGGCCTGTGAAGATGGCTCAATCAAGGTGCCTGAACTATTTAAAATCGAAAGCTTCAGAGCGGTTCATCATATGGTGAGTACGGTAACGGGGATATTGCGTGCTGACCAACATGCCCTTGATTTACTAAGAGGCGCTTTTCCGGGTGGATCAATAACCGGTGCGCCGAAAATAAGGGCAATGGAAATTATTGATCAACTTGAGCCTCAGCGGCGTAATATTTATTGTGGCAGCATCGGGTATATCGATATAAACGGCAATATGGATACCAGTATTTGTATACGAACTTTACTCGCTGAGAAAGGTCAACTATATTGCTGGGCTGGAGGTGGTATAGTGCTTGACTCTAAAGCGAGCAGTGAATATCAGGAAAGCTTTGATAAAGTCTCTAAGATTTTACCCATATTAGCCGAAGCCAATGAACAAAAATGACTTTCTATCACGTTTTCAACATGCACGCCTAGTCACACCTGAGGCCGACTTTCCGCTGTTGAAGCCAGGAAAACCTGCTGCGGTTTTAATCCCGATAATAGAGCGAGAGCGTGAGCTAACTGTACTATTTACCCAACGGGCCAAGCATCTCAAGCATCATCCGGGTCAGGTCAGTTTCCCAGGGGGCAAGCAAGAAGATTACGATGCAAATTTGATGCAGACCGCACTGCGTGAAACTGAAGAAGAAATCGGGATAGGCGCGGATAAAATTAGCGTAATCGGTACTTTGCCCATGTTTAGAACCGTTAGCCGTTTCGCTGTCACCCCTTTTGTCAGCTTCGTGACTCCAGAATTCCACCTCAAATTGGATAAAAATGAAGTCGATAATGTCTTTGAAGTACCCCTTAGTCATTTAATGGATCAAAGTCAGCATTTGATCCATTGGGTAAATCGTTCGGGACGTGAGCATCCTATTTATTTTATTCGCTGGCAGGACAAAACAATTTGGGGGGCGACGGCTGCATTTGTGCGGTTGTTATCCAATCATATTGATTTGATGGCGTTAACTGACTAATCAATTGGTCTTTATCAAGTTTTCTTTACGCTTTACAGCAAAATCATTTTAAATTATCTGCGCTAATTTCCTTGCTCCGCTACTCAACTATGGCCATAGTTAGCGCCATTGAAGATAAGTATTTTTTGAGATAGTAATGATCAGTGTATTTGACATGTTCAGTATCGGTATTGGCCCCTCGAGTTCTCATACAGTAGGACCCATGCGCGCGGCGAAAGCCTTTTGTCAGCAGCTAGAAGAACAGCAACAAATTGAAACCGTGGATAGGGTTGTTGTGGAGTTGTTCGGATCCTTAGGCCAGACAGGTAAAGGTCACGGAACCGGTAAAGCCGTAATTTTAGGGTTAATGGGCTATGACCCTGAGTCAGTAGACGTTAGTCTGGTCGATGGTTTGTTAAGTGAAATAGCCAGTAACAAAATCCTACGTTTAAACCAGCAATTCCCGGTGAAATTCCCCAATGAAGGCGCAATTATTTTTCACCGTCGCAAAACCCTACCCTTGCACGCTAATGGTATGACGATTTTTGCCTACCAAAAAGATCAGGAAATTGCTCGTCAAACCTACTATTCCATCGGCGGGGGTTTTATCGTCAAGGAACAAGATTTCCAGTCTGTAAAAAATATGTCACTGGCTGCGGAGCAACGTCCTCTGCCCTACAGTTTTGCAACTGCGGCTGAGTTGATTCAAAAATGCAAAGACAACGGCCTGAGTATTAGCGCCTTAATGTTGGAAAATGAGGCCACAGTGCAACCGAAAAAAGATGTCATCGATAAATTGTGGCACATCTGGCAAGTCATGCTTGAGTCCGTTGACAATGGTATTCACAGTGAAGGAATACTGCCAGGTGGATTAAAAGTTACTCGCCGCGCACCGGCTTTATATCGTCGCTTAGAAACGGAGCAAACCTCAGATCCTATGCAAGCCATGGATTGGGTAAACTTATTCGCTCTGGCCGTTAACGAAGAAAATGCCGCCGGCGGTCGCGTGGTTACCGCCCCTACCAATGGTGCAGCGGGCATACTTCCTGCGGTGCTGTGTTATTTTGATAAGTTTGTCAGAAAAGTGGAAAAACACACCGCCGCTAGATATCTGCTGACTGCCGCTGCCATAGGTATTTTATATAAAAAGAATGCATCTATATCTGGCGCTGAAGTGGGTTGCCAAGGTGAAGTTGGCGTGGCCTGTTCTATGGCTGCGGGTGCATTAACTGAGATTATTGGAGGATCAGTGGATGCAGTAGAAAATGCAGCAGAAATTGGCATGGAACATAACTTGGGCTTAACTTGCGATCCAGTAGGAGGGCTGGTACAAGTCCCCTGTATCGAACGTAATGCAATGGGCGCGATTAAAGCCATCAACGCATCTCGGCTGGCATTAAGAGGCACGGGCCAGCATAAGGTATCGTTAGACAAGGTAATAAAGACGATGTGGGACACAGGTAACGACATGAAGTCTAAATACAAAGAAACCGCCCGTGGCGGCCTAGCGGTCAACATCATTGAATGTTAACTTCAATGCATATGCTCTAAATACTTGCCGGTTTATTTAACCGGCAAGGTGAGTCCTTTGAACATCTTCTCGACTTCATCATTATTTTTTTGCATCATCGCCCGTTCTACCACATCCTTGGTTAAGTGCGGAGCGAAACGCTCAATAAAATCGTACATATAACTGCGTAAGAAAGAACCTTTGCGGAAGCCTATTTTGGTTGTGCTGTAATCAAATAAATGACTGGCATCAATTTTAACTAAATCACCATCGAGTTTGTCATCAACGGCCATAGACGCGATCACCCCAATACCCACCCCTAATCTTACATAGGTCTTGATCACATCCGCATCAGTTGCAGTGAAGACAATTTTCGGCTCGAGTCCTGCGCGGTCAAACGCTTGATCCAACTCAGAACGACCGGTGAAACCAAACACGTAGGTAACCAAAGAGTACTCAGCAATATCTTCAATGGTGATTGAGGTTTTCTTAGCTAAAGGATGATCACGATTAACAATAATACTGCGATTCCAGTGATAGCAAGGAAGCATCACTAAGTCGTTGTAGAGGTGCAGTGCTTCTGTTGCAATCGCAAAGTCGGCTTCACCTTTGGCAGCCAAATCACTGATCTGTGAGGGTGTGCCTTGGTGCATATGCAAAGATACTTTAGGATATTTATTCATAAAGCCTTTGATTACATCTGGTAAAGCATAACGAGCTTGGGTGTGCGTGGTTGCGATGTTGAGCTTGCCTTGATCTGGCAGCGTATGCTCTCTAGCAACAGCTTTGATACTTTCTACCTTGGCAAGTATTTCGCGAGATATGTTAATTACATCTTGGCCTGCGTCAGTTACGTGGGTCAAGTGCTTGCCGCTTCGTCCAAAAATTTGCACTCCAAGCTCATCTTCCAGCATTCTTACTTGTTTACTGATGCCCGGCTGAGAGGTGTACAAATTTTCCGCTGTTGCTGAAACGTTTAAATTATTGTTTAAGACTTCGACGATATATCGCAGCTGTTGTAATTTCATTTTTTGACTACATACTTCTCTAAAATTTTCCTATATTCAAAATATATATACCTAAGCGAAGATTAATTCCATAAAATTTTAAATAAAATTCCGATTTTCTGCTATTTAGACGACTTTTTTTGGTAAAACCGTCATTCTTGATAGATACTGGCAAAACAAATATCCGATCAGTGGTTTGGTGAATGGCTTCTCAATCAGGACAATTAATTGATTTTTCTACCGTGCTCGCATCTGCGGTACACGATATGAAAAGCTCGTTAAATTTGTTGCAACAATCAATTGACAGTCTTAATGCGACCGTATCTGATGAAGATACTAAAACAAAAACATTTTTATCCACCGCTCATTATGAATCTGCACGACTCAATACTGGATTAGTGCAACTTTTATCTTTATATAGGGCGGAAATGGAAAACCTGCCGATACATGAAGATGAGTGCCATATTGAAGATCTAATCGATAATATGTTGCTGACCCATCAGGGCTACTTCGGACACAAGAATTTAACCTTCAGTGTGGAGCAAGCACCAGGATTGGTTCGCTATTTAGATGAGCAAATGGTCACCTTGCTACTCAACGATATTTTGGTCAATGCCATGCGCTATGGTCAAAGTAGATTGCTACTAAGTGCATATGAGCAAGACGGGTGGCTAATAATATCGATAGAGGATGATGGCCCTGGTTATCCCAAGGACATGTTGCAAGCGAGTAGTTTGGACATGCGCGACATCGTTATTAGGGAAGGTAGAACAGGCTTAGGATTGTTTTTCGCTCGGGCTATTGCAGCCGCTCACCATAGAGGTGAACGCAAGGGTGAAATCAATCTTTCTAATGGTGGAAAATTAGGAGGGAGTGTTTTTACACTCAAATTACCTTAATATAGCAGCCTAGTGATTTTTCGCATTTTATTGTTTTTACAGGATTTTAGAGTTAGATGATTTTTCCAATAATAATAATATTGATTGTTTCTTTAGTGGTAGTTGCCATTGTGGTGAATGCCTTGCAACAACATAGAGAAAAAATTGAAGCGGAAAAGCGCACTGAGATTGCCAAACAAAAATCGGTTATAGATGAAACTGAAAATGTGTTGTCTGCCATTGATACTATCCCTGTGTCTGCAAAACTGATTTCAATCTTACAAATCCGAGTACTCAATGCGTTGAAGGTGATTTATCAACTCAACCCGTCTATGCCGGATATCAAGCAGCGTTTAAAACAATGCCAAGACCGAGTTAAAGCTATTGATATGGGCGCCCCGACTCCAACCCAAGAAAACTTCACTTTACCCGATAGTGATAAATTGGTGATTAGATATATCCAAGTAGTCAAAAAATTCAGAGTGTTACTTCGCTCAGAACACGCCAAAGGCAAAGTTGACTCGCAGACTTTCACACAGGAAGACCGCGTAATGGCAGCATTACAGTTGCGGGTTAATGTAGAAACCCTGGTGAAACGGGGTAATGCGGCGCTGCAAAGCAACATGTTAGGTTCCGCTCGACAATATTTTGAAAAGGCTATTGCGGCATTAGAGAGCCAAAATCAACCGGATCAATACAATCAGGAACGTCGTGTGCAACTTGCCGATCAACTTAAATCTATTCAGGAAAACCTGCGAAATGCCAATGCCAAAGATCGCGCCAAAAAGCAGGAAGAAGAACGGGACGAATTGGACGAATTGTTTGCCCCGAAGAAAAAGTGGTAGTAGTTACTTAAGCAATAGATGCACTTACAAAGTTAAAACCTAAAACACCTAGACCGTTCCAGCTAAGTGAACGTCTTGCCTCGTGAATTCTATTCAATCCATAGTCCTACTTTAGCAATTAGTTTGCCGTTTCTGATGTAACTGTCGAGCCTTTAGCGCATGCCACCAATTAATTGTTTTACGTCGACTTATGGTGATATAGTCTAAGTTAATCAATGAGTAAGACCCAACCACAGACACTACGTAGATATTAATCTGCTTTGTTTTTTAATAAATGGATACCGCTAAAGTTAAGGAAGAAGGAAAAAGCATGAAAAGTAATGTTTTGAATATTGGCATTGTATTAATTGGAATTGTGTTTTTAGGCGGTTGCGCTTTCAAGCCCTATGCCATTATTGACGGGACACAAAGTAAAGAATCAGACTTAGATAATTATGATGTCTCTATTGTTTCTATAGATGGAAAAATAGAGTTTGGTAAACAGATTAAAAATGTCAAACCGGGCTTTCACTACATCAATATACTGACCACTAAACAGATAAGAAGCAAAAGCTCTAAACCACAGATGTTTCCGGTTGATGCTAAAGAATGCATGAGATATGTGGTGACCGCTCAACACACCAACGGCATGAGTGACGAATGGGAAGTGAAATTGCTCAGGGAAGTACCGATACTGTCTTGTACTCCAAGCGAAAAGACACAAGAAGAATTACAAATTCCCACTTATTTAGCATTCACTCAGGAGCCAGTTTGTATCGATAAAAATACCCTCACTGGTGATTATAGTCCTGTTGTTTTATACCCTTCCCTAAAGCAGTGCGTTGTCGACGGCCAAGATGAGCAGGCTATCAACTTGATCCAAAAACATTCTATTTGGACACTCTCAGCGCTGGAGCAAAATCAATTCCAACAAAAATTAAATGCATTCATTGATACGCCAGAATTGATGCAATCGGCCTGTGCTTTCGTGCAATCAATTGGCAAGCCCAATTACGTTCCAACTTATATGATTGAACATGGTGTTAAAAAACTAACTGAGCAAAACCCAGATGGTTTAGTGAGTAATTTCTCTGAGGATCCAACTTGGACTTCAATTTTAAATAGTGAGCTCAAGTGTAAACTGTAAAATAGCGTTCTGATTAGCAACCCCGACTCTGGCGATTCTTCATTGTACGTATTAATTGACGCCTTGAAGCCACAGAGCTCGGGTATTTCGGAAGGATCAGCCACAACACCAGATATAAAATTATTGGCAGGATAAATAACATAGACATGATGAAAAAGGCTGCCCGCACACCATTTTTCCTCAGCCCATAATAGTCAGCTAATCCGGAACACACTCCGGCGAAGAGTTGTGAATCCCCTCGGGTCAAAATTGCGGATTGTTTTTCGACTTGCATTACTTATCCTTATCGATGCATGTGGTTATCTAAGGATTCGTTGAGCATCTTGAACTGGGCTCTGCACTTTTCATTTTCTTTTGCAAAACCCTTTGCACGCGATGACTTAGCAGCCTCCCCAATCTTATGAGAGGTTACATAATAAACGCAAGATGACACTAAGAACGAACAAGCCATCATACACATTGACGTCATTGTGTTCTCCGTGACATAGGGTTTGAAACAACACTAGCTAATTAATGCTTTGTTATTACCTAAGTTACAATGCTGACTAAGGGACTTAACTCTACACATTGTAGTTACTTTAATATGCATTTAGCAAAAAAATTACCCTTACCTTACAAAGAAGGCTTTATAAATCCTAACCGTATTTAGCTGCAACTATCTGTATCTTTGCCTTTATTTGGACAGTGTTGTTTAACACTACCTTTCAATCAAGCTATCCCACAACGCTTGAGCTGGTACCGATAATGATTTCCTAGATGCCCTGATGATACCAATGTTCTTTTTTAGATTGCCATCACTGATAGGTAAACAGACTAAGTCATTGCTGGAAAATTGTGCTTCACAGATCCCGGGGACTACAGATATACCGAGTTCATGTTTAACAAATTCCCCTAATGTCGCTAACTGATTAGCTTCCGCCACTATATTGAGCTTGATTTGGTTGAGCTCAGTAAACTGCTCTATCCACTTGCGAATTGACGAGCCGCGATTCATTGCCACGATTGGGAATTGGCTAATTTGCTGCCATACAACCTGCTTATGCGCACTTAGCGGATGTGATGATGACATAACTGCTACAAACTCATTACTCATCAATGAATGGAAGTCTAAGCCTTCTAGCTGTTCAGCTTCAAAGGTAAACCCTAATTCAGCCCGTCCCTCCCTCACTAGGCGAATTACCTCTTCCATCACCACATCCCGCACTGAAATATTAATATCACTCCAGCGTTGATGGAAGGTTTTCAGCATCGCTGGTAATACGCTACTAGCAAATGATGGCATAGCGGCAATAGTTAATTTGCCGCGCTGCATGGCAAAAAGATCCTGCATGTCCGCAATAGCGGATTCCCAATCATGGGACAGTCGCAGTGCTACCGGTAAAAATTCACGACCTTCATGAGTCAATTGTACTTTGCGGGTGGTACGTGAGAATAAGTTGCCACCTAAAAATTGCTCTAACTTTTTAATCGCACTTGACAGAGCCGGTTGAGAAAGATGAATTTTCTCTGCTGCTTCCGCGAAAGTCGTGGATTGTGCGAGGGTTATGAAGGCCTGCAACTGTTTGTATGACAACATATTAAAAACATCCAACTGATTAATTGATTAAATTTATTAATAGGTATATTAATTCAATTTTACTTTATTTACATATCCATCAATACTAAAGTCGAATTTGACCAAGGAGCAAATATGAGCGGCTTTAATAAGATCGTAACCAGTTACGCAGATGCGATGGCTGGACTTGAAGATGGAATGACCATTATCGCGGGCGGATTTGGCCTATGCGGAATTCCCGAAGGATTGATTGCCCAGATTAAAAAAATGGGTACCAAAAATTTAACTGTAGTATCAAACAACTGCGGTGTGGATGGATTTGGTTTAGGTTTGTTGTTAGAAGATCGACAAATCAAAAAGATGATCTCTTCTTATGTAGGGGAAAATGCACTGTTTGAGCAACAACTGCTAAATGGTGAACTTGAGGTTGAATTGACCCCTCAAGGTACACTAGCAGAAAAAATGCGCGCTGGCGGAGCGGGTATTCCAGCGTTCTATACTGCCACCGGTTACGGCACTCCGGTAGGTGAAGGTAAAGAGGTTAAAGAATTTAACGGTCGTCCTTATATTATGGAAGAATCGATTACCGGTGATTTTGCCATTGTCAAAGCATGGAAAGCGGATGTTTTTGGAAATTGTATTTATCGCCATACCGCCCAGAACTTTAATCCTATGGCAGCAACAGCAGGCAAGATGACTATCGTCGAAGTGGAGGAAATCGTACCACCAGGCGCCATTCCGCCAAGCCAGATCCAAACCCCGGGTATTTATGTTGATCGGGTTATCCAAGGCACTTTCGAAAAGCGCATCGAACGTAAAGTCGTTGCAAAAACTCAAGGAGAAGTATAATGGCATTATCTCGTGAACAAATTGCAATGCGGGTTGCTCAAGAGTTTCAAGATGGAGATTATGTCAATTTAGGCATTGGTATCCCTACCCTAGCCGCTAATTACGTTCCAGAAGATATCTCGGTGATGCTGCAGTCGGAAAATGGTCTATTAGGTATGGGTCCATACCCTACCGAAGAACAAGTAGATGCAGACATGATCAATGCAGGGAAAGAAACCGTTACTGCAGCGATTGGTGCTTCAATATTTAATTCTGCCGAAAGTTTTGCCATGATCCGTGGTGGCCATGTTGATTTTACCGTGTTGGGTGCTTTTGAAGTAGATGTTATGGGCAACATTGCCTCTTGGATGATCCCAGGGAAATTGATTAAAGGTATGGGTGGTGCAATGGATTTAGTCGCTGGAGCCAAAAATATCATTGTCACCATGACTCACGCTGATAAGCATGGTAATTCAAAACTGTTGGCCAATTGCACCTTGCCTCTTACCGGGGTTAATTGCATCAATAAAATCATCACCGATTTAGCTGTAGTAGAAGTTAAAGACGGTGCATTTCATTTAGTTGAATTAGCTCCTGGTGTGTCGATTGAAGAAGTCAAAGCTAAAACCGCTGGTAAGCTAGTGGTGCCAGAAACCGTAGCTGAAATGGTATTTTAACCTAGGCATTAGACCTATGGTTAATGTTACAATAGCGCGCAATATAATATTATAGACATAATTTTATTTAGCGCGGAGTGGTTTTGAAAAAAGGACTTTTAATCCTGTGGCTTTTTTTGTTGAGCGTTAGCACCACAGAAGGCCGCTATCAAGATATGGATACCAGCGAGACTGTTGCGGCTTTGCTCAAAGAAGCCAGTGATCATTTAATTGTTTTACCTGAGAAGTCTGTCGAGCTTCTCAGTGATAACATCACTACACTTTCCTACGCAACCAAAAATGAACAGGCTCAGTGGCACTATATTACATTGGTCGCCACTGTGCGCACTTCTGATTTGCTAGCACTTCAACAAACATTACTGTCTTTGGCAGAATTACAGACCACACAGTTTTATCAGTCCCATTCATCGGTGATATTAAATGGGTTAGGTGTGTGGATGAGACGTTCCGGATACCTCGAAATGGCCAAGATGAGCTATTTCTGCGCACTTGAAGATGCGACACTTCCAATAGATAAAGTCAGAGCTTTAAGTAATTTGGCGGTAGTTGAAAGAAACCTTGGCCATAACACTGATGCTGAAAATGTTTATCAAAGTGCCATGCAACTTGCCAAGGAAAATGAATTTGATAGTTACCTCGCGATTATTCAAAACAACCTAGGTATTTTGAGGCTTGTAAATGAGCAGTACAGCGAAGCATTGCAGTACTTTAGCCAATCAATTGAAAATTTCCAGAAAATAGATCATAGAGCGGGAGAGTTGCTCAGCGGGATCAATTTGTTACATGTTTTTTTATACCTTGAAGATGACTTGATGTTTGATCGATTGGATGGCCGTATAGTCAGGATGTTAAAGCGGTCTCCTGCTGGCTCAAGAACAGCATACTACAATATCTTAAAAGCGGTACAAACGGCTAGACTACAACCAGACAAATTAGAATCTTCAATTTTCACCATTAAACAAAACTATGCGTTATTAGACGATGTGGCAATTCAAAAGTTGTTAACACCATTGGTTCGCCAATTGGGCATTGATACCGAGGAGTTGCCCCCTATGGTAGCTAGAACTTATAACGATGAATTTTTACAACTATACGCAAGCTGCAATTGGCAAAAGTATTCTGATGAAACTTATATGTCTGTGTTAAAATCACATTCAATTGAAGATATTAACCCATAAGAGACTGAACTTGCTTTTTACTGACTTGCCACTGGATCACAGAATTCTTAAGGCGCTAGAAAACAAAGGCTTCACTGAGCCCACAGAAATCCAATCTTTATCCATTGGCCATGCACTACTTGGCAAAGATTTAATGGCGTCCTCTAAAACGGGCTCTGGCAAAACTTTAGCTTTTTTATTACCCGCACTACACCGAATACTAAAAAACAAACCACTAAGCAGAAAAGACCCCAGAGTGCTGATTTTAGCGCCCACTCGTGAATTGGCCAAACAGGTATTTCTGCAATTGAAGTGGCTTATTGCCAATCAAAATGTGACCGCCACGTTGATATTAGGTGGCGAGAACTTTAACGACCAAGTTAAAGCGTTAAAACGCTACCCACAGTTTGTTGTAGGTACAGCGGGTAGAATAGCCGACCATGTTAAGGACAAAAGCTTGTACTTGAATGGGCTAGAGCTGCTTATTATGGACGAAGCTGATCGCATGTTAGATTTGGGGTTTAAAGAGCAGCTAATGTTAATAGACCATTGTGCTGATCATCGAAAACGCCAAACAATGATGTTTTCCGCCACACTAGACTCTGCTGAGCTGCATTATCTAACCGACAGAATGCTTAAAGCCCCGCAACGTATCAGCGTAGGCAAATCAAACGCTCAGCACAAAGATATTCAACAACAATTTTTCTTAGCTGATCACCTTGACCATAAAATTAAATTACTGTTTAAATTACTCAGCAAAACTGACAATCAACAGGCAATTGTATTTACCGCAACCCGAGAAGACACCGATAAACTTGCCACCCTTTTATCTGGGCAAGGATATGACAGTGTTGCCCTAAATGCGGGATTAAGTCAGCCACAACGCAGTAACATAATGAATGCATTTAGCCGCGGACAACATCAGGTGTTGGTAACAACCGATGTAGCATCACGGGGTTTGGATTTGCTAAAAGTGCAATGGGTGATAAATTTCGACTTACCGCGGATGGCCGACGAATATGTTCATCGCATCGGTCGTACCGGTCGAGCGGGCAATCTAGGATTTGCAGCATCCTTAATTGGACCAAAAGATTGGGCCAGCTTTACTGCGGTAAAAGCATTTTTGAAACAAGATATTGTGTTCAGTGAATTCACTGGACTCGAAGCTAGCTTCAAAGGCCTAAAAGAAGAGGTTAAGAGAAAACCTAAACCCACAGCCAAGTCAGTCAAAAAGCCTCAAAAACAACAGACAAATGCCATGCCAGTGAAACGAGTCAGATCTCAAGATGGGGTTGAAGTAGGCGATACGCCTATGCGCAAAAAAATCACTCGTTAATCATTAGGTTATTGTTGCGCACACAGAGATAGATTAATTGATGGTTGTAGATATCCCAATTAATCGTTGAGGATATTTACAACGATTAATTGGGATCAGTCAGAATACGCCAGCGTTAGTATTCCCACCAAGCTTCTTGCCACCATTCCAGAAACTCTTCAAAATCAATAAAACCATCGTTGTTTTCATCAATTAGTGAAAAGCCTTCTTGAACGTGACTCATCTTCGTTTTAGGCGAGAGTATGGTGAGCAATTCAATAAACTCAGGCAAATCAATTTGACCATTATTGTCTTTATCAAAAAACTCAAACTCTTTGCGGATTTCCGCTACTTTACTGTCATCCATCGGTGTATTTTGCGTCATAGTGTTACTTACTCATTAATTGAAGCGGAGAGTTTACCGTTTATTCTGTGTCGCTGTCTACGCTGATTTACCCGCGGCGATGCGCCGCTCTCTGCGTTCTGACGCTTTTTGCTGGCGACGTAATTTGGTTGCTTTACGCGCTTCAGAACCCACGTGCTCCTCATTGCGCATTTTAGCCAAGTTAACTTGCTTTTCCCGTTCACGGAAGCGCTCAATCTGATCAACAGTGTGAGTGCCGTGACAACGGGGACAACTCACTCCTGCTTCATACAGTTCGCTCTGAGTATCTTCTTCTGTAATTGGCAACCTGCATGCATAACAAGCTTGATAGTGGCTTTTCTGTAGGCTGTGATCAACGGCCACTCGGTTATCAAATACAAAACAATCACCCTGCCAAAGGGTATTTTCTTGAGGCACTTCTTCGAGGTACTTTAAGATACCGCCCTCTAAGTGATATACCTCATCAAAACCTTGCTCTTTAAGATACGCGGTAGATTTTTCACAGCGTATCCCGCCGGTGCAAAACATCGCGACTTTTTTGTGTTTTTCTGGGTCTAGATTGTCTTTAACATACTGTGGAAACTCACGAAACGAATCGGTATTCGGATTGACTGCGTTTTTAAAAGTGCCAATATCAATCTCATATTTGTTTCGGGTATCAATAAGCAACACTTCAGGATCAGAAATTAACCTATTCCACTCTTGTGGTTTCACATAGGTACCTACTGTCTGCTGGGGATCTATTCCTTCCACACCCATGGTCACAATTTCTTTTTTTAGTTTAACTTTAGTGCGGTAGAAAGCCTGACTATCGTCTAACGATTCTTTAGTCGAAATCGGATTGATACGGGGGTCAGCATTTAAATAACACAGAAGAGCATCGATGCCCTCCCGTGTACCTGAGATGGTGCCATTAACACCTTCAGCGGCCAACAACAGCGTACCTTTGATATCATTTGATTCCATTACATCGAGTAACGGCTGACGCATTTCTTTATAATTTTCAAGCGCGACAAATTTGTACATCGCGCAAACAATGAATTTAGACATAAATAACCTTATTGCGAATTGGAACGTAAAACCAAAGCAAACTTTTTTGCGGCGCGCAGTATAGCAAATAATAATAGGCTTGCAAAAACCATGATTTTTAGATGGGTATTAGGCAACTGCCTGAAAGGTTAACTCAGTTGATTTAGCACATCGTATAACTTAGTTTCATCAACTTGAATTATTTTAGCAGCTTGACCAGAAAGTCGCTGCTGAGTACTTAAGCCACAATTGGCCAAAACTTCTGCTTCAATATGTTTAGCGTCATCGCGCATTGATAACGGCTGAGGATGAAGGGCATTCCACAAAACTGCATCATAAGGTTTACGTTGGAACATTTTTGCTCCGGTATCTGCAAGTTGCCAATCTGCAACTGTGGCTTGTAGCGCAGGTGACCGATATAAACCCCGCAAATTAGCTAATGGATCTGTTTTGGGATCGCTATCTTGGGTTTCAATAATTTCGGGGCGATTTAAGAAGTCCCCCTCTAACATAGACATCAGAAGGGCAAATTTGCCACCATGACCTAATGAGCGATTAACCGACCCAGACCATTCTAAGTCATGTATTTTTACCGCGGAGGCTTTAAGTTGTTCAGAATTCACGCATTTATTCCTTTACTACTACTTTTTTATCGTTTTATATCTAAAAAACTTTAATCTTTATTTACAGCATGGAATTTTCTGTTAGTATACGCGCCTCTTTGGAGGGGTACCCAAGCGGTCAACGGGAGCAGACTGTAAATCTGCCGGCTCAGCCTTCGCAGGTTCGAATCCTGCCCCCTCCACCACATTGCAAGTAGCCGACCCTCAGTCGGCTGTTTTATCAAATTTCAACTTCGTAAACTCCATTCAAAATTTAAACATAAATCTACTTACCCAAACCCGTGTTCATTTGAATCACAGTTTTGCTATGCCATACCCCATGATTACACATCAAGATTGCGATGCCTGTCCACGCAGTGCCAATTGAATCACAGTTTTGCTATGCCATACCCCATGATTACACATCAAGATTGCGATGCCTGTCCACGCAGTGCCAATTGATTGGGAAAAAATAGCGGTGGGAATAGCGGTGGGTGTCCACGTAGTGTGGCGGTGGGTGTCCACGTAGTGAAACCATGCCTGATGCCTGTCCAGGTTATTTCAACTACTTTTCAACATGCTTATTTACACCGTGGAATTTTCTGTTAGTATACGCGCCTCTTTGGAGGGGTACCCAAGCGGTCAACGGGAGCAGACTGTAAATCTGCCGGCTCAGCCTTCGCAGGTTCGAATCCTGCCCCCTCCACCACATTCTAAATAGCCGGCCTTTAGTCGGCTATTTTATACAAGCTAAATCTCAATCAGCAGTTCGAATTGTAAGCCCTGCCCCCTATTCAATCCCATAGCGTTTTAAGTTTATCTCCCAGCTATATTTTTCAATACCTCACGACAAGTTGATTTTGGCATGCTGGTCCAGATAACTGTGGTCAATTTGATGTCATGCCTGTCTGCACAGCGACGGTCACTTAGCGGTTGTCTAGCGCGTAATTTTAAATTGCGAAGTAGATTTTTGCCTTACTGTCAGCTATTGTTAGCCCAATCTGAAATATGTTAAATCTCATCATATTCTTACCTAAGAGAAGTAAATGACCATTAACTCCCCCCTGACTACTATTTCCAAAATAACTTTTGTTAGCACTATTATCTTAATGTTGGCTGGTTGCGCAAGTAAACAAAACCCCTGTGAAGAAATTTTAGAGGTGAAGCAACAACATCAAGAATGTGAAAGGTTGCGCAAGACCATGGAACGTACCGAGTACCCTCAACAAGCCTTGACTGCAAAATTGCGATATGAAGAAGCTTGTTTGAACTTGCGCTACTATCGAGATGAATACGATACCATATGTAAAAAAAATGAAACTCCAATAGGGGCTGAGGCTAAAAAAGAACAACCCTCCAAAAAAGATTAAATCCGTGGTTTTTGCTTAGCCAGCGCTATGGTGATAGAGCCCATCACAACACATAGCGCTCCACCCACCACCACAGCGCTGAGGGGGATCATGGCAAATTTATCTGGATATAATCGCTGAGCAATATGCATACTCAAAAAGGTGAAAAGTGGACCGGTCGCCACTACAGCACTTACCTTTGAAGCACTCCAAATATTAAGTGCTTCTGTGAAACAGCCATAAGCAATCACCGTGTTTAGACAACAAAAAATCAGCGCAAATAGTTGCACAGGACTGATATTTTGCAATCCTGTCAGCTCAACAAAAGGCAGTAAAGTTATGACACCTAGGCAGTAAATTAATAGTGTGAGTTGCTTACTGCTATAGGTTTTCAGTAAGACTTTTTGCAATAACGCATAGGCTGCCCAAGCGCCAGCTGCAAAAATGATTAGGAAAACACCAATCGCATAGTCACTTGAAGTATTTGTTATTAGGCCTAAATTCGGGCTGAAAAACATCGTTAACCCACCAACAAGTAACATCACACCGAGCATTTCAACGCGATTGAAACGTTCTTTGAAAAATACGATCCCCCCCAACATTAGCATCAATGGTGCGACCTGCATCACCACCTGCACAGTTTCTGGATTGACATAGACAAGGCTTTTTACATTAGCGACATAGTTTGCGACTAAGGCTAATGCTGCAACCAGCAAAATCACTTGAGTCTTAGAAAGGGGTTGCAAGATAATTGGCAGCTTTCGTTGCGACAGGAGTAAAATAAATACAAATATCGCTGCAAACAGAAAACGTATCCAGGTGATACTTGGGCTATCTAATACCTGCAAACTTATTTGTAAAAATATCGGTAAAACACCCCATAAAACTGCAGTAATAAGGGACAAAAAAATACCTTTCCACTTGACCAAAATAGACGCCTTGAAATACCTAGTTCACAAAGGCGCTAATCATTTATCAAGTCTGTCAAATCGTCAACTAAATCGTCAATTTCATTTACTGCATGCTTCAGTTGTTTCGGCGACAATGTTTGGTTTAATTCAGCCAATAATTGGGCGAATACCAAGCGGTTCTGTTCACTGGCTTGAATATATTCTGCCGACCGAAACTGATCTGGATTTTCCATCACCTGATACAATTGTTGAGCGTAGTCTGGATTATCATGGCGCTCCAGCAGCAGTTGCTTCGCATAACTCTGCGCTTTACGACGGGATGCAATCCAATAGTCAAATGTCGTCTGGAAGCGTTCGACGTGATTGTCAATCAAGTCCTTTTGCTGTTGGCTGAGCTTACCAAAGTAGTCTTTTATTTGCTCACGGGTTTTTTGCTTAGTTTCTACCCAGCGCTGCTGTGGTGTATCTTCGTTACGTTCTTCTATCTCATCTAGATTATCTTTTTCTAAATAATCAAATAAGTCGGTTATCTGTTGATCGGAGAGCTCCTTCGCCAGCTCAAGCAACTCAGGCCCCACCCGCTCGCGAAAGCGATGCCAATGTTGATTGCCCCGGTTCAATTCGTCTAGCCAGTTTTGTTCGGTCATGGGGCCAGATTGAAGCTTACTTCTCAATTCTAGTAACTGCTGTCTGTACTCGACTAATTCAGTTTGGCGGTGCCAACGATGCCACTTTTCAATTTTTGCATCCAGCAACGATTTTTGCCGCTTATCCAATTCAATATAATCATCAACATACCAATACAGCATCCAATCAATGTTGTTGTAAGCGAATTTTGATGAGCATCCTGTCATCCATAAGATGACCAAAATAGCTAAAAGTCCATGGTGCTTAATGTTCATATTCTCCCCTTGAGTCCCAAACCCCCTGTATATGCAAAGTTTGCCCGTTAAATAAAATAGACACAACCGTCGCTTATGTTTGCTTACAATTCATAAACCTTGGGATCTTGCTAAAGATTACTCGCTAACAGCATAAGTGGTTCATTTAAAATTATAATTTCAGCTAAACTATGTTCAATCAGTAATTGCACTGCTAGTCTGTATTGATAATTAGATTCCGTCATTTAAGGTATAAGTGAATGCGCAAAATTGCTTTGTTAACATCCGGCGGCGACGCGCCGGGCATGAACGCATGTATTAGAGCTATAGTATTAACGGGTTTACATTATGACTTGCAAGTGATCGGATATCGCCATGGTTACAATGGCTTGCTGGACCAAGAGTATCTGAATTTACGCTCCAAAAATGTACATAATATTATTCAGCGCGGTGGCACCATTTTACATAGCGCGCGATGCAAAGATTTCTATTCTGATGAATCGGCTAAATTGGCCGCCAAAAACCTAAACGCATTAGGTGTGGAAGCCTTGCTGATAATTGGCGGGGATGGTTCCTTCAAAGGTGCCCAGCACTTAGCCAAGCATTGGCAAGGGCAAGTCATTGGCTTACCCGGAACCATCGATAATGATATATATGGCTGTGATGCGACCATAGGCTATTATACAGCCATTGAAACGGCGCTAGAATCCATTGACAAGGTACGAGATACCGCCGATGCTTTCGAGCGCGTATTTTTAGTCGAGGTAATGGGACGCCATGCTGGATTTATCGGCTTAAACGCAGCGATCGCTTCGGCATCGGATCAAGTGATGTTGCCAGAACTCAGTCAAAAATGTGATGACGAGTTAGAAAACATTATTGCTCACATAGAGGCAGGAAAAATACGTCGAGGCAGTACCAGCTATATAGTAGTTATCACTGAAAATCTTTGGCCAAATGGAGTGACAGATCTCGCCAAAGTATTAACTGATAAAACAGGTGTTGAATGCCGACCAGTAATACTTGGCCATGTACAACGAGGTGGCTCGCCAGTCTCCCAAGACAGAGTCCTAGCCACTAAACTAGGAGCCTATGCGGTAGAATGTGCTTTGGAGGGCAAACGAGACATTATGGTAGGCGAACAAAACCAGCAACTACTATGTTTGCCCATCGCTGATAGTTGGCAAAAGCGTAAAGAACTAGACCCTTACTTGGTCAAAATTCAGCAGCAATTGTTCGATATTTTACAACGACCTTAATTGCCTTGAAAATAGTCAAATGAATTTTACTCAGCGTCCCGCCACACCATTAGACTTGGCTTTTTTATTTGAGTTGAGACGATTAACTATGGACGAGTACTTGCGTCAGGATGGATTGTCTACAGCGCCTGAGGAACACCTAAAGCGTATAGAGTATTGTTTTGAAGATGCAAAAATAATCGAATTCAATCAGCAGCCCATAGGATTATTCAAACTAAAATATCATGCAGATGATAATCAATGGGTCGTTATCCAAATTCAAATTCATCCCGACTTTCAGAACAAAAAAATTGCTACCCGTCTACTCTCCAGTTTGATGGAAAAAGCCGGTCAATCCCATGGGAGTATAGCGTTGAGCGTATTAAAATCGAATCCAGCTATAAAACTCTACAATACTCTTGGCTTTAAACAAGTAGCGGAATCGGACGCAGAATACCATTTGCTGTATGAAACTTAACAACCCTAATGTCATAACTTAGCCACGTCTTTAGCTTTATCTTGGTAGCGTACTTTTTGACCTTCCCGCAATCTTTCAGCCCCGCGAATAACCACAGGCTGATGGCCGTTTAGCAAGCCTGTGACTTCGATCCTATCCCCCACGCCTACACCGGTTTCGACTGCAATTTGTCTGGCAGTCAAGTTACTGTCTACTTGATATACATAGGCACCTGACTTGCGTAACACTAGTGCATCTCTAGGCACAGTCAAACCGTGATGATATTCACTATTTGGCAGCGCCACCCTAACCGCCTCCCCAATAGCGTAATCACCAGACTTAAGCGCTACTCTTATTTCCATCATACGAGAAGACTGATCTCCTACTGGGACTATACTGCGAATTGTCTGATTACTTTGCCTATCACCTACTTTTACCACTACTTCCAAGCCTTGAGAAATATAGGGCACCGATGACAAAGGCGCTTTTATACTGGCTTCAATGTTATCAATATCAACTATTCTCGCTAACCTTTGACCCACAGCAATATACTCCCCCGGACTTTGCAAGCGCTCTACGACCATTGCTTTGAATGGAGACTTGATATTGCTTTGTGCTAATCTGTATTCAGTTAACTTCTTATCGATTTTGGCTTGGTTGAATTCCTGTTGAGCTATTTCTAATTCAGATACCACTTCATCTAATTGATCTTTGGCCGTATTTGCTTGCATTACCATAGTGTTGTAACGCTGTAACTTGCGCTCCAGTAACGTCACCCTAGCCTGCCATTTGGCAATGTTCGCAACATTTTGCTGATAATTGAGTTGTAGCATGTGATCATCAACCTTTGCAATTATGTCCCCCGCTTCGAGCATATCCCCCACTTCAGCCAGCCAAGTAATTCGGCCTGGGACCTCAGACGCAATATCCGAATCGGTGCGACTCAATACGGAACCCGGCACCCATATATGCTGAGCTATCATCTCGGCTCGCACCTTGTCTACTTCCACTAATGCAGGAGTGGGTTCATCTTCAACTTGCTGAGCGCGCGACTCAAAGGCCAACAGATAACAGCTGAGTAAAACCATTAGGCTCGATAACTGTAAGTTTGCAGTAGTTTTATTCTTGGAATACCTTCTCATGATCGCTGTCCTGCCATTTCGGCCTTGTTTGCTGATGAAGTTGAAATAGAGCTTAATTTAGCGGTTAAATTCAGCATGGTCGGCAGCAGCAACAAGGTGAAAATAGTGCTGACACTCATGCCACCAACAATGACAGCAGCCAAGCCTCGATAAATTACACTGCCAGTTCCTGGCATCAATAGCAGCGGCAGCATGCCGAAAATCGAGGTTAATGTGCTCATAAAAATTGGCCTCATTCTCAGCAGTAATGCTTGCTCTACCGCTTGCTCGCGGGTCATACCTTGCTGCTGTGAGATACGTGTTTGATGAACTAACAAGATCGCATTATTGACCACTAAGCCAAGTAGGATAATAAAACCAATCATGGTTAATAAATCCATCGGTTGAAAACTGACAAAATTAAGTAGTTGAATGGCAACGATCCCTCCCACTGTGGCTAGGGGAATACTCAAAATAACCAGCAGGCTGTCGGTTAATGACCTAAATAAACCTGCCATCAACACAAATAACAAAGCCATCGCAAACAGAAAATTTTGTCCCATGGTCCCGATTGCCGTATTCAGACTGTCAGCACTTCCTGCATAGTTAATTACGCCATCCCTAGGCATTACCGCCAACAATTTAGGTTCAACTTGTGAGGTTATTATTTCCATAGCCTCTTCCAGAGACATATCTTCTGGTGGGTTTATAGATAAATTTAAGGTGCGTCGTCGATCAATACGCTGGATCTGGCTTGGTCCTACCGTTCTCGTCAGACCCACCAGCTCTCCCAATTGCACAACTTCTCCACTAGGCGTCACTATAGGCATCACCGCTAGCTGTTCCGGATCTGACCATTGCTGCGACTTGAAAATGATATTCATCCGCTTAATACCATTGACATATTCACCAACATACAAGCCGTCACCTAAAGACCTAACGAGGCTTGCCACCCGATCGCGATCCATTCCCACTTCCATCATGCGGGTATCTTGAGGGGATAATTGTATCTCTGGCTCTGCTTGCTCCAAGCTCGGATTAGCCCTTACATTAGCCCCTGGAAAGGCGTCTTTTAATAAATCCATACCATGCTGCGCCGCTATGGCCAGGCCCTCCTGATCGATGCCTTGCAAGCGAATATCGATACTACGACCATTGCCAAAGCCGCCGAATAGATTACCCTGCATGGTGAATGTTTCAGTATCTGGCAGATCTTTTAAAATCTCGTCACGGACTAAATTTTCTAAATCTCTCACCTGATTCTGATTTAACGCTCGAACTCCAATAGTGCCGCCATTGGGCCAGGTAATAATGTAGTAATTTTTAAGGGCTGGTTGTGTGTCTCCTGACATGTATGGCGCTAACCGTTCAACGACTAACGACATAACTTCCGTCTGGATAAACTCATCGCTTGCTCCGGCAGGAAAATTAAAAAATGAATCGATGGCATCTCGTTTAACTGGGGGTAAATAGTCCAGCTTGGGGATGAGTAAGAATGTCAATCCTATAGGTATAATCATCAACAGCAAAACTGTCGTAATTGCGCGTTTAGTCGTCTTGCTTAGTAGCATAATATGGCTTGCAATACGTTGCCATAATCCCCTGTGCCTATCTTCTGGCAATTTTTTTTGCAAGTAGCGGCTGGCAACTACTGGCAAAACAGTTACGGCCACAACAAAAGAAATCATCACGGCTATGGCTATGGTCAAGGCCAAATCGGCAAACAATTGACCTTCAATATCTTGGATGAAAATAACCGGAATAAAAATTGCGACTGTAGTCGCCGTTGATGCTAGTAGCGCACCAAATACTTCTTTGGTAGCTTTCTCAGCAGTTTGAAGATCGCTTTGCTGAGTATTCCTGTGCCTGACAATATTCTCTAACACGACGATAGCAGCATCTAACACCATGCCGACAGCAAATGCTAGTCCTGCTAATGAAATCACGTTAAGGGAACGGCCCGTAAGCTGCAACACCACAAAGGTCGTTAATAATGAGATGGGGATGGCCAACGCAACTATTAGGGTGGCACGGGCCTGACCCATAAACCACCACAGGATCGTCACCGACAACAAGATACCGATAACGAGATTACTGGTAACTAGGTTAATCGCCCGATCAATAAATACTGATGCATCGAACGACTGCACCATCGTTAGTTGTTCCGCAGATAGGATATCGCGGTTTATCTCCTCCACCCTATTTTTGACCGCTTCTAATGTGGCCAACACATTTGCTTTGTTCTCTCGATCAATACGAATAGAAATAGCGGGATTACCATTTTGAACACTGACATTTGTCCCCGTCGGCCGCTGGATGTTGATCTGTGCGATGTCTTGCAACTTAATTGGCCTGCCGTCACGCCATTCTAAGATCATCTCACCCATTTGTTCAGGCGCATATTTACCTTGAAAACGTAAGGTATATTTCCGTCTGCCTACATCGACAAATCCACCTGACACATCATTTGACGAGCCTAATAAACGAGAAATATTAGTTAGGTCAATACCTAAATCGGCAGCCAAATAAGGGTCAAATATAATTTGGAACTCTTCATTTGCACCTCTACCGCTTTGCATTCTAACTCTGGCTACCCCTTCAATGGATTCTAATTTCGGTCTGATTACGTCTTCAAAAAAGCTGACATATTCACTGATATTGCGGCTATTGTCGGGTAATTGCTGAAGGAAAAAATAGGTTAAAGCGGGTGTGCCACCGCCACCTCCGCCCATAATAATATTTGGCGAAAGCGCATCTCTAGGCAGAGGCGGCACCCTGTTCATGCGGCTAATGACTTCAATTAATGTGCTTTGCATGTCGGTGTCTAAACCAAACTCAAGATTTATCCAGGCGTTGCCTTGATTTGCCCAAGTGCTCATTGAGCGTAAACCGGGGATGCCCTGCAAAACTTCTTCTTGCGGTTCGAGTATTTCAGACTCTATTTCTAGAGGGGACGCTGCTCGCCAGAATGTTTGAATGGAAATTCGAGGCCGCTCAATATCAGGGAACAACTGAATAGGTAATTTCAGCAAACTGTAAAAGCCTAAGAAGACTAACACAAGCACACAAATGGCAATGCCGGTCGGATTTTTTAATGCGGCTTTTGTTATATCCATGAATATTTCTTCAGGGTAAATGAGTTGCGTATAACTATAGGTCGCAGCGCAAGCTAGAAAAGTTTAATTCCACTAGCCAATGAATTTATGCGATCAACAACCGAGCCAAAAAATGAACTGCATATTGATAGGACGAATGACGGTTTGAGCTAAACTAAATAGTTGAGATTGAGGTGAATCGCGCCACATAACAGGTTTATTTTTGCTAAATGGGTATGCAGATCAGATAATTATTTTAGCGGGAAGACGGGACAATACCCGCGCAATAAATTCCCAATAAGCGTTAATTAAAGTTTGAAAATTTCCCGGCAGGTATTCTAAGATTTAATCTAGACGCAAATTAGCAGCTGGTAATAATCAAAAATTTATACTGGTCCGGCATCGCTATATTTTTATCATTTGCTTAACTTTGTCTCTATGGCTACGACTTACTTTCAACTCTGTGCCATTGGATAAGACTAAATGGTATTCGCCGCTTACATGGCTGACCATTTTGCTAACAAACTGTATATTGACGATAGCCGAACGATGGGCTCGCACAAATTTACGGGGATCTAATTCTTCCTCAAGCTCTTTCATGGTACGACGCATGATGTGGGTACCATCATTAGCATGCACGCACATATAGTCACCGGCGGCATCTATCCATTGAATTTCATCAACTGCCACGCGAGTCACTTCAGAGCCATCTTTAATGGCTAAAATGTTCGGGTACCTTTGCCCTTCTAACGCTTCACCTGATGCCAATCGTTGTAAAATGTCTTCACAATCATCACCAGTGAATTCCGCCACCAATTTAGCTAGTTTAACTTTGTGCTGACCTTCTTGATTGAGCCTAAACACTTCGGAGACTTTTTTGATGGCCGATTTTAGGCGCTTTTCGTCAATCGGTTTAAGCACATAATCCAGTGCGTGGATATCAAACGCCTTGATAGCATATGAATCATATGCAGTAACAAAGACGATTAACGGAATGGGTTGTTTCAGCTCTCTAAGTTTATTAATCACCTGAAAACCATTCAGCCCCGGCATTTGAATATCGAGAAAAACCAAATCGGGGCGCAACTGCGGGATAAGTGACACGGCTTCCAAGCCATTTTGACATTCGCCTACCAGCTCCACATTTTCAAATTCTGCCAGCCTCACTGCTAACCCTTTTCGAGCTAGAGGTTCATCATCAACAATTAGCGCCTTAATTTTGGCTGTCATTTTCACTTACCTCGAATGGGAGCCGAATACTTACTTTAATCCCTGTGGGTTGATTTTGAGACACCACAAATGAATAGTTGTTTGAATATAGGGAATTTAATCTTTCTTGAATATTGGGCAATCCAACGCCATTGTTACGCTTCAACTGCCCGTCATCAATGTTAACACTGGGTCCATTATCCGAGACCTCTAACATCAAATCGTTACCAAAAGATTTTGCGATAATTTTTATCCGCCCACCTTTTTCCATTTTTGAAATGGCATATTTAATAGCGTTCTCGATAATCGGTTGCAGTATAAGACTGGGAACTAGTGCCTCGTTACAATTTTCAGCTACATCCCATTCCACTTCGAGACGCTCATCGAAACGTACTTTTTCAATTTCAAGGTACAACTCAATGGCTTGAATTTCGTGCTTTAGGAGAATTTTTTTAATCGGATCTTTGTCCAGAGAATAACGCAAAAAATCACTCAGCCGACTCACCATTGCTTCTGCGGTTTTGTTTTCTTTGACCAGAATCAAGGTACTGATGGCATTTAAGGTATTGAATAAAAAATGCGGGTTGAGTTGGTATCTGAGCATTTTAAGGTGGGCTTGATGAGCCATTGTAGAGGCTTTCAAAGCATTCTGTTTCTCTTTTTGTAACATCTGGAAGTTCTTGATCCCAAAATACAGACCACTCCAGCACACCACCATAATCAATGAGTTAATCGTGTTGGTGAAATACATGTACCACACTTCTGGCCGGTAACCGTGCTTGTATATTTCCCAATAATTGATGTTTTTAAGTACTGCCCAAAGCAAGGCAACCACATAGCAACTGATCGCTACCGTGGCTATCATCTTCCAGACGTTTTGTTGATGGGCCCAGCGGTAGATATAGCGCAAAGGTACGGTCAACAACCATCCTGCCATCGCGTTTAAAGCAATAACAAAAATCCACACACCACGAACATCATGTAAAAATGAGCCTATATAATAAACAACTGCGAATCCGGCCCAGCCGCCGCTGTGCAGGGTCCAAAATAAGCGTTCACGATTTTCGAATAATTTTTGCCACTGAATCAAACGATGTCTCAAATTGTCTAGACTAAAAGTTGATTATACTGCCACTTAGCCAACAAAACTTGTTGCTAATCTCGGCTTTAGCTCTGTTTACCGCAAATATTAATATTGGATATTGAGTCGTTTTAACCAATGTCCCCACCACCAAGCCGGTCCAACTAACAAAAACTGCAGATCTTTGAAGAAGGACGGTTTTTTGCCTTCTATATGATGTCCTATAAACTGTAGAACCCACATAATAGCAAATAAAATCAGACTGAATTGCCACACTGAAATGTTCGCTGCAACTAACAATCGAATGCCTGCGAAAGATGCTATGGTCAGCAGGGTCATTGCAGCACCTATAGGTCCAGATAACTTAAAGTAGTACCACAACATAGGGATAGCTATCACATGTGCCCAGGTCACATTGAAGTAGTCTAAAAATCCAGGAGTAGGAATGGACCAGACCAGCCCGAGGGATACAAAGAATATTGCAGGTACAGCAATGGCGTGAATATATATGTTAGTTTTATTTTGATGACTTTCACCGTACTCATTCAGTAACACATCGACTCTACGCATATTTAGCTCCAACTTTGTTTTTGTTTTTGTTTTTGTTTTTGTTTTTGTTTTTGTTTTTGTTTTTGTTTTCAAGGGTACATCAACTGATGTCATTACCAGACACTCCGACGCTGTTGATCCTAAAAAATATGTTTATCCTATGATTTATATCGTTTTTAGCATGATAAGCAAGCCCTCACAACCTTACATTAACGATCCACCTTTACGGTTAATTCACTAATCGGTTATGCTCAGGTGAGCACCAGTCAACAATTACAGAGATATCAAGTTTGTCAAATCCAGAAAACGTCCACTATAGTGTCGAAATAGCTTCGCTAGCAGGCCATCTATTCAACGTTACCTTAACTATCCCCCATCCCGATCCCCAAGGACAGATACTTTCTTTACCTGCTTGGATCCCAGGCAGTTATATGATCAGGGATTTTGCGAAAAATATTGTTAACTTCGCTGCTTTTAATCAAGCGGGTGAAACACTGAATTATCAAAAAATTGATAAGCAAACTTGGAGAATTGCCGCAAACAGCGGACCTATCGTAATTAAGACTCAAGTCTATGCCTTTGATTTTTCAGTGCGTAGCGCATACATCTGTGATGAATATGCATTTTTCAATGGCACTAGTCTGTTTCTCGAAGTCGAAGGATACCAACAGGCCTGCGACCTAAATATCCATATACCCAAAGATACCGCTAAATCTTGGCAACTCGCCACGGCGCTTCCTCCTAGTAACTTATCAACATGCAGCTTCACCGCTAACAGCTACCAAGAACTTATCGATAGCCCTGTGATTATGGGTGAACTAGATATTAGTTTTTTCACAGTGAAAGGTATTCAGTTTGAATTTATCTTAACCGGCTCCCATCAAGCCGATACACAGCGTATCTGTAAAGATTTAGAAAAAGTATGTTTACATCATATGGATCTTTTCAGCCAAAGATTACCAATCCAACGATACTTGTTCATTACCCTATTGAGCCAATCTAGTTTTGGTGGCTTAGAACATAGCGCCTCAACGGTTTTACAGTTCAGCCGTGATGATTTACCGCTGTGCAGCGAAGTCAATGAAATGCCAGACGGCTATCGCACATTTTTGAGTCTATGTAGCCATGAATTTTTGCATACTTGGCATGTTAAACGAAGTAAACCTGATGAGTTTTTACAGTTAGATTTAAGCAGGGAAGTCTACAGTGAGCAACTATGGATTTACGAGGGGTTTACGAGCTATCTAGATGATTTAAGCTTAGTTAGATGCGGCTTGATTACGCCAGACAGTTATTTAGAAGTATTGGGACAGACTCTGACTCGCTTAGCTAGAAATCCTGGAAACAAAAAGCAAAGCATAACAGCCTCAAGTTTCGATGCCTGGACTCGTTTTTATCAACAAGATGCCAGTGCTGCCAATAACATCGTGAGTTATTATACCAAAGGAGCCGAACTTGCCCTTTGTTTAGACTTGATGATCCGCCAACAGACCAAGCAAAAGCATTCATTGTTGGAATTGATTGATCTGATATGGAGAGAGTTTGGACTCAAAGGGTTAGGAACTGCAAATGACAGTATCCAGGGAATAATCAAACAACATTTCGAGATAAATTTAGATGCATTTTTACACCACGCACTCTATACAACCCAGCCTTTGCCTACTGACAAACTGCTAGCAGAGGTTGGCGTAAAACTTATGACTCGAGCCCGCAGCGGTGCAAAAGATAAAGGCGGAAAAGCTAGCATGAAATTAGCCAAAGTCGACGTTGGGGCGACATATGAAGACGCGGCTACTGGGGTAAAACTACTGCAGGTACTTGAGAGCTCAGCGGCTTATCAGGCTGGATTGCAGGTTGGCGATATCATTATAGCCTTAAACGAGTGGCAGGTTAATGCAGATAACTTTCAACGGCATTTAGATGCAATTGCCAAGCAAAAATCAGCCACGCTATACCTGCTACGTGATGGCAAGCTTAAGAATTTTTCGATGCCTGTACTTTGTGCGGTAAAAGACTGTGTATTTTTGCAAACAGTTGATAGTGAAAAACTCCAGCTTTGGTTAACCAACCCCAATTGAAACCTATTTCGGGATAACCGCGCCCATCGATAAAGTAAGCTTGTTATTTGCCGTTCGGCAGAGCATAGAAACTCAATATCGGGCGCTTTTCTGCAATTTGTACACGCTTTAAAAGTAGCCACCGTGCTTATTAACAATTGCCGAGAGCATGAAGCCAATAGTACTGCTTAATAACATCAGACCGAGGATAAAAAAAGGCGTAAATTTAGCTATCGCAACTCGAACATTACGTCTTTCAATACTGTCAATAACCTCGTCAATATTGCCATTATTATAATAGTGACGATTGACAATGAAGCGGCCTGAATCACCAACTTGGGTAAAGTAATAATGATATCTTTCCAGTAGGTTACGCAACCTTATGGGTTCGATTTCAGTTTTGTTTAACACTTCATAATATGGCACGCCACCAGGCTCGTGACCGTCTAGTGCGCGATGTATTTTCACCACTTCAGAGGACTTCATTGGTTTGAGACCAACAATTGAGTGCATATGGAGATCGACTTCCATTTTACTGTTCCGTTATTCTACATGCTCAAAAATATAGCACTTTGTAGAACAGTCCGTGGTACAGTTTTTAGATAAATTGGCTAGATGATGTTATTTAATCCATTTTCGAGGCAGAGGGCTTGGGCACCAGAAGCGCAGGATCCAATCGTTCGCTCAACCAGTTCATACGCCAATCTAAGTGTGCACCGGTTACTCTGCCAGTGGCGCCAATCTCAGCCACTAACTGGCCCTGTTTAACCTGACTGCCTACCTCAACATGACCTGCATGTAAGTGCAAAAAGGTCGACGACACCCCAAAACCGTGGTCGATGATCATAGTACCACCTGAATAATACATATCAGGTACCCAAAGCGTGACTATGCCATCTGCTGGCGCATAAACGGGTGTGCCCACAGGAGCCGCCACGTCAACACCATAATGTGGACGCTTGGGTACACCATTCAACACTCGCTGACTACCGTAAACCCCACTGATCGGCCCATCTGCTGGCCAAATAAAAGGCTGCCAGAAATCCAACCGCTCATCATCACGTTTTCGGGCTGCAGCAACTTGACGATTGTCTTGCGCGATCCTAGTTAATACCTCTTTTGGCGGACTAACCATTTTGGGGGCTAAGCCCTCGATATGCTGAGTCGCGTATTCCCGTTTACTCAGCACTATTGTGCTGTTTTGCCGCTTACCGTCCTTTAGCGCCCAACTCAACTGATGTTCCAAGGGAGCATCCCGTCCAAATCCAATTGCGAAATGACCATAAGGCGATACTTTAACTTTTTTGTCGTCCAGCCACACGTGGGCACCAGCAGGGACTTTGCCTCTTAACAGGCTGCCTTGGGTTAATTCCCCCTGTAGATCGATTGCAGCTATGGTTTGGATACTTAAAGTCATCAACAGTATTGCTATCGACGCCAACAGATTACGCATTTGCGATAGCTCCCTTACCAACACCTTCGAACGCGAAAACTTTGTAGCAATGTTGTGGGCTGAGCCTTTTTTGTTCATCAGCCATATACTGGGCTAAACACTCCACAGTTGAATCGGTATCGACCATTTCACATTCTGATTTAGGCAGTGCTAAGGAAAATTCACCCTGCGAGGATTCATAGGTAAAACAGTAATAATCTGAACCGACTCCTTGCCTATCGGCAAATACCGACAATGATGGTTCTACCAAATCTTCATAGGTACCTATGTATATATCTTGCCAACGGGTTGCCCAATACTGTTGCCATTCATCATTTAATTCATCATCTTGATAAATAATTACTTTAGAACGGTGCCCATGGGCAATCCGCTGACAATTACCATCGTGCTTTTTAAGTCCATGGGTGTAGTGATAAAAAGGTGTTTCTATCACCTCTGGGCGTAAAATCAGTTCTATGCCATTTACATTAGTCGGTAAGTGAGTGGCCAACACTTCTTTCAAATATTGGCCCACTGATTCAATATTAACGCTTTGCGCGTAGACGAAAGCATAGGCTTCAGCTGGACATAACAAGTGAATAGAGCGGCCATCCGGACGCATGAAGTCAACCATCACCTGATCGCTATTTCTATCACGGGTAACCATAGAATATGAATGCTCAGCAGGGACTAATAATTTGTGATCGACATATTCATCTATAAGATATTTAAGCTCTTTTTTTACCTTGCCAAAATCCAGTACCATGCTTTCTTCATTTAGCTCGCCATTTAATATCACATCGACAATCCAGCTTTCCCCTACCATACCCCGCTCAGGACACAGATAAGAAAAATCCATTACGGTGAGATCATTTACGAAAAGCTGCATAGTAATTTATTGTCCTGCTATTAAAGTGATAATGTTTGGGTCTGGTAAGTCTTAGGTATAAGTATATCGCAATCGTACACTGAGGCATATTGCCATCAGCAGCGCCGGACAATTATCCGTTCCAGCGAGTCAATTGATCTTTCAAATTAGGTGGGATCCCTTTTATAATCAAGGTATCAGTGCCAATATCGTATTGAATCCGGTCGCCATACAAAACCCGATCAAAACTTAAACTTAGCCCACCGCCTTGTCCGCTAAACTTCGCCAAGGTTTTCAGAGCGCTGCGATCCGCTTGAAATGACTCTTCTAAGGGCGTTTCGGTTTGTTGGTTAAACTGAACAAAATCTCGACCACTTTCTTTGGGTAAACTGTCGGCCAGTTCTGCAATGTTAATATCCTCCCCCTCTTCAAGCTTGGCCTTATAATATTCAGACACGATCTGACGAGTTCGATGTTGCTCTTGTTTATCGAGTTGCTCGGATGCAATGAATTCATCGACTGATTTTAACAATTGCTTGTTTTGTTGTTTCACATCGACTAACTCTTCACAGCCCATAAAGTGCATGAAGAAATCAGATACTTTGCGCCCCATGCGCCCTTTTATAAAACTAATATAACGATTTTGCTCAGGACTGACTCTTAGCTGGGTTAAATCAATCCGCACTGCAAGTTGCATCTTAGCCAAATCCAGATGGTCGCTGTAGGTGAGTTCTAAACTGTCGGTTATCTCTACGTGTTGCTTGGTATTTAACAAAGCCACCATCAAATATTCTGTGGCCAAAAATTCATAATGACTGAAGATCACAAATCCGGTTTCAATACTGGCCATTTCAATCATGCTTTTCTTCAATTTATCACAACTGGCAATACTAAAATCCACAAAAGTATCGGGGGCATCAAGCATATCTTGTAACGCCGTTTTGAACTCGAAACCCGCTTCTTTTATCCCATCATCATCGCTAGCAGGTTCGGCTACAAAGGTCCCCACACCCTTACCAGGCTTTTGATTGAACGCGTGATTAATTTGTTGCGCCAGCATTTCAATTTCGGGGCTGATATCGAAACAACTTGCTTTGGGCAATAGTGTAAGTTCTTGTTGTTCGTTAACGCTAAGTTGGTGCACGACAAAATGATGAATAACTGCGCTCATTAAAAACCTAACCTTCTATTTAATATGAAATTTATACACATTGCTGATTAATCCAACAACACCAAGAGCGAAAATGCTTCCACTAGTTACTATCGGTTCGAATGCTGTTACTATTTACCTAAATTAGTTTTAAGGTTCTGACATGCCTCAACAATCCAAATTTTCAGACGTTGAATTTGAAACTCTGATGAACGACATTGTATTCGCTCTAGAGAAAAATAAAGCAGGTAGAGACCTGTCCTTAATGGCTCTTGGTAATGTTATTACCAACATTTTCCAGCACCAGGTAAATAGCCAACAACGCCAAAAAATGGCCGAACAGTTTACACAAGTATTAATGAAAAGTATCAATGGAAAATAAAAATAAATGATACTCAGTGAAACGCCTCGCCGCATAATGGTTACCAAGTTAGTCACTTGGGGACATTGGTTTGCCTTGAGTAACATTCTCATCGCATTAGTTATTGCCGCTGTTTACGTGTTTGCCTCACCTCTTCCAGAAACCTTATTGGGTATCGTCTTTCTGTTGGTCAATTGGCTGAGCCATATAGGCTTTCTAACCTTCTTTGGTTTTGTCATTTTTGTATTGCCATTAATTTATGCCCTGCCCCGGTCTCGGGTAATCAGAGGAGCAGGATCAACCATAGCTGCAATTGGTTTGGCCCTACTGGCGTTTGATGCATTGCTTTACACCAAGTATGGCTTACATCTGAGTTTTGGTAGTGCTGATTTAATCAAGAGCGAAACCCAAACCGTAATCAATGCCTTTGGATGGCAACAGTGGGGCTTTTTACTGCTACTTTTCGTGGTTTGGTTGGGCTTTCAGTTAGTCTTAGCTAATGCACTGTGGAAACGGATTGAACGCTTTCAGAGATTTCGTCTTGGCATTCCGATCAGTTCAGTTTTTGTGACCTGTTTCGTCAGCAGCCATGCATTGCATGTTTGGGCTGATGCGAACCTTTACCATCCTATTCTGCAACAGGACAACCTGTTCCCGCTATCTTATCCCGCCACCGCTAAGACCTTGATGTCAAAATACGGTTTATTGGATTTAGATAGCTATAAACAACGTAAAGCGTTGCAATTTGAAAGTGGCATCAAGGGCATCAATTACCCCACTAATCCTGTCTACTGCAGTATAGACAACAACCAGCAACTCGTGTTGTTGCTGCAAACTGACAAGGGCCAGATAAATACCAAAGGTAGTACATTGGTGCGCTTTGAAGACCATTATGATCTTAGTTCCAATGACCCGTCTGCTCGATTAACCAGCCTGTTTGGATTGCCTGAAATTTATCTCCCCCAACTCGCACAGAAAACACCCCTAGTACTTGAGTTACCAGAGAAATTAGGTTTACCGGTTTGGTTATATTCCGACAATCCTATTAGTCATCAAGGTATCCAAAGATTCAGTGTAAGTTTGACGGTCTTCAAACAAAAACTTAATCAAGACAATGCCAAATTAGCTATTGGATTTATGCCAACGGCACAAATTAATCAGTTACTCCAAGACGGTCTGTTAAACACCAATCAAGTTATTATTTCGGCACTTACGATGGATCGAGACGATATTCACCCGGTGGCTATGTATTCCAACCTGACATTGGGCAATAGTTTGTCGAGTCATTTGGACTTTGCATCAACACTGTTGTCACAAATAGGCTGCAACGCCCCAAGCGATGACTATTCAGTTGGGCAAGCAATGCAAAGCCCTCGCCGTAATTGGTTAGTCGGCACTAAGGGAAGTAAAGTTATAGTGATGCACAACGGCAACCGAATTGAGGTATTGAGCAACGGTAACTATAAGATTTTCGATCGCCAAACCGGTGAAGAAAGTACCGAAGCTCTTAATACTGGATTACTAGGTCAAGCTATCAAGCACTTGACCCGTTTTACTCAATAGTTTACCCGTATTTGATAATATCCAGCAAAGATGTGACTTGAGTGAAAGTCACATCGCTTTTTTGTTCCCTTACAGGCCCATATAAGAAACGCTTTGCTACCCCTGCGGCCTGCGCTGCTTGCATGTCGGAGAGTTTGTCGCCGACCATAATACAGCTAGTTAAATCGAGGTGATATTTATTGGCGGCCTGTAATAACATGCCAGGTTGAGGTTTACGACATCCGCATTGGCCTAAGTACTGAGATTTAGCATCGACTGGGTGGTGAGGACAGTAAAAGGTATCGGCTAACTCCACTCCCCGTTTGACGAACTCTGCGCTGATCCAATTGGCTAAAAAAGCAAATTCAGCTTCCGTATAAAAGCCCCTGCCAATGCCCGACTGATTGGTCACTATAATGATCAAATAGCCTTGTTGCTGGAAGTGCAAACACAAACTAAACACGTCTTCAATGAAATCAATGTCTACTGGACGAGAAACATAGCCATGGTCAATATTGACTACACCATCTCGGTCTAAAAACAAGGCCCTCTTCATGGATTTTTTCTCATCAGATGAATATCAAAGGAGGCATTGCATGGCTGCGTAGACTGTTCAAATTTAGCTTTGGACCCTTCGCTGGCGCGCCAATAAAACGGCGTCATTTTGAGTAATGACAAACGGTCTTCAGGCTGTTGAAAATCTAGTTTAAAATCTAATTGATAACGAGTCATGGTGGTAAAAAAATCAGACTCTGCACTGATAAGACCATGAGATTGAGATGTCTGATAAATGAGATGCTTTAATTGAGCCAAGTGCAGTGGCCCTGGATTTACTCTGATCCAACGACCGTTGGGCTTTAGGATTCTGGCAATTTCTTGCTCACTAGACGGTGCAAATACCTGTATCACCCAATCCATGCTGTTATCAGGTAGCGGGATTTTAAAGGTACTGGCGACACTAAACTCACAACTAGGATAGCGTTTAGCCGCCTGTTGTATGGCAACCTTCGAGATATCACAACCATAAGCCGCTATATGCATATTAGCGTGGGTTGAAACTTGCTCCACCGTATTTAAATAATAGCCTTCGCCGCACCCTGCATCAAAAACATGAATATCCTCTGCAGTATCATCCGTTGACATGCACACAATTTTAGCGATTTCGGCCGCTAATGGCGCGTAATAACCCTGTTGAAAAAATGCTCTCCTAGCTAGGATCATCTCCTTGCTATCACCAGGGGACTTACTATTACGCTCCTGGGCAAGTTGCAAATTGACATAACCTTGTTTGGCTTTGTCGAAAACATGGTTAGCCTCACAACGCCAACTGCTATTGTCATTTAAAAGGGGTTGTTTACAGGCTGGACATATCCACATGAAGCAGGAACTACCTTTGATATTGTTGCCGACAAGTTTGAGTGCTTGTCGGCAATGCTTAATAATGGGGGCTATTAAACCCTTGTTCCACCATCAAGTTCAAGGGTACGACCGGTAAAATAGTCGTTTTCAAATATAAATTTAGCAGCATGTCCCAATTCGGCCACGTCGGCTAAACGACCAGCAGGTACGCTGGCCAAAAACTTATCACGCATTTCAGGACGCATTTGGGCTGCCATAGCGGTATTTACCAAGCCGGGGGCGATACAGCCAGTACGGATATTGAAACGGGCCAATTCTTTCGCCCAACTGACTGTCATGGTTGCCACCGCAGATTTAGATGCCGAATAGTTGGTTTGTCCCATATTACCACCTCGAGAAACCGAGGATAGATTGATAATCACCCCATGGCTATTTGTCTGGATCATCTGCGTAGCCGCTTCTCTGCTGCATAAAAACGTACCAGTAACATTAACATCCATTACTGACTGGAATTGTTGCTTGGACATTTTGCTAACTACCTTGCCCTCTTTGACCTTTAGCAACATCCCATCACGCATGATCCCGGCACTATTAATCAAACCATTCAACTGGCCGAAATCTTGAGCTATTTGGGCAAACGCCAATTCTACTGCTGCCTCATCGGTCACATCGAGTGCATAACCCATGGCCTTAACGCCTAATGCTGATATGCTGTCGGCAGCGGCCTTCACAACGTCTTCTTGCATATCTATCAAGGCCACATTTGCGCCTGCTTCGGCGAATGACTGAGCCATGGCTAAACCTAACCCCTGTGCCGCGCCTGTAATTGCAATAACTTTATTTTTTAATTCCACAACATACCTTACTTATTCATAAATGTAATTTTCAGCATAATTTACTGTTGTTTGCTGAACATTTCAAAAATACTGGAAAAGTCCTTTTTACCATTCCCCTGCAAACTATGCATGGAAAATAAACTCTGTGCCAAAGCGCCCATCGGCGTGGCAGAATGACTCTTCACTGCAGTATCCATTGCCAAGCCTAAATCTTTGCGCATCAAGTCCACCATAAAGCCACCTTGATACTGATTAGAGGATGGCACATTCGCCATTACACCCGGACATGGGTTATATAGTTCTAAGGTCCAATTCCGGCCGGAACTTTGGAGCATAATGTCTGACATAACGCTGGGATCCAAACCGTTATCGATAGCCATTTGCAGAGCCTCGGCAGTTCCTGCCATTAACACTGACAGTAGCATGTTATTACATATTTTAGCGATCTGACCGGCACCTACATCACCTGCGTGAAATATGTTTTTACCCATATTTTCTAACACCGGTTTACTGGCTCTAAACTGTGCATCGCTACCGCCGACTATGAAGGTTAAGGTGCCCGCTATTGCCCCTCCTACTCCCCCTGATACCGGTGCATCTATGAAGCCGATGTTTTTGTCTGCTAAAGCTTTAGCGACTTTTTGCGCAGTTGCCGCATCTATCGTACTGGAATCGATAACAAGAGTAGTACTGGATAGCGTGCCGATAAGTCCATCTTCAGGATCTAAATACAAAGCTTCAACATGCTTACCAGCAGGTAACATTGAAATCACGAAATCTGCATCACGGGCAACCTCAGCCGCTGATGTCGCCAAGGCTGCACCTTTTTTAGCCAGTGTTTGCATTGCCGAGGCAGATAAATCAAAGACCGTCACTTGGTGTCCGCCAGCTAATAAATTTGCAGCCATAGGACCGCCCATGTTACCTAAACCAATAAAGCCAATTTTAGCCATTTTATACCTCTATGTTATTCTAATTTCGGGCAAATTCGCCAAGCTGTTCAAGGGGATGCTGATTAGCAGGCCAAGGGCTGACAAAAAAGTCATTGATAATTGATGCATCTACTTCTACGACATCATTAAACGTCCACTTAGGTTTGCGATCTTTGTCAATTAACAAGGCTCGCACGCCTTCTTGAAATTCACCGAAACTTGCACAACGACACGCCATCGTCAGTTCCATCTTAAAACAGTCTTCAAGGGATAAGTCCTTGCCTCTGACTAACTGCTCATGAACCAAGTGCAATGTAATTGCAGATCCATACTCTACTGACTGTTGTGCTTTACTTAACCATTTATCCTGACTCACATCCAGTTGTGCAATTCCGCGCACGTAAGACACAACATCGGGCTGTCGATTTAAATCCGCCACTATGGCTTGATGACGTTGTAAATTACTCATACTGTTTTGCGACTGAGCATGATACTGCTCACACACTTTAGTAACAGCTTGGCTATTTAGACTAGTGTCGGTAGACCAATTAATTTGTTTTAATGAATTCAGCAGCGACGATTTATCCTGATGGGAAATTCGATGATCCGCCAAACCCACAAACAATGCGTCGTCGGCATCAATACTGGCACCTGTAGTGCCTAAAAACCTGCCAAATCCACTTGGCATTTTATTTAAAAACCAGCTCCCACCTACATCTGGGAAAAGTCCTATACTGACCTCAGGCATAGCGATCCGTGAGGACTCGGTGACAACACGATGACTCGCACCTGCCATTAAGCCTAGTCCACCGCCCATGATGATGCCATTTCCCCATACGAGTATAGGCTTACCGAAGGTATGAATAAGATAATCTAGTCGATACTCTTGGCTAAAAAATGTTTGCAATGATGGGGGGATGGACTCGGGGCTTTGTTGATGCCCCTTAGCCCTAGCGCCCGCAGTGTCGCGCATACCACGATACATCGATACCACATCGCCACCCGCGCAAAAAGCCTTGTCGCCCCGGCTATCTATCACCACCATCGCCACATCAGGGTTTTGCTGCCAGGCAAGCAATTGGATCGATAGTAAATTGACCATTTCAAGATCTAGGGCATTAAGAGCCCTAGGCTTATTTAAGGTTGCTATACCGACGGATTGCCCGTTGCGACAGGATTGTTGGTCAAATAAAACAGCTTGAGTCATGTGTTCCCTCAATTTAGCTAAACGATGGGTGTGTCGTTATCTGCCAATAAACGACGACCAATAATGACCCGCATAATTTCATTGGTCCCTTCCAATATCTGGTGAACCCTAACATCTCTGACATGACGTTCCAGTGGATATTCTTGGATATAACCATAGCCACCATGCAACTGCAGTGCATCATTACATACCGAAAAGCCTACATCGGTTGCAAAACGCTTAGCCATTGCACAGTAAGTAGTTTTGTCAGGGTCATTTTGGTCGATTTTAAATGCAGCGAGACGAACCATTTGTCTGGCCGCCACAAGCTCGGTAGCCATATCAGCAAGTTTAAACTGCAAAGCCTGAAAAGCTGCTAATGGTTTGCCGAACTGGGTTCGGTCTTGCATATAGCGGGTAGCCGTTTCTAACGCCCGTTGCGCGGTGCCGACTGAACAGATGGCAATATTCACTCGACCACCATCTAACCCTTGCATGGCAAATTTGAATCCCTCCCCTTCATTTCCAAGCAGGTTCTGGCGCGGAACCTTTACATCTTCAAAGGTTACCATACGAGTCGGCTGAGCATTCCAACCCATTTTTTCTTCTGCTTTGCCATAAATAATACCTTCAGCATCAGCCGGAATGACAAGCGCGGAAATACCATCCGCACCCGGCCCACCGGTTCTGACCATCACCACCAGAACTTCGGTTTCTCCAGCCCCAGAGATAAACATTTTTGACCCATTAACCACATAATGGTCATCTTGCAATTTTGCACTAGTGCGTAACGATGCAGCGTCCGAGCCTGAACCTGGTTCAGTAAGACAATAAGACGCCAACTTCTCGCCGGTGACCAAGCTTGGGCACCATTGCTGTTTTACCGCTTCCGTTCCCCAAGATGCGATCATCCATGTGGCCATATTGTGAATGGTCATCATTGCAGTGGTAGCTGTACAGCCGGAAGCAAGTTGCTCAAAGATGATGGCCGAATCAAGGCGACTAAGTCCTAATCCACCAGCTTCTTCTGGCGTATACAAGGCACAGAAACCTAATTCACCCGCCTGCTTGATGACATCTTTGGGAAAATAATGTTCTTTGTCCCATTTAGCAGCATGTGGCGCTAGCTCTTGGTCAGCAAACTGTTTAGCAGTTTGTGCAAAGGCTAACTGGTCTTCAGTTAAATCAAAATTCATATCTTCCCCACCCTGACTGATTAGCGCAAATTGATGGTCATATTAGGTCCAGACGGAATATCGTCTTCGAACCAACGTGCTGTGATGGTTTTAGTTTCTGTGTAGAAACGAACGGCTTGTTTACCATAGGCATGCAAATCCCCATAAAAAGAGTTTTTCCAACCGGTAAAAGAGAAAAACGGTAGCGGAACAGGAATAGGTACATTAATACCGACCTGGCCAACTTCAATTTCATGTTGATACTTACGCGCAGCTGCGCCACTTGCGGTAAATATAGAGGTACCGTTGCCATATGGGTTGCGGTTAACCAAGGCAATCGCTTCTTCCAAGGTATCAACCGCCATACAACATAGTACTGGGCCAAAAATCTCTTGCTGATAAATCGCCATTTTTTCAGTTACATCGGTAAATACCGTTGGGCCAACCCAATTGCCGGATTCGTAGCCTTCGAGGGTAAAATCTGATCCATCGACTAAACAGGTTGCTCCTTGATCTTTACCTTGTTGGATCAAGTCCAGTACTTTAGCTTTAGCCTGAGGGCTAATCAGCGGTCCAAAACCGGCTTCTTTGTCGTCCCACAATCCCGGCTTCACTTGTTTAAGTAATTCGGCAAGCTCACCAATCCACTCTTTGCTTTCACCGACAAATACTGCTACAGAAATAGCCATACAACGCTGCCCGGCAGCACCTACAGATGCGCCAACCAAATTATTTAGTACTTGCGCTTTATTCGAGTCAGGCATAATCACTGAGTGATTTTTAGCGCCCGCAAAACATTGCGCCCGTTTCATATGATCAGTGGCTGTTTTATAAATGTGCTGGCCCACAGGTACTGAGCCAACAAATGAAACCGCTTTAATATCTTCATGGGTTAAAAGTTGGTTAACCTGATCTTTACCGCCATGCACAACATTCAATACGCCTTTTGGCGCGCCGGCTTCCATAAACAACTCAGCCAATCGTGTCGGTGTCAGAGGATCTTGCTCTGAAGGCTTTAACACAAAAGTGTTGCCGCAGGCGATTGCCATGGGGAACATCCATAAGGGTATCATCGCAGGGAAGTTAAATGGGGTGATCCCAAGACAAACCCCAAGGGGTTGAATGTAGCTGTAAGTATCAATGCCTCGAGCTACGTTTTCAGCGGTTTCACCCATCATCATCGAGCAAACATTAGCAGCTTGTTCGACAACTTCGATGCCACGCCAGACATCACCTTTGGCATCTGCAAAGGTTTTACCTGTCTCACTGCTTAGTATTTCTGCAATTTCATCATGATGCTTTTTCAACAACGCCTGATAATTCATCATCACACGGGCACGCTCAGGCACAGGAACTTCACGCCAAGACATAAATGCGGCCTTTGCACTGGCGACTGCCATATCAATTTCAGTATCAGTGGCGCAAGGAGCTTGAACTATGACTTCATTATTGATTGGGTTAGTAACATCAATAAAAGTTTGAGTTTGGGATTGAGAGAACTCACCGTTGATGAGTAGAGGCACCTGTTTCATATCTTAAACCTTTGCAATTTAATGCCAGCAATGACGCCAGCATGGGGTGTGTTAAAGAGTTGTAAAATAGACTACCAAAGTTTTTACCTTAACGTTAACGTAAACCAAAAAAAACCGACGTCCTATTGCCAACTTATGTATACATCTGTTTACTTAGCACAGTTGAGGGACAATCAACTAGTCATAAAGGTAACAAGCATGGGAATTATTAACCAGCCTATTACCTATTGAGCCTATGTGTAGTGATGGCGTTAAAATTTCGCCAATGGAAAATGCAAACGGATTGTTTTTATTAAAATTTTTCAATTTTTGAAAATTGGTTTTTGCATCCCTTAAAGTATTATTCCGTTGTCAGCCTTGCTATATTTAGCCTAAGCTTGATTAATAGTTGAATGCTAATTGAATATGCGCAAACTCAACATTGCGATTGTTGAAGATAACGGTATGGCAAGGATCCTTTTGCGCAATCACCTGATTGATATGGGGTTCATGGATATTGCCTGCTATTCCCATGGTCGTGAATTGAAGCGAGTGATGAAAAATCGCCAATTTGATTTAATCCTGATGGATTTTCATCTCGGCAATAACAAAAATGGTGTGGAAATAATTCAAGATTTAAACCGGGATAAATTGCTTAGCTACACTACCAGTTTGATTTTTGTAACCTCTGACCGCCTTCCCCTTATTATTGGCCAAATAGTAGATATTCATCCTGATGATTTAGTCGTCAAGCCCTACACCATAGGTATTCTAGATAAGACCATCCGTAACACTCTGAAAATTCGAAAACACTGCTTGCCGATTTTACGCCTAATGGACCAGCAAAAGTGGTCAAAAGCTTTGCACGAACTGGACCGTATTACTGCCCTCAACTTACTACCAAAATCCCGGACATCCTTATTAAAATTAAGAGCCCGTTTATTATTGAAGATGCAACGATTTGATGACGCGTCATCCTTATACGAAGGCGTATTAAAGAGCTCCGCCAACGTTATTTGGGCAAAATGGGGGGTAATTCATGCGCAATATTTAGCCGGTAAAATAGAAATAAGTGAAGAGCTTTTAAAGGAAATGCTTGGCACCCATTTAACCAATGACAAAGCCTGTGAATGGCTCGCTAGAATTTGCGTGGGTCGCAAAGAATATGAAGAAGCGGAAGAGTATATAGATTTGATTCAAGAAAGTAGTTTATCCATGTCCGCCGCAAAATTAAAAGCCAACGTATATTACATCCAAAATAAAATGGACAAGGCGATTGACATGTTAGAGCGAAAGCGTGCGAGCAGTAAACATGTTAGAGATAAATATGCGGAGCTATCACTGGAACTTGCTCGTTGCTATTTAGCTATCGCTGAGTCTGCTCCAAACAATGAACGAGATAAGCCAATTCAAGTTGCGCGCTTTCTTATCGGCAGTGCTGGCAGAGGTTATTTGGAAGAGAACTTGGTCCTTAAAAGAGACATCATAAATATATTGGTGGCCATTACCGAAGGAGAGCAAGATAAAGCCCATGCTCTTCTTGCGGAAATGGATTTGAAAGACTTCAGTTTGGCGGATGTGCCAACAATGACTGATGCTGTAAAAGCTTGGTTTAGTATCGGGGATGATGTCCGGGCCGCACAAATTTTGTATGACACCGAACGTAAAGTGCAGGACATGGAAGACTTGACTGACAAAACCATATCCACTATTGCGGTGGGCCAGCGAGAACAAGAAATGGGCGAACGCCGTCCTCGAGCCCTTAAATTTAATAAGCAAGGGCTGGAAATGCACAGTCAAAAGCGTTTCGAAGAATCCGTTAGCTATTTTTATCAAGCATATATTCTTTTCCCAAGAGAGGCGGCCTTTGGCTTAAACTTACTGCAAGGTTTAGTTGAATCATCCCTACCAGAACATAAGGATGCTAAAACACTTAGAATATTTAACGAATTAGATAAACGCGAATTGAGTGAAAGTAACCGCAAGCGCCTCAACGAAATAGGTAAGCGGATCAGTGCAGATAAAGATGCTTTCATCATTCAAGGGGAAGCAGATGAGCAGGTATGGACTAATATTTAGCGCTTAAGCGGGCCGAGGGTTTTTAGCTTATCAGACACGACAATTATTTACGCCAAATCCGCCCAATTAACTTGCTTTGCACGAAGCAAAAAAATGAAGGCCATCAAGAAAACCTGATGGCCATTGTTAGTTGAATCAGTTAAACACTATTACCTAAGACGTTTTTTGTGGCCTTTTTCGAGGCTTTAGCTGCTTTCTTTTCTTTTGCAGTTAATAGTGGTTTCTTTTTGTCATTTTTTTTACTGTCTTGGCCTTTACTCATAATACTTTCCTCTTGATGCAATTAGTTAATCCTCAAGTCAGTTGGAGCTAACTAAGGGCCATAGAACTATGCATCGACCTTGATTCAAACGGCCAAATCAATGCGTAGCATTATCAGTATGGCGCTATGCAGCAACAATAGATAGCACTAGCTACAAAATGGCCTATCTCTTAGGCATGTAACCTCAACTCAGATTACATAACCTAGCCCTAGCACCAAGAAATACCCTAGGGTATAAGCCAGTAACAGCAGAAGACTGTATTTTGCGTAGCGGACGAAGCTTAAACCCTGCACTTTACTCATGGTGACAATACCAGCAGCCGAGCCGATAACCAGCAAAGAGCCACCTACGCCAACCGCATAGGTCAAGCTCAGCCAAGAGGTCAATTCCATGTGGATGTCCGTTTTGAGTAGTGCAGCGGTTAACGGCACATTGTCTACCACCGCCGATGTTATACCCATAAGATAATTGGCATAGACAGGCGGAAGATGCTCATATAATTGGACTAGAAAATCGAGTGCATGTATTTGCTCCAACATGCCGACTAACAATAAAATACCTAGAAAAAATAATAAGGTATCAAATTCTATGTAACGAATATATTCGAGTATAGGGTCCTGCTCATTGTTATCATTGAACCAATGCGCAACTAAAAACATTATCGATAAACCCGCTAAGAAACTTAACACCGGGGGGATGGTAAACAACACGTTTGCACATATAGTGAAAATAATAGTGATGAGAAAGATCCCAGCTATCCAATAATCTAACGTACGAATTTCGCGCCGATTTTGCTTTATTCTAACCCTGCCATTCATGCCAATACTAAGCAGTCCCGCAAGCACTAATACCGCAACAAACGAGGGAACAGACAGCCAAAAAAGATTTAAAATACTCACTTTATCAGCTAAAAATATCATTAAGGTGGTGACATCACCGGTAATCAGAGACACACCACCAGAGTTCACCGCAAACACCACTAATACTGCAAATCGCATAGTTTTGTTGGGCGGCAAACTGAGTGACAAGACTAAGGTTATAGCGACCAAGGTAGCCGTAATATTATCTGCCAGAGACGAGAACAGAAAACTAAATATCGCAGTGAAAAATAGTAATTTACGCTCGCTGATGGCCTCAGGCATGACCTTATGCAATAGACTTTCGATGAATCCTTTTTTATTTAGATATGCGACGAACGTCATGGCCGCAACTAGAAACAACCATAAGGAAGAGATATCGGCCAAATTTTCTCGTAGGCTATGATTGATAAGCTCGCGATCAGCACCCGTTTGGGCGAAGACAAACAAACTAATCCATGCGAGGGTACCAAAGAACAAGGTTACTTTAGCTTTATTAACGTGAGTTAGCTCTTCGAGCACCACACCGAGCAACGCTAACCCAGCTAAACTAATCAGAAAATAATGAAATATCATAATACATCGTACTTGCGGGAATTTGGCTGCGTATTTTAGTCTTCGCCACTAAGAATACAATAGCCGAAACAGCTTTATTCACTAGGATGAGCAAAGCAGAATTACTAGCAAAATATATCACATTAACTAGGCTAAAATATGCTGAGTGTTTTTTCAAAACGTTAAAAGACAGTTACAATTCCCCGCCCATTCGCGAAGTATACCTCTCACCAGCATTTCCGCTAAAAAGCTATTCGCTGTATTATTTAAAGCAAAACTATCAATATGAACCTCATCCGTAAGATGTCAGTATATAAATGAATATTTTAGCATTTTTGGAAACCAGTATGGCTTCACTTAAATCCATCACCATTGACCCTGTAGAGGTGGCTTACTACGAGAAGCTCTCATCAACCTGGTGGGATAAACAAGGGCCTTTTTGGCCATTACACATACTCAATGAACTTCGCATGCAGTGGATTATTTTGCAATTATCTAATATCTATCCCTCTGAGCAGCCCCTTAAAGGATTGAAGGTACTTGATGTGGGTTGCGGAGGAGGTATTTTAAGTGAAGCATTGGCTAGGTCAGGCGCACAAGTCACAGCTGTGGATGTGGTGGAGAAGAATATTCAAATCGCTAAGATCCACGCTCAAGAAAGTGGCTTAAATATTGATTATCAACTGACAACTATTGAGCAAATTGCCGCCTCGGGGATGACATTTGATGTGGTTTTTAACATGGAAGTAGTTGAACATGTTGCATGCGTCGATACATTTATGGCCGCCTGCAACAGCGTGGTCAAAACCGGCGGGATTCATTTTATCGCCTCAATTAACAGAAACTGGTTAGCCTTTATGGTAGCAATAATCGGTGCTGAGTATATTACTAGGCTTTTACCCAAAGGCACCCACCACTACAAAAAACTGGTGAAACCGGAAGAGTTAGCCACTATTCTAAACAATAATAATTTCAAGGTTTTTGCAACAACAGGTGTTTCAGTTAATCCTTATAAACGTAATATGAAACTGGTGAATTCAACTAAGGTTAACTATATGTTGGCAGCGCAGAAAACCCGCTAAAAAATTGAGGGTTAATCAATCATTCCCATCGGGTATAGCAACACTATGAATTCCTTAGCTTCTAAAGTAGTACCGGTCGTAAAGAGCGCATTAGCATTCTTAAGCTATCAGCGTGTTGCTGGCTGAAAGTGTTGTTCTGGGCAAATTGCAGAAGCACGGATTTAATATCATCTAACTGCTTCCCTTGCCAACTGCTAGTAAAACCCATGGACCAATCAGAATAGTCCCGCGTGACAATGGAATTTACCCCAATTACCCGTATATTTTGATGCCGCCTATCCGCTTTGATAGATTCCATCAAAGACAGCACATTATGCTCGGGACCTTCAATGACTTGAAATATGTGTTGATTAATTACCACCATCATTCCAGTAATCCCAAGCCCCCTATTTTTCGTTACCGCTGATTTGAGTATAGCTTCAAAATCCTCTGATTTAAGTTCATCGGCAAAATCACTGGCATATATATATTGAATCATGGTGTACACATGTCCTTAGAATATCGAATAGAGTAGGAATTCATCTTTGTAATAATCTTGTACAAAGCTTGAGCAATCTATAGCGTGGGCCAATAACAAAGAAAGTTAAAGGTAAAATAACAACTTATTAGTAGCAGCTTACGCAAGGTTAACAATCAGCTCATTACAAGAGTAGATTGTCTACATGAGTAATAGCGGTTTGCCTGGGCGGGAATATGGGGTTATTTAGTCTTATTTTATTCCATCTAACGAGCCTGCATTTAAGCATAAAAAAGGCCCCAACAGCGCTTTGCTGAGGGGCCTTTTTGCTTAACTACAGCTTAATAAAAAGAGTAGTTAAAGTTCAACATATAAGAAGGACCAAATTGACGACGAGTGGTGACAATACCATTGTCATCAACGGTTTCTTCATCTTCGTCAGTTAGATTAGTGCCTTGCAATGAAACTCGTAACCCTTGCAGGTATTCATTGTCGCTGTCTGCAAAATCGTAACTGATTTGTGCATCAACAAGAGTAACCCCGTCACGAGTAGCTTCGCCAATCTTGTTCGAACCACTGCGCTCATAGGTCAAGAACTCAGAACGGTCAGTTGCTGCAACCCGTATCTCAAACCCTTCCATCGCATAGTATGCGGTAATAGATAAGGTTTCGTCAGACTGACCTGCGATTTTTGAGCCGTCATCCAATTTAGCATCAATGAAAGTAGCTGATGCAGCGATACCAAACCCATCTAACGTATCTGAGAACATATTAAATGGGATATTAGCGGTTAATTCAAGACCTTGCACATCACCTTTTAATCCGTCTTCAAAGAACGAGTAATTACCAAAATCTGGTGGCGTAGCGATATCGCCCTCAGCATAAGCTACATCTGCCGGACCATAGGTGCCATCTTGGTCAATCACGCGGTCGTGGAAACCCGGTATAAAATAATCCGCACCGTCATTAGTGACATCATTACGGAAGTTAATCAGAGCATTGCCTACAGATGATTCCCGCGTCAAATTCACCAAGTCTTTATAAAACAGCGCAACAGATACATAACCTTCATCTTCAAAATAATTTTCAAAGGAAATATCAAAGTTGTTGGCTTCCAGCGGACGCAGCATTGGATTCCCTGCAAATTTAGACCACGGCGAACCATAGGTGTTAACTGCCGCTTCAGAATTAGGAATAGTGATTAGGTCAATATTTTGCTCAAACTTCACAAAACCTGACGCTTTCATCTGGTCAATTCGAGCACGGCTGATTGATTTATTCGCTGCTAGGCGCACAAATTGATTGTCATTGACCTCAACACTGACGTTCACACTTGGCAAGAAGTGACTATAATCGGTGCTCATTTCAGTCAAACATCCTGCATCAACCTGGCCATCATCGTTGGCATCACAGACTTTGAAATTAGCGCCTACAACACCAATATAACCACTAGAAGATTGGTCAGTTTGTACATATTGGAAACCTATATTACCCGATACAGGGAAGCCACCTACTTCTGTAGCAAAATCCGCTTTTGCGTATAGTGTTAAGACTTCTTCTTCAACAACATAGGTATCACCTAGGCGGTCCGGCTCAAGCAAGCCCGCATCGTTAAGAGAATAAGTACCGTCATTATAAGGAGCAAAGCCATCATAGGCGACAACATGACCTAAACCCGCCCAAGTCAAATCTGCCAAACCATACACATACTCAGCCGGAATACCTGTTGATGCGGGGTAAGCACTTGATGTGGCGAAAAAGCCTTTGTTTACCTTATCTTTATAGCGGTCGCTGTAATTGACACCAGCGGTCACCGTACTGAAGATTTCACCATCGATAAAGCCTTCTACTTCAAAGCGTACTGTGGTCAACTCTTCGCTGAAATCAGCATAATTTAAGAAGCCATCTTGGGCGTTAAAATAGCTGTACGGTTGACCATTAGCCTGTAAAACATCAGTTTCAAATTGCTCAGCCAAGTTGGCCATACCGCCACCCCAGACTTGAGGACCCGTAAGCTGTAAAGCATTAGGATCAGAAAAAGCGTCTAGACCGCTGGAGTCAGTGAAGAAAACCCCATCTGAGCTCATCACAAATTCACGCGAGCCTAGTTGATCATTGGTCAAAGTACCTGAGCGGGCTAAACCAGCATATGACTCACCACGTAAATCATGCTTAGTTGACTTGCTGCGGGCTGCATCCAGTTCAACTTTCCAGTTTTCATCTAGTTGATACTCAACATTTAAACCGTAAACTTTTAAATCACCGTCTTTTTGTAGCGGATCCGTCCTTAAAACTGGGTTAGACTCAATTTGTGTACCCGTCGAATTGGTTCCAGTACCAGTTACATTGTCAGACGAAAACGGTTCGATAAAACCACGTAACACACCAGAATCGGAATAATCGATGTTAAGGGCATCGACCACTATGTCTAAGTTATCATTCGGTTGAAACTGCAACACTACAGAAATCGTGTCGCGCTCCAGCACGGTACTGATAGATTGTGAGTCCAAACCGCTGGGCAATATTGCCCCTTCACCGTTATCATTGTAGCCCCACACGCCGTATTTACGCTGATTATTAGGGGATTCTGTGGTAGCTAAGGCAACAGCTAAACCTATAGTGTCGTCAGCAAATTTTTCAACGAATGATAATGAGAAACGCTTACCGGTGTTATCAAATTCTGGGTTATCTGAATCACGGCCGCTTAGTTCGTAGTTACCATTTAAAGTGAGGGTTTCACTCGCCTGCAAAGGACGCACTGTTTGTAAATCAACCGTACCACCAATACCTTGCACTAAAAGGCTAGCATCCATGGTTTTATAAATGGTTGCACCCGTCATAATCTCAGACGGATACAAATCGTATTCAACCCCACGGTTATCACCAATACCAATAAGCTCACGGCCATTCAGTGAAGTACCGGTGAAATCTTCTTTAAAGCCACGAACTGAAATACCTGAAGTACGTCCGCCAACGCGCTCTCCTGCCATACCAGGTAAACGTGCTAAAGACTCGGCAATAGATGAGTCAGGTAATTTACCGATATCTTCAGCAGAAATTGCCTCAACAATAGATGAGTTATCCATTTTCACCGCTTGAGCTCTAATCAAAGAGCCTCTGATCCCTTGTACTGAAATGACTTCGACATCGTCGGCTTGAGCATCTTGAGCCAAAGCGACAGGTGCTGTTGCACCGAATGCGAAACCGCTGGCAATCAGTGCAGTTTTAATTAAATTGGGCTTAAAGTTTTTCATATGTGTGTGTCCCGGTTTACTGGTGAAAAAGTGTTAATCCATTTTCATTTTTTTAGACGAGTAATTAACACTGTTTTAAAATCCAGCGGATAATATCGTTATAACAGCTACACACTCAACTTTATGCATACGTATTCAGCACTTTAAAGATACATTTCATTTACAAAGATGAAAATTAAAAGTCATTAACAGCACGCTTTTACTACTGCATAAGTAATTGTATTAAATGACTTTTTACTAATATGGCAACGCCCCTCCAAATTAATAGAAACACACAATTTGTCAGTTAAGTAAATCAAAGGTAAAAAATAATCGCCAGCCCTAAGATAGGTTATAAAGAATTTGTTAAGGTGCTTATAACCCGGATTGACGCTCAACTACCAAATATCAGTCAGCTGTGATGGTAAGGCATTAGCATCCCGTTTTAAGCAAAGCAATCTGCACTAAATAGATCTTTTCGACCAATAGATAGGCTGCTGCTAGCTAACCCAAGAAGAGCGGATAATAATTATCAGCTGGAAAATTTGCATTAAAAAACCCCATCAAGTTTTAAATTTGATGGGGTTTTTATATCGCATTTTTAGATCACGACTAAATTACCAACCAGTAATTTCACGTAGTCCTTTGCCGATATCAGCTAATGAGCGAACGGTTTTCACACCGGCAGCTTCAAGCGCTTTAAATTTATCATCAGCAGTACCTTTACCACCTGCGATAATCGCACCAGCGTGACCCATGCGCTTACCTTCCGGAGCGGTTACGCCCGCAATATAAGATACAACAGGTTTAGTAACGTTGTCTTTGATAAATTCAGCCGCTTCTTCTTCAGCTGTTCCACCAATTTCACCAATCATAACGATTGCTTCAGTTTTTGGATCGTCTTGGAATAATTTCAAGATATCGATGAAGTTAGAGCCAGGGATTGGATCGCCACCAATACCAACACAGGTAGATTGGCCAAAGCCTTCATCTGTGGTTTGTTTAACGGCTTCATAAGTAAGGGTACCAGAACGAGATACGATACCGACTTTACCGGCTTTATGAATGTGACCAGGCATAATACCAATCTTACATTCTCCAGGAGTGATAACACCTGGGCAGTTTGGCCCAATCATGCGCACACCTTTCTGATCGATATACTCTTTAACATAAAGCATATCAATAGTCGGAATACCTTCAGTAATACATACAATCAATTCGATACCAGCATCAGCCGCTTCGATGATTGAATCTTTACAAAATGGAGCAGGTACATAAATAACAGATGCAGTCGCGCCTGTGGTTGCAACAGCTTCACGTACGGTATCAAATACGGGTAAACCTAAATGGGTAGTCCCGCCTTTACCAGGCGTAACACCACCCACCATTTGCGTACCGTATTCAATCGCTTGCTCAGAATGGAAAGTACCTTGCCCACCGGTAAAACCTTGGCAGATTACTTTGGTATCTTTATTGATTAATACACTCATGCTGCACCTCCAGCGGCTGCAACCACTTTCTGAGCACCGTCAGTTAAACTTGTGGCAGCAATAATATTCAAATCACACTCTTCTAGGGTTTTGATACCTAGCTCAGCATTGTTACCTTCTAGACGAACTACAACAGGTACATTAACACCTACCTCTTCGACTGCGCCTATAATACCTTCAGCAATCATGTCACAACGTACTATGCCACCAAAGATGTTAACGAATACTGCCTGAACATTGCTGTCAGAAAGGATAATTTTGAATGCTTCTGTTACACGTTCTTTAGTTGCACCGCCCCCAACATCTAGGAAGTTAGCTGGGTTGCCACCGTGTAATTTGACGATATCCATAGTACCCATAGCCAAACCTGCACCATTAACCATACAGCCGATATTGCCATCTAGTGCTACGTAGTTAAGTTCCCACTTAGCAGCTTGTGCTTCGCGAGCGTCTTCTTGCGAAGGATCATGCATATCTAGCAGCTTAGGCTGACGATACATAGCATTGCTATCAATAGAAACCTTAGCATCTAGGCAATGAAGATTTCCGTCAGTTTTAATTACCAAAGGATTCACTTCGATAAGGGCAACATCAAGCTCTTCAAACATTTTCGCCAAGCCCATAAAAATGGTGGTGAATTGTCTAATTTGAACCCCTTTCAAACCAAGTTTGAAAGCGATTTCCCGTGCTTGATAAGGCTGTGCACCTACTAGAGGATCCACTTCAGCTTTAAGAATCTTTTCAGGTGTCTCTTCAGCCACTTTCTCGATTTCTACGCCACCTTCAGTCGATGCCATAAAAACAATACGACGCGAACCACGGTCAACGACCGCACCAAGATATAGCTCTTGATCGATGTCGGTACAGGTTTCAACTAAGATTCGGCTAACAGGCTGACCATTTTCGTCTGTTTGATAGGTAACCAAATTTTTGCCTAACCAGTTTTGAGCGAATTGTTTAATTTCGTCTTTGGTTTTAACCAGCTTAACGCCACCCGCTTTACCGCGGCCGCCAGCGTGGACCTGACATTTAACAACCCACTCGCTACCACCGATGCGATCGGCAGCTTCAACTGCTGCGTGAGGAGTATCTGCAGCATAGCCCTCAGAAACCGGTAAGCCATATTCTTTGAATAATTGCTTACCTTGATATTCATGCAAATTCATGGTGTTTCTATCCGTTTTATTTAACATAAAAGCCGCGTGAAACGCAGCTTGATTAAGGTGCCCGTATTATAGGCTAAATACGAGCGAACTGGTAGATGATAACTGCGTGCTACCATCTACCTATTTTTTAGATCAATTCGTTACACATCTAACAGTAAACGAGTTGGATCTTCTAACATTTCTTTAATAGTAACTAGAAAGCCTACTGACTCTTTACCATCGATGATTCTGTGATCATAAGATAATGCCAAATACATCATTGGCAAAATTTCCACTTTGCCATTCACCGCCATTGGGCGATCTTGGATTTTATGCATACCCAATATCGCGCTTTGTGGAGGATTGATGATAGGAGTCGACATCAAGGAACCAAACACTCCACCATTGGTGATAGTAAAGTTACCGCCTTGTAAATCTTCCATTGCCAGCTTTCCATCTCGACCTTTCAAGGCCAAAGCCTTAATACCGCCTTCAACACCGGCCATGCTTAGTGAATCACAATCACGCAATACCGGGGTGACTAACCCCCGTGGGGTAGACACGGCAATCGAAATATCGAAATAATTATGGTAAACAATGTCATCACCGTCAATTGAAGCGTTAACTTCAGGGAAACGTTTCAATGCTTCAGTAACCGCTTTAACATAAAACGACATAAAGCCTAGACGAATACCGTGACGCTTCTCAAAACTTTCTTGGTATTGCTTACGCAAATCCATAATAGGTTTCATGTTGATTTCATTGAAGGTAGTCAACATTGCAGTAGAATTTTTTGCTTCAAGGAGTCGGGTAGCAATGGTTTTACGTAGACGTGTCATCGGCACGCGTTTTTCAGTGCGTTCGCCCAAAGGTACCACTGGCGCAGCTACTGTAGTTGCAGTAGCACTTGCAGGCTTGCTAGAGGCAGCTTTAAGATGTTTTTCAACATCTTCTTTGCTGATACGACCGCCTTTGCCGGTGCCCTTAATATTTGCGGCATCGATACCTTTTTCAGCTAACAAGCGTCTCACTGATGGGCTAAGTGCATCATTGTCATCACCATCACTTGCTGCGGCGTCTGCGCTCGGTGCTGCAGTAGAAGAAGACACTGCGCCTTCAACAAAATTCGCAATAAGCTGCTCTGCAGTAACCGTATCACCTTCTTGCGCCAGAATTTCGCTTAATGAACCGTCAGCTGGTGCTACAACTTCTAGCACAACTTTGTCGGTTTCGATATCCACAAGACTCTGATCGCGAGAAACACTCTCACCTGGTTGTACATGCCAAGTTGCAATTGTTGCATCGGCTACCGACTCCGGCAGCACAGGAACTTTTATTTCCACTGATTTACCCTTTGAACTAGAAGTAGATTGTTTTTCTGGCGAACTCGCTTTAGGCGCTGACGCCCCAGCATTAGCTGCCTTGTCTATTTTAGCAATAACTTGCTCTCCTAAAACCGTATCTCCCTCGGCATCGAGTATTTCTGTCACGATACCTTCTTCTGGAGAGACAACTTCAAGCACAACCTTGTCAGTTTCAATATCGACTAGGTTTTGATCACGGCTGACCTTATCGCCTACTTTCACATGCCAGGTGGCTATCGATGCATCTGCTACGGATTCAGGTAGCACCGGTACTTTTATTTCTATTGTCATACTGGTTCCTAATTATAATGTTAATGCATCGTCAACCAACGCTTTTTGCTGTTGATTGTGAACTGCGTTATAGCCAACGGCTGGTGATGCAGAAGCTGCACGACCGGCATAGGTCAATTTTGCCCCATCAGGGATTGAAGCCCAAAAATGATGTTGGCTACAATACCAAGCGCCTTGGTTTTGCGGCTCTTCTTGACACCAAATCCAGTCTTTTACATTTTTATATCTGTCATTAACAATTTGTGCCATTTCCGCATGGGGGAATGGATACAACTGCTCGATACGCACTATAGCTACATCTGTTTGTTCATTTTTGCGACGTTGCTCTAGTAAATCATAGTAGACCTTACCTGAGCACATCACCACACGCTTGACGTCTTCAGATTTGATCTCATCAATTTCATCAATCACATTGTGGAAAATTCCATCCGTTAACTCGTCCAAACTAGACACAGCTAAAGGATGACGCAATAAGGATTTAGGCGACATAACAATTAACGGACGACGCATAGGTCGAATCGCTTGACGGCGCAACATATTGAACACTTGTGCTGGGTTAGATGGCACACACACCTGCCAGTTGTGATCCGCACACATTTGCAAGAAACGTTCTAATCTTGCTGAACTGTGCTCTGGGCCCTGCCCTTCATAACCATGAGGTAGCAATAAGGTTAATCCGCATAGACGTCCCCATTTTGCTTCACCTGAGCTTAAGAACTGATCAATAACAACTTGAGCACCATTAGCAAAATCACCAAACTGCGCTTCCCAAATGGTCAAGGTGCCCGGCTCTGCAGTAGCATAACCAAATTCGAATGCCATAACTGCGGCTTCAGATAGCACCGAGTCGTACATTTCCATACGGCCCTGTTCTGGATGAATATGCTGTAATGGCATATAGGCATCACCATCAGTTTGGTTGTGCAAAACCGCATGACGATGGAAAAAGGTTCCTCTACCGGAATCTTGACCTGTCATTCGAATGCCAGTACCTAAATCAACAATACTGGCATAGGCCAGGTTCTCAGCCATACCCCAATCTAGGAGTTTGTCACCTTTGAGCATGGCTTCTCTGTCGCCATACAATTTGGCCACACGAGATTGCAGTTTGAAGTTTTCAGGATAACTCAAAATAGCGTTACCTAATTCAAGCAGCTTTTCTTTGCTAATCTCACCTGGATACTCGACATCCCAATCGTGACCAAGATAAGGGGTCCAATCGACCGAGTGCTCGGTCATCGGACGCCACTCTTCGACTACACAAGCACCGTGATCCAGTGCCGCACGATAATCACCTATCAGTTTTTCAACTTCATGGCTCTCAATAGTACCTTCAGCAGTCAACTGATCAGCATATATTTGACGGGGAACAGGATGCTTCTTAATTTTTTGATACATCAATGGCTGAGTAGCATTAGGCTCATCAGCTTCGTTATGGCCATGACGACGATAACAAACCAAATCAATTACCACATCACGCTTGAAAGTATTACGGTAATCTAACGCCAATTTAGTTACAAACAACACTGCTTCAGGATCATCAGCATTCACATGAAAAATGGGTGCCTGAACCATTTTTGCAATATCAGTACAATATTGAGTAGAACGGGTGTCTTCTGTTTTAGAAGTGGTAAAACCAACTTGGTTATTAATCACTATCCGTACTGTTCCACCCACTTGGAAACCGCGGGTTTGCGACATGTTGAAGGTTTCTTGAACGACACCTTGTCCAGCAATCGCTGAATCACCATGAATTGTAATCGGCAAAACCGTTGAGCCATCAGTACAATTACGACGATCGAGTCGGGCCCGCACTGAGCCGATAACCACCGGATTAACGATTTCTAAGTGTGAAGGGTTGAATGCCAGGGCTAAATGCACATTGCCGCCAGGGGTGGCAAAGTCAGAGGAGAAACCGGCATGATACTTCACATCACCCGCGCCTAGACTTTCATCATGCTTACCTGAAAACTCATCAAACAATACGGATGGATTTTTACCAAGTACGTTGACCAGCACATTCAAACGACCACGGTGAGCCATACCAATAACGACTTCTTTTGCACCGTTAGTCCCTGCATGATTGATCAAGGATTTGAGCATGGGAACTAAGCTATCGCCACCTTCGAGTGAGAAACGCTTAGCACCTGGGAATTTAGCCCCTAAATACTTTTCCATGCCATCAACAGCAATTAAGCCTTTGAGAAGATTAATCTTCTCATCGCGCTCGATTTGTGGTTTAGCCTGAACAGATTCGATTCGCTGCTGTAACCAACGCTTTTGTTCCGTGTCGGTGATATGCATATATTCAGATCCAATTGAACCACAATAAGTGCGATTCAACGAAGTGAATAAATCTCTTAATGTCATGGTGTCTTGGCCAATGGCGTAAGAACCTACATTAAAAGAGGTATCAAAATCTTTGTCAGATAAGGAATGATGGGAAAGTTCCAAGTCTCTTACTCTAGGTTGCTTCCACAACTCTAGGGGATCGAGGTTTGCGTGTTGATGCCCTCTAAAACGAAAGGCATTAATCAACTGCAGAACTTTAACTTGTTTTTCATCTCCACCGGATTGAACAGGTGTAGCACTGCCAGCTCGACCAACAGGGCCTAACGCGGCTAGCGCTTTAAATTGTTCACGGATTTGGGAATGATTTGAGTCTAATTCGACACCATCCAGTTTTGGAAGAGCATCAAAAATGGTACGCCATTGCTGCGATACACTACTTGGATCATCCAAATAGGCTTCGTAGAGTTCTTCTACGTATGCAGCATTGCCACCAGCCATGTGGGAAGATTCCCACCACGCTTTCATCACGCTTTGTTGCATTATTGTCCCTTGTTCAAGTAAGGCTAACAACTGAATGACTGTGACACACAGCCATCCTTTAACTTTCTACTTTATACCGAATCGTTACTTTTTTTAAGCAAAAAAGCCATCCTTTAAAGGATGGCTATTTAGACAATGGTTTAGGATAAACACAAATGTTTATCGAAACTATACTAAACAGCCCGTTGCAGTAGCATTGACTTAATCTGGCCAATCGCTTTTGTCGGGTTTAAACCTTTAGGACATACACTTACACAGTTCATTATGCCGTGGCAGCGGAACACACTAAATGCATCATCTAAGTCTGCCAAACGCTCGTCAGTTGCTGTATCACGACTGTCGATTAAGAAACGATAGGCATGCAATAGCCCTGCGGGACCGATGAACTTATCAGGGTTCCACCAAAATGATGGGCAAGATGTAGAACAACAGGCACACAATATACACTCGTAGAGACCATCTAGTTTAGCTCTTTCTTCAGGAAGCTGTAAAAATTCTCTTGAAGGCGGTTGCTTGTCATCATTGATTAGAAACGGCTTGATTTTTTCATACTGAGTATAAAATTGACTCATGTCGACAACCAAATCACGCACAACAGGTAAACCTGGTAAAGGCCTTACTGTAATTTTTCCTTTACCCAAAGCAGATAGAGGAGTGATACAGGCAAGGCCGTTCTTACCATTCATGTTTACACCGTCTGAGCCACACACACCTTCACGGCATGAGCGTCGAAATGACAATGTCGGATCTTGTTCTTTCAGGGCAATCAGTGCATCAAGCACCATCATGTCTTGCCCTTCTTCAACCTCTAGCTTGTATTCTTGCATACGAGGAGCGTTATCAACATCCGGGTTGTAACGATATACTGAAAAATTAAGTTGCATCTTCGTTACTCCAATTAATAAGTTCTGGCTTTAGGTGGGAAAGCTTCGCGTAATTTAGGTGACATATTCACCTCACGTTTCAGCATGGATTCAGACTCAGGTAAATAAACTGAGTGACATAACCAATTCGCATCATCACGATCAGGGAAGTCAAAACGACTGTGGGCACCACGGCTTTCAGTTCTAAAGTTGGCTGCGACGGCTGTACTAAATGCCGTTTCCATCAAGTTATCCAGTTCTAGACATTCAATACGCTGAGTATTGAAATCACTGCTCTTATCATCTAGACGGGCATTTTGTAAACGCTCACGGATTTCTTTCAGTTCAGCCAAACCTTCTGCCATAGCTTCACCTTCTCTGAATACTGAGAAGTTTAGCTGCATGCATTTTTGTAGGTCTTTCTTGATTTGGACTGGGTCTTCACCTTTACCAGCAGTGGAACCTTCCCAACGATTAAAGCGCACTAGTGCTTCATCTACTTCAGTTTGAGAGGCTTCACGGGATTCAATTTGATCGATTGCTTTGCCCAAATGTAAGCCAGTCGCTCTGCCAAATACTACAAGGTCAAGTAGCGAGTTGCCGCCTAGACGGTTTGCCCCATGCACAGAGACGCAAGCGATTTCACCGCAGGCAAATAATCCAGGAATAGGCTTCTCTTTGCCATCTTTGTCTATGCTGAGCGCTTGACCGTCTACGTTAGTCGGAATCCCCCCCATCATATAGTGACAGGTTGGAATAACTGGGATCGGCTCTTTAACAGGGTCAACGTGTGCAAAAGTGCGAGACAATTCAAGAATACCTGGTAGACGAGATTCAAGTACGTCTTTACCCAGATGATCTAATTTGAGTTTAAGGTGCACTCCCCAAGGGCCTTCACAACCGCGACCTTCTCGAATTTCTGTCATCATAGAGCGTGCGACTACGTCACGACCGGCCAAATCTTTAGCATTAGGCGCATAACGTTCCATGAAGCGCTCACCGTCTTTATTCAACAAGTAACCACCTTCGCCACGGCAACCTTCAGTGACCAAGGTACCTGCACCAGCGATACCAGTTGGGTGGAACTGCCACATTTCCATGTCTTGTACAGGAACACCTGCACGTAATGCCATGCCTACACCGTCACCGGTGTTAATGTGGGCATTGGTAGTTGACGCGTAGATGCGACCAGCACCACCAGTGGCTAAAACCACGGCTTTAGATTTAAAGTAAACCACTTCACCAGATTCAATATCAATAGCGGTACAACCAACTACATCACCGTCTTGGTTCTTGACCAAATCTAGTGCATACCATTCACTGAATACTTTAGTTTTGTTTTTAACATTTTGCTGATAAAGCAAATGTAATAACGCATGACCTGTTCTATCAGCTGCTGCTGCAGTACGAGCACCCTGCTCTCCGCCGAAATTCTGCGATTGACCACCGAAAGGACGTTGGTAAATTTTTCCGTTTTCGAAACGTGAAAATGGTAATCCCATGTTCTCCATTTCAATAATGGCTTCTGGACCGGTTTTGCACATATATTCAATAGCGTCTTGGTCGCCGATGTAATCAGAGCCCTTAACGGTGTCATACATATGCCATTCCCAGTTATCTTCATGGGCATTCCCTAAAGCAACAGTGATCCCGCCTTGTGCAGAAACAGTGTGAGAGCGAGTGGGAAAAACTTTAGACAACAATGCACAAGATTTGCCTGATTGAGAAATTTGTAGTGCGGCGCGCATACCTGCACCACCTGCGCCAACAACGACTGCATCGAACTCATGAACTGGAATACTCACTTAACACCCCACAAAACAAATAAACCTACCGCAACATATACAAAGGCAATAATGTTAAGTACATATTGCAACGTTGCCCGTAATCCTGGCGCTTTAACGTAATCTGTTAATATCTGCCACAAACCAATACGTACATGAAACATCACCGCGATCAGAGTCGCTAAGGTAAACACCTTCATAAACATACCTGAAAACAGATCTTGCCATACTTCGAATGTTACCGTAGGCGTGGAGATGAAAAAGTACATCATGTAAAAAGAGAATAAGGTGATGAGCAACGCTGTTGCTCGCAAGGTGACAAAGTCCTGCACACCATTACGTTTTAAACTTGCTTGATTTGTTACCATAATGCTACCCCTACTACCACGGTTAATACCAACCACAATCCGATTGTCGCTTTTGCACTGATGTCACCTGATTCAAGCTCTTCCCAATGTCCCATATCCATAATGACATGCCTGATGCCGCCAAGGATGTGATAGGTAAGGGCGGAAATGGTGCCTATAGCAACAAATTTTCCAAGAGGGCCTGACATGACGTCGGTTACCAGCGCGAATCCTTCACTGGATGATACTGAAACAGCCCATGCCCAGATCACAAAAATCATCGCGAAGAACATAGCAACGCCGGTGACTCTATGTAAAATGGAAACAATGGCTGATGGAGGAAAGCTAATTGTATTGAGTTGTAGATTTACTGGTCTTTGTTTTTTCACTTTATGTGCCTGTAATCATCGTAGGGATATTATATTTAAAAACTAAAGGATTTACCTTTAATCCATTAAATGACATTTTCTGTTCAAAACGGCTCTAAGGTTAAAGTATTGTTAATAAAACGTTAAACCTTTAACAATTAAGCATTTTCAGCGCATTTAATGCATCAAAGTATATCCAGCGTTTTGATTAATTACAATTTTTGTTCTTTATTAAAGTGTTATGAACCAAAGTTAATGTTTACATCGTATACTATTGGTCCATCATCAGAATATATATTAACCATTCACGCATTAAAATTGACTTAATGTGACTTTATAAGTACAAATAGCGACACTTTTTTTCAAGGTCGTTGAAAATATATTCATTTAACGTCTACAGAACTAGTCTGAGGAGAACATCTTATGGCAGAACAGAAAGCCATTTTAAAAGTAGGTGATAAAGAAGTAGAGCTTCCGATTTTATCGGGTACTGCTGGGAACGATGTAATTGATGTTCGTTCTTTAGGTGCGCATGGTTATTTTACTTTTGACCCTGGTTTTATGGCTACTGGTTCATGCGAATCATCCATTACCTTCATTGATGGCGCTAAGGGTGTGTTATTACATCGTGGTTACTCTATCGAAGAATTAGCCCGTGATGCTGATTATATTGAAGTGTGCTACATGTTATTACACGACAAAACGCCGACGTCTGAAGAGTATGCAGATTTTAAAAATACTATCACCCACCACACTTTGGTCCATGATCAAGTAACTAACTTCTTTAGGGGCTTTAGACGCGATGCTCATCCGATGGCAATGCTATGCGGAACAGTGGGTGCGTTAGCAAGTTTTTATCATGATGATTTAGATATTTCAGATCCGGAACAACGTCTGCGCAGTGCATACCGCTTAGTGGCTAAAATGCCCACTCTAGTGGCAATGTGTTACAAATACAGTGTTGGACAACCTTTTGTTTATCCTAAGAATAACCTTAGCTATGCAGAAAACTTCTTAAATATGATGTTCTCTGTTCCTGCAGAGGATTATGTGCTCAGCCCTGCAGTGTCCAGAGCAATGGATAGAATTTTCACACTGCATGCCGATCACGAGCAAAACGCTTCAACTTCCACCGTGCGTTTAGCTGGTTCTTCAGGTGCTAACCCTTATGCATGTATCGCTGCAGGTGTTGCCTCATTGTGGGGACCAGCCCATGGTGGCGCAAATGAAGCATGTCTAAACATGCTACAAGAGATCGGTTCAGTAGACCGTATACCTGAATTTATCGCTCGTGCTAAAGACAAGAACGACCCTTTCCGTTTAATGGGTTTTGGTCATAGGGTTTATAAAAACTTTGATCCTCGTGCAACAGTTATGCGTGAAAGTTGTCATGAAGTGTTGGAAGAACTAAAAATCGATGATCCTTTGCTAAATGTAGCGATGGAACTGGAAAGAATTGCGTTGAGCGACCCCTACTTCGCTGAGAAGAAGTTGTTCCCGAACGTTGATTTTTATTCCGGTATCATCCTCAAAGCAATTGGTATTCCAACCAATATGTTTACCTGTATTTTTGCTTTGGCAAGAACCGTAGGTTGGGTTTCTCATTGGCATGAAATGTTGAGCCAGCCCGGTCAAAAAATCGGTCGTCCTCGTCAATTATATACGGGTGAAGTACAACGTAAATATACCCCTATTAAAAAGTAATTTTTAATATCACTCACTAAAATAGCGCCAAATGGCGCTATTTTTTTCGTTGGACGTTGCATATGAATAAAGCCATCCACTGTCAAATTCTCGGATATGCCGGACTCATCCCATTTATATTACTGCCTTTTTTGACCGTTTGGGGCACAGTATCCTTCTTCGAAGGAGTGAGCTTCTTCAACCAATACTCCGTCATCATTTTGTCATTTCTTGGCGGTGTATTGTGGCAGGATGCAATCCGTTTCGATAAATCTAGCTCACAGTTGTACATTGCCATGCTACCGAGTCTAATCGGCTGGTTTGCCCTAGCATTACTACCGGCAATGAATGTACTTTGGGTACTACTGTGTTGCTATCTACTGGTGTTGATTTACGAATTTAGTGTAATGGATCAGCAAGTTTGGTATCGCTCATTACGAATACGCTTAACTGCCATCAGTATGGGTGGGCATTTGATGATGATTTGGCTGCTTTATACTGGTTTCTAAGCTGCTGGCCGCAGAACTTGAGCTAAGTAGCAATCAACTCAAAAGCTGACTGCTACTTGATTTAGTTAAGCGCGGATAAGATCTAGCAGCTCTTTGGTTTTCTGCTCCATCAAGGGGATATCTCCACGAGACTCCACATTAAGACGAATAACAGGTTCGGTGTTTGATTTACGCAAATTAAAGCGCCAATTACCAAACTCTAAGCCTACGCCATCGGTATTATCGATCACGCTGGCGTGAGGTTGATATGCGTCGATAACTCTTTTCAAAGCGGCATCCGCATCACTCAGCAAACTATTTATTTCACCAGAAGAGGGAAACGCTGCAATACGCTGTTTCACCAGCTCAGACAAAGATCGGCCAGAAGTACAGAGTAACTCAGCCACCAACAACCAAGGGATCATGCCAGAATCGCAATATGCGAAATCACGGAAATAATGGTGAGCACTCATTTCACCGCCATATACGGCATCCTCAGCGCGCATCCGCTCTTTGATAAACGCATGGCCGGTTTTACTTTTTATCGGTGTACCACCGCCAGCTTGCACGATATCTTCAGTATTCCAGTAAACTCTGGGGTCGTAAATGATCTTACTGTTGCTATCTTTATCTAAAAAGGCTTTGGCCAGCAGGCCGACAATATAATAACCTTCAACAAAATCGCCTTTTTCATCAAACAAGAAACACCGGTCAAAATCACCATCCCAAGCAATTCCCATATGAGCCTTATTATTGATCACAGCATTAGCCGTGTCCGCGCGGCTCTCCGGTAGCAATGGATTCGGAATACCATGTGGGAAGTCGCCATTGGCTTGATGATGCACTTTAATAATTTCTATCGGGATACCATGGGCAATCAGTTGCTGTTCAATTGCATCAAGCGCATCTCCTGCAGCACCATTACCAGCATTGACCACTAATTTGAGTGGCTTAAATTTGGCCAAGTCCACGTAAGATAACATATGTTCAACATATGCTGGCATGCAAGACTTAATGGTGTAGTGGCCTGTATCAGCCAATTTAGCCACAGTGACACTGCCCTGCCCTTTAAGAAATGCTTCATCTGAAGCAATTTTTTCAGCGTAAAATGCTAAGCGTGCATCAACGTCAGACTGTTCGAATTGCTCGGCAATATCTTTAATTGCAAACAACCCGGTGTCACCACTGATGGGTCGGGAGCCGGCCTTAACCAGTTTCATGCCGTTGTAATCAATTGGATTATGACTAGCAGTCACTTCGATACCACCATCAACACCTAAGTGTTTGGTAGCGAAGTATATTTCTTCTGTACCTGTCATTCCCAAGTCAATGACTTCGGCACCACCGTCTATCAAACCAGCGCTTAACGCCAGCTTCAACGGTGCAGAGGTATGGCGTACATCGCCGCCAACAACAACACGCTTAGCGTTTAAAAATTGTGCATAGGCGCGGCCAATGCGATACGCGACATTTTCATCTAATTGTTCGATTAATTTTCCGCGTATATCATAAGCTTTGAAACAACTGATCTGCATTTACTTGCCCTTCTTGTCTTGGCTACGGCCATAGCGGTCAGAAAATCTTACGATATCGTCTTCGCCCAAATAACTACCAGATTGAACTTCAATCAACTCTAGCGGTAATTTGCCTGGATTCTCCAAAGCATGAACCACGCCGATAGGAATATAGGTTGATTCATTTTCAGTAACTAAGAAGGTTTTGTCGCCATTAGTGACCTTTGCGGTTCCCGAGACAACGATCCAATGCTCTGCACGATGATGATGCATTTGCACCGACAATTTTTCACCGGCATTAACGGTTATGCGCTTAACCTGAAAACGTTGGCCGTTATCGATAGAATCATAACTTCCCCAAGGACGAAAAACCTCGCGGTGGAATTCGAATTCTGGTCGATGTTGCTGTTTTAGGCTATTAACTATGGTTTTGATATCTTGGACTTTGTTTTTATTGGCTACCAAAATCGCATCTTTGGTCTCAACCACTACCACATCATCTAAGCCGACTACTGCAATTAAGCGCTGCTCAGAATTAACATAACTGTTACGCACATCAGCTAACATCACATCACCGACAGTGACATTTCCCTGACTATCTTTTTTATCTGCTGTTTCCCACAATGAAGACCAGCTACCGACATCATTCCAACCCGCATTTAAGGGCACCATAGCGGCATCGTCGGTTTTTTCCATCACCGCGTAATCAACCGAATCATCTGGGCAAGTGGCAAAGATAGCGGAATCGATTCTGACAAAATCCAAGTCTTTGGCTTCGGTAGAGATGGCTTGTTTACAGATTTCGAGCATCTTGGGGGCAAATTTTTCTAATTCTTGTAAATAGCGGGATGCTTTGAACATGAACATACCGCTGTTCCAAAAATAATCGCCGTTATCGATATATTTTTTGGCTGTATCTGCGTCAGGCTTCTCAACAAATTGCGAAACCGCAAAGCCCGTCTCAGCTTGATTGAGCTGCTCACCTCGGCGAATATAACCATAGCCAGTATGAGGACTGTCAGGCACGATCCCAAAGGTGACGAGTTTTCCTGACAATGCTAGGGCATTAGCATGGGCAATCGCTTTATGAAAAGCACGTTGATCCTTAATTAAATGATCCGCAGCCAGCACTAGTAAGACTGGATCCTCACCATTTAATTGCGCATGCAAGGCGGCTAAAGCAATAGCCGGAGCCGTGTTTCTGCCCATAGGTTCGAGTAAGATGCCGCCATGCTGACGGCCTTGTTGGCGCAGCTGTTCAGCCACTAAAAAGCGATGGGCTTCATTGCATATAAAAATAGCAGGTTCAACATCTAAACCATCCAATCGACTCACGGTGCTTTGCAACATGGTTTGCTCTTCGGTTAAGGATAAGAACTGTTTGGGCAATGCGGCGCGAGATTTTGGCCACAAACGACTACCCGAGCCACCGGCTAATATAACTGGTTTCATTAAAATTCCTTTATTTTTGAACGGACTGACAATCATTGACTTCCGCGTCTTAACTCGATGTGCGAATGCTATAAAAGCTTTTACTACTATTCAATCATTGAATGCATTTAAACGCTTAATTTGCCTTAGATTTTGGTTTATTCAAGCTTTTGCGCAATATTGCGCACAATTTCTTCAGCTATTGGCAATGCTGAGGTAGCTGCAGGTGAAGGGGCGTTGCAAACATGGAAACTCAACTCACTGCTGGCAAATTTAAAATCGTGGATCATTTCACCATTATTGTCCACTGCTTGCGCCCTTACTCCACTTCGAAAAGGTAATAATTCGTCTATGAGAATTTGCTCACAATATTTATGTACTTGATTCAAATAGCCCTGTTTAGACCATGAATTTTTTAACTCATCAATCACACTAGTCTTGTGCTGGGATAACAATCGCCAGAAACCTGCAAAGCTAAGGGTATCGGTAAAATCCTTTAGGTTGAATGCGGTTTTGCTATATCCTTCTCGCGCCATAGCTAGCACGGCATTTGGCCCAACCGTCACGCTACCATCGATCATTTTAGTCAAATGTACTCCCAAAAAGGGTAAATTGGGATCGGGAACGGGGTAGATTAAGTGCTTAAATGTATCATTGTATTTTTTCGGTAAGCGAAAATATTCGCCTTTAAAGGGAATGATCTTAAAATCCAGCTCTAACCCAAAAGCTTTCGCGACCCTGTCAGTCATCAATCCAGTGCAATTGACCAAGAAGCCAGTATTAAGTATTTGCTTAGCGGCGAACAGATCAACACTATTGGTATGTTGTATAATTTTGCGCAGATTAAATCCATACATCACCCCCCCGCCCAACTGCTGAAATCTATCAATTAAACTTCGACAAATTGTAGAATAATCGGTAATTCCAGTTTGCTTAATTAAAATCGCTTCCTTGCCCTTCACGTCAGGCTCATGTTGTTTTAACTGCTGTTGGCTCAACCTAATCGGATTTAAATCATTTTCCACACAACGTGAATACAAATCATGCAGTCTGTGTTGTTCTAAGTCAGACGTTGCGACGATCAGTTTGCCACACTGCTGATAAGGGATGTTATTGCGCTGGCAGAATTCGATAGTTTGCGTGAGGCCTTCCCTACACAGCTTGGCCTTCAGGCTACCAGCGGGATAATAAACCCCCGCGTGAATCACCCCTGAATTGCGCCCAGTTTGATGCTGTGCACACATCTGCTCTTTTTCAAGTAAGACGATCTTTTTGCTGGGGTATCGTCTTTTAAGAGTCAAGGCAGTGGCGGCACCAACAATACCAGCCCCAACTACCGCAATGTCATATTTATTTAGCATCTGTGCTACTGCATATAGATTTGTGACCCTATATTGATATACTTCGCGCAATTTTATAAGCCACAATCCAAATTATATGACAAATATTAAAAACCGTTTTGGCGGTACTGAGCGATTGTATGGTCAGATGCAAACCGACAAGTTACGTCAAGCACACTTTTGTGTTGTGGGTATTGGTGGTGTTGGCACTTGGGTTGCTGAAGCTTTAGCACGGACCGCTGTTGGCCAGATCACGTTAATTGATTTGGATGATATTTGTACCACCAACATCAATCGTCAATTGCACGCCTTGGATAGCACCGTGGGCGAGTCCAAAGTTGATGCGATGGCACAACGAATTAAGCAAATAAATCCTGAGTGTGTAATCAATTGCATCGAAGACTTCGTCACTGCAGAAAATGTCGGTGAATATATTCAGCCGCAAATGGATTATGTTATTGATGCCATTGACAGCGTTGTGGCTAAAGCCGCCTTGATAGCCCATTGCAAGCGTAACAAAATTAAGATTATCACCACTGGGGGCGCAGGAGGCCAGATAGACCCGACCTTGATTACAGTAGGTGATCTTAGTAAAACCATACAAGATCCCTTAGCCGCTAAACTGCGCTCTCAGTTGCGTCGCTTTCACAGTTTCAGTACTAACCCGAAACGCCGGTTTGCAGTTGAATGTGTCTATTCAACCGAGCAATTACGCTACCCGCAGACTGATGGCAGCGTTTGTCATAATAAACCTAATAACCAAGAAAGCATGAAGTTGGATTGCAACTCTGGATTCGGTGCTTCAGTTGCGGTAACCGCAAGCTTTGGTTTTTTTGCCGCATCCAGAGCCATCAACAAATTTTTAGCCCGTTAGTGGGATTAAAACAAAACTAACTATTTCAGACCTGTCTGTATCGAGTAATAAACTAGTTAAACAGGATAAATTCGACAAATAGATCAATAATAGCGACAATCAATGCGACCGTTGTAATTCACTAAAAAGGACCGGCCATGCGAATGACCCAAGAAGAACTTGATCAACTTATGGCTGACAGTGCTCAAAATGCCATTGAAACCACTAAAACTGAATTTAATATTGACCTTGATGGCTCAGTTGAGAGTATCGCGCTGGTAGATAGTGTGATTTTGGCATGGATAGACAAATATAAAGATCAGGCGCTAGAAGACAATGCTGTTTTCACAATATGTAATATCTACGGTGCCTACATAGGTGAAATTTATAAACAATTAGTTGGGGGGCATTGGCGTTACGATGAATCAGATCAAGACGCCCCTTACATCGTGGTTGAATATGCTGGGAAGTCATATGCATTTGCTGGTATCTGCTATCAAAGATTGGTTAACGATAGTCAGATAAGTGTTAATAACTATTTCGAACAAGCAGTGGGCAACAGTATTCAATAGATAATTGCGACAGGGAACCGCAGAGATCAGTGCGGTTTCCAATCTGCCAGCATTAGCCTCACATGACGACTTTTTATCAACCAATAAAACAACACTGCATCAATCATGATAAATAGGCCGATTACCCAAGAAAATTGCCAATTTCCTTCAATTGCAATTTGTATTTGATGGCCGATATCTAACATCAATGTCAACATTAATAAGGGCTTAATCAAGTAACCCAAGATCGCTAACCTACCGCTCCACCACTTTTCTCGATGGGCGGTAATGAGCATGGCAATCACCGCTCCTGCACCAATAATAAAGCCTAAATACATTTCTGACGCATCAGGATAAAAAAAATCCAACAACATGTCTGAGTCTTTTAAATTACTCATAGACACAACAAAAATAAAATAACTTTTGGCTAACAGCAAGCCACAAATCCAAAAAAATTTAGGCGGTTTTATCCGGCCCGCTTCATCATAATGATGTAAAGGTAATAACAATTTACGCATAATAAGTCAGAGTTTCTTTGTAAAATGATGGCTGGAAATATGAAAACCTTTGTTCAAATAAAATTTATGAGCTGCAAAGCGCTGAACACCAGAGTCGAGGTGTATTTGTTGGCACTGGTTAGCTTCTGCATAATCGCTCAACCACTCAAGCATTTTCGCTCCGATACCAGCGCTGCGGACTTCACTAGATACGATGAGATCATCGATATAGAGAAATTTCCCCCAGGCCAAATTCCTTGACAGCCTAAAACCGCCCACACCTGCTACTTCATCATTATACTTGGCACACAGCAGTAAGTAGCCTTCCTGCATTTGAGCTAGCACGGATTGCTTGATTTGCGCCACGCTATATTCAGTCCTAAGTTGATGTAGTACCACACAGCATTGCTGAATTTGCGTGTCGGTTTTGGCCTCATACACAGATAGATTGTTATTCATGCTCGGACCGTTTCTATGCCTAGTGAAAGCTGCATATCATCAAGTACTTCGTCTAAGTCGTCAAATTTATGCCCTGTGACATAGACACTCATACTCGACTGTATACTTACTTTGTCACCCTGATGATCGCCTAACATGGTATTTTCTAACGCATAACGCATACGTTCAAAAAATGATTTAGCTGAGTCTTCCTCTATATCGGTTAAACACACAATAAATTGTTCAGGTGCAAAACGACCTAGAATATCTCTATCACGGGTAACCTGACTAAAGGCATGGGCAATTTGTTGTAAAGCCAGATCACTATTGGTTGCACCAATTTGGCGATTCACTTCGCGAAAGTTGCCTAAATCAAACAACGCCAATGCGTTTGTTCTGCCTGCAGATGGCGGGGGCACCCGACGGATTTTAGCTAATGCGGTTCGGTTATTGAGCAAGTTTGTGGCTGAATCATATGACTTACTATTCAGATATTTTTTTCTGCCAAAAAACAAAATAATACCCAATACAAATAATGAAATAGACACCACTAGCACTATCGCTTGAATACGGAAATTCTCTGATTCTTCTAGACTGGCTTCTAAATTCAAAACTTGACCATGTAGATTAGCTACGCCCAACACTTTGCCGGATGCCTGCTGCTGCCACATTTTATCAAACATCATGTCCGAAAACAGCTGGAAGTCTTGTTGAGCGCCTTCAATATCACCAAAAAATAACGCTATCTCAACTTTAAATTTCACGAAGTCTTTGTTGCGCCTCAAAAGCGAGTATAAACCCGGACTAAAGTCTTTCTCTTGGGCTAAGAACTCAGTTAAACAGGCTTTATCCCCATCCGCTAGACACGGCACCGCGCTATACCATTTAAACAATCCTTCGTATAAGGGGCTGCTAATGCGGTCTAAATAAATTTTCCAACGGGCTAAGCTGTTGCGTAGCGCATCTATATTGCCTGTGCGGTAATGATAACCTGCCTCTGCGAAGTGCAACCACACATTTGACAAGGGGGTATCAACTAGTTGATTTTGAACTTTTAACTCATCTATTACCTGCTTGGCTTGGTCAAATTCACCACTGGCCATTAAAGATGAAATGACACTAATTAACGTTGCAATCCGGTTTGAGCCCGAATAGGTGTTAAACCCTAATTCATAGGTTTTTTGGTATTGTTCCGCTGCGAGCACATGTTGCCCCAACTCGCCGTACAACAAGCCAATACTATTGTGGATTGTCGCTACTGCTGCTGCGCTATTACCTTTTGCACTGTAACGTTCTAGCATGGCATACAATTTACCGAGTTTTATCCCCTCATCGTTATGCTCATTACACATAGTAATTAAGCCCAACTCAGAGCTTAAACTGATATCAGAATATTTGTTTTCGGCTAAATTCTTAGCACGGCTGTAGTATCCGCAACGCTCAGGGTTTTCATATACGTCAGCGATAAAACCTAATTGATAAATCGCATCTGCGAAGTACTCTTGATTCATTTGCACGTTAGGATCTTTTATCAGTGCTAATAATTCATTTTTAGCCTCTTGATATTTACCGACACAAACTTGATGCTGGGTACTCATTACTTTTAGTTGAAAACCCTGCATCGCAGTAATGGTTGGCAGTGCCAAATACTCTTCAACCATTTGTTGGACATGGTCTGCAGGGCAATCGTAGGTTTCGACTTGTGAGTTTTGAATAAATTCGTCGATCTGAATGCTGGATTGCGCAAATACCACTGGACAGGCAATAATCCAAACAATAAAAAAAATTGATGTTAATTTTAGGGCTTTCAAAAAACCGTCCTAGCCAATTATTATTTTCGACTGGGAAATGAAAAATATCATTCCTAATCATTGAGCAATGTAATCTACTGGAATTGATTTTAGTCTAGTCTTTTACCTATCTATGTACAAGACTGTGATAAACGCTGATTTAACAAAACCAGCGTCTACAAAGCAATTCTCACAGGACAGACAGAATAAATACCTATGAGCCATGTTCATTGATGTAGTAGAGGGAGAGTGTTGGCTGAGGTGTTTTGGATATGAAAAAAGCACCAGATAAATGGTGCTTTTTGTTTTAACTATTAGGTGGGACAGATTCGCTTATTGTTTGTTAAATCTTCTTGATGCTAAACCCATAATACCTAATACAAATATGGCTAAGGTCGAAGGCTCTGGGATCGGGGTCTGGCCAATAGGATCTCCGTCAGGAGAAGCTGCCAACAATATGTAATTTCCACCAAATCTGAATTTGCTGAAGGAACTTGCGCCCAAATCTATCCCTCTAAAGCGAAAATCATTGAAGCCGCCTGGCGTAGAAATGGCAGCAGAGACTGAAAGATCCCAGGTTTCAACTACATTGTCGAATTCATCTAGTGCAGCAATAAAGGGATTATCCCCATTGCAACTTGGACAATAATTTATATAAGCACCGAAGGTAGAAACCGCACTGTCAAAACTAAGGTCTGCGTAACCGGTTGCTGAATCAACACCTATATAGACTGCATCACCACCAAAGGAACCGTTCGCCCCTAAGCCGTAGCCACCTTGTCCAATTACTGAACCCGAGCCACTATTTCCACCGCCACCTGGTGCTGCTGTAAAAGTAATCCCGCCTGGCAAGACCTCTGGGCCGAAAGTAAAATTATAACTTCCGTTTTGATATGCGGTGAGGTTCAATCCCATCCCGCTATACCCAACATCTGTAGTAATTAGCGCAGCGTTAGCAGAGTTACCTAGACAAAACATCAAACCGACCAGCGTCGTTTTGAAAAATGTTGATTTCATCAGTATTTCCTTTCAGTTATTTTAAAAAATATCATTTTTTATACTAATGGCTATACATCATCATCGGCACCCACACTACTTCAATCAAACCTTAGGAACAAATTTCACCAGCCTAAAAAACAAGCACGCATAAATCAAACCGTGAGTCATAAACCTATATTTTTCAGATAATTAAGAAATATTAAAATGGCCATAAACCCAAAGGTGTATATTTTTCTGACAATTTTTTACGGAGTAGCATAGTGCTTTATTAAACGCCATTGAGTAAAAGACGTTGCTAATTTGGTCACTCACAAGCTAGCTAACTCAAAACAGTAAACTACCATGCTCAAATACATTGCTGTATAATCCGCGCGATTAGATAACGGTCAACGCAAAATAACAGCTTATTTGCAAGCATCCAGTTATTACCTTTTTTCATCACGCTTAACTCATTCGATTGAAGTCAGAGCAGCAAGGCACAGTATGTCAGTAGAACAATTTACTCCTAAGCAAACCACAACCTTAGAGACGCCATTAAAGGTATTGGAAAATGAGCGCGCAACCTCATCATCAAGTGGCAGTCGTATTGGTTTCGTTTCCTTAGGTTGCCCCAAAAACCTGGTGGATTCAGAGCGCATTCTTACTCAGCTCAGAACCGAAGGATATGATGTGGTTCCGACTTACAATGATGCCGATTTGGTAATTGTGAACACCTGTGGGTTTATTGATACTGCGGTGCAGGAATCCTTGGATACCATCGGCGAAGCTTTGGCCGAAAATGGCAAGGTTATAGTCACCGGTTGCTTAGGTGTTAAAGAGGATGAAATTCGTCAAGTGCATCCTAATGTTTTGGCGATTACCGGACCCCATGCTTACGAATCAGTAGTAACCCAGGTTCACCAACATTTACCTAAACCCCAACATGATCCTTTCATGCAATTGGTGCCTGATCACGGCGTAAAACTAACCCCTAAACATTATGCTTATCTAAAAATATCTGAAGGCTGCAACCACCGTTGTACGTTTTGTATTATACCTTCCATGCGCGGAGACCTCGTTAGCCGTCCAGTGGGCGAGATACTCGATGAAGCCAAACGCTTAAAAAATGCCGGGGTAAAAGAGTTACTAGTCATCTCACAAGATACCAGTGCCTATGGGGTTGATGTTAAATACCAAACGGGTTTCTGGGATGGCATGCCGGTCAAAACCGATATGTTAGGCTTGTGTAAAAAACTCGGTGAGATGGGTATATGGGTTCGACTTCATTATGTGTACCCTTATCCATCTGTGGACAAAATTATTCCACTGATGGCTGAGGGTAAAATACTGCCGTATTTAGATATACCGTTCCAACACGCTAGCCCACGTATACTCAAGTTAATGAAGCGCCCTGCGGCAGCAGAGAAAACCATGGAACGGATTAAAAAGTGGCGAGAAATTTGTCCGACTTTGATCATTCGTTCAACCTTTATCGTTGGGTTTCCGGGTGAAACGGAAGAAGAGTTTCAACAGCTACTGGATTTTCTCGAAGAAGCGCAATTGGACCGTGTGGGTTGTTTTAAGTATTCAGAAGTAGATGGTGCTAAAGCCAATGATCTGCCTGATCCAGTTTCTGAAGATGTTAAAGAGCAACGTCTTGCCCGTTTTATGGCGGTTCAATCTCAAATCAGTGCTGCAAAATTGCAACAAAAAATTGGCTTGGAATATCAAATACTAATTGATGAAGTGACTAGCGAAGGTGCGGTTGGACGCTGCTTCGCCGATGCTCCTGAGATAGACGGTAGTGTTTATTTAACCGATGAATTCGATGTAAAACCTGGAGATCTGATCTGGGGTCAAATCATTCATGCCGATGAACATGATATGTGGGCGGTAAAAGTAGAAGATTAGTTTTTAACTTTAACGACTCAATAACGCATATGAAAAAGCCCAATTTAAACTAAATTGGGCTTTTTTATTTCTAAAATATGTTAGCGAAAATTAACCGATAATCGCCTGTTTCGATGCTTTATGAGCTTTAAAATCGCCAGCTTTTGTGTGTGCTTCAGGAACAATTAATGACCAAGTTCCCTCGATATTTATCCTAATAGTTATTAAAACAATCATAATCTATTTATTTCTCGGCTCAAGTCGATATTGCTATTAGTAACTAGTTTTTCGAGCACTATCACTCTATCAACCAATATATCTAATCTCTTCGTCGTTGCTACTGCTGTATGACTATTGCTTTCTTTTTGTAGCGCTAACAACTTTTGATTGACCTCCGATTTATAATTAAAGTAATTGCGCACAAATATAGTAATTAAAATTGGTGATGTAAGCGCCATCATGACTAAAAATAAGTCAAACATAGTTAATCTTCCTAGCTGTATTGAGGTGTTAGTGAATTTTCAATGGATTGATTTTTCCACAATGATGCAAGGGTTATTTCGCGCTTCTTGCCTCGGCGAACAAGCAAATTAATGTAAACCAAACTTAAAATTATTGAGCTGGCCTTAAATATATTGCCCTCTAAATCACCGGCCGCACCACCTGACATACCGAATATCCCATATGAAGCATTCATAAAAATATGCATCCACAAAGGAAACCAAATCCGATAGCCTGATTCACAGAATAACCATGCAAACCAAGTACCTGCTACAGAGGTTACAGCGAAAGACGCAAAGGCAGAAAGTGCGTCATGTCCTTGATATATATGTCCCATACCAAATATGACTGAACTGACTAAAGCGGCGGGGATAAATCCCAATCGGCAATACCTAAATAAAACCCCAAATAAGACCGCTCTGAAAAGAATCTCTTCGAACACTCCAGCATACACTGAACCTACCATTATTCCCGATAGCTCAAGGTTTAACTCACTACTTAAATAAGCGTATCCTAAGGTCATTGGTAAGCAACACACTACAGCTGCTAAGAAGTAATTTTTAAAACCTTCAATTTTTAAACCTAAAATTTCGAGTAATTCCACCTGTTTAAATAACAATGTTGCAACCAACACTAAGGGACCATAAATAAATAGATACTTTGCTGGGGTTAAAAGAAGGTGAGATTGCTGATCTTGTGCTAATAAAAATTCACTCCAACCAGCGCCCCAAAAATATCGCATCACATAGTGACAGAAAATAAAGGTGGCTATCATTATCAGTGTTTTAATCTTGTTATCCATATGTGCCTTCTTAACTAAAGTTTAAATTTCAAGTTAAGCATGACGAACACTCAATCTAATATCGATTAAATAGGGATAAACCCCAAGCAAAGGTATTAATTACAAGGATTAGGGGAGATTAACAAGCCTCTGGGACTAACAACAAGGCTTGTTTTATCGTGTCGACGTAAGTTCGGGATACAGGGACATTGACACCAATAGACTTCATTACTAATTTTAAACCGCCAGCATTTCCCGAACTAGTTTCTACTAATGCCAAGTTTACTGCATAAGAACGATGACAGCGCAGCACCAATGATTTTTCTGGTAGTTGTTTTAAAATACTTGTAAGTGAACTACGTAATAATTGATGACTAACCCGTTGGTCATTGAAAATTGCAAGCTCACAGTAATTATCAGCCGATTTTATATATAAGATCTGCGATAACGCTATTTGTATTTTGTCACCTTTATTCTCGCCCGTTAAAGTTAATAGTTTGGATGATATAGGCTCGATATTAGCTAACCTATCTTGGCAATTCTTAACTATACTTTCGGCTTCAATAACCTGGGGTGACAAAGTGGCTTTTCTTGCATGGTGATTAACAAGGTAAATAAAAATGATCGGAAACAAACCTATTGCTAATGTATACAAAACAAATAGTAATTGATTTTTCCAATACCAATTTCCATATATTGCGACGACAAAATAGCTATGATTAAACACTGATACAGTGCCAATATAAATGCAAGGAAGAGCCATCAAGCGGAATTTGCTTTTGATTTTCAGGCGAATTGAGCCTATTTCTAATGCTCCAGATAACAATAGAGCACAAAACGTAACCAAACCATAACCAGATAGTCGAAGAAATTTATATGAGATTGAATGATTACTGGTGCCAAAAGGTTGAAACACAAATAAAATGAATAAGGTAATTGTGGAAAAGAGTACCGCACGCTGGACCACTATTTTTCTGGATGCTAGATCATCCTTGAGCCACAGCTTCATTATTTAAAAGTCTTTTGATATAAAATGAATGAGAAAAATAACATAAATTAACCTCTATATGCAGGTATTTTTAGAAACTTATGTAATTAAACTCAATAATAAAATCCCTTTTAGTTAACTGACTTAGGATGTCATTTTGAATGTCCAATTTAGATAAGGTAACTGACCGTTCTAGTTGACCTGAACCCATATCAAAACTCTCTATCAAACCATGATAAATGCAAGATAAACTGATTAAGTGAAGGATTAGTATCCTTGGACTATGATAGCGAACCGGTTGTTAATACCAGCCAACTGTTGAAGGTCTGATTTCGCGCGTATCGAGTGAATAAATGGCAGCATCTACAGCTCAAACATGTACTAATTGAGTATTAAATATAGGTCAATTTTGAAATTAGGTTAGTTGCAATTTGGAAGTATCTGTTTTTCCGCTGAAATAAATGTGCCCGTTAATGCACTTCTCCTCCCTCTCTATACTCAACACTCATTAGACTGGCGATGCAGAACTTATAAGTCCAAGAAGAGCTTCCACTCTTGTGCTTTGCAGTAAAGCTGGCCGTGATTAGGTGTTATATTAATCAGCGCGGCTTAGTTGAAGTCTATCCTAAATCTGGTATTTCACTATCTCCCTAAACTGGATTAAAAGTGATCGACATTGTCACAATAAAAACCCGTGTATTGATAATCGGGAATAATTTGAAGGTATTAACATCAATCGGTCTAAACTTAGGCATGATCTTAGGAGTAAAGTTGGATTAAATCGACTAGACGTGACTGAATGAAAAGACCGCATTGCCTGCTCAGCTTTGTTGTGAAAGATATAAATTAGTCGCGTTCGAGCAAATATTATTCTCCTATGACCACAGCTATTTAAGATTGTCCAAACACAGTTGCGACCTGAGTCACTTAGCACTAGACCAAAGTTGAATAGCGCGTAATTACGCAAAATAGTAGTGTATCAACGCGTATTTTTTACTTACTTATTGGGACATTATGGAATCTTTCGCACGTCGATTCTCATTGGAGATAACGACCCTGATAATATTGGTAGCTTCAGCTTTTGCGATTAGTGCATTCGTTACCGTGTCCAAATCCGTTGAAACCCAAAGTCGAAAACATCAACAATCCTTAGCTCCTGCACTTGAGGTGATTGTTGAAGAGTTAGTAAAACCTTTGCATATATCCGAAACCCTTTCCCGTTCGTCTGTACTTAAAAACTTGCTAGATAGCCCCAAAATTGATGAGCAAGCGCTATTGTTGGAAGTGAAAAACTTGCAGCAAGAATATGGCATGCAATTTTTTGTCGCCAGTGAAGTCAACAGAAAACAATATAATTCCGATGGAAGCACCATGGACTTAGAAGAAGGTAAAGTAGAATGGTATTTTCGCAGCAAACAAGTTCCGCAAAAAATTATTGGTGCGCTAGGCAATCGTACTGATATACATATTTACTTCGACGTCAAAATTTTCAGCGACGAAGGTGAATTTTTAGGATTTATCGGCATTGGGCGTCGCCTCAATAGCTTTATAAAATCATTCGAACGATTCAAAGATGAGTTTGGCTATGATTTTATTTTTGTAGATCAAAATAAAGACGTGGTGCTTTCTTCTGATACGAGTGTGGTGGCAGATGGAAAACGTGTTTTACAACTACAAGACGTACCTTGGTTCAAAAACATAAAAGCTCAAGATTTGAGTGTAGAAAGGCTCAATAATATTGTCGTCAATATGGACTCTACCCAGTACCTCATCACTGAGACTAACCTTAAAGGTCTCAATTGGCGTGTTTTTATCATTAATCCATTAAATTCCCGACAAAATGAAACTACCCTAGTGTTCGTCAAGCATGCCGTTCAAATGCTGGCGGTGATGATCTTTGCCTTTATAATACTGCGTTTATTCTTTGGTTACGTGTTAGAAGAATTAAAAGACAATGATAAAACTGATCCATTAACAGGTTTGCCAACACGGGCGCAATTGACCTCACAGTTCTTGCAGATTCGTCGAGCTAAGCAGAGCTTGTCGGTGATATTAATTGAGCTAGAGAATATTGCCCAAATCAATACAGAACACGGCCGAGAAGGTGGTGATAAAGTGTTGATTCAAATGTCTTGTGTATTGAAAACCGAGATCCGTGAACAAGATGTTATTGCCCGTTGGGATGGCGCAAAATTTGTCATTTTATTACCTGCAACGGACGAAGTCCTAGCCCTTACGATTGCGCAACGCATGGTCAGGAAAATGATTAATCATGCCGTTTTGTTGGGCGATGATGTGGTTAAAGTCACTGCTAATTTTGGTTCGGCGTACAAACAGGAACCAAACCTGCTTGAGGATATTATTGTTCTAGCCGACGACGCATTATATAAAGCCAACGGAAATATCTCAAAAACCATAAAAGTAGCCTCATTCAGCAGCATGCAAGAATGAGTACTCCCTTGGAAGAGCGAGACAAGTCAAAGGGTCTCAATCATTAGCTAACAGATTTTAAATATAGCTTACCCACACAAATAAGTGGATAGCTGACAACAGTTATAGTTTAGTAGGAAATGAAATGTCAAAAGGACATGTATTAGGAATATGCGTATTTGTTACCATAATTGCCTTCGGCGCTTATATCGCTAACTTCCAAAACAACAATGAAAAACAAAAACTAGAGCTGTCGATTCAAGCTTATAGTGATGACTTTATTGGATTCATGGAAGCACAGTCAGAAGCGCTAATCGCATCTCAATTGCGCTTAAAATCCCGCTTAGAAATGGCTGGTTTGAACAGTTCGTATGACTGGACTAGTGATGCGAATCAACATATTGAGGGTTTTGATAGCCTAATTCACTTATATCTAAGTGGTAAAGATGGTCAATTATTTCAATCCAGTGATGAGCAATATAGTAAAATTGATTTCTATGCTGAGGTGAAACCCGCGCTATTAACTTTTTTAGCGCAGCAGCCAGCGTTAGACTCGAGCGGCGAAATTGTGCCCCTACTCAACCAATCAGATAACTTACTCTTTGTTGTCCCATTTACTGACGCAAACAGTAACAGTGGTTATCAAATTATGATGTGGAACATCACAGATTGGGTTCGAGACCTGCTGTCTAAATCCACATTTTTTAAGCAACATTTTAATCTAGAACTAAGCTTTGGAGAACGCGCCTCTTATTCAACTATTGAGCGCTTGGGAAACGGCCAAACGCTGCCGATAATGTCAGCTCAAGCAAAGCTAACCAACGGTATTATTGATGTAGTAATCCAGCCTCGCGAGCAGTTTATTAGTCTGTATCATTCAGACCTGCCAAATCTTATCTTATTTATGTCATTCCTAATGGCTGGGCTCACCGCCTTTGTGCTAGGTGTTTATATTCGTAACACAGAGTTATTGCTCAATCACAAACTCGTCTCACAGAGTTTGGAGCGAGAGTTGGTTGAACGCACCAACGCTCAAAGAGCCGTAGAGATGTCGTCTCGCAAAATTGAAACTATTTTAAACTCAATGCAGGTCAATATTATCGCCACGGATCATGCAGGCACCATGACTTTTGTAAATGACTTTGCTGTGGCGTGTTTAGGCTATAGTAAAGCGGATATACTCGGCCACAACGTAAGTAAGTTGATGCTCGAAAGTGATGCTAAGAAGCATAACTATAATTTGGTTAATTTTATACAGGACGAATTTAATAGCATTGTAGGCAAACCCAGAGACATCAAAGTCGTTAAAAATGGCGGCAGTACCTTTGACGGCCAAATCAGTGTAGTAGAAATTGGCACCAGTGGTGAGCAAGAGTTCGTGGGTGCGATCATAGACATCACCGCACAGAAAAAATTACAGCAACTTGATAAATTAGCGGCCCAAAAAGCCGAGCAATCCAATCAGAGTAAAAGCTTATTTTTGGCCAATATGAGTCATGAAATTCGCACTCCAATGAACGGAGTAATGGGCACACTGCAGTTATTAGAAAGAGAGCAGACCGCCGAAAAGCGTGACCAATTAGTACAAAGCGCAATTCGCTCAGCAAAAAAATTACTGACAATCATTAACGACATACTCGATTTTTCGAAAATAGAAAGCGGTCAGTTAGCATTAGAATCTATCGATTTTGATCTAAATGACATCTTAGAAGATATAAAACATACCCTACTGCCTGCGGCTGAAGCTAAACAGATTGAATTGATATTTATTAATAAAGAAGCCTTTGATGACGGCTGGAGAGGCGATCCCACGAGGATCAGCCAAATTTTACTCAATATTATATCCAACGCGATTAAATTCACCGCCGTTGGCAAGGTAACCGTTGAAGTTAATGCCAAAGTGCTTAAATTTGGCAAAGTGTGTTTGGCTATATCGGTCAAAGATACCGGCATAGGTATTGATCAGAGCACCCAGAAACATCTGTTTACGCCTTTCAGTCAGGCGGACGAAACCATTACCAGGCAGTTCGGTGGTACAGGCCTAGGTCTGAGCATATCCAAACAGTTGACCGAACAAATGGGTGGCAAGATTGTATTGGACAGTGAGCCTAATCATGGCAGTGATTTTACCATCTATTTGCCATTGAAAAAATGTGACCGTTCTAAAATTAAAAAATCATCCTCTTCAAATCGGAATATTCCAGATTTATCCCATCTTGATATATTAGTGGCTGAGGATAACGAAATAAATCAAACCATAATGCAATCAATGTTGGAAGAGACCCATGCCAATGTCAGGTTCAGTTGTGATGGCCAGCAGGCGCTGGATGAATTTGCCAAACAAATCCCAGACTTGATTTTGTTAGATATACAAATGCCAGTAATGGACGGAATTAGCGCTTGCGAAGCATTGCGAGCGGCTAAGTTTGAAGGTCCCATTATTGCTATTACGGCGAACGTAATGAAACAAGACATAGCCAGGTATAAAGCAGCGGGCTTTTCGCAGCATATTGCTAAACCTTTTGTAATGGGAGACATGCTTCAATCTCTCGCAAGACATGGAGAAGCCGTGAAAGAAAAAAAACAGAATAGAACTTAGCGTTATGTCTATACCTAATTAATCCTTAAACGATTTTCTTGTGTACATAACTATTACTAATACCAATTGAGTGGCAACATGTTTTCAATATTCAAATCTGACCCGACGAAGAAGCTCCGTAAAAGCTATTATTTAAAGCTTGAGCAAGCCATGCTTGCGCAGAGAAAGGGTGATATAAAATCTTACGCTATCATTACTGAACAGGCCGAGGAAATTCAAAAACAAATTCAAGCTATAGAAATGGCGCAAAAAGATTAATTAAACCTGGAACAAACTGTGAGAAACATTAAAACAGCTAGATACTGATATAGGGTGTTAATTGCCTAATCAATTAAGCTCTAGGCTGACTGGCTATGAATGTCGACCCAGCAGGATAAATTCGCGCCTTGTTAACGGACTAAATCGTTAGCAGCATGAACCGGCGGTTGCGTTAACTGGGATCTACTAGACCAGTTAAATCTCCGGTAAACAGCGCTTCCCTTTGGAATAATCCTAGTTGGGGATTCAAAATCAAATCGCCAATACACGACTAGACTGGTGATGTAGAGCAAGCCCTTGCTTGCTTCCCCCCCACTGTGGATTTTCAGCTTAAAAAGATCCCCAGCCTAGACCAATTCTGTCCTAGTTACCGAGTCAGAATATGATATCAGCTTGAAAGCACTGGCCGACGCAGTCTGTAAATTCGAAATTTTATTTGTGCTTATATTGTGTGGGGCAATAACCCCTGCTTATCTCCGGTGAGCGCAGGCTTAGATGTTTAGTCGTTCGACCTCTGTGCCGACTACGCCAAAGTTTGAAGCTACTGGGTTTCATAGCTCGACGCATCAAATCTACAAGCGCTTTTTGACTGAGCCCAAATTGAAGCTCTATCGCTTCAAAAGGGGTTCTATCTTCCCAAGCCATCTCAACAATTCTGGACTCTTCGTGCTCCCTTAATATCACATTTACTCTCCGCTCTTTTAACGTAAACAAAGACTACGGGGGAAAACAGCTTAGAGATTAATCGAAAATCAAATATTAGGGGTAGAAGGGCCGAAAAACCACGACAGCCGCAGAACATCACAGCCCTGTGGTCAGGTGTTTTTCTAATGAGTATCACTGTTCAAGGGCTTTATACTCAGAGCACCACATCTTACAGATTTGCTCGAGCTCGATTAACGAGGATTGCTTAACACTGTCTGTTAGTCTCAGGTACCAACCCGCCCCCTTAGCGATGACACAATCGAATCCGTTTATTTCTTGTAAGCGTGAGAAGAAGATTTTCTCATCCTCTTTGCATTTAAAAACGGGGGCCACTATCTCAATCAACATAGGTTACATTATTCGCCGCTAGGATTAAAATTCACTTATTTTCTTTGCTAGGGGTATCATTGCACAGTGCACACTCCGCACCTTTGCGAGATTGATAAACCCTTGAACCTATAAATACCAAGGTCGCTACGCCTGACCATGTTAATGCGAAAATAATAGCATCTTCGACAGAGTGCTGTTTCAGTAGTTGAACAATAAACAGTATTACCAGCACGCCAATAAAAACGTTAAGGGCACGGATAATCCAAAATTTAAATCCCATCTGTTCTCCGACTTATTTAAATAAGTAAGCCTAACTTAGAAAAACCAGTTAGCTTTAACCGACTGTCATTATTCACCTATTGAAGGTGCATTATGTATGGCGTCAGGCTAATTCACCGCTGATTTTTCAACTTGCCTTGCCTGCCTCTGTAGCTTCAGGAACTTCTACCAGTCGACCCGATTTGCAATCATAAATATAACCATAAATTGGAATTGCCTTAGGTACCATTGAGTTATTTCTAATCCGTTGAACATCCGCCAACACGCTTTTACTTTGATCGCTAATGGTCAGCCATTCAAAGAACTTACCATCTGTTGTCCCCCCACCCGCATGGCTATCATGCCAACCGGATTCATCGACACTTGCCGTCTGTAAACTACCAGATAGAAGATCACCCATTATTTCATTGTTGAAGGTTTCCATTCCGCAGTCAGTATGATGAATAACAAACCATTCTTTTGTACCAAGCAGCTTATAGGAAATGATCAATGAACGTATTGCATCATCACTGGCTCTGCCACCCGCATTACGAATGACATGGGCATCACCTTCTGCAAGGCCTGCATATTTAGCTGGGTCTAGGCGGGCGTCCATACAGGTAAGTATGGCGAATTGACGGCCAGGGGGCATAGGCAAATCCCCCTTACTGCCAAAATCTGCTACATAGTCAGCATTTGCTGTGATGACTTCATCAACTATTTTACTCATGTAATTTTTCTCCTATGACTGCCACGTTCCGTTCTATGGTTACAATAGCTGGCAATTTTACAAAAGTCTATTCGTTAACGCGTAAGGCTAACAAACCAGTGTAGGCCCGGTATTCCTATTAGGACGGGGCCTGAAAGTACATCACTATATTTAACTGAATTTGGTGAAGTGGTTAACTTTTCTCAAAGCTGCGTAAGGCATCTTATCCCTCTGACTGCTTGTATAAATAATCCCAAATAGACTAACGCTATGATCAAGTCCCACACGCTTGCTAGCGAGGCAAATACGCCTCCCCCTATAAGGCAGAGTATCGGGGCGATGATAGCGCCTCTAAATTCAACTTCAAACAACCCACTCATAACAGGCTTACAACGTTATGGCTTCGAGAGGTTTATTAACTCGAAGATGACTCAAAGCAAAAATAACAAAGATTTCATACCTTGCATAAGTACAAGCTAAGCCAGCAGCCAGTTTTCCATAACTGAATAGGGTTTTACAAGCTATTTACAACTTTAGTGTCTAAACACTAGAACGCCTTAGCAGGGAATAACAATTAATGAGCCTGTTTAATAACGTCTTGTGCCTTCGTGAACCTATCCTAACCTATGTAGGGAACAAAACCAGAGCACTGCATCTAAGCTGTTTAAGCTTAGGCCAGAGCCGCCAATAATTTTTCCGCCGCTAGTTCGGAGCTCGCAGGATTTTGTCCGGTAATCAACAAGCCATCCTGAATCGCAAATGCATTCCAGTCAGCCCCCTTCTGGTATTTTCCACCCCGCTTGATCAATTCATCTTCTAATAAGAAAGGAACTACATTTGTTAATTGAACAGCTTCTTCTTCGCTGTTCGCAAAACCGGTTACAGCCTTGTCTTTGACCACATACTGACCAGCAGCATCTTTGATATTTAACAATGCTGTGCAAGCATGACATACCGCTGCAACTGGCTTGTTGGCAGCTAAGAAAGATTCAATTAAGGAAATTGAATCTTGGTTATTGGTAAGATCCCACAATGGTCCATGACCGCCTGGATAGAAAACCCCATCAAAATCAGAGGCGTCAACATCGGCCAGCTTAATCGTGTTTGCTATCAATGCTTGGGCTTCACTATCGCCGTCATAACGTTTGGTAGATGGCGTTTGAAAATCTTCAAGTTCACTCTTTGGATCGATAGGCGGGTGGCCCCCTGCAGGTGACACTAACGTTACTTTTATACCTGCATCGATAAAGGTGTAATAAGGTGCGGCAAACTCTTCAACCCAGAATCCGGTCTTTTCACCGGTATCACCTAGCTCTGCATGAGAGGTTAAAACCATTAACACTTGCTTAGTTGCTTGTTGTTTATTCATTATATGTCTCGCTTATTGTTAACCTGAATGAGAGTGTATGTCCTATTATTGCTGGCTTAACGCCTCACTAAGGATTTGCTTAAATTATGCGAAGAAGGAGCAAAAACCAAGTGTTATGTGTCCTTTTGAATGACTATGCCACTACACTTGGTTAAAATAGTGCACGCAGTGAACCAAACCAAGCAGTATTTGTCTCCGTTTAAATTATTGTTATGCGATCCCCTACTCCCAACAACTATATCCATTGGCAAAGATTGTCTTTTTAGCGGCATGAGCAGCAGCCCATCCAAGTGAAAGTGGTGGCCGCGCGTCTGGTGCATCTTCGCGATTCGTCAGTACAATCACAGAAAGCTCGTCTTCAATCGCTCGAATATATGCGGTACCTGCGTATCCACCATGAGTTAGAATGCGACGCTTATTAACAACCTGTACCTGCCACCCACGGGCATACCCCCATGTATCACACGATTTGCCTGTGTCGAATACACGCTGAATAGCCAATGTACCCTCCACCGCATCAGGATTGATCACTTTCGGATCTGCAAGTTCAGCTTCCCATAGCATCATGTCATGTAATGAAGACATTATGCCAAAATGCGATGCCAAGGCGAACTGCCAGACTCGTCGATTGCGTTGAAGCCTGCCTTCCTTCCATGCGTAACCCTGTGAAAGGAATGGCACTATCTTTCTTTGATCCAGTAGATGAGTTTGTTTCATACCTAATGGTCTGAAAAATGTTGACAGCATATACTCGGCGTAGGTTTGTTTGGTCACTGTTTCAATAATACTTCCTAATAAGAAGTACCCTTGATCCGAGTAATTCCAATCAGTGCCCGGTTCTGCGATCATCGGCGTTTTTTTAGCTGAAGTCATCATGGCCTCACGGGTGTAATCAAGTAGTAATACATCATCAACAGTCTGCTCAAAGCGATGTGCTAGTCCACCTTTATGGGAGAGAAGTTGATCAGTTAGCCCAAGCTACAGGAGCTTCTTCAATATAATCGACTAGCTTGGCTTCAAGACTCAATTGACCTTTTTTAACAAGTGTCATGACCGCAAGCGCGGTCATCTGTTTAGTTAAAGACGCCAGTTCAAATACCGTTTGCGTGGTAACTGGAACATTGTTACTTAAATCAGCAAGTCCATAAGTACCGATATGAACAGGTTTTCCCTTGCGCATAACGGCCAGTGCGACGCGCCCCCTGGAAAATGCCCATCTTTCCGAAGTTCTTCAATTCTTGCGTCGAGCTTCCCAATGCGTGAAGCACTCTGAGACTCCCCCCAAAGACGAAGGAACTTCCCAAGGTAAGTACCAATATTAATAATCTGAAAATGCCTTTTAACCGCATACCAACTCCTTTGTTACAGCTAACGACACCATATGGGGCAGCGCGTTTTTTGTGCATCCAGTGAAGGCCGTTTTTTGGCCGTAACGATGTTTAATAAACTTGTTATATTTCACTTATTTCTTGCCTGTGCCAGTGATGCTGTGTGTTAGGATCTAGCTTTACTATCTGGTTTGTAACCTTCTGATTCGCAAATAATTAGTAGCTCACTAACTTTAATAGATATTTTCTGGACTATTTGGCCAGTGGCTCTAAATTCACTAATAGTCTTTTCGGCACTAGCGCGCCATTCTTCGTATCTATCATCAAGTGATGACGGATCATCTATCACCTCTTTCAGACACTTCCATTGTTCAGGCTCAAACCATGCAAAAGAATAAACTATATCTTGTTTACTCATGCTGAATTAAGCGTGAAATATAACCGGGGTGTAGAAAAACTCTCGACCTAAAATTTATTATAAAAACATGCCAAAAATGATCGTAAAACCGTGGTGCTACGTGAAATCAGGATAACTTTCACTATTGAACAACAATTACATTCAACATAGAACATTACTGTTTTTTGGCTCCGACCTTTTTCTACAGCCTCAACGTCGCAAAAAAACGGCTAAGTAATAGTTGGCTAAAATGTGAAGCGAAGCGGAACCGGCCAACTGTTAAAAGTCCTGCTTGAATGGCATGTTTTACGGCGACGGTAACCTACCTTGGCTAATATATACAGCGGCTAACTTACTGTCTCCACTAGCAACTATAAAATCACTTTTACCATCTTCATTTAAGTCTACTAACACTAGCCCCCACGGATCAGGGATATTTAAATGTTTAAAAATGATAGTTTCAAAAGTAGCCTTACTACCTAGAGCAACGAGTATTTCACCAGACCAATTACTGACTAAAGCATCCTTAATACCATCACCGTTAATATCTCCTATAGCAATTTGTTTAGCTCCAGAAGAGGTTTTTATTGATATTTTCTTTTCTTCAATAAAGGTGCCCCGGCCGTCACTTGGAATGATAGCTATAAAACTTCCTGCTGAAGCCACAATTAAATCTGTTTTGCCATCTCCAGTAAAATCAGCTAACTCAACTGCAAAGGGAGATTCGAATGGCGCTAATTTTTTTAACGAAAACGATAAATTATCTGCGCTAGTGTTGATAGCTATGCCAATCTCACTTTGATTTGGTGTAACTAAGTCTAATTTTCCGTCACCATTTATGTCGCCAGTTGTAAATCCAAGGTAAGGGTCACCACCAACGTCGATAACTTGTTCCGTTTTTTTGAACTTTCCATTCCCAAGTCCTTTTAATACACTTAATCCTTTATGAGTGCGATTATCTACAATCAGATCTACTTTATTATCACCATCTAGATCTTTTAATTGAACCATATGAGGATGGGGCTTTGCGTTAATATTTAGCGGCGAATGAGGTGCAAATTTAAAGTTTCCCAGTCCATCACCATAAAGCAATGAAACATATGATGTTTCGTGATTTGCTATAACCAAATCAATATGTCCGTCACCATTTATGTCAGAAATCGACATATCTGTAGGTTTTTCACCCGCAGAATGGCGACTAGCTTCGACCAAGTTGCCTTTACCATCGCCCCGATAAACGACAATGTTATTATCTAAATAATTAGAGACAATAATATCTTGGTGTCCATCTGAATTGAAATCAAAAGCTGAAATCATCGATTCACCTGCCCCAACATTTAGTAGTGAATGAACGAAGGTTGTATTACCTATCTCGACTGTTTTAGCTTGGCAAACAAAACTTAATGAAATAATTAACAAAAATAGAAAATAAGGAACTTTTTTATATTGCTTCATATTGCCACCTTAATTTGATTAGCCATATAATGCCAAAGTTTAGCTTTGAAAGCCGCGCAGCGGGTTGACGTCGCAGCCAGCGCTGTTTGCTGGCGATAAAATTTTTTGTTAGGTTTGTTTTTTAAAGACATGCAAAACATAAGTTTGATTAAAAACACTTATTGCCCCATTAAATACATCAGTTTGCTCAAAGCACCAGCCTTGTAGCGTGCATTCTACCGTCACAGGCCCAGCCGTTTTCTGTTGGCCATTTAATGCAAAAATACTAGAACACGAAGTTGGCTCTACGCCCCTTTCAGCTGAACAGATTAAAATACCTGTAGGTTGCCATGAGCATTCAGTGTTTGGTGATACTTGCTGCAGCGGAATGTGAGTTCTGTGGGATAATCCGATTATTTGTGGATAATAATCAAGGGTGTAGGTTTTTACAATTCTCCTCCCCAGAGCAATACTATAATCGGTGCAAGCAGGTGTCTGAGCTGTTGTCCGATATTCAACCCTTAATTTGAAACCGATTGACTCATCGACATTTCCGACAACATCAATAAATTTTTCAGACGGCATATCAGATTGAACTAAGTCTGTATGCAGCGCACAAGAGCTTAGAACGAGAGCTAAAAATACTGACAAACTCAAACTTTTCATAAAAAATCTAACGCTTAATATTACTGGAAAATACGAGCGCTTTTTCAGCGAGTAATTTTCCAGACGATGTTTTTGTTAGCGGGTTAATTGCAAAGGTTATGATTGAACTCCAGCCATTTCAAACAGGAAAAATGCAAAGCCAGCGAATAAAAAAATACCAACAATAACTATTACTGTGAGGGTTTTAGAACTCTGCATTGAAGTTGCTAATTCTTTTGATGGTAATAAACCCAAAGCGATTAAAATAGTTTCAATAAAACTCAATCTACAACTCCATTTGTTTTACCTGCCAAGCCTTTGAACAACGACTAAATAACTAAATAACTAAATAACTAAATAACTAAATATTAATACTATGCCTTAATAATGTAGGTGGTTAAGAAGCATATAATCAAGGCTTAATCGTGGTAGAGCGGCCCATTACTGAGCCGACCCCACACAGATCCGGACGTGCGGAATTACCGCATCCGGCTCTTCAGTTATATATTCACCCGTGTAAATCACGCGCACCTTAATACCAGTCAACATCGATCACTCTTTTGCTAACTCGTAGCTTCTGTATTTGGAAATACTCTAACATCTTCTTAAAATCACGCCAATTGTAACTTCGACGGCCACTGCGTCGGTTCAGCCATTTGTATAAACTATGCAGTACATAGTTATACAGCTTACTCACGCTGCGGCTGTTGTCGGGTAATCCGAAGTAATTTCTAAACCCTGTGAGTTTGCGTTTCAATTGAGGCAGCCAAATTGCTAGCTTCTGCGAGCGTTTGGCTTTAATGAAATGGTAAAACTCGCTTAGACTGGTTTGCTGCTTCTTACTTGCAGTTCGCCGCCGCAATCTCGGTTTACCTTTCACATCCACTCCCCAGTAAAACGCAAAACCCAAGAACACAAACTGGCGCTTACGACTGGGATGGAATCGACTGAACCTTATCAGGCTCGTCTTTTCTGGTGCCGTGTCCAGTTTGAACTTCTTTAGTCGTTTTGGCAGCACGCGGTAAAATCGCTCGGCATCATTGGCATACTGAAACGCACACACAAAATCATCTGCGTAGCGGATAAGCATAGCTCTGCCTCTCATCTGAGGTTTTACCTTCTTCTCAAACCATAAATCCAATGCATAGTGCAGATAGATATTGGCTAACACAGGGCTAATGATACCGCCTTGTGGGGTGCCACTTTTTGGTTTGAGATATTCTCCTTGCGGGGTGTGTATCCGTGCTTTTAACCATTGCCCTATTAAGCTCAAGAGCGCGTTATCATCAATGCGTTGTTTAAGCATCCCCATCAGCCAGTCGTGGTCAATATTGTCGAAGAAGCCTTTAATGTCAGCCTCAACAATATAACCATAACCTTTGAACTGAAGATTCAAACTCAAACTATGCACCGCTTGATGCGCACTCTTATTTGGCCGATAACCATAGCTGTTAGGCAAGAAATTCGCTTCCCAGATACCTTGCAGTATCTGGCTCACGCTTTGCTGTACCAGCTTGTCATCCACCGTGGGTAAACCTAATGGACGTTGTTTGCCATGACTTTTGGGAATGAAGACACGCTTAATATCATCAGCCCGATAGCGCTTGGCTTCCAAGGCTGAACTTAAACGTGTGACGTTTTCCACAAGCGATGTCTGGTATTTCGGCATAGTGATACCATCAATACCTGGCGCCGCTCGTTTATTCAGTTGCCCCCAACTTTGATACAGTAAATCATCTCCTAGTAATCCATATAGGTTCTGAAATCTGTGATTAGGGTGTGTCTGTGATTTAATTGTGATGGAATTTAGTGCGGTTGTCATAGTGAATCCAGCCCTACTTTGTCCGGCCTATGTATCTGCTAAATACCTGATATAACTGCTTGCCCCTTCGCCACGTGATTGGCTTTCCCAACCTCAAACTACTATGAGCAAGTCTGACTGCCAGAGGGTCATCGTTGGCCTCGCTTGTGGCTTAGCGTCACTACCATTTTCCTTATGGAACACCTTTGGCTCTCTCAAGTTCTCAATACATCTCTTTATACATGCCACGGCTTAATAACTCCGCTGACTCGCCACAACCTTGCCATCTCAAATCCATTGAATAATGGTTGCTTTGCATGGACTTCGACGGCGTTACAAGCCTCGTCAGTCAGAACTTAATTTATTATCGGAGCGATAACAGCACTTCAGGAACACGTATTCCCTATGGCCTATATAATTCTCTGTGTACGCTTCACCTATATTGTTCATCTAGTCACGAATACATCGCTGATAAGTATTTCACCAATCCTAGACTCCGCCATAGGCGCAACACTCGATACAGGTGGCTGGCTAAACCTTACCTGACAGGGACTTACACCCTGCAAGATGCATCAAGCTTCGCTTGACGCACTAACGCTTGTTATGAAGATCAACCAACTCGCAGATAAAAGCAACGCAACTGAAAGACAACCCAAAAAATTGAACCGTATACAATTTACTGAAATCCGAAATACCAAAAGCATTGACTACTTCATAACTGACTATGCACACCAGCAATAATGAGCATACAATTACAAAGCTATATTTCATTACATATCTTAAATTTTAGAAACTGATACGGTTAATTTAACTGCTAACGAGGGTGTAGAAAACCCCTCACCTTAAAATTTGCTATAAAAATTAGCCTAACCTGACCTTCAAAACGCGTTGCTACGTGATATTTGGATAGATTTCACTATTGAACAGCAATTACATTTAAACCAGAACACGATAGCTTTTTGGCTCCGACCTTTTTCTACAGCCCCAACGCTCCTAATAAACGGCGCAAACTTGTTGGCTATAATAGCGAGTTGGGGGCCGGTTGATTGGATTGCCATGCGCAAATTGCCACAATTGATGCGCCCTGCTACAATGATAAGACTTTAACTGGGGGATATATTATGGCAACAGCAAGCATAAGGCTAGATGAAGAGTTGGTCGAGAAAGCGACAATTATAGGTAAGGCGCTGCACCGAACTACACCAAAACAAATTGAGCATTGGGCAAAGATCGGTGAAATCATGGAAGATAACCCTGATTTACCCTATGAATTTGTAAGGCAAGCAATTATTTCTAAAGCTGAAAAAGAAGCTGGGAAGTTGGAGCCATATAATTTTGGCTAATATTACTACTGTACTTCAGACACAGGTCTTTAAAAAAGCAGTAAAAAAATGGCATCATAACCAAAAGAAAGAGCTCGACAAAGCTGTCAAAGAGCTTATCGGGAATCCGATGCTGGGAGAGCAAAAAAAAGGCGATTTGCATTTTTTGCGTGTATACAAATTTAAAATGGTTAAGCAGCTAACACTACTTGGTTATAGTTATGAAGACGGAACGGTTACTTTGGAGCTAATAGCCCTTGGATCACACGAAAACTTTTACCGCGATGCCAAAAAGTCGATTTGATTATTTGCTTATAACGATTAAGCTAAGCGGAAAACGCGAACGTTTTGGCCCAGCCAGTGAGTGATTTTCCGATGACTTGGTTTGTTATGTTTCATCGGCTTATGAGGCTAACAGTGATAATAAAAATTACAAACCAAATAGCGAAACTGACAATCAGAAGATACCTTAAAATACTAGCCTTGTTCGATAAATCTGAATCGTTGAGAGGTAAGTAATCTGATTTGAGCAAGAACAAAATAAACTTACTAGAATTACTAATATTGTTATTTAGAATCAATGTCGGTGAACCAAGAGATTCCCATTTATTAGGGTGTGAATTTTTTAACAAAGGCATTACTTGTTTGCTGACAATCAAATACAAAATTGAAATAGGGAACATGGATAGCAAACACACATACCATATCGTTTTCATTAATTCGTCAGACAATATTCAATCCCTTTGAAACATAACGCCGCGATAAGCCAACACAAAGAGCGCAGTCAGTTGAGGTCGGATTGATTGGTTTGTTAGCTGCGTTCATTCCAATAGCCTGGTTTACGATGATTATGCATCACAGCAACTACATAAATTTCTGAGTTACCTCGAACTTTATAGATAATTGAAAAAGGAAAGCGACCAAGAACAAATCGTCGATGACTTTGTCCAAATTTAGGCCAAGTTGAAGGAAGAGATTGGATAGAATTGAAAGCCTCTTCTAGTTCTTGCACGAACTCATGCCCCAAACCCTTAGATTGTAATTGATACCATGTAAACGATTTTTCAACTTCAACCTTAGTATCTGGATGGAAAAATATTGGGAGCATTTAGCTGACGATATCTTTCTTAATTTCATCCCAAGAAATGGCCTGCACCGCACCAGACTCTAGTTCAGCACTGCGTGATTCAGCTAACGATAGCCAGTCTTTATCAACATCTAGAGTATTTTCAGGATCCATAGATGATAATAGACAATGTGCAGCTAATGCTTTTTCTTTTGTGCTTAATTGCTCGATATTTTCCAATAACATTTTGAATGCTTCTGACATTTTAGATTACCTCGAAATCAATATTTTAATATATTAACACTTTACTAAAACAACCCAAATCAAATTATATCGCTAGCCGCTAACGCCTTAAACACCGGCACATCTTTGCTGCGTCCGAATGCTTTGACTTGTTATGCGTAATCTAAAATTAGTAATCCGTTTTCTTAGTCACCGGAACCGTATGCCCATGAGGTCCTTTTATTTCCACATGGATGTGTGGAGTTAACCTTGTATCATGAATAAAATCTAAGTTTTGAGTTTTTCCCAATCGAGAAGTACCACCTTCAACATAATCCCCAACTTTAAGGTTTTTATCTGGTTTCACATAAAAAACCTTAGTTTCATAATTCGGATTCACATCATTCTTTATAACAATTCCTACCAAATGGTGGTTTTTTAATGGGTCTCCATAAACTGGAGTGAATCTAGCAATAGTTCCACTCACAGGTGCGATGACTTCGCTACCAACGGCACTCGCAAAATCAACTCCCGCATGCTTCCTATTTCCTCTAGGAGCACCGAAGTGTCCAAAGCCACCAGGGACGTCATTGCGTATTTTTCCACTTGTATTAGGTGGATGAATCTCGAAAGAAATAGCTTGACCTGGCCAGATAGTTTTTGCTTTGTACTCTTCCACTGATTTGAAAAATTCGTCAGATTCTACAAATTTTGTTGAGCCATCATGCCATGTAGGTTCAGTGATATAGTAAGAAATATCTTTTCCTAAATCTGATTCTGGATCAGGAACCTCTGATGGATTACCATCTTTGTCTAGTGCAACGAATTCTCCTTCGCTATTCACACCTATACCACCGCCACACTGCCCGTCACCTCCTTTGCCTAGTTTTTTCAGTGCGTTTTCCCTTTCTGTCGCAGATATCTCTCCTTGGTCATATTTCCTTTCAATGGCTTTTATTTCTGAATCAACGCCACACGCGGTTCCCCAAAAGTAGTTCCACTCTGTAACTAAGTTGCGCTTCGTTTCTTCTAGTGCTCGGTCTGTATCTTTCTTGGCTTTTGTAAGCGTCGCATCAGTATCTTTTTTAGCTTTGGTCAGAGTAGAGTCAATATTTTCTTTTGCTTTGGTGAGATCGCCAGGGACATCAGCTTCTATTCTAACAACTTCGACCTCAGGCACCTTTACTGTAATGGTTGGCGTTTCAATTTTTACTTTAGGCGCCTCCACTTTAATTTTTGGATGAGGATGAAAACCATCAGCAAAAACAGTACTTGCTATTGAGCATAGAATTATTGCTGGAATTGTTAGCGGTTTATAATTTTTCATACAACTCTCCATTTTGCATAACGGGCATTATGCCTACAACTGGCACGATGCTTTGGCTAACCACCTATGAACAATGTGCTGAATATTAGACTTAAGCGACTCAGGCCCCAAATCCGAAATATCATTATGCCTAGAGTTTGGAATTTTTAGTATGCAGCTTTCATATAGGGCTTGCTCTAACTTCGTAGGTAAAACTCCATCATCTGCTTCGAAGTCACTTGCCCTAACAGACAAGACAGCTATGGAATCTGACCTTGGAATAGGAACCCTGCGATGATCTAATGTAATGAGCTTATCGACAAAGGCAGGTGATTCCAGAGCAAGCCACGCAGAAATATCTCCACCATTGGAGTGTCCAGCAAGTACTAGATTCTCAAAATCGAATTCAGGATACTTATCACGAAGTTCACTCCGAACTACTCTTAGTGTATGTGAGCCTCGTTGCCAATTTTCTGAGCGGGTTTCAAATAAGTTGCCCGAAACTGATAGTGGCGGATCGTCAGCTAACTCATGACCTATGGCTACGACTAAATAGCCAAGCTTTGTAAAGCTCTCCCCTAGAAATTGATATTTAGTATGAGGAACGCCATAACCCGCACTAAGAAAGGTAACAGAGCACTTTGATGTAATTGAACAACTATTTCTTCCTGAAGGAAATGACAATTGAATTGGAATTATCCGATTTCTTTCAGAATCCACAACGCTGTCATCTGCAACAACAGATATTGAAATCAGAATGAAGCAGGCAGCTAAAACTCTATACATGACTTTCCTTGCAGGCATAGCACTCCTAAAAACTTGCCCAAGCTTGCTCGCTGCACTTGCAAGGAACGAGCTAAAGCCTTTGAGTTTGGGTCAAGTTGATTAGATTGTTAGGCGACATGCAGATTTAGTGGATGGACATTCTTTAAATCCACATTTTGTTTTGCTTGCCATAACTCATAGTTGTCCTGCATGCTCAACCAGCTTTCTGGGCTCCTTCCCAACACTTTAGAGAGGCGCAGTGCCATTTCGGGACTAACTGCACTTTTTCCTTTTACAACACGGCTCAATGTCGACGCAGCAACACCTAAATGGCTGGCTAATGTTCTACAACTAACGCCATGTGGCTCAAGATAAATGGATTCAATAAATTTACCTGGGTGGGGTGGGTTATGCATATTCATTAATGGTAATCCTCGTAGTTTAGGATGAAAGCATTGCCATCCTTAAATTCAAACGTAACTCTCCAATTTCCATTAACCGATATAGACCAGATACTGAAATGTTCCCCTTTCAATTGATGTAAAGAGAACTCAGGTAAATTGATATCATCCATATCTTTTGCAGTATCAATAGCGGCTAATTGCATTCTAAGTTTTTTTGAATGCTTTGGTTGGATACCAGATGTTTTACCTTTTTCGTAAAACAACTTCAGGCCTTGATGCTTAAATGATTTAATCATGAAATAAGTGTAGCGCGATGCGCAACACAATTCAACAGGTGGCGCTTAACGCTTGCAATAACGGAAAAAACCGAGTGCTTTGGCACGAAGTGCCAGCGAGGCTTTTTCCCAATGAGCGAAGCGAATGATGTTGATTGTTTTGTTAGGTACGTGCTTCATACGGGCTAATGGTGCTTATACCAACACTCATTATTAAAGACCGCTAAACAAAGCCTATAACAGTGTTTTAATGAATCCAAATAATGCCGATATCATTACAAAAAGACCACAAAAAACTATTAATGCCCAATTAAATAACATGACCGCCCGCCAACCGATAGATTGAAATCTAAAATATTCTCTATTCTTTTTTTTCAGCAATATTAAAGACGTCGGAATTACAGTAACAGCATAGATCATAAAAGCTAAAGCAATTATACCTACAAAACCCATAGTTACGGCCGCACCTGAGTAAAGCGGTCTCTCCGGAGATATATCTTTAAATAAGTATTCACCAACTGCGATTACAAAGACAGGAAATAGCAGTCCGAGAAACTGAAAGATTTTAACTATCATGTGAGTACCTAACGCCGCATTAACTGGTGAAGTGATGTTGGCGGCTTTTCTGTGTTTCTTTGCAGCAAAAGTGACATATTACGGAATCCATTTGAACGCCTTGTTATGCTTTTATTTGGGTAAATGAAGGATTCTTTCACTGCGCCAGACTCTTATTACTTTTATTGATGTACTCTCTCGTAAATACACTACACGAAATGGGACATGTATAAGTTCACGGATTAATTCATCGTTAAACTCTGGAACCATACGACCAATATCAGGATGTTTTGAAAGTGTTTCAACGTGCTCAACTATAGTAGTAACAAAATCGATACCTATATGAGGAACACCTTGCTCAAGATAATACTCTTTGATCTGCTCAAGATCTTTGACAGCAGATTTAGAAAAGGAAATGTTCACTTATTAAATGCCCAGCCTTTTCTTTACATCGCTTATATCTACGGTATCGCCTTCTTTTATTTCCATCAACCCTTGCGTCATTGCCTTAACAAAAGCCAACTCTTCATTAATACTTTCATAGTCATCAAGACCTTGAACTACAGCGACACCTCGACCTCTGCTAGTTAATAAGATTGGCCGATGAGTTTCTTTAGCATGATTGACTACTTTACCTGGATTTATTTTTAAGTCAGATAGCGGGACAATATCTTCAGAGAATTTTGTTTGCATAGATAAGAGCCTCCTTTAAAGACCTACTTATAGCACCTGTTTAGAGGTTTTGTCAAAGAACAATCGTGGTAGAGCGGCCCATTACTGAGCCGACCCCACACAGAACCGGACGTGCGGAATTACCGCATCCGGCTCTTCAGTTATATATTCACCCGTGTAAATCACGCGCACCTTAATACCAGTCAACATCGATCACTCTTTTGCTAACTCGTAGCTTCTGTATTTGGAAATACGCTAACATCTTCTTAAAATCACGCCAATTGTAACTTCGACGGCCACTGCGTCGGTTCAGCCATTTGTATAAACTATGCAGTACATAGTTATACAGCTTACTCACGCTGCGGCTGTTGTCGGGTAATCCGAAGTAATTTCTAAACCCTGTGAGTTTGCGTTTCAATTGAGGCAGCCAAATTGCTAGCTTCTGCGAGCGTTTGGCTTTAATGAAATGGTAAAACTCGCTTAGACTGGTTTGCTGCTTCTTACTTGCAGTTCGCCGCCGCAATCTCGGTTTACCTTTCACATCCACTCCCCAGTAAAACGCAAAACCCAAGAACACAAACTGGCGCTTACGACTGGGATGGAATCGACTGAACCTTATCAGGCTCGTCTTTTCTGGTGCCGTGTCCAGTTTGAACTTCTTTAGTCGTTTTGGCAGCACGCGGTAAAATCGCTCGGCATCATTGGCATACTGAAACGCACACACAAAATCATCTGCGTAGCGGATAAGTGCATATTCTGGTGATAAGGATCAGTCATTCCGGTTTCATCGGGATCACTAATCTTTGACGCATTGGACGAGTCTGTGTTTTACCCTAAGTGATCCCGATGGGTCAACTCAGATTGTATTTTTCTCATCGACTCCCCTTTTAAATTGATCCGGTGAGCGTTGTGCATGAGCCTGTCTAGAATCGCGTCTGCCAACGTATTATCGCCAATAGACTGATACCACTGATCGGTCGGTAACTGACTGATGATCACAGTCGATGAGCTGCCGTTTCTATCATCCATGATTTCCATCAGATCGTTCCGGTGTGCGGCTTTAAGTGGTTCCAGCCCCCAGTCATCCAGAATGAGCATGTTCATGCGGGCCAGATGCTGTAGCGCCTTGCTGTAGGTGCCATCAGCTTTTGCTTGGGTCAGTTCTAGCATTAATCGAGAGAGTCGGTAGTATTTCGCGCTGTAACCTTTGGTGCAAGCGGTGTGCGCTAAAGCACAGGCCAGATAAGTCTTACCGCTGCCGCAAGGACCGGTGAGTAGCAGGTTCTGGTGCTTGTTTACCCAGTCACATTGCAACAGAGAGGCCATCATAGCTTGCTTTAGTCCCCTTGGCTGGCTGTAATCTATATCCCGTGCAGTGGCGTTGATTTTCAATTTGGCGGCTTTGAGCAATCGCTGTTGTTTACGCTGCTCCCGCTCATGTTGTTCGCAGTCGGTCATCAGTTGGAGTCGCTCATCGAAGCTTAAAGCATCGTAGTTGCCAGGTTGTTCAGTTTGCATCGTCAGAGCTTTTGCCATGCCGGTGAGTTTGAGCTGGCGTAGTTGGGTGAGAGTATTATTTATCATGATGTCTCCTTGATTAGTGGAAGCTTTGTGGGCCACGGATATTCTCGTGGGATTGGGGTAGCAGTGAGGGCTGTTCCGGTGTATCAGGATGCAGTTTGTCTTGGTTGCTACTAAGGATATCTTTGATGTGCTTGAGTCGATAAAGACTGTGTTGGTTGGCAATGGCGCAGGCCTTGTCGATGCGCTGTGGTGGATATTGGCGAGACAGGCTCAGTAGACCTAAACACACACGATAAGCCTGTTGCTCATGCTGTTTGCTGTTGAGCTGAGTTTTGACCCAAGCAAGCACCTCGCCACCGATATCTTTGGCCCAATTCATGAGTCTGCCTTTGGACCATTGATGATGTTTTTCATGTTGGGTCGGCATGTGACTGGGTGTGGTACTCATGCCTGCGCGATACTGTCTAGCGTGACTAGCAACGAGGTTGTTGTGGAACAGTAATTCAATCACATTGGCCTTGGCATATAGCTCAATGCGCTCGCCGACCAGATGATGGGGCACCGAGTACAAGTGCTCATCATACTGGACGTGGTAATCAATATTGACTTTGACCTGCTTGATATCGGTGTACTGGTAGGTGTGTTTAGGCAGCGGCAAGAGCACCGGTTTATCAATGGACTCGAACCAAGTTCGGCGACTGCCCTTGAACTGTTTAAAGGGCTTGTTGTTCACCTCAACCAGTAAGGCTTTGATGCAGGTGTTTAGCTCGGCCAATGAGAAGAAGGTGTGATGACGTAAGCGTGCCAATATCCAGCGCTCAATGATTTGCACACCCACTTCAGCCTTGGCTTTATCTTTAGGTTTATACGGCCTGGCAGGCACAATAGCCACCCCATAGTGAGCGGCCAGTTGTTGATACGCCGGATTCACATCAGGGTCGTAACGACAGGCTTTAGTTACTCCGCTTTTTAAGTTATCTGGCACCACCATTTGTGGCACACCGCCTAAGAAGTTAAAGGCTCTGGCATGACTATTCAGCCAGTCGGGCAAACTCTGACTATAGGTCGCTTCAGCGAAGGTATAGTTGGTTGCGCCCATCACCGCAACGAATATCTGTGCGGTGCGTACTTCACCAGAGCTACCGCTGACAATTGGCACCGTCTGCCCAGCATAATCGACAAACAGAGTTTCGCCCGCTTTATGGATTTGGCGCATGGAACGGCGCTGTTTAGCACGCCATACCTCATAATGATGGCAATATTGCGAGTAGCTATAGCTGCGATTAGGATACTGCTGGGTATATTCCTCCCACAGCAGGTGCTTGGTCACGCCTTTGCCCTTGAGTTCTTGATGCACTTCAGTCCAAGCAGGCAACTGATAGTGGCGGGACGGCCTAGGGTCTGATTGTGGATACAACAATCTTGCCAGCGCAACGTCATCCATATCATCGGGTAACGGCCAAGTAAGTTCGCAGTGCTTAACTTTAGCAAGCAACTTTTGCACACCACCAATACTGGCTTTCGTGCAGATACTGATTTTTCGTAGACTGAGCTGGGCTTCAAAATGAAGTCGTAGGATTTCTCTGATATTACGCATTGTAAACCTCTTTGTAGCCATGACTGCTCCAGACAAAAAGGAACTAGGCTAGCAAATATGTTGAATATCAACGCGTCAATTAAGATTCTATTAGGTAGAAGTCATCATTCTGGTGACATCCCAAAAGTGATCCCGATGAAACCGGAATAGATGATCCCGATGAAATCAGAATCAGTGATCCCGAATAGCCAGAAAAGGTGATCCCGATGGACCGGAATATGCAGATAAGCATAGCTCTGCCTCTCATCTGAGGTTTTACCTTCTTCTCAAACCATAAATCCAATGCATAGTGCAGATAGATATTGGCTAACACAGGGCTAATGATACCGCCTTGTGGGGTGCCACTTTTTGGTTTGAGATATTCTCCTTGCGGGGTGTGTATCCGTGCTTTTAACCATTGCCCTATTAAGCTCAAGAGCGCGTTATCATCAATGCGTTGTTTAAGCATCCCCATCAGCCAGTCGTGGTCAATATTGTCGAAGAAGCCTTTAATGTCAGCCTCAACAATATAACCATAACCTTTGAACTGAAGATTCAAACTCAAACTATGCACCGCTTGATGCGCACTCTTATTTGGCCGATAACCATAGCTGTTAGGCAAGAAATTCGCTTCCCAGATACCTTGCAGTATCTGGCTCACGCTTTGCTGTACCAGCTTGTCATCCACCGTGGGTAAACCTAATGGACGTTGTTTGCCATGACTTTTGGGAATGAAGACACGCTTAATATCATCAGCCCGATAGCGCTTGGCTTCCAAGGCTGAACTTAAACGTGTGACGTTTTCCACAAGCGATGTCTGGTATTTCGGCATAGTGATACCATCAATACCTGGCGCCGCTCGTTTATTCAGTTGCCCCCAACTTTGATACAGTAAATCATCTCCTAGTAATCCATATAGGTTCTGAAATCTGTGATTAGGGTGTGTCTGTGATTTAATTGTGATGGCATTTAGTGCGGTTGTCATAGTGAATCCAGCCCTACTTTGTCCGGCCTATGTATCTGCTAAATACCTGATATAACTGCTTGCCCCTTCGCCACGTGATTGGCTTTCCCAACCTCAAACTACTATGAGCAAGTCTGACTGCCAGAGGGTCATCGTTGGCCTCGCTTGTGGCTTAGCGTCACTACCATTTTCCTTATGGAACACCTTTGGCTCTCTCAAGTTCTCAATACATCTCTTTATACATGCCACGGCTTAATAACTCCGCTGACTCGCCACAACCTTGCCATCTCAAATCCATTGAATAATGGTTGCTTTGCATGGACTTCGACGGCGTTACAAGCCTCGTCAGTCAGAACTTAATTTATTATCGGAGCGATAACAGCACTTCAGGAACACGTATTCCCTATGGCCTATATAATTCTCTGTGTACGCTTCACCTATATTGTTCATCTAGTCACGAATACATCGCTGATAAGTATTTCACCAATCCTAGACTCCGCCATAGGCGCAACACTCGATACAGGTGGCTGGCTAAACCTTACCTGACAGGGACTTACACCCTGCAAGATGCATCAAGCTTCGCTTGACGCACTAACGCTTTGCATATGGGGATTTTAGGAGCGCTTTGGCGAAGCCAGCGAGTAAAATTCCCAGTGAGCTTGCGAACAACATAATGCACTTGTTAGCTATCATTGCGCGCCACTTCTGTTACCTGATCCCAGTTAATAACTTTGACTGTAAAAGGCCAAGCTTTCGAAATTGATTGTAGCCATCCAATATCTTGCAGAGTAGTTCCAATAACCATTCCAACAATCAAAAGAAAAGCGGGCGCGTCATTTAGTGTGAAGTAGCATGCTACGGAAATGAACAAAACAAATAGGCGGAATAAAAGCCTTCCTTTCATTTTTCTCAGGCTATGGAAGACTGAAATACCTTGCTCTCGGTTATCCAGCATTTGTTTAGCATAATCTACTTCATTCACACGACTTCCTCCCTGATAGCTAACGCTTTGCTAAGCGGCAATAAAATTGTTGGCTAAAATAGCGAGGAACGAGCAAAAGCCAACTGTTTTTTGTCCGTTTGAGCAACTTGTTAACTGTACTATGCTGACAACCTGATTCTTAATTTTTTCTTTTGATTTCGATAAGAATTTACAGCAGCGTCGTCATTAAATTTGTTTTTGGGTGCTTCCGGTGTTTCTGGGTACTCGTCGACTATTTCTAATAGTCCTTTTTTAACTAGTGCAACATCTTCATCTGTTGCTAAGTTATCAATTAACTTATCTAGTTCTTTCTGTGAGTCAATTAATTTCGTGACTAAATCTGATGCTAGTTTCCTACCATTAGCACCATTTTTAATACTCTCAAGTTGGTTTATAAGTTTTTGAACAGAGCCAATAACACCAACTCTTGCTTCTAAACGAATTACATTTTGCTGTCTTGAACCTGCCATAAATACACTTTCGGAGATAACATAATCTGTAACTCGTTTAGCATCGCTATAAATAAGTTGAATACCTTCACGGAAATTTTTGTAGTTAGAAATACCTTGAAGTAATAAGCCGATAGTACCTAGAACAGTGATGCGAGCAATTAAGGAACCTTCTTCATAAGTGACTTCAATTGGGGCATCGGGAGATAAAAAGAAATCTACACGTGATCTAGCAAACTTTTCAATTTCAGCTTTGAATTCTTCTAATTGAAGTTCATCATCTGCCACTTCAGATTCAATATGAATATATGCTTGGCTAAGAATATTTTTATTTATGTAATCGGCCAATGGACCATCCTTGTACAGTTAACGCCAAGCGCACAGGAAAACGGGAGCGCTTTGGCCGAAGGACAGCGAGTGGTTTTCCTTGTGACGCGCCTTGTTAGGCATCTTGTAGCTGGAACTTTTTCTTTGTATTTTCAAAAAGAATAAACCCAATAATTGTGCCGAACGGAAAGAAAGGCATTAGCAAAAAGCCGCATGTTCTTGACGCTAGCCTTCCAAATTCAGATTGAATATTACACCCATAAGCAATTGAAAAGTGTAGTAACGGAAAAAGCACATTCATTAGCGGCAAGTAAAACCTCCCAGCTTCAGTAATATTATCGCCAGCCAAAAAATTGGGAATTCCAAACAGAATAAGACTCAGAATTCCGAGGAAAACATGCCATTTCGTAAGGATTTTGAAATTTGCCAAATGCCTACCTTTTTATGCCTAACGCTTATTAGCGAGCATTTCGTATATGCGATTGCACGGTTTAATTGTTTTTTTCGTCATTTTCAGTTGTTACTTTCTGATTCTATTAGGTTTTTCATGCTTTACATCGTCCCATATTGCTACATTTGTAAAAAGCAAAAGGAGACTAACTTTAACGAGACTTTTTCTGCTTCCTATTAAAAACCATGTGCAAAATATTTTCCATAAATAAATTAATAACTTAGTATTTTCTTCATAAAAAAGTGAGACTTAAGAAAAGTATTTAATAGTAAGCGAAATTGGCGTTATTTAGCAAACTGCATTATACCTGTAATTACATACAGTATATATTGAGAGTGTTATTATGCCTCGCTCACCTTTTATAGAATCAATTAGAGAAGTTTTACGAACAAAACATTACAGTCTAAAAACTGAAAAAGCCTACCTGCATTGGATTCGACGGTTTATCTATTTCAATGGAAAACGTCACCCAAAAGATATGGGGGAATTAGAGGTTGAACAGTTTTTAACACATTTAGCCGTAAAAGTTAAAGTTGCTCCGACCACTCAAAATCAAGCTTTATGTGCAGTCATTTTTATGTACCGTCATGTGCTGGAATTGGATTTGACCAACATTACTTTTCAATTTGCGAAGACACCTGTCCGCGTTCCTGAAGTGTTAAGTCATAAAGACGCGATTGCCGTTATCGATAGGTTAAAAGGAGTCCATAAAACGATTGGTATACTCATGTATGGCGCGGGATTCCGTATTTCTGAGGTATTAAGGTTACGAGTAAAAGATTTTGATTTTGAACGAAGTACTATCTTTATTTTTCGCTCAAAAGGTCAAAAAGATCGTGTTACGCTGTTCCCTGAATTGGCGAAAGCTGCCATTGCCAAACAAATTGAAAAAGTTAAAAGCATTCATCAAAAAGATATCGATGAGGGGCACGGATTGACATCGCTCCCACCTTCCCTGCTTCGTAAATATGGAAAAGCTGGAACTAACTTGTCATGGCAATATGTGTTCCCTTCAAAAACTAGATGTATGCATCCTTTCGATGGATATGTTTGCCGCCATCATTTGCATCAAACCGCTTTTCGCAAAGCCCTGAGAAAAGCCGTTCAAGAGGCTGGCATCTTAAAGCGCATAACATCGCATACATTTCGGCATAGCTTTGCCACTCGCTTACTTGAAACTGGTCATGACATTAGAGTGGTTCAGGAATTGCTGGGTCATGATGATGTGAAAACCACTCAGATTTATACACATGTTTTAGGTAAACATAAGTCAGGTGCAGTCAGCCCAATGGATATGAGGTGAAATAGCAGCAGTAAAGATTTTATGCATTTGAAACAATTTAACCGTTGACCGCCCGCTCTCTCAGTCATATCCTCATACTCCATCGCCAAGACTTATCACTGTGCATCCCTCATATGCGACTATCGGTTTGGGTAAAAACTGATACACAAATCAGTCCGATGGCAAATCAGCGACTACGCCTTAATGTATTTACGCCAAGCGAATTCATCGCCGGTCACATAAGTTGACTTTGCTATCAATCATTTCCCCTTTTGCTGTTAATTAACTAACTAACCTCGGCAAAGGTTGATTTCACGTTGCTCCTGGGCACAAGTTTGCTTAAACTGTTGAATCACGTCATAGCAAATTTGCATTCCAAATCACTATTTCATATTCTGGCGAATAACTCATGTCAATACCAAACCGTGTTAACCTTAATCATTGCAAATTGGGCTTGATCAATCCCAAAAGCCCTACCAATGTAGGCAGCGTACTTAGAGCAGCTGGATGCTACCAAGCAGAGGAAATTATCTATACCGGCCAACGTTATGATAACGCCCGCAGTTTTGCCACTGACACAAAAAAAGCCAAGCAACACATTCCAATGACAAGACGAGAGCACATATTTGATCTTGTGCCTGCGGATTATGTGAAAATAGCGATTGAATTAGTCGAGGGCGCAACGCCCCTGCCCCAATTCAGCCATCCGGAAAAAGCCATGTATATATTTGGTCCTGAAGATGGAACCATACCTCAGGCTATATTAAACCAATGTTCCCATGTGTTATACGTTCCCACTACGGGTTGCTTAAACTTAGCCGCAACGGTAAATGTATTGTTGTACGATAGAATGGCAAAAAACGCTGAGACACAGTGTGGAGATCATATTATCAGACAAAGTCGTGACACCAATAATCGCACTGTGGTGAGAACCTAAATAAAGTTTTGGCTCTGTGCATACAGACACATTTAATTTACATATAATTAACCAAATTGATTGTTATCTGGGTTTATCCATGTATAAATTAGATTTTTGACTACTATCAGTCAGTTATGCTAGTACTATATTTGAGCATAGCTGCAGCTTGAGGAAATCTACCATGTCTGATGAAAGCCGCATTCCCCGCAGTACCGAAAATGACCACACTAATGAAATGGCCAAGGTGCGCCGAGACTTTTTAACCCACAAAACCGGAGCCGAGTTAAAATACACTGGTGAGTACACTATCAATCCAGAGGAGTTGCCTGGCAACATTGAGAACTTCATTGGTGTGGTACAAATGCCAGTTGGAATCGCAGGCCCTGTTCAGGTTAATGGCGAATATGCTAAGGGTTTATTTTATGTTCCTTTGGCCACCACAGAAGGTACCCTAGTTGCCAGTTACAGTCGCGGTATGCGCGTCATCAACGAATGTGGTGGGGTAAAAACCACCGTGGTTGAACAATTTATGCAACGGGCTCCAGCGTTCATTTTTAATGATGCCCGCGAAGCCCGAGATTTTGGCCTTTGGGTAGAAGAAAATTTTGACCAAATTGCGGCTGCAGCAGAAAGTACTACAAGTATCGGCAAGCTAAAACATATTCAACAATGGTCTGTATCGAAAACCCGCTACCTACGTTTTAATTACACTACCGGTGATGCCGCTGGGCAAAACATGGTAGGCAAAGCGACCCTTGCCGCTTGTGAATGGATCAAAGCCACTTATCCCCATGAATGCCAATATTTATTATCTGGCAACATGGATACAGATAAAAAACATTCACACCTCAATATGCTCCATTCTCGTGGTAAGCGCGTTATCGCTGAAATAGTGCTGAAAAAAGAAGTTTTGGCTCGGGTCATGAAGGTCGATACTCAAGTATTAGCCAAAGCAACTGTGCTGGCCAACACGGGCGCGCTTATGGCTGGCGCTGCCTATAATGGTCCCCATTCAGCTAACGGCATTGCTTCTATCTTTATTGCTACAGGGCAAGATGAAGCCAATGTGGTGGAATCCCATGCAGGTTTGTTGTCCCATGAATTATTACCTAATGGTGACTTCTATTTGGCAGTAACCTTACCCTCGTTAATTTGTGCCACATACGGCGGTGGGACAGGTTTACCCACTCAGCGCGAATGCTTAGAGTTGATGGATTGCTATGGTAAAGGTAAAGCCAATAAATTCGCTGAAATCGTCGCTGCTACCGTTTTAGCAGGAGATATTTCATTAGCTTGTGCCGTCATTGCCGGTCATTGGGTTAGCAGCCACGACAAAATGGGTCGAAACAGACGCTAACAAGGGTTACCTTAGTTCTATCACGCAAATCAAAAAGCCCGCTAAATTTAGCGGGCTTTTCGTATCATACTCACACTATGCATGCAGGGTGACAGGCACACCATTAAGTACCGCATTACCTGATAGTTCATCTAACACCATTTCATCGGTTAGGTCATTGGCACTGACTCCAGCGTTTTGCTGCGCATGTTGCCATTGAATGCCATCTTTGTCGTGACCCCAACCATGGGGCACAGAAATCACCCCTGGCATAATAGTGTCAGTCACTTCCACCTCAATCTGAATAGTGCCAACCCTTGATGAAATTGTCACCGTTTGACCATGTTCAACATTGTGCGAGCGAGCATCATCAGGATGCAGTTGAGCCGTGCACCGTCGCGTATCCTTAACTAGTTTACGACTATTGTGTAGCCAAGAATTGTTTGATTTTAAATGCCGTCTACCAATCAATAATAACGACCTTGCTGCAGATTTTGGACTGAAAAAATGCTGCTCTAAACGGGCCAAATCTGGCATAAAGAAATCAAAACTCAAATCGATCAACTTCTCTTCATGAAACAACGCATCCGGCAGTTCTGCTTGCAAAGGGCCAAGGTCAATTCCGTGGGGTTTGTCCAACAATTGCTGGATATCAAGTTGATGCTGCCCTTTTCCATATCGACCAGATTTAAGCAAGTCATCCACCACGCCAGTGGGGGTTTTGTCCCTTAAGACCTGATACATACCGCTACTTTTCCCGCGTTTGGCTTCTAACCGTTCGGCCATATCTAAATATATTTGCCAATCTGTGCGTTTATCATCACTAAGTGGAAATATTGCTGGCGAATATTTTGCTGAATTTCTAACCGCAAATTTATGAAACACAATGTCGTAATGATCCCGCTCTAGAGCAGTCACCGGCGGTAAAATGATATCTGCATGACGGCTGCTCTCAGTAATATAGAAATCCACTGCAACCATAAATTTCAGTTGTGCAAAGGCACGATCAAGCTGCTGACCATTGGGTGTGGTCAGTATGGGATTGCCAGCACCGAGCACCATGGCTTTTATTTGCCCGTTTCCTGGGGTTAAAATCTCTTCCGCTAATGCCGATACCGGAAACTCACCGGCAAATGCAGGGAGTTTGCGTACCCTTGAATGATTTCTGCCGATGCTTCCGCGACCTGAATGGGGTAAATAATCTGCCGCAGGCTGGGTAAACATCATGCCTCCGGGCTTATCTAGGTTACCGGTCAGCATATTGAAAAGCATGATAAGGTACTGAGTTAAGGTGCCAAAATGCTGCACACTTGCACCCATGCGGCCGTAACACACTGCCGACTCGGCTTGTGCAAATTCTTCGACCATAATGTAAATATCATCTGAACGAATACCAGTTATATCAGCAACCCGTTCTGCCGAGTAAGGCCGTACATACTGTTCCACATCATGTAAATGGGGGGCATAGGCTAGTAAATCAGCGGTTTTAGTTAACTTACGGGTAAACAAGGTATTAATCATCGCGAGCATTAACAAGGCATCGGTGCCGGGCTGAATAAAATGATGTTCACTGCTAATTTGCGCCGTTTCCGATTTTTTAGGATCGATCACTACTACTTTACCACCTTTTTGCTGAATCGCTTTCAGGCGTTTTTTAACAAAAGGAACGGTCATGATGCTGCCATTAGAGGCCAAGGGGTTGCCCCCGATAATCATGAAATAATCGGTGTTATCAATATCTGGGATTGGGATCTGGTTTTGGTGACCAAACAATTTTCGACTCACAATATGATGGGGCAACTGATCCACCGACGTGGCCGAGAAGCGATTGTGTGACTTTAACGCCTTGTAAAAATAAGGACCGAACAAGATCGCACCAAAATTATGGGCATTGGGATTACCCAAATAAATGCCAACCGAGTCATTCCCATATTGCTGTTGTAATCCGTGTAGCTTTTCGATAGTAAAATCAATGGCCTCATCCCACGAAATAACCTGCCATTTACCTTCCACTTTTTTAAGGGGTTGACGAATTCGATCGGTATCCTCATATAGCTCTTTCAGAGCTACAGCTTTAGGACACACATGGCCTTGGCTAAAGGGATTGTGTTTATCACCTACAATAGACAAAATTTTCTCATCTTCGGTAGTGACCTCAATACCACACATTGCTTCGCATAATGTACAAGTCGAAAAATGTTTTTTCATATTAGTTAATTTTGTTATGAATAATACATCTACCACGTTAGCCAACAAGGCGCTTATACACAAGTATCATCGATTTTTATGCAATTTCAGTCCATTCGCCGCGGCTTTATAAAGACTGTTCTTCCCTGCATCTACATTTTCTTTTCAAATAATATTTAAACCTTTTAGCAAATTGCTTCGACTTACCTTGTGATTGTTCAAATTATTTCAGGGAAACAGCATGAGAATCGAAGATACTAGTGGGCAGGACGTGGCACTAAAAACTAAAAAAAATAATAAACCTATCATTAGCTTGGTCATCATATCCATAGTCTTCGTCCTTGCTTATTTCACCTTAGCCCCTGCATTGAATAACTGGTCAAGCTCATACCAATCAATTTCATCTCAACGTTTACGTCTGGCGACGGTAGATCGTGGGGATCTGGTTCGTGACTTATCCGTACAAGGTCGAGTGGTCGCATCTGTTAGCCCGCGTTTGTATAGCCCCGCCCAAGGTACTATCACCTTCTTAGTTGACGCGGGCGATTCAGTGGCCATCAATCAAGAGTTGGCCCTAATAGACAGTCCAGAATTAACCAATACCTTAAAACAGGAAGAATCAAGTTTACAACGCGCTAGGATGGAGCTTGATCGCGAGCGCATACAAGCCAAAAAACAAGCCTTGGACAATCAAAAAGCGGTTGATCTTGCGCTGGTTGCCTTGACGGCGGCGGATCGTGAAAAGCGACGCTCAGATAAAGCCTATAAAAGTCACTCCATCAGTCAAATTGATTTTGAAAAAGCCCAAGACGAGCTTGAGAACGCCAAACTGGTGCACAATCACGCAGTCAAAGATGCTGAATTAAATCTGGAAAGTTTAGCTTTTGAGATCCAAACCAAGCAGCTTCAACTTGACCGCCAAGCACTATTGGTTGATGAATTATCGCGTCAAGTAGATGAGTTAACCTTGCGCTCTCCCGTCAACGGCATTGTAGGTAACTTAGCGGTACAACAAAAAAATCAGGTCACTCAAAATCAACCCATATTAAGTGTGGTTGACTTGTCTGAATTTGAATTAGAAGTCGACATTCCTGAAAGCTACGCCGATGACTTAGCTATTGGTATGCAAGCAGAAGTCTTTCTCAATGGCGAAACGCACTTAGCCACCCTGGTAACTATCTCACCTGAAATTGAGGACAATCAAGTTAACGGGAGAGTGCGTTTTGCCACCCATTCCAATGAGGGCGCTGCCCTTCAACAGCCTTCGGGATTACGCCAAAACCAACGATTAACTACCCGCATCATGATGGAGAAAAAATCCAATGTATTAACCGTACAACGGGGCCAGTTCTTAGACAGTGGTAGCGGCAGAATTGCCTATCTTGTGCGTGATGGGATAGCGCACAAGACCAATATCTCCAGCGGCGCCAGAAGCCTCTCCAGTGTCGAGATAGTAGAAGGACTCAACGCCGGAGACACTATCGTCATATCAAGTACCGAGCAGTTCAATGGTGCTGAACGCATTCTCATTACCGATTAAATTTATTGTTCACCCGCTAACAGGGCTAAAAAGGAAAAACACATGTTAAAAATGATTGATGTCAAAAAGATTTTTCGAACCGACATGGTAGAAACTCATGCATTACGTGATTTTAATCTGAATGTAGAAGAAGGAGACTTTGTTGCGGTAACCGGACCTTCTGGCTCTGGTAAAACGACCTTCCTCAATATAGCTGGTTTACTCGAAACTTTTGACGGTGGGCGCTATGAATTGGACGGACAAAATGTCAGTCATTTGAACGACAAAAAGCGCAGTCAACTTCGTAACCAGAAAATTGGCTTTATCTTCCAAAGTTTCAATTTAATTCCGGACCTTAATCTTTTTGACAACGTGGATGTGCCGTTGCGCTATCGCGGTTTTAATAGCAGCGAGCGCAAGAAGCGCATTGAGCAGAGTTTAGAGTTGGTTGGCTTAGCCAATCGCATGAAACACCTACCCTCACAATTGTCTGGTGGACAACAACAACGGGTCGCTATTGCCAGAGCGCTAGCAGGCGAGCCGCGCTTCTTATTGGCCGATGAACCAACGGGTAATTTAGACACCCAGATGGCATCCAGTGTGTTGGAGCTGCTCAAACAGATCAATACACAAGGCACGACTATCGTAATGGTCACTCATGATGCCAGTCTGGCGCAACAAGCGAAGCGCAATATTTATGTACGTGATGGCCAGGTTAGTGAAATAACTAGCCCTACAGAGATCCATTCCTTAAGCCAAGCGGCTAACGCCTAACAGGAGCAAGTCATGTTCAGCTATTATTTGCGCCTCGCGTTTAAGAGCATCCGACGTAATATTATTTTAAGCAGCCTAATGATAGCTGCTATTGGTTTAGGTATAGGTGCGAGCATGACCACTATTACCGTCAACTATTTAATGTCCGCCAATCCTATCCCACATAAAAGTGAGCAACTGTTCTATGTTCAACTGGATAATTGGAGCCCCTTCGAACCCGCTGAAGAGCCCAATGAACCGCCGGACCAATTGACTTGGATAGATGCAACCAATTTGATGAAAGCCAATAAAGCTTTTCGTCAATCTGCTATGGCGACCACGGGCGGCGTTATTGAACCCAGCGGACAAGATGATAAACCTTATATGGCCAGCATCAGACTAGCCTTTAGCGATTTTTTTCCAATGTTTGATGCCCCCTTTCTGTTTGGCAGCAGTTGGAATCAAGGTGCTGATGAGAACCGTGACTATGTGATAGTGATTAGCAAGTCCACCAATGACAGAGTATTTGGTGGTGAGAACTCCGTAGGTAAATCCTTACAGGTTGTGGGTAAGAGATTTACAGTGGTAGGCGTACTTGACGATTGGTTACTGGTGCCTCGCTTTTATGATGTTACAACGGGGGCGTTCAATGAAACGGAAGAAGTATTTATGCCGTTTTATATGAAACAAGAGTTGGAACTGAACAACGGTGGTAACACTAATTGTTGGAAGTCACCAGAAGGGGAAGGGTTTATTGCATTTTTACAATCTGAATGTGTCAATTATCAAATGTGGGTGGAGCTGCGCAATAACGATGAAAAGCAGCAGTATACGGATTTTCTTAACAACTATGTCACCCAACAAAAGGAACTGGGCCGCTTCCCTCGCCCCCTCAATAACCGGTTATCAGATGTAATGCAATGGATGGAGAATCGTCAAGTGGTAGCAGATGATGCGCAGATAATGATGTGGGTGTCATTCATGTTTTTATTGGTGTGTTTGCTTAATACCATAGGGTTATTGCTGGCTAAATTTAGCGGCAAGGCAGCCGAGATTGGATTACGTCGTGCGGTAGGTGCCTCTAAGACAGACCTGTTTCTGCAACATTTGGTGGAAACAGCATGTATTGGCCTAGCCGGTGGATTACTGGGCTTAATCTTGGCCTGTGTGGGCTTACAGGGGATCAAAAGCTTATATGGCGAATTCATTCAAAATCTAGTTGGATTGGACATCACTATGATGTTAATGGCGATAGCGCTGGCAATAGTGTCTAGCATCCTAGCCGGTATGTATCCTACCTGGCGTGCCTGCAATATTGCTCCTGCCAGCCAACTGAAAAGTCAATAAAGGACTCAGAAGATGAAATTTAGTAATTGGGAAATAGGACCTATATTCCGCGCCTTGATGCGCAACAAAGTTGGCGCAGTTTTGATAGCCATTCAAATCGCTGTGACTATGACCATAGTGGTCAATTCGATCTTTATTATTCTACAACGATCCGCTTTGATTGAGCGGGACAGTGGCATTGATGAAGCCAATAGTTTTTATCTGACCAGCACGGGGTTCGCTGAGAATTATGCCGGTAAATCTACCACAATCGCAGATCTTGACTTGATCCGTAATACCCCAGGTGTTATTGACGCACTGCAAATCAATGCAATACCAACCAGCGGAAGTGGCTGGTCAATGAGCTTTCAAACGCAAGCTGGCGAAGGTATGGAAGATGAAGGCGCCGCCATATACATGGTAGATCAACACGCTACCTCTGCCCTTGATTTGGATATTATTGCTGGGCAAAACTTTGTACAAAATGATGTGCGTTGGCGACCAGACTCGGCTCGAGATTGGCCGGATAACGTGCTTGTCACCAAAGCTCTCGCCGAATCCCTTTTTCCCGATACAGACTGGGCCAAAACGGTCGGGAAGACCATCTATATTAACCAAAATGAGCCGATGATAATCAAAGGAATTGTCGATAAAATACAAGCTCCTTGGGTTGGTTGGGATGATTTAGAACATGTCGTTTTATCCCCTGAAATCACCGATTTTTCCTCTACCCGATATTTTATTCGCACCGAAGCAGGCCAAAGAGATCGATTAATGCCATTAATTGAAGAGGCATTGGCCTCTTCGAATAAACAGCGGATCATTCGCAATATGCGTAGTATCGAAGAAACTCGTGAGCGCAGCTATCGTAGTGATACCGCGATGATTAAGATCCTCTCCACCGTGATGGTGATCTTAACCATAGTCACCGCCTTGGGGATCATCGGGCTGGCAAGCTTTAGTGTAAATCGCAGACGTAAGCAAATTGGCACTCGCCGTGCACTAGGCGCGAGTCAGGCAGCGATCGTACGATATTTCATGTTAGAAAATCTCTTGATCAGTACAGTTGGCGTAATGCTGGGGGCTATAATGACCATAGGTCTTAATATGTTATTGGTGGAACGCTTTAGCATGCTAGCATTAGATTGGTACTTTATACCTGCAGGGATGGTGGTACTGTGGATTGTCGGCCAAGTAGCCGTATACGGCCCAGCCAAAAAAGCAGCCAATATACCGCCAGCCATGGCCACAAGAACGGTTTAGCAATGATGGTATCTGGCGTTTACTCGGTGGATACCATCAATTTGTAATAATCCTAATTATTACTTGGTCAACAGTTACATACCTGAGACAATCCACCCTAATGTTAATCTCAAATCGGTAATCAATGAAAATTTTAATTCGCAACCTCGCTCGTACCACAACTGAAAAAGAAATCCGTATCTTGTTTGCCGCATTTGGTAGCGTAGATGAATGTACCCTAGTGCTTGATCAAGACACCGGCGGTTCAAAAGGTTTTGCCTTCGTTGAAATGCCCAACCAAGAAGAAGCCACGACCGCCATTGCGAATCTGAATCAAAACAATATCGCAGGCAATAAAATTAGAGTGAAGTTCGCAGACGCCTAAGCAAGCGTTTAACCTAGGGCAATACTCTTGATTTGTGCGAATACATTCATGCCTGCTGTAAGAGCAAGGTCATCAAAAGATTTGCGTGTGATTTGACTCAGTAAATATGTCCCCTGAATAGCTAATTTCACTGTGACTTTGCCAGGCTCAGTAAAGCTAAAATCAACAATGGTGGCCCCTAGAATATTTAAAATACTGGTATCCTGTTGATGACTCAGGGTGATACTCACATCTTTAGCAAAAATTAGTACACTGACTTTGTTGTGACAGGGTGCAGCTAGCATAGCGACATAGAGCTCGCCAATTGAGGTATTCAGTTGGCTAAGATGCTGTTGTGGAAGATGTTGGCTAATAGTCCCTTGAACACAGCATTTAGCATCACTGGCATTGGCTAAGGGTAGCAGCAAATCTGTACTGATATCAGCCGTCTTGCCTTGTGCCACAACGTCACCTTTGTCTAACATGATCAAGTGTGTCGATAAGCGCGCTACTTCTTCTTTGGAATGAGTCACGTAAATTACCGGTATATTGATCTGCTCTAGCAAGGTTTCGAAATAACCTATAAATTGCTGTTTCAAGCCATCATCAAGAGACGCTAAAGGTTCATCCATCAGCAATACTTTAGGTTGCGATGCTAAAGCCCTCACAATCGCCACCCTTTGCTGCTCACCGCCAGACAAGCTATTAGGCATGCGCTTGAGTAACGGTTGCAGTTGAAATATATCTATCAGCCGTTGTAGATTAAAGTTTAGCTGTGCAAATTTTTGGGGATTAATTTGTTTCGCATAAAAAATGTTATTTTCAACATTCAGGTGCGCAAATAAACTAGGTTGCTGAAATACCATGGCAACTTGGCGAAGATGAGTGGGCATCAATTGGCTTTGCTGCTGCCAGACTTGCGAACCAAAGCGCACTCGCCCATTTGAAACTGCTTCTAAGCCCGCTATTACCCTAAGCAAAGTGGTTTTTCCGACACCTGATGGACCAAATATGGCGGTCACTCCGTTCTCAGTTATGTTTACATCTATCTCAAGTGTGTGACTGGAAAGGTGCTTGGTAAAAGAAACGGCGATACTCATTTTGCCCCCAAACGAAATTGTTTATTCGTGGCATAGACCAGCAACAAGAGAACAAAAGAAATCAGCAGTAAGGTAGCCGCCAACCAATGGGCCTGCTGATATTGTAAGGATTCGACATGGTCATAGATGGCGATAGAAACCACTTGAGTTTCCCCAGGTATATTGCCACCGATCATTAGCACCACGCCAAATTCTCCCAAAGTATGAGCAAATCCCAATACTGCAGCAGTGATCAGCCCAGGTTTGATCATCGGCAGAATCAGCGTAATAAGACGTTGCAATGGGCTGGCGCCTAAGGTGGCGGCTACCTCAAGCTGGCGGTGATCTAAGCTTGAAAAAGCATTTTGCAGAGGCTGCATGACAAAAGGTAAGGAATAGATGCACGACCCTATCACCAGACCAGAGAAACTAAAGGCCATATTACCCAAACCTAACGAGGATAATAGTCGGCCAATCATGCCTTCAGGACTGAGTAAAATCAGTAGATAAAACCCTAGTACAGTTGGGGGCAGCACTAATGGCATCGCTATGATGGCTTCAAGAATAAATCGGCCGCGCCATCGGGTTTTAGCCAACCACCATGCAACAGGTAAACACCATAAAATAAGTACTGCGGTAGACACAAATGCCAATTTGAAAGTTAGCCCTAATGCAATCCAATCACCGTCTGATAACATCATGGAAGATGGTAACCACTTGCCTGAATGATTTGCTGGGCCTCAAGACTTAACAGAAAAGTGGTAAACGCTAAGGTCGTGGGGTTTTGATTAAGCCCTATCCCCTGTTGTTTGATGGGCTGGTAGTCTAGCTCACTGACCAAGGTATAATCTGTGTTCCTCAAATGCTTTAGCAATGACAATGAGACTAATCCTATCTGAGCATTACCTGTGCTCACAAACTGTAAAACTTGACCGACATTCTCACCGGTTACCAACTTAGTTTTAAGCCGGTGGTGTAAGTCATTTGCTTGCAACCATTGTGTCGCGGCTACACCATAGGGTGCAGTTTTGGGATTGGCTAAGGCCACAAAACGGATTTGTTCAGTTGTTAATTTCTCTAGGCTGAATTGTTCTACAGGTATTTCTGGGTGGAAAATCGCTAATCTGCCTACAGCATAGGTAAAGGGGCTAGCGAACGGGCGTTGACTGCGTTGTTTAAGCCGTTGTGGTCTAGCACTGTCAGCGGCTAAGAACACATCATAAGGCGCACCATGAATAATTTGTGAGTAGAGTTTGCCAGTGGAACCAGCGCTGATCACTAAGCTGGCATTTGCCTGGGCTTCAAAAACAGGTTGAAGCAGCTTTAATGTGGCCAAAAAATTACTCGCAACCGCCACCTTCACCTGGCCACGACCATCTTGTTCACTACTCTTGGCTAGCGCCGGGTAGACGAACAAAATGACGAACCCCAGTATGCAAAATTGGAGCTTCCTGTATCCTTTACAAAATGAGGGGGCAGCCATAGATTAAGACCCTGAATGACCCGATGTTACCAAGGTAACTCTTCCCCGTTCGAATGCCAAAAACAACCACTGTTGCTCAAGTTTAATTGTGCAATTCGCTGCGCGAGTTGATCTGCTGCTTGTTGTGCGGAAATATCACCACCATAGCTGACCATTTCAGTTTGCACATAACCCGGATGCAACAACGCCACTGCGATGCCCTGCTCTTTCAAATCATGGGCCATAGACACGCCCACCGCATTCAAGGCTGCTTTTGACATCCGATAACCGTAATATCCACCAGAGCCGTTGTCCGCTAATGAGCCCATACGACTGGTAATATGTGCCACTTTGGAACCTTTCTTCATTTGAGCTAATAAACACTGGGTGACCAACAAGGGTCCTAGTGCATTGACGCGAAACTGATGTTCGATAGTATGAGGTTCCCATTCGTTGATGGAATCTCGCGCCAGTACACCAGCATTATTGATCAGCAAGTCTATCTTTATGTCTTTGATTTTCTCTAATGCACTTGGTAATGCATCCGGATTACCAACATCGACTTTGCTAATAACTTTGGCCGATGTACTATTTAATTCGTCTGAACTATTGCGACACAGTGCATAAACATCCCAATTTAAACCAAGGTAATGCTTGGTTAATTCTAATCCAATACCTCGATTCGCTCCGGTGATAACAGCGGTTGGCATTATGCATCTCCTTGATTAAGTTTAGTGATGAGTCTGGCTAAATCTTCTGGGGTATCTATTCCCGTCGGGGGGGCCTTTTGCGCCTCATCAACGTGTATTTTTTCGCCGTGCCAGAGTACGCGAAGTTGCTCCAAAGACTCAATTTGTTCAAGTCCCGAAGGGGCCATATTGACGTATTGTTTAATAAATCCAGCCCGATAAGCGTAGATGCCTATATGGCGGAAATAGTAGTCCCCAATTTCGTCAATGCTATCTGAATCTAAAAAACGTGCTCTATCATAGGGGATCACCGAACGAGAAAAATACAATGCATAGCCGAATTTATCGGTGATCACCTTAACCACATTTGGGTTAAATACCTCTTCAATTTGATCAATTTTGACCGATAAAGTCGCCATTTCAGCTTCTTTATGTTGATACAAATTTTCAGCGACTTGGCGAATATTTTCGGCTGGAATAAAGGGCTCATCCCCTTGCACATTCACCACCAACTCATGGGCAAGTAAATTTTCTACATCAACCACTTCAGCCAGACGTTCAGTACCAGACTCGTGATGGGAGGCCGTCATACAGTATTTACCGCCAAAATCCGCTACTGTTTTGGCAATTCTGGCGTCATCGGTCGCCACTATTACCCGAGAAGCCCCCGCTTCCAATGCACGTTCGTAAACATGCTGAACCATAGGTTTACCAAGGATTTCCACTAAGGGCTTACCTGGAAATCGGCTAGACGCATAACGGGCAGGAATAATGACAGTGAAATCCATTGTATTTATTTTTCCAATTGTTCTAATTCGGTTAGCGACAAAGTACGGGCCTCATTTTCAAGCATGACCGGTATATTATCTTTTATTGGGTAAGCTAAACGGTCAAAACGGCAAATCAATTCAGCGCCTTGGGTATTGTATTGTAATTTCCCCTTACATGCTGGACAGGCTAAAATGTCTAAAAGTTTTTTATCAAATGCCATAATATTCAGTTCTACTCTTTTTTAATTGAATCAAGTTTAGTTAACAGCGCGGTTAAAAAGTCTTCGGGTAATTTTGCACGAATTGGCAAAAACCACCAATCTTCTTTTGCAAATTCACGACATTTCACTGCATCTTTTTCGGTCATAATGACCATTGAATCAGGAATATCCTGAGGCTGATATTGATAATGGTCAATGAATGACAAACAATCGGCCAGCTCAATACTATGCTGCTCTAATAAATCGAAAAACCGCTGGGGATTACCAATGGCAGCAACAGCAACCACGGGCTGGTGAACGTCGCTGAGCGGTTGTCGTTTGTTTTTATGTTTAATATTGACCAAGTTTTCAGGAATAAACTCCATTAATACTTCATTGTTGATAACTGGCCCGCCATTGTTTATCACAAATTGCACTTGTTCCAGTCGGCCCATGGGTTCACGCAAAGGCCCCATAGGTAATAAACAGTTGTTACCATAACGCCTGCTACCATCAACTACTGCTATTTCTATATCCCGCTTGAGCGCATAATGCTGCATACCGTCATCACATAAGATCACATCACATAGATGTTTATCGACTAAATAACGTGCGCCCCGCGGACGCTTCGGATCGACCACTACAGGGCAATCAACCCGTTGCCTAATTAAAATTGGCTCATCACCCACTTTATTAGCATCGCTATTTGCCTCCACACTGGTAGGATAAAACGACGACTTGCCGCCATAACCGCGACTTAAGATACCCGGTTTATAGCCTTGTTGTTTTAGCCAATTAGCCAAAAATACCACGAGGGGAGTTTTACCATTGCCGCCAACGGAAATATTACCAATGATGATCACAGGAACGGGAATTTTCTCTGTTCTCAACAAGCCAACCGCATAAGCTGAGCGACGCACAAAGGTCAGCAACCAGAAAATACCCGTCAAGGGCAACAATAGCCATTTCAACAGTCGATAGGTTAAGCTAGTTGGGTACCATACCTTCTCAATAAAGGTCACTTATTATTTATTCCCATCGTTGAATTGTAAGCTATGTAGCTGGGCATAAGCCCCTTGCGACTCCATCAATGTGGCGTGATCGCCCCGTTCGATAATCTGACCTTGTTCTATAACTAAAATCAGATCTGCATTTTCGATGGTGGATAATCTATGTGCGACGACTATGCTGGTGCGATCTTGTTGTAAGGTGTTTAATGCCTGCTGAATGAGTTTTTCTGATTCTGAATCTAAGGCCGAAGTTGCTTCATCTAAAATCAATATTGGCGCGTCTAGTAGTAACGCTCTGGCAATTGCAATTCGTTGACGTTGGCCACCGGATAATTTCAAGCCGTTTTCACCGACCATAGTATCGTACCCATCGGGTAACAGACTCACAAACTCATCTACGTGAGCAACTTTGGCGGCATGTAGGATTTTATCCATACTCGCTTGCTCAGACGCGTAGGCAATATTGTTAGCAATAGTGTCGTTGAATAAGGTGACATGCTGGGATACCAAAGCAAATTGTCTGCGTAAGTCGGTCAATTTTATCTGATCGATAGGAATGCCATCTAGTAATATCTGACCGGATTGATTGTTATAAAAACGCGTCAGTAAACTGGAAATGGTCGATTTACCACTGCCCGAACGGCCAACTAGGGCGCAGGTTTGCCCCACACCAACTTTAAAATTGATATCTTGCAAAGCCGGTTTTGGGGTATCAGGATAGCTAAAAGTCACGTCTTTAAATTCAATCTCGCCAGATAACCGCGCGACCTTTTTATTGCCATTATCAATTTCAGTTCCTTCATCGATCACTTCAAATACGCTGGCGCAAGCTGCCATGCCCCTCTGAAACTCACTATTTACTGTGGTCAATTGTTTTAGCGGTTTAAGTAGCATGGTCATACATACCACTACAGTGGTAAAGATACCCGGTGTGAGCTCTTCGACCATCACGGGTAAACTCGAAATATATAACACCACAGCAAGGGCAATAGAGGCTAAAACTTGTATGGAAGCCACACTGAGTATTCTGGCCACAATCAACTTCATATTTTGCTGGCGATTATGATTATTTTTACTACTGAAACGGGTCTTTTCTTGTTGTTGGCCACCAAACATCAACACCACTTTATGACCCTTAATCACTTGCTCTACAGAGGAGGTGAGATTACCCATTGATTGTTGGATACGTTTACTTACCACTCTGAATCTTTTACTGACCACGGATACAATTACGGCAACGACGGGGCCAATCAATAGAAATACCAATGACAACTGCCAAGAGTTGTAAAACATTACAACCAGTAAACCAATTACGAATGCCCCTTCACGGACCAAGGTTAACAAGGCTTTGCTAGCTGCGCCCGAGACTTGCTCCGTATCGTAAATAACCTTCGAAATGAGTCCACCGGAGGCATTATTATCATGGTAGGAGACCGGCAAGTAGATATATTTCTCAAACAGTTGCTGCCGCATTTTCATCACCACCTGATTACCTATCCAAGACAAGGTGTAAGTGCCCATGAAATTAAACAGCCCCCTTGCGATAAAAATGGGAACCACAAAATAGGCCGCAGTGCGCAAATTTTGATAATTTTGCTTGCCCAAGCTTTCATCGATAATGGGCTGTAGCATCGAAAAAATCCATGCGTCGATAGCCGCGTAGCCGACCATGCCGATAATTGCAAATACAAAGGCTGCTTTGTAATCGTGCAAATAAACCGAGAAACGTTTAAATAAAGACTGCGTTGGAAGTGTGGAATTCATTAATCAGACATCTTTTACCTTTATTGACAGCTATATTGTACCTGTTGCGACTAATTTCCCCAACTATCAAAGACATGTTATTCAAGCTTTGTTAGCCATTTGGTACAATTTAGTGGCTTTGTGGCCATAAATAACGATTGTACCAAACCGGATGTATGTCACTGCGATAGCCTAGGGCCTGAATTGCTTGCTCGCGGCTGGTTGGCATGACAAAAGTGATTTGACCACTTTCAGCGGTGGAGTACATAGTGGCATTGATAGCGCTAAACCTATTCACCACTGCTTGTTTGGGAAAGCCCCAGCGATTTAAGTGTCCTTGGCTAAACACCACATGTTGAGGACGTACAGCATTTACAAATTGCGAACTCGAAGAGGTGTCACTGCCATGGTGGGCGGCAATCAGCACATCCGATGCGATTGGCTTATCTGTCATCCTGATGAGCTTCAGTTCTATATTCTGACTAATATCACCAGGTAATAATACGCTGCTTGCTTGATTAGCGATGCGGATCACGCAGGATGAATCGTTGTTACTAGTGTCGTCAATTGTTGGCGGCGACAAGGTAGATATGTTTAAACCCTGCCACTCAAAATCCCAACCCCGTTGGCATAGGTCTCGGCTGGATGCAAAATGGTTTACTTTTATACCATTATTGACTTGCTGCAAGCTTCCAGCATGGTCATTGTCAAAGTGGCTAATGATAAGCCAATCAATCGCGCTAAGTGACCGATGTTGCAAAAATGGCAAAAGTACAGCGTCAGCAATATTAAAGCCACTGGCGTAACTACCGCCCACATCATATACCATTGCTCTACCTTGTTTTTCGATCACCACCGATAAGCCCTGCCCCACATCTAGGACATGGATAAACCAAGTACTGTTGGGCTCCACCCGCAGTGAAGTTAACAGCGGGAGGATTAACATCAAGCTGCACACTCGCTTAATTGCACCAATAGGGGCACAACATAAAATACCGCCTAATGAAAATAATCCCCACGCCACAGCGCTAATTCCAGCCAACTGGATAGGGTCTATCAAGTTATCTGCCAGGTGATGTAACACTGTTAGACATAATCCGATTACTTCATTGGTAAACCATAGAATGTGACCCACCAAGTCTAGGTTAGCGATTAAACCTAGCGCGATTAGTAGACACAGGGGTACAAGAACAAAAGTAACAGCCGGAATAGCCAGTAAGTTAATCAAAACAGCGCTTAGGGACAACATGGAGAAATGAGAGGCGACAATCGGCATCATTAATACACCTAGGCCTACCTGCAGCTTAAGCATATTCTTTAACCAATTGAATACAAGACGTATGAAAGACAGGGGTTTATCACTCATCCCTTGGTTAATCGGCCATCGCCAAAATAATAAAGTGATAAAAAAAATGGCACAAAAACTTAGCCAAAAGCTAGCACTCAACATGCTCATGGGGTCCAATATGATAAAGGTGAATATGCTAATCAATAGCACATTGGCTGCATGCATATATTGATAACTCACTGAAAGAAACAGGACTATCACTAGCATTATCCATGCTCTTAGGGTGGGTAAACTAAAACCCGCCAAGTAGGAATATCCTAAGGTAGCCAGAGCGACAAATATTAATCCAATCGAATGGTAATTTAGATGCTGTGGTAACTTAAATACTGGTATACAGACCTTTAAAAGTCCTGCAAAGAATAAAAAACTAATAGCGGCGACTATACCCAGATGCAGTCCTGAAATGGCAACTAAATGGGCTATGCCAGTGGCTTGGATCAGTTGCCAATCTTGTTGTCCAAACAGTCTTCTATCACCAAATGTCAATGCAGCTATCCATCCTTCATTGGGTAATTGAAAGCGGCTCAAGCGTTCGATTAATACTTGTCGCCAAGAGATAGAATTTTCAATCAACCTATTAGTTTGACTATCCTTGACATACCCAGTGGCAACAATTCCGCCTGAGATTAACCATTGTTGATAATTAAAACCTCCTTGATTAGCAAAACCATGAATTGGCTTTAATTTCACCGAGACGTGTATTAATTGCCCTTGTTTAACTGTAAAATTAGGTGCTCGCCAACTTAATCGAACCTTAGGCCCGGTATACACTGGCTGCTTATCGATATGGCTAACCCGTAAGTTAAATCTAATGTTATGATTTTCGGTTACTATGCTCTGCACTGAACCTGAAAGCTGTTGAATTTGTCGAATTTGTTGTGCTGGGAGTTGCCAATGGAGCTGCCAATAGCCTACACTCGCCATCCATACAATTCCGAATAACGATCCAGACAGCACAGTACCGTATCTGTATTTTAAACTAAAACAGGAAATTATGAGTATTATGGGAATCAGTAAAGAGTCAGGTAACGCTGGCCAATATATCGCCGACAAGCTCGTTGTCACAAAAGCGACAAGCCAAAGCTGTACCTTCCAATGTATAGTATTCAGCAAATCCTTTGCCTCGTTTTTCAGTTTGTAAGTCGTTTGACAATGCCTAAGAATATTATTAAACGCTTTCTACCAGATCATCAAATGATCAAGCGACAAAAAGTACTTAAAATGTTCGGAACTGTACTTCATGACCCAAATTTATGGCATTTGAACCGCAAATCAGCCTGCGGTGCATTCGGAATTGGATTATTTTTCATGTGGTGGCCCGTCCCCTTTCAAATGTGGTTAGCTGCGGCTTCGGCCATACCTTTACGGGTCAACCTTCCTCTTTCAATTGCTACGGTTTGGATCACTAATCCATTTACCATGCCACCTATGTTCTATGGTGCCTATTTGCTCGGTTCCTTTGTTTTAGGAGTACCTCAGCAAAAATTTGATTTTCAACTTAGCTGGAGTTGGGTGGTGCAGAGTATTGAAACTATAGGCCCTGCTTTTCTGTTAGGTTGCGGGATTTTATCTGTGGTATTTGGCTTGTTGGGGTATTTTGGCTTAAATGCGGTGTGGCGCTATTCTGTCAATAAAGCTTGGAATAAACGTAAGCAAGAGCGGCGTACGACGCCATCATAATCCTTTTTCTGGAGATTGGCTGGCTCAGCGTGGGTAGCGTTTATCCATTGCGCTTAAGTCCGCTTGGATAAGTTGTTCAAGTATTGCCCAATCAATATCCGATAATTTATTGATATATAAACAAGATTTTCCTTTCTTATGCTGGCCCAAAGCGTTCAACAAATGCGGATTCTGTTGCATACCGGCCCCAACATAAAGACTTAAGTTTTGTTTGCGCGGTGAGAAGCCACTGCGTAAAGACCTTCCAGTCTTCCCATTCGCCAACGGATAATCATATTGGCCGAAACCTATGATGGATGACCCCCACATAAGCGGTTGTTCTCCAGTAATACGTTTATACAGGCTTAATAATTGTTTAGCGTCATCCTTGCGAGCGCCATTATCTAGACTGTCAATAAATTGCATTGCTGCTATATCTGTAGGTTGTGTTTTCATCTGTTGTATCTTGGCCGGTCGGTATTTGGTTAAGGATTTAGCTCGCGATTGCAAAGTGTAGCAATTAACCTTTTCAATTCCACAAGGGCAAGATATGCCACGGGCTTTAGATAAATAGAGCAGTGGCAGCATAAACCCTTTACCTGAGAGTCATCTTAGTCCTTGTGTTGCGTAAACAAAGCTAGCATCTGTTCTTCGGTTAACACTTCAACACCTAACTCTTGCGCCTTAGTTAATTTCGAGCCAGCTTTAGCACCTGCAACTACATAATGAGTTTTAGCCGATACGCTGCCTGACACTTTTGCGCCTAATCTCTGCAGCTTGGTTTTAGCTTCATTCCTATCCAAGCTCTCATAAGTACCCGTCAAAACAAATGTTTGACCGTGTAAGGGCATTTCATCAGCCGCCACTTGCTCAATGGCAGGCCAATTAACGCCGGCGTCAATCAGATCCTCTAAAACCTTGATATTATGTGCTTCATGGAAAAAATGATAAACGTGATTGGCCACGATAACCCCCACGTCATTGACCTCTTGAAGGGCCTCAACAGTTGCCTCAGCTAATGCTTCAATGCTTCTGAAATGGCTGGCCAAATTGGCTGCGGTGGTTTCGCCTACTTCTCTGATCCCTAAGGCATACAAGAACTTCGCCAAAGTCGTTTTACGGGATTGACCAAGTGCATTGACCAAATTAGCCGCTGACTTTTCGCCCATGCGTTCCATATTGGCAAGCTGAGCAACATTCAATTTAAAGAAGTCTGCGGGGCTTTCAACCAAGCCCTGGTCTACCAGTTGTTCGACTAATTTGTCTCCTAAACCATCAATATCTAGGGCTTTTCGCGAGGCAAAATGCTTCATCGCTTCTTTACGTTGGGCGGCACAAAATAAACCACCACTGCAGCGAGCAACGACTTCACCTTCAATTTTTTCAATATGCGAGCGGCAAACCGGACACTCCTCGGGAAATTCAATCTCGCTGGCATCATCGGGGCGTAAGTGATCTACCACTGACACTATCTGAGGAATCACATCGCCGGCTCGGCGAATGATTACGGTATCGCCTTTTTTAACACCAAGGCGTTGGATTTCGTCTTGATTATGCAAGGTCGCATTAGACACTGTTACGCCGCCAACAAAAACGGGTTCCAAGCGGGCCACTGGGGTTATTGCGCCCGTTCTACCAACTTGAAATTCCACATCAATTAGTTTGGTCATTTGTTCTTGTGCTGGAAATTTTTCAGCTATCGCCCAGCGAGGGGCCCTTGACACAAAGCCTAACGCCTGCTGCAATTCTATATCGTCTACTTTAAATACCACACCATCGATGTCATAGCTTAAAGCGTCCCTTTGTTGACCAATTTTATTAAAATACTCATGACAACGTTCAATGCCTTCGGCCACATCAATCTCTTTGCACACTGGTAATCCCCAATTAGCAAGCTGTTGTAATCGCGATGAATGCGAATTGGCTAAAGCCACCACGGGATCCTCGACCACGCCTAATGAGTAAGCATAAAACATCAAAGGTCGACTTGCCGTAATTTTCGGATCCAGTTGCCGCAAACTTCCCGCAGCAGCATTACGAGGATTAACAAAAACTTTCTTATCGGCTAATTTTTGCTGTTCGTTTAACGTCTCAAAACCTTTTTTAGGCATGAACACTTCGCCTCTGACCTCCAGGCGAGCAGGTATGGCTTCTCCGCGCAATCGCAGGGGGACATTCGCGATGGTTTTAACGTTATTAGTGATATTTTCTCCCACCCTGCCATCACCACGTGTGGCTGCTCGGACTAAAGAGCCATTTTCATATAAGATGCTAACAGCCAAGCCATCTAGCTTGGGTTCACAGCTATATTGAATGCTTATGTCTTGTTTCAACCTATCTTTGATACGCTTATCAAAACTGGTTAACTCTTCTTCATTGAAGGCGTTGTCGAGGGACAACATGGGAACTTCGTGTTCAACTTGGGTAAATGCACTGAGTGCTTTGCCACCAACTTTTTGGGTAGGTGAGTCGGCACTACGTAGCTCAGGATTAGCCGCTTCTAAGTCTTTAAGCTGCTGCATGGTACGATCATATTCCGCATCAGGAACGCTGGGATCATCCAAAACGTAATATTGATAATTGTATTCATTTAGCTGGCTGCGAAGTGCGTTAATTTGCTGTACAAGATTAACCGACGTTGTCATAAAAAACCTGTGAGTGAGTATTGAGCGGATACGGCACATGACGCCGTATCCGAAAAGTCTATTGTTATCTAGCAATCATGCGTTTACGTTCAAATTCGCGGATTTTTTCCACGTATTGTTGCAAACTTTGTTTAGTTAGCGCACTGCGTCTGCCATCAAGTACCTGAGCAGAAAATTCATCGGCTATTTTTCGTGCGGCATTATGCATCATATTGAAAACTTGATGGGGGTCTCCTTCAATCGGCAGCATCATAAACAATGACACGCCTTGGGTACTGAAGTTTTCTAAATTATCAATATCAAATACGCCGGGTTTAAACATATTAGCTAAACTAAATAAAACCGGCCCTTTGCCGTTGCTATTTACATGACGATGAAAGATATCCTGATCGCCAAACTTAAAGCCAAGAGTCAGTAACATAGGAAGCAAGGCTGCACCTTGTATCGGTGCATCATCGGCCGCTTTAACATTCAGCACCAATACTTCCTGACTCGGTGCAGTCTCTGTGGATGCACTAGCCGTATTTTGTCTTTGCGTTGTATCACTCGCAGCCGGTTGTGCGGATAAATCCGGCTCGTCAAAATCGATGCGCATTTGATCTTCACGAATTTTAGGCTCGCGACGTCTTTTCGGTTGAGCCTCGGTTTTGCTACGTTTAACAAAGTTTCTAGCTTGATCGGCTAAACTGACTTTCTCCATTGAAACCGGGGGTTCAACCGCCGTTGCAACAGGCTGTGGTTCTGCTACAACAGGTTCACAAGTCTTAGCAACTGTGGACATCGCTGGTGTTGCTGTAACTGCCGGGGCCTCTTTTTGAGTTCCTTGAAAAGAAGGTGTTTGACTCTCAGTTTTTAACAAAAATGGTGGCGGCTCAGGTATGTCATTTACCTCAATAGAGTCAACTGCAGCTGTTCGGCTGCGCATTGCAGAAATTTGATCCGCTGCATACTGGGGCTTAGGTTGAGTCACTACTGAGGAATAGATCTTTGGTTTGACCGCTTCTATTTGAGGCTCTGGTTGCTCAACGGGTACTGCCGTGGCTTGGCTAGTACTACTGACATCCTGCACTGCGCTAGATTCAGAGCTTTGGCCTGGTGTAGCTGGGCTGATCACTCTAACCGCACCTAGTCCAAGATCATCAAAATCAGCATGATTAATACTCGGCTCAACCTTTCGATTCGCGGCTTTGTCGTTACTCGCTACAATATAATCATCATCAGTATCGACATCTTCTACATCGTCTTCATCCCACTCTGAAGGCTCAAGTGTGGCCTTGCCTTTGTCTTGAGCATTTTTGCGCACACTCCATAAACCATGAACTAAAATGCCTGTTATGGCGATTAAGCCAATGACTAAAAATGCTAGTCGTAAATCTTCCATTTGCCCTTTACTACCCTATTTTTATGCTTGTGCTATAGCGACAGCTTCTTCGACGTCTACTGACACCATGCGTGATACACCCGGTTCTGCCATGGTAACACCTGTAAGGTGTTTAGCCATTTCCATTGCAATTTTATTGTGGGTGATATAAATAAATTGAACACTTTTCGACATTTCAGACACCAATTTACAAAAACGTCCAACGTTTGCATCATCCAATGGCGCATCCACTTCATCCAGCAGACAAAATGGTGCTGGATTCAATCTAAAAATTGCAAACACTAATGATAAAGCGGTTAACGCCTTTTCTCCACCAGAAAGCAGGTGAATCGTACTATTTTTCTTTCCTGGCGGCCTAGCCATAATAGTTACACCTGTTTCGAGTAAATCTTCACCGGTTAGTTCCAAATAGGCTGAACCCCCGCCGAATACCTTTGGAAACAATTCTTGTAGACCATTATTCACTTTATCAAAGGTTTGCTTAAAGCGATTGCGAGTCTCTTTGTCAATCTTTCGAATCGCTCCTTCGAGAGTATCCAACGCCGCAACCAAGTCATCATTTTGGTCATCAAGATGCTGCTTTCGCTGAGCCTGCACATCAAATTCTTCCACCGCTGCCAAATTTACCGCACCAAGACGACCTATGGCCGCTGATGTCCTTTCCAAGTCAGCTTGCCACTGACTTTCATCGGTCTCTTTAGGGAGGGTTTCGAGAATTTGCTTAAGAGGTTGATTAAGATCTCGTAATTGTTCTAAGGTACTGTTCGCTCTGACCCTGTACCCCTCACATTGAACTTTCTTGTCGGCTAATTCCTCACGCATTATTTGAACTTTGTCTGCCACGCCCTGCTGTCCTTTTTCAGCGGCAGATAACAAACTTTCTACTTCGACCAACTGATCGGAAATAACGGTTTGCTGCTTTTCCAGCTCAATCCGCTGTTGCAGCAAAACCGTCAAGGTGTTTTGCTGTTCCTGGGCTGGTTGAGACACCTGGTCACTTTCTTTTAAGAGTTGAGATTGACGGGCGAGCATATTGTCGAGGAGTTGCTGAGTCCGCCGATGGGCTTGCTGAATACCAATGTATTGACTTTTACTATCTTGGATCAATAAAGCAAGCTTATGACCTTCAGCGGTGAAATGCTCAACCTGAGCCCGCTGCTGTTGCACGGTTTCAGTGTATTGGGTTTTAAGGCGTTCAATATCTAGCAGTTGAAGGGCAAGATCATCTATCTGGATTTCTAATTCTTGTACTTGTTCGGAAAGTTGCTCTGATTGCAATTTTTCATCTTCAAGTTGTTGTTGCTGGCGGCTTAACTCTTCACTGATGCGAGTCTGCCTGATTAGAGTTTGCTGGTGTTGCATCTCTAGTAAATTGAGTTGGTTTTGCTGCTGGGTTAACGCCTGTTCGGCTTGTTTAAAATCTGCTAGCACTGTATTGAGTTTTGCCGAGGCGGCTTCAAGTTGTTCCTGTAGTCCCTGGTGTTCTTCTTGCAGTTCGCTTTCAATATAGTTAAGGGACTGTGAACGTTGTTCGACTAACTGACTAATTTGGGCTGCACGGGCTATCATACCGGCTTGGGTATCTGAGCTGCCCAAATCAATCCACTGGCGACTAAAGAAGTGTCCATCAAAAGTGACGATAGATTGAGTTGAATTGAGGGTTTCACGCATCGCTAAACCTTGCTCAAGGGTATCGGCGACCAGAATTTGCCCCAACCAATCTGGTACCTTGGGGTTGTCAATTAACGCTGCGATGGAGCCCTCTGGTTTATGGGCGCTAAGATGAAGATCTAGAATCAACTTACCTGAGGGTAACCTTGTACACTTTTCCAAATCAATGTCACCGTCCAGCCATAGAGCCTGCTGCCAATTGGCCGTGACGGCCTCTAAAGCGGTTTCCCAGCCAGACTGAATCCGCAATTTCTGCCACATTGGTTGATAAGCGGTATTGTGTTGTTGAAGCAGTTCGGCAAGCTCAGCATAGCTATAATCAACATTTTGCAGACTCTCTAATGCTGCTATTTTTGCCTCTAGCTGTTGCAACTTACCCTTAGCCTCAAATAGTTTCTGTTCAATGGTGTGCTTGGCTATATTCAAGTCATCTAAGTGCTTTTGTGCTTCTTCGGTATTTTGTTTAGCATGATTCAACCTACCCTTAGCTTGAGCCACTTGATGCTGCAAACTTTCTATTTGTTCAGCTAGTACATCTTGCTCCAGCTCATTTTGTTCTTGTAGCAATTCATTGATACGTTGCTGAGTACGCATTTGCATGGTCATTGTTGACTGTATCTGACTGTGGCAGTTTTGCGCTTGTTGTTTTAGTAACTGATAATCCCTGTCTTGTTGTTGCCAGGTTAATTGGTGACGGCTAAGCAACTCCTGACTATCAAAAAGTTGCTCCTGTGCCTGCTCTAATTGGGCCGCTAACGTGTCATGTGTAGGTTGAGCTTGAGCGAGTTGTTCGGCAATATCGGCAATGTTAAGTTCTTCTTGTTGGGCAAACTGAGTCGACTCTTTAATTGTGCGGGCAAGCTCTTCAAGTTCAGTTTCAATCTGCATTGAGCGCTGCTTTGCGTGTAAGCGATTTTGCTCTAGCTTGGTAATTTCAGTACCCACTTTGAAATTATCTTGCTGAAGATCGCTAAGTTGCTGCTTTAAATTCAGTTGCTGTTCACGATATAAAGTGATGCCTTTTTCTTCGCCGCGTTGTTTGGCAATAAAGCCTTCAATATCGTTCTCTTTTTGATTGATAGATGATTCTAGTTCACTAATATGCTGAGTTAGGCTCAGCCAACGCATCGCCGCAAGCTCGCCTTTAAGAAGACGTTCATTGCGTTTTAATTCTGTATATTTACGTGCGGCTGTGGCCTGTCGTTGTAGCTTTTCAAGTTGTTGGCCCAACTCGCCACGCACATCTTCGAGTCTTTCGAGGTTTTCTTTGGTGTGACGGATCCTATTTTCCGTTTCCCGTCGACGTTCTTTATATTTGGATATCCCCGCAGCTTCTTCTATAAATACCCGCAGCTCTTGAGGCTTAGATTCAATTAATCGGGAAATAGTACCTTGCTCAATGATGGCATAACTGCGGGGGCCTAGTCCCGTCCCTAAAAATATATCGGTCACATCTCGACGACGGCATTTAGTACCGTTCAAAAAATAACTTGATTGGGCCTCTCGGGTAACCAGACGTTTCACAGATAACTCGGTGTAGTTAGCAAATTCGCCATGAATGCGACCGGATGTGTTGTCGAATACTAATTCTACGCTACATTGGGAAACGGGTTTACGGGCTGATGAGCCATTAAATATAACGTCCGTCATGGCATCGCCCCGCAGGTTCTTAGCTGAGCTTTCACCTAAAACCCATCTAACGGCGTCGATCACATTGGATTTTCCACAGCCGTTAGGGCCGACAATCGCTGTCATGTCATCAGGAAATGGGATATTGGTTGGATCCACGAAGGATTTAAAGCCAGCCAATCTAATTTTTTTTAGACGCATTTAGGTGATGGGGCATTTTTTATTATAATTTGTGTCGAATGTACCAAATGTCATCAAGTGTAACAATTGGGGATTTGTATTGATTCAGCACAAAGTTATACTAAAGCAACTAAAAACCATCATTCAACAATGTTTTAACTGAGGAAATCAATCAAAGATGCAAAATGCAAGTGGTGTGAGTTACTTTTTTGAAGGATTTAGTCTGATCAGAACAAAAGGCCTGAAACGCTTTGTGTTTATCCCTCTAGCGGTGAATTTAATTCTTTTTTCGGTGGCACTGTATTTCCTCGTCGGCCAGATTGAAGGCGGCATTAACTATATCATCAACATGATTCCTGATTGGGAATGGTTGGCTTGGTTTAAAGCCGGAGTTACCTATATTCTATGGCCGCTGGCATTGATCAGCATCTTGTTAGTCTTTGCCCTCATTTTTGGGAGCTTAGCCAATTGGGTGGCGGCTCCTTTTAATGGACTGTTAGCTGAAAAAGTAGAATTGCATTTAACCGGTCAGCCACTGGGAGACAGCGGTGTCTTGGATATAGTCAAAGATATTCCGCGCACCTTAGGCAGAGAGCTGGCGAAGTTGGTTTATTACATACCTCGGGCCATTGGATTTCTACTGCTCTTCTTTATACTTCCGGTAATTGGTCAAATATTGTGGTTTATGTTTTCGGCGTGGATGATGTCCATTCAATACTGTGACTATCCCTTCGACAATCACAAGGTTGGCTTCAAAACAATGCGCCATACTCTTCAAGCCAGTCGTACCAATAGCTTCTCATTTGGTGTGATGGTGAGTGTATTTTCTATGATACCAATTGTTAATTTTTTAGTTATGCCTGTTGCCATTTGTGGTGCCACATCAATGTGGGTGCATGATTTACGACATAAATTACCGCAAAATTAACGGAGTTACATCTTGGCCTCATGAGTTAAGAGCATGAGGCCAACTGTTTCACTTGAGGGTAATAATTATTTAATCAGCTCAGTTAACGATGATTTTGTTAGCAACCAAATATTCTTCAAACTGTTTAGCGGCAACCGCCGGACTAAACAAATATCCTTGCATAATGTGACAATTATTTTCACTCAAATAAGCCGCCTGCTTATGGGTTTCAACGCCCTCTGCAACCGTAGCAATACCTAAGGTTTCAGCTAACTGAATAATGGCCTTAACAATGACCTTGTCGTGAGGGCTGTTATCTATGTTACGTACAAAAGAGCGGTCAATTTTAATAATATCAACAGGTAATTGCTGCAGATAGCGTAGCGATGAGTACCCCGTACCAAAGTCGTCCAAGGTAATACTAAAGCCGGCCAATTGGATCCTATCCAATTGTTTTAGCAACTCAGGCCCCTGCTCTTGCAAAGTACTTTCAGTGATTTCAATTCTGACCGCGTCAGTGCTTAACTGATTACTGTGCATAAGCTGTTCTATTTCATCAAAGGTTTGTTGATGATAAAACTGCTTACTAGAGATATTTAACGATAAGGGTACGGATAAGTTCAATTTCACCCGCCATTGCTGCAAAGAGGAAAATGCCTGTTTGAGTATCTGGTTGAAGATATCTTGGATCAAACCTATTTTACTGGCCACCGGAATAAATTCGATGGCACTTAAAATGCCGCGCTGTGGGTGGCACCATCTAGCTAAACATTCTATTCCCATCAGGCGATTATTACGCATATCAATAACGGGTTGGAAATAAGGTACAAATTGATGCTCTCGTAAACCCGTTTCGAGTTGTTTCTCTATTAGGCGAATATCCTGCAATTCTTGATTGAGAGAATCGCTGAAATAATAGTAATCATTCCCGCCTTGATGTTTTGCTCGGTACATAGCTGCATCGGCGTGTTGCAATAACTCCTCTGCAGTTTTACCGTTGTCTGGATAAACACTGATCCCCACGCTGCAGCCAACATCCATAATATTAGCACCACTTTTAACTGGCTTTTTAATTTCTCGAATAAGCTTTTCAGTCACTGTAGCTATAGTTTCAGAGTCTTTGATATTGTTCATAATAACCACAAACTCGTCACCGCCCAATCGGGCAACCACATCACTCTTTCTAAGTGTCTTTTGTAACCTTTCAGCCACCGTAAGCAACAATGCATCGCCAGCATCATGGCCTAAGTTGTCATTTATCCGTTTGAAGCGATCTAAGTCGATAAATAACACCGCAAAGCGCAGTTCCAAACGCTGCGCTTGGCTAATCTCGTAATCAAACAATTGATTAAACAATGAGCGGTTAGCTAATCCGGTTAAGGTATCTTTGTAAGCCAATTGAGTCAGTGCCTTGGTGCAGGTTTCAGCTTGCTTAAGTTCGAATTTACCGACTAGAAATTGCTGATCTAAACTATGTAATGTCAAGGTTGTATGTAATGAATGGCTATGCTTATCAGACATAGATGCCTGGCCTTGCCAAAGCTGATTTTTTGCCTGGTGCAGCACATCAATCCAATCCATTGTCTGTTCACCTGAGAGTGCTAACCATCGACTTATGGGCCCTTCCACAGTTACAGGAATTTGAGCATTTATCTGTTGTTCGAAAGCCAGATTTGCAAACAGATAATGACCAGCAAGATCAAATACCGCTATGGCATCGGGGAAGTGTTGATAAGCAAATTTCAATTGGGATAGTTCGGGACTAATAGACATACAACAGGTTCTCTTAGATTTTTATTATAATTTAATACTAAGCTTGTCATCATCCTTGGTATGTCAGCGAAGTTTTTTAACTACATGGTTATAAGATGCGGTGTTATCAACTCTGGAAATCAGCGTATTTTTGCCACCAAGTGTCAGCTTTGTCCTGCTCCCCCATCATTTCATAATATTGGGCGAAGTTAACATAAATCGGAGTGAGTTTTTCAGGAGAATTCAACACATCTAGCCATATTTTTAAATACAAAGAAGGAATATTACCCAAATCATGGTGTTCCATGAAGGTTGTTTGAGAAACAGGTTTAAATGCTCGTCTTTTAGTGGATGAGCAAGTGTCAGTTTCGATTAAAGCCATGTTCGGCTGAAATGATTTATACGCCGCAAAATGGGTGGCTGACCATAGTGGTCGAGCATCATCAAAGACCAAATTAGGGGCAGCTTCACCCTGACAAAATGATTTGGCCAACGATTCAGTCAAACTATATTCATCTACAAATCCTGCAAAATGAGCCAATTCATGCACGAAGACTTGATAAGAGTCTTGTCTGTCAAGATACATCACTCCGTTATGTACATTGGCCTTTCCATGCTCGCCAATCACAATGGCGTGAGTAAAATCAGCTGCTCTAGCCTGCTCAATTAATGGTGCTAAGTTGCATTGCAATCTAGCAGAGAGATCATCACTGCATTGCAGACGTTCTGGTGTCACAGCAATAACTGCATTAAAGCAGATTGGGAAGCCTTGAAAACGGGTATCTTGGCTGAACTCTGACTTTAGCTGATGAATATTTTGTAAAGCCAGTAATGAGCTGGCCACGAATTGAATCTTAATCTGACAAGATGGTTGCTTGTTATTTGCCAGTACCTGGGAGACAGCCTCGGCTGATATTGCTGGTACTTGTTCTAATAGCTTCTGAGCACGGCCAAAGCCTTTGGACTGGGCAGCGCGCAATACTTGCACACTAGCGTTGATATCGTTGTTTAACCATAAGGACTGAGCATAATTAATAGCTGCACTCTCATCCCAACTGGCAGCCTGTTGTAACCATAGCAGAGCGTCCTCTTGGCGATTTAATGCTACTAACAGGTTGTAAAGGGCGACAATTCCTCGGGGATCTCCGCCTCTGGCAGCATTTTCGTAATGCCGAAGCGCTACCTGAGGGTTGCTGTGTAATACCCCCAACTGATAACTACTCTGTGGATGTCCTAATCGCGCCGCGCGCTCAAGTAAGACTTGCCTAGAATCCTGTGACGGTGCTAATTGAGCTAATTCAAACAGCGCATTCGGCTCGCCCAAATTGGCCGCAAGACGCAACCAATGCTGGGAATTTTGAGCCATCGCGGCTTGGGTTAATCCGAGCAATGCGCCTTGTTCACCTTGTTTTGCCAGTAAATAAAGCTGAGGAAGAATGCTATTTTCGTTGGCTAAATTTCTTTTAATTCGTTGACTATTGTGGCAGTGATCTGAGTGCAGAAATAGCAGCAGTGCACAAGCACCAATAGCCAAGATTGTGGGATGAATAATCATGGCACTGATGTCAAAGGAGTAACGTCATTAAGAGTTATTTACTTTTTTTTGCTTACGCAAAAGATCTATTTCAATGCGCGAATACCGATGTTCCACATATTCGTAGATATTGGTGCTAAGCACCATTTTAAAATAGTTTAGCGCAAGCCCCCGTTGACCTTTGTTGCCGTAGTATTTTCCCATATAAAAATATACTTCGCACATCCGTTGGTTCAATTCATTGAGATTTTTCACCTCCAGCACAAAGTCATTTAATAATTTATTACGGGTTATATTGCCCAAATAAAAATCAACAATAATAGTCGCCCAATTACCGTTATCAAGCCTCTTGCGGTTTAATTTAAGTTGCTCTATGGCCGTTTTTTCATCTAGCTCACGCTGGGCTAAAAACAACCACAAGGCGGCAAAGGGATTGTCATCGTCTTGGCTATAAAACCGATTTAAGTCAGTAATGGCTAGGTCGGTGCGCTTACCATAATACAAAGCAATGCCACGATTGAGCACAGCAAAATCCAATTCAGGATTAATTTCCAAAGCAGAGTCGAATGACTCGTATGCTTCGATAAAATCCATTTGTTGGGTGTAGTGAATTCCAATAGCATTATGGGCTTCTGCTAAATCAGGCTTGAGTTGCCTTGCCATACCAAAATCATACTGGGCTAAACCAGCTAAACCAACATTGTCGTAGTGAGTCCCTCTTGAAAACATTAATTCTGCACGCTCGTCATTGCTTAAAGAGGATTGTTCTAATATCTGATTATAACGGGCAATAGCAAGTTGAGAACGAAAGTTGGCCGGCTGTGGCTCAGGAATTAAAATGCTTTCCACTTTTGAGTTCATAGCGTTGCCAGCATGAATAGAACAACCGAACAAAGGCGCTGTCAGAAAACTTAATATTAAAAGGTTGCGAAAATTCATCATTAATATGTCGATACCAGAATACGAAATGAAAAGAAAAATAAGCTAAACTGATAATATCGAAATAAACCCTTACTTCGGTATTATACAGGGCCTCAAGGGTCGCTTATTCCCCATCAAATGTAAAGAAATTGCGCGATTACAGCCTTAAGTTTGATGTTTACACTTGTCATCACGGGGCATTTTGTCGCACACTGATGGGCTTAGCATTAGATAGAGCAACTTATTTTTGAAAGACGATACACAAACTCTGATCGAAGTCGCACAAAAGGCGCAGGCATTTTCTTACTCCCCTTACTCAGGATTTAAGGTCGGTTCTGCCTTGCAGGCTGACAATAATGAAACCTATGCTGGCTGCAATGTGGAAAATGCGGCGTATCCACTGGGCCAATGCGCAGAAGCGAGTGCCATTTCGGCAATGATAGTCGCAGGTGGTAAGAAAATCTCTAAAATCGTCATTGCCAGTCCGATTGATAAATTTTGCCCTCCCTGTGGCGGCTGCAGACAAAAAATAAAGGAATTCTCCGATTCTGACACGCAGATAATAATGAGCGATAAAAACGGTAGGACGAAGACCCTTAGTATCGCTGAATTGTTACCATTTGCCTTTGAATTAGATTAAAACTGTACGTAAAGGACAGTAGCTTAATCCAAGCGGTGTGCTAGTTTTGAATTAGATTACAAGTAGTTGGCAAAGGATCGCCAATGTTCAAAAAATGGTTCAAATACATTGCCTTTTTAGGCGTAGACACTAATCATTTAGATGATATTAGCCCTCTAAAAATTATCAATATATTGGTTTTGATGATCAATGTGCTACTCATCGCGCAGTTACCACTAATTGGTTGGTTTTGGCAATATAGTGGTATCTGGGTATTATTAAATTCATGTATCCACATACCGCTCTTTTTTTCAGTCTTATTGCTCAATAAATACGGCCACTTTCTAAGCGGTCGAGCCTTATTTATGTTGGCTTACATTTCCTTAATATCTGTTTCCAGTTTGGCGTGGAAAACGAACCTACACTTTCATTTTTTCTTTTTAGTGGCCCTTTTTGTCAGCCCCTTTTTGTACCAAGCATGGGAGTATCGTCAAGTAAGGATAAACCTATTTATCTACTTTTGTTGTTATTGCGGCTTGGAATTTTATTGGCTGAACAGGCTACAAAAAAACAACGGTGTAACAATAGAAGAAACCATATTAACCCTAGGTAACACACTATTTTTGTTTTTAGCCGCGTTAATATCTTGCACGCTAGTGCATCAAAATCATCGTCTAGCCTATTCAAGAGCAACACATCACAAAGCAAAAATACATCAGGTGCTATTTAAAACCCTACCAGAGCGCATTATTAATAAATTACTCGATTCCTCCCATAAGGTGAATACATCAATACCGGCACAATATCACTTTGGCAGTGTGCTATTTATCGATATTGTTGATTACACTCAGTTTTGTCACAACACTGATAAGCAAAAATTGATTAAGGTGTTAGATACCCTATATCAAAATTTTGATACCCTAGCGCTACAACATGGTCTCGAGAAAATTAAAACAAATGGCGATCAGTATATGGCGGTATGTGGTGTGCTGGAGGCGCAAGCTTGCCCATCAATAACGTGTTGCCGCGGGGCCATGGCCCTGCTGGCCAGTGTGCAAAAAACCAATCAACAGCTCAACATTCAACTGGAAGTGCGGGTTGGCATCGCCACAGGTACGTTAATTTGCGGCATCGTCGGACGTAATAGTTATGCTTTTGACGTGTGGGGAGACACTGTCAATCGAGCCGCCAGAATTGAGAGCAATGGTCAAATTGATCGCATCCAAGTTTGCCAGTCCACCTATGAGCTATCCAATCATTTATTAGCTTTTGAGCCCAAAACAAAGATTAATGCCAAAGGCCTTGGTACAATTGATGTTTATGTTCTGTCAGCTTAATTATCGGCAAGTTAGGCTGGCGCATATTGCCCAGAATACCGGCTCATATAACCCAGGATTGATATAATCATGCAATTGAAATACTTACTAAACTTGGCAGATCCCCAACAATTCCTGGATCAATATTGGCAGAAGCAGCCAGTAATTATCCGCAATGGCTTTGTGGATTTTATTGATCCTCTTGATGAAAACGAATTAGCCGGTTTAGCCCAAGAGGAAATGGTAGATTCTAGAATAGTTGTCAATCAAGGTGATAAATGGACGGTACAACAGGGTCCTATTGAGGATTTTGAACAGCACTGCATAGGTGCATGGTCTTTATTGGTCCAAGGTGTAGATCAGTATTTAACGCCAGCTGAAGCGCTGTTAAATGCGTTTAACTTCATCCCCAAATGGCGAGTTGAAGATCTGATGGTCAGTTTTTCAGTTGAGGGAGCAGGCGTCGGTCCTCACCTAGACCAATATGATGTATTTATTGTCCAAGGTAAAGGTCAACGCCGCTGGCAAGTTGGTCCACTAGGTGATTACCCCTGTATATACCCGAGTAAAGACTTAACTCAGATTAGTGGTTTCAAACCTATTATCGATGAAGTACTTCACCCTGGAGATATCATTTATATTCCCCCAGGATTTCCCCATAATGGCGTGGCTTTATCAGAGTGTTTAAATTATTCAGTTGGTCTTAGGGCTCCAACCCAACAAGAGTTGTTACTTGGACTAGCCGATTTTGCACAGGAGCATAACCTATTTCAACAACGCTATACTGATCCTGATTTACAAGTCCGGGCTAATCAATTCGAATTATCCCAGTTAGAAAAGCAACGGCTGCGGAACATGTGCCAAGCCATGCTCAATTCATCCCACTTTGATGACTTTTTAGGCCACTTTTTTACTAGTCAGGTAGACACAAACGAATCAATAGGTAAGGATGATGAGTTTACCCCACAACAAATCGAACATTTGCTTCAGTGTGACGTTCAATTTTGGCCAAGTCCTGATCGCAGAGTTGTCATTCTCAAAGACCAAAATGAGGATTCGCAGCGACATCTGATATGGGTAAACCAACATAAGATTGTGGTAAGCGACCTACAATTGGCCCAAGCCACAACAATGCTTGAACTAGAGTATCTAGACAGACATCACCTACTCAAGCTCAATGAAGATGTCTTCTTCAGCCAGTTTTTATCTCAATTAGTGAATGCGGGGGGCTGGTTTGAACAGCAGGAATAAAGTCAAAGCGGTTGTGCAACATAAGCTCAACCCGACGGCATAGTCGAATAGGAATACAAATTTTGTCGGTAAGATCTGCCAAAGTCACCACCCAATTAACGCCCAAATCGTCAGAAGCATTAATTGGAGGTGCTTACATTTGCCTTTTACTTCGACTTTCCCCCTGGCACTTCTTGCCATAAGGATTCTTTTTCGTACATTTGATACAAACCCTCGGCCCGTGAAACAAGTAAGTCACAGAAGTCCTTTTGGGTTTGATCTAGACTATCACTATTTTGTAAATTCTCCGCTTTGAGCTGCCAACTGAAAGAAAAACGGCGCAGCACATCACGGGCATTTTTTTCGTTTTCGTAGGGCATAAAATCGACGGGTAAATCACCGCTTATAACCCAGTAATAGCGATTATCTGTGGTTTTAATTTTCCAAAGTGCGACTACCGGGGCTAAATATCGACTTTCTTCAGTCACCACAGAATCAAAAATTATACCATTTTCAGCCAAATGTTTATTGGCGCGCTGAAACTGTGAACGGACCCATTGCCCCATTTCTTCTTTGCTCATTTGCGAAGTTTGTTCTGTCATAAAATTCCTATTTAGTTATTATTCTTGTATGTAATTTAACAATGCTTGCACTGGATGACAGGGCTTGAACGATTCGAACCGCGCTACCTGACTTCGACAAGAGTATCCTGTAGCTAATATTGTATCTTTATCTGTTGTTTCAACCGCCCCCTTCCAACTCAAGTTATAAATACCTTGTGATTCTTGGTAGTGGGATAGTTCGTGGCCAAAGGTACCAGCCATTCCACAGCAGCCTACTGCCTTGGCGTTAACCGTTAAACCAAACCATGCGAAAATTGTTTTCCATTGGGCGTCATTAACCGGTACGGCTGTTTTCTCAGTACAGTGGGACAAGAGCGTAAACTCTCTTGTTGACTGGCTAAGTTGCTGTTCATGCAAAAACGATTCAATTAAAGGGTGCTGTTGAACCAACCATTCATTGACTAGTTGAACCTTAAATTCACCTCTTTTAGTCCCTAGTATTTTTGCGTACTCGTCGCGGTAACACAATACTAAAGAGCCGTCGATACCGACCATCGGAATGTCCAACTCATTCACTTGATTTAGAAATTGCGCAGTATTGGCCGCGGTCTTAGCAAATCTCGTTAAAAAGCCTTTGACGTGTTGTGGTTTACCATTAGGTCTGAATGGCAATAAGACCGGATTAAACCCAAGTTTATCTAAGAATAAAATTAAATCCTCCACCACCTCAGCTTCGTAAAAACTAGTGAATGGATCTTGAACGATTAGGATAGTTTTTGCTTTGCGTTGAGCAGATAAATTGCTAAGGGTATGCATATCAAAAGGCATCAGCAGTTTATTCGACAAACGACTAGCTAAAGGTGGATTTGATAATAACGGCGCATCGACGTAGCCAACACTGCGCTTAATAAGCTTTTGCAGCCAACTCTGGCGTTGGAATAAATTAATTATAGCAGGCGCTTTAGCCATCAGTGGTGCCATGATTTCTATATTGGCCACCAGGTGATCTTTAGCGGGACGCAAATACCGCTGATAGTACATTGCTAGAAAGCGGGCACGAAAACTGGGAACATCAACATTCACCGGACACTGGTTCGCACAAGCTTTGCAGGCAAGGCAGCCTTCCATCACCTCTAAAACTTCATGTGAAAAATCAACATGCTTTGTTTTAAACCGAGTGTTTTGCATTCGTTCAAACCAAGACAATGGCTGCTCATTTTTTTCTAGCTCAATCACATCTACATTATTTTGACTCAATAACCTAAGCCATTCTCGAATCATGCCTGCCCGCCCTTTTGGACTATGGCGGCGATCCTTGGTAATTTTGCTAGAGGGACACATAGGAGATGTGGTGTCATAGTTATAACACAGGCCATTTCCGTTGCAGCTCATCGCCGGCTCAAAAGCATTACGCACCTGAATGGGTATTTGCCTGTCTAAATCCCCCCTTTTTAAATCAGACACTTTTACGACGGTTTCGTCTGAATCAAGTGGAGTACATATTTTGCCGGGATTCATTTTATTATACGGGTCAAAGGCGCCTTTAATTTTACGCAGTTCGGTATATAGCACCTCACCAAAAAAGGCCGGTACATATTCGCTACGATAGCCCTTACCGTGTTCGCCCCACATTAGGCCGCCATATTTAGCCACTAGTGCGACGACTTCGTCTGAAATTTCCTGCATCATTTTTTGCTGTTCTAAATCACACATATCCAGTGCTGGGCGAACATGCAACACCCCGGCATCGACATGACCAAACATTCCGTAATGCAATCCTTTTTCATCAAGCAGCGCGCGAAACTCCATAATAAAGTCGGCTAAATTTTCTGGCGGTACCGCGGTATCCTCAGCGAAGGCGATTGGTTTTTGCCAACCATTTGCTTTACCCAATAGACCCACAGACTTTTTACGCATAGCGTAAATTTTACTGATTTCAGATGTATCATAGGTGAGTTGAAAACCGATAACGCCATGCTCGCCCTTCTCCGCAGAACGCTCTAAGCTTTGACTCAATTGGGCAATCTTCAATTCAATTTCGGCTTGATTATTACTGTTGTACTCAACCATATTCAGGCCAAGCATTTCTTTGCCTGGTACATCTTCAATTAAATCTTTCACCGAGTGCCAAATTATGTCTTGTCTGGCTAGATTGAGTACCTTGCTGTCTACTGTCTCAACTGATGTGGCGTTGGCTGCCACCATATGGGGCGCATGACGAAGGGCTGATTCAAATGAATCATACTTAATATTTACTAAAGCGGTGTGCTTTGCAATCGGGGTTATATTAAGTTTTGCCTCAGCAACAAAGGCTAAAGAGCCTTCTGAGCCGGTAATAATACGACTGATATCAAGGGTAGATAGGTCAGTACTCAGGGTATGCTCTAAATCATAACCGGTAAGAAACCGATTTAGGCGCGGAAATTTGGCTATTATTTCTTCACGCATTCCTACACAGGTATCTAATAATTGTTTGGTTATTTGCGCTACGCGCCCCTCTCCTTCGGCTAATAACTTGCTATCTGCAATTGCAGTGGGTTCACTGCACAACAAGGTGCCATCGGCTAAAACCGACGTGAGGCCAAGCACATGATCGCTGGTTTTGCCGTACACCAAGGAACCTTGCCCTGACGCATCAGTACTAATCATGCCACCAATAGTGGCTCTGTTACTGGTGGATAAATCGGGGGCAAAGAAAAAACCTAAAGGTTTGAGTGCATCATTGAGTTGATCTTTTACTACACCGGCTTGAACTCTAACCCAGCCCTGCTGCGAGTTGATTTCCAAAATGTTGTTCATATGTCTAGACACATCAACAACAATTCCACTGGTCAGAGATTGACCGTTAGTACCTGTACCCCCGCCTCTGGCACTGAATTTCACACTGTTAAATTGATTCGCTACTCGACCAATTAAACACAAATCTTCAGTAGATTTAGGCAAAATAACGGCTTGGGGTAATTTTTGATAGATCGAGTTATCAGTTGCCACCGCAAGACGGTTTGAATAACCGGTTTCAATATCCCCTTTGAATCCAGCTTCTGCCAAAGCGTCTAAGAATGTTTGATACTGTTGTTCTAGAAGAGCTCGAGGGTCAAGACTTGGTAACATCGCCACAACTTAACTGATTTGATCGAATGGTCGTATTATACCGATTAGCACAATCAAAGCTATTACTGCCAACCAGCAAATGGTTCGAAATGTATATATCACCTCAGTGGTTATTAATTTTCATCCACTGCTAGGTTTAAGGGTTATTGATTTTAACGGTTTACCAAAACGTTCATCCATGCAGGCTTGATTAGCTGGTAGAGTTTGCTTGCCTCATTAACTAATTCTGAGCGTGCTTGTAAATCAATTAACCGCTCGGGTAACCAAGGGTCTTTGGATAAATATTCCACCAATAGCCGACCAATAGTAAAGCTTCTAATCAACACTTGGTCATCGTCGAGATTGGTCATGTTGCTTATCTCGGTCTGCATGAACTTGACACTGTTTTGATAGAACTGGTTCAATGCCTGCGGTGACCAATTTGAACAAAATTGCTGCTCCCATTCGGGGCTAATGTGAGCCAATTGAGCAATCAGGATATTCGATTCATCAACAAATTGTTGAAAATGATAGAGTACTTCTTCACGCAAATTAAGTAGATTATTAGGCCTGATCCACCCTAACGCGGGTATGTATTTTAAACCTAAAAGCTCTGCTTTGACAGATAGTCTGCGTGACACAGTCGCTCCCAACTTTTGTGATGCTACGTTTACCAGCAACCAATCACCTTGCCAATCAATAGATCGCGATTTAATGTCTAACCAAAATCGTGGCAATAAATATTCTTTTTGACTGCTGGCCAACATATAGCGGCCTTTAACCCGCAGTAACTTGCCTTGTTTGGTCTGCCTTGAGAGTGCCATGCGGACTGAAGCTTCAGTCAAACCAAGCCTTTGTGCGATTATAAGCAGTTGTTTTGCATTCAAACTTTTCATTTGGTCATTCTGAAAACCTCTGATGGCACTCAAAAATTCCAATATTTTTTTGTCTGCACTATCGGCGACTAACTTCTGTTGGGCAATGTCATAAGTTAAAAACATAACTAAATACTTTCTTTTTATTTATTTTTTGTTATAAATTACCTATATTACATCTAGCTCATATAAATAGGTAAATAGTGTGTTGCGACTATCTGACTTTGTTACATCTGAAGAAATGAAGACTCTGTGCCAATCCTCTAATGCTGTTGGATGGTACCGTGTTCTAGTGAATTATGCATTGATTAGTGCCGCCTTGCTAGTGTTCATACTATTCCCTAATGTTCTGACTTATATACTGGCAGCATGCATCATCGCTGGGCGAATTTTGGGTATTGCCATCCTTAATCATGACGCGGGGCACGGGACCTTGTTCAAGTCGGCTTGGCTTAACAGAGCCGTAGGTCGTTGGTTGCTCGGCGGATTAATCTTAGTTGATTTTGATGAATTTCGAAAAGGGCATTTGCGCCATCATCAGTTGGCTGGCACTGAAAAGGATCCTGATCGTATTTTTGTGCAAAATTATCCTGCGACGCGAGCTAGTATGAAACGAAAATTATTCAGAGATATCAGCGGTATCAACGGGATAAAAGAGCTGGTTTATCAAATAAAGGTCTCGAATTGGCAAAAACGTTTACCTTCGCTAATATTGCACACTGGCCTGCTATTCATTTTGATAGGGATGGATGAACTACTGGCCTATAGCATTTTTTGGTGTGCTTATGTGTTCTTTTACCCACTGATGAGCCGATTGCGTATTATGGGTGAACATGGTGCTGTGCCAGAAAGTTTGGATAAAGATCCTCGTATGAACACACGAACCACCTATGCCAATCTTTTGGAGCGGTTATTGGTGGCGCCAAACAATGTTAACTACCACCTTGAACACCACATCCATCAAAATATTCCCGCGCAAAATTTAAACAAAGCCCATGCACTTTTTAAACAACGGGGCATGTATGACGGCTATAATTGTATTGCTAAAAACTATATCCAGGTCCTAAAAGCCTGTGTGTCAGATAAATACGGTAGCTCTGGAAGTCATATCCACGCAGCGTCATCTGTGAGTCATCTTAGTTAGCTCTTTTTTCAGCTACAGGCTCTACACATACCTTGTTACAAGGAAATACACACTGAAATACCTTTTTAGCTATACTATGCCGTACATCGACAAATAATATCTATGTTGAATCAAGCTGGTTTAAAAGGAAGATAACACCAATGATCAAGTATATGCGTATCACACTGGGCGCAATCTTAACGGCTGCAGGCGTCGTCTTTGCCATCTTGCCCGGCTCGTCTCTATTTTTATTGAGCGGTCTTGTGGTATTAAGTTACGATTTACCCGTCGCTAGGAATTGGTTGCGTAAGTGCCAATCTATGATGGCATCAGGGGCACGCAAATTAGACCGATTAATGCTAAACCGTCGCCTACGCTAATATTTTTTCATCGATAAAGATCAAAAATGCCGCTTCTAGAGCGGCATTTTACGTTTACAGACATAGTGACTATCTAGACTTTCTTCTAAACAACATTAATGGTAAGGATATTAGTAGCAAGCTAGCTGCCTCATCAAGCTGCACACCGCTGAAAATGGAAGCACGGAAATCCTATCCAACACTCAACCCAATTGCAGTAGCAACGGCAATTTGAGAGTTGCAGCCCTTGCTAACACATCAACCATGAAGGTTAAGGTCACCAATGAGCGCTATCAGGTTGCAGTAATAAAAAAGGCCATAAGATGATGGCCTTTTGAAACTCAAAAATGGTAAAGCTTAGTGCTTTTCGCCTAGATATAACCAAGTCTCGACTACGGTATCAGGATTAAGCGAGACACTGTCGATGCCCTGCTCTACCAACCATGCAGCCAAATCTTCATGATCAGATGGTCCCTGCCCACAGATGCCTACATATTTACCACGCTTCTTGGCCGCTTTAATTGCCATGCTCAACAGTGCTTTAACCGCAGGATCTCGCTCATCAAATAAATGAGCAATCAAACCCGAATCCCTATCAAGACCAAGAGTTAACTGAGTTAAGTCATTTGAACCAATAGAGAAGCCATCAAAAATATCGAGGAATTGATCGGCTAACAAACAGTTAGACGGCAATTCACACATCATGATAACCCGCAGGCCATTCTCGCCACGCACCAAACCTTGCTCTGCAAGAAGTTCAATCACCTTCTCGCCTTCACCAAGTGTGCGCACAAATGGGATCATGATTTCAACGTTCGTTAGACCCATTTTATTTCTGACTCGTTTAATGGCTTCGCATTCGAGGGCAAAACATTCACGGAAATCTTCAGAAATATAACGACTGGCTCCGCGGAAACCCAACATTGGGTTTTCTTCGTCCGGCTCATATTGAAAGCCGCCAACCAAATTGAAGTACTCATTTGATTTGAAGTCTGACATTCTAACGATGACTTTCTCTGGAGAAAATGCAGACGCGATCGTCGAGATACCCTCAACCAATTTCTCAATATAAAACTCAACAGGAGAAGCATAGCCGGCCATCATTTCCGAAATCTCTTGTTTTAGTTCGTCATCTTGATTGTCAAAATCTAGCAAGGCTTTGGGATGCACACCAATCATACGATTGATAATAAATTCTAAGCGCGCTAAGCCTACCCCTGAATGGGGTAAACGGGCGAAATCAAAAGCACGATCAGGGTTACCCACGTTCATCATGACTTTTAAAGGGATCTCTGGCATCGAATCAATACGTGATGTTACAACGTCAAAATCTAATTTGGCATCATATATATAACCGGTATCGCCTTCGGCACAAGACACTGTGATGATATCGCCTGTTTCGATACTATGGGTCGCATTCCCACAACCCACCACAGCAGGGATCCCTAGTTCACGAGCGATGATTGCGGCGTGACAGGTCCTACCACCACGGTTGGTGACAATCGCCGAGGCTTTTTTCATGATAGGTTCCCAGTCAGGGTCTGTCATGTCAGTAACTAATACATCCCCCGGTTGGATTTTGCCCATTTCATCAATCGAGCCGAGCACTTTGGCTACACCTGCACCGATTTTATGACCAATGGCACGACCTTCAGTAACCACTTTCGCTTTACCTTTTAACTGAAAGCTCTCAATTACCTGGATATCTTCACGGGAGCGCACAGTCTCTGGGCGAGCTTGAACGATATAAAGCTTGCCATCAGTTCCATCTTTTGCCCATTCAATATCCATCGGACGCTGGTAATGCTTTTCAATGATTTGCGCTTGACGGGCCAGATCCATGATTTCTTCATCATTGATAGAAAAAGACATACTTTGACTCTTGTCAACATCGACAATATCAACTTGCTTACCATGGGAAGTGTCTTCAGAGTAAATCATTTTGATTAATTTACTCCCTAGATTGCGGCGCACAATAGCGGGAAAGCCACGATCTAATGTTGGTTTATGCACATAGAATTCGTCAGGGTTAACCGCCCCTTGAACCACCATTTCACCCAAACCGTAAGATGAAGTGATAAATACCACATCTTCGAAACCAGATTCAGTATCTATGGTGAACATTACGCCGGAGGATGCTACGTCACTGCGCACCATTCGCTGAATACCAGCAGACAGGGCTACACCTTTATGGTCATAACCTTGGTGAACACGATAAGAGATGGCACGGTCATTAAACAAAGATGCGAACACATGCTTGATAGCGACTAAAACCGATCTATAGCCTTTTACATTTAAGAAGGTTTCCTGTTGGCCGGCAAAGGAGGCGTCAGGCATATCTTCTGCAGTGGCAGATGAACGTACCGCAAAAGAAGCTTGATCACCTGCGTCACCCTGCAACTTTTCAAAAGCAGTTTTAATTTCTTGTTCTAATTTAGGTTGGAAAGGCGTTTCAATAATCCAATTACGAATCGTTGCCCCGGCTTCATTAAGCGCGGCAATATCTTCCACATCAAGTGCATCTAGCACTTTATGTATTTTAGCTTCTAATCCACTTTGTTCTAAAAATTCATTAAATGCATAAGCGGTAGTTGCAAATCCTCCTGGAACTTGAACTCCTGCGCTGGCAAGGTTAGATATCATTTCACCCAATGATGCATTTTTGCCGCCGACACGACTTACATCATCCATCCCCAATTGCTCATACCAAAGTACATATTCTTGCACTATTGTTGCCCTCTACATTATGTTCAGATACGCGCTAAATTAGCGTTTAAAATCGTTTTGTTTAATGCAAAATAAGTCTTCAGATTGGTGCGGAAATTTAATTGTGTTCACCTTCTGGCTTTTTGCGTCAGAGATTTTAGAATGGTGTAAACAAGAAAGTAAAATTTAATTTCTTTCTGTAATAAAATTACAACATTTGTTAAGGAATTGTAGTGCGCTCAGCTTTTTATATATCCGATGGTACAGCCATTACAGCAGAGGTGTTCGGCCACGCTTTGCTGTCTCTTTTCACCGTAGAATTCAAACATCAAACTATTCCTTTCGTAGAAACTGAACAACAGGCCGAAAAAGTGTTATTGAAAATTTCTGAAAGTTTTCGTGAAAGCGGCCAACGACCTTTAGTTTTCTATACCATCGTAAATACCGATGTTCGTAAAATGATATCTAAGTCTGTGGGGATTAATTATAACTTTTTAGATCAGTTTGTAGCGCCCTTAGAAAAGGCTTTAGGTGTGCCTTCGATGCCGGAAAAACATCGTACCCATAGTATTCATGAAAAAACCTATGATATTCGAATTGATGCGGTTAACTATGCCCTTGCCAACGATGATGGTTCAAATGTTAAAGATTATCATGAGGCTGATATTATCTTGTGTGGGGTTTCTCGCTCAGGCAAAACCCCAACTAGCCTTTATCTAGCATTACAATACGGCATAAAAGCAGCAAATTATCCCTTCACTGAAGAAGATATGGGCGACGTACTAAAAATTCCCCCTGCCCTTAAGCGTTTCAAAAAGAAACTGTTTGGCCTGACCATCATGCCAGAAAGGTTACATCAAATTCGTTCTGAGCGTCGCCCAAACAGCCGCTACGCATCTATGCAACAATGCCGAATGGAACTAAGAGAAGTTGAAAACCTTTACCGAAAGGAAAAAATCCCCTTTCTCAACAGTACCAAGTTTTCAATTGAAGAAATGTCCGCCAAAATTTTAGCCGAAACGGGTTTACAACGAAGAAAATATTAAAGGCGGGTTCCCCTTCAAACTTGGGTTAACTGAAATAAAACAGTTAATCCTTAAGCAGGTAGATAACTCAAAACTTCGTCGGCCCATGCAAGGGCTTTACGATAACATCGATTGTAGCTGCATATTTCTTGATTGGATAACGTCTCGAAAATATGACTGTCGAAGCGTTCAATGCCAATGCTATTTTTAAGCATAATACCCAGATCATTGTTTTGCGATAATAGCGCCAATTTAATCTCTTGGTTTAGTTTCAAATGTTCAAGAATGTTCTCTAAGCTTGCCTCTAACACCGCATCAATACCGGAAAGTATGCCCACTAAGAAGCACTCAGAGGCATCCAATTTATGTTGTTGATCTGACTTTGTTTGGCTATATAACTCTAGGGTTTTTGCCCTAGTTAATAAGGTTCGAAACAATTCAAGTGGGCGATTAGATTCTGCTACTAGAGTCAAAATCATCGCCCATTGTTTAACCACTCTTAGGCCAAGAATGATAACTGCGTCTCTGACAGAATTGACATCTCTGACCAGCTGATAGAGTGGGCAGTTGATTAATGACAATATCTTCAAGGTTAGGATCGGATCTTGAGAGATCAGTTCAGCCACCTCTGCCACTTCAATATCCTGACGACTTAGCTCTGAGACCAAACGTAGCGCAGTCTGCTGACTTGCACCGATCTTTTTGCCTTCCACCTGTGTTGGGCGCTCTAGATAATAGCCTTGAAAGAGATCAAACCCTAAGGCTTTACACTCTTCATAAACTTCTAAACTTTCAACTTTTTCGGCCAGCAACATGCAACCTGTGCTTTTTAGCTTGGTCATTACCTTTTTCAGGGCTGGCATATTGACGGCTAAAATATCTACTTTGATTATTTTAAGATATTTGAAAAACGGTATCTTTGACGACTCTAGGACATAATCATCCAAGGCAAACTCAAACCCCTGTCTTCTTAACATTCTAATTTTATTCAATATTTCCTCGGTGGTTGGCACCGTTTCTAAAATCTCAAAGATAAGGTTCTGGGGGGCCACAGGAAAAAACTGGTCGCTTAACAAGAATTCTTCATCGATATTTATCAACATCGGTAAACCTAAATTGATGTTGTCATTTAACACGCTGGTACAGGCGTTAACCAACACCTCTCGGGTAGCTTGAGAATTACGATTCTTTTCGGGTGATTCCAACAAGGTCCCGCGATACAGAATTTCACAGGCAAACATGCGATTGTTAACATCAAAAACCGGCTGTCTTGCAAGTAAGACGGTTTGCTCCATGCTGTAAAACTCCTGATGATTTGGTCGACTAATTGTAGTCATGGACAAAGCTATATTGTGGCTATTGTATCGCATTAGAAAAATTATTAATAATCTATATTAGTTGTACAAGGGCATATTAACTAACCCATTATTATTCTAGTCTATACTGTTGTAAACGTCATATTCCCTAAATTATAAGTAGATACATGAGTACACAGAATGTAATTGACCAAGCTCAGGGACAATCACTAATTGACCTGTTTAAACATCCCGTAATGGTGGTTGATGAAATCGGTAATTTAGTTTCATTAAACAAGGCCTTTTGCCAAGACACGCTGTTAATGAATGAAACCGACTCATTGCTTAAACAAGCAAAACCCTTGCTATTTGGTGATCAAGAGCTGGTTTATTGGCATTTAGGCAGTTCCGAAAAATTACTTACCGCCATGCCAATGGCCCATGGCAGGAGTTTAATAAAGATCGCTTCGTCCAAACCCTCTGCACTTGCAAAACGTTACCATAACCTTGTGAGTGCCATAGATCAGATGTCAGATGCTATTATCATCTGTGATCATGACGGGATGATTGATTTAACCAATGAGCAATTTCAAACTATCTTTCCGATTGTGCGTGATGCAGTTGAAGAGGATATGAATGTGCTGGGGATTATTACCAAAATAGTTCAATACATTTTTCCCCAAGAGCTAAGGTTGCAACAAAAAGTATTTCGTTTATTGCGCAAGAAGCATAATTGCAAAGAGTCATTTTCTGCCTCCTTTACCTTACCCAACGGTCAATTTTATCAATATAGAGACAGCATTACCTTAAGTAGCGAAAGGATTGGACTGTTTATCAATGAATCCAAATTTAAAGAACTCAATGAACAACTGGAAAGCGCTTTTCAAGAAGCCACTGAGTTGAGCAAGGCCAAAAGTAATTTTATGGCGGCGATGAGTCATGAAGTGCGCACACCATTAAATGCCATTATTGGATTGGTCGACTTGTGTATGCTTGATCAGATATTCAGTTCACATGAATATATTAAACGCATGCGCCAAAGTGCCGCTTCGTTACTGCGACTAGTCAATGATGTGCTAGATTTCACCAAATTCGATGCTCAAAAAGTCGAACTCCTTACCACTAGAACAAACTTGCGCAAACTATGCGAATCCATCATTGAAAATTTCAGCGGACAGGCTAAAACCAGAGACATTGACTTGATGCTATTTTTGGATCCCAAGTTACCTAAAGAGGTGCGAGTTGATGATGTAAGATTAGATCAAGTACTCTCCAACTTAATCAGCAATGGACTGAAATTTAATCAAAACCCTCAGCCAACGCTAATGTTACAAGTTACCCAGAATGAGCTGACAGGCTACTGTGAATTTAGTGTCAAAGATAACGGAATAGGCATAGCAAAATCCGAACAGACGGCTATCTTTGCGCGATTTTCCCAAGCCAATCAATCCATTCACCGTTTATATGGCGGAACAGGCATAGGGCTAAGCATTTGTCATAAAATATGCCAACTCATGAAAGGAGATATTTATGTCAACAGTAACCTAGGAGAAGGGTCAGAGTTTATCGTGCAGTTACCTTTGGAAGCTTGCGGTCCCTGTGAGTTGACAGATTTAGTTATACCTAAAGCTGGTGATCGCATAGTCAGTAGTAACGATAGAGGATTTCATCAGGTTTTAACTATGTATGCTGAAATCCTTCAGTTTTCAACCCAATACTATGAGGCCCTTCCCCACACCCTAAAAGAACATGAAATATTCTGTATCAACCCCCAGATTTTGCAACAAAATGATGATTATCAACACCTTAGTCAATCCCAAATGGCACTTATCAAAGACACTATAGATGAGCATGATCAGACTAAATATATTGAGGTTCACCGAACCCCACTTCGTTTAGAAGAGTTGATGTTGCTATTAAACGGACGTCAAAAAGCACAACAAATTGAAGATGCCATTTTCATTGCACCGATCCAGCCTAGCTCAACCATCAGAGCCTTGGTAGTTGAAGACAATGAAGATAATATGTATGTGCTTAAACGCCAATTTGAAACCCTCAAAATTGAAGCAAATTTTGCAATGTCAGCTGAAGATGGAATGATATTTTTTGAACAACAACATTTTGACTTGGTCATTAGTGACTTTCAGATGCCTGGGGTTTCAGGCGCCGAATTAATTAGTATTTTGCGAGAGTGCGAGCAGGCTGAAAATAGAAGCCCAGCCACAATGATCATTCTGACAGCGGACAAAACCCAGCGCTGTAGAGACGAATGTTTAGCCGCTGGTGCAGATAAAATACTCATGAAGCCGCTGATACTTAAAGAGCTCTCAAGTTTAATTAAGCATTACTGCGAATCCATTAAAAAGTCCGATACAATTCCGGCCTCTGCCTCAACGACCAAGGTTACATCTACAACTGCTAATGCAGTGATTATTGATAGCGATTTCTTTATCGATGAATCTGAGTTTGAGGAGGATTTAACCGAGTATGATAATGACGCTGTTATTGACTTAAATTGCTTGTATGAAATTGCAGGAAAGCTTGATAAAAACGAAGAAACTCAATATCTTCGACAATTTGCCATAAATTTAAACAAGGTATTCGCCGAAATGAATATGGCGGCTAATACCCAAAACTGGCTTGTATTGGGGAAGCTTGCCCATAGCTTAAAGAGTAGCTCTATGATTGTTGGAGCCCGCCAACTCAGCCTATATTGTGAAAAACTTGAAGCACAATGCAATGCAGAATTAACATCCGAGGATATTCTAAGCCTATGGATAACAACGCGATCTTTAATTGACGAACTGATTAATTATTTAACAGAGCAGTATAAATAGCATGATTAAAAACAGCGAAAACTCTATTGTATTGTTCGTTACCGATGTTGAAAGTGATGAATTGGTAATACAAGTGCTCAAAAAGCATTTTGCCCATGTTAGCGTCTGTAAATTATTGAAAGAAGTTTGTCGGCACCTAGTCGATAAGACCTCAAAAATATTTTTAATGACTGGAGATACCCTAGAAAAGAGCCTGCAAAGCTATTATCGCTCTTTAGATGCTGTGGCCGACTATGATATTTGTGAGCATAGAGTCGTTAGTCTTATCCCAAGACAATGCGAACAAAGTGCCTATGAAGCCTATAAAGCAAGGATCATTGATGATTTCATGGTGTCTCGGCCTGTATACGAAATGCATCGCATTCTATTAATTTGCGAACATTTATTTATTGAGTTAGGCGTAAAACTCAGCGATTCACAAGCATCTAGCGCAAAGTATAAAGAACAAATAGATGGATTTGATGACAAACTGAAGAAATCTGTTTTAAAAGGATTGCAGCGTAAGACTGCAATTAAAAGTGAATTTGAACATAGTGTGATAGAGATAGAAAATGCCTTAGCCTCAGCCGCATTCAAAATCCAACAAAATCAGCCGGTAAAACTGGATATCAACAAACTAAAAGAAACCCTTTCGGTGATCCGTTCTGACTCCATACGGCCAGAGTTACTGCGCTTGCAAGACAAAGCTATCCAATTGCTTGAACAATCACTCAACATTGAACAGCAAAACCCGTCGAGTAAAGAGGAGGTTACTAGCCCGAGTGCCGCTGTATCTACTTCCGTCAAAGCTGAAAAAACCAAACAGTCCTACGAATTTAACCGCTTGTATCAACAAGATGTTGATCCTGAAGAATTATTAAAAGAAAAAAGTAGCCGTCCCTCTATCTTGTTGGTGGAAGATGATGTTATCAGCATGCAACTGACGCAAAAGCTGTTATCTAATTTTGCCATCACCATAGAAACTGCGAATACGGGAAGGCTTGCTTTTGCATGTCTAACCAGCAAAAAATATGATCTGGTGCTGATGGATGTCAACCTACCGGATACCAATGGTATCTACATCGTTGACCAATCAACGTCTGGCGATAGCTTGAACCAGGATACACCAATTATTATGCTCTCGGGGAATAAGAACAAATCAACAGTGGCAAATGCATTAGAAAGGGGCGCTAAAGGTTACATCATAAAACCGCTAAATAAAGCCACCGTCAGTAAGCTCTTTGCCAAGTTCTTTACCCATTTAGAACATTAGATATTGCTCAATCGGGTTACCAACGTCATGCTGGTTTACGTTTATTTAGATAAAGCAGTGCCATGATCAAACCAATCACGAAACTTAACACATGGCCAGGCTTGGCATAGCCTACGCTGTTAACATCTAAATATAGCGCAGGGATAATGGCGATAAAAACTGCCAATTTGAGCCATCTAGATGGCTCAAAACTGCTATAACTAAGCACCACTGCATACCCAGCAAACCCTAGCACAGCTTGAGATGCTCCGGTTCCAAGATCCCATGGAGCTGGTGTGAATACACTTGAAAATATTGTGCCTGCCACACCGGCTACAAACCAGATGGCAAACGTCTGCACTGCACCGACTTTTCGTTCGATTAAACTCGCTAGCATCAGCATGGTCAAAACGTTCAGCAACATATGGCTTTGATGAACATGAATTAATTGGCAACTGAAAAGCTTCCACAACGCTAAGCTGTGCAATGCTCCTAGGTTAATTCCACCGTAGTCGGCTAAATAGATAATCCTGGCTTTTCCCCACAAGGAACCACTGATTTGATAGGCCACGTAGCAGGAAAATATGAAGGTAGCAAGGGCAATAAAAATAGAAAAATAGGGGAAGTAGAATTTTTTCATTCAGATCTAACGCCTTGGTGGCTAACGCTCCATTGGAGGTCGACTATCTTGCATCAGGATATCTAATGCCTTTTGTGCTTTGGGAACATTAACCAAGTCACCGTCCTCAAGCATTTCACATTCATCATCAACCATTTGCGCAATGGTGACTGGGTAATATTTGCAATCATCGGGTCGGTCAAAGTAGATATCACAGGTATACAGTTTGCTTTTTGCATCGATGCGAAGCCAAGGACAAAGTGTGATGGCTTCTCCGGATTTGGGTTGATGCCAAATTTTGCCATTTTTGACATAATCGACGATATCAGGACGAAAGAGCACCCACATATCGATTTCTTGTTCCGTGACCGATAAACCACCGTCACTGTATTTTACACAACACTTGCCACACTGATTGCAGGATTTCACTATCTTCTGCGCTTTTTACGATTTGAACTACTACGTGGTTTGTCTTCTTTTAAATCCCGCTTTGTTGGGGTCTCTGAGCCTTCTCTAAAACGCTGCTTACGTTGTTCTTTCTCTGCTTCTTTGGCGGCATGTGCGTCGGCCACCTCGCGTTTTTCTTGTTCGACCATGGCCGGTGTTTCTAAAGTAATACGGCCTAGTTTGCCGGAGCGTAATTCATTGATCAGCACTTCACATATTTTATGTAAATTAACTCTTCCGCCTGCACGTAAGGCACCACGTTTACCCGCTGCAGCTTCTAGAAACTCTATTTCCGTCTCGGGAATATAATCTAAACTGAATCGCTCTTTCATCAGCTCTGGATAGGCTTTGATTAGATAGTCTGCAGCGTAAAAGCCTACATCTTCGTAATCCATTGCCGTATCTTTAATCGCCCCTGACGCTGCCAGCCGATAACTACTATTAGGATTCTCGATTTTTGGCCACAAGATTCCTGGGGTATCAAATAACACGATACCACTGCCTATATTAATTCTTTGCTGAGATTTCGTAACCGCAGGCACATTGCCGGTTTGAGCAATGATCCGATCAGCCAAGGTGTTTATCAAAGTCGACTTGCCAACATTCGGAATACCGACAATCATGGTATTGATTGATTTAATGCTGGCATCTTTTTCAGGTAACATCTTGCGGCACAAGTCGACAATTTGTTTGATTTTAGCGGGCTGCTCAGTGGTAGTTGGAAAGGTTTTAACGCCTTTTTCTTGTTCTAAGTATGCTTGCCATTGGCTGGTTAACTCAGGATCAGCCAAATCGGTTTTGCTCAACACCTTGATACAAGGCTTATCCCCGCGCAATTGTGCAATAGCGGGGTTTTCACTGGAATACGGGATCCGAGCATCGAGTACTTCTATCAATAAATCCACACTAGGAAGTACTTCTTTTATTTCTTTCTGGGCTTTATGCATATGCCCGGGATACCATTGAATGGCCATCAATTAACCTTCTTTATTAAATCATTTATTTACCAGACCAGTACCACTGGGCCTTTAATATTTTCTAACGGCACAAAACCAAAATACCGACTATCGAGACTATTATCTCTATTATCACCCATAACGAATACATGACCAGCGGGTACTATCCATTGATTCAGTTCAGTGCCAGCTTGGGGGAAATAAGCAGATATTTTGTCAACCTTTTTGGGGATGAATATTATCTCATAAGTACTCTTATCTAAGGACTCTTCAGCCTGTTGAAAATTAAATGTGTTAAATTCAAAATCATCCCTAGCGTGCTGTGTGGACAGGCTTGTTGTTTTATCTGTTGAGTTTGCGCCCAAGACCACTAATTCTTTGCCTACTAACCAAACTTCATCACCTTCTAAGCCGACAATTCGTTTGACATAATCCAATGATGTATCATGTGGGTATTCAAATACAATAATCTGACCACGCTGTAGTTTTTGCGTTTTTTCAGATTCGAATAAGCTCACCCCATAACTACCGTACTTGCCATACCCCCACTTTTTAACCAAAAGATAATCACCTGGCTTCAAGGTAGGCAACATTGACCCAGACGGAGCGACAAAGGATTCATACAAGAATGAGCGAAATAAAAATATGGTTATATAAAAAAGTAATACACTACAAACTATCCCCCACCATTTAGAATACCAGGGGCGTTTTATTTGTTGATAGTTTTTAGCGAGAATATAGCCAATTATTCCGAATGAAATTGCTATCGCAAACGTAATATATCTAAAAGCGTTAGCGTCAAAATAGCTAATAGCTACAACTAAACTTACGCTTAAGCTAAACAGACATACAAGAAACCATTTCCCTTTACCAACATATAGTAAAGCGACAGGTTGTAAAAACACACCTAAGATCACAGCAATCCAACGAGTTGGCTTCCATGGTGTGTTTTTATGTAACTGGTCATACATAATTAAAGTTACTTAAATTACTTCTAAGGCAGAATTTAACAACAAGGTGAGTTGCAAAGGATTTCACGATTTCACTCGTCCACCGGTTACTTTGTCGGCCCGCCCCTCTTCTTTGGCTTTTTCGGCGCGTTTACGGCGCACTTCTTTAGGGTCAGCGATTAGCGGCCGGTAAATCTCAATTCGATCTCCGTGTTTGGGGAAATCAGTTAATTTACAGGTACGATTCCAAATACCCACTTTATTGCTGGTTAAATCTATTTCTGGGAAACGACGCATTACACCTGACGCTTGAATGGCTTGCTCTACAGTTGTGCCCTGTTCTACCACAACTTTAAGCAAAGCTTGTTTAGTAGGTAGGCCGTAGGCAACTTCAATGGTTATTTGGCTATCTGTCATTGATACACCTCTTTGGCTCGCGCAGTAAATGCATTCACCATGTTAGTTGCAATGGCATTAAATACCTTGCCAAACGCCATTTCAGCCAACTTGCTTGAAAAACTAAAATCCAACTTGAGTTCAATTTTACAAGCATCATCTGACAACGCAGTAAACATCCAGCCGCCTTGTAAATGGGAAAAAGGCCCTTCAACTAGACTCATATTAATAAATTGGCCGCGGGCTAATTCATTGTGAGTGGTGAACCACTGCTTTACACCGGCTTTAGATATCAATAATGCCGCCTTCATCGAATTTTCGTCCTGCTCTAATACTTTTGTTTGCGCACAGCCAGGCAAAAACGCCGGATAAGCCTCAACGTCATTAACCAAATCAAACATCGACTCGGCGCTAAAGGCCACCAGAGCACTTCGATGAATACTCGCCATTCAATCTCCTAGGGGAAAGTATTTAAAATTGCTAAAAGTTTATCATAAAATGCCATAAGGTTTTCAATTTCAACTATTTTTATCAACAGGTGCAGACAAATTTATTACGCCTGATATAATCCCCCGCTATGAACAAAAAGAAGTCAAAATCTAATCAAAGCAACACTATTGCTTTGAACAAAAAAGTCCGCCATGAATTTCACCTGCAAGATAAAATCGAAGCAGGTATAGAATTGCAAGGCTGGGAAGTAAAAGGGATCCGCGCAGGCAAGGTAAACTTGACGGATAGTTATGTCTTTATCCAAAATGGTGAAGCCTATTTGCATGGCTGTAAAATAACACCATTAAATCAAGCTTCATCACACGTTGTGTGCAATCCAGACAGAAATAAAAAGCTGTTATTGCATCGCCGTGAATTGGATCGACTCATTGGTGCAAGAGAGCGCCAAGGCTACTCAATTGTGGCCACAGCGATGTATTGGAGCCAATGCTGGGTCAAAGTAGAAATCTACTTGGCTAAAGGTAAAGATGCCCATGATAAGCGTGACACAGTAAAAGACCGAGATTGGGCACGACAAAAAGAACGGATGATGAAAGTTAAAGCCTAATTAAGACATTAGGCTTTTGCTCTTTACTAGTTCACTTCTCCTTTGAAGTGATTGCGATAGCGCTTGGTTAATTTGGCTGCTCTTACCTGGTCGAAAATCAATGAAAATAACGGGGAAGCATCAAACTTCACCGCTTTACCACTTCCCAATCTTCTCAGTTGGCGCTTTACCATCGCCATGTTTGCCAAGCCACTTAGGGTTTTGTCTTTCCAGCTCACTGATGGAATAGTACCAACAATCCCCGGAACGGCCTGCCAATGATTGGGTAAATCAGGGGTATAGGCCATTGCTGATGCCAGCCCAACTAATTGAGCACCAGAATCGAGTACTTGTTGTGCAACAGGTAGGCGCTTGATACCACCGGTGGTCATGATAGGCATACTGGTTTGAGCAGCTATTTTCGCGGTGAACTCGATAAAATAGGCTTCGCGAGCCAAGGTTCTATCATCCGCCGTTCGCCCTTGCATGGCAGGCGCTTCGTAACTGCCGCCAGATAACTCGACAAAATCAACGGCCAAGGGCTCGAGCAGTTTCACCACCACTAGCGCATCATCGACATCAAAGCCACCGCGCTGAAAATCAGCGGAATTAAGTTTGACCGCAACGGTAAAATCCGCGCCGCATGCTTTTCGCACAGACTTAACCACTTCAAGCAGCAAACGAGCCCGATTTTCGATACTACCGCCCCACTCGTCTTCACGCTTGTTGCTAAGAGGTGATAAAAATTGTGCTAACAAATAACCATGGGCAGCGTGAATTTCAACTCCATCAAAACCGGCCTCTTGCGCCTTCACAGCTGTGGCTGTAAAACGTGCCTGCACATCTCTTATTTCATCTATTGTCATAGCTTTGGGATGGCCAAACAACCCTGAGTGCTTACCCATATTGAGTGCAACGTCAGATGGTGACAGCACTTTACCACCCATTTTTTTAAATACTTGCCGACCAGGATGATTAATCTGCATTAACACTTTAGTGTTATTTTGCTTGGCTACTTCAGCCAATTTGCTAAAAGGCTCAAGAGGCGTATCACATTCAAGGGCAAGACCGCCAGGACCGGTCATTGCTAGGTGATCTATCATTACGTTACCGGTTATTATTAACCCGACTCCGCCTAGCGCCCAAGCCTGATATAAGTTAAACAATGCTTGGTCTGGCTGTTGCTGCTCATTGGCTAAGTTCTCTTCCATTGCCGCTTTTACTAATCGATTTTTAACGGTTAAGCCACTTGGCAATGTATAGCTATCAAATATTTTGCTTGTCATTTTGTACCATTATAAAAACTTTAATAATGTAAGATTAACCTTTAAGTGAACTTTTAGTCCAATATAAGGTCTTACTTTCAGCTAATCGATGAACATATCGGTGGCATTAACGCCAACAACAGCTTGTAAATTTATGTTTTGATTTAGTAAGTGAAATTGGCAGAACTGACGGTATTTAGCTCTAACTGTTCTGAGCAATCTAGTATCACGGTTAATTTATCGAGATATTGCTCAACAAATCAACAAAACTGTTGTTTTAAAAGAATTTTATACGACCCATTGTATTTGCTAGTAACAGTTGTGGTATACTGCCAGAATACTAAATAGAAGGTTTGCATCTATTTAGGTTACACATTGGGGCTGATTTTGGATTCGACAGGATTCGGGATGCCTTAGGTGCATGCAGAGGTGCGGTTTGCCTCTTTAAACAGCCGCAAAAAAATAGTCGCAAACGACGAAAACTACGCACTAGCAGCTTAATAACCTGTATAGGCCCTTCCACTTCAGCCGTATTCTATTCGTGAAGGTTTGGAAGGTCATACTAATAGAATAGCGAGGGAAACTTGTCCGAGGTTGAACCGCGAAATAGTATCGGGAAAGCTATGAGAAATCCTGTTTGTCGGAGTTCGAATTAGTTAAATAAATGACAAAATAAGCATGTAGTACCAACGGTTGAAGCTTTCTGGACGCGGGTTCAAGTCCCGCCAGCTCCACCAATTATAGATTCGAATAGAATCGAAAAAACCCGCAAAACCTAATCAATAACGGTTTTCGCGGGTTTTTTATTGGCTGTTGTTTTACTAACCTAAGGGACACAACAGGCCTATATACTCCAAGCACTCTGTGTCTCAACTTACCTAGTATTTGAAAACTGTTCCATTATTTGTATCCAAATACTAGGAGCGAAATGAAAATCACCCAACCCCTTGGACATAACAAAGCTAGAATAAAACCTATACTTTTTCAAATACAAATGAAATTACGGACTTGAAAATCTACTACTGCCCTGTCCCCTCGCTAACTGGAGCGGCAATGTGAGCGCTCCCGCTGGTGTAATCAAGGGTTAAGACAAAGTGTTGTAGAAGATCAAAACCCAGTAAACCTTCTACTTTTTTCCCCTTTATACGTGATTCTGAACTCTCGTAACGGCTGCCTACTTGAGACCTTTGCCCTTCTGCTGGCACATTAATCAACACATTTTCCAGAGTATAGGGGCCAAATTGCACTTTAGGTATACGAAATGACTCGTTGAACCCCATACTATTGGCACCAAAAGCCACACTAGCACTGGTTGCGTACTTACCAATCCATCGCTTAGCAGCGTTTCGTTCGAGCATAACACCGCCACTATTACCAGTGTCGAGTATCAACCATGTTGATTTCTCGTTATTGATGTCGATCTTAACAATTGGCATACCAGACCCTTTTTGCTTGGTCATAGTGACATTTTTTATCTCACTCAGATCTATCGCATCTCTCGACATGTACCTAAGCCTACTGTTGGGATAATCAATTTGAACAATAAAGGCTGAGAAGAAGGGCGCGCCGAGCAAAATCGCGTTTTTATAATGCCCAAGTGATAGCTCTGTGAATGAGTCGAAGGGTAGATTTTGGCCAAACATTGATACTTCAACGGATGAGAAATTTTGTCGTCTCTCAACACCATAAATACCTTTCACTTTTACTTTTCGGCCTTTGTTGAACTCGAGTTTATGCTTAAAAATAAAACTCTTATTGATACCGTTAAGCTGTGCCCCACTATCTAGAATGGCGTAGCCACTGTTGCCACCAATTTCTACAGGAACTTTCACATGCCCACCAGATAATTCGAAATCAACCCAATTTGAAACTCCGGCTTTTGCATTTGAGATGAAAATAAAACAGGCACTGATAATTATCAGGGATAACTTTTTTGTAGTCATGAAATTCAAATGTATATCCTTATATCGCGTTAATACTTGATGTATTAATAATTCAGCTAAAAAGGTTAACATTTTACCCGCTCAAGTTTCAAGTTCTAGACTTGCCACCCATCACACAAAAATAGGATATGCTATTTCTAAGTTATTCAGCTCATACTAATCAGAAGCGTCTGTGCTATTAGTTTTAATATAATTCCACATCTGCTCCAGCGGCTCGCTAAATCCAGAATTCAACAATGGAAAGCGGTGAAAGGTCTTAGGATCTAAGGAAATTTGCTCAATATGGAAGCCAGCTCTGGTGCCATAACGCTTCCAGGGGTTGCGACAAAACAGTTTAAACCAGCGCTCGACAAAGCAGCCCAATTGCTTAACATCATATTTTTTGCCATAACCAGTAATAAGTAATTCAATTAGAATACTTTTCGGCCACATTTGTTTAACTAGATAACATTCCATTATAAAGTCACACACCTCATAAGGCATTAAATCTTCTTCGTCGGTTTGAGCATCTGGCCTCAATTCTGCCGTGGGTTGTTGTAGATTGATCCATTTGAGCTCATTCAATCGAACTCGCTGAAATCCTGCATCCGATTGGATGGGCATACCAACTTTCTCCAGCCACAGATTCATTTTACGGATCGTGCTTTTTGAAATGCCTGAGATGGCGGCAATGACACCCGAAGTATCACCATCCATAGTGGCGTAGCCTAATGCAGATTCAGATAAATTTGATGTTGCAATCAAAAGTTTGTTTTCTCGATTGGCAATCATCCATATGCCCGGGCTGCGGGCACGTGCCTGAATATTTTGCAGCGTAATGTCATCTTTTTCCCAACTTAGCGGATTGTTGGAGTATAAGCCATTGACTAAATTCGTAAATTTCTGCACCAATGGCTGAATATCCCAATGATCAAATCGGGCCCCTATTTCCTTCGAAACCTGCTGCGCTGCGTTTAATGTTGTCTGCGAACTGTTTTCAGTGCTTTGGTACAAACACCATAGTAGTAGCGGCATAATGTCTTGTTTAAGCCATTTCAGCTTATCCTGTCCTGCATGTCGTTGCGGAATTGAGCTAGAAAGACATTGCGCTATTCTGGAGGAGTAGACCTTACTACCAAGCTGTTGCAAAGCAAGGCGTTGAGACAAATATACTAATGTAGATACTAAGCCAGAATCTGCGCCACCAGACAAACTCACGACAAAGCCCGATGTCCGAGTTCTGATCATCCAATCCCAAAGACCATTGCTAATAGCATAGCTAATCTCAGTGAAAGCTAAATCGTCGCCGTGTAAACCATGCCAAAAGTTTGGCAAATTATCATTGGCACTTTGCGCTTGTTTGTGTAGCTTTAGAATTTTTAACGCTTCACTTTGCTGGCTTAAATTTATCGCGATGGTGACTGAATTGGTTTCATCATTTTTAATTGATTCACTATTTACAATGCGGCTCACCCGATTCGCACTGATATTCACTAAAGTATGGTTAAGTAGCACGTCTTTAACATTGAGTCGGTCACCTTTAGAGATAATTTGCCCTTCAGAAGCAATTAAGCATCCCGCGTCGTATATGCTGGTACCATTTTCAGTTCCGCTAAGATTCGCATAGGCATAGACTACACCAAATGCTCGGGAACCCTCTCTGACAAATTGTTCTCTTGTGGTATACTTCCCCACCGCAAAATGCGATGCGCTTGGGTTTAAAATTACGTCTACATTACGTTGGTAAAGATCTCTGCCAGGCCGATTGCTGATCCAGGAGTCTTCACAAGTTTCAAAGCCAATACGCAAACCATCGGCATCTACCACAATATCCCCCATAGGCACCTTGAATTTGGGATGAAGCACCACTTTCCCCCTCTCCCACCTTTCAAACCATCGCGGCTCGTAATGTAATCCACTTCGAGCTAAAAATTGTTTACACGAAAAACCATGCAAACCAGCCTGAGAAAATATTGCTATTGCGTTAAAAATCTGTCCGCCGGGGTACATAAGAGGCATACCCAATGCGACCAGCATAGAATGTTTAAAAGAATGATTTATCGTTGTAAATCGCTCAATAACCTTGTACAAGGCGACTTCTGATGCTTGATTAAATTCTTGAAAGGTGAAATTGTCTTCACAACCATATCCGGTTAAAGCTAGCTCAGGTAAGAGCAAAAGATTAACTTCTGCGTCTTGAGCCTTTTTAATAGCGATTAAAACACGCTCAACATTCCCTTTGAAATCAAAGGGTATTTGTCTTAAAGACGCTGTGCCAATCCTTGTATAGTTTGCCATAGTCTACCTTTATCTTAATGCGGGTGCGTAAACGGAGTATGCTCACATGGTCGGGCTTTATACTAGTTTTTCTGAACCAATTAAAACAGTGTTTGTAATAGCAAACAGTTAAACGATTTATTTCATGTAGTTTAATCAGTAAAGATTTAAATTACCGGTGGTATATTATGAAATTGAGTAGTTATGCGGTTTATTCCAGTGCTTAGTGTAACTGATTTAGCACTTGTGACTTAGCTGAAGAGATTAACGCTTCTAGCTCTCCACTGTCTTTCATGTTGCGGATAACCGCATCGATTTTCGGTAACAGGTTCTTATGTTTGTTGTTTAGGTAATGATAAAGTTTTAGTGTTCTTAAGGGGGGCTCAATTTGTTTGATATTTTCGTAACCTAGGCGCTCAATCACATTTTGACCGTCCATTGCACTGGTTAATACCACATCGACCATCCCAGAAGATAAATACTTCATCATTTGCTCAGTATCACTCATATCAAATACTTGTGAGAGCCCCTGTGTAATATTGTTAGTGTGCTTTACTCCTCTAACCCTAGCCACGCGGTAGGTAGCCAAGTCAGATTTGTCTAAGATAATAATATTCGAATCACGCTCAATAAACGCGGATGTTTCTACAAAATAGTAAGGCGTTGGCACTCTAAGCATATCAGGATTTTCAACTCCATAACTCCAAATGCGCATGATTTCGCCATCTTTTACTCCACTAACAGCTTCCCTTTGCGCTCGCTCTGCTGGCAAAGGTGTGATCAAAATATCGATTCCGAGCTTTTGATAAAATACAGGCACGATTGACCTGCCGATGTCCTGTTCGATCAATTTTTCAATCGAGGCAAAATTTAAAGGTTGTGCAACGCTATACTGGCAAATCAGCATCAAGAAAAAAACTTTGTATTGTAATCGCAATTTTGTCATTGGAAACCTCCAACACGATTAAAACCACACTTCGATAATATCCGTATCACACCTTATACATTGTAGGTGCTTAGAAGCTACTTTGAGCCTATTCGGAAGTGTTTTTTGTTTCCCGATTGCTTATAAACTAAGGATATAGCAGGCTGGTATAAATATAAAGGCTAAAGTTGATTAGATACGCAATCAACAGAATTGAAGAACATTATATATAAAACAAAGACTTACGGATTTTTCAAGTCATAAATCAAGTCTTGAATTGGTCATCAAAAATGACAATATCATCGACTTCGTTAATTAGTCTTTCCGCGGCGCAGCCGTCGCGCCGGCAAGTATTCCACCATCAATATTTAACTCGATACCTGTCACGTACTTTGATTCATCCGAGGCTAAATAAAGTGCGGCATAAGCCACATCTTCTGGTTGGCCCATTTTTTTTAAGGGAATGTCAGAGGAAATTGCATCGATTGCGGTTGCTCGTGCGTCTCCTTCACCGAGCATTTGGTCCCACATAGGAGTAAGAATAGCTCCTGGATGAATAGAATTACACCGAATTGGGTAGCCCTGCTCTGCACAATATAGAGCAACTGACTTAGTATGGTTTCTAACGGCGGCTTTACTGGCGGCATATGCCGCTGCAGCCGGGATGCCGACAATACCCGAACGAGACGAAATATTAATAATACTAGCTGATTTTGACGTTTTCATCATACGAATGGCATATTTACAACCCAACGCCACGCCGTCTAAATTTGTACGATGAACTTGATGCCAAGAATCCATATGCAAGTTTTCCGGGTCATGAGGACCTGTGGTTTGACCAAAGCCAGTTATCCCTGCATTATTTATTACTATATCTAAGCCAGCAAATTTAGCCAAAATAACGTCACAAACATCTTGCCACTGTTTCTCATTACTGACGTCGAGGGCAAGATAACTCGCCCCTGCAGCTAATCTCTCAGCGGCTCGCTGGCCTTTATCATGGTCAATATCCGTCAGTACCACGGTTGCAGCAGACTCTAAAAATAATTTGGCGATGGCTAGGCCAATTCCTTGCGCAGCACCAGTAACCAATACTCTCTTACCGGCTAACCGCACCATTTTTTCACCTCAAATTCATGTCACTTAGTATGAAAATACGCAGTGACATTGCCTATGTCTAGTCTGACGTTAAAATAACATCTATCATTTTCATTTCTTGTTCAGTCAATGGCGCTTGATGTTGGGTCGCGACCAGCTCTTCAATTTGACTGACTTTACTTGCTCCAATAATACATGAGGTAATTGATGGTTTAGCATGGATCCAACTAATCGCCAATTGCGGCAAAGACTGCCCCCGTTGTTGAGCAAGCTCATTCAGCAAAGTGACCTTGTTGAGTACTTCTTGGGTTATCTGCTCAGATTGCAGAAAACTATCGGGATTGCTAGCTCTTGAGTGCTTTGGAATTCCATTCAAATACTTATTTGATAATAATCCTTGCGCCAGCGGCGAAAATGGCACAGTACCAATCCCTGCCGACTTGGCAGCATCAAGCACCCCTTGCTGTTCTATTGTTCGATCCAGCATACTAAATTTAGGTTGGTTAACAATACACGGTGTACCGCTCTTACTAAGAATACTATTGGCTTCCAATAAATCTGCGGCATTGTAATTGGACAAACCAACATAGAGGGCTTTTCCATTACGCACGATATCACTCAGAGTTTGCATGGTCTCTTCTAAAGGCGTATCGGTATCCCGCCTGTGGTGATAAAAAATATCCACATAATCGAGTTGCATGCGTTGTAAGCTTTGGTCAAGGCTGGCAACCAGATACTTACGGGAACCCCAATCACCATATGGGCCAGGCCACATGCCGTAACCGGCTTTGGTGGAAACGATGAGTTCGTCACGATAAGGTTTTAATGGACCGCTAATCACTTCGCCAAAAAAAGATTCCGCGCTACCAGCCGGAGGCCCATAGTTGTTAGCCAAGTCGAAATGAGTAATACCCAGATCAAACGCCCTTAACAACATATCTAATGCAGTTTTTTGGTTATCTTGACCACCGAAGTTGTGCCACAAACCCAATGAGACATACGGCAGTTTTAGGCCGCTGTTCCCGCATTTTGAATAGCGACTTTGTTCATAACGATTGTGACTGGCTTGATAATTTGACATGCCGAAACTGGCTCCCTTGTGACCCATAGCTTGATTAATGAAACCTATGGCTTTTACATCATTTTGAATTCGGGCCTATTAAAGCGACCCGACTGCTAAGCGCCAAATGCCCAGTCAATCACGGGCATTTGGCGCTTGTTGTTTGCTGTTCCCCAGACCAAACACCACCTAGGCTAAATCTAGGTTTACTTAACTGGTTGGAAGTTACTTTGCTGTGTTCAGCTCCCTCACCCACATATTGCGAAAGCTAACCAAATTTCCATGGTCCTGCAGTTGCAGCGGTTCACAGCCATGAGCCTGGTAACTGGGGGCGCCAATCCATTCAGTTTTCCCTTGAATTTTCACATGATTCTGCACCAACACGCCATTGTGTAACACGGTTACATATCCGGGTTGGGATAATTCACTGCCACTAAAACGCGGGGCGGTGAAAATAATGTCGTAGTATTGCCATTCTCCTGCAGGTCTCATCGCATTCACTAATGGAATAGTTTGCTTATAAATGCTTGCCGCCTGACCATTCGGATAGGTTTTATTGTTGTATGAATCTAATATTTGCACTTCGTATCGTTGCTGCAAAAATACGCCACTGTTATTGCGTTGCTGCCCTTCCATATCGGTTACGTCAGTCGGGGTTTGCCACTCTAAATGCAATTGGATATCACAGAACTTCTGTTTAGTTTTGATATCACCGGTTCCGGGTTTTACGGTTACAACATTGTTTTGCAGGGACCAAGGCGCTTCTCCGCCTTCTAAGCCCTGCCAAGCATTTAGACCATTGCTTCCAATCAAAACTATCGCATCGGAGGGCGCCTGACCTTCAGTGGTGGAAACTGCAACGGGAACAGGCTCCCATACTTCGGTTTTTTCTGCTTGCTGCCACGGCTCTAAGGTTTCCTGCGCGGACACAGCATGGCTATTAATTAAACCGACCAATCCGGCGAGTAATAACCCTTTACTATATTTTGTTTTGCAATCTTTCACTTCTTTTCCCTTTTCGCAATTATTCTGGTTGAATATTAAACAGTGGTTCAAAGACTAAGTTGCCCAAGCTCGGTCGCCCTTCTTGTAGGGAAACTCGCCGTCATAACGACTTGGGATCGCAACATAACGAAGCACCTTATTGGCACCAATTTCAGAGGTGAAGAAACTAAATAACACCAACTGTTTCATCAAAGAAAAATAATGAGGCACTCGTTCAACAGACGACTCAGCTTCAGTTTTTTGCTCAGCTAACTCGTGCATTTTTTGATTATAAAGTTTTGCCTCTTCATCAAGTTCAGTCAAAAGTGTTAATTTCTGTTCACTGGTTAAAAGCAAAAAATCTTTACCAAAGGCATTAGTGGCAGCTTGTTTAAGCGTCACCATGCCTTGCTTAAATGCATCTCGTGCTGGCTGGCTATAACAATCTGCTACCATTATGGCCATAGTTAGGCCTACATTGGCATCTTTCGCGCCGGGAGTGTCCGTGCGAGGAATGATTGTTTCGCCTATCTCGTTTAAATAAGCCACGTCATCTTTTGAAAAACCAGTATCGGCCAACTTCACCTTGGGAACCATGTCGTAGGCTAGTGCATTGCTACCAACAAATGCTGTGCCGGTTGCAGCGGCAATCATTTTAAGTATTTCACGTCTATTCATGGCTACAGGTTTCCTTTTTTCAGCTCTTCAACCGCAAAGCTCGCTGCTCTGGCGGTTAACGCCATATAGGTTAAAGAAGGATTAACGCAAGAGGCAGACGTCATACAGGCGCCATCGGTAACAAATACATTCAACGCATCCCACACCTGATTATGACCATTCAATACTGAGCTTTTAGGATCACGACCCATTCGGGCAGTTCCCATCTCATGAATACCCATGCCGGGTGTATAGGATGCATCGAAACCGTGCACATTTTTTAAATTGGCGGCTTCAAACATATCAATCGCATCTTGCTGCATATCTTTACGCATACGCAGTTCGTTTTCCTTCAACTCAACATCCATTTCAAGCACCGGTAATCCCCACTTGTCTTTGACGTTGCGATTAAGGTAAATGCGATTGCTATGATCCGGTAACATTTCGCCAAAGGCTGTCATACCAATTTGCCAATTCCCTGGTTCACTGATGGCATTTTTCAAGCTTGCGCCCAAGCCCATTTCGGCCACATCTCGACGCCAACCTTGACGACTTGCACCGCCTTGATAGCCAAAGCCGCGTAAGTAATCTCGTTTATCATCATGCCAGTTTCTGAACCTTGGTACGTAAAAACCACTGGGCCGACGACCAAAGGTATATTTGTCATCAAAACCTTCAACTTGCGCTGAGGCCCCAATACGGAAATGGTGATCCATTACATTGTGTCCAAGTTCACCACTGCTGCTACCTAAACCATCTTCCCACACATCAGTGGCCGAATTCATTAGTAACCAACTTGAATTAAATGAGGATGCATTTACAAACACAATCTTACTTTTGTATTCGTAGGTCTGATTGGTTTCAGCATCGATAATGGCAACGCCAGTAGCGCGCTTTTTGTCTTTGTCATACAAAATTTCGGTTACAATAGAAAATGGCCGCACGGTCAAGTTGCCGGTCTTCATAGCCGCAGGCAATGTCGAGGACTGAGTACTGAAATAGCCACCAAAAGGACAGCCCAACCAACATTTGTTGCGGTATTGGCAACTTGTCCGACCTTCTTCGGGTTTAGCTTGGGTCATATTGGCGGTGCGCCCGGAAATCATATGGCGAGTGCCTTTGTAGGCTTTTTGAATACGAGCAGACACATCCTTTTCAACACAGTTGAGTATCATGGCAGGTTGGTATTGCCCATCAGGCAACACATCTAAGCCATCTCGATTACCACTGATACCTGCAAAACGTTCTACGTAATCGTACCAAGGCGCTACGTCTTCATAACGTATAGGCCAATCAACCGCGATACCTTCTTTGGCATTCGCCATGAAATCTTCTGGGTTCAATCTGTAACTTTGGCGGCCCCACAATAATGAACGTCCTCCAACGTGATAGCCGCGATACCAATCAAATCGCTTCTTTTCAACGTAGGGGGCATCTTTCTCATTCGCCCACATGCCGAAAGTAGATTCGTTTAAGGGGTAATCTCGTTTCAACACTGGATAATCTTGTTTCATTTGCTCAGTGGCGGTATCTCTGTGAGGATAGTCCCACGCCTCTTTATGCGCATTTTTGTAATCTTTTATGTGTTCAATGTTTTTGCCCCGCTCGAGCATCAACACTTTTAAGCCTTTTTCGGTCAACTCTTTAGCTGCCCAACCGCCGCTGATCCCAGAGCCAACGACTATTGCGTCATATTCATTATTTGCCACATGTATCCCCTTAACGCTTGTTTCCAAGCGCTTTCAATTCGTTTTTAGACATCACAAATTTGAATCGCATTGCGCAATGATTCAATTTTGCCTGACCGATCTTTAGGTGTTGGAATAAATTCCTGTGCAAGTACGCCTGTAAACCCTGTTGCGACTATTGCACGAGCAATTGCCGGGTAATACAGTTCTTGAGTGTCATCAATTTCATGCCGCCCCGGTACACCTGCAGTGTGGTAATGGCCAAAATATTGATGATTATTTTGGATCGTGCGAATAATATCGCCTTCATTAATTTGCATATGGTAAATGTCGTACAGCAGTTTAAAACTTTCCGTTCCTAGGGCTTTACACAGTGAAATTCCCCATTCAGAGTTATCTGCCATATAATCAGGATGATCCACTCGGCTATTGAAAAGCTCCATTTGTATCGTCACGCCTTTACGCTCAGCATGATGCAAAATACGTGATAAGCCATTCACCGCATTTTTCAAACCCTCTTCACGGCTCATGCCTCGTGCATTGCCGCTAAAACAGATCAGGTTTTTGTAACCAGCTTCAGCAACTAAATCGATATGACGTAGATACCTGCGAGTTAACTCATCATGAAATTGCGGGTGTATCCAGCCATCGACAAGATTTAACTCTGCGCCATTACACATTGAAGAATCAATAGCGTACTTTTTAAGCATTGGCCAATCTTCTGGTCCCACCAAATCGATAGCTGAAAAGCCCAGTGCCTTTACTGTCTGACACAATTCTTCGATGCTAAGATCACCATAGGTCCAGCGACTTACGGAATGATTAATATTACCTTTGAGTTTGCTTGTTTTTTCTGCTTTAGCATTGGCAATCCCACTTACTGACACATTCGTGGCCAGGGCTGCGCTGCTAATGGCTAGGCCTTTGAGCAACGTTCTGCGTGGATTATTCATCAGTTGATACCTTTTCACTTTTAAAGGTGAACATAAACAATATGAAAACAACGAAAGCAAAAGCAGCAGGAAATAACCAGATGTTAGTCCAGTTGTGGCCGCTCTCAAGGGTATAGCTGTCGGTTATTTTTCCAGCTACCCAAAAACCCACCAACATACCGATACCATAGGTCGCCAGCGTGATTAGGCCTTGAGCAGCATTTTTGACTCTTTCGCCCGCTTTAGCGTCAGTATAGATTTGCCCTGATACGAAGAAGAAATCATAACAAATACCATGTAACGCAATACCTGTTAGGAGTAAAACCATACTACCATCGGCATTTCCGTAGGCAAATAACACATAACGTAACACCCACGCCAACATACCAATTAGCAAAGTGATCTTGATCCCGAAGCGATTTAAAAATACTGGCAACGCTAACATAAACAACACTTCAGAGATCTGCCCCAAGGTCATTTTCCCGGTCGCATTTTCAACCCCTATTTCGGTTAAAAACGGATTGGCATTTTGATAGTAAAACGCCAGAGGAATACAAATTAATACCGAGGATATAAAGAACATCAAAAAATTTCGGTCTTTTAGCAGGGCCAAAGCGTCAAGCCCTAACATGTCTTTCAAACCTACTCGTTCTGAATTGGCTTTAGGTGGGGTTTTGGGTAAGGTGAAACTAAATAATCCCAGAATTAGTGAAGCCCCAGCACATAACAAGAAAGTGTTACGTAACATACCCTCTGCAATGGCTTGTTTTGCATCCCACGAAAATGCGTAGCTGATAGCCAATCCGGCTACTATCCAACCTACTGTGCCCCATACTCGAATTTTTCCAAACTGTTTAGAAGGATTATTCATTTGGGCAAATGACACTGAATTGACTAGTGCCAACGTCGGCATGTAAGCAATCATATAAGCCAAAACAAACGGATAAAATGCATCAAAATCTGCAGCCTGATATAAACAATACATCAACCCTGCGCCTACCAAGTGGAGTACCCCAAGTATGCGTTCAGCATTGAAATAACGATCAGCAATTAAACCTATAATGAACGGCGCTATAATTGCCCCCCATGATTGGGTTGAAAAGGCCATGCCTATTTGACCGCCTGAAGCTGATAAGTTGTTGGCTAAAAAGGTACCCAAGGTAACAAACCAGCCACCCCAGATGAAAAATTGCAGGAACATCATGACACTAAGGCGCAGTGTTATATTATTCATTCTTGTACACACTCCATTTGATAAAGCTTACTTAGACACTTGTAGTGCCGATGACTTAGTCATCCAATCCTAAAATTCGACGGTTTCGAGTTTCACTACTTTTTGCGCCAGCAAAATCATCAAATGCGCGACCAGCAGGAGTGATAATATGACTAGCGATAAACGGTGCTCCTTCAGCCGCACCTTGGGCTGAATCTTTTATGCAGCATTCCCATTCAAGCACAGCCCAACCTTTAAAATCATACTGGGTTAATTTGCTAAAAATACCCTTAAAGTCGACTTGTCCATCTCCTAACGAACGGAAACGGCCGGGACGATTAGCCCAATCTTGGTAACCACCATATACACCTGAGCGGCCATTAGGGTTAAATTCTGCATCCTTAACATGAAACATTTTAATTCGTTCATGATACAGGTCGATAAACGCCAGATAATCCAATTGCTGTAATACAAAATGGCTAGGATCAAATAAAATATTTGCCCGAGGATGATTATCAACCGCCGTTAAAAAGCGCTCGAATGAAGCCCCGTCATGCAAGTCTTCACCAGGATGGATTTCATAACACACATCCACTCCGACCTCATCGAAGGCATCCAGAATAGGTAACCAACGTTTGGCTAATTCCGCAAAGCCTTGTTCAACTAGACCGGCTGGACGCTGGGGCCAGGGATAAACCAAATGCCATAAAAATGCGCCAGAAAATGTCGCATGAGCGTTTAATCCTAGCCGCTGACTGGCTTTCGCCGCCAACTTCATCTGTTCAACGGCCCATTCAGTGCGTTCTGCGGGTTTGCCGTGTAAATGAGCAGGAGCAAAGTTATCAAATAGTTCATCATATGCAGGATGTACGGCGACCAACTGACCTTGTAAATGAGTAGACAACTCAGTGATCTGTAATCCGGCTTCGGCACAAATTGACATAACTTTATCGCAATACTCTTGGCTGCTTGCTGCCAATTCCAAATCAAAAATTCGCTTATCATTGGTGGGCACCTGAATACCTTTATAGCCTAACGAACCAGCCCATTTGGTGATGCCTTCCAAGCTATTAAAAGGAGCTTCATCACCCATAAACTGCGCCAGAAAAATAGCCGGCCCTTTAATCGCACTCATCGTTTTTCTCCTGTGTAGCAGCTAAATATCAGCTACCTTTTAATCTTAATCATTGTGTGGCACAGGGTGCCATTTGGTGTCACTGCTGCTACTCGACAACATAGCTTCTATGAAAGCCATACCACGCAGACCGGAGTCTATCCCGGGTACGCCAGGTGCTTTGCCTGCGAGCTCTTTTCTGACTGCTGCGGCAAAATCCACGTACAAATTGGCCATTGCTTCCAAATATCCTTCTGGATGTCCGCCTGGTGTACGACAACGGTTGAGCGCCTCTGTACATAAACCTGGCTGACCAAGACCAGCTCTAAGAACTTGATAAGGTTGACCAACCGGACGATACACTAGAGAATTAGGTGACATTTGCTCCCATTCGATTCCGCCTTTATCGCCGTAAACTTTAATTTTTAAGCCATTTTCCACACCGGCACAGACTTGGCTGGCGATTAACACCCCACTTGCGCCCTTTTCGGTGCGCAGAAAGGCGGCTCCATCATCATCTAAACGGCGTCCATCAATATGGGTGTTTAAGTCTGCACAAAGGGAAGTGACATTTTGCTGTAAAACAAATTCAACAAGTCCGAAGGCATGGGTACCAATATCCCCCATACAACCACTGCCTCCAGCCTGACTTGGATCAGTGCGCCATGATGCTTGTTTGTTGTGGCTTTCTTCATTAGCAGAAAGCCAACCCTGAGGATATTCAACATACACTTTACGTATGTCGCCTAACAGTCCCTCCGCTACCATATTTTGCGCTTGCCAAACCATCGGATAACCAAGATAAGTATGGGCTAATCCATAGAGTTTATTACTTTTGTCGACTCGAGATTTAAGTTCGATCGCCTGTTCAAGTGATACTGCTGCTGGCTTTTCACAAAATACGTGGAAGCCAGCTTCTATCGCAGCGATTGAAATAGGTACATGAAGATGATTGGGTGTGACAATTATTAACACTTCCATACGGTCTTGAGGCGCTAAGGCGGCCTCAGCGACGAGTAACGCTTGCCATGATGAATAGACCCGCTGCGCATCCAAACCTAGACTGTCACCAGTGCGCTGATTATTATCAGGATCGCGGCTAAACGCTCCACAAACTAATTCAATTTGTCCGTCCAGAGCTAGAGCGTGACGGTGTACAGCACCAATGAAAGCCCCCTCTCCTCCTCCTACCATTCCCATACGAACTTTTTTGATTGCTGTCACATTAGCCTCCTAACTCACTATCATTTGCTAACAATTATGTTACACAGATGTAATCATTTTATAAAATGTAACGGATTACATTTAATTGTGTCAATGGATTTCAGCCTGAAAATCCTGTTATTCGGCTAACTTGTTAAAATTTAGTTTAAAAAAACCGCTATCATTTGCCATAAATTTAATTTATTGGTGGATTTTTATCTAAACGAAGGTATTATTTTTATAATAATGATAACGGTTACATTGCATTTTTGTACAGCAGACACAGGTTAGGAAAAAGCACATATGCCAAATATACGTCAAGTAGCTGATATGGCAGGTGTCTCAGTCGCTACGGTATCGAGAACGCTTCAACAACCTGAACGGGTGTCTCCTAAAACTCGTGAGAGGGTGATGGCGGCAGTGACCGAAGTCGGTTACAAACCTAACCTCATGGCGGTCAAGTTTCGCTCCGGTAAAACCCATAATATAGTGGTGTTGGTACCTACCGTTGCCAATGTATTCTTTGCTCGTGTCATCAATGGTATGCAACAAGTGGCGGCTGAACGGGGCTACTCCATTTTGCTAGGAAACACATTAGGTGATGAAGCCATAGAGGCAAACTTTGCAAAAATGGTACAAACCTCCCAGGCGGATGGCTTGATCCAATTGCGCGCCTACAATCCCTTTGACGCTTCTATGGATAAAAGAGATACCATGTTGCCCATGGTTAATGTGTGTGAAGTGTTGGACGATATCAATTGTCCTGTAGTGACATTAGATAATCGAGCTGCGGCAAAGGCGATGACCCAGCATTTAATAGAATTAGGCCACACCAGAATAGCCTTGATAAAAGGCCCTCAATCGAGTCCGTTAACCTGCCAAAGATTAGCCGGATATCGCGATGCTTTAGCCGAAGCCGATTTAGCCTTCGACAAAACACTACTCTATCCAGGAGATTTCACTCTGCAGTCAGGTCACGATGCGGCAAGTATAATACTGAGCAGTAAAGACCGTCCTACTGCAGTGTTTTGCGAAAATGATGAAACCGCTATTGGTGCAATGCAATGCTTCAAACAGGCTGGCTTGCGGATCCCAAACGATATCTCTATTGCAGGCTTTGACGATATCTCTTTCTCCGCTTTTTGTGATCCGCCATTAACCACAATCGCACAGCCTGCTGAAGAGTTTGGTCAGACAGCTGTGTCTCTGCTCATTGATCTTCTCACCGGAAAAATTACCAAGGCCCCGAAAGTGATTATGCCGTTCGAACTCATAGTAAGAACTAGTACAGGTCCTGCGCCAGTCAATTAACTGGCTTCAAATATACTCAGCATATAACAGCAAATGGAGAACGATAATGACCGCCACATTGCCACCTAGTATTAATTTCACGACGCCCACGACAAAGCAACCTATAGATCGCCGTCGCTTTCTGAAAGTCAGTGCGGCAACCCTAGGGATGGCAGCGCTTCCTGGCAGTTTGGCATTCGCCTCTAACGCACCGACTAAAGTTGGATTGCAGCTGTACACCTTGCGCGACATGATGGCGGTGAGTGTGCCTGCGACCTTAAAATTAGTCGCCGCGGTGGGGTATAAAGAATTGGAATTTGCCGGTTATTTTGAGCATAAACCCAGTGAAATAAGAAAACTGCTGCAAGGGGAAGGCCTCACCGCACCTTCTGCCCATATTAGTTTAGAAACCTTTGACAATGGCGTAAACGGGGTAATTGATCACGCATTGGAGGTAGGTCATAAATTTGTTGTTCTGCCTTATTTGAGCGAAGAACAACGGGGTAAAGATATAGATACTTATAAGCGCCTTGCCGAGCGGTTGAATATCATTGGAACAGCGTGCAGCAAGGCTGGATTAACCCTGGCTTACCACAACCATGCGTTTGAATTTGAAATGCGCAATGGTCAACTACCCTTCGATGTATTGCTGAATGAAACAGATGCTAATCTGTTGGCTATGGAAATGGACTTATACTGGATGGTAAAAGCACAGCAAGACCCCTTAGTGTATTTTAAACAGTACCCAGGACGCTTTAAGTTATGGCATGTGAAAGATATGGATAAAGCAGGTAATTTTGCGGATGTAGGTACGGGAACAATAGATTTCAAAGTAATCTTTGCTCAATCCAAATTAGCCGGTGTCGAGCACTTCTTTGTTGAGCGCGATAAAACGGACAACAAGTTACAAACTATCCAGCAAGGTTATAAAGCACTCGCCGCTTTACGTGCTGGTTAAACAGCGTTGCATTGAGAAAAATCCTACCCACGGTGTGAGGGGGGTAGCAATTTTTGCTACCCCCCGTATTCATATTGTTAATGATGCCAACAAACCTCGGGGTTAATAACCCTTATTCAACTCATCAAGCTGAGATTGCGCTGGAACCACCTAAAACCGATAGTTCAACGAGAGCAAGCCCATCGTTTTTTGACGATCATCAATGATAGGTGAGTATTCAATATCTTTATCCAATTGTGTGTACTTAGCCATTGCTGATACTGACCAGTTTTTATCAATTTTGTAAGTCACCACTAAACCAATATAAGCATTGACCGTTGTACTAAGAGCATACTGGTCGAATACATCAGACTCACCTGCGGCCACACCATAATAGTAGTTTGACACATCTGCACTGTTATAGGATACGCCTATAGTGGGCACCACCATCACATTCTCGCCTAAATGAATGGGATAAGAATAATCAGCATCTATTATATAACCATCTCCGTTGCCCAATAGGTCATGGGAGGCCGCAGCACTTATACTGCCTAACTTACTCGAGTGTGACATCTTAACACCGGCATAGTATGAAAGATCTCGATCTGACAACGCTCGGATTGCTTCGTTATCAGAGTCCGAGCTATCTAAAAATCCATCACCGGGCTTCAAGATGATTGAAAATGTCAAGTCTTGGTACTGCATCACCTTATAATCAAATGCAAAGCCTCTAAAGGTTAGGTTTTCGCTTTTGTAGGTAACGAAAGGCAGTGCCATAATTCGACTGTCTACACCGATATAGGGGTTATCCACTGCAATTACACCAGCGCCAACTGTCCACTGCCCGTCTGTTGCTTGTGCCTGGTGCGACAGGGAAACACAAGCCATCACTAACCCTAAACTTACATAATTAAGTGTTTTCATAATATTCCTTTGTATTTTTGATCTGTGTTTGGACCTTCCAAAACAGTCTAATCAAAACTTACTGGCTAGACTGTTACAGTGTGTAATGTTTTGGTAGCCAGTTGTAACATTCTGTTAGGGTTAGGGTTAGGTTCGGTTAAACGCCACATAGATCTTCAGCCCCTCTCTTTTAACCATGTTTCTTGGTAGATTCAGCAGTGTTTAAGATTCGCAGAGGTGTAGTTGGCTGATGATAACCATGTAATAAAACTAGTAAGGGGCAAGTACGTTAGAAAGTCTGCTGTTGGATCATACTTTTAGCACAATAGAGGGCTATCTCCTGTGACAACGAGATAGCCTAAGACAGTAAAACGATCGCAGCTAGCTTTGGCTGGATAACAAGATTAACGGCAGCCCTTCACCGCGTCAATGCCTCCTATTTGATCAAGCATTGAATTGGCCTGTAGGTTAATTTGTTCAATGGTTAAAGGCCACGGATAGCGCGCAGAGGAAAACGGAAAGATCACATACAATATGATGCCAGTCGGCGCTCCTTGCCCGGTACGGGGATTAGGTGAGGTCCCCCCCAAGGTTTCAGCTAAGCGGATAGACATTTCGCCCAATTCAGCTTTTGACGGTCCTACATCCCCCACAACGAAGGCCGATGACTGGCCATTTGCTAAATTATAAGCCACGCCCAAGTCGCCCATTTTTCCACTGCCTTTGAGCTTGTAGAACTTCCCCGGGTACACCAAGTAAGGGATAGTAGTGGCATCAACATAGCGATTTGGGTCGCTAACATCCCTGATGTTTGCGTTGATCAAAGCGGTTTTGGAGACCATAAATCCAGCAAACTGTCCCTCTTTCTGAGTATAAGCCTCCGTCGGATCAGTTGGACTTTTAACCAGTACGTCTGGCCACCAAGTAGACTTGGGGTAGCCCGCGTTGGCAGGACAATCCAACCCTTTAAAGGGGCCAGAGCCTCCACAGGGCAAGCCTATATCATCAGGGTGATAAGCATTAGGTGCCCCATCAGCGTCCAAATGGATAATATTGGATGTAAATGCAATGGCAGTATTAGTCTGGTCTCGATATAAGGTACTACTTTTATATTCTTGCCAATGCTGAAACTCGCACTTCTCCTCAGCCAAAGCATTGATCATAGGTGTAAATAGTAGAACTGATAAAAGTAAAGGTTTCATAAAGGTACCTGTTGGAATGTGTCACTCCATACTGTTTAATTTTCATACAAAAGTCAAAAGGGTAATATTAGCCTCATCAAGACAACAACCGCCGAATTTCATTGTCGACATACCAGCTTGGAACTATTTGGTTAACCCTCGCATAATGTCCTCATAATGGCACTTTAAGGGCTTTTACTCGAAATAAGTTCCATATTTTGAACATTAAGCGAAGAATCATAATGTGACATATATCGAATATTAAGCTACAATATTGACTTAATGTTTAATTTATAGGACTTAGTGGGTGCAGCGTGAACAGTACAGATTCAGTTGAAGCCTTAGGTGAGCGTCTCAAACAGGCAAGACTCAACCTCGATCTCACTCAACAAGATGTGGCAACCCAAGCGGGCATATCTCGTAAAGCGGTGATTAACGCCGAAAAAGGTAAAACCCAACTGGATACCTTTGTTGCTATCCTATATGCATTGGGTTTACAGGGACATTTGGACCTCTTTCTGCCACCCCAACCACCGTCTCCCATTCAACTAGAGAAACGTCAAGGTAATAAAAGACGCAGAGCATCGGGGACCAAAACAAACGAACACCAGGATGAACCATCATGGTAATGGAGGTAGTTAAGGTTAGTTACCAAGGAAAAGAAGTCGGTGTGGTCAGTTACAATGAACAAACCCGACTTGGGGCTTTTGAATATTATCCTAGTTTTATTAAAACCGGTATTCAACTCTCGCCACTTAAAATGCCCTTATCAAAAACTATCTATAGCTTCCCAGAAGCCGATTTTGAGGCATTTAAAGGCTTACCTGGTTTAATTGCAGATTCCTTACCTGATGACTTCGGTAATGCCGTGATTAACGCTTGGGTTGCCGCCCAAGGGAAATCACCACAAGATATTACCCCCCTTCAGAGACTTAAATATACCGGTCCCCGTGGCATGGGAGCGCTAACCTATGCCCCTGCAACACGGCTCAAAAACCTAAATTCATCTCAGCTAATCGCTGTGGACACCTTAGTTGAAATCGCTCAGGAGATTATTAACCAACGAGCTGATTTTGAAGTTTCCCTGTCTGACTCAGGTCAAGAAGACAAACAAGCGATGATGGCATTAATGTCAGTCGGCATGAGTGCCGGTGGAGCAAGACCCAAAGCAGTGCTGGCCTTTAATCAAGATTTCACTCAAGTCCGCTCTGGTCAAACAGATGCACCTGAGGGCTTTACTCACTATTTAATGAAATTTGATGGTGTCAGTGAACACCATCAAAATCAACAAACCTTTGGCGATCCTATGGGCTACGGCGCGATGGAGTACGTGTATTACTTAATGGCAAAAAACTGCGGAATAGACATGATGCCCTGCTCTTTGCTAAACGAAGGGAATAGACGCCATTTTGTGACTCAGCGATATGATAGAATAGGCAATCAAAAAGTGCACGTTCAAACGCTTAACGCTATGGCCCACGTTAGCTATAAACAGGTTGGCAGTTTCTCCTATGCAGAGCTATTTCACGTGGCTCGGCAATTAAAGTTATCCGCTCAGGATGCAGAGCAAATTTTTCGCCGCATGATTTTCAATGTAGTAGCACGAAATCATGATGACCATGCGAAAAACGTGTCTTTCCTATTTGATAGTGATCAGCAATGGCAGCTAGCTCCTGCCTATGATTTGGCATATAGCTACAAACCCGGTAGCAAATGGGTAAATAGTCATTGGATGTCAATTAATGGTAAGCGGGATAATTTTAATCGTCAGGACTTTTACACCTTTAAATCTATAAGTGCTTTATTTACTAAACAAAAAGTAGATCACCTTATTGATCACACCATAGAACAGGTGTCTCAATGGCGTAAACTGGCCCTGCAGCACCATGTGCCAAAAACATTGGTAGATGAAATAAGGTTCAATTTACGGCTGAGTATTTAACCTAGCTTGATTAAAATTTGTCAAAGGTAAATCTGAATTTTTTATGGATAACACTTGGTTTTATAGGCACAAACTTGTAGTTTATGCTGCATGTTAAAGGCTCCACTCATACTTGGAATTCAATATGCGCCATGTTTTCTACCTCTTTTGCTTAATTACTTGGCCAACAGTGATTTTTTTCAGTTTTATACAGATGCAAACACTATGGTTGCTAGTACTGCTAATGCCGATCACTATTGTGGGCTTTTATGATATTTTTCAAACCAAGCATGCATTGCTTAGAAATTATCCAGTAGTTGGCCATGGCCGCTGGTTAATGGAAGATATCCGCCCCTTTGTAAGACAATACCTTTTCGAATCAGAGACCGACGGAACACCAGTGAATCGCATGTTCCGCTCAGTCATTTATCAGCGTGCAAAAGGCGCATTAGATACCCTACCTTACGGTACAAAACTGAATACTCAAGAAGTGGGGTACGAATGGATAAGCCACTCCATTGGTGCCATACATTACGATTCTGATAAAGCTGAACCAAGGGTAAAAGTCGGTGGCCCCGCCTGTCTGCAACCCTACGAAGCGAGTGTTTTCAATATTTCAGCCATGAGTTTTGGCTCTTTAAGCTCCAATGCTATTCGTGCCCTCAATAAAGGCGCTAAATTAGGCAATTTTTATCATAACACTGGCGAAGGTAGTGTCAGTCCCTATCATTTAGAGCATGGCGGGGATTTGGTATGGCAAATCGGCACCGGCTACTTTGGTTGCCGCACCCAGCAAGGGGCGTTTTGCCCTAATAGCTTTGCAAAAACGGCCATAGAGCCATCGATAAAAATGATCGAGATTAAGCTTTCCCAAGGTGCTAAGCCCGGTCATGGTGGTATTTTACCTGCGGATAAAAATACCGCTGAAATTGCTCGTATCAGATTGGTCGAACCTGGCACGCGAGTGGATTCGCCGCCAGGGCACAGTGCCTTTTCCACCCCGTTACAAATGATGGACTTCATTGAGCAGTTGCGAACTTTATCAAATGGCAAACCTATTGGTTTTAAACTTTGTATCGGTCAAAGGAGTGAATTCGTAGCGATCTGTAAAGCCATGGTGGAAACGGGTATTAAACCAGATTTCATTACCGTAGATGGCGGTGAAGGGGGCACGGGTGCAGCGCCATTGGAGTATTCCAACTCAGTAGGTATGCCCCTTCGTGAAGCCCTCGTTTATGTCTGTGATATTTTAAAAGGATTTGACCTTAAGAAAGACATAAAAGTGATTGCCAGTGGCAAAACGTTCACCGGATTCCATCTAGTCAAAAATATCGCGGTTGGAGCCGACATGTGTAACAGCGCTCGCGGCATGATGATGGCGATAGGCTGTGTTCAATCTTTGGTGTGCAATACCAATGAATGTCCTACCGGTGTAGCCACTCAAAAGCGTGCTTTGGCCAAAGGCTTGGTGGTGGAAGATAAAGCACAACGGGTCGCGCGCTATCATGCTGAGACAGTCAACGCCACTTTAGATATAGTCTCTTCCGCGGGATTGCGTGATCACAGTCAACTCAACCGCGGACATATTTTTCGCCGAACAAGTGAAACAGAGATCAAGCGCTACGATGAGATTTATCCCAGTCTAGCAGTAGGCTGTTTATTAACTGATGATTACCCCCAACAATTCAAAAAAGAAATGCAAGAATCTTCATCTGCATGCTTTATGCCAAAAGTTTATGTGGTAGAAAGTACTAGCGGACTTAAAACTATCAATGAGAAAACTGGTTAAAAACTAACAATAGACCAACAGAAAATTAAATGAGGTGAATGTGACTACTAACAATCAAGCAAAAAATATTGCTTTTATCGGCTTAGGCGTAATGGGTTATCCCATGGCGGGCTACCTTGCTAAAGCAGGTCACAACGTCACCGTATACAATCGTACCGTTGAGAAGGCCGAAAAGTGGGTGGCGCAATATGGCGGTAAGCTTGCTGCAACCCCAGCCCTTGCAGCACAGGATCAACAGGTCGTGTTTGCCTGCGTGGGTAATGATGATGATCTTCGCTCGGTGACAACCGCTGAAAATGGGGCATTTCAAACCATGCCAAAGGGAAGCACTTTCGTAGATCATACCACCACCTCTGCGACCGTGGCCATTGAACTTGCTGAGATTGCTGCCAAAACTCACATTGCTTTCATAGATGCACCCGTATCAGGTGGTCAAGCTGGCGCAGAGAATGGCCAACTCACGGTAATGGTAGGTGGTGAGCCACAAGACTACACCAAGGTTGAATCATTAATTGACTGTTATGCTAAGATGCAAAAGCGCTTAGGGCCTGTTGGCTACGGTCAACTTAGTAAGATGGTTAACCAAATATGCATCGCAGGGATTGTGCAAGGATTATCAGAAGCTATGCACTTTGCCACACAAAGCGGATTAGATCCCAACGCCGTAGTAGAGGTAATTTCTAAAGGGGCTGCTCAATCATGGCAAATGGAAAACCGCGCGCACACCATGGTAGATAATAAATTCGACTTTGGTTTCGCCGTAGATTGGATGCGTAAAGATCTTGGCATAGTGCTGGACCAAGCACGTATTGTCGGAGCACATCTGCCAGTTACGGCCTTGGTCGATCAATTCTATAGCCAAGTACAGGCTAATGGTGGGGGGAGATTTGATACCTCTAGCCTAATTACCCTACTGGCTAAAAATAACAAATAATAGAGTATAAATTATAATTATTGTTATCTATTTAACTTAACCGTTATGCTTGGATCTCAGTGTAAAATCAACTCGAGATCCAAGTTTTGAATCTTTCTCAATATCTCCAAGAAAATGAATATTTTAATTACTCTCATCCATCAATACAGTCTCTAATCTCAAGTATTGAAGAGCCTGATCCCTATCAAAAAATTATTGCCGCTTATTATTTAATTCGTGACAACATTGCCTACAATCCCTACACTTTTAGCGATGGCGTCGAGGCACTAAAAGCCAGTTATGCCGCGACACATGATAGCGCCTACTGCATACCTAAGTCCGCTTTATTGGTTGCCGTTAGTCGTGCACTAGGAATTCCCGCTCGGATAGGATTGGGGGATGTACGCAACCACCTTTCTAGCCCCAAATTGATCGATTGGTTAAAAACTGATTTGTTTGTTATGCATGGCTACGCGGAAATTTATATGCATGATAAATGGGTGAAATGCACACCTGTTTTTAATCACACACTCTGTGAAAAGTTCAACATTCAGCCACTGAATTTTGATGGAAAGTCTGATTCCTTGTTTCACTCTTTCACTCAATCGGGTGACAAGCATATGGAGTATGTGACCGATCATGGCAGCTTTGCTGAGATGCCGGTAGAGAAGATATTCGATGCCGTCAGTCAGGCTTACCCACACATTTCGTTGTTTAATCAAAGCTATTCTGACGCAACTAACAGACCAGCTAGTTTGGAGGCTGAAATAACCAAGATCTGAAGTCTAAATACCTAAAAGTTCGTTGGATTGACTAATTCAACTTTGTCACTTTGCCATGTGTCAACAATTTATCTATTTATTTCAATATGTTAAGAGTTGGCCCGAGTCCTGCTAAAGTGAAAGTATCTAAATTAAATTCAACAACACTTATCACGATTTGGGAACACAATGTCAACTTCATTCTTAATAAAATCAATCAGCAAAGCCGCCATCATCAGTGCCGCAGTTCTTTCTGTTTCTGCTTGTATTATCCATGTTGGTAATGATAGCGATGACACCCACGGAAACGGCGTAAGTAGTATTTTTGGTGGTCTTGATGTATCCCAAGGCAAACACGTTTCAAACGTAAGCTCAGTTAATGGCAGCATCAATTTAGCTGATTCAGTCAATGCTAGGAATGTAGACACAGTCAATGGTGATATTGACATGGGTCAATACGTTACCGTTAAAAGTGCCAAAACAGTTAATGGAGATATAGAAGCCCAGCAAGACTTTCACAGTCAAGGTCCGGTTGAAACGGTTAATGGCAGTATTCGGCTAACGAGTCATTCTCGGGTGGACGGTGACGTGGAGAATGTCAACGGCGTCATCGAATTATCAGGCGTTATCGTTTCAGGCAACACCACTACGTACAATGGCGATATTATTCTCAAAGATGGTTCACAAATTCAAGGTGACATAATCTTTTATACCCGAAATCAACGCAAAGCCCCTCGCACCCTGCCCGTTTTAAAAATTGAAAATGGCGTGATTATTGATGGTCAGATCATTTTAAGACAAGAAGTAGAATTACAAATTGACGATGCTCAATTGCTTAAAAAAGTCAGCATTGAATACGGTGAATAAGACGTCCCACGCACTACATTCTTAACGATTGCTAAGCCAAATTAGTGGTCTGAGTTATATCCCTGCCATTAGGCTGTCTATTCAACATTTATTGTTGTCTAAAGGCAGCCATTTTTTATTCACCAAACTGCACACATAATTAATCCTGCCCAAAGGTTAATGCTCAACCAAGCTTTACCATGATTTAAATATAGAATTCCTTTAAAAATGAATATGTTGTTCTACATTGAGGATAGTATTAGAGTAGCTGAATATGATCCATAATAAAGCCGATGGGTTACTACTAACATAACCATTGGTTTTATCTCATTGAGTTACTCAGGTTAACCCTGAATCAAACTAGCTATTTTACTAGATTAAGGAAAATTATGACCACAATTCTAATCTGCCTGGCAATAGCGACAATCATGCCGATATTATTCAAAGCACCACTTGCCGTTGCAATGAATCAACAAGGGGGCTACGACAACCGCCATCCGCGGGCCCAACAGAGTCAACTCAGCGGATTTGGTGGACGAGCAAAAGCGGTGCATGAAAACAGTTTTGAAGCGCTGATCATGTTCACCCCTGGGGCACTTGCTGCTATTGTAACCCATCAAGTGGGCGACATTGCCCAATATCTAGCCATCACGTTTATTATTGCCCGTACCATCTATGCATTTTGTTATTGGTTCAATATTCATGTACTCAGAAGTGTTGTTTGGCTAGTGGGTTTCATCTGCTCTATTGGCTTACTGGTTATTTCAATCTAGCCTTTGTGTTCCCCTACAATCAAAAAAATCCCGTCTACGACAGTGACGGGATTTTTATGTCTGGGATAATCAGTAGATAACTAGTCAGCTTTACGTTTGCTATTCACTTTGTGTTTTTTTACGGAACGGCGCATACGACTGATCCTCACATGATCTAATTTATTACGCTTTTCGTTGACCAGACTTTCAGTTTCATAGGGCAACTGGACTGATTTACGCAAGGTATTGAGTTCTGGCAGCTCTAATTCCATCCACCCGCCCTGTGGTAAGCGCTTATGCAACTCTAGGCCACCGTAATTGACTCGAATTAGGCGGCTCACCTGTACGCCTTGTGATTCCCATAAACGGCGCACTTCTCGGTTACGTCCTTCAGATAAGGTCACGTTGAACCAAGTATTCAGACTTTCGTCATCTCCAGGGCGACGAGCGATAGTGGTAAACTTAGCCATGCCATCTTCAAGCTCAACGCCTTTTTTAAGCTTATTTACCATACTGTTGTCGACTTCGCCAAATACACGAACGGCGTATTCCCGCTGCACTTCATGCTTAGGATGCATCAATCGATTGGCAAGCTCACCATCATTGGTAAACAATAATAATCCACTGGTGTTGATATCCAAACGGCCTACCGCAATCCAGCGGCCATGTTGTATTTTGGGTAGACGATCAAAAACCGTCGAACGACCTTCAGGATCTTTACGGCTACATAATTCACCTTCTGGCTTGTTATACATCAGCACTCGGCAGACCGGTTTTTCTTGCTGAATTGACAACAAGTGTCCATCGATCCGAATCTGATCGGTAACTTCCACTCGATCGCCCAAAGTGGCGAGGGTACCGTTAACCGAAATACGCCCTTGCTCTATCCATTTCTCCATCTCGCGACGAGAACCTTTACCGGCATTAGCCAGCACTTTTTGTAATTTTTCACTCATTAGTGTAAATGCTCTTTGTTTATGTCTGTCTCTGCTATCACAGCAGGTTGACTGGGATCTAAGTCCTGTATGATTGTAGCTTGCTCTGCTGGTAAAGACTGTTTTTCTGACTCTGTTTCGAGAGAGTCTGACAGCATTTCGAAGTTTTGCATCGGCGGCAAATCAGCTAGACTTTGTAATGAAAAGTAATCTAAAAACTCTTTAGTTGTAGCATATAAAGTTGGCCTTCCGGGTACCTCTTTATGCCCGACAGCTTTAATCCAGCTACGTTCTGTCAGGGTCTTAATAGTGTGACTACTAACCGCTACGCCACGCACATCTTCTATCTCGCCACGGGTAATGGGTTGTCGATAGGCAATCAGCGACAAGGTTTCTAACAAAGCGCGGGAATACCGTGGCGCCTGCTCATTCCGAAGTTTACTCAACCAAGGGCTCAAGCTGTCCATGGATTGAAATCGATAACCTGAGGCAACTTCTACCAACTGCACACCCCGAGGCGCGTAATCCAGCACCAATTCAGCTAAGGCGTCCGCTAGACGCTTTTTTGATATTTTGAGACCTTCAAGCACACTCTCCTGCAGTTTTTCTTTGGTCAGTGGCTCATCGGCAACAAAAATCGCCGCTTCAACTAACTGTTTTAATTGCACATCGGTTAACTTTGCCATAGAGCTTCACCTGTATCGTCACTGTCACTCATGCTGCGCAGTTTAAGGTGTATTTGACTCAGAGGGTGGGCCTGCACCAATTCCACCAGCTGTTCTTTAACTAACTCGAGAATGGCTAAAAAGGACACCACCACACCCGCTTTTCCTTCATCCACCGTAAACAACAATTCAAAATCGCTAAATCCATCACTGCTCAATTGCTGCAGAATTTTACTCATCCGCTCACGGGTCGACAACGCTTCTCGAGCGATTTGATGATGCTCGAAGGCTTTGACCTTTTTAAGCACGGACTGAAAAGCCAACACCACATCTTGTAGATTAACCTGCGGTTGGATCTTGATAGGTTCAACACTGTCACTGGGCACCCCATGGGCAACAAACACATCTCTTTCCAACCGAGGTAAGCCGTCCATCTCCTGCGCGGCTAGTTTAATCGCCTCATATTCTTGTAAACGTCTTATCAACTCTGCCCGAGGATCATCTTCTTCATCCTCAGCATCAGGTCGTTTAGGTAACAATAATCGCGATTTCACTTCAGCTAAAATAGCCGCCATCAATAAATATTCAGCTGCCAATTCTAGCTTTAAGTCTTTCATCACTTCTACATATTGCATATATTGCTGGGTAATTTGCAAAATCGGTAGATTAACAATATCAAACTTGTGCTTACGGATAAGATACAACAATAAATCCAATGGCCCCTCGAACGCTTCGAGAATAACTTCCAGTGCATCCGGCGGAATATATAGATCCTCCGGCTTGACCAACATAGCTTCGCCGTTGACGAACGCCAAAGGCAAAGGTTGCTGGATAGGCGCTTTAGGTGCTTGTGTATCTTTCATTAATAATTAACCAAACACGCTGCTATCACCACTTCCTTCACGAATAATCACCACATCACCTTCGGACATATCAATTACCGTAGTAGGTTGCTCGCCCAGATAACCACCATTGATGATAAGCTCAACCTGACGCTCTAATTTATCTCTAATATCATCAGGGTCGAATTCAGCTTGAGTTTCGCCGGGTAAAATCAACGTAGTTGACATTAATGGCTCGCCAAGCTCCTCTAACAATTGCAAGGCAATGGCATTGTTGGGCACCCGGATACCGATAGTTTTACGCTTTGGATTCTGTAATCGCTTAGGGACTTCTTTGGTCGCCTTCAAAATAAAGGTGTAAGGCCCTGGGGTATTATTTTTAATCAGCCTGAATGCAGTGTTATCTACCCGTGCATATATAGAAAGCTCTGACATGTCACGGCACATCAGAGTAAAGTTATGATCTTTGCCAATTTGACGAATTCGACACAACTGCTCAAGGGCGTTTTTATCATCCATCTGGCAGCCAATGGCATAACCTGAATCGGTGGGATATACCACTACACCGCCACTGCGAATAATTTCACACGCTTGACGTAACAAACGCTGCTGAGGATTATCTGGATGAATATAAAAATACTGACTCATAAAAACTTATTTAACCGTATGTGTGGCTGATATTCAGCACTAAAAACTATTCTAAATGTGATTTTTCTTACGCTGCAATGCTAGCCCAATTGTGCCAAATCGGTGTGAGCTTATCAGGAACTGATAAATTTTTGCCCAACTCAGTCCAACGACTTGGAAAATGAAAATCTGAGCCAGTGGAAGCAAGCAGCTTATGCTCCAATGTTAACTCCACCAGCAATTGGCGCTTAGTAGCAGCCAAATGGGGGTGATTGGCTTCTATGCCGTCGCCATTTGCCGCAGCAAACTCACCTACCAAGCGACGTAACCATTTAGCCGTCATATCATAATGACCAGGATGGGCTAATACGGCTTGCCCACCGGCTTCTTGAATCCATTGAATCGCTTCTTCAAAAGAGATCCATTCAGGCTTAACATGGGCTTTCTTTCCTTTACCTAAATACTTTTTAAAGGCCGACTCCATGTCGCTCACTGCTTGCTGCTTGATCAACGCTCTAGCGAAGTGAGCGCGTGTGATCTGGCCTTTTCCGGCCAGCGACTTAGCAATTTCATAAATACCAGGCACGCCAGCTTTATCTAATTTGTGAGCTATTTTTAATGCTCGATCTTCCCTACGTTTGGATTGGCAAGCTAATCTTTCTAACAAAAGACTGTCTTGATGATCGACGTTTAATCCCACTATATGAATATCAAAACCATGCCAAGAGGTGGAAATTTCCACGCCAGGAATTATGGTCAAATCCCGTTTGTACTCTTGCTGATATTCGAGCAACTCTGCAATACCTTGAACAGTGTCATGATCTGTCAGGGCCAACACATCTACTTGCATATTATGCGCACGCATCAGCAGTTCTTCAGGCGACAAATGCCCGTCTGAATAATGACTATGACTATGTAGGTCGATTTTTTTAGGTTCTATCATATAACGCATTGGTCCATTATTTTAACTTTTTTATAGCCTGATCTATTGACACAACAGCCCATTTGTTTTCTTCTATAGGGGCTCTGGTGCATTATATGTTAAACACCAAAAAATAATCAGATTAATTAACCGTTAATCTTTCGACTTTACGATAATTGAGCCCAAGTTAATAAATATGAACACAAACATCCAAACAGCAGAAAACAAAAATTGGTGGTGGCACATCCCTAACTAGCGGGCTGTGAGTGTTTGTATTTGTACAAATAGTTTTAAAAGGCCCGTTTAACGGGCCTTTTTCGTATCTGCCCGAAACGATTTCATTTGCAGTATATTTTGACCTTGAGAAAGATAATATGAGTTTAACGCAATTAAGCGATCAACCAGGTATCGCCGAGACACTCGTCCGACAAGGACCCTATGTTAAAGATCCACTCAATGCGTTTCAGCAATTATGTGCCAACAAAGCCAATTGCTTGTTACTCGAATCAGCTGAAATCGACAGTAAAGACAATTTAAAAAGTTTAATCTTACTCGATTCGGCATTAAAATTAGTCTGCAACGGTCAAATTGTGCAGATAACGGCATTGAACGACAATGGCGCATCTTTACTTCCTCTATTTCTGTTACACCGCCCCCCATCAGTCACGACTCAATCAGCTGCTGATGGTTTGAGTTTAACCTTAGTTTTCCCCCCTGCCAATGATGACTTAGACGAAGATGCGCGTCTCAAAGCACCTGCTGTATTTGATGCATTGCGTTTAATGGTCAAGCGGATTCGTTGTTTGCGGGAACATCCGCAGAATTTATTTTTAGGCGGTGCCTTTGCCTATGATTTGTTAGCTAGCTTCGAAAAATTACCTGACGTAGCAGAGAGTGAAAATAGCTGCCCAGATTTCGTATTTTACCTTGCTCAATCACTTTTGGTTATCGACCATCAAAAGCAAACAACCGAAGTGATTAATAGCGTCTTTAGCGGTGCAAATGTAGCCAATAGTTATTTTGCTGTTAGCCAGCAAATGGAACAGACCTTAGGCCAACTTGAATCGCTCACTGAGCTGCCTGCCCAGCAAATTGAAGCCATAGAGTGTGACCTTAAAGTCGACAAAGACGATGAGCACTTTAAACAAGATGTGCTGGATCTCAAGGAACACATTCTGGCAGGTGATATCTTTCAAGTGGTGCCGTCCCGCAGTTTCAGTCTGCCCTGCCCCCATCCCTATCTTGCCTATGCCAAACTAAAGAAACAAAATCCCAGCCCCTACATGTTTTACTTGCAAGATGAAGACTTTAGTATGTTCGGAGCCTCTCCCGAGTCAGCTTTAAAATATGAACATCAAACCAATCAAGTAGAAATCTATCCTATCGCCGGCACTCGACCAAGAGGAAAACATGCAGACGGCAGCATCAACCTTGACCTGGATAGTCGTATAGAGCTGAACCTGCGTGAAGACCAAAAAGAGAAAGCGGAACATATCATGTTAGTTGATTTGGCCCGTAATGATGTGGCGAAAGTGTCCAAACCCAGCACCCGTTATGTAAAAGATTTGCTCAAAGTAGATCGTTATTCCCACGTTATGCATCTCGTCTCCCGCGTGGTAGGTCAGCTTCGTGATGACTTGGACGCGTTACATGCTTATGCCGCTTGTATGAATATGGGAACCTTAGTCGGTGCCCCTAAAGTCAGTGCCGCCAGCCTAATTCGTCAAGTTGAGAAAAAGCGCCGAGGCAGTTATGGCGGTGCAGTCGGTTATATTAACGGTCATGGCGACATGGATACCTGTATCGTGATCCGCTCGGCGTTTGTTAAAAATGACGTTGCGTATATTCAAGCAGGTGCAGGGGTTGTATATGATTCGGATCCGCAGGCCGAAGCGGATGAAACTCGCGCCAAAGCACAAGCTGTTATCAGCGCCATTCTGGCTTCAGTTACTCCAACTCTATCTCAGGAGAATCAAGCATGAACAAGCCGATCAGTGTCTTCCTGTTAGATAATTTTGACTCTTTCACTTATAACCTAGTGGATGAGCTTAGAGGCTTAGGCCATGAGCTCACCATATATCGCAACTCTGTCTCGGCAGACAAGATATTCAAACGCATGCAGCAGCAATCTGATTCAAGCCAAGTCGTCTTGTTATTGTCACCTGGCCCAGGTACACCAAAAGACGCAGGCTGTTTGTTAACTCTACTGAATCTAGTTAAAGGTCATTTCCCGGTTTTGGGCATTTGCCTTGGTCATCAGGCCATAGTGCAGTCTTATGGTGGCGACGTGGTGCGCAGTGACGAAGTGATGCACGGCAAAGCATCCTATATTAATCATTCTGCTCAAGGCGTTTTTGCTAACTTGCCTAGCCCATTGCCTGTTGCTCGATACCATTCACTCATGGCCAGCAATATGCCACCTGAATTACCGGTGATCGCCCAGTACAATGATATCCCCATGGCTGTTAGTCACACCAAGGACATGATGTTAGGCTTCCAATTTCATCCCGAATCCATTTTAACCTCTCAAGGTAGCCAGTTGCTTGACCAAAGCATCCATTACCTGACGCAAAAGGCATAAGTATGAATCAAGACCTTCTTCGAACCCATCTTGAATCAGTCTACCAAGGGCATAACTTGTCTCAGCAAGACTGTCAGTCACTGTTTTCCTTAATCGTAAAGGGCGAATTAAATGACATTGTCATTTCATCTTTGCTCACCGCTTTAAAAATAAAGGGTGAAACACCAGATGAAATTGCCGGCGCAGCTGGCGCATTAATTGAAAATGCCAGCTCTTTTGAGCGCCCAGACTATGATTTTGCCGACATAGTAGGCACAGGCGGTGATGGTCACAACACCATTAATATCTCTTCAGCAGCAGCTATAGTAGCGGCAAGCTGTGGATTGAAAGTGGCCAAACACGGTAATCGCAGTGTATCGAGCAAATCGGGCTCTGCTGACTTGTTCCGTACTTTCGGAATGGATCTTGGCATGAGTGCGGCGACTGCCCGTGAATGTTTGGATCAGGCTAATCTGAGTTTTTTATTTGCACCTAATTATCATGCAGGGATCAAATATGCGATGCCTGTGCGCACAACTCTAAAAACCCGCACTTTGTTCAATTTACTGGGACCTTTAGCCAATCCGGCTAAGCCGACTCATATGATGATAGGTGTATATGCGCCAAAATTTGTGCTTCCTTTCGCGAAAACGTTACGCTTACTGGGCTACAAACACGCCTTGGTGGTTCATGGCAGTGGCTTGGACGAATTAGCCTTACATGGTCCATCACAGGTTGCAGAGCTAGCGGAGGATGAAATTACTCAATACACCCTGACCCCAGCTGAGTTTGGTTTACAGCAACATTCACTAAAAAGTATTGAAGGCGGTGAACCAGAACAGAACAAAGCACATATAGAGAGGGTGCTCTCTGGTCAAGGACAAGAAGCCCATCAGGCTGCCATTGCAATTAATGCAGGCGCACTACTAAAATTGACCGGTAAAGTAGATAGTTACCAACGTGGCGCAGATATGGCCATTGATGCGATGCAATCGGGTAGAGCTTTAGAAACTATACTATCTGCTGCAATCATCAGTCAGCAAGGAGTTAACTAAGTGGCAAATGTGTTAGAAAAAATTGTGGCTGACAAACATCAGGAGTTGTCCCAACGTAAAGAACAACTGCCGCTGGAGTCGTTTATCAGCACACTGACACCCTCGGACAGAAGCTTTTACGATGCTTTGGCACACCCTAACGCTGGCTTTATTTTTGAATGTAAAAAAGCCTCACCTTCCAAAGGGCTGATCCGCGAAGATTTCAATTTAGATGAAATTATTCAAGCATATTTACCCTACGCAGCCTGTATTTCGGTACTTACCGATGAAAAGTATTTCCAAGGTAAGTTCGAGTATCTGGAATATGTGCGTGATAGGGTTCATCAGCCAGTGCTCAATAAGGATTTTTTTGTCGCCCCCTATCAGATTTATCTGGCCAGATATCACCATGCTGACGCGGTTTTATTGATGCTATCGGTGCTAGATGATGAAAGCTATCAACAACTTGCTGAATTAGCTGCTCAATATCAACTCGACGTATTAACTGAGGTGAGTAACGAAACTGAAGTACACAGAGCAATTGCCTTGGGTGCAAAGATCATTGGTATTAATAACCGAGATCTTCGTGACCTAAGCACGGACCTTGCGACAACCGAAAAATTGGTTCCCTTGATAAAAGCCTCGTCACATCAATGCTTAATTATTTCTGAGTCGGGTATCTATACCAATAAAGATGTTCGAAGATTGGCATCGCTGGTTGATGGCTTTTTGGTTGGCAGCTCTGTCATGGCCGAACAGAATATTAGCCGTGCAGTGAAAAAACTGCTTTATGGAACAGTGAAAGTTTGCGGTATCACCTGTATAGAAGACGCGCAACACGTTAAAGATAGTGGTGCACTCTATGCGGGCTTAATATTTGCCGATGGCTCCCCTCGCAAGATAGCACTCCCAAAAGCCAAGCAGATTGTAAACGCGGTTCCTTTTGCTTATGTCGGTGTATTTGTCAATGCCACAATCCCTTTGATTGTTGAATATGCCAACACCTTGAAGTTATCTGCTGTGCAGTTGCACGGTAATGAACAACAAACCTTTATAGACGAACTGCGTGATCAACTCCCCCAACATTGCCAGATATGGAAAGCGCTAGCGGTAACTTTTGGAGATACAGAATTGTTGTCACCGACTGTTTTTCGAAACCTAGACTGCATTGTCTACGACTGTAAGGTAGGTAATCAATCAGGTGGCACAGGAAAACAATTCGATTGGCAATTGTTATCCCAACTACCGGCAACTAATTCGGTCTTCGTTGCTGGAGGCATTACCCCAGAGAATATTAGCCTAGCCGCCAACACGCCTGCCCAAGGCATAGATATTAACTCTGGGGTGGAAGTTGCGCCGGGAATTAAAGATCACAACAAAATTACTCAAGCGTTTAGCGCGCTTAGAACCTTTAAATGAACTTAATAATAAATTTAATTAAAAAGAGAATCAGATGAATAACTTATCAAGTAAATTTGGTGACTACGGGGGTATGTACGTACCTGAGCTTTTGATCCCAGCCTTGGATCAATTAGAACAAGCCTTTATTGATGCTCAACAAGACCCAGATTTTCAAGCAGAATTCATGGGATTGTTGAAAGATTATGCTGGCCGTCCAACGGCTATGACCTTAAGTCGCAATCTAGTTAATAACCCGAAGGTTAAATTGTACCTTAAACGTGAAGATCTGCTCCACGGTGGTGCGCACAAAACCAATCAAGTACTTGGACAGGCATTGCTAACCAAACGCATGGGTAAGACAGAAGTCATCGCCGAAACCGGCGCGGGCCAACACGGTGTAGCCACAGCACTTGCCTGTGCTTTGATGGGGTTAAAAGCCAGAATTTACATGGGTGCGAAAGATGTCGAACGACAAGCGCCAAATGTATTTAGAATGCGTTTGATGGGAGCTGAAGTAATTCCTGTCACCGCAGGCTCTGGCACATTGAAAGATGCAGTAAATGAAGCCATGCGCGATTGGTCAGCCAATTATGACAAAGCACATTATTTGTTGGGTACCGCTGCCGGTCCTCACCCTTTCCCAACTATTGTACGCGAATTTCATCGCATGATCGGTGAAGAAACCCGTGCACAGATAATGGAAAAAGAAGGCCGTTTGCCTGATGCAGTAGTGGCCTGTGTGGGTGGCGGCTCTAATGCTATCGGTATGTTTGCCGATTTTATTGACGAGCCCAGTGTGCGCTTAATCGGCGTAGAGCCGGCGGGTAAAGGTCTGCATACCGCCGAACATGGTGCAGCTATTTGTACCGGTAGCAAAGGTATATTACACGGTGCCTATAGTTATATCATGCAAGATGCTGACGGACAGATCGAAGAGTCTTACTCTGTTTCAGCTGGACTTGACTACCCTGCTGTAGGTCCCCAACATGCATACTTGCATGATATTGGCCGCGCAGAGTATGTCGCCGTTACAGATACGGAAGCATTAAATGCGTTTCAGTTATTAGCTCGCAAGGAAGGTATTATCCCTGCCCTAGAGTCAGCACATGGTTTAGCCTATGCCATTGATATGGCAGAAGAAGCAGAAGATGGCACAATTATCGTGCTAAATTTATCCGGTCGTGGAGACAAAGATCTTGCCCACGTACATAGCATTCTAGGAGATCAGCAATGAGCCGTTATGCCAACATGTTTGAAAAATTAAAGGCTGACAACCAAGGAGCTTTCGTCCCCTTTGTAATGTTAGGTGATCCGGATAAACAAACTTCGTTCAACATTATCAAAACGTTAGTTGAAAATGGCGCAGATGCGTTAGAGCTGGGTATTCCGTATTCTGATCCTATTGCGGATGGCACTACTATCCAAAATGCCAGTATCCGTGCCTTAGCAAACAAAATCACTCCTGCGGATTGTTTTGACGTGATCAAGCAAATTCGCCAACAGTTCGAAGATATACCAATTGGCCTCTTGTTATATAGCAATTTAGTCGTCAGAAAAGGCCTACCGAATTTTTATCACTTGGCAGCCGAGTCAGGTGTTGATTCAATCTTGATTGCTGATGTGCCTTTACGTGAAGCCGATCCGTTCATTGCGGCGGCCAAAGCAAATGGTATTCAACAAATCTTGATTGCACCGCCTAATGCAAGTGATGAAACTCTTGCCGAGATTGGTCAAAAATCCCAAGGATATACCTATTTACTTGGCCGTGCGGGTGTAACCGGCGCAGAAACTGCCGCCACGATACCTGCTGATGAGTTAATCAGTAAGTTAACCCGCTATGAAGTGGCTCCCCCACTGCTGGGGTTTGGTATATCTCAACCAGCGCAAGTTGCAGAGGCGATTAAAGCTGGTGCCGCAGGTGCTATATCAGGCTCGGCAACGGTTAATATCATTGCAGAGAACCTAGACCAACCCAGCAAAATGTTAAAAGAATTAGGCGAGTTTGTTCAGCAGATGAAAGCCGCTACGCATAAATAAGGACAGTTAATGCTATACATTATTTATTCAGAAGATGTACAGAATAGCCTACCGCTTCGCAAACAATCCCGTCCGGCTCATTTACAGCGTGTGGAAGCACTTAAGACCGCAGGTCGATTGGTGTTAGCCGGCCCTTGCCCAGCTATCGATAACGAAGATCCCGGTGAAGCGGGTTTCACCGGCTCATTAATAGTGGCAGAGTTTGACAGCTTAGCCGAAGCACAATTGTGGGCCGACACAGATCCGTACATCACTGCAGGCGTTTATGCTAAAGTCACAGTTAAACCCTACAAGAAGGTGCTACCTTAACTATGGCTAATCTAAGCATCACGCCTTATGTGAGTATTGCTGAAGACGAATTTGATATGACAGCCATCCGCGCCCAAGGTGCGGGTGGTCAGAATGTTAATAAAGTATCTAGTGCGATCCATTTACGCTTCGATATACAAGCTTCATCATTACCCGAACACTATAAAGAGGCTTTACTTAGCAGCCGTGATAGTCGCTTAACCAATGATGGCGTGTTGATTATCAAAGCCCAGAGTTACCGCACTCAGGAACAGAATAAAGAGGACGCGATTGCGCGATTATTAGAAATCATCCAAAAGGCCGGTGAAAAGCCCAAACCTCGGCGTGCCACCAAACCGACAAAATCGTCACAAATACGTCGGGTCGAAGGTAAAAAGAAACAAGCCAAAATAAAAACTATGCGCAGAAAAGTTGATTTAGAGTAACAACCGTTACTCTATCTATCTCACGTCTTGCAACTTAAAAAATATCGATAAATAACGCCGTTAGCTCTCAAGTTTTTGTAAATTCAGCCGATGCGTACTTACACAGGATTTGAAAGGCTTGAAAACGTGACAGGCATTCGACATGGTATATTCCGTTGGCGCAAACAACTCACTCTGCTGTGTGCTGCATTATTAGTATTGTCAGCCTGTTCTCAGGTGCTTAACCTCGACATAGTTCGATTTGCCGATACAGATACCTATATTGTTCCTAAGACAACCTTATCAACAGTAGATCGCACGTTCTATACTGCATTTAGCGTGGGGAGTTGGCACTATAAAGGTGCGGATGCCAAATTCGGTGAAGTGAATGCCTATATTCAAATTCCGGAAAAACTCGACTTGGCCTCAGATGTCCAGCAACGGTATTTACAACAGGTTATTTGTCCCAAAGCAGATAATATCGATTTATGGCACCAACTTAAGAATGTCGATTTACAAGTCCATATATATACAAGCAACAAAAACAAATCTATTTCTGCCACTTGCATCAACCCACTGCAAAAAAACCATATGCTCGCAGCTAACGCTTAAACCACCTTTTGATTAACGAACAATTCAGCTAAAGTTCAGATTCTCTCACCTAAGATGGCATCTAGTCTTAACAAGGAGAGATGTCATGCACAAACTTAAACTGATTAGCTTTGCTGTTATTGCCCTAGGATTATCAACTGGCAGTGCGATTGCTCAAAGCTACTATGATTACGCTAAAGTGGTAAAGGCAAAACCAGTCTACCATTATGTTTATGTGTCTCAGCCTCAGCAGCAATGTTATCCCATTGAACGTAGAAGCCGACATGCTAATAGACACTCTGGCCACCGGACCGGCTCGACTCTTACGGGCGCGGTAATTGGTGGTGCAATCGGCAATATCATTGGAGATAACCGTGCCAGTACAGTTGCTGGTGCCCTTGTCGGTGGAATAATCGGCAGCAGCGGCTACCATGACCATCACAATAGCCAAATAGTCGAACGTTGCGAGACAGTTTACCAGTCAAATAAAAAAGTAAGAAAAATCAAAGGATATGACGTAAAATACCGCTATCACGGTGAGGCTTATGAAACCTTTATGCAGCATCATCCTGGTGACAAAATTAAGGTACGTGTTAGAGTTCCACCTCTTGGGTAGAAATCATCAGATTTGATTACAAACGCCAATTTAATTTTTGGGACAGAATTTTGATTATGCAGGCTAAATGGGCTTTACATGTTTTCTTATTACTGCTGACATTGCTATTTGCAGGCCAGGTGTCTGCTCAAAATAACGGTAATGCAGAAATCGACAAAGCACAAGCCGTGCAAAAGGCCCAACAACAAGCCAAAGGTAGAGTGTTGAGGGTGGATCAAAGTAAAACAAAATACAAAGTTAAAGTGTTACAAAAGTCCGGACGGGTGGTCACTGTTGATGTTGATAAGCGTTCAGGGCAAGTAACCAAACAACGTAGTAAGGATAAATAATGCGTATTTTGGTGGTAGAGGATGACAGTCGCTTACTCACCCAACTAGATCAACTATTGCAGCATAATGGCTACAGTGTTGATTTAGCAGATGACGGAAAAAAGGCTAGCTATTTCCTCAATGAATACCCTTATGACTTGGCAATAATTGATATTGGCCTGCCCATTATGGACGGTTTTGAGGTGATTCAGCAAGCGCGAAAAAACAAGGTAACCTGCCCAATACTCATTCTTACCGCCCGCGATCGCTGGCAAGAAAAAGTTGAAGGATTAGAGGCAGGCGCTGACGATTACCTCACTAAACCCTTCCATAATGAAGAATTGCTGGCGCGGGCTAAAGCCCTTATTCGTCGAGCAGCAGGACAAGCCAATCCGTTGATTGAAAAAGGACCCATAGTATTAGATACCACAGCTGAAGAGGTAACTGTGTCGGGTAATCCGCTAGATCTCACCGCATACGAATATAAAGTGTTGGAGTATTTGCTGCTCAATCCGCAAAAAATCGTGTCAAAAACTGAATTAACCGAGCACATTTACGATCAAGATTTTGATTTAGATAGCAATGTTATTGAAGTCTTTGTTGGACGCTTACGCAAGAAGCTTGATCCTGATGGGCATTTCAAGCCCATCGAAACATTAAGGGGCCGAGGCTACCGAATTAATCGAGAACTATGATCAAGTTATCGCTACGCTTACGCAGTTTTGCCGCCACCCTAGTGGCACTTTTGCTTTTCATTCCTTTAACTGTCATTACCCTAGAACAGGCTTATACCAATAGTCTTAGTCAATCTATGCTTGAGCAACTTAGAGTGCAGAGTCTAACCCTGATAGCAGAGTTCGAAATGATCGATGGGCAACCTGACATGCCTGAACAATTATTCAACGACAGATTAAATATACCCGGCTCAGGCTTATATGCATTTATTAAAATCGATGGGGAAACCGTCTGGCAATCCTTGTCTACGTTAAATTGGATCCAACAGCCTGAGCTGAAGGTAGCAGATATTGGCCAAGAGGTGTTTATTCAAAATTACCATTTGGTGTCGGACTATTTTTTGTTTTCATATACCGCAGAATTTGAAAAAAAACACGACTTTGTCCCCGTCAGTTTCTTTATCATTCAAGATAAGCGTATGTTTGATAAAGAACGTCAAACTTTCGCTAATACATTATGGTACTGGTTGGGCTTCATAGGCTTATTATTGTTGATACTGTTATTGATCAGTATGAATATGGCGCTAAGCCCAATCAATACCTTGATTGAGCAAATCAAACAAGCCGAACAAGGCCAAATCGAGCGGATTACTAATCCCTACCCTCCAGAACTAGAAAAACTAAAAAGCAGTATTAATCACCTACTTAATACCGAGCAACAGCAACGAAGTCGCTACAAAAACAGTTTGAGTGATTTAGCTCATAGCCTAAAAACGCCATTAGCAGTATTGCTAGGCAATGAACAACTGCCCAAATCCACCCTAGAGCCGCTGAAGCAGATTGACAACATTATTCAACGGCAACTGAAACGGGCTGTAGCGGGCACTGGCAGCGGCTGGGAACAGGCTATTGAGGTCGCACCTATTGTAGCTAAACTACACAATGCGATGCTCAAGGTCCATGCGGCTAAGGCGTTACATTTATCCGTGGGTGTCGCTGAGGGCTGTGCATTTCACGGCGACAAGACAGACCTTATGGAGATGCTTGGAAACTTACTAGATAACGCCTGCAAAGCAGCTACCCATAAGGTTTCAATTAACGCTAGCCAGACAAATTTGCTTCTGCGCATCGTGATTGATGATGACGGTCCGGGCATAGCCCCAGAGCATCGAGAAGCCTTGTTACAACGAGGCACTCGCTTGGACAGTTACATTGAAGGCCAAGGTATAGGCTTGGCATTGGTGACAGATTTGGTCAGCGCCTACAACGGCAGCTTGACTATTGCCAACTCCCCCCTTGGCGGCGCTTCAATAGCACTCACCTTCCCGGTTCACCAAGGCTAATACTGAGGCGCTTCCCCTGAACGAGGCAAACGCTTGCTATTGTATTGCCCTTAGGCATCTTGACGGGCTTCGACGTTGTCTTCACTATCAAGTAGTAATGCGATCCATTGAGTATCTTGATTCGACTCCAAGGCAATTTTGACGATCATGGTAAGTGGTACCGACAGCAACATTCCCACTGTCCCCAACAACCATCCCCAAAAAATCAATGATAAAAACACGACTAAGGTCGACAGACCTAAACCACGGCCCATAAATCTAGGCTCTATCACATTACCCATAACAGTATTACTGACCACATAGCCTAATGCTACTAACCCAGCAATTCCAGGACCTAATTGTACAAAAGCCAATAAAACCGCAGGCACGGCAGCGATAATAGAACCAATATTGGGAATAAAATTGAGTAAAAAAGCTAAAACTGCCCACAATAGGAAATGATCAACACCAAGGAAATACAACCACAGCCCTATAACTCCCCCAGTGGCTATACTCACAACGGTTTTGATGACTAAATAATTTTTAACTGAAAGTAAAAACTTATCCACTTGGCGGATTTTCATCGACGGATCATCCAGCGCAATATGGATTTTTTTAGGCACGGATTCAGCCTCAAATAACATAAATACTACGGTTAATAATATCAGTAGAAAATTGGTTAAAACTCCACCAAGACTGGTAAGAAGATTAGTCGCCATATTCATTGCAATAGCCGGATCTAAATAGGAAACTAACAATTCACTGTTTACTTCAATGTTAAAAGTGCTTTCTAATTTTGTGGTCACCCAAACCAATTCTCCGCTTAATTGTTGCTTATAATTGGGCAGATTTTGGCGAAATTCAGCCATAGAGTTACCCACAAGACCTGCTAACATGAATCCAAATATTACAATTAACAGTATTACTGATATAACAGATAGCCAACGAGGGATTTTATAACGGCTGGCCCAATTTATAATCGGGTTGCATGCCATAGCGATAAAGACTGATAACAAGAAGGGAACAACGATAGCGCTAGCAGCTTTAATGCCCGCAAGCACTATAACCAAACTGGCTAAGACCAGTAAGGCTTTCACCGCAGTTGGTGACTTAATTTCCATATAGTATATTCACAAATTTGAACAACAACAAAGTGACAAATTAACAGAAATGTAAGCCAATGAAAACTAACCAACAACACAGTTTACTTACTAAAATTAAGGGAATGCTATAAATGAAGTTGAATTCAGCCACCATACGTATCAAAAACCTGCGATTGCGCACTTATATCGGCATAAATGAAGATGAAATACTTAATAAGCAAGACGTAGTGGTCAATGTGAAAATCACCTACAACGCAAGTCATGCAACCGACTCAGATGATATGCAAGATGCTCTAAATTACAAAACAATCACTAAGCGGATCATTAAATTAGTAGAAGATAATCGCTTTTCGCTACTTGAAAAACTTACCTCCGATGTGCTGGCAATTGCCGCTGAACATCCTTGGGTAACCTATGCAGAAGCCGAAGTTGATAAACCCCACGCACTGCGCTTTTCTGATTCAGTGTCCTTGTGTCTTTCTTGCTCAAAAGAGTAAATTAAAACATGTTGAACATACTTATTACCGGAGGAACCGGTTTAATCGGCTCTACATTAATTCCAAGATTGTTAACTCACAATCATACTATCACCGTCCTCACACGTTCGTTGGAATCGGCTAAGGCCCAATTGCCTGAAGGCATCGCACTTATCAAAGACTTGAGCCAGCTTGAGAACCTTGATGAATATCAGGCAGTGATCAATCTTGCCGGTGAGCCCATTGTCAATAAACGCTGGAGTGATTCACAAAAGCGCAAACTAGAGCAAAGTCGTTGGAGTATTACCGAAGAATTAGTGACTTTGATAAACGCCAGTGAAAGTCCTCCCGAGGTATTTATAAGCGGCTCCGCCGTTGGTTTTTACGGTAGACAAGATCAAACCCCTATTGATGAGACATTCTCTGCGCCTTATGACGAGTTTAGCCATAGGCTATGTAAGACTTGGGAAGATATCGCCCTAAGAGCTCAAGCCTCTAGCCGGGTATGTATATTGCGAACAGGGATAGTACTCGCCAGCAATGGCGGCGCTTTAAATAAGATGGTATTACCGTTTAAATTTGGCTTGGGCGGGCCTATCGGATCAGGAGAGCATTATATGTCTTGGATCCACATTGACGATATGGTGGATGGCATACTGTTTCTACTGGAACACCAAAAATGTAAAGGGGTGTATAACTTTACGGCTCCAGTCCCTGTAACCAACAAGCAATTTTCCTATGCATTGGCCAGTGCGATCAACCGCCCCAGCGTGATTTCTACTCCGCCAATAATATTGAAACTACTGATGGGTGAAATGGCCGACTTGTTGATTTACGGGCAGAATGTGTTGCCTACTCGATTAACCGAGGATGGTTTTACATTTATTTATAACGATATTGACGATGCATTAAATAGCCTAGCGCTTTGAGCTAGGCTATTAAGTTTTACATTTCCAACTAGCGTGCTTATACCATTTTACGTAGTAATTGACTGGTATTGAGAGTTAACAAACGCCAACACCCTGCCGCACCCAGTATGCCCACCACAGTGGCACCCACTAGCGGCGCTAGCAGCCAATATTCTAAGTGAATTTTGGCCTCCATCTGGAAGACTTGAGTCTGCAACAAATATAAGGTTAGTTCGTTAGCAAAAGCGGCCATGGCACCGGCTACCCCCCCTATAATAACAAACTCGTATATCACACTAGCTCGGATCATACTGCCCTTGGCGCCCAGTGTGCGAAGGATGGCCAACTCCTGTTGCCGCTCATCCATACTAGCTTGCACTTGTGCAATCAGTACCAGAGCTCCAGCGATCAGCACCAACACTAAGATAAACTCAACAGCTAAGGACACTTGATCGACAATTTCTCGTAATTGATTAATTCGTGCATCCACATCAAACAAGGTCACGCTGGCGAAAGGTCGCATCAATTCGGCAATCTGCGCTTTTTGTTCTGTGGGTAAATGAAAACTAGTGATATAGGTGGGTAGATACGATGCCATCACCTCTGGCTGCAACACGAAAAAGAAATTAGGTTGCATGCTTTGCCAATTTACCTCGCGCATACTGGTCACTTTTACATCGACTACCTCACTACCAATATTGAAGGTTAAAGTATCACCAAGCGCTATGCCTAAACGTTCGGCTAATCGCTCTTCCACAGACACGCCGTAAGGCTCAGCGGGAGGTCCGTCTTTAAACCATTCACCCTGAACAATACGATTCTCATTTTGAAGGGTATCGCTCCATGTGAGATTCGCTTCCCGACCTAGACCATTGCGCCCCTGATCTTGCTGATCTTCGTCTTCTTTACTTACCGCGGTGCGGATCTTGTCACTGTTTATCGCCACAAAGCGTGCCCGCACGACTGGGAAGAATGTTCCGGTCTCTACCCCATCTTCTTGGAAGTGACTAATTAAATCTGGTTTTTGTTGTTCAGTGATATTGGTTAGAAAATAATTAGGCGTGCCTTGGGGCAGTTGATCTCGCCATTGAGACACCATGTCATTGCGCATCACTAACACCACTAATAACAACATGATAGTGATGGAAAAGCTGATGAGCTGAACACTGTTATCCATGGCGCGACGTTTTATCCGCGCCCAAGCAAGCTGCCAAGCTCCCATTTTACCCTGACCTAACTTGCGCCCGACCCCAATCAGAAGGTAAGTTATTAGCAATAACGCGGCCACCAAGATGATCCCTGACACAAACAGGATCAAGCTTATTTTGAGATTCTGACTATACGCCCACATAAGTAATAAAATGGCCGATCCGGTTGCGCCAAATTGCACCAGGCGAGAACTCATATTCGCGCCTAAATCTCGTCGTAGCACCCTCAGAGGCGGGACGGAGAACAGTTTTAGTAAGGGATATAAGGAGAACAGCACAGCGCACACTACTCCCGTAAAAATGGCGATTAACAGTGGACGCCAATGCCAAACATCCATCGATACGGTCACTTGATCTGCTATTGCAGTTACCACCAGTTGTTGAATTATCAAGCCCGCTATCGTGCCAAGCACGATACCCAATAGGGTGATAAATGAAATTTGATAGAGATAAACTCGTTGCACCATTTGTTTACTCGCGCCCAAGGTTTTCATTATGGCAACAGGATCATAATGACGTTGGCTGTAGCGCTGAGCTGCAACCGCTATAGAAACAGCGGCGAGCACAATGGCAAGTAAACTAGCGAGTAAAAAATATTGTTCTGCTTTTCCCACAGAGCGCCCTATGGGTGAATCATCATCCTCGACAGACATCCACTTATGTAATTCCCTATCAAGTTTTGGTTGTAGCCAGTCATAATACTGGTTTAGTACACTAGTATCCCCGACGAAAAAGTAGGTATAGGTGACGCGGCTGCCTGGACCAGTAATATTGGTGGCAGCTAGATCTGCAAAATTTATAAGGACCTTAGGATTACCGCCAAATACGCTAAAGCCTGAGTCGGGTACGGAAGTGATCACCTTGGTGAGTTTAAATGCCTGGTCACCCACTTCAATTTCATCACCAATCGACAGACCCAGAGTTTGAAATAGCCGAGACTCCGCCCATGCTTCACCCCTTGCAGGTAATTCTTTACTAGCTTGACCTAAATCAAAGAGTTGTAAGGATACCTTCAACTCACCTTTAAGTGGATAACCTTGATCTGCTGCTCTAAGACTGGTCAGTGTCATTTGTTGGTTAGCAAACACCATTGAGCGAGCATAAACTTGCTGAGTGGTTTGTAATCCCATTTGTTGGGCTTTTTCAATCCAACTAGGATCAACGGGCTTGTCAGCATCAAGTAATCTGTCGGCAGCTATAAATTCAGCAGTTTGGTCAGTCAGCGCCCCTTGTAATCGTTCACTAAATAGTGAAAGAGATAGCACAGATGCAACCGACAGTATGATGGCGAACAAAATGATAGTTAACTCACCTCGTTTAGCCTCGTGTTTGAATAATCGCCAAGCAAGATTAAATGCATTATTCATCTTTAGCCAACCTGTTGTTTTGCTGGAGTCGTTTCATCGGTAAGATCATCCGAGGCTGTAATTTCCTGTAAACTCCCGGCCTGCATCTGTAACTGTCGCTGACATTTTTTAGCTAGATTAGCATCGTGAGTGACTAGAACTAATGTAGTGTCTGAGTCACGATTCAAGTCGAACAGCAGTTCTTCAACCTTATGGCTATTTGCCGCGTCTAAATTACCGGTAGGTTCATCGGCAAACAAAATCTTTGGTTTAGTGATAAAGGCGCGAGCAATCGCTACTCGTTGCTGCTCCCCACCAGACAATTGGTTGGGATAATGACTGCCGCGATGGCCTAAGCCAACTTGCTCAAGGATTTGCTGACCTAAAGCTTTAGCGTTGTCTAATCCAGCAATTTCTGCCGGAAGCATAATATTTTCTAAGGCGGTTAAACTCTGCACCAACATGAAACTTTGGAAAATGAAACCCACTTTTTCACCTCTCAAGCGAGCACGTTGTTCCTCATTCATGCCGTGTAAATTGGCACCATCAAGGTAGATTTCACCGCCGCTGACTTGGTCTAAGCCGGCCAACAAACTTAACAAAGTTGATTTGCCGGAGCCGGACGCACCCACAATGGCAACCGACTCACCCGCCTTGACTTTAAAGCTAATTGGTTGAAGGATCTGAAGTTCACCTTCATTCGTATTCACTATTTTGGTGATCTGTTTGGTTTCTATCATTATTTCAGGAGTCGTTGTCATAGTGTACTTATGGTTTAAAGAAGACGTTAGCCGTCTGTTAAAAGTAATCATGCTGTTTATACCGCTGTTGGTCTTTTCAGATCACTTAGCTGCGGAACAATCTGAGCAATCTGAGCAATCTGAGCCGACCAAAATGCTAGTGCTGGGTGATAGCCTAAGCGCTGCATACGGGTTAAAACAAGAACAAGGTTGGGTTAGTTTGTTACAAAATGCGTGGCAAGACCAGCGTATAATCGTTGTAAACGCCGCAATTAGCGGTGAAACCACCGATGGGGGCTTAGCCAGACTGCCACGGCTATTGGCTCAACACAGTCCCACTCACTTATATATTGAATTAGGCGGAAATGACGGACTTCAAGGCCACCCGGTAAATAAGATGCGAGAAAACCTTCAGGCGATGATAGACCTTGCAAAGCAACAAAACGTAGCGGTAATTGTGCAGCAAATGCAAATACCGACAAACTATGGTCGCCGATACAACCAAATGTTTACTGGTATGTATCAAGCGCTAGCGAGTGATAATCAACTGCCGTTGATTCCGTTTTTCATGCAAGATATTGCCTTGGACAACGCCTTAATGCAAAGGGATGGTATACACCCGAATCTGGATGCTCAACCAATCATTGCGAACTTTATGCAACAACAGTTGAGTAAAATTTTAATCGAATAATCGCATAGCGTATTTTTCTGTACTATGCTTAACAAACACGATTATTTATCAATAACATTCAACCAGAGGTTCAGTGAAATGGAAATAGGTTCTTCAACCAGCAGCGCTGCTGCACAAGCCGCACCTCAGCAGCAAGCCCGTCAAGTTGAAACACAACAGCGACAGGCTGAATTAGAGTCACCTAGCCAACAACAACCGGCAGCTGAAAATAATCCATCCGCAGATAGCCGAGTGGGCTCGCAGATCAATACGCAAGCGTAACTGGTTTATTAAGCGCCAAGGTTAATATAAAAAACCGAGCTGAAGCTCGGTTTTTTTGTTAGCCGGAGAGGGATCTAAGGATGGCGATATTGCACACTCTTACGGGCCTTAGCGTCTTTGTTGTTAGGTAAGTAACGGTCCCTTAGTTTTGTTTGCCTTGACGTCATCTCAATCGCTTCACCAGCAATAAAGACGTGCTCAGCTACCTCGGTCACCTCGAGTGGATCCCCTGACCAGATGACGATATCAGCTTGCATACCAGGCTCAATTTTTCCTATACGGTCATCCACTGCATAGATTTTTGCAGGATTAACCGTTAAAGCAGCCAAACCAGCCTCCCAAGGCAAGCCGTGAGACACTGCGTTTCCAGCATGCTGCTTCGCTAATCGAATATTGTGGGTATTCATGCCAATCGCCACAGTTACACCCGCTTTGTGTAAACGACCCGCATTTTGCAGGGTCGCTGCCAATTGATCGAATTCGTAAGGTAAATTCGACTCTGGATTGAGGATCACTGCGATACCCGCCTCAGCCAATTGGGCTGCAACTTGCCAGCCCTCTGTGGCTTTGAGTAGAACTACCTTTAAGTTCGGATGACGCTTGTTAAATTCTATTACCTGTAAGATATCCGCAGCGCGATGCGCTTCAATCATTAGCGGGACTTTCCCGGAGATGACCCCTTGCAAGGCTTTCACATCGGCAATAGTGCTGACGCCATGCCAGTCGCTTTGCGGCGTAAAGGTTTTACCTTGCGCAAATTCAGCCTCAGCTAAACTTTGCTCCAATGTGACCCATAGAGCTGCTCGGCTTCCACCAGTATCATCGGCTCCATCATTTCCAACCGAAGTGGAAATAAACGCAGCGCGCTTGAGGACCGGATCGGCTTGCTCGGCAAGAGATATGATGGCACCTTGACCTTGAAATAGGGTGTTCGTTCTAGCCATACTAGTCGCTGCAGAGGTAATGCCGTCGAGCCGCGATACACCCACCGCTGAGCTATGAATATTTACGGCATAAGAGACATCCAGTGCAGCACCTGTACTGGAAATGGCGGATAGTTCATAGCTACTATCCACGGTTCCAGCAGATGAGCTAACTTCCACTAAGCCTAAAGAAGTATATGCACCAATCAAACCAGGCGTCACTACCTTCCCTGCTCCATCAATCACCTCGTAATCAATCAACGGGGGAGCTTGGGTTAATACGCTCTGAATTTTTCCGTCACGAATTAGCACAGTCGCGTTTTCCAATGAGCCTTTATCACCCATGGTGTGAACGGTTGTGTTTACTATCGCAATGTTTTTAGCTAATAAAGTATGAGGTAGCAGCACGGCAAATGACAGCGTCACAACTCCTATAAAATTTTTCATTTGCTGTCTCCTTCACCGGGTTGGCCTAACTCAAAATCACTTATGGGTATACTACTAGGATCTTCACGATCATAGGCCAAAGCACCATCTATGTAGACCTTGAGTGCTTTTGAATAAGTTGAGAATGGATCAGCACTCCACAATACCACATCTGCATTTTTGCCGACTTCTAGGGAGCCGGTATGCTCAAAAATACCCAGTGACTTAGCCGGATTAGCCGATAACCATTGCCACGCATCAGCCTGAGAAATATCCAATCCAACACGCCTTCCGTCAGCCCATGCTTTGGCGGCTTCTTGATTTAAACGTTGAATGCCTTGATCACTGTCGGAATGGACAATTGCGCAAGCACCAGCGGTATGCACCATTGGAATGTTTTCTTTGATACCGTCATAAGCTTCCATTTTGAAGCCCCACCAGTCAGCCCACATAGAGGAACACACGTTATTCTGTGCTAATTTATCCGCAATCTTGTACGACTCGACAGCATGATGAAATGAGCCAATTTGATAGTTAAACTCTTTCATCACATCCATCATCGTGCCCATATCGTCAGCGCGATAACAATGCATATGAACAATGATTTCTCCGTCTAAAACACCTGCCAAGGTATCGAGCTTTAGATCCCGTTGCGGTATTTTGGGATCTTTCCCCGCATCATATTCACGATAATAGCGATCCCACTTATGTTTGTAATCTTGCGCATCAGCCCATGCTTGGCGATAGCCGGCAACATTACCCATTCGGGTACCTGGACCGCCTTTTTCTCCGTACACTCTTTTAGGATTTTCACCGCAGGCCATTTTCAGACCATAGGGTGCCCCTGGGAATTTCATATCTTGGACTGTACGATTCGGAACATTTTTAACCGTCACTCCTCGACCACCGACTAAATTCGCGGAGCCTGGCAGTATTTGCATACTGGTCACGCCGCCAGCCAAAGCACGGCTAAAACCGGGATCTTGCGGCCAAATCGAATGTTCTGCCCAGACTTGTGCGGTGACAGGGTTGGTCATCTCATTGCCATCAGAATGAGATGCGGTGTCTGGCGTAGCGTAAACGCCCAAATGACTATGGACATCTATAATTCCAGGCGTCAACCATTGATCTTGTCCGTCTACGACTACTGCATTCTCTGGTACATCTAATGATTTACCAATGGCCTTTATTTTACCATCGCTTAGCAATACAGCTCCGCCTTGGATAAAACCACCGATACCATCTAAAATATTTACATTAGTGATGAATGTGGGCTGACTTGCCATTGGTTGATAAGTGCTTGGAAATGGATTTTTTCCGATTTTAACTAGAGGTGCTTTTTCTGGCTGCTCTTCGTTGCCACAGCCTACCAAAAACAGTGCTCCTATCGCGCTCAGTAAAAGCGTCGCGTTGGTTGTGTTGAATTTCATTGTTCCCTGCCGTATTTGTTATATTTTTTTAGACGCAAGCTTGTTAGCTTAGTCTAATAGTGCAAAATTCAGCAAATAGTTGAAAGGATTTTACGATTAATTACCTGCTCACTCGATAGAATTCAAAAAGACTGTCACAAAACAGATGTGCAACACCTTAAACTATTATTTTTTTAACACAGCGACAATTTCATCTGCACTTTTCAGTCTACAAATTTTATCGAACATCTGATCGGCTTCTACATAGTGACGACGTAAATAACCAAACCACTGTTTAATTCTATTCGGATAATAACGACCTTTATCGCCGAATATTTCATAACCTGAATAGTCAACCAACAACAATTTTAATTGAGCCCACGTCATGGGGGACGCTTGCTCTTTGATCACTTGCGCTAAATTAGGCAGGGCTAATGCGCCACGGCCAAGCATAATGTCGTCGCATTGCGACTGTTGCTGACACAAGATGGCATCTTCGGCACTCCAAATTTCGCCGTTAGCAATGATTGGTATTTGTGTCTGTTGTTTGATTTTGGCTATCCAATCCCAATAAGCAGGCGGTTTATAACCTTCTACTTTGGTGCGAGCATGGATGACTAAACTATCTGCTCCAGCAGATTCAATAGCCAATGCGTTTTCAATTGCCAAGGATTTATCTTCGAAACCCAGACGCATTTTCGCGGTGACTTGATGCTGTTTTGGAACCGATTTTCTAACCGCAGACACTATACTGAATAAGGCATCCGGCTCTTTGAGTAACACCGCTCCACCTTTACTTTTGTTGACTGTTTTAGCCGGACATCCAAAATTCAGATCAACACCATGAGAGCCTAATTCAACGGCTCTAACGGCATTTTCAGCTAAACAATCTGGCTCTTGTCCTAATAACTGCACTTTTACCGGCACGCCAGAGGGGGTTAGCCCATTATGATGAAGCTCTGGGCATAAACGATAATAAACCTTTTCCGGTAACAACTGATCAACCACTCGGATAAATTCCGTCACACACAGATCAAAACCTCCTACGCGAGTAAGCATATCGCGCATCAAGTGATCAACAACACCTTCCATTGGGGCGAGGACAATTTTCATACTGTAGCAATGACCAATTTATCAGCTAAAAATACGGGGGCGAATTGTAGCAAACCTTATTGCTGTTGAGAGGACTTATTGCGGGTATTTTTACGTAATTCTGCAGCTTTCATAATTTGCTGTTGTTGATTAAAAGAAGCATTACTCCAACGTAATATTTCATCAATGGAACGAAAACAGCCAACGCATATATCCTGCCGATCAAGACAGCAATTGCGAATACACGGAGATGGAATTGATTTATCTATAGGTAAAACGCTCACTACGTATCCTCTTGCAAAACATTGACGTGCTCAACAAACTGTTGAATTCGTTTTTTGAATATCCAGTATTGACCCTTTCCTGTGATAAAGGACGGTGCTGCAGGCCCACACCTTCACGCAATGCGACCAAAGGTCTCACTGGTCGAAGCTCAAATCCGCCACCACAATTGGGACATATATTTTTTAAAAAATATATCCACACACGCCTAGCAAAATGTGCACTCATAGCTACAAATCATTGCCTCACAGCTCTTCGCAGCTAAATCTTTATCACACAACTCATAATTTGATGTAAGTAATAACATCGCCTGTCCTACCCACTTAGTATAGCGGCTAAACATCGCTTTCCTCATCATGCCAGGCAAACTTAAAAGGATTAAACTCGCGCTCAAGAGACGGCTTTATGATCTGAAAGTAAGGTGAAATATCAAAATCTCTAGGCACAAACAAGGTATGGTGACGGACCTGAAAAAACACTTCTATTTTTCCCGGTGCCTCAAGATCTGCACACATGGCCTCAGGCAATATGGGATATTTAATACGATGAAAAGCCTGTGCAACCAATGATGAACAAATAGCTCGAGTTGGGTCGCCACTACCGAGCGATAGCATGTTACGCCTCCACCTGACAGGTACAGGTGGGGTTTGGATTAAATACCGCGCTAGATCAAATACGTTCTTAGTATCATATTGATGACCTAATTGACTTTTGGCATGTTCAACGACGACATCGATGTCATCAGATTGCAACCCTACTGGGCGACAAATGCGGGTGTCCTGATTTGCATATTCACTTAATGGAATAATCCTGACACCTTCGACCACATCAGCTTCCAATAACAAGACTTTAGCCATATCAGGGGTTTCGCAACCATATTGATCTGCTATACATAACGCCGCATGTGACCATGTAGATTGGGTCAGGTATTTGATAGCTTGACTTACCCGACTCACTCCATCGACTAGCAGTACATCACCTTTTTTAATGGTATGCAGCAACGCATCAGGACTACAAGTTGAACGACTGCGATATCCACCGCTTGGTTTTTGTAGATACAGCGCTATTCGCTCTCCCAGCCAACTAAGGGGATTCATTGTTCAATTCCATACTATTTTATAATTACTGTATTACGAAAAAGCCCGCAATCACAATCAGTATTGTCAATTAGACCATGATCTTACTAATTCCCAAAACGTAAAAATCCCGTTGGTGTTTTCGTAAGACGTACCTGTCCCTGTATGTCATGAATATAAAGTGACACTGACCCTGAGGGATCCCCACGAATATTCAATCATTAAAATTGTCTGCTATCATAGTTCTGATATTTAATACCGCAGTTTCAAATTGCTCGCTGAGCAATTTGAAATGCTTATCTACGAAGCCTCTCAATCCTAAATAGTGAAACGATAATACTCGTCTAACCTTAACTGTGTTCGCTTGATAGCGACGGTGTAAACCAGCCGTGAACATTGCTAGACCTATAATGTTGGCCAGAATACTGGCAAGTGTAGCGATAAGGATGAGTACTGCAATGCGGTGTATACATCGGCTTTTATGGTGTTCAAAACCCAATCCAAATAAACTGCTTTTGATATCTCTAAACTCTTCTTCAATTTGCATACGCAGTCGATAAATAGCGACTATTTTTTTACCTAAACTTTTGGTGCGAGGAAGTGATGTGGCAATTAACCAAGGGTCTGTAGCACCTCTTGCATGGACCTTGGAACACTTAGATTGGCGGGCAATGTTATGTTGCGTTAAGCTATGTCGGCCTTTGCTTTTTCCTTTAAATAACACCAAGGTACATGCTAAAGGTTGGCTGCGGCAAATATGGCTAGTAAACCCTATAGGTTGACTGGTAGCTCGCTTATATAACTCAGAGGTATGCTCCCAGTCTTCTTTTTGATTAACATACATCATAGGCTTGCGGACTCTTCCTGCAAAGTCCCACCCCAGAGCAATGACCTCTTTAAACCAAGGGGTTTTATAGCCAGCATCTGTCACAATTATCGGTTTAGCATCGTCATCGATAATCGTCTTTAATTTTGCTAAAAACGCCTTGTGCGTGCACCGTTTTTCTTTCGTGCTCATATCATGAACTTCTTGATAAATAGCCACTCCTCGGCCATTAAAAGCTACCGAAGCCCTTAGCAAAAAACAGCCTTTATGCGTATCTAAGTCAGACCAGTCAATCAGAATAATAGGGCGTGATGAAGCATTCGTATATTGCGTATAGATGGCTTGATAGATAGGTAATTGTTCATTAATAATGTGTTTATTAGACAACAAGCGGTCCGCTTGTTTAATGCGATGTTTTTCATATGCTGAAGATGAAATACCGCGTCCCATGCTGGTAACACTGGCTTTAGCTCCATTTAGCAAACTGCTCACACAACTCGTTAATGACGCTCGTCTAACTTTATGCATTTTGGGCGTGACAGCTCTAAGGAACTTCTTCAAAATAACAACTTCATTCATGGTATTGGTCTTTAGTGATGTTTGGCGATTGATCTGATCACCAAGTACCGTGAATGTTCCAAATTATTTTAAATTACTTCTCTGTTTATTTCGTGGGGATACCTCAGACACTGACCCTTTCTATTTCTGTCTATTTTAAAATCCAATATATTGAAAAAACAGAGTTTCAAGCTAGTTATATTAGACACAATGCAATAATGCCTATAATTACATATACTCTATGTGAAGAAAATTGGGCAGGTTATTTCATGAGACTAATGACATCTATTCTAATTGTATTTTTTTTAGTTCTGCACTTAAAGCGCAAGAAATCACTACCGATAGCATGATAAAAATGCTGCAACAGGGCGGTTATATCCTATATGTTCGTCACGGTGCGACAGACCATAGCCAAGCCGATAGTGACTTATCTGATTTAAGAGATTGTAGCAAACAACGTAACTTATCAGCCCAAGGGATAGTGGAGTCGCGAAAACTAGGTGAAGCTATTAGGAAATATAATATTAAGGTTGCCAAGGTATTATCAAGCCCATATTGCAGATGTGTTGATACGGCAACGTATGCATTCGAAAAGGTGGAGATTGATAGTCAACTCAGAGCAACATTTAATGAAAATGCAAAACAAACAAGTCAATTAGTCGAGTACTTGTCGGCAAAATTAAAGGAACGTCCACCCACAGGCTCAAATATTGTATTAGTCGCACACACAGCGAATCTTCGTGAGGTAACTAAAGTATGGCCAAAACCTGAAGGAGTTGTTCACATTTTTAAGCCAACCGGCGACGCTTACCGACATATTGGTAGAATAACACCCAACCAATGGCAGCAATATTTAGAGCAAGATAAAAAATAAGGATATTGCATGTCTCTTAAGTGGAAGTTTATGATCGCGCCGCTCATAGCGCTACTTACCATCGCAATTCTCATTGGAATTTTTTATCGTATCAATGATAAACAAAACGAAATTCTTGAATTCTTACAAATAGAACAAAAACAAACTTCCTATAAATACACGTCTATTGCGAATCAGTTGGCCATTAACCATACGCAAATATTTTCACTCCTGCGGGACGCTCCCACTATTAATGACGAAGGCATATTCTATGATTTGGGAAGAGGCTATTTACTTAAAATTCATGCTATTGAATCGCAATTTGCTGATCCTAAGTTAACAACTCTTATTCCTCCGGGGATTAAAGAAAAACTAGTCGGGTACCGAGTAACAACAACCAATGTGATCCTGACCGCTTCGGTCGATTTAGAACTGGCGTTTGGTATCATGAACGATTCGACTTTCCTATTTAACGAGCTGAATAATCAACTACTCAGTTTAAACGAAACCACTCAAAAATCGATTCAATCCACTATTATACAAAAACGGAAAGAACTAAAAAAAGCAGCGAATATCTCCATTTTAATAGCCCTAATACTCATTGTTGTCTCAACCAGTATAACTATTTTATTTTCTTCGCGACTGTCGAAGAAGCTGCGATATCTTATCGGTTATCTGCGCGAGATAGTAATCAAAGGTAAGCCAAACGACGATAAACTTAGCATTGAAGCTGATGAAATAAAAACCTTAAATTTAGTCGCCGTACAAGTCACAGAAGCCATTAAACAGCTAGAGTCAGAAGTCAGCAGCCGTATAAAAGCTGAAGAAACGGCACGAAATCTAAATCGCGAATTAGAGGACCGAGTAGCAATTAGAACCCAAGACTTACAAAAGAGTAACGATGAACTTATTAGCACCTTGGAAAAGTTGCAGCAAACTCAGAAAAAACTCATTGAGAACGACAAAATGGCCGCGTTAGGTGGCTTGGTTGCCGGTATTGCACATGAACTCAATACCCCCATAGGCACGGCATTAACTGGCATCACTCTGATTCAAGACAAAATTAGGGATATAATTGACCATTTTGATCAGAACGTCTTGACCAAACGTGAGCTTAAAGAGGGTTTGAACACTATCGATAAAAGGTTTGGGATTTCACTCATTAGTGTTCAACGAGCTGCCCAACAGATCAAAAGTTTTAAATTGGTTGCGGTTGATACCACGGCTGATGAAATCAGAAATATTAATCTAAAATCCTATTTAGAAGACATTCTCATGTCTCTCAAGCCACGGATAAAAAAAGGTCACAGAATCAAGGTAGCTTGTCCAGAGAAAACCACTATCAACAGCTATCCCGGCGCGCTTGTTCAAATTTTCACTAATTTAATAATGAATAGTTTGATCCACGGCTTTAATCATGACCGCGACGGAACTATAAGTATTGCAGTAACGGAGTTAGCCGATCAGGTCAAGCTTCTATACTGTGACAACGGCAAAGGTATATCCAGTGAGGTTGAAAAAGTATTCTTCAATCCATTCTTCACTACCAATCGAGGGGCTGGAGGCACTGGCCTTGGAACTCATATCATCTATAATTTGGTGACCCAACAATTGAAAGGCGATATCACTATAGTCCAAAACCATGGGCCCGGTCTGTGCTTTTGCATTACCATTCCAAAACTAAATCAGCAAATGACTATCTAACAGAAATAGCCATCACACTAGCATCGAATACAAACTATTAACCTGCCTATCTTGCATATCCGAATTTATAGGGCTTAACCGGACATACTGGATAAGCGACTGCGGGTAATGCTGTTGCAACAATCAATTGTTCTATTAAGATGCCTGTCCATGTAATATTACAATTAATGTTCTATTACGATGGCTGTCCATGTAAAAATGGCTGACCTGTTGCGATGGCTGTCCACGTAAATGCAGTCCACATAAATATTATTCAAGAATTCACGTGAAGGTTACAGTGGAGAATCCCAACAATGCTATTACAGGCATAAAAAAACCGCACTAAAGTGCGGTTTTTTTATTTGGCGTCCCCTAGGGGATTCGAACCCCTGTTACCGCCGTGAAAGGGCGGTGTCCTAGGCCTCTAGACGAAGGGGACTAAACCTTCTCTGACTGGTATTCACAACTTAGTAGCTAAGTTGCTTGGTTTCATTGATAACTAGGCTTATCAACAACACCAATATGACTTGAAAAAAACCGCCCAATTAAGTGCGGTTATTTTAAATGGCGTCCCCTAGGGGATTCGAACCCCTGTTACCGCCGTGAAAGGGCGGTGTCCTAGGCCTCTAGACGAAGGGGACTTTAACCTTCGCAACTTACGTTGCTTGTGACACTAGGCCACAAATCTAATTATATCTTTGGATAACTAGGCTTACTCAAAGATAGTGTCAATTTTATATTCTGACACAAAATATGGCGTCCCCTAGGGGATTCGAACCCCTGTTACCGCCGTGAAAGGGCGGTGTCCTAGGCCTCTAGACGAAGGGGACTTTAACCTTCTGTGACTTTCGTCACAAATAATATGTAATCACTACACACTATTATCTATTTTGTTCTCTATTGGTTTACTAGCTAGGCCTAATAAAACATCCTTGAAATATGGTGGAGCTAGGCGGGATCGAACCGCCGACCTCTTGCATGCCATGCAAGCGCTCTCCCAGCTGAGCTATAGCCCCGTGCTTACGTCAACTGGTCTATGCTTTTCGCTAGATACCATTCCCTGACAGCGGGGCGCATTCTAGGCATCCAGCCTTTTCATGTCAACGATTTTTTTAGGAATTTTCTCTGTTTGCTATATAAATAAGCGCCTTGTCTATTCGTTGCGCAACTTGCTCTGGTTTTAACAGATTCAAAGTCACATCTAACGATGGTGAATTTCCAGAACCTGTCGCAGCCACTCGTAAAGGCATTCCGACTTTACCCATGCCTACGTCTAATTCAGTTGCCGTATCATTGATGGCTTGCTGAATTGTCTCAGGCCCCCACTGTTGAATAGCTTGTAACTTGTCTTTAACCAACAATAGGGCATCTTTAGCCACTGGGCGTAAGTGTTTTTTAGCCGCGTTAGCATCAAACTCTTGATACTCTTCGTAAAAGTAACGGCTAATTTCCGCCATCTCTTTAAGTGTTTTCACTCTATCAGCCTGAATAGCAATAACATCTTCTAGCGCAGGGCCAGCACTTAAGTCTATTGCCTGCTGGTCGAAGTGCCATTTAGCATGCTCAGCGACTTCCTGTGCTGGCATTGTTTTAATATAGTGCTGGTTCAACCAAATGAGTTTGTCAGTATTAAATGCGGATGCGGATTGGCCAATAGCATCGAGGTCAAACAGTTCAATCATTTCATCCACAGAGAAGATTTCCTGATCACCGTGGGACCACCCTAGCCTAACCAAATAATTTAATAATGCTTGTGGTAGGTAACCGTCATCTCGATACTGCATGACGCTAACAGCTCCATGGCGTTTAGACAACTTTTTACCGTCATCACCCAATATCATAGAAACATGAGCGTACTCTGGGATTGGAGCTCCCAGCGCTTGCAATATATTAATCTGTCGTGGAGTGTTGTTTATGTGATCTTCGCCGCGCACAACATGGGTAATACCCATATCCCAATCATCCACAACAACACAGAAGTTATAAGTGGGTGTGCCATCGCTGCGCTGAATAACTAAATCGTCGAGCTCAGTATTACTGATCTCAATTTTGCCGCGAATGTGATCATTAACGACTACTGTCCCGTTCAATGGATTTTTAAAACGAATAGCAAATGGCTGATTTTCAGGATGATCGGTGCGTTCACGCCAAGTGCCTGGATAACGCGGTTTTTCGCCATTTGCCATTTGTTTTTCACGAATACCGTCTAATTCTGCAGAAGACATAAAGCATTTGTATGCTTTACCTTCTTTTAGTAATTGTTGGATGAGTTCTTTGTAACGGTCAAAACGCTTAGTCTGATAATAAGGACCGTCATCGTGATGCAGGCCTAACCACTGCATACCTTCTAATATGGCATTTATCGCCGCTTGCGTAGAGCGTTCAATGTCGGTGTCCTCGATCCGCAAGATAAACTTGCCTCCTTTACTTTTTGCATACAGCCATGAATAAAGGGCAGTTCTTGCGCCGCCAACATGCAAGTATCCGGTTGGGCTTGGTGCAAATCGAGTAGTAATAGACATTAAATAATTCCTAAGCTAATAAAGCATGCAAGTTTAACAGCCATCCTCCAATATAAAAAATGTTTAAACGGCTAATTTGGTATTTTTTATGCGGTTTATCGCAGGTATGATGAATTCAATATATAGTCGAATGGTAGGCGCGTAAACCCGATACAACCGAATGGAGAAAGACGGGTAACAATCTTATGGTTAATAAACCTGCTTAGTTGTATTCTTATTAAGCAAAACGTGTAGTAAAACGCCATTAGCACAATAAATTTCATCTTTTGGGTTGACAGCTAAAGACGCATATCTATAATAGCGCTCCACTTGCCAAGCACGGCAAGAAAGTAAACAAGTTGGACGCTTAGCTCAGTTGGGAGAGCATCGCCCTTACAAGGCGAGGGTCACTGGTTCAAGCCCAGTAGCGTCCACCACTTCTTTACATTGTACAGCTTTATAAAAGATGGACGCTTAGCTCAGTTGGGAGAGCATCGCCCTTACAAGGCGAGGGTCACTGGTTCAAGCCCAGTAGCGTCCACCACTTCTTTATACTGTACAGCTTCAAAATAGATGGACGCTTAGCTCAGTTGGGAGAGCATCGCCCTTACAAGGCGAGGGTCACTGGTTCAAGCCCAGTAGCGTCCACCACTTCCCCCATGTTATATTTTTTCAGGCGAGGCTCACCGGCCAAGTCTTTCAGACCGAACCACAGTAGCGTCCACCACTTCCCCCATGTTATATATTTTCAGGCGAGGCTCACCGGCCAAGTCTTTCAGACCGAACCACAGCAGCGTCCACCACTTCCCCCATGTTATATTTTTTCAGGCGAGGGTCACCGGTCAAGTCTTTCAGACCGAACCACAGTAGCGTCCACCACTTCCCCCATGTTATATTTTTTCAGGCGAGGCTCACCGGCCAAGTCTTTCAGACCGAACCACAGTAGCGTCCACCACTTCCCCCATGTTATATATTTTCAGGCGAGGCTCACCGGCCAAGTCTTTCAGACCGAACCACAGCAGCGTCCACCACTTCCCCCATGTTATATTTTTTCAGTCGAGGCTCACCGGTCAAGTCTTTCAGACCGAACCGCAGTAGCGTCCACCACTTCCCCCATGTTATATTTTTTCAGGCGAGGGTCACCGGTCAAGTCTTTCAGACCGAACCACAGTAGCGTCCACCACTTCCCCCATGTTATATTTTTTCAGGCGAGGCTCACCGGCCAAGTCTTTCAGACCGAACCACAGTAGCGTCCACCACTTCCCCCAAATTTATCAATTAATTCAATTATCTAAAATATTTTAATTGTCGGTAAACTTTACACACACTTTCATCCTTACCTGAAAACTCTATATATTTCAGATGCTTAAATTAAGGTCTAATATTTGCTTTAAAAACTCGATTTTTGAAACGAGTTGTTTCAAAGCTGTTTATCAAAAAATGGAGTTGTACATGTGCAAATTAGTTCTCTCGTTATCCCTGTTACTTTTCTTATTAAATTCTCATGCAGGTGTAATAGATATCACTTATGAATACGATTTGAATAATGGTTCTATTCATCAATGTATTAGTGGATCCGACACCTCGACTGGCACAGCATCAAATTGCTGGACCAATAGTTTTAGTGCACCTATTCCAAACACTGTAATAACCGAAGACGATACCCTTAAAATAGATATCTCCTTTCTAGCCGGTCAAAGGCTTAGATGGTCAGATGATGGAAATACATTTTATGACGACAACAGTGAATGGTTACAAGTGACTGCATCTGGTAGCGAACGCTTTGATATTTTCCCTGCCCGCTATTCTTTTGCGTTTAAGGATGTAAGTGGCAACGCACTTGTTGAATCCCTCGAATGGTTCCCACTAGGCAGCGCAGGCGATGCGACCCTATTCTCTGGTTTTTCAGGAGAAACTAATTTTACTGATAGTTACTTTGAATTTTCTGGACTTGTAGTTGAGATGGATTTCAATAGTCTACTGACTGATTCATCAACCAACTTCACTACACTAAACCAACTATCTTTAAGCTTTGTGTCAGGTAATTTTAAAGTGTTCGAAAATGTTGAATCGACACCTGTACCTGCTCCTTCTTCTCTATATTTGATACTAATCGCTCTTTTTGGTTTAGTCATTAAAAACAGAGGGGCCCTTGCCCGATAAAGTATAAGCAGCAATCAGTATGTAAGGCTGTTTGTAGTGGTCAAATCGATTAGGCCTTACATATATTTGCTCGACTTAGTTTTTCTAAACAGACAGAAAGACTAGATGATGTGTTACAAGACTCGTGCTGTTTAGTCAAATTTTCGTACCAGTCATTAAGATATTTTCGAACATAGCTCAACTCCAATTTAAACTTTATAGCGTTTGCGGAAAATCAAGTAATACACATTTACCCTATTTAGTGGGAAATATTATAAAACTACTTATTAAATTTCCGTCAAGTACGATAACCTAACTACCTGTTTGCAAATTAATTGGCTTATGAATCCACAAATATCGAAAGATACCAAAGTATTGATTGTTGATGATCAAGTTCTGGCTAAAGGATATATGAAGTATTCGCTAGAAGAACTCGGCTTCAGTAATATTACCTATGTGGATAAAGCCCAACACGCTATCAATAAAATTCGGCATGAACATTTTGATTTGATCATTTGCTCTTATAACTTGAAAAAAGACCATGATGGCTATCATCTCTACGACCAGCTCAAACATAACGGTGAATTAGACCCTAGCACCGCATTTATCTTTATCAGTGCCGATACCACCTCAGATTTAGTCCACAGTATCGTTGAATTACAACCCGATGATTTTTTAGCAAAACCCTTTACTGTCAATGAGTTGGATAAACGCCTAAGCAAAGTATTATTGCGTAAAAGAGCCTTAAAGAAAGTTTATCGTTACTTAGGCAAAGGACAGCTTTCTAAAGCATTGGCCGAAGTCGAGCTGTTTTTAGCAGATCCTAAAAACTCTGAGTTTTTCCCGCTAGCATTAAAAACCAAAGGCGAACTTTTGTTGGCCTGCGGCCATCATCAACAAGCCAAAGAATTTTATCAGGCAATCATCAATGTTCAGCCATTTACCTGGGCACAGTTAGGTTTGGTCAACGCTCATATTTATTTGAATGAAGATGAAGATGCAGAAAAACTGGTGCTGGAATTAGCCTTTCAATCAGACTCACAATTAGCCGCTTACGATCTGCTCACCGCACTGCAAATAAAACAAAAAGATTTCGAGAACGCATTAGAATGCGTGGTTATGGCCACTGAAATTTCACCTCGGAATATCCGAAGACATAAAACAGCCCTAGATTTATCCCGGATCACCCATGATTATGAAACCCAATTTGACGCAGCTAAGAAAATTGTCAAATTCGCCAAAGATTCTATTCACGACAAACCTGAAAATTATCTGAATGTCGCGCGAGCAGGAATCGATTTTGCGATGACATCCGATGAGAGTGAAACATTCAAACTTCTTAAGCAGGCCAATGAATATGTAAAACAATTCAAAGCGGCATTTCCCAAAGCTGAATTGCATGATCAAATAAAGGTAATTGATGCTCGATTATTATACTTGCAGGACGAGAAAGAGAATGCAAAAGCATTATTAGAACAACTGGCAGAAGAGAATTGGGAAATGGAAAGTATGGATGCCCTGCTTGATAAGGCCAAAGCCTTCCACGAACTAGGCCTATACGAAAAATCTAGTAAGATCCTCGATGCTATCGAGCGACGATGCAAAAAAGACCAACAACAAGGTAGTTTGTTTTTGCATTACGTTCAGCAAGAGAAGCAAGAAAGAATAGCCATTAAACAAACCCCTAAAGAACTAAATAACTCAGCCGTGACGTATTATAAACGGGGTGATTTGGATGATGCACTACGGGTCTTTAGACAAGCATTTACCGTCATGCCCAAAAATGTATCTATTGCATTGAACTTATTGCAAGCAATAGCCATGAACGAGAACGCCGATAATTCGTCCAGCGCCAATTTAAAACTAATCGATAATTGCATTCGCGTGGTCGAAAACAGCCAACTCAATGACGAACAACTAGAGCGCTATCATAAGGTCAGAGAACTACTCCAACAAACCGGAGATGCCTAAGAATTATGGCAGATCAACCCGCTTTTTCCTGATAAACTAGCCCGACACTCATTTCCCCAGCAAGTAGTATGCGTTCAAGTCGAATCCCAGTAGATCCAAATAGACCATTAAATTGGAGCGTATTTAGACAGCTTCTTCCATTTTTAATGGAGTTTAAGCAACGTGTATTTTTTGCCTTGTTGTGCCTAGTAGCAGCTAAAGTAGCCAGTGTATGGTTACCCTTTGTGCTCAAACACACCGTCGATACGTTAAATATCTCCTCACCGGGTAGTCAATTGTTAGTCGTACCTATAGCGTTGATTATTGCTTACGGAGTGCTGCGTTTAATTAATGTATTGATGGGAGAAATTAGAGACACCTTGTTTGGCAGAGTAACCGAACGTGCGATGCGCAGAGTGGGACTGAGGGTGTTTGAGCATCTGCATCAATTGGACCTCAACTTTCATCTCAATCGTCAAACCGGCGGATTATCCAGAGATATTGAACGCGGTACCAGCGGCATCAGCTTTTTGATGCGTTTTATGGTGTTCAACATCGGCCCTACCCTGATTGAAATTGTTATGGTCGTGGGTCTACTATTTTATAACTACGGCCTTAGTTTTGCCCTTATTATTTTAACTGCGGTGATTGTTTATATCACCTTCTCAGTCAAAGCAACTGATTGGCGAACCAAGTATGTTCGTGAAGTTAATTTGGCTGATTCCAGCACCAATTCCCGGGCGATTGATAGCCTATTGAATTATGAAACCGTGAAATACTTCAATAATGAAAAATACGAAGCGAGTCGCTATGATACAGACTTAGCTGGGTGGGAAAGCGCTAGACGTAAAAATCGTCTGTCATTATTTGCCTTAAACGGCGGACAAGCCTTCATCATCGCAGCAGCCATGACTTCCATGATGGCCATGGCGGCATTTGGCGTAGTTGAAGGCAAAATGACCATAGGTGACTTTGTCTTGATCAATGCCTTCACCATGCAAATATTTATGCCCCTGAACTTTCTTGGTTTTGTATATCGCGAAATTCGTGGCTCCTTGGCCAACATTGAAAACCTATTCACTCTACTTGATCAGCAGCCCCAGATTTCCGATGTAAAAGATGCCAAGCCGTTAATTGTAAGCAGCGGAAAAATCATCTTTTCACAAGTGGCATTTCACTATCGACCTGACCGACCTATTTTAAAAAACATATCCTTTGAGATAGCCCCTGGAGAAAAAGTGGCTGTCGTGGGTGAAAGCGGTGCGGGTAAGTCTACCCTTATGAAATTGCTATTTCGCTTTTACGATGTCAGCGCAGGCAAAATCTGTATAGATGGGCAGGATATCAGCCAAGTTCCCCAGCAATCCTTGCGTGAAGCCATAGGTATAGTGCCTCAAGATACAGTGCTGTTTAATGATAGTATTTTTGAAAATGTCCGCTATGGCCGACCGGATGCCAGTGATGACGACGTCCAAAAAGCTATCGATCTCGCCCATCTTCGTGGGTTTGTCAACAGTTTGCCCGATGGTGATAAAACACAAGTGGGTGAGCGGGGATTAAAACTATCCGGTGGTGAAAAGCAGCGTGTCGCGATTGCTCGGACCATTTTAAAACGTCCACCGATTTTAATCTTCGACGAAGCAACATCATCACTCGATAGCCAGTCAGAAAAGTCTATTTTGGACGCGATCAAGGAAATATCGCAAGGTCACACTAGTTTAGTGATTGCCCATCGCCTATCTACCATAGTCGATGCCGATAGAATTGTGGTAATGGATCAGGGGCAAATCATCGAACAAGGCACTCATTCTCAACTTTTAGATATGCAAGGCGCCTACACTACCCTATGGAACACACAGCAGAATAAAACACCATGATGGATTCCCAACAACTGAAACTCGCTATAAATCAAGTTATGCCATTTGGAAAATACGCTGGCCGAAAATTGCTGCACCTGCCGGAGCCCTATCTTGTATGGTTTCACCAGCAAGGATTCCCAGCGGGTAAGTTGGGCGAACAACTGGCGCTAATCTACGAAGTCAAAGTCAATGGATTGGAAGGCATGCTTGAATCATTGATAGAGCGCAGCTGATGCGTCACACAGCCCATTTAGTCGATGCCAACCTATTGGCTATACACAAGCTAATTGCAAGTAAAATACAGGCACGACCAGAGCTAATTACGCAGGTCGAAACTAAACTTGAAGAGCGTTTTAAAGTTGGCCTAATTTACCGTGGCAATTATTTAAACTGGAGTGCCATTATAGACTTACAAAATGACATGCCAGCATTAGTTGCTCAGTTGTGTGAGGATAGCGATGAAATGAACAGATTACGTCGTCAATCCCCCTTTGTCGGGGTTCTATCTGAGCAAGAACGTGAAGATTTTTTAGCCAATAACAACGCACAGGCCGCTAAAACCTTGTAATAAGGCCATTAAATTAGCAAATGAATGTCTAGCCTTGTGTTCTTGTGTAAGCTGCCCAGATGGTTGACACCTTGGAAAGATATAAAGCACTGTCGTATCAAGCGTTAAAGCACCACCTGTTGCAGATCCCCTATTCTTCTGCGTACAATGGCAAACTTATCAAAAAAAATACAAAAAAGGCGCTGTAAACAGCGCCTTTCGTCAAATCTTAAATCGAATTAACGACGTAGACCTAAACGTTTGATCAAATCTTGGTAACGCTCAAGGTTTTTACCTTTAAGGTAATCAAGTAATTTACGACGTTGACTTACCATGCGTAACAAACCACGACGTGAGTGGTGATCTTTCTTATGATCAGCGAAGTGACCTTGTAACTTGTTGATGTTGTTGGTTAACAAAGCAACTTGTACTTCAGGTGAACCTGTATCGCCTTCTTTCACGCCAAAATCAGCAAGGATTTGAGCCGTTTCTTGAGTAGTTAGTGACATATATTTCTCCAAATTGAATGAAGACTCGCCGATCACTAATTCAGCCGAGTCAAAAGAGCGCGTATTATAGCGATGCACCCCGTAATTTCAAGGATTAAAGCTAAATAAAGCAAATCCTAGGGTGTATCGTCCAACCACAGGTGAAAGTCAAAACTTAGACCGTATTGTAAGTTTTTTATTTTACGCTAAGCTGGAATAAAAAAGTAATGGAAATACCGTGACCTCAACCACCCAACGTGCTTCGAGCATCATTAGTCTCATCCTTACCCTGATTATTATTGCCACTTTACTCTTATCATGGCAAAGTCAAATTCCTAGTCAGGATGCCAGCTTTAATATCGGTGGTAGTCAATTTTCCAGCGACAATGCCCAGCGTCACATCCAGACGACTGCTCAACATCCCCATTACAGTGGCTCGGCACAACATGAACAAGTACGTCAATATATAGTCGAACAGTTGACCAAGTTAGGACTAGACGTACAGATTCAATCCGCCTTATCCATCAACTCAAATTACCCCGTCGCAGCACAAGTATTGAATATTGTCGCTCGGATACCTGCTCAGCCGAACAGCAATTCTGAACACGCCCTAGCCCTAATCTCACACTATGATTCATCGCTAGCATCCTCTTTAGGTGCAAGTGATGCTGGTAGCGGTGTAGCAGTGATACTCGAAGGTGTAAGGACGTTTTTGGCTAGCAAGTTAGATCAGCAAAATGATATTTATATTGTCATTACCGATGCCGAGGAGATTGGACTGCTGGGTGCAGAAGCTTTTGTGAAATCCCATCCTTGGGCAAAAAACATTACTTTGGCACTCAACTTTGAAGCCCGTGGCAGCGGTGGGCCTAGCTACACATTGTTAGAAACGAACGGTGGCAACCGACAGTTAATTCAAGCCTACGCTGCGGCTGGTATCACTCACCCTAATGCCAATTCCTTGATGTACAGTATCTATAAGATGCTACCCAATGACACCGATTTAACTGTATTAAGAGAGCAAGGTAATATTAAAGGCTTTAATTTCGCCTTTATCGATGACCACTTTGACTATCATACGGCACAAGACAGTGCAGCACGGTTAGATAAAAACACCCTAAATCATCAGATAGACTATATCACCGCGCTACTCCCCTACTTTGCCAACGCTGATTTGAGTCAATTGGACAGCGATGATGACAATGTATATTTTAATTTCGGTAGTTTAGCGCTTTACGACTATCCGTTCTCATGGGTATTACCTATGGCACTGCTTGTCACATTGGTTTTTGTGATGATGTGCATCAATGGCATTAAAATGGGTAAGTTGACGGTTAATAGGATATTGACCGGCTATTTACCATTGTTTTTGAGTATCGGAGTGGCCACATTAATTGGTTTATTTGGCTGGCAAGGGCTTTTACTTCTCTATCCACAATTTCAAGATATCACCCAAGGATTCCCTTATACCGGACATTATATAATCGCCTGCGGAATATTGCTGACGATAACGGCCACGGCATTGATATACAGCTGGCTGATCAACAGATTTGATGGGATAACCAGCGCTCAATGGTACGTATCCATCATTAGTGTTTGGATAGTGATAAATCTATTGCTCAGCATATTTTTAACCGGTGCGGGTTTTTTTATCATTATGGCTATCGCACCTTTAGCGATATTTAGTAGCCTACTGCGAGACAATGAGAGTGCCAATCGCAACGCTATTATGATCACCTTATTTAGTCTACCTGGCTTAGTCATTATTACCCCACAAATACCCGTTTTTGTAATAGGTTTAGGTTTGTCTAACTTGGCAATTGCCACCATCATCAGCGTATTAGTGTTTGTGACCTTAATACCGTTATTTTTTGTGTTAAAAGGGATCCGCAGTATTCAACTGTTTATGTTAGCCGGTGCCATCATTAGCTTCGTGGGAATTAGCCTGCACGCAGATTATAGTGCAGAGCGTAAGAAGCCCAGTAGCGTAAATTATCTGTATGATGCTGATAAGCAGCAAGCCTATCTGTTTTCCTACAATAGGCAATTGGACAGCTTCACTGAACAATTTTTTAATGAACAAAACAGGGTTAACCTGCTTAATAAGGATGTGTTTCCGATTAGTCGTCGACGCCAAGCATATTTTACCACCGAAGTGGCCGCATTGCCGTTGCAAGGGTCTGGTTACATGGTCAAACGCACAAGCTTAGAAAATGGGATAAAAAGGCTCAGCATCACCATCGAGCCAAACAGACAACTGCATAACATTAAACTGATGGCCGATAGTCCGATTAAATTACGCAATATGAGCATAAATGAGCAAGACTATGTTGCCACTAATCCTATCGCCCGAAAATTTGTTTTCCAGCTGAATAGCATTCATAAACAGTCGATTAGCGTAACCTTTGATTACACTGATGCAATGGGTGCAAACCAATCGGCAGCACAGCCGATTTTTAACCTGATTGAGACAAGTTATGACTTGCCGCAACAATGGCCCGGATTCAAGCCACGAGAGGAACATTTAATGCCCTCGACATCTGGTACCAGTGACGCAACTATCATCAGTCAAAAAATAGCCTTTGATTAACCAGCAACAGATTAATGATTTGAGATGTGGTGTGTTACAAAATGTCATTTTCAAGAGAAATTGTCGGTTTAGTTACTATAAATTATATATAAAGTATAAAGTAGACACCCATTTTTATTAAGTTTTCGAATATTGATTTTTTTGGTAATACTGAAATGCTAAATGCCTTAGTTCTGGGTAGGTAAAATAATGCCTAACTGCAGATTTTGAATACGATATCGGTTATTCATTTGATAAGTCGGTCGATTTACCAAATCCTAAGCAGCCGAAATTACCCGCTTATTGTGGCATGCAGAGACTTGATGATTTGATGTTGTTATGCGTGTTTGAACAATATTTTTGCCTTACCCATGCCTCTTATGCGTTGATGTTTTGTGTGACGCTTGAACAGTATAAAGTAGACACCCATTTTTATTAAGTTTTCGAATATTGATTTTTTTGGTAATACTGAAATGCTAAATGCCTTAGTTCTGGGTAGGTAAAATAATGCCTAACTGCTATTATAAAGTAGACACCCATTTTTATTATTATAAAGTAGACAGCCATCTTTATCGGTTAATAAAGTAGACAGCCATCTTTATTAAGTTTTCGAATATTGATTTTTTTGGTAATACTGAAATGCTAAATGCCTTATTCTGGGTAGGTAAAATAATGCCTAACTGCAGATTTTGAATACGATATCGGTTATTCATTTGATAAGTCGGTCGATTTACCAAATCCTAAGCAGCCGAAATTACCCGCTTATTGTGGCATGCAGAGACTTGATGATTTGATGTTGTTATGCGTGTTTGAACAATATTTTTGCCTTACCCATGCCTCTTATGCGTTGATGTTTTGTGTGACGCTTGAACTGCTGAAGCATATGCTCACTGCCCACCGCGGTGGCAAAGTGCTTTTCGAATTCAGTGGTGAGTGCCAGCCATTGCTCTGTATTGATGTTTAGTCGTTGAAGAATATCGCTCTGGCTATGGTCAATATATCCGGCTTTGTCGTCTCGAAGACTTCTGCCAGTGCTATCAACTAGTACACAATAATCAATCAAGCTGAAGGCGATACCTTTGGGCATGTTTTGTCGATAATTACCTACAAAACACATCAGAGAAGCAGGTTGTTTGCCTTCTTTGAGGGCGTGAATACGTTGAAACACACTAGTATGCTTGGAGGTTTCTGGCGTACTTTCCATTTTGGAGCGAATTGGGTTTAAATCCACATAGGCCATACAGGCTAGCACCGCGCTTTCATCTAGCAAGGCCTGGCTTTTGAATCTTCCTTCCCAAAACCTGCCCGTGCAGCCATCTTCTGCATTGGCTTCACGAGCAATGTGTTCATTTAATTCACGCATAAACCAACTGATGTCGTATAAGCGATGACGGACAACCTCAACGGTTTCATCCACTGTCAGTTGCTCGCAAGTACTAAGCGCATCACCCCGTAAATACTTTTGTGTGAGTAACGTGCCCTTGTGTAATCGATGCCAACGGCTAAGGACCTCTTTGTCAGGCCAACTGCCCGCAAGGTCTTTATCCACACACAGCACCACATGGGTATGATTACTCATCACCGCATAGGCCGCGATATCAATGGCAAATACCGAACCTAAAAATAACAAACGAGATTCTACCCAGTCCCGGCGATGCTCGTAACTTTGTCCCGTGTATTTATCTTCGCCACACAAAAAAGAACGCCGTACACAGCGGGAAACACAATGATAATAAGGGGTATCGATTAAGCTGATTTGATTTTTTCGAGCTTGAGGCATACATCATCCATCCATGGTTGATTAACGTCCTTAAAGCCTAGTCGAAGATTGAAACTTTAACAGTCTAGGAATGGGTGTCTTAATAATATTAACAGTCTAGGAATGGGTGTCTTAATAATATTAATAATCAAGATTACGGATTAAAACAATGGGACTAAATAATACCTAGGGCTCGGCTCGATTATATGTACCGGAATTGTTGTCCCTGATGTTAAGAGTTTTCGTCTACTACACAAGAAGTAGAGACAGTCATTAAGCTAATGGCATACAACCTCAAAATAGGCGCTTAGCCGCCGTTCAAGCTCTCAAAATACCTTTTGAGAGCTTGAACGGCAATTCTTTCGGTTAGAATACAATTGAGGGTTTGATTATTAAACGTCAAGTCATTACCTAATAGGCACTTCGTCAATAGATTGTGATTCTGGCTCCATCAGCGGCTTTTGATGAACTGCAAGGGCCTGCTTGTCTCTCACATTTTTTTGTACCGTTACCGCCGCGAACAAACTTAAGGTATACGCCATGGCATAAAACCCCTTCTCGCTAAGTAACAAATCTGCATTGATTAAACCGATTACTAATAACCCAATGGCAAGGCCAGATGACGCCCATGATAAAATCGTGTAAATGTTTGAGGTACTCATACCTTCTGCTTTATCACGAATAGTTTTCTGCAAAGAGACCATGGAAAATAAGCCATATAGGATGGTTATCAGATAGTACCCTTTCTCATTCAATTCCATTTGCGCATTAATCAGTCCCAAAGCATAAGCTGAAACCCCAATGAAAAGTGCTGCAATAGAGGCCCATGTATAGGATTTTGTTGGGGCTTGAATAGTATTATGTTTAAAGTTTGATTTTGTTTTAATCGACATTATTCATCTCACTCTTAGTGAATAAGTAACTGAAAAATACAGCTTAACAGCAATTTTTATAGGTGAAAACTTTAGATCTGTAATCTGTCCTAAGGTTACTACTCAGTCTTTAAAGAGCCGTAACCTCACCGTTGGCTTGAAAGGTGACAAAATCATCGCTCAATTGATTCGACTGCAAATATCTACCTAAACTAGAAAACGTTGCGGTATACACTTTACCTTTATGATCTTTGGTGGTGACGTCATCCATTAACATAGAGCCAAACATCAATTTAAATCTGCTGGTGCTCAATTTTTGCGGCTTAAAATGTGCTTGGGCATTGACCTTTAATTGCTCCATATCAAGAGTTTGATAGATTGCCGCATTAATCAAATCTAAAGTATATTCAGTACAGTTTTGAAATTGATTATTGAAGGGGTTGGCGATAACCGAGTAGTTATTATTATGCAATAGCTTGTCATTCCCTGAGGCAATCAGCTCTATCAGTTTCTGTTGGAGTTCAATTGATGGAATCAGTACCCCGGCAGTTAATTCTTGCGCCCCCCAAAAGAAATCAATGGGATAATCCACAACTAATTCGCTTTTATCGGCTTGCCCGTTCAATTGGTATAAATTGTGGATGGCATATCCTTGCAATACTTCGCCATTGGTCAGCTCAATATTCGAGTATATCGCCAAGGCAGTATGGGTAAACTTGATCCCCTTAGGTAGATCCTTTTCAGGACGACCTACCCTAGCAATGATAAACGCCCTCGCCCCTTTACTGGCCGCATACTTTTCCACATCTTTGGCAAATTTGATGATTTTTTCAGGCTCATGCAGTGCTTCGGCTTGGCTTTGACTGCCCGCCCAAGCACTAGGTACGACTAACAAAAAAATTAAAAGCACATGACGTAAATGCATATCCCTATTTCCTTTATAAAATTAATAATCTCAAGGTTATCAACACAGCCTGATTTACTTTTCAGGCTGCTTGATTACTTGATTTGGCGCCGGATCCGCGGTGATCGTCCGCTCGGTAATAACTAAAGTAGTCTGCGACTGATGTTCATGCGCGTGGGATGCTTTGATACTCTTATCAAGCGAGTCCCCGGCAGCAACCACTGCGCTTCCTGCTACGGCACTGGTGCCGGCCACCACAATGACAGGGACAGCTACAGCTGCGCTTGCAACGACAGCTGTAGAAGCAAGACCTTCAGACGCTGCTAAAGCAGAATGTTTACTTGCTTGGCCACTATGCTGGCCTGAATCTTGTGCATTGGCGTTAATCGCGAAAACTGATAACAAACTGATAAGTACAACCGTTGATGATCTCATTGTTCTTCCTTTAATTGTTGTGAACGAGATAGACAATATATTCGAGTATAAAATATGTAAACATAAATAATTTATGTATAGTAGATATCAACGATTAGTTTATTAATAATATACCTTGGTGAATTATGAGTCAGATCACTAAAATCAGTCAAACCTTAAAGAAGCTGTTAAAGCAGCATCAACTTACTTATCGAGATATCGCGACCCATTTAAATATGAGTGAAGCCAATATTAAGCGTATTTTCTCTACCAACAGTTTTACCTTAGAGCGTTTGGAAGATATCTGCACCATGTTACAAATGAATCTGTCTGACTTATTTTATATTGTTCAGCAGCAAGCAGAACGATTGAGTCAGTTAACGGTTGAACAAGAAAATCATCTGCTTAGTGATCCCAAACTTTTATTGGTCGCGGTGTGTGTTAGAGATGGCTGGACATTTGAGGAAATCATCAGTCAATATCAAATTGATCAATTTGAGTGTACCCGTCTTTTAGCCAAACTCGACAAACTTAAAATTATAAATCTGCTGCCTAATAATCATTACAAATCATTAATTGCTCAGGATTTTCGGTGGATCCCAGGCGGACCGTTAGAAAAGTTCATGGAGCAAGAGGTGATGGTGAAATTTATGGCACCTAAAAAAGACGAGAAATGGAATTTCCGCATGTATATTCGTGGACGTTATTCCCAATCTTCGATTGAAATTATTCAACGCAAACTCAATCAACTGACCAAAGATGCGGCGAATCTAAATCAAGAGGATGCTTCCCTAACATTAGAAAAGCGTCAACATATAGGACTATTAATGGCCATGCGCCCCTGGGAGCCGTCTTTGTTCGAAAATATGCGACGCTCAAAACCCAAATAGTCATGCATACTAGTGCCAACAAAGTAATCGCGTTCTAACAGCACTGCTACAAAATAAGCTTAGCGGTGTTGATTACGATAAATTGTTAGTGCGGGCACAACACTTACCAGCATACCCGCTAAAATGATCATCAGACAAAACCACAGACTTTGCACAGTGAAGATATTACTATCAATAAAGAGCCCATAATGCTCACTGAGCAAAGGGCTAGCAACAGTAAAACTTAACCACGTCAACAACATTCCAATTGCCACCGCTAGACAGGTTATCAATAGTGCTTCAAGTTGTAATAAAAGACACAACGTAATAGGAGTTGCTCCGACAATTCGCAGAACTTTTAATTCAGGTTCGCGGGCTTTGAGGCTGGCCAGTAAAATAGCACATAAACCGAGCATAGATGAGCAAAGCACCAGCACACTGATAACACCCAGTACTTTTTCCACACCTCCCACTATGCTCCAAAGTTCAGTCAATGCCACACCCGGTAGTACTGCGCTCAATGCTTGTTGTTTAAACTGATTGATTTCACGTTGGACTGTCAATACTGCAATTCTAGATTGCAGTCCTAATAAAAAGGCGCTTATTTGGCTAGGGGGCGTCTGTTTCTCAGCATGCTCATGAGTATTAATTTCAGGGCTAGTATCAAGCTGGCCGTGATTATCCATCCCAGCCGTGCGGCGCCCACCAGCAAGGGATGGCGTGACTTGATGCAGACCGTCAATGTCAGTGATGTTTATGTGTAAGGTTTTATCAATTGGTGTGCCCGTAGCTTGTAAAATCCCAACCACTGTAAAGGGATGTTGCTTATGTTGACTAAAACTAATTTTAGCTACGCCATGGGACAATACCAATTCATCGCCAATGTGATAGTTTAATTCTTCGGCAACATCAGCACCTAATACAAGTTGTTGTGCTTTTTCAAATACTGCGCCTTGCTGGAGCACCAATGGTTGTTTATCGCCATATTGATAGTGACTAAAATAATCATGGTTAGTACCTAAAACCGGATAACCTTGGTGAGAATCTCCCAATGCCAGAGGAATGGCCCATTTCACTTGTGGATGCTCAGTGAAATGTTGGAAACTTTGCCAACTTACGGAGTTAGTGGCATAACCAATCCGAAATACTGAGTTAAGTAATAAACTTATTGAACTGGTGCGGGCTCCAACAATTAAATCAACACCGGAAACCGTGCGATTAAAGCTATTCTTTGTCTGACTTCGAATATGTTCAACGCTGATAAACAAAAATACGCTTAACACAATGGAGAATAATGTTAATAACACCGTAGCCTTACGATCTTGTAAGCTTTTAGTCGCAATCGTCAGCAGCATACTACTTAGTCCTAAGCTGATTGGCAGCAGTGAATTCGCTTATGTGAATAGTCTGATCAAAGTGTTTTTCTAAGCGCTGATCATGACTGACAAACAACAGCGCTGATTGATTCGCCTCACATAAGTCTACTAGGGTGTCGATAAATCCATCTGTGGCACTGCTGTCTAACGCAGACGTAGGCTCGTCAGTAATCAATAACTGAGGTGCGTTAATCATAGCCCGAGCGATGGCAACCCGTTGCTGTTGGCCAACGCTTAGTTGATCAGCCCGTTGATTAAACAGTGACTGGGACAGTTGCAGCCCTTCGAATAAAATGGCAGCGCGTTGATCCACATCGCCCTGTTCATTGTTTGCGAAATAATTGGCAAGTTTGACATTTTCCAAAACCGTCAAATAAGGAACCAGATTAAATTGCTGAAAGACCATACCTATGTGCAAGGCTCTAAACCGGTCTCGTTTACTGCTGGATAGGGTTGAAAATGCCTGTTCATTAATTCTAACCTCACCTGATTGGGGCTGGAGTACACCACAAATCAGTTGTAGCAATGTACTTTTCCCCGTTCCGGAATTGCCTTGTAAAAATACTTTCTGGCCCTTGTATAAACACCAACCGTCGACATCAATCAGCGGATGTGTGCGGCCTGAGTTTTGCTTATCTGCGGAATACGCAAATTTGAGCGAAGAAAGCTCTACCACAGGTTTAGGCGTAAAATGAACATCCTGGATAGGATCCAATGGAGGTAAATTCAAAGCTGCCACCCACACCTTGCTTGCATATTATTGCTCACTTTTTTCTAAGAGTAACTTATCGCGCTGTTGTTGAGTCAGCACCTGCAGATACTTTTCATCAATGATCCATTTCGGCATCGCTGTTCTTAGCAAAGTTAAATAGTCATAAATCGATAGTTGAATGCTAATAAGTTGTGTTGCCGACTCCGACAGGCCGGTTTTATCTTCAGTAGTAGCAGACAACGACGAATATTGCCCAAGCAAATTATCTAAGTAATCGGTATTTACCTCCATGCTTAGATCACTCTTTGAGGCGACCCTACTCCCGGTAACGTTAAGAGCTTCGATGTCTCCTAGATACTCACTGGTTTTTCCCTCTCGCCGTGCAGATGTGAGGCGATTCGCGTCGGTTGCACCTAAGCCGATATCAATGTTAATGTCTGCTTGCATATCCAAGCTCAAGGGCTCAACATTAATATCATCCAAGGCTTTCGCCGCAAGAGTGAGAGCTTCTTTTTCGGCATATTGTGATAACTCAGGTTTTTGAGTTTCCATCTCAGCTGAAATATTCATATCTGCTTGAACAAAAGATTGCGGAGCACTTTGACGCTGTTGAGAGGACTTTTGCCGTGTGGCTAACAGTGCCTTTTCAGCCGCACGTTGTTCATTTAGTGTGGCTTCATCCGCTATGGCATAGGGATCAACTGCAACACCATTGGGCGCAGATAAACTCGGTTCGAAGCGATCATATTGAATATAAACCATAAAACTAATGAAGATTACCGATGCCGCAATGGAGGTTGGCCATTGCAGTCTTCGCCAAGTGGATATAACGCCCTTAGTTGGTTTACGTACAGTAGACAAATGAGACGCTGCCATTGCAGTTATTTTGTTATCCAATTCAGTTGTTGGTGTGGCTTTTGGCATGGTTTGATACAATTGACTGAGTTTGGCATCAGTCAAAGTTTCAGGTTGATGGTTTGACGTACTGTTTTGATCACTCACCACTGTCATTCACTATATATCGATGGTTTAATTTAACGCTCAAACATTTTCGCAACTGGCGATAGGCATTCCTAGCCCGACTTTTGGTTGCTTCATGGTTAGCATTCACAATTTCTGCAATTTGCACTTGTGTCATGCCCCCTTCTTCTTTCAACAAAAATACATCGAGTAATAATACGGGTAGCCCCCTTATACACCTTTGTAAGGCATTTTGTTGTCGCTGCTGAGAAATCTGCTTTTCTAGTTGATTTTGTTGGCTTGTTGCCCCTTGCAAATCATCATCAATATTGCTCTGATTGGTATCGATAACCGCTTCAACAATCTTGTCATGTCGAACATGATCAATCAATTTATGTCTGGCGATGGTATACAGCCAAGTTGAAAACTTGGCGGAAGGTTGAAATGACGAAGCGTGCTGGATCACATTTCCCCAACTGTCTTGAAAGAGATCTTCTGCCAATTGGCGATCCTTTGTTTGGCGCAAAAGATAGCGATACACGCCCCCCTTATGCTTATCGTACAACAACGTAAAACTTGTCAAGTCTCCCTGCAGGTACCGTTGTAGCAACACTTCATCGCTCACATCGTTCACCTTAAATCCTGTTTACTTCTTTCTAACGAAAATATGCCTTGGGTTTAACAGCCCATGGTTTTATGGGCAGATAAATTGAGCTGTGATAAGCACCTATGGGTCTATTTTCCGGTAATTAAATTCAATTGGCAACTAGGTTTTTGCTTTAGCTTGCCGTCCAAGTTAGTTGTGTTGCAGCAACATAACCATACGGATTAAACCAATAAATTCAGCTCGATAACCAAATTCATCTTGTCCTTTGTTATTGATGGCAAGCTCTAAAATCTGCTGGTAGTTCATGTTCTCATTGTAATGACTATTTTTAAGTTGCTGCGCAAACCCTATTACAGCAGTAGCAAATTTAAAATCCACTGATTGCTGTTCATATGCCACGCTAGAATTTTTCTCTATGGGATATTGAAGTAGCACACTGGATTCGTTATCAAGGGGTTTATAACGCAATTTAACCAGGGCTAACTCATTGAGTAATCCACTCTCATTCGCCCCAGTCTGTGCATTTTGATAGCGTAATGGATCATGATATTTATCCCCATCTGCTAGCACCAACTCATAAAAAGCAGTCACTTGGTGGCCAGCACCTATCTCTCCAGCATCAACTTTATCATTATTGAAATCCTCTTGCTGCAGGACGCGATTTTCATAACCAATTAAGCGATATTCACTGACATTGGCAGGGTTGAACTCAACTTGAATTTTAACATCCCTGGCAACGGAATGGAGTGTCGCATCTAATTCATCGACTAATACTTTACGCGCTTCATTTAAAGTATCAATGTAAGCATAATTACCATTGCCTTTGTTCGCTAACTGTTCCATCAGGTGATCATTATAATTACCTTGGCCGAATCCCAAAGTAGTCAGGGCTATGCCCTGCTCCCGCTTACGTTCAATCAAATCTATCAATTGTTGATGATCAACCCTACCCACATTAAAATCGCCATCAGTGGCTAAAATCACCCGATTAACCCCATCTTTTTTAAATGACTGAGCGGCTAAGTCATAAGCCAATTCAATGCCTTGTCCGCCATTGGTTGACCCACCAGCCGAGAGTTTGGCTAAAGCTTGTTCAATCTTGACTTTATCGTTGCCTGCCGTTGGCTCAAGTACCACCCCAGATGCCCCTGCATAAACCACTATCGCAACACGGTCAGTACTAAGCAGTTGGCCGGTAAGCAGTGTTAGGGCTTTTTTAACCAATGGCAATTTGTTTGCTGAATTCATTGAACCAGACACATCCAATAAAAACACCAGATTCTTGTCTGCTCTAGCCATTTGGTTTTCTGCAGGCTGTTTAGCTTGCAATCCAATCCGCATAAGTAACCTACCTGGATTCCAAGGCGACACCGTTAGATAGGTAGCGACAGTAAATGGCTTCTCAGGGTCTTGATCCATTGGATAGTGATAGTCAAAGTAATTTATAAACTCCTCAACACGTATCGCATCACTTGGCGGCATATAGCCTTGATTGATCATGCGACGGGCGTTGCTATAACTTCCCGAGTCGACATCTATGGAAAAAGTCGATACGGGCTGCTCGGCAACCTTTTGGACTTTGTTCTGAGCATAGTGTTGATAATTCTCTAGATTCGGTCTTTGCTGCCCTACTGAATAGTCAGCCATTGCTGCATTTAAAGGCATAAATTCGACTGCGAGTCGATGATTCATTTTAGCCTTATCATGCATTACAGGTTGTGCCTGCATACGAGAACCGCCGGCTTGGATTTGATCTGCCTCTATGGCTTGTTTGGTGTGTGCCTGTTCGCTGCTTGTCTGACTAGCCGGTGAGGAACAGCCCCCTAATGCAAAACTAAAGATTGCAGCTAACGCAGCGGCTTGCCATCTGTCTGTAGTGTCCATCAGGGTTGATTTTTGCGGTGAATATATAGATAAGGGGTTACACATTATGATTACCTTTTTGTATTATTTTTCCTTACTAACGAGTGAGTCATCAAAAAGGGTTATTAATTTAACTATTGATTCATTAAGTGTTTTTAAAAACCGCTAACATTTAGTTATTTTCACTACATATGAAATACAAAATTCACTATCCCTGATTACAAATATTTACAAAACATTGATTTTTATAGTTTTTTACCTCTGGCACAATGCATGCACAAGTTAGTAAAAAACTAATACTTATCGGGGATATATCATGGACGCCATCGCAACGGGAACAACCAATACCATTCATTTTTTAAGTTTAAAGTCACTGGCCTTCGCAGGTGCCCTCTGTCTCGTATTGCCACTAACTGGCTGTGGACAAGCAGAAGCGACTAAAGATGATCAACAAGCGGAGGTAAAGGTCATCCCGATTCCCGTAGAAATAGAACAGCTTGGCCGTGGCGATATCTCTTCAAACTATTCGACTACCGCCGTTTTAGAGGCCAAAGAAGAAGCCTTTGTGGTTGCCCGTGCATCTGGCATTATCGACCATATTATGGTCGAAGAAGGTGATTATGTTGAAAAGGGCCAAGTGCTGGCGCAACTAGAACCCGAGCGCTATCAATTGAACCTCACCCGTGCCACAGCTGACTTACAAGGGGTAGAAAAGGAACTGGCTAAGATCAATAAGGTGTATAGCCAAAAGCTGGTCAGTGATGATACCTACGATAAGTTAACCGCTCAGTATGAATCGGCCAAAGCCACCTTAGCCCTTGCAAAATTGGATCTAAAAGAAGCCACCATAGTCGCCCCGATTAGTGGTTTCATTGCTGAGCGCAATGCCAAAGTCGGCAACCTTACGGAATCATTCCAACGTGAACGTATGTTTCATATAGTTCAACAGAAAGACCTTTACGGCATAGTCCACTTACCTGAAAAAGAACTTTCACGGGTTCATAAGAATCAACACGCTACACTAACCATAAGTGCACTGGGCAATACCAAAATCGTCGCTTTTGTGGAGCGGATCAGCCCAGTGATCGATTCTAAAACGGGCACTTTCAAAGTAACATTGCGGGTACCAAATGCGGATAATGCCCTGAAATCTGGTATGTTCACTCAGGTCGATCTTAATTATGACACCCATGCTAACGCCACCTTACTACCGCGCAGAGCACTACTTGCAATAGACGATAAAATCAATGTGTTCGTGGTTGATGATGACGGTATCGCCAAGAAAGTATCAATTAAAATAGGCTACCAAGAAGGTAACTTTGTAGAAGTATTAGAGGGATTGACGGGCAATGAGAAAGTCGTAATTACCGGCCATCAAAACCTCAAAGACAACGCGGTTGTTGAAGTCGTAAACAGTTAATTAGGGAACAGATTATGAATCTTATTGATGTCGCTGTTAAACGGCCGGTTACCGTGTGGATGTTTACCCTGGCAGTATTGCTTTTTGGGTTTGTCTCACTGTCTCGTTTGTCTTTAAACTTATTACCAGAGTTGTCTTATCCTACCCTAACAATTCGTACTGATTATGTTGGCGCGGCGCCGGGCGAAGTTGAACAACTTGTTACCAAACCTATTGAAGAAGCAGTGGGCGTAGTCAAAGGAGTTCGGAAAGTCGTGTCTGCCTCAAAAGCGGGCCAATCTGATGTGGTGCTTGAATTCGAATGGGGCACTGAAATGGATATGGCCAGTCTTGAGGTTAGAGAAAAGCTAGATGTGCTTTTTCTGCCACTGGATGTCAAACGGCCTCTGTTACTCAAATTTAATCCTAGTCTTGACCCTATTATGCGCTTCGGATTAGGTGGCGCGGCTAAACCCAACGAAGACAAACCTTCTGTATCCCAATCAATAACCGATGTAGACGTGGCATCCATGAAGCGCATCAGAACCTATGCCGAAGAAGACATCAAACGAAAGTTGGAATCAGTCGAAGGGGTTGCCTCAGTTAAAGTGGGAGGCGGTTTAGAAAATGAAATCCAAGTGCTGGTCAACCAACAACTTACCAGCCAATTGAATATTGCTCTTGCCGATATTATCAAAAGATTAAAAGAAGAAAATATTAATGCATCCGGCGGACGTGTTGAGGATGGTTCTCAAGAGTATTTGGTCCGTGCCTTAAACCAGTTTCAGTCTTTGGATGATATGAGAAACTTGTACATTGCCACCCGTGAGGGAAGACATATTCGTCTTAGTGATGTAGCTGAAGTCGTAGACACCTATAAAGAGCGTGATGCTATAACCCGATTCGGTGGTTTTGAGGGTGTGGAAATTGCTATTTACAAGGAAGGGGATGCAAATACCGTAGATGTGGCGCAAGCGGTCAACAAGCAACTGGAGCAGATCCAAAAAGCGCTCCCTCAACAATATCAATTACAGATGGTTTATGATCAATCCTTGTTCATTGCCAGCGCCATAGATGAAGTTAAAACCGCTGCTATTATTGGCGGTATCTTAGCCATGTTTGTTTTGTATTTTTTCTTACAGAACATATGGCCTACATTGATAATCTCGATTTCGATTCCAGTTTCCATCATAGCTACCTTTAACCTTATGTACAGCTATGACATTAGCCTAAACATCATGAGTTTAGGTGGTATTGCACTCGCTATAGGCTTATTGGTGGATAACAGCATCGTAGTGTTGGAAAATATCGACCGCCACAAAAAGATCAATTCCAATACACTACAAGCAGCCTCCGAAGGCACGGGTGAAGTATCCATGGCGATTGTGGCATCGACCCTGACCACTATGGCAGTATTTTTTCCACTGGTATTTGTTGAAGGTATCGCCGGTCAACTTTTTAGCGACCAAGCCTTGACCGTGACTTTTGCCCTAGCGGCTTCTTTGGTAGTGGCACTAACCCTTATCCCAATGTTGGCCGCCCGTGAGAAGAACAGCGCAAGTACAGAGCCACTAGATTTAGGTCCTCGTCCTGTTAGCAGCAAACCTACTGGTAAACTTCGCTTGCTTGGTTATTACTTGCGAATGCCTTTTGCTTGGTTGGTAAAAGGCGTGTTTTACTTATTGCCAGTGCTTATCACCACCCTAGTATTAGCTCTTTTTAGAATACTATCTTTCTTACTGGGTTGGTTATTCAAACCCTTCTTGTGGTTGTTCGACAAATTATATGACGTCTTATCTAAGTTATATTTTAGGACGTTGCACCTCGCAATATCAGCACGATTAATTGTCGCTGCCGTTATTTTATCTATCTCTGCGGTATCTTTGTTATTAATACCTAGACTTGGACTTGAGTTAATCCCTCCCCTCGCCCAAGGTGAATTTAATGTTGAAATTACCCTACCTACCGGGTCAAAACTTAATAGTACGGATATTGTGATTGCTGAGCTGGCTCGCTTTACCCAAACTCAAGCAAAAGTTGAACGCACCTACTCTTTAGCGGGAACGGGAAGTTTGATGAATGCCTCTCCTGCCCAGGGCGGGGATCACTGGGGTAAGCTCAATGTGGTTATGCAAGCCGATTCAAGCGCGGAAGATGAACAGAAGGTGATGAGTGCCATGCGCCAATACTTGGCTAAACAAGCGGGAGTTGAAAGTAAATTTGGTACGCCTGAACTATTTAGTTTCTCCACCCCGCTGCAAATTGAAGTCGCCGGTTATGATTTAACCATGCTCAAACGTTTTGGCGATAAACTTGCCACCGAATTAGGCGAAAATCCGCGCTTTGCCGACGTAAAAAGCTCACTACAAAATGGTAACCCCGAATTGAAAATCCAATTCAACCATTCAGTACTTGCACAGTTGGGACTCAATGCCCCAGATGTTTCAAAATTAATTGCGGCTAAAGTCGGTGGTGAAATTGCCGGTAAGTATAGTATCGATGACCGTAAAGTGGACATTTTAGTCCGTAATCAGCTCGCACAACGTGATTCTATTGCCGATATTGAGCAGATAGTGGTAAATCCTGGCTCATCACCGGCAATTGTATTGGCGACCGTTGCGGATATTTCCATGTCAGTGGGTCCAAGTGAAATATCACGTGTTGGCCAACAGCGGGTCGTACTGGTGAGTGCCAACCTCAATTACGGTGATCTAGGCGCTGCCGTTATCGATGCTCAACAAATTATCGACGGGGCTAAATTACCGATTAGTTTACAAGCTAAAATTGCCGGACAAAGTGAAGAGATGGATGCCAGTTTCAATTCGCTTTATATGGCGCTGGCTTTAGCGGTTTTTATGGTTTATCTGGTGATGGCATCTCAATTTGAGTCCTTGCTACATCCCTTTATTATTCTATTTACTGTACCTATGGCCTGCGCAGGCTCCATTTACGGGCTCTTTATTACCGATACTCGGGTGAGTGTCGTGGTGTTTATTGGTTTGATTATGCTGGCCGGTATAGTGGTCAATAACGCTATTGTGTTGATTGACCGAATTAATCAGCTTCGCCAAAAAGGAATGGAAAAAACCGCAGCCATAATCGAAGCAGCACAAAGTCGCCTTCGCCCAATTTTAATGACAACCCTAACCACGATTTTAGGTTTATTGCCGATGGCAATTGGGCTAGGTGAAGGGGCTGAAATACGCACTCCCATGGCAGTAACCGTCATATTTGGTTTGTTATTTGCAACTTTGCTAACGCTGTTTTTAATTCCGGTGTTGTACAGCTTATTTGACCGTAAAAAGTTCGAGCACGTTAGCGCGACACATGTTGCACCTTTAGCGACTCAGGAGATGGTCCATGGATAAGTTTGCTCACGCAGGGGCTGCCCTAGCAGCCTTTGCCATTCGGCGTCCAGTTACGATTTCGATGCTGTTCTTTTCGCTTTTGGTGATGGGCCTAGCAGCAAGTCGACTATTGCCATTGGAAAAGTTTCCCGGCATTGATTTTCCCGAGTTGTTCATCCAGGTGCCCTACAAAGACTCGACTCCAGCTGAAATTGAAAAAATGATCACCCGTCCCATTGAAGAAGCGCTGGCGACTATGTCAGGGATCAAACGTTTGCGCTCTCGTTCCAATGAAGATAATGCAGAAATTCAAATTCAATTTGATTGGGAAGCCAACATTAAAGCAAAAAGCATAGAGGCACGTGAAAAGATCGACGCTATCCGTCACTTGCTGCCCGACGATGTTGAACGGGTGATGGTATTTAAATTTAATTTAGCCGATATGCCTGTTTTCCAACTGCGACTCTCCAGCGAACGGGATATATCCAACTCTTACGATCTACTTGAGCGAAACTTGAAGATGCCGATAGAGCGGATCAAAGGGGTTTCTAAAGTTGAATTGTATGGGGTGCAAAAAAAGCAGATATCTATACGCTTAGATCCAGACCTTATCGCAGCGCTGCATATCGACTCTAATACCTTAACCAAAAGTCTACGAGACGCTAATTTTTCCATGACAGCGGGGCAATTTTTTGATTTAAACCAAAAAATTACGTTAAACCCAATCGGCGAATTTAGAAGCAAACGAGAAATCGAAGAATTAATCGTTCACCGTGGTGTGCGCCTTAGTGATATTGCGCAGGTTAAGTATGAAACACCCCGTGCAACTGAAGGACGCCACCTAGACAAAACCCATGCGATTGGACTCAATATTTTCCGCGAATCGGGCGCCAATTTAGTCGAGGTGTCTACTAATGTCATGGCGGAAATCGAAAAGGTCCGCAATAGTTCGGCATTCAGTGGCATCAGTGTGTATATCATGCAAGACGAAGCCGATAGTGTAACTACCTCACTGCAAGACTTGTTAATGTCCGGTTTAGTGGGTGCTTTATTATCAATCATAGTGTTGTATCTGTTTTTGCGTAACTTGGCGACGACTCTTGTGGTTGTGCTGTCGGTCCCTTTTGCAATTTGTATTACCCTAGCCTGTATGTACTTTCTGGACTACACCCTTAATATTTTATCCTTGATGGGGTTAATGCTGGCGGTGGGTATGCTGGTGGATAATGCGGTTGTGGTCACCGAAAGCATCTTTCAAGAGCGTGAGCATATTTCCGATCCCATTGAGGCGACCAAAAAAGGGGTGGCACTAGTTAGTATGGCTGTCATTGCAGGCACCACCACCACTGCCATCGTATTTTTACCCAATATTGTTGGAGTAAAAGCCGAGCTTACCGTGTTTCTTGAACATGTTGCGGTGTCAATTTGTATATCTTTATTTGCTTCACTGATACTAGCGCAAACCCTAATTCCACTGTTGACCACTAAACTAAAAATAAAACCTAAAGCCCCAAATGTTAAAGCTTCTAAACTGAAATCAACTTACGCAAGCTTGCTTAACTGGACACTGGCAAATCAAGGAAAAACCGCGCTGTGTGCGATATTGATTTTAGCCAGTACCGCTATTCCCATTAGTATGATGAAAAGTGATGAAGACAATAATGGCAATAACGGCAGAGTATGGCTGAACTACGATATTCAAGGTAATTACAATTTAAAAGAAGTAGAAAAGACCGTTAGCAAGATGGAAGACTATTTGTATAGCAATAAAGAGCGTTTCTACATCAAGCAGGTCTACAGTTATTTTACCGCTGGACATGCCGTCTCAGGGATCTCCATCCAAGAGGATATACCCATCAAGATGGCTGACTTGAAAAAAATGATCAAGGATGACTTCCCTACTTTCGTTCGGGCTAAACCGTCATTTCAGTGGGATCAAGGCTCAGATGGCGGAGTAAAAGTGACACTGTTCGGCCAATCATCTGAAACCCTGACTAAAATATCCAGTGAGATTTTGCCGGTGTTACAAAGTATTGAAGGACTGACGGATGTCAAAGCAGACACTGATGGAAACAAGTACGAATTACAGGTTCGAATCGATAAGCAAAAGGCTTTTCGCTTCGGTCTAAACAGCACCGATATTGCCAATGTATTAAGTACCGCCTTAAGAGGCTCAAATTTGCGCACCTTTCGCAACGATGCCGAAGGCGAAGTCGCTATACAGTTACTTTACGATCAGTCTTTGCAACACTCAGTAGAGAAACTAAAAAACCTGACCATCTACCGCAATGCGGATCAAAATGTGACATTGGATATGGTAGCAGATATGACCGTTAAGCCTCGCTTAAGTCAGATCCAACGTAGCTCCCGGCAAACTTCTTTAACTATTGGTGCAAATTTGGAAAATGATATAACCATTGATGACGCCAGAGAGCGGATTGAAAACATCCTGCAGAATATTCAATTACCCACGGGGTACAGCTGGTCCTTAGACGGTAGTTTTCAACGCCAAGACGAAGATGAAGCAATAATGGTTACCAATATGCTGTTGGCAATTTGCATGATATACATCGTTATGGCCGCTCTATTTGAGTCATTGTTGTTACCCACCGCAGTGCTTACTTCGCTAATATTTTCATTTACCGGTGTGTATTGGGCATTTTTACTTACGGGCAATTCTATGACGGTGATGGGCATGATTGGAATGTTGATCTTGATGGGTATAGTCGTGAATAACGGCATTGTGTTGGTTGACCGCATTAATCAGCTAGTTAATAACGGATTATCAGTACATGATGCAATAATTGAAGGCTGTTTAACCCGAGTTCGGCCTATTTTAATGACCGTCCTGACAACCGTGTTAGGCTTAGTGCCATTAGCTTTTGGTGATGTCAATATTGGTGGCGATGGACCTCCCTACTCTCCCATGGCTATAGCTATCATTGGAGGCTTGCTGTTTAGTACCCTCACCAGTTTATTGCTAGTGCCATTGTCGTATTTGTTGCTATTAAAATTGCGTCGTAATACCAATGAGATGATTGCAGATAGTAAAGTTTTAATCCTGCGAATATTTAGACAGCAACAGGTATAACCAAGATTCAAAACGACTCCTAACTTTGGAAAATCCCCTTAGTTAGGATGCCCTTGACAGCCATGTGAAAGAATAAATGGACGGGTTGAATTACCACCATGTGCCTGTCCATGTTATTACTGGGTTAACCGATGAATGTCTAGTGCCCCTGCTTGCAATAAGGAATTTGAAAAAGCAGGCTGCGATGAGATCGCATAACAGAGCCGGTGACCGGTACAACTCTATATGTGTTTGCTGTAGGCGATATCCTAACAGTCACAATGACAGATGAAGTAACCGGCTTAGCCCAAAGATTTGGATTGATCTGAAAAACAGATCAAAAGCACACTAATACCTATTGACTAACCAGAGGCTCATATGTGTTATACGGCACTACTCGTTGTCTCCTGATGATAAATCATTCATTTCGTTTCTTGCTATCCATGTGTCGTCTTTAGTTGCGCGATTTTGCCAAAACATATCATGCCCTACGAAAAGCATCGCAATAGTAATTAGTGAGCCCAACACAGGAGTAACAATGATCAATACTGACAGGAAAAACTTAGCTGAAGATTTAAGCTTTCTTGCCTTAACGATACTAAAAGCACTGAATACTAGTAGTACCAACTATGAAATGATTAATAGAACCTGTAAACCTGTCATATCAATGCCGTAATCGTGGTAGAGCGGCCCATTACTGAGCCGACCCCACACAGATCCGGACGTGCGGAATTACCGCATCCGGCTCTTCAGTTATATATTCACCCGTGTAAATCACGCGCACCTTAATACCAGTCAACATCGATCACTCTTTTGCTAACTCGTAGCTTCTGTATTTGGAAATACTCTAACATCTTCTTAAAATCACGCCAATTGTAACTTCGACGGCCACTGCGTCGGTTCAGCCATTTGTATAAACTATGCAGTACATAGTTATACAGCTTACTCACGCTGCGGCTGTTGTCGGGTAATCCGAAGTAATTTCTAAACCCTGTGAGTTTGCGTTTCAATTGAGGCAGCCAAATTGCTAGCTTCTGCGAGCGTTTGGCTTTAATGAAATGGTAAAACTCGCTTAGACTGGTTTGCTGCTTCTTACTTGCAGTTCGCCGCCGCAATCTCGGTTTACCTTTCACATCCACTCCCCAGTAAAACGCAAAACCCAAGAACACAAACTGGCGCTTACGACTGGGATGGAATCGACTGAACCTTATCAGGCTCGTCTTTTCTGGTGCCGTGTCCAGTTTGAACTTCTTTAGTCGTTTTGGCAGCACGCGGTAAAATCGCTCGGCATCATTGGCATACTGAAACGCACACACAAAATCATCTGCGTAGCGGATAAGCATAGCTCTGCCTCTCATCTGAGGTTTTACCTTCTTCTCAAACCATAAATCCAATGCATAGTGCAGATAGATATTGGCTAACACAGGGCTAATGATACCGCCTTGTGGGGTGCCACTTTTTGGTTTGAGATATTCTCCTTGCGGGGTGTGTATCCGTGCTTTTAACCATTGCCCTATTAAGCTCAAGAGCGCGTTATCATCAATGCGTTGTTTAAGCATCCCCATCAGCCAGTCGTGGTCAATATTGTCGAAGAAGCCTTTAATGTCAGCCTCAACAATATAACCATAACCTTTGAACTGAAGATTCAAACTCAAACTATGCACCGCTTGATGCGCACTCTTATTTGGCCGATAACCATAGCTGTTAGGCAAGAAATTCGCTTCCCAGATACCTTGCAGTATCTGGCTCACGCTTTGCTGTACCAGCTTGTCATCCACCGTGGGTAAACCTAATGGACGTTGTTTGCCATGACTTTTGGGAATGAAGACACGCTTAATATCATCAGCCCGATAGCGCTTGGCTTCCAAGGCTGAACTTAAACGTGTGACGTTTTCCACAAGCGATGTCTGGTATTTCGGCATAGTGATACCATCAATACCTGGCGCCGCTCGTTTATTCAGTTGCCCCCAACTTTGATACAGTAAATCATCTCCTAGTAATCCATATAGGTTCTGAAATCTGTGATTAGGGTGTGTCTGTGATTTAATTGTGATGGTATTTAGTGCGGTTGTCATAGTGAATCCAGCCCTACTTTGTCCGGCCTATGTATCTGCTAAATACCTGATATAACTGCTTGCCCCTTCGCCACGTGATTGGCTTTCCCAACCTCAAACTACTATGAGCAAGTCTGACTGCCAGAGGGTCATCGTTGGCCTCGCTTGTGGCTTAGCGTCACTACCATTTTCCTTATGGAACACCTTTGGCTCTCTCAAGTTCTCAATACATCTCTTTATACATGCCACGGCTTAATAACTCCGCTGACTCGCCACAACCTTGCCATCTCAAATCCATTGAATAATGGTTGCTTTGCATGGACTTCGACGGCGTTACAAGCCTCGTCAGTCAGAACTTAATTTATTATCGGAGCGATAACAGCACTTCAGGAACACGTATTCCCTATGGCCTATATAATTCTCTGTGTACGCTTCACCTATATTGTTCATCTAGTCACGAATACATCGCTGATAAGTATTTCACCAATCCTAGACTCCGCCATAGGCGCAACACTCGATACAGGTGGCTGGCTAAACCTTACCTGACAGGGACTTACACCCTGCAAGATGCATCAAGCTTCGCTTGACGCACTAACGCCCCTATTAAACGGCCCAGACTTGCTGGCTATAATTGCGAGGCACGAGCCAAAGCCAGCGAGTTTGGGTCCGGTTGAATGGATTGTTAGCTGCCATTCACAGACTTTATTAATTTGAAGCTAATGTTGCCAGCTGTCATCTTTTTGCCATTTACATAAAGATCCACTGTAAACAGCATTTTCTCGTTTGTTAACTCAGTGATCGTTAGCACTTCCTTTTTTGTAGGGTGAGTGACAACAATTTTATTCTCCTCGACTGTGTATGTCGCTGATGATACTTCCCCCATCGCTGAAGATGTAAAATTGCCGTTTTCAAACAAAAAATAGTCGCCTTCTCCAGCAGGCAATTCACCAAGTGTACCCATTATTACAGCCACAACATCCCATTTACCAGAAACGCTAGACTCAGAGACTTCAGATGCTTGGGCTGAGAAAGACAATAAAAACAAAGATAAAAAAAAGATTCTGTACATAAGTTTTCCTAGAAGTTACTTTGGCAGCTAACGCCCCAATATGCCGACGAAACGAGCGCAGCGAGTTGAGGTCGGAATAATTGGTTTGTTATGTTGCATTACTACGACGCACCTTGTAGAAATTAAATGCTTCATATACCAATAAAAATGCCATGCCGCCCGCTAATATCTGGAAAGCCAGAACTATTTCCGGCATACCACATGAACCAGAATATGCATGACCCCAGTGCCAAATATACGCTGGCCAATATGTAAATGTAGTGACAAATAATAGAGGAACCCAAACTTTTTTGTAGTTTGATAATAAGCGAAGAGTAATTGACAAGACACAAAGTGCGATAGCTAATGAAAAATATATTTTAGCTTGGAATTCATGTTGCTCATATAAACCTTCCGGTGCTGAAAAACACGCATAAGAACTAGCCGAAAATAGACAAGATAATAAAAATATAGAAATTTTCACTTACACTTCCCTTGCAACATAACGTCCGAATTTGCTGCACAAACTTGTGGCCTACACTTTGTGAGGCACGAACAATGGCCGCGAGTTTGGGTCAGCAACATACGTTTGTTATGTTACGGTACATTATTTACCTACTCTGTCTATTACCGCTATTAGATATAGGTGCTAGAAGTAAATAAAATATCCATGCTAACCAAGAAATAAAAACAATTGCTAAAACCCAAGCCAACTTTTCGCCACCAGTAGTTTTGGTAGATTTAACTATTAATATAATTGGCAAACACCAAATAATAAAGACTAATAATATTTGGGTTATTCCAATAGATCCCATTTAAAAATTCCTCTTTCTGAAGTGACATAACAATATTATTAGATAGATAAAATCCGTAAAACCAACATGGAATTTATCCTTAATTTAACGTAGGTCTTTTTTAGCATAAGATGCAACTGTCTGTACAGGTTAAAATAATTGCCTTGTTTTATTTTTTTGTATTGTTTAAATACTGCCTTTATCCGGATTTCCGCTGTTATACGGAAATTAAAAGGTGGCTGTATTTATATACAGCTGCCTTTTGATTTCGTAATTGGTTAATTCGGTGATTGAATAATTATTAGTGGGTTTGATCATTCAAGCCAAGAATTGCGCGATGCAACTAGCTCGTCAAAAAAATTGATACCTTAGAGTTGGTACATTATGAATGCTGTTCCGTGGTTAAATACGGCTTCTGGCCTCTGCCCATTGAAAATTAAGCATTGAGCATTGGCCAATGACAACTGCTGGATTAATCTATCGCGATTATTGTGTTTCGATTTTTTTCATCATCTGGCTAATGGCTGATAAATCACACTGTTGGTCTGCACACATCGAGATTATGTCTTGTACTTTTGTGTTTTTCGCTTTTGCTAGTGCCCATAGGTGCAATGCTCGAGTACCTGTGCGGCAGAAGCCGTGGGCTTTGTCATTTCCCGTTGGAAGTGCGCTATGAAACTGATCAATATCCTGTTGCGAATAATTTAATGGCTTTACCGGGATATGAAAATACTTCATACCCAATGATTCTACCAAGCATTTAATCTCGTCTGAGTCGGTTTGTCCTGACTCTTCGTCATCATATCGAGCGTTAATTATCGTTGTCACACCTTTTTGTTTTAGTTCGCGCAACGTGCCTTCATCCAAATGCCCAGAACAGGAAAAATTTTCAGCTATTTCTTTCATAAATAAAGTCCTTCAAAGGGTAAAATGTGTATAAAGTGACGAGACCAACATGTAGCTGCCTAATACAATTAGTAAATAAGCAAAAATGCGCTTTAAGGTTAATTGTGGCAACCGATCCATCAGTCGTACGCCTGCCATCGCGCCTGCGATGCCAATCAGGATCATCACCCCTACCAACGACCAATTTATAAAAATATCATTGCTAGCTAACACCCCTTGGTATTTGATAAAGCCACTTATCGATTGCATTACAATGATGACCAAACTGGTTCCCACTGCGCGATGCAAGGGGATCTTGCCTAACAAGTGCAGAGCGGGCACAATCAAAAAGCCCCCCCCTACCCCCACAAACCCAGCCAGTGCCCCCACTCCAAATCCAATTATGCTAAGCGTCGTGCGAGGAGGTTGAACTGATAGGGGATCATGCCCAACCATAGGTTTGAGCATAAAACGGCTAGCAATTAGCATCACGGCAGCAAAACTAATTAACTGGATGATGCCTAACACAAACTGTGAAGACCATGCGCCAACATAAGTACCCAACATGCTAGGTAAACCGAATAAGACTACCAGTGGCCAATCAATCAGTTTTCTGCGGATATAACCGATGCTACTGAAAGAAGAAATGCATCCCACAATAAGTAGCGATTCGGCTATGGCTAATTTGGTCGGCTCACCGACTACATATATAAGTAGCGGCACCGTAATGATTGAGCCGCCCGAGCCGAGCAGGCCTAGACTTAAACCGATGAAAATTGCCCCAATAATCGTCAATATGTTCAATCTAAATGGCCTTAAATGACATTAAGTGGGATTTTCAAATAACTATGTCCATTTGATTCGACCGCTGGAAGTTGCCCAGCGCGTATGTTGATTTGAATTGAAGGCAAAATTAGTCTGGGCACCGCTAAGGTAGCATCTCGCTTTTCACGCATTTTAACAAACGCCTCTTGGGATGTTCCTTTGCCAATATGAATATTATTGTGCCGTTGTTCTAATACTGTAGTTTCCCAAGCATAGTTTTCGCGATTTTCGGCTTTATAGTCATGCCCTACAAACACGCGCGTCGTATCCGGTAAGGTTAGAATACGCTGAATCGATTGATAAAGTGTTTTGGCACTACCGTTAGGAAAATCTGCTCGAGCCGTACCATAATCAGGCATAAACATAGTGTCCCCAACAAACACCGCATCTTCGACAAAATAAGAAACGCAGGCAGGTGTATGACCAGGGGTGTGTAACACATGAATATCAATGTGACCTAGGGTGATAACCTCTTTGTCACAAAACAAATTATCAAACTGGCTTCCATCCACTTTAAAATCTTCAGGCAAATTAAATATTTGTTTAAATGTACTTTGTACCCGAGCTATTTTTTCACCTATACCTATACTTCCGCCAATCTGGCTTTGAATATAATGGGCAGCGGTCACATGATCTGCATGGGCATGGGTTTCCAAAATCCATTCCAAATGATAGCCATGCTCATCAACGAACTTAATAACCTCATCAGCGCTGGTTGTCGAGGTTCGGCCTGAGGCAGGATCGTAATCCAACACCGCATCAATAATGGCGCAGTGCTTGGTTGCTAAATCAATCAGCACGTAGGTAACCGTATTGGTTACTTGATGAAAAAATGGCACAATCTCAATCTTGCTCATAATTGTCTTTTCCACATTTGTAATGACTTTACAATCAAATATAACTGCCAATGCTGGGTCTTATTGTCTACTGGTCTCTTTGTACTGCTTCACTAATATCCCAAAGGACAAACGGTGAGGTTGTCAAATTTGTTAGGGTTTCAGTCCAGTGCCTTGGTTAATGAAAACGCGCCGCGAATATCCCCTAATTTAAAACCAGTGGCCCGATCTTGTGGATATTGCTGTGCTAACTGCTCTGTTACTTCGCCACTAATGTTTTCACCATGACAAGACAGGCACACTGGTTGTATCGGGATTGCGCGCATATAACGGTAAATTGGTTTACTACTTTGCAAATCCACTAAACTTGCGCGCAGAGTATCTATCCCCTTACCTGAATCATGACTCCCATTAAACTGCTCCAACACAGAGGTCTCCCAAGTATCTGCCGCATTAATGGGGTTGCGAACCCGCAAGCTAGTGCGCTTAAGCAGCCACCCTTCGGTGGAATACTCTTGACTTATATTTGGGGCTACGCTTTTACAGACCTCAATAGCGTTGGTTAATCCACCCTGCTTTATGGCTAGTTGCAGTTGAAGCTTGAGTGCATCAGAGAACGCCGTTATTCGCTGAGCAGCTTGCTGCTCTAGTTGCGAATAATCTGGACTAGATGGATTAGGATCCGCTGCATTTGCCTGGCAACTGAGCATCACTAACAATGATGCGGACCCTATCTTCAGGAAGGTAGTCACTCTTTATCCTCGGGCTCTAAGCGCTCTATGCCTAGCGCTTTGAGTACATATTTTTCATATATAGGCTCGCTCGTACCGGTTTTCATTTTGCGTAAAAAGTACTTTTCAAAGGCAACCTTGGCATAGTGAACCCATTTACCTTGTTTAAACCAAGTAACATTGCGCGGCGGAATTTGTGGAATAGCGACAAAAGCTGCACCTGTGTCGCCCATATCGGCTAAACAAATTGCGTTCCACGTACCTTTTGAATGGGGAGGCTGATTATCAATAATGATGGCTTTCAAATTATGCGCAATGGCCGTCATCATACTCTCAATCATATAACCGGTTTTAGGTGTTCCGGTGGGCACTGGTGTCACTTCAACCGGTGGAATAGCCACACACACGCCGCCAGAAAAAATATTTGGGAAAGTAGGTGAGCGCTGATGTTCATCGGTAATAACGAACCCTTTGGGATTGCACAGGCCCTCTACATTTTTAACCGCATCCACACCACTAAACGGTGGGATCAACATGGCGTGACTAAAATCTAGTTGATGAGATAAGTCTAACTCACCTTTGCGATTTAGTTCAGAAATTAGCATTTTACCTTGCTGCACTTCGTCAACATTGGCATTGCAAATCCACTTAATATTGCGGTGACGCAATTCAGACTCAAGCATAGATTTTGAATCGCCTACCCCGCCTAAACCAAGATGCCCGATATAGGGCTCACTGGTTACATAGTGCATTGGCACCTTGTGGCGAATTTTGGCATCCCGTAGGGCTTTATCTAATATAAAGGCATATTCATAGGCCGGGCCAAAACAACTTGCCCCTTGAAACGCCCCTACTATTACCGGGCCAGGATTTTTCTTTAATTTCTCCACATCGGCTTGGCAAGTCAAGGCATGGTCCAAAGTGCATACCGATTGAGTAAAACCTTGTGGACCGGCCCCTTTAATGTTTTCAAAGGCTAACTTGGGTCCGGTTGCAATCACTAGGTAGTCATAATCAATTATTTGGTTGTCATGGGTGATCAATTGATTCTGCTTGGCGTTGATTTGATCAACCCGAGCACAAACGAAACCTATATGTTTTTTAGATAAGTATTTTTCGATGGGAAGGGTAATCGCTTCTGGCGCTCGCCACCCTACCGCTATCCAAGGATTAGATGGCACAAAACAGAAATTTTCGCGCTCATTAACCATTAAAACTTCGTGATCTGTGCCTAGCGCTTCTTTAATTTCATATGCAGCAGGCATACCGCCTGTTCCTGCACCTAACACCACTACTTTAGCCATTGTTGTAGTCCTGATTGATTAGAGAGTCTTAAAGATTGCAAATATGTAAACAACAGTATCAATAACTGTGCCAGCTAAAGCAGTATAATTAATGATATACATTACAGTAGGTTAAGAATATTTGGCAGGAATAAAATTGATATCAACCAGGATGTGTGTCATTTTTGGCAAATTGAAAATTTATTTTGTCAAATATGGCAGTGAAAGACCATGAATAATACAACCGTGATCAAATCAATGATCAACGCCATCGATAAACCGACCATTTATATTACCCCTGATTATGTCATCCAAGCGGTCAACCAAGCTTATATGGAAACCTACGACATTGAAGTAAAGGTTGGCAGTAGTAAATGTCACGAAATTTCCCACGATAACCCCAAACCCTGCGATCAGTATGGTGAAGAATGCCCGCTGCTACAGTGCGTAAAAACCAAGCTTGCTACTAGTGCGGTACATATTCATTCTACAGGGCATGGTAAGTCCTACTGTGATATTTTGATGAAGCCAATCAAAGATGACACTGGTATGACTGTCGGTTTCTTAGAAATACTCGACAACATCACTTATGCATCCAGCGAGTCACAGAAAAATAAAATGATCGGAAGATCTGACTCATTTAAATCTATGCTGAATAAAATCAATCGGGCTGCACAATCAAATATTGCAGTTTTGCTGCAAGGTGAAACCGGCTCAGGTAAAGAGCTCGTGGCTCAAGCAGTGCATGATTCAAGCAAGCGAAAAGACAAGCCTTTTGTAGTGATAGAATGTACCGGCTTAAGTGAAAACCTATTTGAAAGTGAGTTATTTGGCTATGAAAAAGGCGCATTTACCGGCGCAACAACAGGTAAAAAAGGCCTGATTGAAGTCGCTGACGGTGGCACGGTGTTTTTCGATGAAATCGGCGATGTGCCACTCAATATGCAAGTCAAACTATTACGATTGCTCGAAACCCAGTGTTTTAGGGCTGTAGGTGGTCTCAAACAAAAATGCTCCGACTTTAGATTAGTCTGCGCCACCCACAAAAATTTATTAGAATTGGTCGAAAAAGGCGAGTTCAGACAAGATCTATATTATCGAATTGCAGGCTTTCCTATACACCTCCCTTCACTGCGCGAGCGTCAAGATGATATCCCAGAGCTAGTCAACCACATATTAGTGCAACTGGATTATCAACATAAGAAGTTTTCGGCCGAGGCGCTAGCTGTACTGACAAGCTATGCGTTTCCGGGCAACATACGTGAGTTAAAAAGTGTTGTCGAACAATCGGTATTATTGGCCAACGATGACACTATTCACAGTAGCGATCTACCTGAAATGCTGCGAAATAACGCCCGTTCACCGCATACAGCTAAACAATTATTAAGTTTGGATGAGGCAGAAGCCATTTATCTCAAAAAGATCTGTGCAGAATATATTGGCTCACCCGATGATTTGGCTAAGCAGTTAAACATAAGCACTCGCACGCTATATCGCAAGTTGCAACGCTACGGACTTAAATTAAATCAATAGCCAGGTAGCCAATGTAGCGTGCGTAATGGACTAGGCTTAAATATTAGTGTTGAGCCAACTCTCTCTCGGTTTTGAAGTGGAATACTTTCTTCAATACGATAGTTGCCGGGCAAAATCCGGTGAAACTTTGTTGAAACAAGTTTGCACCGATAAACACCGTAAACCACACAAAATTAGCGTGTACAAAATAGGTTAAGGCCACTGAAATTAAAATCATCGCGCCAGCAAAAGCGGTTAATGCTCGTTCTACAGACATATATTATCCTCACGTTTTAGACTAAAAATACTAATAAAAGTAGCGATAAGTTGCATACACATTAGTTGCGTCTTTAAATTGAGCAAAAAAAGTATCCTTCTGATCGCCATAAAACCAATTTAATCCCGCCGACACACTCCAGCTATCTACCGGGCTATACGAAGCCTTTACACGCATGTAGCCATCATCATCAGAAGGAGAGTAAAAATTAAACCAGCGTAATGTCATGGTCTGCTGCAAGCCCCGATAAACCAATTGGGTGGTCAGTACTCGTCGATATTCATCTGCCATTTCACGGGCTAGATTATTCGCTTGTTGAGCAGCTTCATATTGGTGAATTTTCTCCATATACCACTGCAGTGAGCCCGTTAAGTTCGCCACCAACTCCTGTTCATAGCCCAGTAATAATCGAGACTGTGAATTAGGAATATTGGCATCAGTGCCACTGTGATCCTGAAGTGAATTTTGATAAACATATTCTGCTTTGAATAGACCTGCACTTAAAGGTGTGACTACGCTCGCACCATAGGCGTTAAGCGGGTAAAACCGCGGCGCCCCTTGCAAATCTGCTGCCGAAGGAGACTTGCTATGACCACTGTAACCATAAATAGCAATTTCGGTCGAGCCAATACTTTTGTAGGCCCGCAGCGCATACTCTGCATCATCGGGTTCATTTTCCCCAGACACACTGAATTCAGGTGCAATATTTTGGCCTAGAACCGGACTGTAAAAGGAGAAATACTCACCGTTGATGTAGGTGTCGGGAGTGAAGCGAGGCGTCACCACTAGATCAAGGTTAAACCAATCTAAGTAACCCGATAGTTTAGCTGACAACGAAGGTGCCTTAAGATACTCATCATCTCGGCCTGAGAAAAAAGATTGAAAATCTTTTGGGAAAAGATCATTTAGAAATAAGTAATCCCCGACTCCCCAGGTTAATACCTGTTGACCAATTTTAGCATCCCAGCGTTTTGCCCACTCTCCCAAGCCTGCCAAGGAACCTTGCCAAGCTAATTCTCTCAGTTGTAATTCAAAATTACCTTTCACACCATCGTAATAGATGTCAGTGCGGGTTTTAATCGTCGAATTATCTAAGCTCAAATCCCATTGGGCTTGCAGCCTGAAATCTGCAAGGGTGGTATCAGACCCAAGGACGGGATCCGTTTGCAAACGTCTGCCCGCACCTAGCTCTATAAAACCGCTGACAAGGGACGATTGCTCGGCGGGCTCATCATCCCAGTCATCCCATTCGTCAGCTTGCTGGCTATAGGCAGAACCCGCAAAGGTCATGCCCAAGCCCAACAAAAATAGACGGCAATGTCTCATACTACTCATAGTTTTACTCTAACCAAGCACGAGGCGGTGTGCGTAAACTGCGTTCAGAGAACACATCATCAGGCAGATTAATATTATATTTAATGTTTCTAAATTCCATTAGCGTATAACCATTGTTTTCCAAATCGGTTACTTTGGAGCGCAGCACCGTTGGATAACCATCAACGGTTTCGATAGTTACCGCTTCGACTTGGCGATAAAGTTTCTCGCCTTTGTAAAAGTCGATTTTGACTGGTAAATAGTTGCTCTTGTCTATCTCCACAACATAGTGGCTGAACTCAACAGAAGCAGGCACTTTTGGCTCAGCTTTTAACACGAAGTTTGGCCCTTCTTCCGAGACTAGACTAAAGGTATCTTCTGCAACGGCGCGGCCTGATACATCCTCATAAAAGAAGTGAGAGCCGACAAATGAGGTGCGTTTATCCCCAGCAGAGATGCGTTTAACTAAATCCAGCGCCGGTAGGTACAACCAACGGTCGTCATCAATTCCACTATTAGCATGCTTTTCAACTCGAAATACGGTGTCTTTGACATCGGTGGGACGGGTAAAGAACACCATCATTTGTTGATCACCATTATCTTGCAGATCTTTACGTAAAATAGTGAACTGCCTGACCTGCTTGCGGCCTTGATTATCAACAATCATCATTCGCGCATCTGATTTACCATCATCGCCGGCATAATAGGAGGCTTTCTCTGCGCGAATAATGATGTCATTAACATCACTTTGAGCCAATACGGGAGCGCACATAGCAGCCCCGAACATGAGTGCAGCAACAGGTGTAGTAATACTAAATTTCATCTTTATTTCCTGTTTGATTGAGGTAATTTAAATACAAATTTTTTCCCCACCGTCATCACTGCTGGCAATAGAAGAAGCGTGACCAGGGCTGATATGGCCATGATACTGGCAAGAAATACACCCACCGTAATATAAGGCACTAGAGGAGCAAATAACAAAGGCGTGAAGCCTAATGCTATGACTAACGCATTACGCGTAATGGCACTGGCAGGTTCGTCAAACATCAGTTCAAAGGTGCGTTTTATATCCCCTGTTTGGGCAAAGACACTGCGCGCTCGTTCTAAAAAGTGAATCGCAAAATCCACTGACAAGCCTAGGGTTAACGCCGACAGCACGGCTATAGGCATATCATAATCTTTACCTATAAAGCCAATAAGACCATATATAGCGCTAATCGTTATAGTTAGCGGCAACATGGCTAGCACCCCAAAGACAAAGGATCTAAATAACAAGATCATCATGATAAATACAATCACAAATGCGCTGATCAAGCTGTCTAGCATTCCGGCCACCATGTTTTCTTGCCAGACTACATTCAAATACGCTTTACCCGCCCAATCTACCGTAATACCCGCTGGCAATGGATGAGTTTTAATGTATTGATTCAGTAGCTCTACTACCTTGGTCATATCCTGATTATCACCACTGGTGAGTTGTAACCACATCAGACTTGCTCGAAAATCTGGGGTCACGAAGTGCCAGAGATCATTAGGTCGATGAGACGACTGATATTGCAACAGGGTCTGTGCCACACCATTGTTCGAGTCCGGCAGGGTATAATCTTGCGCATCCCCAGAGCGTAATTCGCGGTTTACCACTTTAACCACATCAGCCAAAGAATTAGATTTACCGACTAAACCCGATTGCTGAAAGAAAACTTGTAACTCGGACATATAACTCAGTACCGCAGGGGTTTGAAAACGCTTGCTGTTGTGCAAGCTTTGCTCGTTTAATTGTTGATATTGTTCGAGCCAAGTCGCACTGTCTTCATCAACATCACTAAACAGTTTGTCATCAATATTAGACAGCATGCCTTGCAACTGCTCTGGTACAGAAAGCGTTTGTAATTGGCTAAAGGAGTCCACTAACCAATCATTAAGTGCTTGGGGCGGCGCAGGCAATTCCTGACTCAACAATTCAGGCCCTTTTACCTGTTGCTCATCAGTAAACACCAGATACGCATTATAAGTACCGGCAAAGTTTTCATTCAGCACTTTGTCTGCCACGCGTATTTCGTGATCCTGTTTAAACCAGCGAACAGGGTTATCATTAATTTGAATTTTGGTAACGCCCCACACCGATACCACAAAAAGTATCGCGAAAAAGGATAGTAGAACTCGCTGATTACCACTGGCAAACTTACCCAATCCACGGGCAAATTTAGCAATCCTAGAGCCTCCCTCATCTTTGTGTAATGAATCCTGCAGTTTCTGTAATGACTCATCACTCATCCGTGACAAATAAGCGGGCATGAACACTATAGTGATAATAAATGCCAATAATATACCTGAGCCTACAAAGGCACCGAAAATTTGCACAGGCGGAATAGGCGTCAACATTAATGAGTAGAAACCTACGGAGGAGGTAATGGAAGTATACAACATAGGCACAAACAAGTGCCCAATCACCTGACGTACGGTGGCTTTCAACGATTCACCAGGCTTATATCGATCGGAAAATTCCGACAATATATGCACCGAATCCACCACCGCTATCGGCATCAGAAAAATAGCTATCATCGACGACATGATATGTACGGTATACCCCATGCCAATCAGCAGACCCATGGTAATAATAACCGTCGCCATAGCGACAATCATCGGCGCTATAATAAGGGGGATATTGCGGAAAAACACAAATAGCAAAATGAAAATCATCAGCCCTGCAAGTGGTGCCGATATGCCCATTTGCACAAACATCTCGTAGCCAAATTGGTCTTCAGCCACAGGTAAACCGGTAATGTGCCAATCGTCATTGGAATCCAGCTTGGCTATTTCACTGCGTATTTGCTGGGCAATATTGAAACTTTGATTTTTGTCTAATATAGGTACATAGATCGCAGCAGCTTTGCCATTGGCCGATACTAATGTGTTATATAAAAGCGGCAAACGCTCGATTTTGTCACGAATGGCTAAAGCTGCTGGCTCAGAAACCGGCGCTTCACGCATCATCCATTCAAAGCGAATACCACCACCGGTCTGTTGGGAGATGTTGTCCACAGCAGAAATTGCCATCAAATCTGGCTTAATTACCCCTTCAATTTGCATGATTGCATCAGTAAGTTGATGCATAGCCGTTAAGGACTGTTGGTTGTAAACACCGTTTTCATTTTTAGTGTTGATGGCGCCAACCACAATAGCGTCATGCATGGCAAATTTGGTTTTAGTTTCATTGTGAAAAACCCTAGCTGGATGCTCAGCAGACAACATATTTTCCGGATCGGTATCAATTTGAATCCGTGGAATTTGACTGCCAATCAAAACAGTCAATATCAACAACAGGATATAAATTAATTTTGGCTTTTCCGTGCAGAAACTGACCAAACTATCGGCTAATCGATTCATAATGATTGAAAACTCTTAATGCTAAGTAATTATTTACAACATAGCAAAATTTAAGCCAAATTAATCAAAAACACCTATATGCTTGATATTATTGGCTTTATTAAGATTTTAAATTACCTAACGTGCAGTATGATGCTGACCTGATGACAAATATGACAGTCGCATTATAAACAATCAGTTCAAGCATGATATTTTTTATTCGAACTAACTTCTTCTCGATCGAATTGTTGGATCACGTTTGCGGCACGTAACCTCGGTGGATTAGCTCGACTAGCAATACCGATATCAGGCAGCCGACGGGGCTCTTCAGACAGTTTGTCCAGCATCCTTTGCGTTACCAACACAACGCCAGCTTGAGTGACCCTAAACCCTCTATTGATGTCATCTTTTACATTTACCCCAACCTGAAATCCTGCTGGGATCTGACAATGGCGGTCGATAATTGCGCGCTTAATGATAGCGCCCTCGCCGACTTTCGTATCGGGCAGGAGGATAGATTCTTGTATTACACAACTATATTCTATGCAGACTTTTGGAAATAATACCGACTTTTCGATTTGACTTGCTGTGACAACACACCCATTTGAAATCAAGCTATCAGTGACCGCTCCTTGTATACCTGTTTTACCCGCGATAAATTTAACCGGCGGCATGGATTGTTGGTAACTCCAAATTGGCCATTCTGGCTCATGTAAATCAAATTCTGGCGACTCGCTGAGCAGGGCCATATTGGCATTCCAGTATGAGTCAAGCGTGCCTACATCTCTCCAATAAGGCGCCGTTTCTTTGCGTGAGTCACGAAACCTGTGTGCATGCACCTGATACTGTGCAATAACACTAGGAATTATATCTTTTCCAAAATCATGGGCCGAATCGCCAATTTGAGCGTCTCTACTTAGCTGTTCAAGCAAAAAGTCGGTGTTAAATACATAATTTCCCATTGAGGCCAACACGAAATCGGGTGAATCACACAACCCCTTCGGCCGCTGAGGTTTTTCTTCGAAAGCAATAATCCGGTCGTTGCAGTCAACTTCCATTACACCAAATTGTCCTGCCGCTGCTTTGATCGGCACTTCGATGCAAGAGACCGTTAAATCAGCCCCTGTTGATACATGTTCACTTAAAATACCGGCATAATTCATTTTGTAAATATGATCTCCTGATAACACCAAAACATACTTAGGCGCGACAGAGCGGATGAATTCAATATTTTGATACAAGGCATCAGCGGTACCTTGATACCAGTTTTCTGATTTTTGTTGCGACGCTGGAAGTAGCTCAAATGACCGACCAAATTGTTGGTTTGATTTGGCCCATCCATTCACCAGATGATGGATTAATCCACGGGCTTTGTACTGAGTGACAACACCGATTTGCTTCAGACCAGAGTTAATACAGTTCGATAATGGAAAGTCAATAATTCTGTAATTACCGCCAAACTCTAATCCAGGTTTAGCTCTTGAATGGGTAAGTTCATGCAAACGGCTTCCTTGGCCCCCGGCGAGGATTAGCACCAATGTATCATTGCAAATTTGGCGCATTGAATCGGATAACATATTAGTCATGGGAATTCTCTTTGGCTGAAAAAGATAAGGCAATCCTTGGCAAGTTTTTGTCACTACGATACGAGTCGTTGACTGTTCATTATTTAATCAAGTATATAGATTTGAAACATTGATCTCGGTCAATATCCGGTCAATCAAAATACCCCCCAGTGCAAATAAACTGTCAACTTCCCCTATTAATAGTATGGATGTTAAAAAATAACTCGCCAAAATAAATACTCGGCAAAACAGTGTTTTTTGCCCCTGATTGAGATAGATAAAGCGGCATTTAATTGGGAAAAAAGAAATTATGTTCAAGATTAACTAGTTATCGGCGCAGCCAATTAGGCAACATATTTTGCAAAGTATTGTCCCCCCTAAAATAATGATGATAAAAAGCAGCTAATGTATGCAAGCCAATTAAGTAATAACCAACCGTTCCTACTGTTTGGTGAATTTCTTCGATTGTATGCCCAAGATCTTTATCTGGAGCGATCAAAGTAGGTAATTCTAATCCATAAAATGGCACTACTTTCCCTTCTGCGCTAAGAATTAACCAGCCACCGAGAGGCATACCTATCATTATCAAATAGAAAGCGATGTACATGGTGCTGGCAAGATAGCGTTGCCAGACAGGGGGAGCAGGTATAATTTGCGGTTTAGCAAAAACTAACCGCGCCAATAATCGCAACCATACTAATACAAATACGCTAAGCCCCAACATAAAGTGCCAGGTTTTCAGTAGCTCCCGCGGATCACTGCCCTTTGGATACATTTCTCTTAGTTCTATACAGCCATAAACTGCAGCAAGCAACAAGGCCATCAACCAATGTAATGCAAGCGAGTAACGATTGAATCCATTGAATGCTATTTTATCCATCTTTGAACCTCTGCATAAGCCTTTTGCAGCAGTCTAAAACTTAATGCTTATTGGTTACTTGATTGACATCAAAGTTTAGCTATTAAATCCAACTATGAACAACACCTAACTAATACTTGCCGCTTGTTTGACCTATATCAATTCACCATAGCTGCTGTGGCCTATTCTCATTGTTCTGGGAAAATTAGGAGCAAGCACATGAAAATAAAATTATTGGCGGCGGTTGGCATAGCAATAACGGTGGGAATTGTTGGCTGTGATTCCAGCCCCTCTTCTCCCCGAGGTTTCAGCCTCCCCGAAGGCAATGCTGACATGGGCAAAACGGTATTCCTCAAGCATCAATGCACTTCATGCCATTCGATTGAAGGAATAAATAGCGCAGAGTTAGATCAAGAGCTATCGGCTCCATTGGCACTGGGCGGCGAGTCAACTCGCGTAACTACCTATGCAGAATTGGTCACATCTATTATCAATCCTTCTCATAAAGTTGCTCGTGGATTTAAAGTAAATGGCGTTGACTCTGAAGGGCAAAGTAAAATGCGTAACGTCAATGATGTCATGACAGTGGCTGAGCTCATCGATTTAGTGGCGTTTTTACAACCTCATTATAAAGTCAAACCTGCTACCTACACTCACTATGGTCAATACCGCAAGCTCTAATATCTAGTTGCATGCGTGCTTTTATATAGAAAGGAAACCATTTGGTGCAAGACATCAGCTTAGCGTTACCGCAATTTTTTGTGGGGATTGGCGGCATTTTATTAGTTGGTGCAGCGGTAGATTTTATTGGGCGTCGCAGTATCTTCCCCAGAGTTACCTTATTACTGGTGATGGGGATTTTAATTGGCGATCGCGGACTGGCAATTATACCGCCTTTGCTGACCGAAAATTTTGAATTAGCCGCTAATATCGCCTTGATGGTAGTTGGTTTTTTACTTGGTGCACAATTTGAATTACAAGCATTGAAACTAAGCAGCAAAGATATACTGTGGATTTCGATTATTGCCGCGTTATTTACTCTATTGTTTGTCTCATTTGGCCTGTTATTCACCCATTTGGATTTTGCCTTAATTATTCTGCTGGCCAGCATCGCATCGGCCACCGCCCCGGCTCCCATTGTTGACATCATTTTAGAGAAACAGAAGCCGAGTATATTCTCGAGCTTATTGCTGAAAATCGTCGCCTTGGATGATATATGGGCACTGCTATTATTTAGTATTGGCTTGGCGACTATGACCATGTTTTATCGGGAAGGTAGCGGTTTGGATGCATTATTCCATGCCAGCTATCATTTACTCGGGGCATTATTATTGGGCACCTTGATTGGTATCCCTGCGGCCTATTTAACCGGTCGGATAAGACCGGGGCAACCCACCTTGGTCGAGGCTTTGGGCTTGGTGTTTACCTGTGGTGGTTTGGCGAATTGGCTTGATGTGTCGTTCTTGATAGCAGTAATGACCATGGGCGCGATGATCACCAATATGGCAACACATCATGAATATCCATTCCATGAAATTGAAAATATCGAATGGCCCTTTATGGTTATTTTTTTCGTACTAGCAGGGGCGTCTCTAGACGTTAGTGCCTTGAAAGACGTTACCTGGGTGGCGGTCATTTATGTGGCGTTTCGTTCAGTAGGTAAATATCTTGGTGCTTGGCTGGGCGCAAAAATTAGTGGAGCACCAAAGGTCGTTCGCAATTGGATCGGTTTGGCTATGCTGCCACAAGCAGGAGTTGAAATAGGTATGGCGTTAATTGCGGCTAACCAGTTTGCCGAATATGCGCAAACGATTTTATCTTTGGTGATTAGTTCAACTATCTTCTTTGAGCTAATCGGACCTATATTGACCCGTATAGCTATAGGCAAAGCTGACAACGCATTGGAGCCGCCGAAATAGTCCCATACCTTTTAGCTCAAACCATTAGGATGACAGGCTTGTTTGTCAGTCGTTTGGGTAATTATCCAAATGAAGCTTGGCAATTTGATCTAGGTCAAATTGGTCATCATTTTTAGCCTGATAATACTAGCCTTAACACTAAGGCAGGCTAGATGACCAACCCAACTAACCCACAGAGTGACAAACTGCCCTCGCCAGCATTGGCAGCCCATCAGTTAACCAAAGTGTATAAGAGTGGCGAGCTGCAAATTAATGCCTTAAGAGGCGTAGATTTTGAGCTTTACCCCAACGAAATGGTGGTATTACTTGGAGCCTCAGGCAGTGGCAAATCTACCTTACTCAACATTTTAGGCGGATTGGACACCCCTACCTCCGGACGGGTTATTTATCAAGGACACGATTTAAGTAAAGCCAGTGATAACCAGTTAACCCGCTTCAGGCGGGACCATGTTGGTTTCGTGTTTCAATTCTATAACCTTATCCCCAGTCTAACTGCGTTGGAAAATGTTGCTTTGGTTACCGAAATTGCTCAGCACCCTATTAGTCCGCTGGATGCGCTAGCGCTGGTCAATATGGCTGACCGCAAAGATCACTTTCCTGCACAGCTATCCGGTGGAGAGCAACAGCGGGTGGCGATAGCACGGGCCATTGCCAAACAACCCGATATACTATTGTGTGATGAGCCAACTGGTGCACTTGATCAGCAAACTGGTATCTTGGTCCTCGAAGCCATTGAAAATATTAATCGCCAACTGGGCACGGCCACAGCCGTTATTACTCACAATACAGTGGTGGGTGATATGGCCCATCGTATTGTGTATATTTCAGATGGCTTAATCTCTGGTAGCACAGTCAATACACAGCCTCGCCCGGCCAGTGAATTGGTTTGGTAGTCTTGTGAACGCGCTAAATAAAAAACTATTCCGAGATCTTTGGCGCTTGCGCGGCCAAGTGCTCGCCGTCGCCTTGGTCATCGGTTCAGGCGTAGCAACACTAGTGATGTCGCTAAGTACCATTTCAGCGTTAGAAATAACCACAGAAACCTATTATCAACGATATCGTTTTGCTGACGTCTTTGCCTATGCTAAACGGGTTCCAGAGCGTCTTAGTCATCAAATTGCTGCAATAGAAGGCGTGCAGTCACTGCAAACACGTATCACCACCCTTGCGACCTTAGATATTCAAGGATTTAACCAGCCCACCATTGGTCAACTTGTGTCTATTCCGGCACACGGCCAACCGCTACTCAACCAAATTGTTCTACGACAAGGAAGGTGGATCACTCAAGGAAACAGCGATGAAGTCATTGTGAGTGAGCCCTTTGCCCAAGCGCATAATCTGCAAATTGGGGTGACATTAGGAGTAATAATGAATGGCGCTAAGCGTCAGTTTAGTGTCGTAGGAATAGCACTGAGCCCAGAATTTATCTATAGCATAGGTCCGGGGGCGCTGTTACCTGATGACAAAAGGTTCGGCGTATTATGGCTAAGTCGTGACATTTTAGCCGGCGCATATGATCTAAAAGAATCTTTTAACAATGTGGTACTTAGCCTTTCATTAAACACACCTGAGCAGCCTATATTAGATAAATTGGACGGGATTTTAGAGCCCTATGGAGGGAGCAGTGCGATCCCTCGAAAAGACCAAATATCCAACTGGTTCGTGATGAATGAGATTGCTCAACAGCGCACCATGGCGACTATTCTTCCGACTATTTTCATCGCCGTTTCTATGTTTTTAACTAACATGGTATTGGCCAGATTAATCGCCACTGAACGAGCCGAAATTGGCTTATTGAAGGCCTTTGGCTACGGTAGTCTGCGCATAGGTTGGCACTATACCAAAATGGTATTGGTTATCAGCATCATTGGCATCATTCTAGGCTCGGCGCTGGGCACTTATTTTGGCCACTTAAATACCACGATGTACGCGCAGATGTTTCGCTTTCCATTGCTCATTTACCAACCGGGATTTGATTCGCTGTTAATGGGAGCTGGGGTGAGTATCACCGCAGCAATACTAGGGGCGTTGAGCGCTGTGCGCACTGCGGTGCAACTACCCCCTGCAGCGGCGATGGCTCCCCCGTCACCTCCGATATATCGACACTCACGACTCTCGAGTCAAAGGTGGTTTGCATGGTTAGATCAACCTACCCGGATCGCCCTGCGCCAGATTGGACGTTGGCCATTGCGTTCAGCATTAACCAGTCTTGGTGTTGCCATGGCGATTGGCCTGATCATTTTAAGCATGCAGTGGAGTGATTCATTGAACCATCTTGCCAAGGTTTATTTCTTTGACGCCCAACGGCAAGACGCCATGGTAGGCGTTTACGAGCCTGTAGCCATGCGCAGTATACATGACTTTGCCAAGCTACCTGGCGTACTTAGAGCCGAACCGATGCGTTTTGTCAGTGCCGATTTTAAAGCCTCATCTATTACCCATCGCGGAATGATAAAAGCAATTTTGCCCACTGGAGAATTACAACCTATCTATGACGACAAGCAAGGCAAAATAGTAAATGTACCCAAAGGAGGCTTGGTTATAGCAGCTCGCTTAGCACAAAAACTCAATGTTGCCGTTGGCGATAAGATCTGGGTTGAAGTACTCGAAGGACGCCGTCCTAAAATACACTTACCCATAGTGCACATTTTTGAAGCCTACATAGGCCTTCCTGTCTATATGGACTTAGACAGTTTAAACCGATATTTAGTTGAACCACCAAGTTTTACCTATGCCAATCTTTTACTTGATAAAAGTCAGCAACCGGCCTTGTTTAGTCAATTGAAAGACACCCCGAAAGTGAGCGCTGTTATGTTAAGAGAATCGGCCCTAGATTCTTTCAATCAAACGTTAATAGAGCATTTAATGGTGTTTATCTCAATGTTTACCGGCTTAGCTATACTATTGGCGTTTGGCGTGACCTATAACAGCACTCGAATCGCCTTGTCCGAACGAGGAAGAGAGTTAGCCACCTTGCGTGTGTTAGGATTTTCCAAATCCGAAATATCCTATGTATTGCTCGGGGAAGTGCTGTTTTTGGTCGTGCTGAGTATTCCTTTTGGCTGTTTGTTTGGTTTTGGCCTTGTTTGGTCGATGGCACAATCTTTCGATACCGAGATGTATCGCGTACCGCTGGTGATACATCAATCTACCTATGCCTACGCCATTTTGTTTGTATTAGCAGCCGCTGCGGTATCGGCTGCACTTGTGCGTCGGCGGCTGGATAAATTGGACTTAATTAGAGTTTTGAAAACCCGGGAGTAATTATGCCAAGTCGTCAGTCACGCAGTATTTTATGGCTAAGTATCCTGGTGGTACTTGCCATCTTTATAACATATATGCTTTGGCCGAAAGCGATAGTCGCAGACATAGCGACCCTATCTAAAAATGAATTAAGCATCTCTGTCTCTGATGAGGGCAAAACTCGGGTACGGGATATTTTTTTGCTGTCGGCGCCAGTAACCGGTTATTTGCGCCGCATTAAGGCAGAGGTAGGTGACCCCGTGCTCAAAGGGCAAACGATTATTGCCGAGATTGAACCTCTTGATCCAAGTTTGCTTGACCCGAGAAGCGAATTACAAGCTCAGGCTGATATTGAAACAGCAAAATCATCTAGACAACTGGCATTGGCACAAGTCACTCAGGCCGAAGCTGAGCTTGAGTTCGCAGCATCAGAGCTTGAACGAATGCGCAAACTCAAACAGCAAAATAGTGTTTCTGAGCGAGAGTTAGATGAAGCCAACCGTACCTATAAAACACTGCAAGCAGCGCTAGCCACAGCTAATGCGGCATTACAGATGCGCACCTTTGAATTAAAGCGTGTGGAAGCCCAACTGCTATCCCCTGCTATCACCCAAGCTCAACACGGCAGTTGCAGTTGCCTGTATATTTTTGCGCCAGTAGATGGACGAGTCTTAAAAATAATCAATAAAAGTGAAGGCGTAGTGCAGCAAGGCACTTCATTAATTGAAATCGGCGATCCTAAAGAATTAGAAATTGTGGTTGAATTGCTCTCTTTCGATGCGGTCAAAGTTGAACCTGGGCAACAGGTAAATCTAACCAATTGGGGAGGCGACAAACCACTCAAAGGTATTGTAAATCGCATCGAGCCTATCGGTTTTAAAAAAGTATCGGCCTTGGGAATTGAAGAACAACGGGTGAACGTCATCATTGATTTTGTTCAAGATGACGGATCCTGGTCTAAACTTGGCCATGGTTATCAATTGGATGTTGACATTATTTTATGGCAAGGCACGAATTTGCTAACGGTGCCCATCACTGCCCTCTTTAGAGATAACAAAGACTGGGCTTTGTATGCAGTCGTCAATGACAGAGTCGAAAAACGCTCAGTGGTGATTGGACAGCAAAATGCCTATTTTGCCGAAATTCGCCAAGGCCTGAAACAAGGAGAAAAATTCATTAAATACCCGAATAATCAAATTATAGACGGAGTTAAGGTTATTCCAATCCAAACACTTGAAACCAATACACTGTAACCATGATATAAGCCAGTTTATCACTCACTTTTAGGATGATTTTATGGAGTTTAAAGACTATTACAAAATACTTGGTGTTGCAGAAGATGCTGATATCAAAGAAATAAAAAAAGCCTATCGGAAGCTGGCATTAAAATACCATCCTGACATGAACCCAGAGGCTGGTGGTGATGAACAATTTAAACAAGTATCTGAGGCTTATGAGGTTCTCAAAGACAGCCAAAAGCGGGCCGAATTTGATCAATTAAGAAGTTATTCAAACTCTCAATCAGGTGGATTCGAACCGCCTCCAGGTTGGAGACCTAGAGGAGACGGCAGAGGCGGTGACGGCCATTATTCTTCACAGGATTTTTCCGACTTTTTCCGCTCAGTTTTTGGCGGTGATGGGGGTTATGGTCCGTCCACACAAACCGATGCTGATTTTTTTAAAGGACAAGATCTGAGTCTCGAAGTACCTATATTTTTAGAAGATACCCTGAGTATTGAATCTAAACAAATTGAGTACAGCATCCCGGTTATTGAGCAGGGGCAAACACGACACTTAAAACAAAAATTGAAAGTAAAAATACCCGCAGGGATCACCGACGGTGAACGGATCAGGATTAGAGGCAAAGGAGCGCCCGGCAGAAATAATGCGCCCCCAGGTGATCTCTACTTGCATATTCGATTTGTTCCACACCCATTATTTGATATTGACGGACAAAACGTAGTGTTGACTGTACCTGTTGCACCTTGGGAAGCAGCGTTAGGTACCAAAATTACGGTACCAACGTTAACAGGAAAAATATCACTCAACATACCGCCCAATAGCCAATCTGGACAAAAACTCAGGATAAAAGGTAAGGGCTTGCGTAGCAAAAGTGGATTTGGTGACATGTTAGCTATCCTAAAAGTAGTTATGCCAACTCAAACCTCAACTGAAAGCAAAGCACTATGGGAAAAACTACAACAACAACAAAAGTTTGATCCCCGTACACAATGGAGTTAACCAAAATGACTGACATTACCCTATATATTTCGATTCAAGACCTGTGTGACTCGGAGCGCATTGAACAAGCCGTTGTGGTAGATATAGTTGAATATGGCATTGCTAGCCCTATTCGAGCGGATGAAGACGAAGCCTATGTGTTTGATGTAGAAAACGCTTATTGGTTGAAAAAAGCACTTCAACTTAAAAAAGAACTTGAAATTGATTGGGTAGCAACCGCCCTGGCAATTGAATTAATGAAACAAAACGAAGTATTACGCAGAGAAAATCAAAGCTTGCAGCAAAAACTGCAGCGATTTATCTGAAGTATCACCAACCATTATTGGCTGCGTAATTTTCACGTTACCCTGGTCGTTGTGCGGCTTAATTTAAATAGTTATCCAAGATAAATATTTGTTAACTATTAACTTTGTGTGTTTCCTAGGGGAAGCTTGATCTGTATCAAAATAACTCTCAGCAAAACACATAGAGTTAAGCTATTAATCCATACAGAGAGCACGACAGTGAATACACCTAAAAATATACTCGTTGTTATAAGTGGCAAGAGAAGACGGCACGCGGCATTAGAAAGAGCTCTGGCCTTTGCCAAACATAACGATATCCATATCCATCTTTTTAACTCAATCTATGAACCAGTCATGGAGCTGACGGATGTATTGTCTAGTGAACATCGCAAAGAGATGAAAAGAGAGTATTTAGCTGATCGTCAACTGTATATGGAGTCGGTGGCAAAAGATATCACCGACCAAGGGATTGCCTGTACTATTCATGTAACTTGGCATCGTGACCTTGAAGAAGCAATAGAAACTGCGGCAACAGAACTTGCACCAGATCTAGTAATTAAACGGATCACAGATGACATTAATACCCTCAATCCTTTTGCTATGCCGATTGACCGTCATTTGTTGCGCTTCTGCCCTGCGCCTTTATTATTAGTTAAAAAATCCGTTTGGGACAATGGACCTGTATTGGCTGCAATTGACCCTACAACTTCCGATAGCGAGCATATTCAACTCAATAATAAGGTAATTGCAAGCGCGAAGATGTTGGCTAAGTTAGGCAATAGCAGTGTTCATGTGGTCAATACCTTCGAAACACCCACCCAAGTATATCCAGACGGCTTACCCGACTTTGATTACCCACAAATGAGACAGGCTACCGAGGATTTCCATAAAGATAAAATGACCACATTTTTAGCCACACATGATATTCCCAAGCAGAATATCCACCTATTGGAAACATCAGCCGAAACGGGTATAAATAAGCTGGCAGAAGAGTTGGAAGCACAGCTAGTGGTACTGGGAACTGTGGGCAGAAGTGGTATCTCAGGCGCATTTTTTGGCAATACAGTGGAGAAAGTGTTATCTCATTTGACATGCGAAGTGTTCGCCATAAAACCGGATAAGAGCAAAAAATCTTAGTAAATGAAAATAGATCGTAAAAGCAAGTGTGAAAGAAGCAATGGGTTTTCTCAGAGATCATCTACATCTGGATCCTTTCAACACAGCCTGAATGTTTGTGATCTCGGTGCCTAGTTTAATTAATTGCGCCGTTTACTTTGAAATGAAGGTAAACGGCAAGACACCCTCATTCCTGATCTATTGCTTATTTTTAGGTTCAATATGCACCATCACATCTTTGGCTGCAAAACGCTCGGCTAACAACTCCTCGATTTTATCAGCGATAACATGGGACTCTATAGTACTTGTTGTTGGGTCGACGGTTACGGTTATATCGGCCAGTATCTTTTTCCCATCAAACCGCGATCTAACTCGCAAAACACTACTAACTTCATGAATTTTAACAATTTCATCTGTGACTGCTTGGGTATCAAGCCGCTGTTGATCGACTAAAATGGGGATCGCTCTTCGAAATAAATTGAAAGCAAGATAAAAGATCACCGCGGCAATGGCGACGGCAAATACCGTGTCCAGCCAGTAATATCCATAATAAGCAAGCTGCCATCCAACAATCACTACTAACGTAGTTAGTACATCACTAAAAGTATGACTGGCATCTGCATTTAATATATCTGAATCCAGTTTTTTCGCCCAATGTTGCTCCCACAGGGTTAAGCCGATGTTAGCCACCAAAGTGAATATCATAATAAATAAACCTACAAAGCTTTGCTCAACCGGCTCACCAAAGCGTTTGATGGCATGTAGCAGTAATTCAAATGCCACTATGGTTAACAGTGAGGCGAGAAAAAAAACCGCTAACTGTTCAAACTTTCGATGGCCATATGGATGTTCGTTGTCTGGGGCCTGTTCAGCGATATTATTTGCTAACCAGGCAATACCATTATTAGCTACATCCGTTAACGAGTGCATTGCATCGGCAATGATAGCCGCAGAATTACTTATCACCCCCACGGCAAGTTTGCATAGGGTCATCAGAAGGTTAACCGCCCCTTCAATGAGCAAAACCTGCTTAACGTTCATATTAAATACAGCCTGATAAATAAAATAATAGCACCTTCCATATTGTTAAATACAATATACCACTCTGCATCTTGCGCTTTGTGAGGACAAAGATTCTCATCTCAGAGATAGTAATGTAATCCAAATCGGATTTAATCTGTATCAATTGTTGATTAAATCATGTACGACCAAAGGCTTAGCATTTAATTCTATATTAGCATTGCACACTGAACCCCCTTGTATATAATTGTACTCGAAGTTAAAAATGCAGCGGATGAAAAAGTGCGTTGCGCGTCTTAGGGATAGATTGAATATGCATGGATTGAAAGCTTTCGTTATTTCCCCTTCCAAAGCTGATATTGCAAAAAATAGACACTGTAGTTTAAGCCATTTCATCGATCTAGTAGATGCTTGCGGATTTGATTTACAAATCGGTCAATATCCCCTTTCCCCAGAAAACACCTCTGAATATGATGTGGTCTTTATTGATTCTGATGGGATGGATAAAAACACCTTTTACAAGTTGCCCATTATAAAGCATATCCACAGCACCAAAGTGGTGTTTTTTAACGCCTCGGACGACACCGAGCTGGAAATAAATGCCATAAAACTTGGTGCCTACGGACTATTCTATGCTGCCGATAAACTCGATATAGTGCTGAAGGGTATTTCGAAGATAAAAGCCGCGCAAAAATGGTTTCGCCGTTCCACTATGGAATTAGTCATCAATGAGTTGCTGAAAGATAGCAGCACTGCAGCCGAACAGGTCGACACCCGTAAAAGTGAATTTTGGCGACAATCTTTAACTAAACGTGAACAGACCATTGTCACTTATATCAGTCAAGGTGCGCAAAACAGAGAAATTGCAGATCAATTACATATCAGTGTGAATACTGTCAAAACTCACATTTACAGTATTTTCAGAAAGACCAATTGCAGAAATAGAGTAGAACTGATGTCTTGGTCACAACAGACCGCTAAAACGGCCTGTTAGATGGTGATTTAAAATGGAAAACTCGATTAAGCCCGAGCTTTCCAAACTCCTTTCTCTATGCCTTTTTCAATCAGTTCGGCAATCGCTTTTTCAATACTTTGCTGCACACATGCAAACATAGGTTCATTAGTGGTGTAGCCAGCTTCGATTTCTGCTAATCGTTTGAAACTAATATAGCGAAATAATCCAGCCCTAATTTCTTTGCTAAGCACCTTTTTACTGGTAGAAACCGATACCAGAACTTGCCCGGTTCTAACGTCTATTGCCCGCATATAAACCGATATTTGATCTTCTCGGAACAGCTCAGACGCATTAATACCAAAGTATTCAGCGCCAAAACCACCGGTTTTGATGTTGGAATCATAGCTAATGATCCCGCCTTCCAAAATAATTTTAGCTGTGGTAAGTGGCGGTAGTTCGGGACTTTCCTCCCCTTCACTATCGGCTTGATTAGCCGCCCTGACAATTTTACGCTCGGTTAAAATATTTTGTAAACCTTCACGTTCAACCGGCAAAAACCAATCTGTCTCACTCAATGTCTGCATTAATATAGAAGTGGCACCTTGGGTGACGGCGGTTGAAAACGAACTTGCACCACTACTTGGTTTATACTGACCCGTTTGATCACGAAATGCATAGACAGAAACTGGGATTTTCCCCATTGGTTTAGGTAAGGCTTTTAATTCCCTTAGTGTTGCAGAATCTTCAATTACGATAGCGGCTTCTTCAAATGGGGGGATCACGTTCGATAAAGCGCTACATCCAGATAAAACAACTAAACAAAGTATTACGGCTACTGACTTCATACTTATCCAAACCTTGGAATTTCGACGATTGTGACTTCATCGGTTATTAAATTGGTTATTTCAATCACGATACTATCTGGGTTACTGGTAATTAACCCGACTTGAAAGTCTCCGCTGACAAAGGTTGAATCATCGGCAAAAATACTTTCGATGGGATCACCGTTTTCATCATATTCAACCTCGCCAAATGCTAAATTTGTGACTTCTCGCACAATTCGATTTATATAGGCGCGCTCAAGGGATTCTTGCAGACGCTCTGCATAGGTACGGTCACTGGTAGAGGCTGTATGGGTGTTTTGACTATTCGCTTTATTTAATAAAAAGCTACCGTTGAGGGGATTACCGCCGAAACTTGGATTGATTGGCTCGTAGACTAGTTCAGTTGACTGAGCGCCGACACCAAACAGTCCAAGCGCGATGGCTAGACCCACTCTTGTTATTATTTTTTTTCTCATTTATTTACCACTCATCATCGGCTAAATCTGGATTGTTCAGCTCGATATCTGCTTGTGAAATAGCTTCAATTAGCAAAACGACTGCATTCTCAACCCGCTGTTTAATCGGTGTCTGCCTGCGCCCCATGTAGGTTTGGTAGACGATTCGATTATCGAAGTGAACTGAAAGTTTGGTGCCCGCTTTAGGAACGATTATTTCTTTGATTTGTACATTTTGACCAACTGAGCTCGGAATTTCCCGCCAATATTTACCAAACTGGTTGGCAAATTCATGCCCTTGTCGGCTAATGGTATTGTCCAGTAACAAGCCACTTAAAACGAGTTCTTCTGCATGGACTGGCGTGATTAGTAGGTAGCTAAAAAGCCAAATTATAATCTTATATTTTACTCGCATAACTCACTTCAAAAACACAATATTGAGTTATAAAAGGGGAACGCTCCCCTTTTATAACTGCCTACTTACTATTGCTGTGTAATATCAGCTACGTTGTAATCACCAATTTGTGAAACAGATATACTGCCATCAGAGCCAGTCATACTGCCTGTAACCAAATTGTCATTACCAACTTGTGACACCATTAAGCTCATGTTGTCACCGGTGATGGTCATCGCGAATTCATCTTCACCAACAACCCAGTTACCCATACCTTCTTGCGCAATGTTAATCATATTGTCTGAACCATCAATTAACAAATCAAGAATATTCAGATCACCATCCTGAACCACGTCTAAGGTATTTCTAAAGCTATCAACAGAGCCACCAACACGCACTACTATGTCGTTTTGATCACCGTCTTGGCTCATACTAATAGTATTTTCATCAGTGTAAGTACCACTTGGGCCCTCTTCACCTACACCAAGTTCAGCCAAAAGAATATTATCATCACCGTCTTGCGACAACGAAACCTCATTCTCATAACCATCAAAAATGACGGTGCTGGCAAGGTTGAAGTCCCCGTCTTGCTGTACATCTAAATCATTGTCTCCACCGACGGCACCCGCATAGGCTTCATTGAAGTCACCATTTTGGTCGATTTCAATATAGTTATCGTCACCTATCACATCAATGGTAGCTATGTTGTAGTCACCGTCTTGAGTAATTTCGGCGTTATTTCCGTCACCTTCGAAAATACCAAAACTTGCATTATTATAGTTACCCGTCAATTCAAAATCGACATCGTTGTCAGAGCCTACCATAGCGACACCGATAATATTTCTGTCGCCGTCTGATTCCAAATTAATTTCATTGTCATCACCTTCAACGAAGGAAACATTGGTAACGTTATAATAGCCTTGTTGTTCTACATCTATTTCGTTGCCATCACCATATAGGTCTCTGACGTATGACTCGTGCCATTCACCACTTTGAATAACCTCAATGGCATTGTCGTTACCTTCAATACTATTGTTAGCCCAATGGCCACCATCACCTTGATCAATTACGATAGAGTTTGCATCACCTATCACATCATTTAGTGAACGATTAGTAATGCCAAACGAGCCACCATCTCCGAGTTGGGAAATATCGACTTCATTTAGATTACCTTCAATAATTGCTTCGGCTTCGTTACCATCCCCATCTTGATAAACAGTCAGGCTGTTCTCATCACCTAAGATATTGCCTAATAAGGTATTCTCTTCACCAAATTGTTGGGTATCGGTAACGTTGCCATCACCCACAATAGTAATATCAATACCGTTTAAATCGCCTTCTTGACTAATTGAAGACACATTACCAACGGCATTTCCTTCAGGAGCAGATTGAACCAAGTTAGCTACATTACCTACCGCAGCTATCATAAAATCAGAATTTACAGCTGGATTATCGCCTTTCAGATCTGTGGTCTGTGCGGCATATGCTTGACCAGTCAAAGCTGCAAGTAGTATTGAACTGGCTATCATTGTTTTCTTAAACTTCATGCTTTTCTCCATTGAAGATCATAAATATCTTACTTCTTATATTGGGTAATATTTACAACCATTTCGTTACCAATTTGATGAACGATAAAACTTTGCTCACCTAGTTGATGAATGTTCGCCGAATTAAAATCTCCCTGTTGCATAATCTCAAAGTTATTGCTGCTACCATCTTGAACAAGATCAACGATATTACCAATACCAAGTTGAGATATGGATGCATAGTTGTCATTACCCGATTGGGTGATATTAACCAGGTTTGTTGAATTGGCTGATTGAATTACTAGTGTTGTGTTGTGTATACCGTACTGGTCGATAGTAACCACACTGGAATCAGTATTTATATCGAGAGTTCGGGCTAGACTCAAAGTCAAAGGGGAATCTACTAGGTCCGGAGATGAATCAGCGGCAAAGGCAGGAAGCGCAACAATACTCAACGAACCACTCAGCATTAATACCCTAAATAAGTTGCTACATTTTGATGTAGCTGAACTAAGTATAGGCAAAAGCTGAAAGTGGTAGTGAGTCATAATTTACTGTTCCTTAGTGCACGAAAAACAATCTCCGTAACCTCAACCAAACTGTAAACCTATTCGCCACCTAGCTGCTATAGCCCTAAAGTAGTATTTAAAAATTTCAATTTTATCAATACCTTGCACTTATGAAGTCGAAAACCTCGGCTAGACTGGTACTTTAGTACCACAAGTCGATTCAGGCTAAAAAACAAACAGGGCAAAGTCGGTCGCCAGCCTCACCCTTTAGTACCAATTTTAACCAACAGTCACTTCCGAGTTACCAAAATAGTAGTATTTTTACCCTTTTTGATAGTCAAGGGAGGTCAACATAGGGTAGGTTAATTGTGTTGTGTAAATGTTAGAAAAAAGTCTAGTTGTATCGGAGGATCTCAAACCATTGCTTAACCGTTGGTTAAGTTTACTTGTGTTTATTTAGGATTCTTAAATTATGAAAGCCAAACTTTCTGCAATAACTTTGGCGTTATTGCCTGCTCTTGCCGCGACTCATGCGGTAGCTGCTGATGCGCCTACGTATAAATCAGATTCTGTAATTGTTGTCTACAAAGATAATGCTACGCCCCGTGACCGTGTGTCTGCTCGAAGTGCTGTTAATGCACGTATAACAGATGCAAATCGAGATGAGGTGGATGATCGCTTCAAACATCTATTAAACGGGCGTATGGCTAAATTAAGTTTACGCACTACCTCTGTAAAAGACGCGTTAGAAGCCCTCAATCGCCATCCGGCAGTGCTATATGCAGAACCAAACTATATTGTAAAAGCCGATTTGATCCCAGATGATCCCCAATTTGGTAGTTTATGGGGCTTGAATAACACTGGCCAAAGTGGTGGTGTTGAGGATGCTGATATAGATGCTCCTGAAGCATGGGAAATTAGTACAGGTGATAGCAGTATTGTTGTTGGAGTAATAGATACGGGTATAGACTACACCCACGAGGATTTATCTGCCAACATGTGGATGAACCCCGGTGAAACGCCGAATGATGGCATCGATAATGATAACAATGGCTACATTGATGATATTTATGGTATCGATTCAGTCAACGGTGATTCAGATCCTATGGATGACCAATCCCATGGTTCTCACGTATCAGGTACTATAGGTGCGACGGGTAATAACGGCATCGGTGTGGTGGGCGTTAACCATCAAGTTTCTTTAGCTGGTTGTAAATTCCTTGCCGCAGATGGATTTGGTTCAACGGATGGCGCCATCGAGTGTATCAACTACTTTGTAGCCCTGAAAAATGCTGGTGTAAACATCAGAGCGCTTAACAACAGTTGGGGCGGAGGCGGCTTCAGCCAAGCACTAGAAGATTCCATAGCAGCTGCGGCAGCAGCGGATATCCTCTTTGTTGCAGCAGCAGGTAATAGCGGCGTGGATAATGACGTATCTCCTCACTATCCCTCAAGTTACGAAACTGAAAACGTATTCGCCGTCGCCAGTGTTAATCGCACTGACGGTGACTCTGGTTATTCCTATGGACTAACCTCGGTTGATATGGCTGCACCAGGTTCGGCAATCCTGTCGACTACACCGGGTAATTCCTATGCGTCCTATTCTGGAACGTCCATGGCAACCCCTCACGTTGCAGGAGCGGCAGCCTTGGTTTGGTCAATCAATCCAGATCTAACTGCTGTTGAGATGAAAGAATTGCTGATGAACTCAGGTGATGACAATGCCGTAATGTTAGGCAGAACCGTCTCGGGTAAACGTCTGAACGTCAATCAAGCCATGCTTGACGCCGATCCTACTCCAAGCTTCAGATTCTCAGTTACTCCGACGAATACTGAAATCACGGCGGGTGAATCTGCGGTTTACACCTTTGAAGTTGGTGCAATTTCAGATTGGGAAGGTGAAGTAACTTTATCATTAACCGATGCGTCTGGATTAGGTGAGTTATCCGCTACAACAGTAATGCCGGGTGATACCTTCACTCTAACGGTTAACACCGCAGATGACACACCTTACGGTGACTATGACTTTACCGTGACAGGCACTAGTGGTGAGTTGGTGAAAGAAAAATCCTTAGGTTTATATGTGTTCCCACAAGGGTTAGCTGACTTCACTTATAGCAATAACGAATCTATTCCAACCCTGCCCAATGAAGATGATCCAGATAACATAGGGATTGATTCAATTATCAACGTCCCAGATGCCTTGACCGTATTTGGTACTAGTGCATTTGTGAATATCACCCATACTTATCGTGGTGACTTAATTGTATCTCTTACCTCGCCAGCAGGTACTACAACCATACTAACTGCTAATTCTGGTGGATCTGAAGACGATATTGTTGAAACCTTTGCAACCGGCGCCTTTAATGGCCAAGTAGCAACGGGTGATTGGACCCTAAATGTTGTTGATACTTTCAATGGTGACAATGGCACGCTTAACGGTTGGGATTTAATCATTAACGGCATCGGCGATGTGCTTCCTGCAGCCCCAGTAGCTGCATTTAGCTATGAGTCTGATGGTCTGCAAGTAACCTTCACTAATGAAAGTACAGACGTGAATGGCGACATTGTAAGTCATATGTGGGACTTTGGTGATGGAACAACATCTACCGATACAAACCCAATGCATACTTTCGCCGCCACTGGTAGTTACAATGTGTCGTTAACCACTACTGATGCTGAAGGAATGTCAGATACGGTCACTGTGACAATTGATGTTTCCAGTGTTGATATTGATTTAGTGGTGGATAGAGCCTATCAATCCCGTTTCGGTAACTTACGCATTGATTTGTCTTGGTCTGGATCATCGTCTGAGACCGTAGATATTTATCGCAACGGTGTGTTACTTGAAACGGTAGAGAATAATGGTGTGTATCGCGATAGAGAGCGCCGTGTATCAGGCTCGTCATTTACCTATATGGTATGTGATGAAACTACAGCCTGTTCAGAAGAAGTAACGGTGTCGTTTTAATCGCTAAAATGATTAAGCAACATCAACCCAGTTAGTCTGATTGTCGTACTATATAAATTGATAATCGGCTAAGTGGGTAATCAAAAATAAGCGGTCCTTAAAAGGACCGCTTTTTATTGTGTCTCACGGCAGGTTGATTAGTGATAGGCTGAAGAAGCGTGGTGCCCCCACCAAATCATAGGCTGATCGTTTAAATCGCTGTGGAGCCGCCATCAACGGGTAATGCTACTCCAGTGGAAAAGCTAGCTGAATCAGAACATAGGTACATAACGGCTGCAACCACTTCATCTACCGAACCAACCCGACCGATAGGATGCATAGCGGAAATAGCCTGCTCTTTTCTAGGATCTCCGGCTAAGGCACGACGATACATGTTGGTATCAATAACGGCTGGGCACACCGCATTCACTCTAATACCTTTCTTGGCATACTCAATCGCTGCAGATTTGGTCAGCCCAATAACAGCATGCTTACTGGCACTGTAAATACTCATTTTAGGTGCCGCCCCTAAACCCGCAATAGAGGCAGTATTCACAATGGCTCCCCTGCCCGATTTGAGCATACTTTTTATCTCGTGCTGCATACACAGCCATACACCCTTTACATTAATATTCATAATATTATCAAAGTCAGCTTCAGTGCCATCGGCAAGCTTAGTGGTTTCGATATCAATGCCGGCGTTATTAAAAGCCATATCAATTGCACCAAAATTTTCACTAATAAATGTAAATAAGCGTGCGGTAGAGCCCGTATCAGTTAGATCACAACGCTGAAATACCCCTTGGCCACCTTTAGCTCGAATTTGTTCTGCAACAGTTTCACCTAGGGGATCTATGTCCGCCAGGATTACCTTTGCGCCTTGTTCGGCAAAAGCCAGTGCAGTTGCAGCGCCGATTCCGGCGGCTGCGCCGGTGATCACTACCACTTTATTATCAAATTGATGCTGTTGTTTCATTTAATCTAACCCTTGAATGCTATTTGTAATCTGCTAAATAGCGCATTAGCCTAGCAAATTGACTTTTTTAACAATACTTTTGACAGTGGATGAGGGCCCATAAGTTAAATGAATACCATTGACATAGGATCGTATTAAACGATGCGGCTTTAGAGGATGACTTACTCGATTAAGTTTAGCAACTCTGTGCAGAGCAACTATAATCATTAAGAGCCTAACAGGATAGAGCGATATTTACGCTGCAAGCACACTTATTCCTACTCAATACCTTGACCTCATAGGGTCACCCGTAGGCCAAATAACCATGAGAACATTGAACAAAGACCGCTTACTGGCATTCAATCAAGTGGCAATTTGTAAAAACTTTCACCGCGCTGCCGATAATTTATTTATCACTCAATCAGCATTGTCTCAACGTATTATCAAACTTGAGCAAGAAATTGAAACAACGTTACTGATCCGCGGTGACAAAGAGGTCACACTCACAACTGCAGGAAATATATTGCTCGGCTACGTGCGGGATATGCTCAAAATGGAAGAGGACGTGCTGGAACGTATCTCTGGCCGCCAAGATACAAAAAGCCATGGCATTATCCGCATCGCAACTTACAGCTCAATTTTGCGCTCCGCCATCATACCCGCTCTGCAAGAGCTCATTGCTAAATGTCCTGATTTGCAGGTGGAGTTTTTTTGTCGAGAAATGAGAGATCTACCAGCGATGCTACGATCCGGTGAGGCGGACTTTATTCTATTGGATTATATAAGTGATATCCCCAATTTAGTTAAAATACAGGTCGCAGAAGAAACCATTGTTCACATTCAACACACAGATCACCAGGGCCAAGACCAGCCTTTTCTAGATCATGATGAGAAGGACATGACCACCTATCATTTCTTTCAGCAACAGGCACAACCGAATGTGTGTCTACATCGCTGCTTTTATGACAATATTTACGGCATCATTGACGGAGTTAAAATGCAGTTAGGTCAAGCGGTGGTATCTCATCATCTGATATCAGACATCCCTGAAATAGCCATTATCGAACATCCTAATCAGGTTACCAATCCAGTTGTTATCTATTATCTCGAAGGACAGTACCTCAGTCATCTGCAACAAAAAGTACTTAAATCGATAGTTTCCAATACTCAACACTTCCTCAACAAATCCTCTGTATGCGCTGATTTATAATGCAAAATTGTACCCATAAATAAATTATGTTGCTTTGCATAACATCTCATCACAACGGCTGATTAATTTAGCTAATGGGCTGATTAAATTATTCCATTTCACAAGCGTACTTCGGCAGCGTTAATGTACATCTGTGGTTTACAGACGGAGTCTTGAACCACTACTGAGAAATTGGATCTCAGTATAATATTTGAGCAAGGATAATTATTATGAGTTTATTTAGTAAAATTAAAAGGATAGCTAATAAAGCTAAACATACCGCAACTGGCATTGGTCGAACAGCGGCAAGACGGGCATCTAGCACGGCTCAAAAACACGGAAGAAAACTCCTAAAAAGAGCAGTCATCGCTGGCGTCGCTTCCGGGGGAACGGCCTTTGGCGGACCTATAGCAGGCGCGACTTTGGCCAAGCTAACCCGAGGAGTATTGTGATGACTGATCTTACCAATAATGAAATTGACGAAGTAATGACAGGTATTGGCATGCGTGTCGCAAATCAAGTGGTTGGCAAATCATTGCAGGATGACGATGTGGATGATTTACTTGTCAGTGCCTTACAAAAAGCCAGTGAACCGCAACTTTACGAAGCAGTCGACAACATGATTGATTTGTTGTCAATCTCAGAAATCTTAAACCAAGCTCTGTCTAACGATAGAAAGCTGGACGATCAAGAGCTAGCAGAATTTAAGGAATACCTCTGCGAGCTTGAAAGTGATACCAAATCGCTGATGAAGTCACTTTTAAATTAGTCCCTATCAGGCAATAATTTTGTTGGCTAATCGCAAAAGGTAAGACATTTTTGTAAAGGTGTCAGGCCTTGACTTAGCCAACTTATTCAACGGTTTTTAGTCAAGAAAGGAAGCTTATTATGAGTCATATATTTAGCCAAGATGCCGTAATCGAACTCGGAAAGCAATATCAAACCCAAGTTGCCCCGACCTCCAGAGGGGGATGCATGAAAGCAGTATATATTGGGTTAGGCGCGCTTTTCGGTGAAGATTTTGGATTTAAAGGGCCATTCCATAAATCATTTTTTAGACGGGCAAGACGAAAGGAAATCCAAAGAGGTATAAAAGAAGGTCATCTTAACACCATCGACCGAGTATTTAGAGCACTTGTCCATGAAGGCGTTGTCTTCCAAGAGATGATATTCCGACCAACAAAACACGGGCAGTGGCAAACGGAAGATGGCTCGCAAGTGGATGGAATTGAGCAGGCTCTGCAGCAAAAGGTCAAGAGTTTAGCCGATGGCTCTCACTTCTTTGGAGGAGCAATTAGCGGTGCCATCCATTCTATTTTGCTCAGAGTGGATAAATCAGGCGATGAGGTCTGTATCTATTGGATGGATCAGTTTTCCGACGGATACACTGCCGTCAGACGTCGGGCATTCGTCGATAACCCTAACGTAACTGGGAAATTGGACAGGACCATACGAAAATTCGGCAAAAATAGTACACGGCTCTGGTTATTAAACCCGCTAGGGGCTATCGATGTGGGAGTCGAAATTGATACCGATGGTGATGGTGTCAACGACATGTCTGTACCAGCAGTTGAAAAATCCTAATAGCTCGGCTATTCAAGCAGTTGCATTAAAATATCGCTCGACATCATTTGCCCCATTCAAATGAACGAGCCAAAAACAAAAAAGCCGATAAGGTAACTTATCGGCTTAATCGTATATGGTTGCGGGAGCAGGATTTGAACCTACGACCTAAGATCGAAGAGGTCAAGCAATTAAATGACGTAAGCTATCTGGTGTCTATTATAAGCCGTGTCAACAAGGTCTTTAATCGCACTAATGCAGCTTGCATGGAGCAAATCTTAATTAGACTTACGCAAGATCATTTAGCCGGTCGCTTAGTATAAACTGTGCTTACAGCAGGCAGATAAAATGTGACTAGAAAATCAGGCCCCTGATTTTCGAATCCAAGTGATCCGTTATATTTAGTCGCGATGGCATTCACAATCGACAAACCCAACCCCGCACCTTGCCTCTCTCCTTTGCGCCAGAAGCGGGAAGTCAAATGGGGTATATCTTCTTGATTAACGTTTCCAGTATTTCTCACCTCTATTTTGAGTCCCTGCAATGTGGACTGAGCCGATAAGGTGACCACAGAGTCTGGAACACTGTATTTCAACGCGTTCTCCAGTACATTTCGACAAACAATTGCGATCAAAGGTTTAGGGACGAACTTTATTTCACAATCTGCAGTGACCTGATAGCTTATCTGATGTGTTTCTACACATACTTCCCGTTCCAAATCAATAATCATTTTCCCCAGTGACCAAGATGTAGCAGGTATTAAAACCTGATCTGAATCGACTCTTGCCAACGCCAATAGATTATCTAAGATGCTATGCAGACGATGAGCACTTTTGTGAGCTTGTTTCAGGGCCTTTGCCTGCGCAGTGCCCGTTGATAGTTCTGCTAGCTGGATTTGAGATAAGATCCCAGCTAGCGGAGTTCTAAGTTCGTGGGCTGCACTATTGGTAAACTGTTGTTCTCGTTGCATTCCTTCAGACAAACGCTTCAGTAAAGCGTTCTGGCTGGCAACTAATGGTTGCAATTCTGGCGAAGGTTTATCCAGTTCCACAGGAGACAAGTCATCACTTCCGCGTCTTTCCACTGCAAAAACCAGATTTTTAATCGGCAACAGCCCCCGTCCAACCGCGATCCAAAGTAGCGCTAAAGATGCCAATAGGGCAATAACCGGAGGTAAAAGTGTACTTTTTAACAAATTAAAATGGAGGGACTCTCTCTCACTAATGCTATCTGCGATGGTAATAATGAATTTGTCAGTCTGTAGAGCAAAAGTACGCCATTGAGAATTCTCAGAACTTATCAATGAAAAGCCTTCGTTAATCTCTGTGGTTGCCAGCCGCATTTCGGTATTACTGCTGGCTAAAACGGAGCCGTAGAGGGAACTGATTTGACAAGACAACCCCTTAGCATTGCCGAATTCATTCCCCTGCAATAAGGACGGAATAGTTTTTCCTAATGCATTTTCTGGGACTGTCGCTAATAGATTACTGAGCATAGAAGCCGTAGATTGCAAACGTTGGTCTAATGCGGTGTCCAACTCGCTACGTAAGCCGGCCACCAACCAAATACTCGATACCAACCAAAAGCCAAGAAAAACCGCGGCGACCAAAAGGGTAAGACGTAAACGTAAACTCATAGGGGAGCCGATTCCATTTTACCCAATCGAAATCCAATCCCTCTTATGGTTTCAACTGCTTGGGATCCTAACTTTCTACGCAAATTATAAATGTGCACGTTCAAAGCATTACTCGCTACATCGTCTGAGACGCCATACAACACATCTTTAAGTTGACCTTCGGTAAGAATTCGCTGGGGATTATTCAAAAAAGTAGCAAGTAGTAAATCTTCGTTGCGGGATAAGGAGACCTGGATGCCGTTGAACATGGCGCTGTGTTTTTCCACATCGTAATTTAGCAAACCATGCTGAATAGAATTTGACAAACGATTTGCTGCTCGGCGCTGCAAACTAATTAAGCGCGCAAATAATTCTCGAAGATCAAAGGGTTTTAACAGGTAGTCATCAGCACCTTTTTGTAAGCCGGCTACCTTAGATTCGATTGAGTCCCTAGCGGTAAGTATTAACACAGGTAACGAATATTTTTGCTTACGTAACCACAGCAGCCAATCTATCCCATCGCCATCGGGTAGATAAAGGTCGAGTATGCACATATCAAAATGACTGCTTTTTATAAAGGTCCCTGCCGCATTCAAGGTACTTACGTGATCAACTGCCATTCCCTCAGTGGTTAAATATGTAACAATTGCATCGGCAATTACCTCATCGTCTTCGACTAACAAAATATGCACAGGCTGAACTCTTTTTATACTAGGTTACGCTGCCCAAAGGATACCTTGGGTTGCGCCCTTTGAACAAGGGCTAATCGGCCACATAGGGAAGCCGTAAAAATTTTTTCTATTCTTCATATAGACTTAATCTGATTACTTCAAACTGCGCCAATCAATTGCATAGAAAAGATAAAAGTCAGTCATGTTAAGTATTTCATTCGGGCCAATTGCGGTGTCAGTATCGCTGTTAATAACCACTGTCGGTATCATCATATTCTGGATCTTGTCTCACTGGTTACTACACAACAAACCACCGCACGCACAGGCACTGAATGGAATTTTCAAAGCAGTAGTGGCTGGTTTTATAATTGCTCGAATTGGGTTCATAATTAAGTTGTGGCCAGCTTATCAAGAGCAGTGGTGGCAGATTGTGAATGTTCGCGACGGCGGATTTATACCCTACTACGGTTGGCTTGCAGGAATAGTGGTATTAATTGCCTCGTCCCGGGGTAAAAAAGCCATATCCAAAACCTATCTGCAAGCTAGCATTAGTGCGTTGTGTGTGATCCTTCCATTAAAAATTGCCGTGCATTGGTATAGCTCTGACGTAACAATCCCACAGATCCCAGTGCGTGAAAAAAACGGCACTTTAGTCAATTTACAAACTTATATCGGTAAACCAATAGTAATTAACTATTGGGCGTCTTGGTGTCCTCCTTGCCGCAGGGAAATGCCGGTTTTGCAGGCTGCACAGAAACACCATTCATCTATGTCGTTTTTGTTCATTAATCAGGGCGAAGATCACATAGCGGCCGAGCGCTTTCTTGCGTCAGAAGACTTGCATTTGAACAATATTTTTTATGACCCAGCTAGTCAGTTGAGTCGCGCATCCGGCGCGGCTGGTTTGCCAACGACTCTGTTCTTCGACGCTTCAGGGAAGTTGATAGCCAGCCACATGGGCGAGTTATCGAATGCTAGCCTTTCCCATTATCTACAGCTATTCAAAGCAAATGAGAGCCTAACAAAGGAAAAGCCATGAAATATTTACGATTAGTTACCCTTATACTATTTACTAATACCGCGATCGCAGGAATAGATGATTTACCTGCCCCCCTTAAATTACTGACTCAGCAAGGCGTTGAAATCGTTGATCAGTTCGATGCCCCGTCCGGTGTAATGGGCTATATAGCAGACTTTAGAGGTCAAGCTATGACCCTTTACGTCACTGCTGATAAGAAATATTTATTCACAGGTGCGATGCTTGATGCAACGGGCATTAATCTAGGTGAGCAGGCACTACAAGCCTACATTACTGGCCCTAAGAGTGACAAAGAGTGGAAACAGCTTGAGTCCAGTCACTGGATTGCAGATGGCTCAGAAGCGGCAGAGCGCATAGTTTACACATTTACCGATCCTAACTGTCCCTACTGCAAAAAATTCTGGCAAAGCGCCCGTCCTTGGGTCGCCTCAGGTCAAGTTCAAATCCGCCATATTCTGGTCGGTATCTTGTCCGCAGACAGTCATGGGAAAGCGGCCGCGATATTCACTGCCGACGATCCCTCTGCCATATTGGGCCAGCATGAAGCTGGAAATTTAGACCCTGAGCTTAAACCTTTGCAGAATGCTTCTGCCGAGGTACTCAATAAGTTAACGGAAAATAGGCAAACTATGCAGGATTTCGGTGTCAGCGCCACACCCGCCACCTTTTACCGTAGCGCCTCAGGTGCCGTCAAGCAACAGATGGGCCTCCCTACACAATCTGTATTAAGCCAAATATTTGGGCCTGTGATGCAACGCTAACATGCCATACAGTTAAACTAACTTGGAAATACTCGGATCCTTAATCTGAACTTAATCTAGGTTAGATATCTTTCACTTTGAATTGTTTACGTAACCATTCAATGTTGGTGGACGTAAGTTTGTCCCTTGTCGTCATTTAAAAGGTGTGGATTCCGTGTGGGTTGTTAAATTTGCTTTACGTCAACGTTATACCATTGGCGCTTTAGTTTTGTTGCTGTTGCTAATTGGTGGGCGTTCAATGCAACAGGTCTCGATTGATGTACTGCCGTCTATAGACATACCTTACGTAAATGTCATGTGGACCTATCCTGGGCTCAGTGCTAAAGACATGGCGGCAAAAATTTCTTCATTCAGTGAAATCGCCATCATGAATAATGTTGACGATGTTAAGCAAATATCTTCAGAAAACGGTAATGGTTTTTCCTTGATCCGGGTAGAATTTCATCCTGATGCAAAACTCGAAATGGCATTAACGCAGATTACAGGTGTGTCGCAAACCATATTAAAGCGCTTACCATCTGGCATGACACCACCATTGGTTGTGAATTACACCACCTCCAGTGTCCCAATCTTACAATTAGCCCTATCGTCATCCAATATGACTCAATCTCAATTGTACGACTATGCACGCTTGTCACTTAGACGTCAGATACAATCTATCCCTGGGCTACGTTTAAGTTTGCCGTTTGGAGGGGCACCGCGACAGTTAATGATAGATATAGACCCCCTTCGCTTGCAAGCCTATGGGGTTACGGCTCAAGATGTGGCCCAAGCCATCCATCAACAAAATGTAACTTTACCTTCTGGGGTTTTACGACAAGGGAAGTTGGAATTCACGGTTTCAACCAACGCCAGCCCTAGCGATGAGAGTGAGTTCGCGGACATTCCAGTGAAGTATACCAAAAGCGGTTTAATTCAATTGCGAGATGTAGCACAAATCCGCGATGGAGGAGCTGTCGCAACAAGTATGGCCAGAGTGGATGGGCAAGCCGGTGTCATCGTCTCCGTACTTAAACTAGGTCAAGCATCAACTGTTGATATCATCAATGAAATCAAGCACCGATTGCCACAGATCCGAAAAGACACACCACAGGGCTTAACGATTACTCCCATTTTTGATCAGTCTAAATTCGTGTTGGCATCTCGAGACGCTGTTCTTACCGAGGCGTTGCTGGTGGCCGGGCTAGTCGCAGCAGTCGTATTATTATTTTTGGGCAGTCTACGCAGTACTGTCATCGTTTTGATCTCTATTCCACTGGCATTATTAACGTCTGTAATTGGATTGACTGCATTGGGTCATACTCTCAATCTCATGACTCTCGGCGGACTGGGGTTGGCAATTGGTATTTTGGTCGATAATGCCCTAGTAGAAATTGAGAATATTAACCGTAATATTGACTCCGGCAAGTCTGTTAGAAAGGCCGTAATCGATAGTGCCAGCCAGATAGTATTTCCTGAACTCGTCTCTACTTTAAGTATTTGTATCGTGCTCATCCCTATTTTTTTACTGGGAGGGACAAGCTCGTATATATTTGAACCTTTAGCTTTGGCTGTGCTGTTATCCATGCTTGCCTCATTTATTCTGTCACGAACGCTGGTGCCTACGCTTGCATTTATGCTGTTGCCAGCAGAACGTGAGCTACGAGCAATCCGAACCTCACCGTTACAGCGATTTCATCATCAAATCGAAGAAAAGTTAGATCGTATCATTGACAGGCATACTGCAAATATACGAAAGCTAATGGACTACCGAGGTCGGATTCTACTGCTGACATTATTACTAGTCGCTGTGACCATGGTCGCTGCAGTATCTTCCTTAGGTAAGGATTATTTCCCTAAATCAGATGCGGGTGCTATTCGACTGCACTTGCGCGTGGGTAGTGGTAATCGGCTCGAGGAGACGGCCAAGAAATTTGCTAATGTCCAACGCCTAATTCGTGAAGTGATTCCGGTCCATGAACTTCACACTATTGTGGAGAACATCGGCCCACCAGATCCGATAAACAGAACCTGGATTAACTCAATGATCAGTGCCTCGTCCGAAGGTGAACTACTCATTCAACTGAATCCAGACCATTCACCAACCGAGGAGTACATTCGTAAAATAAGGCAGCAACTTAATATTCGATACCCAACATATGACGTTTTGTTTCGACCTGCAGATATTATCTCGCAAACCCTTAATGGCACGGCAGATTCTGCAATTGAAATTAATATTAAGGGTAGAAACATACCAGAAAATACTCAGCTCGCGAGCAAACTAATAAATGAATTGCTCTCTGTAGACGGCGCAGTCGATGTCATGCTTGGCCAAATTATGGCTTGGCCCGATTTAAATATCAGTGTAGATCGTATCCGTGCGGCACAGTTGGGGGTGAGCGTGACTGATATTAGTCGTGCGATTTTGGTCAGTTTGAGTTCAAGTGCATCGTATTTCCCTAATAGTTGGGCTAATAATGGTATCAGCTATATCGTTGCAGCACAGATCCCCCCTCACCGCTTAGATTCGTTAAATTCACTATTAAATATTCCGTTAAAAACTTTTGCTGATGACATTGTGTTACTACGAAATGTTGTAACGGTAGAGGAGCGTACCCAGCCAGCTATGTTTGAGCGGCAAATGCTCGCGCCTGTTGTGAGTATTTTAGTCAATGTTGAGCAACGGGATTTGGGAGGAGTTTATGATGACGTTGTTGCATTGACTGACAAATTTAGCGCCGAGCTGAAACTAGGAAATTCTATCTCAGTTGATGGTCAGGCGAAAGATATGCTGAATGCATATGGAGAACTGGCCGCAGGTATGATTATAGCCGCACTGCTTGTTTATCTACTCATGACAATCAATTTCCAATCCTGGGCGCTGCCACTAGTGGCACTCAGTGCAATGCCACTTGCTATTACCGGGGCACTTATTTCACTTCTTGTGTCGCAGACCCCTCTTAGTGTGTCTGCGTTTATGGGCATGATTATGGTTATGGGAGTGACCACTGCAAACAGTGTGTTGGTGGTCAGTTTCGCACGCAGTGAAATGTTGCTGAAAAAGTCAGCGAAAATGGCGGTAATAGGTGCCCTACGAACTCGTTTTAAACCGGTGATAATGACTGCGATAGCCATGCTAATGGGAATGATCCCTATGGCATTGGCATTAGGTGAAGGCGCTGAGCAGAATGCGCCATTAGCCAGAGCGGTTATTGGGGGGCTGCTTTTAGGAACCCCTGCAACTTTAACCCTAGTTCCGCTAATACTTAGTATGCGTACTAAATCTCTATTCAATGACGCTGAGGAAAGTTCCCTTGTTTAATTCACATAAAAAAATGCGCCTAAAGCTATATTGTTTTATTCTATTATTGACAGTCAGTATGCACTCTTTGGCGGGCGCTCGAGAGGCTGGCCAGAAAAAAATTGCATCTACATTACGGTCACAAATACAGAATATACAAACAGTGAGTCTTGAAGTCGCTGCTACCGGACAAATAGTAAACCTTCCAACATTGTCGCTACCAATGCACTCTGCAAAATTATTCTCCAGATCCTCCGGATTTATCACCGCAATATTTGCTGATATAGGAGATAAAGTTGGCAAAGGCGAGTTATTGGCCATAATCGATAATCCGCAAATTATGGCTCAGGAAAAAAAAATTCTAGCTGATATAAACGCAGCAAAGGCCGAATTAGAACTTAACCAACTAAATTTCCAGCGAGCTGAGCAATTGATAGCGGATAATTTGATTAGTGGTTCAGATCGAGATCGATTGCGCCTCCAAGTCGCAAAGACGCAAGCCAGTATTACTGGTTTAGAAGCTCAATTGGAAGAAAATCTATCACATCAAACTTTGCTTGAGATCCGCGCGCCGTTTGCAGGCTATATAGTTGCAAAGGGTCTCGAGGTAGGTGATCTTGCTAGTGCAGATAGCTCACAAAACGACAGATACTTTTTTGAAATTGCCAATACCCAACGGCTACGTTTAAGCATTCGTGTCCCCAAAAATGAACTAGGAAACATAGTGGTAGGCAATGAGGTGTTTGCCAATTTCATTGGTTATCAGAGCGTCACTGCTAAGGGGCGTATTATGCGGTTGTCTCAGTTTATAGATGAAAAATCGGGAACTATGTTAGTGGAAGCTGAAATCGATAACCGTGACTATAAATTACCAGCGGGATTGCGCGGGACTGTTGCTATCAACACCAATTCAGATGCAAAGACTAATCCTGTTTGGAGCGCCCCACTTTCAGCTATCAGTTACCATGAAGGTCACGACGCGGTAATTGGCATTAGCAATGGAGAAATAAAATTCCATAAAGTTGAGATCATCTCCAAATCAAGCAACCGTGTCACATTACGGGGTAGTTTGGATCATGTTGATAAAGTGGTTTTGAATCCCAATGCGTTTTTGATGGAATAAAATAGACTCATTCGCTAGTTATGGTAATTTTATATTGTATGCACATCGGTCTTTACTAAAAAGATACATTAAAGGAAGAGATTAAGGCCGTAACCTGCGTAGATATCTAGAGCCGCTTGTGTGGCTAATTAGCTCATGAAACGCTAGGTATTTTCGGCATTCCGGCCAGCTTAGTTTACACCAATCGCATAGGCAACTTATTCATGTCTATTGTACCTCGCGAGGTTCGCAACACCATCGATAGGACGCCCTTCCTTTTTACATGGGCCACTTCTGTGGACCAGACAATATTTACGTCAGTTTCGCTATTTGCAGTGCAGTCCAAAGTTTCTTTATGATGTCTTACGGTGTTAATTTGCATCACAGACCCGTTTGTAATTCAAAATATACTTAGCTACCTTAATAAAAAGTACCCTGCATCAGGGCAGACAAAGACTTTACTGATGTCCAATTTTTTGGCCAGTAACCATGAAAAGTATAAGTTAAATCAGATGAATCGTAGTCGCCCTGTACCCATTCGATGATAAGTATCATCCACATGGCATCAACCCTAAGTTCAGTGCCAAGCCATCTTCAATTTTATCTATGATCTCTTGTATGAGTTCACTTTCGAAACCGGCTAGTAAAGCGGGTTCGCAATGCGGTTATCGCCCAAGTCATTTGCCGGAGCACTGTTTTTAAAGCCAAAGATGAGCATAATCTAAATAGTGGGGTACGAAAAGGGCAATTAGGTCTGCTATGCGATAGCGTGAACCTCATTTCTTGCTAAACCGGCCCAGTGCCAATATCAATAGATGTGAGCTTACACTTGCAGCAAAGGGATTTATAAATTATGCACCGTAAATCAAATGAACGAGCCAAAAACAAAAAAGCCGATAAGGTAACTTATCGGCTTAATCGTATATGGTTGCGGGAGCAGGATTTGAACCTACGACCTTCGGGTTATGAGCCCGACGAGCTACCAGACTGCTCCATCCCGCGTCTGAAATCTTCTCAACGAAAGAGTGCTAAATGTCACTATCCCCTCGTTAGGCAGCGCATTATACATACTCAAGAATATGGTGCAAGGATGATTCGAAAATAATTACCTTTGTGGTGGAAATATATCGGTAATAACCAGAACTATTCAACTCAACAATGGGATAGCAAGAGCACAAGCTAATTGGCTAGCAATTTAGTTCAGGTTGCTTTTCAACCAGGCATTAACCTCTTCCAGATTTATTTCTTTTGAAAAGTGCTTACTAAACACTAAAAATGTAGGTAAAGCATATCCATCATATGTATCTACAGATACACTATTTTCTACTCCCGTCTGTTCCAACAAATATTTACCAGAAGCAGAATTTGTCACAAAGGCATCGAGACGTCCTTTTAACAACATACCCAGTAGGACTTCATTACTGGGGAATTCGCTCACATTGGCACTCGCTAAATGCATTGATAATGACATTGATTCAGGAACCCGAATACCTCGAACTATGCCCAGGTTGTTGATATTTTTCGGTGCAAAATCTTTTCTGTAGAAGAGTCCATATCGGCTGACATGCAGAGGATAGTCGGTGTAATTGATTAGCTCTCGACGATAGGGAAAATCCCCCAAAGAAAAATAACAGTCGTAGGTTGAGGTGCCAAGCATCAACTTAAGACGGCTCCATGGGACATTATCAATTTTCATATTCCAGTTAAAATCGATAGCCAGTTTACGCAGTTTTGTCACATCGCTACCGCGTACCTCATGACCCGGTGTCTCGAAGATAGCGAAAGGCGGATAATGCGTGGTGGCACACCTAATCTTTTTCTCGGTAGTAACTTCCCCCACGTCCTGTGATTGTGCTAAATCTGCAAAGATCAAACATAGAAAAACAGAAAATGATTTTGAGTAGATGTTCATATGTATCGACCTAAAATTATCATCACGTTAATCCCTTTGGAGCAGATTAAAGGATTGAATATTTTTATCTATTACACTTTAGTATAGCCGAGGATCATCCAACGCCCTGAATAACAGCCTATTGCTATTGATCTGTCCTTTGCTTAGCGCCGTATAATTGCGACTCAAATAGTGCTAAATCTGGCGGTTCAGTAAACATCACGGGGGGAATTTGTGGTATAGACTGAATCATTCACCATAGCTTGCAGCTGCCGCGAGCTTATTTTATTAACTGAGCACCTAACGCTGGATATTTATGCATAGTTTACGCCTCATTTTGGGTGACCAATTAAGTCACAGCATATCGAGTTTAGCCGACACGGATAAAAGCACAGATGTGATTTTAATGTGCGAAGTGTGGGATGAAGCAACTTATGTTAAACATCACAAAAAGAAAATCGCTTTTATCTTCTCAGCTATGCGGCATTTTGCCCAAGAGCTGCGAGCAAAAGGCTATCAGGTACATTACACCCAGCTTGATGATGTTGATAATACAGGTTCATTTTCTGGTGAAGTTACACGGGCTATCGAACGCTTTGCCCCCACAGAGCTAATAGTCACAGAGCCTGGGGAATACCGAGTACTGAATGACATCAAGTCTTGGAATTGCAGCGTTCCAGTGCAGATCCGTGCTGATCAGCGTTTTTTGTGCTCACATCAAGGCTTTACGGATTGGGCCAAGGGCCGTAAACAGCTGAGAATGGAATACTTTTATCGGGAGATGCGCAAACAATATGGCATCTTAATGAATGGCCGTGAGCCTGAAGGAGGTGAATGGAACTATGATAACCAAAACCGAAAACCGCCTAAAAACGGTCTCACTATCCCGCCAACCTTTAGCTCCACGCCAGACCCGATCACACAAGAGGTTATGGCCCTTGTAGAGAAACACTTTTCTGATCACTTTGGTGATCTAGAGCCCTTTCATTTCGCTGTGACAAGGCAACAGGCCTTGCAAGCGCTGGATAAATTTATCCAACAACGTTTGTGTAATTTTGGTGACTACCAAGATGCCATGATTCAGGGAGAAGCATGGATGTATCACAGTCATCTAAGCTTTTATATCAATTGTGGACTGCTACTTCCGCTGGAATGTGTAAAAGCGGCGGAACAAGCTTACCGGTGCGGTAATGCGCCGTTGAATGCAGTGGAGGGATTTGTTCGGCAGATCATTGGCTGGCGGGAATATGTACGGGGAATTTATTGGTTGAAAATGCCCGACTACCAATCAGTGAACGTGTTAGAAGCCAAACGTAAGCTGCCTGCGCTGTATTGGGGCGCTAAAACAAGAATGAACTGTCTTAGCCAATGTGTCAAAGAGACTAAGCAAAATGCCTATGCTCATCATATTCAACGACTTATGGTGCTTGGAACCTTTGCACTAATCGCTGGCCTACATCCAGATGAGGTAAATGAATGGTATATGATTGTTTTTGCCGATGCTTATCAGTGGGTGGAATTACCCAATGTAAGCGGCATGATTTTATTCGCTGATGGGGGTCTTTTGGCCTCGAAACCCTACGCAGCAAGCGGCTCCTACATAAATAAAATGTCGGATTACTGTAAAGGTTGTAAGTATAAGGTTAGCAAAAAAATCGGGCCAGATGCCTGCCCTTTTAATTACCTTTACTGGGATTTTTTAATCCGTAATCAAGCTAAACTGCGGGGAAATCATCGGCTAGCAATGATTTACCAAACGCTAGAACGTATGGACAAAGAAAAAATTCTGGCAATACAAAATGATAGCCAACTATTTTTACGAGCTTTAGGGAACAATGAAGGAGTGTGATTTCAGCCAGCTGTCAACAGCTATTCCACTGGCTAAGGTTTGGGTCGATGTAAAAATTTGCACCAGCCAATACAGAGTGCAAACGTACATGAAGCCATTACATCTTTAGAAGACCAAGCAATTCACAACTTGCTTTTTAACGACTCAGCAAGGTAATGCGCGCTTAAGAAAGCGGACTCAACCTGACCTTGCAAACACCAATCACCACATACCCCAAGCTGGAGTTTTTCGTCGATGAAAAAGCCGTCTCCTTTTTCTGCATTCTGATCAATGAGAGTATTGGCATAGCGCCAACGATGCAGGCTTTGGTAGGCGGCATCATGCATATCCCGTCCTAACAACTTTTCTAACTCAGTAAGTAAAACCTCACGGACCTGGCCCTGCTCATCTTCTAGATGAGCCTCGCTCCACTGATTGGTTGTTTGGACAAGCAATGAATAGTCTGGATTACGATCGGGTTTTGATGAGTTGACTGAGATCCATTCTATGGGTGAGTTTTTAACCTTGGCGGCCTGCCAATTTAAGGCCAAGTCATGGTTGAAACCCAACATAAGGCTATAGCAACCTTGCATTTTTGTATTTGCTATTAGTGCATGACCGGAGAACTCCGAGGGCATAAGATTGGCAGCCTGTGGCGATGGCGCAGTGCTGATCACCCAATCAAAGGGGCCATGAGATAAATTTTCACTATCGATTAAATACCAGCCGTGGGCTTCTTGGCTTAGTCGCTCAATCTGGGTTCTGAGGTTAACATTATGCGAAGTGGCTATAGCACGGCATAAGGAATTCATGTTTGGCGAGCCGCTATAGTGCGGTTCAAACCAGTCACGCTTATAATATTTTTTACCATGCTCTAAGGTCATCACTTTGGGCGTCCATTCTTGCACAACCCTTTGTTCAATAAAGGGTTGTAAAAAGTGCTTAAAACCCTTTGAGCGTGCAGTGAAAAATTGTGCCCCATGGTCGAATCGGTATTCGTCAGCGTAACGGGTAGACATACGTCCGGCCACCCCACGGGCTTTCTCGAATAAAGAGATAGTTGCATAATCTTTCATACTTTCGGCAAGGGTTAAGCCTGTTAAACCCGCACCTATGATGGCAATATTTTTAGTCATTAAGATCCGTTAAGCTGCACAAGTTAGATTTCGATATGGGTGACTGAAATTTATATTTAGCCGGTGAGCATGAATACAAAGATTGATCGAACAGTGCAAGGTAGTTGCCTGTCCATAATGTTCAGGCCCTATGTAACAGAATCATCTTAGCACTTTTAGCTATTTACCTTGCTGCCTATCACTAATATGGCAAAGAGAGTTAGAAAGATCATGATTTATAAACACAAAAAAGCCGATAAGGTAACTTATCGGCTTAATCGTTTATGGTTGCGGGAGCAGGATTTGAACCTACGACCTTCGGGTTATGAGCCCGACGAGCTACCAGACTGCTCCATCCCGCGTCTGAAATCTTTATTGAGTGGCTGGTGAATTGCTTACCTGCCTTCTCAAGAGGAGCGTATTATACATAGCGAAACCTACTACGCAATAGCGATATGCATAAAAACACAATAAAACTTCAACATTACTGACCGACTGGTCAATAGATAAGCAGTACGGTCAATTAACGAACCAGCCCCCTTGCCTTAACTAAACAAATCCATTTTGTTTGCCAGTTTAAAGTCCAAATCACTTAGGCCATTCACATCATGAGTGGTGAGTACAACGTCTACCTTATTGTATACATTGAACCATTCTGGGTGGTGGTTAAGCTTTTCTGCCCAAATCGCAATTTGAGACATCCAGCCAAATGCTCTGATAAAACTTTTGAATTTATACGTCTTCACCAGTTTCGCACCATTAACTTGCCACTTCTGCTCGTCGCTTTTACCATTATTAAGCTCAAGTAGTGCGTCCATTATTTGCTGTTGGGTGTATTTTTCTGCCATTAACAAGTGTCCTTTTAGATTGATTAATATCAGTGTGGAAAAAAGCCCTGTGGATTGAAAGCTTTCAGTGAAAAAATGCCTTTGACTATTCGGAAGTGAATCTTTACAAAAAAATCCCCGAACTAAGTCGGGGATTGTTTGATTACTAAATAATAGTATTAGAACTCTACTGCTAATCTCGCGTAGATTTGTCTGCCACGTGGATCGTGTACTTTAGAATCAAAACCACTGTTAGTGAACAGTTGAGGAGGCTCTTCATCCATCAGGTTGATACCACCCACTGATAAAACATATTTCATATCAGTTTCAAGTACCGCACCTAAGTCTAGGTTGTATTGGGCATCGACAGTTACATGGCTGTCGACCTCATAGTAACCCACTGAACACACACCACCAGTAGCTAAGCTTCCATCACTACAGTTTTGATCATCATCATAACCACTTATATAGCGTATAAAAATGTTAGCGGCATGGGCATCTTTCTTCCAATTAAAACCAAGATTCATCCGAAGCTCAGGGGACGATACACCAATGTTAGTAAAGTTACGTCTGCCTGCACCATCAATAACGGCATCGGACTGAGGATCAGCCAACTCGTACTTAGTAATGTAAGTCGCGTTGATAGATGGCGTAAAAGTACCCGCGTCATCTGTCTCAATTTTATAGCTACTGACAAAATCCAAACCAGAAGTTTCTAATGAATTCGCATTCACGTAGGTACTGTTAATCTGCAGAACAGGTCCGGTTAATGGATCACCTGCACGGATAACTCGGTCAGTATTAGTCGGATCACTGTTAAGTATAGCCTGAGCATTTTCTTGTATAATCAGGTCTTTGAACTCAAAGCTCCAATAATCTACTTCAATTGATAGGTTATCAACGGGCTCAAAGGAGAATCCAAGGTTGTAAGCTTTCGATTTTTCAGGGGTAAGGTTTTCATTACCCTCCGCTCTTACGGCCACAAATGCCTGAGCCGCTTGAACAGGATCAACCAATTGCTGTAGCGATGTTGCTCCACCATTACGCAAAAATACCGTCGGTGCTCGGAAAGACGTTGAGATCGAGCCACGGAAAGATAGATCTTCGCTTGCGCGATACGAGAACGCCAATTTCGGATCTAAGGTATCACCCACTACACCGCCGTAGTCTTCGTAACGCAATGCAATTTGCACATCCAAGTCTTCAGTGACCGGCAATGCTAACTCACCAAACGCCGCCCATACATCGATAGCACCTTCAAAATCAGGGTTACCTATAACAAAGGTAAAGCTGTCTTGGTTAGCAAGAGAATCATAATCTTGTGAAAGTTTCTCTTCTCGGTATTGCATCCCTAAAGCAACAGACGCCATGCCACTACCCATTTCAAATGCTTCAAATGAGGCAAAGCCTTCGAACACTTCTAAATCGGACCTTGAATCTATGACTTCTTCACCGGTAAATGAGTCAACAACATATTGTGAATTTGGCGCAGTCGTAAATGAATTAGCAAACGGATTGAAATATTCACAATCCCCTTCACCTGGTGTACCTGTTAATGGATTACATTGTCCGCCACCTAAACCGTTTAAGGCTAGGTTAAACTCAGTATTTAACACATCAGGCACTTTAAATAGGAAGTCATTCACTGCACGAGTGTAGCTAATTTCCCAAAATCCGTTATCCATCTCACCTTGTAAGGCGGTATTAAAGCGGAAAGTATCTGATTCTGTATTGGCTGGGTCGCCCTCAAAACCATTCCCTTCTGCCCGTCCGAAAAATGCAACAGGCGCACCGAACGGATTTTGTGGATGATCAGCAGGTACGATTGGAGAGGTCAAGATTGGAAAACTAGGCGCACCGCCGCGTTCGGCACGATTTCGTGCATAGCCAAACTCGGTTGTCCAAGTTAACTCATCGGTAATTTCAAAAGTCGCTTGGGCGTAGATATTCGTCCGCGACTCATCTGCTACATATGAATAGTAGGGGCCAAAATCAAATCCACAAAGTCCAATTTCGAGTCCCGGTATAGTCCCACTTGGTGCTCTTAAGTCAGGATATCCACCAAACTCTTCACAACCATAAGGGTCAATAATAGGCAATGTACCTACCCCTGGAATCGTTAGAAAGTATGAACCTGGGTTACCTAAAGCACTAGTGTCATCTTGTGGACGACTAAGGCGACGATCACTTATAAATAAGGGCGAGCGATTGGTATAGCTAACCGCAGCCATTACATTACTTTTCTCGCCATCTGCTCCCCAAAGGCCCTGAATGACATATTCTTTGTTATCGCCATGAGCACCGTCTTGGTAATCAAAGCTCATCATCGCGCCGTCATAATTGCGTTTAGTGATAAAGTTAACTACACCTGCAACGGCATCAGAACCATACAATGCTGATGCACCATCTTTAACAACTTCCATACGATTGATAGCGATCATAGGAACTAAGGAGCTGGTATCAACGAAATTTAGACCATCATTGGTAGGTTGAGCATTCACAACCTGACGTCGGTTGTTTAGAAGCACCAATGTAGATGCAACCCCCAAACCGCGTAAGTTAATGTTAGATGTACCAGCGGTTGCATTTTGCGTGAATGCATCTGGGTTATTTTGTGAGCCTGAATTAATCGTCAGGGTTTGGGTAATATCTGCTATGTTTTTCGCACCGATAGCATCAATCGCTACGCTATCTATTACTGCTAGAGGAGAGGGTGATTCAAAATTTTCAGAACGGCGCACGAAGCTACCGGTTACCATAATGAGCTCTATCTCACTATTACCGTCCTGTTCTTGTTCTTGAGCTACCGCGTACTGGGGTATAGCAAGTAACTGCGACGATACAATAGCTGCAATCGCACTTACGCGTGTCTTTAGTTTCATTGTGTGTCCCCTAATCATAATGGCTAACACAACCTCTTGGACATTTGATCCGAACCCATCCAGTCAGGTCATATCTGCATTCGATAAGTTTTAGTTTTATGTTTTGTGCTTTATGCTTTGCGCTGACAAATCAGCGCAGCATGCAGATAAATGGTAGGGGTTGAACAACCATATGTAAATATACTGTTACTTATATGTGAACATTTATTTTTAAGATGGACCGACCAGTTAAATTTTATTCCCCAGAAATCAGCAGCATAAGAAACTTTCCGACCATTGCAGGCTTCTCTCTATTCTCTATTTCTACTTGGCAATCAAAGCGATACAAGATACCGCTGTTTTTTACTTCTGTGCTATCTAACTTCACATGATAGCGAATCCGGTCGTCTACTCTAACTGACTCAAGAAAACGCAATGAGTCCATTCCATAATTCAACAAGGTTTGCTGCTTGGCATCTAATTGGATTAGCTTGTAGAATACTTTGGGCATAAGGGACGTAGATAATAAGCCATGGGCAATAGTTTTTTTAAACGGACTTTGTTCAGCGCATCTTTGAGGATCCACATGGATCCATTGATGATCGCCTGTTGCATCAGCAAATTCATTTATCATCTGCTGTGATATCGTTAGCCAATCAGTGCTACCCAAGTCTTCGCCATCTTCTAGTTGTGATAAATTCTTACCCATACCCTGCCCCTTTGATTAGTTTTATTAACATTTTTTAACATCTTAGCAATCTACATACTATTAACGAAATGAATGTTATGTATAATAAACTATCAAAATATCTAATAGAAATTAACTCGATTTCGTCACTAAAGGCGGCTCAAGTAGCCTATATAGCATAAAAGGGTAACCATGAACCTCAATCGAATAGACTTAAATTTGTTTGCTGTTTTCGATGCAATATATACTGCGGGAAGTTTAACCAAAGCTGCTGATGTGTTGTGTATCACTCAGCCCGCTGTGAGCAATTCTCTGGCTAGATTACGGGAAATGCTGAATGATCCGTTGTTCGTTAGAACCGGACACAGTATGACACCCACACCGGTAGCTCAAAATATCATTGGCCCGGCTCGAAATGCCCTTGGTTTGCTACGCAAAAGCGTACAAGACAGCCATACCTTTGATCCGGAAACCGCGGAAAAATCTTTCCATTTCGCCACCCGGGACTTACTTGAAGCCAGCGTCATGCCGCGTCTTCTAGCCAACCTACAAAGTCGCTCCCCACGTATCACTATTACCAATTATGAAGTGGCCCGCAATACGGTTGTTTCAGCCATGGCCAGTGGTAGTTTAGACTTCTATGCTGATGCCTCAACCTTTACTGATCCACATTTATGCAAGCAAAAAATAGCGGAAGATAGATTTGTGGTGATGGCACGAAAAAACCACCCCGACTTGAAGCAAGGGTTAGACTTAGACACCTTTTTACGTTTAGGTCACATCAATGTGTCCCATAGACGCAGCGGCGCTGGACCGATTGATATCGCGCTGGATAAGATAGGTAAACGTCGAAAAATCGTTATGCGTGGGCAGCATTTCTTAACCGTCCCAAGTACTATTGTAAAAACCGACTTGATCTCTTGTATTCCTTATCACCTAGCTAAACACTACGAGCTATCTATCTATGAGATGCCGTTTCACGTGTCTCCGCTCGAGTATTTTTTATATTGGCATGTTAGTGCCGACCATGATCATGCTCATATATGGATGCGCGAACAAATATCTGAAGTAGCAAACGTTTTTCTCCATCCCCACTGACTTATCAAACTTATTTGGCAAACAGAACTACCTTTCTGTTTGCCTATTGCCCCAGTTATAAGCAACCAGCCGAATAGCGAAGATCTATCACATTTTTCTATTACCTTTAAGGTATAGCTACTAATACTTTAGTATTGATACATAGATTTTAATCCTTTCCTCAATAGTCTTTAATTAATCCCGTTGAAACGCAACCCCTAACATTTAACTTATTCGAGGAATTTAACCATGTTGAAAATTGTTAAAACTTCTATCGCTATCGCAGCAACATCTTTATTGTTCACCACTACCGCTCAAGCTGATATTAATGATGCTTTGCAAAATATCTGCACCATCGTGAAAACCGATGACAAAGGTGAGCTTCGTAAGAAAATGAAAAAAGTTGAGTCTGACTTCAGATTGAAACTTAAAGATTACTATACCGGTGTAAGTTGTGGCGGTAACAGCCTGATTCGCACCGCTATGCTAAATGATGCCGTTGAGACCGGTACCTTGCTAGTCAAGAAAATGCCTAAGTCAGATTTATCAGCACCTGAGCAAGACGGCAAAACCCTGCAAGCCTGGGTAGCAGAAAACGGCCTTGATGGCTCAGCCATTAACGCTGTGATCAATGACCGAATCTAATTATCGATTAACATGAACTCTACCAGTTCAACATGGTAAGTAGACATGCGTTGTCTACGTCCTCGGAAAACAGCCTCTTTTGAGGCTGTTTTTCGTTGTACCTGCCAATTCCTTTAACACTCATCTAGCCCACCTTCCCTGTTCATTATGCTTGGCCCCACAGCGACTCCCATTAACCTTAGCAAAGGTAGATCATTAGGATAAACAGGTTAAATCAAGATTTTTACCCTAGTCATAAATACACCTTAACCCATTGTAATACATAAACTAAATACTATAACGCGGTCAAAATCAGGCGCTATTGGTATAAGAACTCATCCCTAAGTATCAGCTATTAGATTTTAGTTAACCTGAGTTTGGGGTTTAATTGATCTCGTTGAAACGCAACCCCTAACATTTAACTTATTCGAGGAATTTAACCATGTTGAAAATTGTTAAAACTTCTATCGCTATCGCAGCAACATCTTTATTGTTCACCACTACCGCTCAAGCTGATATTAATGATGCTTTGCAAAATATCTGCACCATCGTGAAAACCGATGACAAAGGTGAGCTTCGTAAGAAAATGAAAAAAGTTGAGTCTGACTTCAGATTGAAACTTAAAGATTACTATACCGGTGTAAGTTGTGGCGGTAACAGCCTGATTCGCACCGCTATGCTAAATGATGCCGTTGAGACCGGTACCTTGCTAGTCAAGAAAATGCCTAAGTCAGATTTATCAGCACCTGAGCAAGACGGCAAAACCCTGCAAGCCTGGGTAGCAGAGAACGGCCTTGATGGCTCAGCCATTAACGCTGTGATCAATGACCGTATCTAATTATCGATTAACATGAACTCTACCAGTTCAACATGGTAAGTAGACATGCGTTGTCTACGTCCTCGGAAAACAGCCTCTTTTGAGGCTGTTTTTCGTTGTGTCGACACTGGTCAATCTATGTGGATTCGATAAATGTTAATATATGTTGATTCACTAAGTCGGGAAACTGATGGTGCAGCCAATGATTTGCCTCAGCAAATTTTTCAATTTGAACATCCTTCACATACTCTTCTAAGCCATCCAACAATTGCGGCACAAAAGCCAAATCTTTCTCGCCCCACAACACAAGGGTCTTAGTCGTTATACGAATATTCGGCACTTTCATCTTGCTTAGCTCCACCACAGGACCATTGGTGTTGATATCCTGTTGACTCGGCGCTAACTGCGGCATAGCCTGATAGTATTTCAACATTGAGATCAACACTGCAGGTCTCGCCCAACTTTTTCTATACTCATTTAACTCGTTGTCAGTCAAAACCGAGTTTTGCTGTTCATCGACAAACATATTTGTAAGCAAACTATAGCTATTCTGTACTATGACGGTCTCGGCATCATCAGCAATCAACTGGTGAATATAACCACTTTTTTGCCGTTGCACAGGATTACAGATCATCTCACGGGTAAAGGTGCTCGGGTGAGCCGCATTTAATATAATCAGGTGACTAAAAAGTTCAGGGTTAAACGCGACTAAAGGCCAAGCGATAGCGCCTCCCCAATCGTGGGCGACCAATATTATTTTTTGCTGACTGTGTTGCACAGTCTCAATGAACTGCCTTATTACTTCAATTAAATTAGGTACCGCATAGAACGCCAAATTTTCAGGTTTAGAAGATTGGTTGTAGCCGGGTAAATCAGGAGCGATAACACGATATTCAGCACTAAAAAAAGCAATTTGTTTGCGCCAGGTTTGCCAATTCTCTGGAAACCCATGTAGAAAGACTATGCAACCTTTCGAAGGCCTTTTCGGCAGCGCCTCCATATAATGTATTCGGCATCCATTGACGTGGATGTGTTTGCTTTCCATGTACTTCTCCCCAAAAAAAAGGCGGATGCATTTGCATCCGCCTTTAATATTTTATCGAAAACCGGTATTACCCAACTAAGAAATGGTCTTCTGGCATCGTCATCAGGTTATCAGCACCAGATTCCATCGCCGAAACCAATGAACGAGTACGAGATAGCAAACGGTCAAAGTAGAAGCCAGCAGTCTGTAACTTAGCCTGATAGAAGGCTTCATCAGATGTGCCTTCATCTAGCCTTTGCTGCGCTACAACAGCCATTTTAAGCCACATGTAGCCAACAATAATGTAACCAGAATACATCAGGTAATCGACCGAAGCTGCGCCCACTTCATCAGGATTGCCTGCAGCACGTTTAGAGACTTCTTGAGTGATCTGCACCCACTCATCAATATGAGTTTCAATTGCATTGGACCAAGCATTAAACTGTGCTTTGTCACGCATGCTGACGCAATACTCCTGCACTTCTTTGACAAATACTTTGAGCAATTCACCCTTAGAGCCCATGATTTTACGCCCTAATAGATCAATGGCTTGGATACCTGTTGTACCTTCATACATAGTACAAATACGGGTATCACGAGCCAACTGCTCCATGCCCCACTCTTTGATATAACCATGTCCGCCATAGATTTGCATACCATAGCTGGTTGTCTCTTGAGCAGTCTCAGTTAAAAACGCTTTAACAATAGGCGTCAACAGCGCAAGTTTTGCTTCAGCGATCTGCTTTTCTTGTTCGTTATCGCTGTACAAGGTGTTATCGACCATTTGCATACAATAAATGGCAAGAGCTCGATTTCCTTCTCTGAAGGCTTTCTGGGTTAACAGCATTCTGCGCACATCTGGATGAACAATAATGGGATCAGCTGGACCGTCTGGATTGACCGCTCCTTTAGCCGCGCGAAATTGTAAACGATCTTTTGCATATGCAAGCGCACCTTGGAATGCCGCTTCCGTGCCTGCTAAACCTTCTAAACCCGTTCCGATACGTGCCGAGTTCATGAAAGTGAACATGCAGTTGAGGCCACGATTAGGTTGACCAATCAAAAACGCTTTTGCTGAATCAAAATTAATCACACAGGTCGCGCTGGCTTTGATACCCATCTTATGTTCAATGGAACCACAGCTAACGCCGTTACTAGCAGCGGCTTCGCCATCTTCGCCCACATTAAATTTAGGGATAACGAACAACGAAATACCACGGGTACCCGCAGGAGCATCAGGCAGGCGCGCAAGTACGATATGCACGATATTGTCAGCAAAATCATGTTCACCAGCAGAGATGAATATTTTAGTTCCTGTTACGCTATATGAACCATCATCATTAGGCTCGGCTTTGGTTTTCAGCATGCCTAAATCTGATCCGCAATGGGATTCGGTAAGGCACATAGTGCCTGTCCAGCTACCTTCAATTAATTTAGGTAAGAAACGCTGTTTTAACTCATCAGAACCATGCTCTTTGATTGTGGCGATGCAGCCTTGACTCAAGCCTGGATACATTGCCCAAGAGTGATTTGCACCGGAAAACCATTCGGCAATGGATGAAGCAAGAGAGTAAGGTAAACCTTGACCACCATAACTCTTCTGGATGAGTCAGATTCATCCGAAGCTCAGGGGACGATACACCAATGTTAGTAAAGTTACGTCTGCCTGCACCATCAATAACGGCATCGGACTGAGGATCAGCCAACTCGTACTTAGTAATGTAAGTCGCGTTGATAGATGGCGTAAAAGTACCCGCGTCATCTGTCTCAATTTTATAGCTACTGACAAAATCCAAACCAGAAGTTTCTAATGAATTCGCATTCACGTAGGTACTGTTAATCTGCAGAACAGGTCCGGTTAATGGATCACCTGCACGGATAACTCGGTCAGTATTAGTCGGATCACTGTTAAGTATAGCCTGAGCATTTTCTTGTATAATCAGGTCTTTGAACTCAAAGCTCCAATAATCTACTTCAATTGATAGGTTATCAACGGGCTCAAAGGAGAATCCAAGGTTGTAAGCTTTCGATTTTTCAGGGGTAAGGTTTTCATTACCCTCCGCTCTTACGGCCACAAATGCCTGAGCCGCTTGAACAGGATCAACCAATTGCTGTAGCGATGTTGCTCCACCATTACGCAAAAATACCGTCGGTGCTCGGAAAGACGTTGAGATCGAGCCACGGAAAGATAGATCTTCGCTTGCGCGATACGAGAACGCCAATTTCGGATCTAAGGTATCACCCACTACACCGCCGTAGTCTTCGTAACGCAATGCAATTTGCACATCCAAGTCTTCAGTGACCGGCAATGCTAACTCACCAAACGCCGCCCATACATCGATAGCACCTTCAAAATCAGGGTTACCTATAACAAAGGTAAAGCTGTCTTGGTTAGCAAGAGAATCATAATCTTGTGAAAGTTTCTCTTCTCGGTATTGCATCCCTAAAGCAACAGACGCCATGCCACTACCCATTTCAAATGCTTCAAATGAGGCAAAGCCTTCGAACACTTCTAAATCGGACCTTGAATCTATGACTTCTTCACCGGTAAATGAGTCAACAACATATTGTGAATTTGGCGCAGTCGTAAATGAATTAGCAAACGGATTGAAATATTCACAATCCCCTTCACCTGGTGTACCTGTTAATGGATTACATTGTCCGCCACCTAAACCGTTTAAGGCTAGGTTAAACTCAGTATTTAACACATCAGGCACTTTAAATAGGAAGTCATTCACTGCACGAGTGTAGCTAATTTCCCAAAATCCGTTATCCATCTCACCTTGTAAGGCGGTATTAAAGCGGAAAGTATCTGATTCTGTATTGGCTGGGTCGCCCTCAAAACCATTCCCTTCTGCCCGTCCGAAAAATGCAACAGGCGCACCGAACGGATTTTGTGGATGATCAGCAGGTACGATTGGAGAGGTCAAGATTGGAAAACTAGGCGCACCGCCGCGTTCGGCACGATTTCGTGCATAGCCAAACTCGGTTGTCCAAGTTAACTCATCGGTAATTTCAAAAGTCGCTTGGGCGTAGATATTCGTCCGCGACTCATCTGCTACATATGAATAGTAGGGGCCAAAATCAAATCCACAAAGTCCAATTTCGAGTCCCGGTATAGTCCCACTTGGTGCTCTTAAGTCAGGATATCCACCAAACTCTTCACAACCATAAGGGTCAATAATAGGCAATGTACCTACCCCTGGAATCGTTAGAAAGTATGAACCTGGGTTACCTAAAGCACTAGTGTCATCTTGTGGACGACTAAGGCGACGATCACTTATAAATAAGGGCGAGCGATTGGTATAGCTAACCGCAGCCATTACATTACTTTTCTCGCCATCTGCTCCCCAAAGGCCCTGAATGACATATTCTTTGTTATCGCCATGAGCACCGTCTTGGTAATCAAAGCTCATCATCGCGCCGTCATAATTGCGTTTAGTGATAAAGTTAACTACACCTGCAACGGCATCAGAACCATACAATGCTGATGCACCATCTTTAACAACTTCCATACGATTGATAGCGATCATAGGAACTAAGGAGCTGGTATCAACGAAATTTAGACCATCATTGGTAGGTTGAGCATTCACAACCTGACGTCGGTTGTTTAGAAGCACCAATGTAGATGCAACCCCCAAACCGCGTAAGTTAATGTTAGATGTACCAGCGGTTGCATTTTGCGTGAATGCATCTGGGTTATTTTGTGAGCCTGAATTAATCGTCAGGGTTTGGGTAATATCTGCTATGTTTTTCGCACCGATAGCATCAATCGCTACGCTATCTATTACTGCTAGAGGAGAGGGTGATTCAAAATTTTCAGAACGGCGCACGAAGCTACCGGTTACCATAATGAGCTCTATCTCACTATTACCGTCCTGTTCTTGTTCTTGAGCTACCGCGTACTGGGGTATAGCAAGTAACTGCGACGATACAATAGCTGCAATCGCACTTACGCGTGTCTTTAGTTTCATTGTGTGTCCCCTAATCATAATGGCTAACACAACCTCTTGGACATTTGATCCGAACCCATCCAGTCAGGTCATATCTGCATTCGATAAGTTTTAGTTTTATGTTTTGTGCTTTATGCTTTGCGCTGACAAATCAGCGCAGCATGCAGATAAATGGTAGGGGTTGAACAACCATATGTAAATATACTGTTACTTATATGTGAACATTTATTTTTAAGATGGACCGACCAGTTAAATTTTATTCCCCAGAAATCAGCAGCATAAGAAACTTTCCGACCATTGCAGGCTTCTCTCTATTCTCTATTTCTACTTGGCAATCAAAGCGATACAAGATACCGCTGTTTTTTACTTCTGTGCTATCTAACTTCACATGATAGCGAATCCGGTCGTCTACTCTAACTGACTCAAGAAAACGCAATGAGTCCATTCCATAATTCAACAAGGTTTGCTGCTTGGCATCTAATTGGATTAGCTTGTAGAATACTTTGGGCATAAGGGACGTAGATAATAAGCCATGGGCAATAGTTTTTTTAAACGGACTTTGTTCAGCGCATCTTTGAGGATCCACATGGATCCATTGATGATCGCCTGTTGCATCAGCAAATTCATTTATCATCTGCTGTGATATCGTTAGCCAATCAGTGCTACCCAAGTCTTCGCCATCTTCTAGTTGTGATAAATTCTTACCCATACCCTGCCCCTTTGATTAGTTTTATTAACATTTTTTAACATCTTAGCAATCTACATACTATTAACGAAATGAATGTTATGTATAATAAACTATCAAAATATCTAATAGAAATTAACTCGATTTCGTCACTAAAGGCGGCTCAAGTAGCCTATATAGCATAAAAGGGTAACCATGAACCTCAATCGAATAGACTTAAATTTGTTTGCTGTTTTCGATGCAATATATACTGCGGGAAGTTTAACCAAAGCTGCTGATGTGTTGTGTATCACTCAGCCCGCTGTGAGCAATTCTCTGGCTAGATTACGGGAAATGCTGAATGATCCGTTGTTCGTTAGAACCGGACACAGTATGACACCCACACCGGTAGCTCAAAATATCATTGGCCCGGCTCGAAATGCCCTTGGTTTGCTACGCAAAAGCGTACAAGACAGCCATACCTTTGATCCGGAAACCGCGGAAAAATCTTTCCATTTCGCCACCCGGGACTTACTTGAAGCCAGCGTCATGCCGCGTCTTCTAGCCAACCTACAAAGTCGCTCCCCACGTATCACTATTACCAATTATGAAGTGGCCCGCAATACGGTTGTTTCAGCCATGGCCAGTGGTAGTTTAGACTTCTATGCTGATGCCTCAACCTTTACTGATCCACATTTATGCAAGCAAAAAATAGCGGAAGATAGATTTGTGGTGATGGCACGAAAAAACCACCCCGACTTGAAGCAAGGGTTAGACTTAGACACCTTTTTACGTTTAGGTCACATCAATGTGTCCCATAGACGCAGCGGCGCTGGACCGATTGATATCGCGCTGGATAAGATAGGTAAACGTCGAAAAATCGTTATGCGTGGGCAGCATTTCTTAACCGTCCCAAGTACTATTGTAAAAACCGACTTGATCTCTTGTATTCCTTATCACCTAGCTAAACACTACGAGCTATCTATCTATGAGATGCCGTTTCACGTGTCTCCGCTCGAGTATTTTTTATATTGGCATGTTAGTGCCGACCATGATCATGCTCATATATGGATGCGCGAACAAATATCTGAAGTAGCAAACGTTTTTCTCCATCCCCACTGACTTATCAAACTTATTTGGCAAACAGAACTACCTTTCTGTTTGCCTATTGCCCCAGTTATAAGCAACCAGCCGAATAGCGAAGATCTATCACATTTTTCTATTACCTTTAAGGTATAGCTACTAATACTTTAGTATTGATACATAGATTTTAATCCTTTCCTCAATAGTCTTTAATTAATCCCGTTGAAACGCAACCCCTAACATTTAACTTATTCGAGGAATTTAACCATGTTGAAAATTGTTAAAACTTCTATCGCTATCGCAGCAACATCTTTATTGTTCACCACTACCGCTCAAGCTGATATTAATGATGCTTTGCAAAATATCTGCACCATCGTGAAAACCGATGACAAAGGTGAGCTTCGTAAGAAAATGAAAAAAGTTGAGTCTGACTTCAGATTGAAACTTAAAGATTACTATACCGGTGTAAGTTGTGGCGGTAACAGCCTGATTCGCACCGCTATGCTAAATGATGCCGTTGAGACCGGTACCTTGCTAGTCAAGAAAATGCCTAAGTCAGATTTATCAGCACCTGAGCAAGACGGCAAAACCCTGCAAGCCTGGGTAGCAGAAAACGGCCTTGATGGCTCAGCCATTAACGCTGTGATCAATGACCGAATCTAATTATCGATTAACATGAACTCTACCAGTTCAACATGGTAAGTAGACATGCGTTGTCTACGTCCTCGGAAAACAGCCTCTTTTGAGGCTGTTTTTCGTTGTACCTGCCAATTCCTTTAACACTCATCTAGCCCACCTTCCCTGTTCATTATGCTTGGCCCCACAGCGACTCCCATTAACCTTAGCAAAGGTAGATCATTAGGATAAACAGGTTAAATCAAGATTTTTACCCTAGTCATAAATACACCTTAACCCATTGTAATACATAAACTAAATACTATAACGCGGTCAAAATCAGGCGCTATTGGTATAAGAACTCATCCCTAAGTATCAGCTATTAGATTTTAGTTAACCTGAGTTTGGGGTTTAATTGATCTCGTTGAAACGCAACCCCTAACATTTAACTTATTCGAGGAATTTAACCATGTTGAAAATTGTTAAAACTTCTATCGCTATCGCAGCAACATCTTTATTGTTCACCACTACCGCTCAAGCTGATATTAATGATGCTTTGCAAAATATCTGCACCATCGTGAAAACCGATGACAAAGGTGAGCTTCGTAAGAAAATGAAAAAAGTTGAGTCTGACTTCAGATTGAAACTTAAAGATTACTATACCGGTGTAAGTTGTGGCGGTAACAGCCTGATTCGCACCGCTATGCTAAATGATGCCGTTGAGACCGGTACCTTGCTAGTCAAGAAAATGCCTAAGTCAGATTTATCAGCACCTGAGCAAGACGGCAAAACCCTGCAAGCCTGGGTAGCAGAGAACGGCCTTGATGGCTCAGCCATTAACGCTGTGATCAATGACCGTATCTAATTATCGATTAACATGAACTCTACCAGTTCAACATGGTAAGTAGACATGCGTTGTCTACGTCCTCGGAAAACAGCCTCTTTTGAGGCTGTTTTTCGTTGTGTCGACACTGGTCAATCTATGTGGATTCGATAAATGTTAATATATGTTGATTCACTAAGTCGGGAAACTGATGGTGCAGCCAATGATTTGCCTCAGCAAATTTTTCAATTTGAACATCCTTCACATACTCTTCTAAGCCATCCAACAATTGCGGCACAAAAGCCAAATCTTTCTCGCCCCACAACACAAGGGTCTTAGTCGTTATACGAATATTCGGCACTTTCATCTTGCTTAGCTCCACCACAGGACCATTGGTGTTGATATCCTGTTGACTCGGCGCTAACTGCGGCATAGCCTGATAGTATTTCAACATTGAGATCAACACTGCAGGTCTCGCCCAACTTTTTCTATACTCATTTAACTCGTTGTCAGTCAAAACCGAGTTTTGCTGTTCATCGACAAACATATTTGTAAGCAAACTATAGCTATTCTGTACTATGACGGTCTCGGCATCATCAGCAATCAACTGGTGAATATAACCACTTTTTTGCCGTTGCACAGGATTACAGATCATCTCACGGGTAAAGGTGCTCGGGTGAGCCGCATTTAATATAATCAGGTGACTAAAAAGTTCAGGGTTAAACGCGACTAAAGGCCAAGCGATAGCGCCTCCCCAATCGTGGGCGACCAATATTATTTTTTGCTGACTGTGTTGCACAGTCTCAATGAACTGCCTTATTACTTCAATTAAATTAGGTACCGCATAGAACGCCAAATTTTCAGGTTTAGAAGATTGGTTGTAGCCGGGTAAATCAGGAGCGATAACACGATATTCAGCACTAAAAAAAGCAATTTGTTTGCGCCAGGTTTGCCAATTCTCTGGAAACCCATGTAGAAAGACTATGCAACCTTTCGAAGGCCTTTTCGGCAGCGCCTCCATATAATGTATTCGGCATCCATTGACGTGGATGTGTTTGCTTTCCATGTACTTCTCCCCAAAAAAAAGGCGGATGCATTTGCATCCGCCTTTAATATTTTATCGAAAACCGGTATTACCCAACTAAGAAATGGTCTTCTGGCATCGTCATCAGGTTATCAGCACCAGATTCCATCGCCGAAACCAATGAACGAGTACGAGATAGCAAACGGTCAAAGTAGAAGCCAGCAGTCTGTAACTTAGCCTGATAGAAGGCTTCATCAGATGTGCCTTCATCTAGCCTTTGCTGCGCTACAACAGCCATTTTAAGCCACATGTAGCCAACAATAATGTAACCAGAATACATCAGGTAATCGACCGAAGCTGCGCCCACTTCATCAGGATTGCCTGCAGCACGTTTAGAGACTTCTTGAGTGATCTGCACCCACTCATCAATATGAGTTTCAATTGCATTGGACCAAGCATTAAACTGTGCTTTGTCACGCATGCTGACGCAATACTCCTGCACTTCTTTGACAAATACTTTGAGCAATTCACCCTTAGAGCCCATGATTTTACGCCCTAATAGATCAATGGCTTGGATACCTGTTGTACCTTCATACATAGTACAAATACGGGTATCACGAGCCAACTGCTCCATGCCCCACTCTTTGATATAACCATGTCCGCCATAGATTTGCATACCATAGCTGGTTGTCTCTTGAGCAGTCTCAGTTAAAAACGCTTTAACAATAGGCGTCAACAGCGCAAGTTTTGCTTCAGCGATCTGCTTTTCTTGTTCGTTATCGCTGTACAAGGTGTTATCGACCATTTGCATACAATAAATGGCAAGAGCTCGATTTCCTTCTCTGAAGGCTTTCTGGGTTAACAGCATTCTGCGCACATCTGGATGAACAATAATGGGATCAGCTGGACCGTCTGGATTGACCGCTCCTTTAGCCGCGCGAAATTGTAAACGATCTTTTGCATATGCAAGCGCACCTTGGAATGCCGCTTCCGTGCCTGCTAAACCTTCTAAACCCGTTCCGATACGTGCCGAGTTCATGAAAGTGAACATGCAGTTGAGGCCACGATTAGGTTGACCAATCAAAAACGCTTTTGCTGAATCAAAATTAATCACACAGGTCGCGCTGGCTTTGATACCCATCTTATGTTCAATGGAACCACAGCTAACGCCGTTACTAGCAGCGGCTTCGCCATCTTCGCCCACATTAAATTTAGGGATAACGAACAACGAAATACCACGGGTACCCGCAGGAGCATCAGGCAGGCGCGCAAGTACGATATGCACGATATTGTCAGCAAAATCATGTTCACCAGCAGAGATGAATATTTTAGTTCCTGTTACGCTATATGAACCATCATCATTAGGCTCGGCTTTGGTTTTCAGCATGCCTAAATCTGATCCGCAATGGGATTCGGTAAGGCACATAGTGCCTGTCCAGCTACCTTCAATTAATTTAGGTAAGAAACGCTGTTTTAACTCATCAGAACCATGCTCTTTGATTGTGGCGATGCAGCCTTGACTCAAGCCTGGATACATTGCCCAAGAGTGATTTGCACCGGAAAACCATTCGGCAATGGATGAAGCAAGAGAGTAAGGTAAACCTTGACCACCATACTCTTCTGGATGAGTCATAGAGGGCCAGCCACCTTCCACATAGGTTTGATAAGCTTCTTTGAATCCAGGTGGTGTGGTCACCACGCCGTCTTCCCACTTACAACCCACTTCGTCACCGATAGCGTTAATCGGTGCTAACACGTTATCGGTGAATTTAGCTGCTTCACTACAAATTGCTTCAACCATATCCGGTGAAGCGTCATCAAAACCTAATTTTTTATAATGGGCTTCAAAGCCTAGCAGTTCGTTCATGACGAAAAGTGTGTCACGGACGGGAGATTTAAAATTTTGCATAATTCAGACTACCTTATAATTACAGCTTAATAGACTTCAAACAGACCAGCAGCACCCATGCCACCGCCAATACACATAGTACAAACTACGTATTTAGCGCCACGGCGCTTGCCTTCAATCAGCGCATGCCCCACCATTCTTGCGCCACTCATGCCATAAGGGTGACCAATTGAAATCGCGCCTCCGTTAACATTTAGCAGCTCATCTGGAATACCTAATTTTTGCTGGCAATAGAGTACTTGTACTGCAAAAGCTTCGTTTAGCTCCCACAAGCCAATATCATTCATGGTCAAGCCATGCTGTTTCAGCAACTTGGGAACCGCAAAAATTGGACCTATGCCCATTTCATCCGGTTCACAGCCTGAAACCGCAATACCACGATAAGCGCCTAATGGGGTTAAATTTTGCTGCTCAGCTAATTTACTGTCCATCATCACACTGGCTGAAGCACCATCAGATAACTGACTAGCATTGCCCGCAGTAATGGTTCCGCCTTCAATAACTGGCTTAAGAGATTGTAATCCGGCAAGGGTTGTTTCAGCTCGATTCCCTTCGTCTTTAGTTAATGTTACTTCTTGAAAACTTTGTTCTTTGGTTTCTCTATCAACAATCACTTTTGTCGCCGTAACCGCCACAATTTCATCGTCGAACTTACCGGCTTGCTGGGCAGCGGCGGTACGCATTTGACTTTGATATGCATACTCGTCCATGGCATCGCGACTGATCCCATAACGTTTACCTACTATTTCTGCGGTTTGCAGCATAGGCATATAAATGTCTTTATGCTTGGCAACTAGTGCTTTATCAACCATCCGGTGAGTATTCATATGTTGATTCTGAACCAAACTAATTGAATCAAGACCACCAGCAACCATGACTGGTACATTATCAGTAATAATGTGTTTAGCGGCGGTGGCAATTGCGTACATACCAGAGCTGCATTGGCGATCAAGTGTCATACCTGAAACAGTTACCGGTAATCCACCGGCTAAAGCGCCTAAACGGCCGATGTTCATTCCACCAGAACCTTGGGTCAAGGCACTGCCTAAAATAACGTCATCGACACTGGCAGGATCAATACCAGCACGCTGCACTGCGGCGCTGATGGCATGCCCGGCTAGGCTTGGTGCTTCTAAGTTATTAAATGCACCTTTGTATGCTCTGCCGATTGGCGTGCGAGCGGTGGAGACTATTACAGCTTCTTTCATGATTTATTCCTCAAATTCTGTGTTAAGCGCAAACTTTTCGCACTGTTATTAGTTTTTATAATCGACAAAACGTTTGCCTTGCTCTGCTAATTTTTTGAGTAATGGGGCAGGTTCGAACCACATTTTTCCATAATCGCCCAACTCATCACGATACTTACACATCGCATCGTATATTTTATCTAGTCCAATTTCGTCTGCATACTGCATAGGGCCACCGCGGTAGACTGGAAAGCCATAACCATAAACATAGATCACATCAATATCGCTAGATTTAGCAGCTATCCCTTCTTCGAGAATACGAGCACCTTCATTGATAAGTGGAAAAATACAGCGTTCTAAGATCTCTTGTTCGCTATGCTCACGTTGTTCTATATCTAACTTTTGCGCTTCTTGTTTAGCGACCTCAAGCACCTTAGGATCAGGAATCGGTTTGCGATTGCCTGGTTCATACAGATACACACCCTTACCCACTTTCAGGCCAACGCGACCATCTTCAACTAGACGATTGGCGACCACGCAGTAACTTGGGTCTTGGGAGATGAACTCATGTCTTGATTGACGCACGAAATAACCGATATCCAACCCCGCCATATCACCCATGGTGAATGGCCCCATTGGCATACCAAAATCATAAATGATTTTATCAACATGCTCAGGTGATGCCCCTTCAAGTAGTAATCGGTTAGACTCACGACCATAAGGTTCGATCATACGGTTGCCCACGAAGCCGAAACATACCCCGACCAAAACGGCAACTTTGCGGATCTTCTTCGCCATTTGCATACAGGTTTTAATCACATCTGCAGAGGTTTTTTCGCCTTTGACCACTTCAAGTAGTTTCATTACGTTGGCAGGACTGAAAAAGTGCAGGCCAATCACATCTTGTGGACGTGAAGTACAGGCTGCAATTTCGTTTAAATCAAGGGTCGATGTATTTGAAGCTAATATTGCCCCTGCTTTACACACCTCATCTAACTTGCTGAAGACTTGTTTCTTAACTTCCATTTTTTCAAATACTGCTTCAATGACTAGATCCACGTCGGCCAATTCTTGATAGTCAGTCGCACCGACCAATAAAGCCATCCGTTCTTCAACATCTTGCGGGGATAACTTACCTTTTTTGGCTGAGTTCTCGTAATTACCGCGGATAACAGCAAGGCCTTTATCTAATGCTTCTTGCTTAAGCTCTAGCAACACTACAGGGATACCAGCATTGGCAAAATTCATTGCGATCCCCCCCCCCATGGTGCCAGCCCCAATGATCCCTACCTTTTTAATCTCTCTAACAGGTGTCGCTTTATCAAAATCGGCTACATGCCCCGCTGCTCTTTCAGCGAAGAAAAAATGTTGTTGAGCACGGGCTTGAGGTGATCTCATACATTCCATGAACAATTCAGATTCTCGTTGCAGGCCTTCTTCCAGAGGTAACTCCACCGCAGCTTCGACCGCTTGAATACAACGCTCTGGCGAAAAGAATCCTCTGGCTTGCTTGGCAATGCCCTGACGGTATTGCGCAAATAACTCAGCCGGTGCCGAAGCCGGATCAATATTAAGATCTTTAGTCCGTCGAATCTTTTCGCCATTGACAATTAGTTTTTGGACAAAGGCCATTGCTTTATCGAGTAACTCCTGTGGATCTTCGACCAGAACATCAAACACACCTTTGACACTGCTTGCGGCTACCGGTTTACCAGATACAATCATGCTCAGGGCTGTTTCAACACCGGCAAGACGGGGCAACCTTTGGGTTCCCCCTGCCCCAGGTAAAATCCCTAAATTCACTTCAGGTAAACCTACTTTATTGGCCGAAAATGTCACTCTGTAGTGGCAAGCCAAAGCGACTTCAAGCCCACCACCAAAGGCTGGCCCGTTCAATACTGCAACGATAGGTTTACTGGCATTTTCAATTAAATCCAACACTTCAGGTAATGGCGGCTCGAAGTCATTGCCTGAGAATTCGCTGATATCTGCTCCGCCAGAGAACAAAGCCTGCTGGGAAGAAATAACGATAGCTTCGATTGATGGGTCAAGCAATGCCGCTTTAATTTCGGAAATCAACCCCACTCGAACTGCTTTTGATAACGCATTAACCGGTGGATTTTGCATCAGTACTATAGCGATATTGCCTTGATTTTGGCTTACTACTGCAGCAGACTTTTCAGCGCTCATATTAACCTCAAATTGAATCAGTAAAATGATTAGACAGCAGATACTAGGACAGCTGGCCCAATCAGCCAAATTTATTGGTTTTATCCGGACAAATAAATCAAATTGATAATACTCCTATCCTTTGAATTACTTGAATTTATGCTCTTTGCCCTGCATCCGGCCCATCTAATTATATTGACTTTAGCAAACTCATCTGATTTTCTAAGGTACACATAAAGTTAACATTGATTTAACAGGTTAGACATTTTGGAATTTTTACGCACACCTGAAACCAGATTTGAGTGCTTAACGGATTTTCCCTTCTCGCCGCATTATTTAGATATTGATGACACTGAGCAAGGCAGCCTGCGCATGCACTATGTTGATGAAGGGGATAAATCGTCTGCAGTGGTACTGTTACTTCACGGTGAACCGTCTTGGTCTTATCTATATCGTAAAATGATCACTCCTTTGACGGAGGCAGGTTATAGGGTTATTGCGCCGGATCTAATTGGCTTTGGTCGTTCAGATAAGCCTACTCGCCAGCAAGATTATACTTACCAACGTCATTTACTGTGGTTACAAAACATCCTTACCCAACTTGATTTAAATCAAATCACCTTAGTATGCCAAGATTGGGGGGGGCTGCTAGGCCTACGCTTGGTAGTGGAAAATCCACAGCGATTTGCTCGAATTTGTGTTGCCAATACGTTTTTACCCACTGGTGATGAGCCTTTGGGTGCAGCCTTTGAAAAGTGGCAAACATTCTCACAAACTGTCGAAGAATTACCTATCGGCGGTATCATTAAAGGCGGCACCACAACCGAGTTATCTCCGCAGGTTTTGGCTGGTTATGATGCCCCCTTCCCTGACGAGCGCTACAAAGCCGGTGCTCGGGCGTTCCCAAACTTAGTTCCCGCCACCGCAGACAGCCCTGAATCCGAGGCAAATCGTCAGGCATGGAAAACACTCGCCCAATGGCAGAAGCCCTTTTTAACCGCATTTAGTGACTCGGATCCTGTTACCCAAGCAGCGGATAAAATATTCCAACAACGAATTCCAGGATGCGCTGGCCAAGAGCATGTCACAGTCGTAAATGGCGGGCATTTTTTACAAGAGGATCAGGGACCAAGATTGGCTCAAATTGTCGTTCAATTTATTCAGAATAACCCATAATTAATAACCCTATTTTAAGGAGAAAGCATTTGGATTCACTACTCGATTTTAGCGGCCAAGTTGCAATGATCACTGGTGCTGCAAGTGGCTTCGGTAGACTGTTGTCGCAAGGGCTTGCCGCCAGAGGATGTAATCTTGTTATCGGTGACATTAATCAACAAGAACTCGAAAATACGGTGTCATCTCTTCAATTAAAAGACAATAAAGTGGTTTCATTGGCCTGTGATGTTAGCGATGAAAGCCAAGTCAAAGCTATGGTAGATGCGGCGATGTCAAATTTCGGTCGCCTTGATATCGGGGTAAATAATGCCGGTATAGCCCATTCCATGACGCCATTGCACGAAATTGAAAAAGCCACTATGGATAGTCAAATGGCTGTCAATGTTAATGGCGTTCTATTTGGCATGAAACATCAAATTGAAGTGATGCTAAAACAAGGATCGGGACATATTTTAAATCTAAGTTCCATGGCCGGGATAGGTGGAGCGCCAAAAGGGGCGGCTTATTCAGCAGCCAAACATGCAGTTGTTGGCTTAACCCGCACTGCGGCAGTGGAATACGCGAGAAAAGGCATTAGAGCCAACGCTATTTGTCCATTTTATAGCCCGACCAATATTTTAGCCCAAGATGGCTTCGATACCGAAGAAAGTCAGCAACGTCTGGCGCGCGGTTGCCCAATGCGTCGCCTTGCCCAGCCGCAAGAGATCGTCAACACCATGATCTTGATTCTGTCTCCGGGTAATTCTTATATGAGTGGCCAAACTATCGCTATTGATGGTGCAGTAAGTGCCTGGTAATAGACTATTAATTAATGTGTAGAGCGAAGGAACAAGATAATGAAAGCGTTAATGATGAATACCCAATTGATGATATCGTCAATTTTAAGACATGCTGAGAAAAACTACCCAAATCAGCAAATTGTTTCAGTCACGGCCGACAATCCAAGACATAGATATACTTATACAGAATTAGCCAAGCGGAGCCGCCAGTTGGCCAATGCGCTGGAGGGTTTAGGGGCTAAATTTGGCGATCGAATTGGCACATTGGCATGGAATGATTATCGCCATTTGGAACTATACTACGGCGTATCAGGCACAGGCATGGTGTGTCACATGATCAACCCTAAACTCTTCCCTGAGCAGGTCAATTATATTGTCAATCATGCACAAGACAGATTCTTATTTGTCGATGTCTTGGTTATGCCTTTAGTTGAAGCCTTACATCAAAATTTTGAAAGTGTCGAAAAAATCATAGTGCTGACGGATAAAGCGCACATGCCAAAAACAAGCTTACCGAATGTACTCTGTTACGAAGAATTGCTTGCGCAGCAAAGTGATAATTATATCTGGCCAGAATTTGATGAAAATACCGCCTGTGGTATGTGCTATACCTCAGGCACCACTGGTAACCCTAAAGGTGTAGTATATAGTCATCGTTCTACCCTCTTACACGCCTACGCGGGCGCTTTACCAGATGCTACTAATGCATCAAATATGGATGTCTGCCTACCTATAGTTCCGATGTTTCACGTCAATGCTTGGGGGATCCCTTATGCATCTATCATGGTCGGTGCAAAATTGGTGATGCCCGGCCCGAAAATGGCCGACGGCGAAACTCTTCAAGATTTGATTGAAAATGAAAAAGTATCATACAGTTCCGGTGTCCCCACGATCTGGATGGCATTGTTAGACTATCTGGATAAGTCAGGCAAAAAAATTGATTCATTGAAAGTCGCTAGTACCGGGGGGGCGGCCTGTCCAAGGGGGATCATCGAACGCTTCAAGTATGACTATGATACTAAAGTCCTGCAAGGCTGGGGCATGACCGAAATGAGCCCACTTGGGACCTTGTTTAGTTTAAAGCCAGGCATGCAAGATTTACCCGACGAAAAAATTATTGATCTGCAAGCCAAGCAAGGACGCAGCGTGTTTGGCGTCGAGCTGAAAATTGTTGACGATGACAATAACGAACTCCCTTGGGATGGCGTGGCTTTTGGCGCGCTTAAGGTGAAAGGTCCTTGGATTGCAACAGGCTACTATGGCATGTCACAAGTACCTGGCAGCGAAGGCTGCCCAGTAGATGAGGACGGCTGGTTAAATACTGGTGATGTGGCCACTATCGATCCTGATGGCTTTATGCAGATAACAGATAGAACCAAAGATGTGATTAAAACCGGCGGAGAATGGGTCAGTTCAATTGAAATTGAAAACGCCGCCGCAAGCCACCCATTAATTGCTGAAGCAGCCGCCATCGGGCGCTATCATCCTAAATGGACAGAACGTCCATTATTAATAGTGGTGCTAAGCGATGGCGCTGAACTTACTGCCGAGCATATAATCGACTATCTAAAAGATAAGCTTCACAAATGGTCGGTACCTGATGATGTAGTCTTTACTGACGCCCTGCCCCACACCGCCACAGGGAAACTAAACAAATTGGCACTGCGTAATACCTATAAGGAGTACCAATTTTCATAAAATGATATATTCTGCTGAATCGACTTAAAAAGAGGCAATATGCCTCTTTTTTTGATCTCTAAAATAGTATTAAAAAGCATACTTATGTATCACTTGATAGATTTTTTTTTGACCCAAGTTGGACTTTAATAAGGTCATGCAACACATCTTTTAATCAATTTAAATTTCTTTCGGAGGAATTAACCATGTTGAAAATCGTTAAAACTTCTATCGCCATTGCTGCTGTATCTTTGACTTTTTCAGGCGCAGCGAATGCTGATATTAATGACGCCCTGCAAAATATTTGTACCATCGTGAAAACCGATGACAAGGGAGAGCTGCGCAAGAAAATGAAAAAAGTGCAGTCTGACTTTAGATTGAAATTGAAAGATTACTACTCAGGTATTACCTGTGGCGGCAATAGCTTAATCCGCACGGCGATGCTAAGTAACGCAGTTGAAACCGGTGAATTACTAGTTAAAAAGATGCCTAAGGGTGATCTAACCACTCCCGAGCAAGATGGAAAAACGTTACAACAGTGGGCAACTGAAAACGGTCTTGCCGACTCGCCTATCACCGCAGTGCTTAACGAGCGCATTTAAACTGCGTAAATCTAGTGATAAGCTGTTGTATCAAAGCCTCGTAAAGAGGCTTTTTTGTATCTTCAAACTGCTAAGGGAGTTAACTCTAAGTTAATTGTCAAATGGGAAAACGGGATAACCCCATTTGAGATACAATTGTTTCAGTTTTCCAGAGTGCAACAGAACCGGCATTCTTTGGTCATAAATTCTAGCCAATTTGCGCCCTTTGGCGCTTGTCGAGAAGGCTGGATAGAGTTTTAACGTAGCAAGATATTCAAATTGATATTGGCTTAAATCAAACTCGCCCTGCAAACTTTCGCTAGTTTTGAGTATTTCTACCTTATCGTCGATATACACATCAATTCTATCTTTGGCGAGCATCTTCAAAGCACTGCTACGATAGGTATTCTCAATGCTCAAAGTATCAACTGGGATATATCGCTCAAAACCAAAGCCCCTGACCCACGCGACTTTTTTGCCAATTAAAGCCTTGCTATCTTGCCAATCTAAACTGTTTTTCTTGAACACCGCATTGACTTGTTGAACAGCATAATGCCACTGCGGAATGAGCATATTAGAGGCAACCCCTCTATAATTGTCTAACATGCCATCAGCCCTATTATTCATAACCATATGCACTGCACGCTTATATGGCACAAATTCTAGCTTAACTTCAATTCCAATAGGCTCATAAACTTGTTTAAGGATCTCATAAGCTAAACTACTACTGTGCTTGGAGACTAGATTTTGAGGTATCTCTGTGGTTAGCAAGAAATCTTCAACTTTTATGTCAAGGGAAAGTTTTTGAGTTTCAGTCAAAAACGTCCTGACGTTGTCTTTACTCACAACCTCGGTAGGAACTTCAACGAAGACCCCGGTAAATCGCCCCTTTAACACATCCAACAGCACGTTGTGCACAGTGATACCTTGAAGTTGTGCATTGACCATACTGGTCGCAGTAATATCATTGCTGGCTATCAACTCAAGCGCATCTTCCACGCCATCATAGCCAAACAGCAGTATATCTTCCCGAGCGAGAATATCTAATGCAGCTGAGGCACCAATGATCTCGAAGTCATTCGCTGCGAAAATCGCTGAGACGGCAGGATCTTGTTGAATAATATGCATAGTCGCGGCATAACCGCCAACAGAATTCCAATGGCCATTAATCCTGTGGACCACCTCTAAACCACTGCCTTCAATACCATCCAGCAAACCGCCCACTCGCTCTGTAGAAAACTGCCCTTCTTCACCTGTAATAATAGCAACTTTAGCCGGACGTGTTTGAATCCGAGTCAATGCCTAATCAACTAATTCCCGGGTGCTTCTTCGCTGCTTGACCCCCACCACAGCATGCACCGGATACGCCAAATCGATATTGTCACTATTGACATTTATGACGATGATTCCTTGCTGCACAGCTCTTTTTATAATTGGTGCTATAGCTTCTTCAGTCTGAGGTAAAAATGACGAAAAGACGATGACATCCACGCCCTTTTTCACCGCCTCGTCGATCATAGCCACATGTTGCTGCCAATCTTGCCCACTTTGCGGGGCTTTTAACTCAAAGCTGAAATTTTGCTTTAGCGCTTCTGACTCGAGGGCATTACCTAATTTCAAATAAAAGTTGTATTCAGTCGCAGGGGGGAGATATGCGATGGAAAGAGAGGGTTTAATCATTTGGCTGTGCTTGAACGGCGCTTGCAAGTTTAATGGGGCTGATACTACATAGGGAGTCTGCTGGGCAACCGCAATGGAAGCCAAGTAAAACTGCATAAGAAGGATGAATCCCAGCAGCGCAAGTGACGTGCTTTTATACATTACGGAATGCGTCAGTAGACAAAGTCAATAAACGGCCAAATGGTGATCTAGATAACCACACTATAGCCCAATTAATTACTCCAACCAAGGGCGGCGGTTAAAACTCTCTCAAGCTGATTTTTTATTAATAACGGGCAATTACTTGCTATTGATTGATATTTTTGACCTGACATTACCAATCTCTGCTCGGCCTTGTCGTTTCTTTTCATCGTGCAGTAGCGGGTATTCTTCCTCAATCATGGCTAACACCGACATCATGCCCCAATGGTAACCTGATGAAAGCACTAAGTAAGCAAAGTCATTTTGCTGAGCTTCAGCGATGACATGATTGCGCATAGAAGACAACTTTGTAACCTGCTGACCGTAGGATTGTACATTTTCATACTTGTTAACTTCAAAAAATAAGGTTTCATAGTCATCAGTTTGTTGATACGCGTGACTGTAGACTAAAGCATCAAATTGTTCATATTGTTTTTGCAATAATATATTGAATGCCTTGTAGCCATTTTGCGCGTGCAGTGCCAACTGATTATTGGTTGCCAGAAAATCTTCTTGAAATGAACGCCAAGCGAGATCTTGAGGGTAATCCAAAAATTCAGAGGAATCTTGATATAACTGACCACCACATAACTCCTCACGCAAGCCTGGGGATAATTCATCAGCTAATTTGACTTGTCGTGCATAGCCTTTTGCATAGCTGGCACTAAATAATCGGTAGGCCAACTGGGACACATCATACAGAGCCGCTTTTTCGGCATCGGATGAAAAGGTAGCTTGATGGCTGGCTAGTATAGCCATCGCGTCGGCAAACACAGGTTGATTAGTTTGGTAGGACTGAGTTAATTGCTCTAGGTTGTTGTCCACCCCACAAGAATAAGCGCTTAACAACAGATTCCACGCTCTACGATCTACCGACCACACGTGGATCATCCCAGTGTAAAGATTACTGTGTACGAATTGTTCAGCTTGTTCAATTATTTCGTCATGGGCTTGTATTTGCGCCTTTTGTTCCAAGGTATGGGTGGGACTGTTTACACAACCGCTTAACGCGCAGGAAAGCGTAAAAACCAGAACATAATACAGCGGTGAAAACCAAGAGGACATAGAAACTGCGCCACAATAATAAGTGGCAGCAGTTTATGCTCTAGTGAAGCACTGTTCAAGTAGCATTTTGCTATTGCCGCCTTTAACCGAACAGTAGACTATGGGCGCAGCGCCATCTTGCCTTTTACTTGGCGCCCCATCACTTTATTTAACGCCAATTTAGCATCTTTAAGGGGGAGGGTTTCATCTACGATGACTTTGACTTTTCCGGCCAAATACCAGCCGATTAGCTCCTGCATGTTATCAGCAAAGTCTTGTGGCTGATGTTGAGTAAATGAGCCCCAGAACACGCCCATCACGGAATAACCTTTTACTAAGGCTAGGTTGACAGGAAACTCAGGGATGGTGCCCCCCGCAAAACCCACCACCAATAAACGGCCATTCCAGCCCATACTGCGAGAACAGGCATGAAAAGTATCTCCGCCTACACACTCGTAAACCACATCCACACCTTTTCCATCGGTCACTTCTTTCAGCGCCGTTTTGAGATCTCGCTCGGTGTAATTAATTAGAATGTCAGCCCCATTTTGCTTGGCCATATCTAACTTTTCCTGAGTAGAGCATACCGCGATAACCTTAGCGCCTAAGGCTTTACCAATTTGTACCGCTGCCAATCCTGTCCCGCCCGCAGCTCCAGTTACAACTAAGGTTTCACCTGGTTGAATGTTAGCTCGCTGCTTTAATGCATGATGGGCTGTAGCGTGAGCGGTGACCAGCGCCGCGGCTTCATCGTCAGGGATCGCGTCAGGAATAGGAATAACATGGCTGGCTGGCAGGGCTACTTTTTCGGCATAGCCGCCTAACATACACAGCGCAATTACCCTGCGTCCAACTTTGAGATGTTTGACCCCTTCCCCTACTTCACAGATGACACCTGCTACTTCGCTTCCAGGTATAAATGGTCGCTCCGGTTTCATCTGGTATAACCCTTGAACTAACAAACCATCAGGAAAATTTACTCCACAAGCCTTGATGTCAACCACGACTTGTCCCTTGCCGGCGCTTGGATCTGGCACCTCTTGATAGACTAGCTGTTCTACCGGTGCGAATTCATTGCATACAATCGCTTTCATCTAATACTCCTTAATTAATTCAATTGCCATTTGCGCGAGTGGCTGTACCATGGCTCCTACTTTACTGGCCTGCGCACTAGAAGCATTGCCTTCTTGAGCCCGTTTAGCGACCCCTTGTGCGATGGCGCCTAAACGGAAAAAGCTAAAGGCTAGATACACATGCCAGTTTTCAATTTTGCTGATACCAGCATGTTGACAATATTGCTCAACAAATTCGTTTTCACTAGGGATCCCCAGTGCGGCTCTATCAACGCCCCCCAAACCACTCGAATGACCAATGTGAGCTGGCAAACGAAGTTGCATGCATTGATAGGCTAAATCCGCTAATGGATGTCCTAAGGTGGATAATTCCCAATCCAGCACAGCTAATATTTGCGGGCTGTTTTTAGCAAACATTAAATTATCTAAACGATAATCACCATGCACCAACGCCACCCGTCCATCATCTGCAGGCATATGGTTATCCAACCAGCGGATCAACTCGTGCATTTCAGGGATGGGTTGGATCTCGGACAGTTTATACTGTTGTGACCAACGACTCAGTTGCCTCTCAAAATAATTTCCCGCTTTGCCATAGGTCGCCAAGCCGGCCTGATTAATATCCACACAGTGCAGATTGGCCAACACCTGGGACATCTGGGCATACATCTGGCTGCGTGTATGGTTATCGGCTACCTCGGGTAAACTGCTATCCCAGTAAACCATGCCATCGACGTACTCCATCACATAAAACATGCTGCCTAAAACCGAGCTGTCTTCGCATAAATGGTAGACTTTAGCGACCGGCACCTTACTACCCGCCAATGCCTTTAAGACACGATATTCACGATCGACGGCATGGGCTGACTTGAGTAACTTCCCCGGCGGCTGGCGTCGCAGCACGAAATTTTGCTCACCGTTAGTTAGTTTAAAGGTTGGATTAGATTGCCCCCCACTAAATTTTGTTGCGCTAAGCTTGCCCGTTAAGTTAGGCAGCTTATCGCGCAAATAATCGTTTAGAACGTTTTCGTCAAGTAAATTGACAGAGTCTTGTTGAGACACATTCACCTCGTTTTCAATTCAGTTAACCTAGTGCTTTTCGACCAACATGATCTTTAATTAAATTACGACCCAATTGCATCATGTGCACTTGATCTGGGCCATCAGCCAACCTGATTGTACGAGCGTAGGCATAAATGGCTGACAGCACAAAGTCTTGACTGGTTCCAGCCGCTCCGTGCATTTGAATTGCTTGGTCGATCACTCTACATGCCATGCTTGGAGCCACAATCTTAATGGCTGCAATAATATCTCTGGCCACTTTGTTGCCGTAGCGGTCCATTTTGTCCGCCGCTTTTAGCGTCAACAGACGAGCTTGCTCGATATCACAATGCATCTGTGCAATTGATTCACGTACCGACTGTTGTTTACTCAAGGACTGTCCAAATGCAACTCTAGAATCAACCCGCTCACAGGCTAAATCTAATGCACGTTGAGCGCAGCCGATTAAACGCATGCAATGATGAATGCGGCCTGGGCCAAGGCGGCCTTGAGCAATAGCAAAGCCTTCCCCTTCTCCAACCAATAGGTTGCTAGCAGGTACTCGGACATTTTTGAATTCTATCTCAGCATGACCAACAGGTTCATCGTAGTAACCCATCGCCTGCATAGGTCTGATAATGGTGACCCCTGGGGTGTTCATTGGCACTAATATTTGCGATTGTTGACGATGGCGGTCAGCGCTGGTATCGGTTTTACCCATCACCACCATGATTTTACAATTGCTGTTCATTGCGCCACTGGTATACCATTTTAGGCCATTAATAACGTACTCATCCCCATCTCTGACAATGGCCGTCTCAATGTTGGTCGCATCACTAGAAGCCACATCAGGTTCAGTCATAGCAAAAGCAGAGCGTATTTCACCGTTGAGTAAGGGCTCTAGCCACTGCTTTTTATGTTCTTCGCTACCATATCGAGACAACACTTCCATATTGCCGGTATCAGGTGCCGAACAGTTAAAGACTTCAGAGCTCCACATTACACGCCCCATAGCTTCGCACAAAGGAGCATATTCAAGATTGGTCAGTCCTGCACCGTAAGGCAGATACTCTTCTGGTAGAAATAAATTCCACAATCCTGCAGCTTTAGCTTTTGCTTTAAGATCCTGCATCAGTGCAGGGGTAGTCCAACGCTGCTGATTGTTTTCCACAGCGTTAATATATTCTTGCTCAACAGGATAAATATGTTGATCCATGAAATCATTTAATTTGTCGAGCAACCCTTGGGTTTTGGATGAATAATCGAAATGCATAATATATCCTCTATCTGATTTACAAAAATAGTAGAGTCAATAGCACTATAAGTTTAATTGATTATCTTGATACCTTTCTATTAGCATTATAAATACTCGTGCAAAATCAATTCAATACAGGCTACTAGCCTGAGCCAATTTAAAATCATTCCGCTTGACTCCAGCGGTTTATTCTTCGAATAACACTTTACATATTCACAACATTTTTTTTACTTTTTATGCGAAAACTTGGTAAGTTAGGGATTGGTACGATGAGTTGAAAGGGTATTCAATTCATAACTGGGTAATTTTGACCAATAAACTTACCGTACTCATTATAATTACAATAATCCTTAACACACCATTAGAGAACACATTATGAGTAAGTATTTGCCATCCACTTTCAAGCAAAAACCCATTCCATTGCTTGTTGCTTTATCTCTAGGTCTTAGCGGGACACACGCGTTGGCCCAAGAGCAAGCAGAAGTTAAAAAGTCCGGCTTGGAAACTATTACCGTCACCGCACAAAAGCGTGCCCAGAACCTTCAAGAAGTTCCGGTAGCGGTCACTGCATTCACCGGCGATGAAATGGGCGAGTCGGTTATCAAAGATTTATACGATTTACAAACCAACGTTCCAGGCCTTGGTGCTTTTCAAAGCCAAAGTGCCACCAACTCCAGTTTTTCCATTCGCGGTGTGGGAACATCTTCACAAAACTTTGGTTTAGAATCCTCGGTCGGTTTATATGTGGATGGTGTATACCGTGCTCGTCAAAATTCAATGATTAACAATTTAGTCGACATCGCAGCTGTAGAAGTATTAAGAGGGCCTCAGGGTACCTTGTTTGGTAAAAACACTCCCTCAGGTGCGATATTAATTCGCACAGTGGCCCCAAGCCATGATGGCGACGATGGGTTTGTGGAAGCAACCGTGGGTAATTTTGGACTAATTAACTACTCAGGTGCTATGTCATTCTCGGCAATCGAAGACGTGCTGGCGTTCAGAGCGACAGGTTTTGGTAGCAAAAGAGACGGTATTATCAGCGATGTAAATTTGGGTGATGATAAGGTTAATGACCGAGATCGTTGGGGTGCCCGCTTGCAGGCTTTATATACGCCTACTGATGATTTATCTATCCGTTTGATTGCAGATTATGCCGAAATCGATGAAATATGCTGCGGCGCACCGGTTCAACGCAGTAACCGAACCTCTGAAGGGGTTGAGGGCCGTTTTGGCTCTGATGCAGCAATATCTTTACTTGGTGGCACCTACATGGAAGGTGGCGATGCATTTTTCAATCGTGAAATTGCCGTATCCTTTTTACCAGAATCGAGTATGACCGACAAAGGTTTGTCGGCTGAGATAAATTACGACATCGATGACAACTATACCTTTGTTGCCATTTCAGCGTACCGTGATTTTGAATCCTATGACTTAATAGATTCTGATTTTACCGATGCCGATTTATTTGGTACCAAAAACGATGCCCAACAAAGCTCATTCTCGCAGGAGTTCCGTCTCGATTATACCAGCCAAGATTTAAACTACATTGTGGGTGTTTACTACTTCGAACAAGAATTAGATCTAGATTACAGTCTGTATACGGATACCTTGTTCAACCCCTTCTTCTTATCACAGTTCGGCGGGGCCTTTGATCCACTATTTGCCGGCATTAACCAAATCAGTGCGCTAAGTGGCGGAGCAATCGCGCCAGTGGCTGAAGCTGCTCCTGCAGGTACAGGTTTTGACCATGTTGCCCAGCAAGACCATAAAAGTTATGCCATATATGGTCAGTTTGATTACAAATTGAATGAGCAATTTACCTTAACCGCTGGTTTGCGCTACACCGATGAAACGAAAGACATACTCAACGTCTTTAGCGAAAACATGCCTGGGGGGGAAGAATATCCAACTTTCTTCAGTGAAGTTGGCAACCCTAGCGCTCCGGCACCTGGCTCACTGATTTATGGTGCTGCGGTAGCTGGCGCTGCATTGCCTAATATTGGCGCTGCATTGATGAGTGGTCAAGCGCCTAGCGCGGCCGACATGGCGGCTATTGCCCCCTTCCAAACTTTAGGCTGGGGCTTCAAAGCACTGGCTGCAACGACATCTGATAGACCTGATGTCGAAGATTCTTTAAAGGATGACCGCATTACTGGTACTTTGAAACTAAGTTATCAGCCAGACGATGACACTTTGATGTATGCATCTGTGGGAACAGGATATAAATCTGGTGGCACCAACACTGATAGGATCCGTGCTGGATTCAATCCGCTGTTTGAAGCGGAGACCTCTACGTCTTATGAATTGGGAATTAAGAAGGATTTTGATGAGCAAAACCTGCGTATTAATGCAGCAGCTCATTACACCACAGTAGAAGACTTCCAAGCAAACACCTTTACCGGCAATGGCTTTAACTTACAAAATGCCGGTGATTATGAAATCTCTGGACTGGAGTTAGAAGCCACTTGGTATCCCATGGATACGGTTGAAGTGAACTTTGGCTATGCGCTAGTCAATGCTGAATACAAGAGCTTCGAGCGAGGAAATTGCTGGGTTGCCTACGAGTTTCACTATACCCCTGATGGTTCTCCGCCAGCGGATCCTGGACAAGAGTTCGATTCTAATGGCAATCCAAACCCCTACTGTAACCGTTCGGGAGACAGACCAGGTGGTGAGCCACAAAATTACGCGGTCGTTAAAGTCAAAAAAGACTTCCAAATGAGCGATGATATCTACTCTTATGTGTTAGCAGAATATAGCTACACTGGAGATATGGTATTGGATGGCAGCAATGATCCTTTGACCACCCAAGATGCTTATCAAATCTTGAATCTACGATTCTTCATGAGCTTCTCTGACTATGATACAGATGTGGTATTTTGGGCCCGTAACGTGTTGGACGAAGAATATATAAATCGCACCAACTTCAACACTCCCTTACAATCAGGTAAGTTAAATGCCTATGTAGCAGAGCCTGCGACATACGGTATAACAGTGAAGAAGCGTTTCTAAGAGATATGTTTCTACAATCCAAAAAGTAAGCCGGCTATTTAGCCGGCTTTTTTATAATCAGATTAATAGTTAGATTGGTGAGCCAGGCGGCATTTCTTTGATTTCAAACTCGCCTCTCCACTCACCTGTTTGTAGGAACCAACTCAGTTGTTGTTCCATAGCTCGAAAGTGCGGGTCGCGTCTATGTTTACCCAGCCAAGCGTGTACAATTGTGATTTGCGACAATAATTCTCCGCGCACCTCTGGCGCTAATTCAGCGTTGTGCATAGCTTTAATGATGCTATTGAGCACCACATAATCAATTCTTCGTTTAATCTCCTGACCCAAATGACCCTGTTTCTTTTGGATAGTGTTAGTAACGATTTGTTGCAATAAGCTACTGACGGAAAGCTGCTCTTTGCTGTTAATGGGACGAGATGCCAATCTGTTTAAACGTTGGGTTTGCAGCAATAACGACAAGCTATGGCCTACCCCAGCTTCAGCGGCACTAACGGGATCAAAAACCAGTCCATTTCGGCCTTTAAAGCTTTCTCTAGAGTGACTCTCGCCGTAAATTTTGGGGGGAATTAATTGGGTTACTGCAACAGGCAATTTCCAAAAGCCACTGGATAAGGTCTCCAACATAGTTGTTAGTGCCTTTTGTTGAACGTCTTGTGGCACGAAGCTTACACCTTGAGGTACGTCAAAATCCCCTTTAAGTTCGTACTGATAGTTCACTCCACCGATCAATTTACTCACGGCTTCTATCTGAAAGCGATGCAAATAGTAAACCGGTACTAGGGTTTCTTGCAGAGATGATAGCGACGCACCTTGCGCCAGACTATTAATGCCAAAATTAGCTAAGGCTGTTTTGCGTACTTCGTATAAATGAGTTAATTCGGCTATAGGGTCTGCGCCGCCGTCCCATAAGTGCCCTTGTGCATTTGCAGCTGACGCTGGACGTGCATCAGGGTCTGACTGATAAGACAAGCCTGCTTTATGGGCTTTGCGGATCAATTCGGCCAGAAACTCACTTTCCATTTGTTGATTGGGTAGGTCTTGATAACCGTAGGCAATAGTGTGCATATCCCACTTCCCTAGTCCACTGGCGTAGGCATCCTCAAGTGTAACCTGAGCATTTTCAACTGTCAGTTTTGGATGTGGGTAATCCATAACGGATCCACGACCATCCGCACTAGCGGCAAAATTATGTGCAATTCCTAAGGTATGCCCGACTTCATGAGCTGATAGCTGCCGAATACGAGCCAACGCCATATTTTTCTGTGCTAGGGTGCTGGTGTTGCCGTCTTTGAACGGACTAGTCAGTCCTAAGGCAATAAGATAGTCTTGTCGTACCCTCAACGATCCCAAGGTGACATGCCCTTTGATTATTTCTCCACTTCTAGGGTCAATCACCGAACTGCCATAAGACCATCCTCGGGTGGCGCGATGGACCCACTGGATCACGTTAAAACGCACATCCATAGGATCCGCATCCGTTGGTAACATTTTAACTTGGAAAGCATCTTTATAACCTAGTGCCTCAAACCCGTCATTCCACCACGAAGCACCTTCTAGTAGCGCAGTTTTAATCGGCTCAGGCGTACCGGGATCGAGATAATAAACTATTGGCTCTATGGCTTCGGTGACTTTCGCTGCAGGGTCTTTCTTGGCAAGACGATGGCGAGGTATAAACTTTTGCTCCATGGGTTCATCGATAGCCGTGGAATAGTCTTGATAGCCCACTTTCCAAAACCCTGAATAAGGATGAAAACGTCGCGGTTGATACTTATCATCTGGTAATTCGATTAACGAATGATGCAAGTGCACGCTAATGCTATCTGGCGAGGGAGCGACTTGCCGCAGGTATTCCCCAGCATTGCTGCCGCCAAAGGTCACTAAGGCTTCCAGCTCGGTATTTTTGGGGAAGGCTTTGCTGCGCGCAATGTAGGCCCCACTGCGGGTTTTATCTAACTTAAAACTTCCTTGCTTAGTTTGCTCTAAACGCTCGGCAATACCATGAATATCTGAAAGTAAAAAATCAGTATAGTCGACCAATACGCTGCTCTCATCTTGGGCCACTATATTCAGCCCGGCAATCACTGAGTCGGCAAATGCTTCATCAATGCTGGCCCGCTCGGCAGCATTTTGTGAATTAACCCGGTAAACCGTATTGAGCTGCTTGAATAACACACGATCACCAAAGCGCTCGAACTCCACGAGCCGAGTTTCTCCTAACTGCCCTCGGTCTAAGCCTATATCGTTAGAGCCAACACCTTGGGGCATACTGCTTTGAAATAATAATGGCTGGCGAAATTTATCAATATGCAGATAAACCTTGCCATTTTGTCGATCATAATAGAATGAGTAAAATCCTTCTTGCGCAGTCATCTGCTGGGTGAACTCATCGATACTCTTAATTTGGCTAAACGCACTAAACGAAAAAATTACAAGGCAAAGGGCAAAAAGTTTATTCACTTCAATCTCCTAACAAACAATTGACAGACCTTATCAGCAATTAATCTTGGCCGATAGTAGCGCAAACCCGCCCTATGCCATTTTTCATCTCGATTTAACTGCATCACTTAACTGGTTAAAGTGTTCAAACACAACATTCGCTTGACTTGCATACACTGGAAGCTCGCCTGGTGCATATAAGCAAGACAGCATCCCAGCATTGTTGGCTGCTTGAACGTCATACAGGTAGTCACCTATATAGGCTAGCTTGGTTACATCAATCTCCCATAATTCAGCGATTTGCAATAATGAAGTGGGATCTGGCTTTGGGGGGGCATCTTCTCGGGTAAGTAATAACTTAATCTGACCAGCACTTTGCCCCATCTTAATGGATGCTGCTTGGCGACAATTACGTGTCACTATGGCGATTGGATATTTTAACTGAAGCAATAGCTGAATGAATTCGTGCGCGCCTTCTATCCAGGCCGAGCCTTGAGCATCATTAATTTCATGTTCAATTATAATTTGATTAGCTAAGCGCTTTTGCTCTGCTTGCAAGCCTGCGACAAAGCTAAGGATGTCAATATTTGCTGGGCAGCTTATCGCGTTCCGAATAGCGTTAAAATCAAGGGTTGAGTGCATCAATGTGCCATCTAAATCAAAAATAAAGCCCTTGAGTGACGAGATGTTTGAAAGCATAACTGGTAATTAACTGTGGTTAATATAGCACGGCGAATGAAGGTACGAGAATAGCTTACTTTGGGCTGACATGTATAGACTAGAAAGCCCTAATTGGCGCAATGCTTAGCAATTAATACTAAGGCCAGTTAGCCCTAATAATACTAACCATGCAGGGAGGCTTGTTCTGTGTTAAATCCATGGTGTAACGCGTGGAATTAAATTAATAAAGCACAATATTGTGCAGCAAAAAACGCCAGCCATGTTGATGGAATAATGTCAATCATCACCACTGGCGTTGATACATTAATAGATTAACACGCTTTCTTTAGTCTAGAGCCTACTGTCGCGGCACAGTCTTTATTCGCTTTGTCGCTAGCGGTGTTCGCCTGATCTGCTTTGTCGGCAGAGTCAGTTGATTTACATCCTGTCATTGCCAGAACGGCTAGTACACTGATAAAAATGAGTTTAGATTTCACGCCTGTTTCCTTTTTGCATGTTTAATTCCGACTTCTAAATGGATTTAACCTAAAGCCATCCTTGTTTGTTGAGTAGCAACTTTCAACCTCAACTCGGAATATCTTGCTACCGAGCAAAGTTTTCTACTTAAGACTAAGTAGATAAGACAAACGTTATATGAAATTGTTTACCTTAGTCAATATTTTTAACAAAATAGGCATAAAAAAGACCTAACTTTATGATATCAGGTACTATTTTTGACCTATAAATTTTGCTTTTTCGCCTATCCGGTGAAAGTTAAAACAAGTAAACTAACCGGCAAAATATTACCGGCTTACAGGATCACTATGCTCTCCACTACACAATTAAATACCATGCTTGAATTACAAGATAAAATGAACACTAAAGTTAACCCACAATGGTTAACCGCTGGTTACCAGTACTTACGAGCAGCAATGATTGAAGCGGTGGAAGGAATAGAGCACCACGGTTGGAAGTGGTGGAAGGCGCAAACTAAAGATTTACCGCAATTACAAATGGAATTGGTCGACATCTGGCACTTTGCTTTATCGGCCATTATCATAGAATTTGATGGTGATATTCAGCGCTCTGCAAAGACCATTTCTGAGCAACTTGAAAGTGGCGAAACCAGCGTAAAATTTGATGGCAAGGATTATCACTTTAGCCAGCAAGGTATTTTAGATAACTTAGAATTATTAAGTGGCCTATGCGCAGCGAAACGCTTTTCAGTGCCGCTGTTTATTCAAATCGTCGAACAGGCTGATATGACCCCAGATGAATTGTATCGACAATATGTGGGGAAAAACATCCTTAACTTTTTCCGCCAAGACAACGGTTATAAAGAGGGTAGCTACATTAAAATTTGGCAAGGACAGGAAGACAATGAACATCTAGTAGAAGTATTAAATAGTCTGGATATTCAGTTGCAAGATTACAGTAATTTAGTCTATCAAGGTCTTCGTCAACGTTACCCTAATTAAGACCATGCTATACAAACAGGCGACGCTGTTCGTTGCCTGTTTTTAATTGTCTTGGCTATGACTAGCAAACTCATTTGGACGCGTTAATCCCTCCTTTGAAAATCAACAAGCATGATATTAATATCCCAATAATGTCCCGTAGTTTCGCCAACACCCAATAGACTGAGCATTGATTGGTTCGCGCACTTGAACGGCGCTGAGGGTCTTTACAGCAGCCGTTGTGTTGTTGTGTGAGGATAAACACTCAGGCTGCCATGCCAAACCCAAATATTCTAAACATGCCCGAACCGATTTTTCAGGCTGGGTAACCAGTTGCTCATAGCTAGGTGTAAAGATCTTATTAGGGAAGATCTCCTGCCATTTTTCCATCATATTGTGGTACATCTTAGCGTATAAATTAAATTCACTTACATCACAAAAATAGGGCTCATTTTCAGCGAAATGATTCTTAAACACAGACAGGGCGACATCTTCAATATCACGGCGAATATCAATAATTTTCGCATTCGGAAATAGTTGTAAAATCAAACCCACATGCTGAAAATTTGCGGGTAACTTATTAATAATGAAACCTTGTTTAAGATTTGTTGACACCACGTCTAAATAACGCTGTGCAGCAAGTTTCAACGTTTCACTCGATACCGACTGGGCAAACATCGGAAAAGGTTGCTTAGCCTGGCTCTCAATAAAAGGCACCACAAAATCACTCAAGTAGGTTTGTTCGCCGACAGTGGCGATATCGCTATGCTGGCAGAGCATTTGCTCTAACAATGTCGAACCCGTTCTTGGTAACCCAAGGATAAACACCGGAGTTATTTTATCGGGCTGGGCTTGGGTCTCATCATTACCCCTGCAGGGCTGATAAGACTGAACAATAGCGTTAAACAAAGGCTCCATTTCGCAGGTACTAAAATCACATAAACTTTTTTGGAATTTATTGGCACGTTTTAAGTGGACGGCTGCTCGGCTATAGTCTTTCTGCTGATCAAATACATTCCCTAAGGCATAGTCCAGTAACATCTTTTGCTGACTATTTACAGGCGCTAATTGTTGCTCTTTGATTAGTTTTGTCACATCGGTTGCTGCCATGTTGGCATTTTTAACTCGGCATAAATCCAACCAAGCATAACCTCTGACAATTGGATTCTCACTGTGTAATAACTGACGTAATCCCTGCTCAGCCTCAGCGAGTTTGCCCATTTGAATATGCTGTTGGGCAAGATGACTTCGCACAAGTTCATCTTTTGGAAACGTTTTTATTGCATATTCAAGTACCGTTAGTGCATCGGTTTGTGCATGCACTTGATTAAACGCCTCGGCTAGTTCTAATAATGGTGCGCAGTGCTCAGCAAGCTGTTGGCATGCTTGTTGGTATAGCCCTATGGATTTGTCATATTGAAAAGTCAAAAAGGCGATTTTTGCCAAACCCCACAGTGCCATGCCATTGCTGTGATCCTGTTTAATGACTTGCATAAAACATGCGTTGGCTTGGGACAAGTGATGTTGCTGAAGATGTGCAAATCCTTGATTGATATTGTCTATTGCCAAACTCAAGTAATCCTATTGATAAGTGAACGCCCAGAAAATAAAAAGCCTTGTCAATGACAAGGCTTTTTCAGAACGTTAACGATTAAAAGTTATACGTTGCTTTTACGTAGTAAAAACCACCGTTGAATCCCATAGGAGATGTCTCGTAGTAAATACCACCCCAATTATTATTTGGGATACCTTGATCTGCTGGAATGTTAATTTTTTCAGCATCTTGATCAAAGATATTTTGCGCACCTGCACTTAAGGTGAAAGATTCATTAACGAAGTAACTCGCTTCAAAATCTACCGTAACAGCGGCGTCAGCAGTGATAGCTGTTGCATCATAGTCAACATGCACACCTTGATATTCACCATAGTAATTTACACGGGTAAACATTGAGAAGGAGTCATAAGACTGTGACCAAGTTAACGTAGCTCTGTGATTTGGTAAATCTTCTTCAATACGTTTAACTTTAAACTCACCAGTGATGTCAGAGAATCTATCAACTTCAGTTTCATTCCAGTTATAGGCTAAACTGAATAACGAACTACCGTCAAACAAGTCAGTTGTATAGTTGGCAACCACGTCAATACCTTGAGTAGTGGTATCAAAATCGTTAGTAAAGAAACTAACCTGTGCCAAACCATCTACATTTGGTACACCTGCATTTTTCAATACTTCTTTATCAGCATCGGATAAATTGATTTTCTCAGATTGGCTGATGCGATCTTCTACTTGGATATTATAGTAATCCAAGGTGATGAACACTTGACCCACTTCATAAATCGCACCTAAAGTGAAACTTTGTGACTCTTCTGGCTCAAGCTCGGTACCACCTAATTGAACGGCAATAGGGTTAGTGGGTGGCAATAGCGCTGAATCAACCAACACACCACTACTCAAGTTAGTTTGTACGTTACTAACATTGGCTTGACCTACCGTAGGTGCACGGAATCCAGTACTAACAGAACCACGGAAGGATAAATCGTCAGTGGCATGGAATTGTGCAGAGATCTTGTAGTTAGCAGTCGAGCCAAAGGTGTCATAATCTTCATATCGAAGTGCATACCCCATTAGGAAGGCTTCAGTGAAAGGTACTTCCGCATCCACATAGATTGCAGCATTGCGACGAGTGGATACACCTTGATCTGAAGGTTTAAATCCAGGGAAACCATTTGAACCAACACTAAAGCCCTGCGAGAACAAAGGCCCATTGGTAAATGAAGCTTCATCGCCAGCGATGATTTCAAAGGACTCTTCACGCCATTCTAAACCACCAGCTAAGTTAACATCACCATAGAGGCCTGCATCAATTTGCTTCACAGCATCAAAGTTAAAGCTCTTTTCCAATTGGATATATTTACCAGGCGAGAAGTCGCGAGGTGTATCCGGACCTAAGGATGCATTCAAGGTATTATAAATAAAGAATTGAGATTCACTGCGACCTACAGAGCCGCTCACGTCCCAATACACGCCCTTAGCAAAACCTTCATTGAATTGACCCTTAGTACCTATGGTCAAGGATGTGTCGGTTATATTACCACCGAAGTTAGGAGTGAAACCTTCTGGAATATTTTGGTTGAACGCAAAGCAGTTAGCTGCAGTTAATGAGCCCAACGCCGTTGAATCAGGAAGGCCATTTTCGCCAATCTCGACTACTGGACAATTAAGCTGTTGCTCTAGCCCATCTAGCGAACCAACTAATATGGTAGCGGGTGCGGCATCCCACGCGGCTTGACCATCTGGATTATCATCGCCAGGACGGTAGCTAGCAGAGCCATCTACGTTTCTTACGATACCGCCATAAACACCTGGGCGAGTGGTCGGGTTACGATAGTAAAAACCACCTCTAACATCACGCTCAGAGTAGTTACCAAACATGTAAAATTCTTTGTCATCGCCTAAATCTAGGCCAACATTAGCAAAAATTGTAATATCATCATTAACCTCAGGTGAACCCCAGATTTGTGCAGGGTCCGCAACATTCAAGCCTGCATCTGCAAATGCTGCAGCGTCTGGACGTTGAGTACTGCGACTGGTGGCATCAGAATTTTTATATTGGAAACTTAAGTTGGCAAAACCATCTTTAGTAAAGGGCAAACCGACGTTTCCAGAGATTTCAGTTGTAGTACCGTCACCTTCGTAATATTCGCCATGACGAACCTGCAAAGAGCCGCCTTCGGAGTCGTCTTTCAATACAAAGTTCATTACACCAGCAATCGCATCTGAACCGTATTGAGCCGCAGCGCCATCACGTAACACTTCGACTTGCTTCAACGCGATACTTGGGATGACAGAAATGTCTGGGCCCTGAGCACCATCATTGATACCGCCACCTAAGAATGCAATAACGGATGAACGATGACGACGCTTACCATTTAACAGGATCAAGGTGCTATCTGCTGACAAACCACGTAAATTGGCTGGGCGCACTAGTGTTGCCGCATCACTGATTGGATTAGTGTGGACATTCAAGGAAGGCACTGTGCCTTTAAGAATTTCTAGCATGTCACTGCTACCGGTCTTACCTAGCTCTTCTGAACCAATAATATCAATCGGCACAGGTGAATCACCAATTGATCTAGGCGCAGCGCGGCTACCTACAACGGCTATTTTTTCGACATTAGCGTTTTTTTGATCTGCTGATTCTTGGGCGCTTACTGCCCCATTAAATGCTACTGTTGCCACTGCACTTCCAAGCAGCACTGCGCGGATGCTACCAGATAATTTAGATATGTTCTTTTTCATGTGTTGTTCCCACTTTCTTATTGTTTGACTTGTTAATTATGTGCATTGAACATGATTTATTATTATTTTTATCATTTCAGTTCGTCCTTCAGCCAAAATTGACATTGATGCACTACCAATATTTATAGATGGTAATGCTAAAAAAAACAACACTTTAGATTTCAATTCCATTGACAAAATTGTGATTGAAGGCTACTTGTCGAACAATAAATAGGCTAAAACATCCTATTGCCCCAACAAAAACACCACTAAAATCTCTAAACAATTGATATTAAAAGATATTATTTTTGCTTTTATTCGTACAATTAATCATCTTAAAAAATTTAAATAAATAAAGTAATAAATCAAATTTAAGCTGCTAATGTGTAGCAAGATGCAAAATCACCTACGACTAATGATTAATTGTCATTTATCCAATATCGTGTCTACACAGCGTTTCTTAAGGCGATTGGAGTTGGGCAGGTGAACCTGCACTGGTTGGAATTAGCAATAATTCAATCATCGAAGTGTTAATTTGAGTTATTTCAAACTATTGCAAACAAAAAAAAGGCTGCAATTGCAGCCTTTTTTCGTCAGTCGATGTTAGACATCATAAGTTGTCGAAGCGGTATTACCGCCTCGCCCTGTCCAATTGGTATGGAAAAACTCACCACGAGGCTTGTCGTTGCGCTCATAGGTGTGAGCCCCAAAATAGTCACGCTGAGCTTGTAACAAATTAGCGGGTAAGTTTTCAGTGCGATAACCATCAAAATAGCTTAGCGCGGAAGAAACACATGGCACTGCTACCCCTTGCATCGCAGCAGTGGCAACTACTTCGCGCCAGCCCATCTGAGCGTCGGCAACCACTTTATTAAAGTAATCGTCTAATAACAGGTTATCCAACTCTGGATGATTATCATAGGCTGTTTTAATGTTGTCTAAAAATACCGAGCGAATAATGCAGCCTTCACGCCACATCATGGCGATAGAGCCATAGTCTAGCTGCCACTTATATTCTTTAGCTGCTTGCTGCATCACTGCAAAACCCTGAGCGTAGGACACAATTTTTGAAGCTAACAAGGCTTGGCGCAAACTTTCTAAGAAAGCCGTTTTATCACCACTAAAATGCGCTTTAGGGCCACTTAAAACCTGAGCGGCTTTAACTCTTTGCTCTTTAATTGCTGACAAGCAACGGGCAAAAACGGCCTCGCCAATAAGCGTGAGGGGTACCCCTAAATGCAATGCAGTAATACCCGTCCATTTACCTGTACCTTTTTGACCGGCAGTATCTAAAATTGAGTTAACCAAGGCTTCGCCGTTTTCTTTATAGCCTAGAATATCTGCTGTAATTTCAGTCAGATAGCTAGATAATTCCGTTTCATTCCATTGTCTAAACACAGCTTCCATTTCATCAGTGGTCATGCCGAGCAAATCGCGCATTAAAATATAGCCTTCACAGATGATCTGCATATCGCCATATTCAATACCATTGTGAACCATTTTGACAAAGTGACCAGCGCCACCCTCTCCTACCCATTCGCAACAAGGGATGGTTAGCTCGCCATTTTCATCTTTGACCTTGGCTGATATAGCTTGAAAGATTGGCTTAACATGAGGCCACGCGGCTGGGTTGCCTCCTGGCATAATTGAAGGACCTAACAATGCCCCTTCTTCGCCACCAGAGACACCTGTTCCCACATACAACAAGCCCTTTTCAGATAGCATTTCGGTGCGGCGATTGGAATCTTCAAATTGACTGTTACCGCCGTCAATTATGATGTCGCCTTGCTCAAGGTGTGGAATTAGCTGCTGAATGAAGTCATCCACAGGTTGACCAGATTTAACCATCAGCATGATTTTCCGAGGTTTAGCCAAAGAGGCCACCAAGCTTTCAATGGAATCGACTCCCCGAATGGTTTTGTCTTTTGCACGAGTGGCCAGAAAGTTTTCTACTTTGCTGTACGAACGATTATAGGCGGTGACGGTAAAACCTTTGCTAGCCATATTTAAGATTAGGTTTTCACCCATTACAGCTAAGCCTACAACAGCAATATCGGAGAGTGTCTTCATAGTTTTCCTCGTTGGATGTCATCAAAAGAGTTGCGTTTTGCAAAGCACCTTCAATGCACAGTAGCGTCTTGACAAAAATTGCGCGTAATGTACATGAAAAGGTGACTTTTTTATAGGGAAACAGCGCAACAATTTGTCACTTATTCATCAATATATAAAAAGTGTACTTAAACGCCATGGCTTGCGCAAAATATTAAAGGCGCAACAGACAGGCCGATTTCGTCCAAGTTATTCCAGCCCACTAGCGCAGGTAGGGCATTGTGGAAATTTAGTCACGTTTAAACGATGCCATTGGTTGCACGCAGCGTCAAAAATCAGTAATTCATTGCAAAGGGCTGTACCGAATCCAGTCAATAATTTAATCCCTTCTAACGCTTGCATAGCGCCGATAACGCCTACCAGCGGTGACATTACACCTGACTCAGAACAAGTTAAATTCTGCTCACCAAACAAGCGACTCAAACATTGATAACAAGCACTATTTAGATGGGGCTGTACACAAAATAGCTGCCCTTCCATTCGAATCGCAGCGCCAGAAACCAAGGGTATTTGCGCCTGCCAACAAAGTCTGTTCAACTGATTACGGGTGTCTAGATTATCACTGCAATCAAACACCATATCGTGTTTTTCAAGCTGTTCACTAAGGGCTTTGTCGTCCAACCTTTGCTGTATACAACTGATATCACTGTCACTGCTTAGTTGCTGTAAACTGTGTTGCGCCGATTCCACCTTACTCGTTCCAACGGCCGACTCCGTATGCAATATTTGACGTTGCAAATTACTCATCTCTACCTCGTCATCATCAACCAAGGTAAGCATACCTATGCCCGAAGCAACTAAATATTGCGCAGCCGCACAGCCTAGTCCACCTAGGCCGATAATCAATACTCGAGCGGCTAGCAAACGCTCTTGTTTGTCTAAATCAAATTTTGGTAAGTTTATCTGCCTGCTATAGCGTATTGCTTGGGATGGGGTAATTTCCTTCAAAAGCACTTCCTCTTGATTCCGGCTAAAAGTTAAATCAATCATCTTGAAACAAGTCCCTTGCAAAGGTATCGTGCAAAACTCATTTATAGCAAGGTATTTCCATGAACATTGCAGTATTCGGTTCAGCGTTTAATCCCCCCACAAATGGTCATAAGGATGTGATTGAATACTTGCTGGGTGAACAGCAACAATTTGAGCAAATTTTGTTGGTCCCTTCCTTCGAACATGCCTTTGCTAAAAAGATGATTCCTTACCAGCACCGAGTGAATATGCTGCAACTTTTTGTCGATGAGCTGAACAATGAAAAAGTCATTGCTTTACCGGTTGAAGATATCATTAGTGACGGTCAGCGCCCTGTTTACACCTATGATTTAATGCATTATTTGCAACAAGCGCTTTATCCTACTGACAGCTTAAGCTTTATTATTGGGCCTGATAATGTAGATAATTGGCATAGATTTTATCGAGCAGACGATATCATGCAGCGCTGGCAGCGACTTGTTGTACCAGAGCGCATCGACGTAAGGGCCACTTACGTCCGCGAAGGAATTGAAAAAGGAAATGATATCAAGGGGTTACTACCTGCATCTGTGTATGACTATATTACAAAAAATAAATTATATGCGTGAGTCGATTATTTAAACCTTCTCAGAAAATCATTTTCATCGCAATATAAGGCACTAAATTCAGCAAAACCCAAGCTAGTTTGAAGAATGCCATTGCCGCATAATGAATTTTATCAAACTCATCCATACTCAGTTTGAATAGCCTGCCGCTCGTCACGTACATCCAATCGTGAGCTTTGATGAACATAAAAAACCAAATCACTAAGATCCCGTAATTTATCAAGGTACACCAAGCCAAAAAACTGGTAAATTGCTCAACTGACATCATGTTCTGTCTACCTTTACCTTAAAAAGACCACAAGTATAAGCTCGTTGTGCCAGGGGAAACTTGATAAAGATCAACATTCTACTTGCGAGCAAACTTTCAGCCCCAGCAAGATTTTGCCAACCTATTCAATCTACCGGGTAAATCTTGACTGCACCTGATTTTGCAGTTAAATCGCCTAACACCCAAATTTGCTCGAATGGATGTGAAACGGGAATATCAATATGCTCGATTTGTTTTCTGATTTTGTCACTGTTCCAAGCAGGATGTGCATTGCGAATAACCAACCAAGTATGTTCGCTTTGATAGGATTTTGACGCTTTATTGCGCAGAATATGATTTAACGCATGAGTGAATCGTTGCGGTGTATTGCAGCTTTCGCGTAATTTTTGCAAGGCTTCGCGGGTACGACTATCTAGAAAGCGGCCGAGAATTTTCATTGCTTCTTGCTCACTGCCATACAAGTGGGCAATTTCAATATCAATGGGCTTGTGGTCAATTAGACATGACACATCGGGTTTACTTGGCTGATTATGCGAGATGAATCTATAGGAAACTTGAAACTTCTGCTGATACCAATCAAGAAATACCACAGTGGCAGATTTCTCCCATTCGACTTTCTCAATTTCAGCTTTTCTCAATTTAGTTTGACCCGAACCCACACCAATCCTACTAACTATGTTGTTGATGACTCAAAATGATACTATCGCAAAGCGCACAGCCTGACTATAGTTGCCTAACTTTTACCTTCATGGGAAGGTTTTAAAGCGCCGTGGCAATTAGAATTAGCCTTTCGACAAGAACTGCTTCTTGCTTTGTTATTGCTGCCCTTTAGTTTCGTGCTGGCGACCACCCACGAGCATTGTTTGATGCTCGTGGGTAGCCTACTGTTTAGGTTATTTGCAGAAGTGCTTAATTCAGCAATTGAAGCCATCAGTGACGCTGTCACTTTAGAGCATCATCCGTTGATTGGACGAGCAAAATATATCAGCTTATCCGCAGTGTTCATCTCGCTGGTTTGGTTAAGCTTGGATTGGCCGCATGCTATTGCGCAGCTGTTTCCCATATCCCCTTTCAGCTTGGCTTAATTAATTTTTAGCCCTTTAGTTAAGGTCGCTTCATCACAAATTTTTGTTGTTCTGATAAGGTAAAGTAGTCACCTGCTCCGCCGCCCCGCAATACCGGTTGTGCTAAGGTTGTTTGATACACTCCATCCCTAAGGGTTTGATTCGCTATATGCACGCCTACCACTTCTCCCATCACCAACCAAGTATCACAGTGGGAACCGTCAGCAGCGCGCAACTGTATAATTTGACTGGTTTTACATTCCATCACCACCGGGCTGTGTAACACATAAGGCGGTTTAATCATGCGACTATTGCCCTTTGCCAATTGAGCCAGCTCAAACTCATCCACATCAATTGGAGCGGCTTGACTGGTCAGATTCATTGCTTGGGCCAAAGACTGGGATACTAGATTCCAACAAAATTCACCGGTTTGCTCAGCATTTCTGACCGTATCTTTGTAGCCGATACTAGAGAATCCAATCAGTGGAGGAGAATAATTAAACGCATTAAAGAAGCTGTAGGGCGCTAAATTCGCGTTTCCATCTTGCCCTAACGTTGAAATCCAGCCAATGGGTCGCGGAGCGATAATTCCGTTGAAGGGATCATGCTTAAGGTTGTGCCCTTCTTTGGGTTGGTAAAAATGATAGTCCGACATAATACTCCAAAATACCTGTTTACATTAGCGATGGGGTGTATGGCAATTAATGCCATATCGCACCAATAATGCGTAACACTATTTGCTCACAATTGTTTGCCCAACTACGGCTTCGACGATTGGACTTTGACAATCTCAAATATCAATCTCGCCGCTAACTTAGCCGTGCGATTATCCACATCAAAATGAGGATTCATCTCTGCTATATCAGCCAACTGCCATTGATAGTCATAGCGTTGTTGCGACTGCGCCAACCACTTCAATACGTCAATCACTGCGGCCAGATCAATCCCAAAGGCACTGGGGGCACTCACACCAGGTGCCTGGTCGGCGCTAAAGCCATCCAAACAGATTGTCACATAGAGCTGATCCACTTGTTGTAACATTGGAGTCAACGCCGTTTTTGCATTTTCCGCGCTAAAGTTAAAATCCTTTAGACTAATAACCTTTAATTGTTCCGCCCGTGTAAATAGCGCTTGGGTATTGGCCGATTCGGCAACCCCTAAGCAGGCATAATGAAATGGCTTAGAGTGAGTTTTACAGTGTTCTGCTATTTGGAAAAACGGCGTACCAGAGCTATTATGCGGTGCAGGTTTGCGCAGATCAAAATGGGCGTCAAAATTGATGATGCCTATAGTTCCACTATTTTTTTTGTTACTTTCGAATAAGCCATTGTAACTTGCCCAGGCTATTTCATGCCCCCCTCCCAGGCCAATCACGAACTGTTGATTATTCAGGCACCGCTTAACCGTTTTGGCAAACAAATCCTGACTGTCGGCCAAACTGTCGCCAGCCACTACATTACCCAAATCTTCAATAGTCAGGTGGCTGTGCCAAGCAAGATTAGCCAAAGCGTGACGAATGGCATTGGGTCCATCTTTTGCTCCCTTGCGCCCCTTATTTGCAATAACACCCAGATCACAGGCAAAACCCAATATTGACAGATCATGGGTATCTGAGATGGCATTAAACTTATGGTGCCAACGGAAGCCATTCTCGCCATCTTCACTATCTTGTCTGCCGCGCCACTGAAATGATGTATCTAAATTATGCATGCTTGCCCCTGAACCATTTTTGAGTAGGTCGATGTTGATTCACACCATAAACTAACTCGGCTGGATGTTGTATGTCCCAAAGGCACATATCAGCGTCCTTGCCCACCGCAATTGACCCCTTGTTATCCATCCCCAGCGCTGTTGCGGCGTGGATGGTAACCCCCTGGAGCACTTCGTGAGGTGTCAAACCAAATAACACACTGGCCATATTCATAATGGTTAGGATAGATGCGATAGGTGAACTCCCGGGGTTTAAGTCGGTGGCAATTGCAATGGGTACATTATGCTGGCGCAGCGCTGCAACGGGTGGCTTCTTAGTTTCATTCAAAAAATAAAATGCACCAGGTAGTAGCACCGCGACTGTATTATTTTGCTTCAGCACACTCACATCTTCCTCGCTCAAAAATTCCAAGTGGTCCACCGATAAAGCCTGAAAATTTGCAGCTAGTTTAGCGCCGTGTAAATCACTTAATTGTTCGGCGTGGGCTTTAATTTGCAAACCGTAACCCTTAGCCGTAGTGAAGACTTTTTCACATTGGGCGAGATCAAAGCCGATTGACTCACAAAACACGTCCACGCTATCGGCAAGTTTTTGCTTAGCTATCTCTGGCATCACTACCTCACAGACAAAATCAATGTAATCATCGGCGCGATTGGCATATTCAAGAGGTAATGCATGAGCGCCTAAATAGGTAGTAGCAACGTCGATAGGCAGAAACTGACTGAGGCTTTTGGCCACCTTGAGCATGTTAATCTCTGTGACTAAATCTAATCCATAGCCCGACTTAATCTCAATGGTGGTCACTCCTTCTTCAGCCAAACGGCTGGCGCGTTTTAATGCATCTTTTTGCAGGCTATCAAAACTGGCTAAGCGAGTAGCGGCCACTGTGCTTTTAATCCCCCCACCTTGTCGAGAGATCTCAGCATAAGAAACACCATTGAGTCTCTTCTCGAATTCATCAGCGCGACTACCGGCATAAACTAAATGAGTATGGCAATCAACAAAGCCAGGCAACAGCCATTGCCCTTGTCCATCGAAAATTTGCTCAGCATGCCCTGTAAATCCGGCTTTTGCACCGACATATGCAATCTTGCCCTCACTGATTGCCACAGCTGCATCTCTTACCTCACCGTACGGCTGCGCGGAATTTGTCATGCTGGCTAGATGCACATTTTCGATCAGTAAATCATATTGTTGGGGCATTATTTAACTCCATCAGTGCTGCTATTTATGATTGCTACAGTTTACTTGTGCATACTTGTATATACAAGTAAGATGCTGTGAATTTCATGTCACGAGTATAACCCATACTATGCAGCCAAGATTTGTGCAAATTAAGTCCGCTATATTGCGACAGATTGAGACTTCTCAAATGAAGGCTGGTGACAAAGTTGCCTCTGAAAATCAATTAGCTGAACAGTATTCTGTCAGTCGCATGACCGCTAGACGTGCACTAACTGAGTTGGTTGAAGAAGGTATCCTGTTGCGCTCACAAGGTTTGGGTACTTTTGTGTCTGATCATCGACCGATGAGCTCAATGCTGGAAATTCGCAGCATCCAAGATGAGATCGAACAACGTGGTCATATTTATTCCAACGTGGTATTGACCAAACAGGCAGTAAAAGCCAACAGCCAACAAAGCGCTTGGTTTGGGATCCAAACACAGGATAACTTGTACCATACCCAAATTGTCCATTTGGAATCATCGGTGCCGATCCAACTGGAAGACCGCTTGGTCAATCCATTGTGGGCGCCGGACTATTTACAGCAAGATTTTAGCCGTACCACAGCCAATCAATATCTTAGTCAGGTTGCTCCGCTGACCCAGGCTGATCATTCTGTAGAGGCCATACTTGCAGCCCCTGAGATAACTGAAATTTTAAACATACCCCCTAGCCAACCCTGTTTGCATATTGTCAGGCGAACCTTTTCAACAAATGGCATCGTCAGTTTTGCGTCACTTTATCATCCAGGCAATCGATATCGAATTGGTGGACATTTAAATTTCCACCCCAGCGATTTAGGAGAAAGAAAATGAATAAGCGTTATGATCCCACCCGTAACATAACTGCGCCTCGCGGCTCTACCTTAACGGCCAAAAGTTGGCAAACAGAGGCTGCTATGCGGATGTTAATGAACAACCTTGATCCTGAGGTAGCCGAACATCCGCAGGACTTGGTGGTGTACGGCGGGATTGGCCGTGCAGCTAGGGACTGGCCTAGCTACGATAAAATTGTTGAGGTACTTAAGCGCCTCAATAATGACGAAACTCTATTGGTACAAAGTGGTAAACCTGTGGGCGTATTTCCGACCCACGAAAATGCCCCTCGCGTATTAATAGCCAACTCAAACTTAGTACCTCATTGGGCCAATTGGGAACACTTTAATCAATTGGATAAACTCGGTTTGATGATGTACGGCCAAATGACGGCGGGTTCGTGGATCTACATTGGCTCTCAAGGCATAGTGCAAGGCACATATGAGACTTTTGTCAGCATAGCAAAAGCGCATTTTGACGGTTCAGCCGAAGGTCGCTGGATCCTCACTGGCGGCCTAGGAGGCATGGGCGGTGCGCAACCACTGGCAGCCACCATGGCAGGTTTTTCAATGTTGGCGGTGGAAGTTGACGAAAGTCGTATCGATTTTCGCTTGAAGACCGGCTATGTGGATGAGAAAGCCTCATCACTGACTCATGCTTTAGAGATAATTGAACAAGCCAAGCAGCAGCAAAAAGCGGTTTCTGTTGGCTTACTAGGCAATGCCGCCGATGTGTTTAGTCAGCTAGTCGAGCGCGGGGTCACTCCTGACGTGGTCACAGACCAAACCAGTGCCCATGATCCTTTAAATGGCTATTTACCGCAGGGCTGGACCATGCAACAAGCTGCCGCAATACGCTTACAAGATGAAGCCAAGGTGGTGCTTGCAGCTAAACAATCTATGGCTGTTCAAGTACAAGCGATGCTGGTCTTGCAACAGCGCGGAGCAGCGACCTTGGACTATGGTAACAACATCCGTCAAATGGCACTAGAACAAGGGGTTAAAAACGCTTTCGATTTCCCAGGATTCGTACCTGCTTATATTCGTCCTTTGTTCTGTCAAGGTATAGGCCCATTTCGCTGGGTAGCCTTATCGGGTGATCCTGAAGATATCTACAAGACCGATGCCAAAGTCAAAGAGCTGCTCCCCGATAACCAACACTTACATAATTGGCTGGATATGGCTAAACAGCGTATCCAGTTTCAAGGATTACCTGCACGAATATGTTGGGTAGGCTTAGGCGAGCGCCAAAAGCTTGGGCTGGCCTTTAATGAGATGGTCAGAAACGGCGAGCTTTCTGCTCCCATCGTCATTGGGCGTGACCACTTAGATTCTGGCTCTGTTGCTTCGCCTAATCGCGAAACGGAAAGTATGCTGGACGGCTCTGATGCGGTGTCTGATTGGCCATTGCTTAACGCCATGCTCAATACTGCTGGCGGCGCGACTTGGGTGAGTTTACATCACGGGGGGGGCGTAGGCATGGGATTCAGTCAACATTCTGGAGTGGTCATTGTTTGTGATGGCAGCGAAGAAGCGGATAAACGTATTGCCCGAGTACTACATAATGATCCGGCCACAGGCGTGATGCGTCATGCCGATGCCGGTTATGAAATTGCCAAGCAATGTGCCAGACAGAATAAGCTCGATTTACCTATGCTAAAAGGAGAGTAATCCATTGGAAACCTTAACAATTATACCGGGCCAATTATCCCTAGATGATATGCGCCGGGTTGCTCGTCAACATATCGCGATACAATTGTGCGAAGACGCTAAGCCAGCCATCTTGGCAGCCGAACAAACCGTCGTAAATGTCATCAAAGAAGGCCGCACCGTTTACGGCATCAATACTGGGTTCGGTCTGCTTGCCAATACCAAAATACATGCGGACGAACTGGGCTTATTGCAGCGCAGTATCGTCTTGTCTCATGCTGCTGGCATCGGCAATTTCATGTCAGCTGAGACGGTTAGGTTGATGCTGCTGCTAAAAATTAATTCATTGGCACGGGGTTATTCAGGGATCCGCCTATCGGTGATAGAAGCATTGATCACCTTATACAACGCTGAAGTTTACCCAGCAATTCCTGAAAAAGGTTCGGTGGGTGCATCCGGAGATTTAGCACCATTGGCCCATATGAGCGCGGTGTTACTTGGCGAAGGCGAAGTCTTTCACAACGGACAACGGTTAACCGCAGAGCAAGGTTTGAGCATTGCTAAGATGCAAAAAATTGAGCTTGCTCCCAAAGAAGGTTTAGCGTTACTTAATGGTACTCAGGCTTCCACCGCCTTTACTTTGCAAGGCTTATTTTATGCAGAAAATGCGCTCTATAGTGCCATTGCCATTGGCAGTTTAACCGTAGACGCTGCGCAAGGCTCGCGAGTGCCCTTTGACCCGCGGATCCATCAAGTACGCGGACATCAAGCTCAATCCGATGTAGCAGCTAGCTTCCAACAACTGCTTGGCAACTCGGAAATTGCAGAGTCTCACCAAGGTTGCGAAAAAGTACAAGATCCCTATTCACTGCGCTGCCAACCTCAAGTAATGGGCGCATGTTTACAGCAAATGCGCTTTGCCGCGCAAACCTTGATAGTTGAAGCAAATGGTGTATCTGACAACCCATTAGTATTCGCAGACTGCGGCGATATATTATCAGGTGGAAACTTCCATGCTGAAGCCGTGGCTATGACCGCCGATATGTTAGCCATTGCCCTGTCAGAAATTGGTGCCTTGGCTGAACGCAGAATGGCCTTGTTAATTGATACCCATTTGAGTGGCTTACCACCCTTTTTGGTGAACAACGGTGGCGTCAATTCTGGTTTTATGATTGCTCAGGTGACCTGCGCTGCGCTAGCTAGTGAAAACAAAACCTTGGCCCATCCTGCATCCATTGACTCGTTGCCTACCTCAGCCAATCAGGAAGATCATGTATCTATGGCGACTTTTGCAGGCAGACGACTCAGAGATATCTTTGATAATGTCGCCGGTATACTAGCTATAGAATGGTTGGCGTCGGCTCAAGGTCTGGATTTTCGTGCACCGTTGAAAACCAGTGAAAGATTAGAATCCGTCAAAGCCTTACTACGTGAAACCGTGCCCTTTTATGACAAAGATCGATACTTTTCTCCTGACATTGAGAATGCCAAAAAGCTAATTGTAAACAACAGCTTGAACGATTTAGCCGGGATTAACCTGCTGTCCTAATCCAAGCCATGCTGCGCTTCCAACTACCTTTTTGCAAGTGTAGCCATCCCACTCGCTGAGCAGTTCGATCATGCTGAGCTATCTGACTCGTCTATCAATAAATCCCAAATTAATCTTGCAATTTAAGATTACGGGTGTAATCTTAAATTCAAGACTACAAACGTAATCATAAGAGCTAAATAGTATGCAAGAGATATCAAAAACTGAATTTGAGGTGTTAGATGCCCTTTGGGAAGGTTATCCGGCCTCAGCCAACACCATCATCGAGAGACTCAATCAACATAAATCCTGGCATGACAAGACGGTTAAAACCTTACTTAGTCGCCTGGTTAAAAAACAAGCTATTGAGTTTCAAAAATCTAATCGCAGCTATCTGTACTCACCGTTGTTTGAACGTGAGTCTTATCTCAACAAAGAAAGTAAAAGCCTGGTCCGTCGCTTATTTAACGGAAAAGTGGCCCCCTTAGTCGCAGGCTTTGCCCAGGGTAATGATTTAACCAAAGATGATATAGATGAGCTAAAAATGCTTATTTCTAATTGGGAGAAAAACAATGATTAGTTGGCTTATCTCACAACAGCTGTTGGTTTGCTGTGTACTATCGGCACTAATATTGTTAGAGCGCTATGCAGTCAAATACTTAGGCACGCGCACAAGTTATGCTATTTGGGCTTTACTCCCGTTAGCATTGCTAGCCAATAATTTACCTAAACAGATTATCCCAGTGCAAAATAATCAAATTGTCGAATATTTGGTGTTATTCAATCAACAAGCACAAGCAACGGACTGGTCGCCAAATTGGATTTTTCTATGGAGCCTGGGGGCGCTGAGTGTAATCAGCTACGTGATTGTGAGCCAATTTTCATTGCTGCAAAGAATCAATAAAGCCTATGCTGGCCCCTTACCCCTTTGTCTGCCAAATCGCCTCCAAGTATATAGTTGTGCGGACATCAAGGGGCCAGTACTGACAGGTATCATCAGCCCCAAATTACTCTTACCCACAGAGTTTACAACCCGTTTTAGTCCAACTCAGCAATCACTGATGTTACAACATGAATTGGTTCATTATCAGCGCAAGGATATTTGGTTTAACTTGCTAGCCATTCTGTTAGTCGCGGTATTCTGGTTTAACCCTCTTAGCTGGTTAAGTTATGGCGCTTTTAGGCGTACTCAAGAGCTTTCCTGTGATGAAGCTGTATTACGCACCTCATCCTTACAACAAAAACTATGTTACGGCAAAGCGTTAGTTCAATGCGCCGAAAAGGCCACTGGTCAATTTGCGATCTACTCACCCTATGGAGAAAAACACACTATGATTACTCGACTAAAACTAATCCAACACGCACCCAAAAATCGACCTGGGATTACAGCCATGGTGTTGCTACTGGGAACTGCCCTACTCTCAAGTGTAGCCTTAGCGAATATGGCAAACAAAACCCAAGTTGAGGATAAAGCTTTTTTAGCTGCACCTATCACTAGAGTGGAGCCGGTATATCCCAATGAGGCGGCCAGCCAAGGTTTGGAAGGCTCGGTTGTACTGCAATTTGATATTGAGGCCGATGGTTCAACTAGCAATATACGAGTTATTGACGCCCAGCCAGCCTACACATTCGACGACAGTGCGATAAATGCACTGGCTGCTTGGACCTATAAACCGCGTATTATGGGAGGGCAGGCCCTCAAACAAACTGGCCTAAAAGTGCAACTTGACTTCAAATTAGGCGAATAAGCTTACCTGATACTAGCCGCTACTTGTTGTAGCGGCTGCAAAGTATTTATGCCATCTAGATAATCCGATTAATCTAAAGTAGTTCGATAGCGTGCAATTGCCACCACCCCCACCAGGGTAATAAAACCAAACAGCGCATAAAAATCATAAGATAGGTCACTTATATCACTACCCTTTAGCATGATACCTCTGGTAATTCGCAGAAAATGGGTTAATGGCAATACCTCACCAATACCCTGCGCCCATTCAGGCATGCCCCGGAATGGAAACATAAATCCGGATAATAAAAGGGAAGGAAGAAAAAAGAAGAAAGTCGCTTGCATCGCTTGCATCTGAGTTGTTGCAATAGTTGAGAAAGTAAAACCTAGGCACAGGTTTGCCACGATAAAAATAATCACTGCCCAAAGTAAACTAAACAGGCTGCCCAAAAACGGCACGGTAAACAAATATTTGGCTGCTAACAGTATAATAATGCTCTGCACCACCCCCACCAGTACATAGGGTAGGATTTTGCCAAGCATGACTTCATGTGGTTTTGTTGGCATCGCCAAGATATTCTCAAGATTACCTTTTTCGCGCTCTCTGGTCATAGCCATAGAAGTAATCATTACCGATGTCATGGTCAATATCACCCCAAGTAAACCTGGCACTATATTATATTGAGTGATCCCTTCTGGGTTATATTTTCGATGCACTATAACCTCAATACTTGGTGGTACTGAAGTTAAGAATGAAAGGGGTCCGGTGACATCATGAGATATGGCTTGCAACACAATCTTATTAGCATTTGAAACCGCATTAGACGCAGCGGCAGGATCTGACGCATCTGCTTCAATCAGTAGTTGCGGCTTCTCGCCACGGATTAGTTGCTTGGTAAACCCCTGCGGAATTCGAATAACAAAAGCGACGTCCCCCTTGGCAAGTAACCTGTTGGCTTGGGCAGCACTATAGACTCGCTGATTGACGTCAAAATAGGCCGACACCTCAAAACCAGCTAAGATGGCACGTGTCATTGAGGTGTTTTCTTCTAAATAGACCGCGGTGGGTAGACTTTTTGGGTCATTGTTAATTGCGAATCCAAATAGCACCAGTTGCATAATAGGTACGCCAATCATCATTGCAAAGGTCATTCTATCCCGGCGCATTTGGATTAATTCTTTACTCAATATGGCCCAGATTCGATATAAGCTATTCATTAAAATTTCCGCTGATCAGATGCTGTATTCTTCATTAAAGATATAAATACATCTTCTAGGTTAGGCTCAATTCTTTGCCATTTTAATTTGTCAAAATTTGCATGCTGAGTAATCGCTTCCATGCCGGCCTGATCTGTACCACTGATGTGCAATGCCGAACCAAAATAAGCGGCATTTTCGATAGCAGGCTGTTTTTTCAGTTCCGTTAACGCCTGCCGCGAATTATCACCGGTCGCGCTAAAGGTAACTAAATTTGAACGAGCAATGACATCAGCAACACTGCCTTTGGTGATAAGATTGCCATGGGCTAGATACGCTATCTGATCACAACGTTCTGCCTCATCCATATAATGGGTTGACACCAACACGGTAATACCTTGATTGGACAAAAAGTGGATCTCGTCCCAAAATTCTCTCCTGGCCTGCGGATCAACACCAGCGGTAGGCTCATCAAGAAGCAGTAGTTTTGGTTTATGCATAGTCACAGCAGCAAGGGCAAGTCGTTGTTTCCATCCCCCTGATAATGCCCCAGCCAGTTGGTGCTGGCGATTTTGTAATCCTAGCTTTTGAAGGGTTGCATCAATCACTTGACGCTTGTTTGACAAATTGTAGATGCGTGCCACAAATTGCAAGTTCTCGCGGATGGTTAAATCCTCCCAAAATGAAAACTTTTGGGTCATGTAGCCAGTTTGTGTTTTGACCTTTTCAGCTTCAGTGACAATATCAAACCCGAGACACTTACCCTGCCCTTGTGTTGGAGTTAACAAGCCACAAATCATCCGGATCGTGGTAGTTTTACCCGAGCCATTTGGACCCAAAAAACCCCATACCTGGCCCTTGGGAATGCTTAGGTCGACTTCATTCACCACTCGCTTGCCGTCAAATTCTTTGACCAAGCCTTCAACATCTATAACTAATTCAGTCACTGAACAATACATCCACGGGTTGGCCCTGATTGAGATTGACCGGTCGCTCAAAGCTTGCTTCAACTAAAAACACCAGCGAGTCTCTAGCCCCCTTGCCATAGAGTACCGGTGGGGTAAATTCAGTGTGATTAGAGATATAACTGATTTTAGCGGTATCGCCTTCCGGTCTGCCATCACTTATAACCTTAACGATATTGCCAATTTTAACTTGATTCAAACGCTCTTGAGCGACGTAAAAGCGAACTTTTTTACTATTCACTATGGCGACAGACATTAACGGTTGCCCTTGGTTGACAAACTCACCCTGTCGATAAAATATTTGCTCAACGGTGCCCCGATTATGAGCGATGATGCTTCGCCGTTGGAGTTGCCAGTTAGCTTTTTCAGATGCAATTTGACTTGCCCGAAATTGCTGCTGGGCACTCTCGATTACCTTATCTCTAGCAGGTAATCTAGCCGCTGCAATTTGCGCCTGAACAGATTGCACGGCGAATTTTAATCCTTGCTGATGAAATTTGGCTTTATCAACTTCAGCTTGAGAGACCAACTCTTTATTTAACAGCTTAACTAAGCGAGCATACTCGACCTCCGCCAACTGACTATTTTGCTGCATTTCGTTGAGTTGACTTTTTAACACCTCAATCTCTTCTGCTCTGGCACCTTGCTGTAAATTTTCCAGTTGAGATAAGGCATTTGCAGATTGCACTTCAAGCTCTTGTTGATTGAGCAATTGATAATCCCGATCAAGTGTGGCAACCCTGTCACCAAGTTCGATGACCTGACCTTCAGTTAAATTCAATTCAGTGATCCAACCCGACTCAGGTGCTGAAATGTAAAAATGTTGAATCTCTATATAGCCTGTGGTGCCGTGATGAGTGGGCTCTTGTGTGCATGCAAATAACAACAATACTATACTGCAAACACCAAATTTTACGCGCTGTGCAAATTTCATACATGTATTCCCAGTGCTTTAAAAAGGATTTTCCGATGTTGGTCAAATAAGCCTGGCACATCTAACGCTGGGCTATTGACTTGCTCAAAAACAACCCTCCAAATGATAGAAAAAATTAGTGGAGCAATGATCAGACGAGCCGTAATTTCTGCATCGTCGATTAAAATTTCATTATTTCTCACGCCGGTTTTTAGCAGATTAACCAAGGCGTCCAAACCGGGCTCGATGATCTTATCTCGATATTGGCTGACCACATGAGGAAACACATAGGCATCACTGATGAGGACTTTAATTAGTTTGGGCATTGGAGTGTTTAACACGATATGGGTGGCTAATTCACACAATGTAGTGATCCCAGATTCAACCGTCTGCGCATTACTTAAACGAAGTTGAAGTAGCTGGATTACAGGCTTGGCAATAGATTCAATCGCCGCCTCAAAAAGTTCATCTTTGGATTTGGAGTATAAGTAAATGGTCCCTTTGGATACACCTATTCGTTGTGCGATATCCTCCATCTTTGAAGCACTAAAGCCTTTTAGATAGAACTCATCTAAGGCTGCGAATACGATATCCTCGCGGCGTTTATCCTTTGCTTTGTCGGTAACAGCTCTTTTCATAGCTGCTCATATTTGACTCTAAATAACTGACTGGTTAGTTATTTATATTGGTTGGGCATATGCAGTTTGTCAATATATGAGCGCAAAAAACAAACAACGAATTATAATTTAAAGGCATATTTTACCCGCAGTAATCTGGCACCAAAACTCATTGTTCGATGATGATTATTTGGCAATAACTAATCCGTGAATCGGGACAATTAGAAATTCCGAGATAGGAATCGCTATATAAATAGGTGGAGTAAGAATGAATTAAAGCAGGGCTAAGCACTGCTTTGAAGACGCGAAGTGGCAAGTATTTTAGCGCCTTGTCGGGGCCTGTTTAACACGCTAAGATCACTTAACTTGCTAGCTTAATTTGAATTCTGCTGCTGAATGATACCTACCTGCAAGAGTGGAGCAGCATCAATTTCATCTGCATCCATCATTTTTGCAATGCGCTGCATAGTCGATAGCATTTGAGATTGCTCCCATTCTTCAAGCTGTTCAAAGCGCTGCACGAAGTGATCTTGCAGCGGTTTAGGCGCATCTTTAATAGCTTCGAAGCCTAAGTCAGTTAAATGTAGGCCTACTTTTCGCTTATCTTGGGTTGAACGCTCACGAACAACATATGAGCGACTCTCTAGTCTATCTAAGATGTTAGTTACTGTCGCTGAGCTCAAGTTAATACTGCTGGCAATATCCTTCACCGCAATTCCATCATAGGCTGATATTTCCCGCATGACAATTAACTGCGGGCTAGTCAATCCAGTTTCTTTACTGAGCTTTTTCGAATATAAATCGATGGCTCTTATCACTCTACGTAAGGAAACAAGGAGCTCTTCGTACTTTTGCATTTCCGGATGTCCCATATTCAACATTGGCGGCGATTAACAACAAGAACAAACTTGCCAGCACACTTTGATTAGCCAGCCAATATACCTGTTCACGCTAACTAAATCACTCACAAATTACTCACATAACATAGAACACAAATCATAATAACGTAAACAAAAATGAACAAGAACCAGTTAACGGTTCTATTTTCATAGGTTTATATCTAGATTAAACTTGATCGAACTCGATCTATCTGGGCATAATATAGATAGAACTCTAATAATTAGTGCTGTAAACAGTTCTGATGCGAAAGGTAAAACGGTTTAGAAAAATCCATCTGGTCTACAGGTTAGGCTCAACTCGCTGTTTTACTTATCCGTAGCTTTGCCAAATTTAACTGGCAGCTATCGGACTTCGCATTCTTTGCAGCAACAATTTTTTTCACTATGCAGGAGCATAAAATGCAGTCTCGAAATTGGAAGCGCATCGTTATAAAAGTGGGAAGTGCACTAATTGCACCGAACAATAGCGGGTGCAGCAGCCATTACTTACTGAGTATTGCTCAGTTTATTGTTAGGGTCCGTTCAATGGGCATCGATGTCGTATTAGTGTCTTCAGGCTCAGTAGCAGCCGGCGCTCACCTTTTCCCCAACGACACGAAATCAAATATTGCTACCAAGAAAGCTATGGCAGCCGCTGGACAAACTGAAATGATGTCCACTTGGGATAAGTTATTCGACTTCCCGACCGCACAAATTTTATTAACCCACGGTGACCTCAGGGATCGTGAGCGTTACGTGAGTATAAAGGACACCATTTTCACCTTACTAGACAATGGTATCCTGCCGATTTTGAATGAAAATGATACGGTAACAACAGACAAGTTGAAGGTGGGTGATAACGATAATTTATCCGCCATGATAGCCTCTGCAGCAGATGCAGATGTGTTGTTAATTTGTTCGGACGTTGATGGTTTATACGATAAAAACCCTCACACCCATGATGATGCTAAGTTACTTTCATTAGTGTCCAACATAGATGAAAGTATTTACGCCATGGCGGGCAGTGCCACCAGTGATGTGGGAACCGGCGGGATGAAAACTAAAATACAAGCAGCCGAAAAGGCTGTTTCACATGGTATTGATACCTTCATCCTCAACGGTTTCTCCGAGCTTCCCTTTAATATGCTGCTACAAGGGAAGAATCCAGGCACCCATTTCAAGCCCCACGAAACGCCAATGCAAGAGCACTTGCATTGGATGACTCACACCTCCAGCGCAGAAGGAGAAGTGGTAGTGGGAGATAGTTTTGACAGCCCTCTAGATGCGCAAAGTAAAGAATTGACCAGTGAAGAAATACTGGCTGTGAATGGTAACTTTTCTGTTGGAGACACCATTTTGGTCCGCAAAGATGACGGTACTAAACTGGCTAAGGCCAAATCCAACTACAGCAGTTGTTTGCTTAGCTTTATTGCCGGTCAAAATGACAAAAAATTTGCTAATGCCCTTCAGCACCGGACCGGCCCGATCATTTCAGATAAGAATATCGCCTTATTGGAGGAACAATGAGTTTAATTAGTAACCTTTGCAAAGGTGCTGCAACAGCAGCCCAAACATTATTAACACTAGATGAAGATACAAAAAACAACGTACTAGCTGACATGGCTGCTGCTTTGCGCGAACAAGCGGTGCATATCCTGCGGGCCAATGCGTCTGATGTTCAAGAAGCCACTATCAATAACCTTCCTAACGCCATGTTGGACCGTTTGACACTAGACGTAGATGGTATAGAAGCTATGGCACAAGGTCTTGAAACTGTCGCCTCATTGGCAGATCCGGTTGGACGCTTACGAGACTTAGGCACACGACCTAATGGGATTGAAATCAGTAAAATGCGCATCCCCCTTGGCGTCGTTTGCATGATCTATGAAGCAAGACCCAATGTCACCGCAGATGCCGCCGCACTGTGCTTCAAGTCGGGCAACGCGGCTATATTACGTTGCGGTAAGGAAGCCCTATCTAGTAGCAAGGTGATCGCAAAAATATTACAAGATGTGCTGCAAAAGCATGGTTTACCCATCGAATTAATCTCTGTCGTACCTGATCCCGACAGAGCGCTGCTTCAAGAGTTGATGGAACAAAAAGACTATATAGATGTGATTATTCCCCGCGGTGGCGAAGGGCTAATCAATTATGTTACTAACAACAGTAAGGTTCCAGTAATTCAACATTTTAAAGGGGTGTGCCATCTGTATGTAGACAAAGATGCTGATCTTCAAGCAGCGTTGAATATTCTGCTAAATGGTAAGACCCAAAGGACCGGCGTATGTAATGCATTAGAAGGCTTGATAGTGCACCAGGATATTGCTGCAGAGTTTTTGCCTATGGTCGCAGAAGCCTTTGAGCTGAAAAATGTAAAAGTCAATGGCTGCGCCAAAGCAGAAGCTTACTTTGAAAACTTCACTGTGCTCGATGAGAGTGACTTCGGTGAAGAATACCTTGATTTGGAAATCGCCATTAAGGTAGTTAACACTACCACTGAAGCGTTTCAGCACATCGCTCGTTACGGCAGTCATCACACCGAAGTGATCTGTACACAAAACGACGTCACCGCCAAACTATTCCAACGCAGTGTTGACGCCTCTGTTGTGATGGTAAATGCTTCCTCGCGGTTCTCTGATGGCAGTCAGCTAGGACTCGGAGCAGAGATTGGCATTGCTACAACCAAATTGCATGCCTATGGGCCTATGGGCCTTGAATCCTTGACCACAGAAAAATATTTGGTCACAGGTACAGGGCAGATTAGAGCATAGCCTGACTCAGCCCATCCACAAGAGAAGGCTAGTAGCCTTCTCTTTTTTTGCCTAGCCAAAGCAGTCTTCCCTATACTCTTCAAACTGCTCTTAATCATTTAAGAAAAAGCTTGCTTGATAAACAATTGTTAAATACCATTAACAGCAATGCAACACTCTGATAAAGAGCTTATCGGGTCCTCTGCGTGCCTAAAAAGTTAATCAATGTGACACCTTTTCGAACAACTAAATGACTCCCGTTATATAGTGTTAACCTCTTAAGTTTCGAGACTTTTGAGGTTTTTTTTTTTACAATCAAACACAGAGATTTTACAGTCTGAAAAGACCCAGAAACGAAGGTAAATCGAAATGCACACCCCAGTAAGGAAAATCGTAATAGCTGGAGGCGGAACAGCAGGTTGGATGACCGCAGCACTGTTGCGCAAAGTATTGCAGCAACAAGTCGAAATACAACTTATAGAATCAGAAGAAATTGGGATCCTTGGTGTAGGCGAAGCGACCATTCCGCCTATCCAAATTTTTAATCAGTACCTGGGCCTTGATGAAAAAGAATTTTTACGAGAAACCAATGGCACCATTAAACTTGCCATCAAGTTTGAAAACTGGCGTGTTCAAAATGAGAGTTATTTTCACACTTTTGGCGCGCCAGGTGCCAATCTAGGTTTTTGTAGTTTTCAACACTATTGGTTACAAGCTAAAAAAGCCGGCATGCAAGCGTCTTTATGGGATTTCGATTTGAATTACTTGTGTTGCAAACAAGGAAAATTCAATAAAATCAATACACCCAACCCAATTTACGAATTACCTTATGCCTATCATTTTGACTCTGGACTTTACGGTAGGTATCTGCGAAAACTGGCAGAAAAAAGTGGCGTTATTCGCACCGAAGGGATCATTGAACAGGTTAAAACCGATGCTGAATCTGGGTTTATCCAAGGCCTACAACTAAAAAGTGGCGAGCAAATCGAAGGTGATCTATTTATCGATTGCACGGGCTTACGCGGCGTGCTGATCAAGCAAACCTTAGGAGTAGAGTTCGAACCTTGGAACCATTTTCTACCGGCCAACCGGGCGCTCGCCGTGCCCACAGAGCGCTTTGAACACACGTCCCCTTTTACTCGAAGTATTGCCCATTCAGCAGGCTGGCAATGGCGTATTCCATTAACCCATAGAAACGGCAATGGTATTGTTTACAGCAATGATTATTTATCTGATGATGATGCCTACAAGACATTAATGGGCAATTTAGATAGTAAAGCCTTAGACGAGCCGCGACAAATCAAATTCGAAACTGGCCGTACTGTTAAACAGTGGCATAAGAACGTGGTCGCAATTGGCTTATCTAGTGGCTTTTTAGAGCCATTGGAATCAACTAGCATACATCTGATTCAATCAGGCATAGTGCGTCTGTTAAAAATCTTTCCTAATCAGGGGATATCACAACATACTATCGATTTTTATAATGCAGACTCCCAGGAAGAATTTGAGACGATCAGGGATTTCATCATTTTGCACTATCACATGAATGAGCGGAATGATTCAGAATTCTGGAAAGATATGCGCAGTATGACCATCCCTTCACGCCTGCAGCACAAAATTGACTTATTTAATCATTCGGCAGCTATTTTTAATGATAAAAATGATATTTTCCGCGACGCATCATGGTTGCAAGTGATGCTTGGGCAAGGGGCAAAACCACAAGATCACCATCCAGCAGCGGCGGTCCATGGAGATGCTGCGCTGCTGGATGCAATGCACAAATTACTTTCAGCCAAACAGCAACCCTTGGACAAAATGTTACCTCATGACGAATTCTTAGATCGGTATATCGGCCGCTAAAACCTCTTAACCAACTGCTAACTAGGGACAGCTTGAGCAATTAATGAAGCTAACTGTGGGTACAAAGGACCAAGCTGCTTACCTTATTTAGCAGCTCAAACGGTTTCTCCCTGCTTTAGCTCATAGGGCAAAATACTAGATTCACTGGTATCATTAAGTAAGGTAATCGCTGCCACTTTGCCTTTTTCTGCACTAGATTGACACACAGTTGTCAAATATGGCCGCGTCCGAGCAGCTTCTGCAATCCCATCAAACCCGGTTATTCGCAATTGATTCGGAACATCTAGTCCCATTGACATCGCACATTGCAATAATTCTAATGCAATAATGTCGCTCATACACAAAATAATATTCGGTCGGGGATGACTATTCAATACTTCCTTAGCAGCCTGTATTGCAAACTTACCTTCACTTTCAGGAATATTCCAAATTAAGTCATTGCCGATTGTTATCCCTGCTTCTTTCAGGGCTCTGAGATAGCCATTCAATCGCCGGTGAGCAATACAGTGCTCCACGTCCAGTAAGGGCGTATCATAAATTCGGCAGACACTGGGGGAATCGATTAACCTCAGACCAAGAATTGCCACCCGATCATTGGGTTTGAGGGCCAAACGAGCAATTTCATATGACGCTTGCTCGTTGTCAATATTTACCGAAGGACGATCGGGAAGATTAAAATCAACCGTTACAACGGGTTTGTTCTGCCGATTCAGCACGTCTGCAAGGTTCGGATTTCTGGGCGCGCCATAACAAATAAAACCATCTACGAAGTCAACCACATCACGTACCGACTCAGAATCCCCTGCATACAGCAGCATGTGTTTTTTCTGCTCTTTTAATATGTTAGCCACACCAGTGATAAAGGTGTTGGCGACGGGATCGTTGACACTATATTCAATGCTATCGGCTAACACCAAGGCGACAATATTAGACCGGCCTTTGCGTAAAATTTGCGCAGCTTTATTCGGACCTTCATATCCTATACTTTTGCAGGCAGCCAAAATTTCTGTACGCTTGAGTGCTGACAACTGATCTGGTCGATTGTATGCGTTGGAAATTGTAGCAGTTGACACGCCTAATTTCAGCGCGACGTCCTTGAGGGTCAGTTTAGGCTTCTTCATAGTATTTCAGTTTACTTCCGGCTAGTTGAAATCAGTCTGTTCAAAACCTGCGGGTATTCACCAAAGGCTCAAAAGAAAGCATTTGTTATTTATCTGAGGTTAAATAATAACTCATTTTTTGTTAAAAAAACATGAATTAGCTCAGGCGGCGTTCATTAGCTAAACCGATTAAGTTAGCACGCTATATTTAACCCAAAAATTTTCGATACCTGATTAGACAAATCCTGAGTTCAATTAGGTTCAGGTATCGGCATCCCACCATTCAATTTTGGAAGTGTGAATAAACAACAAAAAATAATTTATCTTGGAATGGGATTTGCTTAGTTGCCTATGTTAGATAATTTTTTAGACCTCAAAACTGCCTGATATAGATGCTTGGGCATTCAGACAATCATTGATAAAGGAACAATTATGGATATCATTAGAATCATATTCGCTATACTCTTGCCGCCGCTGGGCGTATTTTTGCAAGTGGGTTTAGGTGGTGCATTTTGGTTGAACATCTTGCTGACCCTACTAGGTTACATCCCTGGGATCATTCACGCGGTTTGGATAATAGCGAAACGCTAATTGTAAATATTACACGCATCAGGCGAGTAATGGCGGTCGCCTGATTCGTGTAACCATTTTGATCGACCAATGACCTAAGGGATTGCTGTGGAAAACTGGCACATTTACACGACAGGACTACTTCTTTTGATCACCGCTCTTCCTTTGGCGCCGACCGACCACTGGATTGCTAGAGTATGGGAATTCCCCAGAGTGCAAATCAGCGGGCTGTTACTGATCAATACCCTAGCGGTAATTGTATTTGTAGATAGCAACACAATATCTATGTGGGTGTGTCTTGGCATTAGCGGCTGTTGCTTGGTGTATCATCTAATTTGGATATTGCCATACACTGCTTTATGGCGAAAACAAGTTCAAAGCTCCGCCGCCAATCCAGATGAACATATTAGTATTATTACCGCCAATGTGTTGATGAGTAATAAAGACACGGGTAAATTAATTGATTTGGTGATTCAGCTAGAGCCGGATATTTTAGTGACACTGGAAACCAATTCATGGTGGCAAGACAAGCTGTCTATATTGCATGAACGTTACCCGTACCGCGTGGCATCACCCTTGGACAATCTTTACGGTATGCATTTATACAGCAAGCGTATTTTGAATGATGTGGAACTAAAGGAACGTGTAGAGCAAGGCGTGCCCTCGATTACATGCTCTATTGTGATTAACGATTCAAAGCACATCAAAGCTTATTTCCTGCACCCTGCCCCTCCTAGCCCCACAGAAAATGAAAGCGCCGAGCAGCGGGACCATGAATTAATGCAAGTGGCTAATGAGATCCGAACACAATCTGGCCCTATTATTGTGACCGGTGATCTGAATGATGTCGCTTGGTCCCCCAGCACCCGAGAATTTCGTAAAACCAGTGGTTTGTTGGATCCTCGAATAGGCAGAGGTATATTTAATACGTTCCATGCTGACTACAGATTTTGCCGCTGGCCGCTGGATCATATTTTCCATAGTGATGAATTCGAACTCACGCAAATCAAACGGTTACCTAATATCGGCAGCGACCATTTTCCGCTATATTCTAAGCTATCCCTCAAGTGATATTCGCAATCAAAAGCATAGTAGGTAGATTAGCGATAAACTGCTAAAGTCTATCAACAGTAACGCAATAGATATTATTGCAACCGATTAAGTTATGTAATTGGATTGTTGAAACTATAGTTAGCTGATGTAAGGAAGCCTTATTCTTGTGTTTAATTTCAACGTCATCACAGGCTGCGCGCTAGTCTATGCAATGCTATTGTGCCTACCGATCCAAGCTCAAGGATTAGATCAACCGTCAGATATTTTACTGCAGCAGATAGCAGCGGCTAGAAATAAAGGAGATATGTCCCTAGCGGATGAACTTGCAGCCAGACTCAACCAATACGCCCACCAGTCTAATGACCTAAACGCTATTGCAGACGCTAATTATCAACTTGCTAGAAATGCTATGGAGCGGAACCGTTACCAGCAAGCACAGGATCATTTAAATGCTGCAATAAGTGCTTATCAAGATCTGGATAACCAAAATGGTTTGGCCAACGCTTATCGACAATTGGGATTAACTTATCGCTACCAAGCAAACTATCCCCAGGCTTTAGAATATATTTATTTAGCAATGCAGATATACCAGCAAATGGATAATAAGTCTGCCATTAGCAGTACCCATAACAGTATTGGCCTAGTATTAGAAAAGCTTGGCCAGTATGAAGCAGCTGCACAAGCACACCAAAAAGCCTTGGAAATCCATTACGAATTGGGCGATCAACAAGGAATCGCCAGTGCATTATATAACCTTGGGGATCTGCGCAGAGTGATGGGAGACAGGGAGCTAGCGTTGGTTTATTTTCAAGATGCACTGAAAATAGATAGTGTTACAGGAAACCTCAAAAATTTAGCCTACAGCCACCATAAAATTGGCTACTTATATATGGTGCTGGGCGATTTTGACAATGCACGATTACACATAAATCAAGCGCTAAGTGGATTTAAACAAATATCGGCTCCTCGGGACACAGACTGGGCTTTGTCCTCTTTGGCTGAACTTGAAATGAAATTAGGCAATTTTGACCTAGCCCGTGACATTATCGATGGCGTCATACTGCGCGCCCAAACACAGCAGTACAATAGTCTACTGGCAGACGCCTATTACGTATCTGCTGAGCTGGCTTATTTACAAGATAACAGCCAGACCGCAGCCGATCAGATTGATATGGGTTTACAGCAAGCGCGAGCAAATCATGAACGTCAAAAAGAAGCTGAATTTGAGGCACTTAGAGTTAAAGTGCACGTTAAAAATGAGGCTTATAAACAAGCATTTGAATCCTTACAACGAGAAAAGCACATTAGCGAAGAAATACTCAATACTAAGCGAATAGGAAATATTGCTAACCTGCAGGCTCAAACGGAATTCATCCGTCGGGCACAGCAAATTGAATTATTGAAAAAAGAAACTGCGTTACAAAAGGCCAATATCGAGCAGCAAAATCTGAGCAGAAATCTATGGATTTTGGCGGTTATTGCGAGTTTTCTGCTGTTATTTTTATTGTATAGTCGCCGAGTTCAGATAAAACTAAATAAAAGATTAGGCGAGCAAGTTGAGCAACGCACCCAGGAGCTAAAACAGAAGAACATTGAACTGCAAATTGCTTATCAAGAGATGGAGACTATCAGCTTAACTGACCAGCTTACCGGTATTCATAATCGGCGCTACTTGGAAAATCAGATTGATGCAGATCTCGAGCAGAGTTTACGCCTTCATCAAGATTGGTTGGCAGGGAAAACCGATAAACCAGTCCACGCCGATATTGTTGTGTTCATGATTGATATGGACAGATTCAAGTCGATAAACGATATACATGGGCATGTCGCGGGGGACGCCGTATTAATCCAATTAACTCAACGATTAGCCCAAGTATTCCGTCAATCAGATTATTTGACTAGGTGGGGTGGTGAGGAGTTCGTAGCAGTCGCAAGGTTTATTAACCGTGATGATGCGCCAGTGCTTGCCCAACGGGTAGTGGATCATGTTGCTCAAACGCCCTTCCAACTACCTAATGGTGCTGAATATAGTACTAGCTGTTCTGTCGGCTATGCATGTTACCCACTCTATGCAGATAACAGCATAGCGCCAAAGTGGAACACCTTAATTTCTATTGCTGATGCCTGTCTATATATGGTTAAAAGTGCAGGACGTAATGGTTGGGTTGGCATAGATAAAGTTCAGGAGTCAACTGTTCCTCTGGAAGTGATGACCCCAGAAAAGATTTTGAACTGGCAGAATGATAAAAAGGTAGTCCTTAAAAGGTCTTTTAAGTGACTTGAGTTAGTTGAGCATAATTGATAACAATTATGATCAACTAACATTTCAAATTACTCGTCAGTTGTATATGAGCGTGTTACTTTTCTACTCATTCATTTCTTGCGGCCACAAGCCGACTAATAACCCTACATGAGAAACCGATAATATGAATAATTCACAGCAATTGTTTACCCAGATTACGTCAGAGGGTGTCCTCGAGCTTTCACTAAAAACCGTTGACATTCCAAGCCCCAAACCCCATGAAGTGATAGTCAAAATTGAGGCCGCCCCGATTAATCCATCGGATATGTGGCCAATGTTTGGTCCTGCTGATCTGCGTGAAGCAAAGCACGATAGCGAAGCTCAAACCACCACGGCACCAGTCCACCCAAGTATGCTGCCTAGGATTAAATCGCGCTTAGATCAGACACTGCCTATTGGCAATGAAGGTGCTGGAACCGTTGTAGCAGCAGGAGAAAGTGCGGCTGCGCAGGCGCTAATTGGAAAAACCGTGGGTGTTTTATCCGGCGCCACATACGCACAGTACTGCTGCGTGCCTTTGCAAGCTTGTATTGTGCATAATGAAGGAACAGTTGCTAAAGATGCCGCCTCATCATTTGTAAACCCATTGACCGCTTTAGGAATGGTGGAAACCATGCGTTTAGAAGGCCACACAGCCCTAGTCCACACGGCTGCTGCTTCAAGTTTGGGTACTATGTTGAATAAAATTTGTATCGCTGAAAATGTCCCCCTTGTGAATATCGTCCGAAAACAACAGCAAGTTGATATGCTTAAAAAGTTGGGTGCTAAGTATGTGATAGATTCATCGAGTGACACTTATAAAGCTGACTTGTATAAAGCCATTGAAGAAACCGGTGCCACCTTAGCCTTTGATGCTATAGGCGGTGGTGAGTTGGCGAGCGATATTCTCACGGCTATGGAACAAGTCGGCAGTAAAGATGCGAAAGGGTTTAATACCTATGGTTCACTAACTAACAAGCAGGTTTACATTTATGGCGGATTAGACTTCTCACCTACGGTATTAAACCGTGCATTTGGGATGACCTGGTCCGTAGGCGGTTGGTTGCTAATGCGTTTCTTAGCAAAATTAAGCCCAGAGCGCGTAGGCCAATTACATAAAAAAGTGGCTGATGAGATTAAAACCACTTTTGCCAGCGAATTTACTGACGAGCTTAGCTTCGAACAAGCCATTACCCCAGCGCTGATGATGCAATACAATGCAAAGAAAACCGGCGAAAAATATCTAATTAACCCAACTAAAAAATAAGCGATTAAAGCCAATTGCAGCACTGCCTGAGGTATTAGGCAGTGCTTCCCTAGAGATTGAATCTCCTTGCATTCTTCAACGAGTCATTTAGTTAAAATACCAAACTCTCACCTTTGGCAGGAATAGTGGCTCGGATTTGTTTATCTTCCCATAACTTTTGAGCCAATGTCTCAAGCGCTTTTGCCTCACCATGCACCAATACGACCTTTGGGGAGTTTTCAAAATTGCTGATCCATTCAATGAGTTCTGCTTGTCCGGCGTGGGCAGAAAAACCACCCAATGTCTCTATTTGTGCCTTAACCACATAATCTTCACCAAATAACTTGAGATGATGTAATCCATCAACTAATAAGCGCCCCAAGGTGCCCTTGGCCTGAAACCCACAGAATATGATGGCATTGCGGGCATCCCAAATCCGTTGTTTGAAATGATGACGGATCCGTCCACCGGTACACATACCACTGCCAGCTATAATCAGAGCGCCTTTACTTATCTTATTCACCGACATCGAATCTTGCGGTGTGACAGACAAAAATAACCGTGGAATAAAGTCCTTTAAAATCGAGTGAGCGTTAGGACTAGCTTGCGCGATTTCGTTCTTATCCAGAGCACTAAACCATTTATCATAAACTCGGGTCACCTCTATCGCCATAGGGCTATCCAAAATGATTTGCCAATTTTTTAATAAACCTTCTTGGTGCAAACAGCCCAAGTAGAACAAAATTTCTTGGGTTCGCCCAACCGCAAACGCTGGGATCATGATATTGCCGCCTCGGGCTTCAGTTTCTTGTAAGATTGTTTTTAGTTGAGATACCGTATCATCTAGAGATTTATGATTGCGATCACCGTATGTGCCTTCCATTAGCACTACATCAGCTTTAGTGAGGATACTTGGCTCTTTCATCAGTACCGCACTTTTGTTGCCCAAGTCTCCGGAGAAAACCAACTTCTTGTTCTCTCCGCGCTCTTCAAACGTCAATTCAACAATAGCTGAACCCAAAATATGGCCCGCGTCATGAAAGCATACTGATGATTTGTCGGTTAAATTGAACGGCTTTTTATAGGGATAGGCCACACATTGCTGCAATGTCTGCAGAACATCTTGTTCAGTATACTCAGGTTCAAGTGGCGGCTTATCTTTGCGAGCACGACGGCGATTTTCCCGTTCTAAATCACTCATGTAGATGCCTACTGAATCCTTCAACATCACCTCTAATAGATCTGCGGTTTCTAAACTACAGTAAATTGGCCCGCTGTAGCCATCATGCACCAGTCTAGGCAGCATACCACTGTGGTCTAAATGTGCGTGGGAAAGAATGACCGCATCTAGTGAGGTGGGGCTAAATTCAAAGTCTGCATCTCCAATGCGGTCCATCGAATTTCCGCCTTGATGCATGCCACAATCCAACAACACCTTGCCAAATTCGGCAGACTCAACCAGATGACATGAACCCGTAACTTCCTGGGCCGCTCCCCAGAAATAGACAATCGCCATATAAACTACCTTCCATATTAATAAACACCCACTGTGTTTATCTTAGCTAAATAGAGAATAGGCGAACCTGCAAATAACATCTTGTTTTAGATCAAACTTTCCCTTTCTTTATGACCTCCTAGACTGCAATAAATGCCGTTTTTGCGTCCTAAACTGCAGGCTGTGGAGCAAGCTTATCATCATCCTCATCGGTCACATGTTGCTCAGCGTGCATATCTAAATACAAGTAGGAGTAGTTGGTCAACTTGTCCTTAAGCCGCTGTGAATAAGTTATGAAATTTGTCAACGCACCAGCATCTGCTCTGGAGGGGTCAATCATCAGAAGTAACAAAGAACGATTGGCAGAATCAATTTCATGCTGAAGCTCTTTTGCGTGGGCTTTAATGTGATTTCGCTCGCGACTGAGTTTGGCAGTAGTGATTTCGTTAAAGTACTCTATTGTTTGCATCGAGAGTCCGCGAGTGAGCATGAGTAAATCACTCTTCAACTCGATATATTGCTCCTTCATCACCCGCTTAGATTCAAAGAGATCTTTAATTGAATCGTGAATTTGGAACAGATAATCAAATTGATTAATGATTTTTATTAGTGCTTTTGACTCATCTTTTTCTTTTATCAGTGAAACTGCCTTGGCAAAAAAGTGCAAATATTCCTTTTTCAAAAAATCGATATATTGGATGCGTTTATCGGCTGCATCATATATGCCCTGAAAATTAGTTTCGACACTGAGGGTCACTGCATTGTAGTTTTCTTGCAGAAAATAGAATAAACGATCTGAGCCATCCTCAAGCTTTTCCTTGACTGATATAAAATTATCTTCGTCCTCTAATATTGGCAGTTCCAGCCGTTCGAAATCCATTTTCCCTTCACCGAGTAAGTAATCGACAAATCGGGTAAAAGGGCCAATGAAAATGGTAAAAACTAAACTGGCCACTATATTGAAGACTAAATGAATATTAGCCAACGCGATGGCAGGTGATTCAGTAAATTCAGATAGCCTATCACCATATAAATAAAGGGCTGGTAAAAATAATAATACGCCACCAACATTGAATAAAAAATGACTCAGAGCCGCTTTTTTGGCAGCAATATCCATACTAAACACCGCAATAAAGGCGGTGGCGGTGGTACCTATGTTTGCCCCTAAAATTAACGGAACAGCATTTTCAAGGCCAATTAATCCTTGTTGAGTGAATATAATCGCAAGACCAGTCGTCACCGAGCTTGACTGGACTATAGCGGTAAAAATACACCCAAAGGCGATTGCATAGAGCGGATTTTGCGGTTGGGTTAAAATTGAAATTAAGGCTTCATTTTGTTGTAACGGCTGTAGGGTAGTTGAAATCAAATTCAAACTAAAAAATACGAATCCAAAATAGAAAATGGCTTTACCAAAAATCGACACCCTATTGCGCAATATGGTCACGACGAATCCCAGCAAAATCAAAAACGGCGCGAAATTAGTTAATTTAAACGCCACTAACTGGGCGGTGATTGTGGTACCGATATTACTGCCGAAAATAATTCCGACACTGTTTTTAAACGACAGAACCCCTGCGTTAACTAAGCTAATAGTGATGACAGATGTGGCTGAACTCGACTGGATAACCATTGTTACCAACGCACCTATTATGACACTCATAATAGGTATTTTTGTCGCTGCACTTAAAGACTTACGGAAATGTTCACCGGAAATACGCTCAATTTCTTTAGAGAAATTTTCCAATCCAAAGACAAACAGAATGATTGCGGTCAAACCTGCCATGACGACTTGCAGTATTTCCACAGTATTAACCCCCAGACAAATAACAGATCCAATTCAATCAAAAATGTGCAGTCTTAGTAGTAGATAAGTTCCTGCACCTATTTGCCTAGTTTAGTCCTTAAATAAATTATCAGTATGATTTAAATCAATTTTTATCAAATATACCTAAGGGTGTGTTGCTACAGAATCAGGCAACCTTAGGTTACTGAGGATTTCGCACATAGGCTAGATCCCGCCTTTAGTTAGGCTGCTGAGAATCAAAGCTTCCCGCTTTTTCATTGCCCTCAAGAGTCACAAAATTCGAGATTTATCTACATCTTAATGTTGAATATTTACCTTGATAACAATCAGCCAGCAGCACATATTTCGTGCAGCCAATAACTACATGCAAATGATAATAATTATCGTTTGCGTTATCATATATTTTGGTTAAAATAGCGCTAACAAATAATTTAATACTCACCCTTAGATCCACAATGAAGGCATAACGATACATGAATCAACATAAATTAGGCTTCCTCTGCTTCTCTGTTTTACTTGGATTAAATTCAGCTAACCCTGCCATAGCACAATCCAAAAGTAATGAGGCAGAGATCGAGGTTGTAGAAGTTCAAGGCTCTTATATCAAAGGCTATGCAGCTCATGATGCAAGTGGTGCATCCCATCTGGATCTATCTATTGCTGATATTCCCCAATCAGTTTCAGTGATCACAAGTGCCCAGATGCAAGATTTCCAACTCACGGGGATAAATGAAGCACTAGAGAGTGCAACGGGTGTGAATGTTGAGCGCATAGAAACGGATCGTACTTATTACACGGCTCGTGGGTTTGATATTACCAACTTTCAAGTGGATGGGATTGGATTGCCTCTAACCAACGGTAATAATCATGCTAATGAAGACACCGCTATCTATGATCGAGTCGAAGTTATCCGCGGTGCAAATGGGTTAATGACCGGCGTAGGTAATCCTTCAGCCACCATAAACTTCATCCGCAAGCGCCCCACCGCTGACACTCAATTACTCATAAATGGCACTAGAGGTTCTTGGAACAACTCACGAATCGAGATTGATCTTTCTACACCGATAACAGATAAGGTAAGCGGCCGGTTTGTGGCAGTCAAAGAATTCAAGGACTCTTACTTGGATCGTTACCAAACCGACAAAAATGTTGTATACGGCTTTATTGAAGCCAAATTATCTGACGACACAACCTTTTCACTCAGTCATACCTTTTTAAATACGACTTCAACGGGTAACAGTTGGGGTGCGCTCCCGCTTTTTTATACTGATGGCAGTGCGACCCAGTTTGATGCTTCAACGAATACCTCAGCTGATTGGTCTAATTGGCACATTATAAATAACAATACAGTGGCTGAGATTAGTCATTATTTCACTAGCGACTGGCGCCTAAAAGCTACCTACACCCATAAAACCACCGATGAAGACACCGAACTATTTTATGTTTTCGGTACCCCTAACAAAGAAACTGGCCTAGGTTTGACTGGCTATGCCAGTGAATATGATCTTGATGATAAACATGATTTGTTCGACATTTATGTTAACGGTGATTTCGAGCTATTCGAACGTGATCACCAACTAGTATTTGGGGCTAATTACGCGAAAATGAGTTACCAAGATATCTCTTTGTATGACTATGCAAATGGTTTTCCTAGCATACCAGATTTAGACGAATGGGACGGTAAAACGGCGCAAATGAACTTTGCTGATGGTAAAACCGGGAGCGATGTTACCGAAACCCAAAAAGCTGTTTATTTCACAGCACGCTTTAATTTGGCTGATGAGCTCCACCTTATCACAGGAGGCCGTTATAATTATTGGGATGTCGAAGGGATTTCATATGGCATCGACGAATATGCCGATGAATCTCAGTTCATTCCCTATGTTGGCTTGGTTTACAAGGTTCTGCCTAATTTGTCAGCCTATGCAAGTTACACCGAAACTTTTGTTTCTCAAACGGAGCGGGATATTAACAATAACTTTCTAGCGCCTGTTACCGGAGAAAGCCAGGAAGTTGGCGTTAAAGGCGAACTATTCGACGGCAAACTTATTGCTAGCTTTGCATACTTTGATGTACTTCAGAAAAATTTGGCCGTGCTCGACCCGGCTACATTAGACCGCCCTATTGATGACCAACGTTATATGGGTGCCCAAGGCATCAGCAGTGATGGCTTTGAAATCGACATTGCTGGCCAACTGTATCCAGGCTTACAGGTTAGTATGGGCTACACTGATTTCACTATCGACGGCAATGAATTGGTTGCGAATTATACCCCTAGCCAAATGTTAAAGTTAGGCGCGAGTTATAAAGTTGCTCAAGTCGAGGGACTTAGCCTTGGTGTGAATATGCGTTGGCAGAACGACATCTCCCGTGTTCAAGGGGTCGTGGCCGAAGGCTTTACTAAGGCAGGACAAACTATTGTTACCACGCAAGACGCTTATAGCGTGGTCAGTTTGATGGCAAGGTACGAGTATAATAAGCATGTTTCATTAACGATTAATGCTAACAACGTGATGGATGAAAAATACCTTACCAGCCTATACTGGGCTCAAGGTTACTATGGTGCTCCAGCTAATTATAGCGCCAGCTTAACGATTAAGATGTAACCCCCCCTAATACCGTGGCGCAGAGTTAACTCTGCGCCACGGTATTTCCAGTCAAAAAAGCCCCCCATAATTACCGCTATCACTGCCTTTGCTACAAAAATGCCGCTGTTACTTATTATTTAAGCATCCTAGAGGCAGTAAATTGCCACTTTTGGCTCCGTTGATACTCTCACATATTAGCTTCTGCTAGCCCTGTCTATTGCACCCATTGTATTTGCTGACAATCAAGCTAACTGGCCTGTTTATTGCTGTATCTAACGTAAGCTACCTTCACCCACAGTCTAATAGTTATGCAAATCAATCCTTCCCAGACCAGTCTATTTGATTATATTTACGATTCTGATAAATCAGCATCAACTCTGGAAACCATAGGTAAAAACCAGTCAAAAAATATAAGCAGTGGTTTATCTGCGTTTGAAACCGGCCTGCAACGAAATGAATTTGATGACACATTAAAACGTATTGAAAAAGGTCAAATTGATCTCGACGTAAATACCGTCGAACATTACTTACAATTTAATTTGCAGCGACTCGAACAACAAGTATCAAGCTTGCAGAGCCGGTTTGACCTACAGCAACCTATTAGAATCACAATAGCAGAGGATGGCTTGCAGGTAGATACCCAAAGCCAGCCAGAGCTTCAAGGCTACTTAGCCAAAGATCAGCGTCTGACAAGTCTGTTAGAACAAACGTCAAAATTATCTCAATTTATGGAATGGGCCGCGGCTAAACAGCAAGCTGCTAGCTTTCAATCGGAAGACATGCCAGAGGATACCCTCATCAACTTTCTGCAAGATGCTCGAAAGGTGGTTACTGAACCCAATAGTATTTTTTTATCTAGCAAGGGCGTGACCTTTGGCTCACAAGGGCATAGTCAAAAATTGATCGAACAATACTCAGAAAACAGCAGTCGAAAGTGAAGTTAAACACATGCCTACAAATCGACTTTCACGCTGGCGCACTTGCTTAAAAAGGATAGCTATTGAGCAATTAACAGCGGTTTTTCTGTAAAAATATTCAAACTTAAACATTAACGGTTAAATCTATACCGCTCAAAGGGCAAAGATGTCAAAATTTACCTTACTGTTAAGTTGTCACTTCATCTGCAATCTCTTTAGTTACACAGGACTAATACGCAGAGTCAACTCCAATCCTAGGTCAGTTTATTTTTGTTGATAGCTGCCAGTATGAAGGGTTGAATAACCTAACCATCTGATAAAATGTAAAAAGTAAGGATCAACAGCAATGAAAATCGCGCTTATGAACGAATTTAGCCAAGCATCAAAGAACGCCACTGTTCTGGCTGAATTAAACGAGGTTGCCGGTGGACTCGGTCACCATGTATTTAATGTAGGTATGAGTGATGATAACGATCACCGCCTTACCTATATTCATTTGGGCATTTGGGCATTTGCGCCGCTATATTATTAAATTCTAAAGCGGTCGATTTTGTGATCGCAGGTTGTGGAACCGGTCAAGGTGCACTGATGTCTTTAAATGCCCATCCTGGAGTCGCATGTGGATGCTGCATAGACCCTGCAGATGCTTATTTATTTGCACAGATCAATAATGGTAATGCTTTAGCCCTGCCTTTCGCCAAAGGCTTTGGCTGGGGCGCAGAGCTTAATATTCGTTATATTTTTGAAAAAGCATTCAGCGGAGAAAAAGGCTTGGGCTATCCCGCGGAGCGCAGGGACTCTCAAGTCGCTAATGCCACCATCCTTGATGGTGTTAAAAATGCGCTGGCCAAGCCGTTCATGGAGGGCTTAAAAGCCCTCGATCAAGAGCTGGTTAGCACAGCTGTAGGAGGAGAACGTTTTCAGGCTTGCTTGTTTGAACACAGTCAGGATGCTGAGTTAACGGCGTATGTTAAATCCCTTTTAAATTAACAATAAATTATCCAACGACAGCCAACAAATACAGGTACTCGGCTGTCGTTAATTAGAAACCCCACAACTAGTGACAGTGAACAAATATAGCCGCATCACTGTCTCGCTGCGAGCCGAATAGATCGCAGCCACATCAATTGCTTAGTCGTGGTTCATTGAGCCGATTTTATGGATAGCCAGATCGGCTCCAACAAACTCATCTTCTTCACTCAAGCGCAAACCTGATATTTTATGAATAAGCCCATAGACAATTCCGCCACCGATAAGCGCAACAGCGATACCTGCTAGGGTTCCAATGACCTGTGCAGTAAGGGAAACGCCACCTAAACCGCCTAAGGATTGACTACCGAAGATACCGGCTGCAATACCTCCCCACGCCCCGCAGATTCCGTGCAATGGCCACACCCCTAATACATCATCAATTTTACGAGTTCGTTGTAGCATAGTGAACAAAAATACAAACAAGCCTCCTGCAATCACACCCACCACCAATGATCCTATCGGATGCATGATGTCTGACCCTGCACACACTGCCACTAAGCCTGCTAAGGGCCCATTGTGGATAAATCCAGGGTCATTCTTGCCGAACACTAATGCTGCAATAATGCCACCCACCATGGCCATCAATGAATTGACTGCCACCAGCCCACTAATACTGTCCATACTTTGTGCAGACATAACATTAAATCCAAACCAGCCAATACACAAAACCCAGGTTCCTAAGGCTAGAAACGGAATATTCGAGGGTGCAAAAGCAACTAACTTACCACCGGACGTTCTCCCTTTGCGCAGTCCTAAGAAATACACCCCGACGAAGGCTAACCAGCCCCCTACTCCGTGTACAACCACGGAGCCAGCAAAATCGTGAAACGCCGCGCCTGTAGTCTGTTCAAGCCAAGCTTGCAAACCATAATTACCATTCCAAACAATCCCCTCAAAAAAGGGATATACAAAAGCGACAATTAACCCTGAGGCCAGCAAAAATGGGTAAAACTTGCCGCGCTCTGCAATCCCTCCAGACACGATAGCTGGAATAGCTGCGGCAAAGGTTACCAAAAAGAAGAATTTGACTAATTCGTAACCATTGTTTGCAGTTAACGTTTCCGCGTTACCGAAAAATGTGGTGTCGTAGGCAATCCAGTAACCAATGAAAAAGTAAGCTAAACATGACACCGCAAAGTCTGTAATTATTTTCACCAAGGCATTGACTTGGTTTTTACTTCGCACCGTACCGACTTCCAGAAACGCAAACCCAGCGTGCATGGCAAAGACCATGATGGCACCCATTAAAAGAAAATAGGTGTTAGAGCTTTGGATCAGCGTCTCTACTGCACTATTTATATCTTGCATATTCAATCTCAATTAGGGGTTTAAAGTTAGAGTTAACCAGTCTAAATGGCTTCATTATTTAATTCACCAGTGCGAATTCTAATGGCTTGCTCTACATTCATTACGAAAATTTTACCGTCGCCTATCTTGCCAGTACCGGCCTGTTCCATAATAGCTTCAATGCAACGCTCTACTTGTTCATCGGCTAGCACGATTTCAAGTTTCACTTTCGGTAAAAACTCCACATTATATTCAGCACCGCGATAAGTTTCCTTGTGGCCCTTTTGACGACCATAGCCTTTCACTTCTGTGACTGTTAAACCCGTGATCCCTATCTCAGTCAGTGCTAGCCTGACATCGTCCAATTTGAACGGTTTTATTATAGCTTCTATTTTTTTCATGCTGTTACCCGATGGCTAAAGTGAAGTTAATGATGTTTGATTTACCAAAATGATACATTGCAAATGCCTTGAATGCAGGCTTAAGTGTAGACCGAAATGAAATAACAAATTACCCAAGTAACAATAAGTTAACAATAAAGGTGGCGAGTAGGCAGATGCTTAACAAAGGCGACATGATAGAGCTTTTTGGCACCTAGTGGAGTTTTTTATATCTGCCTCAAATATAATGGGCGATTAGCCATTCATCGATTAAATCGAACCAACAGGGCTGTGAAATTTAATGAGGTAATATCAAGATGCCAGATATAGACGAACACAATTCATCCGATAATGGCTTCTTGGTACGTGTTAAAGACGGTTGGGATTTTCTGTTCGAATGGTGCAGAACCAACATCATTTCTAACAATAAGTCTGATAAGCTTTCTATTGTATAAAGCAGATGATGGTATTAATCTGCGCGACAAATATCGATAACCACTCGACAGCATTAAACCAAGGATTTGGATATAGGAAATATAAGCAACAATTCCCCGGACTATTCTCGATGCACAATTGAAGAACTTGAAGACGTTTTGGTCAATATCGATCTAGCACAATATCCTGAACGCCATTTAGCGGCAAAAGCGATGATCTCCAAGAAATTGAAAGAGCAAAAGATAGCGCCTAAAAGCCGTTATGATCAGGTATCAGCTTCTGCGTCAAAACCAAAATGGTCTGAACAACTTTTAATGACCCGCATTATCATAGGGTCGTTTTTGTTTATGACATTTTCAGCTTTACCTGCTATGTTTTATGAGTTTATGACAACCAAAAGTTGGACAGCATATTCCTCAGGAGTGATTTGGATGCTGGCATCCATTCTTGTGGTAATGTGGTTCACATGTCTGAAAAAAGACTCAAAATTGATGCGACGTCTAGGAACAAATTGGCGCGGCAAACTCGCCGTCGTGGTTATGCCTTTTTTATTTTTACTAATGAGTTGGCTGTTTATCAATAAGTCTCTACCTCTATATTTGCACATGGTCTCGGTACAACAAGAAGTGCGCTATGATATGGATTACCGAAAGCGAAGTGGCCGAAAGCACTGCCGTCATCGGGTAGAAATTATTGAAACTGACGAACTAGCAGACGGCGATTTATGTTTGACTGAGAGTCAGCGAAATAGTTTGTCCGAAAAGGGGAAAATTACCGTGGTGGGAACTCGCAGTCAGTTTGGTATGGTGATTAACGGATTTAAACTTACCCTGATTAAGCACACTCAATAAGCGACTGCATAAGCCAGTTAGGCACTTACTCAAAGCACATAACCTAAACAATCTAAGTGTAGATTATTTAGCTTCAAAGACTATATTTCGCGCATAGGTCCCCGTCAGCCTTGCCCCAAATCTGATTTAATAGTCGTCAATTCGGTCAGGACTGATACAAATTACACTAGGGAGTATTCCACCATATGTTTATTCGTGGTCTACTGATTGGCTAAAATAAATATAAATTGCAATCGCGTTATTAATAAGGAGTTCACTCTATGTTTAGCCATATCATGATAGGTGCCAACGATATCCAACAATCAAAAGCGTTCTATGACGCTATTCTCGGTGCTTTGGGCCACGAGCCCGGTGTTGTAGATGAAAAAGGTCGTTGTTTTTATTTTACCGACAATGGCATCTTTTCTCTCAGTAAACCGATTAATGGCGAGCCTGCTAGCCATGGTAATGGCAGTACTATAGGCTTTGCTGCCACGACGCCTGAAATGGCCGACGCATGGCATGCAGCTGGATTAGCCAATGGTGGCACAAGCTGTGAGGATGCGCCTGGTATTCGCGAAGGCGGTGGCAGAAAGCTTTACTTAGCGTATTTACGTGACCCAAGCGGCAACAAGATCTGCGCGTTGCTTCGAGTCAAATAAAGATTCCCGACCCACTTTAGTGAATCCATTTGCGAGTTGCCGGCAACTCGCAATCTTCCCATCATAATTGCCCTTTCCAGACTGTTTTAATCCTCTATTTTGCATAGCTGGGGTTCTATCTATTCGACTATTCATTAACTTGATGGATAAAATCCGCACAAGACGATATCAATCACCCTATTAAACTTGATATCATGGGGCTACACATCTTTAAATGGCATAGGTTATTCAAGTTTGAGCGTAGTGAAAAATTCAACAAAAATTGTGCAGGTTGGTATTAACCTTTAATGAAAATACCTAAAAGATTGCAACCTTTAGTAGAAGACGGTCTTGTCGACGAAGTGTTATATCAGTTGATGAGTGGGAAGGAAGCGACAGTCTATGCTGTGCGCTGCGGTGAAGAGATCCGCTGTGCGAAAGTGTATAAAGAAGCCATGAAACGCAGTTTCAAAAAAGCCGCTCAATATCAAGAAGGACGAAAAGTCCGCAATACTCGTCGTGCCAGAGCGATGGAAAAAGGTTCGAATTTTGGACGCAAACAGCAAGAAGATGCTTGGCAAAATGCGGAAGTCGATGCTCTATTTAAATTGGCTAAGGCAAATGTAAGGGTACCTGAACCCTACGGATGCTATGACGGCGTATTATTAATGGAACTGGTTACCGATGACGAAGGTAATGTTGCGCCAAGATTAAATGATGTAACCATGTCTGCGGAACAAGCCATCGAAGATCATCACCTAGTGATGATTTATGTCATGCGCATGCTATGTGCAGGCTTGGTGCATGGCGATCTGTCGGAATTTAACGTGCTAGTAGATGACTACGGCCCAGTCATTATTGATTTACCCCAAGTTGTTGATGCAGCAGCAAACAATAATGCATTTAGCATGTTGCAACGTGATGTACGCAATATGAGTGAATACTATGGCCAATTTGCCCCCGAATTAGTCAATACCTTTTATGCAGAGGAAATGTGGGCCTTATTTGAGGCCGGTGAATTGACGCCTGACACCGAACTTACTGGCCATTTCGAACACCCAGACGATGACCCAGATGTGGATTCTGTTATCGAAGAAATCAAAGCAGCATTTGCTGAAGAGCAAGAACGCTTGGAAAGGATCAGAGACGCTAACGAACCATTATAAAGTAAATTTTAGTGGTTCGATGGAGCCTATATAACCCAATGTCTTATAGCTTTGCACGGGGCTATTTTGACTTTTCAGCGAATGCTTTCATTACAGTGGCGGTCAAACGTTTTTCCGCCATACCCGCGAACACCCCAAGTAGAATCGCATCTGTCGGATTAAACACCACATTATTCAAGTTGAAGGACAGGATTTTTAATTCAATTACCTCTTTGCCCAACAACAACATGACAATGATGATCAATACCATCAGTAAAATGTAGCGGATAATAGGGGGATAAAGGCTTGAACCATACCTTTCCAAATTATCCCAACTCAGTGTTTCGTTGGTTAACATTCGATAGGCCCAGTTCCCTAAGCAAAGTCCCACAACAGCGGCTAAAAAACATTGTAATTGAGGTAATAAGTTAAGCCCCAAGATAGCAATTGTCGTTATCTTAGATATCTCTAACAAGCCCAACGCTAGCAAAGCAATGACCAGCACTAAGGCGGTAGCTTTATGCAACTTGTATAGAAATAACTTGCGTAAAAATGGCCCCTGATGCTCAGCGAAGTATTGACGTGCACTGTTTAACGCTATTTCCCCTTGCCCTAAATCTCCAATGCCTTGCCCCACTCCGTTTTGCGCGGCAAATAATACACGCTCATAATAGTCTCGATACTCATTAGTACTGGCATAATTTTGGTGCAATAGACTCATCAAGGTGTTAATCCGACTCAGCGTGCTGATTGCTTTATCCGCAAAGGCCGATTCTTCGGCATTGGGCTGTGGTTGATCCGGCGGTCGGCGTTTAAAAGAGATATCTGTTTGAGTGTTACCCTCCGGCGGGTACGCTTTTACTTCATATCCTGCGATAGTCATTGTCGATGTTCCCTATTTTTTTACAATACGTTGCCCGCAACAACTGCAGTATTCATTATCTTGCACATGAGTCTGAGCTTGATCAGGAGGCAAAAACACCCGGTTCAAATAAGGCTGCGAATCAATACCGACCTTGGATGGAAGATCAGGAGGAAGAAAAATATAGGGAGTAGGATCAGGTATGTATTTATTGGAATCTGATATTCCTTTCCTTGAAGCGCCAAAATTTGGATTTTTTAGGACGTCGAGCAATACCGTTTCAACAGCCTGTTTTAACTGCTCATTTGATGATTCAGACTGCGAAACTGCGCCTAATACTGATGCGGTAAAACCCTTCAAAAAGTTTTGTTGCTGATGTTGATCTAGTTCTGCCGCAAAGGGTTTGATATCTGCCCATGATTTCAATCGTGTTAAATTATCATCACCCAATTTACCAAGCTCTTCACGCAATGCATCCGACTGAATAGATTGGAATAAATTATCCATAATGTTTTCCTTATAGCTAGTATCTGAGTCCTCCAGATCCTAGCGTTAATGATACAGACATACTGATTAAGAATGGTACACCCTAGTCAAATTGCAAGACGAACTGATAGAAACTAGCGCTACCTAAAATCGTTTAGTCGTCCGCTCGCCGTTGGCATTATTTGAGGCAAACGGATAATCGTGCCTTTAAACTTTCAAATCCTATAGTCATTTAGTGGCTAAATTTCTTTTTAAGGGGGAAATATCTCCAATAGTGCAGTGCCTATGCATTCACACTAATAACCACGAAGTAACTACACAGCTAGTTGATTTAAAGATATTTTTTGTTGTTTTTTTGAACATATTTAACTATGTTAAAGGCTAGGTTAACGGAGTTATCGAGCTCTTTTTTTTGCTCTGCAATAAAGTCGACTAGGGTGTAATTGTTGAACCCGCTATTTAAATTACTCAGCATCTTTAACCTATACCTGACGCAGCAAATAATTGAGTTGCCAATGCACTAGTCAATCGTTAGCAGTCGAGTGTATAGCCGTAGTCTAGTGTGACTCACAACACCATAATAAGTCTAACAATGTGTACTCAAAAGGAAATGTCATATGCAAATAAAAAGTGTTTTAGTACTGCTGATCTTAGTCTTAGCGGGATGCGCCACACCACCAGAAGTTAAGCAATTGTCCGTTCAACAAAACAGCTATTTTGATGCCGCCATAAAAGCAGTCACAATTCAATCTGAGGCCCTCATTCTAGCCACAGAAAAGCTTGTTGCACAGGCACAACAGCGCATCACAGACGAAGAGAAATCCTCGCAAAAGGTGTTTGAAGACCTCATGCAACAAGGTGCCTTATCGGCCTCAGATGCACAGGGGACAATTACCAGTTTAGCGGCAACCGCAAAAGCCGCGGAACAATCCCGTGCGCAATTGAATCAAGATCTGGCGGCCATCAAACAAAAGAGTAACGAGCTAATCGCGTTTTTAAGCAAGATGAAGCAAGTCAATATTACCCTTGATTCTTACATTCAGTCGGAAAAAGCCGGTGAGGCTGTCGTCAATGACATTATGAAGCAGCCTTCAGTGAGTGCATTATTAGATACTATCAATAGTTTAACCCCAAAAATACTAAGTGGTGCAACGGAAATTAATACGCTACTCAATGGCATAAATTAGGGAGAAGTAGAAAATGAATAAACAACAACTTATGAGCAAGATTGAAGAGCTGCGACAGGCCGCTGAAAGCCTTGAAGGGGCGACCAAAGCATTTAAGCTGAATGAGATTAGTATTCTCAAAATAAAGATTGAAGGCATGGCAATACAAGATATAGCGGCAAAAATGAACTCGATTACACTACCAGAATTAGCAGATATGGATGTCGCCATTGAAAGCGCAGCAAACGCGGTTAAAACCCAGCAACAGCGGGTTCAAGCATTTGATAAGGCGTATACTTTTATTAAAACAGCCTTAGGGCTGGTTATTTGAACCACCTCGACCTTTACCTGCCAGGCTAATTTTCCTAATTAAACGGCTCTTATCGGTTTTAAGGGTCGTTAACGATGGTTAGAGCACATCAATTCTGAATCCATAAACAAGCACTTGTGATTGCTTTTGGCTATTATCTGCACAAAAGCCAAAAAACTGTCTAGCAAATCTACAATTAATCCCACCAAATGAACTAAAATGCTGTATATTCCGCCCTCATTTTTAAACTGTAGCTAGATCTACAGAACACATTAGCTACAGAGGATCCAACATGAAGTTTTCATCATTAGGTTTAAACGCAGAAATCGAGCAAGCTATTAAAGTTTGCGGTTACACTGAGATGACCCCGGTCCAGGAACAGACCATGGTTGCTGCCCGTCGCGGACAGGACTTATTAGTCAATGCGCAAACAGGGACCGGTAAAACGGCTGCTTTTTCATTGCCTATTCTGCAACAAATGCTCGATAAACCGAAGCAAACAGTAGCTTCAAGTCCAAGAGCGCTGATCCTAACCCCAACTAGAGAGCTGGCAGAACAACTCGCTGGTGCCATAGGTCGTTATGCTCAATTCACTGAATTGAAGGTGACTGCTTTATATGGTGGCGTCAAAATGGGTGGCCAAACTAATAAATTAAAAGCTGGAATTGACATTCTGATCGCCACTCCCGGGCGTTTGCTTGAACATATGGCATTGAATAACCTGACATTAGCAGCAGTTGAATTCGTGGTACTAGATGAAGCTGATCGCATGTTAGACATGGGCTTCATAGCCGACGTCAGCACCATCATGCAACATACCGCTAAAAAGCGTCAAACCTTGTTGTATTCCGCCACGACTTCTTCTGCTGTGAACGAGTTGTCCCACAAAATACTGAATAACCACAAAGAAATCCGCGTAACGAAAATTAATGCCACCGCAGAAACTGTCAACCACATAATGTATGAAGTTGAAGAGTCGCGTAAAATTGAACTATTTACTACCTTGCTGAATGAGCAAAACTGGTTTCAAGTGTTGGTATTTACCAGTACCAAAGAGCAAGCAGACAAATTGATGGACAGTCTGAAGAGAAGCAAAATAGACGCAGCGGTATGTCACGGCGATAAAAGCCAAGGTTCTCGCCGTCGTGCGCTGGCTGATTTCAAGTCGGCTAAGCTGCAAGTATTAATTGCTACCGAAGTTGCTGCTCGAGGCATAGACATTCAAGGATTAGATCATGTGGTTAACTTCAACCTACCATATCTTCCTGAAGATTATGTGCATCGTATTGGCCGCACCGGTCGTGCAGGTAAGAGCGGTGAAGCGATTTCTTTTGTCAGTCGGGAAGAAGAGCGCACCGTTGCGCGAATTGAGAAACTGATTGGTACCTCTATCCAACGTGTAATCAAAAAAGGCTTTGAAGTCAGTAATCGGGTCAGCTTGCTTAAGAGTATTTCAAGCAACTCTAGACCAAGCAAAAGTAATAAATCGAGTCAGACTCAAATCACCGGTGACAAAGTGCGAAATAAAAAACCGACTAAACCCAAAGCGCGTACAACCAAACGCAGTACTAAACGGGCTTAGCAGTTTTAGTTTTTTAACGGCAATCAAAAAATTTTAAAGGGCCTGAAAAGGCCCTTTTTGCATAGCTTATATACCCCCCACATAGACACTTTTACAGACGTCAATATGTAAAACTTACAACTACATCAAACTATTCCTCAAGCAAACATCATCAGAAACTATAACCTTAGCGATTTAAACTGTTTTTAAGCTATATCTATCAATGACTTAATTTTATTTTTGGTGTTTTGAACCCCCTTCCAGGATTTTGGTGCAATGCTTGCAATATGTAAATTGGAAGGCTGCAAAGCCGCCAAATTAAATTTACTCAGCAAGGAGAATGTCATGAATAGTGATCGAATCGAAGGTAATTGGAAAGAGCTGAAAGGCAAGGTTCAACAGCAATGGGGTAAGTTAACCGACGATGATCTTGATGTCGTTGAAGGTCGCCGTACCGAATTAGTAGGTAAGATCCAGCAAGCTTACGGCAAAACCCGTGAAGAAGCTGAGCGTGAGGTAGACAAGTTCTTTGAATAGGACGTCTAGCTAAATATTTGATTATCATCAAGCTGCGAATAGAAATTCGTAGATTGCAGAAACAGTCAAATTTATAAGCTTACCCAAGAAGTGGCCAGATAAATCTGGCCACTTTTTTGTTTAGGGGAAAAATATTTTCATCATAAAAACGCCTACTTTATCACCGCCACAGTATTAGCACATATCGACTTGTTGGAGTTAGATTTGTGACGGTTTGATTATGACAAAATCGCTGATAAGGAGTAAACTAGCACCACTAATTACTCACTTGTAGCATCGTGGCAAACCTTAAATATTTATCAGCGTATAATCATACATTGCAAAATCAAATTCAGCATTTACTGGAACAGGATAAGCTCGCCGATTACTTACTGGCAAAGTATCCAGTGAGCGGAAAAGTCAATACCGAGACACAATTACGAGACTATGTGCTGAACATCAAAAATCAATATTTGAAGAAATCTGCGCCCTTAAGCAAAATCACCTTTGACCCTAAAATACATGTTATCAATCACGCATTAGGCTTACATACTTTTATCTCCAGAGTACAAGGTGGAAAACTCAAAGCCAAAAACGAGCTACGAGTCAGCACAATATTTAAAAATACACCAGAGCCGTTTCTTAATATGATCGTTGTACATGAACTGGCTCATTTAAAAGAAAAAGAGCACAACAAGAGTTTCTATCAACTTTGCCTACATATGCTAGCGGACTACCATCAAATTGAGTTTGATATGCGCGTATATCTGACCCAACTTGAGCACAAAGGAGAGATTTACCATGCCTAAACTACCCATCCCCCCCCATAAAAGTGAGCAGCGTTAATGAATTACCAGTTTTCAAGAGGCCCTTTCGATCAGCCACAAGCGATATTTGAAATGGGTGCCGAAGCATTCGGAAAATGGTTCAGCGATGAGTTAGGTGACAACCAACAAAAAATCAGCAGTTTGTTCAGTATTATTGAACAACTAGAAAGCAAGCAAATAAAAGAACACAGATTTAATGGTGCCGAATACGGCCTTTTCCTCGATCAGTACGAAGTTGAAGTTTATTCACAAACTCAGGATTCACTTCCAGATGATGATTTACCCGAAGGAACAGAAGTTTATGACCAAGAAACCCGCGCCGGCTGTGGTTTGGAGGATTTTAAGCACGTACTTATTTCGTGGCGGGAATTTATCTGAATTAAAAAATACGCAGCCCCAAAGCTGCGTATTTTGTACTTAGCGAATTTATCTGGCTGTGTTTTACTTCTTAAGCCATTTCCCATCAACTTTAACGTAATGACCTGATTCGGTCTTCTCAAACGCTTTCTTGGCAGCTAGCTTTTCCACTTGAGCAACTGTGATGTTGTTGTCTCTGGCTAGCTCTTCATATTTAGCTTTGCGTTTCTCATTAATATCATTCACCAAGGCTAGGATATCTGGGCGCTCAACCACTACTCCAAGGTAACCGTTGTCCTGTTCACCTACCAAACCACCTTGTTTAGCTGAGCTGAGTTCAACCGCCAGCACACTGTGACTAAAAAGCAAAGATGCCATTACAATTGCTTGAATTAAGACTTTAATTTTCATGCCTTGCTCCTAAAATAATTCACTATCTTGACTAAAAATATCATCTAATTCTTTGTCTACTTTGACACGAATTTCATGATCGATTTTGACATTAATATTAATGGTAATGGGCTCCTTGGTCTCCACCTGTACCTTGTGAGTACAAGCTGAAATCAACAGCATACTGCTAATAAAAAATACTATTTTCACGGGTCATTTTCCTTGTTTCAAAGTGCCTTGTTGTATGCGCTGTTCGATTGAGTTTTGCATCGAATTTGTGATCCGCATCGATTTTAACAATGTGAATATGTTTTGCTTATGGCCATAATTAAATATCACTGCTTGATTTTTTTCCGGGTTGCGCCCCTCTATACTAAAGGCAAGGTCGAGCCAGCCATCTGAGCTTAAATTCACTTGACTGGAAAGATGATCAAAATTTACATTTTCCAATAGTGATAACTCACTCTGTTGCGCTTTAATTGAATCGAAGGCGGCATTTTTACTGATCCGCAATGTGCCAGGCCCATCACTACTTAGCTTGCCAGATTCAATCAACGGCACTTCTGTGGCGACTCTAATTGGCATCTCTCCCGAGATGGAACCATTGACCTTAATACCAGGCTGATCATGCAATTCAACTAACTTCTCTAGGTCTAACCCTGTCAGATCTATATTGGTTTTTTTAATTGGTGTGTCAAGTCTCATTTCGGCAATGTGAATTGCACCACCAAGTAAGTTTCCGCTAGCATAGTTGAGGGTAAATTCGCTGCCTGCCACACTCAATTGTGCTTCAACATTTTTAATTGGCACGCCTACATTGACTTCATCGACTCTAATCTTAGCTTTATCTAGCTGAAGCGAACCTGAATCAAGGGTAAAAGGCTCATCTATATTCAACATCAGAACTTGAAAGTCATCATAGCCTAGACTCACATCAGTCAGACTTACCCTACCCTGTACGCCACCGGATGTGGCTTGATTGTTTAATTTAGCACTAAAGGTGCCTGATACAGGATCAAGCTTAGGTTCGAATTGCTTTATCCAGGGCTTGAGAAGCTTAACGCTCTGTGGTGGCAATTCAATACTATAGCTTTGTGCTTGATGACTAACCAACCCCGTCAGCGCTGAATTAAGGCTAAAGTCATGCTTACCCGTTACAGAAAATGGCTCCAGCGCCATATCAACTGCATGTGTCACATCAACTTTTTTTATTGTGTATTTGTCTAACGATATCCCTGTCAATACAGAAGTACCGGTTATATGCGCTAGCTTTCCAGCATCCAGATTGACTTCAATTTTTGACCTTATCTGGCTCAAGTTTGCAACAGAACTAGAGACCTTCTGCCCCACAACATCGAGCTGTAAATGCCACGCTTCATTTGACGGATTGTTTAACACCCAATCTATACTGCCTTGCTCCATCGTGGCGCTAGAACCACCCAGCTCGCTGGTTAAGAAAGCAACTGACTGGTTACCGCTTAACTGTACCGCTATCGCTTTATCAGGACTATGCTGCACAGTATAGTTGTACTTGCCCTGACTACTGGCAAGCTCATAATCGTGACCTTGTAGCTGTTCAACAAGCAAATTACTTTGAGTTGAACGCACACTCCACTGAGCTGCGTTTGCCTCAATCACACCTTTGGAATCTAATTCAATAAGGGCTTGCTGGAGATACGAAGTGTCTAGGTACCCGGCTAGCTGTGCACTGAGCAAAACTGAGTAATTAGTCTGAATATTCATGTCAGTATCAATAGTGCTGTCAAGTATTTGCAACTGCAAATTGTCTTTGTTATTTGATAGCACAACATTCACTTCGGGTACTTCTAATAGCTTATTTTGAAACACAATAACTTTAGGGACAGTCACGGTAGCGACCAAATCAGCCGGGAGTATGACTTTGGTTAAATTTGCGCAACCTGTTTGAGTAAACTTGACTGGCAAATGGTGCAAATTTACACGAAAGCTTTGCGCCACCACATCCCATTCAGCCACCAATTTTCCATCGGCGAGGAATTGAGCAGAACATCCATTGTATTCAACAGGGCTTTGCATCTGCATTTGGTGCTCACTAAAGAGCTGTCTGCCATCAAAACTAAGATGGCTGACAATTGGACTAGCCAGCAGCGCCGGCCAATCGACTATGGAACTATAGGGTTCAATTGCCTGCTGTAGTGTAGTACTCATAGACATAATTTGCTGAATATTCCAACTTACTTGAGCGGCTAACTTACCTTGCTCTAGCGCAATTTCGGCGTTAAGGTCACCGCCTAAATGCAGCTCTTGAGGCGTGCGTTGCTTTAGCGTTAAGTGCAACGGTAAATCAAGTAAATAGGATTCGATAACCGCTTGCTTTATAGTTAAAATCGGTAGATAGGAGGGTAATGTTTTCGGTACTAAAGTGGCTATGTCACTATCTTCATTGCTATCGGCTTGGGTTGTATAATCTTGCGTATGCTTGATGTGCAAGCGAGATATCGCTAAGGAACTTTGTAAATTCGCTACATCAGTGACACGCCAGAATGCGTCTTCAATTCTCAGCTCTAAACCAACTTGATCAACGCAAAGTTGGTTGATGTGTACCCCTTCAGAAACACTTATATCGTAATCTATACAACTTATCTGAGTATTTTCTGGCAACCAAAAGGACCCGACAAATTGGCCAATTGGATTACGAAAGACATAACTTACCCAGCTCATCAGCAATACTATCAACACAGGCAATACAATCCACTTCAGCATTTTAGATTGCGACTGACCCAATGTCATTGGTCAATAATCCTTGTTGGTTGATGAGCAAGGCAAAAGTGCATCCTAGCTACAGATTAAATTTATCTTGGCTTGTACCATTCCATAATCATGCCACAACAGCAATAATCTACTTATTTCAACATCAGAATTGCTTATGGCTACTTTAAAGGCTCTTTTTTTTGCAGTCCTGCATTAGGCCAGTGCCCGACTAGACCATGACATTCAGGCATACTTGACAATCATCCTAGGTGGAATGCAAAGCTTTTCGATGCAACAAATCCTATTCAAATTGGAAGCCTGTAAACTTAGACCTAAACACTGTGAAGCATTTTGTTGGTATAGGCTATAATTTTACGCTTTACTCACTCTATGACTGAGGTTGGCTGCGCACCCTCACACCTCAAGCAAGATTAATAATAGAGTAGCAAACTACCTTTTCCAGGATCTCCCGCCTTGAAATTAGCCCTCTGAAATCAAGTTGCTCTGACCCCCTTGATAGATTTAATTTCCCCCTACAGATGATTTTCTATTACAGCCCAGACGCTGCTTGCCTTTTATCATTTTCGTTACTTACACGAGAGTCGATATTTTGCGCTTTATTCTAGCTGATTAAAATTACCAATTGATAACTAATTGATCTTGTTCAACTTTTATTACACCTACTTGACTAATACTTGTATTGAAGCTTCACCACATACATTGATAACAGATAAATTAGGCGTAATTAAATGCAGCAAAAACGTTCAACCTCACCGTCGATAAGACATGTATTATCCGTTATCTTTTTTAGTTGGAAAAATTATAAAGTGTCGAATGTTTTCGTTACTTTATTTATGTGGCTAGTGGCCTTTAGTATTGAGGCTAGCGAAAATATCCCGCTTAAAGAGTCCTTTCCAGCAGACGAAATTACCCACCTTTATCAGATAGGCGACACGATTGTATTTAAAGGCACCGTTAGCCTCACCAAAGTTGGTGCGCCAACAAATATCATGACAATTCAAGTTAAGCAGGAATTGCTACCTAGTAGGATTGTTTATTTAGATAAATCGATAATGACCTTACGCACCACTACTACTTTCTTGGATAGTGGTGAGCAACAAGTTAGTCAGCAAGATATTTGGCAGGAACCAACCGGTGCATTATTTGAACTTACCGATCCAGATGGAAAAGAAATTGTTATCGGCAGCGCTTTCGATAAAGGTCTAATGGCACTTCCTGAATACAGTGCAGCCATTACCGAGTATCAAATTAAATTCTACTCAATCTACGGTGGACCAAACTCTAGGCCTGTTACGCAAGGAAGCAGGACAATTACAGTTGCCCCCCAGAAGACCATTTTCACACCAAACGGCGAAACCTTAGCCCGCAAGATTAATCACCAAGAAACATATGAATATCTTTTTACCTTCGCTGATAACAAACGAAGTTCTTATATGGTCACTGAGCGAAATATGTGGATCTCGCCATCCAAAGGTCTCATCAAGAAAGTTGAAGTTGTGCGTAATTATTCTCACTCTGGCGTGTTGCAATCGACTGCCCGCTGGGAGCTGGAAGTTAAGCAATAAACTTATGAGTTTAAGCCGAGTCGATGAAATTTAGGTGAACGGTTCAGGTGTATAGGTCATACAAAAGCACTTTTAATCTGATCAAAGCACCTCAAACAGGGTTATCGATACGCTACAACAATGTGTATTTTCAACCCGACACATGCTCCAAAACTAAGCAACAAACTAAAGTAAATACGCTTTAAGTAAAATAAAGGAACCAAAAAATGACAACAATACAAACGTATTTTTATTCGCGATTACGCAATGTCCTAATAACGACAACACTGTTATTTATAACCTCTGCTGCCAATGCCGCTGTGCTTTACAACGGTTACGCAGATATTGAATTTAACCTAGACAGCGTACGGCACGCTCAGGGAAACGGTAACGGTCCGGGCCCGGGCCCGATAAGAAATGCTATTTCATCAACCGGAAGTGTTTTTGAAGCTAGTGCCATTAGCAGTGGTGCTGCTACGGCGACTTATCTAACCGAGCTGATATCACCTAACGACTGGGCAATTGATGAACCTTTTTTCCAGTATTCCGAATCATATGGTGACGCAGGTTTAACAGGAGACGGCACTGGAACATCAGATGCGTTTGCTGATACCGAGTTCTCTATTTTTGTCGAAAACAACTTAAATTCAGCGCTGATTTTTACCTTTTCATTTTTTTCTTATGTCAGTGCTGATGTGATCATTGACGGTGATTTAGGACCTTTCGATGACGGTGGTGCCTATGCCGAAATATTTATGGCTGACGATTTTACCGATGAACTGCTTTTTAGCTCTGCAGAGGTTTTTGTAGGCGGCTCTATGTTTGATTCGGACTATATCGAGGGCAACATAATCTTCACTTTAGCACCGGGTGAAAGTAATACCATTTACGGCAACGTTTACAGCGAAGGATATGCGGCAACAGTTGCCGAGCCGTCATTACTGTATTTGTTTTGCTTGGGCCTTGTGGGCTTAGTACGCCTAAAACGTCAGAAAACTCTAACAGCGAGTTAGCAATTTGCTTTTGCAAACGTCGAGCAAATTCAAGAGGAAATAATTATGTTGAAAAATACCATACGCAAAACACCTGTCGCTTTAGCGATAGTGGCTGCACTGCTCCAAGGTAATGCTCTGGCTGCATGGGAGTCCGAGCATGTATTCTCAATTGATGATGTCATGGGTAGCTTTGATGGAACCACCTATGGCACTACGGGTGCTGCTACTGACCCCAGCATAATATGCGGTGTTGCTGATATAGCCTGCGGTGATATAGGAAGCTACTTAGACAAGTCAGGGGTTAGACTCTACCCAGTAGATAGCGAGTTCGGCTACTATGTAGTGGACTTTCTGGGCGCCGAGGGAAAAGTAAGGGATTACGATTACGCAGAAGGCTTTGTCGGCAATGAGCCAGACGGCGGACTCAGGTTATCCAATGCTCCCACTCTAAAATACAAAGTCAAACCGCCATTAGGGACCTGGTGTCAAGGTCTAGGCGGCACCTCAGTGAAATGCGAAACTGAGCACTACACTGCCATGGAACATGTGCTGAGCTGTCACGAGACCATACCTTACAAATTTGCAGATCCGGTAACTGGCGACCAAAAAATATTGTCCTCAGGCAATCTTACCTTCGATTGCGCTAATGCACCTTTAGATGACAACGCGTTGATTCTTGAAGCTGGCACCCCTGGCCCCCGCTTGATTAGTCCTATTCCATGCGACTCCGAGGGTGTTCCTGCTGGTTGTCAGATGTTTCCAAATGATAAAACCGACATGCTGAATAATATTGCCTTGAGTACCGACTACTCTGTGCAATTAAAAGACGATGGCAAGCCACTTTACGGCTGGGGAGGTTTACATAAGCGACCTAATGATGTGCGTATGTATGCTCGTCTTGCCTTGCCTGACGAGTGGAAGGAAGAGGATGCTGATTTTGTAGTTACTAAGGCTTATTTGGAAGTAGACCACCTAATTACCAATAATCCGAATGACCAGATACGCCCGGAAGATCTTGAAAATGAAGCCGCTACGGGACGCAAACCGTCTTATCGAGTTGAGGGGACACCAGGCACTGCTGATGAAGTATGGAAATCAACAGTAGATTGCTATGAAGGGGATGGTGATTTTATCGAGGGCGAAACGCCAGCTAGCCCAATAGGTATTGGTACTGTACTGCGGAATATGCCTTTTGCGTTAAGTAAAGATGACACACCTGGAACCGAGCCTGCTGATGCACCCTATGCCTTTTCATCTGATCTCTACAATGGGTTGACTAACGCATACTATACAACCATAAACCGCGACCCCTTTGAGTGGTCATACGTTAGTGTCAATGCGCAAGATACCGGCGTGTATGACTTTGTCGGTACGGCCTTTCCGAAAACTCAACAAGAAATGGAGGCAGAAGGTGTAGAGTTGGTATCCGGCCCTCGCTGGCGTCTAAAACCAAATAAATTTGGTCAAGATTTACCCGGTTTAGAAATTCCAAAAATTGAATGTAGTGCACCACCATTTCAAAAAGACAATATCAAATATGAAGTTGGTGAAAGAGTGGTGACGGTCATTAATCTGCTAGATTGGAACAATACACTTGGTGCCTCACCATTATCTACCAGCAAAGGTTGGGTTGACGTAAATGCAAACGCCTTTGTTACCGTCGCCGGTTTTACCAATGGTGTTCCTTATACAACGAATGGCTTACCAATGACAGAAGACTTCGATGTTGCGTTTTACGTTAAAGGTGATAGCAAATCTACCGCCATCTATAGCGCCAAGCTGATATTGGAATATGAAGGTCAAGGACCCACGCCTGTGCCCGATGACTTAGACATGGAGTTGTTGAGTCTAGCGGTTCCAGCAAGGGCTACGGTAAACTCTGCGCAGATATTGGCAGTTGATATTATCAACAATGGCCCAGCGGATGGTGCATCAGGAACAGTGACTGTTGAAGGTGTATCCTCTCGCGGTGAAGTTTTGCAGTTCTCAGATATCTTCGCTGATATGCAAAGTGGCCAGCAACAGAGCTTTATATTCCCTTGGACCGCACCGTCATCACCTACAACATTTACATGGACAGCCACAGTAACGGCCGATGCAAATGATACAAATCTAGGTAATGATACTGCGACAGCCCGAACGCGAGTTCGTCGCTAGCCAGCACAGACAGGTTAAACCCTGTTGGAAAAGCTAGGATCACGGTGATGTTATTGAGATTAATGTGAAGTACTAAGCTTCAATTGGTTTCAGTATCATCCCTTGGTTCTATTAATACTTGAGAGATTGGATGAAAATAAAAGCTTACATCCCCCAACCTAATCACACGGCTATAACTGCCACAAGGCATAGGCGCAAGGTTATTGCGCTGTGAGATAAAGCATAGTGTTCAGGTCGTTTAAGGGTTGTACTGATAAAAACCAGACATTTTTTCAACAAATTTTCGGAGGATCACGGTGACAACAAAGCAGGTTATCATCTCTGTATCTATCTTCGTGTTACAAGCATTTACATTGAATGTATCTTTTAGTAAAGAGCACTCCCCTTCCCCAATGAGTGTGCAACAAGAAGGGCAAGATAAAGCCTTGTTACGTGCTGTTGTAACCAACAAACTCCCTGACCTTCAACGCCTACTGGATGATGGTGCCAATCCGAACGCTATTGCACAGGATAAAAACCGACGCAGCGCGCTCATTTTAGCCACAGCAACGGGTCGAGTAAAAATGGTTAAAGCTTTGCTATCAAGTGGTGCTGATGTCAATTATAAAGATAGTGCTGGCCTTGCTGCACTCAACTGGTCAGCAATGCGCAATAAAACCAATGTTGCGTCGCAACTGTTGATCTGGCAGGCAGATGTGAATACCCAAGATAACAACGGGGTTACTCCTTTAATGTATGCAGTAGGAACTGCTAATAGGCAATTACTACAGCAATTAGCAACCAATGGGGCAGATTTAAACGCTGTATCACAGCCTACCAAAATGACGCCATTATTGGTGGCTGTTGAACAAGGCGATAAAGGAAGTGCAATGTTGCTGTTGAAGCTTGGTGCCAACGTCAACGCTTCGAATCACGAAGGCTATACGCCATTGATGGCGGCGGCGGAATCAGGGCAGCATGAAATGCTTAAAATGTTGGTTACACAGGGCGCAAAATACACCTTAAAAGATGCCAAAGGCATGAGCGCAATGCACTATGCGCAAAAAAATAGACATATGAAGATTGATCAATTTCTGCAGTCCTTGCAGAATAACTAGCGCTACAATTTTACCAAACAGATCACAAAATCAGCGAATCATGCACAACGACTTTGTCCCAAAGGTGTGAGCAATTTTCGACAAATTTCAGGTGCAGTGGGTGCACTTGGTAAGCACTTTGTCCGGCTGTATCATCGAAATACATCAGCTCAAACACATCGAAGCTATTGTCCACTACGTCACGTTTTTCAGTAGTCGCTGGCAGGCCTATTTGCATAGATTTAACTGTCGGTATTTGCTTCAGGGTTTTTAAGCCAGCAATTAAGGCATCACGATCGTTAGTCGAGCCCGGATTTTTCAGCCAAAAATACACCGAGTGGACTAATTTTGGCTCAGAACTAATAACTTCTGCGCTCGCTATACTGGCCGTTGCGCCGACACCAAGAACAGCTGCAGTTGTGATAAATTGTCGTCGGTTAAGATGGGCCATAATTTCCTCTGCTTATTTTTATCCAAAAACGAGTCTAGCAAAGTTCGACATTAATGCTACGAAAACCAGCTCCTTTAAAAAACAAAAGCCCCATCAAGATCGCAACATCTTAATGGGGCTAGCACTCAGATTATTCTTGGATGATTAATATCCAAAAAGGCTGAATTGATTAGAACAAGTATTGAACACCAATTGACGCTTGTTTTAGGTCTGTTGAAAAGTTGGCATCATCAAAATCATCAACCGCTTCACCAGCATCTAGGTCAACATCATACAAAGTATAATCTAGTTTAACTGACCAGTTATTCGTTAGTTTGAAGCTCAAACCAACACCAGCGAACAAGCCTTTGTCATCATAATCATCACGCACACCTAGCACTGTGTAATCTGTTTCGTACCAAAGCTGACCACCTTTGACATAAAGTCCGATAGTTTCAGAAAGTGGCATTCCGGCAACCAAACCAAAGGTATATCCGTCTGTATCTGCGTTGCTGACATTATTGCCGTAGCTACCGAAATCGATATAGCTTCCTTCTAATGCGAAATATTCATTGAAGCTGTAACCAGCAATAAACTGGTATGCATCTTTGTCATCATCAAAATCGTCGTCACCATCAACACGTAAGTAACCATAGTTGGCGCCCAGGTAAGCTCCCATAGCGTCTGCGTCATTTACAGATTGAGCTGCCGCTGGGGTTGGAAGCGCGCCTAATGCCATTAGTGATGTGATTAATGAAAGTTTCTTCATTGTATTCTCCTGTTGTGTTATTTCGGTATCCCTAAATTTGGATAGGTTAGTAAAGATTGAGTTGTTGCCGTCTTGGCAATCACGAAATACTTATTACAAAAGGCATGCCAACAAATTCCGCGCAAAAATCCGCCAAAAAAAGTCAGATTTGAATAAAAATAAATCAGTTACGCTGTAGTACCACGTGATTTTTGCAACTGGGATGTAAGATTTACATTCTAGTAAGCACACTGGATTACGCTGTTAACACCTTCCAATTGGCATACAGGTAAGTGGATGTTTGAGCGCAATCTAGTACTTAATAGCAGTGCTATTTTGGGGAAAGGCTGATGAATCTTAGCTTTCGCAAACACATATTGCACAACCTACATGCAACATTAGCTCAGTACTAACAAGCTCAGAGCCAATACTTGATGGGATGGCTAGCCCGATGAAAATTCTGTGTCTCGGCTAAACCCTATACATTTTAACCGAGACACCTTTACCATACTAAGAGACGCGGACTAAGCTGCTTTTTCGACAACCTAGTCCAATCCGCTTAACACTACCAAACCAAGGTTAAACTAGCGCTCAACTCGCGACCGGTTTCATATAGCCGATCTCCCACAGGCACATCTGTTTCGGCCACCCGATTGACGCCACCAAGGTGAGGTTGATAGGCCTTATCAAATAGGTTTTTGGCTGCCAAAGACAAACTAATATGCTTGTTAAAGCGATACTCACCAGACAAGTTAATCAGTCCATAGCCTGCACTTTGTGTTTCACTTTGAAGCTGCGATACCTGATGCTGCGCTGCGAACAGCTGTGATTCTATGGATACCGTCAGTTGCTGATTACGCCAATGTAATTGGGTCATCAAGCTAGCCGGGGCAATGCGGTATAAGGGTTGATCAATGTCATCTCGGGTTCCACGCACCCAGCTGGCAGTCATACCCAAGTCGATTTTGTCGCTTAATTGCGCTGTCACAAGTATGTCGGCTCCCCAAATAGTCGCATCGGTATTTTGCCATTGTAGCGGTTGAGCACCACTCATCATGGTCGACACCATATTGGCTAAAGGATCTTCTGAAGGAGTACCGACTATATAATCTTGAACAGCTTGATAAAATACTCTTGGAGCAATAGTCAGGGCATCGCTGTAATAACTGACACCTAGATCGACTTGGCGGCTAGTTTCGTGGTTTAACTCAAGGTTACCCAAGTAATTTTTACCATCGGCTAAACCCGCGGAAATACCTAGGGGCAACCATACATATAATTCTGTATAGCTTGGGGCCCGATTCTTTTGTGCTATCGCGGCTTGCCATTGCCAAGCGCCATCGAATGAGCCCTGTGCGTGAGCACTGACATCCGCGAAAGAAAAGTGAAGGTCCCGTTCTGATTGATTGAAGCGCCCCACCAGTGCCGCAAGATTTGGATTCATCATAGCCATACTATTCGCTACACCACCGGCTTGCATATCCACCTGGGTAAAACGGCTGCCCAAAGTCAATTCCGCTAATTCAGTTTCAGTTACCCATTCTAGATAGGCACTTTTGCGGGTGCGCTCAACCTGATTGAAATTGTTTATATTTAAACTTCCCACTAGCGGGTTGGTAATGACTGAATTGTGCTGGTTATTATGCCAACTTAGCCCTGCTGTTAACGCCCCAATGTCTAGCGTATTTTGCCATACCCCTTCGTAACCCCGAGCGATGCTGTCTACGGTATTCAGCCTAGCCTTTAGAGGCGAGCTAAGTGGTCTATGCTCAAAATTATTCATACCATGTTGATTGCTGTTGCCATAGACTTTGAGTTGTAATTGGCTGTCGGAACCTGCCACATTTAGGCCAGAGTAGGTGTAATTGAGTCGATACCAAGCGGCATCAATATATTTAATGTCCATCGCCAGCGCCGGAGTACCACTTTCATTGGTATCAATACGCTGATATACACCATGCAGCATATGCTGGCCGTTACGAACGCCTAATTCAGAGCCAAAACCAGAACGGTTGTAAAAACTATTTGGCACTGCAAGGCCGCGTCCATCCTCAACTTGGTCACGCTGTTGTTGCAAACCATTAAAACTGGCAAAAAGCCTATCCGAAGAGTAGCCAATTTGCCCAGTGTAATGTCGTGCACTGCCTTGATCAGTTCCTTGCATCTTGGCCTGTGCAGCAATTTTAGGCTTGGTTGAGAATCGCTGCTGTATATCGGTTTCAACTTTAACCGCCCCACCTAGGGTCTCTACACCTGCTGAAACCGGAGCGATTCCGCGATAGAAGGTCAGTTTGCTCGCAGGTTTCGATACCACATGAGATAGCGGTGGATCCATCCCATTTGGACCTGCACCATCGATGGGTGCGCCGTCAATGCTTATCGCTAATCTGTCACCAAACAACCCCCGATATTGTGGGATACCTGAGACAGGGCCGTTACCATTCACACTCATTCCGGGTAATCGGTTCAAGCTATCTCGATAATCTGTTGAGCTATCAGTTAGCCTTTGAATATCAAGATCTATTTTAGTGCTCTGCTGATGACCAAGGACTTCAATCGTTTCTACTTTTTCGATGCTATTGGCATATACAGCCAAAGAAATGCTGCTAAAAGCACTGATAACGGCAATATTACATACCATTGAAATGTTGTTTCTTTTCATTGTTGTTCTCTTGAACTGAGGCGCTTACGCGCACAAAACTTCTCGATACCAGCTCACACTGGCAAAACGTTAGGATTTAATGTTCAAGCAAAAACAGGCGGGGCGCGGGAGTGCGCTGTTTGATAGGGATAGGCCGTATAAGGCTGCTGTGCCAATCGTTCTAATCTGGCTGTATAGCTGACAAACTGACTCAACACACTATGACTTTGCATGGCCAGAGCGTTTTTGAAATCTGACATGACCTTATCAGGACACAAATTTTCTATGGGAAACTCAGAGGCTTCTTCAGGCGCATCAACAAACACGAAATGATTAAATTGGTTACTCTGTGACAACGAAATCCACTTCATTTCTTTGCCCGTACAGATAAGCTCAATGTCATTGAAACTTTGCAAACGCAACTGCTCTAACTGCTGACCATTCAACAGCAAGCGCAAACCGCCCTGCAGCAACAACGTCAGGCAAAGAACATAACAAAGTTTGTGTTTCAACGAATTAATGGCTGGGATTTCCTTTTTGAGCGTGGAAATAGTTTACGAAATCAGCACTATAGTGCAAGGGATTTATTCGTCATGCTGGTGATTCTTGTCGTTACTATTTCGCCATCGACCCGGACTAACTTGATAGAGTTGCTTAAATCGATGGGCGAAACTGGCACTGTCGGCATATCCCACCGTATCAGCGATTTGCTCTAAGCTATAGTGAGTGTAACGCAGCAAATAGCAGGCATATTCCATACGACTGTGGGTAAGCAACTTCATTGGCGTTTTACCGGTTTCTTTTTTACATAGCCGATAAAATTGGGGCTCTGATATATGCAACTCGGCCGCTAACGACTTTACACTCCATGGTAGTTGCAATTGTTTGGTTACGCTGCGCATCAATGCCTGAAAGCGTTGCTGCTGGACACTTTGGGTGGGTGTCTTTTTAAGTGTCTGTTCAATTTGATAAAGTAGCACTTCGATTAGTCTAAGTTGAATGTCAGGCTGATAGTGACCATCACTGTGATCAAAGTCCCTGATCATTGCCATGACTTGGTATAGCAGCGCAGCATTTTCACTTTGCCAAACACCCGCGTTGAGTTGGCGAATAAACTGGTATTCCGGACAGTCATGTAGCAACAACCAACACATATCCCAATGATCGCCATCCAGTTCGTACAAAAACGGGGTGCCTGCTGGTATCAGCATAATGGTATTCGGGGAAACCGCTTGTTGACCGCTATCTAGACTAAGGGTGGCCCCGCCTGATTTGGTTGAAATTAAGTAATGAACATGCACCCGATCATTTTGCTGACCATTGAAATACTCACCTTTACCGGTTTTACCGACTCGATATTCGCTGCGTAGATGTGACACCCCTGCACAGGCTATAAAGCTCTTACCCTTACCCGGAAGAGAGTCGAAGTTGAAGAAGTCTTCTTCGCAACTCGGATCGATGTTGAGAATATCTCTCCACATATTTTTAACCATAATGATAGTTTTAGACATAATACATGATATTCGCAATTATGTTTATTTGCTTGAAATCTTATAAAATGCACCACCCTGACTGCCCACTAATATTTAACTAAACACAACGGAGCCTATGCAACCTAATCGCACATCCACATTAAGACAAAGTCTTAAACTTGCTTGGCCAATTTCACTGCAAAGTATTTTGGTGACCATGCTGGGTATGAGCGACATTGTAATGGTCGGTCATCTGGGTGATGCCGCCGTTGCCTCTGTTGGATTGGGTAATCGTATTCAGTTTGTGGTGTTGATAATTTTGTCGGGCCTTGCGGCCGGTGTGGGCGTGTTGTCAGCACAGTATAATGGCGCTGGTAAAACTGGCCTGATAAGTCCTGTCATCATAAAGTCACTGGTTATTGGGGCTGGGGTATTGCTACCTGTGGTGTTACTGACCTTTGCCTTTGGCGATCATATTGTCGGCTTAGGAACCACAGATCCAGTCATCATCAATACAGGCGAAACTTATCTATGGGTCACTATGCCCAGCTTAGCCTTTATCATCGTAGTCATGGTGTTTGAAAATGCCTTGCGTGGCTTTAGCCAAGTCAAACTTCCGATGGTGCTTGGCAGTATTGCAATTTTTATCAATATCGCCCTCAATTATTGGTTGATAAACGGCGGATTGGGCATTGATGCCTTAGGCGTTTTAGGCGCTGCTTGGGCAACCTTCATTGCGCGAGGATTGCATGCGTTGATGATTATTTACTGTCTGGCGAAAAGTAAACATGAGGTCTTCCCCACTCGCCTGAATAGTCAGCAGTTCTATCAAAAACAGCAATGGATACATTTAATTAAATTAGTCTGGCCGATGATGGTGAGCTTTGGCGTCTGGTCAATTGGAACCTTTGTTTATCAGCTGATATTTGGACGCATTGGGACCCAAGAATTGGCGGTCATGAGCCTGATGGCTCCGCTTGAGGGCTTGTTGATTTCGTTCTTTTTCGGTTTTGCTTCTGCTTGCTCTATTCTGGTGGGGCAGCGACTTGGACAAGACGCTTTTGCGTCTGCCTGGTCGGTCGCCCGCGGTTTTGCTATTAGCGCGCCGATAGTGACCTTTTTATTGGCGCTGGGAATGTTAAGTTTGGAATCTGTAGTGTTCATGCCCTATACCAATCTGCAGCCTGAAACCCTTAGTGTCGCCCATAACATTTTTATGTTGATCACCTTCGGAACCTGCATCAAAGTATTCAATATGACAGCGTCTATGGGTATCTTGCGCGCTGGCGGCGACAACAAGCACTGTATGCTGATTGATATTTCCGGCATGTGGATAATAGGCATTCCGCTGACCGTTGCCGCCGCATTTTATTTTAACTTGTCGCTATACTGGGTGGTGCTAGTAACCTATTCAGAAGAAATCACCAAATCCATCATGTTTGTTTATCGCATGCGCGCAAAACACTGGCTGCGCAATTTGACCGTGCAGACGCCATCAACCACTTCTACAGGTTTAACTTAATAGGATAATCAACATAGCTGCTAAGCCGCCTGAAACAGGTTGCGCTGATATGTTATTGGCATTGTCAGCTATCAATATGTAAATAATGTATTTGTACACGGCACTGCAACAACCTAATAACTTAACCATAAATAGTTTTTATCAGGTATAATGCCCCTCCAGCTATCCCCTGCTGGGTTTAGCCATCTGCATGTGAATTCTGCAAATAGATATCCTGATAGGAACCTAATGAAAAAAACATTTGATCTCACTCATCCCAAAATTAATATTGACCGTATGGTTGACTCGGTTAAACATGAAATTAAGAAATACCTTAAGCGAGAACGAAATAAGTCACTTCCAGAAGGTATTGGATATTGGGAATTTGACTGTAAGTTCGGCGTAACAGAAGCTGTTGCCAAGAAAGTATATTTGAAAGAAATAAATAAAATGATAGATGAATCAGTGGCCAATGGGGCAACGTCGTTTTATGTGGAAATATTAGCCAAGCCCGGGGAAATGAAAACGGTTTGATAAATACAGGCAAGCATTTTGGATAATGGTTGCCCATTAAAAAGTCCGCTTTCAAATCGACGCCTCAAGCTAAATCGAAAATATATAGCATGTCATTCAAGACCATAAATCAGAATAAACAACGGCAATCTCTAGAGGATTACGATGAAATCTGCATCTTTGGTTCTGGGGTGCATATAAAGAAACCCATGATATTTTCGATCATCTAGATTATCGATAGAAGAAAGCTTATCAACGCTATAAAGTGGATATCTATTTCAATGCCTCTTTCGGTGAAGCTGTAAAGGTAACCAGTTGCAAGAAATTTTCTAAGCTGCCTGTGCGGCAGTGAACCGGTAGGCACAGGCCTGTCATTACGTGGAACATTTCTAAGCTGCCTGTGCGGCAGTGAACTGCATCACCTCTGCTGCCTAGCATCTGCATTTTTTCTAAGCTGCCTGTGCGGCAGTGAACTTCGACCAACTTCATCAATGTCATCTTCGCCGTTTCTAAGCTGCCTGTGCGGCAGTGAACAGCTTGCGCCGCTGTTTTAACTAGATAAATAATTTCTAAGCTGCCTGTGCGGCAGTGAACTATCTGCAGCGCTTTCGTCTGTTCCGTCTATATTTCTAAGCTGCCTGTGCGGCAGTGAACAGACAGGAATCAAGCCGCTTGATGATGTGATTTTTCTAAGCTGCCTGTGCGGCAGTGAACAAAGCCACTGCCTTGATGCCAATTATTATAAATTTCTAAGCTGCCTGTGCGGCAGTGAACGGTCAGGCTGATTGCTTGTGCGATGTTGCTGTTTTCTAAGCTGCCTGTGCGGCAGTGAACGGATTGTGTCATCGAAGTCAAAATCAGGCTCATTTCTAAGCTGCCTGTGCGGCAGTGAACTGGCCAGTGGAGAGGTCAGCGATAGAGTCAGTTTTCTAAGCTGCCTGTGCGGCAGTGAACTACACGATGAATTGCAAAGAGTGGCCCGGCGATTTCTAAGCTGCCTGTGCGGCAGTGAACAAATGCCTTATTGGTATCAATTCGGAATGTTTTTTCTAAGCTGCCTGTGCGGCAGTGAACTTGGCGTAATTAGCCAATTAAAAAACCTTAATTTTCTAAGCTGCCTGTGCGGCAGTGAACATCAAGATGAAATTATTTTTCGGGATGTCAGTTTTCTAAGCTGCCTGTGCGGCAGTGAACTTAAGTTAGAAGCACCTAACGCCTTATCGAATTTTCTAAGCTGCCTGTGCGGCAGTGAACATGCTTGGGTTGATCTTGGTACTATCCCTGACTTTCTAAGCTGCCTGTGCGGCAGTGAACACAACCATCATAAATCGAGCTAGTGTGCGTATTTTCTAAGCTGCCTGTGCGGCAGTGAACTCCTAAGTGATCACGGTGATTGTGGGGCTAACTTTCTAAGCTGCCTGTGCGGCAGTGAACACATTATTGATGTGTTTATTGGTGATATGGATTTTCTAAGCTGCCTGTGCGGCAGTGAACAACATAAGTGCTGCCATAAGTATTCGTGTTGTTTTCTAAGCTGCCTGTGCGGCAGTGAACGCATCAGCTGTTAACCCAGTAACCTCGGTAATTTTCTAAGCTGCCTGTGCGGCAGTGAACTGCCTTTCGATCTGGAGGTTCCAGAGTTTAGCTTTCTAAGCTGCCTGTGCGGCAGTGAACAGCTAGAAGTTTTCTTTTTCTTCTTGCTGTTTTTTCTAAGCTGCCTGTGCGGCAGTGAACGGGCTAAAGTACTATGTAAAAACTCCTGCACATTTCTAAGCTGCCTGTGCGGCAGTGAACACGTGGCTCAAGTTGAGCTATGGATTATGAATTTTCTAAGCTGCCTGTGCGGCAGTGAACTTGTGAACCAAAAAGTGCGTTATATTCGTTCTTTTCTAAGCTGCCTGTGCGGCAGTGAACATAACAGTGGGATCGTTTGAATCCATTGTGGATTTCTAAGCTGCCTGTGCGGCAGTGAACTGAAATCCGCACGTCTAAAGCCGATTCGACATTTTCTAAGCTGCCTGTGCGGCAGTGAACATCCATTCATAAATACTCATGCTGCCTCCGGTTTTCTAAGCTGCCTGTGCGGCAGTGAACCACAGCGGGTAGCGTAGGCGCAATTCTTCGTATTTCTAAGCTGCCTGTGCGGCAGTGAACTTGACTTCATTGATTCTAATTACACCATTAAATTTCTAAGCTGCCTGTGCGGCAGTGAACGCTTGTGATTTCAATGTTGCCTATTTCTTTCATTTCTAAGCTGCCTGTGCGGCAGTGAACGACCCGGTTAAAGATGTATCGGCCAGTGAAAATTTCTAAGCTGCCTGTGCGGCAGTGAACGTCTAGAAGATACCACTCCAATAAAAGTTGATTTTCTAAGCTGCCTGTGCGGCAGTGAACACAACCAAGTTAACATCTCTTGCATACCTGAGTTTCTAAGCTGCCTGTGCGGCAGTGAACGGAATTAATTCTAATTATTACACAGGGGAAAGTTTCTAAGCTGCCTGTGCGGCAGTGAACATGCGCCCTCACCTATTTAGTAATAACACTGTTTTCTAAGCTGCCTGTGCGGCAGTGAACGATTTAAATTATTTTACTGGTCGGAGCAGTTATTTCTAAGCTGCCTGTGCGGCAGTGAACATTTTTTAGATCACTTAGAATCTCTATTTAGTTTTCTAAGCTGCCTGTGCGGCAGTGAACTAGTTATGCCCTTGTTTCTGCTTTTTAATTACTTTCTAAGCTGCCTGTGCGGCAGTGAACAATTTCCGGATAGTTGGGTAAATAGCGCCGCCTTTCTAAGCTGCCTGTGCGGCAGTGAACATCGTTTATAGGTGGTGGTTATATACCTGATGTTTCTAAGCTGCCTGTGCGGCAGTGAACTGCAACTCTTTGCTTCATTGCTTTATTCGGTATTTCTAAGCTGCCTGTGCGGCAGTGAACTAAATCTTTAATTGTTTTAAATTCCCCTGAATTTTCTAAGCTGCCTGTGCGGCAGTGAACTGCAAGCCTTAGCCGGTGTTTGGTTTGTTAGATTTCTAAGCTGCCTGTGCGGCAGTGAACTGTAAAGATTTAATCTCTTTATTATTTCCTATTTTCTAAGCTGCCTGTGCGGCAGTGAACTTTATTTGCGCTTACTCCGCTGCCCTTTGGTGTTTCTAAGCTGCCTGTGCGGCAGTGAACTGTGCGGGGCTGCGAAGTAAAACGCTAATATTTTTCTAAGCTGCCTGTGCGGCAGTGAACATTGTCGAATGATAGCACTACCGCGTCAAATATTTCTAAGCTGCCTGTGCGGCAGTGAACATATAACCGGTGGAGCATTTGCATACTCCGGCTTTCTAAGCTGCCTGTGCGGCAGTGAACGAGTAAGAAGAACATATGAAGCTGTAGTATTATTTCTAAGCTGCCTGTGCGGCAGTGAACCTATTGACTTGAACTCTTGGCTTGAACAGTGTTTTCTAAGCTGCCTGTGCGGCAGTGAACATGTTTGATTGCCTCTTCTTTAGCTTTTAGAATTTCTAAGCTGCCTGTGCGGCAGTGAACTAAAATCAACTTTAGACAATCCATACTTAAACTTTCTAAGCTGCCTGTGCGGCAGTGAACCTGGCGCTTTTACGTAACCAACAGGTCCAACATTTCTAAGCTGCCTGTGCGGCAGTGAACTAGATTACCAAATTCGGCTAGTTGATCATCTGTTTCTAAGCTGCCTGTGCGGCAGTGAACCTAATGCTGATTCGTTCGGATGGGACTGTGATTTTCTAAGCTGCCTGTGCGGCAGTGAACCTCTTGAAAAACAATGGTCCCGCCAACCTTTGTTTCTAAGCTGCCTGTGCGGCAGTGAACAAGCAAAGGCGGTATATTCACCACCGCAGAGCTTTCTAAGCTGCCTGTGCGGCAGTGAACCTTGGGAAGCCGCCCCATACACCTTCTTCTGTTTTCTAAGCTGCCTGTGCGGCAGTGAACGTATGGTGCTGCACTGGCAATCAAGGGTTTACTTTCTAAGCTGCCTGTGCGGCAGTGAACTTCTGAGCCTTCGAATATGGATTCTGGATGATTTTCTAAGCTGCCTGTGCGGCAGTGAACACAGATCTGAAAGCCAGAATTGAAAAGCTGGATTTCTAAGCTGCCTGTGCGGCAGTGAACAGTTCCTTACCAAGCAGACTTTGACAGACAAGTTTCTAAGCTGCCTGTGCGGCAGTGAACAATTACTAGCGCAAGCGTAGATGCAACATTCTTTTCTAAGCTGCCTGTGCGGCAGTGAACATGCCGATGCTAAAGGTGTATTGGACGCATCTTTTCTAAGCTGCCTGTGCGGCAGTGAACGACCTGCAATGTCAAAGTCTATATTCCCAGATTTTCTAAGCTGCCTGTGCGGCAGTGAACCCGCGCTAATTTCTATTGGTATTTCTGGTGTTTTTCTAAGCTGCCTGTGCGGCAGTGAACGCAACATCTCCCACAACAGCGGCCGGACTTGTTTTCTAAGCTGCCTGTGCGGCAGTGAACCAATATTGAATGATACGCTTCCGTCTGGCTGTTTTCTAAGCTGCCTGTGCGGCAGTGAACGCAGGTCTATCACTGTTTCCGGACTTGATCAATTTCTAAGCTGCCTGTGCGGCAGTGAACTACACGAAGGGCATAAGGTAGAACATACTAACTTTCTAAGCTGCCTGTGCGGCAGTGAACTTTTTGCTTATGATATCGAGCCTGACACGTCTTTTCTAAGCTGCCTGTGCGGCAGTGAACTGGTGGCTGGGTTTGGTTTATTCTTGTTGCCTTTTCTAAGCTGCCTGTGCGGCAGTGAACCACAGGCTGCAACTGATGGTGATGTTGCAGACTTTCTAAGCTGCCTGTGCGGCAGTGAACTACCTTGAATCTATTCCTATAGACCACCTAAATTTCTAAGCTGCCTGTGCGGCAGTGAACCTTTGAAGTTGATACAGTTGGCAAACATCAATTTTCTAAGCTGCCTGTGCGGCAGTGAACTGGGCTGTTTAGAGGCGATAATATGCTAATGGTTTCTAAGCTGCCTGTGCGGCAGTGAACGACAAGTTGGTATTCTCGGCGAGTACAACATATTTCTAAGCTGCCTGTGCGGCAGTGAACTACAATGCAGCCATTAGTATGTTCAACCTTGTTTTCTAAGCTGCCTGTGCGGCAGTGAACTGAATATATACTCCATACTAGATCTTAAAGTTTTTCTAAGCTGCCTGTGCGGCAGTGAACCCAGGCAGATGGCATAGGCACTGGCTCATTCATTTCTAAGCTGCCTGTGCGGCAGTGAACTTCATAATACCCTTGTCTGTCAAAGTCTGCTTTTTCTAAGCTGCCTGTGCGGCAGTGAACTGCAACTCTTTGCTTCATTGCTTTATTTGGAATTTCTAAGCTGCCTGTGCGGCAGTGAACTCACAATAGTATGGTTTGCACCTCTTGTTGTTTTTCTAAGCTGCCTGTGCGGCAGTGAACTAACGGGATGGTTAAAGGCGTTGTGTCACAATTTTCTAAGCTGCCTGTGCGGCAGTGAACAGTTTCTGCGGTTAAACATCATTGATTTAACATTTCTAAGCTGCCTGTGCGGCAGTGAACGTATTGACGATAACCTTTCTGATGCAGAGTTGTTTCTAAGCTGCCTGTGCGGCAGTGAACAATAGAATAACGTTAAAAAAATAAGTTACAACAAGTAGATAGGCAAAAATTTGCACTTTTTACCTATGTTTTTTCTACCTATTGTAACTAATTGATTTTATTGATTATTGTTAAAGAGCAATTTTATTGGGTAATTAGGGAAGTTGAGTACCTTAATAAAAATAACCCTCTGTATATGGCGGGTTATTCAATGCGTTCACTAACAATTAATGGTAATTCTTTAAAACCAAGGCACTGTGGCGGTTTTAGACAGGCCATAACAATCAAATTTACCGTTTACAGGTTTATCAAAAAAAGTTTGCTCGATAAACAGTAAAAACTGACTTGATACGCCCTGTTGTAGCCGCTTTTTCGTTTGCTGGCTTTCAACATTAATAAAAGGTAAAGATGATTTAACATATTGAGACTTTGCTTGTAATTCACTTAAACATGTCTCGTAATCAACATTAAATTTTTCAGAAATATGTTTTGCTTTTTTAAGCAACTGAGTTTCAATACGGCTTTCACCTTTAACACGTTTTTGCATAAAACGAGCATACTGGGGCACATCAGAAGGTACAGGTTTGACAGGCTCAATATAGCAATAATCACTTAGCCTATTTAACCAACGATGGATATCTAGTTTCTGCAAAACATCCTCACTGGCAGCCAATAAACGCAATTGTTTACCTAAGGGAAAATCCTTATCACCGTAACCAACAATAGAAAGTGCAACGGCTGATTCGTTGTCAGCCACTTTGTTATCCACCAGCGCAATATGGACTTGCTGAAATGCCTTCTGCCATATAAAACCAAGGTTCGCTTCAGCGTCTGGCAATAGGGTAATGTCGAGATAATATTTCATCTCAGTTCCTTATTTATCGCTTTCGCCGAACACGCCACCACGAACTAGCGTCGCCATCACATAATGCTCATCTTCAACACGCGCTAGCTTCTCACCCCTCGCCCACGCATCAAAGAAAGTATAAAAATCTTGTTTATCCGATGGCGTTCGATAAGCTTTACCAAGGTTAGTAACTGCACCATAGGGTTCAATAGCAATAGGGCCCGCGCTAGTTTCAGCGTCAGAAAACTCAGGATACCAAGTATCTATGGTACGTAGAGCATTGCCAATTTTTTGCGAATGCATAGCGGCTATTCCATTAACATTGTATAAAATTTTACTTTTCTCGCCCTTACCTTTATCCAGCACTAATTCTTCGCTGGGGTAAACTTCCTGAGCCTTTCCAGCTTTTACAAAACAACTAACGTCCAATAACAAAAAGTCGTTTGCACTTGCTAAAACTTTCGCAATATACGTCGCAAGATTATTGATAGCGTCATCATTAAAATCAAAGTTACGGGTACTAAATTGTGTTGCATCAAAAACCCAAGATTCATCGACATTGCTATTCTTGGCTTTAACTTGCACCTCAATCTTTTCTGCACCAACCCGATTACGCCATAAAAAACGTGCATTAGCGATGTTACTCGCATATCGGCGTGCCAGCTCGGTAAAAGCCTGACTAGCAATATACTCACTGGCCGCCGCACTGTAACTTTGTTTAAACAAAGCATTATTACAAGCAGATGGCTGAGTGATACCGCCCAAAACTTTGATGGTAAATTGCAGGTTCAAGGTATCTTGTTCAGGTGCAAGTGCACAGGCATCTACACGTTGTAAGTTAGCTTTTTCTACTTCTGCGTTTAACTTAGCCGAGTCACTTTTAATGGCGGCTTTCAAGCGATTTGATATGGTGCCACGTACCGATTTTTCTCGTAAGGCAAGAGGCGTTATTTGACTACGAGCATCCCACGCAGTCCCATACATATAACCATCACTGGTAACTAATTTTTTTTCAAATGCCAATACAGATGCAATGTTGTCTTTTTTAGCCATGATAATTTTCCTTTTACTGTGTTAAATATTGATTAAATTAAAATTCAGATTCGATTGAGCTTGGCGCCGAATCAAGGTCATAACTTGGGGTTGCGTGTTTATTTTGCTGGCAAAGATATAAGTCACCGTCCACATGATAACGCCACAATATGTCTTCAACAGCCTTAATCCGATGAGGCATTTTAAATTCACCTAAGGTGACGATACTTTCTGCAAACCGATGGGGTGTAACTGGATCACGCTGGTTTTTAGCTTCACCCAATTCACTGATACCTTGAAATCCGGTGGCGATAGGTACTATCCATCCGGCTGGTTTATTGTTCAGCGTTTTGCGATAACTGCTCCAGGTTACATTGCCATCATCAGCTGTTTCACACTTATGATGAATGGCCAGATAATCAATCAATGCGTCTAGCGCATCGGCGCCATGTTCCATAGCATCTAACATCAGATCTCGTCGTTCAATTAGCGCATAGCCGGGCATCAAGGTGCGTTGTACAATACGTAGATCTTGGTCGTCGCCTTCTTTACAATTAATACAAATTGGGGTTTGAAATGCCTTAATATCTCCCCCAGCCATCTTCATGCCGGCATTTAATAAATGGGTGATGGCAGTTAACATCGGCTCTCGGTCATCGATAGTAATGTGATCGTATTGGATCACTAAACTTACATTCAGATGACAACGTGCTTCTTCGATGAACGCGGATCTAGCACCGGTTTTGTCCAATGGGTTGCCGGTCCCAACAATCGAGTGCACAAAGTCGTTGTCTCCTTTGTAGGTTTGTAAATCCATATCATGATTCACCACTCCTGTTGCTGAAAAAATCACAGGAATATCCTGCGAGTTTAACTTTCGTTGCAAGGCATGTACTGCGCCTAACCAAGCTGTCATTGCTGGAAAGCCTATGGTAAAAGGGCTAGACAGCGCATTGGCGTTGTGAACTTTAATGTGGGGAATAATTAGCAGTTTTTTTACTTCGCCGATCATCGCAATGCCTCCTTGTTTATTAAGACCAACTTGTGCATATGTTTATGTTCAGCATCACTGAGTTTTATGGCTTTTTTACCCAGTATTTTTTCGTAACCATTAAATAAAAACGTAGCCACAGACTTAACGATGCTGTCCAGCCAATCATCAGTCGCCTCGCGCAAGGCTTTGCTATCGTCTTGCTCACTCAACCAAGTTTTTTGTGCCAATGGCAATTGATTTTCGGAGGCGTTGAATTGCTCTAATGCGGTGCTGCGAACCTGCCACATTTTTTCAATAATGTGATCGATCACACTTTGATAATATTCATCACGCTCAGCGCGAATACGCATGTTGTTTTCATCGCGCTGATAGAGTTTATGTAACTGATAAAATAGGTTCTTGCACTGGAAATAATTCACGGTTTGGCTGAAAAAATCGGAATTTGGAAAGTGTATATTGCGATTTTTCAATTGCGGTGGGGCGCTCATAAACATGTGAGCTTTTCCGCCATTTTGATTATTTAACACACTGATATTCTGTGGTTTAGTGCCTCCGTAACCAATAGTAGTTAAATTATGAATTTCGCAATAACCTTCGTGCTGTAGGTTGTTTTTTTTCTTGCCCCGCGCTAACTTTATATCTTCACCGTAACGTATCCCATCAAGGCGTTTTCTTAATTCGAATACGATTCCTGATGCAGTCAAAATAGATAGCTGGTGATAATTTTCAGCGCCAGACTGCTGAGTGGGCAAATCAACTGTAATAGGAAAAAACACCTGTTTTATTTTAGAACTAGTAATGCTTTCACCTGAACCACTAGTTATGGCCAAAAAGCCCTTTTTTAGCATTTGGTAATTTTGGCTTTCTTCAGCATTAGGCAATGAAAGTAAACTTAATGCTAGGTCAGTATCTTGTTCCAGATGTTCGATTAAAGTTTGTCCGTCTTCCATAAGCAGTGTTAAGAATTTATATACGTCCAACGCAGCTGCATTGCCTAAAGCGTCGGTATTGACTGCAACATTACCACTTCTTAAAAAACCATCATTGGCTGACTGGCTATTGGCAATAACTGAACTAGCATAACCATTTTTATTTTTGCGTGAACTAGGATGACTAAAGGTACAAGGGTGAGTAGAAATAGAAATCTGCCCCGCCCTTTTGGCCGCATTTGGTAACCAATGCATTAATGAAAAAACCGATTCGCACTCTAATTCTTTCTCACGGATCTCGATTTCTGACATAGTTGTTGAAATATTTTTCTTTAACCAAGCGGCTTTTCGCTCGTCAAAAAAAGTCGTTATTACTGAATCAACCATACTCACTCCTATTAAATTTTGACCAATCCTAATTGATCGTTATATCCATAGCGTTTTTTCTCATCATGGCGAAAACTCAGTTCACCATAACGTAATGAAATCCTTCTTTGACTCAGTTCTTGTCCATCAGCTAAAGCGATACAGCTCTGGTCAAAATCCCGAGTTAACCAAAGGCGCTGCTGCGCTTGTTCGCTTAGTGCAATACGTTGAATATTGAGTGTTCTCTCGCGCTCGATGGCATAACCTTGTTCATCTTTTTCACAAAACCGGCTGTCCTGGTGATTGGCGTCAAACACCAAAAAAACTTTTAGGCTCGGTGCACTTTTTCTAAATGGTGCTAATGCTTGCGGTAAGGCCGTTAAAAACCAATGGTGGTTTAACCACCCCTGCAAAGTTTGGGGGCCAACTTGCGCGTTATCCCCAGAATTTTTGTAATTTGCCAACCAATGCCAAGTGGCGGCATGTTCAAGTTCAGCTAAGCTCGTCGCCTGATTTAATTCACGAAGGTAATTTGCCGTTAATTGCGCTGACTGTTGAATACGAGGGATGGCATCCAAGCGTTGAGCGATAAGGTTGACATCAATAAGTTGCGTTATATCATGAGTTGTTAAACGAATAAGATCCTCAAATCCTGGGCGATTAAAAACCTTGGCATTTTCATCATTATGTTCGCGTATACCCTTCCAGTTATATTGCATCAGAGCAATATTCGGCTCAGAAACCTCCCCTTGCCGATGTCGCTTTACTCTTCCTGCCAACTGAATAATAGAACGATAAGATGATGGTTCGATCACCGCCCAATCAAAATCGTGGTCACGGCCAACTTCTTCTACCGGTGTTGCTACCAATATAAATAAAACATTTTCAATTTTTGGAGATATTTTTTTTATGGTCGTCAAATGCTGGCGAATAACGGGTTCATTCAAAGCGGCGGGGATTTCACCTGACTTTTCTTTGCGTTTAAGCACATTATCTAAATGCCTCTCTTGTAAAGAGCGCAGCAACAACACTTGTTGACTGTGATAAGCCATAACCCTGACTTCGGTGTTTTCAGGCCAATCTTTTTTTAATAGATATTGGGTAAGGTCAACGCAAGGCTTAATATTCGCAACACGAACAACCCCGAACGAAACACTCAACTGACTGCAAGCATCGAAATAATGATGTTTTAGATGTTTGTTAAGAGTGCTTTGTGCCATCACCTCAAAATAGGCTGTTTGTTTACTTTCAATGACCTCTTGCTGGCGATTATTTTGCCCCTGATGATTTTCAATAATACTTTGACAGTCAGTAATGTCGGCTTTGCGTTTAGCTGGTTGTTGTTGAAGTTTTGTTACACGTTTTTCAATAAATTGGGCATGCTCTTGTCTATACTCCAATATAGCAGAGGGAGTTTCATTATTATTGTTAGTACACACTTTAGTCGAAAATTCATCTATCCAGGCGCAACCGATCATGTTGCTGGTATCCCGAGTTTGGCAATATAAAAACCAACCATCCCGATAAGCCTTAAAATAACCTTCGGCAAGATAAGGCGGGATAGTCGCTGATGAAATCATAACTTTGCGGCCAAGCATTCCTGCCAAATGAATTAACCGACCAATTGCGATTAAGTCATCACCCGTAAAATCATCGATTTCATCAATGACCAAATCAGAGGACATAAGTCGCAGTGTTGGCAATATGTAGCGACCACCGCGTTTAGTCTCGGTCGCAGCCATTAAATGATCAATAGTACAAGCCAGTACTGGCGCATAGAGGAACTGCTTATCACGCGCGCAAGTTAATACTGTACTCAAACCTTGCTCGGGTATGGCGCAATCGAAGTCCAGGTCTTCATCCAGCAATGGCTCTTGCGACAAAGAACCGGTGTTTTCAAAACTCATATCGTCTTGATCTAATTTCGCTTGTTGATGTAACTCCATGACCGCGCGCGAACCAATTAGTACCGCAAGTTCACTGCTATCTAAGCCGACACGTTCACGATATTCGTCACCCGTCTGCAAGGTTAATGTACGCAAACCAAGAGCTAAAATAAACCGTAAGCTTTTGGTGTCGTTGGATAAGGCTCGCATAACTTTGGCATTGGTAAAGGTTTTACCACAACCGGTACTGGCCATATTGACAGCGAAAAATCCGTATTTCAGTTTGCTCTGCTTGGCAGTCACTTGCTGCCAAGCAAGAATTTTATCCACGGCTTTGTCTTGCCATTCAAAAGGCTTAGGACTGCGATTTTTTAAGCTATTTATTTCTTGCGCTACCGGTGGTTCCCTTTCAAATGCGGGTAACAAATGAGCTGTTTGCAAGGCATTTCTGGCCACTCCGACTAAATGCTCATCCAGTTTTTGCTTTAAGCTATTGGTTGCGCGGTCGGTGTTGGCAAATAAGCCTGTTGTATCCTGCCATTGTTTATCCGCTTGCTGTGATGAGTAAAAATGGTCGCCCAACATCAAACACAGTCGAGCATGATGAAGTACTATCCGATCGCTTCCATCATCTAAACATTCTGCTGCTTGTATTTGGCTAGCTAACAATCGCTGAGACCATTTTTTAACCTGATTAAGCCAATGCTTCGAATTGCTGATTAAACCTTTTGGAAAACTAAAACATGCTTTTAGTCGCTTTTGATACTCTTGTTCATCAAAGCGATTTTCATAGCCCCATTCTTTAGTGATTCGACTGAGCATGACATCGATAGAATCAGCTGATTCTGCAGTGTAATTGTTCCAGTATTTTCTATCCGGCAACGGTAAACGATGATGAGAGACGATGAGCCAAGCGACTAATTTTCCTACTGGCGGCAACCGAGTCAATGGCTGAGGCACCTTTTGTTTTATCAGTTTTTTTAAAGCCCCTTCATTAATCTCACCGTTACTTAGTTGAGTTAGCCAAGCTTCGTCTGAACTTGTGTCTGTCGCCTGAATAAACGCATTTAATAACAACAAGGAAATCCATTCATGACGAATCGGATCCCCCTTAAAGCCCATTTTACTGCCGGGATTAAGTTTTTCCTGAAATAGAGCCGTTGCCTTTCCCCAGTCATGCAATAAGGCAGCTAATCCAACTAAAGCTTTAATTAAAGGTAAATAGTGCCAATCATTTTTAATATCAGTATTCAGCAAAGTACGCTTGGTACTATTCACTGGCACTACACCTAACTCATTAAACTTATGCCTATTCCCCACCACCCATAAAAACTGGCTTCTCGCTCGGCTGCGTATCCAGTGGCAGCTAACGGCGGTGCTTTTACTGGCGGTTTGGCGGAGCATCTTTTTCACCGTTATTAGGCCATCCTCGGTGATCACAGTCTGCCAAGTGTTGTCACCTATTCGGTCTGCAAATGCGTCTAGCACTCTTCTAGTTTTCTTTAGGGCGTTTTTTTCGCATTGACTCACAAAGGTGACCATCATAAGTTGTTCACCACTTGCTCAGATTTTCCTTGCAAAGCAACCTGTTTTACTTGCTCAAACATAAAATCTAGCGCTTTGTGATCAGTGAATTTTTGCAGCACTTGTTGGCGAAATTCTTGCTCAGATGCATTTTCTTTGGCGCAGATAAAAGCCCATGGTAAGACGATGGCGTCTTTAATTAAATCAGCAATATCAAATACTAGCGCCCCTCTTCTAGTTTTACCGTGCATTACAGCAAAACCATGGGGGATGCCTAATACCCATAATGTACAAGCCGCTAAGCCATAAGCCAGATAGTTGCCGTGGTTGAGAAAATCGTTCGCTTTGTCTGTACTTTGATGCTGGCGGCTAAAGTCTGTTATTCCGGTATTATTAGCGGAAAATTTATAGAGTACTTTGGTGAGTTGCGCTTCGGTCAAAAGCAAGTCAGAAGATTTAACTGCTTGCTCTGTACGGCTGTTAAAACGGTCTAATGCTGCTTTGATATCTACATTTTCGGTAATAAACCCTTCCCCCCTCAAGTCCTTGTCTTTGCCCCAAACTCGGAGTAAATATTCAATTCTCGCTGCTTGAAAATGCTTCGCGGCAGCAAGTCGTTTGTCATCATCGAACCAAAAAGACAACCATCCTTGGATATATTCTGTTGGTCGATATTCACTTTGCGGCGTTAGCCACTCGATGTCATTCCCCATATACAATGGCGTACCACCACCACCGGCAAAGCCAAGTAATACGCCTGCTTGCGCTAGCATTCTCACTGCGGCTTGGGTTATGGATGTACCATTACCCAGCAGCAAAACGGTGGTATTGGCGATGGGGATATTAAAATATTGGTTCTCGGCTTTGGCTTCGGTAAGGTATAACACCCGCCCGTCTTTTTGCATCACACGGCAGTACTCGAGATAATATAAATTCGCTCGTTTAGAGTGCAGTATGGTTTTAAGATCTGAGGGCGATAAGTCTTTCATTCGTCTATTTAAATCCTTTAAAACAAACTTGGGTGAATGCTTTGTTATTCAATGTCCACTACTTTGGTCTAATCAGCTTACCTTCGCAACGCCTGAAATATAACCAGTAAACAAAGTTGACAGGTTTTCTTAATTTACCTTGCTCTAGCTATTAAATAACCAGTCTTTTATGTCATTTTTATTGAGTAAGACTAGCTGTTGGGCCTCTGGATACGCATCGTGAAATTTGATATTTATCTGCATTTCTTGCAATAAATATTGAGCGAGGGCTGCGCGGGTTTTGATGACAAGTTGCCCATTCTGCATTTGATAATCATGCTCAATCACTCTTTTTTGATTCATATTGAGACGTTGATCAGGGGCTAAAATGATATTTATGTAGGTATTCCAGCCGCTATCTTGTTTAGCGCAATGAGTGCCCTTATCAAGCAATTCAGGCTCACCTCGAAAGCGGCTCAGCACAAAATCGCGAAATTCTTTATGTTTTTCATCAAATGCTCTAAGGTGCCATCGCAATCCTGTTCTCACAAATATGTGCGGCTGAATAATCCGACCTTCTCCATCTGGATTGGCAAGCGACACATAGTCCACATCTACGCGTTTTTGTTGCTTAATGGCAGCGACTAGGCCTCGCATTACGGTGCAAGACACCGACCTTTTAGGCAACTCTAATGAGGTATAAGTTATTGAATTTAAATGGGGAGATGGCTGTATCTGTGCTGATAGCATATTCGATGAGTTACTAAGCCATTCAAGATATTGGTTTACATCTTCATCAATTGCCTTTGATTGAAAATTATTAGTGGGTAAAAAGCTTTTCGCGCTTTTGTCATATACGAGGTTATTTGGGTTGTTTTGCTGGTACTCAGTAAAATATTTTTGGGCTTGTTGGCGACTAATCTTAAAATGATTAACTATATGAGTAGTATTAACCGCTCCTTGCCAATAGGCGAGTAATTCTATCAACTGATAATGAATATCCATTTCATCTACGCCCACTCTAACTACTTCCTTCATTTCGTGATACGGCTCACTATGTGGAAATTTTTTCCGTTGGTCAAATAAGTTCTACCTTTCCGATAAAAATTTTTAAATCAAAAGATATTGATGGTGACAGATTGTGCTTAATTTATTTGCTGAAATAATAAGTAAATCGAAATAAAGTCATCGAAAATATTAGATAACAAGCAACCACTATAACCCTTTTACTTATCTTTAAACTTAAGGGTAAATAAAAACAATAATGCATAGCTGGTGAAGGCGAACCAATAAGGTAGCGTTCCATCGATTGAATATAAATAAGTACCCAATAATGGACCTACCGTAAAACCCAGTGGCGGGCACGCGCCCGCTACTCCAGCTACTGCGCCTTGCTCTTCAGACGAAACTGCAACAGAGGCACCAGCCATAAAACCCGGACCAGCTAAACCCATACCTAAGCCCAAAATACACATGCCCAGTAAATACATTCCTTGAGTTTGGCCTAACGCCATAAAAGCGAAAGCGACCATCATCATCGGCATGGAAATTCTAAGCAATACAAATGGCCGAACAGCTAAACGGGGGATCAGTAACATTTGCGCAAATAGAGCCGCAGCTGCTGAACACATCAGGCTGATCCCGACAATCTTGGCTGTCTCGGTACCGTCAAGGCCTAACATATCCTGAAAGCGAAACGCGATAGTTTGTTGCACAATTGCAAAGCCCATAAACAAAAATACCCCGGCTACCACTAACGGAAAGATCCTCGGATCGGTGTATTTCAATTTCGGCCGCTTGATTACTGCTTTGGACTTTGGCAACTCGGGTAGCGAATAAAGGGTTAATATTGCTGCGGCTAGGGTTAATAACACCGAGAAATACAAAGGCGTAAGTAGACTGATACTAGCCAGTAACCCGCCGATTGCGGGCCCTAATATTGCGCCTATGTTGCCTGCAGCACCAATTGCGCCCATACCTTTAACGCGGTCTTTTATGCTGGTGATATCAGCCATGTAAGCATTTGCAGATGGTGAGACTGCTGCCATTACCGTTGCATTGGCAACTCGAGTAACAATTAACAGGATTAGCGCAGTGATGGGGATAAGGTAACCGAGCAAGGCTGCCTTAAACACGCTGGCAAACATCACTGTGCCAGCGGAATACCCAAACAAGCCGATTAAAAGGACTTTTCTTCTACCCCAGTTATCACTGGCCCTACCCCATAATGGACTGACCAAAAACAGAGTTAGAGATGAACAAGAGATAATCGCCCCAATTTGCACTTCTACCAGGCCGATTTCTCGGCCAAGTGGCGCTAATATGGCGAATAATACCGTTTGGGCAAACCCGATAGCTGCCGCCGCTAACAAAAGTGTGCGCTTCGCTAAAACATTGGCAACATGGGAATTACTCATATTAGGGAGTTTTGGCTTAGGACAAGGTCGTCAGCGCTTCTCCTGAGAATTGCTCAAGTTCTTGCATGTGACCATCACGAACTTTGTTTGCCCAGTTTGGATCTTGTAATAGGGCACGACCCACAGCGACGAGGTCGAACTCACCCTTATCCATACGTTCAATCAAATCATCGATGGACCGAGTACTTGAGCCTTTACCAGCAAAAGCACTGAAAAAATCGTCGTTCAGACCAACCGAACCCACTGTAATGGTAGGTTTGCCGGTGATCTTTTTGGTCCAGCCGGCCAGATTGAGATCTTCACGGTCAAATTCATTTTCCCAGTAGCGGCGGGTTGAGCAATGGAAAATGTCCACACCTGCTTCACTTAGCGGTGTCAAAAACTCTTCTAATAATTGTGGAGTTTCGGCCAATCTAGCGCTGTAATCCTGCTGCTTCCATTGTGAATAACGCAATACAATTGGAAAATCTGGTGATGTTGCGGCGCGGATCCTTTTAATAATTTCGACCGCAAAACGGCTGCGGTTAGCCATGCTACCACCCCACTCGTCAGTGCGTTGATTGGTGCCACTCCAGAAAAACTGATCAATCAGATAACCGTGCGCGCCATGAATTTCAATTCCGTCAAAACCAATGCGCATGGCATCAGCAGCTGCCGCGGCAAACCCGCTAATTGCCGTTTCAATTTGTTCTGCTGTCATCGGCTCGGCGACTTGTTTACCTGGGGCAAGTAAGCCAGATGGGCCGACACTTGCAAGCTCTGGAAAAGGCGCTTTTTTAGGTGAGCGTGCCATACCTACATGCCATAATTGGGGCATAATCTTTCCGCCTGCTCTATGCACAGCTTGTACGACTTTTTCCCAGCCTGCCAATGCCTGTTCACCGTGAATTTGTGGAATTCGCTCACTCATAGTGGCAACTGGGTCGTTGATGGTTGTGCCTTCAGTGATAATTAAACCTGTACCACCTTCCGCGCGGCGACGATAATAGTCAGCGACCTCAGAGGTAGGTATTCCGCCTGGGGAAAACTCGCGAGTCATAGGTGCCATCACAATTCTATTGGCTAGTGACAAACTTTTATGGCTGAATGGTTTAAATAGTGCATCTACATTTTTACTCACGTTATTACCTTCCTAAAATTTTAAATTAACTGAATGTATTTATTCGCTCTGCCGCGGCTTTATCACTAGGCTCAGTGCTTACTGAACGTACCAATGAGCGAATCATCACTGCGGACAATTCTTCTATTTCCCGTTTGTTTCCCAGCAAGTGGGCTAAATGCAATGAAATTAAGCCGTGCAATCCGGCCCATAGCACGTAACAAATATTGACTGGATCCCCTGCAATATTTCCAGCTTTCACCAAAGCATTCACAACCTGACGCATCGGCTCTCCGCTACGCAGAATCTCAGCCTCTAATTCGGGATACTGACCTGAGTCAGGCTGTGAAACGGTATACATTACCCGGTAGGAATCTGGATGTTGAATGGCAAAATCTAAATAGGCACGACATAGTACCTCTAACTGCTCGCTAGGTTCCGGCTCTTGGATTAACGCGGCTTCAAGGGTATCGGCTATGCATCCAAACTCACGCTGGCGTAAAGCGGCCAGAATATCGGCCTTATTTTTAAAATACCTGTACGGCGTGGTGCGACTGCAGCTCAAATCTGCAGCCAGTCCCCGCAAAGATATGCCTTCTACCCCATGTTTACCAAAAGACGCCAATGCGTGATCACACATACGATTGCGAAAGCAGCGAATCTCTTCTGGTGTCAGTACCTTTGGCATAGATGTTCCGATGTTTGACTAACTGATATTGAGTCTATTATTAAGCATTCCAAAGCGCTGCGCCTAGTCACTATTTAGCTTAATTTCAGCGAAAATAAAATTAAATGGTTATCGGTTTAGATAAGCTTATAACCCATGATATCTTTTATATTGACACTGTCAATTTTAAAGTCAAATTGCTTAATGACAAGATGAAAGAGAAGTAAAGACACCCATTGTAAAAGATGATTAAAGATTAAAAGATGGACACACATCGCAAGTAAAAAAATAAATAAAAATAACAAGTCAGCCTCGAGGTGACGTGTCCATGCTAAGAATAAAAAGAACTAAAAAAGAACTAAAGACACCCAACTTAAAAAAGAAAGAACTAAAGACATCCAACACACTCCCCTAACCAATTCACAACAGATTCGAGGTACCGTGTTCATGCTAATACTCAGACGCGAGACCAGTGAATTACTGCTTATATATGATTTGTTACAGCGAAATTTGTTGAAGGAACAGGGTTTCCTGAACACATAGACATAGTGATATTAACGCCACCTGATGCTGACGTTGAAAGGGTTAGATTGGATTTGGTAGCTTAGGCGCAGTTAAAGAGGGCTCTTGCCGCACTCATCCCTCGCAATCGCTGATGGCTGGTATGAGTTTTAAATTTTTGCATCATAGACTCGGCTCCTACGGCATAACAGAAGTGACTTTCAAATTCAGTGGTTAAGGTCATCCAATGGTCTGAAGGTAAGCCTAATCGCTCGAGAATGGGACTCTGATAGCTGTCTAGGTGAGCCGCATTACTTTCGCGAATACAACGACAGGTTATTTTCAAAAGCTCACAATAATCCTCAAGGTGGTAAACAATGCCCTTAGGCAGATTTTTTCTATGATTCCCGGTGAAGGCCATCAGAGCTGCAGGCTGTGCTCTGCCCTGCTTAAGTGCGTGAATTCTTTTCTGGATACTAGTATGACTGGCCGTCTCGATGCTTTTTGACATCTTGGCGCGAATGGGGTTTAAATCTACATAAGCCATACACGTCAATATCGCTCCTTCGTCCAATAGTGCCTGGGATTTAAAGCGCCCCTCCCAGAACCTCCCCGTACATCCATCTTCTTTGTTAGCTTCACGTGCAATATATTCATTCAGATCTCGCATAAACCAACTGATATCGTATAAGCGACCGCGGTACACCTTGACGGTTTCAAGCAAGCTAATATTTTCACTTGGGCTTAGCACTTCTCCTTTCGCGAATCTCTGCGTCAACAAAGTACCGCTGTGTAGTCTATGGTAACGATTTAACACCTCATCAATTGACCAAGCTAACGCCGCATCTCTGTCAACATGCAAGACAACATGTGTATGGTTGCTCATTACAGCATAGGCACAAACGTCAATGGCAAATTGGCCGGACAAGAATAACAGCCGCTTCTCAACCCAGTCTCTACGATGCTCATAACTTTGCCCGGAATATAAATCGGTCCCACACAAAAATGAACGCCGCACGCAGCGCGATATACAGTGGTAATAAGGGGTATCGATTAAGCTAATTTGATTTTTACGCGCCTGCGGCATAAGTCACCATCCATTGGTTTTATATCCTTAACCAAGCGTAGAACAAAGCCCCTTTCTAAGCAAATCAGGACGTAAATAAGTTGGGTGTCTTAGTAAAAATTACTAAGCAAATCACGACGTAGTTAAGTTGGGTGTCTTAGTAAAAATTTTGACTTGATAAAGTTCGATTAAGTTGGGTGTCTTGATAAAGGAAGTCACTCAACGGTGGTAAAAAACTTAAAACTGCGGATAACTGATTACTGATTTGCCAGGAGTATTTGTTCTTTGTGGGATTGTATTATGCCAGAGATAGCCTGAGCACTTTGCGGCGGTAAATAGCTCGTATGCGCCGTTATGAAGCTAGGCTCAGAATACATGGCTATAATTGCTTGATTAACTGCATCTATAAAGGCTCTGCCTTTAGGGCTATCACCGCATAAGATATGTCCTGTGACAAATTTCGGATTTGTTGCAATATCATAACTACGCATTTCTATTGGATTATCTTGTTTGAAATGCTTATATAACCGCACCGGATAAATGAGTGCAAAATCGGTCCGTTTGGCTGTCCATATCCTCATAAATGAGTCATAAAAATCGCTATTCGCAATAGGTATAATTTGTTCTTTATTGACTTTAGCTAAATCTATATCGACACGAGAACCAAATGAGTAGTCTCTTGGTAGCAAAATAGTGGAAGATGGCATGGCATTCAATACGCTGTGAATATCCTTCACTTCACCACTGCTATTTAAAAGCTCAGGGGCAATTGGCGGCAGTTCACCTAGCTGATACAATTTTTGCGTTTCGAAGAAGTTAAGCGCATGAGTAAATAAATACTTTGTTTCTCTTTCTGGTGTTTTAATCTTACTGACGACACATGCCGACTGGCCTTTATCAATATAATTCAGCGAACGGGAGAAAGGCACATTTAGCAGGTTGACGTCTAATAACAGCCTATCGAAGAGCAACTGCAATGTGTCTATGCCTGTAGAAATATTACGGCTTTTGGAATTGATACTTTCAGTCACTAAGGCGGAATCAGAGTACAAGTCTAATCCGTCAATAAGGGAATTATCTGCCCAAACCTTAATAGTTTGTACATAAAATAATACACCAATAATTGCTACTAAAAATCTCACGGCAATGACATCGCTTTTAATAAGGATTAAAAATTATATCAATTACTAAACCACATACAACCGCTGAAATCACTTTTCTTTTTGCAACTGACGTTGTTTGACTCAGCCAAGAATAATGATTGTAGCTCAACGGAACAATTAAATGCCTGAAATATATGTAAAGCATTCCACACACTCAATTGCAGGCATTCAATTCCCGTCTGCGCGACAGCCCCGTAATTGTTAGATAGACTGCGAAACAACGTAATAATAATTAAAAACCTTATTTAGGGAGACAAATAACGTGAGTAATATATTGCGCCGCACTTTAATTGCGGCTTTAACTTTAGTGGGTTTACAAGCTACCGCGGACGAAGGGATGTGGCAACCCCATCAACTAAACACCATCGCCGATGAATTAAAACAAGCAGGCTTACAATTGGATCCTGCGCAAATGACTAATTTATCCCAATTCCCAATGAATGCCATTATTAGTTTGGGCGGATGCACTGCCTCATTTGTATCGCCTAAAGGGTTGGTGGTAACGAATCACCACTGTGCTTATGGATCTATTCAGTACAACTCCACGGAACAAAATAACTTGCTAAAAGACGGCTTTGTGGCAAAAACCATGAAAGCCGAAGTAGCAGCCGCCCCTGGAAGTCGAGTCTATGTGACTGAATCTTTAACTGACGTGACAGACAAAGTTCGTGGTGCAGTTAAGTCAGGCTTAAGCGGTAATGCATATTACAACGCTATTGAAGAGAATGAAAAACGCCTTGTTGCAGAGTGTGAGACGTCGCAAGATTATCGCTGTGAAGTATACAGTTTCCATAGCGGAGCCTCTTATTTTTTGATCAAGCAACTGGCTATTCGTGATGTTCGTCTAGTTTATGCTCCTCCCTCCAGCATAGGTAAATTTGGTGGTGATACGGATAACTGGATGTGGCCTCGTCACACCGGTGATTGGTCATTTTATCGTGCCTACGTAGATAAGAACGGCAACCCTGCCGACTTTTCGAAGGACAATGTGCCCTATACACCAAAGGCCCACCTGAAGGTTAGTGTCGGCGGTGTTGATGAAGGGGATTACGTGATGGTGCTTGGCTACCCAGGACGCACTAATCGCTATCGGACTCCAAGAGAAGTTGAAAATGAGTTTACTTGGGTGTACCCCACCGCGAAACGTTATAGAGAAGAATATATTGATGTCATTAAATCCGTTGCGCCAAAAGGTAGCGATCCTCGGATTAAGTACGAAAGCACTATTGCCGGTCTGGCTAACTACGCAAAAAATTATGGCTCGATGCTAGAAAGTTACCAGCGCGGCGATATGCTCGAACGTAAAATTGCTTTCACTAAAGATTTGCATAGCTGGATAAAGGCCGATGAAAAACGAACAGCACAGTATGCAAGTCCAATAGCCACTTTAGATACATTAATTGAGAGTAGTTTTGAACACCAGCAGCGAGATTTACTGGTGAACTATATGGGCCGCACCAATATGTGGGATGTAGCCAAAAGCCTTTATCGCCTTGCACACGAACATAGCAAAGACGATTCGCAGCGTGAACCAGGTTACCAGCAGCGCGACATGAACCGCTTTAAGCAGTCTATGCAAAAAGTAAATAGACGCTATGACCCAAGCGTGGATAAAGCAGTATTGCTGCATTTCATTAAGCAGTATGCCGCGTTGCCGAAATCTGAACGCATTGCCGCATTCGATCAATATTTCAATCTGAACAAAGGCTTTAATGAACAAGCCGTAAGTAAGCAACTGGATAAAATGCACAGCAATACCAGCCTAGATGAAGAAGCCGTGCGCTTAGCCTGGATGGATAAATCTGTAGATGAATTCAAAGCCAGCGATGACCCCTTTATTCGCTTTGCAGTTAGCCAGTATGACTATGACATGGCAACAGAAAATCACGCCAAAGACTTGGCCGGTGAAATGTTAAAAGCCAAACCAGCCTATATGGATGCGATTATTGCTTACAAGTCGTCACTGGATCAGCCGGTCTATGCCGATGCTAACAGTTCTTTGCGCATCACCTACGGCAACGTTAAAGGTTATTCTCCAAAAGATGGATTAATGGCAACACCTTTTACAACCCTCGAGGGAATGTTAGCTAAATATATCCCCGGTGATGAAGAATTTGATATGCCTGCAAATCTTATTCAGGCTATTAATGACAAAAATTATGGCCCATACAAAATGGACAAGATCGACAGTATCCCAGTTAACTATCTAAGCACATTAGATATTACTGGCGGTAATAGTGGCTCACCAACCTTAAATGGCAAAGGCGAATTTGTCGGCTTGGTATTTGATGGAGTCTATGAGTCGATAATAGGCGATTGGGATTATGACCCTTCCCTTAAACGTGCAATTCATGTTTCAAGTCCTTACATGCTATGGGTAATGGAACAAGTAGATGGCGCGGAAAATCTAATTGAAGAAATGACCTTATCCGAATAAGATAGAAAATAATCAATGCCCCGGAAATACCCTTCAGGCATTGATTCTACTATCCTAAGGCGCAGACTGGCATTGGTCCAGCTTGCGCCTTAACATCAGTCTCGCGCCCCTGTTATAGCAGTTACCAGTTATTTAATCTTGGTGTTGCACAAGATCGCCATTAGCTAATAAACTACTTATTTGGCCATCCTCTATGCCAGCCTGCTTTAAAATATCTATGCTGTCCTGGCCTAAACACCTACCGATTTTGGCGGAAGCTGAAACGTGATCGGGGCATAATGGTGAACGAATTTGTGGGATAAACTGGCCATCCTCTGCAATGGCCTGATTAACCATATTGCGATGTTTCAGTTGTGGATGTTGAGCGGCTTGGTGAACAGATAAAACAGGTTCGACACACACGTCTGTACCGGCGAATAGATCCAGCCAATGTTGCAAAGAATGGCTGGCAAATAAATTGGCCAAATCTTGTTTCAGTAAGCCCTGCTGGCCTGCCGGTGCCGTGCATCGCATCAACCATTCTGGATGTTCAAGCAGTGTAAAAAAGCGCTGAGCAAATTGCGGCTCCAATCCGCCCACCGATAAATACTGACCATCTGAGGTAGGATAATAATCGTAAAAAATCCCCCCATTAAGGATTTCCGAACCCAATTGAGGATCCTGACCCGTCGCCAATGCCGCTGCACCTGACATGCCGTTCATGGCAAACGCACAATCCAGCATACTAATATCCACATAGCTGCCCTCTCCCTCTTGTTGACGTTGTATTACAGCAGCCAAAATCGCCATCACCGCATGATGTGAACCGCCGGCCAAATCAGCAACTTGAGTGCCGCTCAAGACCGGACCCGTATCGGTTTTACCGCTATAGCTGGCCAAGCCAGATAACGCCAGATAATTGATATCATGGCCAGCTTTATCCTTGTACGGACCTGTCTGACCATAGCCGGTAATCGAGCAGTAAATAAGTTTCGGGTTAATGGCTTTAAGTGTTTCATAATCAAGGCCTAGCCTAGCCATCACCCCAGGACGAAATTGCTCTATCAGCACATCATAGCTTTGAATTAACTTATGAATGATCCCTTGCGCTTGCGCGGATTTTAGATTCAATGCCAACGAACGTTTGTTACGATTAATTGTAAGGTGCGCGTAGGACCGCCCATCAAACATTGGCGGGGTGACACGCAATAGATCCGGGCGGGTCGGTGATTCCACTCGAATAACAGCAGCCCCCATATCCGCCAGAATCATAGTGGCATACGGCCCAGGCAACAAAGTACTAAAATCCAACACTTTCAATTGTGACAAGGGGCCCATCCTTTATCGCTCCATCAAAGAACGGGCAATAATGATTTTCATTATTTCACTGGTACCGGCATAGATTTTCTGCACACGGGCATCAGCATAAGCCCGTGCTACTGGGTATTCCCACATATATCCATAGCCACCGTGCAATTGTAAGCACTCGTCAATTGCCCGGCATTGAATTTCAGTGGATAGCAGTTTGGCTTTAGCCGCAGTAGGCGCATCCAACTTGCCGTCAATGTGCAGCTCTAGACATTTGTCGATAAAGACCCTGAGCATAGTCAACTCAGCGTCAACCTCAGCAAGCTTAAATTGGGTATTTTGAAAACTGGCAATGCTACTGCCAAATGCTTTTCGGTCTCGCACATAATCAAGGGTATGTTGCAATATGCCCTCAGCACTGGCAACAGCGCCTAATGCGACCGATAAACGTTCCTGCGCCAATTCCCGCATAAGATAGGCAAAGCCCATACCTTCTTGCCCGAGCAAATTTTCTCGTGGCACTCTTACATTGTCAAAAAACAGCTCTGATGTGTCTTGCGCCTTCATGCCAATTTTTTTAAGGTTCTGGCCCTTCTCAAAACCGGGCGTACCGGCTTCAACCAGAAACAAACTGGTGCCTTTGGCGCCGGCAGAGGGGTCGGTTTTGGCTACAACTATGACCAAATCTGCAAGCTGCCCATTGGTTATAAAGGTTTTAGAGCCATTGATGACATAGTCATCCTTGTCCAATACGGCATGGGTTTTAACACTTTGCAGATCCGATCCCGTGCCAGGCTCGGTCATCGCAATCGCAGTAATAATCTCGCCGCTAATGCAGCGCGGCAGGTATTTTTGTTTTTGTTGCTCGGTGCCATAACTTTCCAAATAGGGAACCGCAATATCCGAATGCAAACCCCAACCGATGCCAGTCAAGCCTAAGCGAGCGATTTCTTCGGTGACAATCGCGTTATAGCGAAAATCCGCGCCCACACCGCCGTATTGCTCAGGCATAGTAGGACACAACATGCCCTGTTGACCGGCCTTTAACCAGACTTCACGACTGACTTGCCCCTGCTCCTCCCATTTATCATGGAAAGGTACGGCTTCGGTTTGTAGAAATTTTCTGACCATGTCGCGAAACAGTTCATGGTCGCTATCGAATACTTGGCGTGAGATCACAAGCTTTCTCCTAATTGTGCTTTATCAATAAGTAGTTGTGGAGGCGCGAAACGTTCTCCATAGGTGTCACAAAATTGTTGTGCCCGGCGAATAAAGGATGCTATCCCATATTGGTTAATAAATTGAATACAACCGCCCGTCCAAGGCGGGTAGCCAATCCCGAAAATCGAACCAATATTGGCGTCGACTGAAGATGTAAGCACATGCTCTTGAAGGCAGCGTACCGTTTCAATTGCCATAATGAATAACAAGCGCTCTTTGATGTCTTGCAAGGGGACTTGAAGGTCTGATTTAGTAAACTGACTCAGGCCCGTCCATAGATGCTTACCACCTTGGGAGGGGTAGTCGTAAAAACCGGCCTGAGCCACTTTTCCTGGCCGCTCTAATTCCAACATACGATCAACCACCTTATCTGAAGGATGGCCTGGATACTGCTTGCCTTCGGCGTTGAAATCCGCAATGTTCTGGCGCTTAATTTTATCGATAAGGGTGAGCGACACTTCATCTGTCACCGCCAGAGGTCCAACTGGAAAACCGGCTAAATAGGCTGCATTTTCAATGCTGGCTGCCGGGACACCTTCGCCCAGCATCGCCATGCCTTCACCGACAAATTTTTCAAATACACGAGAGGTAAAAAAGCCACGGCTGTCATTTACCACAATCGGGGTTTTGCCAATCTGTTGTACAAAATCGAAACATCTGGCCAGACTTTCATCTGAGGTTTGTTGACCACAAATAATCTCTACTAGCGGCATCTTATCTACTGGTGAAAAGAAATGTAAACCGGCAAAATTAGCTGGCCGACTGGATGCTTTGGCCAGTCCAGTTATTGGCAAGGTGGATGTATTACTGGCAAATAATGCGCCCTTGCCCAACACCGCTTCCGCTTCTTGAGTAACCCGCGCTTTAAGGGCTCGGTCTTCAAAAACCGCTTCTATGACAAGATCACAGTCGGCCAAATCGGCCACATCGGCACTAGGGGTAATTAGACCCAATACCTGTTCAATCTGCTCGGCTGTTTTGCGTCCACTGCGTAATTGCTTATCGAGTAATTTGCGCGAGTAGTCTTTACCGTGCTCTGCTCTTTTGGTGTCAGTGTCTTTGAGGATCACTGGGATCCCTTTTATAGCACAAGCGAAAGCGATGCCAGCACCCATCATGCCCGCGCCCAATACCGCGACTTTTTGCACCTTGTGTTTATCAATATTGCTTGGGCGACTGCTTCCCGCTTTAATTTGATTGAGCTGGAACCAAAAGGTGTTGATCATGTTCTTCGCCACCTGTCCACAGGCCAACTCGACGAAGTAACGGGACTCAATCCGTGTGGCCGTATCAAAATCCACTTGGGCACCTTCCACCATGGCTGACACTATGGACTCGGGGGCGGGCAAAACACCTTTGGTTTTCGCTCTTAGCATAGCCGGTAAGATAGCGAGCGTTTGGGCAACTTTTGGATGACTGGGCGTCCCACCTGGGATTTTGTATGATTTCTCGTCCCAAGGCTGGCACACTTTCGGATGTGAAAAAATCCAGTCTTGCGCCATGTCCAACATCTGCTCCTGCGATTGCGCGACTGCATGTATCAATCCCGCTTTCAGACCAGCTGCAGAATTAAATTGTTTACCTTCTGTTAGATAAGGTAAAGCACCTTCCAAGCCAAGTAAGCGCACCATCCGGGTCACTCCTCCCCCCCCGGGTAACAATCCCAAGGTAACCTCAGGCAGGCCCATTTTAAGCGCCGGATGCTCTAACGCAATCCTATGATGACATCCTAGCGCCAATTCCCATCCCCCGCCTAGGGCAGCCCCATTGATACAGGCTACGACAGGCTTGCCACAAGTTTCCAAGGCACGCATGGATGCCTTGATTTTCTCCAACATGTGAAATAGTTCACCAGCGTTTTCCTCGCTTACTTGCGAGAGCATGGTGAGATCACCGCCGGAGAAAAATGTTGATTTAGCAGAACGCAGGATAACCCCTGCATATTCATCCTTGAGCAAGGTAGTGATTGCCTGGGCAAAGTCATCAGCGAAACGCGCATCCATCAAATTGGCGGAGCACTCTGGCCTGTCAAATATCAGATGCACAATATTTTTTTGATCTTTTTGATACTGAATTACCTGCATGTCGACCTCCTATACACGTTCAATAATAGTGGCAATACCCATGCCCCCGCCCACGCACAGCGTAGCCAGACCATAGCGCAAATCACGCACTTCAAGTTCATCCAACAAGGTCCCAAGTATCATCGCTCCGGTGGCGCCAAGTGGGTGCCCCATCGCAATAGCTCCGCCATTTACATTGATTTTATCCGGATCAATTTGCAACTCTGTTTGGAAACGCATCACTACGGAGGCAAAGGCTTCATTTACCTCAAACAAATCAATATCGGCGACACTCAAACCAGCCAAACCCAGCGCTTTGCGGGCAGCAGGAGCAGGGCCAGTTAACATAATTGTAGGGTCTGTACCAACCACCGCGGTAGATACAATTCGCGCACGTGGATTCAAACCGTAGCGATTGCCCATCTGTTCACTGCCAATCAATACCGCCGCTGCACCGTCTACAATGCCCGAAGAGTTACCCGGCGTGTGCACATGATTGATGTGCTCCACCCAAGGGTACTTTTGCTTAGCAACCGCATCAAAACCTAACTGACCCGCCTGCAAGAATGACGGTTTCAACTTGGCCAGTGTGGCCAAGGTGCTATCGGCACGGATGGTTTCATCGTGATCAAGAATGAGCAGATTGTTGCGGTCTTTAACCGGCACAATAGACCGAGCAAAGGCTTTACGCTGCCAAGCTTTTGCCGCTTTGTGATGGGAGTTCATGGCAAACTGATCAATCTGATCACGGCTAAAGCCATCTAAGGTGGCAATCAAATCGGCCCCTATACCTTGCGGCATAAACCCAGTATTGATGTTGGTTTCAGGATCCATCGCCCACGCCCCACCGTCGCTACCCATAGGCACTCTAGACATGGACTCGACGCCTCCAGCGACTACCAGATGCTCCCAGCCGGAGCGGATCTTCATAGCCGCCATGTTGACTGCTTCAAGCCCAGATGCGCAAAATCGATTCAGCGTTACCCCTGCTACATCATCTTCCCAACCTGCCACCAAGGCTGCAGTTTTAGCGATATCGGCGCCTTGATCGCCAATTGGTGTAACACAGCCCATAACAATATCATCCACCGCATGGGTCTCAAATCCGTTGCGCTGCTGCAAAGCGTTAAGTAGCTGACTTAATAAGGTGACGGGCTTGACTTCGTACAAAGATCCGGATGCTTTGCCTCTGCCCCGCGGCGTGCGCACAGCATCAAAGATAAGCGCTTCGGTTGTCATATATTTCCTCTCTAATCTAAGGTCAAGAACATGCAAAGAGCCTCGACCAAGCAATGTTAGTCATACACTAAGCAATCAGCGCTCAAAAAAACATGATGATTATGATCGCAAAACCTGACATTTTTAATCATCTCTTTTAGGTGGGATAAGTTTAGGAAAGGTTTTGTTACGATTTACTGGTGGGAAACCCGATAGGATTTAGGCGTCAGTCCAGTCCATTTTTTGAATGTGCGATAAAACACAGCGTCTTCTGAGAAGCCCAATTGAGAGGATATTTGACTGATGGGCAAATCGGTATTTAATAGTAAATGAATGGTACGGGCCTTGCGCACTTTGTCCTTGATTTGCTGAAATTGATGACCTTCCTGCCGCAGCCTGCGGGCCAGAGTAGGCGCAGAGCAATCAAAGGTATTTGCCACTGACTCCAGACTTGTAGTTTCGAAATCCTCCAACTCGCTAAGTTGAGCCTTAACTTTGGCTGACCAACTTGTTTGCGGTTCATAGCGGCTCAAAATGTTCTCTGGTGCGTTGGCCAGAAATTGACCGAGACTGTGAGTATCTTGCTTGATAACCTGATTTAAATAGGATTCGGGAAAGATAATGGCATTTTGTTTTCGTTGAAAAAACACCGGGCAGTTAAACACAGACTGGGTATGCTGTGGCCATCCTTGCCCATCAAAGGCAAAATAGCAGCGGTTCAACAACAACGGGGCGTCCATCAACCAGGCTAGATAACGCCAGAAAATGGTAAACAACATGGCAATAAAATAGTCATTGTTGACCTCTGGTTTTGCCTTATGCTGGATCACGAAACCGGCTTCTTCACCATGTTCCTGCAATTCAAAATGAAACTCATCACTTAGCAGGCGGAAATATTCTGCGATACGCAAAATCGCACGACGCACATTGCCACAACCAATAGTTGCATGGCACATCATGCGAAAGGTACCAACACGCAAAGGCTTATGGGTGAAACACATAGCTTCATCATCAAGCTGGTTGTAACAAACTCGCATTAGACGAGCAAAGGCGGTCGCATCCAGCTGCGCCTCTTGATCGTCTAACAATGGCTCATCTATGCCGACGCTGTGCAAAAAGGTGCGACGCAGAACCGGATCAGCAATAGCGCTGAGCTGGGCGTTAACGATGATATTAGCTATTCGATGAGTCATCCGAATAGTGTAACGCTATTGCTTTTAGATTGCCTCAACGAAGATTACTTTTAAAACTCGCCACCGCCTTAACGTTATTCTACTGGATAGTCTTTGGCTTTCCACGCCCCCATCGAGCCCATAAAAACTTTTACGTTATTAAAGCCATTAGCTTGTAAGAATGCACCGGCGATAGTCGCACGCATACCACTAGCGCACATGGTGATGTAGCTTTTGTCTTTTGCTAGATGACATATTTGCTTGTCTAAGTGGCCTAAAAACACATGCTCACTACCCGCAATGTGGCCTTGTTCATATTCCGTTACTTTCCTAACATCTAATAAATTCCATTTTTGCTCAATTAAGCTTTTAACATGTTCGGCATCTACCACATCTAAACTTTCAAACTGCATGCCACCAGTTGCTACCGCAGCCAAGCTGTCGGAGAAATAGTAATGACAGTTTGCATAGCCGATGCGCGCCAAGTGCAGCGCCGCGCAACTGGCCATCTTCTGTTCATCTGCAATGAGAATAAAGCGCGCATCGTTATCAAACATCCATCCCGCGAACGAGGTGATCATACTGACGGGCAAGCTATAACTACCCGGCAAATGGGCACCAAGGTAGGATTCAATACTACGCACATCGATAACCTTATAGCCCTGCTGCTGCAACTCAATCAGTTGGTCAGCGGGAATGGGCGAAATAACCTGAGGAGTAGAATACGCTGATGCGCCTTTCAGGTTGAGTCGCTCCATTTCGGAAAAATAGGGTGGTATGTAATGATGCTCAGCGACTTTTTTATCTATAAATTCTGTACGATCGGAAATTTTGAGCATCGGATTGTTTTTAATTTCATGCTGCACCGTTGAAAATTCTCGATCCGCCATACCATCACCACACACCGAGCCGGCGCCATGAGCCGGATAGATAATAGCTTCAGGTGCGCGATGTTTGATTTTTTGCAAGCTATCATAAAGTAACCCTGCAACATGCTCCCTTTCTTGTGGGTAAAAGTCAGTACGGCCGACATCTCCCACAAACAACGTATCGCCAGTAAGAATACCCACCGGCCCCTCACAATAATCTTGGTCAAATATCAGTATACAAATACTATCTTTAGTGTGCCCTGGCGTTTCTAGTACTTCCAACGTCAAACTACCCACTTTGACTTGATGCCCTTGTGTAACGGTTTTAGCGTATTGAACGTCACCATCAGCATTGGGCCCATGTAATACCTCGGCTCCAGTTAAGCGTGAGAGTATTGGCGCACCGCTGATAAGATCTTCATTGCGATGGGTTTCAAAAATATGGGTGATACGGCATTCGTTTTGATCAGCTACATCAACGTAGATATCAATGTCACGCCGAGGGTCAATCACAACGGCCTCCCCTGCTGAGCCTAGAATATAAGAAAGATGTGCTAATCCGGGGGTTTTAATCGTTTCAATAAACATCAATAATTTCCTCGTAGTCCTCTTAAAATAAATCTCTTAGCGCTATTAAAGCAAGAAAAATGCCTACTACTAAACACAGCAATTTTATTCTAAGCAAGGGTCTAAGAAGTGGATAAACAGTGACTCGGGAGGGAATATGTCGCTGACGACTTTCGTATAGAAAAAGTAAACAATAGGGAAAAAGCTCATAAATACGATCAGCCTATGTAAATATTTCCCAGCAAATATGTAGCCGTTACAGCTTATAGATGGAAACCTGTTTACACAGCCAAAGGTGAATTTAAATTGTAGAGAGTAGTTGAATTACAAAGCAGTAAATCGAGCCTAACAGAGCGGGGAAGAAGAATTAATTGGTCGGTGTGAGAGGATTTGAACCTCCGACCCCTGACACCCCATGACAGTGCGCTACCAAGCTGCGCTACACACCGACCGAAGCTGGGCAGTTTACTTATTTTTTGCCGCTTTGCAATGGCAAATGTGTTTTCTGAGCTTAAATGCTGATTCTTTGTGCAGTTCTTTGCTTGGGCTGCTTTGCCCTTGGTGGAGGTCTGGTCAATTCACAGCATTTTTATTGGTTGAATATTGACAGCTAAACCATTGCAATTGGCTTCAGTGTGGATTGGGAAGCCATCCATTCGTATAAGGTACTTCCCTAACCGCTATTTGGATTCTTTCTCATCAGCGCTGATGCGGCTGGCAATGGCGCCGTCTTGCCCTCGATATTTGGCATCTGCTCTTGAGTTGTATGGCTTTTCGGCGAAATCCGATAAGACTTCGAAGCTTATCGCACCTATTTTCATTTTAGGTTTAAGTGCCAGCGGTAACTTACCACTGTTATAAAACTCTAAGACTATATTGCCAGACCAGCCAGGATCGATGCGGTGTGCGGTCACATGGACCATCAATCCTAAGCGCGCCAAAGATGAACGTCCGTCTAACCAGCCGACGATGTTGGCTGGCAAGGTCACTGATTCATAGGTCATTGCTAGTGCAAGCTCACCCGGATGCAGAAAAAACGATTTATCGTCGGCCACCAAAATTTCATCACTCATCACCGAGTTCATCGCTTCTTGGACTTGTGCTTTAGGTCCACTTAAATCAATAAAAGGTGCAGCATGGTCTTCAAATACACGAAATTTGTTACCTAATCTGATATCTACCGTTACACCACTGATTTCTGAATAATCCGGCTGTGGTGTAATTACAATTTTGCCGTCTTTTATATATTGATAGATGTCTTTGTCACATAACCGCATGGTTGTTGCTCTTTTTTGGTTAGTTCAAGTGGTGGCTTTTACCGACGAGTCGGTATTGTGTGTTCAAGCGCCGCCATTATGATCGTCGCGATGGCGTTGTTCAATGTTTTTCAACAACCTGAATACTATTGTCTTTGCCAATGTCTTTATTAAAGGCCAGTTTACGTGACAAATTCTTCGCCGCCAGCAGATATGCTTGACTGATTTCGCTATCTGGTTCGGCGACAATCAGCGGCTCGCCGCCATCTGCATGTTGGCGAATTTGGATGTCCAATGGTAATTGGCCGAGCAGCTCTACCGCATATTGGCTAGCCAGCTTTTGCCCACCACCACTGGCAAACACAAAATCTTTGTGACCACACTGACGACATTGGTAGTAACTCATATTTTCAATTACACCCAGCACAGGAATGTTGACTTTGTTAAACATGGCAATACCTTTTATGGCATCAGCCAACGCAATATCTTGCGGGGTGGTCACCACTACCGCTGCCGTAACAGGCACCTGTTGGGCTAAGGTCAATTGAATGTCACCGGTGCCCGGCGGCATATCTATTATCAAGTAATCTAAATCCGGCCATAAGGTTTCGTTCACTAATTGCTGCAAAGCTTTGCTTGCCATCGGCCCTCGCCAAATCGACGCGCTGTCAGGCGCAACCAGATACCCAATCGAATTGGCCACTACCCCATGACATTCAATTGGTTGCATGTGACGATTATCTTCGCTTTGCGGATGGGCATCAGGATTGCCCAACATAATGGGCACCGACGGGCCATAAATATCGGCATCCAAAATACCGACTTTTGCACCTTGCGCCTGCAGCGCAAAGGCCAAGTTAACACTGGTAGCCGACTTCCCTACACCACCTTTACCCGAAGCTACCGCAATAATATTTTTGACCCGAGGCAGACGCTTAACTTTGGTTTGTTTGGCCTCAATGGCGATGGAAAAATGGATATTGGAAGCTGACATACCCAGCTCAACCAAGGTATCAATGAGCAAGGACTGGTCTTGTTGACAGGCAAACGGCAGCGCGAAGCTCAAGTGTTCGCCAGAAATCTGACTGCATTGTGCCAGTTGCGCTTCGGAAATACCCAAAATGGTAGCGGCTGCCGTATAAATTTGCCCTCGATCGGCTGCGTTTGACAATTTAATCGACAAAGCTGACTCCTTTTCATCTAATTTATGTTGTTTAGCTAATGCAATAAGGCCGCATTTTCGTTACCATTTGCGTCCTTTTTTTAACTTATCAAGACACACATACACACATGCCAAATAAGCAACGCAAAATTCTCGTTACCAGCGCCCTGCCCTATGCAAATGGATCTATTCATTTAGGACACTTGTTGGAACACATTCAAACTGACATTTGGACTCGTTTTCAACGAATGCGCGGCCACCAATGCTACAGTGTTTGCGCTGATGATGCACATGGCACACCGGTTATGTTAAAAGCCCAAGAGTTAGGGATCACGCCAGAAGAAATGGTGGCGCAGACCCGTGCTGAGCATAATCAAGATTTGCTGGATTTTCATATAGAATATGACAATTATTATGTCACTCATTCCGATGAAAATAAGCAATTGTGTGAAGAAATATATAATCGTCTAGATAAAGCCGGTTACATCAGTAAACGCACTATTAGTCAGTTGTTTGATCCAGAAAAACAAATGTTTCTACCTGATCGCTTTATCAAAGGTACCTGTCCTTCGTGCGGTGCGGAAAACCAAAATGGCGACAGTTGTGACGTGTGTAGCTCAACGTATAGCCCAACAGAAGTGATCAATCCGCGCTCTGTTGTATCCGGTGCTACGCCCATCTTGAAAGATTCTGAGCATTACTTTTTCGATCTGCCAAAATTTGAGGGTATGCTCAAAGAGTGGTTAGTCAGTGGGGCCTTGCAAGAAGAGATTTCTAACAAACTAAAAGAATGGTTTGAAGAAGGCTTGCAACAATGGGATATCAGTCGCGATGCGCCTTACTTTGGCTTTGAAATTCCCGGTGCGCCCAACAAGTTTTTCTACGTTTGGGTAGATGCGCCGGTAGGCTACATGGCCAGTTTCTTAAACTATTGTAATCAGCATGATATCGATTTTGATAGCTTTTGGAATGTTGATTCAGATGCCGAGCTTTATCACTTTATCGGCAAAGACATTACCTATTTCCATTGTTTATTCTGGCCTGCCATGCTTGAAGGCGCCGGCTACCGTAAACCCACTGGAGTAAATGTGCACGGCTTCGTAACGGTAAATGGTGCCAAGATGTCTAAGTCGACCGGTACTTTTATCAAAGGCCGTACCTACCTTAACCATTTGAACCCAGAGTACTTACGTTATTACTATGCGTCTAAGCTCAGTGATGGTGTGACCGATATTGATTTAAATCTGGAAGATTTTGCGCAAAAAGTGAATTCAGACTTAGTCGGGAAAGTGGTCAATATTGCCAGTCGTTGTGCCGGCTTTATCACTAAACGCTTCGATGGTTCCTTATCCGAAAACATCATTAAGCCTGAACTGTTCAGCCAATTTCAACTCGCCTCAGCGGATATCGCAGAAGCATTTGAAAAGCGCCAATATAACCGTGCTATCCGTGAAATCATGGGCTTGGCCGATAAAGCCAATCAATATATCGATGCTCAGGCACCTTGGGTGACCATAAAAGAAGAGGGTAAAGAACAGCTAACCCATGACGTATGCTCTTTGGGTATTAATATGTTCCGTATTCTTATGGTCTACCTCAAGCCGGTGTTGCCAAAGCTAGCAGAACAGGCCGAAGCATTTTTAAATGATAGTTTGGACTGGGAAAGCGCGGCCACTAGCTTAACTAACCACAAAATTAATAAATTTAAAGCACTGCTTCAGCGTGTTGACATGGACAAAGTAAACGCCGTGATTGATGATTCCAAAGAAAACCTAGAGCCGATTAAAAAAGTTGATCTAAACAGCCCACTTGCCAAAGATCCTATTGGTGAAACCATTAGTTTTGATGACTTTGCTAAAGTCGATTTACGCATCGCTAAAATCGCTAAAGCTGAGCATGTGGAAGGCGCAGACAAATTATTGCGCTTACAACTGGATTTAGGCGGTGAATCACGTCAGGTATTTGCTGGGATCAAGTCTGCTTATAAGCCTGAAGATTTGGAAGGCAAATTGACCGTGATGGTTGCCAATTTAGCACCACGTAAGATGCGCTTTGGTTTATCTGAAGGCATGGTGCTTGCAGCGGGTCCAGGTGGTGAAGACTTATGGATATTAGAGCCACATGAAGGTGCCCAACCGGGTATGAAAGTGAAATAACCGCTGCCAACAACCCCGTATTATCCCTGCGTGAGGGATTTATCAGCAGGATAAAAAAAGGCGTTCAAATGAACGCCTTTGTGTTTTTAGTACCGAGCAAAAAAATTGATCTGGTTATTGCTAATTCACGCTTAAACTGAGGTCACTAAACTATCAATTTTGTGCATTAAGTCTGAGCTGGCTTTTTCCATATTATTCAATGCTTCCAACACGCGACTGTCAATATGCTCTCCTGCACTACTGAGGGCCAAACGTGCGGCTTCAAACACTTTATGATTAGCTTGTTCAACACTGCGAACTCCAGAAGAGTTTCCTTCGGCCCCTAAAGTATTTATCCAACGGTTAAGCTCTGAACTTGACTCGTCACCAATGGCACTAGTCGAACGGTCACCATTGCCAATAATACCGCTGTAAACAGCACGTTTAACATCCATATGATCAATTTGAGCGTTGGCCAGAGATGTGCGTGCGGCTGAGTCACTAATGGTATTACTCATTGAAGTCGACAAAGTTAAAACTTGGCTAACCTTGTCTTTTACTTCACTGGTTTTTAATACCAGTTCTTTAGATTGAGATGACACTTCATTAATATTGGATTCAATATTTCGTGTTCCTTCTTCTATTTTCTCAACCAGATTATTGATTTCTTGGGTTGATTCCGATGAACGCAACGCCAAATTACGCACTTCCTCTGCCACAACAGCGAATCCCCGTCCACTCTCACCAGCACGAGCCGCTTCGATTGCAGCGTTCAATGCTAGCAAATTGGTCTGTTCCGCAATTGAATTGATGACGCCTACAAAACTGCTAATGCTGCTGGCTAAACCCGATAGTTCACCTGCATGAGTCACACCTTTGGCTGCCATTGCATCAATTTGGGTTAAGCCTGTTACCGCTTCATCGAGTATTTCTGAAGAGCCAGTGAATAACGCTTGGGCATTTTTCGCTTTGGTACTTTCAGCCGCCAAAGTAGATGCGGTTATTTGCAGCGAGTTTTTGACTGAACTCAAAGACTTTTGTCCATCCAACATAACCTCAGCCACTATTTGTGCTTCCGAGCTATCTGTTGTTTGTTGAGCCGCAGCTTCATGGGCCACCGATAGTTGCCCATGCAAGTCTTCAATTTGACGCTGCAGTGCTTGATTCTCACTTGTTAAGTCACGGATTTTTTTTTGATCTTCTTCGTTTACTTTCTTAAAAAACATATTGGACCCCAGTTCCCAAATTCGATGTGGTAGATAAGATTTACAATCATTTATCAAATACCTAGCAGTTAGTTATCGACCATTTTTAGTTTTACAGCAAATTTTTTTATACATTTTGTAACTGCCGATGCTCTGCAGTTATCTAAAGACTAATCAGATTAGCGGCCAAATAGGCAAAGTTGCTGCTAGCCTAGTAATTTTCCGCAGTAGGTTGCTGATATCGATTTTAATTGCCAGTACTATTTTTAATACTCCCTCGCATACTAGCACCGACTGCTGAAAATTTGGTGGCGGGCTTCCATTTTGGCTTTATGAGCGACAAAGGTATGACACGTTTGCGCGCTACTATTACATAAATGCTGGAAAAAATAGGTAAATAGCGACGACATAATTTTTCAATAGCGGCAAAGACACGATGTTTTTTACTGAACATCAAGCTGGTAAAAGCGAGTTGTTGCTGTTCGATGACTTCAAAGCCAAGTAGGTGAAGCCAATCCTTAATACGTACACTGCTAAAAAAGCGAGCTTCGCGCAGAGTTTTATTACCCTTGAGCGGTAAAAAGCGAAATACACCAGCTAAACTAAAGGGATTGAACCCGACAATGACCACATGTCCATTTGGGATCAATGTCCTATCCACTTCCCGTAATATTTGATGGGGGTCTCTAGAAAAATCCAGTTCGTGGGCGAGTAAAAAAGCATCGATGCTGTTTTCACTGAAGGGTAATTCATGGGCATCAGCAATCACTTGGCTGTTTGCGGTGTCAGCCTGGGTTTTCACGCATTCTTGATTAATCACATTAACAATGTGTTTAATGGTGCAATCAGCAAGCACAATATGGCCGCTCAGGCAGCCAACTTTAACTAAATGATATCCGAAAAATCGCCCGGTACTTTGCACTAAGCTCTGTTCCAAATGAGATTGCAGATGCAATCCCATGGGTAATTCGTCCCAATTTATTGGATAAATGGGCTTTTTGCTTCGTAATGCTGGTTTCATTTAGTTCAAATAATTGCGCGACATCAAACAAGTTCTTATAGTACAAGAATCATAAGCCGACACAAGCTACAACCTCAATGAATGACAAACAAGTATCCCCCATACCTGCTTTTACCGATAATTATATTTGGTGTTTGCATGACACCCACAATTGTTGGGTAGTAGACCCTGGCGACGCTGAGCCAGTTATTGCATTTTGCAACGCCAACGGACTAATTCTTAAAGGGATCTTGATTACCCATCATCATTGGGATCATACTGGTGGAATCGAGCAACTTACTCAGGTATATCCTGACATTGGGGTTTTGGGTCCAGATTATGGTAATATCAGTGGCCTAACTCAACGTGTTAAGCAGGGTGATGAGGTCGAATTGGCGGGGTTGGACATGACTTTTCAGGTTATTGAGGTACCAGGGCACACCCTTGACCATGTTGCTTATTACGGGAATGGCCTAGTGTTTTGTGGCGACACTATGTTTTCTGCCGGTTGTGGAAGGTTATTTGAAGGAACACCACAACAAATGCTCCACTCGCTGAAAAAAATAATGCAACTCCCTGAACAAACGGTGGTCTATTGTACCCACGAGTACACTATGGCCAATTTAAAATTTGCATTACAGGTTGAGCCTAACAACCAACAATTGGTCGAGTATGCTCAATGGGCAAAAAAATGTCGCAGCCAAGGGAAGCCAACGTTACCGACAACCATTAAACAACAAATCGCTATCAATCCATTTTTACGTGCGCAACAGGATGAAATAAAACACAATGCAGAACACTATGTTGGCAGGTCGTTGCCCAACGAAGATGAAGTATTTGCCGCAGTCAGGCACTGGAAAGACAATTTTTAGTCTTATGCTCTGCATCACCCATAAGCCACAAGGCGCAACCATGTTTAAACTAGGACTCGTCGGATTGGTTATGTTGCTCTCGGGCTGTCAGGCAACCGATTTACACTCACAACAAAAAATTGAATCACAAAAACAGCAAGAACAACAAATTGCCGAACAAATTAACCTAAGCTGTGAGCAACAGCATAAGTTGGCCGAGGAATTATTCGACTGTACGTCTGCCTCGCAAGGGACAATACCCGTTACGCATCCGGCTGAAATAGTCGAGTTAGATGCCGAGCCTGACAACTACGTTGAATTGCTAGCACCCGTTGATCCACAAAGTAGTGAGAACCTGTGGGTCCGCATCCAGCAACAACTGAATTTTGACATCCCCGACAATAATCGCGTTAAAGCGCAAAAAAACTGGTATTTGCAACACCCAAACTACATGGGTCGGGTAGCGACCAGAGCGAAACCATTCTTACATTACATTGTAGAAGAAATCGAAAAGAATCAGATGCCGTTAGAATTAGTGCTATTGCCTATTGTTGAAAGTGCCTTTGACCCTTTTGCCTATTCTCACGGCCGTGCAGCGGGTATGTGGCAGTTTATTCCTGGCACAGGGAAGCGCTTCGGTATGAAACAAACCTGGTGGTATGACGGTCGTCGCGATGTAGTAGCATCCACTCAAGGCGCCATTGCCTATCTAAACTACTTACACAAGATGTTCGATGGTGATTGGTTGCACGCATTAGCAGCCTATAATAGCGGTGAAGGACGGGTTAAACGTTCGATTAAACGCAATAAAAAAGCCGGCAAACCAACAGATTTTTGGTCTCTGGACCTTCCTAAGGAAACTCGCGCTTATGTACCAAAACTACTGGCCCTGAGCAGTATCCTGCAAGAAGCTGACATGCAAGCATTCGATTGGCCAGCTATTCCTAATAGTCCGCGAGTCAAGGTTGTCGAAATAGGCAGCCAGATCGATCTCGCGCTAGCCGCCGATTTATCCGGCATCACCTTGAAAGAACTGCATGCCCTAAACGCTGGCTTCAATCGCTGGGCAACTGATCCTAAGGGACCCCATCGCTTATTATTACCGATTGAAAAAGCAGATAGTTTTACCCTGGCGCTAAATGACTTGGACGATAAAAAACGGCTTAATTGGGTAAGACATAAAGTTCAACCCGGCGACAGTTTACTCAAATTAGCTAAGCAATATTACACCACAGTTGACGTCATACAAGCGGTCAACGATATGAACGACAATATGATAAGAGTGGGCGAGCATATATTAGTGCCTGTGGCGCTAAAATCATTAGAATCCTATTCAATGTCACAAGATCAGCGCCTTGTCGCAACCCAAGCCAAACAACATGCTAGCCATCAACTCTCCCATACCGTAAAGTCCGGAGACACATTTTGGGATTTGAGCCGCAAATATAAGGTTAACTTGCGCAGCCTAGCTAAATGGAATGGCATGGCCCCTACTGATCCTTTGCGACCAGGTAAAGAATTGGTGATCTGGGTCAATCAAGTAGCTGAACAACAAAGCCAAGATGCGGTAATGCGCAGCTTAACTTACACGGTTAAACGCGGAGACTCGTTAGCCCGCATTGCAAATAGATTTAAAGTTAAATTGAATGATCTCAAGCGTTGGAATCAGGACAAATTGTCCAAATACCTTCAACCAGGTCAAAAACTGAAAGTATTTGTCGACGTCACTCGCACGTAAAAGGACTATTATGCTCGGTTTTAATCGCTCCAATTTACTCAAAAGCCACGAAGGACCGTGGCTAATACTTGATTTGAGCATGCTTGGATTGCTGATGATTAATCTTGCATGGATTATATTTGATTCACTTTATGCGACAGATTTTTTCCGCCAAAGTCTCAATTATATAGCCCCGGGAATAGTAGATTCCTACGCGCCTGTGCATGCTAATTTTTTATTAATCGATTTAGTTTTTGTCGCGGTGTTTTTAACTGAGTTCTGTTTTCGCTGGATTGCCGCGGTATATCGCAAGACTTACTTTAGGTGGTATTTTTTCCCTTTTATTCACTGGTATGATTTAGTCGGCTGTATTCCTTTGGGTGCGGCTAGGATATTTCGATTTTTGCGGATTTTCTCCATACTGCACCGCTTGCATAAGTATCAAATAATCGATTTAAGAAGCACCGCATTATTCCGTTTTATGGGCTTTTATTATGATGTATTAGTCGAAGAGTTGTCAGATCGGATCGTGGTTAAAGTATTAACTGATGCACAAAAAGATATCGCGGCCGGCTCCCCTTTGGTTGAAGATATCAGTCGCAATGTTATTGCCACTCGATTACCCATACTATCTCAGTGGACAGCCTCTGTGCTCACTCATATTGGTGAGTCTATCGAGCATAATGAGCATGGAAAGTCTGTTCGTCAGCATGTGAACGATAGTGTGGGTAAAGCGGTGCGCGGTAACCCGCAAATATCCACCTTGAAATTAGTCCCTGTATTGGGCTCCACCATAGAGCGTACGCTCGAGCAAGCTGTCACTGACATTGTCACTCAGTCGATTGTAAACTTGTTAAAAGATATAACCGCAGACAAAATAGATGATTTTGTTGAGCATGGCATTGGTCGTTTTTCTGCCGAAGATCATCAGCTGGATATAGAGGTACTTGCAGTGGTTAATGAATGTATTGAATTGATAAAAGTGCACGTTTCCCATCAGCGTTGGAAAAGCGCTTAGTTTATTTAAACAATAGACAAATAACACCACCGAAAAAATAAAGGGATGACTGAGCATCCCTTTATTAATGATTATTCGACTTAAACTAACCTTTTCGCCAGACAGTACCCTTAGGGCCATCTTCTAAAACAACACCCAACGCGTTCAGTCCATCACGGGCGGCATCAGCCGCAGCCCAGTCTTTACTCGCTCGAGCATCATTGCGGGCTTTGATCAGTGCCTCAATTTTTGCCACTTCATCCTCATCCCCTGCTCCACCTTGAAGATATTGATTAGGAGATAATTGTAAAATACCCAAGATGCCACCTAATTTAACCAGCAATCCAGACAAATCCGCTGCAGTTTGACCACTTGCTTTGTTTATTTCTTTGGCTAAATCAAACAGGACGGCAAAGGCTTCCGGTGTATTAAAATCATCATCCATCGCAGCTTCAAACCGTGCTAAATAATCCCCTTGGTTTAAATCCACATTAAGATTAGGCGACACATCCCTTAGTGCAGTGTAGAGCCGTTCCAAAGCCGCCTTGGCTTGTTTAATGTTATCTTCTGAGTAGCTTAGCTGACTGCGATAATGAGCCGACATCAGAAAATATCGCAACGTTTCGGGATCATAATCCTTTAACACATCTCTTAGGGTGAAGAAATTGCCTAACGACTTAGACATTTTTTCTTGATCTACTTGCACCATGCCGGTGTGTACCCAATAGTTCACGTATGGGGTATCGAATGCACAGCATGACTGCGCCACTTCATTTTCATGATGAGGGAAAATCAAGTCAGAACCACCACCATGTATATCAAAGTGGGTGCCTAAATGCTTGTGGTTCATCGCCGAACATTCTATATGCCAGCCCGGACGACCGTCACCCCAAGGAGATTGCCAGTAAGGCTCATTAGGCTTAGCTGATTTCCACAATACGAAATCCAGTGGATCATCTTTGTCACTGGATACTTCAACACGTTCACCAGAGTTAAGCTGATCCAAATCCTGCTTACTTAACCTGCCGTATGCTTCATAAGTACTAACGTCAAACAAAACATCTCCGCTTGGCGCTTGATAAGCATTGCCTTTGGCAATCAGCCGTTCAATCACATCAATGATTTCTGGCATATGAGTAGTCACCCGCGGTTCGATATCAGGCTCCAACAGGTTAATTGCCGCGAAGTCTTCGTGCATCATGGCAATGGTACGTTGAGTCAATTGCTCGGCCGTTTCACCATTTTGATTGGCCCGCTGGATTATTTTGTCGTCAACATCAGTAATGTTACGCACATAATTAACCTCCAAGCCTTTATGGCGCAAATAGCGCACCATTAAATCGAAACTCAGATAAGTACGCGCGTGTCCCATGTGACATACATCATATACAGTTATGCCACATACATATAACCCCACTTTTCCAGCAACCAAAGGCTTGAATGGCTCTTTTTTACGAGTCAGGGTATTGTATATTTGTTGCATATGTCACATTTCCATTAGTAGAGTTGAGAGCGGCGATTCTAGCACTGAGATCAATCTACATAAACCTGTGCAGTGGATATTTTCAGATTAGTTAAATATGCGATACACTATGCCCCATTGAAATTTTAGCGACAATTTGATTAATTCAAATCAACAGGACTTATAAATGGTAAAACTACATACAAATTATGGTGTGATCACTATCGCACTTTTTGCAGACAAAGCGCCTAAAACAGTAGAGAATTTTTTAAACTATGTGAAAGACGGCTTTTATGACAACACCATTTTCCACCGAGTAATTGACGGTTTCATGATCCAAGGCGGTGGTTTTGAACCTGGCATGGAACAAAAAGAACCAAAAGAGTCAATTCAAAATGAAGCCAACAATGGTGTTGCTAACACGACTGGCACACTTGCTATGGCTCGCACAAACGCACCTCATTCAGCTACTGCGCAATTTTTTATTAATGTGAGCGATAACAGTTTCCTAAATTTCCGCAGTGAATCTGCAGATGGTTGGGGTTACTGTGTTTTTGCTGAAGTGACTGATGGCATGGACGTTGTTAATAAAATCAAAGCGGTTAAAACGAGTCGCAATGGTATGCATGACGATGTACCAGTTGAAGATGTGATTATCCAAAAAGCTGAAATTACCGAATAAAGCCAGCATAAAGGGCTGAATACATTCAGCCCTATTAAGTACTCATGACAACACATACCTTCTTTATTTCCGATTTACATCTCAGTGCTGAGCGGCCGGATATTACCCGTTGTTTAAGCCAGTTTTTACAACATCAAGCCCCAACAGCTGATGCGCTTTATGTATTGGGTGATTTGTTCGAATATTGGTTAGGGGATGATGACCGCAGTGCTTTCAATGAGCATATTGGTAATATGTTTCGGGAGCTATCGCAAAAAGGCGTACCCATTTATTTTATTCATGGCAATCGTGACTTTTTGATCAGACAAAAATTTGCCCAACGCGCCGGTATGACGCTTCTGCCTGAGCAGACCGTAATAGATCTTTATGGTACACCAACACTAATCTGTCATGGCGATGAATTGTGTACCCAAGATATTGCTTACCAAAAATTTCGTAAAAAAGCCCGTGGATGGTGGTGGCCTAGGTTAGTGTTGTCTTTACCCTTAGCTACGCGACGTAAAATTGCTGAGAATGGTCGCAAAAAGAGTCAGCAAAATCAGCGTCAGTTAACCATGGAGATCATGGATGTCAGCGCATCTGAAGTGGTTAAGATAATGGAAAGGTTTGACGTCAAAAGAATGATCCACGGCCATACACATCGGCCCGCAATCCATGAATTAAGTGTAGATGGGCAGCCTGCCCAAAGGATAGTATTGGGTGATTGGTACGATCAAGGCAGTATGTTAAAAGTGTCGACTCAATCATTAGAGTTGATCAGTGCGCAATTTCAAGCCTAAATACAAATTACTCATTTGCTCTATTCGTTAGCCACCATTGCATAGGACTAATCCTTTCTTCCCCTAGTGTTTCCGCTACAAACAACGACATCCTTGCCAAATTACCAGCCTAATCCGACGGTAAATTATATCAACTGTAATATCAGCGACATATTTCATTCATAAATTCGCCACAGCTTTGTAAATAAAACGTCAGGTTTGTGTCATATATCTAATCTAACCTCTTTAGCGTTTGTGTTGTCTCGCAGCACCAACACTTAATAAAACGTATTAGGTGCAATTACATTGCGTCTTGCTCTGACAACTCATAGGAAAATGACATGAAACTCAACTGGATTGCTGCAGCCAGCGCACTATCGATGGCTGTCTCAACTGCGCTTTATGCTGATGCGCTACCCAACTATCAAACAGAAAGTGACTGGTACAGCGATGCTCAAGCAAAGCTCGCCGCAAAATTAGCGACCAATAATCAGTTTAAAGCCAAAAATGTAATATTGTTTGTTGGTGATGGTATGGGGGTTTCGACTCTTACTGCATCACGTATTTTAAAGGGGCAATTAGAGGGTAACCCAGGTGAAGAAGGTTTATTAAGTTTTGAATCTTTTCCTTATACCGCTCTGGTAAAAACCTATAATGTGGACGCACAAACCCCAGATTCTGCAGGTACGATGACAGCGATGATGTCTGGTTTGAAAACAGATGTTGGCGTTATTGGTGTAGACGAAGATATTGAACGCGGTAAGTGCAGCACTATGCAGGGTAATGAAGTGGTTACGGCCCTTGAATTAGCTGAAATCAAAGGGCTATCGACAGGTATTATTTCCACCGCACGTATTACACACGCCACGCCAGCGGCAACCTATGCCAAATCAGCAGATCGCAACTGGGAAGACATTTCCGACATGCCTGAAACTGAAGCCGCAGGTTGTGAAGATATCGCCTCCCAACTCGTCAATTTCGAAACCAATTTAGAAGCCCGCTACACTGGTGTAGATGTAAATGGATTAGAAGTAGTCATGGGTGGTGGACGCCGCCATTTCCTACCCAAAGATGCCGCTTTCAATAGCGCAGATGCTATCAGCGAAGTAGAAGGTGATCGCACAGATTCACGTGATCTAACCGCTGAGTGGAAAGAGCAATATCCTACCGGGAACTATGTAATGGACCAAGCTGGTTTCGACGCTATCGACGCTGAATCAGCTGAACGCATTTTTGGCTTGTTCAATGAATCTCATATGCAATATGAAGCAGACCGGGCCAATGATGTTGCAGGAGAGCCTTCTCTTACACAAATGACCGAAAAAGCCATTCAATTGTTAGATAACAATAACAAAGGCTTTTTCCTGATGGTCGAGTCAGGCCGAATAGACCATGGCCATCATGCTGGTAGTGCATATAATGCATTGACTGACTCTATTGAAATGGCTAAAGCAGTTGAGAAAGCCGTTAGTATGACAAATCAGGAAGACACCTTGATCATAGTGACAGCTGACCATGGTCACGTGTTTACGATCGCTGGCTACCCTAAACGCGGTAATCCCATACTTGGAAAAGTCGTCAATGTTGGCGGTGACTCACCTGCTCTAGCTGGTGATGACATGCCTTACACCACCCTTGGATATGCAAACGGTCTTGGTTTTCGCGACTTAGGAGCAGAAACCGATGCAGACGCATCTTATGCATCAACGGCGGTTGCGGGTCGACAAGATATAACCAATCTAGATACCACCACTTCAGGTTACCACCAAGAAGCCCTAATCCCGTTAGGCTCAGAAACACACTCCGGTGAAGATATTTCTTTGCATGCGGTAGGACCCGGTTCGCAGTTGGTCCAAGGCGTTATCGAGCAAAATGTGGTTTTCCATTTAATCAATCAAGCACTTGATCTTGTCGAAGAATAAGAAGGAAAAGACAATGAAAAGTTTAAAACGAACTAAATTAGCATTCGCGATTCCTTTAGTACTTGCACTGACTGCATGTGACGGTGATGACGGTAAAGACGGTAGTAACGGCGCAGCTGGAAACGCTGGAGTAAATAGCTTAATCAATCAAACGGCTCTTCAATTAGGCGATATGAATTGTCCGAATGGCGGTGTACAAATTGATTCAGGCTTAGATGCCAATGCCGACGGTATATTGGACACAGTAGAAGTAACACAAACAGAATATGTTTGTACAACAGGTGTGACCGAATTAGCCACATCAGAGTTACTATCTACCCTACAAAACCCATGGTTCAAAGCGGCGAGCAACGAAGTAAAGCAAGCCCAAGACACTTGGCTTGAAGCGACAGGCACAACCGCAGCAAAATCAGAACCCAATACCCAAGCTAAAGTCACTGGAATCAAAGGTAAAGCAAAAAATGTTATTCTGTTCGTAGGCGATGGCATGGGAATATCTACTGTCACAGCCGCCCGCATTCTTGAAGGCCAAATGGCTGGTAAAGATGGTGAAGAGCATCAACTTAGCTTCGACAAGTTCCCGTTTGCAGGCTTAGCGAAAACATACAATGTTGATGCGCAAACGCCAGATTCAGCTGGTACCATGACAGCCATGATGTCGGGTGTTAAAACCGATGTAGGAGTTATCGGTGTAGATCAAGATATCGAACGAGGTGAATGTGCAACAGTAACGGGTAACGAGCTAACAACGGCGCTAGAACTGGCCGAGTTAGCGGGCAAATCTACCGGGATCATTTCAACTGCGCGGATCACTCACGCCACCCCTGCCGCTACCTACGCGAAGTCTGCAGATCGCAATTGGGAAGATATCTCCGACATGCCAGCGGTTGCGATAGAAGCCGGATGTAAAGATATTGCCGACCAATTGATTAATTTCGAAAGTAATTTGGAAGCACGTTTTAGTCAGGTTGACGTAAATGGATTGGAAGTTGTTATGGGCGGCGGTCGTCGTCACTTTTTACCCAAGGATGCGATCTACAATAGTCCTGATGCCGTCAGTGGCGTTGAAGGTGATCGTACCGACAATCGTGATCTGACGGCTGAGTGGCAGGATCGGTATCCGCAAGGTAGTTATGTCTATGACAAAACCGGCTTCGATGCGATTAACCCTGAGACCACTGAACACGTATTTGGTCTTTTCAATGAATCCCATATGCAATACAACGCCGATATCGCTAACGATATCTCTGGGGAACCCACTCTTTCCGAGATGACAGAAAAAGCCATTCAAGTACTAGACAATAATGCAGATGGATTTTTCTTAATGGTAGAATCTGGCCGTATCGACCATGCACATCATGCAGGCAGTGCCTACGGTGCGTTAACTGATACGATTGCGTTCTCTGCAGCAATCGAAAAAGCAATGCAGATGACCAACGCAGAAGAAACCTTGATCATTGTAACTGCAGACCACGGCCACGTATTTACCATTGCAGGTTATCCTAAGCGTGGTAATCCAATTCTAGGCAAAGTGGTTGCTGTGGGTCAGACTGAGCCAAGTCTAGCCGCGGATGACATGCCCTATACAACCTTAGGTTATACCAATGGTTTAGGCATGCGTGACTTAGGTATGGAAACCGACGCCGATGCAACCTATAACTTGCAACACAATGCTGGCCGTCATGATCTTGTCAATATTGATACGACAGCACCAGGGTTCCATCAAGAAGCACTGGTGCCATTAGGCTCTGAAACCCACTCTGGAGAAGATGTAGGCATTTATGCCAATGGTCCAGGTGCGTTTTTAGTTAATGGTACAAACGAACAAAGCATGATTTTCCATATCATCGATTATGCTGCTGACTTAGTGTCTGCGGCAAATGAGGCAACCCAGTAATTCATTGTAAAATGGTAACTAATGGAGGTGTATTTTCACCTCCATTTTACTTTTCTGCCCCTTTAGCCTGTTCACACTTTGTTCTTAAAAATGTGTTTGTGAACTGCATTTCGAGCTGTTTTGAGGATATATAATGAAATCGATATTTACGTTTGTATTTACTATTGCCTATCTGGTTATTTCTAGCGATACCGTGGCTAATACATGTGAAGAGCAAAGTTCACCTTTGCAAGCAGACTACACTATTACCAATATGCACCAACAAAAAATAATCTCTACAACGGCATTGTCGTTGCTGCGCGCAAAAAATCGCGTCGCCCATCGATATCCCGCCAGCCAGATAACTGAAGCTTGGTATTTAACCTCGCACTCACGCATTATGCCAACCCGCTATTTTGACGCACACAACCGCGCGATCGAATATTCGCCTACTGAGAGTGTGCATGGTAAAAAAGAGACGGATTGGTCATATCGGTTTCAATTGGTCTCTGATGATCTGTTAAATAGCATGACTAAAGTAAGTCAAACAGGACAAGGATGTGATGTGGTCGAAACCTACCAGCTAAAATCAGAAAACACTCAATTGAGCATAAGCTGGAAACCGGATATTGCTTTGGTTACCAAATATGAACTAAAAAAAGGCATGCACACTGAACGCTGGCAATTGCAGCAGTTAATTCAATCCTCTGAGCCGGTAACGGCGTTATTTTCTCGCGTGGATCAATATCAAACTACTGATTTTGCTGATATTGGCGACGATCATACCGATCCATTTTTGACCAAGATGGTGACCCTAGGCTTTATTGAAAAAGGCGCATCAGGATTCTACGATGACAAGGGGAACCCGTTGCGAGCTGACCATCAGCATCATTGACTACATCATTACGACAAACCCGTTTAAACCCTTTATGTGTATGTACTCAAGCAGGTGGGATAGTAGAAAACAAAAAACCCTAGGAATACGCCCACTTATAAGTAAGCAACCTAGGGTTTGTTACAGATTACAATCTGTTTTTAGACACCTTATCTTGGCGGGAACATACCACCCATACCACCTGGTGGCATCATGCCTTTCATATTGCGCATCATTTTCTTCATTCCGCCACCTGACATCTTCTTCATCATTTTTTGCATTTGCATAAACTGCTTCAGTAGACGGTTAACGTCTTGGATTTGAGTACCAGAGCCGGCTGCAATGCGACGTTTACGCCCGCCTTTAATGATATCAGGGCGAAGTCTCTCACCTGCCGTCATAGAATTGATGATGGCTTCCATTTGATTAAACTGCTTATCGTTAGCTTTTTCTTTAATTTGAGCGGTCATATTGCCCATGCCGGGTAACTTATCCATCATCCCCATCATGCCACCCATATTACGCATTTGCTCTAGCTGCTCTTTAAAGTCCTGTAGATCGAAACCTTTACCTTTTTGAACTTTAGCCGCCAGTTTTTGCGCTTTGTCTTTATCTACTTTGCGCTCAACTTCTTCAATTAAGCTAAGCACATCCCCCATGCCCAAAATTCGCGAGGCAATTCGCTCTGGGTGGAAAGGCTCCAACGCATCAAGCTTTTCACCCATACCAATGAATTTGATTGGCTTGCCGGTAATGTGACGAACAGACAAGGCTGCCCCACCGCGGGCATCACCATCAGCTTTGGTTAGGATCACGCCTGTTAATGGCAAGGCTTCATTAAACGCTTTGGCCGTATTAGCGGCATCTTGCCCCGTCATGGCATCTACCACGAACAAGGTTTCAATAGGATTAACCGCTTGATGCAAGGCTTTGATTTCTTCCATCATTTCGCCATCAACATGCAGTCGACCGGCGGTATCCACTAATAACACATCATAAAACTGTTTCTTGGCGTGCTCTATAGCAGCATTGGCAATATCAATTGGACGCTGCAACGCGCTAGATGGGAAAAAACCGACATCAATGTCTTCAGCTAGGGTCTGCAATTGCTTAATAGCAGCAGGACGATACACATCGGCACTGACCACTAATACTTTTTTCTTCTCACGTTCTTTAAGGTATTTGGCTAACTTACCCACACTGGTAGTTTTACCTGCACCTTGCAAACCAGCCATTAAAATAACCGCAGGCGGTTGAGCCGCAAGATTCAGCTTCTCGTTAGCCTCCCCCATAACAGCTTCAAGTTCCGACTGAACAATTTTAATGAAGACTTGTCCGGGCTTAAGGCTCTTGGTCACTTCGGTACCAACGGCTCGCTCTTTAACCTGAGCAACAAAGTCTCGCACTACAGGTAGCGCGACATCGGCTTCTAACAGTGCCATCCTAACTTCACGCAAGGTGTCTTTAATATTGTCTTCGGTCAATCTGCCTTTACCGCTGATATCGCGAAGCGTTTTACCTAAACGTTCTGAGAGGTTTTCAAACATATTCAATTAATTCCTTGTTGCTAATGCGGCAATTATACCCAATGTCTCGTAATATAAGAACCTTGATAGAATGTTCAAGCTAGTTTTTTTTAAAGATACTATTTCAATTGGATCAAGATATACTCTACAGTAACTTTCAAAAGCCAATTACTACCCTTAACTAGTTGAAATAGAGATAGTAAAATTTTGTACCGGAGCGTTACGTGTTAATCGAAATTGTCTGCATTGTTTTTTACCTCTGCGCCGCAGGCTGGGTGGGCTCTCGCCTTTTTCATCACCAAGGGCCAAATCCCACCCTGATGGCAATTCCTGCATTTTTGGCCCTAACCGCTCATCTTTATTTGTTGTGGGAAGGTATTTTACAAACGCCTGGGCAGAACATGAGTATGCTCAATGTTGCGTCTTTACTAGCGTGGCTAATCACCTTTACCATGACTTTAGCATCATTTACATTCGCAACAGCGATTCTGATGCCAGTGGTCTTCAGCTTTTCTGCCATAATAGTCCTGCTAAGTGTATTAATTCCTGATATTCATATTATGCAAATTGAGCTACATCCAGGGCTACTAATTCACATTAGTTTGGCTTTGTTGGCCTATGGCTGCTTACTTATAGCCGTTTTGTACGCATTACAGTTGTCTTATATTAGCGGACGCTTAAAAGATAAACGCCCACCGTTTTTACATTCTTCTTTGCCTCCTTTGATGACGGTAGAGACAATCTTTTTCAAACTTCTGCTCACTGGAACCATTCTACTTACCTTATCACTAGCAAGTGGTTTTGTATTTTTGGACAATATGTTGGCAAAAGAGCAAGCCCACAAGACGATCCTATCGATTCTAGCGTGGTTAGTGTTTGTAGTTACGACCTTAGGTCATCAGCGCTGGGGCTGGCGAGGGAAGCGAGTAATAAGTGCAACCCTTATTGGTGCACTATTATTGACCATCGCGTATTTTGGCAGCCGCTTCGTGCGCGAAGTGCTATTAAACTAAAAGATTTATGCTATTTAACTTGAAAGATCGGCCCGTAACACATACATTTCGATCTCAGTAACTCTATAGGAACCACCTAGTTGGACGATATATCGACGGGCACGTTATTAATCATGCTCGCCATCCTTATTTTACTATCCGCATATTTTTCGAGTTCAGAAACGGGCATGATGTCGATCAATCGATATCGCCTAAAACATCTTGAAAATGAAGGACATAAAGGCGCCATCCGAGTTCAGAAATTACTCAGTCGTCCGGACCGTTTGATTGGTTTAATTCTGATTGGCAATAACCTAGTCAATATAGGTGCTTCTGCAATAGCAACAGTCATCGGCATCAGATTATTTGGTGATGTGTGGGGGTTGGCGGTAGCGACCTTTGGTCTGACATTCGTGATCTTAGTATTTGCCGAGGTAACACCTAAGACTGTAGCTGCATTGTATCCTGAGAAAGTGTCATTCCCCAGTTCTATGTTATTGCTGCCATTGTTAACCCTCTTATACCCAGCGGTTTATCTAATTAATGGCATCACTAATGGCATATTGGCCATCTTGCGTATTAAGCCGATTGATGGTGACGGCCAAAGTCTAAGCCGAGAAGAGTTGCGCACAGTCGTGCATGAAGCTGGCGCATTAATACCGCAAAAACACCAAGAAATGTTAGTGGGTATTTTAGATTTAGAAAAAGTAACTGCCGAAGATATTATGGTACCGCGCAGCGATATCGTCTCCATTGATATTAATGATGATTGGAAGGATATCCAGAAACAATTGATCAATGCACAACATACTCGTGTGCTACTATATCGCGATACCATTGATGATGCAGTCGGCTTTGTACACATGCGTGATGCACTGCGGTTATTATCAAAAGATCAATTCAGCAAAGCCAGTCTACTGCGGGCGGTGCGCGAAATTTATTTTACTCCAGAATCCACACCACTACATACTTTGATGTACCAATTTCAAGCAGCCAAAGAGCGTATCGGCCTAGTGGTCGATGAGTATGGTGACATTCAAGGATTGGTCACTTTAGAAGATATACTAGAGGAAATAATTGGTGACTTTACGACCAGTATCGCCCCTGCTCATTCTAAAGAAGTTAATATCCAACAAGACGGCAGTGTATTGGTAGATGGAAGTGCCAACTTACGAGAGTTAAATAAAGAAATGGGTTGGAACTTTCCCACGGAAGGTCCTAAGACATTAAATGGATTGATATTGGAGCATCTTGAAGATATACCTGATGCCAACATCAGTGTCAGACTTTTTGGTTATCCCATTGAAATTATTGAAATTAAAGACAATATGGTTAAGGCAGTGCGGATACTTCCAGCTTATTATAGCGTTCCACCAGATGACGACGGAAACTAGTTAATCGATTATGACCAAGGTGCGGCAGCCTGCACTCTGGTCATTGACGCTCCATGCGCTTACGCTTAATTTCTGCTTTTATATTTTCTACACGTTCATTCAGCGAGCTTAAACGATCATAAATACCCTCAAGCTCTTTGTCATGAGTCAATTCTGATTTTTCCACATGTTGTTGTAACACCTGCTGTAAATAGGCAGGTAAACTTTTGCTGGACATAGGCCTCTCCTCTCGATAGTTATATCGGAAGAAAGCCCAAAAGCTAAAGGACAAACTGAAGTGATTGAGATGAATTACTTTATGGCCCTAATAACCCCACAGTTAGCATTTCAAAAAGACAACTTAATCGGCGATAAAGCGCGTTATCACTTGTCCACTGGCATGCTCAACTGAATAATCAATGCATAAAATAGATGCAGTGGAAAATATCTCGGACAAATGTTGTCCGCAGAGTTCATCAAGAAGAAAACTTACCAGCGGCATATGGCTGACTAGCAATACCCCCTTTAAATCAGGATCTGACTGGGCTAACTGATCAAGATACACATGCAATGCAATGGGCTTGCCTGATGGAATTAACTCGGTTAGCTCTGTCGTAGATTTAACCTTAATGCTTTCATTCACTTGTTCGAAAGTTTGCAGGGCTCGCAAGAACGGGCTGACAAGCCCGACAGAAACATCAGTGTGATGATCTACGGTGAACTGCTTCAACCATTTTCCTGCTTGCATGGCCTGAAATACGCCGTAATCCGACAACGGACGAAGCTCATCGAATTTAAAATTAGTTAACGCATCGCCGTGACGCATGATGTAAATATACATTTTATGGACCAAAACACCCAAGCAAATCAAAATCCTAGCTATAGTAAAGTCGTAACTGGAGAAAAACTATAGTTTTTATTCCAGTTTTAAGTAATTTTCGCTATTTATCCTATCTATATTGCAATCCAACAAAAATCCAGCCCTTTTCGTCGGTTCAAGGTTTCAAAATGACAATATTAAGTTATGCTTGATAACACCCTATTGCCAAGGTCTTTGCCATTGCAAATAAGCAAAAATGATCACCGTAACTATTGCCCTATTACCATGGAAAATGGAACTAAGGTATTATTAGTACATGATGTAAATTGCAAAAAATCAGCAGCAGCAGCCTGTATATATGCCGGTCACTTCGACGATCCTGCTGATATTCCGGGCTTGAGCCATCTGTTAGAGCATGTATTATTTGGTGGCAGTGTTGCCTTCCCAGAGGCAAACGGGTTTGATAAGTTCCTTGCCAGCCATGGCGGTAATATCAATGCATGGACAGGCACCGAATACTCTAATTTTCATTTTGATGTTACTCCTAATCATTTTTTCGAAAGTCTTGAGCGCTTTGTTGATTTGCTATTTCAGCCACAATTCGACCTCGCCATTATTGAGCGCGAAATACAGGCTATAGATGCAGAATTCAAACTCAAGGTGAAGGATGATTTGCGCCGCCTCTATCAAGTGCATAAAGAGACGTGCAACCCTGCTCACCCCTTTAGTCAATTTTCAGTTGGCAACGCGCAAACCCTAGGAGTCATTGCGCCTAAAACATTGCAATTGGCACTTAAAACGCTGCACAAAAGCTGTTATTTGCCGTCTAATATGATGTGGTGTTTAATCAGCAATCATTCCCTTGATGAAATGAAAGTTCATCTGGCCAAACTACTACAGCCGATAAACTTTACTGGGCACAAACCACTAATTGACTTGCCACCATTATATTTACCCGATCAACTTGGCATAACCATCCATATTAAACCGATCAAACAGGCCAGACGTTTAATTCTTAGTTTTGCATTACCTGACGTACAAGCATTTTATCAAACCAAGCCATTGGAAATGATAAGTCATTTACTTGGCGACGAAGGCCAAGGTAGTTTACTTTCTTTCTATAAACAGCGTAACTGGGCCACTAACCTCAGTGCTGGCGGGGGGATTAACGGTTCAAATTTCAAAGATTTCAATGTCAATTTACAGATGACCGAATTGGGTCTGGAAAACTTAGATAAATTGCTCAACGCCCTTTTTTACTTTCTGCAGCTAATCAATCAAGGTATGTCAGAAAATTGGCGTTTAGTTGAAAAAGCCAAGCTAGGCCAATTAGCCTTTGATTATCACGAATCCAGTAAATCCATCGATGATGCCATTCATTTATCAAATCAGATGTTTCATTACCCGATAGAGGAAGTCCTATCTGGTGACTTTCTGGTGAGCAAGCTGGATGCGAATCCGGTTAAAGATTGTTTAGCCTATATGCTGCCGCACAATATGCGGATAAAACTAATTTGCCCTGAAGCAGAAACGGACCAAATCGCAAAGTGGTATGGGACGCCCTACCGCAGCAAGGCTATCCCTCCAGAATTCCTAGCAAAACTAGCTCAGCCTCAACCTGTAAGTGAATTAAAGCTGCCCCCTGAGAACCCATATATCGTGGATGTAACCGATACTGGAGTGGTAAAAAGTTGCAGTGCAATCCCGCGCAAAACCTTTGAAGCTGAAAACCTGCGTGTTTGGTTTGCACAAGACCAGCAATTCAATCAGCCTAAAGGAGACTGTTTTATCTCCTTTGACTGTCAGGCTATCGCCGAAGGCTCTGAAGTCTCTGCCTATAAAAGACTTTGGGTAGCCTTAATGGTCGAGCATTTTAATGATCAGTTTTACCAAGCTAACGTCGCCGGGCTGCACTACCACTTATATGCTCACCAAGGTGGATTTTCTTTACATACCAGTGGTTTTTCACAGAAACAATTGGACTTGTCGGTGCAAATTTTTAAGCAGATCCATGCCACAATTGATTTACAACCTATGTTTGAGCAAGTGAAAAACAAGCAGCTTAACGCACTACAAAATAGTTTAATGAACAAACCTATCAACCGATTATTTACTCGTTTGTCAGGTATCGTACAACGTTATACACATGCACCTAAAGAACTTTTGAAACACGTAGAAACAGCAACCATTGAAGATGTTAATCAGGTTAGATACAAACTCCTAGATGACTATTTTATTGAGGTGTTTTTGTTTGGTGATTGGCATGAATCCCAATCAATAGAGTATGCTCATCGCCTCAACCAGTTAAAACGTAAGTCGCTAAATGCAGCGAACATTAAACGTGAGGTGGTTGATTTAACCGGGCAGCAGAAGTACTTAAACCAAGTGTCTAGCCAACACGACGACGCGGCTGTGGTTTTGTATATCCAGACTCCTACTGCATCAACTAAGGATGTTGCTCTGACTATATTGACAGAACAATTACTCGCCTCTCCGTTTTTTAATTATATGCGTAACGAAAAGCAACTAGGCTACCTAGCGGGTAGCGGTTACCTCCCCCTCAATCAACATCCTGGTATGGCATTTTATGTGCAATCTCCAACAGTAAGCTCCAAAATACTAGTCGATGAAATTGAGTTATTTTTAAACGATAACTTTAGTACGATCAGCGAACTTGAGCCTATTTGGCAATATGTCCAAGCAAGCGTCGTTAAACAAATAAAAGATAACGACACTAGTTTGTCAGTCAAGAGCCAAAGACTGTGGATGGCCATCGGCAATCAAGACCATGACTTCAACCAACAAGAAAATCTAGCCGAACAATTGCTTAGCTTGACGTTTGAAGACATAACCCAATTTTGCAACGCCATTCAGAAAAGCCAGCAATTTGGTCGATTAATTTTGTACTGCAGTGGAAAGAACCAAGCAAAAACGCCACTTGAAGGGAGTGTGATTGAAGACTTAAGCAGCTTTAAGCAACACGCTAATTTTATAATTTAAGCCAAATAAGAACAGATTTTGAACATAATTGTAAATATTCGTTAGATTCATCGAATTTGCAGCATTCTTGCCTTGTAGATTAGGCCTATTTTCGGCATATTAATGTATTAGGTTTTTGTGTGATAAAAGTGGCAAATGTTCTTAAAGAATAATAATAATAATAATAGCGAGACGTCACTCTTGGGTGCGAAGTGCAATTGAAATCAATAAATAGGTTACTTCTTGTAACTGCTTTGATTGTTCAAACAGCGCTATTATCCCTATCAGCGAAGGCCAATATCGCTGACATACAACTGCGCAATTTTTCTGTAGAGCAAGGGCTTTCTCAAAGCTCTGTAACTGACATTATAGAAGATAAAAACGGTTACATTTGGGTCGCCACTATGGAAGGCCTGAACCGATTTGATGGTACTAACTTTAAGCTATACACTCCCAAATTACCCAATGGTAACAATTTACCCATAGAATATATTCGCAAGCTCTACATCGACTCAAATGACGTGCTGTGGATATCTGCAGTTGGTGGAGTAGCTAGATACCTTCCTGAAAGTGATGAGTTCAAAGTTTATAGTCCTGAAAACAGTCAATTAAAATCCCGCAAAAATTGGGCTATCGCCGAAATTAAGCCTGGCAGATTAATTGTTTCCGGGGAAAAGAAATTATACGAATATAACCCCCAAACTGATGATTTTGCGGCAATAACCTTTAGCAATGATATCCAACTCGACGACACGGTAAGAACCATGTTTGTGGAAAAAGATAAGATTTGGCTAGGTACTGAAAATTCGGGCCCCTATGCAATCGACATTGATAGCAATGCCTTGTACCCGCTGTTTAAGGAAAACCCTTGGGGTTTGTTTCTAGAAAACCCACTTTATGACCTTAAAGTAATCGATGACCAATATTGGTTAGCCACCACAGCTGGCGTTGTTGTGCTGTCATCAGATTATAAAACAGTGATGACACTTACCTCAACCAGAGACGACAAACTTAAGATCATCAATAATTATGTGCGCTCCATCATTGAAGAGAAAAGCGGCAAAGTCTGGCTGTCCACCGCTGATGGCATCAGTATTTATGACAAAGCCGAACAGGCGGTCTCTTCGATTGATGAAGAGTATGGGATTTTTGTTGGCTTGACGAATTACTTCATCATTACCGCTTACCAAGATAGCAAAGGCTCAATATGGTTTGGTACTCATACTTCGGGGATGTTTAAATACCACCCACAGTTTTCGAGTATCAAGCACTTTCAAACCATTAATGGTAAGGGCTTCTCCTCAACCGACAACAGTGTTTGGGCATTCGCCGACTACACCGGGAACAGCGTATGGGTAACCACCCTGACTGGTGGATTAAGCCTGTATAGTGAAAATGGCACCTTTAAACGTTACTTAAATAATGCCAACCTGATGATTTGGGATATCGCTATAGATGCAAAAATGCGTCTGTGGTTGGCAACCGATAAAGGCGTCAAGGTTTATAGCTATACCAACGAGAAGCTGAGCCTGCTGAAAACATATTTTGATGGTATGCCTATCGTAGAGTTGACTAAGGTCCACGACAATTATTGGATTAAAGCTATTGATGAGAAGTTATTTTCAATAGACAGTCTTCGTCTTGATGTTCCTCCACAAGAAGTCAGCTATGCCAACTTAGAGGGCGAAACACCGCTTTTATCCGATAGCAAAGGTAATATATGGCTAAAAACAGATATTGGCTTGGTCATTCAAGATGCAAAATATAATACCTTTAAACAGTTAACCCTGCGGACTTCGATAAATGATATTGAACCTGTAGTATTTAATGTTCATGAAACAAACGACTTTTTTTGGGTCTCCACCGGCAAACACGGTCTATTTAAACTCGACAAAGATAGCTATCAAGTCTTGGAAAACTTTCATCCTAGAGGCTTTGACGTTCGAGGATTAGTGGTTAACTCTGTACTAGATACTAAAGAACAAACCACAGTTTGGCAAAGCAGTCAGTCAGAAATATGGCAAATATCTTTGTTGACTGGAAAGTTATTAAAGACGATTCCCCGCCACTTACTGGATTACAATGATCTAAATGAGGGTGCCGTGTTTATGTCCCGCACTGGCTTAGTATTCTTTGGCGGTATTAACGGCTTCCATATTTTTAATTCAGAAAAATTAATTCAAACAGAAAGCGGTTTGATCAGCGACATAGCAGACCATCAACAAAAGCTTGCGCCCCCCAAAATCACTCAGTTGAGGATCCACAATAAGCCGGTTAAAGTCGGCGAAGCGAACTCTCCTTTGAGTCAACCGTTAATTATGACCAAAAAAATATCGCTCACTTATGAGAGCATTCCCTTTACATTAGAATTTGGTCATATTAACTCTTTATTCAAAGGCCAACTGCTATATAGATATCGGTTATTGGGTTGGCGAGATACCTGGCTTGAGACAAACCTTGGTGAACAATTTGCGGCCTTTTCAATCGAAACCTATGGCGAGCACACTTTTGAAGTGCAAGGTAGAGTTGGAGATGGCCCATGGTCAGACTCAGCCCAGTTAGATATTGTAATCAGCCCGCCCTATTGGCTAGATAAGCCCGCATTAGCACTGTATGGTATTTTCACCGTCATCATCTTGTTATATATATTGCGTCAATATAAGCGTCGGTTATCAATCCAAAATGCAATAAGAGAAAGCGAAGAGCGCTTGAAGTTGACTCTTTGGAGCAGTGGCGATGAATTATGGGACTGGGATGTGTTCCGCGGCCAGGTCTACCGCGCCAACACTTGGGGCACCATTGATTTCCCGCAAGACAATATTCGAGCGAATAGTTCATACCAAGCGAATATTCATCCGAATGACATGTTACGGGTGCAAAAAGCCTTAAATGAGCACATAGCCAAAAATTCTGAACATTTCCAAGTATCCTATCGGGCTAAAACCTTTAAAGGTGAATGGATATGGATCCTAGACCGCGGAATGATTGTTAAGCGTGACAACAACAATCAACCACTGCGGATGACAGGAACCCTTAAGAATATAAGCCACCTGAAGCAGGCAGAAGAACAGCTTAAATTGTATGAGCGTTCAATTGAAACCATTTCAGACGGCGTGTTTATTGCCGATACCAACTTTCGGTTTATCTCAGTAAATCAATCTTATTGTCAATACACTGGGGAGACCCGAGAACAAGCGTTGGCAAGCTTCTTCAAGTTCAATCAATACCCTGAAGCCTTCACCGAAGAGGTTAAAAAAGCCCTTCGCCAAAAAGGTAATTGGAATGGTGAGGTAGAATCGCGACGGGTTAATGGCGATAGATATGAGATGGAGCTCAATGTAGATGCCATTCACGGTGAAGATGGCCGAACCACTCACTATGTAGGTGTATTCTCGGATATTACCTCTCGTAAGAGTACTGAAAAAGAGCTCCTTAAGCTGGCAAATACCGACCCATTGACGGAAATGCCAAATCGTTCCTTCTTCCAGGCCAGCCATAATAACTTAGTACGCAAAGATGTGGCCCATGCACTCGTTTGCTTGGACATGGATAATTTCAAAAAGATTAATGATTCCTTGGGTCATCAAACCGGTGACATCTTAATTAAACAAATCGGCAAACGCCTGCAAAAAATTGCCGGTACAAATGCAACATGTTACCGCTTAGGCGGTGACGAATTCAGTATCTTGATTGATAACGAAGATGAAATGCTGCGGATCAATCATTATGCACAGCGTATTCTCGATCAAATGGCACACCCATTTATCATAAATAAACAAGAGTTTGTATTGAGTGCAAGTGTTGGTATCGCGTTTTACCCTGAAGACGGCAATAATCCACAAGAATTACTGAAAAACGCTGATACGGCGATGTATTTCGCCAAAAACAGTGGTGGTAACAAATACCAATTCTTCAGCGGTGAAATGAATCAAAATGCAGTACGCCAGTTACAAATAGAAAACCTTATTCGCTATGGTCTTAAAGAAGATCTGTTTACGGTTCACTATCAACCTAAAGTCGATATTTCCTCAGGAAAATTGGTCAGTATGGAAGCCTTGGTCCGCTTCGAGCACCCTGAGAAAGGCATTGTCAGTCCAGCTCAATTTATTCCGCTGGCAGAAGAGACCGGACAGATTATTGAAATCGGTGAGCGAGTGTTACGTAAAGCCTGTGAAGATACTAAACGCTGGGTAGCCAAGGGCTTATTCACAGGACGAGTTGCCGTCAATATTTCGGCGCGTCAATTTGAGTTGCCGGATCTAGATGATAGAATCAACAGGATACTGCAGAAGGTAGGCCTATCGCCACTCCACTTAGAGTGTGAAATCACCGAAGGCACGCTAATGCAAAACCCAGATCAGGCGTTACAACTGATGGATCGACTGCGAGAAAAAGGCATTCACCTTGCGTTGGATGATTTCGGTACTGGCTATTCATCTTTGGCCTATTTAAAAAAATTCCCCCTTAATACACTCAAAATTGATAAAGCGTTCATTGATGATATCGCCACCAGCAGCGTTGATAGACATATGACCGCTGCAATTATCAATATCGCCCACAACCTAGGCTTGAAGGTGGTCGCTGAGGGTGTAGAGCAAGAGCGTCAATTAGAGATCCTCAAGCGCTATGAATGTGAGATGCTTCAAGGTTATCTTTACAGTAAGCCCCTAAGTGCGTCTAAGTTCGAAAAACTTCTGAATGAAAACCTCCACATCAGTCAATTACTGCACAAATCAAAGGTTTAATTTTTCTTTTTTTTGGGTTAAGATTATTACCGAAGGACCTGGTAAGTTTTTTCGCAACTATCTGATAGCTATTATTAAATAATATTGAGAAAGTTGGCACGTTCTTCGCAAATAGAACAGTGTCCGACAATATTCTGTCGGTCAAACAATAAAAATAATATTATATAAATATCAAAGAGGAACCAAACGATGTTAAAAGCTTATGCAGTAGCACTAATGTTAACCACTTCTCCAGCAAGCACAACTCTAGATGGAGCTAAGCAAGCTGAACAGAAAACAGTAACAACCCAAACTACTCAGGCACAAAGACCTGGTAACGGTATTGGATTTTAAGTGCCAAAGCATTGGATTTTAGTGCAGTACATGGATTGTTTCTAAAAAAGAGAGGTTAACCTCTCTTTTTTTTACTTTAATAAAACTAGCGATTGAGCAGAAACGTTAAGCGTTCATAAAGGTAGTAGTAAAACCTCTAGCATGTCTGAGTGTTACATGTTTCGATATAGTAAAAATCGGTAGAATAAAGGGGCCAAAAATTAGACCTGCAACAGCCCACTTCTTTGCTGGCAAAGCACTTTTAAACGATTCCACGTAATAATACAAACTACACAATACTGTGACTATTAAGGTTACAAGCACTTTACTCTCCACTCATCATAAAACACTTTAGTGTGGAAATTATAGCCAAATACCCCAATAAAACTATCTTTTTCATAGGTTACATACAAAAAAGTCGGGCTAAGCCCGACTTTTAACAGTTATGTAACAAGTTATCAGCAAAAATTTAAATTTTGCTCCGACTTTAATAAAAGGTTTCACCACTTTCGGCCATTACTACCAGTTTGTTTGCTGGGGTAAATTTATCGCCAAATTGGGCTTTATAGTGATTCAGTCTGTCCACTAAGTGTTTCGCACCAAGTTTATCCATATAGCGGAATGGACCGCCTAGGAAAGGCGGGAAGCCAATTCCAAAGATCGCGCCTATATCACCATCTCTTGGGTTACGGATCACGCCTTCATCAAGACACATGGCTGCTTCATTCAACATAAGTATCACACAACGCTCGGCAATTTCGGTAGCACTTTTACTTTGAGCTGGCGTAATACCTAGTAATTGATAGACAGATTCATCCACTTCTTTTCCAGGCTTTTTACCTGTATATGAATAAAAGCCACGCTTGTTTTTCTTACCTTTACGGTCATCCGCCAAAACTTTGTCAAAGGCTTCTGCTGATTTGAAACGATCACCGAACTGAGCCATCAAAATCGGAATGATCTTAGTTCCAACATCTATACCCACTTCATCTAACAATTTCACCGGACCCACTGGAAAACCAAATTTCACTAATGCTTTGTCAATGTGTTCAATTGGCTCACCCGCCAACAATACATTAGCAGCTTCATTCATATAGGGTGCTAAAATTCGATTTACGTAGAACCCAGCACCGTCTTTTACCACTATAGGGGTTTTCCCCTGCTTTCTCGCTAATTCAACTGTCGTGGAAATAGTTTGATCTGAGGTAGTTTCATGGGCGATAACTTCAGCCAACGGCATTTTGTCTACGGGCGAAAAGTAATGTAAGCCAATGACTTGTTCAGGTCGAGCAGCTTGGGCCGCTATTTGACCAATTGGAATCGACGAGGTATTAGATGCAAAAATGGTATTTTCATTACAGTTGGTTTCAACATCATTGACCATTTTTTGTTTAAGAGACAAATCTTCGAATACGGCTTCAATCACCACATCCGCATCGCCGAAACCAGAATAGTCGACCGAGCCGGTCAAGAGCGACATCTGCTTTTGCATTTCAGACTTACGCATAAAACGTCGTTTGACCTTTTTGTTCAGCAAATCATAGGTATACTTCATCGCATTAGCAATGCCCTCAGGGCGGATATCTTTAATACGAGCTGGTAAGCCAGCTTTGGTAGCAGTAACAAAAGCAATGCCGCCACCCATGAGTCCGCCACCTAACACAGCTACTTTTTTAAGCTGGCCCGGTTTGACACCAGAAACTCCAGTTTCCTTTTTCATTTCAGTGGTCGCAAAGAAGATATTGCGTAATTGCTCTGACTCAGAAGTCATCACCAGTTGGCCAAAACTACGGGCCTCGGCTAACATGCCTTGACGGATCCCTTTGCTCATACCAATTTCGATACAATCAATGATCAGTTCAGGGGCAGGGTAATTACCTTTGGTTTTACTCAGTGTTTGTTTTTTGCCTTGGTTGAACAGGGTGTTGCGACCCATTGAGGTGCGTTCAAGGAATTTCCCCATCATATCCAGCGACGGTTGTTTACGCGAAGGCTTGCGTTGCTGGGCTCTGTCAATTGCCACTTCCAGCAAAATTGATTGGGGAACCATATCGTCCACAATGCCATACTTAAGCGCTTGCTTGGCTCTTACTGGCGCACCTGTAAGCATCATTTTCATGGCTTTTTGAATGCCAATCAATCTTGGCAGCCGTTGCGTACCACCACTGCCTGGTAGCAAACCTAATTGCACCTCAGGCAAACCCATTTGGGTTTTAGCTGAGTCGCTACATATTCTTGAATGACACGCTAAAGCAAGCTCTAATCCACCACCTAGCGCTGGACCATGGATAGCCGCCACGAAATGCGCTTTCATGTCTTCCATGCGCTGGAAAATTTCCTGGCCGCCTCGCGAAATGGTTTCAGCGTCTTCTGAGGTTTTGCATGACGCTAACATGCTAATATCGGCACCAGCAACAAATGAGCTTTGTTTACCGCTGACAACTACAACGCCTTTAATTGCGTCGTTGCCGTCAATTTGATCCAACATGCTAGAGATTTGCTCTGAAAATTCCATTTTCAAGGTATTCATCGACTCACCTGGAACATCCATGGTGAGTATGGCAACGCCATTGTCTAACACTTCAAGTGCGAATGCGCTAGCTGATGGTTGCGTAGTTTGGTTCTCTTGTGACATCTTTGTTCCCCTTAAGCCGTTTCAACGATCATAGCTGCACCTAGGCCGCCTGCAGCGCACGCAGTGACTAATCCTGTACCACCGCCTTTGCGATTTAGGTCATTTAACATTTGCGTAATCATACGAGTACCTGTTGCGGCGAACGGGTGCCCATAAGCGATTGAACTGCCCATTTGGTTAAATTTATCCATATCAATCTCACCTGTAGCTTTACTGCGTCCCAATTTTTCTTGAGCAAACTTATCACTAGCAAACATTTTTAAATTAGCTAGTGTTTGGGCAGCAAAGGCTTCGTGCATTTCTATTAATGTCAGGTCATTCAACGTCATCCCTGCTCTATCCAAGGCCATTGGTGTTGCATATGACGGCCCCATTAACATATCTTCCCACACATCTATAGCGGCAAAAGCGTAGCTTTTAATATAGCCCAGAGGCTTATATCCAAGGGCCTTGGCACGGCTTTCCGTCATCATAATTATGGCTGATGCGCCATCTGTCAGTGGCGTGGCGTTGGCAGCCGTCACAGTTCCGTGTTTCTTATCAAACACCGGACGCAGTTTTGCATAGCCTTCGAGTTTAGAATCGAAACGGACATTATTGTCTTTTTCCAACGCACCTTTAAAAGGTTCTGCGTAAGCGGTCATCACTTCATTGTCTAGGTGTCCTTCATTCCAGCTTTTTGCCGCGAGTGAATGAGACCTATGGGCCAATGCATCTTGCTCTTGGCGAGATATCGAATGGCTTTTTGCCATTTGTTCTGCCGTCTGGCCCATAGATAATCCAGTCGAATACTCAGCTACCGCAGGCGGTACAGGAAGTAAGTCTTTAAAACCTAACTTTTTAAGTACATTGAATTTTTGGCCGAGGGTCTTGGTTTTCTGTAAATCAGTCAAAGCTCTAGCAAGTGCTTTAGATACGCCGATTGGCGATACAGAGGTGGAGTCAGCGCCACCAGCGATACCAACCTCAATATTACCAGCCATCATTGATTCAGCAATATTAACGGTAGATTGGAAGCTAGTCGCACACGCGCGCGAAACAGAATAAGCATCGGTGTGCACATTCATACCCGTGCCCAACACGATTTCTCGTGCAATATTTGGCGCTTCAGGCATTTGCACCACTTGACCATACACGAGCTGCTCTACCAATTGAGGATCAAGGTTATGCCGTGTCAACATTTCATTGACCACCATTTTGCCTAGATCTACTGCGGGAACCCCATGAAAATAGCTCGCCATTTTCGCAAAAGGTGTCCGTAAACCTGCTACTATAGCTATTCGATCACCGTTACGGGTGGAGACTGTTTGCTTTGCCGACATTATCTGTCCTCATGTTATCGTCAGAGTGGTCTGACCTCTAGTAATAGGTGGATTGTACAGACTGTGCTAGAAAATTCAAATTCTAGTTAACATATCAACTTTTCGCTTTGAATAAAGTGTGAGCCCAATTTAAAGACAAAATAAGCCGATTTGTAACATTGTGTTTCTTCAAGGGAACCCAATATAGCTTTTTATTGTCACTAAGGTGCTTTTTAAAAACACCACTTAAATACAGCTAGGAAGATTAATGGCAGTAGAAAAATTCAAACAATTGCAAGCCTATCTTGATTCACAGGTTCTAGGTCAAAGTAATCTCACCCACAATATCATGATTGCCTTGCTGGCCAATGGCCATTTGTTAGTAGAAGGCCCCCCAGGGCTAGCTAAGACCCGTGCAGTTAACGCCCTAGCCCATGGCTTAGAAGGTGATTTTCATCGGGTTCAATTTACCCCTGACTTGTTGCCTGCGGATTTAACAGGCACCGATATTTACCGGCCAGAAACCGGTGAGTTTGTATTTCAAAAAGGTCCGCTGTTTCATAATTTGGTATTGGCTGATGAAATTAATCGCGCCCCAGCAAAAGTCCAGTCGGCACTGTTAGAGGCGATGGCCGAACGTCAAATCACAGTTGGCAATAAAACCTACCCCTTATCTGAACTGTTCTTGGTCATGGCCACTCAAAACCCGATTGAACAAGAAGGCACTTATCCATTACCGGAAGCACAACTCGATCGTTTCCTAATGCATCTGGAGATTGACTATCCTGGGGCTGAAACCGAACTTGAGATTTTGCGTCTAACCCGCGACGAAGCAATTAATCAGCAAAATATTGTTACCCCTTCGATTCCTCAAGCTGAAATTTTCGCGGCACGCGAAGAAGTGCTGCAAATTCATCTGGCCGAATCCTTAGAAAAATACTTAGTTGAGCTAATTATCGCCACCCGCAGCCCAGAAAAATATGATGCAAGTTTGGCCAGTTGGATAGAATTCGGCGCCAGTCCCAGAGCCACAATCGCACTAGACAAATGTGCCCGGGCTCACGCTTGGCTGATGGGCAGAGACTTTGTTGGACCGGACAATATTCAGGCGATTTTCCATAACGTTTTACGACATCGAATATTGTTAAGTTATGAGGCCGAAGCAGAAGGCGTAAGTGCCAATCAACTGCTTGACCGTATTTTACAACTTGTACCCGTACCATAGAATTGCTATGTATGATGTAGTTAATTGGCTTAGCCGTTTACATACCGATGGGGTTTCGCTGGATATAAAGCAATTACTTTATTATCAGGCAAAAACCAGCTTACTAAACTTGTCTCCTCAAAAGACTATCCAATCAAAGTTGGCTGGCAGCTATTTGGCTAAAACCAAAGGTCGAGGCATGGAATTCGACGAAGCTAGGCATTATCAGCCCGGTGATGATATTCGTGCCATAGATTGGCGCGTAACGGCCCGCTCAGGGAAGACCCATACTAAGTTATATCGGGAGGAAAAAGAGCGGCCAATTTTTATTCTGGCTGACCTGTCTGCGTCCATGCATTTTGGCACTCAATTACTGTATAAGTCGGTTCAGGCAGCTCATCTTGCAGCACTGACCGCATGGGCAGCCCGTCAACGGGGTGACCGTATCGGTGGCTTAATTTACAACCAACATCGCCATCTAGAATTCAAACCCATGACACGGCAAAAAGCGGTACTGTCTTTATTACATGGATTGATTGATATACATCAACCAACCCAAACAGACGCCGGCGAGTTTCGTTTTTCAGATGCTTGCGCTCGACTTAGACGTTTAGCTCACCCAGGCAGTCTAGTTTTTGTTTTAAGTGATTTTCAGCAGTTGGATGAGGTCGCCAAACAACATCTTAGTCGTATTGGCCGACATAGTGAGATTATTGCCTATTCGATCTCAGATCCCTTCGAACACGAGTTGCCTGCGGTTAAAACCAAACAGGTCGTTGAGTTGACCGACAATATAAATCAACAAACGTTAGTGTTAGGTGAAAAGTCAGTCTCCCAGCGCTATAAAGATTCTCATCAACGTCAATTTGAGCAGATATCTCAAGTATTGCGGCAGTGCCATGCACAAGTATTTCCGATAAACGCCGGTTTGTCCTTGGAGCAACAACTAGACGGTAGAAGGGGAATAAGGAAATGAATAATCCTCTTGAACAGCTTAATGACATCCATTTGCCCCCAGACGCTAGCATTTGGCCCCTAGCAATAGGCTGGTGGTTGGTCATTGCCGCAGCAACCCTGTTGCTGATCGCTTTAATCGTATTCAGTAGTCGTTATATTCAACGGCGAAAAAGTCAAAAAGCCGCCTTACAAGCGCTCGCAGCTATTCGCTCCACCGACCCAGATTGGTTAAACCAAATGAACAGCGTGTTAAAACGGGCAGCCCTGAGTTACTTTGCCGCGGAGCAAGTGGCAGCATTGCACTCAGAGCAGTGGTTAGCATTTTTAGTCCAACAGCTTCCCAAAGGTCGCCAACAAAAATTTAAGCAACAATATCAACCCGTGCTGCTTGGTGCCTTTGTTGTAGATGCCAATTTGGCCTTTGCCCCTACCATCGAGCAAGCGAAGAATTGGTTAAAGTATGCGCTCCCGCCTGTGAAGTCGCGGATGAAAAACAAGGATTTAACGGAGGCGAATAATGTTTGAATTTGCCTGGTGGTGGGTTTTACTGGCACTACCGCTGCCGTTGTTAGTACTTTTATTGCCACGAAAACCACGGCACAGCGGTGCCGCGTTGCGAGTGCCGTCTTTAACTGCAGATATGCAGACCACAAATCAAAAAACAGGACCGAACAAAGTTCTATTGGTACTGGCCATAGTTGCTTGGTGTAGTTTGGTCATCGCCAGTGCAAGACCTCAGTGGTTGGGCGATCCTGTGAGTATTCCTACTCAAGGTCGAGATTTAATGTTAGCGGTTGATTTGTCCGGCAGTATGAATCAAGAAGATATGGAAATAAATGGCCGTCGGGTCAATCGCTTAGTCATGATAAAAAAGGTTCTTGGCGATTTTATTGCACGGCGCGTAGGCGATCGATTGGGTTTAATACTCTTTGCTGACACCGCTTATTTACAAGCTCCGCTGACCTATGACAGAGCCACCGTTGAGCAGTTGTTGAAGGAAAGTCAGATAGGCCTGGTGGGTGAACAAACTGCCATTGGCGATGCTATAGGGTTATCTATTAAACGTTTCCAAACCAAAAGTGAATCCAACAAAGTAGTGATTTTATTAACCGATGGTCAAAATACTGCAGGTAATATTACCCCTCAACAAGCCAATGAGTTGGCTATCAATGATGGCGTTACTGTCTACACCATAGGAGTAGGCGCAGATTCGATGATCACCCAAGGTTTTTTCGGCTTACGCACACAAAATCCATCTAGAGAACTTGATGAAGACATGCTGACTGAACTGGCTGAATCCACTGGCGGCCAATATTTCAGGGCAAAGGACACCCAGGCATTGCAGCAAATCTATAGCATATTGGATGCCTTGGAGCCCATAGAGCGAGAAAGTCGACAGATGCGCCCGCTACAAGCACTGTATTATTATCCACTCGCGTTGGCCTTATTCCTCAGTGCGCTGATAGCCAGTGCACCAATATTGAATTGGGCCGCTCAAATGTTTAACAGGAAGTCATCATGATTGACGTAGCCAACTTCCATTTTTTACGACCAGAATGGTTTTTGAGTATTATTCCATTGCTGATTATTTTATTCGCAAGTCGACGAATAAAACGCCAGCAATCTGGTTGGCAAGGCGTGTTAGCGCCACATTTGTATCAGCATTTGGTTGGTAGTAAAAGTCAACCGACTCAGCGTCTCTCGCTACTGCTTATGGCAATTGCAGGGTTAATGGCGATAACGGCGTTAGCCGGTCCAACCTGGCAACAACTTCCTCAGCCAGTTTATCAATTGAATAGCGGCAAAGTCGTCTTATTGGATATGTCGATGTCGATGCGCTCCACCGATATCAAGCCAGATAGATTGACCAGAGCCAAATTCAAAGCCATAGATCTGATTAACCAAATTGCTGAAGGGGATGTAGGCTTAGTCGCCTATGCCGGGGATGCATTTACTATTAGTCCTCTTAGTTCCGATGCACAAAATTTAACAACCCTGCTGCCAAGCTTGTCTCCCGAAATTATGCCTGTTGCGGGCAGTGAACCCTATTTGGGGCTAAAACGGGCTGCTGGCTTATTACAAAATGCAGGTTTCTTGGATGGTGAAATATTCTGGATCACTGATGGAGTAGAAATGGCCCAATTGGCCGAGCTGAACAAGTTCATCGCAGCCTTACCCTATCGCGTCTCAATTTTGGGCGTCGGCACTGAAGAGGGTGCTCCGATTCAATTACTCGACGGCGACTTTTTAAAAGACAATCGTGGCGCTATCGTCATCCCTAAAATGGACAAGGGGATTTTAGCCGGCTTGGCCACCAAAAGTAACGGGCGATATAGCAATATCAGCGCCGATGACAGCGACATTAAACGCTTAACTGAACAAAGTTTGACCGCAACGGAAACCGATTCCCAACAGCAATCGAAAGATGAGTTTGGCGATAAATGGTATGAAGCAGGCCCCTATTTATTGCTCATTTTGTTGCCCATCGCCGCTCTATCTTTTAGACGGGGTTATCTGACAGTTATGGTGTTAACGCTATTTGGGGGAATGTTGTTGCCCCGCCCTGCTCTGGCATTTGATATCCAAGAGTTATTTAAAAACAATGATCAAAAAGGCTTATCTTCATTTCAACAAGATGAATTCGAAGACGCTGCTGCACAATTTGATAATCCCATATGGAAAGGTGGAGCATTATATCGCAGTGGTGATTTTAGCGGAGCCTTGGACGCATTCCGCCAATCAGACAGCGTCGAAGCCTTGTATAACCAAGGTAATGCATTAGCTCAGCTAGGCGAGTTAGATCAAGCGCTGCAAGCCTACTCCAAAGTGCTAGATCAGCAACCAAATCACAGTGATGCCGCACAAAATAAGGCGTTGATTGAAGAACTCAAACAACAACAGGAACAGCAGCAACAACAATCTGAGCAAAATCAACAAACAGATGAAAATCAGTCTTCGGATCAAGATCAAAGCGATCAACAGGATCAGGACCAACAGCAACAATCTGATCAGCAGCAAGATGACAGTCAACAACAACAATCAGACCCACAGCAAAATGACAGTCAACAAAATAGCCAACAGCAAGATGAACAAGAATCTGCGTCTGAAGACCAGCCCAAACCTTCTGAGCAAACACCTCAAGACGAGCAGTCACAGAATGAGCAGCAGGAAGAGGAAGAGCAAGAACAACAAGCCCAGGCGCAACAGGCTCAAGAGTCTGAGGAACCTTTAACCGACGAGCAAAGAGAACAAATGCAACGAATGCAAAATCTGTTGAATCGTGTACCAGATGACCCGGCTTTCTTATTAAAACGTAAAATGATGTTAGAAAATCGTCAACGTCGAGCCAATCGCTCCCCTAGCCAGTCAAAGAGGAATTGGTAATGCTACACTCTTTTTATAATACTCTTCAGCGTCTTTCGTTGACATTAATCATCACCTCTGCGCTTATTCAAAGCGCCACGGCGCAGGTTAGCGCGCTCAGTGCTCGGGTTGATAAAAATCCAGTAATGGCTGACGAATCTATCGTGTTAACCGTAACTGCCATGGGCAGCATTGAGCAAAATGCCTTTAATGCCGATATTCTCAATGATGACTTTGTAGTAGGCCGAACCTCTGTTAGCAGTCAAACTCGGGTGGTCAACTTTGATACTACGCGATCCACCACCTGGACGACTATCTTAATTCCCCGTACAGAAGGAGTCCTTGATATCCCAGCGTTCACCGTTGGCGGCCAAAGCTCTGAACCAATTAAAATAAGAGTATTACCCACTTCCGCGGCTAGTCCAGCAAAAGCGCGAGAAGCATTCATTACCGCCGAAGTGGATGTCAAACAGCCATACGTGCAGCAGTTAGTTAAATATACGGTTCGAATTCACCTTGCGATTGATTTGCAACGAGGCAGTATGGCGGAGCCTGTTTTACAAAATGCCAATATACGCCCCTTGGGGAAAGACCGCGATTATACCGATATTGTAGATGGTCAGCGCTATCGAATCATTGAACGTAACTATGGGATCATTCCCCAAAGCAGTGGCCAAGTAGTCATTAAAGGGCCTTTGTTTGAGGGTGAAGTGATTGATAAGAGTCGCGACAGTTTTAGCTACTTCAACCAAACGAAACCTATTAATCGGGTTACGCCTGATATTACCCTAGATGTTAAAGCCATCCCCTCAACCGTGACCGAACATTGGCTACCCAGTGAATATGTTCAACTAAACGAAGAATGGCAGCCTGATTTAGCTGAGATAAAAGCGGGCGAGCCGATTACTCGAACTTTGACCTTATCTGTATTAGGCGTGGCTGAAGAACAGCTGCCAGAAATTATTGGCCGTTATCCACCGGATTTTAAAGTTTATCCCGACCAACCTGCTACCACTACAGTCGTGCGAGATGGTAATTTGGTCGCTCAGCGTGTTGAAAACATTGCTATCATTCCTAGCAAAGCAGGGAACTACGTGCTCCCTGAAGTAAGTGTTGCATGGTTTAATGTGCTAACCGGTACGACCGAATATGCAACGCTGCCTGCGCGAAGTATTGTGGTAACCCCTGGCGCGGCTGTGAATCCTGCTACACCAAGCCCTATCCCACAAAGTAACCAAGATACTCTGACCACTGATAAACCAGAGCTACCTCCTACTGCCCAAGTAGAAACCGTCGAAGTGACCAAGTTTTGGAGCTTGAGTAGCTGGATACTACTGGGTGTGTGGCTTGCCACCCTGCTGTTATGGTTTATGAGTCGCAAGAAAATTAGCGTTGCACCAACGAATACGAGCCCGACACTACAAAGTGAAAAGGCGCTGTGGAGCAACTTGACCACGGCCTTAAAAACTCAACAAAGTAACCTGATATACCCAAGCTTACAGCACTGGCTGAGCCATATATTGCATACACCGGGTGCTTCATTGACAGCTTGTCAACAAAGAATCTCATCCGTGGAACTAGACCACGAAATCAACGCCATGTTTGCGGATCAATTTAGCCAAGATGACAAGCGCTGGAAAAGTGATAAGCTTTTACTAGTTTTGCAGCGGGTCCGACAATCTGCATTGGAAAAAAATAATAAAGCCACCTTGCAGCCACTCTACTGATCTCAACACTATGTAGGTAGAGTTTTCGCTATTACGTTAGGAAAATACACTATGAAAAAAATTGCCGTTCTATTCCCCCTTAGCATGATGGCGCTTGCAATGGTGGGATGTTCTAAATCAGAAGAGCAAAATGTTACCCAAACCCCTCAACAGCAGGTAACTGAAGCGTCTAACCAGCAAAATAATCAAACAGAATCCCAAAGGTTAGCTGCGTTTTTTGCAGACGCCTTCGAGCAAGATCTAAAGCGCTCTCCGCTGTACCAAAGCTACCTTGGTTACAAATGGGATTATGATAAATGGGACGATATCAGTGAAACCAGCAGTGATGAAGAGCAGGAAATTCGCGAATCCCGTCTAGCCACCTTGGCCAGTTTTGATCAATCAAAACTCTCGGATCAAGAAAAATTGAGTATCCAAATAGCCAAGGTTGATCTTGAGCGCAGGATCGCCAACGACGAATTTCGTCACCATACTTATATAATGCATCAATTCAGAGCATTCCATACTGTAGTACCGAGCTTTTTAATTAATATTCATTCTGTCGATTCCACTAAAGACGCTGAAGATTACGTGTCTCGTCTACAAGGTGTGGATCCGTTATTTAAACAAGTCATTGAACAACTTAAGATCCGTCAGAAATTGGGCGTATTCCCGCCAAAATGGTCTTATGATCAAATGATCCAGGCATCCCAAAACGTAATCAGTGGCAACCCGTTTGAGGAATCGGCAACTGATTCCACAATTTGGCAAGACTTCAAAAGCAAAGTTGATAAATTAGAACTGTCTAATGCTGAAAAAAGCGGACTGATCAGCAGCGCAAGAGACGCACTGCAAGAGTCAGTGCTACCCGCTTATAAAAGCCTAATTGCCGAGCTTGAATTGCAGCGCACATTGACCCCCGAAGGAGATGGGGTTTGGCGCTTGCCCCAAGCTGATGACTGGTATAACAACCGTTTAGCTTGGTTCTCCACAACAGATTTTACCGCGCAACAAGTACATGATATCGGCTTAAAGCATGTAGATCGTATTCATACGTTAATGCGAGACATCATGCAACAGGTAAATTTTGAGGGGACGCTGCAAGAATTCTTCGAATTTATGCGTACCGACAAGCAGTTTTATTATGCTAATAGCGACGAAGGTCGCCAAGCTTATCTGGACGATGCCAAGGCATTGATAGATGAGATGGAAGCCAAATTACCGCTGTATTTCGGGCTCACTCCCAAAGCTAGAATGATAGTCAAGCGGGTTGAAGAATTTCGCGAGAAATCTGCAGGAAAAGCCTTTTATCAGAGCCCATCAAAAGACGGCACTCGACCAGGTATTTACTACGCCAACCTTTATGCTATGCAAGATATGCCCACTTACCAAATGGAAGCATTAGCGTATCATGAAGGCATTCCAGGCCATCATATGCAGCGCGCCATTGCGCAAGAACTAGAAGGGATCCCGGAATTTCAAAAGTATGTATCCTTTACGGCTTACACCGAAGGTTGGGGCTTGTACAGTGAAGAGCTGGCCAAAGACATGGGCTTTTACAAAGACCCTTATTCAGACTTCGGTCGCCTAGCAATGGAGCTATGGCGGGCGTGCAGACTAGTGGTTGACACCGGCATTCACGCCAAAAAGTGGAGCCGCGAAGAGGCAATTCAATACTTGGTAGACAATACACCCAACCCTGAAAATGATTCTGTAAAAGCTATCGAGCGGTATATTGCTATGCCGGGACAAGCTACGGCCTATATGATAGGTAAGCTTAAAATTATGGAATTACGTGAATATGCCATGCAAGCATTGGGTGATAAATTTGATATCCGTGGTTTCCATGATGAAGTATTGAAAGATGGGCCAGTGCCGTTGAATATATTAGAAAACAAAATAAAGTCTTGGGTTGAAAGCCAGAAGTAGGCTTTAATTAATTTATAGGTATTAAAAAAATCCGGTTTTAACCGGATTTTTTAATATGACTTGCTGATAGTTTGATGAGTAATAGATTTTTTAAAAAGCCATTGAAATCATCGTTTTATATAAAAAAGGCTAGCCGTCTTATGTTTTCGCGAAAGCAATCCAGCCAAGCCTCGGTCTCTGAGGACATGGTAAATAAACAAAAACGCTATGAGGCGCTAGTACATGCGCTGCACGGTGACATTTTTCGCTACGCGTATTGGTTGGTGAAAGACAAAGCCATTGCTGAGGATATCGTGCAGGAAACCTTCCTTCGCGCATGGAAGTCGTTGGATTCTTTGAAAGAGGAAAAAGCCGCTAAGTCATGGTTAATAACCATTTTGAGACGAGAAAATGCACGTCGATTTGAACGTAAACAATTCGATCTAGTAGACATGGATGATGTATCTCTGGTCGATGAAGGTCTTTCTAATGAAACAGAGATAGAACACCGAGAACTCAGAGCCCTGATGGCTAATCTAAGTGAAGAATATCGTGAACCCTTGATGTTACAAATTTTATTCGGCTATACCGGTGATGAGATAGCTGAGCAACTCGATCTAAATAAGAATACGGTAATGACCCGTTTATTCAGAGCTCGCAATCAATTAAAAGACGCTTTAGAAAAAGCAGACAGCAGCAGAGGTTATAATAATGGATGATTTACAATTTCGTCGTACCATTTATGCCGAGCCAAATTCAACTAGTGATGAGATTAAACAAGCCATCGCGGATGATCCCAAAAAACAAGAATTTTGGAACGAGATCAATCGATTAGATGCGGCTATATTGCAAGCCAGTAAGGTTGACGTGCCTGAAGGGTTAGCCCATAAATTAATTTTACGGCAGGCGCTGGAAAGCCATAACGTGCAAAAGAAACGTAGTCGGATCCACTTGGCCATAGCCGCTTCTATTGCCTTCGCAATTGGTATCAGCATCACTGTGTGGCAACAACAAAGTGGTGTTTATTTAGGTGAACACGCACTAGCACACGTTTACCATGAAGCTGACGGCTACCCGTTGAGAGCAAACGGTGACATAAGCGTTGATAAAGTAAATGTACAATTGGCCAGTTTAGGGGCTGAATTTAAACACAAAGTTGGACGGATATTTTTTGCTGGTTTCTGTACCTTTGATAATGTTCGCAGCTATCATATGGTTTTAGAAGACGGCAGCGGCAACAAGGTTACTGTGTTTGTTGTGCCACACGATGAAGACTTCAAGTTACAAGAGAATTTTTCAGATAACAAGATGGCCGGACAGATGTTCGATACCACCAATGCCAGCATCATCATGGTAGGTGAAAAAGGCCACTCTCTTGAACAGGTCAAGTATAAGCTAAAACAAAATATGTTGTTTTCCGCATAATGTAAGCAGCCTAGGCACAGAGGATCCAAAGTAACAATAGGTCAGGGGGTACTACATCTATTAACGCCAGGTTGTAGGGTGATGTTGCCCCTAGGAGTTAAATTAAACCTCACAGGTTTAAAGTAATCTTAGAAGTGAACAGCTATTCCAAGCTTAAGCCTAAGCTGTGGCGTTAGATTATCATTCGCCCTGATTCAGAATAGCTAAGCCTACTGCGTTTAAATTCTGCAGCGGTGTGGGATATGCTAAATTGATTGAACTCAAAAACGCCTCAAATCAAAAACCAGATAGTGGCCGACCAAGATTTATTAAAAAACACCTAATTTACCCTCGTGAAAAGATTATGGAGACTAGATGAGATTAAAAGCTATTTTATGGGATATGGACGGCACGCTGATAGACAGCGAACCCGCTCACCAACAAGCTCTCAGCGCTGCGATGACATCCCTTGGCAGCACAGTTCTAACCAATATTCATGACCGGCTGTTAGGTGCAAGTTATGTGGAAGTCCACCAGGTGGTGCGTGAGGTAACTGGGCTTAATCTATCTCTGCATGAGTGGAACAGCTTAAAGTGGAAATATTACCTAACCTATTGCAAAGATATTAAACTCCTCAAAAACCGCCAAACTATTCTGGATACGTTGATAGCCAGAGGTGTTCCTATGGCGCTAGTCTCCAATTCTACCCGTGACGAAGTAGATTTAAGTCTCAAGGTGACCGACCTGAATGATTATTTCCACATCACCGTTAGTCGCAATGACGTAGCCCAAGGTAAACCAGCCCCTGAAGGTTATTTAGCCGCCGCTACGGCCCTTTCAATCGCCCCTAACCAATGCCTAGTCATAGAGGATAGTGTCACTGGCGCTAAAGCAGGCTTGGCTGCAGGCATGACAACCTTATTTCATCCGGAAACAGAAGCCTTGTGCAAACGTTGTCCCCAAGGCGCGATCCTGCTGCCTCCCAAAGAGAGTTTAAGCCGATGGTTAACAGACTCTTTTTCTGATTGCAGTCTCAATCCGGCTTGATCTAAGTCTGCCAAACTCGAATTCACTGTACTGCAACTTCCCTTTACGAGGCTAAGCTATTGCTTTACGACTTCTCCACCTTGCATAACAAAATCTACATTTTCTAAAATTGCAATATCTTCTAATGGGTTGCCCTTAACGGCAATAATATCAGCGTAGCGCCCCACCCTCAAAGAACCGATATTTTGCTCTTGGCCCAGTAACTTAGCTCCACTAATAGAAGCTGCCTGTAAGGCTTGCATCGGCGTCATACCGTAAGTCACCATTCTGGATAGCTGCTTTAAGTTATCTCCGTGGGGATACACCCCTGCATCGGTGCCTAACACCATATTGACACCGGCTGTTACTGCTTTTCGAAAATTATCCCGTTGTATGCCGCCCACCGAACGCTCCTTTGCCAGGCTTTCTGGGGAGATGCCAGCGGCTTCTCCTTCGCCTAAAATGTACTCTGTTACATAAATATCCATGGAAAGATAAGTGCCTTTTTCTTTGGCTAGCTTAAGACCCTCCTCATCAATAAAGCTAGCATGTTCAATGGAGTCTACACCGGCTTTAATCGCGTTAAATATACCTTCGGTACCATGAGCATGCGCTGCCACTGTTACGCCTCTTCGATGAGCCTCAGTCACAATCGCGCTCATTTCTTCCAAAGACAATTCCGGCGCACCAACCTTAGTACCTTTAGACAAAACACCACCGGTTGCTTTGACCTTTATCACATCAGCAGTGTATTTCACATTTTCCCGCACCTGCTTAACCCCTGCCCAAGGCCCATCTACCAGGCCGCGAGTGCTAGTCGGAATATCATGAGGTAAAATATTATTGTCACCATGGCCCCCGGTGATTTGCAAAGAGGGCCCAGAAACAAACATGCGTGGCCCAATGAAATCGCCATCTTTGATAGCATCTCTTAAGGCAATATCTATAAATTCAGCGGCACCTAAATTACGTACTGTAGTCACGCCCGCCAATAAAGTTTGTTCGGCGTGCTTTACGCCCCTCAATACCTTCCTAGTTTGCGATGTTACTAAGCCTCTAAGACCATGTTCCGTTGCTGAAGAGGTTAAATGTACGTGCATATCAATCATGCCTGGTAGCAAGGTGTAGCCGCGCAAATCAATCAGCGTGTCCCCTTCATCAATGCTGGTGTTAGAAGTGCTTTGCACCTTTACAATTCGTTCATTTTCTATTTCAATCCGAGCCTGTTGGACCCTTTCTCCGGACACAACATCAACATATGCATCAGCAATTAAAACGGTTTTAGCCAAAGCTGAGGTGGCAGTATAAAATATAATGCAGAATAGTATGAGCAGGCGATTCAAGGTGATTCTCCAGTTGAGTTAGGCAAGGAATATTGTTAAAAACCATCACATTGCAGCGCACAATTGTCAATAAATATAACGCCCCCCTCTATTCAACACAATGAAACTTGCTGAGCAGACTTCAGCACTGATTAGACCTTAGTTAGTAAAGTACACGATAGGTAATTAAGGGTTTTGAGCGTGCAGGATCTATTCTTGCTGTACGCGATTCAATAAAATCGCTCAACTGGTCAATTCTACGACATAAAATTTAACCGACATTTATCTTGCTCAATTTTAAAGTTAAACCTTATGCTCAAAAGGAGATAAACACGCCCGATATAACCTAATACTGTTTAAAAAGCTTTTTGATCGTTAATAACGCATATCTTCTGGGATAGGCAAATCTTTACGCAGTGGCGGTGGACGCTTACCTTTACCCTTTTTAAATGCCTTAACTTGATAAACATAGGCTAGGACCTGCGCCACTGCCATAAAGAGTTTCTCAGGGATTTCTCGGTTCGCCTCCGTGGTATGGAAAATCGCCCGCGCTAAGGGGGGAGAAGAAACAATAGGTACGCCATGGGCTCCGGCGATCTTACGAATATGCATGGCTAACTCATCACTGCCTTTGGCCACCAATATGGGCGCGGTTTCGCCATTGGGGTCGTACTTTAATGCCACAGAATAGTGAGTAGGGTTAGTGACCACCACATCGGCTTTGGGCACCTCTTGCATCATTCGTTTGGCCGCAGCCTGATATTGTAAGCGTCTGATGCGACCTTTAACTTGCGGATCACCTTCAGAGTTTTTACGTTCGTCTTTGACCTCTTGCTTGGTCATTTTCATTTCTTTGTTGTGTTTCCAGCTTTGATAAGGAACATCAAAAGCGGCTATGGGGATCAGAGCACAGCACAACATCAAAAATGCCCAAGAAATTAATTCCATGGCGTGAAATAAGTTTCTAGGGTAAAGCTCCATGTCCAAATGTAGGGCTTCATCTTGAAACAAAAGCAGTGAACCATAGGCCATAGACGCCACCACAATAAATTTGGCGATGGCTTTAAGTAGTTCAACCAAGCCATTCATGCCAAACATGCGCTTAATGCCCGCCAAGGGATTGAGTTTATTGGCTTTAGGTGCCGCGCCCTGCCACGTGAAATTATATCCACCTAAAGCGATGGTGCCATAAACACCGGCCACTAAGGCAATGAACATATAGATTAGTACCGGCACGCTGATGGTTTCAAAAGCATAACCCCAGGCTTGGAACATGTGATTAAAGTCGTAGGTCTCGTCACGGGACAAGGTAAAAGTGCGCTGGGTAACTTGGAAAATAGCGGTGGCAATTTGCTCTCCCATGAGAATAAAGGCCGCAGCACTGCCGACCAATACCAAGGTGGTTGACAACTCTTTTGAACGGGCAATCTGTCCCTTTTTTCGGGAGTCGCCGGTTTTTTTGGAGGTGGGGTCTTCTGTTTTTTCGCTCGAATCAGCCATCTAATTCACCTAGTAGTTGCCGCATACGCGCACCAAGTCACACATTAATAACTGCGCCCTCTCCCACTGCACTTCAAAGTGATGGGTAAAGTTATCTAAAGTTAACCAAATAATGATCAGGCCCATGATTTGTGCAATGGAAAATCCAATACTGAAGATATTTAGCTGCGGCGCCGCTTTGGTCATGACCCCAAAGGCTAAGTTGACGATCAGTAAGGACACAATTGGGGCAAGGGAAAGTGTCACGGCAGCAACAAACATCCACCCCCCCCAATGAGCTATCGCCTTAAACTGCTCGGGCTGAAACCAGGCTTCACCAATAGGGAAAGCCTCAAAGCTCAACACGATCATTTTTATCATGGCTAGATGCCCGTCAAGCCCCCAAAAAAGTAGCGTGGCTAAAATCAGATAAAATTGGCCTACCGCTGGGACATTAATGCCATTGACGGGGTCAACAATAGAAGCAAAGCCCAAGCCTGTTTGCATAGCGACAACCTGACCTGCCAGCACAAAGGTTTCCAGCGCCATTGCGGAGATAAAACCAATGGCGATACCTATGATAAGTTGTTGAATGATCAAGACAAAGGTACCCACCGACAACATCTCTCCCATATTCACAGGAGGAACAACTGGCATGATCACCAAGGTTAAAAACAGGGTTAGTAAGCTGCGGATCGGGGTGGGAACCGACTTTGCACTCAGTCCCACCATAGCGGCAAATAGACCTGACACACGCATAAAAGGTAACAGCATGTCAGCCATAAATTGAGTAATAGTGGTGGCCGCAAATTCCATCGATTAGCCAACTACTTCAGGGATACGTTCCACCATAGTGAAGGTGAAATCCATGATTTTTTGTACCAACCAGTGACCGCCCCAACTCAGCGCAAGCAAAGTAACGATCAAGCGTGGTAAGAAACTCATAGTTTGCTCATTAATTGAAGTGGCAGCTTGGAACACCGCAACAATCAAACCCACAAACAGGCTCGGTAAAATAATTGCCGATACCAACAAAATAACCATTTGTAGCGCTTCTTTGAGTATTTCAACGAACATTTCCGGTGACATATTATTCTCCGCTACCCTAAGCCAAAGCTATTGGCTAAGGTGCCAAAGATTAGGTTCCAACCATCCACCAGCACAAATAGCATCAGCTTAAAAGGCAGGGATACAATCATAGGCGACAACATCATCATACCCATGGCCATCAAAATTGATGCCACCACCAGATCCAAAATCAAGAAGGGAATAAACAGCATAAATCCAATCTGAAAAGCCGTTTTTAATTCACTGGTTACAAAAGCTGGAATAAGCACATTCATAGGAACTTCTGACGGCTCGTCGAATTGGTCTTGCATGCCACCTAGCTCCACAAAGGTCTCAAGATCTTTGATACGTGTCTGGGACAACATAAAAGCACGCATAGGCAGTTTGGCTTGCTCGTAGGCCTCTATCGAGGTCATCTCTTCATTCAGATAAGGCTGAAGGGCATTTTCATTTATCTGTTCAAACACCGGAGCCATAATGAACATTGACAAAAACAAGCTCACCCCGATCAAAATCTGGTTTGATGGAGATTGTTGCAAACCTATAGCTTGGCGCAAAATAGACAATACAATAATAATCCGCGTAAACGATGTCATCATCATGATGAAAGCAGGCAATAAACTTAACGCAGTCATTATCGCCAGAACTTGCAATGTCATCGTATAGTCTTGCGAACCGTCGGGATTAGTCGTTACCGTCAAAGCATCCAGCCCAGGCGCGGCGAATACCTCTGAGGGCGCCAATAAAGTGACACCAAATAATATACACAGGAGTCTAAACATTGGACTGCCCTTTGGCTGTTGCCATTCCAGATTGTATTTTTCCAGCCAAGGCAACCGTCAGTTTGTCTTTAAAACTGACGGCGGTAGCGGATTTCTCAGGGCTATCCAAAGGCGTATCTAGTTTAGCTAAGTGATTGATATTTGTAGCAGTTACTCCAATTAAATGTTGTTCCTGGCCCACTTCAATCACCATCACCCTCTCGCGGGTGCCAGCCACCATAGAGGCGACAACTTTGAGTTGACCATTACCACTGGCAGTGACATTAAACCGACGCATCAACAAAGCCAACGCAAATACAATGGCTATAACCAGTAAAAGCGATAGGAATATTGACGCTATAGAAGTGGGATTAGAGAGGCTTTGGGCCTCTGCAAAGGCCCCAAAGGGGATAAAAAAACATGGGCCAAGAGTAGTCCAAACCCATGTTTTAATTGGATTTTTTCTATCTGAGCTTTTTGATTCTCTCGATTTGACTAATAACATCTGTTAAGCGAATACCAAATTTGTCGTTGACTACTACTACTTCTCCATGAGCAATCAACGTGCCATTTACTAACACATCGAGGGGTTCGCCCGCGACACGGTCTAATTCGACCACTGAACCTTGGTTCAACTGCAGTAAATTTCGGATACTTATATGGCTACGCCCCACTTCCATAGAAATGGTCACAGGTATGTCTAATATGGTATCGAGTTTCTTCTTTTCTTCTTGGGTAATAGGCTTATCTTCTGATAACTCATCCAGCTCTGCCACCGATACATCAAGGTCATTGGCCCCAATATCAGGTTTGTTTTCGGCTGCCGCTTCTTCGTCAGCCTGCTCGGCCATCGCTGCGGCCCAATCGTCCATTCCGTCATTATCACTCATAATTTTTCACCTTAGTTAGCAGACGACTCATAGATCATCTTCAAGAACAGATAGCTCGGCGTCACTATCTATTCGACGTCCGCCTTTCGTTAATAACTGCAATTCAGATTTAACTGAAGTGGGTCTTGGAATTTTTTCAGTAATTTTAAGCGCCATATTGTCTCTGGAGCGCCCTAATTTGGCTCTGAATGTAGGCAACTCTTCAATCAATACCGTAATGTGATCGGGCATTTCAATCGGAATGATATCGCCCTTTTTGAATTCCATGATGTCTTTGAGAGTAACTTCCAAATCCATCATATGGGTTGATATCGCCACATTGACATCTAAAATTTCGTCTCTTAAGGCCTTACTCCAGCGCAAGTCGGTGTCTTCTTTATCACTTTGTACACCGGCATCTAACAGCTCGCGAATAGGCTCTAGCATCGAATAAGGTAGCGACACATGAAAGTCGCCCCCCCCGCCATCCAATTCAATATGGAATGAGCTTATTACCACCACTTCTGTCGGACTGACAATATTGGCCATGGCAGGATTGACTTCCGAATCCAGATATTCAAAAGATACATCCATAACCGGAGCCCAAGCTTCTTTGTAATCTTCAAAAATAAGCTTTAACAGCATTTGGGTTATACGACGTTCCGTCGGAGTAAATTCCCGTCCTTCAATTTTGGCATGGTAACGGCCATCCCCACCAAAGAAGTTATCAACAAGAATAAACACCAACCTCGCTTCCATGGTGATCAACCCAGTCCCTTTTAGTGGTCTGAATCGCACCATATTCAAGCTAGTAGGCACAAACAGGGTATGAATGTACTCGCCGAACTTAATCATCTGAATACCGTTGATCGAAACTTCTGCCGAACGGCGCATCATATTGAATAAACTAATGCGCATGTGCCGGGCGAAACGTTCATTTACGATTTCCAACGTAGGCATTCGTCCACGCACAATACGATCCTGCGAAGAGAAATCATAGTCTAGGGTTGAACCTTCCGATTCAAGAGCCTCGCCATCGTCCTCTTCAACATCGTCGACGCCATGTAATAAAGCATCAATTTCGTCTTGTGATAATAAATCGCTCACTATTTTGCTCGCTTTGAATGTTGCATTATGTAATTTGCGACTATTGCATCACAAACCCAGTGAATAACACTTGCTCAACCACTTCGTTGCCAATGGTCTCTTTAAGCACTTTTTGTACTTCACGGGCCGCTTGGTCACGTAACGACACCTTGCCTGCCTCTGTGACTAAATCGTCAGCATTGGCGCTACTGAAAACTCTTAATAACGTACCTTCAATCAAGGGTACGTGCATTTTGGCTAATTCTTCATTATCTGTTCCACGTACCATCAATTGTACTTTAATCTGCGCCAGACGGTCTTTACCTTGTCCAGGCACGTTAAAGACGAATGGTCTGGGCATTGCTACGTATAACGCTGTACCTTTATTAGGACCACTAACAGCAGGAGCCGCATCACCTGTACCTTCTGGCATTTCAGCAGTTTCAACGGCAACCGGCTCATCATCACCACCCATTAAGAAATACGCCGCTGCTCCGCTGCCAATCAGTAAGACAGCAACAATGATGATAATCATCATCTTCTTGCCCTTGCCACCTTCTTCCATTTGTAATTCTTCTTCAGCCATAATTCGCTCTGTAATAAAGTTCAGGTTAGATATTATCTGCCTGTGTCAGTAAATCGCAACGTCTGATTGAGATAAGTTGCAGATTAATGCCGATTAAACAAAATAATCTATCCCTCCGATACGACCATTGTTGATTTTTTGTTCCGCCACTAGACTTTCATCTACTGTCATATCTTCTGGTGATTGAGATGACTGAGCAAATTGTGAATCACCTTGTTGCTCTGCTGTTTCATTTTGCTCTTGTTGCACGCTAGATTGGCCAAGTTCAATACCTTGCTGCTCTAGCATCTCACGTAAACGCGGTGCAGCTTGGTCTAGGACATCTCGCGCCTGTTGGGATTGCACCACAATATTCACAGTAGCTGTATCGCCTGACATACTCACCCGCACTTTCATTGAACCTAAATCAGGTGGATCTAGACGAATGTCTGCCTGCAAATTATTTTGCGATACCATCCAGCGGACTTTTTCTGTCATTTGTTGTAACCCTTCATTGCGGGTTATATTTACCGCCTTATCAAATTGGGCTACTTGTTGCTGGCTTTGCTTGTTTGAAAGCAACACCGACTGGCTTTGACTCTCTCTTGCGCTAGTTTTCTCAATCATTGTTAGCAAATGACTTACATCAGATTTAGCGCTAAGTTGAGAGGTGATTTCAAGGGTTTGATTGAACCGATTTAACGTCGCTCCTAACTTTTCCATATTGATATCTGCTACAGATACCTTTTCCATGGTTTGAGCAACAAGGGCGTTAAAATCAATTGCTGGCTGATGACCTTGCTTCAACTGTGCTTTGAATTCTTCCAAGCCAGATTTAATTGCTGCAACAAACTGACTATTTTGGGGCGCTGCTGTCTCGTCGCCCAAACCTAAACGCTGGGCAAGATTATTAATCGCAATATCTAACTTTTCAGCAGGAAACTCTAACATTCTGACCAGATCTGGGTCGGCGGATGTAACTGTGCTAGCTTGTTTAGCGGCCGCATCGGTTCTTGCTTGCTTAGCCCCTAAATCAGCGAGAGTGGCCGTATTCACTTGCTCAGTATGTTGTGGTTTTGATTCTTCAAGGTTGCGGCCCTGCTCGGCGCGCAATAAATTTGCTATCAGCGCCAAGTTTGCATTGTACTCAGAGGGTTCACTTGAAGTGGATGCTTGGTTAGTATTCTCAGTGGTCAAAGCCGTGGGCTTATTGCCCAATAAATCAGTTGGAGTTGATATTATCGATGAGTCGATTTGAGTTTGATTATCTAGTCCCCCTTGACTACCCTCGCCCGCCAATGCATCCAACAGCTTTTGCAAAGCGACTTGCAAATCATCCATCTGACCTTCTAGTGCTAGCCCGCCAGCCTCGCCTTGGCTGTCTTGAACAGCCACTGGCTGGATTTTCTCTAGCATTCCAAGTAGCTGTTCTAAAGGGCTCAAATTGTCTGTACCGGCGACCGGTAGAGTGACATTATGTTGTTCAATAACAAGATTTGTTTCGTCACCAGCGCTAGCAGAAGTATTCGCAGCGCCTAGCTCAGAGCTTACATTTAAACTGTTGCGCAAAGACAGGTCAACACCATTTACTGCGCCGTCAGCACTTTGCTTGCCCAATAAATTGCTAAGGTCTGTATCAGCCTTGGCTTGAGGGTCAGAGTTAAGGGCATGACTGATACTTTGTGCAAGTTCAGTACTCTTACTTTTTTCCAGCAGCCCCAACCAATCAAAAAATTGCGCCGGCTCAGCTACTTCACCTACAAGCCCGTCAATTGATTCGCCCTCAGTTGAAATAGGCTTATCAGAGGTATCTTGTTGCTGGGCAATATTGTGTAATGGGTCTGGCACAAGGGATGCTAGCGCGATTTGTTGCTGCTCTTCACCAAGTCCCTGTTTAATTATCTCATCGCTGTTCGTTTTTTCTGACCCGGCGTGTTGCTCCGCTTCATACGCTGAGCGCTCAGAGCCTGATTGTGGCTGATCTTTTATATTGGACTGATGTGCGGTCTTAACTTGCTCATACTCTGTACTTTCAGCATCAGCAGCACGTTCTTTATTCGCCGCTTTTTGTTGCTCACTTGCAGATAGTGTCGATGACGTATTTTCGCGGACATTATATTTATCGGTCTTGTTGTCTGTGTCGCGGGTGTCACCTTGGCGACTATCATCTCCCGCTCTTGGTTGACGATGCTGTTCAACATTGCGCGGCTGGGCTGGACTAGTTTGACGACTGACTTTTCGCTCTATGTGCTCTGGGGATGAAGCACGTTCTACCTGTTCAGTTCTGGGCTCTACCGGCTGATGATAAAGCGGCTTTACTTCTTGCAACAAGGCTCTAAATTCAAAATTTCCATTGCGATTGTCCTCGCTAAAGGTTTGAATCTTAGACGGCAAAGCGGCAAACTCTGATTTAGTAGTGGCAATATCTTGCATCTTTTATTCCCGTTTTGGCACTGTTTCAGCGCTCAAATCAATGTTTCTAACAGTATTATTGATGAACAGAGCAAAGACTGTTCCAACACCGCAAAGAAACACCAAAACTAACCAGAAAACTGCTTACGGATATATCGTTGGGTCGACAACTCATCAAGCAATTGCTGCTCAATTCTATCTTCGGCTAAGTGTTTTTCTAGGCGTTTTTTGTCTAATAACATTTCGACCGCTTTACGTTTACGCTGTTGCTCTAACCATTGCCCTTTTCGCTGCTCTGCCACTAGTAGAGACTGCCTATGAACTTGCATTTGCTGTAGACAAGCTTTGTCTAGCTTGCCAATAAATGAGTGCAGTTGGGTGAATTGCTGAACCCCTAACGGCTTAGTAGATACCGATTGGGTTTGGTTCAAATAGTCCCGCTTATAACTTTCCAGGCTAGCTAACTTTTGCTTGTTGAGTTGCGCGTGCTGCTGAGCTAACTGAAAATCTCTCGCCAGTCGGTCTTCTTTTTCTCTCTCCCAGCGCGCAACCAGCTCTAGTTGTTTTTCTGCCATTAGCCGTTCCCTAGACCTCTCGCCAAGGTCACCATAGCTTCGAGACTTTCATCATAAGGCAAGATTTGCTTCATACCCTGTTGTAAAAACGCATTGATGGCAGGCTCTGCGGCAATCGCCAAATCAACTCTGGGGTCTGTCCCCTTTGAATAGGCGCCTATATTGATTAAATCTTTATTTTGTTGGTAATTCGAATATACCTGCTTGATGCGCCGGCTGGCTTTTAAATGTTCGTCACTAACCACCATCGGCATAACCCGACTGATTGAGCCTTCCACGTCTATGGCTGGATAATGACCTGAATCGGCCATTTTCCGTGACAAAACAATATGGCCATCCAAAATGGCCCGTGCTGAATCGGCAATTGGGTCTTGGAGATCATCACCTTCAGTTAGCACGGTATAAAATGCAGTTATTGAGCCCTGCCCTTCCATACCGTTACCAGCACGTTCAACCAGCGCAGGTAATCTAGCAAATACCGAAGGCGGATAACCTTTAGTCGCAGGGGGCTCACCCACCGCTAAGGCTATTTCCCTTTGCGCCATGGCATAGCGGGTCAAGGAGTCGACCAACAGTAATACATTCATGCCTTTATCGCGAAAATATTCGGCTATTGTGACGGCGGTTTCACAGCCTTTGAGTCGCATCAACGGCGAGGTGTCAGCGGGAGCCGCTACCACAACTGATTTTTTTCGTTCTTCTTCACCGAGTATATCTTGAATAAACTCTTTTACTTCTCGGCCCCTTTCGCCCACGAGACCAACCACCACTGCATCTGCACTGGTGCCGCGAGTCATCATACCCAAGAGCACACTTTTACCCACACCACTGCCGGCAAACAGTCCCATACGCTGACCAAGGCCCACGGTGATCATTGAATTTATTGCACGGACACCGACATCTAATGGCTGGTTGATCGGGCGACGTAATAACGGATTCATCGGCGGGCGACTTAAGGGAACGCGTTTTTCGGCTTTGATTGCGCCTAGACCATCTAAAGGTTGCCCATTGCCATCTACCACTCGACCAAGTAAAGACATACCTACTGGCAGTCCCTGCTCGCGGGTCAATGGTTGAACTCGAGAACCAGGCACTATGCCCTTTACCGCTTCGGTAGGCATTAAGTAAGTTATATTTTCAGCAAACCCCACCACTTCGGCTTCGATTTGTCCGTCAATGGTTTGCACCAAACACTGACTACCCACCGGCATCTGGCATCCCACCGCTTCTAAGGTCAAACCAATACCACGGACCAATTTACCCGATGCAATACTAGGTACTGAGGGTACTTGGGTCTGCAGTGATTTTATTTTATTTAACAGGGTTTCCGTCATAACTAATCAGCTTCGATATCTTGCAGGCCTTGTTCTAATAAAAATCGGTCAAGTACATCTTTGATCCGTCGTTCAATTGAAACATCTACTGCATTATTTTGCGTACTAATATCACAGCCGCCTCGAGACATGTTCGGTGCGTCAATAAATATCCAGTTATTTTTGTCTATATGTTGTTGATCAAAATTCTGTTTTATAAGGGCGATATCTTCTGGATTCATCAAGATTTGATAACTGGATTCTTGAATAGGCAAAACTTTAAGGCCTTCAGCCAGAGCATGAGATATGACTTCAGTTGAGGTGTTAACCTCTACCCGAATAACAGCCTTAGCAAGGGATACGGCTAGCTTGACCAATTCTGATTGAAGTTGTTGATCCACCGACGCTGTGGGTTCATGTAGATGTTCCAATACCCCACTCAATGATTCGATATGTTGTTTTAACTCTTCTTCTCCAGCGCTGAGACCTTGTTCATGACCTTCGGTGTAACCTTTCTCTTTACCTTCCTCCAATCCTTGCTGCAGGCCTTCTTCCAGACCTTTTTCATGCCCCTCTTGCTTACCTTGCTCAAAACCTTCCTGATAAGCAGCCTCTCTTATCTGAGCTAATTCTTCGGCCGTGGGGGGTAAAATTTCTTGTTCAGGCTCTGGGGGTTCATATTTCCAGTTACTGCGGCGATTGAATGCATTGGTTTTTGTATCGTCATCTGGTGTGGAGGCTTCAATATAGGGAAGCTCCCAGGCAGAGATCTCTTCGTCACTCAGATCTTGGTCGTTCACACCCTCAATGCTCATAGTCCTGACAACCCTTGGGTCGATTTATGCTGATGGGATACCATTATAAGAACTCTTCGCCGCCGCCGCCGCCGAGCATGATCTCGCCAGAGTCAGCCAAACGTCGTGCCACCGATAAGATTTCTTTTTGGGCCGTTTCCACTTCACTAATGCGCACCGGCCCAAGGGCTTCAAGATCGTCAATAAGCATCTCAGCGGCTCGCTTAGACATGTTCTTAGTGATTTTATTTTTGAGCTCTTCGTCAGCACCTTTAATCGCTTTAAGTAGAGAGTCTTGTTGCACTTCACGCAAGATAGCTTGAATCGCTCTGTCATCCACGTCAGCCAAGTTATCAAATACGAACATAAGATCTTGAATTTGCTGGCTCATTTCTTCGTCTTGCTCACGGATAGCATCCATCAACTGACCTTCGATATTCGTATCGAGGTAGTTCATAATATCTGCAGCTGATTTCAAGCCGCCCATTTTAGCTGCTTGGGTACCCGCTTGACCGGCAAACTGTTTCTCCATAATTTCATTCAATTCTTGTAATGCAGCAGGCTGAACTTCTTCCAAGTTCGCCACGCGCATCATCAAGTCTAAGCGTACTTTCTCTGGGAACTGTGACAGGATTTCAGCGGATTGTTCAGCATCTAGGTAAGACATAACGATAGTTTGGATCTGCGGGTGTTCATTTCGAATGATACTGGCAACTTGTTTGGAATCCATCCATTTCAATGAATCTAGGCCCTTAGCGCCACTGCCCATCAATATCTGATCGATTAGATTAGCAGCTTTGTCTTCACCTAACGCAGCGGTTAGTGCTCGCTTAACGAAGTCTTGGCTTTGGAAGCCTATGGTGCTGTAATTCTGAATTTCTTCAATGAAGTGTTTATGCACAGAGGTAATCTTGGGCTGTGTCATATCATCGATTTGTGCCATTGCCTGACCCAATTTCTGCACTTGCTTAGGCTCAAGATGCTTTAAAATCTGGGCGGCATCTTCTTCAGACAAGCTCAACAACAAGATGGCGGCTTTATCTACGCCTTCAAGTTTGCCGACATCGTAACTACTGGATTCAACTATTTCATCAGCCATAACTTAACCTATTCGTCTTGTAGTAGCCAACCTTTGACTACTTGGGCAGACAATTCTGGCTCATTCGCCACCAATGCTCTTACTGCTTTAAGCACATCTTCATCTTTGTGTAGATCAGGCAACATTAACGACCCGTCAGCGGCAAATCCTACTTGACCTTCGTCAAACTCTTGGGACAGCATGCTAATGGTCTCATCACCTAAATCTAGTGCACTGTCTACATCAAAGTCATCACCTTGCGTTGTATCTTGAGGGTTTATCAGACGACCCAACATAGGTCTGACTAAGGCAAATATTAACACAATTATGATCAACGCACCCGCAGCAACTTTAACCGTCTGTGCAAACCAATCTTCTTTGTAATAAGGTACTTCAACTGGTACATAATCATCATCTTTGCTAAATGGGATACTGACTACTTCCAAGGAATCACCGCGGGTCACATCGAAACCTATACCACCTTGGAGTAAACGACGAATATTGAGCAGCTCTTGCTGAGCGCGGGGATTGGTAGTCACTGTGCCATCTTCAGCAGTAGCATTAATATAATCGACCGCCACAGACACACTTAACCGTTTTATGATCCCCGTTTGCTGCTTGGTATGACTAATCGTAGTATCCAACTCGTAGTTTCGCGTCTCTTCTTTGGAATTTCTGCCCGGTAAAGCCGCAGCGCTGCTCGCCCCACCAGCTTGTTCAGGAATGGTTGAATCCAATGGTGGTTGATTGGTAAGTGCACCGGGGATACCCGCAATAACACCGCCTATACTGTTTTCTTCCACTAACATTTCACTGCGCACCGCGGGCAAATCAGGATTATAACGACGCTGAGTTTGTTCCACCGCGGTGAAATCCATAGTCACATCCGCCTGTGCAGTGTAATTTCCCAGTCCTAACACTGGAATCAATATGGAGTCTATCTTTTCTAAATAGGCCGACTCCCGCTGTTTTTCCATTTCATATTCTTTACGAGAACGGGCGGAAGCGGCATCTTGAGAGCCAGAGTTGAGTAGGCGACCATTGCTGTCGGTAACCGTCACGCGATTTGGCTCCATCCCTTGTACGGCAGATGCTACTATATCTACTATGGCATCCACCTCACGGGCTGAAATTGAACTGCCTCGCGCAGATGTCACGACAATAGTTGCGCTGGCTTTTTTCTCGCGGCGGGCAAATACATTTTCAACCGGCATGGCTAGCAGTACTTTAGCGCGCTTGATGCCATTGATTTCTTCAATGGTTCGGGCTATTTGTTGTTCTCTGGCGTGCTTTAAGCGTTCTTTTTCCACACGTTGGCTGACTCCGAAACCCATGTCTTGCATGATAATTTCTGAGCCTTCGATGGTAGATGAGGTAGACAGACCCTGACGAGTCATATTTAGTTTAATGGTTTTATAGTCGCTTTCTCTAACAAAAACCACACTGCCTTCTAATTTGTAATCCGGATAATTAGCGTCAAGATAATCAAGGGTTTCGATCAGCTCAGGGGTTTCCATTTTTCCCAGCGGTCGATAATTTGGCTCTTGTGCCCAAAGGACAATAAATATTGCAATTGCAATACAGATAACCAACGCAACCACTATGGTTAATTGGCGCATCAGGTCCGCACTGCCTATCGCATCCATGAAACCGGATTTTTGCTCCATCTCAGAAGAATCTGAGTAGGCATCGTTATCACTAATTGCGAGATCTGTACTCGTTGCCTCAGCCACGTTTTATCCTCTTACTGATTAGACTGGCATGTTCATGATTTGCTTGTAAGCTTCCATGACTTTGTTGCGTACCTGCACGGTGGCTTCAAAGGCAATACCGGATTTTTCTTTCGCTATCATCACATCTGCCAAACTCAGTGATTTATCACCCATTTCAAACTTGATTTGCTTATCTTTAGAATCAAGTTGCATGTCATTTACGGTATTGATTGCACTACCTAACATTTCAGCAAAGTTTTTCGAAGATGGATTGAATTCTGCTTGCGGGGTTAATGGTCCAATTTCCATTTTGGCACCAGAAGCCATCGCTTGCATTTCTTGATACAAAGATTGTGCTTTAATTTCCATGTGATTCTCCGAGTTGAGTTGGTTAAAGTCTTAAGACGTCAAATAACCGAACAACTAGCTGTAGGTTTAGTGTTATTGAAGAGACTAAGCAAGTGGAGTGCCAAATATTAATAATCTATATTAATCAGTTAGTTATATTGGACGCCATTTATTTGACTAGCGTAGCTGTGGTACGCAAGCTAAATAACAAAAAAGCCGCAAGAGCGGCTTCTAGGCAATATGGATTGGCAATGGGCAACTTAAGCGGGCAATTCGATACCCACTTCGCGCATTTTAGCCAGTTTGTATCTTAGCGTGCGAGGGCTGATACCCAGACGTTCCGCCACATCTTTGCGACGTCCGTTACACGACTGCAAGGTATCTAAAATAATCTGGTGTTCTTGTTGGCGCAACTCACTTCCCAGCTTACTTTCATCTATTTCTGTCAGCCCTGGGCTATCGTGCATTTGAGCCTGACCAGATTCCACTTCAATCATTAAATCTGTGGCTTCTATACTTTGGCCATCAGTTAAGATCAGCGCCCGTTGAATAACATTTTCCAGCTCTCTCACGTTGCCAGGCCAGCTATGTTGCATCAATTTACTGCGTGCTGATGCGCTCAATACCGGCGGGTTACCCGCACCAGAGAAGTGGCGCTCTATCATATGCTCAGCTAGAGGCACAATGTCGCCAGCGCGCTTGTCAAGTGGATGCCACATGAGTGGAAACACATTGAGTCGGTAGTATAGATCCTCTCGAAAACTGCCACTTTCAACGGTTTGACGTAAATCGCGGTTACTGGTAGCGATGACTCGCACATTAAGGGCAATGGTCTTACGTCCCCCTAAGCGTTCCACTTCTTTTTCTTGTAATACACGAAGAAGCTTAGCTTGTAAGGCTAAATCCATCTCGGTAATTTCATCTAATAATATACTACCACCTTGGGCTTGTTCAAATTTGCCGGGGCAAGCTTGAAGCGCACCAGTAAAGGCACCCTTTTCATAACCGAACAGGGTCGCTTCTAACATGTTTTCGGGGATCGCGGCGCAATTAATCGCTATAAAGGGCTGTTCGCTGCGATTGGATTGATCATGTATATAGCGAGCTAATACTTCCTTGCCTGACCCACTTGGGCCCAGCACCATTACAGTAGCGTCTGATGTGGCTACCTTTTTCGCCAATTCGAGTAGTTTACGGCTGACCGGATCCGCGGCAATTGGATTACGTGATTCAACCTGTTGAGCCGGGGCGTAGCGTCCAACTAAATTTAATAGTACTTCAGGGCTGAAAGGTTTAGATAAATAATCTGTAGCACCGTCTCGCATCGCTTGAACTGCATCGTCAATGGTGGCGTAAGCTGTCATCAGCAAAGTAGGCATGTTGGGAAACTTATTCTTAATACTTCTGAGCAGCGCTAAGCCGTTCATATCACCCATTTGAATATCGCTGACAACAAGATCGACCTGCTGTGTACCTAGTTTGATCATGGCCTGTTCAGCACTATCGGCCTCAATAACAGCATAACCACCTAGCAAAAGTGTATCGACTAACGCTTCTCTGAGGCCGGCATCATCTTCAACAATTAATATTGTAGTTTGACTCACAATTGCTCTCCTAAAGATTGTATTGAGGATTGGGCTTGAACAGCCTGATTGTCTATATGCATCGGCAGTTGCATGGTGAAGCACGCCCCTTTGCTAGCACAGTTGTGAACACTGACAGTGCCGCCATGTGATTTAGCAACGGTCGCAACCACCGCAAGTCCCAGCCCAGTACCATGACTTTTTGAGGTGAAAAAGGGTTCGAAAATATGCGGCATATTGTCGGGTTCGACGCCTGGACCATGATCCACCACTTCGATAAATACTGACTGAGCTTCACTGTAGGCACGTAATTGAATATGTGGTGCGTCTTTTTGCACTTGTATTCCGTTATGGATTAAATTCTGTATTGCCCCGACCAAGGCCGGTTTATTGCCTAATATGCGGCCAGAATTTTGTGAGGTTTTTATGCTTAACGTTGCATTGGATTGGCTTAACATGTTTTCTGATGCTTGATATACGTCGTTAAACAAAGTGTCAATGTCTAAACTCTGCACCACTTGTTGTTCGCCGCTTTTAGCAAACAACAGCATGTCATTAACCTGTGACTCCAAATCTTTTAGTCTTAGGATCAACTTTTCACTGAAGCGTGTTCTGGCGGCGTCGGTTAACTTATTACTAGCTAAATTGGACGCATATAACAATGCTGCCGATAAAGGCGTTCGAATTTGGTGGACAATAGATGCGACGGTTTTACCCAAAGAAGATAAACGCTGCATATGTCCGATTCGTTGCTGCAATTGTCGTGTTTCGGTAAGATCCGTTAGCACAATTAATTGGCCAGGCTCTTGTGTTAAAGGCGTAATGGAAAGCTTTACTTTCCGGCCATCGTGCAAAGACACTTCATGACCATCATCCGCCTGCGGCTTAAAGGAACGACTGATGATCATTCGCCATTTCTGACCTTCCAGTGGCTCACCGAGTAAATCTTTGGCAACGGCGTTGGCTTGTTTGACAATACCTCGTCCATTCACCACTACCACACCGGCTGGCATCACTTGCAACAAATGCTCTAAGCGGGTTGCCTGAGTTTGCAATTGTTCAAACTCTCGCAAAGATACATTTTTAGTATCGGATCCGCGGGTATCTGTGGCCTCTACGCTGCTAAAATCAGCGCTAACAAGGATATTGTTAAATGACTCACGTAATGCATTACCAAGCGCCATACTTTCCTCACGTCAAAAAATACTAAAAATCAATCTAGTGAGGGAATAGCATATCGCATGCCAAGTATTTTATATTAAAAATCAATACGTTAACGGGATGGTAATGGCAAATAGTGCCGTCAACAAAATGACGGCGAGGCGTTTTAGTCTCGGGTAATATTGTATTTACGCATTTTTTCAACCAAGGTGGTACGTCGCATCCCAAGGGCTTCAGCTGCTCTGGCGACTACACCATCTTGTTGATCCAATGCTTGATTAATCAGGTTGATTTCTAGATCCGACAGATACTCTTTTAAATTGATCCCATCGGATGGAAGCTCTGAGTTCAAGGTAAATTCGCTAGGCATAAAATTGGCTGGATCTGCGCCGCTGTCAGTTGCTTCCGACTCTTCGTTCGAAGCATCGGCAAACATAGCGATAAGGGCTTCCCGTTCGAGCAGCTCTTCAGGATAATCTGGTTCAAAGTTATCGCCGTTGGTATATTGATATTTATGCGGTAAATCTTTAACGTCTACTACTTGGTTTGGAAACAGGATCAGCAAACGTTCGACTAAATTGGACAATTCGCGAACATTGCCAGGCCACTGATGTTCTACCAAAGAATTAATCGCATTTTCAGTAAATCGAATTGTTATATCACTTTCGCGTTCAAAGCGTGAGACTAATTCTTGTAACAACAGCGGAATGTCTTCTTTGCGCTCTCTAAGCGCCGGACTCTCAATAGGAAAAACATTCAGGCGATAATACAAGTCTTCTCGAAAAGACCCTTCCGTAATCATCACTTCTAATTCACGATGAGTCGCAGCCACAATTCTCACATTACACTTAATCGGCTTAGTACCGCCCACTCGCTCATATAATCTTTCTTGTAACACCCGCAGCATTTTAACTTGCATTTGCAGGGGCATATCACCGATTTCGTCTAAAAACAGCGTGCCATTCTCAGCTAATTCGAAGCGGCCTTTACGAGAATTAATCGCACCGGTGAAGGCGCCTTTCTCATGGCCAAAAAGCTCACTTTCCAATAATTCTGCTGGGATAGCCCCACAATTAACCGGAATAAACGGGCCGTCACGACGCTCAGACAAGAAGTGCAGGTTGCGCGCTATCACTTCTTTACCTGTGCCGGACTCGCCTAACACCAAAACGTTTGCATCTGAACTAGAAACTTGTTCTATCAAATGCCTAACATTCTGAATTTCATCACTTTTTCCGACTAAACTACGAAAAAGCTTAGTTTTACTTGAGACATTATGATTGGAAGGGCGTTTTCGGACATATTCTTGACAACGATGAAGCATCTGGGTCATCACTGGATACACCACAGGCTCAGCTAATTGTCCGACAATATTACTGCGAAACTCCAAGGTTGTATCTGAATTACCGATTGCAATAAAAGGCTGAGCGGGAAACTTACTAACCACATCATCAGCCAACTCGGAGGACTCAATATCGATGATCACCGCATCATAGCTGGCTTGCGCCTTTAATGCAGTGAGTGCTTGAGAAAAGCCAACAGCAGTGCACTGTTCACCTAGAAAAGACAAGATTGTCTTGAGATTATACGCGCGCGTGGTCTGCTCGCTGATAATCAGAATTGTGCTCATCTTTTCCCCAAGATTATTTATTATTTATTTTATACACACACTGATTTTAAACATTCGTTGCCGGATAGCAACAAACAATCATAGGCTTTAGCGATAAATATCAGTCAACTGCACAAAATAAAAGCAACCGAAGCTGCTTTTATTTGCGAAGCCGACGAAAAATTTGTTAACTCAGTAGGGAAAGAACTTGACCTTGTTGCTGATTTGCTTGAGCTTGAACAGTTAATGCAGCCTGACCTTGAATACCTGTAGCGATACTATCACTAGTCGCCTGGGCAAAATCAGTGTCTTGCAAACGACTACGGGCTGCAGACAAATTGGTGTCTGCCTGACTTAAGTTTCGAGCGGCACTTTCAAATTGATTTTGTGTCGCGCCTAGCTCAGCACGAGTCTCACCGACTAGTTGCTGCGCGTTGTCGGCAATTTCAAGGGCTTCTTCAGCGCCTTGGGTGGTAGATACATCAAGGTTCAGCACACCTTCTAACTGGGCTGCGAGGTCTTGGGTATTAACCCCTATTTGTTGTCCTGGATTGGCACCAACTTGAAAATCGATGCTACCTTGTTGACTCAATAAAGGCTGACCAGCAAAATTGGTTTGCTCGATAGTTTGGCCGATATTTTCTTGCAATTGAGATATTTCAGATTGCAGTGCACGTCTGTCTGCAGACGTTAGAATACCGTTGCCCGCTTGTACCGACAGTTCGCGGATACGGTTTACATCATTATTTATCCCAGAAAGCCCGCCTTCAGCGACTTGTGTCAAGGACACACCGTCATAGGCATTGGATATGGCCTGTCGGTTACCTTCGACTTGAGAGGTCAATCGATCAATAATTTGCTGCGCAGAGGAATCATCGGCAGCCGAATTTACGCGCTTGCCAGAAGCTAGCTTCTCTAGCAGACTATCCTGCTTCTTTTGAACTTGCTGTAACAGCGAACTATTGTTGCTGGTATCAAGGTTAATCATATATTTCCCCTGTTAAGTAACTAAAAGTATAGCAAAACTTAGCTTAAAAAGTAAGCACAGCTAACAACACCTATGTATACAAATACATACTTTAAGTACCATTCAAATACATAGCTTAAATACCATCCAGTAGTACAGCAATGGGTAATTGGATTTCTTGATAGGTTAATTCGCTAGAATACCCTATCAACTTAACCAACTATATAACTTTCAAACAACCAATCAAAGGGTTAATCACTTAAGCTTCAGATGATTTTGTCGATAATATTTAGTATGGTGTTATGTGACCTTAATCTATGTGAGTAATGATGAAATTTTCAGCCGCTGTTCTGACTAAAATCGGTAATCCACTCGAGTTAATAGATGCGATCCAAGTCCCTGTTTTAAAAGTAGGACAGGTTTTAGTTAAAATCATCTATTCAGGTGTATGTCATAGCCAGCTAATGGAAGCTTCAGGAGCCCGAGGTCAAGATCGATACTTACCTCATATGCTAGGTCATGAAGCCACTGCTGAAGTCTTAGATGTTGGCCCAGAAACGACTAAGATTAAAGCCGGTGATAAAGTTATCTTAGGCTGGCTGAAGGGAACAGGCATCGACGCCGGAGGTACTGTCTATCAATCACCAATAGGGAAAATTAATGCTGGTGCAGTGACCACATTTAGTCAGTTGAGTGTGGTTTCTGAAAATCGCTGTTACCTACTTCCAGACAATATTAGTTTGCGAGAAGGCGTTCTGCTTGGCTGTGCATTACCGACTGGCATGGGCATGGTTAACAATCAAATTAATTGCCAACCTGAGCATAGTATTGGTGTCTTTGGATTGGGTGGTATAGGCATGTCTGCATTGATTGCAGCGGTTAATTGTCAAGCAAAACTTGTCGTAGCCATCGATACAAATGAAGACAAACTTAAGCTCGCTAGAAAGTTAGGGGCCCATGTTTGCATCAATCCTATGGCACAAGATGCTAGTCGAATAATCGCTGAGCAGACTTCCGGGAAGTTGCTTGATTTCATTATTGAAGCCGCTGGAACGTGCAGCACAATAGAACAAGCTTTTTCTGTGATAAATAAAAACACTGGCAAATGTATCTTTGCTTCACACCCAAAACATGGCGATAAAATATGTTTAGATCCCTATGATTTAATATGCGGCAAAAAAATAGAAGGCTCTTGGGGCGGGCAAACCGATCCTGAAATATTCGTTCAACAAGTAGCACAGCAGCGTAATCATGATTCACTGAAAGAATTAGTTTCTAATACTTATCACTTACAAGACATTAATCAGGCTATGGCTGATTTAACGGCTCAGAAGGTCCTTAGAGCGATTGTTGCAATGGAGTCAACCCTATGAATCAAAAGCTTGCATCTATTGCTCGTATAAAATTCCTGAAAGAACAAGGCAAGCGCATTAGCTTTGTATCGGGTAATTTTAATATCATTCACCCAGGTCACTTGCGCTTTTTGCTGTTCGCTGCAGAACAAGCTGAAGTTCTAGTAGTAGGGTTGTATGATAAACATGACTCTATAAGTGCCTATTTTGAAAATGACGAGCGCAGCCTAGCCCTGCAGGCGTTAAATTTTGTTGATGAAGTAATAGTCGTCAATGGCGATAGACTGGATGTAATTGCACAATTGCAACCTGATGTGTTAGTGAAAGGAAAAGAGTTTGCTGATTCAGATAATCCAGAAAAAGATATTGTTGAAGCCTATGGTGGCAAGCTTATTTTTAGCTCTGGGGAAAAGTTGTTTTCTAGCCGAGAATTGCTCCAGCAACAAATTTCCGAAAACAGTAAATTATCGCAAAAGTTACAGAAATTCCATGAACGTTACGACTTAAATCGAGATACTCTCAGCCGATTCATTGACTCTTTTAGCCAACTAAAAATTGCCGTGTTAGGTGACATTATCGTTGATGAGTACCAAGAGTGTCTCGCTATAGGAATGTCGCAAGAAGATCCGACTATTGCGGTCAGCCCACTGGAATCTTTTCAGTACTTGGGTGGAGCAGGAATTGTAGCCGGACATGCATCTAGTTTAGGCGCTGATGTAACATTCTTCAGTTTGACCGGCAAAGATAAACATGCGGATTTCGCCCGCAGCAAATTAGATGAATACGGTATTAACGCTATAATTGAACAAGATACATCGCGTCCTACAACCCATAAATTGCGCTATCGTGCCAAAGATAAAACCTTATTACGGGTCAATAGCTACCGCCGACATGATATTGATGCTCCACTTATCACCAAATTTGTCGAAAAATTTAGCCGTCGGGTGGCCCAATTCGATCTCGTTATATTTGCCGATTTCAATATGGGCCTGTTATGCCCTAAACTCGTCAAGAAAATCAGTCAAATATGCAAAGAGCATAAGATTCCGATGGTTGCTGATAGTCAAACCTCATCACAGGTAGGGGATTTAGCCAAATTCAGTGATCTATTGTTAACCACTCCCACAGAAGTGGAAGCCAGACAAACCACTCAAGATGATTCAAATGGCTTAATTCAAGTATCAAAAGATTTAGCCGAAAAGCTCAGCGCACAAAATGTGATTGTTACATTAGGTGCAGAAGGGATATTAATTCGTCATTTGAATTCCCAAGGAATACTAGATACCGATAATCTTCCTGCTTTAGCCGACAGCGCTATTGATACCGCCGGAGCAGGAGACGCTATGTTCGTCACTACAGCTTTAATGCTCGCATCAGGAGCGAGTATTTGGCAAGCAGCATTTGTAGGCAGTGTGAGCTCCTCCATACAGGTAAACGTGCGCGGTAACATTCCAATTACCAAGCCCGCAATTTTTGAAAAAATGAGTAATTTGCTAGGATGAAAGTAGTATTATTAGCCGCTGGCGAGGGGACTCGTTTGCGTCCGATTACCAATACCATCCCCAAATGTCTAGTCCCGATTAATGGTGTGCCGCTACTCGACTTTTGGCTTAACGCGCTGGCTCCGGCCGAATCAGTCAATCAAATTTACCTTAACCTGCACTACTTAGCAGACAAAGTAGTGCGACATATCGTGAGGAATTGGAACCATCTCGATAACCTATATTGTTGGCACGAAGACAATCTTTTAGGCACTGCTGGCACTCTTATACGCAATGTTTCACAACTAACTGAAGACGACGTGATGGTGATCCATGCTGATAATTTATCGGTCTTTGATATGGACGATTTTATTGCTGCTCATAGAAATCGACCGAAGGAATGTGAAATCACTATGATGTTATTTGCCACAGATACACCCCAGTCATGCGGCATCGTCGAAGTAGATGCCCATGGCGTAGTAACCAACATGCATGAAAAAGTCGCTAATCCACCTGGGAATCTGGCTAATGGTGCTGTCTATATTTTTTCTAAACAGGTAATAGAAACACTTAAATGTAGCGCGATCACTGATATCAGCACTGAATTATTGCCCAGCTATTTTGAAAAAATTTTTGGATGGGTCAATCAGACCTATCACCGTGACATAGGTACGCCTTCGAGTTATACACTCGCCCAGCAAGAAATTAAAAGAGTATTGAATAAAAATTGATATCGGATTGCCAATCCTTCTCAATCACCTATTGAAGTGGATATCAACTTACGCACCTTACATTTCATGCCTTTTGCCACCATCAACTGTGAAGTCTGAACCTGTAATATAACCAGCTGATTCACTTGCCAAAAAGTTAACTAGGGATGCCACATCGTTGACAGTCCCCATACGTCCCAATGGAATCCTTTTACTGGCGTTGGTTTTTGCTTCATCAACTACATGCTTTACGGGCAAATTGACATCCAACGCCACTTTTTGCATATGTCCATGCCAGCCTTCAGTTTCTATTATGCCAGGCGATACGGTATTAACTGTCACCTGACTACTAGCAAGCTGTTTAGATAAATGTTTGCTAAAGTTATTTAGCGCCGCTTTTGCAGCTGAATAATGCGGGTTGAAAAATCCCGGAGAGTTCGCATTAATACTGGAGATATTAATAATCCGCCCTCTCCCTTGCTTATCAATTAGCGGCAGTATCTTGTTAGTCAAATCAACAATTGAAAAAAGGTTGAGTACAAATGCATGCTGCCAATCGTCTCTGTCTAATTTGTGTAAGGGCGCATTTTTTTTAGCCCCACCAGCATTATTCAGCAGGACTTGGATTGACCGTTGAGAATGATTAAGCCAATCATATATTCGATCGATACTAGCTACCTCAGTGAGATCGCAACTCAGAAATTCACACTCTACTGAATATTCATCAATAATATTTTTTGCTAAACGCTCAAGTTTGTCTTGACGCCGGGCGACCAACAGCAGTGAAAAACCGCTTGAGGCCAAAGCGATTGCGCATTGCTTTCCTATCCCTTCACTTGCCCCCGTTATTAGTGCCCATTTTTGTGCTGCTAACATTAGTCACCCTTTCTATTATTCGCAAGATAATTGAGTTGATGCCAACCATCACGCAGCCCCAGCCCACCATCGACTACGATGGTTTGTCCTGTAATAAAACTCGACATCGGGGAGCATAAAAATATAACAGCGTTTGCAACGTCTATATCCACCCCAACCTTTTTGAGCGGATGCGCGTGCTCGGCTCTTTTTCGATATTCTAAGTTATCTTGGCTGTGAAATCGCTCAAGGTGCTGATCAGCTACAATAAAGCCAGGTGCAACCCCATTTACTCTAACGCCTTGTTCTCCTGCATGAACAGCTAGATAACGAGTAAGTGAATCCAAACCGGCTTTCGCTAGGTGATATGCCGCACTTTCTTTGGATATCTGTTGTGCGCAGATAGAAGAAATGTTCACAATTGCTTTCTCTTCTGACTTATTTGCAACGTGTTGAATAAAAGACTGAGACAATAGCAGAGGAGCTTTAAGACCGACATCTAGAGCATGCTGAAACGAAGTTGATGATTCGACTAAAGGTTTATTACCCCGCGGTCCTCGAGCAGTATTAATCAGGATATCAATACTAGTATGAGCCTTCAACTGCTGAGGAATTAAGTTTTGTAACGCTATCTCATCTGTTAAATCGCAATTAATCCAACTCACTTCTTTCCCATCGAAATTTTGGGGCTTATTTAGGTCGACTATAATAACTTTAGCGCCAGCAAGATTTAGTTGTTTGCATATTTCGGCTCCAATACCACTACTCCCGCCCGTAACCAAAGCAACCTTATGTTTTAATAATTGAGTATTAGGCATTTTTTATAATCCCATTTCTTGCAACATTTCTCTGCACTCTTGGTTGACGGATTCTAGGGTATCTGTAGCAGTTAGTAGCTTTTGATTTTTGCATCGAAAGGGAAATTGCTTTTGCTGGTCTAACTCCAGCGCCATTTCTCTTGTATGGTGACCTACATGCTTCCAAATGCGATATGGTTTACCGCCCAATATAGCAGCTGCACAGAATGCACTGGACATTCCGATGAAACAGTCGCTTTCACACACTACGGAGAAGTAGTCTGCCAATTGCCCCTCAAAAGCGTGCACGTTGCTTAGAGACAAAATCCTGTGCTCGATCGAGTCATCACCGACTAAAATAAAATTCACTTCAGGAGATGTTTCGCACCATCGGCTAAAAAAGCTATGCCAATTTTGCTGATTAGCATTACTTTGAGGGTCTGTTTGGTTATTTTTAAGATGAACACTAATTATAATTTTTTCTGGCTTATCTTTTAATAATAACCTCTTGTTTGAATGGGGGTATCGCCCTCCAAACTCCCCAAGTAAATCAGCAATCCAGCGAGTACTTCCTCGCCTACTCGTCCTTTCGGGCTCAATCAAGTCATGAATTAATCCTGACTCAACCCGCTCACTATCGATGGCGATATTGTGGGATGAAAAGCGCTTTAAAATATTCAGCATAGGTTCATAAGCGGGGCGGTAATTTTTGACCGCGATTGTTCGAATATCTCTGTGATAATATTCCAGCTCATGTATAAATATATATAAACTGCCTATTCGACTATCAACTGAATCAAAGTCCCAGACTCCAACAACTTTGTTGTGCTCCAACGTAAGGCCTCTATATATCCCAGACTAATTGAGCTTGCGCAGAGATAAATAAACTTCCTTCTTTATAACCAAACGGCATATGGTTAATATTTTCAACTTTTCTCCAACCCATTTTCTGACTATATGCATGCAATTCAAGTTCGTGAATATGCTTCAGAATTCGGCATGCATTTTCTTCACTACCCACTTCCAGCATCATGTCGGTATTTTGCCAATGTTGCTTTGAGGTTGAACAAATAGCGTCTACTTCTGCGCCTTCAATGTCCATTTTAATAAAATCAAACTCAGCCATCACATCCGTCAGTGCAACGCATTGAACCTCAAATTCATCGATATCCCCATATACGTTGCTCTTTTTACCCTTAAGATGACTTCCTGTTCGATTACCTTTGAGCCGCGTAAAAACTAAAGTTCCAGATTCATTGGAGACCGCATTTTCTCTAATATTAATAGTTGAAATAGAATTAAGTTCAGCATGTTGCTTTATTTTGGCTACATGTATTGGATCTGGCTCAAATGCGGTCACATGCCAGCCCAATCGAGACATCAATATACTGTGCAAACCTATATTTGCGCCCATATCTGCAGTGCGTTTGTAGCGACATTGATTGGCATGATAAAAAGAGAATAGTATCAGTTCATCAAGCCCAAACAACTTCAATGAATCTATATTTCCCATTGAATAATATGGAAAAACAATATGTCCAAAGGGACCAAAATCAACTGCAACCTCTTCATTGGAAGAAAATCCGCTCTGTTCGATCAACTTGGTACAGACTTCACTACTAAATGCATGAAAGTGTTTAGAATGAGCATGAAAACTTTTAGTTTCTTTAAGCATTTCAAACAAAGAAGCGAATATGTTCATATAGTAAAACCCTCAAAGCGTTCGGCGACGAAGCGCTTTTTAATCATATGGTCCAATATTGGTATGTTTTCGTATGACGTAATCAGTATGCCATCAAGCTCGGAAATCTGATAACCCGATGGTGTATCAACTTTCAAATCCTGTATGTTTTTATAGGTAAATCCAGTTTTGGACTGATCGTCATCAAATACAAGTGTGATTTTTTTCGCTGCTTCACCAATATGATAAAGGATGACTGGCAATAATAAACTTGCACCATAGCCATATACTTTTGAGTGTTGTGTTAGCCATTTGGAGATTTGAATATTTTGCTTCTTAAACGTCGCATAGTTAGCGTGAAACGCCTGCTTCAAGCTCGCAACGCTTTGAATAGGATATTCTAATGGTACCGAGGCTTTGGTGCCCTTTAACCTTCTTTTAAAAGCAAACATTACCGCACCGCCGCATGTTGGATAGGCATTATATTGAATAGAAATCAGTTCTCCATCACAACTATCTACTAACTTATGGATAGATGTAGGATGGAAATAATGAAAATGCTGATGAAAGAAAGCGTCAAATCGAAGCGCCGCTATCTGTTTTTCAAAACAAGGAACCTCAAAATAAAACAACGTATTTTCGTCACATTTATCTAACAGAGTTTGGATAAATTTACGTGGCTCAGCGATGTGCTCCAAAGCATGAGAGCAGACGACTACCTGCGGCGATATTTGCGCCAAATCGATATCCTCAACAAAGCCCTTTATCGTCTTAACATCCTGATAGTCAATATGCTTAGCAACACTAGGGTCGACTAAATATTTATGCTCAACATCGAACAACGACAATAAACTTATATCATTACCGCCAATATCAATGATCGACTCAGTTTGATGGCTCATGGTTTGTCCGATGAACTCTCTGAAACTATTGAAGCGTTTGATTGTTGAAGAGGATTTAGCCGTCGAGTAATTGTAATCAGATTCATTGTAAAGGACACTAGGGGGCAACTGAAAGGCTAGTTGCACGTGCCCACAACAAGCGCATATATCAATGCCTTGGTCAAAGTTTTTAAAATCAGGTTCATACACCCCATAAGTTTCAGATAATGGCAAACCCGGTAATTCTAATAGCGAATCTAACTGCTCACTTTGGCATACTTTACATTTATCAACGTTGCGCATTACTTAACGTCTCGATTGCGGTTTTAACGATATTGCTCGCTGTGAGCCCACTCACTTCGCATAAGGTAGAATACTCCCCATACTCATGGACAAAATCATCAATGGCCAGTTGTCGTATGTCAGCCCGATCCCTGCTATTCCAACTCCGCATCACTAAGTTATATATCCCATCTTGCGCTGAAAGCTCTTCAACTACTAGGGCACGTCCCGTTCTACTAAGACTGTCAATAACCCGGGCAGAGTCAAAGGGCTTGACGCTATGAACATACAACAAATCCACATTCACACCATGCTTTTCACTAAGCTCTTTGGTGGCTTCAATGGCGTTTTTAAGTTGCGGGCCCAACACGATAACACTGATATCGCTTCCTTCGGTAACTTGAATAATTTTACCAGCCTCTATGGGTTGTTCGAACTCAACACCATGTGGGTTTTCAGTCAATTTAAAATAGTTGATCTTTCCGCTATTGTATTGGGCGCGAAACAACTCATCGAATTCTGTTGCTGAACCAGGACAAAACACCTGACTATTAGGAATATGGGACATGAGCGATACATCAGCATAACAATGATGGCTACAGCCAAGTTGAGCATAGTCGAATGCTCCTCCAACTGAAATAAAATTACCCGCAAACCCTTGATAGCCAAAATCTAACTTAATTTGTTCAAATGAACGCTCAATCAAAAATGGAGCTATTGTATGAGTCACAGGAATTAAGCCCTGTTTTGCCATACCCGCCGCTATAGAAACCATAGCTGGCTCACAAATGCCAATATTAAAATATCGCCCAGGGCAGGCTTGCGCAAAGGGTTGTAAAATACCATGGCTGATGTCACCAACCATCACCACCAAGTCATCGTTTTGACGACCAATATCAAGCATAGTGTCGGCAAATTGCTCTCTTAAACCTTTCATACTTCTAGCGCTTCCATTATTTGCTCAAATTCCTGCTGGTTGGGAATTCGATGATGCCACCTACCATGTCCTTCCACGAGTTTCACACCGTACCCTTTGGTATTTTTGCCAATTAATGCGATGGGTTTGCTGGCTTGTTCTATGCGTTTAAAAGCATCGCTAATGCTATTTTGGTTGTGCCCATCAAAGACATGAACCTCCCAACCAAAACTTGCCCATTTTGCAGGAAGATCATCTACAGGGCACAATTGAGCACCAGATAAATTCCAGTCGACAATCGCAACCAAATTATCTAAGCCTCGATTCGCAGCGACATGGGCAGCTTCCCATATAGTTCCTTCATGACATTCACCGTCACCAAGCAAGGCGATAACTCGGGATTTTTTCTGCTTAATTTTGTTACCGATAGCGATCCCTACGGAGAAAGGAAATCCATGACCAAGGGAGCCGGTTGAAGCCTCGATAAAAGGTACTTTTGTTCTATCTGGATGACCACCCAATACCCCTCTGGGCTGCGAGTAGTTATCTAAATCGGCAGAGCTCAATAATTTGTATTTTTCCAGTACAACGTACAAACCTGCACATCCATGTCCTTTTGATAGTACAAATATATCTCGTTCTGACCAATTAGGGTCGGCTGCGTCGAAGCGTAGAACTTGCCCGTATAGATGGTCGATAATATCTACTATAGAAAAAGAACTCGGGATATGCCCTTCTTTTGCTTTAGTGACTATCTCTACAATTCTTTTTCGCAAATCTTTGTTTAGCACTGGTTTACCCCTCAAAAAACACTCTTCCTTGGCCACCATCAAGCAATACGGATGTTCCAATTGCAAAAGAAGCTTTATCGGATACTAGGAAGGCCACAAACTCACTAATTTCTTCAGGAGTACCAAACCGTTTTATTGCCATTCTTTCTGACAAGTATTTTTCGACATGTTCAGGCCGCGATTTAAGCGTCTCATCCCAATAACCCCCTTCGGTAAATACTGCACCGGGTAAAACAGCTGTCATAACAACATTGTCTTTCGAAACGTAGCGCCCGACACTGCGAACATATGCATTAAGCGCAGCCTTAGCTGCACAATACATAGGGGTTCCTTGATTTTCTAACGAGGCAATAGAGGAGATATGACAAATTCGCCCCCATTTTTTAGCACGCATTGATGGTAACAATGCATTATTTATCTCTATCGCATTGAGCAAATTGAATTGCATTACATCTCGCCAAGCTTCAACTGGACTTAATGGATCTGTCACACCCAAATTTCCACCAACATTGTTGATCACAATATCAGGCTGTAAGTTTTTAGACGAAAGCCAGTCCAACAGTATTTTCGGACCATCAATGGCTTTTAAATCGACACTGAAGTAACGGTTATTATTGTTATATTGTGCAGATGCCTGTTCAGTTAATTTTGCTAATTTATCAGTATTTCTAGCAACCCAAATAACGTCAGCACCCTCTTGAGCAAGTGATTGGGCTATAGCCATACCCAAGCCACCAGAAGCCCCAGTCACAACTGCAAGTTTATGTTCAATTTTTAAATTCATATGATTAGAATGGTCCTTTAAACCATTTGCCTGGAATATCGTGCGCCCCGCCGACTTCAATCACATCGACCTTTTCTAACCCAAGCATTTCGCAAACACTATTAGTAATAGTATCTGCATTGTTGTAAAAATCTTTAGTCATTCCATAGCTTGTTGGTTCTGGGTGGTCGGGTAATCCTAACCTTCGTGGAGCTACTTTAAGACTCCCAAAACAATTTTCAGTCACACTAGCGACCAATTCAGCAGCCACAGAAAAGCTTTTATGAGCACTGTCACAAACCAAAAAATTCCCAGTTTTATTTACTGAGTCGTAAATTGGCTGCCAGCCTGCTTTATCAGTTTGAACAGTTTCTAGGACTTCACAGTTAATCCCCTTTTCAGCCAGTTTATCTGCGGCTAGCAAAGCTTCTAATAACATGTAACTATTTGCTACTAGAGTGATATTTCCACCCTGCTTATGATGCCTGACTTTATCAAGTGGCTGGGTTAAATCAACCAATTCAGACTCATCGCATTGCTGATTGTGCAACCAGCGGTGCTCTATGAACAAAACAGGATTGTCATCCATGATAGCCTGATAAAGTTGCTGAGCTACCGAGTCGGTTTTACTTGGGATCACCACTTTTAGACCCGGAATATGCGCAAACCATGCTTGTAAATTTTGTGCATGAGTAGGCCCCTGCCCCCACCCTCTTCCGACAATTAAGCGAATGGTCAGCGGCACTTTCATCTGGCCATTGAACATGTAATGCCATTTGGCGGCATTATTAACTAGTTGATCCATCGCTAACAAAAAGAAGTCCAGTCGTTGATGGGTCATCAATACTCGGCTACCAGATAACGCGGCTCCTATCCCAATACCTGTCATGGCATTTTCAGAGGTTGGCATATCGAAAACCCGCTCGTTGCCAAATGCTTGGACTAGGCCACTGGTCGTATCAAAGATGCTTTTAGGATCATCAATTCCTAAACCAAAGCTGAGCATAGCTGGATCGTTTTGCATAGCTTGATGTTGCGCTGAGTTTACTTGTTTTGCGAAGCTAGTAACTTTTGAATGAGAGTCAGGCATATACAAATCTACTATTGTGTTGAGCAGTTGGAAACCTTGAATCTTCAGCAAAATCGAAGGCTTGATTTATTTCCATCTGGATAGTTTGCTTAGCCAGAACGATGGCTTTGTCATTTGCGGGATTTTCGCGCAGCAGTTGGCTTTCGAGCAAGTTTACTGGATCTCGTTCAAGCCATTTTGACACTTCCCATGATGGACGATAAGCAAGATCATCATCCCAATTTGGACCGCAATGCTCGCGATGACGATAGGTGTGGCACTCCATTAGAACTGGACCAGCCCCAGAGCGAATATTATCTATATTTTTGGCCGCTACGTCGGCAACTTGTATGACATCATTACCGTCCACCTCAACAGCCTGAACACCAATAGCCTCAGCTAGTTTAGTAATTGAGCGACCTTTTGGTTGTCTAACATGCAACGGACTGTAGACTGAATAACCGTTGTTTTCACACACAAATAATATTGGTAATCCCTTTAATGCAGCAAAGTTAGCCGACTCGTAAAACGCGCCTTCCTCTGTTGCACCCTCACCGAAATATGCTACAGAAATCTCGTCCAATTTCTGAACTTGTTGATGCAGAGCATTTCCCACTGCAAGCGGAATACTGTTGCCGACTATCGCAGTACTAGCAACAAACCCAGCATCCAAATCGGTTAAATGCATTGAACCACCACGTCCGCCTGTACAGCCGGTTTCTTTACCATATAGCTCGGCAATCAACTTTTTTAAATCTCCGCCTTTAGCCAGATAATGAGCATGGGCGCGATGTGAACTATACGCTTTATCTTTATGGCTTAAAGAAGCTGATACACCAACAGCAACAGCCTCTTGTCCAATGGACAAATGAGTTGGGCAACGCATCTTTTGTTCAGAATAGCGCGCTGCAATAGCTTCCTCTACCAAACGGATACGCAAGATATCTTGGTAATAAGACAGTAATAAACTCATGGGATAAACCAATAATAATCGCCGGTATAACCAACTTCGTCAAAAAAAGCCTTCCATTCATCAACATGCATTATTGTTTTGGCGGTCAAATTCCATTCATACATTCTAGCTTCTTCTTCGGCATTGCGATAAGCATCCACCGTGATAAAGGCATTACCTTTACTGACACGCATAATTTCTTGCAAAGCTTGTCCACACTCTTGCCTATCGAGGTTATGCACGGTATTTACACTCATAACAAAATCAAAGCTTTTGTCTGCATAAGGTAGCTGAGTTGCGCATCCGCATACCACATCATTTTTGATTTCATCTTTAGCATTCGCAATTGCATATTCTGAAATATCGATTCCTTTGGCTGTAATCCCTGGTATCAATTGCTGGAGATCGTATAGAAAAAAGCCTTTAGCACAGCCTACATCGAGCACAGCACTGTGTTCAGTCAATCCATACTGGTGTTGGATATCTGGTACCACAGGCTGCCAAAAGCGTGGAAAATATTTAAAACCACCATAGCCATATTGGCGTTCGCCATCAAAGAACTGCTGGCCAAATCGCCGAGCAATTTCACGTACTACATCGGTTTTTTCTTCACTACGCGCCTGCGTATTTCGATTCGTTTTAGGGTAATTTCTTAATAAATCTATTTCCATTGATTGAAATTCCTCATTTACTGCTTATGAATATAATCTAAAGGCATCGACTTAAGTTGCTCGAAGTTTAGCTTTGCCCAATCAATAGTTTGTTCTATTCCCTGTTCAAGGGATATTTTATCGTGCCATGCAAATTCGTTTCGAACTTTACTAGAATCTAACAAGTAAGCTGCGTCTTTCCCAGGACGGTCCGCTGAAATCTCACATACTTGGTGAATATCTCGTTGCATTTTTTGGCAGATAAGCTCGACCAACTGCCGGATAGAAACTGTATCTAAGGTAGATATATGATAAGTGTCACCATTAGTGCCTTGCTCGCCAATAGACTGAGTTGCTGACGAAACATCATCAATATGAATAAACGAGCGTTCTGATACCCCGCCACCATGCAGAGGCAATTTACGCCCCATCATGATACTTAGCACTGTCTTAGGAATTATACGATATAGCTGCTGGCCAGGACCGTAGACATTGGCTGCTCGAGTTGTCACAACAGGAAAATCATGTACAGCGAAGAATGTTTTCAGACTCATATCTGCTGCTGCTCGAGAGACCGCATACGGAGTGCTCGGATTAAAGTTCTGTGACTCGTTCACAAAGCCGCTCACTGAGCCGTAGACCTCTGGAGTAGAGATATGTATATATTTGTCTAAGTAGTCTTTATGACGCAATATATTATGCAATTTGATAGTAGATACCGCATTGGTCATGAACCAATGTTCGGGAAACTCCCAACTTTGTCCCACCATGCTTTGTGCGGCAAAGTTATACACATTTCCAACTTGACGATTATCTAGCAATTGCTCAATATTTTCCAAATCGTGGTTTATATCCAATTGATGGAAATTCAACTTTGTAGAATCTCCCCATTTATATGGCAAAAGCGCCTTGATAGGCTGCGCAGATCGGCTTAGAGCGATTACCTCATAGCCTTGCTCTAACATATGCTTGCAGAAGCTAGCGCCTGAAAATGAATTACTGCCAATGACGGCTATAGTATTGGTCATGCAGCGAGTTCCTTGGCCATGTATTGCATTAACATATGGCCTACGATAAGTTGCAAATCTTCGGAAATTTGCATATCGGTTATGTCATTATGAATGGAGTGATCTGCCAATGTTTTTGCCTTACCACCGCTATACCCTAAAATAGCATAGCTGATCATGCCTATTTCTTTTGCTTGTTTAAGTGCCTGAATAATGTTGTTGGAGTTTCCGCTCCCGGACAGCACAATCAGTACATCATCAGGTTTGGCCTTTACGGTCAGTTGATGGGAGAAAATTCTTTCATAGCCGATATCATTACCCAAGCATGTCAGCACGCTGCTATTAGCAGGGAGTGCCTCTACATTAAGACTGTGGTTGCCGGTGGGGTCAATTCCATATAAATAGTCATTAGCTAAATGAATAGCATTTCCAGCACTACCACCATTACCGCAAATATAAACGTTTTTCTTGTTCATGCAGCAATCCAGCAGGTGCTGGGCTAGTCTTTCTATGGTATCTGTGTCAAGTAAGGTTAGCTGCTCACATAAAGCGGCTTGATAAGATGCAATTAGCGATTTCATTTCAATACTTCCTGTTGCATCCACTTAAGGTTGTACCAGCGGTCTTGATCAACTAATTCACCTTGCTGGTAACGATTAATAATTTCATCGATAGCATCGCTAACCGTTTTCTTAGGTTTAAATCCAGTAGCTAGTAATTTATCCGAATTGATCCGGTAAGAGCGCGGATCATTTGATGGTGTCACTTCGATTTTTGCTTTTATTTTTTGGCTGACCATATGGGCAATATCTAAAATTGAAATATTTTCGAAGCCAGCGTTGTAAACACCAGTGTGTTGCGGATTTTCCAACAAGAAAACATATAAGTCTGTGATGTCATCTATATGGATATTGGGTCGGGTCTGATCCCCACCAAACACGGTGATAACACCATTTTTCAATGCCTGCATGGTTAACATGTTGACAGAAACATCTAAGCGCATCCGTGGCGACAAACCGCATACTGTGGCTGGCCTTACTATCTGTACAGCCATTTTATCAGCGTAACTGAGCAATACCCGCTCTGAAACCATTTTGGTTTTATTGTATTCGGAGATAGGCTCTAACACTAAATCCTCTGTTACCTGTGCCTCATCTTTGACACCGTAAACACTGCCCGAAGACGCATAAACAAAATGTTTAATACCTTTCCTGTAGGCCATATCGGCCAATTGCATCGTAGCCAATGCACTAATTTCCCATGTCAACTTGGGATCTAAATCTCCACATGGGTCATTGGCTACCGAAGCAAGATGAACGATACTGTCAATCCCATCTAAATCAATTTCAGCGACCTGTCTGACGTCCTGTTTTAACACAGTTAGCTTGGCATGTTCCGGTAAAAAATTGCCAAACCATTGGGTGTCAAGAGCTACGACGCTATGCCCCTTAGCCAACAGCTTAGGGACTAACACCGACCCTTTATATCCGCACGCACCGGTAACTAAAACTTTCATGATATATTTACTCCAAAATACTTATTCACTTCGCTGATTATGTTCACACTCGTTTCATCAAGCCAAGATATATACTGATCTTCTGATGCGCCTCTAATTTGATTTTTTCCTTTTGAAATACCTACCCGCTCAAGGTGCTCATAGGTATTGGACGTACAAGATTTCTGATACATTCCAAAAAATAAATATCGACATTTTGTGGATAAAAAACACAATATTGCAGGGCCATTACAGACACCTAAATTGATCAAACTTGATTCATAAAGTGCCGTTCGTAATTCAACATCCATTGCTGCCGCACTAAATTCTGACACATTGTCCCATTCAATGGACATTAAAGCTTGGTCTGTATCTCTAATGATTACAACGCAGTAGCCATTAACAGAAAGGATTTCCGCCACTTTTTTCCATTCCAAAAGAGCACTGTTTCTTTCCGAATGTGCGGTCGATTCGCGCAAGGTAATGGTAACGACTTTATCGCGATTGATATTATTATTGTCAAACCATTGGGAAATTTTTTCTCGGTAAAAATCACTAGACGTTATTTTGCGATGTTCCACGCCTGAATTTATGTCATCGAAGAATTCATAGTAATAGTGTCGAGCTACAGGTTTCACAAAATTATGCTGCTCCGGAAACTTGTGAGTCGCAAAGTTAAACAAACGTCTTGCTTCAAAACGATCACTGCAGTAATGCAAGCTTGCTTTTGGGTCAACTAATTTCACTAATGGAAACAGTAGGTGGGTGACACGAAAGTTCATTTCATCCAAACTAAAAAAATCGATATCGCTCCTAAAGCCGTGCTTGTCCCCAGGGCAAATAATAACACTCAATGAACAGAGTTTACGTTTTTCGGCTTCAAGTTGACATTTTACCAGAAACGTCAAGAAATCATACGTAGGTGGTGATATTCGCAGGTCATAAATAACGGTTAATCTCTGCTGATTTGTGATGAAATTGTCATTATTATCAGCGAACAAATCACTTAGTTGCTTGAGGCTCCCATCCAAAGCATTAAACCAATACACAGGTACACTATCTATTTTATCGATAAGATGAAGTACCTCATCATAGCGATATATAGCTATGACTACTTTATCGTAATCCCCTACATTCAATTCTGTTAACGGCCGGATACTCCGACCATTGAAGTCACCTTTTCCTGTTGAATTGAAAAACTCCATGCAATTTCGCAGAGCATGAGAATCAAGATACTGTTGAGCACTCCCCCCTGTCCCCACCACTGCGACTTTTTGCTTGGCAGATGCACTCATAGCTAGTCCCATCTTTTACCTCTTAAGCCACATAAACACATTGAATATGTTTTGGTATATCAGCGGCAATCTTGTCTGAAGAGCCGACAGATGTAAGTACTATAAGCCCGATTTGCGTAGCCTGAATATCAGCGGGAGTAATGACGGGTTTATCCATGCAACTCTGTCCCTGAGTGGCATTAGAGTCGATAAAACCCACTACTTTTATGTGCTTTGTCGTTAACTGCTTGCAGACCTGTTTGGCGGCAACGCCTGTTCCCCAAATATAGAGATTGTCAACACTGCTACAGTTTGAAACCTTGCTAATAAGTTTATTGATATAAGACTGGGCCAGCAATTGCATGTCGGCTTGGTACGTCAAATCAGGCGAAGAACGATATTTCTGAACCAAATTAAACAGTCCGAAACGCTTATTATTTTCAAGTTTTTCTGCTTTAGTAAAGATATTTGCGACGCTTTTAGTGTTATCGATAGCTATCAGCAGTTGATTCAGTAAAGCACCAGCGTCATATAATTCAGCCATCTCAGACCATAGGAAAGGCGCAATCTGGTCGTGCTCCCCAGCAACTTCTTGACGGAATACTTCGGTAGCCGCAAATACTCGATTTTTACCAGAGATTAAATGCTGTCTGGCATTTTTGGGATTTTGACTATATAGACAGATCTTAGCTAAGTAGTAATCACTTTCTATGGCTTTTATGCACAATACCGGACAAAAATCACTGCAATTAAGGGTCAGTATCCGACCGAAATGGCATGCAGAAGCAGCCAAATTACCGGCGTCAAACAGACGCTTTGCGATTAGAAAAGATAAAGACACATACCAACGTAACACAAAGGGATTTTGTGCTAAATCATGGTTTGAAGTATTTTCTAGTAGAGACTCAGCATCTAGGATCCACTGATTGATGAATCCTTCAGAAGATGACTCTAATGCATAACCTTGTACTGTTTTTAGCATTAACCTATCGTCACTGCTAGTAGCTAACAACTGGGCCACATAATCAGCACGTACTTTATTATCTTCGATCCGTTGTCCCACTTGCACTAGTTGTCTGTGCAACCAAGGGTTGTCATAACCGCTGGCAAAATCCACGTAAATGGGTAAAGCAGCTTGCGGATACTGTGAGTTAACATATTCAGTGTTTTTATGGTTTTGCCACAAAGGACTACTCAAATTGGGCGTAGCGACTATGACTAACCACTCTGTATCGACTTCTTTGGAATCTAAGCTTATTTGTTCGAACCTGCGAGGCGCACTTGTCAATTTGAATCCCCCAGGTGCTGTCTGGTGGTATCGCGCTTCGAGAATAAAGCCGTAATCCGATAACAGACTGGCGAATTTATGCCAATCAAACTCATGAAAGTGATAAGGGTTCGGATCTTTACCTGTTTCATCAACCCATAAGTACGGCACGCTGGCAATCAATCGACCATCAGGCTTTAAACTTTTCAAACATAATTTGAAAAACGAATGGAAATCGGTAACGTGCTCAATGGTTTCAAAAGATGTAATTAAATCAAATAGTTTAAAATCGGTAGATTGGTATTCATCTATATCCAGCACTTGATAATCAAGTCTGTCGTTGCCGTACACCCCATTTGCATAGGCCACACTGTCAGGGCAAATATCTACTGCTGTGACACTTGCTACATGATCATTTGTTGATAGCAGATAACTGCCGTAACCCAAACCACAGGCACAATCGAGTACTCTATCATTGGGCCGTATATACTGATGAGCAAAAACATAGCGGAATACATGAGCATCTGACCGACATGAAAACTCCCTCAACATGTCCATATGTAAATCACGCTCAGCTAACAAGTTCTGCATCACGGTTAGCTTATGCCCAGTTTGGCGGACTTTCTTAAAGGTTGTCGTTATAAAAGTTCGATCATCTTTTAGCGATTGGTAATCACGGTTAAACCATTCATAGCCATTAAGATGATAGCCTTGGGCATACATTTGCTGTTCGATATCTTTTTGCCTGACGCTTTCACCATCTGACTTCATCACTGTCACAAACACATCATGATGTAACTGATAACGATAGTGATCTTCGATTTTTTCGAGATTCTCCGATAACGTCGCTACGCTACACAGCACGTGACCTTCGGTCAAGGTTGCATTTTCGATGTAATCAATCGCCTCTGCTGGAAACAGTGCTTGAAAGCAACGCTTGTCCTCAGCAGTGAATACTAAGAACCTTAGGCCTTCACTTAAGGGCACACTGGGAAGACTTAAGTCTTTGGATAAATTCATTTTAACGGTCCAAGTTAGTCTGGCACATGCAATCACCTTGTTGTTATAGGCTTAACACGTCGATAGCGTGTGAATTGTGCATAATAGACTGTTCATAAATGTTTCTAGCTATTTCATCCTTAAATGCATAAGAAGAAATTAGAACTTTATCAGTACCACCAGCTAAGGCAGTATCTAGGCTAACGACTTCGAAACCAGCAACGTTATAAGGGCCTGAAATGTCAGCCTTGCGGTCAATCAAATAGTCAATCTGTAGATTATTTTTTTGTAAATAAGGTAATAATTTTTCGAAAAACAACCCTGCACCATAGACCGAAAAACGGCGCCATTTATGCTCAAGTAAACGTTCGACCAAATTCAACACATCACTGTCAGTATCCATTGACATTAAACCTAATTGTCTGGCCAGAAATCGCTCAGAGATCAGCGTAATTACTGCCTGTGGCCAATGGATTTTCCCAACTTTAACCTTTGGGTATTGGCAAAATTCTTGATAAAAATCGGCTAGTCCCCATTGTTCAATTTCTTCTCGCTGATGATCAGTGATAATCGGATAGGCATCATTTGAACCAAAGTTATCCTGATGCAAAATTCGCGTAAAAAGCTGTGCTTCTAATTTGCTAGGAAGCTGAATATAGCGATACAAAATGGGAATAATTTGTTTGGTACTGATCTGACCAAATCCAAGTTGATGATGTAGCCTAAAATAAACTACAACCCCATTTAGAAAATCGTTCACGGGAGCTGAATTATCTGGTAAATGTGCGGCTAGAATTGGTGTACCGGTTGTGTCATCTTGATAGCCCAAAGTTGTTCCACAGTCACCGACTAAAAACGGTTCGATACATTCTGGCGAACGGGATAAAAGCTGACGTAAATTGCGGCTATCTGAATGGGCATTGATAAAACTGCTGTATCGCGTGGACGCAGAGAAACGATAAATCCTCTCGGATGAATAAAACAGCAAATTGCCTGCACTTTTACAATTCAGAATAGCTTCTATCTGATGTTGAATGGTGCCGCCATTGCCTAGATCAACGACTGTACAGGTATCAAGACTCTCACCAATGTGATGAGTAAAGTAACGGCTGAAAAGCGCTCTTTGCAAATGCACATAATCTTTTAATTGTTGGCTATTTGCGCGAGCGGCGTCTGTTAGTAGTTTTAACAAGTTTTGACCCTGAAAGAACAAGCCATCTGTGTCTCGGACCAAAACGTTCTTATGAGCAGAATGCACTTCGTCATGGGACAGCAAAAAATCTCGATAAAAGTCATCTACCGTGTAACCTCTTCTTTGCACTAGCACATAAATGAGATCTTCAAACCAGGATTCGTGTTGAGTATCGATAGCAGGCCAAAAAGTAGATTTTCGTGATGCATAAAGCTTCTTAACTACGATATCGGTTAAATTACGTTGTTGCAGACGATTCTCAATCAGAGGAGCAAATACTTCTGCTTCGCGCATTAGGCATAATATGCAAGAACTTTTCGCTTTTATGGTTTGATCGATTACCCAATCAGTAAAAGAAAATAGTATAGGCCCCCAAATAAGTGATCCAATATTAAATGCAACTGCATCAGACTGAGCTTGGAAATGTGTAGAGGCGAGCATACGAGCAGAGTTGAAGCTCTGGCTCTCAGGGAATAGTGTGCTTTCAAGGTGAAAAATGCTATTCACATCCAACTCAGTTGACAAACATTGCGCAAGCAACTGTTTTTGCTTGGGCATCGTAAAATCTGATAGCAAATTGTCACCTAAATGCAGCCAACTGGACTTCTCAATACTATATTGCTCAGCCAAGTGGTCGAACATCAATCCCGATGACTTATTTAACTTATACTCTGACGAAACATGCAGAGGTAAAGATTGCAGCAATGGATAATCAGCAAAGAAGCACTGCCGTATTTGGGCCTTACTTAAATACATATCTGACACCAAAAAAACTTGAATCCCTTGTTCAACTAAGGCGGCAATAAAATCATTCATAGGCTGATAAATAAATCCCAGCCTTTTTTCAATATCCAGTTCTGCTTGTTTTAAACCATCAACCACCTCTAAAGAGAACGGCATACTGGAGAATATATCCTCAAGGGATACCTCACCATGGATGGCTTGACGTTTGACTTGCTTCTCAACATAGACACGAAGCTCTTTGAATTCATCGGCACTCATCGTCAGCTCATTGGTCAAACTGAAATGGTCAAATGCTGCAGTAAAGACTTCGACAGGACGAGCAACTCGACGAAACACTATGGTATCAAACACGTCGAATGAGACAGTTTTAATGCCTTCATTGTGAATAAATTGACGTAAATTCATGACCCTTTCTGACATGTTCAAGATACCCTGTTTAACTTCATGACTAAATTAAATTCCACTAAATAGCTTGTTCAGCTTATTCCATAGCCTTAACAATGGTGAACATATGATCGAGATTATCCTTAATTTGGCGGATAAACTCTTTGTCAATATTGGACAGTGCTTGTTTCAAGCTTGTCGATGAAATGTCCTTAGTTCTGGACAAATAATGCACTTCACAAAATTCATTTAAACTATCGAATTTTCCTTGCCAATCATCACCGATACCAAATATATCGACATTATACTTGTGAATATCTTCAGGTTTTTGCTGCCAATTTTTTTCTGGGATTACTTCATCCACACAGCTCAAAGCATTGATAATCCGGGCGCGTTCGTCAAACGAGAATATACTTTGCTTACCCTTTTGCTGATTAAATTCATCAGTAGATACCCCGACGATAAGCTTATCTCCCATAGATTTGAGACGCTCAAGCATATTGAGATGGCCAACATGCAATAAATCAAAGGTGCCGTAAGTTAATATTGTCTTCATCTTAAAGGCCCTTAAACACAGTGGCAGATTGAACATCATCTAATGCCCAGTCCGATTTTGGTGTTTGCCAGTCGCCATAATGGCTACTTAAATACCCCTCAACATCGCTTGGAATATAAACATCTTGGCCACGAAAAGTATAAGAGTCTAAACTATGCATATGTCTACTGGGCATTGAGAAACCTCGTGACGCTATCACATAGTCCATCACATCTTGGTCTAAATACTTAACAAAAAAGTCAATTAATGGAAGTTGCCTATCGGTATTTATCGGTGCGAGTTTAAAACTGCGAGTAGCACCAACATTCACCAAGCCAAAAGGCTGTGTGGCGTAATATTGAGTCATTTTCCATGATTGTTGGGTGACACGTTCTAAGGCTGCTAGTAATCTATCTTGATGACCATTAATGATTTCAATACAGTCACTTGGCACAGCAAAATCTAAATCATCATCCCAAGGGATCAATGCATTATCTCGGTAAATACCCAACAAGGTTCCCGCATCCACATGATACTTGATACCGCAGGCGCTCAATGTCTCACATAAAACCAGCAATATTTGTTCTGCCGTTTGTTTGACACTCTCGCTATCACCAAAATGGAAAGGTTTTATTTGAGTTGCAGCCAGTATGTGAATTTTAGCCACTGGTACACTTTCTTGTTGCTCAAGTTGCAAACGGATTTGTTCAAAATACTCACTGGCAATCATAATAAGATCGAATTGAATTTCATCTAATTGCTGTGGTGATATTACTGGGATCTGCTCTAAGAAACTGCCGACCTTCGTATGGTCATTATCGCAAAAAGCGACCACCTGATAGGTCGCTTGTAGATTTTTATTCGCTGCGATACCAGCTTGTCCAGCGCCAAAAATGACGATTTTCTGTTTCAAAATATCAGCCCTAAGCGTTGATCTAGCCAAATTCAACTAATCGTGATAGCTGGCTTAACAAGGCATATCCGTCCCAATTGACGGAAAAATCCAATGCTTGTCCAACTGGAACTACTCTATCTACACCTTTTATCGACGGATCCGCTATAAGCTTTAATAAGTCGGTTTTGTCCACCTGCCAATAACTTAAAGTTTGTAGCTTGGCATCTAACCTACCGGTCAGTTCTGTTATGCTATTTAAGCTCTGAATCAATAACAATCCCCCGCCCAAATGCCAATCCAAAAATTGAGCATTCATTTGGCGAACTGGTATAGCGCAAATATGCTGTTGGACAAGCGGTGTATCAACCAAACCAGTACTCAATAATAGCTGAGTGGTTACAAGATGATCATTGACTTGTGTGATCTCAGCTCCATGCCCAACAGCAAGCCTATTTAGTATTTCGAAAACGGCTAATTGCAATGTTTTATCACCTAGCCAAAAAACGCTTCTGGGTGATGAGCAAGCCTGTTGCGCGTATGGCTGAACATCACGCCACAGTAATAATGCAAGTTCTTTGGCTTGAGAGGTGTCTGTCAATGCATTGCCATTTATCAGCGTTGCTGAGTATCTGTCGGCAAAACTTATATCTCTGCATCGTGGCGGTGTCGGTAAAGCACGAATCGCATTAACACTATCATCGCCACCCCAAATAACCCTTGCGTCGGCTAATTTCGATAAATCAGCACTAATATTGGATTGTTTGTCATAACTGACAAACAAATTGTTACTCGCTAGTAGTTTAAATTCAGATTTGGCGAATAAATGATTTAGCTGTGCCAATAACATGCTCTTCGATTCAGAATCTGCGCTGGCAACTCGAACAATATTTTTGTTGCCCATCAACAATGAGCAAACCCAACTGTAAATAAACATGGTATCAACATTCGAAGGGGTAAAATGTATCACCAGCCCTAAGGCTTTGGAGATACCTTTTGGCTGCTCTAATTGAAGTTGCTTAATGCGGCTGCTGCGAAGCCAGAAAGCCAGCGCGACTAACTCTGGAAGTTTTTTACAGTTCACGTCTGTCATCAAGCTCTGAGAAAGAGCCTGAATAAATGCCAAAATTTCAGGGCAAAAAGGCTGCATAGGATATGACTCTAAACAGTCAGTCAATTCACTGCCACTGCTTGGCACCAAGACCTTTAATTTACTCATTTTACATATCACCTTGGGTATCGCTACAGCCACGTATTTCTGTTTTAGGTAATCTTCCATGCACTTCGAAGTATTTTCCTTTGCGACCACAGCAACAATCGTCGACACCGAGTATTTGCCCCATGTCTTCAGTCAAAATGCTATACCCGGGATAACTAAAAGGTAAGACCGACAAAACCTGAATCAAACCGACTTGCTTGTTAGTGCATTCTTCCAGAGTATAAGGTTCACGAATTATAATGTCAGCCAATAGAGGCGCATGTAAATGACCTTGTTTACATTCGACAAAGATAGAGCCGACCTGCTCTGCCATACCGTAAAAATTCACTACTTGAGATATTGCAGTATGTGCCTTAATGCGCGCTTTAAATGTTAGATTATCGACTTTCTGCGCCTCAAGTTTTTTCCAACCGCCGCTGTGAAGTAAAATCCCTTTAGGTATCTTTAAATATTTATTCTGCTGTGTCGCCATCTGTATAAAATGTTGCCAAACCATAAAGGTAAAACCAAATAGCAACACAGGTTGATCAGGGTATTTATCAACAAATTGCTCAATTACATCCCAATCTGGCTGCATATCATCATTTAAAGCATAGGTATGGTCACGGCCGAAAAACGCTAGACCTTGAATACCCGCGCTACGAGCGCTAAATTTGTTGCGATCTTTCAAAATAGCTGGACTGTCAATAATCAGCATTGGCAAACGCTGTTTGCCAATTGAATGTTGCAATATGTTGACTAATGCTTTTGACTGATTGGAACTGGTAACTCTATCCAAAAAAATTCGAGCTGGTGTTTGTGAAGTGGTTCCTGAGGATTGAAGTGTTTTGAACACATCGGAGTCATCAATACTTTTTAACGCTAGGAGTTTGAATAAGCGTACCGCTAAATAAGGTATCTCATTGAGCGTTCTCCAGTCATCCGATGCACTCGATGTAATATGGCGGTAAGGTTGACAATGTTGCTGATGGTGTTGATGCAATTGTGCAAAGATAGGTAGTAATAGTGCTTCTTTTTTAGCTTGCGGTAATTGATAAACCGGTTGAGCAAAAAGCTCAGTTAGTAGTTGGGTGTAATGTAACATCAAAACCGAGCCTCATTAATTTCAGCCCGCCGAATTGCAGACAGAACGCAGGATGTTTATCGGCAGACGCTGCTACCCACTTGAATAAAAAAGCTGAAACCAGTTGGATGATTTTGCACCGTTTTTCTCAACATGGTAATTAACGCTTTGGTTTAATAGTTATTTCTCTCAATTCACATATTGCGATATTGTGAAATTAATACCTCAAACTATATCATTCACTCTCCTCCCCCGCACTTTCAAAACCACTATTCACACTCAATCGAACAAATAACCGACTCAACCAGTGCGTTATTCAAACGACCGGTAAGTAGCAGCTTTTACTCGATAAAAATTTTGCTTATATTGCGATACTCACTTTCGCTCATAAACCCCGCACTTAGATTATCAAGCCCAATACGGGAACAAATTAATTCCCCTCGATTTCCTAACGAATCAACCAAACTGTCGTCCTGACCATCTCTGGGAATTGCTATATAAGTGGGAAACTGAATGAAATAATCATATGCAGGGAGCGCATCAAGATAACTCTGTAACCATACCTCTGAAGCAGGTTGATTGCCGATGACAAAATCAAAGCGTGGAATAATCCATTGCGGATTGTTAGTACACAAATAGCATTTTTTAAGCAGTACAGCGTACATTTTCATATTCATCACTGGTAACCTACCTGCTCGAATAGCTTGATCATCAGTTGAAAAAGAAGGTAGCGGGATGACCTTGCTGCATATTACCGAATCATCGTATTGCGGTGACCAGTTTAACTCATTAGTAACCAACCCTAGCACTCTGAGCTGCTTTTGCTCTGAAAGCGCGATACTATTGAGTAGTTCTATATCGTCAGACAGAGTAATCCCTTTTTCTGGCATGGAGTTTCGAGAAGTCTCAATTTCAAACCAATTACTAAAATCGAAGTCAAAATGCTGCGTGACCCCAGCAAACTTTTTGACCAATGGAATAATCGGTGGGTTTTGCAGCTTGCGCAAATATTCACGCTCCCGTAAACCACTGAAAGATGAGGTTACATCGAAGCTAAAATCACTTGAGTTTATTTTGTCGCTAAATTGTGTAAATCTCTTCAACACGATATCCAGCGCTTGTTGTAACGCTTCGTTTTGTGAGGTGTCACTTGCAAAAGACAATTTAAGTAAAAAAGCATTTGCGAAGTTTATAGTGCCGTATAAATAATAGAACAGCAGGGATTTATTCTCTGCATATGAAGAAAACAAAGTATTCTTCAAGTAATCAATTAACCAATGAATATCTTCCTCACCTTCCCGAACCTTGGAAATTTCTGCGCCTATCACGGCTAACTCTTTGGCTAATCTATTTTTGTCATAATGAGTAAAAAAACGGTCACGATAATCATCTACCATTGGTTTCTGAAATGTTTCTTGCATAATCCCTTCGCAAGCTTTCTCTTTGTCCGATGGTTGGGAAAGGATCAGCAAATCATCAATATTAAGGGGCACGGTTGCACTTATTCTTGCACCATCACTGGTGTTGTAACAGTCACCATCGAAGTCTCTCAATAAATCTTCCATGACCACCTTTGAGACTTTAAATTCATGTTTAGTGTTGACTACTTTGCGGAAGTTACCCGGAACGATTAGCGCAGTATTGTTTTTCTCGTCATAATCATACAATGCTGCACCTGTTTCATCGTAATAACCGGATGACTTTGAGTGATGATGAGCTTTGTCCACGAAGCCTAAATCGATACCGAATAAATAAAGTTGTTTAAAGCCAAGGGTCTTAAACAAATTCAAAGCAAAATTACTCACCGTTGGGAAAGCAAACTTCAGCGTCGCATAATTTTGTTCACCCAACACTCTCAAATTCGAAACCGTAGAAGACTCACCGTCCTTAAAGGCAATGAGAACATCTTTATACAAGCTACAGGTGTCAGGATGAATACCGTTGCATGACAACAACACGACCTCTTTCAAATAATCAAGACAACCTAACCTTACAGCCCAATCGTAGGTCGAACGGTTTTGCTCAATTTCAGCATGAAAATCTGGGGTAATTCCGTGTTTATGCAACACCTGTAAAGATGTTCCACAACTAACCACGATGGCTCGATCTCGAAACTCTTTTATCACTTCAATGGAATAATCTAAAGAAGGACCATTTCCCAGTATAAAAACCGGGCATTCTTGGGACTCGAAATTGAGCTTTTTATGCGGATTACTGGTTAAGTGGGCATATCCTCGACTCAGCCCTTCCACTGTTTGATTGATGCCATAAAAAGCATGATCGAAGTACTCGCCCATCGAAATGACAATCTGCAATTGCTCACGTAATTGGCCTATTGCCGAATTCAGAGCAGCATTGTAATAGCTTTGATAAAAGTATGTGTGAGCCAGATTATAAGGACCAATCGCGTAAAATTGATTTAACAGATCCCGGAATAAATGTGCCCCGTCATCGCCGATATTTATATATATTCGATAGCCCTTTTGGTCGGTTTCATCTAGAATTTTGGCCCAATCTATGGCAAATAAAGACGCATAGAAAAAATCGCGATTGGGTTCACACAAAAACAGCTTTTCTATTTGATGGATATGTTGCATTTCCTCAAGCTGATAACCCAACCCAACACCAAATAAAATAATCGATTTAATTGTTTGCGGCAAAGCCCCTTCAGATTCGTGTAATTTTTCTAATAAAGATTCACTTTCTATTACAAATTTGTAGTGTAGATAATGACGTAGCTTAGTACCCTTATAGCCAAGTACTAATCCATCCTTGTTTGGATATTGAGAGTAAGAATCAAACGATAATTTAGCCTCTGCGATAGGATCATTTCCATACCAAGCATTTAGTGTTTTTTTATTAATGAGATTACAGCGCCCAGACTCAGACACAACAGGGATCCACGTTTCCGGCTGATATTCGAAGAACTCAGTGTAAATATCAGGAAAATACTTTTTAAAAGCAGCTAAATTATTTTGAAACTTTTCGTTGTCTGAGGTCAAAGTTGAATATTGTGACAACACAATGGGCGGCATCCAAAGAGGTTCAAATTCACCTCGAGCACTACTAGTCTTCAATGATAAACCATGGTCACGCAACTTACGCCAAGGCTGATTTTTAAGCTGGTAGCTCAAAGATGAGAACACTGGACTATTGTAATGTTGATAAAGGTAAAACCCACTAACATCAGCATGCTGCTGAAGTTCAGCCACATCTTTAATTATGTCTCTGCCGTCTTTTTGCAGCTGAAAAAACAAAGTAGTATTTTTTGCCTTCGCTATATCTAAAATCTCGCGCCAAGATGTTACCATCGATGAACTACTAAAATACTGTAATTCCGGTTCATATATGATGAGATATTTTATGTCGCTGTGGAGCAGCAGGTGCTTTATATGAAAACCCAAGCCCAAACCTAGTACTACCAACAAATCAACTTTTTCAGGCAGCGGTGAATATTGTTCAAATTGTTGATATGACGGAAAATCTAAATGAACTTTATGAAGAGGCTCGTTTTGATCAATAACACTAGACGCATCGTCTAAAATATTTATATACGGGCTATGCTCAAAAAATTGATTGGCTTGCTCCAAAACCTCTTGTTCAGGATCAAATCCATATAGCACTCGCCCAAGTCCGTAATCTACTATATTGAATTTACCGAACTTGTTGCAGAATAATGAAATATTCTGACTTTTAATCTGAGAGATAATAGGCACAAGGCTAGGTATTTGACGTTGAAAAGCATTAATGCTCTCACGCTGAGTAACATAGATATGCTGTGCTAATTGCGTTTCTAGTATTTCTTGTTTTTCTTCATCTTGTTCAATGTGAAGTCGAATATTTTTAAGCATGTATGCCGCTTTTCAGAATTTGCAATTTTGTCATTTGACACACTCTCGCTAAAGTTTAATCTGGGTAATTTAATAACCGCTCACTTGATAAATACAAGGTAATTAACCGGTTTTTCACTAACCAAAAGCGCGACTGAGCCTGCTAATCTAATATATATTGTGCATTTTGCACCACGACGTGGTCAAGCCATTTAAATTCCGCTGTACGGTTACTGCAAAATGTTGAATTCATCCGCTGGCCAAGGCAAACTAAGAAGCAATAACTGCTAAGTTGAGAATCAGCATAATCACTATCACTTAGTTCTATTCAATAGGCTACTGTAATCTTTTTTACCTGCCACAGTTCGTGGCAGCTCAGTTAAGAGCCTCACTTCTACCGCGCTAATATGCACGGCTAATTTATCAGCTACTATGCGTTGCAAATCTGCGTCAGAAAGGTCTTTGGCCGTCAAATTTTGTTGTGTAACAGCAACAATCAAACCTTTGTCGCTCCCCCCACAATAGGTAATTAGTCCCTGTGCCTGTAGCTCACTTTCAACTTCGTCCAATTCGATTCTTTTGCCAAATAATTTAATTAAACGAGACTTGCGGCCACTAATAAAATAATCACCTTGTTGGTCGCGAAAGGCCAGATCCCCTGTCATCAAAAAAGGAAGGGGTGCCAATCTATCAAAATCGCTATCTTGATTGACATATCCCAACATAATATTAGGACCAAAATACTTGAGCTCGCCTACTTGGTTCACGGCGCTAATAACCTGCCCCTGTTTCCCTATAAGCTCAAACTTACCGCCAGGTATGGCTTTTCCTATTGCGCTAGGTTTGATAGCAACCTGATCCGGTGCCAAATATGCCATTCTTGCTGTTGCTTCTGTTTGTCCATACATTACATAAAACTGTTTGCCATTGCTCCTAGCATAATTAGCTAGTATTTTGACTTTTTCTTCATCTAACTTACCACCTGCTTGAGTGAAATAACGCAAGTGTGGTAAATCCTTTTGGGTAAAACGCAATCTCAATAACATGTCATACACAAAGGGAACCCCAGCAAAACTGGAAATTTTGTGTAGTTCAAATAATTGCCAATATTCACGGGTCATTGGGCTGGAGCGTGTGAAAACGCAACAAGCTCCTTTACGTAAATGGCTATTGATCACCGATAAGCCATAAGAATAAAAAAAAGGTAATGCACACAACGTAAGATCGTTAGCCTCAATAGGCAAATATTGACCTATCGATTCTGCATTAGCATCAAGGTTTTGATAGCTTAGTGCAACATGTTTGGCACCACCGGTAGAACCAGATGTAGGTAATAGTAAGGCTAATTCTGCTCGCGTCACTGGCTGAGTATTTTGGTATTTAATTAACTTAGTAGTCTGATTTTCAGTGCCACAGACTAGCAAACTTGCACTAAAGTTTTGCTGAATGTGGTTTAACTGCAACTCTTCTATATCAGGGTTAACTAGCATGATGGCATGTCCCAAGCGCAAGCAACTCAGATATGCAATCAGTGTAGCACTTGTATTTGCGGCTTTAAGCAAGATCAATTGCTTAGTCTTTCCAATTTGATCTTCAATTTCACTTTGTAATTTCGTGCAGGTTTCATCGAGCTGCGAGTAAGTCAATTTAACACTACCATCGATGAGCGCCAATTTGCCAGAATGTTTATATAGGTCATTGAAAAACATAGCTTAAAGCCTCAACCCACCGTCCACACCGATTACTTGGCCAGTTATGTAGCTTGCTTGCTCAGATAATAGAAAACAAATCAAATCGGCTACCTCATTGGCATTGCCAATCCGGCCCAACATGGTTTTATTTATGATTGATTGACGCTTATCACCTTGGTAATTGGCTGTCATAGCGGTATCAATAAAACCAGGTGTGACTGCATTTACTCTAATTCCGAGATGACCTAATTCCTTTGCTATAGAGCGAGTGAGTCCCGTCAAAGCGGCTTTACTTGTAGCATACGCACTTTGTCCAGCGCTGCCTTGCTCACCAACCACTGAACATAGATTAATCAGGCTACCACGACGATTGCGGGTCATCAGCCGCGCCCCCAACTGACAGTGAATATAAGCAGATACAGTATTGACGTTAAGTTGCTGTTGTAGATCGGTTAGACGAGTCATTGCAAAGGGGGCTTCAAACATCACGCCAGCTGCATTCACCACGCCGTGCAATTCACCGGAATTCTGCATGATGGTGGCAAAGGCCTGTTTAACTTGGCGTTCATCAGTAACGTCGTAACTTAAAACTGCTGATTGCCCAACTCGTTCACTTAGAGCATGGAGTGTTTCGCTATTTCGTCCCGCTAAATATAAAAATGCACCTTGTTCGGCACATTTAATCGCGGTTGCTTGACCGATGTCGCCTGTGGCACCTGTGACAAGAATAATCCTATCATTAAGCATCGAATTGAATATCATATTTGGCTAATATTTCTTTAGCTTTAGCCACGGAACTCATATCAATTATATCGTCTGTATCCAACATGACGTTAAATTGATTTTCCAATTCTGCGATAAGGATCATATGAGCAGTAGAGTCCCACTGAGGAATACTGTTATAGCTAAGCTGGTCATTGATCGCATCTAGTTCAATGCCTAGACTAGTTGAAAATGTCTGTCGTAAAGTTTCGTTATGACTCATAGAACATCCTGAATAAAGTTTTTGATGGCGATTAATTTCTAGTTTTATTGCGTGACAGCAGAGATTTCAAAGTAACACTACATCTTTGATAATCCTCGAAATTCAATTCAATTTCAATCAGATCTCCACTTTGAACGGTTCGATAACCTAATTTTTGATTATAGTTTAATGCCGCTTGATTGTTCGCTTTCACAATGGCTCTTAGATGTTGACACTTCAACACGTCGAAACAGTAATCATTGAGTAATAAAGTGGGTGAGAATGCAATTATATTTTGTCTATACTTGGGCTCACCGATATATAACCCCGGCTCTATGGAGTGCGCACCGCTAAGTGATTTTACCCCGCCTCGGGTTTTGATATTGGCACTGCCTATTGCACTACCTTTATATTCAATCACAAAGTGCAGCTGATTTGTGGCGCGCTGAATATGCGCGAACCAAGCACTTTGTTGCTCTGCGCTAATCGGCTTTTGCGACAACATAAACTGACTGACCTGCGGGTCATTGCGCCATTGGCGTAATTGTTCCAAATCATCAGCACCGACCGGCCTGAGCTTAACACCATAGCCTTCTAGGGTTGGTGCCGTATCGCTATTGTTCATTTTGTTCTATACCCAAAATAATCGCATTTGCGACCCGTTGAGCCCCCTGTATATCCCGTGTTTGATAGGCTCGCTGACTCATTTTCTCTAATAACTGCTGTTGTTGCCATAAGATCATAAGATGCTCAACCAGTACTTCAATTTGCTCGGCTTTATCTGACCTGCGCATATCCCACAATTCGCACCAGCCCTGAGTGGCAGCCTGATTGGTGGCATTGAATTGGTTGTCGGCAACAACCAAGAGTAAACTTGGGCAACCACAGGCCTGAAGCTCAAACTGACTGCCTCCCGCGGCAGAAATCACTAGTCTCGATTGATTAAATATTTGCGCCATGCTTTGACAATTATGGCTATGTTTCACCTTCAATCTAGATTGCTGCAAAAATTCATTCAGTTGAGCAAGTACGGGGTACGCCGCTCCAGTTATCAGCTGAATAGTATCGCCGAAGCCTGCTCGTTGTAGTTGCTGTAACAACGGCAGGGTCAAATCGAAAGGATCGCTGCCTCCCATTGTAATGGTAAGGTATGAGCGTTCCTTTAAGGTAAAGGTGGCAGGCTGAGTAAACTCGCCACGCAGAACACGATACTGCTCACCTAAACAAAGCACGGCATCTGTTGCAGTGCTTTGATAGTTGAGCTTTTCAGCATTGCTTGCACCATTAATAACTAAATCCGTATGCAGTTGGGATAATTGATTAGTATCATCAAAACAGACATGAAAGCAGTGGATTTGGTTAAGGGCTTGACGAAACGACTGGTCAAAGTGGTAGCCATCCAATACCAAAGCGCTAAAATGCCCTGCTTCGAGCTGTTGCTGCAACCATTGAAGTTGTTTTTCGGTATCATCAAGGTAAGGCACCACACTGATCTCCCAACCCCAATCAGGCCGTGATTGACAAATATCAACGGCCTGTTGATTGACCGCAAAATGACAACTAAGCCCTTGCTTAGTCAATGCCTCAGCCAGGGAAATACAACGCATTAAATGCCCCAGTCCAATTTGGCTTGAAGCATCCACACGGAGCATTACTTTGCTAGCATCAGTTTGCCACATAGTTAGTTTTTAGCATCAACACTTTGCCAGCTTAACGGCTCACCTGCTGACATGTCCACGCTGGCCACTTTGCCTAGCACTTGCTCCCAATGCTTGGGAGCCAAGCCACTAGCAGGACGAACGATTCTTAGGTTTTGCTTAGTCAGCCGTTCGCCTTTCTTAATGTTTTCGCTTACGAAAATACTACGGCGATAGTACTTCGATTTTTCTTCCGCAACCGTGCCGCCATAAACCACCGAACCCATTGCTTGCCAAGCACGCTCGGTTTCGACTACCAGGGATGCCAATTCATCCGGCTCTAATGAAAAGGCCGCATCGACGCCACCCGCATTTCTGTCCAGTACAAAGTGCTTTTCTATGACAGGTGCGCCCAAGGCGGTTGCCGCGACAGATACGCCCACTCCAGCGGAATGATCAGACAATCCAACGGGCACAGCAAATGCGTCTCGCATATTAGGGATAGTGTTAAGGTTAGTGTTATTTGCTAGTGCGGGGTAAGTGCTGGTGCACTTTAATAACACTATATCTTTGCAGCCCTGCGCCCTAGCCGTCTCAACAGCTTGTTCTATTTCACTAATACTAGCCATGCCAGTGGACATAATTAGCGGCTTGCCTTTACTGGCAGCCCGCTTGATAAGGGGTAAATCGGTCAACTCAAATGAGGCAATTTTAAAACATGGCACATCCAGCTCAGCTAAGAAATCAACCGCATCCTCATCAAAAGGAGAACTGAAGGCCTCCATTCCCAAGGCGTTAGCACGCTCAAATAATGGTTTGTGCCACTCATAGGGTGTGGCCGCCTTTGCATATAAGCCGTGTAATGATTCGCCGTACCAAAGACTGTCTTTTTCTTGGATTACAAAATCATCACTGGCAACATTAAGGGTCATCGAGTCGGCAGTATATGTCTGCAATTTAATTGCATGAGCTCCTGCCTGAGCAGCAGCATCAACCATTTTACACGCCAGTGAAAAATCCTGACTATGGTTACCACTTAGCTCGGCAATGATAAACGGCGGCTGACTTGAACCAATCAGGCGCTTACCAATATAAAATTCAGTCATGCTGGTCCTCACTAAAAATAGACATAATACTTTCACACAAGGAGGCGGCGTCAGGCAGCTCATTTGCCATATCGGTAGCATAGTCCGGCATTAACATGCGAGGATCCACCTGACCGCAAAGCAGTAAAGTAGGACACGCGACGCTATTGGCCAGTGCAAATACTCCTAAAGGCAGCGTCACTAACAAATCACTGGATTTTAGCCCCGCTAATTGCTCAGCAATGCTTTGGTTAGGATCATTAACTGCCACTTCAACCCCCTGCTGCTTAAGCAGCCTGGTCAATTCATCTTGTTGAGGATATTGATACTCAGACGAGCAGACCGCTAAGGTTACTTTTTTGATGTTGCCACGACCCGAAGACTGCTTCATTGGGACCGCGATATCCCAATCCATCTCGAGATCCGTCCAGCCACAGCAGGCTTTTAGGTAAAATTCGGGGTAACCCTTGTCAGGTTGAACCGCACCTTCCCACCATGGCGTATGCCATTTGTACATACCAAAATAGGTGCTTTGCATGTAATTTTGTTGGTTATTTACGTACTCTGGTTGCAAGCTTTGATTGTGTACCCGATCTATCAGTTGCTGCACCGAGATAGACAACATATTACCTTCAACCGGCTCACCCGCATCTTTTAAAAAGCGCGCTAAAAAGCAAGGCATAAAAGCCGTATCTAGATTAATTATTTTCTGATATTCGTGGCCGATAATTTTCTCGGCTAATCCCAAGAAAGCTTCCATTGCCGTCAGAATATTATCTGGCCACCAATCGTTCTCCAGTGTCAGTGTTTGCACCTCAGGTGCCGCTAATTTAAGTATTTCGCAGCCTGGTTCACGGGTAAGTAAATCGATACTGGTATCGGGATACTTTTTTAGTAGGTATCGAATGGCAGGCACGGCAATACTTGCCACATCACCCATCTCCAACATGCGGATCAATAAAATGCGACTCATGATTGCTTCCCACCCATGTATGCCTGATACATCAACTCGGCGCGATCCCAGTCCTCTACCGTATCTATATCCTGTACAAGGTGTCGGGGTAAAACTACTGGCAGACTATGTTTAGAAAAGATCCCTTTGCTGGACAAGTAATCATCTGTTCGTCCCCAATAAAACTGCCCGGCGTCATGATAGGCCTCGGGTAAATCTTGTGAACGTTGATTAATTTTCTCGGCAAACATCGGCGCGACAAGGCCTTGTTCTATACTAAGCGCCCGTTGGATTGGAAAAGGAAAACTGGTGACCGAAAAAGCAAAAGACTTATCAAGATTGTTTTGCAGTTGAGTTAAACCCTGCTGCAAATATTCGGCTTGCAAAAAAGGCGCAGTGGCATAGATACAACAACAAAACTCAGGTTTTGCAAAATTCTCGATACAATAATCTATGCCGTGATTCGTTACTGGACGGGTGCCAATAAAATCATTGGATAATTCATCCGGACGCATAAACGGTACTTCGGCACCGTATTGACGCGCCACATCAGCAACTTGCTGAGAATCAGTAGAAACCCATATATGCTCAAATAAACCTGATTGCTGCGCCGCTTCGATAGAATAAGCTATCAAAGGTTTGCCAGCGAACTCCTTGATGTTTTTGTTGGGTATGCGTTTACTTCCCCCGCGAGCGGGTATGATTGCCAAATTCAAGCCAGTACCTCATTTAATGCTTGGATAACTCGGTCTTGTTCATCGGCCGTCAGACCAGGAAATAAAGGTAAAGTTAGCGCATTTTTATAAAAGGCTTCGGCCTGTGGGTATTCGCCGGCTTTGAATCCAAGCTGCTGGTAATAGGGTTGTAAGTGGATGGGTATATAATGGACATTTACGCCGATACCCTTGGCATGCAATGCCTGATAGGTTGCTTTACGATCGTGATCTGTTAGTTCAATCATGTATAGATGCCAAGCACTGGATGAAAGTGTTTCAGGCAGCGGCAATTTCAGCGGTAATGAGTTTAATGCTTGATTATATCTAGCAACAATAGCTCGTCGTTGTGTTACAAAATCGTCAAGTTTTTGCAGTTGAGTGATCCCTAAAGCGGCATGCAAATCACTCATACGGTAATTGAACCCCAGTGCGACCTGTTGATAATACCAAGGACCTTCCGACTCCCCTTCCATCAATTCAGGATCTCGGGTCACACCATGTTTTGCAATCAGCTTAGCTTTTTTGTCCAAGCCGGCATCGTTTGTTAATAGTGCGCCACCTTCAGCGGTGGTAATAGACTTGACCGGATGAAAACTCAAAACCGTAATGTCACTAAATTCACAACTGCCTATTTTGTGATCCAGATAATTGCCACCCAGACCATGAGCAGCATCTTCAATAACACTAAACCCATATTCTTTGGCAAGCAGAGCAATCGCACGCATGTCACAGCTTACGCCGGAAAAGTGCACTGGTATCAGAACTTTTGGGAGTTTGTTGCGCGACTTGGCCTTTTTAAGCTTGTCCTGCAGCGCTTCAATACTGATATTGCGTGTGACAGGATCGATGTCCACAAAGTCAATCTGAGCATTGCAATACAACGCGCAATTGGCAGAGGCGACAAAAGAGTTAGGGACAGTCCATACAGTATCGCCTGAACCGACTCCTAACGCCAAACAAGCCACGTGCAAACCCGACGTTGCGCTGTTCACTGCCGTTGCATATTTAGCGCCTGTGTAAGCGCATAAAGCCTGCTCAAACTCAGGGGCTTTAGCGCCCTGAGTTAGAAATTGATTTTTAAGCACATCTATCACAGCATCGATATCTTTATCGTCGATGTGATGCCGCCCGTAAGGAATAAAGGCTTGCGAGTCTGCCATGTTAATCTTCTCTATAGCGTAATTTTGTCAAGCTCACGCAACTCTTCAACAGATAGGAAGTGTGGATTGGTACCCGAATGATATTCAAATTTGTCCGTTACCGGCTTGCCTGTTTCACCTAACTTATTGATCTTATAATTTACAGTTTTATCAAAAAACTTAATCGCCGGTGTGATCACAAAATGATTGTCAAATTCTAGGGAATGATGTGCCATTTCCTCTGGCACCATCACTTCATGCAGCTTTTCACCTGGTCGAATACCTATAATGTGATGCTCACGCTTGCCAGTCATTGCTTCAACAAGATCAAGAATCCGAATAGATGGAATTTTAGGCACAAAGATTTCACCACCATGCATTCGTTGAAAATTCTTGATAACAAACTCAACGCCTTCTTCCAAAGTGATCCAAAAACGGGTCATCTCAGCGTGGGTGACTGGCAAACACGACTTTCCTTCGGCTAGCAGTTTACGATAAAACGGCACCACTGATCCTCGAGAGCCTACTACATTACCATAACGGACCACCGAAAATCTGGGGCCACTGGCACCTGACATATTGTTTGCCGCGACGAACAATTTATCTGAAGCAAGTTTAGTCGCACCGTATAAATTTACTGGGTTTGCGGCTTTGTCTGTCGATAAGGCAATTACTCGTCGTACATTGGTCTCAATAGCTGCATCTATAACATTTTGAGCACCATTAATATTAGTTTTGATGCACTCATTGGGATTGTACTCGGCGGCCGGTACTTGTTTAAGGGCTGCAGCGTGGATCACGTAATCAACATCTTTCATGGCTGACTTCAAGCGGTTTACATCTCTCACATCACCGATAAAATAGCGCATGCAAGATGCATCAAACTGCTGCTGCATTTCAAATTGTTTTAACTCATCACGGGAGTAAATTATTAACTTTCTAGGGGTATCGTGTTTGAGCAAATGAGACACAAACCGCTTTCCAAATGAACCGGTACCGCCAGTAATAAGAATCGATTTATTAGCAAACATGTTGAATCCTAGCTGTATGCGCTTCAAAAAGTGAAGCAAGTATGGGAATAATCCCTAAACGTATTAAAAGCACTGCCTGCAATTTTCTCGCCATGATGTTGTTCAATTTTTTGACCATGCTAGTAATTGCCACTTTTTATTAAGGGTAACAGAATCTGCACAAAGCGCTCTAACCTTATCGATTTTTGCCACTGCGTCTGTTGAATTTTAAAGGAATTTTCAGATTAAAATTGGAATTGATTGAGAAAATAATTAGATTGCTATGCTCAATTGTATTTTCCCGTATTTATTTATACTTATTGACTGCTTTTCTACCTCTGAGTAAGCCACTTAATTGACTTAGTGAGTCACTCAATTGCTTTTCAATCAAAGAAGATAACATATTATTTATTACAAGCTCCTGCTCCGCAAAGCTTTTTAGCTCTTCTGATGGCTGAGATTTCAAGTGACTCAAAATGAAAGTATCGCGGAGATCTACAACAGACTTCAACTTCGCATCATCTAGACTATCTGCCTCTAGCAACGCTTCTAACTGCAGATTAATATCAACAAGTTCTTGGGGGGTTTGCTTATGATTGAGTTTAAGCTTATTCACACTGCCGCTTGACGTTTCTGCCGTTGAGCCTCATATGCTTGCTGTTTCGCATCTTCAGGTATATTCGCCCAAGCCGTTTTAATCGGAAGTAATAGATTAATCACTTCATCCATAATGTTCAAGTCATTCTGAATATTTGCATCGGTTATACGCTGAATCATATAATCATATAGATCATACAAGTTTTGACTGACTTCGCTCTCAATACTCATATCTAGCGTATCACGCAAATTCATCAAAATAGAAGATACTCGGGAAAGGTGCTCCGACTTACCTTCATAATCTTTACGCTCTATGCAGCCCTTTCCGTACGCCATGCGATCCAATGCACCTTGCATTAGCATTAGAGTAATTTTATGCGGGTCTGCATTGGCCACGTCTTGTTTCAAGCTGCCTTTTTTATATGCGTTAATGCCTTTGAGTGCCATTATAAATTCCTTACCCCTGTCCTAGTGAAGCCATCAATGCGCTACCGGTAGAATTCAGTTTTGCAACGGTTAAGTCAAGATTGAGGTACTTATCCCGTAGGATTTGCTCAAAACTAGACATGCGAAGTTCGAACTGTTCTCTTTCTGTGCCGAGTTGATCTTTTTCATCTTTCATTGAACGTTCACGAGTCGACAATAACCCACTAAACGTTGTGTATTCTTTGGTGTAGCTATAAAGGCGCGCGGCAACACCATTTTCAGAGTCGGTAAAAAGCGCGGCTATTTCATCGTAATTATCTTTCAGCGCATCTTTGAGACGATCTTCACCACTGCCGATTCCATATTCATTATCGGAACTAATTTCTAACTCACCGTCGTCGTTTAGCTCTACACCGATAGCAAATAAACTGCCCAGTGCTGAGCCTGGAACGTTTGAGGCAATAATATTAGATAAGCCCGAGCTAATACTTCGGGCCATAAAATCACCCGCTAAGGCACCATCTTCTTCTAAATCTGAAGTACCGTATCGGGTCAAGGTCCCGATTTCTTTAACTAAATTATTGAAATTATCTACGAAGTCGCGGATTTTTTTATCCAAGCCCTGAGTATCAAAGCCTATGGTCAGTTTAGAGGCTAGTGTTGTAATCCCATCAGCAGCTTTGGCGGATACTGCGGTAGCTTCAAAAGATACCCCAGAAATAGTATTCTCAAACTCGTTGGTGGTGGACTCTACAGCGATGCCATCAATTGTTGCCCTAGCGTTCTGGGCTGATACTACGGGTGTTAAGTAGGTGTTAGTTTCTGTTGAGTCAGTAGTAGAAACCCGGTCTAAATCGGCTAAATTATTATTATTCACCACCACCAAATCATTACCATCGCCAGTGGTACTTGAGGTAAGCACTAACTTTGCCCCACCATCAACAGTACCCGTAGCAATAATACTGGCATTTACACCAAAGTTATCTTCAGAGCTGTTAATAGCGTTGGCCAGTTGTTGCAGTGTTTGGCCTGCTGTGACGTTGATGTTGAAACTGTCACCTGTGGTGTTGACTTTGAAGGTTAAGCTGCCTGAGCCTGCGGATAAAACCGAATCATTAGAGGATGTGAATCCACCGTCGACGGCATTTTGAGACTCAATACGACTGCCGCTGGCTAAACGATTAATAGCCACTTGATAGTCAGCTTTTACAGCACTATTGGCTGCTTCTGCAGTAAACGGCTCGACATTTTCGTCGGGGTTGTCGATGGTCGGTTCGCGGCCTTGTAAATTGAAATCACTGCGTAACTTATCGACCGAGTCGAGGAAATCGCTCATTTTGGATTTTAATTGACCGACGCCTGAGATCTGCGCATCGAGAGACTCTTCTTTAGCATCAAGGCGTTGTTGCTTTGGCGCGCGTTCAGCATCAATAAGCTGACTGACCAAATCATCCAATGCCAATCCAGAACCTACACCTAACGATTGGATACTCATGACGACCCTCTTTAAAATTAATTTAAGCTTGTTTGTTAAACAACACTCCCACTGCGCTGCCAACATCGACCTGTAACTCTTTGATCCTTTCGGATAAGGCCAGAACTTCTTCAGATGGGATTTGACGGATCACTTCACCTGATTCGGAATCTGTTACTTTTACCACAGATCTTTCACTTTTTTCATCTACCGAAAAAGCCAACTGCCTGTTCCTAGCCTGAATGAAATCAGTGATTTCTTTTACAGCACTTTCGATGTTGTCTTCGGTTTCTTGTTGCGAATCTCTTTCATTGTTATCGGCAAATTCTGAATTTTCTTTACCACTTTGAACTTCAACAGCCTTTTCAGTACCTTGCTGCTTGAGTAATTGCTGTTCAACAGAATCCGCAGATTTAGCAACTGATGCTTCTTGGTTAGCAAAATTCTGGCCAATCTGTGAAAAATTAATGTCCATCTTCCACCTCCACAAATAATGATTAGCCACTATCTATTAAAAGTATAGTGGCATTATCATAGTTAACCTAACTTGGTGTTCTGTTTAGAATTAACCAAGTAATGATAGCGCCGACTGTGGACGCTGGTTAGCCTGACTTAAAACAGACAATGAAGCCTGTTGAACAATCTGGTTCCGGGTCAATTCAGCCGTTTCTGTTGCAAAGTCGGTATCACGAATACGTGAACGTGCACCGGCAATGTTTTCAGAAATGTTGCTTAAGTTACGAATGGTAGATTGGAAACGGTTTTGCAATGCACCCAAATCGGCACGAACAGCACCAACGGTTGAAATTGCGGTATCAATTGCAGTCAATGCAGCAGATGCACCAGTAATTGACGCTACTGTTAATGTGCCAATTGACAAACCAGAAGAACCGTAACCACCAGAGCGTGACAGGTTAACAGAGATAGTTTGTCCGCCATTTGCACCTACTAGAAATGCTGCAGAGAAACTACCAGTTAATATATCAACACCGGCAAACTGAGAATCAGTAGATATACGTGAGATCTCTGTTTTAAGTGCCGAAACTTCTTTTTGTAGTGCCAAACGGTCAGATGAAGAGTTGATACCATTTTGCGATTGTACAGCAAGCGTACGAATACGTTGCAAAGAGCTAGTTACTTCGCCTAATGCACCTTCAGCAGTTTGTGACAAAGAGATTGCATCGTTAGCATTACGTACTGCTTGGTTCAAACCTTGAACCTGAGTAGTTAAACGATCTGAAATTTGTAGACCAGCCGCATCATCTGCAGCACGGTTAATACGAAAACCAGAAGACAATCTTTCAAATGATGTACTTAGCGCTTGTCCTGAACCTGCCAATTGGCGTTGTGCATTCAAAGACGAAACGTTGGTGTTTACAAATAAACCCATATTTACCTCCTGAGAACCACTGCCGGATTATTATTGTTGTCCAACGGTAGCTCGCCTCAATTTCGACTTTTAATGACATTCGTCTTCAAAGTCGCCTCACTTGTTTTGAAAATCAGCACCTCTACCGACTTTCAAACATAAAATTCTACGAATAGAATTCCCCTCAACTAAGGTTATCGACAGCATCTTGAGTTTCTTTAGTTTTTTTTTGAATTTTTATTTAACACTAACCAGCTGATTTAATTGTAATTTTTAATTAACTAAAATTTTTAATTAAAAATAGTTTGAATAAGCATGATGTTTTAGGCTTTTAAGTGGTTCAACTATTTCAGTTTTGTTGTGACTATTTGAATTTCACTCACAAAGGGGGGTGCAATAAATAATGTAGGATGTCGTTACGGAATTTTTACCGATAGAGGCTGATTTGTCTGGATGGATCGCTGTTCAATGGAACGTTTACATGGACACCCACCATTAAATCGTTTACATGGACATATATGGACGCTCCCCTGATGTCAACGTACTAATTGCCCCTTCGTGCTGATTTTCTGCACGAATTACGTTTTTACTATTCTATTACCGCTAGTCTGTTGTCTTGAAGGCAGTCTAAAATGGCTTAGTTCTGACATATATTCAGGCTCTTTATTAGCGTTGGTTTAATCAACGCTGGCCTCTGATGAACTCCGAACCTTATCGCCTAAAAACACCCAGTCGGATTGTTATCCGTGTCTAAGTCTGGCTTTGATGAGGTAGGTAGACCGTTTTCTTCATCATTTTATGACTAAGCGGGGTAGGTAAAGTAAGTGTTATCCCGTGTCTTGCCTTCCACAACACCCACACAGGCTTGGTGCCTTTGTCCTACACGGAATTGAGCTCGACAGGGATAACGTAAAGTGATTCATGTTATGCGCTCACTTGTGAGGACGTAACGCGATAGTGCTCCTGACGTGTGAGCAATATCCAGATTAAACGTGCTAAACGATGGGCGACGGCGACTGCCACTTTATTAAACGGCTTGGTAACGCGAAGTTTAGTGGCCCACAGTGATAACGGATCAGTTCTTTGCGCGGCACGACTCACGACAGACCGCGCACCATGTACCAGTTGTTTACGTAAATAACGGTCTCCGCGTTTGGTAATGCCGCCCATCTTACTGATATTGCCTGAGGCGTGTTGTTTAGGCGTCAGCCCTAACCACACGGCAAATTCTTTGGGATTATTAAACGCCTGGCCTTTATCAATGGCGGCTAAAAACGCTGAGGCATTAATGAAACCAATCCCTGGGATGCTGAGCAATATTTTGCCACTTTCACTGTTATTAACAAAGTGATGCAATTGCTGCTCAATGGCCTTGATGCGAGAGCGTGTGTCTTCATATTCTGCCTTTAACGCGCGCATCATGGTTCTCAACTGGTTACTGCGTTGTTCGCTATCAATTACTTGGGCTAATCCTGCACACAAGGCCACGTGGCCACAAGGAAATATTACCCCAAATTCACTTAACAACCCGCGTATCTGGTTACTCAGGGCCGTTTTGTTTCTAATTAAGCGCTCTCGAATTCGATGCAAGCAATTAATTTCTTGCTGTTGCTCAGATTTTACGGGGACAAAGCGGATATGTGAGCGCTGGCTGGCTTCTGCTATGGCAAAAGCATCGTTATGGTCATTCTTGTTGCCTCGCACAAAAGGCGTGACATGTTGGGCTGGTATAAGCTTGGTATCATGACCTAATTTAGCAATTTCACGCCCCCAGTAATGCGATGAATAACAGGCTTCCATCACCACCAACGTAGGTGGTTGTTGGCGCATAAAATCAAGTAGCTCAGTCCGTTTTAATTTCTTATTAAATTGCGGTTTAATATGTTCATTTACTCCGCACACTTGAAATACAGTCTTTGCCAAATCGATGGTAATTGTTTTAAGCTTCATATTGGACGTTCCCTATGTAAATAGTCTTGTTTAAGAACTACTATTTTGGCGCATTGACGCCGTATTGGGGAGCGTCCATCTCATCACCCACCATTAAATTACTCTCACCGTACAAATAGAAAGACAGATGACAAAGAAGGAGTATCATTTTCCGGAATTAAGAATGCTAGGCATAGGGGACGTGGTCGTAGCAACTTTAAAACAGCCACACAGTTAAATACATATGCCCTACTAAACAAGATATTTTTTGCTTTCTAATTATTTGGCATAGCTATTGCTTTATTTTAGAGACAACGTAAGTAGGCTTGCATTAGTCAAGATTCTGGCATAACAATAAAAAAGGCCAGATCAAATGACCTGGCCAACATGCTCACGTTAGGAGTACGAGCAAATACTGTTTCTGTCCGGCTGGCAGGGTTAGAGAATGAATACTGGCCTCTCAACCAAAACTTCTACACTCTCGGTCTTGTTAGTCGGCGTTTTCTTTCGCCCAATGCCATATGGCATTGGGCATCCGTTTCTTCCTTGCGCATAACCAGCACAATCTATCCTTAGATTATGCAAGGGTGGCCTCTCATCTCCTACCCTCTAGAAATTTCGTTAGCCCCCCAACAATTGCAACGCAGATTGTGGACGTTGATTTGCTTGCGAAAGCACTGTAATACTGGCTTGTTGAATAATTTGGTAGCGGGTTAATTCTGCCGTTTCGGTGGCAAAATCTGTATCGCGAATGCGAGATCTTGCCGCTGCTACATTCTCCGAAATATTACTCAGGTTTCTAATAGTCGATTGAAAGCGATTTTGAATCGCACCTAAATCAGCACGCTTGGCATCAATAATCGATATAGCGTTGGATACTAATTGCATTGTTCTGGATGCTTGTGCTTCGGTGATCACTGAAATATTTTCGCCTGCAAATAATCCAGATGTACCATAGCCCCCAATCCGAGAGATATTCACACTTATAGTTTGCCCAGCGTTAGCACCGACTAAAAATGCTGAAGAGTAAGCGCCGTCGAGTATATTCACTCCACCAAATTGAGACGTGGCAGAGATACGGCTAATCTCAACTTTCAGTGCTGACACTTCTTTTTGCAGAGCAAAGCGGTCTGAAGAACCATTAATGCCATTTTGTGATTGCACTGCTAGCACCCGTATACGCTGCAGAGCAGCGGTTGTCTCGGCCAAGGCACCCTCTGCGGTTTGAGCCAACGAGATACCGTCATTAGCGTTTCGCACAGCCATGTTCAAGCCGAGAATTTGAGTCGTCAATCTATTTGAAATTTGCAATCCTGCAGCATCATCTTTAGCGCCGTTTATTCTGAAACCAGAAGATAAACGTTCAAACGCAGTACTAAGATGTGCGCTTGAGGTAAATAATTGTCGCCGAGCGTTCAAAGAAGAGATATTGGTATTAACATATAATGTCATGATTTTTCTCCTAACTTTGGCAAACCATTATTATTTTTTTGTGGTTTGCTGCCGCTTACACTCAGTTGGCACGTATAATGCTAATACTGAGAGGTAAGTCAATGTTTTGACTTGCAATTTGTCTGGCATTAAAAAACCGGCAATAAAGTGTTCGTAGAGTGTTAAAGCTCTGGTCGGCGGACAGGATTGATGGCCTATACCTCAATACCTCTCACTACCTCCTGGCTTCTATTCTGTCAGCCGACTAAACACAAAAGCCCACGGGCCGCGTGTTTAAACAGCATTAATACACTCCAATACTTAGTTGCTCTTTATAATGTCTAACAAAAGTGTCGTTCTTCGGTCGGTTGCAGCCTGCCCCCACAATTTGCAATCCGACCGTTTTATTTTCTAACCATTCTTCAACGTTGCAGCCTGCCCCTTTGCTTGCTTAGCATCATTGTTTTTCATGTATCTATCCCTATTGCAACAAGCTCAACGCTGATTGTGGGCGCTGATTAGCCTGGCTCAGTACTGTGATACTGGCCTGTTGGATAATTTGGTAGCGGGTTAGATTTGCCGTTTCAGTGGCAAAATCTGTATCACGGATACGGGATCTTGCAGCCGAGACGTTTTCAGAAATATTACTTAGGTTACGAATAGTAGATTGGAAACGGTTTTGAATCGCACCCAAGTCGGCACGTTTGGCATCTATGATAGAAATTGCGCCTAATACCGCTGTCATAGCCCGAGAAGCATCCGCTTCAGTCAATACATTGATATTATTGCCCGCGACGCTTTGGTTACCAAACAAACCTGAGGTGCCATAGCCGCCTGGACGGGAGATATTTACACTGATTGTTTGACCAGAGTTAGCCCCCACCAAGAATGCAGATGAGAATGCACCACCAAGAATATTAACGCCACCAAACTGAGAAGTTGCAGCTATACGACTAACTTCAGCCTTAAGTGCAGAGACTTCCTTTTGCAGCGCTAAACGGTCTGCAGAGCCATTGATACCATTTTGAGATTGGACTGCAAGCACACGTATTCTTTGCAACGCAGAGGTTGTTTCAGCTAATGCACCTTCAGCAGTTTGAGCTAAAGAAATACCATCGTTGGCGTTTCTTACCGCCATATCTAAACCCAATATTTGAGTGGTTAGACGGTTTGATATTTGTAGACCAGCAGCATCGTCCTTTGCATTGTTAATGCGGAATCCAGACGACAACCTTTCAAAGGCCGTACTTAGTTCGTTGTTCGACGTGAATAGCTGACGTCTTGCATTCAACGACGACACATTAGTGTTGACATATAAAGACATTTTATTTCTCCTAACGATTTATGCAAAGTACCCCAACCTATTTTTATAATTTGATGGTTTTTGGGGCATTAACGTGCGCTATTTATTATTGTTTTGCGTCACATATTTAGGCCTGTACTTATTATTTTTTTTAGTGGTACATGGCTCTTGCAAACTGTATCGTTCGGATCGTAAAAATCCTTTAGACTAATTTTTATCTAATATTTTAAAGTCATAATTATCAACAAGTTAGACATTCAAAAAAGCCGACTCAATGAGTCGGCTAAACGCTCTTACGTTAGGAGAGAGTGAGCGGACTCTCTACGAGTTGGGCCATTAAATCAGAAACACTACCTCCTGGCTTTACGATCCCATTCGTATTTTTTTATTAACCAAGTAATGATAAAGCTGATTGTGGACGCTGGTTAGCCTGAGACAATACTGTCAAACTCGCCTGCTGAACAATCTGATTACGGGTTAAATTTGCAGTTTCAGTCGCAAAATCTGTATCTTTAATACGTGAACGCGCACCAGCAACATTTTCAGAAATGTTACTTAGGTTACGAATCGTAGATTGGAAACGGTTTTGCAGGGCACCCAAATCAGCTCGGGTTGAACCGATAGTTGAAATGGCTGTAGTTACTGCAGTTAATGCTGCTGAAGCGTCAGCTACACTTGCTACTGAAAGGGTACCTACACCTAAACCTGATGCACCAAACCCACCGGTACGTGACAAGTTAACCGAAATAGTTTGTCCACCGTTAGCCCCTACTAGGAAGGCTGCGGAGAACGCACCGGCAAGAATATCTACACCAGCGAATTGTGACGTGGTAGAGATACGCGAGATTTCAGTTTTAAGGGCTGATACTTCTTTTTGTAGTGCTAGTCTATCAGCAGAGGTATTAATACCGTTCTGTGACTGCACAGCGAGTGTACGGATACGTTGAAGTGAGTTTGTCACTTCACCTAATGCACCTTCAGCGGTTTGCGCTAAAGAGATGGCATCATTTGCGTTACGCACAGCTTGATTAAGACCCTGAACCTGTGTGGTCAGACGGTCGGTGATTTGTAGACCGGCAGCATCATCTGCCGCTCGGTTGATACGGAAACCTGAAGACAAACGCTCGAAAGACGTGCCTAATTTATTTGAAACATCGAATAATTGACGTTGCGCATTTAAAGACGAAACGTTGGTATTGACGAATAATCCCATGGGATCTCTCCTACACTCTCAGTCCAGCGTTTCGCTGGCAACCGAATAAATCGGCGGTTAAAAACACATTCAAGAACAACAACTTAAAAATACTAAAGTTGGTGTTACTGGCTCTCTCAAGTAAGGGTATCGACGATATTAAAAATCCCTTTAACAAAATATTGCCGTTTTTTTTAAATACGGCAAAATCATGCCGCCTTTGCAATATCTAATTAATTGAGATTCAATGAGTTACCCAGATTTAAGCGGATATAAAAAAAATGCAGATTGAGTGGACAAAAAGCCTGTGGAAGAGCAAAAAACACTGCGCATTTACCGATCTTTGTGAATATCAAGGCCAACTAGTCTGTAGTTTTAGACAAGCCAGTGATCACATGGGTATAGATGGCAGCTTAAAAGTGGTTAGCTGCGACTTTAACGGCAGGGTCTTGCATTCCAGCTCGATTAAAATGCCAAATTGTGATCTGCGCGATCCTAAATTATCTATCATGCCTGATGGAAAATTGCTGATGAATGCTTATGCACGTTGTTACGATGCCAATGGTAATTGGACTCATAGTCGTTCTTTGTGCTGGTTTAGCCAAGATCTTAAAAGTTGGTCAAGTTGTCATTGGTTCGGCGATCAAAACTGGTGGGTATGGCGTTTAACCTGGCATCAAGGTATCGCCTATGGCATGGGCTATAATCGAGCAACTGAATCCATTCGACTCTACCAAGGGGATCCACTACGCAGTTTCCACTGTGAGAAGTCTAATTTGCTCGGGCTGCAAAGCCATGGTTTGGGTTATCCTAACGAAACGGATCTGTGTTTTAACCAACAAGGCACTGCCTTTGCTGTAGTGCGTCGTGATGCAGATACCTTTAGCGCGCAATTTGGACAGTCAGATTTTCCGTATCGACAATGGAAGTGGCATGATTTAGAACAGTATATTGGTGGGCCCGCAGTGTTGTTGTGGGATAGTAACAAGCTGATAATTAGTGGTCGCCGTTGGCATAATCGCCAATTTAAAACCGCCCTGTGGAGCTTAGATACTCAGCATAAAAAATTACAATTCGAAGCCGAACTTCCTTCAGCGGGTGACAGCAGTTATCCTGGATTGGTAAGACGGAATGACAGCTTGTATGTAGGCTATTACTCTAGCCATATAGATCAACAAAGCAGTATCTATTTGAGCAAAGTCATCGCAATCTAAACGGGGTATCGGCCTGCGGTTGAAAGTTAACTAATATAATCGAACAGCGACAATCCGGTCACGCGAGAAAAAGTCGCTTGCGCAGCTTGCAATGCTGTTTCTTGCTTACTCAATTCGGACACCGCCTCAGCATAATCCACATCTTGGATAACTGAACGGGCGGATTTGTTGGCAATTTCTAGATCAAGATTAGATTCATGCACAGATTGGGCAACGTTTATTCTACCGCCTAATGACGAAGTAGCATTGGCTAGTACCTTAGCACCGTTATCGATGCCGATTAAAGCATCCGACAGGGCTTCGTTAAATTCACTACTGGACAGCGTTTCATCGTTCAAAGCATTGTAAAAATCATTCAGTGTCTCAACTACGTTTTTCTTTTCGGGCGGATCTAACTGGAAATCAAATGAATTGCCTGTAGTGCCACTTACTTTAAACTCTATACCGTTGAAAACAAAAGCCTTACCTGATTCAAACGGCAGAGTTGCAAAGGTAACACCGGTACCTAGGTTATCTATTTGAATCTGATTTCCGGCTAAGATGGTGGCTCTGAAATCATTGTTGGCTGATGTAACAGCATCGTAATTATTGCGGTGGAAACTATCAAATTTACTTTGTTCTGTGATCATCGATGAAACAGAGGTAATGCCACTTTGTGCTGTGACTGTGCTGGTCAATCTAGCAGCTACATTTTCAAACACTGATTTGCCAGAGCTATTACGTTGAATTGATACCGCGTCTGACACTTGTATTCGGTTCACGCCGTCATCACCGGCAAAACTATATTTATTGCCGCTGGCAGATGGATTGTAAGTAAAGGCTTCAGACTCAGACTGGAATCCGGCAAATATATATTCGCCGTTGGAGTTTTGCGAATTCATTAAACCAAATACTTCATCGCGTATAGAGCCAATTTCTATCCCTATAGCTTCTAAATCGCTCTTATCATAAATCCCGTTGCCCGATTGAATCATCAATGTTCGCGCTTTATCCAACGCATTATTGATGTTGCCCATTATCACCTCTTCTTGTTCTAGGGCATTTCGTAATAAATCTGTGTTGCGCTTATATTGGGTGATTTTATCTAGGTCTTCTGTCAAACGTACTACTTGGGCGGCACCAACAGGGTCATCAGATGGACGTAGTAACTTTTTCCCCGAAGACAATTGTTGCTGCACATCAGATAATTCACTTTGATTCTGGGTGATGGACTGAATGCTTCTATCGTATAATTGATTGGTTGAAATTCGGGTCATGTCAATTCACTACCTAGTTGCACTAAAGATGGTATCAAAGATAGATTGGGCTGCTGTGAGTATCCGCGCTGAGGCCGCATAAGTTTGCTGAAACTTAACTAAATTGGCCGCCTCTTCATCCAAATTAACCCCGGAGACGGATTGAAACCAATCCTCCGACTGAATTTTCATCGCTTCGGCGGCCTGCAATGAAATATCTGCTGAAGCGGTTTTCGAACCTATATCACTGATGATATTCGCGTAAGATTCATGAAAAGTAATTTTACTACTACCGTTATTATTCTGCAGCATAATATCTTTATTCTGCAGCGCTGCCAATTCTAAGCCATTGCGATTGTCATGCACACCGTCAGTGTTGTAACTGATTATGAACTCATCTCCCTCTTTTGGCGTTCCTTGCATACTAAAGTCATAGCCGGGGAAATCCGTTTGAGCAACGAAGGGCCAGCCTGCATCGGCAGCAGCTTGTTCCATCAAATTATTGTAGTCGCTGACACCACTGACTACGACTAATGAATTATTGGCTTCATCAAATACTTCAAACTCTGTCGGACTGTTAAACACGATTCGAGCTGGAGTGCCGCTGACAAATCCACCATTACCATCAAACGCTGAGGCCTTGGGATCCGTTAGCGTGGCGTCCACAAAGGTATTGGTTGTGGTGGAATTGGTTAAGGTGGCATTACCTAAATTATTAATATCACTTTCGACTCGAAACGGTGATGCTAGAGCAATGTCTTCTGGACGAGTCATCACCACTTCAATTGATGAGGCGGTGCTTTTAGTAGGCTGCAACAAAAAGCGATCATTCGCGGCATAAGTTGCACCATTGGGGAATTCAAGTTCTAAGCCGCCAATCACAGGCGTAAAGGTGCCTGCTGTGGCATCGATACCCGTATAGTTCTGGGTAATACTGTTACCGTTGGTATCTTTCACCAATGAACCATCTGGATTAACTAAAGTGACAGTAAAATCCACGGTGTCTGGCACGCCGGCCGCAGAGCCGGTTATCTCAACCAAATAGTCCGCGCTGGTTAAAGTAGAGGCACCATCACTCGCCACGCGGCCAGTCATGGTTAAGGATAAATCCGAGTTAGCTGAGTAGTTTAACCCTTGGAATTCTGGAGTGGCAAAAATATTCCCACCCAATTGACCATCATAGTCCATACCTAGGCCATTTTGTTCGTTCATCGCTGAAGTCAGTGCCATGGCAATTTGCCCCAACTCACGTTGTCCCTCGGCCAAAACCTCATCTCGATAGCGAAATAAACCGCCTATCTGACCACCCATATTCTGCTCTGGCAACTTCAAAGTGGTGGGTTTTCCGGTACTCGATAAAAATAAATTACGGTAATCAGCGTCAGGTTCGCCACTTAATTGGAATAAATTGAAAGAACCGTCTTGCAATACCAAAGACTCACCGGAGGTGAGATTAACCATTACGGTGCCATCATTTTGACCATTGTCCCGGGTTTCAATCGACATCAATTCGGCTAAATCTATAATCGCGCTGTCCCGCTCATTTTTTAATGCTCCAGGTTCCTCAAAACGGTTGTTGCCCTGTACCACACGGATATTGGCGTTAAGCTCGGCAATAGTCTCAATTAAATCATTGGCTCGGGTAATTTTAGCGTCAAGCTCCAGATTTAACTCTTTCTCTTTGTCGTCCATAAATTGCGCCAGCGTACTAACCTGACCCACTAGCGCATTGGCTTCACCTAAAACCACTTGTCTGGCTGCCATATTCGATGGCTCATCGGTGGCAGTTTGCAGAGAACTGAAATAGCGACTCATGCTGCTTGATAAGCTGTTGGCCTCGCTAGCGAAAACATTGTCTAGTACAGATGCACGTTGGTAATAGGTTTCAAACTCACCAACTTGTGTGGTGTCACGACGCATTTGATTTTGGGCAAAGGTATTAATAACACGCTCAGTGGTGCCTCGCCCCACTCCGCCAATTAACTGACTGGTAAAACTGGTGCGTTCTCTGACATAGCCTTCGGTATTCACGTTGGCAATATTATTACTGGTTGTTGTCAGCAGTTGATTGCTCGCACGAACACCACTGGTGGCAATGGAATATAAGTCAGTTGGACGGATCATGGCTTATTCCCCCTGCCCAAATGACAAGGCCATTTTAAAGGTGTCACTGTTAAGTACAGACATAATTTTGTCAGCGTATTGAGGATCCGTAGCGTAGCCTGCGTCCTGCAGAGCGTCGAAGTAAGCTTTGGGATCGCTGGCTTTTTGCATAGCTTGCTGATATCTAGGATTATCCTTTACAAAAGCAACATAGTCTTGCAGGGCATCAGTGAAGGAGTCGTAAGATCTGAATGCGGCCTTTTTCTGTTTGGCCACACCATCTTCAAATTCCACTGTATTAATTGCAGCACTATCACCTTGCCAACGCTTATCGGCCTTAATCCCAAACAAATTGTGCGAGTTCTGACCTTCACTACCGTGGATCATAAATCGTCCCCAACCAGTTTCTACCGCGGCTTGAGCCAATAGGGCCTTAGCGTCTACGCCGAGCTTATTGGCGAACGCTTCTGCATGGGGCATCAAGGCAGCTACAAAATCACTGGGCGAGCTAAATGCTGCTTTTTTTGTAGCCGGCTGAATTGTATTGAGCGCTGTATCAGGCGTATCATTGCTACTTTGCTGGCTGCGAATTGAATGAGGCTCGCTGGCCTGGCGAACCATACCAGCCAAGTTAGCATTCTGACGGATAGCACTGGCCGGCATCAAACCACTTTGTTCGGGACTCAGTTGCTGAACAATAATATCCGCTATACCGATATTGCCACGGGTGGATAAATCCACCGCCAACTGTTGGTCATGCATATCTCGGTAGAACTTAACTTGTTGAGAATTAAAGGGACTATCTTGGTCCGCTAAGGCATCTTGCGCCTTACGCATGGATTTGAGCATCATCTGCACAAAAATCGCTTCAAACTGCTTGGCGGCTTCATCTAACGCGCCTTTATCACCGCTTAGTGCTGCCTGTCGCAATTGATCAATACCTTTAATATCATTCACATTACGTGACATATCTATTTGGCTATTGATGTGATTGTTCAAATCCATAATCTGTTTAGTTATCCAATTGGTTAAATAACAATGAGCTCACCTTGTAACGCACCTGCTTCACGCAAGGCTTCAAGGATAGCCATAAGATCGCCGGGTGCCGCGCCCACTTCATTCACCGCGCGTACTAATTGATCCAAGGTCACACCAGGATCAAACTTGAACATACGGCTATCATTTAAACTAACGTCAACGATAGATTGATTGGTAACCGCAGTGTCTCCCTCTGCAAGAGCATTAGGTTGGGACACAGTTTGGTATTCAGAAATCGTCACTGTTAAACCACCATGGGTAATAGCAGCCGGTAATAGACGTACATCCTTGCCGATTACAATAGTGCCAGTGCGACTATTAATAATAACTCTGGCCGGCGCATCGGCTGGAGTGAAACTAAAATTTTCTAAGGTGGCGACAAAACCGACCCGTTGGCCCACATCACGAGGTGCAGACACCCGAACCGACGCTGCATCAATTGGAGTGGCTATGGCGAATCCCTTGGCCGGATCAGCACCAAGACGCATATTTATGGTGTCAGCCAAGGCTTTAGCCGTAGAAAAATCAGGATAGTTTAGGTTTAGAGTCAAGAAGTCGTTTTGCATCAAACCACTTGGCACCGCACGTTCGACCATAGCACCATTAGGGATGCGCCCCACTGTTGGCGTATTTGCAACAATCCGCGAGCCATCCGCTCCTTCAGCACCGAATCCACTGACTACCAAACTGCCTTGAGCAATAGCATATATGTTGCCATCTAATCCTTTCAAAAAGGTTTGTAATAATGTTCCACCACGCAAACTCGCCGCTTCACCTATAGACGACACGGTAATATCAATAGTCTGACCAGGTTTGATAAACGCAGGCAATTCCGCATGCACCGCTACAGCTGCTACGTTCTTAATTTTAGGTTTCAGATTAGACGACAGACTAATACCAAAATTAGACAACATGGTTCTAAAACTTTGTTCCGTAAAAGGACTCTGCTCACCGGTACCAGGCAAACCAACCACTAATCCATAACCCACTAGCTGGTTAGAGCGTACGCCTTGGATACTGGCTAAATCTTTGATCCTCTGCGCGTATACGGCAGGACATAGCATGAAAAAAATCATCGCATAACAGATTCCAGATAGAGCACGTAAGGAATTCATTAGAAAGGCCACCACTGTGAAGAAAAGAATTTGGTCAACCAGCCTTTTTCCTGTGCATTGGCAAAGCTACCGGTTCCACTATATTGGATCCTAGCGTTGGCAATTTTGGTTGATACGATTTCATTGGTTGGACTGATGTCGGCCGGTCTTACAATGCCAGTCAATCGAAGGTACTCGTCGCCGTTATTCAATGTCAGCCACTTTTCGCCACGCACTACCAAGTTTTGATTGGCCAGAACTTGGATTACGGTGACGGAGATATTACCGCTTAGGTTATTACTTTGGTTGGCTTGAGCATCGCCGCTAAAATCATTTTGCGCGCCAAGTCCTAATTGAATACTTTTACCACCAAGATTGAGCGCCTCACCACCTAATCCCAAAACTGGATCGACATTTACGCTACTATCTTTGCTGGTAGTCGTACCGGCAGACTTGGTGGCGCTGGTATTTTCTTGTAGGGTCACGGTGATAATATCGCCAACCCGACGGGCTTTAACGTCTGAGTAGATACTGTTAGCCATGTCTGGTTGAAAAATTGATCCGGTTTCGGCAATTTTTTGCCGCGGCAATTCAGGGATTACCGGCGCGTAAAACGGATCGTTGGGCAACGGACTATAAGGCGTTGTTGAAGCACAACCTGTCAACAACAGAACAACCCAAGACATAGTTACGTAAACGAGTTTCATCATCATTTTACCCATTAGAGTTGCTGAATGACCTGACCTAGCATCTGATCGACAGAGGAAATAACTTTCGAGTTCATCTCGTACAATCTTTGGCTCTCGATCAAATTAACCAATTCTTCGGTGACGTTAACATTGGACGTTTCTAGCGCACCTTGAATTATGGTACCAATCCCCTCCAATCCCGGCACACCTTGCAATGGCGCGCCACTTACTGCGGTTTCAACATATAGGTTCTGACCAATCGGCTGCAAACCTGTAGGGTTGATAAAATCAGACAGACTAAGCTGACCAAGCACTGCAGGATCAGCCTGGCCTCGAATAGATGCGGACACTTCGCCGTCTTGAGAAATAGTGATTTGCTGCGCATCTTCTGGAATGGTAATGTTAGGCTGAAGCAAGAAACCCGCCCCTGGAGTAACAATCTGGCCTTGATCATTCAAGGTAAATTGACCATTACGGGTATAGGCAATAGAGCCATCCGGCTGCAAAATTTCAAAGAAACCTTGGCCTTGTATCGACATATCCAAGGCGTTATCTGTAGTTAACATATTGCCTTGGGTGTGGGATTTTTGAGTGGCAACAACTTTACTACCCGCACCTAACATCAAACCAGAAGGCAGCTCGGTGTCAGCGGATGATCGCCCCCCAGGCTGATTAATATTCTGATATAGCAAATCTTCAAATATCGCACGATCCTTTTTGAATCCCACGGTACTGGCGTTTGCCAAATTATTGGAAATTACTGCAACATCAGTTTGTGCCGCATCCAATCCGGTTTTACTTATCCATAATGCTGGGTGCATAGTTCACCTCCGCTAATAAATTCTAAACAATAGTAATTAAATAATTCTGAGTAATTGATTACCGCGCATATCTAAGGTATCGGCCTTTTTCATCATCTTGACCTGCATCTCGTAGTGACGTTGCAAGCTGATCATGTTGACCATTTCTTCGATGGCATTGACGTTACTGCCCTCAAGCATGCCTGTCCGTATTCTGACATTGATATCTTCTGCCGCTTCTTGACCACTCTTTAGGCGGAAAAGACCGTCTTCACCCCGTTCCATATCTCGAACGTTGGGATTAACAAATTTGAGTCTGGCGACTTCTTCCAGCACGGTTGCTGGCGCGCCTTGGGGCCTGACGGAAATAGTACCGTCGTTAGCAATGTTCACATTAGACAGCGGAATAGGTAAAAATATAGCGCCTGCGTCACCTGCGATGGTATTGCCATGTGCATCTTCAAGTCGACCATCTGCGCCCATTTGCAAACTACCTGCTCGGGTGTAGGCTTCATTTCCTTGAGCATCAATCACGCTGAACCAACCCTCTCCTTGAATAGCTGCATCGAGCTCACGACCTGTCTGGATCATGGCGCCACCGGCGTAATTGTTGGAGGGAGATTCAGTCATCGAAAACACACGAGTCGCCATGCCTTCGCCATAGGCAGGCATCGCCCGGGCATTTTCCAACATGGCTTTGAAGCCTGTGGTCTGAGCATTGGCTAAATTGTTGGCGCGTACCGCTGTGCCGAGAAGATCTTGTTTAGCACCGCTGGCTGCAATATAGAGTAATTTATCCATGACAACTTATTGACTGTGTTTGACTTAACTAAATATGTGCAATAAAGATGCCATTAAGCTAATAAAATCTGCAAATGCTGGTGGAATGTTTAAAAAAAAAGACCGCGAATGCGGTCTTTTTTCTATCTTTTATTCCTTATCGGATATTTAGAATGGTTTGATTCAACTGATTATTCACTTCAAGGGCCCGTGAATTCGCTTGGAAGTTACGCTGGGCGATAATCAAATCAATTAGCTCGGTGGTTAGATTCACGTTAGCTTGTTCTAGAGCCGAAGAATTGATATCCCCAAAGGTTCCGGTAGTGGCTTCACCAGCAAGGGCTTCACCGGATAAAATACTTTCTTTCCACTGAGTATTACTTTGCTGAGTTAGGCCTTGTTCGTTTGAGAAACGAACCAGTGCTACGCGCACCACAGGCTCAGACGTACCGTTAGAAAAGGTGGCACGAACTAGACCATCAGGACCGATGTCAATGCCAGTTAAACGACCCACCGGCAGACCATCTTGTTCCAGCGAGGTAACTTCAAAAGCAGAGGCAAATTGAGTCGGCTCATCAGGAGTGGCACTTAAAGGGTCCAGCACGAAATTGCTTCTTAAAGTCTGAGTAATATCTGAACCATTTGTCAGCGGTGGGTTGCCTAACTGAACAGAGGTAATATCCCCAGTGGCAACTGGCGTACCGTCACCATTTTGAATACCAATAAAATCACCACCGCTGCTGAACTGCATGCGGAATCCTGACACAGCATTCGCCCCTAAAGAGGTCGCACCGGCAATGTTATTTGCATCGGCACCGGCGACATTTGGTGTATCACCGGCAGTATCAAGTCCAACATCATCAACATAAGTTGCCACAACCCATTCATTAGTAGCTGACACGTCTTTCATGAAGTAGTAGGTCATAACATGGCTGTCACCTAATGAATCATAAACTGTAATCGACGTCGCAGCATTATAGGTTGTCGGGTCTGATGGGTCGAATAAGGTAACATCAACGGCATCATCTCCTGCGGGCAAATTGAAACGTGGTGATACTTCTGTTGTGGCTTGTGGAGAACCAGAAGAATCAGGAATTCGCACCGGTACAGTGGTGCTAAGTGCTACCGAAGCGGAGGTGCCATCTGAATTAACGGGGAAACCCATAAGGTTATCGCCATTCGAGTTGACCACAAAATTGTCTTGATCGAGTTTGAACTGACCTGCGCGGGTAAAAGAAAAATCTCTAGAGGTGATATCCGGCGTAGTGGTAAAAAATCCATTGCCGGTTATGGCTAAATCAAGTGCTGTATTGGTAAATTGCAAGCTACCTTGTGAAAACTGCTGCGCCACTTCTTGAGTTAACACCCCGTCACCGACTTTAGTTCGACCACCTGACAGCAAAGATGCGGCGTAAACGTCACCAAACTCCGCCCGTGATTCTTTAAAACCTACGGTATTCACGTTGGCAATGTTGTTTGCCGTTACATCTAGATCTCGTTGTGCGGCTGATACACCACTTAATGCTATGTTAAAAGACATTATCTACTCTCCTAAAACTTTTGGGGTTACCCGCCGATTTGAATGACTTCACTCAAATTAACACTTGTTTCGCCATCCAAATTTAAAATGACACCGTTGTTATTGCCTGCCAGACTGACACTATCTACATTGCGATTGATCGCTGTAGGTAAGGTGGTTGATTCACCTAACTGGATACCTTGTGCTCTAACAACATAGTTGCCAGCAGGCAAAACATTGCCGTTTGCATCAGTACCATCCCAATTAAACTCAATATTGCCAGCTGACTGTATGCCTGCAGAGATGGTTTTAATCACCTCACCTATTTCGCTTTCAATGGTTATCTCTAATTCTTGGGTTGTTTTATCCGTGATGACAACACCTGAGATACCATCACCGGCATTGTTCAAGTAGCCCACATTCCCTGCTAGCAACACGTCTTGACCGATAAGACTGGAGGCCTGCAGCGCTTGGTTTGAAGTCATCGAAGTAGCAAATTCGTCAAACTTAGAATTTAAATCAGTGATACCTTCTGAGATAGTAAAGCTGGTCATTTGCGAAACCATTTGATCATTATCCACAGGTTTGGTCGGGTCCTGATTTGCCAACTGCTCGGTCAAGATGGCAAAAAAGTCTTCCTGGGACAGTCTTTGATTACTGCCGTCATCTACTGGAACCGCATCCGGTTGCAGATAGAGGTTTGGATCCAAACCCGTATTTTTTGTTACGTCCACGTTACTATCCTCACTAATTCAGTGAATTATTGACCTTGGCCTAATTGCAGCACTCGTCTGAATATTCTTTTGGTTGTATCTGCAAGTTGCACATTCGTTTCATAGGCTTTGGATGCAGACATCATGTCAGCCATTTCTTCGACGACATTGACGTTCGACTTGTATATATAGCCATTTTGATCGGCCATTGGATGACCTGGGCTGTATTCAATTTGCAAAGGTTTCTGGCTTTCAACTACACCTAGCACCTGTACTCCAGCCCCTTGCGCCGCACCTTCTGTTGCTCTTTGTAATTCAGCGGCGAAGACCGGGTGGCGTGCTTTATAAGTTTCGTCGTAACTGCTGCTGACACTATTTGCATTTGCTATATTACTGGCTGTGGTGTTTAACCTGAGGCTTTCTGCACTCATGCCTGTAGAAGCAATATCCATAACCCTAAATAAACTCATTGCCCTTGTCCTCCAGATAACGCTTTTTTCATACCTTTAATTTTTCCATTTAAAAACTGAATGCCTGCTTGATAGCGCATACCGTTTTCCAAAAAATTGTTCCGTTCTGCTTGCACTTCGACGGTATTTCCATCGCCTGTATCGGCTTGTAGCGGGATACGATACTCGAGTTGAGCTTGGGATTGCATACGACCTTCAAAATGCTTGTCGTGCGTGCGAGACATAGATTGCTGACGATCATGCTGGGCGGATTGCATTGCTTTTTGGAAATCTATCCCCCGGGCTTTATAGCCAGGCGTGTTGGCATTAGCGAGGTTGCCAGCAATGACTTCCATCGTATTGGTCCGTACTGTCATTGCTTTGTGGTGCAAACCCACCAATTTATCTAAGCTGATTGCCATTGTCTGCTCGCATTGATTACTTTCATTGGTAAATGTTTAGCAATCTATATGCCAATAAAAATTGACGCAGCGAGGTGTGAAGCGAAGGAAATATTTAAATCATTGTATTTCTAAGGTTTTTTCTGATAATACAAGCCGGGATTATTACGTATCATACTAAATTGGTCCGTTACTTCAGAGATGGATTCTGACGCACCGAGGAACAATATACCGTTGTCTTGCAGGGAGGCGGCAATTTGTTGCAGTATTTTCCGCTTATTTTGCTGAGAGAAGTAAATCAATACATTGCGGCAAAATACAATGTCGAAGCGGCCTAAGTTGGCGAAACTACCCAGTAGATTAAGCTCTTGAAAGTTAACTAGAGAACTTACTCCACGAGCAAGTTGCATACTGCCATTGTCTAGAGAGGTAAAATAACGCTGTTTTAAATCATCTGGCAAACCTCGGCCCAATGACAATCCGTCATATTGAGCCAATCTTGCTTTTTGTAACATATCAGCAGATATATCTGTTGCAACAATCTCAACACCAGCGGGAAACGCTCGCGGATTTTGCCGTTTGTATTCTTGCACCAACATAGCAATAGAATACGGCTCTTGACCTGATGAGCAGGCGGCACTCCATATTCTGACTTTGCGATTGAGGCTAGTTAGATTTTGAAAAAGATCTTTGCTTAAAATTTCGAATGGATATTTGTCTCTGAACCAAAGGGTTTCATTGGTTGTCATAGCGTCAATGACTTTTTCGCGTAACAAGCTGTTGCGCCCGGTTACAACAGCCTTCAACATTGCTGACAAGTCTTGTTGATTCTCTTGACGCACCAAAGGCATCAAACGACTTTTAACCAAATAAGCTTTGCTTTCGCTCAATACAATGCCACATTGACGTTCAAGAAATTGTGCAAATTGAACGAAGTCTTGATGTGAAAGTTCGTTAGTGTTCAATCAAAAAATCCAATTTAAAGGTTTATTTATCAAACCATTTTTTAACAGCACTTGCCAATTCATCTGGATGAAACTTAGCAATAAAATCATCTGCACCGACTTTCTTAACCATAGCCTGATTAAACACACCACTCAGTGAAGTATGTAATACAACCTTAAGTTTTTGCAGTTCAGGGGTATTTTTAATCTCAGCGGTTAAGGTATAGCCGTCCATCTCTGGCATTTCAATATCTGAGACTAAAACACCTACTTTATCGGTAACATCACCCGTTTCTGCGGCTATCTCTTTTAAACGATTTAACGCCTCAAGACCATTTTTTGCGGCTTCAATATTCAGTCCTAAAGCCGTTAATGCTTTCTTGACTTGATTTCTAGCTACCGAAGAATCATCAGCGATAAAAATTATCTTATTGGTGATATTCTCTTTCGAAATATCTAAATCACCGGCCAATTCACTACTGACTTCGGCATTGAGTGGTGAAATTTCGTTTAATATTTTTTCCACATCAAGAATTTCAATTAGTTCATTTTCGACTTCTGTAACCGCTGTCAAATAACTTGCTTTACCGGTTCCTTGCGGGGGAGGCATGATTGCATCCCAATTGGTATTGATAATTCGCTCAACTGAACCAACCAAGAAGCCCTGCACCGAACGATTGTATTCAGCAATGACGATAAAAGCATTACTAACATCTTCAATTTTGCGGCCACCGGTAGCCATACTCAAATCAATGACTGAGATGGTTTGCCCTCGAATGTGTGCAACCCCTCTGACTAATTTATTTTGTTTGGGAATAGAGGTTAACGGAGGGCACTGCAGCACCTCACGCACTTTAAACACATTAATACCAAAACGTTGTCTGCCATTTAGCTTAAATAGCAACAGCTCTAAACGGTTCTGTCCAACTAGCTGTGTTCGTTGATTAACTGAGTCAAGAATTCCTGACATACATCACCCCAAATAAAAATAAATTAGGCACAAATATTGCGTTACTTGATCACATTATATGACGGTATACACGCTTATGTACCAGAACAGTTGTTTTGTGCCGGTTTTTTGACGCAAACAACAGTTATTAAGATAGAAAACTAAGCATAGACAAAATGGTGGCAACTGAACATGAAAAAATTACTTAATCCTTCCAGAACACCTATTTTTCTCTCTTTTTACTGTTTAATGGCATTTTTCAGCTCTGCCACTGTAACGGCTAGCCAGAATATTAATTTAGCACGAACCGAACTTATTGAAAGTGTGGAAAAATATGTTTCGGACAAATTGTCTTATCAAACTGCAGATGAACTAAGTGAATTAGTGGTCAAAGCGTCCGAGTTAGATCCTCGTCTAGTCATTCCAACGTGTTCTGTTCCCCTTAAGCTACATGCAAGTGACGAGGCCTTGGAACAAACTAATATTACCGTTCGCGCCAGTTGCCCGAATACTGATTGGTATTTATACTTAATTGTCAAAGCATCCAGAATGCAACATGTAGTAGTGCTAACTCGTGCAGTTGGCCCTGGCACCATTATCTCATCGCAACACGTGGGTGTGGTCATGATGGATAAGAACCTCATTCGCACCAGTACCTTTGCTGATACTAACGCGGTTGTGGGAGCGCGGATGAAGAAACGCTCTAGGGCTGGACAACCTGTTGTACCTGGCCAGTTGTGCTTTGTCTGTAAAGGCGACAACATCCTGATAACAGCCAATGCAGGAGGCGTTAATATTAAAACCACAGGTATTGCTCAACAAGATGGAAACATTGGTGATACCATTGCGGTTAAGAATGTTAATTCGAATAAAATGGTCCATGCACAAGTTGTAGATACCCATCAGGTAGAAGTGCAGATTTAATAAAAATAGCATATAATCAGGTACATCTGAATTGTTAGATACTGCTGTACCCTGCTTTAGCAAAATAGTCATATTTATTTGTGATTTTAACTAAAGATTTCGTTGAAGCAGCCGATACAACTTTTGAGGAATAATAGGTAGTCGAGGTTTTTATGGCAGTTAATAATATAAATGGCGGAAATCAAAAACCGCAATTAGACAATCAAAGGGTTAATCAACAACAAGCCCAAAATCAATCGGCCGCGCAATCTTCAGCTGAGCAAGCTAAAGTGAGCAGCGCGCCAAGGCAAGATTCAGTTTCCTTGACTCAATCTGCCCAGCAGTTAAGCCAGGTGCAGAAGAAAGCTAATGATACGCCTGTCAATCAGGAAAAAGTCGACAAATTGAAAAAAGCCATCCAGAATGGTGAGTACCGTGTTAACCCAGAAGTTTTAGCACAAAAAATTAGCACACTCGAAGCACAGATATTTGGCATTAAGAGTTAAATACTTGATGATGCCATCTATCATTTAGCTTCCGATAACAAAAGCAAAGCTAAATGAAAAACCTCATATCTATTCTCGAAAAACAAAAAGGTCACTTCGACCAACTCATCGAACTGCTTGATTCAGAGTTACATCTGATCAGCAGCCGCGACGCGGAAGCACTAATCCATGTCATCAATGATAAGACCGAGTTGTTAGAGCAGATTTCGGTGACTGATAAAGCCGTTGAAAGTGCTTTTGAGCTTGCTGAAGACCCAATGCAAAATGCGCAAGTCATCGAGTTATTCAAGCAAATCAATCTTAATCTATCCCAATGTAAATTTAGAACAGAAATCAATCAAAAAGCTGTAGAGCAAGGACAGTTGCGCCTTGAACACTTACGCTCATTATTACTTGAGTCGCGCGCTAAAGAGAGCATGACTTATGACAAAAGTGGTAAACCAAAGGGTGGAAACTCAAGTAAAAGTGTTAGTGCTTGAGCCACAACAATAGTATTTCAGCTTAGCTGTATTGAGTAAGTAGAGTGAGGACCGCTGTGCGGTGAGTCATTACCACTATGCCAATTTAGTAGTAGCGTACTTTTTTAACTTGTTTGGGCTTAGCAGTACTTAGGTATATGTCATGCACCAAGGCAAAGTCTAGTTCTAATTCAGTAGCATACGAGTCTTCACCGACTGGATAACTTTTGACTACACGTGCCCCCCTTATGACGCCTTGTACAGTGGATTTCAATTTCGTATCTGTTACTACTAGATTGGCTAGAGATTGATTACCGTCAATTTTCTGTCCGTATACTTGCTCAGTCAATTCCCGGTAAGCGTCTAGTTTAGATGCTTTTAGTGCCATCAACATTTTTGATGACCTATTTTCTCCTTGCTGCGCATTGATAGGAGCATAGCCGATAGAACGGATCACCGGATAAGTATCTGGCTCAATGGTTTCCCATTCGAGTTGTTTATCAAATACATTCTGGCAGGCACTAACAGTAAGCACAGTTACCCCAAGCATCACAACATAAGCCAATTTCATTTTTGTCTCCTATAAATACCACTAAACAGGTGGTAACAATTCACCATCTCGATATCTAACCCAAGTAACTCGGTTCGTCGTTACTCTCCACAAGCTATTGGGGCCAAGATCAATTAAACTGATCCCTAGCCTACTCTATTTCAACTTACTTCTTAGCTAGCAATAATCATTCCGTATCGATAGTCAATGTAGTTGAGCTGGCCTTTTATATCAATCTGATTATTGCCAAATAGGTACGGAAGATGCATAACCTGATAAGCGTTAAATGATAAATCTGTTAGCAGTATTTGTTATGAGGCCATAAATCATAATCGGCAAAGGTTGGAAAATGGACTGTAATCGGCCCCTCCCCTGATTTGCCTGCGAACTTAAACGTTAACTAGTGATGGTGCAATGAACAGATTGCGTAAATCTTTATCAAAAATTGTCCTCTACCGATACAAACTAAAATGTAGCTTGGCAGCTTTCGTGCTGATAATGAACGCAGGAGCTAACGCTGCGTGGTTTGAATCTAGCGGCCAGGCGGCAATTTATGACGGCAATATTGAATTGGCGCGGCAAAATGCCACCCAAGAAGCAATTAAACAAGCATTATTATTTGCTGGCGCCTCAGTGCGCAGCGTGCAAAAAATGGCCAATGGCCTGCTAAAAAATGACGAGCTGGAGATACGCTCTTCTGGCGAAGTAAATAGTTTAGAATTGATCGACGAAGTACATTCTGATGGCATAATTACAGTATCTATTCGTGCTGACATATTTTCCCAACAACATAGCTGCCGTGCAGGAGATTACAGTAAAACGATCGCCACTACCTGGCAGCCACTGCGCAATCGAGCTCAGGCCACAACAGGAGGCATTTTTGATATTGGTATGAAATTAGCCAATATGCTTGATCATAGTTTTACTGAGTATGCCCACAATTCGAAAATAAAAACCGTCCTGCCCTTCTATCATCAATATTCGAATAATACCTCAGATATTGACGCAACAATTTTAGCGCGCAAAAGTGGTAGCCAGTACCTATTGATTGGAAGTATCGAAGACATCAGTACCGAACAAACCAAGCAGTCGTCTTGGCAGTTCTGGCAATCCTCTGACACCATGCGCAATTTTGCATACCAAAGTGCACTCTATGACGGCTACACGGGCGCCTTGGTGTGGCAGAAATACTATAACGTCGCCTCAGTGTGGGACTTTGATATTCACCAACAAGTAGATGTAAACAGCCAAGCCTTGTGGGCCAGTTCTTATGGCAAGCTGATCAAAGAAGTGTTGCAGGATGTAGTTCAAAATGTCGACGAAACCTTAGCCTGCTTACCCGCTTACGGTCGAATTCTTGAAGTTAACGGAGAAATTCTAAGACTCAATCTTGGCCTCAATCAAGGCGTTAAAACAGGCGACGAACTTACCTTATTTCAAGTATCACAATTTCACGATACCGCGGGTCAAGTCCATGCACAATTTCGCTTGCATCCGGCTGTGGTCAGAGTGTCAGAGATATTCCCAGAAAGTGCAATGGCTATTGCCGTAGACGGTAGCTATCTAGGGAACATACAAGCAAACGACTTTGTCTCACGCCGGTAGCATGAGAGTCTATTTGGCGCGCATTGCAACTGATTTACCAATTGTACTTAAAAGCAAAATGACAGCACCTAAAAAATACCTTAGCATAGGCGACCCAAAATGACGTGCAAAAGTCCCCTTAGCTCAGCTGGATAGAGCGCACCCCTCCTAAGGGTGAGGCCGCTGGTTCGAATCCAGCAGGGGACGCCATTTTTACTCACACGGCGAGCCTTCGCTTGCTTAGTGATAAATTCCCTACTGTTTAACATCTAGCTATATTTGTTACGCCAAGGCAACTAGGCGTAATTTTAACGGTGCAAATACACTTAATTACAAATGAGTATCATTTACATCTGGATTTTCATTTGAGTTTTGCGTAGCCTGTAGGCTGATAATTTTACTATTTATTCTCTAGGAAGTTGTAATGTCACGCCTGTTTCTGCTTACTCTACTATTAATTTCTCAATTTTGTTTGGCCAACCCCTCTACTGAGGCTGGCCGGACCCTGCACTTGCTTTCTTATGTCGGAGTCGATTATCCAAATACCGTCAATGCAGGACAAATAGTTGATCCGGGTGAATATGCTGAACAGGTAGAGTTTGCCCAAGCAGTGGAAGACATTTTAAACACCCTCCCCGACAATGAACACAGCTCAGATTTGTTAGCGCAAACCGCCGTGATACGTCAAGCCATAGCAGATAAACTGCCCGGTGAAGATGTTAAAGAGATGACTGAGCGGTTAACTCAGGCCATCGTTAACGCCTATGATTTAGTTTTGGTGCCTCGAAACCTGCCAAACCCGAAAAATGTCCAGCATATATATCAGCAAATGTGTTCCGCTTGTCATGGCGCAACCGGCAAAGGTGATGGTCCCACGGGTGCACACTTAGAGCCAGCGCCAGCTAACTTTCACGATAGCGAACGCATGCAGGAGCTTTCGCTATTCGGCCTTTATAACACTATTACTTTAGGTGTCCAAGGTACGGGCATGATGAACTACTCCCAAGCTCTAACGGAAGACGAACGCTGGTCATTAGCTTCTTATGTTGCCGGATTTAACCAACCTGAACCAAGCAAAAATCTAGCCGTGGCAAATTTCAGCCTAACAGAGCTAGCGACTAAAACACCGATTCAAATTGCCGCAACAGGTCAAGACAGTAAAGGCTTTGAGCAACTGCGCGCCCACCCTAGCCGTTTGCCCGAGGCGAAGGTCTCACCAATCGAATTTGCCCTCACCAGCTTGCATAAATCCTGGCAGGCTGTGGAAAACAATGACCTTGGGTTAGCCTATCAGTTGTCAATAACTGCCTATTTGGAAGGCTTTGAACTTGTTGAAGCCAGTTTAGATAATTTAAATAATCCATTACGACTGAGCACTGAAAAGGCGATGTTTGGCTATCGGGATGCATTACGCAATGAATTAGCCACGCCACTGTTACAGCAGCGCTATCAACTTTGCTTGGATAAGTTAGCTGAAGTGCAGCGACAACTGAATAGCGGAACATTGTCTCCGGCGGTCAGTTTTAGTTCTTCCTTAGTGATATTATTACGCGAAGGACTAGAAGCCATTCTTGTCCTCGCTGCCATCTTAGCTTTTTTAAATCGCTCAGGCTCCACCGCAGCAGTTAAATACGTGCATGCAGGTTGGTTGTCCGCATTAGTCGCGGGTGTTGGCACCTGGTTTGTTGCCACCTATGTGATAGGTATCTCAGGGGCCAATCGAGAAATGACCGAAGGTATTACCGCCCTAGTTGCCACCGTAATTTTATTGTGGGTGGGAATATGGATGCATTCGAAGTCTCATGCAGCCCAGTGGCAGCAGTATATAAAAGATAAATTGTCTGCCAGCCTATCATCGGGTCAAACTTGGGGCTTTGCCATTTTGGCCTTTGTCGCTGTTTATCGCGAGATTTTTGAAATTATATTGTTCTACCAAGCACTTTGGTGGCAGGCTGGGGCTGAAGGTCACAGTGCCATCATCTGGGGAGTACTATCTGGTTTCATAGGGTTAATCGTGATCAGCTTCGCTATTTTTAAAGTTGCAATGAATATCCCGCTTACCAAGTTTTTCGCAGTGAATGCCGTAATCATGTACGCAATGGCGCTATTCTTCGTAGGACGGGGAATTGCAGCATTGCAGGAGACGGGCATAATCACCAGCAACCCCCTCGCAATCCCAGATGTGGCTTGGTTGGGTATCTACGCTGATGGGGTAACCTTAGCGGCCCAAGCCTTTGTGCTGTTGATCATTATCGCCACCTTGCTTTACCAAAAGCAGACTGAAAAGGCCTGATTGAACAGCCAATTAAAGACTAAAATAAGGGCCTGAATGTCGCCGTTTTCAGAGGGTCAGTGATAGTGTATTTCACTGCTCTGATCCTATTGGTTTGCTTTATTAACCTTAACGGTCTCTTCATCAATTAGCTTCACCCCTATAAAGGATAAGTTAATAAACCTCATTATTTGCCACTGAACTGATATCAAAGCTTCTCAAGTTATTTGTATTAGTAGCCATTTTGCGCATAAGAAAAAATTTACACCATGCCAAAATCTCTGCTAATCTGCGTTTACGCTTTGATAGCGTGTCGTACCAAGTTTGCTTTAAAACTTGCATGGAATTCAATTGTACGAACAGGGATGATGATGAAGTTTCAATCTCTTTGCCTACTATTATTGCTAGCGTTTTTGACGAGCTGCACTGTAAAAGTTTCATCCATAAAACAAGATGTCGATGTCGAACTCGAACATGATGCTGGATATCTATTGCTAGGGGTTGATAGTAACTCAGACCTCGATAGTATTAAAATTTATGGAGCCGACAATATCCGTTTAACACGCGAGGATTTGCGCTCGGGCACCCAATATATTTTGATTGACCTTGAAGCTGGCGATTATCACATTGGTAATATTAAGCTTAATTACTTTTGGTACATTGACTTAGAAGAAGGGTATTGGGACTTCACCGTTCGCCGAGGCGAAATCAGCTATATAGGTCACTTAGAAGTTAAAAGCCGTTCTAGTCTATGGATGTTGCAATCTCAATCTGATGTGGAGTTGGTCAATCGCTCTACTGAAGCGCTGTTGTTCATGGAAAGCCAATTTCCTACCATTTTGGAAAACCGCACTCTCAATTATACTGGTCCCAGCAGCGATCCCTTTTTACGATTGATGCAAGAAGATCAGCAAGTGGAGGTTAGCCATGAGTAAGTTAATCGGTTGCTTGATGTGCCTTACCAGCATAGTGATGTCCTTAGCTGCTATCGCTGCACCTGTGCCTGCAGAAAAACTGTTTCAAAACCCAACATCGAGTTTGTTGGATATGTCTCCTGATGGTCAATGGATATCTTATCTGACCAGAATTGACGACCAAACCTATCTAACAGTTCAAGATATAGAAACTAAACAACCACTAGGCATATTGGTGCTGCGCGATGATGAAGTTATTCATGGATACTCTTGGTTAGATGAACGCACCCTGCTGCTTAGCGCTAAATTAGGTCACCGTCACCGCATGGTTTTGGTTTATAAAGACTCTAGCAGTGAAAATGACACATGGAAGAACATCATTCTTAAGCGCGATGGCTATTTAGTTTCATCACTACCAAATGATAAACAGCATGTTTTACTGGCTATCGTTGAAAACCATAAAACTATCACATCCCACCTGTATAAATTTCCATTGCAAGCCCTTCGCGATGGCGATATGGCCGACCAATATAAGATGCCTGGGATATCCGAAAATCTAAATTTATTCAGTTACAGTGATGAATTGGATCGGCTTATCAGCTTGCAAATAGATCAAGAGCTAGAAAAAATATTCTTGTCTATCGGCAGGCTCGGGGATGAGCAATCCACCAAAAGCTATGAGTTGAATACAGAAGAGTCAGATTTTGTTCCTGTCGGCCTGCTTTCCGAGTCAAAGATGGCGGTATTAAGTGACAAAGACACTGATACCCTGTCACTTTTCGAATTTGATTTGGCCAGCAAAACATTTGGTAAACAGCTCTACTCACACAAAAGTTTCGATCTTGTCGGTGCGCAAATTTCTCCTGTCGCAGGCAAAGTTATCTCGGTGAGCTATTACGACCATGGTAAGTTGACCACCGAATATTTAGACACTGATAGCGCCGCCAACTCGGCGCTGCTGACAAAACACTTTGGCAACGAGCAAATTTCCGTCGCCCTGAACAATGCCTTAACGGGTAAGCAAATCTTAGAAGTATATTCGTCGTCCAAGCCCAGATCATACTACCTGTACGATCGTAAAAAAGAACAAATAGAATATTTGTTACCCGCTAATGACAAGTTAGAAATGTATCAATTTGCCAAGACTGAAATGTTCCATGTGACCAGTAAGGATGGCACTTCAATTGATGCTTATCTCACTAAGGCAGAACAGCCCAACCACAACACCCTATTAATTATGCCCCACGGCGGACCTATAGGTGTAATGGATACTGTAGGTTTTGACCCAAGCGTACAATATTTTGTCAGCCGCGGATTTTCGGTCTTAAAAGTCAATTACCGAGGTTCATCCGGCTATGGTAACGATTTCCGCAATTCTGGCGTGGGTCAATGGGGCAAAATGATCGAAGAAGATATCAGTGCCGCTATGAATAAAGTATTGAAAGATCACAAGTATCAGCACATGTGCGCAATGGGCAGCAGTTATGGCGCCTACTCCTCGATGATGCTGGCCCTTAAACACCCAGATAAAATTAAATGCGTGGTTGGAGCTTTTGGTGTTTATGATTTACCACTGATGTTTAATTCAAGTAACTACGCGGTGTTAGAAGAAGAGCGAAAGGGCTGGGCTGATGTCATAGGAGAATTCAACGATAAACTATTTGATGTATCACCGGTTTACCTTGCCCAGAATTTAAATGTTCCTATACTTCTGATTGGTGGTGTCAAAGATAAAATTACTACCATCGAACATACTCGTCGGATGGAGTATGTTTTGAAAAAACATGACAAGGACGTACAAGCTGTTTATTACCAGAAAGCTGCCCACGGACACAACTCGTGGTATGGCGATTGGCACGAACAAACCTTAACCTATCAATTTTTACTTGATTCCCTAGCGCTGCCTGATTTGGATATCGCACAAATTCCGAGTGCTGATGTCAAGATGATTCAAGATGAGTATATCCGTCTTGGGGCAACATTCTTCGGTGATAATTGGGTTAACCAAGATTTAGCACTGTCGCTAAAATATTTCAAAATGGCGGCGCTAATGGGCAGTCCTCGAGGGCTCTATAGCGAGGGTTGGCTTTATGAGCATTCTGCCCAAATTGAGACCGATTTACCAAAAGCCATAGCTTTGTATCAGCAGGCTTCTGATAAGGGGTTCTCAAATGCCTCTTTTGAACTTGCTGAGCATTACTACTCAGGCAAGGCGATCCCCAGAGATTACGCCAAGTCCTTTGCTTTGTTCAGTTTAGCCAAGCAGCAAGAGCACAATGCTATTGTTAATGTCAAATTGGCAAATGCCTTTTGTTTAGGTCACGGTGTAGAACAAAGTGACATCCAGTGCATTGAGTTACTGGATTTAGCCAAGCTTGAAAAAGACCAAAGCGGTATTGAGGTTGATAATAAAAGCTACGCGGAACGTCGTAAGTCATTAGCCAAGATGTTGTTGTCAGCAGATCTATCCTCTGAAACCCGCCGATTGCTCAAGCTAAAGATACAACAGTGGCATGGAATTGATTCTTTTGAAGTAGATGTTGAGGAGGATGACTTCGGCCGACTCAAAAACAATTCACGTAAGAAAGTATATGACGACAACCACGTTATCCGTAGAACAGAAGATGGGTTATTTGGAGCGTCTTTGGATGTCGACATCAAGGGGACCTTTGACAACAATTCCACCAAAACTATTTTCCTTGTTAACTGGAAAATGCACCATCAGGATGGAAAAATTTCGGATCAATATACAACCATGCTGTGGGGTTATGAAGGCAGTGATTGGTTTGCAAATCTTTGATCTCGACAAAAAGCTGTTGTTTAGTCGCGTTTTTACCTTCGAACGATAATGTTGGATTTACCGGCATAGGGAACAGCGCTAGCTGTGCAAATAGCTATCAGCTTGGAAGTGCTAGCAATCCTTGCTTATAGTGAAGTGGCTTGAACCGGTTTATCCGGTGATATTTGGCCAGGGTGGAGCCGCGCTGGCGGTTTTACCCGATGATATTAAAAAGCCTTGAATGCTGCAACTCAGCGTAATAGGGTTTAATCAATTAAAATTTCAAATAAATAGGCGGTATTTTTGATGCTAAATAGTTTCCTTGTGTTGCTGACCTTTTGCGTTTTATCAAGTATGTTATTGGGGTGCGCAACCCAAAGCGAAGTTATCCAGCAGCAAACGAACCAGGTTGCGCCTGACTTGGATTGGCAATCTGATCACTTTAAATTAACTGAAGTACCCACTGCAGGAACGCTATTCGAATTGCTTCCGCAGCAAAGACACGCCTTTCTAGAATTCTATAATGCCCCAGCACAATCAAGCATTCCTGGCCATCAGCGACTGTTTGAATACATGGAAAGAGTTACCAATTTATTCGATTACAAGGGCGATACCTACATCGCTAGCAAAGCTTTAGAGTCCAGTACAGGGAATTGTTTGTCTTTGGCTATTTTAACCAGTGCGCTGGCCCAAGAAGTAAACATAGATATTGAATATCGTAAAGTGCATGCCAAGCCGGTTTACAGTCGTTATGATAATTTGATGACACTATCAACCCATGTTCAAACCCGCATTTTCGCACCAGCTACCGAATCTAACACAAATGAAGTCGTTTTCGCGCGCTCATCACTAATTATCGACTACTTCCCGAGCCGCTCAAATGAAGCAGGTTCAAAGGTCAGTCACAGTGACTTCATCGCTATGTTTTATCAAAACCTTGCCAGTGTAGCGCTCATTAATAAACACTATGATTTAGCCTATACCCTGCTAGCCCATGCCATGCAGGCGTCGCCTAAAAATGCGGAAACACTTAATACACTAGGAGTGTTATACAACCGGGTTGGAAACACCGAAAAAGCAGAGCAAATCTACCTATATGCCATCAACCACACCAATGGTGGACTGAACCTCTTTAGCAACTATGCGAAACTTTTGTCGGAACAAAAGCGCGTCAAAGAATTACAGACTTTAGAAAGTAAAGTAGATTTAGCCGACGACGATAACCCCTATAAATGGGTCGATTTGGCAAATATTGCCTTTGAACAAAAGCGCTATCAAAGAGCCCTTAACTTTTTCAACCGTTCTATACAAAAAGCCCCCTATTTATCTGAAAGTTACTTCGGTTTAGCGAAAACCTTATTTGAAATGAATAAAAAAAAACAAGCTAAAGAATATATGCAGCGGGCAATCGAACTGGCCGATAGTGACAAACAAAATTACCTCTATACCGCCAAACTCGAAGTATTGAAAGACCATCACTAATCATATGTATTAGTCCCAATCAATAGGGTCAGATCAATAGAGATCAAGAGGGTCAGAGTAACTAGATCAAGAGGGTCAGAGTAACTTGAAGAGCAAGAGGATCAAGTTACTCTGCCCCTCTTGATTCGGAGTGGCGTTATGGGCCAACGCTGAAGCGACTGTCTAGCTGACTAACTCCTAAGCCGCTTTTCTTGGTGACCTGCAACTGGGTGGGGATCCGTTCCTTCATGGCTTCGATGTGGCTTATCACGCCGATCATTTTGCCTGATGCATTAAGGTTGTCTAGGGCATCTAACGCTATATCCAGAGTTTCAGAATCCAACGTGCCGAAGCCTTCATCAAGAAACAACGAATCAATACTGGTTTTATGGCTAACTAAATCCGACAAAGCCAGCGCTAACGCTAGACTCACCAGAAAGCTTTCTCCCCCTGACAAGGTTTTTGTATCCCGTTCTACATCACCTTGCCAAGTATCAAGTACGCTCAGGGCTAACCCCTCCTCGTCTTTTCGCTTAAGCAAATATCGACCATGAATACGATCAAGTTGTTTGTTGGCTAAATAGACTAGATTGTCCAGTGTCAGGCCTTGGGCAAAGCGGCGGAACTTATCGCCATTGGCCGAACCAATTAATGAATGTAAATAGCTCAAGTCGTCATACTGTTGCTGTTGCTGCGCAATTTGCTGAATCAATTCGCTTTGCCGCTGCGATAGTTGTTGGTCAGCAATCAATTTCTGTTTGAGCTCACCTTTGCTTTGCACTAACAGATCTTTGTCACTTTGCAACTGTTTAAGGGAATCCGTAACTTCAGCCAGCGGTATGGTTTGCCATTGTTGTGCATTTTCCGCACGGTTTAGTTCATCAACTTGTGTGCTGGCTTGTTGCAACAAGGCCTTGGCCTGCTCGAATTTTGCATCTAGAGCTCGTTTAAGCTCAACTAGCCGTAACTGTTCTTGTTCGGGTAACAGCGCACTAAGAAATTCTTGCTGATCGGTAAACGGACTTTGGCTGATAGCTTGTTGCCATGCTTGCTCACGTTGAACTGTGACTTCTTTCAGTTCATTTTGACTGTGAATTTGAAGTTTAATATTAGCGGTCAATTCACTGTGACGCTGTTCAACTTGTTTATGGCTGTCAAATTTAGCTTGGTAGACCTGTTCGGCTTGAAGAAGTGCAGCACTTGCTGTTTGTCTGGCTTGGTTGACAGACAAATCACCAAAGAGAATGTGTCGTTGTTGTTGTAGCTCGATTATCTGTTGGCTGAGCACTGTACTTTCGTGTTGCATCTGAGCATGCTCATTTACAATTTCAGCAAGTCGTTTTTCAATTTCAGATAATTGATTCTGCTTGAGCAAAATTTGCTGGCTAAGTGTATTGTTTTCTGCGACGTGTAACTGATATTGGCGCGCATCGTCACGTTTAGTCTGGATCCAATCAGCTAATCTATCCTCAGGAAACTCATAACCCAACTCACTAATAGCCCCGCGCAACTCTTGTTGGCTGGCGTTATTCCTATGCTTTAATTCAGTCAATTGCTGCTGAATCTTTGCTTCATGTAGGTAAAGATCATCTCGACTTTTCACTACGAAATTTTGTTCCGCCAGCAGCTGCTTTATATCTCGCTCCGTTGACTCAAAAGCTTGCATACTTTGTGAACAGCTTTTATCTAGATCGCGAAGCGCTTGTAATTGTTGCTTAACCTGCTCGATATCTTTTGTTAGTTTGAGCTTTGCATCTTCTAAGCCTGCTTGATCATCTATGTCGCAATCTACCCCCAAAACATCAACCAAAGAACACCAACGACCCATTAATTCAGTTAGGCTGTTGCTCAAAGTCTCCTCACTGTATTGCAACTCGGTGATTTGACGCAAAGTAGAGTCCAGTTGCTCACGGACTTCTTGTCCTTGAACGGTCACAGTGTCAAAAGCAATTTCTGCCTGTTGCAGACGCTCCAAGGTTTCAGGTATGTCCAAAACCATTTTGCTCGCTTTAGGATGGTCTGTCGCCCCGCACAACGGACATGCTTGGTCATCTTTGAGTAAGCGTCGATATTCTGCCAGCTGTTCTTCTTGGGAGACTAGACGACGCAAATCTTCTATTTGTTGCTTTTGCTGTTTAAATTGCTCAGCTAATTCATTGCGTTGCTGTTTGAGTTGCCCTTCATTGGCTTGCAATCGTTGTAGTTGAGTTGAGTTATTAGTTTTATCTTTGTTTACCTGCAGATAGTTTTGCTGCAGGCTCTTGGCGCTGTGAAAATCTGGCCATGAATTCAGCAACATCCCATGCTTTAGCTCTAGCGTGTCTATGTCTGCTTGTTGATTTAGTTTTTCTAGGTGCTGTTGATGCTGCTGCAATTGCTTTTTTTGGATAGCCAAGGTCTGGTTATATTTAACTAATTGCTCGGCTAACTCGTTGTGCTGCTGATCTAACTGACCTATTTTAAGTTTGTGTTCAGAAGATTCTTTTTGGAGTTGCTGATGATGTTGAGTGTCTTTTTCAATCTGTTGCAACTGCATCTGCCAACTATTTAAATGCTCCGCCACCTTACTATCGGCTATATGTTGCTCTAAATAGCGGGTTACTTCCTGACGTTGCTGTCGTTCAATATCCAACTCAGTGTTTGAGCTTTGCTGTTGAGCAGCCAATTCTTTTTGCTTTATTAACCGTTTATTTATTTCCTGCTTAAGCACTAAGTATTTATCGTCAAGCCGCTTAATCTCATTGTCTAATGGTAATACTTTGTCTGTAATTAACTGCTCTTGGGTACGCTGCGTTTGTTTTGCTTGTGTAAAGACATCATTGGCCTGCTCAAGGGCACTTTGAGCGTCGTGTAATTGTTCTGTTATGCGAACTTTATTTTGTTGATTTTGCGCTAATTGCTGATTGATCTTTGATAACGATTGTTGCTCATTAATAAGCAGTTCCCACTGAGTACGTAGCCGAGATGCGGGTTCACTTTGGGCTAATTTATCCAGCTCTGGTTGGGACTTTTCGAACCCTTGGTTTACCTGTGCAAATTGAATCTTTGCTTGTTGCTGGCTGTGTTGGGCACTGTGTAGTTTGTCCCACCAACTCTGGTGCTGTTGCCACTCAACGACTTGCTGTTCTAGCTTTTTCTGGCGTAATTCTAGGCTGTCTAATTCTACTTGTAATTGCTGTTTTTGTTCAGGGCTAAGCAGCTCGAAAGTCCCGGCTTTATCTTGCAACTCTTTAAGATACAGTTTGGCTGAACTAAATTCTTCATGGACTTTAATCGACACAATGCCGTAGATATCAGTACCGGTTAACTCTTCGAGTAATTCAGCCCGTTCACGTTCTTCTGCATTTAAAAATGCCGCAAAGTCACCTTGGGATAACATCATTGATTTAGTAAATCGGCCAAAGTCTAAACCGGTGATACGCTCCACTTCATCGGTTTTCTGACGGATTTGGGTTGCCAAAACTTTACCACTTGCAACTTCCGCCAACTCTGTATCAGCCGGTTGTAAATTGCCATCTGCCTTGCCTCTTGAACGACGCATACTCCAAAATGCGCGGTAGGCTTTTCCTTTTACTTCAAACTCAACCTCCGCTAAGCACTCAGCTGTGCCTCGCGTCATGATTTGATTAGAAGATGAGGTAATTTGTCCTAAGCGCGGGGTTTGGTGATAAAGCGCTAAACAAATTGCATCTAGCAAAGTGGTTTTGCCCGCCCCTGTCGGACCAGTAATCGCAAATAAACCATTTTCTGCAAAGGGAGATTGGCTAAAATCAATCTTCCACTCTCCCTTGAGTGAATTGAGGTTTTTGAGGCGCAGCGTGAGGATCTTCATACATCCTCCCCTTGATGCTCTGCACGGGACAGTATTTGCTCGAATTGCTGTTTTATCCGTTGTCGACGGGCTTGCTCAGCGTCACCTTCAAAACGCTCCATCGATAGGCGTTTTTCAAATACATCATGAGGGGTCAGCTCTGCAAGGGTTTCACTTTGTATTTGAGTCAGAGACTGGCGCTGTGGATTGCGTGTTCGGCGTAATTGCAAGACTTCTACATTCAATCCCTCTGTAAGGGTTTGAATACGTTGCTGCAAATCAGACAAATAATCTTGGGTCTCGACCTCTATACACAACCAACAAGGTAAACCTGCCTGATCCTGTTTAAATGACTGCAAAGCCTGAGACAGCGCAGGCAAACCGCCCTTGAGCACTTGCATAGGTTGAAAAATGGGTACATCTACTGGCGTAATTGTCCTTTGCTGTGCAGCGTTAAACTCTACTAACACCACCTGTTTTTGCGTATTGAGTTCATCAAAGCTCAATGGAATAGGTGAGCCGCAATACCGAATATGTTCGGACTTTGCGACTATTTGTGGTCTGTGAATGTGTCCTAGCGCGATATAATCAGCAGGCGGGAAACCATCTGCTGCGAATCCATCTAAGCTGCCAATATAGATATCTCTGACGCTTTCGGATTGACTTACACCTAATGCAGTTAAATGCCCAGTGGCAATGATGGGTAAATCTAAGCCGCTTTGCTGTTTCTTCGTTATAGCAACTTGGTATAGAGTCTGATAATGCTGTTGAATTGCCTCCCCTAGCGCTTGGCGCTTTTCCAGCCCTGTCTCACCAGAGCTGCTTTGCAATACGTCTCTGGCTCGAATAAAGGGCACGGCGCACAGTATGGCTGAAGGCTGGCCAGTTTTATCTGGGATTACAAACACCTGCTCCTCAACAGACACACCGGTGCTTGCCACCACAAAGGTGTTTAAGCAGGCAAGTATTTGTTTGGACTCATTGAGGGTCGACACCGAGTCATGATTACCGCCCAATACCACCAGAACACAATTTAATTGCTGTAAATCGACCACAAATTGGTTATACATTTCTCGAGCATAGCTGGGCGGTGTGCCGGTATCAAACACGTCCCCTGCAATAATCACCGCGTCTATTTGCTGTCTATCTACCAGCTCAAGTAACCAATTGATAAAGGCTTGATGCTCTTCTTTGCGACTCTTAGTAAAAAAGCTCTGACCCAAATGCCAATCCGAGGTATGCAGTATTTTCATCTCACTTCATCCTTAAAGTGTGCTTTACTCTAAACATACATATCAAGGTTTATTGTCCTAGTTTTTCAACTTCTTCGGGCATGATCAAACTCATCACTCGCCATTCGGATTTAGGCGAAACACTGTTGCTGGTAGTGTACATTTTCAAACGATTATTAGTATCGAACGCGCATAGCGGCAATAAACGACCATGGTATTCGGCAAGGTAATCTTCCATGGTGAAGTTATCTGAAATCCGCGTGGTTTTAATTTTTGCCCCTTTAGCCACCCAGCTAGCTAATTTACCGTAAGTTATATCTTCGGCAAAGAGTCCAAGTTTTTTAGCATATGATTCAGAAACCTGATGGCTTGGGCGTTGTTGCTGTTCGTTGTTACTTAAGGCCAGGACCGCCCCTTTGCCCATCTCGCCTTCAAAGTGGAAGGTAACCATGGGGTTTAATTGACGATACGGTGACATCACCAGCACGGTGCCAAATATTGACATATCTAGGGTTCGTGAAGCATGTTCTGACATCGGATTACCAAAATAAGTCGGTATATTATCCATTCTTGCAGCGCGCATTGCGTCCCAGTTGGTATCGGCTAAGCAAACTTGAGCATCATTGGCTATCAACTCTTTAGCAAACATCCGGCAAAACAAACCACCACCAAAAATCAAGTATCCGTTGGGCGCTGGTGCTCTAATACCTAGCCACTTTGCCACCTTAACTGAGGTTAAACTTTGAAACACAACCGTGCAGATAATGACCAAAAATACCATAGGTACTAGCAATTCAATTTGTTCGTAATTAAGTAATTCCAGTTTCAAAGAGAACAACGCTGATACGGCAGCGGCAACAATCCCCCGTGGGGCAATCCAACTTAGAATGGCCTTTTCTTTCCAGTTAAGTCCGGTGCCAATAGAGGAAACCAATACCGATAATGGTCTAGCGACAAACATAATAACGACTAACACTATGACTGAGCCCCAACCAACGTTCATAATCGACTGCAAATCGATGCGAGAGGCGAGTAAAATAAACAACCCAGAGATTAATAAAACACTAAGGGTTTCTTTGAATTCAAGAATATCGTCGGTGTCGACATCGCGCATATTAGCCAGCCATATCCCCATGATAGTCACGGTTAATAAGCCTGATTCATGGGCCAACAAATTGGAGACAGCAAATGCGCCTAGCATCAAGGTAAGCACCGCTGTATTGCGCAGGTAATGTGGTATGTAATTACCCCGTAATGCCTTGCCTAAAAAATAGCCCATTGCAGCGCCGATGCCCAAGCCTACGGTCAGTGTCAAGCCAAAAGCATACAAGGTGTGACTAATCGCATCTTGGGTAGAAATGATGAACTCAAACACCAGTACCGCAAGGAGCGCACCGATAGGATCGATCACTATCCCTTCCCAGCGTAAAATATTGGCAATTTTACTGCTTGGTCTTACGGTTCGTAGCATAGGAACAATCACAGTTGGTCCGGTGACCGTGACAATAGCACCGAATAAAAATGACATTTCCCATGACAAACTCAACGCAAAATGCGCAGCAGTCGCGGCAATACCGCCGGTTACTATAGTACCTATTGTACATAGATTACGCACCATAGAGCCGTGCCCAGCGAGATCGCCAAAACGCAGCGTTAGAGAGCCTTCAAACAATATGATCGCCACAGACAGCGATACCACCGGAAACAGCAGATCACCAAAGATTAAATCGGCATCTATCAATCCGGTAACAGGGCCGGCAACAATACCTACAATCAACAGAGGCAATATCGCCGGTAGTTTGATTTTAAAGGCAAGAAATTGACACGCGATGGAAAGCAATCCAACGAGTACTAAAGCTACGGTGAGGTCGACCAAAACAATTCCTTAATTTCGTAATAATATTTTTATGGGTTATCAGCCGCCTACTTTGCAACAGTTCAACCCATGCTGCAATCAGAAACCGCTGTGTTATTCAAGTTTCGCTGCTGATCGTGACAATTGCCGCACAAACCAACTGATCTGCATCAATAAATAGTCAATTTTCACTGTAACCAGAAAAAATATGGCTACACTAATCATATCGTTTTATTGATTGGTATGGGTATGCAGGATAAAAAAAATAATGAGCAGAATAAAATCAAAACAACTGACGCTAAATCTACTCGAGGCGAGTCGTTGCATCAATTAGCGGAACATAGACAGGATCCGGATTTTATCACTCATGCCTTCGAAGCGGGTGAATACCCCTATAAATCCAACATGTCGAAGAACAGTTATGAGTCTCATAAACAAGAATTACAAATAGAATTGTTAAAAGCGCAAAAATGGGTCAAAGAAAGTGGCCAACGCATTGTCGTCTTGTTTGAAGGAAGGGATGCATCAGGCAAAGGAGGCACCATAAAACGCTTTATGGAACACTTAAATCCACGTGGCGCTCGTGTTATCGCCTTAGAAAAACCATCAGATACCGAGCGCGGTCAATGGTATTTCCAACGTTATATCCAACATTTGCCGACTAAAGGCGAAATCACTTTGTTTGATCGCTCTTGGTATAACAGAGCTGGGGTTGAGCGAGTCATGGAATTTTGCCAACCGGCTGAATACCTAGAGTTCATGCGCCAAGCCCCCCGAATTCGAAAGGATGTTAGTACGAAGTGGAATTTACCTGTTTAAGTATTGGTTTTCAGTCACCGCTGAAGAACAAAGAAAGCGTTTAAAGAAACGTCAGACCGATCCGCTAAAGCAATGGAAACTCACCCCCATAGATCAATTTGCTGTCACCAAGTGGGATGAATATACCAAAGCAAAAAACGCGATGTTTTTTTACACCAACACTGCTGATGCGCCTTGGACTATTATTAAATCCGATGACAAGAAACGCGCTAGACTAAATTGCATGCGACATTTTTTGACAGCGCTTCCCTACGACAACAAAGACATACATGCTATTAGGCAAACTGATAATTTAATTGTAGGGCACCCCACAATCAACGCCCAATCGAAAGAGCATAAGATCTGATTAGGTTGTTGCATCGCAGCAACTAGAATCCCATAAAAAAGCGGGATACCTGATCCCGCTTATTACCTAAACACTTTACTGTTTTGCTTATTCAACAAAACCCTGATTAGCTTTCACCGTTAGCGGATGATAACCCGGCTTAGCAATGTCAAAGGCACGTTTGGCAAATGCTTTACCCTCTGGTGTTTTGGCTAACTCACGATATAACGGCTTGACCAACTTGTTACGACCAATAGTCGTGAGGTAATCAAACAAGCGGTCAAACGCAGGCTGATAATCATTCTTTACCGCTATCATTAACCAACTGTGGGCAATTTCGTTATTCTTGCTTTGAGTCAACTTAAATTGCATATCCAACGTCACAATTTGCGCTTCAGAAAGCTGCTCTGGCATATTATTCAAAAAGTATAACCACTGATGTACGGTCCAGTCTTGGGTATCAATGTCAGCAGCTTTTAAACTGCCATCCAACCAACCTGTTCGCGCACTATCAACTTTAGTAAAAGCATCCGAGAGCGGTACCGCCACATTTTCCGGTAAACCCGGTTCGAATATCCACTGATGAATACGTGCTTTGTCGAGCTTATCAGCATAGGTGGTTAACAAGGTTTTATCTAAATAGGCGATAAATTCGTCGGTGGTAATACTCTTAAACGCAAAATGCTCGAAATAATTTAGCAAGAATTGGTCAAAATTGTCACGACCGATTTTCTGTTCAATTTCTCGTAAAAATAGCGCCCCTTTTTCATAGGGAATATTTGAAAAAACATCGTCTGGATTGCGTCCACGTAAATCAATTGCCAGAATTTGGTCATTCTCATCGAGACTATTGATGTCTGCTTGCAAGTCTTGATAACCCAATACAGCTTCCATATTGTATCTATCAGTGCCGTAGATCATTTCCATGATGCGGTAAGTCAAATAGGTGGTAAATCCTTCATTCAACCAAAGATCACGCCACGTTGCATTGGTAACCGTATTCCCTGACCAACTATGGGCGAGTTCATGGGCAATAAGGGAAACTAAACTTTTGTCACCTGCGATAACCGTTGGCGTAATAAACGACAAGCGCGGATTCTCCATCCCACCAAAGGGAAATGACGGCGGTAATATAAGTAAATCATAACGATCCCAACTGTAAGGGCCATAAGTGCTTTCAGTAGCTTCTAACATGCTTTCCGTGTCTTCAAACTCTGCCGCTGCTGCTTCGAGCAAAGCAGGCTCTGCATAAACACCCGTGCGTTTACCCATTGCTTTAAACTGCAAATCCCCAATGGCAAGTGCGATCAAATAAGAGGGGATAGGCTGCGGCATATGAAATTCATACACGCCATCACGTTCCGTATCAGGATCATTAGCCGCACTCATAACCGCTAATAATTCTGCAGGTGTGCGTATAGTCGCATCATAGGTAACTCTGACCTGTGGAGAATCTTGTAACGGTATAAAGCTTCTAGCGTGCACCGCTTGTGCTTGAGTGAATAAAAATGGATGTTGCTTGCCTGCAGTTTGTGCCGGAGTGAGCCACTGAGCCCCTGAGGAGTCAGAAGAAGTATGATATGCAACTGTCACTGATTGTGCACTGTCAGGAACGCTGATATGCAATGCAGCACCAAGATCCGGATCAGCCTGCTGCAAGGTATAATCGATATCTTCGCCATTGGCCGTCACATTAACGATGGTTAAACCTCGTGTATCAACAACTAGCTCGTTCGCTTTTGGTTGTACGCGCTTGAATTGCAGTTCCGCACTACCAATTAATTGTTGCTTGGTGAAGTCAGCCGTAAGATCCAAATTAATATGCGTGACCCGAATAACATCTGGGTTAGCAAACGAGTGGTAATCTTTGCCCGCCTCCATTGTGCTCGAATTTTCAGTAGTAGATTGCTTTGCAGTGGCGGGTTGCTCGCTAGTATTTTTTGCAGGTGAGCAAGCACCCAATGCTATGGTTAGCACACCAATCAATATTTTCGAATTTTTCATTTTTCTTCCCAATGAACTTTTTATAAGATTGTGACATAAATGGATCAGAAACCGAATGCCTCTCGTAGTATTCGCTTAACTATTAGAATTTATACTTTACAGGTCAATTTGATTACTTGGAGGATAGTATGACGAATACAGATTGCAGTGACGAGATATCATTTCTCGATGCCATGCAAGATGTTAAACCTCTACGTAAGAATGATCCTGTGGTATCGCTCAAGCCTCAGCATACACTTGCTCAGCAGCTAAAACGCCAAGCCTTGGAACGTGAGCATAGTTTACCTAACAATAACCTAAGTGTGGAATGCGTTGAACCCGTTGATCCGTTAGATCAACTCAGTTTTAAGAAGTCTGGGGTACAACATGGTGTATTCAAAAATTTACGTTTGGGAAAATATAAAATTGATGGGGTGCTAGATTTACACAAATTGAAATTTACCCAGGCACGACAACTACTGTTTGAAAAAATGCTCCAAGCTCAGCAAGATGGTCAGCGAACACTGCTTATTAAGCATGGCATCGGCTTACACAGCAAACCCTTTCCTGCCATGCTGAAAAGCTATGTTAATCAGTGGCTAAAAGAGTTGCCTCAAGTACTAGCTTTTCACAGTGCTCAACAACAGCATGGTGGTGCGGCTTCGGTGTACGTGATGCTTAAAAAAAGCGAACAGGACAAACTACAGAATAGAGAACTGCAGCGTAAAAGGTAGTGTGTTCAGCTTATTTGCTTGCAGCGACTAAATTTGTTGGTTGCCCCTGACCCGTGGCAGAATTGGCTGAGGAACTGATAACAGCTGTAATGACCAAAATTAAGACAGTCGCAAATACGCCTGCTAAGCCAAACCCTTTCGATGAACGATTCATGTGAGTATCTCTTTGTTATTATAGTTATTCAGACACAGAAGGTTAGAAAGAATCCATTCTTTTTCGCCATATCCAATAATTCTTACAGCGAAACGCGTCAGAATACTGACACTCAGATTACTCTAATCTACTAAGGTATAATTGACAAGTATTTTATTTAATGAAATCAATAGACTAAGTACTTTGTTGGTTAAAAGTAATAATTTCCACTTGATTTATTATGATATTTAAAAAAGCGCCCAAAAAATTGGGCGCTAAAATGAGCATTTGCTCGAAGGAAATCACCAAAGTAAATGTTTTACCATTTACTCAGCATACAGACCGGCGAAGCGCTAAAAACTATTCATTCGCCCTCTATATACTATGCTCTAGGATTAACCTGCAAATACTCTGGCATTTCTAAACATCCGCATCCATGGACTATCTTCTTGCCAATCATCGGCTTGCCACGAGTTAGCCACGGCTCTGAATACTCGCTCAGGGTGTGGCATCATGATAGTAGCCCTACCGTCAGTTGAGGTTAGACCGGTAATCCCATCCGGTGAGCCGTTAGGGTTAGCCGGATACTGTTCGGTCACATTTGCGTAATTATCAATGTACCTTAGCGCCACCGCACTGCTATTTTGCACTTGTCTCAAATGACCCGTATGTTTGAACTCTGCTCTACCCTCGCCATGAGATACCGCGATAGGCATTCTCGAGCCCTGCATGCCTTGGAAGAATATTGAGTCGCTTTGCTGAACTTCCAACATCGCCACCCGCGCTTCGAATCGTTCCGAACGATTGGTGACAAAATGCGGCCACAAATCCGCACCTGGAATAAGTGATTTAAGATTTGATAACATTTGGCAACCGTTACACACCCCTAAACTAAAGGTATTAGAGCGCTCGAAAAATTGTGCAAACTGCTCCCTTGCCTGAGGATTAAATAAAATAGATTTAGCCCAACCCTCACCCGCTCCCAACACATCACCGTAAGAGAAACCACCGCAGGCTACCAGCCCAGCGAATTGCTCGAGATCGACCTTCTGGTTTAAAATATCACTCATGTGAACATCGATGGCGCTAAAACCGGCACGGTTAAATGCAGCAGCCATTTCAGAATGTGAGTTGACCCCTTGCTCGCGCAAAATCGCCACCCGCGGTAATAGCCCTTTAGCGATATAAGGTGCAGCCACATCCTGATTAATATCAAACGTAAGTTCACTGTGTAGGCCCGGATCGGCATCATCTGATTTCGCCGCCCATTCTTGGGCAACGCAGTCTGGATTATCACGAAGACGCTGCATTTGGTCGGTAGTTTCTGCCCATATTTGGCGATAGTAACCCCTTGATTGTTTAATCAAAGTGTTGCCATCGCGGGTGATCACAATGCGATCATCAGTGCTAATGCTACCCACAACATGAACACATTCTGTTAAACCATGCTGCTGTAGCGTTTGGGTCACAGTATCAAGGTCAGATTCACGCACTTGGATCACTGCACCTAATTCTTCATTGAACAATACCGCCGCGTTGTCTCCAACCAGTGCCGAGATATCAATGTCAATGCCCGTATGCCCTGCAAACGCCATTTCAACCAATGTAGTGAACAAGCCACCATCAGAACGGTCATGGTAGGCCAACAATAACTGATCACTGACAAGAGTTTGGATACTGTTGAAGAAGCCTTTCAATAATTTACTTTGGTCTACATCAGGCGTCACTCGACCCAAATGTTGATAAACCTGTGCTAAGCAAGACCCGCCTAAGCGGTTTTGCCCACAGCCCAAATCAATCAACAATAACTTACTAGGTCCTTTGTCTGTTCTTAGCTGCGGGGTTAAGGTATTACGAATATCTTTGACCGCACCAAATGCAGTGATAACCAGAGAAAGCGGTGAGGTAACCGACTTACTTTGACCGTTTTCCTGCCACTGGGTTTTCATCGACATTGAATCTTTACCCACCGGAATGGTTAGGCCCAGCTCTGGACATAACTCTTCTCCGACGGCTTTAACTGCTTCGTATAATCCGGCATCCTCTCCAGGGTGACCCGCTGCAGCCATCCAGTTGGCAGATAGTTTAATGCGGTTTAATGAACCAATATCGGCAGCGGCAATATTGGTTAAAGACTCACCCACTGCCATCCGCGCCGATGCAGCATGGTTTAATAAAGCTATGGGGGTTCTTTCACCCAGCGCCATGGCTTCGCCCTGATAACTGTCGAAAGATGATGCGGTTACGGCCACATCTGCCACTGGAATTTGCCAAGGTCCTACCATTTGATCGCGGTTAACTAAACCTGTTACCGAGCGATCACCGATGGTAATCAAGAAGGTTTTTTCCGCCACTGTGGGTAAACGTAAAATCCGCTCAGCCGCATCCGTCAGTTCAATCGTGGCTGAATCAAAATCATCACCCTTAGCTTGGCTAGAGGTAACGTCACAGTGCATCTTAGGCGCTTTACCCAACAAAACATCTAACGGTAAATCAATCGGCTTATTATCAAAGTGATTGTCGTTTAAGCTTAAATGAGGGGCTTCAATTGCCTCACCCACCACAGCAAACGGTGCTCTTTCACGGCGACAAATAGACTCGAACAACGCTAAATTGGCAGGTGCAACCGACAGCACATAACGCTCTTGAGATTCATTACACCAGATTTCATGGGGGGCCATACCCGGTTCATCATTAGGCACATTACGTAGCTCGAAGTTAGCGCCCCGTCCACCGTCGTTCACTAGCTCTGGGAAGGCATTGGATAAGCCACCCGCGCCTACATCATGGATGAATTGAATAGGGTTGTTTTCGCCTAACTGCCAGCAACGGTCAATCACTTCTTGGCATCGTCTTTCCATCTCCGGATTATCTCGCTGTACTGAGGCAAAATCTAAATCTTCATTGGATTGACCTGAGGCCATAGACGAAGCAGCGCCGCCGCCTAAGCCGATGTTCATGGCTGGTCCACCGAGGGCAATGAGTTTTGCGCCAACGGTAATTTCACCTTTTTGAGTATGGGTACTGCGAATATTGCCTAAACCACCGGCCAACATAATCGGCTTGTGATAACCGCGCACTTCTTCGCCATTGAAACTATTCACCTGTTGCTCGAAAGTACGGAAGTAACCCAATATATTGGGACGACCAAATTCGTTGTTAAATGCAGCGCCGCCCAACGGACCCTGCTGCATAATTTCTAACGCGTTGACAATACGCCCTGGCTTACCATATGGCTGTTCCCAAGGTTGTTCAAATCCTGGGATACATAGGTTTGAAACGGTAAATCCTACCAAGCCCGCTTTGGGTTTAGAGCCTCTACCGGTAGCACCTTCATCGCGTATTTCCCCACCGGAACCGGTGGCTGCACCGGAAAAAGGTGATATAGCCGTTGGATGATTATGGGTTTCAACTTTCATCAAAATATCAATATTTTCATGATGATAGTCGTACTCATGTGAAATCGGATCAGGGAAGAAACGGCCCGCTTCCCAACCTTCCATTACAGCGGCATTATCTTTGTAGGCAGAATGCACAAAGTCGGGATTCAGTTCATAAGTGTTCTTAATCATTTTGAATAACGACTTGGGCTGTTTTATCCCATCGATGGTCCAGTCAGCATTAAAAATTTTGTGCCGACAATGTTCTGAATTGGCCTGCGCGAACATATATAATTCAATGTCATTCGGATTACGACCTAAGCGTTGGAAATTCTCTACCAAATAATCAATTTCATCTTCAGCCAGCGCCAATCCCATTTGAGTATTGGCCTTGACCAATGCATCTCGTCCGCCAGCTAATATATCCACACTAGTAAAAGGTTTAGGCTGCTCAGCCTTAAATAACACGTTAGCATCCTGCAATTCGGCCATTACCACTTCAGTCATTCGATCATGGATGATCTCATTAACCTGAACACCTTGCGATGCCGATAAATTTCCATCAATCTGTAAATAGTAAGCGCAACCACGTTCGATTCTGTGTATTTGAGTTAACCCACAATTATGTGCAATATCAGTGGCTTTAGATGACCAGGGTGAAATAGTCCCAGGACGTGGCACGACTAACATTAGGCTTCCCGCCGGTTCGTGAGCTTGAATAGCAGGTCCATAAGTCAATAATTGTTCAAGTACCTGTTGTTCGCTATTGTTGAGCTGGCCATTTAAATGACTAAAGTGGACAAATTCAGCATAGACAGCAGAAATCGGTAACGATTGAGCAGCGAAGCGTTCAAGTAATTTATTCAGACGAAATTCAGAAAGCGCAGGTGCACCGCGAAGGACTAGCATAAGGCTATCACCAAGGTTAGTGGAATGTACCAAAACAGTTTGACATCATTCACGTTTTCAAGAAGATTTGAGGCGCGAATTATAGAGTAAAATCAGTCCATTGATAAGCGCAAACAGCTCGGTTTTTACGCTTTTATGCACAAATTTATTATTCCAGTAGATGAACTGCAACAATTTAGTCACAATAGACCTCTCGATGTGAAAAAAAGGTCGCCAGTGAAAAAAGGTTTAGGCACATTTGTACTGCTGTGGTTGTTGATATTTTTATCAGCTTGCGAAAAAACGCGTCCAACCAGTACCCTCGAGCGCATCCTTGATGATGGCGTTCTGAAGGTTGGCACCAATTATGGTCTCACCACCTATTTTAATGGCGCTACTGGACCTGAAGGCTTTGAATATGAACTGGCCGAAGGCTTTGCCGAATACTTGGGAGTGAGATTGGAAGTCTTCCCTTATTACACTTTGAACGAGTTATTCCCACAACTTAGTCATCATCACTTAGATTTAATTGCAGCCGGTATCAGTGTCACCCCAGAACGCTATGAACAATTCCGCTTCGGCCCTGCCTATCAAAATGTTAGCCAGAAGTTGGTCTTTAAACAGGGGAATGTCCGTCCTCGCTCGGCAGTGGATTTAACCGAAGATATATTAGTCATTGCTGGCAGCAGTCACGCCGAAACATTGCGCACCTTTAAACCCTTTCATCCAAATCTCAATTGGCAAGAAACTGACGAAAAAGACGCTGAAGAATTAATGGAGATGGTGTTAAACGATGAACTCGCTTACACCATTGTCGACTCAAACATCTTGGCTGTGCTGCGCAGACGCCATCCCGAGTTAAGCATTGGTTTTACCATCAATCAAGAACAAGGCGTGGCTTGGGCATTAGATAAAGCGCAGGATGATTCTTTGTTGGCCGCATTGATTGAATATTTCGGCCAAATTCAGACCAATGGTCGTTTAGCTGCTTTGGAAGATAAGTATTTCGGTCATGTCCGACTATTCAATTACGTTGATACCCGTGAGTTTATTCGTTCCGCCCGAACCGTGTTGCCAACCTATCGTCACTTGTTTGAGCAATACGCTAATGATATCGATTGGCGTTTGTTAGCAGCCATGAGTTATCAAGAAAGTCACTGGGACCCGCAAGCCAAATCGGCTACCGGTGTGCGTGGCATGATGATGCTAACCTTAGCCACTGCCCGAGATTTGGATATCACCTCCCGACTTGATCCTGAGCAAAGCATACGTGGTGGCACTGATTATTTCAGTCAATTACTCAAACGAATCCCCGCCCGAATTCAAGAGCCGGACCGAATATGGTTTGCGCTAGCGGCTTACAATATAGGCCTTGGACACTTGGAAGATGCAAGAGTTTTGACCCAAAAACAAGGTGGAAACCCAGACATGTGGATCGACGTTAAAAAACGTTTGCCACAACTGCGTCAGAAAAAGTACTACAAAACTACTCGTTACGGTTATGCCCGCGGCGATGAGGCCGTCAGCTACGTGGATAACATTCGCCGCTACTATGACACTTTAGTATGGATAGATGAACAAGACCCCCTCACCCTTGACGAAGCACAAATAGCGACAAGTGAAGACACTGAATAACACCTTGAACCCTTAGTTCAGTGCACAACCTCTTCAACACACTACTTCCCTGCTCGCTGTCATATTAGTTTCATGCTGGTATGGCAGCCTGAATTCGTCAGACAATGAAAATCATGAAACATTCGTTTTATTGTTTTCATTATTGAAACTTTCTGGTAGAAATGACTGTCTGAATTAAGGTACCTTAGTATTACACCAAGGAGTTCGATTTTTTAATAGGAATGGAGAATATAATGAAAAAAAGAAATGTGTTTTCACAACGTAATCGTTTGAACAATGGCAGCCGTCGACGGCTAATGGTCAAACGCTTACATCAAAAAGTCATCTTGCGTCGTCAGCAATATTTGCAATTTGATGCGCAGGAATTGTTTGCCGAAGCCAGTTAATTGCTATTACTTATTGGCTAGTTGCCTTTGAGCTTTGATCTGCTGTCGTCTTAATTTAAAAAATGCAGATAGCTTTTCGGCGCATTGTTCCCCTAGTATTCCAGACACCACTTCTATTTGGTGATTGAATCGTGGATCGTTAAGCAGGTTCATCAAACTCCCTGCACATCCGGTTTTATAATCAGCCGCACCATACACAACACGTTGAATGCGACTGTGCACCAGTAAACCTGCACACATCGGACAGGGCTCTAAAGTGACATAGAGGGTGGTATCCAGCATACGATAATTTTGTAAGCTTTGCCCGGCGCTACGTATCGCTAACATCTCGGCATGGGCAGAGGGATCATGTTGGCTAATTGACTGGTTCCAGCCTTCGCCAATCACCTTATTATCTTTGATTAATACCGCACCTACCGGAATTTCTCCCATATCTTGTGCATTATCAGCCAATTGCAATGCATATCGCATCCATTTTTCATCATCAGTCGAATTTATCATGGGTTGCCACTAATCGTTTATTTTTACTCTGATGGTTAGTCATTTTGCTTACTTATTAGCTATATTTACTAAGTATCTAGTAACTAAATAGTGCGCAAAATAGCTAACAAACTGTTTTAATTGATAATTTTTATATTGGTGAGAATTATGCAATAGATATTTTATATTAAGAAATTTATTTAAAACGCATCGTGATTTTACGCCACAGGAGAACCACCCCATGAATCTGACCGCAATCGCAATTATCGCTCTTATTTGCTGGACAATAGTCAAATTGACCGACAGAAGCAAGAAAGTTAAACCAGAAGCCAGCCCTAAGCAGGCTGACATTCATAATCAAGAGATGCTGCACCAACTACAAAGCATGCAAGAGCGCATCGCAGTGCTGGAAGCCATAGTCACTGATGAAAAGTACAATCTAAAGCGCGAATTTGATAATTTAGGTCGCAATAAGGCCGCATAACATCAACTCTATTAAACAAAAATAAGGCGCATACAGTGGATGCGCCTTATTTGGTTTAAGCAAATAGCTTTTCAGTTAACTACTGGTTATTCCCACTCAATGGTAGCCGGCGGCTTGCCGGATATGTCGTATACCACACGAGATATACCATCAATTTCATTGATAATACGATTCGATACTTTACCTAAAAAGTCATAAGGTAAATGGGCCCAATGTGCAGTCATAAAATCTATGGTTTCTACTGCTCTAAGTGAAACCACCCAATCATATTTACGGGCATCGCCCATAACACCAACCGAACGCACCGGTAAAAACACAGTAAAAGCTTGGCTGACTTTATGATATAAGTCGGCAGCATGTAATTCTTCGATAAAGATAGCATCTGCGCGGCGCAATAGATCACAGTAGGTTTTTTTAATTTCTCCTAACACTCGAACACCTAAACCAGGTCCTGGGAAAGGATGGCGATACAACATATCGTAGGGCAAACCCAGTTCTAAACCTACCTTACGCACTTCGTCCTTAAACAGTTCACGTAATGGTTCAACCAGTCCCATTTTCATATTGGCCGGTAACCCACCCACGTTATGATGGGACTTAATGACATGTGCCTTACCTGTGGCAGAGCCGGCAGATTCGATCACATCAGGATAGATAGTACCTTGGGCCAACCATTTGGCGTTTTCCAGTTTCTGGGATTCTTCATCAAACACACCGACAAATTCACGGCCGATTATTTTACGTTTAGACTCGGGATCCTGTTCGCCTTGCAGGGCGGCCAAGAAGCGATCTTCGGCTTCAATTTTGATAATATTTAGTCCGAAGTGATCACCAAACATATCCATCACTTGCTGTCCTTCGTTTAAGCGCAGCAAGCCATTATCAACGAATACACAGGTTAGCTTTTTACCAATTGCACGATGCAGCAACATGGCGGTAACCGAAGAGTCTACTCCACCAGATAGGCCCAAAATGACTTCATCGTCGCCGACTTTCTCTTTGATACGTTCAATAGCATCTTCAATGATACTGGCAGGTGTCCATAGCTTCTCACAGCCACAAATATCCATTACAAAGTGGCTTAATATACGCAGCCCTTGGCGCGTATGGGTTACCTCTGGATGAAATTGAACACCGTAGAAATGACGTGATGCGTCATACATGGCAGCATGGGGGCAACTTGGTGTCTGCGCAGCCGTGACGAAGCCTTCAGGTATTTCCAAAACTTTGTCACCGTGGCTCATCCAGACATCAAGTAAACCGTTTCCGTTCTCGGCAATGTGATCTTCGATATTAGCTAGCAATGGCATTTTTTCAATAACTTCAACCTGCGCATAGCCAAATTCACGTTTATCCGAGCCGAGTACTTGTCCACCAAGCTGCTCAGCCATAGTTTGCATACCGTAGCAAATACCAAATACGGGTACTCCGGCCTCAAACACATATTGCGGTGCACGTGGTGAGTTTTCTTCAGTAACGGACTCTGGACCACCGGAAAGAATAATTCCGTTGGGCTTGAATTCTTTAATTTGCTCTTCTGTTACATCCCATGCCCAAAGCTCACAATAGACCCCTATTTCACGCACTCGGCGCGCAATGAGCTGGGTGTACTGAGAACCAAAATCTAGAATTAATATGCGTTGTTGATGAATATTAGTGGTCATGGACATTCTCATATAGATAAAACGAAAAACAGGCGGAAGTGGCACTTACCGCCCGTGAAGATAAAGCATGCGTTGACTAACCTAAACGATAGTTTGGCGCTTCTTTAGTGATGCTGACATCATGGACATGAGATTCACCCATGCCTGCCGCTGTCACTTTGACAAATTGTGGCTTGGTGCGCAGTACTTCAATAGTCGCACTGCCCGTTAAGCCCATTGCTGAGCGTAAGCCACCCATTTGTTGATGAATAATATTAGAAATCGGCCCTTTATAAGCAACTCGGCCTTCGATTCCTTCAGGCACTAATTTCTCTTCATTCTTGCTGTCTTGGAAATATCGATCAGATGAACCATGGCTTTGGTTCATTGCACCTAACGAGCCCATTCCGCGATAAGATTTGTAGTAACGTCCTTGATATAGCTCTACTTCGCCCGGAGCTTCTTCGGTACCAGCCAACATACTGCCGACCATGACACAACTTGCCCCAGCGACTAATGCTTTGGCAATATCACCAGAAAAACGTATGCCACCATCGGCAATAACGGGAATGTCGCGATCTTTCAGTGCCTCGACTGCGTCAGCGATGGCCGTAATCTGTGGCACTCCACAGCCGGTAACAATACGAGTGGTACAGATAGAGCCAGGGCCAATGCCAACTTTAACCGCATCAACGCCTGCATCGGCTAGTGCAAGAGCACCCTCGGCGGTTGCTACGTTTCCAGCAATTATCTGGATATCAGGGAAGGCTTTTCGCGTTTCAGCTACTCGGTCGATCACTCCTTGGGAATGACCATGAGAGGTATCAATCAATAATACATCTACACCTGCTTCAACCAAGGCTTCAATTCGCTCTTTAGTCCCAGGACCGACACCTACAGCGGCACCTACACGTAATCGTCCAAGCTGATCTTTACAGGCATTGGGTTTGCTTTCTGCTTTTTGGAAATCTTTAACAGTGATCAAGCCTTTGAGTTTAAATGCGCTATCTACCACCAGAATTTTCTCTACCCGGTGTTCATGCATCAAGGCAAGGACTTCATCTGAGGCGGCGCCTTCAGGAACAGTTACCAAACGCTCTTTGGGCGTCATCACGCTGGTAATAGGCTGATCTAACTTATTTTCAAAGCGTAAATCACGACCTGTGACAATACCTATTAAGTTGTTGTCTTTGTCCACCACGGGGAAACCTGAAAAGCCATGATGCTTGCTCAAGGTGTTAATTTCACCGATAGTGGCTTTGGAATTGACCGTAACCGGATCTGACACCACACCACTTTCGTACTTTTTAACTGCACGAACATGATTAGCTTGATCTTCGATAGTCATATTTTTGTGAATAAATCCCATGCCGCCTTCTTGGGCTAACGCTATAGCAAGGCGCGCTTCAGACACGGTGTCCATCGCAGCAGAGATAAGGGGGATATTTAATGATACACTGCGGGTCAATCTGGTGCGCAGATCGGCAGTATGGGGTAACACTGTAGAGTGGCCTGGTACTAATAATACATCATCAAAAGTAAGGGCTTCTTTGGCAATCCTTAACATGCAACAACACCTATATTTAGCGGGTTTTAGTTGCGGCGTGATTGTAGCCGTTTTGTATAATCAGGTAAACTGTATTTGTAGTAAATTTTCAAAACTTTTAAGGCGCCCATGCTCAGTCAATCCAGCAATAGTAAAAATATCTTCACCGTTAGCCAATTAAATCGCATGGCGCGCAGTGTGCTCGAATCAGAAATTGGCCAAGTGTGGCTGTCTGCAGAGATTTCAAATTTCGTCGCGGCGTCGTCGGGCCATTGGTATTTCACGTTAAAAGATAGCCGTGCTCAAGTAAAAGCTGCGATGTTTCGAGGGGCCAACAGTCGGATCAAATTACGTCCCAAAGAAGGCGACAAAATACTAGTCCGTGCCACCATCGGAATATACGAAGCTCGTGGCGACTACCAGTTAGTGGTGGATTTCATGGAGCCTGAAGGCGAAGGCCAACTTAAACAGCAATTTGAGATGTTGAAAATTAAGCTATCTGCTGAAGGTTTATTCTCCACACACACCAAACAAAGCCTGCCTTCAGTTATTAATTCTGTGGGAGTGATCACCTCGGCTACAGGCGCAGCTTTACATGATATATTAACCGTACTTAAGCGGCGAAACCCTGCTATAAACGTAATAGTTTATCCTTCTCAGGTACAAGGGGAGCTTGCACCTGCATTGATTTGCCAAGCGTTGGACAAAGCGATTCAACGCAACGAAGTGGATGTGTTAATAGTTGGTCGCGGAGGCGGCTCGCTAGAAGACTTGTGGTGTTTTAATGATGAAGCGGTGGCCAGAAAAATATTTATCTGCCCAATTCCGATTATTAGCGCAGTGGGCCATGAGGTAGATGTCACTATTGCCGATTTCGTCGCAGACCTGCGAGCCCCCACCCCTTCCGCTGCTGCAGAGATGGTCAGTAGTGACCAAATAGATGTTTTACAAAGTATTGTCGCTCAGCAAAAGCGCCTAAGCCAAAGTATTCTTCGGCATATTCAGGGTTATGGGCATCATACCCAACTTATGGCACAGAAATTAAAATTAACTCATCCGGAAAATCGCATTCGTCAGCAATATCAACACTTGGATACACTGCGAATGACGTTGGAGCATCGCTTTAATCGCCAGCAATCTAATCTGCAACAACGATTAGCCAGCGCAAGTCAGCGTCTCGACAAACAGTCTCCGGCCAATATAGTCAATCAACATGTTCGCACTACCCAAAATTTGCAAGAACGGCTGAGCAAAGCCACTCATACTTTATTAAATCAACGTCAATTACAATTGGCCAAAGCCAGTCAATTACTCGATACGGTCAGCCCTTTATCAACGCTATCCAGAGGCTACAGTATTACCTTTAAGGATAACCAGATTGTCAAAAGCAGCAAAGAGTTACAAGCAGGCGATCAGATTTCAAGCAAATTCCATGATGGCGAAGTGACAAGTCAGGTCATCAAGCACCCTTAGCAACTCGCAGAGCCTATTAATCCCCAAAATTCAGGATCAAGAGGGTCAGAGGGATCAAGAGGGTCGGATCAAGAGGGTCAGAGTAACTTGAAAATTTTAACCCTAACAGTGAGCTAAACGACACTATTAAATACCAACGCATCGCCCCTAGTTGACATTGGATAGTGAAAGCAATAAACATCAGCATAAGTACTCGACGCTTTGCGTTTTCTAGATGCAAAGCTCTTTCAAATGCTCAGTGATGCTAGTTGTTGGGGCAATCATCACATCTAAAAATTCGAGCAAAGAAACCTAGCAGCTGACAGACCCGAATCACTCCAAATGTAACTGAGCAGGTTAGGTTAGCCAATCCTGCTCAAGTAGCATCACCTTAAAAATAAAAGAATAGCAATGCGAACGTTGACTGAACGGTCAAAAAAGTACACGCTAGAATCCCTACCAATAATAGGGAATCTAAGCCGCTATGGTTTTTAATAACCATTGCAGTCTCTAGACACTGATGACACATCAAAAAATAAAAAAGAGAATAAAATGAAAAGATACACAAGTATGTTGTTATTAGGGATGATGATTGTAAGTCAAATGACTTATGCAAATATAGAAAATGGAGATTTTGAAAACTGGACAGGCAATGTGCCTGATAGTTGGACTACGATAGATTCAGGTATCAGTCTAGCTGAATCGAGTAACATTGTTCATTCAGGAAGCAGCGCTGCAGCGATATCCGTCAACACGGCAACACAAGGTTCTACTGACTTTCTACAATCAGTAAGCGTCACGCAAGGACAAACTTATGACTTTAGCGTCTGGGTTTACCATACAGAAGGCAATGTGCGAGCCCGTTTATATGTAAACGGTTATCAAGGCTACTCCAACGAGTCGGCTACCAATCAATGGCAACAAATCAGTTATAGTTATACTGCTAGCAGTACAACGTTGATTAACGTGGGTCTGCGTTTCTATGATACCTCTGGATTTGACGGATCTGAAGTTGTCTACATTGACGACTTTGCTCCCACCAATAGCTCACCCGTAACTCCAGGTTGTGCTACAAATTCAGGTACCTTAAGTTTAACGACGGACAATTATGGCAGCGAAACCAGTTGGCAAATCACTAATAGCAGCGCCAGCGTGGTCGCTTCAGGTTCTGGTTATGCCAGCAATACCAATTACTCCGAGGAAGTTTGTCTAACTGACGACAGTTACACTTTTACCATTAATGACACCTATGGAGATGGCATTTGTTGTAGTTATGGCTCAGGCTCATATAGTCTGGCAGTTGGCGGGACGGTAGTAGCAAACGGTGCCAGCTTTACCAGTTCCCAAGCAAGCAGCTTCACCCTTGGCAGTTCAAGCGGTGGCGGCTCTGGAGGAGGCGGTACTGATTTAGGCACCTATTACCAATCAGTTGCAGGTTTAACAGGCTATAATTTAAAAACGGCCTTGTATAACATTGTAAATAACCACACCACCAAATCTTATGGTGACCTTTGGACATTTTACACTGCCAATGAAACAGATAAATATTATGAAAATGACAATTCCGTCATTGATATTTATTCTGAATCTCCAGGTGGAGGTGACCCGTATAACTTCACTTTGGTCAGTGATCAATGCGGAAATTATTCGGGTGAAGGGGGTTGCTACAATCGGGAGCACTCATTCCCAAGAAGTTGGTTTGGCGGTGCAGTTAATCCAATGAATACCGATGTTCATCACATATTCCCAACTGATGGCTATGTAAATTCTAAGCGCAGCAGCTATCCCTTCGGTGAAGTATCATCTGCTTCATTTACCTCACAAAATGGCTCTTTATTAGGCAGTGGAACCTCTGCACAGGGTTATACGAGTACCGTTTTTGAACCTATAGATGAATTCAAAGGTGATCTGGCTCGTGCTTATTTCTATATGGCGACTCGTTATGAAAACATCATCGCAGGATGGGAAAACAACAGTACCTATGTAGACGCGGCTTTAGACGGTACCAGCAGTCAGGTATTTGAAGCTTGGATGCTAGCATTGCTTAAAAAATGGCATACTCAAGATCCTGTTAGTCAAAAAGAATTGGATCGCAATGATGCGGCGGAATCATTCCAAGGCAACCGTAATCCATTTGTCGATCACCCTGAATTCGTTAACGAAATTTGGGGCAACTAATTTCCATCCGCTCCCCAAAAGACTAGAAATATTTCTAGTCTTTTAACCAGGACACCCACTTTAAAACTAGACTTGGAAAAAAAAGGAACTACGTTAACCTTGTAATAATGGAATTGGACAAGGACTACCAAATGCCTCTAGCTAGAAAGCGCCAAATCAGTTTGATTGATACGCCCTTTTACCACTGCGTTTCTCGCTGTGTTCGTCGTGCATTTTTGTGTGGGGAAGATATGCTCACAGGCAAAAGCTATGAATACCGCCGCCAATGGGTTGAAGACCGTTTGCTCTTTTTATCAAGGGTATTTTGTATTGATGTTTGTGCATATGCGGTGATGAGTAATCACACCCATGTTGTATTGCATGTGAATCAAGATGAAGCCAAGCAACTTAGTGACCAAGAAGTAATTATTCGTTGGCAAAAATTGCATAAGACCACGTTACTCGTACAACAATTTATGAATGACGACAGCGAAGCCACAGACAATGCTCAACAAATAACTTTGGACTCGACAATTGCAATATACCGGCGACGTTTGTTCGATATCAGTTGGTTTATGCGTGAGCTCAACGAGCCTATTGCACGCCAAGCCAATGCTGAGGATAACTGCACCGGTCATTTCTGGGAGGGTCGGTTTAAATCACAGGCACTCTTAGATGAACACGCGTTAGCCGCCTGTATGGTTTATGTGGATTTAAACCCTATTCGTGTCAACATGGCTACGCTCCCTGAAACATCTAAACACACAAGTATTCAACGCCGTATACTCAGTTTAAAAAAAGGCTATCAACCTAGAGCACTGATGCCTTTTGTGGGAAATCATGCTAATAACAAACCTTCAGCATTGAATTTTGATTTAATCGACTACATTCAATTAGTTGAGACAACCGGGCGGTGTATTGCCCCACAAAAATCAGGTACGATTGACATCACTGTGTCTCCCATTTTGCGACGTTTAGGTATAGATGAAAGCCATTGGCTAACACTAAGCCAATGTTTTGAAAGCTGCTTTAGTGTCGCGGCTGGTCAGCCCCAATCCATGAATCGCTATAAACATCACACTAAGCGAAAACGTATCCTAGGCATAGCCGTTTTTCCCTAAGCACAACGCAAATCTTTCACTCCCAAAATCAACTGCAGAGCTTGAGAGCTCCTGCTGAATTAAAACTCGTATCAACCATAACTTTAGCTTTAATGCTGGCTAACTCAGACTGATTTGGCGCAAAAAGTCATAATTTATGGATATCCCAACTTAAAATACAACGCTTATGGGAGAATCAAGCTTCTTCAAGAAGATATTTAATATGCCTGTCCATGATGAGGATGGCCCATGATGAGGATGCATGTCCATAGTTAAATAGTTTATAGCTTTAGCGCTAAGACATCTCATCTAATTCGACACGTCTTAGCGACTAGTCCCTTAAGCTGTTCTAGTTGAGTTCAAACTGATTTTCAGCACGATAAAACCAACTATACCGGAGGCCAGGGATCCAACAATAATTCCTAATCTCTCATCAAATAAAAGGTTAACGCCGGTTTCTTCAAAGGCCAGTGAGCCTACAAATAAACTCATAGTGAAACCAATTCCACACAGTGCGGAGGTACCGTACAAACTCGACCAACTCATACCTTCTGGTAACCTAGCCACTTTTAATTTTATGCATAACCAACACAGGCCAAATATGCCTATTTGCTTTCCAAGGAACAATCCAAGCGCGATACCCACAGGCACTGGATGCAACAGTTGCTCCACCCCTACACCTGTCATACTTATACCAGCATTAGCGAAGGCAAAAACGGGGAGTACAAAAAAGGCAACCACGGAGTGTAAATCGTGCTCCATACTTTTGAGCGGTGATATATTTGGGTCAGCTTTCGCGCGCATAGGTATAAACATTGCCAACACCACACCGGCAAGTGTTGCGTGAACACCAGATTTGAGTGTTGCTATCCACATAATAACACCTACTAAAATGTAGGCGCTCTTCGAAGTAACGTGTTTCTTATTCAAGGTAAACAGGATGGCAATACACGTGGCCGCTACAACTAACGCAGTTGCAGATATGTTCGAGGTATAGAAGAAAGCGATGATGACGATAGCACCGATATCATCAAAAATAGCTAATGAAGTAAGGAATATTTTTAGCGCAACAGGTACCCGTGATCCTAGCAACATTAGAACGCCCAGTGCAAATGCAATGTCCGTAGCAGCAGGGATGGCCCAACCATTCATAGCAACACTATCACCGGCATTGAAATATACATAAATTAGTGCTGGAACTAGCATACCCCCTACAGCGCCAATACCCGGCAAAACGATATTGCGTTTATCGGAGAGTTCTCCTTCGATCAATTCTCGCTTTAACTCAAGCCCCACTAAGAAAAAGAATATTGCCATCAGGCCATCGTTAATCCATAGCAGCAAAGGCTTAGCTATTTCTAGGCTACCGATCTTAACTTCAACTGGTGTTGAAAGTAGTAACTGATAGAAACGGTCGAGTGGTGTATTAGCCAGAATAATGGCGACGGCTGCAGCTATTATCAACAGGATCCCTCCCGCCGATTCCAGCTGTAAAAAGCGCGTGATGGAAGAGTTTTGTTGGTTGTTCATTTAATCTCCGAATCTTTAAACACTATGTTTTCCCTTGGGGAATTTCTGGCATGCTTGCATGGGTGTCTTCATAATCTCATTCATAATCTCATCTTGCTTGCATGGGTGTCTTCATAATCTTTCATTCATAATCTAATCTTCATAATCTAACATGAATTAGCCAAGATTTTGAGACCTTTAATCCTTACAACTTAACAAGCAAACTGGATCAAAGTGAGCAACCAGTCAATATTGGTTTAATAACTTTTTTGATAAATACAATATTAATACGCACTTGCACTACAGCACAAAGATATTCCACGTGTTCACTCAAGAATGTATGTCACAGTCTCACGGAAAAACTCAAGCACTTGCAAATGATGCGCTGCGCCAAACGGAAGTGACTTATTATTCAAATGGAAATCCATCATAATCCCCCTTAGTGATGGAGATCCCCCTAGATCGTGCAATGACGTAAACCACACTCAAATGGAAAAAGAAATTCGCCCGCGCAAAGTTATTTAAAAACGCTGAAGTAGTTAAGCTTACTTTAACCGAACCCGCCATAACGGAAATGCTGCCAATGTACAAAAGATCCGAGGAGGACATTCACGATAGGACAGCTTGTCCGCAATGCAAAACTCGCCGCGATTTCAGCTTGAGTATAAAGCGGCAACATATCATCTATTAACCTTGCCTCTAAAATTGAGGTGTCACCATCAACACTAGATTCTATTTTGCCAAAAAGCTTAGCGAGTGATTCCAAATACCCTGTAAACGCTTCCTATATGTTCTTTTTTCATTGCTTATTCCATGAGCTAAACAAACTGATCATTTTGCAAAATTTAAGTCAGATGATAATAGATATATCACTTTATATTATTGAAGCTTAGGTACGAGCAGAATCAATCACAAAGAACTGAAAGCAGAATAGATAAGACATTAAACCCTATTCCTTCTACAATCATGAGAAACAGCACCACAGACCCAAAAGTCGCCAGCAGCAAGACAGTTCCTTCGTTTTGTAACCCTTTACAATCGTTTTTGCATCTTTATCACTACACTATTAACCCCGTCAGCAGTCAAGTGCGAGTTTCTACTGACCTCCTTGTAGCCTCGGGCAAGATACAAAGGTTCGCCGGGGATGGTTGCGCCAAGCTCGATTAATTTGAATCCAGCATCTCGGGCTGCTGCTTCACTGAGCTCAAGCAGCATTGTCCCCACACCACAACGCACCCAAGATGGATGGGTATACATGGCTCGAACTCTAGCGGCATCTACTGCTGGATCGCTATAAGAATCGTCTCGACCTAGGGTGTGCGCACCGCCATACAAGGTTCGACGTTTTCCCCATCCGCCACAGCCAACCATAACCGTTTTTTCATGCTCTATGCTTTCAATAACGAAGTAGGTATTGTCCTCAATTAGGGTCACGTCTACTCCCATTGTTTGCTGGGCCGCTTCAATCTCCTTAGCAGTAAGGAACGACTTCATATTTTCCAAAATCGAGAGTTGCATCAGTGCAGTAATCTCAGGAATATCTTCTTGTGTTGCCAACCTATTGTTAAAATTAGACAATTTCCACCCTTCTATAACTTTTCTTGATAAGTATTACTCTAGTATCTATCACCCCGTCCCAGCAAACCCTGTAAAACAAATAGCAGTAATTTTGGCCTGGTTGCACAAATGGGAGACTTGCCGAGATTAGCCCTACACTAACGACAATAATCTACATCTGTCACCTAGCTAAAGTTGTGTATGCCACAAATTAAATTTCCATTCCAGCTAGAAACAACGGGCCTAAATTGCCCGTCTGAGCAAACCGTGATCCAATCACAATGATCATAACAATATCCGCTGCCGACATCTTCGATAAACTACCCAAGCCTACCAAACGTGTGTAAAGCAAAAAGACGACCTATGCTGCTTGCACCCAGAGCAGAACCTTAGGAATCCAATCCTAACCTGACGTGATCTATTTTTCAAACCGCTATCTCGGTTTTCTGTGAGGTATCTACACTGTGCTATAAATAAGCCTCATCGCGGCTTACCAGTCGTTGAAATATAGAAGCGTAGACAAATCTCCACCAGATACTCCCTGGGCTCAAAAGCCGCACTGCTAATGATATTTCACGGTGCTAATTTGCTCTCTACAGAATCACGAATTGTACTCAATGACTAGCCAGCCTAGAAAATACGGTTAACGGCCTTAACTAAATGGCCCTCTAAATTGGGGCTAAGTCTAGCCGCTGTACTAAAGTACTATGTCTTTATTAGCGTTTCGCAACTAATTTTATTGCTCCAATAAAAAAGAGCATTAAATTATGTTGAAAATAATCACTACCACTTTGCTTGCATTCCTATCAATATCCATAAACGCTTATGCAAGTGGCTGTAAAGACGCTGTCGTTTTAGTTCATGGCAATACGGCAACTCCTAGCAGTTGGGATAATACTTACAACTTACTTCTAAGCAATGGCTATACAAGTTCAGATATTTACCGTCCTAACTGGGGCTCTAAATATTGCGCTACCTGCAACAATCATAGCGGAAGTGAAGAGACCCCCGTGCGTCAGGCCATAAGTGATGCCATCGCTAATTCATGTACTGGCAAAATCGACGTAATCGGCCACTCGATGGGCGCGACTCTGGCGGCACAGCAAATCAGTAAGTTAAATGCATCCGCCAATGTAGATACATTTGTCGGTATCGCAGGGGCATTTAGAGGATTATGGAGCTGTGGTGTGTATCCGTTTAATGTGTGGAATTCTACTTGCGGTTATTATGGACTGTCGGTGCAAAGCCCATTCTTAGATGGACTCTATGGGGTGCCACTTGGTAGTAAGGTGTATTCGATTAAGAGTAATATCGATCAAGTTGTTTGCTCCACAGGGGTTTGCAGCGTGGGGGGGTTACACAGTAGCAGGGTTTGGAATGAAGATAATTCGTACACGTACACGCTAGGACACTTTGGCCTACAAACTGATACCGCAGAAAAACAGTTAGATCTGATTCAATAACGCAGCAACTGCGGGTACAGACAGCAAGTGACTGTATCCGCGCCTGCTATAATGGCTACTTTCTCTTATGGTGTGACATCAAACGCTTACGTTTACGCTCTTGAGATAACGTAAGTTTATTCACCTTGCCTTCAAATGGGTTAGCGCCTTCACGGAATACTATTCGAATTGGCGTGCCCATTGTTTGCAGCGACTTACGGTAGTAATTCATCATATAACGCTTGTAAGCATCCGGTAAATCTTCAACTTGGTTACCGTGAATAATGATAACCGGCGGGTTATAACCGCCCGCATGGGCGTATTTCATCTTCACTCTACGACTGCGAACCATTGGTGGTTGGTGATCATCTTGTGCCATCTCCATGATACGAGTCAACATTGAGGTATTGATCCGTTTAGTGGCAGAAGCATAGGCTTCCTGCACCGACTCGAATAAGTGACCTACGCCAGTACCATGCAAAGCAGAGATAAAGTGGATACGGGCGAAATCAACAAAGCCTAAACGACGATCGAGTTCGCGCTTAATCTCTTCTTTAACATCTTTATTTAAGCCATCCCATTTATTCACCGCAATGACCAAAGAACGACCGGCATTTAACACGAAGCCTAGCAAACTCAAATCTTGCTCACTGATCCCTTCACGGGCATCAATACACAGCAATACTACGTTGGCTTCTTCGATCGCTTGTAGGGTTTTGATAATTGAGAATTTCTCAACCGCATCTGCCACTCTTTTACGTTTGCGCACACCTGCTGTATCAATCAGGACGTACTCACGACCATCGCGCTCCATCGGAATGAAAATACTATCGCGAGTGGTGCCTGGCATATCGAATACAACTACCCGCTCTTCCCCAAGGATACGATTGGTCAGGGTAGATTTACCCACATTGGGTTTACCGACTATGGCAAGTTTAATCGGTAGACTCTGCAGCCTTTCAAGCTGGGCATCAGCGTCTTCATCATCATCATTACGCACCGCTTCGGGAATATGCATATCCGGAAATAAAGCTTCTAGTGGCTGCATTGAGCGTTCCAATAACTGGGTTACGCCTCGTCCATGGGTGGCAGCTATTTGCGAGATTTCGCCCAATCCAAGCGAATAGAATTCTGCACTTTCGCTGTCACCATCAATCCCATCAACTTTGTTTGCCACCAGATAAACGGTTTTTTCTTGCTTACGTAAATGGTTAGCGATGGCCATATCATCAGGTGTTAACCCTGCGCGAGCATCAACCAGAAAGAGAACCACATCGGCTTCATCTATGGCCAATAACGACTGTTCCGCCATTTCCGCATCGATGCCTTGTTCATCACCGCTTATCCCACCAGTATCAACAACGATAAATTGCAGCCCCTCATACTTTGCCTGACCATATTTACGGTCACGGGTCAGTCCAGGATAGTCCGCCACCAAGGCGTCACGAGTATTCGTTAAACGGTTGAACAAGGTAGATTTGCCGACATTAGGTCTGCCGACAAGGGCAACAACAGGTAACATATATTTTTTCCATCAAAAACAAGGACGGCTCAAACGTTCTTATCGACCGTTGAGCCGTCTTTAAATATAGCGTCTATTTTGACTATAACCTAACCAAAATCAGGCTATTTAATCTAGACTAAAGAGCAGGTACCTCAATGGCTACCAATTCGCCATCACGGGTCTGTGCATATAATTTATTGCCGTTGGTCACTGGCTCAACATAGATACCTTCATCCTCGTCGTCACCACCAATATCCATACGAGCTACAATTTGTCCATCAGATTGATTCATCCAATGTAGGTAACCATATTTGTCGCCTACCACGACATAATCTCCAATGGGCTCAGGAGCGGTCAAGTTACGCTTTTTAAGGGCACTTTGACTCCACAGCTCTACCCCATTTCGGCGATCAATACTGTACATATTACTGTTTACATCAGTCACATAAAGGCTATTACCCGCCACGCCAATCCGGCGATACGAATTGTATTCTCGTTTCCAGATAATTCGACCGGTACGCAATTCCACTGATGCTAGCGTACCGTCAAATGAGATCACATAAATAATACCGGCCAACACGACTGGCTCACTATCGATATCAACAATACGTTCTAATTCTGTCGCGCCAGAGGGGGCAGAAATGGTTTCTTCCCAAGCGGTTTGACCGCTGGCTAGAATATTTACCACTAATTTACCTGTCGCAGTACCTACGATTGCGCCACCATTAACCGCTACAGGGGTTGAAATACCGCGTAAGCTTAGGGCTGGCACGTCGGAATCATAACTCCAAAGTTGCTCACCTGTGGTTGCATTTAACGCAAACAAGGTACCAGAGCCTGTGTTAACCACCACAACTTGCTCATCTACTGCTGGCGGGGCTATCACTTCGCCGCGAACTTTCACCCGCCACTTGGTTTCACCCGTATTGGCATCCAAAGCAAAAACCTCGCCGTCTTCAGTACCGAAAAAAACGGTTTCGTAACTGATGGTCAAGCCACCGGAGATTTTAGCTGAAATGCCTGATGACCATATATTACTGATGAAGCTAAACCAACTATCATTGGGATAGGTAGCCAAGTCACGCTTCCAGATTTCTTTACCGCTAGTTTCATCAAAAGCAGCAACTGTGCCTTGTCGACTGGCGGCATAAACCTTATCGTAAGCTAAAGCAGGACGTAATCGTGAGTAATAAAAATCTACCCCACCGGATAAATCCTGGCTCCAGATTCGTTTCGCTTCAAATTGCGCTTCAATTGGTTTTAGGGTGCGAATTTCAAGTTCTTCATCATCGGTAAACCAGCCTGATATAGTTGAACAACCGCCTAAAGACAAGACTGCAATCAGCACTAGCCCTTTGGTCCAGCTTAGTGTTGAAAACATATTACCCATTGGCAGCAACCGACAAATCATCCAGTTTCATTTTAACTAACTGATTGTTAGCGTCCGCCGCTAAAGATTCATTATAGGCTTTACGAGCGTCTTCAATTTTTTGTTGATTAACATACACGTCACCCTTGATCTCAGCCACTTGACTGACGAAAGATTCTTGGGCGATAAGCGCTAATGTTGCTAGTGCTTTATCATACTCTTTCAAATCAATCTGGATACGGGCTAAGCGCAGATTGGCGACGCTTTTTATCGCAGCATCGCTGGCATTATCTGCTACAAAAGACAGTTGCTTAGATGCTTCGACTAAATCTTTATTGTCCACGGCAAGTTTTGCTAACTGTAAAGCTGTTAACACCGAGTAACCACCAGTATGAGAATCAACAAAAGCTTTCGCATCAGCGGTATTATCAGCACTTAGGGTTAATAGCACATTTTCGTATGCCTTTGATGCACTCTCTTTCTCGGCAAGTTGTGTGTCGTTATACCAACGCCAGCCATACAGACCACCAATACCTAGCACTACGCCCGCGGCTATGGCCAAACCGTTTTCTTTCCAAAAACGTTTAATCGCTTCGACTTGTTGATCTTCTGTAACGAACTGTTCCATTGTATTTTTCCTCGTACAACACACGCCAATCAGGGCGCGTAAAATCTTTTAATTAAAATAATTTTCGATAAAGGCGATTAATTCGTGACGAACAATTGATACCTGAGGCTTATCCTCACGTAAAAATTTGATCACCACAACTTGTTCATTTATTTCGTTTTCGCCTAACACCAACACGATAGGAGCGCCGCTTTTATCAGCCCGCTTCATTTGTTTTTTAAGGTTCCCACCACCACAATGAGTTTGAACACGCAGTGCTGGAAGTGAATCTCTTAGTTCCTCAGACAATTTCATGGCGTAAAGTTCCGCCGACTCGCCCAAGGAGGTAACATAAACATTAACAGTATCAGGTACCGCTGAGGTCAAATCTAAGGTTTGCAGCATCAGCACTAGTCGCTCAATGCCCATAGCAAAACCAACTGCAGGACTGGGTTTGCCGCCTAACTGCTCAACTAAGCCGTCATAACGTCCGCCTGCACAAACGGTTCCTTGGGTGCCAAGACTATCGGTAACCCACTCAAATACAGTGCGATTATAATAATCTAAACCTCTGACCAAGCTTGGGTTAATTCGGTAAGCTACACCTAGTTGGTCAAGCTTGCTGCATAGACCTTCAAAATGCTGCTTAGATTCGGCATCTAAATGGTCTATTAATTTCGGCGCATCCAAAATGACAGCTTGTACGTCCGGGTTTTTACTGTCTAATACCCGCAGTGGATTGGTCTCTAGGCGCCTGATACTATCTTCATCTAACTGGTCCTTGCGGTCGCGCAGATAAGCTGTCAACAGCTCGCGATAGTGTGCTCTAGCCGCATTGGAACCTAAAGAATTAAGTTCCAGCGTCACATGTTCGCTGATACCAAATTGCTTCCAAAGACGAGCAGATAACATGATCACTTCAGCGTCAATGTCTGGTCCTTCGATACCGAAGGTTTCAATACCAAATTGATGAAATTGACGATAGCGGCCTTTTTGTGGGCGCTCATGGCGAAACATCGGACCCATATACCAAATGCGCTGTTGCTGATTATAAATTAAACCGTGCTCGTTACCCGCCCGCACACAGCTTGCTGTATTTTCCGGACGCAGGGTTAAGCTGTCACCGTTGCGATCAGCAAAGGTGTACATTTCTTTCTCAACAATATCAGTTACTTCACCGATAGAACGCTTAAAAAGATCCGTGCTTTCGACAACAGGCGTGCGCAGTTCTTGATAACCGTAGCCGGCAACAACCTGACGAATTTGATTTTCGACCCATTGCCATAAACCGGAATCAGTTGGCAGACAGTCGTTCATACCGCGAACGGCTTGAATTTGTTTGGTCACGTATTGAGTTCTCTAAAATCGTTTTTTCGCCACATTGGCGTTTAAAAAAAGCCCCGTATTATAGGGGCTTTGATTGCATTGATACAAGCTTAAGCTGGTTTTTTATCCCAGCTGCTTGATCGCAATTTTGCGCTTTTCATCCAACTGAGAAGCTTTAGCGCGTATGCGTTTTTCCAATTGGTCGACAAGATCATCATTTGAAAGACGTTCTTTTTGACGTTTACCGTCTAAATAAAAGCCGCTCATGTTGCGCGCTCCAGTCAATCCTAAATCAGACACTTCGGCCTCTCCAGGACCGTTGACCACACAACCAATGATAGATACATCCATTGGCGTTAAAATATCTTCTACCCGCTGTTCCAGCGCGTTGACTGTGCTGATAACATCAAACTCTTGTCGTGAACAACTAGGACAAGCAATGAAGTTTATCCCTCTGGAGCGAATGCGTAATGACTTTAGAATATCAAAGCCTACTTTGATTTCCTCTATGGGGTCGGCGGCAAGAGAAATACGTATGGTATCTCCGATTCCTTCTGCTAATAACATCCCTAATCCCACTGCACTTTTTACAGCGCCAGAGCGGAAACCGCCCGCCTCAGTGATCCCTAAATGCAAAGGTTGATCGATTCGTTTTGCCAATTCACGGTAGGCCCCAACGGCTAGGAACACATCAGAAGCTTTAACGCTGACTTTAAACTGATCAAAATTCAGTTTATCTAGAATATCAACATGACGCATGGCGGATTCAACCAGAGCCTCGGGTGTTGGTTCACCGTATTTTTCCTGTAACTCTTTTTCTAAAGAGCCTCCATTGACGCCAATGCGGATGGGAATGTTGTTATCCTTGGCACAATCCACCACGCTGCGAACACGATCCATACTACCAATATTACCAGGGTTAATGCGCAGGCAATCCACCCCGTATTCAGCTACTTTCAGGGCGATACGATAGTCAAAATGAATATCGGCAATCAGCGGAACACTAACCTGTTGTTTAATTAATTTAAACGCTTCAGCCGCCTCCATAGTCGGAACCGATACCCGCACAATCTCACCACCCACGGCTACAATACGATTAATTTGAGCAACAGTTGCGGCTACATCTGTGGTGTGTGTATTAGTCATGGATTGCACAGCAATAGGCGCGCCGTCACCGATAGGCACCGAACCCACGTTAATGCGAGTTGATTTACGTCTGATAATTGGAGACTCGGAAAACATTACACTTACCTTTAACTATTGTGTGAAGGGTAGAGAAAATTTAGCAGTCTGACCCGCTTCAATGCTGGATAAATCGACCTCAACACCATCATAACTAATTTTGACTACTTCAGGAGCACCTAGCGTCACCTCAAAGGGACTGACACCTGAAACTGTCATCACCCGACCAGATTTTTTAACACCATAAGCAATAGCTTCACCAGTTGCGTCAGTAAGATTCATCCAGCAGTTGTCAGAAAACTCAAATACCAATTCAATTACTTGTCCTTCCGTATCAGCATCTTGGCTAACCGCTTCTTGTTCGATAACTGGTTGCGCTGTTGATTCGGCCTCAATCATCTCGACGGTCTCATCCACAAATTCTTGTTGTGTATTTTGACCGCTAACAATTAAATCGTCAGGGGTTGGCTCAAGTGTCGTATCTTGTCCTTGAGCATCATCTTGTGCCGTTCGAAGTGTAGCGGTATCTGATGCTTTGACTGTGTTTTTTGCTACGCTAACACCTGTAGAACTGACTTCACTAGAATCTTGTTGTACCCACCAAATCACGATTAAGGCAATCAGCACAGCGACTATCACATAGGTCAACATCATCAAGCGATCATCATTCGCTTGTTTTGCCACCCGCTTTGAGAAACTCTGCAATTTAGCTGGCTCTTTTTGCTGTATATGCTGGCCAGCCAATGCTTCTAACACTACGTCTTCAGGCACGTTGACTTGTTTGGCATACAACTTCAAATACCCTTTAGTGAAGGTCATTGATATGGTTGTGTCATATTCATCCGTTTCTAAGGCTAAAATATTAATGACCTTAAGGTGCAATTTATTCGCTATGTCCGCTGCCGATAACCCAAGCTTTTCTCTTGCTTCTTTTAAGATAGCACCAGGACCTTTAACTTTAACTTGTTGTTGTTCTTGTTGTTCGTCCGTCATCACTACTCTACCGTTTCTGGATCCACGACAATCAGTCGCTTACCTACATAAATTGCAGCACTATCCTGCAAATCATTCCATTCCACTAATCGTTGTATTTTCACGTTATATTTTAACGAAATGCGATATAAATTCTCGCCTTTCTGGACAACATGAAATTGTGTGGCTTCATTTTCTTTGTTTGTTACTTTGCCTGCTGGCTGTTTTACCAATTCCGGTTGTTGCTGATCAGACTGAGCGACAACACCTGGCTCTGGCGCTACATTATTCAGTTGCGCTGCCGCGGGGTTCCCAGTTGCATCAGGCTGATTATCAACCTTTTCATCTTGTTGATCAATTTCAGCCGTTTCGGGTTTAAGCTGTTTGGATATTTTAGCTGTACTTGACGGTACTGTGAACTGCTGGCGGTTCTTAATATAGGATAATGTCCTTTGATGAGTGGGATACATGGCGATTAACATGTCGCCATAACCTTTGGCTAAATCGGCATTACCCAAAGCATTTTCAATATTTACTGACATCCACAATGTCTCAGCCGAGACATTAGAAATTTTTTCTAAACGACGCAAATTCTGCTTAGCTTCGGACCATTGTTGCTGTTGCATTTGTAACTGAATAAGTAACAATAATGCTTGCGAACGCGATGGTTGATGGTTCAAGGCGCTTTGCAAATACTCCATTGCATCATCTACCTGCCCTTGACTTTGACTACACAATGCCAAATTTTCATAGGTCTCAGCAGTGGAGATATAATTGTCACTATTTACCGCTTTTAAAAAATACTTTTTGGCTTGCTGATACTGCCCCTGCTGACATAAAAATGCACCATAAGAGTTGGCAATATCGGGATTATTTGGTGCGAAAGCTAAAGCTTTTTGAAATGCTTCACTGGCCAACTCAGTTTCATCAACCCGCTGATAATAATAAGCAATACCATAATGAGCATCAGCCAATCTGGGGGCAAACTGCAAGGCTTTATCTAAATTAAATTTGGCCTGACTAAAATTGCCATTTTTTAAATAGGTTAATCCCAATGAAATCCTATTTTTAGCAGCCACTACAGGATCAAAGTCATCACTGTCTTTGAATCCGTCAGGTAGGGGCTCACTGACACAGGCAGAGAGAAAAATTAGGGCGATGATAAAAAAACTGCGCATAAAACTCACTTGCATAAAGTCCTCTTAGTGCATGCTAACTGCTTGTTCAGCACTTATCCAACTAGTTGGACATTTTTACTGAAATTTGTTCACCCTTTTGCTGTTTTTTTAACAATCTTTTCGTGCGATCAACCACTTCGCCGACTAATTGACCACATGCGGCGTCAATATCATCTCCTCGCGTCTTACGCACTACTACCGTAAAACCATATTCCATTAGCACTTTTGAAAAGCGATCGATACGTGAATTACTTGAACAGGTATACGGAGAACCCGGATAAGGGTTGAATGGAATAAGGTTTATCTTACATGGCGTTTCTTTTAGCACTTTGGCTAATTCATGGGCCTGTTCCATGCTGTCATTGATACCGTTGAGCATCACGTATTCTACCGTGACCCGTCCTTGGTTAGCATTTGATTTGGCTAAATAACGACGCACACCGGCCAAAAACTCTTCAATTGGGTATTTTTTGTTTACCGGCACCAACACGTCACGCAACTCATCATTAGGAGCGTGCAATGAAATGGCTAACGCTACGTCAATCATATCACCGAGTTTATCCAGTGCAGGGACCACGCCAGAGGTACTCAAGGTGACACGGCGTTTGGATAATCCAAAGCCGAAATCGTCTAGCATGATATCCATTGCTGGCACTACATTTTTCAAATTAAGCAGCGGCTCGCCCATTCCCATCATTACCACATTAGTAATCGGACGCTTAGCGGTGTCTTTGGATAAGCCGATGGTAGTGGCCACTCGCCACACTTGACCGATAATCTCACCCACTGTGAGGTTACGATTGAAACCTTGTTGAGCAGTTGAACAAAAAGTACATTCAAGTGCGCAACCCACCTGAGACGATACACACAAGGTCGCGCGGTCAGTTTCAGGGATCCAGACTGTTTCAACTTCCTGTCCACCAGCCAGCTTGAGGGCGAATTTAATCGTTCCGTCAGTTGCATTTTGCTGATAAGCAATTTCAGGCGCGGTGATCACGCATTTGGCTTTGAGTTTTTCTCTGAGAACTTTATTGAGGTTCGTCATGTTGTCAAAGTCTGATTCGCCTTGCTGATAGATCCATTTCATTAGCTGATCAGCACGAAATGGCTTCTCACCAATAGAATCGAAGAATTCACGCAAACCCTGACGATTAAAATCTAACAAATTGATTTTAGCAGGTTGACTCATAACAGACATAAAACGATTTACCTCAAATAAACAAACAACAGATTGTACAATTTTCGAGCAGTTATTACTACGACAAAAGGGGAGCTAAGCTCCCCTTTGCGTATTATCTAAATAATACTTATCGAGTACGTGGGCAAATTTCTTCTTCAGAGAAGAAATATGCGATCTCACGTGCAGCAGATTCTGGTGCATCAGAACCATGAACTGCGTTTTCGTCGATAGAAGCTGCGTAATCAGCACGAAGTGTTCCAGCTAGCGCATCAGTAGGGTTAGTTGCACCCATGATTTCACGGTTGCGTAACACTGCGTTTTCGCCTTCAAGAACCTGAACCATTACAGGACCAGATGTCATGAAAGAAACCAAAGCGCCAAAGAAAGGACGTTCGCTGTGTTCAGCGTAGAAACCTTCAGCTTGTTCTTTGCTCAGGTGAACCATTTTAGAGGCAACGATGCGCAGACCAGCGGACTCGAAACGATTGTAGATAGCACCGATAACATTTTTTGCTACAGCGTCAGGTTTGATAATGGAAAAAGTACGTTCTAAGGCCATTTACAGGTCTCCGGTTCATAAAATATAAAGTTGATAAAATTTTCGCGCGGATTATAGCAAAAACCAGCGCAAAACCTAATTAATCTGACGTTAATTACAGATTAATTTGTTATACCAAAAAACAAGCCCGTAAATTTACTGGGCTTGTTTGAGCTCTACGTCACTATAATGGGTTTGGATTATTGGATATTGCCCAAATTAATCAATTGTATTTCACCGCTGTTATCATCGACGCCATCATTGTCATTGACAATAATCGCTTCCCCATTAATGGTCACTGCTAGGCCCTCTATTTTTTCGTAGACTAGACCATTTGGCGCTTGCAAATCTGTCATCAAGTCACGGATCAAGCTTTTACGCAGCAAATCCCCCTCTGCGGCTCCGTTAATATCTATGGCATAAATACGTTTTATCGCAGCATCTGGCCCGCCCTGATTATCTCTTTCAAGTACCCAAAATTTGCCATTCCCCATTGAGGCAATGTCTGACAAACCGACCCAACCACCGTTTTGGGATTCAACCATATCCAGGGGGTAAAACAAGAAGCTCCAGCTTTGCGCTAACTGGTCATACACACCGATACGTAAGGAGTCATCACCACTCCACACCCGTTGGAAGGCAACATATACTTTACCGTCATAATCAGCCACCCCTTCGAAACCAAAACGGATTTGTTTCCCGTTGATATCTTCAGGTAAGGTGATAGCCTGTTGGATAACGCCACTGGCATCGGTTTTAAATAGTAGGTTCAAGCTATTCACTGGGCGCTCATCATCTCCCAAAGTACCCGCGCCTTCAGAAGCAATCCAAAAGCCCCCGTCGCTGGCTTGAGCAATACCTTCAGGATCAATATTCACTGTCTTGTCAGGGTTAATCATCGCGGCTAAATCAGCTTCATCAAAGACTCCAATGCGACTAACGTGATCGTCTGCCACTGTGCTATCGGCTAGCGCAACTGTTGTCAGTCCTGCGAACACATCATTTTCGTCTTTGATATTGATTTCACCAGTTAATACCGCTGGGGTTTGCCCCACATCAATAGCAAATATACGATTGCTCTTATAGAAGCTGTCTTCTATGGAATAAACCAAGTCTGCCTTTTGCCTGTCAGCAGCTAATCCCGACAATGCAGAAAACGGAATCGGTGTGCCGTTGGTTCGATCGACCGAGACTAAGGTAGGATATTGAGGCCGGCTCTGGGTGTAGTTATATATATTTACAACCGAGCGCAATTTATCACCTCTATCATCCGCTTCACTGGCTACCACTAACAAGTTTCTAGACGGAATGGCTAGCGATCCTTCAGGTGCGGCACCTGCAGGTAACACTTGTTTAAATTTCGGTTTAGTTAAATCGGCAACATCATACACAAAGACTAAGCTCGAGCGTTCTGAATTGACAAACAAATAGCGTTCATCTCCAAATACCCCAAACTCAGCATTTTCAGGTTCGTTACCCTTATTACCAGAGCGTTCATCAGGATAATGACCCACACGGGCGGTTTGGTGCTCCAAGAAGTTGCCTGCAGCATAAATCACCTGCCCGTGGGTATTAAATACGGTAAAGCCTCGCCCGCCGCCATTTAGATCGCCTTCATCGGCGGTTGCAAAGTACTCTGTGGATAACCAAGTCACACCGTCAGGTTCTCGTAACATCTCACTTACTGATTCGGTCTGAGAGATTAATGCGCCCTCTTCTGTATTATCTACTAAGTTCAAATTAACTGTTCCAGCGCTAAAGTGATTTACGATTGAACCGTCAGTTAAATCAACCAATACTATGTGGTTGTTCTCTTGCAGAGTAATTACCGCAATATTGTCGCTATTGATATCCACGAATTCAGGCTCCGGATCATCAGGGTATAAATCGGCAATACCGGTTAATGCTACAGTCGAAGTAGCCCAGCTGTCTGGTGAACCGTTTAGCGTCACAATCTGAAGGTTTCCAGCAGGCAATTGAGGCGGAGATCCATCACTTAAGTCTTCGTCACGCTCATTTTCTATCACCACCGCAGCATAAAGCCCATCAGGACTCACTGCGACAGAATCAGGCTGACCACTTAGGTCTATGTTCGCCACTATCGTCAGAGTTGAAATCTCTACCACTTCCAATGAACCGGCAACATTGATGAAGTCTGCGGAACGATTCACCCCCACCAAGGCATAATCGCCTTTGACAGACACTGAAGTTGGCTCACCGGGCAAGGCCAATGTTCCCATGGCAATAGGATTAGCCGGATCATTGATATTAACAAAACCAATTTGCTGATTAGGGCTATCAGAATAAATCAACATAGTGCCATCAGCATTGGCAGCCACAATTTCAGCGGAAGTTTCAGTGTTGTCATCACAGGTAGCGTCGATTTGCTGACACACTGGAAATACAGCGATACGATTGAAATGTTTATTTTGCTCCAATTGAGTTGTGGCACATAGGACGGTGCTTTGTGTCACTTCTGAATCTGCTAATACAGCATCCCCATCATGGTCTAGACCAGATGCGATTTCAGTTCCACCTTGGAAACATTGTGCGTCACCGCTAAACAAAGTTGTTTGACGCACCAGACTCACTATACCTGGAGTACCCTGTGTTCCATTCGCTCCTGCAGCACCATCTTCACCATCATCCATACATCCTGATAATCCCAATGGAACGGCAAATGCCAAGCTAAGCAAACTTAAACCTTTTTTTATTCTCATGTTTTATGCCTTTATATTTTAAGGGGAGTTGACTCTTGAGCAGTAAGACAAAGATGTTGACGTTTTTAAGTGACTGTTAATGGACAATTCAGTGACAGTTTATTTGCAGTTTCATGGCGTAATTAAGACATTTAAGTGGATAGCAGACTTATTGGCTGTCCATGCTAAATACGGTGGGTGTCCATGCAAAATAATGCTAAATACGGTGGGTGTCCATGCAAAATACACGGTGGCTGTCCATGCTAAATACGTTGGCTGTCCATGCTAAATACGGTGGGTGTCCTCATAAGAGAGAACGATTAGATAATAAAAAAGGCACGGTAAGGTGCCTTTAGAATTTGCTAGCAAGAAGCTTAAAAACTAATGGCCTTCGCTCACTTGATTGACGGTATATTTGGGTATTTCTACCACCAAATCTTCGTCTTGAATAATCGCTTGGCAGCCTAGTCGAGAGTCTGGCTCTAAACCCCAAGCCTTGTCCAACATATCTTCTTCTAGCTCATCACCTTCAGGAAGCGAATCTAGACCTTCGCGGATCAAAACATGGCAGGTTGTGCAGGCACACACTTTCTCGCAAGCATGTTCGATGCCAATCCCATTTTGCAACGCTACATCTAACACGGATGTGCCTTTTTTACCTTCCAATACCGCGCCATCAGGGCACAGTTCAGCATGGGGTAAAAATATAACTTGTGGCATTTTATGATCCTCTTAAATCGTTATAATTCGTTGACTGAGTGACCCGCCAACGCCTTGTGAATAGATTTGTCCATTCGCCTTGCCGCGAATTCTTGGCTAATATTATCGACTTGTTCTATAGCCGCTTTTATTGCTGCTATATCATCTTGATTAGCTAACACAAGCATTTGAGCCATAGCATACTCAAGGGCGTTTAATTCTTCTGTACTGAGCAAATCTGCGCCATCTTTTTGTAACGCGCTGGTAAGTGACTCAGCTACCCTAGCCGCTTCTACCTGCTGCTCTTTTAACATCCTAGCTTGCATATCTTGCTGGGCATTTTCCATTGAAGATTTGAGCATGTTGGCAACTTCATCTTCTTCCAGCCCATAAGAAGGTTTAACCTGGATCTCGGCTTTAACACCAGAGGATTTTTCCATTGCGGTGACGCTTAATAAACCGTCTGCATCTACTTGGAAAGTCACACGGATATGCGCTGCACCAGCCGTCATCGGCGGAATTCCAGTCAAATTAAACTTCGCCAGCGAACGACAGTCTTTAATCAGTTCCCGTTCACCTTGTAACACATGCACCATCATCGCAGTTTGGCCATCTTTGAAGGTAGTGAATTCCTGTGCCTTGGCAACGGGAATTGTGGTATTGCGTTGAATTATTTTCTCAGTCAACCCGCCCATGGTCTCTATCCCAAGGGATAAAGGCAACACATCTAGCAACAGCATTTCGCTGTCAGGTTTATTGCCAGCTAGAATATCGGCTTGAATCGCAGCACCAATAGCGACCACTTTATCAGGATCAATCGAGGTCAATGGCATTTTGCCAAAGAACTGCCCGACTTCCGTACGCACCGTTGGCACCCGTGTTGAACCGCCCACCATCACAACCTGCAGTACTTCATCTAACTCAATTTCGGCATCTTTTACTGCACGCTTACACGCTCGCAGAGTCTTCTTAATCAATGGGGCAATCATGGCTTCAAATTTCAATGCGCTAATAACCACATTGTGCACTTGACCCTGATCATCGGTAAAACTTACTTCGGCTGCCGAATCAGAACTCAATGCTTCTTTAGCAGCTTTGGCATCATCTAACAAACGACGACGTAAGTGGATTGAAATTTCATTAGGGAGATTAGCCTGCAGGCAAATATGCTCGAATATTAGCTGATCAAAGTCATCTCCTCCTAACGCCGTGTCACCACCGGTAGACAATACTTCAAACACGCCCTTTGATAAGCGTAAAATGGAAATATCAAAGGTACCTCCACCTAAATCATAAATGGCAATAACGCCCTCTTGACCTGAATCTAAACCATAGGCAATAGCCGCAGCTGTGGGCTCGTTTAACAAGCGCAAAACATGCAAGCCGGCCAATTGTGCGGCGTCTTTGGTGCTTTGACGTTGACCATCGTCAAAGTAAGCAGGCACTGTTACTACCGCACCCGTCAATTCATCACCTAGGGTTTGCTCTGCGCGTAGCTTGAGGGTCGCTAAAATATCTGCTGAGACTTGAATAGGATTAACCCAGCGATTAGCTACCTGCATGCTGACATTTGGAGTGCTGGAATCAAATATATAGGGCAAGTTAGGATAATGTTGCTGAATATCTTGTAAACTTCGGCCGAGTAAGCGTTTCACTGAAACAATAGTGTTAGCGGGGTCTAAATTGGCAGATTGTTTAGCCTCTTCTCCAACATCAATACCACTGTCGCTGTAGTGCACTACCGATGGCAATATGGCGCGCCCTTTGTTGTCGACTAAGGTTTCAGCTTTACCGCTTATCACTGAAGCAACTAATGAATTGGTTGTTCCTAAATCGATACCAACAGCGAGTTTGCGTTGATGAGGGGCAGCGGCTTGTCCTGGTTCTGCAATTTGGAGTAGTGCCATATTCAAATATTACCTGTCATTATTTATACGCTTATCTTGTCTCTTACCTTGCCGCTGATTGGCTTTAGTAATCAAATAGCGCATCTTCTTTTAATTCAATTTCTTTTTTCATTTTTTCCAAAAACTTAAGTTTACGCACTTCCATGGCGGCGTTTTTATCTGCTTCGGCATTCTGCTGATTCAGTAACGACTCTAGTCTGCTAAAATGTTGTTTAGTTTGCGCAGCGATTTGGAGCTCTAAAGCTGCTAATGCGCGCTCTGGCTCTGATGCTTTTTCAATTTCATGCAATTCTTCGCGCCATTCCATTTGTTGCATCAAAAATTGACTGTCTTGCATAGTCTGGGTTTCGTGCTGCAACTCAAGGCCGCGTAGTTCGAGCAAATGCTCGGCACGGCTAAGTGGTTTTTTGAGGACTTGATAACCGTCATTGACTTGCGCATTTTTTTGAACTGCTAGCAGTTTTTCTTTACCACCAGCAGCTGAAAATTTATCAGGGTGAGTTACTTGTGCAAGAGATTGGTAGGTTGCAGACAACACAGCCATGTCGATATGGAACTGTTGAGGCAAACCAAAAAGTGCAAAAAAATTCATCAAGAGTCTTTAAATTTTGTTGTGAAGAAGGCAACTGGATTGACGGCAAAAGTTAAACATTAAAACTTTCACCGCAACCACATTCCCCATTAGCATTAGGGTTGTTGAATAAAAAGCCTTCATTCAGGCCTTCTTTTGCAAAGTCCAACTCGGTGCCATCAAGGTAAACCAAACTCTTACCATCAATAATGATTTTTATACCATTGTCTTCAAAAACCTGATCATCAGGATTGGCTTCATCAACAAATTCCAATACGTAAGCCAAACCTGAGCATCCCGTGGTTTTTACCCCTAGACGCAAACCCAGTCCCGAACCGCGATTGGTAAGAAAGCTACGTGCTCGTTGTGCGGCTGCATCAGATACTTTAATTCCCAAAACTGGCTCCTCGTCGATACTTAAGCGTTGCTGTGTTTTGACTTGTAGTCTTCTACTGCTGCTTTGATTGCATCTTCAGCCAAGATCGAACAGTGAATTTTCACTGGTGGCAATGCTAACTCTTCAGCAATATCGGTATTCTTAATGGTGACGGCTTCGTCTAGGGTTTTGCCTTTAACCCATTCAGTAACCAATGAGCTAGAAGCAATAGCAGAACCACAACCATAAGTTTTGAATTTAGCATCTTCGATAATACCGTTTTCACCCACTTTCAATTGCAGTTTCATTACGTCACCGCACGCAGGTGCACCTACCATGCCAGTAGCGATACTTGGATCATTCTTATCAAAACCACCTACGTTACGAGGGTTTTCATAATGATCGATAACTTTTTCACTGTAAGCCATGTTACTTACCTCTTTCATTGCGCCAAGGCGCGTTAAACTCAAAAATACTCAATTCTAGCAATGCTTGTTAAGCATTTAACCTGTCAACTAGTGGTGAACCCATTCTACTTTGCTCAGGTCCACACCATCTTTAAACATATCCCAAAGCGGTGACATTTCGCGTAATTTACCAATCGCGTTTAGCACTACTTTGATGACATGGTCGATTTCTTCTTCGGTGGTAAAACGACCGATAGTGAAACGAATTGAACTGTGTGCAAGCTCATCATTTAGGCCTAACGCTCGCAGCACATAAGACGGTTCAAGGCTCGCTGAAGTACAAGCAGAGCCTGACGAAACCGCCATATCTTTCAGTGCCATTATCAGCGACTCACCTTCAACATAAGCGAAGCTAATATTAAGATTTGCTGCCACACGGTGCTCAAGATCACCGTTTAAATAAACTTCTTCCATATCTTTTAGGCCATTCCAAAGACGATCACGCAATTTTAAAATACGTGCGTTTTCTTCGGCCATTTCTTCTTTTGCAATTCTAAAGGCTTCACCCATACCAACGATTTGATGGGTTGCCAAGGTACCAGAACGCATACCACGCTCATGTCCGCCACCGTGCATTTGCGCTTCTAAGCGAACACGAGGTTTACGACGTACATATAATGCGCCTATCCCTTTTGGACCATAGGTTTTATGGCCTGAAAAAGACATCATATCGACTTTAAGCGTCTGTAAATCGATTTCTACTTTACCGGTACTCTGAGCAGCATCAACATGAAACAACACTTTCTTATCACGACATATCTCGCCAATCGCAGCAATATCTTGGATCACGCCGATTTCATTATTCACATGCATGATACTTACAAGCACAGTATCAGGTCGAAGATTGTCTTCAAATTCAGCTAAATCCAGCAAGCCATTTGGCTTAGGATCCATGTATGTCACTTCAAAACCTTCACGCTCTAGTTGACGACAAGCGTCAAGTACTGCTTTGTGTTCAGTTTTAAGGGTAATAATATGCTTACCCTTTTTAGCATAAAAGTGCGCAGCACCTTTAATTGCCAAGTTATTCGATTCTGTTGCACCCGAGGTAAATACGATTTCACGTGGGTCAGCGTTAACCAATTCAGCCACTTGGTTCCGGGCAATATCTACTGCTTCTTCTGCATGCCAGCCAAATTTATGTGACCTAGATGCCGGATTACCGAAATTCCCTTCTAGCGTTAAGCATTCTATCATCTTCTGTGCAACACGCGGGTCAACCGGCGTTGTAGATGAATAGTCAAGGTAAATAGGTAAATTAATATTGCTCATTGCTTGCTCCACTTACAGTTGCAAACTGATTTCAATTTCGTTTGCAACAATATGATTAAGTTGTTTATTTCTGTCTTGTCGACCGGCAACTGTTTTTACGTCTTGTTGGGCCATAAGTTCACCTAAGGTGATACCATTTAGAAAAAGGCTGATCCGTTCACTCAAATCTTGCCATAGACTATGGGTAAGACAACGCTCCCCGCCTTGGCAATCTGAGTTGCCCTGACAACGTGTTGCATCCACGGATTCGTCTACCGCTTTAATAACCTCGCCAACCGCAATTTCTTCGGCTGCACGTCCAAGTTTATAACCACCACCGGGTCCACGGACACTTTGTACCAACTGCTCTTTTCTCAAGCGAGAAAACAGTTGTTCAAGATATGAAAGTGAAATTTCCTGTCGCTCGGAGATATCTGCCAATGACACTGGGCCTCTGCGAGAATGCAAAGCAACATCTAGCATAGCAGTGACGGCATATCGGCCTTTGGAAGTAAGTTTCATATAGAACACCCATAAACAAGATAGGCGTAATTGTCACATACCCTACTAAAACAGTCAAGTATTTAACCCAGTAAAACAGTCAAGTATTATTGACTGTTTTACTGGGTTAACTCCGTTCAAATGCTTGGGTCAAAAGCTTCTCTGTTCCTTTGCATGTCATCTACTAAGCCTGAATCCTGGAAGGTTTCCAGATTGATTGAAGGCAAAGATTTTCCACACACATCGCCGCCCATAGCGTTGATAGATTTACACATTTCCTCAACTTTGGTATCGATAAGATGCACATGATCTAACATGATACCAATAGCATTGGCGACTGGATCTGGATTGTCCGGCGCAACCGCATAGGCGTCAAACCCATATTTGCGCGCGATTTTATCACGATGTTGATGTTTATCCTGATCTTTTTGTTCTTTTTGCATCACAATTCGGCCGGGAATCCCTATCACAGTAGCATTTTCAGGTACGTCTTTAACCACCACCGAATTTGAGCCGACTTTAGCGCCTTTATGCATAGTAATTGGACCAAGTACCTTAGCACCCGCTCCTACCACAACATTGTCCTCTAAGGTTGGATGTCGTTTACCACCATTCCAACTTGTGCCGCCAAGGGTCACTCCGTGGTACAAGGTAACGTCATTACCAATTTCAGCGGTTTCGCCGATCACGACCCCCATACCATGATCAATAAAGAACCTACGGCCCAAGGTGGCGCCGGGATGAATTTCAATTCCCGTCATCCAACGAGAGAATGTAGAAATACAGCGCCCTAGCAATTTCCAATTAGCCTGCCAAAGACGGTGCGCCAGCCGATGCATCCAGATAGCATGCAGACCTGGATAATTCAAAAGCACTTCTAAGGTTGTGCGGGCAGCGGGATCGCGATGGAAGACACTTTGAATATCTTCTTTCATTCTCTCAAACATAGTTAATCTTTACTTGTGATCGATTTATCAATGGACGCCAAAATCCCACGCAATATATTTAACTCTTGGGTTTCAGGTCTAGCCCGATTGAATAAACGCCTTAATTTAGTCATCACCATACCCGGATGTTTAGGAATGATGAAATTCGTTTTTGAAAGGGTTTGTTCCAAATGACTATAAAAACGCTCAAGTTCTTCTGCCAATGGGTACTCATTTTGCTCTTCGGACAATTCAGTTTGGTGTAACCAAGCCATACGAATCTCATAACATAGCGTTTGTACCGCGGCTGCCAAATTCAAAGAACTGTATTCAGGATTGGCTGGAATACACACATGAAAATGACATTGCTGTAATTCTTCATTGCTTAAACCGTTATTTTCACGGCCAAAAACCAAGGCTACAGGATACTTTTGCACCTCAGCAACGAGCTTTTCACCGCAGCTTCGTGGCTCAAGCATCGGCCAGGATAAAGTGCGAGAACGGGCGCTGGTGCCAACGACTAAACCACAGTCAGCTACAGCCTCCTCTAATGTGTCGACAATTTTAGCATTAGCCAACACATCCCCTGCTCCTGCGGCCAGAGCACTAGCTTTTCCATCAGGCTTATCAACAGGGTTAACCAGAATAAGCTGGCTCAGGCCCATGGTTTTCATCGCCCGTGCGGTGGAACCAATGTTGCCAGTATGAGATGTATTGACAAGCACAATGCGAACATTGGCCAAATCAGATTTTTGCGTTTGTTGAACAGTCATAGTATACATTTCTACTGTTTTAAAAAGATAAGAGTGTACCGACGTATGATAACATAAAGCCGCGTACCTATAGTATTAAGAGTCAGTGCTTAGATACGCTAGCAATGTGTCAGCACTGCTAAAGCGCACTGCCGCATCAGCTTGTTGACGCACAATAGGTTTTGCATGATAGGCTACGCCCAAACCTGCCTGCCCCATCATCACCAAGTCATTTGCACCATCGCCCAAGGCAATAGTTTGAGCAATATCAATTTCGTACTGTGTAGCCAATTGCAACAAAGTATCCGCTTTCGTTTGTGCATTAACAATATCACCTAAGACCCTACCGGTTAGTCGTTGCTGCTTTATTTCCAACTGGTTCGATATACAAAAGTCCAAGCCTAAGCGGTCTTTTAAGTAATCGGCAAAAAAGGTAAACCCACCCGATGCGATAGCAAGTTTCCAATTTGCTTGCTTTAACCGATGTAAAAGCGGGCTTATTCCGGGATTGATCGGTAAACCATCTCTAACGGTTTGCAAAATTGCTTCATCAGCACCGGTTAAACATTTCACCCGACTAATTAGACTCTGTGCGAAATCTAACTTACCTTGCATAGCCAGCTCGGTAACTTCCGAAACTTGCTCTCCGACCCCTGCCAATTTAGCGATCTCATCAATACACTCAATACCGATGACCGTACTATCCATATCCATGACCAACAGGCCGGGCTTGGCCAGCGTTGGACGCTTAGTTAATAGCGCAATTTCTGCATGGGTCGCTATTGCAGTAAACTCTATTTGACTGGCAAGTTGCTGGGGCGACAAGATTTTAATTTTTGCTTCAATGGCGAAACCGGTACTGATTTCATTACCCCGTGAATAACTTATGATCTCAATATGTGCAGCTAAATGACGTTGAACTTGCCCTAATGTCTCAACATTTAAGCCTTCGCCAAATATGATCAAGTGAGCATCGAAATCAATAGCAGACTCAACCAATTCAAGTTGATAACCTTGCGGCAATGCAAAACACACATCTCTGCGGCACAAGTTAGTTAAATACCCAGCGGAACAATATTCAGAAATGGTTAAATCGGTGGTTGGCACGGCGAACTCAGCTCGTATTTGCTAAAGATGGGGGATTCTACCCAATTCCTGCCACTCTGCAAAATCCAGTCTGGTATAAGTTAATAAAAAAGTCACTGTTAAAGAAAATTAAGCCAAGTAAGTTGTTACAGCAATTGGCACTTAACTCCTGATGCTACCAAGTATCACTTGGCAAATTGACTGTTATGACTTATGTTTGCCTGCATGGATATGTTAAAAAATGGCGTACTCGAGAGCCACCCAAACAGACCGAGTAACTATTCTATTTTAAAACGCATAATCAACCTAGTCTTGGTTATAGCCACGGCTGCTTTTTGCGTTAATTTGTGGTTGCTGAACACAGGGCAAGCGCAAGCTTGGTACGAGAAACAATCTGGCCAAATGGGCAAAAGTTTATCATCCTACGCGGCCAAAATGATTGCCATCCCATTGGGACAACAAGACCATGATGAAATTAAAAACCAACTGAATCTCCTTCTGCACGACCCCTACGTAACTGGAGCGGCCGTGTTTGATCAGCAAGGGAAGATTATTGATAGCACCGAACAAAACAGCTCCATTTTAAGCCATTTTTTATTGTCACAAGACATTCCACTCGTATTTATTGCCGAAATTAAAAATGACGATAAAGTAATCGGATATTTACGTTTGATTTTAGCAGAGAAAGAAGTGATGTTATTGCATGATGAATATCAACTGCAATTGTATAAACAACTACTAGCGTTAATGATGTTGGCAGGCTTTGCTGGCTTATTAGTAACTCGCGCTTATTATAAGTTTCGTTTTAGAAATCACCAAAAGCAAGCTCGATAACTCCCCTCCAATTAGCTATCCATTAGGCTTTATAGTGAAAATGACGACAGTTTTCGGCCAGTTGCGAAGGTTGCCGTCAAAGGTCATTTTATAGGCTAGCATTCATCACTGACTCCAATATTTATTGGCCGTTAGGGGCTTGGCTTCGTAGTCCATCGATAGGTGGATAGCTAGGTGGACAGCCATGATTACTTTGAATATAAAATGTTTGTCGACCGAATAGCCAAAATAAATCTGATGGGTGTCTTGGTAAAACATCTTCGTAAACAATATCAAGCGAAAAGGGGAAACTGGGAGTGGGTGTCCTGATAAAAGGGAATTACGTGGACAGCCATCATTACTTTTTGCAGTCGGTCAAAAAGTAAGTCGGAGTGAGACGGAAACTAAATCATTATTTTGTTATGGTTGAGTTGCTTTTTGGTAGCAGGTTAATTAAAGTCCCGCAAGTGGCGACGTAGCCACTTTTTACTACTTAAGTATAAGGGATTTCATGAATAAGATTTTCAAAGGGCTAGCAATCGCTAGTTTATTAGCGGCCTCTTCTATGGCAAGCGCAAATGGCTGGAACTTCGGTGGTGGCTACGCAAACTACATGGAAGATGGAGATGGAGCTGACATTAGTTTAGGGGTTATCTATGCTACTGCTGGTTATACTTACGAATCAGGTTCAATGACGTTTATGCCGAGCCTACGTCTGGGTACAGGTATATCTGACGATAACGTATCTATATACGGTGTTAATGTTAATGTCGAAATCGATTCGCTCGTTGTGGCTAGCATCCGTGGTCAATACAACGTAACAGAAGACTTTGGTGTTTTCTTACAACCTAGCTACGGTCGCTTAGAAGCAACAGCCAGTGCAGGCGGGTTTAGTGAAACTGCTGATGATTGGGAGTTTGGTTTTGGTGGTGGTGCAACCTTTAAGGTTTCTGAAACTACTTCAATTGAAGCGATATACGAATCCTTTGATGAGGCTGATGTCTTCTCTGCTGGCATTCGAATGACGTTTTAAGCTCCAAAGGTGGCGGTACTTCACCGTCACCCTTGATATTGCTAGTCAGGCAACGAATATCACATCATCTTCCGGTTCCTCCCTCTACCACTCCTCTTTATAAGCATTAATTAGCATTGGCGTTGTTACCACAAAATAACGTGGACCAAAATAACGCAAAATAACGTGGACAGCCATCGTTAAATATTTCATATATGTGAATTTTGAAGCAGATTTCTCGAGCGAATTAGAATGGGTGTCCTTATAAAAAGAGGTGACTTGACGAGCGAGTTAGAGTGGGTGTCCTGATTAGAATACGAGAGCAAAATAACGTGGACAGCCATCGTTAAATATTTCATATATGTGAATTTTGAAGCAGATTTCTCGAGCGAATTAGAATGGGTGTCCTTATAAAAAGAGGTGACTTGACGAGCGAGTTAGAGTGGGTGTCCTGATTAGAATACGAGCGAGTAAGAGTGGGTGTCCTGATTAGAAGAGCCAATCAACACTAAGGTTTATGCCAAATAACTGCTGCACATTTTGGTCGGTTTGCAAGCTCACTTGTTCGATATCGATACCTTTGAGGCTGGCTATTACTTTCGCGATTTGCGGCAAATACTCGGGGCTATTGCGCTCACCCTGCGCACCAAATAACGGCATGTCAGGGGCATCGGTTTCTAATAAAATAGTGGATAGAGGAATACGTTTTATAACGTCACGGGTCTTACTCGCCCGCTCATAGGTTATAGTACCACCCACTCCTAACTTGAAACCAAGTTCAATATAAGTGCACGCCTGCTGATAGCTACCGGAAAAAGCATGGATAACACCGCCATATCCAAATTTACAGTGTTTGATGGACTGTATTAATGCGTTATGAGAATTGCGATGATGTAAAATAACCGGTAGGTGATGCTGTTGTGCTATATGCAATTGTTGCTCGAAGAAATGCAATTGACGTTTTTTCACGGCTTCTGTTTTTTCGAAAAAATCCAGACCTATTTCACCTACAGCGACTACTTTTTTGGCCTGTTGTGACAGCAAATGTTGTAAAACGTCCAAATCGTTGTCACTAGCCGATTGCAAGAAATATGGGTGAAGACCCAATGCAAAATGTAAATTTGTATGTTGCTCACATAAGGCTATAAGATTTGGCCATTGGCTGGCCTGCGTCCCTGGAATAATAATATCTGAGATGCCAAGTGACTGGCTACGCTGCATTACTGCGTTGCGATCTCGATCAAATGCAGCAAAGTCCAAATGACAGTGGCTATCTATCACTTTGAACGGCCTTGCCTAGTAATCTGATTGCTGATTAAGGCATCAAACGTTGAATTTGCCACTGCTGCTCTTCTGCTAAGTAAGGCTGATTCACATCGCGCTGGTAAATAAAGCGATTATGTAAACGATGTTGCCCCCCCTGCCAAAACTCAATTTCATGGGGAACTACACGATAGCCTCCCCAGAACTTAGGAAGTGGGATTTCCCCAGCGGCGAATTTCTCTTTCATTTCAGCTAATTTGCCCAATAGCATCTGGCGCGTAGAAATAGGCTGGCTTTGTTTTGACGCCCAAGCGGCTAGCTGACTTTCTTTGGGACGGGAAAAGAAATACGCGGCCACTTCGGTAGTTGCCAAAGGTTCTGCCACTCCGCAAACCTTGACCTGACGTTCCATGAAGTGCCAAGGGAAGTGTAAGGATATTTTATTATTCAGTGCCAACTCCCCAGCCTTGCGACTAGACAAATTGGTGTAAAAAACAAAACCACGTTGGTCAACATCTTTAAGTAACACTATACGTTGAGATGGCTGGCCATCCGCCGATACGGTGGCAATGGTCATGGCGGTTGGATCAGGCGCGCCCGAATCGATCACTACCTTCAGCCACTCCTCAAACTGACAAATAGGATTGTCTTCTAAATCTTCTCTGCGCAGTTCAGCTAAATTATAATCGCGTCTTAGATCCTGAAGATTTTTCATTTGTGTGCCTTAGTTGCTAGTAATTATCACCGTAGCCGAGACTTCTTAACGCTCGTTCGTCATCTGCCCAGCCTGACTTCACTTTCACCCACAACTCCAAAAAGACTTTGTTGTCAAAAAGGTTTTCCATGTCTTTACGTGCTTCAGCACCGATAGTTTTCAGGCGTTGCCCGCCCTTACCTATTACCATACGTTTTTGAGTTTCTCGCTCTACCAAGATCAACCCGTTGATACGATACACACCATTGTCGGCCATCAAGAACTGTTCGATTTCAACCGTTACTGAATAGGGTAATTCATCACCGGTAAAGCGCATTAACTTTTCACGCACTATCTCGGCTGCCATAAAACGACTCGAACGGTCAGTGATATAATCTTCTGGGAAGTAAAACTCACTTTCCGGTAGGCTCGCATGCACCAAATCGCGTAATTCGTCGACATTACGCCCTAGCTTAGCCGAAATAGGCATAATTTTTTCAAAATCATGTTGTTCCTGCAACCATTGTAAATGGGTCATCAGGTCGGTCTTGTCTTTTACGTTGTCACTCTTATTGACTATTAGCCAACAGGGTAATCCGGATTGTTTTACTTTACCCAATACCATTTGGTCATCTTCAGTCCACTTCGTCCCTTCAACCAAAAATAGGATCAAGCCTACTTCCGCCAGAGAGCTGGACGCGGCTCGATTCATTAATCGATTTATCGCACGCTTTTCTTCGACGTGCAGTCCTGGTGTATCGACAAAGATAGCTTGATGATCACCTTCGGTATCAATCCCCATGATCCGATGGCGGGTGGTTTGCGGCTTACGTGAGGTTATACTGACTTTCTGGCCTAAAAGTTTATTTAACAAGGTTGATTTTCCGACATTGGGTCGGCCAACAATCGCAACCATGCCGCAAAACGTATTAGTTTGCGTCATTGAGTATCTCCAAAGCAGATTTTGCTGCTTGTTGTTCAGCCTTGCGTCGCGAGCTACCAGTGCCCAACACAACGTCCGCTAAATTTGTTACAGAACATTCAACCACGAACAATTGATCATGGTCTTTACCTTGTATTTCACGCACGGTGTATTCCGGTAAGGGTAATTGTCGACCCTGCAGGAATTCTTGCAACTGAGTTTTATTGTCTTTCGGGTGAGCCCCGGGATCCAAATCATTAATTCGACTTTGAAACCAATTCAAGATGAGTTTTTGACACACTTCATAGCCGGACTCTAGATAAATCGCGCCTATGATAGCTTCAACTGCGTCGGCCAAAATTGAACTGCGACGGAATCCACCACTTTTGAGCTCGCCAGAACCCAATTGCAGCACATCACCTAACTCGAATTCTCGGCCCATTACCGCTAGCGTTTCGCCTTTTACCAGCGTCGAGCGCATGCGCGTTAGTTTACCTTCAGGTTGTTGCGGAAAGCGCTTGAACAACTCTTCTGCGATAATCATTCCAAGTACTGCATCGCCCAAATACTCGAGCCGTTCATTATGTTGTTTTTGAAAACTACGGTGCGTCAGCGCTAATGTAAGATTCGCAGCATCTTTGAATTGATAACCAATTCGCTTGTATAAAGCAGTATATTTAAAATCAGCGATCATTTATTCAATGCCACCTACGCGCCCGAAGCGAACACCTGTTGGGATCCAGCCGGGTAATATGCTATCGGCTGAACGTTCAAATTCAAAACTGATCCAAATGGCGACAGCTTTGCCAACCAAATTTTCATCTGGTACAAAACCCCAGAAGCGACCATCTTCACTGTTGTCTCGGTTATCACCCATCACAAAGTAATGACCTTGAGGCACAATCCATTCATTTATTTTGGTATTCGCCTGAGGATGGTAACGAGTTATGTCATCTACTTTTCGAGGATAATTCAATATCTTGTGATTGACCTCTCCCATCTGCTCTGAAAATTCATTTATTGCAGTTTTGCGACCTTGATGAACATATTGACCTATAAATTCACGCTCTACTTTGTATTCCTGCGGGCAAGTTTGGCCATCCGTACAGGCTGGTTTGATGAATAGCTCTTTGCCGGAATATGTGATGGTATCACCGGGCAGACCAATCACACGTTTAATGTAATCTAGGCTAGGGTCATCAGGAAATTTAAACACAACCACGTCACCGCGTTCAGGTGCACCTGTCTCTATAAATTTATAACGGGCGACAGGGTCTTTCAAACCATAAGAGAATTTTTCAACCAAGATAAAATCCCCAACTAGCAGAGTCGGCATCATCGAACCTGAAGGGATTTGAAACGGCTCATACAGGAATGAGCGTAATATCAACACAAATGCGATCACCGGGAAAATTTGCTGAGCGGTATCGACCACATAAGGAAGCGGCAATTCAGTTCCTTTAGCCAAAGGTTGACCGCCGTTTGCAAGGGCAAATTTATCACGGCGCTTTGGCGCGAATATTTTGGCATCTATCAGCCAAATCAGGCCTGACACTACCGTCAAAACCACCAAAAAAATTGAAAAGTAATTTGCCATTTATTTTCCTACCTTGAGTACTGCTAAAAATGCATCCTGAGGTAATTCCACATTACCCACTTGCTTCATGCGTTTTTTCCCTGCTTTTTGCTTCTGCAATAACTTTTTCTTACGGCTTACATCACCGCCATAACACTTGGCGATAACATTTTTACGCAACTGCTTAACGGTACTGCGCGCCACAACATGATTACCAATCGAGGCCTGTATGGCAATATCAAACATCTGTCTTGGGATGAGTTCACGTAGTTTTTCGACCAATTCACGTCCACGACTTTGAGAATGATCTTTGTGGGTGATAACAGCCAAGGCATCCACTCGCTCTCCATTGATCAGGATGTCCAAACGCACCATGTCTGCTGGATTGAATTTAATAAAATTATAATCCAGTGACGCGAAGCCACGGCTGGTTGATTTCAATCGGTCGAAGAAGTCCATTACCACTTCTGCCATTGGCAGCTCGTATGTAACCGCTACTTGTTTACCGTGATAGGTCATGTTGGTCTGCACACCACGTTTTTCGATACATAATGTGATGACATTACCAAGATATTCCTGAGGCACCAAAATATGCGCTTCTACAATAGGTTCCCGAATTTCTTCGATATCATTGATAGGTGGCAATTTGGATGGATTATCGACTTTAAGGGTTTCACCTTTGGTGGTTACCACTTCATACACTACCGTTGGAGCGGTAGTGATCAGATCTAAATCGTATTCACGCTCTAATCGTTCCTGGATGATTTCCATGTGCAACATGCCAAGGAATCCAATACGGAACCCAAAACCTAGTGCTGATGAGCTTTCTGGCTCATAAAATAATGAAGCATCATTTAGGGTTAGCTTCGCCAAGGCATCTCGGAAGTCTTCGTATTCATCAGAACTAACCGGAAACAAGCCAGCATAAACCTGTGGTTTGATTTTTTGGAAACCAGGAAGAGCTTTATCAGCCGGCGCTTTCGCCAGCGTGATAGTATCTCCCACCGGGGCACCTTGAATCTCTTTAATACCGGCGACGATATAACCTACTTCACCGGTTTTCAGCTGACCGGTTTTAGTTTGTTTTGGAGTAAAGATACCCACATCATCTACCTGATGCACAACACCATTAGACATGATTTGGATTTTGTCTTTAGCGTTCAAACTACCCTGCATCACCCGCACTAGGGATACAACACCTTGATAGTTGTCAAACCAAGAGTCGACAATCAAGGCTTTCAATGGCGCATCAGGATCACCTTCAGGTGGCGGTACGCGATTTACAATCACTTCTAGCACGTCTTCGATACCCACGCCGGTTTTAGCCGAACAGCGCACCGCGTCAACTGCATCTATGCCAACTATGTCTTCGATTTCTTCTGCAACACGGTCTGGATCAGCCTGAGGTAAGTCAATTTTATTTAGGATCGGCACCACTTCCATGTCCAAATCAATTGCTGTGTAACAATTGGCCAGTGTTTGCGCTTCTACTCCCTGACCAGCATCAACCACCAGCAATGCTCCTTCACAAGCGGCTAGCGAGCGAGACACTTCGTAAGTAAAATCTACGTGGCCTGGCGTATCAATGAAGTTTAACTGGTAGGTTTCGCCATTTTTTGCGGTGTAATTCAGGGTTACACTTTGCGCTTTAATGGTAATACCACGCTCGCGCTCGATATCCATGGAGTCCAATACCTGTTCAGACATTTCACGGGAGGTCAAGCCACCACAATGTTGAATGAGGCGATCTGACAAGGTCGACTTACCATGATCGATATGGGCAATGATTGAGAAGTTCCGAATGTGCTTATGTTGCATAGTAATTTGATTGGTACCTACAGCAAGGTCCGATGTCTCAATTACTGCTGCTGAGACAAGGACAAGTCAAATATAAATTTGCGGGGATTTTACAGTGTTATTGGCCACAATGCGATATTGTTCTATACATAAGCCAGTTTGATTGACAATCATTGAGTATTTTTTACGATTAAGCGGTTATTCTGGCCCGTTGGCACTCTAATCAGGCGCGGTGTTCCCATAGTGACTAACTCTGTTAGCTGTGTTTGACTGGGATCAGATCGTCTTCAGCTGGGAGTATCGCCAGTAATTTGGGTTGAAACTTATGTTCAGGATCTTGATTGGCTCGGCTTTTGACCCACATAAAGGCAAGAAAGGTTGCCACAAAGGTAAATCCAATCACCCACAACTCACTGGTAAGTTCAAATTGAGGTAATAACGCTTGGCTGCCTAATGCGGCTAGGAGCATCACTATCAAAGGTAATAAATAGACCAATGCCGATGCACCCAATAGTTGATGTTCTTCAATGCCAAGTTTGACGCGCTGTCCCACTTTAGTCACTTGATGACAGCGTAAAATTAACCGCTCTTTTTTCGGCGCAAACGCTTTGGCTACCACACCAGTGCCGCAATTATCTTGCGCTTGGCAAGAGCCACAGGTAGTTTTTATTTCGGTTTCAACCCAGATATGATCTTTGTCGACTGCCGTTATCACACCGATTTCTTCAATCATGTTATCTCACCAACGATACGGAAGACGCAATAGCATTCGCGGTATTCGCGGGGATCTTACCTATCACAGTGACCAAAACTTGTCCTTGGATACTCGAGTAATAAATATCGGCACCAAAGTTCGCTAAAATATCATTCTTCGCTACGGCCGCTCGTTGTAAATAAATAGACACATCCACTAGGCCGTCACTTAACATCATATATTCCAAAGGGCCACCGTTATCCGGTAATTGACGAATACTGTGCTTGACCTGTTTCATTCCAACCGGGATGAAATTTATTTTCCAATTCTGGGCTACCTCGGCTGGCTTAGGTAACTGAATAATATCTGGCAATGGTACGTCTTGGATGCGAGTAAAGTACTCATCAGGCTGCTCTGTCACTTCAAGTTCAGTCACTTGAATTTGCTCTATTTTTTGACCATCAAAATCAATCATACTAATTTTCAATGGAAGAGCGGTGGTTTGGTCCAGCCAAAGATTGTAACCAAAACGACTCTTATCTTTACTTAACATTCTAATTTGCTGCGCCGCTCGGCCCGAGATACGGCTTTTACCAACCACCACAAAATCATAAATGCCCATTAGCGAAATAGGCGCTGCTAATAGATGATGAGGCAAGGGTCCTAATATATAGCCAGAAGCTAGACTGTAAGCTGGGCGATGAGATTCAAAATAACTGACCTTATTGCCAATTCGAATCACTTCACGGCCGGGTCCATTTAAATGATCCAATTGTTCCATTTCGATCCCGTCTTGGCTAACAGCATGTCGCCAAACGTAGGGTTGTGGATCGCTGCCACTTTTGGTTTGGATAAAGGATACTTTGTAGTTCAGGCTTTTCTGCGAATCAGACATTTTGTTGAGCCAAGACTCCACTGACAGATCTTGCTCTGCAATATCTTGACTGTGGGCAGTTAAACTAACTACACATAAAATAACAATTCCGGTGCGAAAACACCGGAAAGAGGAGAAAAAATTACTCAGGGAGGTTCTCACGTTCTTGACTTACTTCAGGTTGACCATTGATGGATTCAGTTACTTCAGCGCTTTGGTCGGGCAAAAAACGTTGGCTGTCTTTCAATAACACCTGTTCCATATGATCGTTAAAGTAAGCATTAATTCGGCGCTGTTGATCACGCACACTTACACTGGGTAATGCACGGGTCTCTTCTAATTCAAGACTAACTGGCGACAAACCGCCCTGAATACCAAATAAAGATGCAGGGGCTGGATTAAATATTTGCTGCTCCGGTTGCTCATTGAACTGTTGAACACCAATTACCACAGCGACTGCAACTGATGCGGCAATAGCTAACTGACCGCTGGAACGCATCAATGGAACCACGTTACTGACAACTGGCAGATCGCGCCATGTACGTTTAGGTGCCAAAATTGCCGGCTCATTCTCTAACGCAAGAGCGATAGAAGCGCTAATATCAAAATCAGCGTTCTGGGGCATTTCCTTACGCAATCCTTGACGAATAAGATGGTAACGTTGCCATTTAGCAGACATTTCCACATCACTCACCAATGAGGCGACTATCTTGTCGTCTTGCGTTTCACCATCAACAAATGCTGACAGATTTTCATGCTTGTGCGTCATATAGGATTCCTGAATTAACGCTAATTTCTCAACATTTACTTAAAAATGTCATCTATCTTTGTAGCAACGGGTTGAGCACCTTATCGATAGCTTCCCGCGCTCTGAATATTCTTGACCGTACTGTACCAACAGGACAGTCCATTACATTCGCAATATCTTCATAACTTAATCCTTCTAATTCGCGCAGCGTGATCGCCATGCGCAAGTCTTCGGGTAATTTATCTAGTGCATCAAACAGCACTTTTTCTAACTCGTCAGACATGAGACTGCGTTCAGGAGAGTTTTGTTCCTTTAACGCATCACTTCCGTCATAAAAATCTGCATCTTCCGCATCAACATCACTGGCTGGCGGCTTTCGGCTCTGCGAAACCAAGTAGTTTTTTGCACTGTTTACCGCTATTCGGTATAACCAAGTGTAAAACGCACTCTCGCCTCTAAAGTTTGGCAATGCCCGGTACGCTTTAATAAACGCTTCCTGGGTAACATCTGCTACATCACCTGAATTCTTCACATAACGAGAGACCAGATGCGCAACTTTATGCTGGTACTTGGTGACCAACAAACCAAACGCGTTTTTATCTCCACGCTGAACTTTTTCAACGATTTGCTGATCTGTTAACTGCTCGCTCATTCGAGCCTTCTCTCCTAAAACATATACTTCTACGGCTCATGCAAGCACATAAGTAGACTGCACATTTATAATTAAGTTCGATTTAATTTGAATTAATCTCAGATTAACCAACAAAGGCTTGTTTTCACACGCCTTCAATTCCATTAGTATTGCCAATTCAAACAACCACATTCGGGTATTGTACTCTATGAGCTCTACTGTTGAACATCGCTGTGACGTGTTAATTATTGGAAGCGGCGCAGCTGGTCTTAGTCTCGCTTTGAAATTAGCCGAACAATTCAACGTAATAGTACTGAGCAAGAGCACTTTGTCGGAAGGCTCAACCCGCTATGCGCAAGGCGGTATAGCGGCTGTATTCGATGAAGATGACTCGATTGAATCTCATGTATTAGATACCCTTGAAGCAGGCGCAGGATTGTGTGACGAAGAAGCCGTACGGTATACCGCGACCCAAGCTAAGAGTTGCTTGCAGTGGTTAATTAATTTCGGCGTGCCCTTTGATCAAGAAAAAGATGCGCAAGGTAACAACCGCTTTCATCTGACCCGTGAAGGCGGTCACAGCCATAGACGAATTTTACACGCAGCCGATGCAACCGGACAGGCGGTTCAAACGACTTTGCAAGAAGCAGTACAACAACATCCGAATATTCATTTATTTGAACGCTACAATGCCATTGACCTGATTAAGCATGAAAGTGCTAAAAATCAGTGTTTAGGGGCTTATGTATGGAATCGTAAACTTGAACATGTTGAGGTTATCCGCAGCCGATTTACCGCACTAGCCACCGGCGGTGCCAGTAAGGTGTATCAATATACCTCCAATCCAGACGTGTCTAGTGGTGATGGCATTGCCATGGCGTGGCGCGCGGGTTGTTCCATTGCCAATATGGAATTTAATCAATTTCACCCCACTTGCCTATTTCATCCTGAAGCGAAGAACTTTTTGATCTCAGAAGCATTGCGCGGCGAAGGCGCCTTTTTATGTCACGCAGATGGCACTAAATTCATGCATAAATTTGATCACCGTGGCGATCTAGCCCCCAGAGATATAGTTGCCCGCGCGATAGATTTCGAAATGAAGCGCTTGGGAGCCGATTGCATGTATTTGGATATCAGCCATAAATCCACAGACTTCATTGTTAAGCACTTTCCAAATATCTATAGCAAATGTCGAACATTGGGAATTGACATCACTCGGCAACCGATCCCGGTAGTGCCAGCTGCACATTATACCTGCGGTGGGGTCAAAACAGACTTTAATGCCAAGACTGACATAGACAATTTATATGCCATTGGCGAAGTGGCTTACACGGGTTTGCACGGCGCAAATCGGATGGCCAGTAACTCTTTATTAGAATGCGTTGTATTTGCCCATTCCGCTGCTCAGCATATTATCGATAACGCCGATAAAGCTCATTTTGAACAAAGCATTCCCGCATGGGATGAAAGCCAAGTCGGCAATTCCGATGAAGAGGTTGTGATTCAGCATAACTGGCACGAACTCAGATTATTTATGTGGGACTACGTGGGCATTGTTCGCACCACAAAACGCTTGGAGCGAGCATTGCGCAGAATCGAATTGCTCAAATTGGAAATTCATGACTATTACGCCAATTTTAGAGTCAGTAACAATTTACTCGAATTACGTAACCTAGTGGCCGTGGCCGAATTAATTGTATTGTGTGCCATGCAGCGCAAAGAAAGTCGCGGATTACACTACACCCTTGATTACCCTGATAGTTTAGAAAATCCACAAGTGACTGTGATACCAGGTCGTCAGCCAAATGTTAAACTCGCTGATAAGTGAAGTACGCAGACCCGTTGATTGGTTAAGTTAAACAGTATTTCATTGGGCTTTTGACGCTGATGCATCACGACGTGACTGGGCAGTAGCAAGGGTTTGACAAAACTGACCTGGCAACTGAATGGCTGTGCAAGATGGTCGGATAATTCCGACAAACAACGAGCCTTACTCCACATTCCATGGGCTATTGCATGTTTAAAGCCAAACAACCGTGCTGTTATGTCAGTTAGATGGATCAAATTAAAATCCCCTGACACTTTTGCATATTTGCGGCCAATATCAGCTCCAACAACCCACTGCGCAGCGACCTCAGGCAAATCGTCAATGTCAGCACCTTGTGCCTTCTTAGCACTTTTGATCGAATGATCTATGGCCAGAAATTGACTCGTCGATTGCCATACAATCTGATCATTCAGCATAAACTGGCTTTCAATGGTGAAACTAATCCCTTTGGGGTGTCGTAGAAATGTCCCAAAACCACTGACTAACCGCCCTTTCGCTTGCGTATTTATTGGTGCATTTTGCCGAATTTCATTTGTTAAATGAACCAGCCCTAATAAGGCAAAGGGAAAGCTTTCATGCAACATTAATTGCATGTGTTGTTTGAATGCTAAAAGGTGAAAGTAACAAGGGTGCAAGGTTTCGCTCAACCCACGCTCGTCGATTTCACCTGACCAGTTCACTAACTGGTGATAACGGTCAATGTGGTCCTTTTTTAAATCCTCAACAGAATGACTGATACTATGCTCAGATTGCGGTAATAACGCCGATTCAAATACCCATCGTCGGTTCCGTTTTAATCCAGCTTTTAGCAATATTAACAGTGGGTTATTTGACGACACCTGCCCCCCTTCCTATAGATTATTGACTAAATTGATTGTGGTGTGCAGTGGATGCGGTAAATGGTTCTACACAAGCGTCTAAAATCCCCATCCTGCATTTGATCTTTGGCCAACCATATCCGCTTTTTACGTTTGCTGTCATGTTTATCGACCAGCACCAAGCAGGCTAAAAAGCCTAACACTTTGCTGTTGGTGTGAATTTGCCAAGCGCACATACCATAAGGGCTGATTGGACTCCACCTGCCCTCATCGTCAAGCATGAACACGCCACTAACTTGCTGCGTCAGCGCGCGCTTAAATAAGTAAAATAATAATCCGAACAATGCCACAGATGCACCAACTTGCAGACCCACTTGGGCTGCGAGAATATTGTCTTGCCAACACCAAATTGAAACTAACAAAACGGCGCCCCAACTTATTTCAAGTAGTGGCAATATGCGACTAGCGGTTAATTCAATTCTATACTTTGACACGATCGAGTACGAATTTTACCATTTGCGCCAACTCTGGATCGTCGCATTTCTGATGTCCCATAAACCATGCGAACAAATCGGGATCATCACAAGTGAGTAGTCGTTCAAATACTAACTGCTGGGACTCGTCCAATTGATCAAAGGCCTGATCAACAAACGGCATAAAAAGGACGTCGAGCTCTAGCATCCCTCTGCGGCATGCCCACTTCAGTCTTGACACTCTTTTTCGATCAAACATTGTTGCTCCTGAATTTTCACTGTATTTCCGAATTTAAACACTACGGAAAAATGTCGAAAGTAGTTTGAATACTTGCTTCCAACAGGTAAGACCCCATAATACAGGCCAATAGTTATAGATTAACAAGGTAGAGACAATTATGCAGTCTAGTTTTAACCCGTCTGACAACCTTTTGTGCGAATTAACCCAATTGGGGATAATATCTGTCACTGGCCCAGATGCAATTAGTTATCTTCAGGGCAAGCTGACGGTAGATGTAGCAAAGTTGCCTGAAGACTTCGTGCAACTTGGCTGTCATTGTGATTTCAAAGGCAAAACCTGGAATATTTTTTACACCCTTAAATCCGACCAACAAATCGAATTACTTTGTCATCAGCAAAGTTTAACCGATTCCTTAGCGGAGCTTAAAAAGTATGGGGTATTTTCCAAAGCGGAATTTGCCGATACCTCTGCCGATTGGCAAATTTTTGGGGTGGTGGGTGAATCTGCCCAAACCGTCCTAGCCAACCAATTCGGCACTTTACCCACGGATAATTTAGCGACTTGCACCAACGAGCTAGGCCGCGTGATAAGGCTTGACTCACCGGTCACCCGCTATCTAGTGATCGCCAAAGCCGAGCTGGCAGCAAAATTGGGACAGGCGCTGGGGCAATACACTCAAAGCGAACAGTTTTGGGAAGCATTAGATATTCAAGCCGGGATTGCTAACATTCAGACTGCGACCTCAGCAGAGTTTGTCCCGCAGATGATGAACATGCAGGCTCTTGGCGCAATTAGCTTTGACAAGGGCTGCTATATGGGCCAAGAAGTGGTTGCCCGTACTAAATATTTGGGCAAGAACAAACGTGCCGCTTTCATCCTCAAATCTGATACCGCAGCCGATCTAAAAGCCGGAGATATGCTCGAAGCTCAAGTGGGCGAAAATTGGCGAAGAAGCGGAACCGTGCTGCGCTGTGCTATGCTAGAAAAGCAAACATGGGTATTAGCCGTGTTACCCAATGACACCCAAAGGTCACAAATTTTACGCAGCAAAGACAATCCTGAACAACAGTTTGTCGTACAACCTTTACCCTACACATTAGATTAGGAAACTTATGTTAATTTCTGAAAACACAGTCGTCACCATGCATTTTACCGTGAGTACCACCGATGGTACTCAGATTGACACTTCTAAAGAGTCAGAGCCCATGGTGTTTTTACAAGGTAGCCAATACTTGATTAAGGGACTGGAAGATGCATTGGAAGGTCGCCAGCAGGGTGACAAATTTGAATTAGAAATAGCCCCAGAGCTTGCCTACGGAGAACGTCAAGACACCTTAGTACAAATGGTGCCTAAAAGTATGTTTGACGGTATGGATTTAGAGGTCGGTATGACCTTTCGCGCTACCACCGATGAAGGTGAGCAATCCGTGATGATCATTGATGAAACTGACGATGAAGTGGTAGTCGATGGAAATCATCCGCTGTCAGGCGTGCATCTAAAATTTGATGTTGAAATTCTTGATGTGCGTGCTGCCACAGAAGAAGAGATTGCCCATGGTCACCCCCATGGTGCAGGTGGTTGCGGTCACACCCACTAAGCTAGCGCTTAATTAGTTATTTGAAGCTCGACGAGATAGCCATTAGGTCACAGATTTTGTGAACTAATGGCTGTTTATCTCACCGATTTACACCGCTTCTTCGTCTTCTTCACCGGTGCGAATTCTGATCACTCGCTCTACTTGAGTAACGAATATCTTACCATCGCCAATTTTGCCAGTGTGAGCCGCCGCTAATATCACTTCTATGGCACGTTCTACCATGTCATCACCCGTGACGATTTCGATCTTCACTTTTGGTAAAAAGTCTACTTGATACTCCGCTCCACGATACAATTCAGTGTGGCCTTTTTGTCGCCCAAACCCTTTTACTTCTGTGACTGTCATACCTGACACGCCAATTTCAGATAAGGCTTCGCGGACATCATCCATTTTAAACGGCTTAACTATCGCTTCAATTTTTTTCATTGATTATCCTTAAAATTTTAACTGTATATAGTTGGAATAGCGGCCCGCTTGTGATGGGTCTTGCGATAAATATCAATTAACTTTTGTTCGATACTGCTATCAACAGGCTTATTTTCGAGAAAATCGTCTATTTGATCATAGGTGATACCCAGCGCAGCCTCATCCGTTTTTTGTGGTGACAAAGATTCCAAATCCGCGGTAGGTGCTTTTTCCACCAAATGGTCAGGCGCACCTAGATGTCTGGCAATCTGTTTCACTTGGCGCTTATTTAAGCCAAAAAGCGGGGCTAAATCACAAGCTCCATCACCAAATTTGGTATAAAACCCAGTAATATTTTCGGCTGAATGATCGGTGCCGAGCACCAATGCATCTAATAGACCGGCAATTTCATACTGGATCACCATACGGGTACGAGCTTTAACATTACCCTTAACAAAATCAAGCTTAGTGGCATCATCCACCAACAAACCCGCTGTTTGCATGGCTTGGATAGTTTGCTGATGTACCGCATCTGCGCCCGGCTGAACATTAACTGACATGGTATGATTGGGTTGAATGAAATCAATACTGGCTTGGGCGTCATCTTCGTCAGCCTGCACATCATAAGGCAAACGCACTGCAACAAATTGATACGCATCGCCGGTTTTTTCTATTAAGTTATTGACGGCTAATTGCGCAATTCGACCAAGAGTACAAGAATCAATACCGCCACTGATACCCAAAACCAAGGTTTTTAATCCCGATGATTTAAGATGTTGCTGAATAAATTCAATTCTACGCCTGATTTCAAATTCCGCTCCAATCTCTTGTAACACCTGCATTTCCGCCAAAATAGCTTGTTTGTGCATCTTTAATCTCGTTTATATTGGTTTATCAGTTAAAAATAAATTAGGTAAATAACTATCACTTTTTGGTACATCAAAGCAATCAAACTTGCTTGTAGCGTTATTTGCTTTATAACATTTAGCACAAATACATACGCAACTTTTTATCAATTTGCGCTACCTTTAGCTGTATAAACTGCAAACATATTGTTTGCCAGGTTACTATATTCAGTAGTGACACAAAATTTGAGTATATTGTCAGTGTCAAAAAACATGTATTTTTCACAACGAGGCGTCACCTTAGTCGAGTTAATGATTGGCCTCGCTATAGTGGCAATCGTTCTCATCGTTGCTGTCCCAGCGGCACAGAGCATCATCATTAAAAATCGAATAGTTGCTGAAATAAATGAAATCAGTGGCGTGATTCAATTTGCACGTGCTAATGCCATTGATGAACAATTAAATACTATTGTGTGTCCGACCAGCGATTTTTCAACCTGCAGTTCGAATTGGGATCAGGCAAAAATGGTTTTTGGCGACGAAGATGCTGATGGCGCCAGAGGCGACGACGAGGAACTTTTAGTTGCTACCTCGTTAATCTCAGCTTCTAACTACGTCGCCGGACCAGCCGCCGTTATTCAGTTTCAAGGCAATGGCTCAGCTAATGCCCAAACCACACTAATAATATGTCACAACAATAAGCAAGCCGCTTATGCCCGAGCACTAACGGTGAGTCCACAAGGTAGAGTCAGAGTCAGCCGTGATGTTAATAAAGATGGCGTGCACGAAAACGACAGTGGAAACCCATTAAGCTGCCCATAACTCCTTGAAATAAACTTATTCGTCCTCGATTTTGCTGATCGTCTCTAGTTTTTTGTGAAATTGCTGCAAATGCTCTTCTTTTTCATAATCAAAGTGATATTGATTATGAAACCCGTAACGTAATTTGACGTGGGCATCTTCGATAAACAAGGTGTAGCCGTCATGATCGGTAAAGGCCTTAACACCTTCCAATGAATAAACACCATCCACTAGTTTGCCGTGTTCGCGGATTTTCTCGAAAACCGCCAACAGAAATCGGCTGTCCAATTCGTTTTTCATACTTTACTCCAATATTCTTATCTGTTTGATACTGAATTAGTAGGCATCACGATCTATAAATCTTGCCCTGTGCGAAACACAAACGCCTAAAAGTTGTATCTCAGGCCCAAATACGCAGCGTTATTAGAAAAATCATGCTCGCCTTTGACGTGCTCTACTTCGGCTCTTAACATGAAGTGGACACCTAGATAGAAATCGAAGCCTACGCCAATCACCCCAGCTAATACTGCTTCGTCATATTCACATAAAGTGTAATCTTCACCTGAGGAAAGGGTGAAGGGACGAACTTCGCCAAATTCGCACTGGCTAGATTCAGTTAGGTTTTGACCTTCAATATCAACTTTCATTACACCAAGTCGATAAAATAACTCTCCCATGTTGCCGGATGCTTTGCCTAGCACTGATGCGACAATAGCGTCTGCGGTGAGACCAAATTCCGCTTGTTCAAGTGAGTCTTGAGTGCTGGGCAGTTCGATTAATAAGTCTTGACCAGATAGTTGTTGATAGCCGAACTCAGCATACCATTGTCGATGGAACTGATAACCCAAGGCGAATTTGTAAGCCCCGCTTTCACTATCATTGGTTTGGAAATCAGACTTGCCGAATCCGCCACTGATCACGCCATAAAGGTTGTCGGCTGCCAAAGAAGAGGTGGAAGCGGACAAGCCGCCAAGCACCAATAATACCTGCAGTATTTTCACACAAATTCCTTTGTATATAGTTAGGTTACAAGAAACAAATACTATCCCATAAGCCAAAGTGAAGTAAGAGCTTGGAAGATGTTTCTGCGAGATATTAATTTCCATTCAGGTTAACTATAGTTAAGGCTTAGCAATCATAACAATCTATATTGAGCAAATGACATTATTACCCCATTCCTGATGCTAAAGGTTTTATCCCAAGACGCTTTACAGTATGCTGGTCACCATGCCAATGAATACACCAGAAACGACGTATTTTTTATCACGTATGCCACAAATTAAACCCTTGTTAAAATTTTTTACCGCTACTCTTATAGTAGGACAGCTGGCCGGCTGCAACTCGTCAAATGAGTCCCTTTTACAAATCCGGCATAGCTTTGAAGCTAATAAAACCAGTACACCACAACAATTTAAAATTTTAATGACCTGGTTTGTGCCACCGTCCGTATTGTTTGGTAGCGAACGAAATTCTATTGTCGAAAATATGGGGTTATCCACTCGGCCCCATGTTAATCGCTCGCTGAGCATCGACAATGAAAGGCGTTTGAAATTGGAAGATATTGCCATCAAACGACTGGAAAGCGAATTAGCGGCCAACCAGATGTGCGATGATGGATATAAAATTAATCATACCAAGTGGTTAGAACGCTCAATACAGTTTATCGGTAGCTGTTCTTAATCAACTAAAATAGGAGAATCAGTAGAATGCAAACCATTAAAACTCGTGCCGCAGTTGCATGGGAAGCAGGAAAGCCCCTAAGCATTGAAGAAGTAGATTTGATGCCGCCGCAAAAAGGTGAGGTGTTAGTCAAAATTATCGCCACTGGCGTTTGCCATACTGATGCTTACACATTGTCGGGTGATGATCCTGAAGGCATATTCCCAGCCATACTCGGTCACGAAGGCGCCGGTATCGTTGAAGCCGTAGGCGAAGGTGTGACCTTAGTTGAGGTTGGCGACCATGTCATTCCCTTATACACACCAGAGTGTGGAAAATGTAAATTCTGTTTGTCCGGAAAAACCAATTTATGCCAAGCCATTCGAGAAACTCAGGGCAAGGGCCTAATGCCTGACGGTACCACGCGTTTCTCTAAAAACGGGCAACCTATTTATCATTATATGGGCACCTCGACTTTTGCCGAGCACACTGTTGTACCAGAGATTGCCTTAGCCAAAATTCCAAAAGATGCACCACTTGAAAAAGTCTGCCTACTTGGATGTGGTGTCACCACAGGTATGGGCGCCGTAACTAATGCAGCCAAAGTAAAAGAAGGCGATACCGTTGCGGTATTTGGCTTAGGGGGTATAGGTCTGTCGGTTTTGATCGGTGCAAAGATGGCCAAAGCTGGCCGAATCATTGCAATTGATATTAATGAAGACAAATTTGAGACCGCTAAGCAATTAGGCGCGACAGATACTGTCAACCCGAAAGACTACGACAAACCAATTCAAGAAGTGATTGTTGAAATGACTGAAGGCGGTGTTGATTACTCGTTTGAGTGTATTGGTAACGTTAATGTGATGCGCTCAGCGCTGGAGTGTTGCCATAAAGGTTGGGGTGAGTCGGTGATTATCGGTGTGGCTGGAGCGGGTCAGGAAATCTCTACTCGTCCCTTCCAACTTGTGACCGGTAGAGTCTGGCGCGGTACAGCATTCGGTGGGGTCAAAGGCCGCAGTCAACTACCCGAATATGTACAACGTTATATGGACGGAGAATTTGAGCTCGACACCTTCATTACCCATACCATGGGCTTAGAAGACATCAATGAAGCCTTCGATCTTATGCACCAAGGTAAATCTATCCGCACGGTGGTGCATTTCTAATGAGTGGCTTACAATTAATTTCATCTACCGGTAGTTTTGGTGGCAAGCAACAACGCTACCAACATCACTCTGACGTTCTTAATTGCAATATGCACGTGAGCGTATATTTACCACCTCAAGTATCCAGCGGAAACCGCTTACCCGTGGTGTATTGGTTAAGCGGCTTGACTTGTACAGATGAGAACTTTGTCACCAAAGCAGGCGCTCATCGCATTGCTGCGGAACTGGGTCTTATACTTGTCGCACCTGATACTAGCCCTCGTGGCGATGATGTAGCGGATGATGAAGGATATGACCTGGGTAAAGGTGCAGGTTTTTATGTAAATGCAACCCAAGCACCGTGGCAATCCCATTATCGAATGTATGACTACATCGTTGATGAGCTGCCAGATCTGGTTAATCGCAGCTTTCAATGTAAGTCTAAAGCAGCCCTTGCTGGCCATTCTATGGGGGGCCATGGCTCGCTGGTCTTAGGATTGTCTAATATGCAGCGTTACACCTCGATTTCTGCCTTTGCACCTATCGTCAATCCTATAAATTGCCCTTGGGGACAAAAAGCCCTCACAGCATATTTGGGGGAAGACCAAAAACAATGGCAACAATATGATGCATGCACCTTACTTGAGCAGCAAGGCAATTTCTTACAGTTACCAATATTAATAGACCAGGGCTTGGACGATGACTTTTTGGATAGCCAAAAGCTCACCCGCCCCTTTGATGACTTGGTCAAAAAAATGAAATATCCTGCTCAGATTAACTACCACCAAGGTTATGACCATAGTTACTATTTTATCGCCACTATGATTGAATCTCACTTAAGATTCCATCACAGGTACCTGATAAACCAATAGTGACCTAAGGTAATGTCCTTCAGTGTGAACTAAACACCTGAATACCACAAAAACAAAAGCCATCAGTTTAATTATAAGCTGATGGCTTTTTAGTTTTATAAGATTTTTATAGTGTGACTTTGCGGTAATTTACGGTGGGTGTCGGAATGACGTGAATTACGGGATGAATTACGGGACACCCATCATTGAATTACGTGGATGAATTACGTGGAGGATGAATTACGTGGACACCCATCTTAAAAACAATCAATTTCTTACATGGACAGGCACCACTCCGTCTTTCTCATGGGTGATGAGATGGACGCTCCCCAATACGGCGTCAATGCGCCAAAATAGTAGTTCTTAAACAAGACTATTTACATAGGGAACGTCCAATATGAAGCTTAAAACAATTACCATCGATTTGGCAAAGACTGTATTTCAAGTGTGCGGAGTAAATGAACATATTAAACCGCAATTTAATAAGAAATTAAAACGGACTGAGCTACTTGATTTTATGCGCCAACAACCACCTACGTTGGTGGTGATGGAAGCCTGTTATTCATCGCATTACTGGGGGCGTGAAATTGCTAAATTAGGTCATGATACCAAGCTTATACCAGCCCAACATGTCACGCCTTTTGTGCGAGGCAACAAGAATGACCATAACGATGCTTTTGCCATAGCAGAAGCCAGCCAGCGCTCACATATCCGCTTTGTCCCCGTAAAATCTGAGCAACAGCAAGAAATTAATTGCTTGCATCGAATTCGAGAGCGCTTAATTAGAAACAAAACGGCCCTGAGTAACCAGATACGCGGGTTGTTAAGTGAATTTGGGGTAATATTTCCTTGTGGCCACGTGGCCTTGTGTGCAGGATTAGCCCAAGTAATTGATAGCGAACAACGCAGTAACCAGTTGAGAACCATGATGCGCGCGTTAAAGGCAGAATATGAAGACACACGCTCTCGCATCAAGGCCATTGAGCAGCAATTGCATCACTTTGTTAATAACAGTGAAAGTGGCAAAATATTGCTCAGCATCCCAGGGATTGGTTTCATTAATGCCTCAGCGTTTTTAGCCGCCATTGATAAAGGCCAGGCGTTTAATAATCCCAAAGAATTTGCCGTGTGGTTAGGGCTGACGCCTAAACAACACGCCTCAGGCAATATCAGTAAGATGGGCGGCATTACCAAACGCGGAGACCGTTATTTACGTAAACAACTGGTACATGGTGCGCGGTCTGTCGTGAGTCGTGCCGCGCAAAGAACTGATCCGTTATCACTGTGGGCCACTAAACTTCGCGTTACCAAGCCGTTTAATAAAGTGGCAGTCGCCGTCGCCCATCGTTTAGCACGTTTAATCTGGATATTGCTCACACGTCAGGAGCACTATCGCGTTACGTCCTCACAAGTGAGCGCATAACATGAATCACTTTACGTTATCCCTGTCGAGCTCAATTCCGTGTAGGACAAAGGCACCAAGCCTGTGTGGGTGTTGTGGAAGGCAAGACACGGGATAACACTTACTTTACCTACCCCGCTTAGTCATAAAATGATGAAGAAAACGGTCTACCTACCTCATCAAAGCCAGACTTAGACACGGATAACAATCCGACTGGGTGTTTTTAGGCGATAAGGTTCGGAGTTCATCAGAGGCCAGCGTTGATTAAACCAACGCTAATAAAGAGCCTGAATATATGTCAGAACTAAGCCATTTTAGACTGCCTTCAAGACAACAGACTAGCGGTAATAGAATAGTAAAAACGTAATTCGTGCAGAAAATCAGCACGAAGGGGCAATTAGTACGTTGACATCAGGGGAGCGTCCATATATGTCTATTTAAATATTAACGGTGGGTGTCCATATAAAAAAGCCACTCAATATTATTGAATGGCTTTTAATTGTGTAGCATCACCTTTATTAGTGACGCTTTTTAATTAATGGGAGTGATGTTGATCCGGTAGTGATTCCAAATAAGTTACCAAGTGGTCGATTTCTTTGGGTTTTAGGAAACCTCCCCACGGCGGCATCATTGGGCTTTTATCCACGGCCATGCCGCCTTCAACGATAATTTTATGAATTTGCTCAGAACTAGTATTGTGATGATATAAAGGTGAGGTGAAATCTGGCAATGGCACACCCAGCAATGCCGAGTCTGGCCCATTACCATCTCCTTTCACACCATGACAACGTCCACAATTCACCGCAAACATGGCGGCTGTAGCCTTAGGATCATAACCATCCGGAGTATCATCTTTTTCCTCTCTGAATACATTTGCTTGGTCCGCTCGAACAAGATGAAGTACCTCGCCGCTAGGCTCAGACGCAGCACCTAGCGTGGTCACAATAATTTTACCATCGTTTAATTGCACAACGGAGCTAATACCGCGCTGGGCATATTGGTTGGCTCGGGCAATCAACTCTACTTCTTCAACTTGCTGTTTATCCGAATCCATCACGAAAATTTTGGCCGAATAGTTATCTGCAAATACGTATTTGTCCTTCAAACTGGGATAGGCATCTGAGCGATTTACAATACCTCCGATTACGGCGCGATCGTAGGCATTGTGCTCATAGGTATAGACTGGGCCTTGCTCGGGTAAATTAAGGTTTTCCCATCCTTCCACACCACTCTCTTTGCGCCCTTCGACTACGGGAAATTGGTAGTGCTTGCCAATCTCGATCCTGTTCACTTCCTCCCAAATTGTCGAGCCAATATCGCCCAGCCATAAAGCATTGGTTTGCGAGTCAAACTTAAACCGGAAGGGGTTGCGTAAGCCCAATGCATAGTATTCATTGCGAATAGCGTCATTGTCGAAAAACGGATTATCTTTGGGAATATAATAGTTCTGTGCCGTACCATATTCGAAAGGTTTATCTATTGGTACACTGCGAGTGGGGTCCATGTCCACATCGATACGTAAAATAGCGGAACGAAACACCTCTGCAGACGTTGTAGCCTCAGGCGGGTGAACCCCCTCACCTAAGCCAATATATAGAAAGCCGTCTTGCCCAAACTCCAATGAGCCGCCATTGTGAAATCCAGACTTATTTCTCACTAATTCGAATAAAATCATCTCAGAGGCAGTATTAACCGACGCATCTGCGGAGGTTAATTCAAACCGTGATATTCGGTTGTATTGCTGTTTCTCCGCCCGTGTATCTGTGTAGTACAAATAAAGGTAAGACTTAGATGCTTGAGGATCAGCAAAATCAGGATGGAATGCAAATCCTAGCGCGCCGTTTTCCATTTCAACTTCACCCATACTCGCCGAGACATCGATAACAACCTGTGCTTCTATGCTATCGGTAGAGGACACTTTTAGAATTCGTCCGCCGCGTTCTAGGATAAAAAGCGACTCATCATCACCAGGCGCCTGTCTAACCAATAATGGCTGCGCAAATTTCAAGTTGGGTAAGTAGTTACGAAAGCCCCAATTCGATGTTTCAACAGGGTTAAACCAAATACGAACTTGAGTGATCACATTGGCAATATCACGGTTGCTGGTGAAGGCTTTCCCCATCACCAATGGCACCAAAAAGTAAATCAGCGCTAACAGACCTGTGATGCTGAATAAGCGCGTAAACATCGCACCAATACCACCGAACAGGCCAGCAAAGATACCATTGCCAAAAGCGAGGCGACTAAACAGCACATACGCCAAGACATAAAACGCAGAGGCAAATAAGCCAATCGCCGCAATCAATTGTGGATCGTAGTTTATGGTGGTGGCTAAGAATAAATATAGAGATGCCGTGGTATAGGCGTATAAAAACCAGATATATTCGTTGGCAAAGCGCTGCTTAGACACAAATGCACTGCTGCCGTTACGCCAATACGCCAAACCGATTTGCAGGGCATAAGTGATTACAAATATCTTCACTATTTGCCACATATCGCTATGGCTGACGTACACATCAGGAAGATGCAGTACCGACTTGGGAATTATCGAAAAGTGCTGAGTGAATCGATAACTTAATACCACAGTCACGGCGATAATAAGCAATTGGATCAGCGCACTGATGGCAAAAATCTTACTACTTTTTTGAGTCACAATAAATCCTGTTTTTATGTGTATGGGCGGTTCGATTTACCTTGAACCAACTTCAATTCGATTAGGCTACTATATTGCCAGCCAAGTACGAAAAAATGCAATTAAATTCCGTCATTTACCAATCATACACAAAGCTCAAATTGAATCGCTAACCTGTTTTACAAACTGCACGGTAATGTTTTCAACCTGTTGTTTGAACACCTTGCTGGAAAACGTATGATCAGCTCGCTCGATTCTATGGATTTGGCTTTGTGGTGATTTTAAGACTTTCCAGTTTTTGTTGGCTAATGTTTGCTGTTCAAACTCTTTGGCGGTCAAATCAACACCACTTAGCAATAAACAGATCTTGCCTTTGAAAGCAGCAAGCCCCGCTTGCATTCTAGATTGGTAACTGTCTTGTTGCTGTGCATGACTGGTCACGCTGTCTTGCACGAAACCTTTTGCATCGCCAAGACTCGAGGCGACATTGACCTTTCCTTTGAATAGTTTCAACCAAAAATCTTTCGACAACAGTCGCTGAATATAATAATACTTAAGCATGGTTTTACCCATAGCGGCATCACTTCGAAGCCATGGATTTAATAATAAAATACCGGCCACGCGGGGATCTTTAACGGCATAGATCATGGCGGCAGACGCTGCATCGCATAAGCCCCAAATCACTATTTTATTTACACCTAATTGCTCGCATAGCACATCGCTCGCGGCGGCAATATCATCGCAAATGTTATCAAAGGTTTTTTTATCGCCGCTGCTGTCGCCCATTCCACTGTAATCAAAACGCATCGACGGAATGCCTTGCTTTGCCAAAGCACGGGACAGTTGTACAAATTGGCGATGACTTCCAACCCGATACTGAGGCCCTCCCACAACGAGTAAAACAGCTACTTTTGCCTGCTCTTCCCCATGATGAACAATGCCCATTAAGCGATTATCACCGCATGAAAACACCACCGGTGTTTCAGTATTAGTAGCACTCATGCATTGTCCTCCAATGCGTCTAATGTGGGTTGATGCAAATGGGCTTGGACAAAAATCTCAGGTATCTGCCAAAACGCACTACCTTCAAGACAACCTAATTTCAAGTTACTCTGACCCCAATGTTTGGTTTGTATGGTCACGGCGGGGGAAATGGAATTACTGGCTAACTCCAACCAGTGTATGGGGAAATTAACACTCAATTTTTTGGGGATTTCTAAGCCATCAATACTTTCTAATAAGGTAGAAGTGATTTCATAACCGCCCACTTCAGTATTATTTCCGGCTAGAATACTGTCTCGCCAATTAGTTTTGGTTTCACCTTGGATCATTGAGCTTGCTTGCTTTAGGCGCAAAAACTGAGTCATGAACTGCTTGCCTTTGCTAACCGGCTTCCACAGCAACAATTTGTCTATGGTTAGGATTTGATTGATTTGTTCAAGTTGTTGAAACATTAATAATGCACCAAATCGCACACCCCAAAGGGTAATACTACTGGTGCCCTGCAGCTTAAGCCAAGACACGCAGTCAATAATATTTTGTTGCCAGATACCTGCATCGACCTGCTCTATATTACCTTCGCTATCACCACAGCCAGCGTAGTCTAGTACATAAACACAATAACCGTGCTGAACTAAGAACTGCGCTTGTTTGGCAATGATCGCACGACACAAATTCATTTCTTCGAATACCGATGGCAACAGTAAGATAGTGTTATCCGAACGGTGTTGACCGAACTGGCTAACGAACAGTTTTTTATCGCCCGACGGAAAAAAATGGCCACTTATCACGATGCAATTCCACTACTGATTAAAAAATTTTGCGTAGCATATCTTAATCCGCTTTTGTGCGCATTAGCTGCTGTGGTTTTAAGCCTTATCCTAGCTGACTATTTTAGCTATTTTAGCCATGTTAACCGTAGCAATTTAACTGAATTTGCCCTAGCATATGGGCTGATAAGTTAGGGAATCACGGCATCTCATGGAGAGGCCCTTAAGTCTGAAGAGGCACATGGCAGTTAAATTTTTACCACCCATTGCAAATGCAAGTCAGTTTCCGGTACCTATCGTTACCGCAACACCCAAATTTCGGCTAAAAGACTTACGCTTATTTCGGCCCCGCCGTGATTTCATGTCTAAAGCTATTTTCACTCGTAACGGGCGTGGCGCGATTGGTATCGCTGGCAATACCTTAAAAAAACCGGGCAAAAATGTAATATTGATCCCAGCATATCATTGCCCGGCTTTAGTTGAGCCCTTTATCTGGCTTGATTACGAGGTGCGCTTTTATCCCGTGCAGGCAGATTTGTCAGTCGATTTAGCGTTACTAGATGCTGCTTTTGCGACAGAAGACGTGACTCATTGCGTGGTCGTCAGATATTTTGGCTTTGGGCAAAACAATGATCAGGTAATTGAATATCTACATTCCAAGCCGGTGGAAATCATCGAAGATTGCGCCCATTCAATGTTTCGTTTTGTGCAGCATTTTGATCCTCAATTGACACCTGCATTAGATGTAAGTGCCAGTATTTGCAGCATTAACAAGATATTACCGAGCATAGACGGCGGTGCACTTTATTTAAAAACTCCTTTTGAGGCGAAGTTGGATCAGGTTGGTGTGTCGGAGGAAGCTAAGGCTTGCGCCTTTCTATTCGGTATTCCCCAGTTCGTCGACAAACTAAAATCTAAATTCAGTGCCACCAAGTCGTCCCCGCAGCCAGAAACACTCTCAGAGCAGGTTGCCCAAGATGACGGTCACCTACGCTATTTTCAACCGGTTGATTTAATCTCAGCCAGTTATCGACATACTAAAGAAATTTTCTGTCGCAGCTATTTATCTGAAGTGAAGCAAAAACGCCGAAACAACTTTATATACTTGGTTGATAAAATTGATAACCCAAAAGTCGGTCAGGCGTTATTTAAAACATTAAATGATGATGTGCCTTACGTAGTGCCATTTTTACTCGAAGATCAAGTGCACTTTCATACTATCCGCAAGCGGGGTATCCAAATTTTACGTTGGGAAGAGGTGGCAATCAGTGACTGTCCAGTGAGTCAGGCTTATCGTTCTCGTTTAATTCAAATTCCTTGTCACCAGCAACTTAATCAATCTCAACTGGATTTCATGGTAGACACTATCAACCAACTTACCCCTCAGGATGCACTATGAATTGGTTAGTATTCCCTTGTTCTGAATTTCCTGCTCATCAATCAGCTTGGGCTAAGTTGAATCGTGACACTATGAACTTGGCATTTTTTGAGCCTGAATTTGTTGGCGGCTTAATTGAACATTTTTTTTCTGGCGATGAACAGTTTGTTCTAGCAACACATAACGACAAATTGGTTATGGCAGGCTTTTTCAAGCCACTTGGAAAAGGACGATGGGCCACCGCAATGCCTTCTCAGTGCCCATTAGGATTGTTTTTACATCGTGATAAAGATGTTGGTGAAGAGCACATGAGCCAGCTGTGCAGTGCACTGCCAGGCAAAGTCTTGATGCTCGACATGTTACAAATGGACAGTAAATTTAGCCAGTTTAGCCCACCCAGCGCATTTGAAAAAATGCCTTACATCACCACTGGAAATCGCCCCATACCCGATGATTTTGATGTTTTTTTTAAGTCTCTCGGCAAAAACATGAGGCAGAACTACAATAAAGTGATAAACCGTGCAGCTCGGGCTGACGACATCCTGTCATTTCAAAAAGTCAGTAAGCCAGAACAGGTTAAACAAGCTATTCTAAAATACGGTGAAATTGAAAGCAGTGGTTGGAAAAATGATCAAGGAACCGCAATTTCGCCTGACAACACTCAAGGTAAATTCTATCAACAGGCTTTAAGTGAACTAGCCGAAAAGGGTAAAGCCTGCTGCTGGTATTACTTGATTAATCAACAAATTGTGGCTGTTGATTTGTGTATTCAACAAGATGATTGTCTGATTATCCTAAAAACCACTTACAATGAAGAATTTAATAAGCAGTCTCCAGCGCTGATGCTTAAAATTGAAATGATTAAGTATTATTCTGAGCATATCGCTAGCGAAAAAATTCGCAATATTGAATTTTACGGCAAAGCGATGGAGTGGCATAAGCGCTTAGACTCGACGTTGCGAGAAATTGAACATGTAACTTATTACCCCAACGCACTCGCCAAGGGCGTGATTAATTTAGTTAAGAAAATTAAAGGTTAACTGACGCTTTATGAAGCATATGATTTCGGTGGTTATCCCCTTCTATCAGCGTTCCTCTGGTTTACTCGTCAGAGCCTTAGAAAGTGTGGGTAAACAAACGTTATTCGATTCTATTGAAGAAATTATTGTAGTAGACGATGGCTCGCCCATTGCCGGCCATAGCGAGTTAGCTCAATTAGAGGGTAATAAAACATTATTGACTAAAGTTAAGCTTTTAGAAAAACCAAATGGTGGGGTTGCCTCGGCGCGCAATAGCGGTATTGAGGCTGTCACTCCAACGGTTAAATTTATAGCTTTACTCGACCCTGATGATGAATGGTTGGAAGATCACCTAGCATTAGCCATGCAGGCAATGTCAATCGGCAGCGATTTTCATTTCAGCAACTTCACTCATATTGGTCAAACCGTTGGCGCTTTTGAGCGCGCCGGTTATATAGAGCCGTCCCAGCACGTCCAATTAGATAATCAACATAATTACCAATATACTGGTGATATTGTCAGGCAAATTACCACGGCGAACGTAATTGGCGCGTCTTCGGTTATTTATGACCGGCAAAAGCACGCCGAAAATCGCTTCAAAGAAAACTTCCGCTTTGCCGGGGAGGACTACCTAATGTGGTTAGATATTACCCGTGATAGTCAAATAATTACCTTCACGAGCAAAATCACCACCCGTTGTGGTGAGGGGATCAACTTATTTTCCGGGGCAAAATGGGGCACCATGCACCTCAGCAAGCGTCTTTTTGATGAAATAAACTATCGTTACTATTTACTCAATAATGTCACTATGAGCAAAGCAAACAGGGATAGAGTCAAGGAAATGTTGTACGACAACCGAAAGGCATACTTAGGCAATTTCCTATCTATGCTAAAAAGGCTTAAACTATCGGCAATTCGATTATTTTTTCAACACCTAAATAAAAAGGCATTTCGCAAAGTACTTTTCAAGCAATGTGAGTAGTGCTTAGCACCCTAAGCAATGATAGATCGTCAGAATTTTTTAAATATGAACAGGAAGGTCGCTTGAAACTAATTGTACAAATACCGTGTTACAACGAAGAACACACTTTACCGGCTACCTTCAATGATATTCCTAAAACCATTGAAGGCATAGACAGCGTCGAAATCATGATTATTGATGACGGCTCCAAAGACCAAACCATCGAGGTCGCCAAAAAGCTTGGCGTGGATCACATCATCGTTAATAAAAACAACCGTGGTTTAGCGCGCACCTTTCGCAAAGGCATAGATGAGTGTTTAAAACGCGGTGCAGATATCATTGTCAATACCGATGGTGACAACCAATATGCGGGTTGGGACATCCCTAAATTGATCCAGCCTATCCTCGACGGCAGTGCTGATGTTGTAGTTGGAGATAGAAAAACCGCTCAAATTAACCATTTTTCACCATTTAAAAAGTTCCTACAACGCCTCGGCAGCTTTGTGGTGCGCCAACTATCCGGAGTAGACGTACCTGACGCGGTAAGCGGGTTCAGAGCCTATAGTCGTGACGCAGCACTGCAACTTAATATCGTATCGCCTTTCAGTTACACCATAGAAGCCTTGATCCAAGCTGGTAAGAAGCATATGGCCGTTACCTCAGTGCCAGTTGAAACCAATGAAAAAACCCGCGAGTCACGCCTTTTTACCAGTATCCCAAAATTCATTGAGCGCCAACTAACCACCATAGTGCGCATGTACACCATGTACCAACCGCTCAAAGTGTTCTTCTTTATCAGCCTGATTTTAACCACCCTAGGTCTTATTCCGATTATTCGCTTCATGTATTTCTATTTTACCGGCGACGGTGGCGGCCACATTCAATCCCTGATAATCGGTGGCACGCTAACCGTTCTGGGTTTTATTACTTTTTTGATCGCCTTATTGGCCGATTTGATCAACTTCAATCGTCACTTAGTTGAGCAAACATTAGAGAAAGTGCGGAGAATGGAGCTCGAAATGCAATCGCAAAAGCGGGACAAAGATTAACTTTCTAGGTCCAGGGATGAATTGCTAAATATGACAACTCGAATTTTAATCTGTGCGTCTACATTTCCACGTTATCAAGGTGATGGCATGGTTGATTTTGTTTGGCAACAGGCACGCTACTTAAAAAAACACTACCCTGATTTTGATGTGCATGTTCTAGTGCCACATGCACCAGAGGCGAGTCAATATGAAGTTTGGGAAGGAGTCCATATACACCGCTATAAGTACTTCAAGCCTGAGTCTTTTCAAACTCTTGTTTATCCGGCAATTTGGCCAAATATCAAAGAAAAACCGCTACGCTTATTTCAAGTACCTTTTTTATTGGCTGCTTGTTACTTCGCGACTCGTAGGATTGTACAGCAATATAAAATTGACTTGATATACTCCCATTGGTTTACTCCGCAGGGACTGATGTGTAACCGTGTTGCAAACCAATTTTCGATTCCCCATACGTTAACGTCTCACGCTGCTGATATCACTATTTTGCGCAAAATCCCCTTTCTAGGCAATTATTTAGTGCGTAAAATTCTCCCCCAATTTAAAGCTATATCGTTCGCAGGCAGCAGGGGAAGAAATCAAGCCCTAGACTTTTTCGACTCAAATACCCGCGACGAAATTGAAGTTAAGTCGACCGTGCTGCCAATGGGAGTAGATCTGAACTTGCCAGATTGTTCCGCAGATGAAAACCAGCAAGTAAATGATGGGAAACTACGATTAGTATTTGTTGGCCGCTTGGCCGAAAAAAAGGGCGTAACCTATCTACTTCATGCGATGGCGGATGTGCTTAACAAAGGTATTCCTGTCCAACTAGACTTGTTGGGTGACGGCCCTTTACTTGGTGATATAAAACAACAGGTCAACGCCCTTAACTTATCCAATTCCGTAAAGTTTCATGGATTCGTAAATGGACAAGACAAATTTCGTGTTTTAAGCCAAGCAGATCTATTTGTTTTGCCATCAATCGTTACGGCCGATGGTGACGCTGAGGGCTTACCAGTTAGTTTGCTTGAGGCGATGTCTGCTGGGATGTTGTGTTGTGCTTCAGATGAATCAGGCGCCCCTGATATTATCGAAGATGGCAAGACAGCAATATTATTTAAAGCCAAGAGCAGCGAAGCTTTAGCGAATGTTATTCAACAAGTCAGTTTGATGGATAATACAAGTCGAGCGGCTATAGCAAACAATGCAAAAGCCGCAGGCATTGAGTTTTTGTGGGACAACATGATCCATAAACATGCAGCGTATTTAATCACCCCTTTTATTGGTTTAGACCGCCGTGACCAATAATCTTAACCCAAAGCCACCTATAGTTTCCGTTGTAATGGCATGCTATCGAGAACCCTTAGATTGGTTCGGGGCAGCAGTAGATTCAATTCTGGCACAGACCTTAGCAGACTTTGAATTCATCATAGTTTTGGATGACCCAAATAACCTATCTATACGAGAATATCTGTATCAGAAACAGCTTAGTGATGGGCGAATAGTCATTATTGAAAATGCCAGCAATCTTGGTTTGGCAAAATCTTTAATGAAGGGAATTGAGCAATCAACAGGTGCTTTTATCGCCAGAATGGATGCCGATGATGTTGCCTATCAGGAACGACTGAAAGTTCAATATCAGTTCTTATTGGCAAATCAGCAGGTAGGCTTGGTGGGCAGTGCCATAGAAAATATAGATGAACTGGGCAATGTGCTTGGCAAACAATATTTTCAGTCAGATTATGCGCTGATGAAAAAGATGATCCCCTATTGCTCTGTGGCATGTCATCCCACTTGGATGTTTACCAAGCAAGCCTACGACAAAATTAAAGGCTATCGTAATTTATCTACGGCGCAAGATTATGACTTTTTATATAGATTAATTGATGCCGAAATTGAAATTCATAACTTGCCAGTCGCACTACTCCAATACCGTATTCATAATGCTAGTATCACCAGTGGTATGAGCCTAAAACGCTACAAAATAAGGCGCTATATCCATAAGCTACATCATGATCGAGTTCGCCAAGGTCATGACCATTTTTGTGAACAAGAACTGCAACATTTTATTGACCAAGCCTCACCCAATAAGTTGGTGAGCAAACTGCTTACCCAACTAAGACAATCCGAACAAAGCAACAGCCCAATGAAGTATGTGATCCTGCCATGTTTGGCCATACTATCGAATGACATTCGCCAGCGGATCACCGACCACTTAAAACTAAAGTTGCTGCTTGCCAAGCACACTAAATCTCAGGACTTGTCATAATGCAGTTAACCGGTAGTAGAAAGAAAAAACTGTGTTTTGTCAGTAGCACCCTCTCAAAAGGCGGCGCCGAGCGAGCGCTGAGTAATCTTCTGTGCAATATGGATAGAGAGAATTTAGAGATTACTGTTTTATTATTGAATCAGGTAGTGACTTACCCTGTACCTGATGATGTTAAATTAGTTGACTTGCAAAAGCGCTCCGCGGTGTATCTTCCTTGGTGCTTTTTGCTATTGATAAAAAACTTGCTCCAGATAAAGCCAGACATCCTCATCAGTGTTTGGTCATTTCCGAGCCTGCTTACCGGGTTAGCGCTGAAACTGTGCCGATTAAAAACGAGCTGGGTTGTGCGAGTAGCGAACAACCCAGCTAACCAAGAGGATGATTGGCGAAAAAAGATCTTCTATTGGCTGTATCAACACGCTACTGCTTACATCGTCCTATGTGATGAATTAAAAGATAACTTTGTCGATTTCTATCCCTATGCAGCTGGTAAAACCTATATGATACGCAATGGTTTCAACATTGATGTTCTGGTTGATAAGGCTAGTGATACCAGCGTTGAAACCCCAGCCAATGGATCATACTTAGTATCCGTTGGCTCTCTAACCCAGCAAAAACGCTACGACATTTTGATAGAGGCCTATGCGTTATTGAGCCCAGACAAACAAATCCCATTACTTATTTTAGGTGACGGACCATTACGTAAAGAATTAGAGCAACAAGCTCATGGATTAGGAATAGCAGACAAAATACGCTTCAAAGGATTTGTCACTAATCCTTATCCTTATGTTTCCAACGCTAAGGCTTTTGTTCTAAACAGCGATTATGAAGGACTGTGCAACGCAGCAATAGAGGCCCAATGTTTGGGCGTCCCTGCCGTGATTACAAATTGCCCTACGGGTAATAAAGAGATTGTAGAGCACGGCGTGACGGGTTACCTAGTGGCAACTCAATCGCCATCAGAAATGGCCTGCGGTATTACAGCCCTAATCAACCTTTCAGAAAATGATTATGCCAGCATGAAAACCAACGCTACCAAATTAGTAGGTGAAAAGTATCGTATTGAACGATCAGTCAAAAGCCTCAACACACTTATTACGGACCTAAATTAGATGAGCTCGTTAGCAAGATATCCAAATTTATATATTGTCGGTGCACCAAAATCCGGTACGACAGCAATGGCGCGACATTTGATGGCGCACCCAGATATTTACACACCATTGCAGAAGGAGTTCACTTTTTTTGGCAAAGATCTTGTTCGTTATGCTGAATTAATTAATGAAAAATCCTACCTTAATTGGTTTAAAGAATGGGATGATGAAACTTACGCGTTGGATGCATCACCAACCTATTTGTATTCAGAATCCGCACCATATGAATTTTTAGAAAAATCGCCAGATTCTAAAGTTGTCATTATGCTAAGGAACCCTGTAGAAGTAGCCTATTCAATGTTCTACGAGGCAAAATTCAGTACTCGTGAAGTAGTAAATACTTTTGAAGAAGCATGGGATCTGGAACCATCGAGAATAACTGGGGATAATATTCCTAAAAATGCTAGATTGGAATATACAACTAGATACCAAAGTCTTGGATTATATTGTGATCATGTAGAACATTATTTGAAGGTTATGGGTAAGGAAAATGTTCACATCATATGGTTTGATGATTTCAAAAATAATAATAAAGCAAGTTACACCGGACTATTAGATTTTTTAGGCTTACCTCATATTTGTCCAGCCGAATTTCAAGTACACAACCCAAGCAAGGTAGCAAGATCTGCAAAGCTTACTCATTTTGTTACTACTCCCCCCAAATGGATGGGTACGATTGGTAGCTTATTTCTACCAAAAGCGACACGATGGAAAATTAGGAATTACGTTAGGTTAAAAAACATGAAAAAAGTCGAGAAGCCACGGATAGATCCTGCTACCAAAGCAATGCTCCAGAATCATTATAGTGGTGATGTCAAAAGACTCGAAAAACTGCTCAATGTCAACCTTGAACATTGGTATTAAACAATCGTCAAATGAAAACAGAAAGAACAAAATCTTGAAAAATGTCCTGTTAATAACTTATCAGTACCCGCCTGAGGTTGGTGGCGCGGGTTCAGTGGCTCGGGATATTGCTCGACTAATTCAGCATGAGTGCAATCTTACCCTAGTGACCTTAGATAAAGGTCATCTCATAGAAGAAACATTTCCTATAATACAAGCAGATACGGCATGGCCTTTCAGGTTTTTAGGCTTTTGGAAAACGCTACGTGAGCTAAACCTAGACCAGTTTGACGATATTATTGTCAATGATACAGGGGCAAGTTTAGTGGCTGCACGATATTTCCCGGCACATATAAAAGCTAAATGCTGGGTATACTTACACGGTAGCGAACCAGAGAATATTTATATTAAACCTGAACCCATATTTAGATTGCTCGGCTTCAAGAAAAAATATACTCAATTACTGGAACACTGCAAACACATCATCGCAGTCAGTGACTACATGAAGCACAAATTTGTTTCGATGACACAATTATCTCATTTAACAGAGAAAATTGTAGTTATTACGAATGGTATAGATGAATCCATGTTTTCACCTTTGAAAGTAGACTTGCGTGAAAAATATAACGTTAAAACGGATACTAGAATTTTGTTATCGGTTAGTCGTTTAACTACAAAAAAAGGCTATGTGCGCAAACTACACTTGTTTAAAAAGTTATGTGAAAAACAGCCATTATTCTGGATTGTCATTGGGAATGGGCCATTTGTAGATGAGTTTAAATCTCACGTTGAGAGACATAACTTGCAAAGTTCGGTATTGATACTTCAAGGGTTAGAGCGGAAACAACTTGTAGATTATTATTCTGGCGCGGATTTATTTTGGCTTTTATCCGAGTATGATGAATCATTTGGTTTGGTCTATCTAGAAGCTAATTTCTGTGGCTGTGCGGTTGTAGGTAACCGCAAAGGCGGAGTTCCCTATCTCATAAATGAAGGTGTAAATGGTTTTACAGTGAGCGAATCTGATGATCAAGAAGCCCTGACAAAAATGATTCAAGCACTCACCCCCAACACATTTAACTCAGAGAAAATAATTCAGTCTGTTAAGAATTACTCAATTCAAAAAACAAAATCGAGCCTGTTAGACTTACTTAAACAGTAATATATATCTGAGTTAAAACTTTAACTTAGAAAATCTGTATTTGACAGATTTTCGCTCTTTTGAATTCAGCCCTACAAACCATAAAATTATAATTGAACACATCCCTCCAACCAACATAGCAATTTCAGTTTGCTCAATACTCACGCCAAACCAATATATCAGTGCAAATATACCTAATAGCATAGCAGGCACCACAAGGGCGTCTTTGATTGATATTACAAGCTCTCTGGTTAAGAAAATCACACCTATTGACGCTGAAACTAAGAAAGCTGCTTGCAGACTAAATATAGCGCCCGCTAAACCATATTGTGCAACAAACCAAGGTAAGCTCAATACCAAGGTGGCTGCACCCAAAAGGTTAGTAATTAATACCTTTACGTTGTGCTCTAGTGAAATTTGAACACTATTTAGTAAATTAGTAAGTGTCGCGGGTATTAGCACCAGCATCATCAGTGCTAAGTAATGACCTGCTAAAATGAACTTGTGACCAAACGCTAAAACAAGTAGTTTTTCACCGAACAATGAAGACGCAATGTATAGAAAAATTCCGAATATGCATGACACATAGATAGCTATTCGACTGAACAAATTCAAATTATTACGATTGCTTGAAGCGGATCGGCTCAAGGCTGGCAAGGCTGCGCTTGTTATTGATGAAAATAAAGCAATGATGACAATAAACAATTGAATCAACAGCGAAAAATTACCTAAATCGCTGGCAGAACTAAACGATCTTTTTACCAACACAATTGGACCGTAAAATAGGAATTGCCCCGCAAAAACAGCTATCGCAAGAGGAAACAGACCTACTACAGTTGAAATCATCAGCTTCGGATGCCAAAGAAGAGATACTTTCTGCAGATTTTTATTGGCCAGATAGACACTTACTAAACCTTGAGCGATCTGAGCAAAGGCATGAACAACGGCAACTAATAATATGTTCTCAGTCAATATCGCAACAACAATACTAATTGCTATCTCACAAGGTTTAAAAACTCGTTCTATCTTAAAAACTAATTGAGTTGACTCAAATGCTTGAAACATTTGGTTTGCCCACATAACCATAGCTTTTCCGATCAAGGCAAAGGAAAAAACCAGCAACAGTGACGCAATAAAACTATTTTCGGCGACTATTAAACCAGTTAACATTGAAATGGCCGCCACCGCCAAGACTGCTACAATCCGAATTGTAGCTACTAGATTCACTATCTGCGAAGTGTTGGCATTCCTTTTTCCCACTTCCCTGGATAACATGGCGCCCAACCCAAGACCGGTAAGGGGCAAGAACATCAAATACCAAGATTGCCCGTATGTATAAAGCCCATATAGCTCAGCACCCAGAAGCCTAGCTAAAATGAGCATATAAACGAAACGCAATCCTTGCGACATTAGTAATGCCATATATAAATATTTTGCATTACTAAGAATTTTTAATGCCCCAGCTTTTGACACTCTTTCCCTCTCAATATTGTGATTACATAGATATAAATTGTGTGCAAATCTAACACTTTATTCTGTTAAAGTGTAACGAGATGAAGATTAAACAAAGTTAAAAAATTAATATCATAAGAAAAGCTTTTTGAATCGAGTTAATCAGGTTTGAGTTAACTCTTATTAATGGTATTTTGACCAGAATTATTTATCTAACGGATTAGATTAGTGACGAAAATCTCAAAATTCAAAGCACACAGAAATGGTCTCAGTGCGTTATCCACAAACAGTGTGGTACTCAAGCCGTTGAAATGGAAAATAAATGTTTAGGGCTACAACAGTGGTAAAAAAACCATCATCAATTCAAATTATTATGCTCTTGATCATAAGTGCCATATTGCTATTTACCATCCCTTCTCTCTGGCTTCAATATCCTGACTCTGGCATATACTTGGGAACCGCAACCAATATGTTGCAGCATCAGGAGTATTGGTTCAATTTCCAGCCTAATTTGCAGTATTATCCCGGTACATCAATAGCAATTATGTTGCCTTTAGCATTGTTTGGCGAAGATTTCTGGTTCCTACAAGGTTTTATTGGTGTTATCTCAATACTCGGAATATGGATAATCAGCCGCTATTTTTCAGTCGAAAAATACGGTGTGATTGGTTTTTTCACTCCATTTTTCGTGCTCACTAGTAGCATTTTCATGCTCTATTTTTATGCGCTTATTTCTGACTCGTTATTCTTAACCGTTTCCATGGCTGCATTATTGTGCTGGCGGAAATATGATATGAGCGGGCAACGTAAATTTTTATTCCTGTGTTGTGCCCTTGTAGCCTTCTCGTCACTAGTGCGCTTGCAGGGCTTATTCTTTTGCGCTGCACTAGGTTTGGCGCTGCTTATCCATGCTTTTCAGCACAACCGCGACACACTCAAACTATCTATATCGAAAATGCTGGTCATAGGCGGATTGGTTTGTTTACCTTTTATACTTTGGACAGCTAGGAATTATTTTGCTCATACCCCTGATACGTTTAATATGGCCAACGGTTACTTTTTTGGTTTAAAAGGGTTAAGCATCTACGCTAAGGGCTTACCTGGCGATGCGTCAGCCGAGAGTGTCGAAGCTGCTTGGCAGTTTCCATTATTACGTACCAGTATGTTTTTCGGCGCTCTGTTTGAGTCATGGTATGGCGGTTTGAGTACCCTAAACCGCCACGTCATAACAGTCGTTATGCTCGTTTTAGTAGCTTTGGGATTAGGGCCTTGGGCAAAACGAGCAAATAAATTAGAGTTACTTTATGTTGGACTGTCTATGGCGTTCATTGGTAAAGATATATTACTGACTAAAACATTACACATCGTATATCGCTATTGGATACCTATGCTGCCTTTCATAATAGTGATGATGGGATTTGGTATATATAAATGCGTCAACTTTGCTTGGTTAGGAAAGTTAAAACGCCCTGCTCAAACAGGAGCATTATTACTCGTTAGTGCATTGTTGGTGTTGGCCTCACCTAATTTACTTAGGCATGTTGAGCAAACAGACAAGTTTCGAGATGAATCCTCAGCAATAAGTGCTCTAAAAGGCTTTGTAGATATAGAAATCCCCAAGAACGCTGTAGTCGCAACTGTGGACTGGGGCGTATTACCCCACACATTGCAACGCCGTTCTATCCCATTACTTAATGACCCGAACAACCAGCAAAGTATCGAGCGCATGTTGAAGTACAATACCGAGTATTTGGTCACCTTTGGCAAATTTGCTCGTATGAATGATCCTGCACTAAACATGGTTGATAGATTTCCTAAGGTATTCAACAAGATATTTGAGACATACACACAGCAGCCTAATACTGCGATAGAGATATACAGAGTAGATTTAGCCCAACTTAATGAGCATTTTATCAGAGAAGGCAACTAACAATCTTTCTGCCATTTCCTTTTAAGTTTAGTTATAGGTCTCTCGAATAAATGAAAGGAAATAGGTACTGTAATCACCAACAATACCAAACCAATCTCTTGGGAAATCGGCCACGTTTGACCTGCTGCTCTATATGGCCCCGTGGCAAGATAAAAACCTTGATACATATAAATACCATATGAGACTTCACCTAAGTAATTTAAAGGCCGAAACTCTAATACTCTAACCAGCAAGGAACTTTGATTGAGAAAAATCCAAGCAATACAAATGGCTAACCCAACCCCTCTTATATAAACGGAAGGTAAATATTGCAATTTAGGCAGCCAAAGAGCACATTGCCATAGCAGTAGGCCCAATATTAGAAGCCAGGAAGATGCTAAAATCCTTTCGACACTTTTTCTTCTGACACTTGATGAAATTGCTAATGCGAGTATACAGCCATAAGCGATATTCGCCCCTGCAATGAATGAAAAACGTCCAATGAAAAATGATTGACGTACATACTCAATAGATTGCAACACAATATTGGAGATTATCGAAATCCCAATAAACATCACTAAATATTTTACTAATTTGGAAGGGTATTTAGCCATAGTGATAAAAACAAATGGCCATATCAGATAGAAGTGCTCTTCAACAGCTAGCGACCAAGTATGACCTAATACAGATGAATACCACTCTTTCGGTATAAAATTGTAGATGTAAAATATTGAAAATAAGATTGACTCACCATTGGTTACACCAGAACCAAAAAAGTGCAGAATACCAATGAGAAAAACCACTAGGAAATAAAGCGGGAATATCCGCAGAGTTCTACGCAAGTAAAAATTATATAGGGATACTGTCCCAGTTCTATGGTATTCCTTTACTAATAGATAAGTAATTAAGAAACCGCTAAGAATAAAAAATGCCTGCACACCGGCACTACCATCGAAGCTTTGGATTAATTCCCGCGATATATAGTTGTGATGTTCTAAAAATCGATAGGCACCAATATGGGTAAACACTACAGTTAGGGCTGCCAATGCTCTAATCCCATTAAATCCCTTTATTTTGGAGATCATTGGTGCTCCTTCGGTAAATAAGTTATAGATTATTTAGTAACGACTAAATATAAAACATGTCGAAATTCATGCTAAATTGTTAAGCGGCTTTTCACCAACCTAGCATGAAACTTCCATGCTGAGCTATCCCAGGGGGTGAATCGTTTGAGTCTGAGTAAATCGTCACCGGGTGATGATGTACCCCAATCGGTGACAACGGCTGTTTCATAACCGGCTTTTTTCACCAACTCGACGGTCTCGTCGGTTAAATCTTTACCGTAAGAGCCATTGGGGTATGCGAAGTGCTTAACCGGTTTGCCGGTCCACTGCTCTAATTGAGCTTTGCAGCGACTGACTTCATCAAATTGTTGTTCGGGTGACAGCACTTTTAGGATCGGGTGATTAACCGTATGCCCACCTATCTCAACCCCGCAATCGGCGAGTTGTTTAACTTGCTGGGCATTCATCATTCTTGGTGTAGGTTCGGCTAGGTTGTTGTCATCATAAAGCTTCTGAACCCCTGCTAGGCGTTCATCAATCGGCAAATATTTAAGACGCATTAATTGCGCTGCGGCTAACTGGTTACGCTTTTCCCAATCTCCTAGCGTGACGCTTTCGCCTTCTATGATTAAAGAGCTCAATTGTGCATCGTTGAACAAATCCAACACTCGGTCATTCCACATATCGGCACCTTCGGTAAAGGCAGTTGCCACGTATACAGTCGCCGGTATCTTATATTTAGCGAGAATGGGTTGAGCAACAGTTAAGTTGTTTAAGTAGCCATCATCAAAGGTGACACAGATAGCCTTGTCAGGTAGCTTGCCCTGCTCAAGATACTTAGCCGCATCGGTTAAACTGATCGGTGTGAAGTAGCGACTGATTAACGCCATATGCCAATCAAACACCTCTGCCGTCACTTCATAGGGCCGCATAGGGTCGAACGCTTCTAGCACTTGGTGATAGATTAATATACTGAGTTTATTGCCGCTCAGTAAGCTATTAGCAACGCTTAATAGACTATGCACTAAAATCTGCTGCCTCTTTTTGTAACCACAGCTCTAACACCACCATGATCCAGATAAGCTCACCAAAATAGCCGGTATGCACGCTGTTGTGAGCGTCCATTGCCTGTTCGATCAAACTGGCATTGACAATATTACGCTGCTTAAATTGATTCAACGTGGTGATGGTTAACTCTTTGAGCGCTGCGTTTTCTTTCATCCACACCCCAAACGGCAAACCAAAACCATGCTTGCTTTTGCTCAAAGTTTCATCGGCGAGGAAGCCTTTACAGGACTTTTTATAGAAGTCGCGCAGCTCACCCCCGGGCAATTTCTCATCGGCAGGGATAGTGCAACTAAAATCAACTAGTTGTTTATCTAGCAGCGGGAAACGTACTTCTACACCGGCCAATTCACACATTTTGTTGACTTTAACCAGATCGTTATCAGCAAGGGTGAATTTCCAATCTAGATAGAGCATTCCATCAACTGGATGCTTACTTTTACATTCGTCAAAACGCTGTTTTAGTTGCTGCTCGGGAACATGGGTGTCAACCTGAGCCAGAAAAGCCGCTGGAAAAATATTCTCCACACCTAACTGATTAACAAAATTATGGGTTTGCAAGCGAGCTGGCAAAGGCACTCGTGCCTGATTCAAATAACTGGCAACCTTTTGCAAGCCGGGAATTTTGCGGGTCAGTCCGTTGTTGAACAGTATGTTGCTGATATCGCCTAGCGCACTGGGTAAACGGTTATAGTGCTCGAACACTTTTTGTTTGGCATAACGTTCATTACCAGCAAACAGTTCATCACCACCGTCTCCAGCCAAGAGCACTTCAATGCCTGCATTTTTGGCAAAGGTAGCACAAAAATAAGCGGCCATCGCCGATGAGTTACCAAAGGGCTCATCAAAGTACTGGGCCACCTTAACAAATTCTTTCTCTGCTTCTTCCGGCTTCAAATACAACACCTTGTGGTCGGTGTTAAAATGCTTAGCGGTTAGCAGTGCATATTCGGTTTCATCATAGCCTTCTACTTCAAAGCCAATTGAAAAGGTTCTGGCCTGCTGTGGCTGATTTTTGGCTAACATACCCGCCACGGTAGAACTATCTAGCCCACCGCTTAAAAACGCGCCCACCTGACCAGTAGCGTGAGAATCCACCGCATGCTCAATGGTATCTAAACACTGTTTTAAGGCGGCAGGTTTATCGGCTAATGCAGTACTGAATTCAGGCGAATATAACAGCTCTGCCCGTGGTTGACCGGCCTCGATATGCACGGCTTTACCCGGTTCAAGTTTATAGCTATTAAGATAAATAGTCGTTGGGGCTGGAATACAGTGGAAATAAATGTAGTTGTACAATGCCTGCTTGTTAATTTCAACAGACACATCTTCACGGGCTTTGATGTGTTTAAGTGATGAGCTCACAAACACTTTTCCATCGTCTACATGGTAATAGCAGGGTGTCGCACCAATATGATCGCCAAGCAAGGTCAGGGGCTGATTGCTCAATTGAATCGCCATCCAATACTGGCCACTTAAACGAGCGTAGAAAGAATCCAAAGAATCGGCCACGATCAGCGCGCCTAATAGGGTTTCAGCGTCTGCCGGTTTGTCATCAATAAAGCTATAACCGTGCAATACCAAAGTGCCGCGTTCATCATCAACCATTTGAGTATTACCACTCAAATCGATATACCCTTGCTTACCGCCAATTTGTGAAATTTGCTGCCACTGTGTCATTGTTTGCACACCTTCCCGCCTTTAAACTTTTCTATGGTTGAGATTTACGGAGCATACCTGCTCCAGGAATTTTATCAAACACCGCACCTTCTAACGAATCTGTGGGTCTACCGCGCACAATATACAGTAATATCAATGACAGCGCGTATACCAACGCCCCGCAAACAACTTTTAAAATCAACATAATAAATAGTGGCCAACTCAGGGCCGGAAAGTAGTAAATCGATAATGCCATTAAGGCCGCTGAAAGCAATGCTGGCCACCAGCTATGTAAAATTTTGAACAGAGATAATTCCAAAGCACGGCTTATACTTATCAAGATAACCGGTAGCACCGCAAGAACACTCCAAAATAGCGCTTGGGGCAAGTCTTTTACATCGAAATATATCAGGGTGATAGCAATGGTTGAAAGCAAGACTAGATTTCGAAACCACATCAAGCCATTCGACAAGGATTCGCGCTCCATCATCACCAAAAACTGTTCACTGAAAAACATCATCATGCCGCCAATCATGGCGTATAAACTAAACCACGCTAACATTGGCGTCACACTTAACCATTTATCACCTAGCAACACAGCAACGAACTCAGGCGCCACCAGCGACAAGCCCACACCTACAGGCAAGAACACATAAACCGCAGCGGCAAAGGTGGTTAATAATATAGCTTTAAAATTAGCACTTTCTCGCAGCACGGAAAGATTCGGGATCAGTCCTCTTATTACTGGCATCAACAGTTCTTTGGTGAATAGACCCGCTAAATTCACCGCAATATGATACAGCCCCAAAAATTCTGCCGATGCTACCCGCCCTACTACGGCTACATCAGCTTGATTATTGATATAACGGCCAATACTCAAAGGTACGGTAGATTTAGAATACTTCAATAAATCCCGCCAATTGTATAGGCTAAGTTTAGGACGATAAGGGTGAACCCAGTAGCTAATCAAGCAGCCTGCAACAGAGGATATCAATTGGCCAAACACCAATGCCCAAAAGCTTTGCAAATACCAAGCAAAGAAAATAGTTGAGGCTAGGTAAATTAAACGGGTGTAAAGGGTGAGCACAAAATCCACTTTGAAGTTCATTTGTTTTTGCGCAATGAACACCCCAAAGTTGTTTAGTCCTTGAATAATTCGTACTAGCGCCAAACAATAAATAACTTCAGTCAGCACCGGTTGTGCGTAAAAATCGGCTATCCATGGTGCAGCTATCAGTAAAGGGATCGCCACACAAAAAGCTTGAATGATCCCCACTGTCCAAGCCGTATTAAATACCCGCTCATCATGCTCTTTGTAGCGTAATATATATAGATTCAAGCCCGCTTGAGTCATAGACTCTAACAGAGCAACCACTATGGTTGCCATGGCAATAATACCAAAATCAGCCGGCGTCAGCAGTCTAGCCAGTACAATAGTACTGACCATCCCAATAAGCTTTGAGCTCCATTTTGACAGAATCGACCAAATTATGCTGAATAGCGTATTGGTCCTAACCACATCATTCATAGTTAAATGGCATGATGCCGTAAATGGCGTCGATCGTCCCTTCTGGTGAGGTGTATATTCTCTCCACTTTGCGGGTTTTAATATTTAATGCCACCACTAGTGAGTTATTACCCGAAGAGTATTTAAAGTTGCCTTTGCTAAGAAACTTTATTTTTGACTTAAGGTTGGTTTTACGTAATTTTGAATAACCGATATAAAAAATATCACCGTCTATGTGTAATCCACGACACCAGCCCATAGGGCGATTCAATGCATTCCCAAAGGGGTCAAAGGTTTCAATCACTTGGCGTTTTGCCGGATCACAAAACACTAAAGCACCATCGACGCGGGTAAAGACTAATTTGTCACCCCAGCAAATACCATCGTGAACACTTACATCAGCGCCCATGCTAATATCAATTCGGTCAGTTGGATCAGCAAGGTTTACTGCATCTTCTTGAGTACAGCGAGTTGCCCAAAGCTGTTCACCCACCTTGAACACGTAATTAGGGTGGCTGTCATGGGGACGCGTGGAATGCACTAGACGGTAATCAGTATTTTGGTCAAATCGATGCCAAGGATCTTTACCCTGAGTATTGATAATCCGCTTAATCGCGCCCGTGTTGATGGCCATTACCACCACGTTATCTAGCCCGGTTGAAGAGGCGACTAATTCATTATCAATCACATGCACAGAATGAATATTGTGAAAACAAGGATGAGAATAGACACTTTTCAGCTGTAAATCAGGCAAACTATATTGGTGAACTTCAGTGTCAGTTGGTAGCCAAAGCGTATCCCCTACCACACTCCCTGCAGTAAATTGCAAATTTGGGTTTTCAGCCGGATAGTGCTCCCCTCCCTCTTCCTTTGCCAGTATGGTTTCAAATTCTCCACTGTCTAAGTCCAATTTAACTAGGCTGGCTTTGCCATAGTATTTGCCTTCGCCCAATTCAAACCCATTGGCGCGCAAGCAACCTCCTGACAACAATAATTTAGCCACTACCCTTACTCCTGAGTTATTGTGCTTTTTCTAATTCGGCAATTTTATTTTTTAGTCCCGCCAACGGATATCCCATGGCATAGGCTTTTTCAGCAAACTTTTTGGCATTCGGCAAATCATTTACCTCTGTATAGGCTAAACCGACGTTATAAGCCACTTCGGCAGATTCCGGCGCTAAATCCCAAGCTTTTAGAAATTTCTCCAGTGATTGCTGGTACTGACCTTTTCGATGATGATAAATACCCCAAGTTAAATAGGTAGAGGCATCTTTAGTATAAATCCGCGCTGCTCTTTCAAAAAAACATCCTGCATCGTATTTGGGCTCTTCGGTGTCCATGCGCTGGCGAAACGTCGGCGAATTATTCCATTCATGCTCATATCGTGCATAGGCATCCAGCGCAACAGGATGATTAGGAATAGAACCCAGTACAAATAGCAAATCGCCGGGCTGCTTACTGGTATTCCCTTCCACCAGACGCCTTACTTTTTTAGTGAAATGTGCTGACTCTACTAAGTACAGTAAGCCTCCACGATAAGTACCAGTGCTTTGTCTCGTTTCCGCCGCATAGTAATCAAATGGCTTACCACGACGCCAGCCCATCTTCATACAATCTGCCGCCGCAAAGGCCTCAGCAACGGGAAATAAGCACAAGGCTAGCAAACTTCCTAGTTTAATAATTTTGAAAAATTCGATGTTTAATTTGATCATACAAACTCATATATTCCGATTTTGATTCTTTTGAACACTCAAGGCCATATCTGCGCTCAACGCGACTTTCTTACGTACTATATGTATAGAGATTGCGCTAACCAGTCCGACTATCGTATAAAACAGATCGAAATACGCCAAGCTTACATTCCCGCCGGTAATACAGTATCCAACCAAGGTTAATGTCAATGCGTTAGATAAATCCACCAACCACTGCTCTTTATTATTGATTGCCCACTTTCTATTCTTAAAGTTAACCCTAATGGTGCTGAGCATTATCATCAAGAAAATAAACAAACCAGCAAAGCCGTGATCCCCCAACACTTGCATATAAATATTATGCGCCGCCTTGGCCCCCAAATCTTTGGGGATTTCGGGGGTTTCTATTGGCCCAAAATGTGGCGTCATCGGGGCATAATAATTCCATAGAGATTGATCTTTCACCGCGTGGAATCCCCCACCGGTCAAGGGGTAGTCCATGGCGATTAAAGTAGAGATTTTCCACGCCCACAGCCTACCAATAAAAGAGCCATCTTTTTGTGCTGCGGTACTTACAGTATTTTGTCGCTCTTTCCACTCCCCTGGTGCAAACGCAAAGAACAGCGGTATCGCGATTGCCGCCAGCACACCGTACAACATTTTGCGCTTAGAGCCCCACCAAAACACGGCGCCTAAAATCAATAGACCAATAAATCCACCGCGGGAATAGGTACCTATTATGGCCAAGATATTAAGCGCGACTAATATATTTAGCCCCTTTCTGACCATCACATTTTTTGTCACGCTAATTAAGTAAAGAATTAACGGAATACACATATTGATGGCCACGGCCAAGTCGTTACGGTCTTGGATAATACCGGCTTTGCCCGTGATCCTGTGACTTCCGCCAGACAACATAAACTTAACTGCCTCCATAGCAGCATAGGACGAAATAGCCAAAACTATGGCCCAAACCAAGGTATCTACATGTAGGCGACGATAAATAGTCAGGGTGACGAACAAATACAACAGGATCACTTTGATAAATTGATCCCAATATTCCCACACATAAAAAGAGAAAGAAGTCTGGTTAAACGCAGTGGTAAGCAGTGTCCAACAGGCAAACAGGATCACCCAGAAACTCAGAGTATCCAGTTTCCACGATTTGTATTTTTGCACAAATAGATAGGATAAGGCGGTGATAACTACTATGGTCAAATTCAGGCGGAAACTACTGGAGAAACCATATGCCCATTTAGCCGGAGCGGTTAAGGCAATCCAAACCCAAGCTGCGAGGCCTAAATAAGGCCGTTTAAAGCTGTAGTACACCGCAACAAATAAGAAACCAACCAGTAACAGATCGCGCATTAATCTTCTTCCTGATTACTGGACCACCAGAATACGTAGCATATTGCGCCGATATCAATCATCAAATACAAACTGTCAATCATGTCAGACTTACCTTGCTAATTACATATCGATATTTACCCGATTTTTCTGGGGCAATTTCAGCTACTGACTCTACACTTATTTCAACTTGTTGGCCCAATCGAGCCTTAAATCCTGCACAGATAATATCATGCATCTGTTGATCCACCTCGCCCGTTTTCGACACTACTTGCACATGAGTGTGTTGTTGGGTTTCCTGCACTATTTTAAACGCTTCTACTGACTCCATATCTCTTAGAATGTAAATCAATGACAGGCCATGCAAAATAGTACCGTCAGCTGCAACCACAAAATCAGTACTGCGCCCTTCGATGGCCTCAAGCATGGGTAAATTACGCCCACACCCGCAGGTTTTATCTGACATGACTGCGATGTCGCCGGTGCGATAACGGACAAATGGAAATTCAGAGGTGCCCATGTGGGTCACTACAATTTCACCAGATTGTCCGGCTGGTAGAGGATTCCCTTGTGGATCGATAATTTCTACTACCATGTCTTCAAAAGACAAATGCATGCCGCCTTGGGGACATTGATGAGCGATAAATCCAGCGTCTCTGCCGCCATAACCATTAGCAACCGGGCAACCAAACACGGCTTCAATATTTTCTCGCTGATAAGGATACAAGCGCTCGGATGTGACAAAGGCGACTTTAATCCCTAAATTGTCCATGCGTATGCCCTTTTTCTTGGCGGTTTTCGCCAACAAATCAAACACTGAAGGGTAACCGAATAACATTTTTGGTTTGGATTGCACTATGGTATCTAAAAATGATTGAAGCTTGGCTTCAGTCATATCAAATGCTGGAATTAATTCAGAGCGAAATAGGCTGTCACGGACCAAACGTACCCGATCCTGGGCTCCGAGTTCAATAGGTGAGCCCCACGCGACAATTTCTTTATCGCCGATATCTACATCCCACCAGCGAGTGGCGCGCCACTTTTCGGCCACGTCATGGGAAACGCGCTCATTTCCCAACAAAAAAATCAGCGGTTGACCGCTGGAGCCACCCGTATTAAAGCGTGACAACTCACCAGCAATATCAGATTTCAGCTGCTCAAAGTTATCCGAAATAGTGTTTTTGTCGAGAAAGGGTAACTTAACCAAATCAGCAGGTGTTTGAATATCATCAGGGCTTAGACCCAGGCCATCAAATAACTGGCGATAATAAGGAACGTGTTGATAAATCTTCTGGATAAAATCCTGCAGTCGCTGGGCCTGGTTATTTTTCAGTGTCTCTCGGTCCAGCCATTGGCTGGCTTCGAGTGATTTGCGGATCGCCACAGTGTCATGTTTTTTCAGTTTCTCATGTAACGGAAACAAAACCTTAGATACGAGTTTGGTATATAGACTGCCCATAGTGACGACTTACTCCTATCCTTGCTGCAATGTGAAAAAGATATCGCGAAGCTTTTGCATGCGATTATCCCAGTGGTTTGCCTGTGCATAGTCTTTAATAACGACCTCATCCCACTCCTTAGTCAATGCATCAGCAATGGCGTGCTGGAGTTTTTCATGATCATCAAACGGCACTATAGTGCCGACTTGTGGATTGGCTATTACCTCTTTATTCCCACCCACATCAGTGGCAACAACAGGTGTACCACAAGCCATGCTTTCAAGAATAACATTAGCCCAACCTTCATTGGCGGTGGATAACACGAATACATCCGCGGCTGATAACGGCACACTGAGTTGTTCAGGGGGTAATGACCCCAAGAATTTAACCCGATCGCTCAGACCTAGGGCACTGGCTTGCTGGCGTAGTTCCTGTTCAATATTGCCCTCGGCGCTGGCACCGCCGACTATCAAATATACCAGATTTGGGTGGATTTGAAGTAGCTCTGGCATACAGGCAATCACCCGATGAAAGCCTTTACGTTTGACCAAACCACCTACGGTAATCATCACCTTTGCATCCGCGCTGATATTTAAGTCTTTGCGGGCGTCTAACTTAGGTAACGGATTAAATTTTTGCGTATCAACACCATTGCCCACTACGGTAAATTTGCGTTCATCAGCACCTAAACCAACAGCAAGTTGTTTCAAAGATTCTGACACACAAATCATGTGATCGGCTTGTTGCCAGGCTTGCAGCAACAATGGCTTTTTATCTTGATCTAAACTGTGAGAAAGCTCGGTTCCTCGTAAGGTAATCGTCACTGGTTTGCCCAGTTTCTGACCCGCTTGGCTCGCCGCCAACCCATCAGGATAAGTGAAGTGGCTATCAATTACGTCAATGGGATTCTCTGCGTCGAGTTTCTTTAGCACTTTGTATATAGCGCCCGCCATCATTTGCCCATCGAGCTTACGCAATATGCCTGGGATAGAGAAAAAGCGCGGATAGTGCACCTTAATGCCATTTTGAATTTCGAGCTCAGCTGGCATAGGCCTATAATTGGGTTTAAAGAGACTGATCAAGCCCTGCCCAGGAAACCATGGCACCGGGCTCACCACTTCTATATCGGCAAATTGGGTGGCTCGAAACATTCTTTCCCGCACAAACAAACCCGACTGTTTGCGCACTGAGCTGGGAAACAGTGAACTGACCACCACAATTCTTAGCCGTTTCATTTTGACTTGCTCATCAAAGAGTCATAGATCCCTTGATAATTGGCCACAGAATTTTTCCAGTTACGCACGTCAGTAACAAATTTGCGCCCTTGTTGGATCATCTCTGGCCAACTATCGCGATTCTGCAAAATATCGATAGCGGCACTGGCTAAGGATTCAGGCTTGCCACTTTCGAACAACCAGCCGGTTTTACCGTTTTCGATCAATTCTTTATGGCCGCCTACATCGGACGCCAACACAAGCTTACCTTGCGCCATTGCCTCTAAAGGTTTCAGTGGTGTCACCAACTCAGTTAAACGCATAGGTTTGCGCGGATAGATTAGTAAGTCCACTAAGCTATAGTAACGCCCCACCTCCCCATGAGGTACACGGCCCGGCATGATCACATAATTTTGCAGACCTAAGTGTTGAATTTGTGCCTTTAAATTGGCTTCTTGCGGGCCGCCTCCCACTAATAGGAACATTGCATTGGGCAGGGTTTTTAATATTTCGGGCATAGATTGTACGATTAGATCCAGGCCTTCATAACCATAAAAAGAGCCTAAAAAGCCTAAAACCACTTTGTCGTTTAATTGATACTGACTTTCTAATGCTGCGTCACGCTGGTTTATAATTTCGAACTGCTCTATGTTTACCGCATTTGGTATTACCGTTATCTTGCTATCCGCAATGCCTCTAGAGCGCAGGTCTTGTCTTAACCCTTCACAAATGGTGGTGACCGCATCGGCGCGCTTGACCACAAAGGTCTCCATTTTTCGAGTTAGCCGATAACGTAAGTCATCTTCTTTACAGGTACCGTGATCAACCGCGGCATCTTCCCAAAAGGCACGAATTTCATACACCAAGGGTAAGCCGGTTTTCTTGGCAGCTTTAAGTGCTGCCAGTCCATTTAGAGCTGGGGAATGGGCATGTAAAATATCTGGTTTTTCTTGTTCAATGGCTTCCAACAACCGATCTCTTAGCGGGTTAACCAATGATAACTGATTCAATACCGGTAATTTGCTGGACCATCCCTTTGGCGGTGTAGTGCGATAAAAGGTTAATCCATCAACTTCTTCAATGGCGGATTCACATGCGCCTTGCTTAGCGCTGGTCACGTGACAGGTTTCCCAGCCTCTTGCCCGTTGCTGATTTAAAATCGAGCGAGTACGAAAGGTGTAGCCGCTATGCAGCGGAATTGAATGATCCAAGATATGCATGATCTTCACGAGTTACTGCACCTTCTGCTGGCGTAAAAAGGCTTCAAACATCATCAAGGTCCACAAAGATGCACTATTGTCTCGACGACCAGAAACATGGTCATCTATCAGACGTCTTAAACGGGTTGGGTTAAAATAGCCTGATTCCGTCATTTGCTTAGATAAAACGCCATCATACAAACGTTCTTTAAGGGGACCACGAAACCAAGTTGCCAAAGGTACGGCAAAGCCCATTTTCTTTCGGTACAACACATCATGGGGCAAATGCGGCTCTAAGGCTTTCTTGAAAGACAATTTACCTACACCATTGGCGAGGTTTTTGTTGGTAGGTACATTAAACGCCCATTCAACAAATTTGTGATCAATAATAGGTACTCGAACTTCTAGAGAATGTGCCATGGACGCACGATCGACTTTAGTCAGAATATCACCAACCAAATAGGTTTTCATATCAATATATTGAGCGATCTTCGTTTCGTCTAAATGCTTTACTTTGTCACCATGTTTGCGAAACACTTCCAGCGAAGAGTAGCCATTCAAGCTGTCTTTATAATCCTGCGAAAATAACTTGGCACGGTCATCAGAGCGTAGAATACTCATGGTGTTGTGATAGCCTTCAACTGTGTCCATCGCCATAGATTGAAAGGTAGTTTTGGCCCGCAAAAACTTAGGCGCCCAATCGGCTTTAGGGTACAACTTGCCCAAGGGACCAAACAACGGCTTGCGTAATCCTAGAGGTAACAGGTTACGAATTTTCTCTTCTGCCTGATGCATGCGATAACGGCTGTAGCCAGCAAAGAGCTCATCACCGCCGTCCCCAGACAAAGCCACCGTAACGTGCTTGCGGGCTAGTTGACACACTCTGTAGGTCGGAATCGCTGAACTATCGGCATAAGGCTCATCGTACAAGTTAGCCAGTTGGTCAACTAAATCAAAATCATCTTGCCCCACCACTTCTACCCGATGATTGGTTTTGTATCGATCCGCAACCATCTGGGCATATTCGGTTTCGTTAAATTCTTTGACATCAAAGCCAATCGCGCAGGTATTCACCGGATCCGTTTGCAATTGGGACATCATGGCAACAACGGCACTGGAGTCTACCCCGCCGGATAAAAACGAACCAAGAGGCACATCGGCAACCATGCGAATATCAACTGCTTCTTTAAAGCGCTCTATCAGTTGCTGATCAATTTCACTTTGTTCAAGAGGATGCTCATAACCCACAGGCACATCCCAATATTCCTTAGTGCTGGCTAGGCCTTTATCACCTTTGTGCAATGTAAGGGTATGACCTGGTTCCATTTTATAAGCGTGATGATAGATAGTGTGCGGCTCTGGCACATAGCCTAAACTAAAATAATCTTCGATGGTGGTGTTACGTAGGGTTTTGTCAAAACCAGGATGAGCGGTAATAACCTTGAGCTCTGAGCCAAAAATAAACTCGCCGCTGGGCAGTAAACTGTAGAAGAACGGTTTAATGCCCAGTCGATCCCGTGCAATAAATAAGGTTTCTTTTTGTCTGTCCCAAATCGCAAAGGCAAACATGCCTCGTAACTTGTGCACACAATCTTCGCCCCACTCCAAATAAGCATTTAGAATGGTTTCTGTGTCGCCGTGAGTATTAAATGTGTACCCTTTGGCGGTGAGTTCTTTGTGCAGCTCTTTGTAGTTGTAGATTTCACCATTGAATACTACGCAAGCTCGTTTATCGGCACTCAACATAGGTTGAGGGCTACCTTCCAAATCAATAATAGATAAACGGCGATGGGCTAAAGCCACGCCGGGATCGAAAAAGTAATCGCCTGCATCTGGGCCGCGGTGAATTTGTCTATCATTCATTTGTGCGATCAAATTTGGATCTATATTGGTTTGATCAGACAAATGAAAAATGCCGGCTATTCCACACATGTTCTATTCCTTATCCACTAATGGCCTGATAAAGCTGATGATATTTATTCACCATGGTATCTATACTGAAATTTGTAACGCAATGATTGCGCACTAACTCACTATTTTTATTAAGTATTTCATTACGTTCTGTCGGCCCTTCAGCCAGATAAATTGACATTGCTTGACTAAGCGCCGCTACATCATTCACTTTGACTAAATGGCTGGCAGCCAAGCTGGGTTCAATAAGCTCTGGGTTGCCACCTACGGCAGTGGCTATCACAGGTAACCCACTAGCGGATGCTTCCAAAATGGTATTTGAGATCCCTTCTGCAAGGGAAGGCAAAACGAAAACGTGCATGCAATTCATCAACTGGGCTACATCGTCTCTATTTCCAGCAAAGTATACTTGCTGAGTTAGATTGGCTTGCTCAATACGTTTTTGTAATGCGCTCATCAACACGCCATCGCCTACAATTACTAATCTTAATCGATGAGCCTGTTGAGGATGCGACTGAGCTAAGTGAATAAAACCTTCGACTAAAAAGGTTTGGTTTTTCACCTCAGCTAATCGTCCCACCGTGCCGAATATAATTGCATCTGCTTGGACAAAATCATTCGGCAAACAATCTACATTGGCCGACTGGGGCTTAAAAATATCAATATCTACGCCATTACAAATATGCTTGATATCGTCTTCATTCACATGAATGGTGTCACGTAGGTAGTCATAGGCCTCCGCAGAAAGCGCTACGTATTTATGAATATAGGTGCGCATAAACCGACGTAGCATCTGATACTTTTTATTGGAGCCATGCATGTCGTTGACATCCCAGCCATGCTCTCCATGAATTCGATAAGGCACTTTACACCACCACCCTACTAACTGATTTTCCAAAGTAGCGGTATTGCGGGTATGCAAAATATCCGGCTTTAATTTTTTCAGTAATTTACGTAAGGCGAAAAATATTGTCACATCGTTGCCGTCGCGCTTGGCCAAATCGAAAAAACTGACATTGTCGGTCTTTATCCGTTGGCAAAAAGCCTCGCTATACCCTTTTAGGGTCACGATAGTATGCTGGTACTGCGCGCAGTCGAGTCTATTGATTAAATTAACCACACCATTTTCCAATCCACCGGTGTCAAACCGGTAGATAATGTGCATGATATGAGTAACCTTATTGGTCATTCAACAACGCCTTTAAATCTTGATTAAACAGCGCACTTGCTTGTTTTTCCAATTGTTCAAAATCACTATCGCGCTCAGTTACCGGCACTGAAATCATCAAGATAAAAGCATTTTGTGGCTGACCAAGCAGCGCTTGAATAGCTTGTACCAACTTAATTTCCAACGACTTATGGGTGATATGCCAAGGCGTTACATAGGCGTAGGCAAGCAACCGCTTATTGCCATAATTATCGATAATTTCCAACATTCTAAAGCGTTCATTGGCGTCATCAGATACGATTGACCATGTTTCAATGTTATATAATTTATTGCGACCGTTTATTAGCTCAACGTCCTGCAAGTTGGCGTTGTAATAAGCATAATAGTAATCCGTTCCGTCTTGGTTGCCACTAATTACAGTAGTCGGATTATGAAATATCGGTAACCAACGCTGATCAGCAATGGGTTTTTGCACACTGAAGATTTGTGCCATATCAGGTTGCACGTTACTGACTTGATGCTTGAATGCTTGCTTGTAGCCGAATCCCACCACCAAAACAATAGCTAGCACTACGCCGGGTTTGAGCAGCTTGGCAAAATTCACCTTAGGCCCATTAGGATTTACTTGGGAAACTTTTGCCGGTATGGGATCAGCCCAGCGTCCACCAAGGGTAAACATCACCAAGATAACCACACCAAAGAATAACCAACCGTAAATCAAATGATCTACACCTGTGGCGTATTTCATGTCAGACAAATGAGCGATCATGACTATGCCATAAGCTCGAATACCGTTCGCCACTAGCGGCAGCACTATGGAAAAAGCAATAAATATCAGGCGCTTTTTGATGCCGTTATAGTTTAAATAAGCGAACAAGGTTCCTAAGGTAAAAGATGCTATTAAATAGCGAATACCTGAACAGGCCACTGCAACTTCAAATAATCCCCCCGGAATCGCGATATACAAACCTTCACGATATACAGGAATACCGGTAAGTTGAATCGCCATCACCGTAATGTTTGCTGTGAGTTCTTGTAATTGCGGGATCAAAAACTCCCCCGCTGGCACGCTAAACATCCAGAAAAAACTGGTAAACAACAGAATACGCGCCACTTCTCGCCCCATTAAGCACCAAATAAGCATGGGTAACATGGCAAATGTTGCCAGTTGTTCGATTACTAGCACCTGGGCCATACTGCCAAACAACCACACAAACAAGGTCGCGGCGATAAATAGCACAGCCAACAACGAGGGTTTAATCTGTGCGTTATTCAGTTTAGCCCACTTGAGCTTAATCAAATAAATGCAAATAGGTAGGATAATAAAGCAATGGGCGAAGGTTTCAGAGCGATACCAAATGGCAACCGTTGACTGGATGCTGCTATAAAATAGCACCGCCCATAGGGCGAAAATAGCCACTAAATATTTAAAAATACTACTTTTTAAAAATGTCATTATGAATTCCTGAACAATAATGGCAGACCTTTTAAGGTGGCTGTCCACTTTAGATTTTCCATAATCCACAAACGGTTTTCATACGCATCTTGCGGAGCCTCTAGGTACTGACAAACCTGCTCGCAAAACTCTTCAGGATCATCGGTAATTTTTATATTTTCAGAACGTGCGTCTATACCTTCAATTGCCATATGTGTAGCAATCACAGGTTTGGCCATTGAAAGCGCTTCTAATACTTTGTTCTGTATTCCCCTAGCGATTTGCAAGGGTGCCACAGTGACAAGTGACTGGGCAATATAGGGTCGCACATCTTTCACCCGACCAGTGACCACTATACCGTTATTGCCGTTTAAGGCCTTGATGTCACTAGTAGGGTTTCCTCCTACCACATAAAATTGCGCCTTGGGATGGCGTTGTCGCACTAATGGCCAAACAAATTTCACAAACCAGCTTACCGCGTCCACGTTTGCCCAATAGTCCATGGCACCGGTAAAGACCACATCAACCTGTTCATTTTCTAAGGGTTCAAAATTACTATCCGGGTCAAAAAAAGCAGTATCTACGCCGTTTAACATACCTTGAATGCGACCATGCACCTCAGGTCCAATTTGCTGTTTAAAAAGTGCAGCCTCTGGATCAGAAACAAACAGTGAATGGGCCGATTGAGCAGCAACGTTATTCTCAAAGCGCTGCAACTTTCGGTGTTCACGGGCATAAACCCACTTGGCCAGACCTTTCTTGTTTTCTGCGTATTGACGCCACTTATCAGAATCTACATCAACAAAATCAACCACTTGGTGCAGCTTATCTAAATGTTCAGAGGTAAACATAGCCATTACAGAAGAGTATATAAATGCTTGGCTAATACCTTGCTGTTGAATGGTTTTATCTACCCACTTTTGCATTTTAGTGGATTGGTAATATTGCTCAGATATGGATTTTCCCATCAAAAAAGCACTTAACCCTTTAACTTTGCAGGTTAATTTATTTTGATTGAGCAAAAACACTTGTTGGCAATATTCTTCGAGTTTATCGGCAAATTGCCAATCATAAGGATCATCAACAAAGCTACCCAAATAAATATCAAAATGCTGGCTCAATACTTTGAGCATATTAAACGAGCGGATTTTATCGCCTTTATTCGGAGGAAATGGGATCCGATGAGATAAAAATAACAACGCTGGTTTTGACATCTGCAATCAGCCTAAATACTTAGATAGAAAAGGCCCAATTCTGCGACTCAACCACACTGGTAATTTCTGCCACATTTTAATAAAGAACTGATATTTTGGATTATTCGGGCTCAGATTAGGTAACTCAGTGGCATTGACCAAATGAAAATGGTAATGCAAAGGAATGGGCTCCATACCCCAGCTACGTTTGTATTTGAATGCGCCAGAATCATTTTTACTGCGGCCGAAATCAAAATAATTGCAGGCTTTATTGTCCTTGGCATGACACATCAATTGATAATACATGTAGTCATTGCTCTTTGATGCTCTGGCTTCGAACAATCCGCCGCCGTAAAAAGGCAGCACCTGATCTTTGTAATAGAAACTCAGCACCGAAGATAGCGCTTTATCGTTTTGCTGCACCGTAAGCACATCACAACGCTCGCCAAATTCCTCTTGCAGCGCAGCAAAGTAACGCTTAGGAAATACTGGGGTGCCTAAATTTCGTACGCTTTCAGAGTATACTTCGTAGGCGGTGGACGTATCATTATCGACCCTAAAGCTTAAGTCGTTTTTAAGGGAATGGCGGATAACCGCTCGCTGTTTCTTTTTCACATTTGCTAAGATTTGCTCATGATCTTCGGCCAATTCGCAACCAAAGGTTGAGTGGGCACACTTCTGTGTAAGTTGCGGGTTATTGCGGGCAAATGGATAACGTAATTCTAAATAATCGACCCCAAGTGCGTGGGCTTTTTCAATCGCCTGTTGTTCCAAAAACAACATAACCTCTTCAGAATCAGCGGCAACGCCACCATTCATACAAAAAGGAGTGGATATTAATGCATGTCCAAATAAGCGACTTTTTTGTTCAACTAGAGGTAATACACCAACGATTTTTTGATCTTCGGTGGCGTAGATATAATGGCAAGGGTGTTGATAAACGTTCTCAATAACCCGTTTCCAGCCTGATAAATGAAAAAACGTCCCGTTCTGTACAGTATCAACAAAGGCGTCCCACTGTTGATTCTGTTCAACGCTGTCGCCAAGACTACAAACCTGGTATTGCTCCGTCACTACGCTACTCCGTATACATCTTTCATGGTCGACCAATTAAAATCTGTTAATAAACGCTCAAGCTTTCCCTCAGTACGATGCAGATTCACATAGTGTCTGAAGCGGGATTTTAGCGGGGCGTTTGTCAACCTAGGTTGATCAGCGTCGATCTCCCAAGGGTGAAAATAAAATGAGTAAGGTTGCCGTTCTTCACGCAAATAGCGATTAATCAGCATTTGCGTCATTTTATATGGATACAATCGAAAATAACCGCCGCCACCGATTGGGATCTGTCTGCCAAGCAATTTTAAAGTGGGAATAGGGATTTCAATAATTTTTTCAGGACGTTCGTAAGCAAAACGAGGCCAGTCGGGCGTACCATACAAATCATGTTTAACCGGATAGGTACTAGAGCTATATTTAAAGCCTAATTCGGCCAATACTTCAAACGCCCATTCATTGTCATAGCCGATAGAGAAGCTAGGCGCGCGATAGCCGCTTAACTTTTCCCCTATCAAATCTTCAAGATGATTCTTTGAACGAGTAACGTCGTCGATTAACTCCTGACGACTTTGTTTATAAGCCCGCTTGTGAGCATAGCCATGGCTAGCAATTTCATGGCCCTGAGCATGAATATCTTTGATAAGCTGAGGGTACAATTCAGCCACCCAACCCAGCACAAAAAATGTAGATTTGACCTCGGCTTTAGCAAATAAATCTAGCAATCTCCGGGTATTAAAATCCACTCTTGGCTTATATTGGCTCCATTGATCAGGGTTGATAATAGAGTCGAAGGCTGAGACATGAAAAAAATCTTCCACATCAACTGTCATTGCATTTAATGCAGAATTCTTTTCCACTCTAGCGCCCTTTTCCAAATAATACGACTTCCACTGTTCGAATAAATATTAACATGTCGAGCATTAAACTTTGATGCTTAACGTAATATAGATCGAATTTAAGCTTTTCCATTGAGTCTTCGACACTGGCGCCATAAGGATAATTTAACTGAGCCCATCCCGCTAAGCCAGGCTTAACGTTGTGGCGCTGATTATAGTATGGTATTTCGCGAATAAGCTGTTCGACAAATTGCGGGCGTTCTGGCCGGGGCCCAATGAATGCCATTTCGCCTTTGAAGATATTAAACAATTGGGGCAATTCATCGATGCGATATTTACGAATAAAATGGCCTATACGAGTAACCCTATCGTCATCTTTACTTGCCCACTTGGCACCATCTTTCTCCGCATCAGGTCGCATACTGCGGAATTTTTTAATCTTGAATAGTTTACCGTTTAACCCTACACGCTCTTGTTCATAGAACACCGAGGTACCTGTTCGTCTGCCATCATCTAAATAAATAATCAGAGAAGTCAGTAACATAAATGGCCAGGTGAAAAATAACACCGCAAATGCAACCAGCGCATTGATCCCGTATTCAAGAATGTCACGAAGGTAGTTTTGTGAGTTGAAGCCATTCGAATAAACCACCCAACTCGGATACATCAAATTAACCACTATCTGGCCGGTTTCTCGCTCCATGAAGTCAAGCAAATCGGTAATTTCAACCCCTCGCAAACGACAATCAAACAGCACTTCTATAGGCAAGGTACCACGGCGCTGGTCACAGGCAATAATGATTTCATCAATTTCATTATCGATTACATAGTTACGAAACTTTTCATCAATTTTGACGTGAACCAATCTTTCATTGCGAATACCATCTTCTCGGTTATCGCCAGGAATGGGGATGAAACCCAGTAGATCGAACCCCAGTCTGTCGACATCTCGACGCATGCGCTTTTCAATTATCGCCGCGCGCTCCCCCGCACCAATGACCACGATCCGCGTTCGGCCTAAGCCGAGCAAACCTAATCTATTGGTAAAGTAACGGAAGGTAACCAAGGATAAGATCACCACTCCCGATGCCACAGGCAGGAAGTAGGTATGCATACTCAATGAAGCCATAAAGGTGCTAGTTATCACCTCCAAGACAAAATAGGTTAGCGCTAAGCTGACGAAGATACGGCGGATTATGCCACGGAAAGTTTCCCGCAGCTTTGCCTCGTATAAGCCAACCGAAAGAGAAAACACCAAGACTAAAAAGGTCATCAGTGAAATATTGGCGGCAAGCTTCATGAAACTGGGTGATTCAATCTCTAAAAAGCTGACGATTAAAAAGTTTGCCAAGTACGCTGCATAGGAAACTATAACAGCTTCTGCTAAAACTAACGCATTTGACCTTTTATTCTGTTTGTTATTGGTCGCTGCCATTAACGCTTACCTGTGGATTTTTTTGACAAATTTATCATATGCTAAACGAATCTTTTGAGATAGACTAACTTTTCTGGTCAGCCATTATAGAGATTAAAACGCTCGGGTAAATGGCAGATTTGCTACATTTGTTTCTGTTTGGATAGGAAAGACATATATGAAAGCAAGTAGAATAGCGCAATTATTGGTTGTAATTGCTGCATTAGGGACCATCGCGGCATGCTCCAGCTCTAGTGGTTCCTTACCACAAGCAACAACAAGAGCGTCGTTAACTACCAATATAGATGACTACAGTTATTTAATTGGCCCAGGTGACAGTTTATCCATTTTTGTTTGGAGAAATCCGGATGTGTCAGGTTCATTCCTAGTACGTCCCGACGGTATGATAACAACCTCTTTGGTTGAAGACATTCCAGTTTCAGGCAAAACCCCAACCGCTCTAGCCCGTGATCTAGAACAGGAATTGGGCAAATACATTCGGGATCCAATTGTGACTGTGAGTGTCACAGGCTTTAACGGTCCTTTTAGTGAGCAAGTCCGAGTTATCGGTGAAGCTTCATCTCCTCGCGCTATTAGTTACAGTGAAGATATGACCCTGCTTGATCTTATGATCCGTGTCGGCGGTTTGACTGAATTTGCTGACGGTGACGACGCAAAATTGATTAGAGTAGTTGAAGGTGAGCAACGGGAATACTCCGTGCGACTTAATTCATTAATCAAGGAAGGCAATATTGCAGATAATGTAGATATTCTGCCGGGCGACATATTGATTATTCCAGAAGCGTGGTTCTAGGCCACGTTCTTTTTGTAAGTAAAAAGGTTCAGAAGAAGTATCTATGTTAGGAATTCAGGAAGCTATAGAACAAGCCCTCACCTATGTGAAGGGTGTATGGATAAAAAAACGCTATATTATCATTTCAACTTGGTTGATTTGCCCAATTGGCTGGGCTTATGTCGCCAGTTTACCTGACCAATATGCTTCGTCGGCCAGATTATTTGTTGATACCAGCAGCTTGTTACGCCCGTTATTACGGGGCCTTGCGGTTTATAACAACCCAAGTGAACAAGTTAATCTGGTAGCAAGAACCTTGCTCAGCCGACCTAACTTAGAAAAAATTGCTCGCGAAGCTGATTTAGATATTACGGTGACGACTCAGGCCGAAATGGATGAGCTAATCAATGAGATGCGCAAAGGCATTAAGTTGAACAGTACCGCCGAACAGAATATCTACAACATAAGCTACAATTCCCAATCTCCTGAATTGGCTCAAAAAATTGTCCAGATCACGTTAAATGAATTTGTTGAATCATCTTTAGGCAGTAATCGCCAAAGCAGTGACTCAGCGGAAGAATTTATTAATCGTCAGATAGAAGAGTATGAGCAACGCCTAGAAGAAGCTGAGCAACGCTTAGCAGAATTTAAGGTCAGCCGAATTGACCGTGCGCCGGGCTCAAGTCGCGACTATTACAGTCAACTGCAACGTCAGGTCAGTGATTTACAAGCAACTGAATTACGACTGTTGGAGTTAACTTCACAACTCAATGCTGCCAAGGCTCAATTGGTCGGTGAAGCCCCTGTGTTTGGTCTTGCTGCACCTGATTCCAGAGTGGCCCCGTCCGTTAATACACGCTACGACAATCGAATTGCCGCATTAGAAAGTAGAATTGATGAACTACTGATTCAATATACCGAATTGCACCCCGAAGTGGTTAAAACTAAAGGGATGCTGGATAATCTGTATGATGAGCGTGAACAGCATATTAAAAGCCTAACTGATGTGGCTGAAGAAACTGGCTCCTACAGCCAATTTGGCAATCTTAATCAGAATCCGGTTTATCAAGAGTTAAAGCTTACCGTTGCCCAATATGAAAGCCAAATCGCTCAATTGACGGTGCGCGCCACCCAAACCCGCGCCAAAATTAACGAATTAGAACGCATTGTTGACCTAGTTCCGCAAATCGAAGCTGAAGCACAGGGCTTAAACCGTGACTACGAAATTACTCGGGATAAATACCTAGAGTTAATCGGTCGTCGTGAGCAAGCTGAGCTGTCTCGTAAAGCAGAAGCTACCTCTGATGATGTTCAGTTTCGTGTAATCGATCCCCCTACTCTACCAACTAAACCCTCGGGTCCGAATCGTATACTATACTATTCAATGATCCTATTTGTAGGCTTTGGCGCAGGATTAGGTATCGCATTCTTGGTCAGCCAAGTAAATCCTGTGGTATTAAGCCCAAGTCAACTTGTGGGTAATTTCGGTATTCCGGTATTTGGTAAAGTGTCCCATATCAATGCACAAGAAATTGCCAAAGTGGATAGACGAAGGATGCTGGTATTTGCGGCATCAAGTTTAGCCATAGTATTTATTTTCATCGGGCTGGTTTATGCAGATATTGCATACGGTAGGCTTCCTATTTATCTTTTGGAGAACTTGATATGAGTACGATAGAAAAGGCGCTTCAAAAGAATAAGGCGCTTAAAACCGAGAATGAAAAAAAGAACACCTTAGAAGCAGCAGACGAAAAAGCTAAACAGTTAGCGGCTCAGCAAGAGCTTGCCAACCAAGCCACTGAGGCCGAAAGTGTGGCAAGTGCCACCACTGAAAGCGTTGAAGTGAATAGGGCAAAAGGCGAGGATATAGCGGTTGGCTCAGTGCAGCAACCGCCTGAATCCACTGTCCCCTTGCCGGATCCTCTTGTGTCTCACGATCAAGAAGCTAATCGGAAGTTTATTCCACTGACCAATATTCAAAAAGATGGCTTTGTGTCTAATTTAGGCCGAAATACTATCAATGAAGAATACCGTGCGATAAAACGTAAAGTACTCAGCAACGCCTTCGGTCCATTGTCTAAAACACTAACCAATGCCAATATCGTAATGGTCACCAGTCCTAATCCAAACGAAGGCAAAACCTTTACAGCGATTAATCTGGCATTGAGTATTGCTCTTGAACAAGACAAAACAGTTTTATTAGTGGATGCTGACGTACTTCGTCCTAGCGTGATGAAGACCATTGACCAACCTTTCGAAAATGGCTTAATGGAATATCTGTTGGGCGAAATAGATGATTTGAGTGAAGTGATCCATCACACCAGCTTAGACACTTTAAGAATTATTCCCGCAGGTAAGTCACATCACCTTTCGACCGAGCTACTTGCTAGTGAAAAAATGCTCGAGTCTGTTAGTGAATTCGCCCATAGATATCCTGACCGTGTAGTTATTATTGATAGCCCACCACTGTTGGGTATCAATGAAACTGCCATTTTAGCCAATTTAGCTGGCCAAGCCGTAGTGGTTGTGCAAGAGGGTAAAACCTCCCTTAATCGCGTCGCTCAAGCGGTTGATCATCTCAATCCGGACATGGCTAAAGGTTTCGTCATCAATAAGGCTAAACAAAGTGGCAGTCAAAACTCAGGTTATTACGGCTATTATTACGGAAGTGATGACTAACGTTGTTAAAAGGGACTTCAGTTTGAACAAAAACCTACTTTGCATTTCTGCTTTACTAGCGCTGCCTGTGGCAGCGGGTGAAATAGATTATAGTGCCAATCTGAATACATCATATGTAAATGTCTCCAGTGAAACGGGAGTGTCAAACTCTCGTTCTTCGGACACTTTTTCTGTCAGCCCAAATTTAGGGGTGACTTACACCGCAAAGCGTCTCTCCGCTGCCGTGAATGCCAGCCATCGTTATCTTGACAGACATATTTCAAATTCAAATCCCGATGCGATTGTAAATAGTAATCAGAGCAACTACACCAGTTATAACTTTAACGCCAATGCTATGGCTATAGAGCATGTACTTAGTTTTAATGTGCGAGGGGCGCAATCCTATCGAAGCACAGACGTACTAGATACATTAGTGACAGATGAAATATTTAATTCTCAACAATTAGCCAAAACTCAGCGCTCCAGTGCTGGGTTTGTGTTTACTTTGCCCAATCCTGATTATTTCGCGTTAAGCCTATCAGGCAATGTAGCTGAAGTTGACAGTGATAGAAGTGTATCTGGCAATACCCCTCTGAATAGCACAAATACCAATTATTCGGCAGTATTAAGGCAAGGTGACGAAATTAACCGGGTTAGTTGGGACATCTCGGCCAATTATTCAGACAGCGATGGTACAGGGCGCAATGACGTTATTTCTGAGACTGTAGATGGTCGCTTTTATGTTGGCTTAATAAATGATTTTAGATTGGTTACAACTGGTCGCCAGGAGAAGAATGAATTTAAGTCACAACAGGTAGAAGGCACTCGAGTACTGGAATATAACAGTTATGGTGCAGGTCTATCTTGGGCTCCACACCCTTCAAGATACATAGATGTAACCTACAATGTGTCTAATAAACAAGAGGGTGAGCAGGATAAATTCATTGGCATGCGCTTCAACTGGCAGTTTTCATCGCGAACTTCTGCTTCGGGTAACTTAAGTCGACGTTTTTTCGGTACCAGCAAAGAGTTAACCGTAGAACATAACATGCGTAAACTGCGCACTAGCATTAGCTACCAAGAAGATTTCACCACCTACTCTCGCTTGGTTGCAGGTGACACTGTTTTCGGTATTTTTGTCTGTCCAAGTGGCGCAGAAGATTTGTCTCTGTGCTATCAACCTGACTCACTAGATTACGAGTTAGGGGCTGGCGAACAATTTAATGCCTTTGATTTCACCCTTCCAGAGCTTAGTGAAGAAGCGATTTTACGAAAAACTTTAATGATTAACACCGGCTATGAGTTTCGCAGAATTCGCGCGAACTTAACCATTCGAGATACACAAACTGACTTTGTAGAATCAAATAGAACCCAGTCAACCTTCAGTACGAATTTATCCCTTAGTATGCGGTTTGGGAGACGCTCATCGGTTTCTTGGAGTAATAATTACTCTCAAGTAGCTCGTGATGTGGAAGGAGTGGGCAGTGATGATGATAAAACTTGGACGAGCTCGTTAAACTATCGTTATCAGGTAACACAAAGATTTTCTACTCGGATAGGCTTACAGTTTACCGAGCGGGACTCTCCAGTGTTAAGCCGAGATTTCTCATCGACAAGATTCACAATCAATGCGCAGTATCGTTTTAAATAAGCTCATGTTATTTAATAGTAATACAGTGCACTAATAATGAAGAGCACGCCCAAAAACATCAGGCTTTCTTTAATGTATTTACCAGGAAAGTAAGCCTGACGTCGATTTTTTCCACGCTCAATTAATTGACTGCCACTTTGCGTTACTGCTTTAAATCGTCTCATGCTACACCTACCAAGTTTATTCGGTAAACTTTATACCCGCAAAAAGTTAGAGCGGATCACTTCCAAATAGTTCATATTTTATTCAACAAATATAACTATCGGCAGATTTATAATATTTATTAGCTAAATCAATTAATTAAAAAACGCTAAACAGAAAGGTTAATCATCCGATTTCAATCTTACATAGGTTTTATATTTTTTCTTCAATAAATTGTCTATGTAACGGGTCAATTTAATCTTATGGCTGATGGCATTATCTAACGCATCAGTTAATTCATTCAACATGGTCTTATAATATTGCACATCTTTGACCCGCCCATCAGGTGTCATTTCTGACATCACACCCGCCGCTTCTGGGGCTAGCTGTGGATCAGCTTGGGGCTGTCCTGCAGCGGGTAAAGGCGTGGTACCTGTTCCCTCTTCAGGTCTAAACATCTCTTCAGATACTTCAGCGGTAACATTGTCTACGGCTTGCTCATCGAGAATTTTTAAATCTTCTAGGAATCCATATAGCAATATCCTATCCATCAAGGTGTTGATCCGTCGTGGTACACCATTGGTAAATCGGTAAATCTTGGCAAAAGCGCCATCGGTAAAAAGAGAGTCGTTGACTAGACCTGCATGGTGCAAACGATACTCAATGTATTCTTTGCATTCATCAGCCGTTAAGGGGGCCAAGTGGCAAGACGCTACTATCCGTTGTCTGAACTGCTCCATGTTAGGGGCGCGTAGAATCGGCTGCAGCTCTTCCTGACCGAGTAAAAAGCTCTGCAGAAGTGGTTTACCCTTTTCTTGGAAATTGGACAGCATTCGCAATTCTTCAATGGTTTCCAAAGGCAGGTTTTGCGCCTCATCTACAATCAATAAGGCCCTGCGTCCCGTTTGGTGTAATTGAAATAAATAGGTTTCAAGGTCCTTTAAAATATCCGCTTTGGTTTTATTCAAGGTGTTTATTTCAAATTTACTCGCGACCATTTTGACCAGTTCATCAGGCGACAATTTAGGGGTTACGATTTGCGCCGCGACTATGTCATCTTCAATATCGTTTAGCAGACTATTGGCAATGGTGGTTTTTCCGGTCCCGATATCACCGGTAATAACAATAAAACCTTCCGCCTGTGACAAGCCATATTGCAAATACGACATGGCCCTTTTATGCCATTTACTGGCAAAAAAGAAGCTAGGATCAGGCGTGAGCTGAAAAGGTTTCGATGTTAATCCATAATATTGTTTATACATTGCGTAATGTCACCCTGCGTGCCTTTAATAATCTAAGGAGCGTAGCTTAACGAGGAGCGAGTCTGTGCGCAAATATAATGCTTTAAAAAAAACCAATAATTCGCCCCATACCATCGGATTATTTAGACCAAAGTATAGTGCTAAGAGCAAATCATCACGCTAATCTCCGGCAACATTGGTATATACTTGGACATGGCTGAGCTATGCACACGTCGGCTTACGTTCTGTCTGACGGTCACCGGTTGCTTGAGCTTTTCCCGCTAGATAACCAAACCAGTTTTAATTACATAAAGGCAATAAAATGGACGAGACCCTGCAACAAGGTTCGGACACGATCGAAATGATCACCGAAAAAAGTATTGAATTAGGCATGACCTACGGGCCAAAACTGCTATTAGCCATTGTCATTCTGTTCCTCGGATTTTGGATGATAGGCGTAATGCTCAAAGGCGTCGATAAAGCATTGGATGGGGCTAAAATTGATGTCACCCTGAGCAAGTTTCTGCACAGTATTATCAGTGTTATTTTAAAATTAATGTTGATTATCGTGTTTGCCTCTATGATTGGGGTTGAGACGGCTTCGCTTATCGCTATGCTGGGTGCGGCTGGGCTTGCCATTGGCCTAGCATTGCAGGGTAGTTTGGCCAATTTCGCAGGCGGCGTATTGATCCTGCTCTTTAAACCTTTCAAAGCCGGAGACGTTATTGAATCCCAAGGGTTCTTGGGCCGCGTCAAAGAGATCCAGATTTTCAACACTATTATTCTTACATTAGACAATAAGCGTGTGGTGATCCCCAATTCACTGTTATCAAATGGCTGCGTAACTAACCTGTTTTGCGAAGAAAAACGACGCGTCGATGTGACCTTTGGCATCAGTTATGGCGATGATATCAAGAAAGTTAAAGCAATTTTGCGGGAGATTATTACTGCGGATGAGCGGGTTTTAGAAGAGCCTGGCTTCGAGATATTTGTCTCTGCCCATGCCGATAGCTCGATAAACATTTTAACCCGTAGTTGGGTGAAGAGTGAGCATTATTGGGCGGTGCATTATGACTTATTTGAAAAAGTAAAATATGCATTTGATGAAAATGACATCACTATCCCATTCCCACAACGGGATGTTCATGTGTTTCAAGGGAAATAGAAACGCGTATCTAATATATAAGTAAAAATTGCAATCCTGAACTTAGTTAAATCAGACTAAGTTCAGGCTTTATTTGCTTTCGCTGCTGTTTATCTATCTGTCCCTTCAACAATATTCTTAATAATACTGCTTGTTGAAACGCCATCTTCAAAGTTCAGTACTTTGACATCACCACCGTTAGCGATGACCTGCTTGCCTCCCGCAATTTGATGGATTTGATAGTCTCCGCCTTTAACTAGTATATCAGGCAATATTTCACTTATTAGCCTCTCTGGTGTGTCTTCATCAAACTCTACCACCCAATATACTGAGGCTAAAGCTGCAAGTACCGACATACGTCGAGACACATTATTAACTGGTCTGCCAGGCCCTTTTAACGCCCGTACTGATTGATCAGAGTTAACCGCCACAATTAACTTATCTCCCAAGGTACTGGCATTTTGTAGATAGGACACATGTCCGGCGTGTAAAATATCGAAACAACCATTGGTCATAACCACCTTTTCACCTCGACGCTTGGCACTTTCCACCGCTATGGCGAGCTGTTGCTGGGTCATGACGCCTCGACCAAACTGACTAACATGACCAACGGCCTCACTGAGTTCGGTGAAGCTGACGGTGGAAGTTCCCAACTTACCTACGACTATACTTGCTGCTGCGTTCGCCAAAGCACTGGCATCAGTTAAACTGCACCCAGAGGCCAACGCCACCGCTAAGGTAGAAATCACTGTATCCCCTGCTCCAGTGACGTCATACACTTCTTTCGCTTTGGCAGGCAAGTGCACTTCATCTTGGTCTTTTTGCAACAAGGTCATGCCCTTCTCAGAGCGGGTTACTAGCAATGCTTGTAAATCGAGACGGCTGATCATTGCATTTGCATGTGAAACCAGTGTGGTTTCATCGGCACACTCGCCAACGATAGTTTCAAATTCACCCATATTAGGTGTAAGCAAAGTGGCCCCTGCGTACTTTTCAAAATCACTACCTTTGGGATCCACGATCACAGGTACATTATGTTGCTTGGCTAACTGAATTAAAGGCTGGATATCACTAAGCGCCCCTTTGGCGTAGTCAGATAATATCACCAAGTCAGCATCTTTTAGTTGTTGGGCGAAACGCTCTTGCATTGGAGTTTTGTCAACCCCAGCAAAGCTCTTTTCAAAGTCTAAGCGGATCAATTGTTGATTGCGACTCAGTACCCGCAATTTGGTAATAGTGTCGAAACCAGGCGTGTAACAAAAATCACAGACGACCCCCAAAGAGGAGAGTCTTTGCTGCAAAATCTGCGCAGACTCATCTTGACCGGTTAGACCAATCAAAGTGACATTGGCACCTAACGCAGCAGCATTCATCGCCACGTTGGCTGCACCACCAGGACGGTCCTCGATATTTTGAATGGCTACGATAGGAACAGGCGCCTCTGGAGAGATCCTGCCTGTGGGGCCAGTCCAGTATCGATCTAACATTACATCGCCGACCACCAGAATTCTGGAGGCGGAAAAATCAGGTAACTTCATTGAGTCATTCCGTTTAAATAACTGTATTGCGTTGAATTATACCAACAATAATGAAATTTGCGCGGCTAAGTTAGAACTGCTGAATTGTTAAACAACTGAATTAAATCACGAAATAATAAATAGCATAGTAATGACAAGCGCAGCCTGCAATAACGAATAAATGCCAAATAGCATGGGTAAATTTCACAGCTTTTTGCATGTAGAATATTACCCCGATACTAAAGCATAGGCCTCCCGCCACAAGCAATAACAAACCATAGCCAGCAACGGACTGATACAGAGGATAGATCAGAATAACCGCCAACCAGCCCATAACCAAGTAAGTCACAAGGGACAGCTTGGGGAAGCGGTGCTGGGCAAAACATTTAAATATCACCCCGAACAAGGCGATTGACCATATTACAGCAATGGATGTCCAGCCAATCCAACCTCCGATGCTCACGGCCAAAAAAGGGGTATAAGTGCCTGCAATCAACACATAGATGGCGCTATGATCAACTAGCTTAAAAAAACCTTTAGCCTTTAGTCCGGTGACAGAATGATAAATGGTTGATGAGAAAAACATGATGGTTAAACTGGCCCCATATATAGCAGACGAGGCCATCGCAACAGTCGAATCACTGCGCATAAGCAGATACACCGTACCCACTATGGAAAATATCAGGCCCAATCCATGACTCACTGCATTCATCACTTCTTCTAACAGGGTATAGCCTTTTACAGGTAAGGCGGATTGTGTAGATAGATCTTTGTTCGACACTTGTGTCTTCTCATGGATTATTAACTAACAGGACCTAAGTGTAATTATTCAGCGTACACTTGTACACTGAAATTCGATTTTTAATCAAAGTTAGTTTGAGTTTGGAGTTTAACTAATATTTAGTGATATCTAAGTGCTGGGTCTATTTATAAACAGACTCAGTATAAAAAAGGGGCTGTTAAAATCACAGCCCCTTTATGCTTATCAGTTAACATTATAAATTAACTTTTTTTGCGTGACGCCATACGAAATCCAAATAAGCCTAATGCTAGCACCGCAAGGGTAGATGGCTCAGGCATTGGAATTCCCGGATTTTGGCATTCAGGCAAGTTAGGGTTTTGACCGCAACCAGGAGGAAGGGATTCACCAGCTAACAAGAACGAACGAATATTTTCCAGTGCAAGAGCTTCATCACTCGATATACCCGAGAGCCAATCAATATCGCTGATTGTTACAATACGACCAGCATTGTTAACTAGATCGGACGTTGCATAGGCTACCCCAATATTGAAGCCATCAGCAGCTACCTGAGCAGCAAATACTTTTGCAGGATCAGAAACAAACAACTGTCCTGGTGCATCTATATCAAAAGTAGTATTACGAATATCATTTGGTCCAACTAATATTGTAGTGTCAGGTGTTAAAAAAGTACCTGTAGCATTAGAAGGGGAATCTCCTGCGCCACCGAACATCATGGCGGTGTCACCGGTAAGTTCGATAAAAATACTTTGCACCCAATCGTTGTGAGTTTCACAACAAGGTCGCTCAGTTTGTCCGTAGAAGCCACCACCGCCGTTAACAAAATTAATAACGTTTTGCGCAACTGCCACGCCTGGATTCGATAAAAACCCTCCATCCCAAACGACATCGAAAGCCGACATGTCAGTAGGTGCACCACCCCAGCTATTAATAACCGTTAATGTATCACCAAAGGTATTTTCAAATAAATCAGTCCATCCCCCAGAGCTTAATCGCCCACCTTCATCTACTACTAATATTGCAGCTGCGGAGGCTAGGCTAGATGATAACGCTAGCGTTCCTGCCAAAAGCAAAGAGCTAATATTTTTTACTATTTTTTTATTCATTTATTTATCTCCCTATACTGTGAATACAACGATAGTTACTTTCATAACTACGAATTGAGTAAAATACACCTTTACTGTTCAATTATTAAGCAATTGTAATGCCGTATTATAATATTCTTAGATTATCAGCTAGTTGCGAATTCATGACTGGCCAGTAAAGTAGAATATGTAAAATATCCTGACAGTTAAGCTTGATTTTATTCTCTCGCCTTGGAGTGTTAACTCCTTAAAATTATCTGCTGTAGTGGCGGCACTATTACATTTCCCAGCAGACCGGCTTGGGCAGATAATACTAATTATCTTAGGTTACAGGGCTAAACCGCCCTCTAATAAACAGTTACATTACAGGGCAGAAAGTGACTAAAACGTCGAAGACAAGTTAAAAGCATCCATTTCTTCACTAGTAATATCACTTGGCAAACTGATAAAATTCGCCACTTTGCTGTGACTCAATGGAGATAACTGATTTGAAAGCAAAGAGTTGGACTCTGTACATGGTTGAAAATAAGCTAGGCAGTCTTTACACCGGAATTTGTACTGATTTGGAGCGACGATTTTCTGAGCATAGTAGTAACGGTAAGTTATGTGCACGAGCCCTAAAAGGTAAGGGCCCTTTGTCGTTAAAGTTTGCCGCTAAGGTTGGCTCTCACTCACAAGCTTTGAAGATTGAACTGTGGTTAAAAAAACAGGCTCGCCAACACAAATTAAGCATTGTTGCCGGTACACAGGCATTGCCCATCGAGCATCAAGCTTATGCTGCTGAAGAATTAAAACGCATCCAACAACAGCAATAAGGTGTCTATATGGCTTGGTCGCTTATCTAAATCACCAGACCTCTTACAATCAGCGCTACCCCAACACTCAACGCCATTTCGATGCTCGCCACGCCTACATTGTGTTGCTGATAAACCTCTTGAGCGATATTCAATCCGGCCAACACTAAGCGTTTAGCAACCCAGACTAATAAGACTAAAAGTATATTGAAGGCCATACCTATAATTAACCAACCGGTGAGATTGCTTACATAGCCAACTGGATTATAGATCAGCATGTTGCTGGCCGCTGACACCACAATAGCAGTGCCGAGCAAATGCCCAGAGTGCTGAATAGCCAGCGCCATTTGACCTTTGGTCAACGAGCGTTGAAACGAGCCACTTTGATTGCCATCTTTGAAACGACGCTCATAAATACGAGTGGTGGAAAGCAAAATCGCTTGAGTGACGATAAAACCGGAAAAGATCGCAAAAAGCGCATTAGCATCTGTGCCCTTAACCCAAGACATTATGCTACTGATGATAAGCGCGGTAGCTATTGAGCTTGCAGAATCGACCAATGCTATCCCTGTATTTCGATCTTTAATTAATGCTTCTTTGTCGAGCCGATGAAGAATGATTTTATCATGTAAAATACGGCCAACTTTGATTAGCAGTAAACCAACCAATCCGTACAGCAATACACTTAACGCCGCTGCCACATAATCGGTTTGATCAGCATTCGCCGCGGCGGCAGACAATACGATACATAGTGCCAGCATTCTGCCTGCAACACTGACTCCAAAGGCAAAGTTATCTTGTGCACAAAGCTCATCAGAGGTGCTAACTGAGGCCATTTTCCCAGAGATTAAACGCAGCGTAAATAATAAGCTGATGGTGATGACAATATCGATGACAAGGAAATACCAAAGATCAGTTGAGCGCGGTATTAAATTAACTAACGCTTCCATAAACAGTCGGTCCAGAATGATTTAACAAAATTGAATAGTATTTGGCTAATATATCATTGATTGTATGCCGGTATGATATAGCATTAAAAAAAGATGATCACCTAAGGTAAAATAAATACGATGACAAACGCGGTTTCTCAACTCAATGCAAAAACTGAATTTTATTGGCAACGTCTGATTGAAAAATGCCCTCAGTGGAACAACGAGTCGAGCCAATCACAATCCTTGAAAACCGTGTTAGGGCTAAGCGACTTTATTGCCGAGCGTCTATTATCCGATCCCAAGCTAATCGATCCCCTATTGACCATTGCCGAAACCCAAGTCAACCCTGATGATTATGCTCAGCTGTTAAATACACAGATTACCCCCCTTTCCTCCCAAGATGAGCTAATGGCCAATTTAAGGCGCTTCAGAAACCTTCATATGATGGCGCTAGCTTATAAAGATTTACTCAACTTGCAGACCATTGAGCAATCCCTTTTACACACATCCAATCTGGCCGATGCATTGATTTGTGGCGCCTATAATTGGCTATATAAGCATCTTTGCGAGCGCTATGGACAGCCCATGGGAGAATTTGGACCTCAGCCATTATTGATTTTAGGCATGGGAAAGTTAGGCGGCGAAGAATTAAACTTTTCCTCTGACATCGATCTCATATTCTGCTATCCCGCCAATGGTGAAATAAGCGGGCAACGCAAGCCCATCGAACATCAACAGTTTTTCACCAAACTCGCGCAACGCTTGATCAACGTATTGCACGAAACCACTCAAGACGGCCGAGTTTTTAGAGTAGATATGCGCCTGCGCCCGTTTGGCGAAAGCGGGCCACTGGTGATGCACATGGCAGCTTTTGAAGATTATTATCAAGAACAAGGACGGGAATGGGAGCGTTATGCCATGGTGAAGGCCAGAGTGCTAAATGATAAAAGTGCTTACTCGGACGAGCTCAAGGCAATACTAAAACCCTTTGTATACCGACGCTACATCGATTACGGAGCGGTAGACTCGTTACGTGAAATGAAGTCTCTTATCACTCAAGAAGTGAGACGTCGTGGCCTAACTAACAATATAAAATTGGGCGCAGGCGGTATTCGCGAAGTGGAGTTTATCGCGCAAAGTTTTCAGTTGATAAAGGGTGGACGTGAGCCCCGTTTGCAGAAAACCAGTTTACTCAAATCGATGCAGACCTTAGCTGAGCTTGAGCTTTTGCCGGAGGATGACAAAAACACCCTCATCACCAGTTACTTATTCTTACGAAAAGTTGAACATTGTTTGCAGCAGTTCGATGATCAACAAACCCAAGTGTTGCCGGAAGACGAGTTAGACCAACAAAGGTTATGTGCAGTAATGGGATACGCCGACTATGCTCAATTTAACACCCAACTGGCAGAGCATACCCAAACTATTAACCAACATTTTCAATTATTGATAGGCGGCTCTGCAGACTCTGAGGATGATAATGAAAGTCTCGATAATAGTGATTTTCAAGATGCGTGGTTATTGCCCTTTACGGCTGAGGAAATTCAACCATTACTTAGCAAGCATGTCGCTGAGCAAGAAGCCATCGAAATAGCCGAACTGATAATCAGTTTTAAGCAGTTTATGAATAAAAAGCGGCCATCGGCAAAAGCCGAAAATGCAGTGAATTTATTGATCCCACAAGTCTTGCATCACATTTCACAAAGCTATGCACAGCATCAGCCAGAAAATCCAACCAGCCCAGCCCTTTCATTTGCCCGTGTCCTAGCGGTTTTACAAGCTGTTTTACTGCGCACCACTTACCTTCAATTACTATTGGAAAACCGTGGCGCACTGAAACAGTTAATTCGACTATGCCATGCTAGCCCATGGATAGCGGAGCAAATTGCCCGCTATCCGATACTGCTTGATGAGTTACTCAACCCGGTTCATCTTTATCATCCCACTGATTTACATGAATATGCACCGGAGTTACGCCAAGCATTGCTACGAGTTGAGCCGGACGATTTAGAATTACAAATGGAAACCTTGCGCCAATTTAAGCAAATTCAACAGCTTAAAATTGCTGCGGCGGATGTCACTGGTGCATTGCCGGTCATGCAGGTGAGTGATCACTTAACCTACTTGGCTGAGTCAATTATTAGCGAAGTCGTTAATATGGCGTGGCAACAAATGAAGCAAAAGTACGGAATTCCTCAAGGCACCTCAGATCAAGACAAGAAATTCGCTGTCGTGGCCTACGGTAAATTAGGGGGAATTGAACTGGGCTATGGCTCAGACTTAGATCTGGTGTTATTACATGATTGTCCGTCGTCGAGCATGACAGACGGCAACAAATCCGTTGAGTCTGGGCAGTTTTACACCAAACTGGCGCAACGCATCATGCATCTGTTTATGACTAAAACCCCGTCAGGTCAACTGTATGAATTGGATATGCGCTTGCGCCCTTCCGGTAATGCCGGGTTGTTAGTCTGTCCCATTCAAGCTTTTGAGCGCTACCAGCTAGACCAAGCCTGGACATGGGAACATCAAGCCTTGGTCAGAACTCGTTTGGTTTATGCCACTGTTGAACTTATCAATAAATTTGATGAAATACGTCACACAGTGCTGAGTAAAAACAGAGTAGAGGCGGATCTAAAACAACAAGTGGAGGATATGCGAACGAAAATGCGCAGCCATTTAAACAAAGGTAATCAGCAATGGCTGGATGTTAAGCAAGATACCGGAACCATCACCGATATTGAATTTCTAGTCCAATACTGGGTACTGGCCTACACTTTTGAGTTTAATCAACTTAGTCGCTGGTCTGACAATGTTCGCATATTAGAAGATTTAGAAATGGCTGGGGTGATTGATAATCTAACCTTAACCCAGCTAAAAGCAGCCTATTTAGACTACCGGAACAGCGCACACAGACAAGCCTTGTTGGGCAAAGATAACTTGATATCACGAGATCAATTTAGTGATCACCAACAAAATGTATCAACTATTTGGAATCAAACTTTCTTGCCAAATCAATGAGCAAGCTTATAACAGAGTACAGTTTTCTAAAATGTACTCTGTTATATTTTCAGTAATAATCAATGAACGCTGCTTTGGACAGATGAAAGCCTGCACCTCACCTTCAAAACTACCATCAATAGCCCTGGCAATTTTAGCCAATGAACCTGCCACTGTGTTATCCAATTGAAATTGGTTCTTGATGATAAAGTCTTTATCCAATTCCCATAGAAGCTGCATCCCTTCAGATTGTGCAAAATTAGTAATGGCTTCTCTTACTGTACTTCCGGCCCGAAAACTGCGGTATTTGTGCTCACCTACCCAGCGATTCGATATTGGATTCTGAATACTTTCCATATTCTTTAAACGGTTATCCAAAGGAACTTTAGAGGGGTTGACAGTCATCACAAAATCACCGATATCATCCTCAAAGGGTTTGCTCGAAGACATCCGATAAGCAGCATAAAATTCAGACATACCTTGCGAAACACTTTTCTGCTGTGATTCACCTTCAGGCTTAGGGCTGGACATATTAAATTGCTGCAAGTTCAGCAACACCGCAGCAATAATAATCAGCGCTAACGCTAGCCCGATGTGCCTTGCCCAAAACAGAAAGTTAGAAGTTCGTTTGCTCATTACTACTCAAGCCCCAATATGTGCTTATCTATTAATCATATAACGAAGGATCGCTGTCATTCGGCCGTGTTTTAAACCGTTTGTGCATCCATAAATATTGTTCAGGAGCGATTTCAACCATTTCTTCAATCGCTTTATTTATTCGCGCTATATCTAGTTTATCGTCACCTGAGGGGAAAGACTTAAGCCCAGGCAAATATTTTACTTTATAGCCATCTTTGGTGCGCAGTGGAACTATGAATACCGTTTCGCAATTAGCCTCTTTGGCAAACAGCAAGGTGCCTTTAGTGGTTGCCACCTCAGGTACGGCAAAAAAGGGGACGAACTCACTGCGATTTTTGCCGTAATCTTGATCCGGCAGATAGAAACAGACTTCTTGCTGATCAAGGGCCTCAATCAAACCTTTAACGTTGCGCTTATGGATCATATATTTATTTGATCGAGCACGGCCTCGGTACTGCATATACTCCATAAGCGGATTATTGTGCTTACGGTAGAATGCTACTGAGGGATGCTGCAATCCAGCCACCCGGCAGGCCATTTCCAGGTTCATATTATGTATTGCTAAACCTAATACTCCCTTGCCCTTGTCCAAAATAGCTTGCACATGCTCATAACCTTCAACTTCACTCAAGGCCCGAACTCGCCAATTTGGCCACCACCAGCCCATACTGGTTTCTAATATCGCCATACCCGCATGCTCAACATTGGCGTCAAGTAGTTCAGTTATCTGCTGTTGACTTTTTTCTGGGAAACACAGTTCAAGGTTACGCTTAGCCACCAGCACACGCTTCTTGGCCAATTTAGTCAATATCCAACCCAGTCCCTTGCCAATATATAATTGCACTTTGAATGGCAACCATGAAATAAAATATAAAACACCTATACTCAACCATATAGGCCAATACTGTGGCATTAGGAATGACAATTTAAATGGCGGGGCTTCTACCCGAGATTGTGACAAACGATTATCTCTACTAAACAATTTGAGGTATTGTAATTAACAAATCGATTAGTTACCAATTTGTAAAGCTGTTGGAATAGTAAATGAGCAAAGAATTAGACAATAGTTTGCCCGTACGGGGAGAGTTTCAAGATCCATTCTTGCGCAATAGCTCTATTCCTATGCTCAGTTGTGACCGCAAAGGCCAGACCTGTTTTATCAATGCTGCAGCCTGTAAGTTACTTGGCATACAACAGCAAAACTCAGTTGGGCATAGTTTTTTGCACTTTTTCAACAACAAAGCTATCCGCCAACAGCTTACCAGCATCCTCACGCATCCGCCTATCACGGCGTCTGTAAACCTTGAAGATAGCAACCCTGTCAAACTAACCGATGCAAAGGACAACACGCACTATGTATCGGTAGTCATTGATCCTATTGATAATATTCAAGGTTGCACAGCTTTGATTAGCTTGCTGCCCGCGCAGATACTGCACGCAGAAAAGCGGAAAAACACCAATTTACTGGAACGCTATAAAATTGCGGTTCAATCTGGAATTGGTGTCTGGCAGTACGACTTCTCAACCCAATTGCTGACTTGGGACGAACAAATGTGTCGTCTTTATGAACTTGACCAGAGCCAATTTAGTGGCGATTTGAGTGACTGGAGCGATTACATTCAGATCGAAGATCGTGAAATGGCACTGAATGAATTTAACCAAGCAAAAAATAAAGATGATTGTTACGAAGCCACTTTCAGCATAACCACCGCCAAAGGCAACGAAAAATACCTGCAATCAGTGGGAAGGGTGATCCGTGACAGTCATGGCGAGTTGATTTTCAGCGGTATTTGTTACGATCTTACCAACCAGTTTAATACCCAACGTAAACTTCAAGAAAGCATGGCGAAAAACGCATTTCTTGCCAGTGTGGTGCAAGAAACCGACAATTCCATCATTATTTTCACTCCCGAGCTCAAAATTCGCTGGGCCAACCCGGCTTTTACCGAAATAAGTGGTTACAGCTTTGAAGAGGCTATTGGAAGAACGCCTTTAGAATTGCTAAGTGGCCCACTAACAGATAAATCGACCATTGAAGCATTAGGTCTGTCGGTTAAAGAACAGCGGGGATTTAATTGCGAAATAGTCAATTATGCTAAAAACGGTACTCCATATTGGATAAGATTAAGCACCCAGCCGCTACTGGAAGATGGGGAATTAAAAGGTTTTGTTGCCATTGAAAGCAATATAACCAAGCAAAAAGAATCAGAATTACAGTTGTTGAAAACCAACAATCTGAAAAAAACCATATTAAACAGCACCAATCAGATCATTATTGCTACGGATTTGGATGGCCAGATTCTGACCTTTAATAAAGTGGCCGAAAAATTACTCGGGTATCAGGCAGATGCGGTAATTTCACAAACCACACCAGAATTATTTTTCCAACGCCAAGCCTTAGTCGCCCATGCACAGATCATCAGTCTCAAAGTAGACAAAGCCATAGATGCAGATATTCGAGCTATCACCTATTTGGCCAGTACCGGCATAGCGGAAGAATACGAAAGTGTATTTGAACATAAAAACGGCCACCACTTCCCAGTGCAACTTACCGTTACGCCCATTACTAGTGGTAAAGACATTGAAGGCTTTCTGTTGGTCGCCAGAGATATCTCTGAGCTTAGAGGCATTGAAGCGGAGAAAGAGCGCAGTACTTTCTTACTCGAAGCCACAGGCAGAATTGCGCAACTTGGAGGATGGGAATTTGATGTTCAAAAAGACACTCTTTTCTGGACCCAAGAGGTATTTCGCATCCATGAATTACCTGTTGGTGGTGAGGTCGAAGTAGACAAAGCCATAAACTATTACGTTGAGCATGACAGGGCAACATTACAAAGTGCGTTAAATGACGCTATAGAACACGGAGCTTCATTTGACCTGACTCTGCAGTTTGTTACTGCAAAAAACAATCTTCGCTGGGTTCGCTCAGCGGGTTATCCGGAAAAACGCGATGATGGCTCAGTTGTCATTCGAGGCGCGTTCCAAGATATAACCAATCTAAAAGCCGCCGAGGAAAACGCCAAAGAAGCCAGTCGGGCCAAAAGTGAGTTCTTAGCCAACATGAGTCACGAGATACGCACGCCTATCAATGGCATTATCGGTATGAACGACTTACTGTTAAATTCTCCCTTAAACGAAGAGCAGCGGCATTATGCCCAATTGGCACAAAGTAGTGGAAATTCGTTGCTAGTGCTGATTAATGACATATTGGATTTTTCTAAAATTGAAGCCGGCAAACTTGAAATTGAAAGTATCGACTTCGATTTACACGATATGCTCAACACCTTCATAGATACCTTTACCATTCGTGCCGATGATAAAAATTTACAATTAGTATTTGAAATGCAAGATTCTGTGCCCCGCTGGATCAAAGCTGACCCTGGCAGAATAAGGCAAGTACTGACTAACTTAACTAGTAACGCTTTAAAATTTACCCATCGTGGTAAGGTCGTAATTAAAGTGAATTGCGTGGAAAATAACAAACTGTATTTTTGTATCCAGGATACCGGAATTGGTATTCCTCAAGAGAAACAAATCCATCTCTTCAAAAAATTCAATCAACTAGATACCTCTACCACCCGTAAATTTGGCGGCTCAGGCTTAGGTCTATCCATTTCTAAGCAACTGGTAAAACTAATGGAAGGTGAAATTGGCTTAAATAGCGAGTGGCACAAGGGCGCTGAGTTTTGGTTTTACATACGCTATCAACCGGCTGAACATACCCACACTCCGTCAAACGACATCTTTAGTCGCAAAGAATTGGCTAGTTTACGTATTTTGTTGGTGGATGATAATGCTGAACAGCGTAAATTTCTGAACTCTATTCTTAGCGCTAGAAATATCGAAGTAGTAGAAACCACTAGTGCGCCTCAGGCGTTAAAGACACTTCGTGAGCCGCTAAATAAGCCGATAAACGTAGCAATTATAAATGCTGAACTCAAAGGTATTAATGGCGCTGAACTGGCTAAGGCTATCAAAAACGATGAAAGATTCGCAGGGGTAAAATTAATAGTACTTGCCCCCAATGGTCAAAAAGGTGATGCTAAAAAATACCAACAGGTAGGTTTTGATGCTTACTTTAGTGCGCCAGTTAAGCCGTTAGACTTAATCAACTCCATTGTGCTGGTGTCCAATCGCACTAGCATCCAAAGCCGCTCTGTTAAGCAGTCATTTGATTTGATTACTCGTCACAATGCATCCCATTCTGACGCAGATATCGCACGCGTTCTGCTGGTTGAAGACAATCCAATCAATCAGACCGTTGCCTTCGCGATGCTAAAAAATATGGGGTGCCATGTGGAGTTGGCATCGAATGGATTAGAAGCTATCGAGCAACTCAATAATGCCACTAAGGCTTTCGACCTCGTCCTAATGGATTGTCAAATGCCGATTATGGATGGCTACGAGGCAAGCCGCAAAATTCGCGCAGCACAACAGGCTAATTTCGATCCCAATATTCCCATAGTGGCGCTGACAGCAAATGCCATGAAAGGTGATGAAGAAAAATGCGTAATTGCCGGTATGGATGGCTACCTGACCAAACCTATCATTGCTGAAGAGCTGCAAAAAGGCTTGGCCAAGTGGCTAAAGAAATAACTTGTTAAAAAGCTAAGTCTATTAAGTAAACCAATGCTTGGTACGATTGGTAAAAGCCACTAATGAGAGCATCACAGGTACTTCCACTAAGACTCCAACCACTGTGGCTAGCGCCGCCCCTGAATGCAGGCCAAATAGTGATATAGCAACAGCCACTGCCAGCTCGAAAAAGTTTGAGGTGCCTATCATACAGGCAGGCCCCGCCACGTTATGGGGCAATTTCATCCGCTTCGCAATCCAATAGGCAATGGCAAAAATACCATAAGTTTGGATCAATAGTGGAATAGCAATCAGTACAATGGCTTCAGGTTGAGCCAAGATAGTTTCGGATTGGAAACCGAATAAAAGTACCACTGTCGCTAACAGGCCGACTATTGACCATGGCTTCATCTTGGCCAGAAAACCATTTAGCTTGGAATGATCATCTGCTCGGTCCAGCACTTTACGGGTGATAACACCTGCCACCAAAGGCACCACAACGTAAAGCACTACTGACAACAATAGTGTATCCCATGGCACAGTGATATCCGTTACACCCAGCAACAGTCCTGCAATAGGCGCAAAGGCAAAGATCATGATGATATCGTTAATAGACACCTGAACCAGTGTGTAGTTAGCGTCACCTTTGACCAGTTGACTCCAGACAAACACCATCGCAGTGCAAGGCGCCACGCCCAATAAAATCATCCCCGCAATATATTCATTTGCAGTTTGCGGGTCGACCCAATCGGCAAATATTCCTTTAAAAAACAACCAACCCAACAATGCCATGGTGAATGGCTTAACCAACCAGTTGATGATCAAGGTTAGTATCAGGCCTTTGGGCTTTTTGCCAACATCTTTGATTGAAGAAAAATCTATTTGTACCATCATCGGGTAAATCATCAACCAAATGAGGCCAGCGATAACTAAATTGACGTGGGCAAATTCCCAGCCAGAAATTAACGAAAAAAACTCCGGTGCAATGCTTCCAATCACGATTCCAACGGCAATGGCTATTGCCACCCAAACTGAAAGATAACGCTCAAATAATCCCATTTATTGTTCCTATAAACCTACGTTGACTAAGCCGTTGCCCAGCAAGCTATTGCATTGTGTGATCTAAGATAACAACCGATTAAAGATTGTTGCTTTATTCTCATTAGATGAGCTGTATGCTTACCCCAGATATATTTGCAGATTAATTCGCGCCAACCTCTGCCAAGGCAGTCCGTAAAGCATCCCCCTTTAATTGTTTATTGGCAATAGCTTTAAGATCTTCTACTCTAGCTGCGATTTCGCTTATGCATGCCAAGAATGCTTGATGTTTCTGTTCATCTGTCCCTGTTATTTTGGATGGATCACTTAGTCCCCAATGCACCTTAATACTCTGAGTGAAATATAACGGGCAAGTCTCCCCTGCCGCGGAATCACACACAGTGATCACCACATCAGGATTGAACTGCTCGAAATCATCCCATGACTGGCTTGATAACCCATCAATAGCATAGCCTGTTTCTTGCAAGTATCTAAGTGACAAGGGATGTACTTGCCCAGCGGGCTGACTACCAGCGCTTCTAGCAACAATAAGCCCAGCTGCATTTTGGTTGGTTATTGCTTCTGACAAAATACTGCGGCAGCGGTTATGGGTACAGATGTATAATATTTTCATGTTAGTTCCTATATTAGCTGCAGGCAGAGGCTGCCAATTTTGACGCTCTCAATCGTTGTAAAGGGCCAGAAAAATAGTCAGGGTTATGTTTGGCGGTATCCCTTATCACCTTATGGGCCCATTGCGGCAAGTCTGGATGCAACTTGTAATAAACCCACTTGCCGCGACGCTCATCTAACAATATTCCGCACCTACGCAGCTGAGCCAAGTGCCTTGAGGTTCGGGGTTGGTCAAGCTCGAGTGCTTGCATTAAATCACAAACGCATGCCTCTTCTACTTCAGATACGAGCAACAAAGACTTCAGACGGGAAACATCGGCAAGACACTTATAAAATTTACAGGGATCCATCAATAACACATAACATTTTCGACATATGTGAAATATTGCATATGAAAATATAAACGTCAAGGTTGGAATTCAACCTTAGGGCAATTAGCTAAATGATAATATTTTGCACAGCTGCCGATTCTTAACCTTAGATAGCGCTACACAATCCACAACATCACCAATCAAAGATATTTGTCTCCTTCCTTGCGACTTCGGACCGGCAGCGCTGGTGACCCATAAGCCACAACAAATGACTCTATAGGTTTGTTAACTAACGAGCCCGCACCGATCACGGTGTGTTCACCAATATGAATCCCATGTATAACAATCGCGCCAATACTTATAGCTGAATATTGGCCTATATGGCAATTACCACCAGCCGTAGAGCCTGGTGCTAGACTGGCAAAGTCATGCAATATTGAATCATGATCAAGTGAACAATTAGTGTTTAGGATGCAAAATCGTCCAATAGATGAACATGGGTTAATGGATGCCCCCGCCATGATCACTGTGCCTTCTCCTATTGAAACCTCAGTTCCAATAGATGCATTAGGGTGGATCGTGGATACGAATGGAAGATCCGGACACAGGTCTTTAATGGCAGCGACAACTTTAGCCCGCACAAAATTATCGCCAATAGCGACAATCGCACCATCAATGCCATATCTCTTTATTAACCCCGGTAACTCCTGTTCCTTTCCAATAACTGGGTAGCCCAGCGTTTCTTCACCAACACTTCGGGATTGATCTAATAATCCGGCGATTTTATATTTACCCTCTTTTTGCACGATGTCGATGATGACTTTTGCATGGCCCGAAGAGCCGACAATTACAACTGAGTTCATGTTAATGGGGTACCTAATTTGGATGCAGAAAAAATTATCTTTATATATTGCAACATACTCATTCGAGCATAAAGAAGAATGATTACTTTTTGTTGGATTGATGCATTGCTAAATATTAACTTTACCAGCGCTATGCTTGTACCTTCAGTTCCGCTGCTGGCGAAGCTAAATGTTTTTGACTGACAGTCTTAGGGAATCATTAAGCTCTATCAAATAGGCAAATACCCTAAACAGCGGTGGAGCTTACTGAACTATGAGCAAAAACTTCAAATAAAGCGATATTTATAATTACGGCTTTAAAACGAGAAAAGGCGTGGCAGTTTGCACTGTCACACCTTAAAATTTTGAGCATCCCTCTCAGCTATCCTTCGCTACTAGATCGTCCCAAGTTACATCCTTATACGCCCCTTTCCTTCTAATCTCACTCATCCTAAGTGAGTCATTCGTCCTGAATGTGTCCCTTTCCATTAATCCTTGTTTAACTGCACATCCTAACGTACAGTATTTCTCATCCTGAGATTGTCCTAGTCTATCCCTAATGCGATCCTCGCATTCGTCCTTGATTTAACTTCCATATTTCTGCTCTTCATGAGCGTACTTGTTCATCCAATGAATGTGTCCGTGGGCTATCCTTATGTCTTCCTGACCCGTCGTATTTCCCTGTGACGCCATTAAAGATATAGGAAATTATTTTTCGCGCCATAGTAAAAAATGGATTTTTTTACGCACGCATTATACTAAAGTCTAATTCCTACTAAATAATACATATATAACAATGCGTTATTCTATTTGGTACGCCTTGTAGTAAGCCTTTATTCCGTCATTCACCTACACACTTGTAAGAGATTTCGCACATAAAAAAGCGCGCTTATCGCACGCCGTGATTTTAGGAGTTACCACTGGGTAGGTTAACCTGCAGGGAGTGAATTAATCTTCGGTCGTGGTCTGAACATAATTTGACCATTAATATGTGCAACTTTAAGTTCTTCCACATTTTCATATTCACCATCAGCAAAGAACGACAAACATTTGGGCAAGGTCACATACACACCTACACCTTCACTGTCAGGCTCTTCTAACATCACGCTGTCAATTGCACTCATCAAAACGTGGCCCAAGCCTCGGTGTTGATGATCAGGATGAACCCCTATAAAAGACAACATATGGTAAGTTTTATGAGGAATATGCTCCCGCACTCGTTGTTCCTTTTCTACCATTTGCCGGGTGCCTAGAAACCCAGCAGTGAGTAACATTTTAAGTCGCCAATGCCAAAAGCGTCCAGGTGCAAAAGCACTATTGGGACTAATCAAACAAGCCACTGCGAGTAAACGCCCTTGTTCAAATAATCCAATCATGGGTTGTTTTGCCGTCCAAAATGCGTTCAGCTCTTCACGAATTGCCCCCCTTAAACGAGACTCATAGCCTTCCCTTTCAGCTTCAAATATATCCAAAAATAAAGGATCATCATGATAAGCTTGATAGAGTATGGAAGCGGCTATTTTTAAATCTTCCGCAGCCAGATAAACCGCCTTGATTTGTTCTAATGGGTTTAAGTGTTCAGCAGTATTGGACATAATTGGCTCTCGGTTACTTTTTAGCTACTCTACCTAAATTTTAACCGCATGTTAACAAGTTGTTAATGTTAATTATTTTAGGCATACCGTATGGGATGTGAAAAAACCTGTATACTCAATATGGCACTTATAAAGACGACAATCAAAAATAAGGAGAAGTTCAACTATGTTAGCTGACAATCTTTCTATGCAAGACCTATTTATGCAATTAGGTTTGGATCATGACGAAGAGTCGATGGAAGCATTTTTTGAGGCCCACGCAGGCTTAGATCCTGCGACTAGATTAGAAGACGCGTCCTTTTGGTCTGAATCACAGGCTACTTTTATTCGTTCCGAATGGGCAGAAGATGCCGAGTGGGCCGAACTGATCGACCAACTCAACATCCGTTTGAGATAATTAGTTCAAATCTAGGTTGGGGTGTTAGAGCGTATTATACGCAGCTTCGCCCCAGCCAATTAGCAAACCGTTCTTGAACACCAAAGGTGTACATTCATCTTTAGTGGTGACGCTGTCTCCCTTGACTCGTTGAGTGCGATAAAACAACACTTGAATTTCGTCATCTTGCTGTTGATGCAACTCACTAAAATCAGGCGTTCCCATCCGATTTCTGATGCTTTTAATCGTCGAGTTTGTAGTCAAATTAGCAATGTAACTACGGTTATTCTGTTCCTTTTTTTCCCAGTCAGAGTGATAGGATGAATCACCATCTCCGTCTACCGAGATAACACAACCACTCAGGGCGATGGGTAAAATAAAGGCGACTGCAAGTAACGATTTTTTCATTATTATTCCTTTTCAAAAATGTCAGTGTTTAATTAACTGTGATCTATACAAATATAAGGCCAACTTTTAAGATTTTGATTTTAAACAATATTTTTTAAAGTAAATAATAACTTACTTTGATAATATGCGTTATTCACTAAAATTTAGCGGTTTTCATCATGTCTCAAAACCTCAGTTACATCGTCAACCTGTGCCGTAAGATACAGTCGAACGGGCAAAAGCCCTCAGTGGCCCTCATTAAAAAATCCGCCAATAGACCCTTGCCGTTGCCCGAAATTATAGGTGTGCTAAGACGTTGGAATGATGCTCCCCAGCAATTTGCCGATATTAAGCTAGATGAAGTCGAGCATGAAGCGCCATCAGTCCCGCCCGACATTCAGCTTACTGCACTGAGCCAGCGGGTTGACCAGCTGGAAAAACAACTAGAAAACCTGCTGCAACAAGTGCAAGTTTTAAACTCAAAACCAGCAGATTAGGTTAAATCCGAGGCTGCAGTTGTTGTAAGAATTCAACTAGATTTTCAGCCAAGACTTCAGTTGGCTCCAAACCCACTTGTTCCAACATCACGCGGCCAGAGGCATTATCGATGGATATGAAAAAATCATCTTCGTCAGTCACGGCAAAAAATAAGGTTTCGGGTTGCTTCAAACGCCGCTTCATTAATACGTGGCCAATCAGGTTTTGCTGAAGTCTTTCAAAATCAGCTTGATTCCATGGCAATAACAGCTGTAAGTTTCCTCTTGGAGTCTTGGCATTGAGATTTTCACTCCAGTAACAGGTAAAATACTCGCTTAGTTGCGGGTTTACTTTAAGATCCAGCGCTTGCTCAAAATCTGTTAGGGTGGCATGCTGATTTTGGCGAACCGGCAACCAAGGGACCCATTCATCTTGCTCTCCTTGTTGCTGATAACAGGGAGATGGCCAGTTTTGGTCAAATTGAAGCACCATAGGCTGGGATGCATCGTGATGGGCTTGGATATAATCGGTTACAAATCTATCTAGTGCTGAATGAATTCCCACAGGCTACACTCTCTTATAATTCAAATTTTTAAACAGTTTATCTATTGAGACCTTTAAATGACAAAACTTTCCGGTGATAAGCCCGAAAAAAATAATATCCTCGCGCAGCTTTCCTTGGGGAAAGCAGTTGAATATGCTCAAACTTATGCGCCTGAGCTCCTGCAAGCTGTCCCCCGCAGTCTAAGCCGTGACGAAATCGGCTTGACTGGCGAGCTACCTTTTTGGGGAGAGGATTTATGGAATGGCTACGAGTTATCCTGGCTCAACAGTAAAGGCAAACCGCAAGTGGCAATGTTACGCTGTACCGTACCCTTCGATACGCCAAATTTGATCGAATCGAAAAGCTTTAAGCTGTATTTGAATAGCTTTAACCAAACTCGACTGCCCTCTAGCCACGAATTACATCGTCGTCTAAAAAACGACCTATCTGCTTGTGCGGGCGGAGCGGTAAAAGTTGAGGTGATCCTGCCTGCACAATTTTCTCAACAACCCATAGCCGATCTTGCCGGTAAATGTATTGATGAACTAGATATCGAGATAGACGCATATCAATTATCACCCCAATCTTTAACTACACTTCCAGCACAAGTGACAGAAACCCTGATGAGCAACCTGCTCAAATCTAATTGCCTGATCACTAACCAACCGGATTGGGCCAGCGTGATGATAAAATACCAAGGTAATCAAATTGAGCGTGAAAGCTTACTGCGATACTTAATTTCATTCCGCATGCACAACGAATTCCATGAACAATGCGTTGAACGCATTTTCACTGACATCAAACAATATTGTAAACCTGACAAACTCACGGTCTATGCACGTTATACCAGACGTGGCGGCTTGGATATCAATCCCTTTAGAAGTGATTTTGAGCACGATTACGACACCGCTCGTCAGGCGCGCCAGTAACCTATCAAGAGGTATAAATATGACATCGATTCAACTCAATCCAGTAGGCACGCTTTCCCAGTTATCCCAATTTGAAGTGGACAAACTCAAGCAGTCTGTGGACGGGGAATTATATAATCTATTTAGAAATTGCTGCTTGGCCGTGCTTAATTCTGGGGTAGAAGAAGATAATTATGAAGAAATGTTCGAACCCTACCAAGATTTTTCAGTCAATTTAATTCGCCGCGAGCGTGGGGTGAAGATTGAATTAATTAATCCTCCAGCAGTGGCCTTTGTAGACGGCAAGTTGATCAAAGGTGTGCATGAACATTTGTTTGCTGTGCTGCGTGATATTTTACATATGGCGGATAAATATCACTTTGACGAAGGCGAGATTTCTGAATCCCGTCAACTGACAGATATTGTATTTGACATGCTGCGCCATGCAGAAGTTATCAAAGTAGGCAGTGATCCCAACATGGTGGTCTGCTGGGGTGGACATTCTATTGGTGAAATTGAATACACCTATACGAAGAAAGTCGGCTATCAACTGGGCTTGCGCGAAATGAACATTTGCACTGGCTGCGGACCCGGTGCAATGAAAGGGCCAATGAAAGGCGCAGCTATAGGGCACGCCAAGCAACGGTATTCTCAGGGCAGGTACTTAGGGATCTCTGAGCCTTCAATTATCGCTGCCGAGCCACCAAACGCCATCGTCAATGAACTGGTTATCATGCCCGATATCGAAAAACGTTTAGAGGCATTTGTCAGAATAGCCCACGCTATCGTTATTTTTCCCGGCGGGGTTGGTACGGCGGAAGAATTATTGTATTTACTAGGTGTAATGCTGCATGAAAATAATCGTAAGCAGGTACTGCCGATTATCTTAACCGGTCCGGTGCACTGTAAGGAATATTTTGAATCGATCGATAAATTCGTCGGTGCCACCTTAGGCGCAGAGGCCCAAGCTTTGTATGAAATTATTATTGATGACCCTGAAAAAGTCGCCCAAACCATCAAGCGCAAGCAGGAATCGGTTAGTGCCCATCGCCGCGAAAAAGGTGACTCTTATCTATTCAATTGGTCGTTGAGTATAGAGCCGGAATTTCAAAAACCCTTTATTCCAACTCATCAATCAATGCAGGCCCTTAATCTCCATTTCACCCAGCCTAAAGCTGAACTTGCCGCCGCGCTACGTCAGGCATTTTCTGGCATTGTGGCGGGTAATGTGAAAGCCGAAGGGATCAAACAGATCCGCCAGCATGGCCCTTTTACCATCAATGGTGACAGTAAGCTGATGGCTATGCTAGACACACTGTTGGAGTCATTTGTTGCGCAACAACGGATGAAATTGCCAGGCAGTCAATACAGCCCGTGCTATCAGGTTGAAACGCTCTAAACTAAATAAAAAGGGCTTTATTCGGCAAATAAACCCCTTTTCGCGATCAGTGGTCTTTTATCGGGCCACTAATTTCATTACCATAGCGGTATTAATATTTGTACTGTTAACTACGGATCGTCAGCTCAATTATGAACAGCAAAGTTGTTAAACGAATAGGCCTTGGGGTCTTACTCTATATAAGCTTCGTTGTGGTATTAGTCATATACAACCCTGACGATACGTCAAAAATGGGCTGGGAAGACCGCCAAGAATTTAATACGGTGCAAATAGCCAAGTTAGAAATGGGCACGCCACGTGATGCTATTTTAGAATTAATGGGTCCACCTGATATCAGCGAAGCCAAAAAAATGGATGACGGCTACGTGCAAGTGCTGTTCTATCGCACTCAGCATAAACAATCTGATGGCATCACCACCCAAGACGAATGCACTCCACTATTATTTGAAGACAACACCTTGGTCGCTTGGGGCGATGGCACCTATCAAGCCTATTTGAACCGTTAATGTCGTCAAACAATTTTAAGGATTGATGCGCCTCTATGCCTATCAATACCGTTGCCAAAACATTTAATACACTAGCGCAGCATATTGATGCCTATGACCCTAACTCGCTCAACAGTGACAAAATCAGCAAGACGCTTAAATTAAGTGAGCAATTTTTAGCGGGTTTTAAACAGTTCCCTGATGTGTTCGTGGCGCAAACCCAACTGTATAAATCCAAAAATAGCTTTACCCATAATCTTGCATTCAATAGCTTGGCATATTGCTCGTTATTGTGTCAGCAACTTAAAATTAATGATCTGTGTTGTCAGCAATTATTGAGTGCAATCATTAGCCTCTACGCTGAACGCAATCAGCAGTTGATTGACTATTACATTGAACAAGGCACTACTCCCACCTCGTTTAAACACATCAAACTGCTCAAGATGTTAGCCAGCGTAAATCAGCAAACTTGGCTGAATGCCTATTCTGTTGCCCGTTACTTATTTATTGGTAGCATCTCTTTGGGGAAATGGCCTCAAACCCTGAGCAAGATCCAACGAGTCGTGTATCTTGCTCATTATCTCGCGGTAGCCAGTACTTCCCATCAGCGTTTTAAAGCACGTCCTTTCGGAGAGGTGATGAAAAATGCAGTGCAGTCTTGCCCTCCGACGTGGCTAGAAATGCTCAGTGTATTAATTGATTACCCTAGCTTGATCCCGCCTGGCAGTTTACTCAAGACCCAAAATAACACCTCAGGAATGGTCTTGAGCGTGTCTGACAACCGTGTATTGATCGCCCAATTAGCCTCTGGCGAACGTCAACAACCCTTGTTACTGCGTATCGAAAAGCAAAACATCAAGCGAATCTCTGCGCCCCAAGGGGTCAATGGCTTTAACCAAATGCTGAATTGGTGGAATGACGCGTGGCTATTGGAGCGAGACGAGTTTTCGCCTCCCAAGGATGACTATTTTGCCTTGGATAAACCCCCAATGGTGTTATTGGAAGTGCAGGAACAATTAAACAGCGGTGACGTTGATATTGACAAACTTGCAATGAAAATCAGTGATGAGCCCGCTTTTGGGGACTATCTCAAAGCCACTGCCACCTTGTCAAACCGTCATAAGCAACCGGTCAATCAAGTTAAACATGGATTAATGATGCATGGCTATGAGCGCACCAACAACATGCTGATTGAACTTGCGTTGCTGTTACGACTAAACCAGAGTTACTTTCCACTCCAGCAAAACTTTACCCAATTCACCAAGCTCACTTGCGCCATTGCCGCCAGCATTGCCAGCTTAGGTAACACTGTTATTGCCCAGCAGGCGTCGAATTTAGCTTGCTTTACTTGCAGCGGACTATTCACTCAGCCCAGCTTGAAAACACGCACTCAGTGGACGACAGGTACAGCAGATTTTTTCGACATCAGAACGCTGTTTGACTTTAGCAATGCACAAAACCTATTAACCCACCCTTTGAAGTTGTGTAAGGCCTGGCAACAACCCAGTATTTTTACCCAAGCGATCAGCAGTCATATGCTGTTGCCGGATCTGAATGATCAGGAAAAGTTGACCAAAACACTGGCGGTAATTATCGGATTGAGCCTCATAATAGCGCGACAATGCTTTTTTGGCGAAGAGATAACCTGCAGTAATTCAACTACTTACCAGCAACAAGCGCTGGCGTTTTTAGGCTTGACTGAGTTGGATAGCATCACTTTACAACAGCAAGGCCTGGCTAACAGCCATTGTTACTGGGAACTGCCCTGACATAAAAATCGACTTTTTTACCTAGACAGCCATTCATATGGCGTTATCCGTGGTAAAAAGACTGAAAAAATGGTATAAAGCCGCCCTAAAATTTTAAGCCATCGCCGCAGCATGAACTAAGCTGTGGGTATACCGAATAGGAAAGACTATGACACAACAACGCATAACCGTTATTAAAGGCGACGGGATCGGTCCAGATATCGTAGATTCAGCACTTCAAATACTCGACAAAGTAGGCTGTGATTTCGCCTATGATTTTGCCGATGCAGGTTTGATGGCGTTGGAAAATCACGGTGAGTTGTTGCCTCAGGAAACCCTGGATCTTATTGAAAAAAACAAGGTAACGTTAAAAGGACCATTAACGACGCCAGTAGGGGAAGGCTTTACCTCTATCAATGTAAGCCTACGTAAGAAATTTCAATTGTACGCCAACATTCGTCCGGTTTTATCTTTTAAAGGGACTAAAGCCCGTTACGAAGATATCGATATTATTACCGTACGTGAAAACACCGAAGGTATGTATTCTGGCTTAGGCCAAGTCGTTTCAGCAGACGGCACAGAAGCCGAAGCCATGAGTAAAATTACTCGTGAAGGTGCTGAGCGTATCGTTACTTTCGCCTATGAGCTTGCTCGTCGCGAAGGCCGTAAAAAAGTCACAGCCGTGCATAAAGCTAACATTTTAAAATCCACTTCTGGTTTGTTTTTGAAAGTAGCCCGTGAGATTGCTGACAAATATCCAGATATTGAATCAACAGAGATGATTGTGGATAACACCTGCATGCAGTTGGTGATGAACCCGCATCAGTTTGACGTGATCGTGACAACCAATTTATTCGGTGACATCTTGTCTGATCTTTGTGCTGGTTTGGTGGGCGGTTTGGGCATGGCGCCTGGTGCTAACATCGGTAAAGATTGTGCAATTTTTGAAGCCGTTCATGGCTCAGCGCCTGATATTGCTGGTAAAAATTTGGCAAACCCTACGTCTGTAATTTTGGCATCTATTCAAATGCTAGAATATTTACAGATGAGTGATAAAGCCGAAAAAATCCGTGAAGCCCTCAAAGACGTGATCGAATCAGGTGACCGCACTACTCGTGATTTGGGTGGCGTACATGGTACTACTGACTTCACGCAAGCGGTATTAGAGCGTCTATAAGCGTAAGTCATATAAATGTTTTCTAAAGCCCACTTCGGTGGGCTTTTTTTATAGGCGGAGTATGTCCCCTGCAACATCTTCAAGCTTCTCCAAGCCCCCCAGTAAGAAAAACTAGACTTTACATTACCCTGAGCTAGATCTACTTTTAGATTGTGCTCACACAGCACGCATGGAATAGAACCACCATTAACAACTATGAGAAAGGAGAATCTCAATGAAAAAGTACTTACCTACCCTAATCGTTGCCTGTGCCATTTATGTAGCGAGTGCGCCAGCACTGCAAGCGCAAACTCTGCAGCAGAAAATTCAGACCGCAAAAACTCAATTGAAAGCCGATACGCAGAAGATCAATGTGAATACAGCTGATGCATCACAACTTCAGGCGTTACCTGGAATTGGCGCCAAAAAGGCTGCTCAAATCGTCGCCTATCGAGAACAAAACGGTCAGTTCTCAACCTTGCAAGATTTGACAAACGTTAAAGGGATTGGCACCAGAATGGTTGAAAAGCTGCAAGATGCCGCCTCGGTAAAATGAAAAAAGACACCTAATTAACTAGCCAATTAATGATCGTTACATCAGCTTTGGCCGCGTTAATTGGGTGCCTTTATGTCAAGCTTAGAAAAGCGAACTACTTAACGATATCTTTCAAAAACGCCATGAAATCATCGCCGATTTCTTTGTGACGCAATGCATATTCCACATTGGCCTTCATATAGCCAAGCTTACTGCCACAGTCGTGGCTTTTGCCAGTCATGTAATAGGCATCAACCTGCTCTTCACTCATCATAGCAACGATGGCATCAGTCAGTTGAATTTCTTCGCCAGCCCCTGGTGGTGTGTATTCCAGCGCGTCCCAAATTTTTTCTGACAACACATAACGGCCAACTACAGCCAAATTAGAAGGCGCTTCATCCACCGGCGGCTTTTCGACCATTTGGAAAATTTTGGTAGACTCTCCCGCACTCAATTCGTGGCCTTCAAGATCAACCACACCGTACTTGCTAACATCTTCCTCGGGAACCGCTTCAACCATAATTTGACTGACACGGGTGGTATTGAATTTAGCCACCATATCAGCCAGATTGTCTTTCTTAGGGTTACACGCAGCATCATCAATAATTACATCAGGCAAGACCACTGCAAAAGGATTATCACCCACCATAGGACGTGCACATAAAATCGCATGGCCCAGGCCTTTAGCGACGCCTTGGCGCACGTGCATAATAGTCACATCTTTTGGACATATGGCTTGCACATCATCTAACAACTGACGCTTAACCCGTTTCTCCAGAGTCGCTTCAAGCTCAAAACTAGTATCAAAGTGGTTCTCGATACTGTTTTTACTGGCATGGGTGACTAGAATAATTTCTTTGATGCCCGCCGCGACACATTCGGCCACGACATATTGGATCAAAGGCTTGTCTACAACCGGTAACATTTCTTTCGGAATAGCCTTAGTGGCTGGCAACATTCTGGTGCCTAATCCCGCAACTGGTATAACTGCTTTTTTTACCTGACTCATATTAACTTTCCTTAACTGATAAACCACGACCTATAGCGTAGTAATGCAATCCGTATTCCTGCATTAAAGACGGTTCGAATAAGTTACGTCCATCAAATAACAATGGCTCGGTTAATTTCTGCTTAATCAAATCAAAATCTGGGGCTCTGAAAGCTTGCCATTCTGTGCATATAACCAAGAAATCAGCACCATCTAGGGCGGCTTCTTTAGTGCCCATCAAACGTAAGTCTGTGCGCCCATTATAGATACGCTGAGTTTCTTCCATCGCTTCTGGATCGTATGCCTGCACCGTGGCTCCGGCATCCCATAAACTTTCCATTAAGACTCTACTGGAGGCTTCACGCATATCATCGGTATTAGGCTTAAACGACAAGCCCCAAAGGGCAACGGTCTTACCTTTTAGATCACCATTAAAATGAGCAGAGATATAACTGAATAATTTTTCTTTCTGCTTATAGTTAACTGCTTCAACTGCTTCTAGAATTTTAGCGGTGTAGCCAGCCTGACTTGCACTACGAGCGAGCGCTTGCACATCTTTGGGGAAACATGAACCGCCATAGCCGCAACCAGGGTAAATAAACTGATAACCGATACGAGGATCAGAGCCGATTCCACGGCGCACGTTCTCAATGTCTGCACCAAAGACTTCAGCCAGATTAGACATTTCGTTCATAAAACTGATTTTGGTGGCAAGCATGCAGTTGGCCGCGTATTTGGTCAGCTCGGCGCTGCGAATATCCATCACTATGATTTTGTCGTGATTACGGTTAAATGGAGAATACAGCTCTCTGAGCTTTTTCTCAGCAGATTTACTGTTAGTACCTATAATAATGCGATCAGGCCGCATACAGTCATTGACCGCCGCACCTTCTTTAAGAAACTCAGGATTAGATACCACATCAAAGGTAACTGACTTATCTAACGACGTTAATGTATCAGCAATACGAGCCTGAACTTTATCTGCAGTCCCCACAGGCACAGTAGATTTGTTGATAACAATTTTATGTGAATGCATATGCTCAGCAATAGTTTTAGCCACCGCTAATACATATTTCAAGTCTGCTGAACCATCTTCATCTGGCGGCGTACCGACCGCAATAAAGATCACATCACCATGATCTACGCCTACTTTGGCATCTGTGGTAAATTTCACCCGACCCGCTTCAAAATTAGACGTAACAAGGGGCGTCAACCCTGGTTCATAAATAGGAATAATTCCCTTCTCAAGATTATCGACCTTATTCTGATCCACATCGATGCAAACTACATCATGGCCCACTTCCGCAAGCACCGCGGCTTGCACAAGTCCAACATAACCAATTCCGAAAACGGTGACCTTCATAGTCGAATGTTCCTTTAAATTTTAGTACAGGGTGTTCATCGATAATAAACAGAATCGTACATCAAGAAGACGCTCAGTTCCATTATTGAACACCGTAACAGCTAATAAATATACTTAAATTCAATCAAGTAAGTTAACCGATTGGTTTAAACACTTTGAGGGTTGCAGAGGCTAGTAAATGAGGTATAAAAAGGTTGAGCACAAAATTAAATTGGCTCAACCTGTTATTTAACAATGTAAATTAGCAGAATAATTCTCAATGAACGAGACTGCTACGCAGAAACGACTAAATCACTTGCACGCCAGTGCTAAGATCGAGTTGGTAAGGCAACCACTTTTTCGTTCATACTGTTGTCTTGATGGTCTTGTAACCATACTAAGTCACAAATACCGTCACTGGGGTTAAATCCTGTTGGTGCTGTCAGTAATATCTCACGGATCACTTCTTGGTCATATGCGTGACAAGCCATTTCCAATCTTTCTAGAATTGGCTTTAAGTTATCCCAAGTCAACATACTTTCGTGAGCTGTCATGATACGCTCGTGTGCTGTGCCGCTTACATCATCACCAATAAGTAACTCTTCATAGAGTTTCTCGCCTGGACGCATTCCAGTAAATTTAACCGCTATATCACCATCGGGGTTGTTATCATCTTTAGGCTTCAGCCCGCATAGGTGGATCATTTTATAGGCTAGATCAACGATTTTAACTGGGGCTCCCATATCAAGTACAAACACATCACCGCCCTCTCCCATGGCTCCAGCTTGTATAACCAACTGAGAAGCCTCGGGTATAGTCATAAAAAAGCGGGTGATTTCTGGGTGAGTAACGGTAACTGGCCCGCCATTGTCAATTTGATTGCGGAATAAAGGTACTACTGAGCCTGATGAACCTAATACATTACCAAACCTAACCATACAGAAACGAGTGCTGTGGCTTTCTTCATCCAATGCTTGTAATACCAACTCAGCCATGCGCTTAGTCGCCCCCATTACATTGGTGGGGCGGACGGCTTTATCCGTTGATATCAATACGAAAGTTTCAACTTTAGCTGCTATAGCGGCGCGAGCCGTATAATAGGTACCAAAAACGTTATTTCTTACCCCTTCGACCACATTCTGCTCTACCAAGGGTACATGCTTATAAGCTGCCGCATGGTAAACGGTTTGAACCTTAAATGACTGCATCACCGCTAAAACATGTTTTTCACGCTGTACCGTACCTTGCGTGGGTAAGATCTCAACGTTACACCCCAGCGCTGCGGCTTTTATTTTCAATTCTTTATCGATGGTGTAAAGACTGTATTCAGAAATTTCGAATAACACTAACTTTTTTGGTGAAAACTTAAGAATTTGACGACAAAGCTCCGAGCCTATAGATCCGCCAGCGCCAGTCACCATCACGACCTTACCCTTAATGTTTGCTGACATAAGATTCTCTCGTGGAGCCACAGCATCCCTTCCGAGTAAATCTTCGACTTCGACCTGCTTAACATCAGAATAGAGTTTATCACCACTGACCAAATCGCTAGTAGATGGAATAGTTAGTACTTGTACGGCTAATGGCTCTAGGGTTAACAATATTTGCTTACGACGCGAACGGGGGGCACTTGGAATGGCCAATAACACTTTAGTGGCACCGTATTCGCGCACTAACTTGCGGATGATAGACGGAGAGTGCACGTGTACACCTTGTATAACCGTGCCGTGTAAGGTTGGGTCATCATCGACAAAGGCAATGGCCTTATATTCATAGCTTTGAGCCAAGGAGGTAACTAATTGTCGACCACTCACCCCTGCGCCGTAAATAATCACTTTTTCGCCGACACTTTTAATTTGATGTCCAAAAGCCACCCGCACCATTACTCGAGCGCCACCGATAAATACCATGGCAAAGGCAGCATAAATAATGGGCACAGTACGAGGTAAGCTTAAGCCACCATAATAAGCAGTTAACACAATTGTCAGCGTAGAAATAACAACGCCAGAAACGATAGCGGTCAAGGCTTGCAAGCCTAAATAACGCAGTACCGCTCGATACAATCCTAGTTTAGCAAATACAAAAATACTTGCAGTACAGATAATTGGTAAAAACAACCAATAACGAGAATCAAACACCACGGCAAAGCTATCAAGCCTAACGGCCAGAGCACCAAAAAATGACACTATGATAATAAGCGTATCAATTGCAACACTAACAACCCGCTTCTGGGCTCTGGGCAGCCGAAACAGTATTTGCATAAAATCCATTTATTCCTCCATAATATTGCAATAGATTATAACTTAAAAACAAACTTTGATCCCAAGACCATCAGATTATCTGATAGGGTTTTGGCTTTACAATCAAAAAAGATAGATAATTTAGATAGTTAGTTTGGATTAACCCGGTCACCCGCTCCCTTACCAACTACGGTCATTATTATATACTTGAAGTAATTAGTAACGGTAAGATTATTCAGCATTTTTTCATCTGTTTCCGCCAGTAATTCTGGAGTCGACATATCAATATCATTAACCTGAGCTAAACCTGTAATACCAGGGCGCTCCTTAAATACCCCTCTTTTATCTCGAGCGTCAGTTAACTCTTGCTGGTTAAACAAGCCAGGCCTTGGACCAACTAAGCTCATTTCACCTTTAAGTACATTCCATAGTTGCGGCAGCTCATCTAGCTTAGTGCGGCGCAAAAAACGTCCGAAAGGGGTAATGGCTGAAGCACTCGCTAAGTGACTGGCTACTGAAACCGTATCAACTTTCATCGTTCTAAACTTAACTAAAGTGAAAGGTTTCTTATTCCTGCCGACTCGCACTTGCTTAAAAATTGGAGAGCCAGTATCGAATAGGCCGATGATAAATAAAGCTATAAATACAGGAAAGCCGAAAAGCAAACCCATAAGAGAAAAAACAATATCAAAAAAACGCATTAACATATAAAAGACAACTCTATTTGTAAAAACAACGACGAATTCCTTCGGAGAAGGAGATTGGGGGTGACCAGTTTAACACTTTTTTTGTATGCTCTATATCAACTTGCAAAGATCCAAACAGACGCTCTACAACAGCACCTTTTCCAAGAATATTAGCAGCAAACTGCATTAGAGCGACAGGCACAGGAATTAACCGATTTGGGCGGCCAGCAGCACTAGACATTTCACAAAGTAGCTCGGCAGTGGATACATCATGCTCATCGCTAACAAGAAAGGTTTGATTAGCTGCTTTGGGGTGGTCAATACAGGTTACAATTAAGTCTACTAGATTATCAACAGAGACTAGACTTCGCTTATTTCTTGTAACACCGCCTAGCGGTAATGGAACACCTTTTTTGACCCATTTAAGCATAGACGCAAAATTACCTTTGACGCCTGGACCATAAACTAGCGGGGGACGAATTATGACCACTTCCATACCCGTATTCTCTGCTATATCGCGTAAACCAACTTCTGCTTCATATTTGCTTAATCCGTATGGGTCAGTTGGTATAAACTGATCGGCTGCTCTAAACGGATAATCATGTTCTGTAGATTCACCATTTACTTTAATCGAGCTTATAAATATAAAACGTTTGACACCTGCTGCTGCCGCCTGCTTCGCCAAGTTAATAGTACCGTAGGTGTTTACCTCTCTAAATTCATCAAGTGGATTTGACGAGCTATCATTCATAACGTGCACTCGAGCAGCACAGTGAATAACTACATCAGTTCCGCTAACTGCGTTTGAAAAGTCAGTTTGAGATGTTAAATCCCCTTGGAAAAATTCAGAACGTAATGTATTAGGCTTTGTGCGACCATAAACTGATAAAGACACTAGCGAGGGTAAACTATCTAAAATAGCGCCACCGAGAAATCCCGTAGCACCGGTTAACAAAATAGACCTACGACCCATTATTTTTTCCTACAGTTAATTAAGGTAACAGAAAATTAATTCGCGATGTTAATTAGGCTAGAGAATAGTATTGCACTTAGGACGTACTTTATAAAAAAGGCCGGCATAAATGTCATAGGTTGTATTAACAACATTCTCAATAGAGTATTTTTCTTGGGCCATTAATCTTCCGTTTCGACCAAACGAAATTCTTAGTTCCTTGTTGTTTATTAAAGTCTCTATCGCATCGGCAAGCTTTTCGGTATTTTTTACTGGAACTAAAAGCCCTGTAACATGATCCACTATAGCTTCATTACATCCGACGGTATCCGTAGTAACAACTGCTCTACCTGCAGCGGCAGCTTCAAGTAGTGTTTTTGGCATACCTTCCCTATATGACGGTAGACAAACAATATCGCATTCTTCATAGATAGCAGCCATATCCTGCACATGACCATACCACTCAACCACCCCTTCATTGACCCAGCGATTTACAGCTTCAGGGCTTACAGAAGTTGGGTTTGCAGCCCCTGCGGAACCAACTAATACAAATCGCCAAGTGATACCTTTATTTCTAAGCAGTCGGGCAGCATCAACAAATTCGCATAAGCCTTTATCTACCAATAACCGAGCAGGAAAAACCACAACTCTTTTTCCTTCTTCTAATATATGGTTGTATTTTTCTAGATGAACACCCGACCCTTGTATAATTTTTACCGACTCCGGTGCCACTCCCTTTTTGTTAGAAAAGTAGTTAAAATCATATGAATTTTGAACAATAATGACTTTATTCTTGTGGGAGAGTATAAAGGCTGTCACTTTATCGATTGCCCATACTAATGCCCGTTTGAGAGCCCCCCCTTTAGAAGTATACAAATAGCCCATACCGGACACAGCTAATACTAAGCATTTTATACCGGCTAGCCGAGCCGCAAGACCACCGTATATCATACCCTTGGGTGTTACCGTATGCACTAAATCTGGTTTATCTTTAACCAAAATATAAAAGAGTTGTAAAAAACCAATTAACTCGAAAATTACATTTTTACCTATAGGGTTAAATTTAAGTTTAGCGAAAGGGATATCTAACTCATTTAATTTTTTTATGGCAGGTAATTCCATTACATCCCCGCCGGAGTTGCCAAATAATACTTTAACTTGCCATCCGAGCTCTTTAGCTCGTTTTGCAAGTTCTAATCGGTGCGAAACAAAAAATGCTCCTTGGTTAACCACAAAATATATTTTTTTGTTTTTCATAAATTAATTTTACTTCTTAACACTCAGTTTAATGTTTGTAATGGCATGATTTTCACAAGACGATTTTTCATTTTTTTTAGGGTTCTGTCATTGAAGTAAAGTAACCAAGGAAGCAGGAAAAAGAACCAACTGAATGCGGTATTTAAATTATTGTGTGCCAAAGAAAATATAAACATTCCAAACCAACAAGGAAAAAGGCTATCAACTCCAAATCCTTTATTTTTTTTGATAAGTAAAGCAGTTTTCAACAGAAAAAATATCACTAAAGCAAAAGAGACTAAACCTAGCTCAGCCATGATTCTTAACAGATCATTGTGCGTTACGCGCCTATCTTGTTCAGAAGCGTCAATAGTTCCGTGTTCCAATACAATTTTATCAACATCAGAAGAGTAGTTAGAAAACTCGGAAATAAATCGGCCCCATCCAACACCAGCAAAGGGATTCTCCAGCGCCATAGAAATTGCAATCTTGGCGAATATGAGCCGTTCGGCATCACTACCTCCGGTTTCGCTGCTGCTGAATCTTGTTAATCCAGAAAATAAAAGCAGACCAACAAGCACGACCCCAACACTCAAGTAGGCAAACATTTTAGCTAGACTGGCCTGTTTATATACAATCCATACCATATAGGCTAGCGGAAATACCAAGGCTGCTCGTGAGCCGGAAATAATTATGGCAACCGTCATTATAAATAAACTAACCCACCTAAACTTTCGGGGAAAATAACACAAAACCGGAACCCAACCTACTCCGATAAATAATGCGAAATAGTTTGGATTCGCAAAAGTGGCTTCTATTCTAGAGGTCGTAACACCTAAAACATATTCGACTATTCCAAAGCATGCAGTCAAAAACGCCAACTCACCTATAAAACGCAGTATTAAAATCAGATCACGGTTGTCTTTTAGCGTAATTAACAAAAAGCTTAATACACTGATTACTACTAGATAATTGATGAATTGACTCTTTGCGTCATTGTCAAAGGGCGCAAAAAGAAGCGATGCCAAGATAAGAAAAAGGAATACTAGTGGAAACAACAGAATTTTATGGAATGACTTTTTTTGAACAACCAAAATTAAGAAAAAACCAGCAATAAAAACTTGGATGAGTTGATGGAGCTCTCTGAAAATCAAACTGAAATTTTGTGAAAAGCACACAATACTAGTAAAAAAAAGGGCACAAATTTTTAAATTGGTTGACTTATTTTGTATACAAAAACGCCCCCACAGCAAGATAAAAAATGGGGGGGCGATCAAATTTATAAAATCTTCTGGCATAATTTAAGTCTAATTCAATAATTTGTTGTAAACATCAATATGCGCTTCAACCATAGATTCTAAACTGTAGCTTTCTAATACTTTGGCATGTAAATTTTTGCCGCGGTCGATTGCTTCATCATAATTAACAGAAACATAATCCATCATTTTGGCGAAGCCCGTTAACTCACATAAATACCCACACTCACCTCCTAATAACTCAGGAATAGCACCCACAGGTGTAGCTATTACTGGAAGGCCGATAGCCCCTGCTTCTAATAACACCATAGGCAGCCCTTCCCAAAGAGATGGCAACACGAGACAGTCAGATACAGATAGCACATTCTGAACGTCATTGATAACGCCCAATAGCTGCACCCTATCTCCAACCTCATACTTTCTTATTGCTTCAATAACATCATCACGAAGATAACCATCGCCTGCTAGCAGTAATTTTGTATTTCTGTTTTGTAGTTGTGAAAATATTTTTATCAACCCAATAGGGTTTTTTGGTTCTTCAAGTCGCCCTAAAAATAGAAATGTTTTATCCTGTATCTTGTCATCACGCAGCGAATAACGACTAACTTTTACAGAGTTTTTAATTATTCGGGTTATTTTAGCATTCATTGAAGGGTGTTGTTTAACACTAAAAATGACATCTGCTGCCCTAAACAATTTGGTACTGGTGATAACTAACTTACGGAGCCCACTAAAACCACTAGCAGAGTGACTTGTAAAAACGATTTTCAACTTAGGCTTAAACACTTTCATAATTAATGCAAAGACAAGTGCATGAAACATATGAGCATGAATTATATTAACTTTATTCTTTTCAATATACTTTTTTAAACGCAGAATTGTTCTCAAAAATGAAAGTGGATTTTTATTTAAATTTAAATTATTAAACTGAAAAGGAAAACTTCCATATTGCTCCTTTAATCGACAATCATGGTTGAGCGCAATTACATGTGCATCAATAGCGTTATTTATCATAGCTTTTGAAAGTTCAACGACCACTCTTTCAGCGCCACCCACACCCAACCCAGTAATTAGTTGCAAAACAGCAGGTTTATAGTTCATCTTTCATCCAGCTTGTAATTTGACTCGCGACATTTTTCCATGAAAATAATTGAGAGTTCGCTCTAGCAGCGTCTGAAATCTCTTTCATCATTTCATTATTTTCCAATAGCATATTTATTAAGTTTACATACTTGGATGTTTCAAATGTTTTTAAAACGAAACCTTCCTTCTCATTCGCAAAAATTGAAGAAAAGTCATTCGAATTTGAAGTAATAACGACGTTTCCGGAAGCCATAGCTTCTAACATAGATGTGGGAGTCCCCTCCGATAACGACGTCATCAAAAAAATTGAGGAGGACTTCATTAAGTTTGCTACTTGTGCATAGTCTAAATTACCCATTAGCGAAACATTTAATATATTTCTTTCGGCCAACAAATCTTTTATCTTATCAAAAAGTGGGCCATCACCAACTAAACAAAATTTCAAGTGAGGTAACTTATCAGCAATGTCAACTATCAACTTATGATTTTTAACTTCTACGAAAGAACCTACACTAATCACATCTATTTCTTTCTGTTGACTGTTAAGTTTGTCAACAATGTAGAAACTTTCATCAACACCGCTTGTACGCCAATAAGATTTACTAACTATATTTTTCTTTAAAAAATTAACATCTTCCAAGCCAGTACAATAAACTACATCAATTGAGCTACTAACAAATTTATATATCAGTCTTGATAAATAGCTCTTGGGAATCTGCCCATGAATCGACCCCATAACGACTCGAGCCTTACTAACACGCTTAATTAGTTTAGCAAAGAAAAAAGCGCTCCATGCTCCATGAATATGTATTACATCGTAGGTAAGTTTATTCTTCCTGATCTTTTGGCTTAAGCGTAGATAGAATATGAGGTCCCGGAGGCTCTGTGGCCTAACTTTTCTAAGGCTAAAACTGAATTTTAATTTAATGTCATGTGATGAAACAGCTAGTCCGTCAGAAAAAGCGAGTGTTACATCGTGGCCTTGCTTAATCTGCTCTTCAGACAACCTTAATATATGCTTTTCCATTCCCCCAGGATTTGGAGGTAAAAAAGGGTATATTCTAAGAATTTTCATGAGCTAATTTCAGTTGCCATTACTGCTTTTCGATACATATTGAAAACGTGATTCCACTCAAACTTTTCCACAATTATACTACGTGCATTTACACCCAGAATGTTCCGAAAAGATTCATTTGAAATGGTTTTTCGCAGGCATTTCTCAAGGTTGACTCTATATGGAAGGTTAATTAGCATAGCATTAACATTATCCTCAATAACACCTTCCACATATCCAACATTAGTCGCTAAAACAGGCAATCCCGCCGCCATGGCCTCTAAAATTGCCCGAGGCACGCCCTCAGAAACTGAATAGTGTACATATATATCATTTTTAGCCAGTTCTAGAGATAATTGTTCATGAGACAAATTTTCTAATATTTTCAGGCCAGTGAGATCACCATTATTTTTGGCAATCATATTGTATGATTCTTTCAAATCACCAGAGCCAACGATTGTTAAATGAAATTTAATCCCTGTCTGGTATAGATCTTTTAGAAGGTTTTCATGGTTTTTAAGTTTGGAAAATCTACCGACTGTAATTATATTTACAATTCCATTTTCTATGTGATAAGAGTTTTTAACATGTTTAAAAATTTGTAGATTAACTCTGTTTGGTATAATTAAAATTTTGCTGCCCAAGGTCCCGTAAACATCCTCAATATAGGATGTCATTGTCTGGGATAGGCTACGTATTGTATTTGCTCTGTTAAAAGTAAATCTAGTTAAAAGGTAAAAAAATCTATACTTCATTTGTGAAAGAAAACTATTACCTAACCTTTTAAAATAGTGCTCTCCATGAATCTCAACAAATAATGTATAGTCAAACATGCCTTTAAAAATGGCCGCTACAAACCCTCCGAGAACCGGACATTGAGCAACAACATTCGTAGGCCTGTAACGGGTAAAATAAACGGGAAGAATAAAACTTAATAAGAAAAACACGAACTGCCTTGAGCCAAAAGATGGAATTAAATGCAGATGTAAATTGTCTTCTTTTGTATAGCTAAATGACATATCAGTAGAACGCGCTACAATATGATATTCATCAAAACCTTTTGCTAACTCTTTCCAAATAACTTTTGAATGATGTTCGGTCGGTAATTTAGGATACTGGTTAGCACTTATGTGCATTGCTCTTGTTGGCTTACTCAAAAATAACCTCTTTGTACATTCCAGCTATACGTTCTGTTGCAAACCGCTCAACATGATTTCTATTTTCTCGGGCAATTGCACTGCCTAGTTCTTCATCGCTGATCAAATGGATTAGATTCGCTATAAAGGCTCCAACATCGTCTTTATCTGAGATGAATTTTGTCTGCAGAAGCCCTACCAATTGATTAGTTCCGCCGGCGTCAGTACTTACGATTGGCAAAGATGAAGCCATGGCTTCTAATACAACACGGGGAAACCCCTCGTTGTATGTAGGATGGATAAAAACATCGCCTATCTTATATAAGTCCTGAATTACAGAATTGGGAACATCTCCAAGAAATAAACAATTTTGGTATACATCAAATTTTTTAGCTAAGCTCTTTATCGACGACAATTCAGCGCCAGCACCAGCAATAACAACGAAAACATTTTCCATTTTCCCAGCGAGTTTCATTTCGTTTAAACAATGAGGGAAATACATCGTTGTTTTTCTAACAGGAGAAAGTCTATGAACAAGCAATAGAATTTTAGTGTCTAGGGCCAAATTATTCTTGAGTAGAAACTCACTTCTCATTGCCTGTTTCTTTTCCGCATTTACTTCGAAACGAGCTATATCTATATCGTTGTAGAGCAGCCTTATTTTATTTCTTTTTACACCGGCTACATTTGCATAATAGTCGACCATTGATTCAGGGCCGGTAACGAAGTAGTCAACTAGGTATCTAGCTAATCGGCTAGGTAAATAAGAAGTCAAATACCACTTAATTTTTTTAGCATTTAATGGTCGCTCTAAATCCCATTCTAATGTAGTACCGCTTTGCCAAAAATATGTTCTACCACCAAACATTTTATTAGAAATAGCGGCTACTATTGCAGTAGTGCTTGCAATCCTTACATAGCTACGATTGAACCCTTTGGCATTCAAGTCTTTTAATTTCAAAAACAATTCAATAAAACGGCCTATTTTTCCATTTTTATTCAAAACAGTTACAGAGATGTTTTTTTGAATGAAAGTCGGAATATCAGATGCTTTTTCAATTAGCAATACAATATCAACACCCTGCTTAGCCATCTCTTCCAAAAGATTTAAGACGTGAAAGAAATGCGATGATTCATTCTTTGAATAACTATTCAGAATATATATTAATTTTTTATTTTTAGGTGAAGTCATCGATCTTATCCGTATTGTAGTATGACATTATTAAATATAGAACCATTGCATTGTTAACCAATAGGAAAGAGTACGCACCTAATGCAAAATTGATATTGTCCGTATGCAAAATAACACTGAAGATCATGAATGATATCAGTGAAATCACCATAGATAAATTTAAAGGCCTAGTCTTAAACCGCCTTAACAGTTTAGCTCGCAGGGAAATAGTAATTGATATAGGGTAAACTAAAAAAGAAACTACAACTAAATGCCAAATACTCACACCAACAGTAAGATAAAAGTAAATGAAACCTACAATAATAATCATAGTTTGACAGATGGGTGAAACAATAAGAATTAAGTTGTTCGGGGACTTTTTCACAAATTCCCTATTCAGTAACAAAGACTCTAATGTTCTCAAAAAACTGACTCCAAATACTAGGCATTTTTGATATAATGCAAAAATCCCCAGAACCTCTTTAGATACAAAAGGTGCTAATATTAGTGCGAGTGAATTGTCATAGAACTTTTTTAATACTGAATTCAAATAATACCCTTTGACAATAGGGATAGATGCCAACATGAATTTCCTTAATCTTTTAAAAGTTACCATTTTAAATGACTTGTTATAAATGTTGAATACAATGAAAAACATAACTAACACAAAGAACAACTGTATAATAGTGTAGCAAATAAGCAATTCTTTAATGGTCCACTCGCTGTTGGAAATTAAATATAAAATGGTACATTTTGAAATTGAAATTAAAATTTGAATTGTCAGGTATATATCTAACCTAGCTTTCGCTTGAAATAGCACATCAAATAAATTTGTCATCCCTAGAGCGCAGCAATAAGCAATAAAAAATAAAGAAACTATTCCTTGCTCTGAAAAATATAAGAAACAATATAATGATGCTAATATAACAATTGGGATCTGAATATAAATATAAAAAGAAACGACTAAATCAAAAAGTCCTTTTTTATCCTGAATTCTTAAACAGGTAAATGTAGGAGGAAGAATAACTTGTATCAAGAGTATTATAGATACTATTGCTGATAACAAATAAAATTCGCCCAATAATGTAATCGATATATTTTTTATGATTAAAAAAGTAACTAAGAAAGCGAAAGCTGAATTGACTATGTTAAGCATAGACTGAGAAGCTAATTTTTTAAGCATTGTCTTTGGTTACAAATATCTTTGAATGGGCAAAAGTTCGGTATACAAATTTATCTTGTGCTTTTAATTCTTCGTATTTCTCAGCATCTCTGAATTTTACCGGCTTAGCGGGGTTACCCACAGCAATGGCTCCTGCAGGTATGCTCTTACTTACTATTGAACCCGCTCCAATAACAGCGCCCTCACCTATCTCTACCCCAGGTAAAATAATGACATTTCTTCCTATCCAAACGTATTCATTTATTTTTACTTCTGCGCAAATCATTTTATTATCAAACGGAAGTGCACCTAAAGTTGGACCGTCAAAATAATGTGTTCGGCTATAAATGATTACACCAGGTGCTGTAATAACACCTTTACCGATTACTATATTGCCCGCACCATCAAAATCAGCTCCAGGTCCAATATTGACATCATCACCAAGAAAGATGTTTTGAGGGTAAGAAAAGTTACTTTTTAAGGATTTAAACTGGGTGTTTGTCCCTACAGCCCCAAATCTTAATTTTCGATATTTAAGAAAGCAAATGAAAGCTAATAAATAGCGTTTAATGTATCTCATAAGTCACACGTTAGTTTGAAATGAATTTAATATACCAAGGCATAGCCAAGTCTATCCCTGATGCAATAGTGTACTCTGGCTGGTAACCCAATGCCTTGCGGGCTTTACTTATATCAGCTTGAGAGTGCCTCACGTCACCGGCTCGAAAATCACGATAAATAGGTTGATTCTTATTACTAACGCCGTTTTGGTTTAAAGCTGATTGAATGGAATAATACAATTCATTTAGCGTTGTTCTATCACCTACAGCAACGTTATAAATATTGTCTTTTGCATCGTCCGGCGCAGTCGCGGCAAGTATATTCATTTGGACAGTATTTTCTATAAAGCAAAAGTCTCTACTTGTTTCACCATCACCATTAATAAACACGTCTTCGCCTTTGATCATCGATGCTGTCCATTTAGGTATTACCGCAGCATATGCTCCATCAGGGTCTTGTCTTTTACCGAAAACGTTGAAATAACGTAATCCTATCGTTTTAAATCCATAGGTACGTGAAAAAACATTTGCATATAATTCGTTAACGTATTTAGTAACTGCATAAGGCGAAAGCGGATTACCAATATTTTCTTCCACTTTAGGTAGGGCTGGATGGTCTCCATAGGTAGAACTACTCGCAGCATAGGTGAAGCTTTTAACACCGGCTTCTTTAGCTGCTTGTAGCATATTCAGAAAACCGGTGACATTTGCTGAATTGGTTGTAATTGGGTCGGCAATAGAGCGAGGAACCGAGCCAAGGGCTGCTTGGTGCAATACATAGTCAACATTCTGTAGAGCCTGTTCACAAGCACTATAATCACGAATGTCGCCCTCAATAAAAGTGAAATTTTCCCATTGGTAATCAGTTACTAATTTTTTCACTTCATCTAGGTTATGTTGATGGCCGGTAGCAAAATTATCTAAACCTATTACTTTTTGGTCTAAACCTAGTAAAGTCTCCAATAAATTGGAACCAATGAAGCCAGCTACACCTGTAATTAGCCAGGTTTTGGGTGCTTCTAGCAACTTATCTTTAACTAAATCAAATTGTGACATGTATTTAATAACCCATTAATGTTGAATGTATATATCTTTAAATTACAGACGCATGTCTACATCGTCTTTAGGAAGAATGTATTTTAGGTCATAAAGAACATGGCTTGCTTTACCAAAATTGCGAATTGTCTCCACACCCAACTGCTTAAACTCATTATGACCCACAGCTAGAATAATCCCGTCGTAGTAATCTTTTTGGGGAGACTTGACTACTGATAAGCCATATTCTCTTTCTGCTTCTTCATTAGAGCACCAAGGGTCATATATATCAGCATGAATATTGTATTCACTCAATTCTGAGATAATATCAACAACTTTAGTATTTCGAAGGTCTGGACAATTTTCTTTAAATGTTAGTCCCATTACTAGAACATTAGAGCCCTCAACCTGGATTCGTTTCTTCATCATACGTTTGACTAACTGTGAGACTACATAAGCGCCCATCCCATCATTAAGTCTTCTACCGGCCAATATCATTTCCGGATGATAGCCAACAGATTCTGCTTTGTGAGTTAAATAGTATGGATCTACTCCAATACAATGCCCTCCAACTAAACCAGGTCTAAATGGTAGAAAATTCCATTTAGTTCCAGCAGCTTCCAGTACTTCTAAAGTATCTATATTTAATTTGTTAAATATAATTGAAAGCTCGTTAATTAATGCAATATTGACATCTCGCTGGGTGTTCTCAATAACCTTTGCAGCCTCTGCAACTCTAATTGAAGACGCTTTAAAGGTACCTGCTGTGATAACCGATTTATATAGGGCGTCTACTTTATCAGCTATCTCTGGGGTTGAGCCTGAAGTAACCTTTAAGATGTTGGTGACTCGATGTTCTTTATCACCTGGATTAATCCGTTCTGGCGAATAGCCAGCAAAGAAATCTCTATTGAATTCCAACCCTGATACTCTCTCTAACTCAGGAATACAAACTTCTTCCGTAGCACCAGGGTATACTGTAGATTCATAAACCACTATATCACCTTGAGCAATTACCTCACCAAGCATTTGGCTAGCTTTAACAAGAGGGGTTAAATCAGGTTGTTTATGTCTATCAATTGGTGTCGGTACCGTAACTATATAAATATTTGCTTCAACTAAATCTGATTTATTAGAGCTGAAAGTTAGATTTGTTGCTGCTGCTAAATGTTCAGCCTCTACTTCTAAAGTCCGATCATAGCCTGTTTGTAATTCAGTGATTCGATTAATATCAATATCAAAACCAATTACATTAAACTTTTTTCCGAATTCTACTGCTAATGGAAGTCCTACGTACCCCAACCCAATTATAGCTATCTTATATTCCATATTTAACTCAATTCTATTTTTTAAAAAAGTGACGAATGAAAATTATGAGTAACCCCAAAATGAATCCCATCAGCGTTCCCAAGATGCACATGAAGGCCCGCCGAGGTTTGGATTTTTCTTCAGCAACCATTGCAGGTACAACGGTTTTTATTAAATACTCATCACTTACTTCAGCTAGCATTAATGTTTGAGTCTGCGCTTCAATCATATTGTAAAAAACTGACTTCATTTCATTAATATTTGTTGTTTCAATTTTAGATTTCAAATATTCAATATTTTTTCTTGATTCTTGCATGTCATATTGCTGATAAAGTAAATTAATATCGGCTTTCAATAAATTTACCCATTCATAAGCTATTTGTGGTGAATAGTGTTCAACTGCAATTGTCAACATACCTGTTTTGGGGTCATTTGAAATAGACAACATTGTTTTTAATTTTCGATAAGTTTTCCAGCTTGTCGGTTCGTTATTTCCAATCCATGCTTTAGTTTCAGGATTATAGATATCTTCATTGTAAATTAATTCATTTTTAGACGCATCCCAGCCTTTAACTGCCACAATAATGGCCTTTAAGTTATGGTCAGCAACAAACTTATTTAAGAATGGCCAACTAATTAACCTTTCTACAGCTTGATCAATTCTACTGCTTTCGTTGCCACCCAAATTCACGCCAGCTAACGACGCTAAACCGCCAAATTGTGAAGCTAGCCCTCCAAGACTTCCTTTGCCATCATTCTGAGACGGTACTAAAAGCATTTCAGATTTGTAACTATTAGGAATACTCAATGCATATAAGACTGAACACACCGCAAAAAATACGGTCATTAAAATAATTAACCATTTACCCTTTAAAACTATATTCCAGATTTCAAGGAGGTTTATTTCATCAACCTTTGAAGATTCTGGCATTTGTTCCTGCGGTACAAGAATGTATTGAACATCTTTATTATTTGAATCCATATTTATATTTTCACCGTATCTTCATTAAGTATCCACAGAACTTACAGGCGACCGATCGCAACTAACGCAATGGCTGATTGATAGAAAATCTGTGTTACGGTTTGCCATAAGCCTAGTCGCTCGTAGTTCACCACATCACGGGGTACTACGATTGTGTCTCCGGCTTCTAAATTTACTGACTCACCGCTATACCAAAAATTGTTATCGGGGATTTGTACCGAACCATTGGCTTTAACGATATAGATTTTACTTTGATCGGCACGTTCGGTTAGGCCACCGGAGCGATCAATGTATTCATCAAGGGTAATGGTTTCTTCTAAGATGTGGGTTGTTGGCACAAATACCTCGCCTACTACTGAAACAGAAGGAGAGATACTTGGCACATAGAGTTTGTCGCCATCTTTTAACTGTATGTCAGCCACATCATCCCCACCGACTACGCCAGCTAGGTCAATAACTAATCGACCTACAGGCTCAACCGATAGCAGCTCATCTAAGATGACTTTAGCATCCTGATAATCGACAGTTTTTACATTCTGACTGCCTGACACATTACTGGTAATAATTTGCTGGCGTAACTCTTCAACCGTTTTGTCTAAGTTGGCTATTTCGCGCTCTTTTAGCTCTTCACGGGTAAAGATAGCCGCTCTAACGCTGGCCTCGGTAGTGAAGCCTCCTGCGCGTTTGATAATTTGTGCCAAAGTTTCGTTTTTCTTAATCTGGTAAGTACCTGGGAAAACCACTTCGCCGACCAACTCAACTTTACGATTGTCATACCAATCAGGAGTGCGCATAACATTCAAGGTATCTTTACTAACCAGTGGCTGATTAGCCGTAACATTACCTAATAATGCATCGACTAAATCAATATTGATATGTTGCACATTAAAGGTGCCATTAACATCTACTTGGGTGCGAGACAGTTCGGCTTTTTTTACGAAGGCTGACTCAACCAAGCCACCAGCGGCCTTAATTAAATCGGCTACTCTACCAGCCTGAGAGATTGGATAAATGCCTGGGTAACGCACTTGGCCGGTAATTTCAGCTAGTTTAACCGGGTGATTAATGGTGCCTTCATCTTTTAAGCGAGCAATAATCGGCGCGAGTAAGCGTTTCCGGGAAAACTGCTGTGTATCTTTGAGTAATAATTGTTTCTCGGTAAAAGAGGCAGCTTCTACATTTTGTAAATAATTAGCCTGCTCGGTTTTTATATCATCTTGGGCTTCTTTTAATTCACCTTCGGTAACTTGTTTTTCAATAGTTTTGGCTTCATCACGACCGAAGCGATTAAACAGGGTAATTTGATCAAAACGCTGCAAAGCAAAATCTAGCGAGCCATCCAGCACTTTTCTGGGTTCAAACTGAATAACTTCACTTTGTTCGGCGAATTTGTCACGTCGGACAACCAAAGCATAATCCAAATCGGTGCCATTAAGCAGCCCGTTGTTTTTGATAACTGAGGCCAAAGTTAGACTGGGTTTCCACTGCATCAACCCAGGGGTAGCATAAGCACCAGCCACCACTATTGCGTTGGAAAACTCATCATTAGCATCGGGAATATTAATGTAATCACCATTAACCAAAGACATAGGTTTAGTGGTGCTGCTTATCAAATCAATGGTTTTTACTTCTAGGCCTGCTTGGGGTGTTTTGCGAGCAATTTGGATCATATCAACCGCGCCACTAGGTAAAGCACCACCAGCGATTGAGATTAAATCTTGTAGCGTTTCATTTGCTTTTGCTTCATAAATAGCTGGCCTTCTGACATTGCCATCAATACTGACTAGTTTTTGCACTGTAGGAATAAATATCACATCCCCTTGTTGCAAGCGCTTGTCATTTTCAGTATTACCAAACACCAATAAATCATAAAGATCGAAGGTAACAACGGTTTTACCTGCTCGTTTTAATTGAATATTTCGCAGTGAACCAATTTCATTCACTCCTCCGCTGGCAAAAAGGGCGTGCGTGATAGTAGACAACGAGCTCAGCGTAAATGCGCCCGGGCGGTATGCTTCGCCCACCATATACACCTGAATAGTGCGAAGTTTACCCATAGTGATATGGGGCGTAACACCTATCACTTGCTGGCTATATTTTTCGGTTAACTGAGTTTTAAACTCATGATAGGTCAGCCCAACAACAGACATGGGGCCTAAATCGGGCACTTGAATACTGCCTTCGTTGTTGACAAAAAGCTCGAACTCGCCGGTTTCTTTTCCAAAAAGTTGTACATTTACACTATCACCCGGGCCCATCACATAATCGGCAGGCACTGGGGTGTTGGCTGAAGGGGCGAAGGAAATCTGCTCTTGCATATCTTCAGGTGTGGCGAACAGACTGTAGCCAAATGGTTTGAGCTCTGCTGTCAGCTCTTTGGCGGCACTTTGTTCGGCTAATTGCTTAGAGATGTCTTTTTCGTTTACATCTCTTTGAACCTGATAATCATCTTCAGACTGCTCATTCGGGTTTGAGCCATCTTTAGAGCCTAACTTAAAATCAGCAATATTAACCCCAAGCTGCTTAGCCAGTGCTTCTTGCTGCGCTTTGGGCATATTCTTGAACTGTTGAATTTGTTGCGGGGTTGGGCTGAATGCTTGCCCGTAGGCTGGGTTGCCAAGTACAAAAGTTAACAACAATACAACTTGGATTTTAAACTTTTTTAACATGCTGCTATCCCTAAGTAACTAAAGCCTAGTACGTTCGTTCCCATCCCTAACGAATGGGCGCGCATAATACCGGAATCGTGTAAAAAATTAAACCGCTAATTTAAACCAATTCAATTGAGTAATTATTCATTCTGGTTACGCCCAACATTTCTATACAAAACCTCGCCAAGTGGCAGCAGCTGGGGTATTACCTTGAGTGAATTTCAAACAATCTCAGTATTCGAACAAGTCAACACAGCGATGCGGTTTGTTCATTCTAACGCCTTATTTATGGCTTTATAAATTATTGTTTAATGTTCATTAATCTAAGTGAATTAGTATTACGTTAAATATAAGACGAAATTGAACTCTATTTGCTCAAATATCCAGCATTAATTTAACACTTTCTTGTTTTCATGTCATAGCTCTAGTATAAACAGGGCGTTTAAACGTTTATGCTCATCATATTGAGTCAAACAAAATAATAATTACAAAAAAAGAAGTTCGGTTAACAAAGAGTGCCAAATCTCTTTAAGAACTCACCTAAGGCAGCAACAATGAATTCAAAAACACCTGATTTTCTCGGCCATCCTGGTGGCCTGCAAACACTATTTTTTACTGAGATGTGGGAGCGCATGAGCTACTATGGAATGCGTGCTCTGCTTGTATTGTTCATGACCGCAAGCATTCAAGAGCAAGGCTTAGGGGTTTCCGTAGCCTCAGCTACCGCTATATATGGTTTATACACCGGTTTCGTTTATTTTATGGGGTTACCCGGCGGCTGGATAGCTGACCGTTTGATCGGTGGGCAAAAAGCCGTCTGGTATGGCGGTCTGACCATAATGGCCGGGCACGTAGTACTCGCCATCCCTAGCAATTACACTTTCTTCGTCGGCTTGATCCTTGTGGTTTTAGGTACAGGTCTACTTAAACCCAATATTGGTGCAATGGTTGGACAATTGTACAGCGCCCAAGATAGCCGTCGTGATGCTGGGTATACATTGTATTATATGGGCATTAATATCGGCTCGGTAATCGGCTACGGCGTATGTGGTTATCTTCAGGTTGAGATGGGCTATCACTGGGCATTTGGTGCCGCGGCTGTTGGTATGGGCGTAGGTCTTATTCAGTACCGCGCGACCTTGCATAAATTAGATGGGGCTGGTGAAAAACCAATTCTGGTTATGTCTCCAAAGGCTCAAAAAACCAGTTGGAGTGTCATTGGTGCCTTCTTATTGGCCGTTGTGGTGGTAGCTTTTCTGATGATTTCGGGCCAACTAGCTTTTGATCCTGTCACCGTTGCCCAATACACTGCGTTGTTGATCACTGCTGTTTTCTTAGCTTATTATGCCAGCGTTTTCCTTTTCGGAAATTTGAGTCCTGATGAAAAACGCAGTTTAGGTGCGTTGTTTTTGGTTTGTATCGCATCTATTTGCTTTTGGGCAGGGTTTGAACAAGCGGGCTCTTCATTAAACCTATTTGGACGAGACTACACAGATCGCATCGTCGGAACATTTGAAATTCCAACGGCTTGGTTCCAATCTGCAAACTCGATCTTCATCATATTATTATCACCATTTTTCGCTGCATTGTGGGTTAACCTAGGTAAACGCATGATAACTCCTTCTTATGGTATCAAATGCGCGATTGGCTTGATCATCATGGCAACCGGCTTCATTGTGATGTTTTTCGCAGCTCAGCTTGCCGCAAGTGGCTTAAAGGTTGCTCCTTACTGGTTAGTTGCTACTTACTTCTTACACACCGTAGGTGAGTTATGCTTGAGTCCAGTAGCATTGAGTGCTGTAAGTAAGTTGTCACCCAAACGTTTTGCTGGCCAAATGATGGGTGTTTTTGTTCTAACCTACTCTATTGGTAACGTAGTTGCAGGTTTACTCGCGGGTAACTTTGACCCAGAGAATGTCGATCAAATGCCTAACCTGTACTTACAAATTGCCTTTTTCAGTATCGCTATTGGTATTGTCATTGCCTTGTTTACCTTGAAAACAAGAAAGTGGGAAAAGCTCGCCAACAATTTTACTGACGAAGTTACCCCAGCTCAAAAGGGTGAGGCTAAGCCGCAACCTGAATATTAATAGTTCGGACAACAGTTTTACTTTCGAGTAAACGATTTAAAATAACGCCCCAAGTCAAAAGCATTTGATTTGGGGCGTTTTTATTTTCGTTTGTTTGTATAATAAGCGCAGTTTAATAATTTAATTCTAAGGTATTGATGTGAAGTTTTATTTTTCCACCCGACAGATCCCCCAATTACAGGGCTTAACTATGCCGCAACGTATGGAAAAGCTGCGGGTAGCTGAAAATAAATTAACCGCACCAGAAAAAATGTTACTCAACATTTGTAAGTTGTTAGTTATCGTACCGGTTTTCGTCTTTATTTTACGCTCAGCTGAAAACTGGTATAGCCTAATTTGGGCCGGGTTATTCATACTCGCCTATCCATTTTTTCTAAAACCATTTCAGTACAGCCTAAGCGCGAAATATTTATCTGAGCAAACACCACAACAAGGAGAGGATTGAAGATGTCGACGATTTTAGTCACAGGCGGAGCAGGTTACATTGGCAGCCATACCGTATTACAGTTATTGGAAGCGGGCAAACAGGTCATAGTATTGGATAACCTGTGCAATTCATCTGCAGAATCCCTTAAGCGGGTTGAACAGCTCAGCAATAAAACCGTCACCTTTATCCAAGGTGATATTCAAGATGCCACATTGCTAGACAAAATATTCTCCGAGCATACTATCGAATCAGTTATCCATTTCGCGGGGCTAAAAGCCGTAGGAGAATCCGTTGCCAAACCACTGGCATATTACCGCAATAATGTTTATGGCACCCTAACCCTGTGCGAAGCCATGCAGCGTAACAATGTAAAAAATATTGTTTTTAGCTCTTCTGCCACTGTATATGGTGATCCAACTTCGCTGCCCTTACATGAGGGTATGCCGACAGGCTCTCCAACCAATCCCTACGGACAATCCAAATTAATGGTTGAGTTGCTGCTACGCGATCTTTATCAGTCTGACAATAGCTGGAACATAGTGATATTACGTTACTTCAACCCGGTAGGCGCACACCCTTCTGGCCGAATCGGTGAGGATCCAAATGGCATACCGAATAACCTAATGCCCTTTATTACTCAGGTAGCAACGGGTAAACGTGACGTTTTATCAGTGTTTGGTGACGACTATGACACCGCAGATGGCACCGGCGTGCGAGACTACATTCATGTGGAAGACCTTGCCAATGGTCATCTAAAAGCCTTGGATAAATTAAAACAGAGTCTTGGTTTAGCCATTTATAATCTTGGTACTGGGCAAGGATATAGCGTGCTGGATATGGTCAAAGCGTTCGAGCAACAAAGTGGTCAAGCTGTTCCGTATAAAATTGTGCCGCGCAGAAGTGGCGATATTGCCGCTTGTTATGCAGATCCGCAACTGGCCAAATCTGAACTGGGCTGGAGCGCTGAAAAAGGATTAGAGCAAATGTGCCGCGACTCATGGAATTGGCAATCAAATAATCCTAATGGCTACAAATAGCCTCAAGCCGCAAGCTAGATGACTTAAACAGAACATAAAAAAAACGCCGGCAATTCAAATTACCGGCGTTTTGTTTTAAATTCTTTGCAGTGCTAACTAGATAGTAACGTTAGCTGCTTGCGGGCCTTTTTGACCTTGCTCAATCTCGAAAGACACTTTCTGGCCTTCGTTCAACGTTTTGTAACCTTCGATAGTAATTGCACGGAAGTGAACAAACACGTCAGCGCCGCCGTCGTCAGGTGTAATAAAGCCAAAGCCTTTGTCTGCGTTGAACCATTTAACAGTTCCAGTAGTTTTAGACATAATAAAATCCTAATTTTCTTTGAATTAAATAGCGCATGCACGCCAGTGTAGCTGTGTAGAACGAAATGTACGATGCATGTTACTAATAGAAAATATCCAAAACGAACTGGTAAAACAGATGCATAGAAATTCTTAAGTACAATGTAAATATCGTCTGTGGTACAAGCTAATTAATAGATTAGCAGATAATTTCCCTTAGTATATAAATTTTCTTATATTTTTCATCTAATTGGATCTAAATCAGTAATTTCAAATAACCATAAAAATGTCATTAGTCTGTCACAATAATCTGTATATTTGACGTCGCAAATACCTACTAAGGTGTTGCGATTGTGTATGGAAAAAGGTTTACTAGCGGCTCTTTTAAGCCGATGAATCGACCCGCACGGAATAGCAACATGGCGCATAAATTATTTTCTTACGGCACCTTGCAATATCCTCAAGTCCAAATCAATACCTTTGGACGCTTGCTAGACACCCAGGCTGCTGAAATCTGCGGCTATCGACTTGAGCAAGTAGAGATAACCGATCCGGCAGTTTTAGCCGCAAGTGGTCAACAATTTCATCCTATTTTGGTTGCCACCAACAATGAACGAGACCAAGTAAAAGGCGTAGTGGTAGATTTGACTGACAACGAGCTTGTCCAAGCAGACGCTTATGAAGTTGATGATTACCGCCGTATTGAAGTTACATTGCGACACGGGCAAAAAGCCTGGTGTTATGTCGCAGTCGAGCATACTGAACTTCCAGCTCTAAAGGCCTTTGAATGACATCAATGATAAAAATACCGTTACTCTTCGCCGCAACTTTATTAAGTCTTTCAGGTTGTAAAAATACACAAGTTGAACACCGCACTGGCAGTATAAATTTAGCCATACCCATTTCCTTGTCACAACAAGATATGGCAGCTCACTGGCTAACGCCATCATTGCTGGTGTCGCCGCACAAATTAGATAATCCCAAGCTACTGGTACAAGCACAGGGGCGGATAGACGATAGTGGACAAATTGACCAACACCTCCTGTTACAGCCCTCTCCTTTACCTAGCTGGGTAGCGACGCAATATCCCCACTTGAAAGGGTTTTATGCTTATCAATTCACCCAAGCAAATGAACGCGAGTCTGTAAAAGCTATTTTGAAACAACAAGTGGCCCTACTAGGACAAATTGCTGACACCAAACAGACCCAATTGTCTTGGGTGCAAAGCGCGAAACTCATCGACTGGCTTTATACTTCATCAGGGGATGATGCAGATGAAGTCACTGACTATGGCGCAGTGGTGAGTGGTGAGCAGACTCAGTTTACCCTTTGGGCACCTACTGCTAGAAAAGTTACCCTAAGACTGTTTAGCCAAAATAAACTTCCCCTAGAACACGGTATTATCCCGTTAGTTGAAGACACTCACAGCGGAGTGTGGCGAGTCAGCACTGGGCGTGCTTCCCATGGCACCTACTACCAATATGAGATTGAGGTATATCATCCGGCAACCCAAAAAATAGAAACACTGTTGGTAACCGACCCCTACTCCCTAGGATTATCCACTAACAGTGTTTACTCTCAGGTGGTGGATCTGAATCATGTAGATACCCAGCCTGCTGATTGGCAGCAGCATAAAGTGCCACAAGTTTCTGCGGCAGAAAAATTAGTGATTTATGAAACCCATATCCGCGATTTCAGTGCCGCTGATCAGACCTTAACAGATCCTGCCGTGGCCGGAAAATATGCGGCTTTTAGTCAAACCCACAGTGCCTCAATTACTCATCTTAAAGCGCTCAAGGCGGCTGGACTGAATACGATTCATTTACTGCCAAGCTATGATATTTCCACAGTTGATGAGCGAACTGACAGGGTCATTGGCCTACAAGACTCGCTGCAAGCTATCTGCGCTAAAGTAGATTTAACTTTCTGTCAGCAAAATTACGATCCGGCAATAACGCTGCAACAGTTGTTGCAATCCTTCGCCACCCAATCGCCAGACGCCCAAGCTGTTGTAGAACAAATTCGCGCCTTGGATGGATTTAACTGGGGTTATGATCCCTATCATTACACTGTGCCTGAAGGCAGTTATGCGTTAAACCCTGAAGGTGTTTCCCGTATCGTCGAATTTAGAGCCATGGTCCAGCGCCTGCACCAACTTGGCTTTAGAGTCATTATGGATGTGGTCTATAACCATACTTATGCGGCGGGTATCGCGGACAAGTCAGTATTAGACAAAATCGTCCCCAACTACTACCACAGGCTTCACCCCATCAGTGGCAACATAGAACAATCCACCTGCTGCAATAACACCGCCACCGAACATAACATGATGGCCAAGCTGATGACTGATTCTTTGGTTGTGTGGGCCAAAGACTACAAGATCGACGGCTTTCGTTTTGATTTAATGGGTCATCAACCCAAATCGGTGATGCATTCCGCAAGGGCTGCCGTGCAGGCAGTGGATCCAGATACCTATTTTTACGGTGAAGGCTGGAATTTTGGTGAAGTGGCCAACAATGCCCAATTCATTCAAGCTTCGCAGTTAGAGTTGGCCGGAACCGAAATCGGGACCTTTACCGACAGGTTACGGGACGCCATTCGAGGCGGTTCGTCTTTTGTTTCAGCAGATGACATTCGCCGTGGTCAAGGCTTGGGAAATGGTTTGTATACCCAACCAAACGAGCTTCAAAGCAGTTTGACCCCACAACAGATAAAGGCTGAGTATTTACTTTCGATGGATCAAGCACGCATCGGTTTAGTGGCTAATTTGGCCGATTATCCCCTTGAAAATGCGGCTGGCGCGCAGGTTTTTGGCCGCGATATAGATTACGGCGGCGCACCGACGGGCTATGCCTTGGATCCAGCCGATAGCATCAATTACGTATCGAAACACGACAACCAAACCTTGTGGGACAACAACCAATATCGCATTGCCAATGAGGTTTCCACCGATGAGCGGGTGCGCATGCAGATACTGTCGCTGGCTTACCCCTTGATGGCCCAAGGCATTCCGTTTATCCATATGGGCAGTGAATTGCTGCGCTCAAAATCTTTTTTGCGCGACAGCTATGACTATGGCGACTGGTTTAACCAAGTGGATTTCTCTAAGCAAACTAACAACTATAATGTTGGCCTGCCCCCAGCGGATAAAGATCAGCAAAACTGGCCGTTAATCACCCGCCTGCTTGAACAAAATGGCGGACGTGATCAGGTCAAGCCTGAGCATATTCAGCAAGCGGCTGAGATGTTTATGGATCTATTATTTATTCGCACCTCAAGCCCTTTGTTTAGCCTTACCAGTGATGAGCAAATCATCCAACGAATAAAATTTCATAATACCGGCCCTGACCAACAACCCGGTCTCATTGTCATGAGTATGGATGACACAGGCGCACAGAGCCTTGATAAAACTTATAGCAAATTACTGGTGGTATTCAACAACAGTGCACAAGCACGTTCTTTTGAGTTTGCCGGAGCCGAACAATACCGATTGCACCCTCGTCAAAGCTCAGGTGCCGATGATGTGGTTAAGCGTTCTCGAACCAGCCCAAATAATATCACTGTATCGCCATTAACCGTGGCGGTGTTTGTTCAATAATTCGTCGTGAAATAATAGTTTCGCAAAGGAGTCTTTATGTTAGTGCAATTAACCCCCCTGCAATGCCGAGTAATAGGTGTACTGCTGGAAAAAGAGATCACCACACCTGATCAATATCCTTTGTCGCTCAACGGTCTTACCCTTGGCTGTAACCAAAAGAGCAACCGAGAGCCGGTGCTGAGTTTGTCTGAGTCAGAAGTGCAAGATGTTCTAGACGAGCTAAAAGAAATGAAGCTGGTTAATGAGCAAACCGGCTTTGGCAGCCGAGTGGTGAAGTACAAGCACCGCTTCTGCAATACCGAATTTGGCGACTTAAAGCTCTCCCGTCAGCAGCTCGCCATAACCTGCGTGATGTTGCTGCGGGGTGCGCAAACACCAGGTGAGCTGCGGACCCGCACCAATCGCTTAGCAGAGTTTGCTAATGTAACTGAGGTCGAACAGGTTTTAGACTATATGCAGAGCCTAAATGGTGAGTGCTTAGTAGCTAAGTTACCCCGCGAGCCGGGTAAACGAGATGCGCGCTACATGCACTTATTTTCCGGAGAGCCTCAAATCAATACGGCCGAATCTATTCAATCATCGGCTTCTCAGATGAGTTCGCCTGACTCAGGTGCTAGCCATCCGCTGCAAGCCAGAGTGGAGACTTTAGAAAACGAATTAGCTGAACTCAAGGCGCAATTTAATCAGCTAAAAGAACAGCTTGGTGCTTAGTCTCAGATTGGTCGCTACGTCTAAGTATTAGCGACGCTAGCCACATATAAGCGGTTATTAACTCGTTTAAGGGATTTTTCAAATACCGGCAGTTCGATACGCAATCCGAACTGCTCGTGCATCATTTGCTGGACACTGGCTTTTTCAGGGGCAGACAAGGACAGGTACAACTCGAGGATGCGCTGAAACTTCCAAGCGTGAAAGCTCATCACTGCGCGCTGCTCAGTGACGCCACCGATAGTAAATGAGTGCTTACCTAGACTACGGGGCAATGAATGCGTGTCTGGATGGGCTGAGAACCATTCTTGTGTCCTCGCAACACTGCTTAATAACACTGGCCAAAATTCGCTAAAAATTCGTTTAAGCAATGGCAGCAAGGTCTCTGGGATCTCGTCATTATCAAGCCAATCACCTACTTCAACTATGGGTGAGTTCAAGCGTTCAACCCATCTAGCAACATTAGGTGCAATAGATTTCATCAACTGGCCTGAAGCAGGGTCGCGGTACAAATGAGCATACAAGGGTCCAAACAAACCAAAATCTCCGATACACGGCCGCGACCCCAATAAATAGTCATGCTCGTAAAAGTGTTTATCTAATTCGGCTAACACATGATTTTCATACCAATCTTCAATGGCCGGAATGCTCTTTGTGGTTATGCCAAGTAAGGGCACGAAAGCTTGAAATTTAGCGGCTAATTTCTTACCTAGAAAGCGTCGAATAAATTTAGGCATGGAGGGAGCCACCACCCGACCGAACTCTTCATAGATAAACGGAAAGTTGTCTTTATTCCAGCGATAATGCATGGCAGGAATGACCAGCCACTCGTCTGCCCATATCTCAAATACAGCCGCTATTATTTTCTGTTTGGGGCCATTTGGCAGCACTGCGCGCTTGGTAAATCGTGTTTCTAGGGCGGCAATTATCTCACTGGTATCTTGAATATATTGCCCCTGAGGGGTTTTCACTACTGGAATAAATTTGACTCCAGTATTGGGCACAATAATATTTTTATACACCTTTAGGGTAGCAAGCTGCTCGGTAAACGGAATTTGCTTGAAACTCAAATACGCTCGCGCTTTGCCGGTATACAAAGATACCGGCGCACCATACAACACAAACTGTTGATTCGGATCAGTCATTCAATCCAACTGCTTCAATTGCACCGACGTTCGCAAAACCGCTAACCCTGTTGCGCTAATTTACCCAAGTACTGCAACATACTTTGGATCATTTGTGCATGACGAGGATTTGCTTTAGGTACTTTGCAAGGCTCGGATGCATCAACTTGCGAAGCATCATAGTTCATCTCGATTAACTGACTGTCACTGACCACCAAATCTGCATGACAGACGTCATAATCGGCTTCAATAAAGAAGGTTGAATTGGCACCTTTATTGTTCTCTAGTAACTCCTTGACCCCACGAATAGGCGTTGTCTTATCGGCCTGTGAGTGGGCACTAAATATGGGAACATTGAGCTCTTTTCCTTGAGCTAGCTTGTCTCTCACATCAAAAATCAACTCGGTCAGCATAAAGGCTGAATGCTTGGCGACACTGGGATACTTATACGGGTTCGGTCCTTGGGTTGCATAGCTCCAATCCAATACTTTGGCTAACAGTTTGATGCCCCAGATACCGGCCATACCCTCCACTGACTCATCGAGTGCTAGAGCACCGGAAAACAGTAAAAGACCGTCCACGTTATTGTTATGGTCTAAAACGTACTGCGCAGCCAATGCCCCTCCGGTAGAGAAGCCACCAATATACACATGTGGGCTTTGAGACTGAGCAAATGCCATCACTTCATTGACGTGCGCGGTCCAGCGTTTTGCCAAGTCGCCATCTTCCATGTCATCGTCAGCGTCTAGTTTTCCATGCCCCGGCAGCAGCGCCACTATCACTGTGTAACCCAGATTATGAATAGCAGGTGCAATAGAGCGAAAGAAAAAGGGTGAATCACTCAAGCCGTGAAACAATACTACCGTGGTATCTGTGGGTTTGCCGTGGTGATAAACATAAGGGCCATTGCCCTCATTTTTCAATGCCGCAGAACACACTGTAAGGATAGATTTTTGCTGATGCTGACACGGCTGAACACTGCCCAACTCAGTAGCGTAAAATTGTTTAAAGGGATCTAACCATCCCAAGTCATCGGCAAAGGCGCTAAATGAGCTAATTAAACCCAAGGCAAGAAGAGCAACGAATTGTTTCATAAGCATAAACTATTGATCTGAAAAAATTCACTATAAACAGACCAGGCAAACTTGGCTACGACTTTATCAATCAGGTTGAATAATAGTTATACCGACCAACCTTTGAGCTTGACTGATGAAATCAAAGTTAATCCTTCTATATCGCAAGTATTTTCAATGGTTTAATAATCTGTGATACTACAATATAAAGATGTAGTAATGGTCAGGTTGTCATTTTGAAAAATAGTAGTAGTGGTTTTACCCTAATAGAATTAATCATTGTCATAGTCATTTTAGGAGTGTTAGCTGTTGTTGCCGCTCCGCGATTTGTCGATTTCACTAGTGATGCTAGAAAAGCGGCTTTTACCGCCACAGCGGCCGCTTTTCGTGAAGGGGTGAATCAGGTTCATCTTGCATGGTTAGTGCGCGGTAAAGGTGTTGCGGTACAAAACTTTCTACCTATCGCAGATCCTAATGTAGGCGGCGCATTAACCGTAAATAGCGCTGGATACCCTGCCGACACTCGCGGTGTGAGTCGAACCCTCAATAGTGAAGATGACTGTCTTGACGTTTGGCGAGCCGTACTTGATAGCTTTAGCTCAGGTGTGGGCAATGATGACGCTGAAGCCTACAGCGCCGAATATGTTGCAGAAGGTAAATGTATTTATTCCCTAAAAGCGGATCTCAACAAAAATGTAACTTACGACTCCAATACTGGTGAGATAGGCATAAACGACTAGGCTCCAATTGGGTTGGAGCCTAGTTAAAGCTCAAGCAATACTAATTAGCCTAAGCACCTGGGCCACATTCGATACAATGCTCAACAATAGCAGGTCCAAAGCGCAAGTTAGCATATACATCCCGCAATGCCGTGCGCAGCCCTTCTTCAATCACCGGATGATAAAATGGCATATCGAGCATTTGTTGCACGGTCATTTTGGCTTGAACGGCCCAAGCTAATAGATGGGCAATATGCTCCGCTGCCGGTCCTATCATTTCAGCGCCCAAGAACAAGCCTGTGCCCTGCTCAGCGTAAACCCGCAGCATGCCTTTATTTTTAAGTATCACGCGACTGCGGCCCTGATTTTCAAAAGACACTTCGCCGCTTGCAAAGCAATCGCAGCTTCCATAGCGTTCCATGACATTACTATGTGTCATGCCGATCATGGCGATTTGTGGATCGGAAAACACCACAGAGATAGGCGTGCGTCTCAAACCGGCTTTAGCGAAATCACCCCGTCCTGCGTTGTCTCCTGCGATCTTACCTTGGTCGGTCGCCTCGTGCAGTAATGGCAACATATTACTGGCATCACCGGCGATGAAAATATTACTTTGACCAGCCTGCATGGTAAATGGGTCGGCAAGGGGCACACCAAATTGATCTAACTGCAAATCTGTATTTTGTATATCAAGATTATCTACATTGGGTCGCCGCCCAGTAGCTGCCAGCAAATAATCAAAAGACTCTTCAACTAGCTCGCCACTTGTATTTCTATACGTTAAGGCAACGCCTTCATCATTGTTGGCAATGCTGACATCTTTTGTTTGGGTGTCTAAGTAATACTCAGCTGCAAATATCTCAGTAGCCTTTTGTTTGATAGCCGGGTCGGTTAACGGGCCAATGGATCCGCCAATCCCGAAAACTTTGGTTTTGACGCCTAACCGATGCAATGCCTGTCCAAGCTCCAGACCAATAACACCAGGCCCGAACACCGCCACTGACTTGGGCAAGTCTTGCCAATTAAATACGTCATCATTAACGATTAAACGCTCACCCGCAGCTTCGAAAAATCCAGGATAGACAGGACGTGAGCCGGTTGCAATCACTATACGTTTGGCACTAATTCGCGTGTGTTGATCCACCTGCAGGGTGTGGTTGTCGATAAATTTTGCCTGCCCTTTGATTTTGTCTTGCTCGGGAAACTGCTCCACTGTCTCAACCACAAAACCGCTAAAACGGTCGCGTTCGTCCCGGACTCGTTGCATCACCGCTTTACCATCAATTTGCACACCTCCTAGTGGAGATACGCCGAACGGACTGGCAGTGCTCATATCGTGAGCCCGCTCTGCTGCTGCTATTAACAATTTACTCGGCATACATCCGACTCGCGCACAAGTTGTGCCGTAGCTGCCACTTTCGATCAAAAGAACCTTGTCGGTATGCTTTTTGGCCGCACGATAGGCCCCCATTCCGGCGGTGCCTGCCCCTATAATCGCTACATCTGTTACTAACGTCTTCATCTCATACTCCAGACACAAAAAAGGGGTAACGAATCACCCCTAGGTATTGTTTTGTTCAGCCTAACAAATTGTTACTTGAAATAGGCCGCTAATTCTTCGCTTCCGCCTATGTGCTTACCGCCGATAAAGACCTGCGGCACAGTGTCACGGCCGGTCATAGCTTTTAACGACGTTAAGGTTGCGCCTGCACCTAATACTATCTCTTCATAGGCAAGGCCTTTGTCTTTTAGCAAGGCTTTGGCCTTAGCACAAAAAGAGCAACCAGGCTTAGTAAACAATGAGATAGCTTCTGGCTTAAGGGCTTCTGGTGCAACGTATGCAAGCATGGTATCCGCGTCAGACACTTCAAAGGGGTCACCGGCTTTGTCAGGTTCGATAAACATTTTGTCTACAACACCGTCTTTCACTAACATCGAATAGCGCCAGCTGCGTTTGCCAAAACCTAAATCGGCTTTATCAACGAGCAAGCCCATACCATCGGTAAATTCACCGTTGCCGTCAGGGATCAAGGTGACATTGTCACTTTCTTGATCAGCAGCCCAAGCGTTCATCACAAAGGTGTCATTCACAGACATACAAATGATCTCATCTACGCCATTTTGCTTAAAGGTCCTGGCCAATTCATTGTAACGAGGTAAATGAGTTGACGAACATGTTGGTGTAAAGGCACCAGGCAATGAGAAAACCACTACGGTTTTACCAGCAAACAACTCATCACTAGTAATATTGACCCACTCGTCATTCCTGCGTGTACGAAAGGTTACCGACGGAACTTTTTGGCCGGATTTATCTGCAAAGTTTGGATTAGCTTGTGTCATGTGTTTCTCCGTGTAAGTTAATTTTGAATCATATGTGCTTAATTCGATGAAGCAAGTATAGACAATATAATTAATTTTAAAAACTAATTAATACAAATCATTCTAATCTAATATTAAGATTAAAAAGGATTGATGTATCAACTTTCTCGGGTTGCCTGATTAAATACATGGACTTGCAGCAGTGAATGTAGCTTTTGTCCGTTTCACTTCATTTGCCTTTCTAAGGGCAAATAGTTAGTCGACTATGCAGGTTGAAACCTAGCACATGGCTAATATACAGACATTAAATTCATATGTTATACACAATATAGCATCCCAATATGCTCTGTTTTCAAGGGATTAAAGGCAATTAGTTGGGCGAAAAGCAGCTTAACTGAAAAAAAGTTACATTTTACCCTTGCAATTTTCCCGCATACTGGCAAATTCAAGGTGTGGAAAAGGATGAATATCATCGCAAACCCGCCAAAATTGAAAAATTATTTCAGATTAGCCTTGGGTTTACCTTTACCTATCACTTTAATCACAATCTGTATTAAGAGAGAAAATTCTTTATGTGTGGAATATTCGGCATTCTGGATATCAAAACTGATGTTTCAGAACTTAGGACGCAAGCGTTAGAGCTTTCCAAATTACTTCGCCATCGTGGCCCTGACTGGTCAGGTATTTGGAACAATAATAGCGCTATATTGAGTCACGAACGCTTGGCGATCGTAGATGTAGATAATGGTGCGCAACCTTTAATTAGCCGAAATAATAATCTTGTTTTGGCGGTAAATGGTGAAATATATAATCACAAAGCCTTAGAAGAAGGTTTAGCAAACCCATATGATTTTAAAACCAAATCGGATTGTGAAGTCATTCTGCCTTTGTACCAAGAAAAAGGTGTCGAGTTTATCGATGACTTACAAGGTATGTTTGCCTTCATCTTGTATGATCAAGAACAAGATGCCTATCTGATAGCCCGTGACCATATTGGTATTATTCCCCTGTACACTGGCTATGATGAACACGGTAACTTTTATGTTGCCTCAGAAATGAAAGCCCTAGTGCCGGTTTGTAAAACCGTGCAAGAATTCCCCCCCGGCCACTATTTGTGGAGTAAAACCGGTAAGTTAACCAAGTATTACAAACGTGACTGGATGGAATATGACGCCGTTAAAGACAACCCAACAAATCTTGAACAATTAAAAGAAGCATTTGAAAAGTCAGTCAAATCACACCTCATGTCTGACGTACCCTACGCGGTATTGTTATCCGGTGGCCTAGATTCGTCATTGGTATCTGCGGTAGCTGCTAAATATGTGGCAAAGCGCGTTGAAGACGGTGATAAGTCAGATGCATGGTGGCCAAGACTGCATTCTTTCGCAGTAGGCCTAGAAGGCGCTCCAGATTTGATCGCCGCCAAAAAAGTCGCGGACATGATAGGTACTGTGCATCATGAGATCCACTTTACTATTCAAGAAGGCATCGACGCTATCCGCGACGTTATCTACTATCTTGAAACCTATGACACCACTACCATTCGCGCTGCGACACCAATGTATTTGATGAGCCGCAAAATCAAAGCGATGGGGATCAAAATGGTCTTATCTGGTGAAGGTGCCGATGAAATATTTGGTGGTTACTTGTATTTCCACAAAGCACCCAATGCCAAAGAATTCCATGAAGAAACCGTACGTAAACTAGACCGCTTACATATGTTCGATTGTGCCAGAGCTAATAAATCAACCTCTGCTTGGGGCGTAGAAGCTCGCGTGCCTTTCTTGGACAAAGAGTTTATGGATGTAGCAATGCGCTTAAATCCACAAGACAAGATGTGTTTAGATGGCAAGATGGAAAAATGGATCTTGCGTAAGGCCTTCGACAATGGCGAATACTTACCGGCAGAGGTGCTGTGGCGTCAAAAAGAACAGTTTGGTGATGGCGTTGGATATTCGTGGATTGATTCAATTAAAGAATATGTCGATGTACAAGTTACCGACCAACAACTTGCCAGTGCTGATTTCCGCTTCCCGATAAATACGCCGGATACTAAAGAAGGTTATTTTTATCGGAGCATTTTTGAAAGTTACTTCCCGCAAGAAAGTGCTGCACATTGTGTACCTGGTGGTAAATCTATCGCCTGTAGTACAGTGGAAGCACTAGAGTGGGATGAAAGCTTCAAGAATATGGCCGACCCGTCTGGACGTTCCGTTATCGGCGTGCACGGTAAGGCTTAACCAAAGCTAACCAATACTAAAAGCCGCTGCAACTGTAGCGGCTTTTTTATGAGCGTTAATGACACTTATATTACGAGGCTAACCAGATAAGCGTTGGGTTAATACCAAAGCTCTTTGCGACCTATTGGGGTCTTTTCTGGCAGCAATGGATTCTCTATTTCAAAGAAAAACCGCTTACCCATATTAGTGCGCTTCAGCGTATCGGTAAATTCCGTTCTAAAAAGCTCATCAAACTTTCCATTGGCGATGGCTTTTTCCAAACCGTCTTCAAGAATACGCGCTAAAATTTTGTTATTCTTGTTCACAAAGAAGTACATTGCAGTGGGATAGCGAACCCCAAGAGTGGATTCCACCACGATTGATTGATCCAGATTTCCGCTATCATATTCTGGCCAAACCTCGACTAACGAGCGAGGTAAAAAATCGCCTTGCTTTTGGCTCAACATGGTGAACAAACCTTTGTAGGTTTTTGAAGTGTAAACATCAAATCCATTGGATTGTAAAATCTTGGTATCCGGCCAGTCAAAGCCCTGTATCGGTTTATACTTAATCAAGCTCTGCAAATTATTGATATTTTGAAATTCTTTACTTCTATTTTGCTTAATTAAGAAGACTCGCCAACCTATCAGACCTTTATAAATGGGGATGCGGATAGGTAGTAAACGCTCTTCCCTATCTTTATCTGTCATGCTCCAAACCACATTGACAGTTCGATTGTCGGCCAACTGTTTCAAAGCCTTGTCTTGCAGCATGATTTTTTCAGTAGGGACAAGTTGGTAGTTCACCCCAGTTTGATCTAACGCCAACGCAATTAATTTAACTGGATATTCGGTACGATGATCGGCTTCGCCCAGTGGCCTTGGAAAGGTAATGATCCACGTCGCCGCTAATAAGTTGCCGCTTATCAACAATAGTACAAGCCCAAACACCAATTTTTTCATCACTTATCCTCTAATTGCTGCAGCAGTTTGCTGATGATTTTTTGATCATCATCAAGCACTGCAACGATTATTTTAAGCTTTTTGTGCTTATTAAGCTGCAATGTGAAGGAGCAATAGCAACTAAATAGCAACTGGCTATCTTTATCATATAAAGACCATCTCACATTGACGAATCGTACCGTATCAGACAAGCGCATGGACTGATTAATAGTGGGCTCATGGCGGGTCACTCCACCGTTTTGTAAGGCCAATAGCAACTTAGTGTTGAACTGATGGACCGCTTTAAGACTACTGCAAACTTGTTTTTTATCATCGGAGACGAACACCATTGGGTTCTTCGAGAAAGACGTCATTTCATCTGCCGCGGCTTGATCCATGGCAGTGGCGTATAGTCTGAAAAATTCTTCGATATTATCTACCATGTGACCGTCCTTTTATTCAATCCCGATAAATTTATGGGTTTGCAATGACAATCGCCAGTTGTGGGCGATGCAGGTTTTCACCGCCAATTCGGTGGCCCGTTTTTGTTGACTAATGGGTTGCAAATACACCAAAGGAGGTGGAGTTTGCGTAGCCCACTTTAGCAAGTTTTCAAGATCGGCAATATGTTTTTCCATGGCAATTGGATGTTTGATTTCATTGGCCCGCAAAATCGCATCTTGACGCACATCAAACCCGCCTTTCATATCAACTTTTGGCGATACCGTGACCCAAGTGTTATCTAGTACCTTGATTTCGAATGTACCACTGGTTTCCACAGATACATTATAGTCGTTATCATCAAGCACCCTGCATAATGGTCGCAAATCGTACATGCAAGGCTCGCCGCCGGTGAGAATTACATTATTGGCGGTGTAACCCTGTTGTTTGAATAATTCTATAAGTTGCTCTGGGGTGCTCGAAAACCAATTTTCGGATTCAAAGTTTTGTGCCATCACCGTATCAGTTGTGGTTTGAAATTGCTCATCTAGGGTCCAAGTGTGCTTAGTATCGCACCATGAGCAACCAACAGGGCAACCTTGCAAGCGCACGAAAATTGAGGGAACGCCGGTCAATGCACCCTCACCTTGAATCGACTCAAACACTTCATTTATTTTGTATTGAATAGGGGTTTGCAAAAATACATCCTAAAATTTATTGAAATAGCATTAGCACTTCTTCGGGCCAAACGTCATAATTTACCCTAATTGACCCAACAGTTCGTTGGAATATATCCAGATTATAGAGAAGCGAGACAAATGTCACAAAAGGTAGTGGTAATTTTTTCAGGCGGCATGGATTCATTTACCGTGTTAAATAAAGTTGTTCGTCAGGGTTATGACGTTTTTGCTCTGTCTTTTAATTATGGTCAGCGACATAGCAAAGAACTTAATTATGCCGCCAACGTGTGTAAAAACCTAGGTGTTCAGCATAAAATAGTCGACATATCAGCAATTAATGAACTGATCGGCGGCTCGTCCTTGACCTCAGACATCGAGGTGCCCGAGGGGCACTACGAACAAGAAAGCATGAAGCAAACCGTAGTCCCCAATCGCAACATGATTTTGCTCTCGATGGCGGTAGGCTACGCTGTGTCCTTGGAGGCTAGCAAAGTATTCTATGGGGCCCACTCTGGTGATCATGCAATTTACCCTGATTGCCGTCCGGAGTTTGTGCACAAAATGAATGATGTGTGCGCCATTGCCAATTATGAAGCCGTTGAAATTGACTGCCCATATTTAGATGTGACAAAAATTGATATTCTAACCGACGGGATCAAGATGGGCTTAGATTATGCGCAAACTTGGACCTGCTATAACGGTAGAGAAAAAGCCTGTGGGAAATGCGGAGCTTGTCAGGAACGTTTAGAGGCGTTTAGCATGAACAACGTGATTGACCCACTAGAATACGAATAACATATAGCAGCAATTATAGGTACAACGTGAAACAAAAAATCGTCTTAGCCACAGGTAACCAAGGCAAAGTAAAAGAATTTGCCCGCATGCTGCAAGATTTCCCGTATGAGGTGATCCCCCAGAGTGAGTTCTCGGTGCCAGAAGCGCCGGAAACCGGTACCACCTTCGTCGAAAACGCAATTATTAAAGCTCGCAACGCCGCAAAAGTAACCGGCTTACCAGCTATCGCTGACGATTCAGGATTAGCGGTTGATGCCTTAGGCGGCGCCCCTGGAGTCTATTCATCCCGTTATGCTGGAGTGAATGCCAGTGATAAAGACAATCTGAATAAATTACTGCTTAACATGGCGGATATTCCTGAGGCATCAAGGGCAGCGCGCTTTTTGTGCGTCATCGTGTTTATGCAATCGGCGGACGATCCCACTCCCATAATTTGTCAGGGTGAGTGGCATGGACATATAGCAATGACTGAGCGCGGTGAAGATGGCTTTGGTTATGATCCGGTATTTTGGGTGTCCTCCCAAAATCAAACTGCGGCGCAGCTTACTGCCGAGGTTAAAAACCGCTTGAGTCATCGCGGCAAAGCGATGAAAGTGTTAATCGACAAGCTTAGTGAAAAGCTGGGATACCTAGATTGATAGCACCGCCTTTATCGTTATATGTACATATTCCTTGGTGCGTGCAAAAATGCCCCTATTGTGACTTTAACTCTCATGGTATGAAGCAAGCCATTCCTGAACAGGAATATGTGAGTCATCTGCTTAGCGATCTAGAAAACGACGCTTTAAAAATTGGTCAGCGTCAAATCAATACCATTTTCATTGGTGGCGGCACACCCAGTTTGCTCAGTGAGTCGGCCATGACACGCTTACTTGACGGTATAAAGCAAAGGGTTAATCTCAAAGCCGATGCCGAAATCACCATGGAAGCCAATCCAGGTACTCTTGAAAGTGAAAAATTTAGCGGCTTTAGACGCGCCGGCGTTAACCGTATCTCCATTGGTGTCCAAAGTTTTCAAGCTGAAAAACTAGCTGCCCTAGGACGTATTCACGATGGCAAACAGGCCAGTGCAGCGGCAGGCTATGCTCGAGATGCCCAATTACCGAGCTTCAATTTAGATTTAATGCATGGGCTGCCAAATCAAAGTATCGAAGATGCTTTGAACGATATAAAAAAAGCTATCAGTCAGCATCCCCCGCATTTATCTTGGTATCAGTTAACCATTGAACCCAATACCCAGTTTCACTCCAAGCCCCCTACTCTGCCCGATGATGACATCTTGTGGGACATTCAAGAGCAAGGTCAAATCCTTTTGGAGCAAGCTGGGTATCGGCAATATGAAATCAGTGCATATAGCCTTGAAGGCCATCAGTGCCAACATAATTTAAATTACTGGCGTTTTGGTGACTATTTGGGAATTGGTTGCGGCGCCCATGGTAAAATCAGCGATGTGGCAACGGGCAAAATTATCCGTACCGAAAAAGTCAAACATCCCCGTGGTTACATGGATTTAAGTAAAGACTACTTGTTGAAACAATGGCAGGTTGAAGAAGACGATTTACCCTTTGAGTTTTTCATGAATAGATTGCGCTTACTTGAGCCTTGCCCAAAAGATGACTATGCCAAATTGACCGGTTTACCATTGGGAAGCGAGATCCTTGCTAACCTACAACGGGCGATTGATAAGGGTCTGCTCAGTGATGAGCCTAATCATTGGCAACTAACAGCGCTAGGCAAACGTTATCTAAATAGCCTGCTGGAAACATTAGTGTGAGTTTTTTGCTTGAGGTTTACTTAACCTCAAGCAACTCACTGTTAGACGTAGTGATCACATTGATATCACGTAGTTGAGGTACCGCATCGCGTAGCCGATCTTCTGTTTTATCCAACAAATGCATTTTATTGCAAAACCAGCGAGCTTTTTTACGCAAGGTTAGTGCCTTGGGCCCAACTTGCAAATCAATATCCAGACCCATCTGTTCAATACGTTGCGACAGATCTTCCATTTTTTGTTCCGTTTCTTCACTGGCACCGTCAGTTAAGCCACCTATGGCTGATAGCACCCCTCCTACCGAGGTACTGATAGCCTGTTCAATTTGCTCTTCGATTTCGCGGTCGACCAAATCATCGACATTTTCCAATCGACCAGGCCCCATGTAGAAATTTTCATTTGCGTGAATAAACTTTTCTTTTACTCGTCTTTGCACCCGTTGCAGCGACGACTGCAATTTTTCATAACTTTGATGATCGGTACCCACTAAGCCTTTATAGACGTGTTCCACAGTGTCTACCGCTAACTCGACGCCGTCGGTAGCGAGAATGATCATCTTAGGCACCACATAGTGAATTCCGCTGGCCAACTCTTCTAAATCACGTTGTTGCGCATCATCAAGCTCAACTACATTCCCTAGAACAATAAGCTGTTTGGTGCCGTTAATTTGGTAGAGGGTGCGACTTTGATCGATAATTCGGATCTGGCGATCATTAACCACCAAGCCGTATTTTAAATCAACATCACACTTTAGATCCGCTACCGATTGCAACGAATATAATAACGAACATAACAACAACACAAAACGCATGAATGCTTACCCTGGCTAAGTTATCGAGTATTGTGGACCTTATTTTCTGGCTTGAAAAGGGACGACAAGACCAGCACGATAAAATTCAGGTTAATCGGCAGTACGTACCAACCTAACAAATACAAATAAGTTTTTCTGTTTAATAGAGTTACTACTATTAAAAAATGCTACCACCCATGCCCGCTGTGCATCACTTAAGCTAGGGGTGGATGTCCAAAAATCATCCGAAGGTGTATTGGGAAATAGCACTTCATTGATGGCAGGTCTAACGCATCGACGCTCAGTCAAGGTGGCTAATTCTTTTACATTCGGCAAGCGCCAGCCATCTAAATCGGCAAATTCAAAACCGTGTGCCTGTTGCAGGGCTTGTTGCCAATTAAGAGCATCAGCGTCACCTTGGCAGTTACCATTGAACCAAGTTTGACCTAGACTGCACTGCATCCACATTAATCCTGTAGTGTTATCGGTAATGGTACCGTTACCGTTATTTGAAAAGTCACTGGTGGGAGTGGTTTCGGGGGAATCGGATAAACAGGTTTGCGCTGCTAGCATGGTGCTAAACGCACAGCATATCAACAATAGTAAAGTACGCATATTAGCGCCCTCCTCTGACTAGTCGTACTTTGGACAAGGTCGCTTTATTCAAGAAATTATCGTTACCAGTGGTAAAATCAATCGCCCAAGCGTTTTGCGCCACATCTTCGGATACGCCATCAGCGCTAGGTTGACTGGTCCAATACCATAACGGTGTGGTCACAAAGTCATTGGTATTTGGGAAATAGCCCAAATCAATTTTAGTGCCTGTGACGTTACCGAAATGTACCAAAGACAGCAGTTCATCAAGGGTCGGTAGACGCCAATCATAAAAATTACATAAGCCTTGTGCATTGACTGCTGCGACAAAACCGCTGGTGTCGCAAGTGTTATTGGCACAGGTCAATCCGACAGAGCCTACAGAGCCTTCGAATCCGCCGCTGTTTTCGGATTGATACCAAGAGAACTCGTGCTCCGCACCATGTAAGCTGCTATCGGCTGTTTTCACTTCCCAGACTAATCCAGTAGTGTTGTCTCGCACACAGCTCCAAGGCTCAGCGGTATCGTCCTGCTCGTCGCCAATTTCATCAAGGCGAGTATAGTCAAATCCTTGCTCACCCCGACCGGCTTTCTCCAGCAAACTATTTTCACTGATAATATCTCGGCCACGTTGTCCATCTTGCCCTGGATAATCGGCCTGATGGGCTGAACTGTTCTCGCTTAAGGTTGCTTGTATGGTTACACCTGTATCATTAATCGCCAAGATGGGTAAAGGCTTGATCCTGACCCGAACACTGTCGCTTACCTCATTGCCAAAGGTGTCCGTTACCTGCAAAGTAAAAGTGACCGTTTGGGTTTGCGCCACACTGGGGGCAATGGCAAAGGTCTTTTGTGCGCTAGCATTGCCGATCTCAGGCACAAGTTCTGAATCATTTAACCAAAAATAGTTAAGTGGCCTGCCCGCTGGAATGCTAGTGCTCGCCTGACCAGTGAGCAAAATCATTTCACCAGGATAAACTTGATGATCCACTCCCGCATCAACCACCGGCTGTGTTTGACTTGCACTGAGGATATCCAAGGAAATACTCACACTATCGCTGGCCTGTTCTTGATCAGTAACCATCAACTCAAAGCTTAATTGATTAGAATCGTCTAAAATAGGAGTGATAAACGCAATACTGTCACCATCTAAACTGACATTATCCAGCACGCTGGTTCCGGCAGTTTGTTGCCACCGATATGCCGTAATCGGGTTAAGCGTATCCTCTGCATCCGCGTCATTACTGGCACTGCCATCTAAAATAACTTCAATACCTGCAGGGTAACGACCTTGTACTGTTTGGGTTGGTTGGCTAACGGTAACGACTGCATTGGGTGCTGCATTAACTGGTTGAACCTGGATCTGTACTGAATCTGAGCCTTGGTTGCCACTTTGATCTGTCACCAACAGCGTCAAAATGTAGGTTAAGGTTTCCGTTGTAGTAGGAGCTACAAAAGTGGCTTGGGGTGCATTCTGATCGCTTTGCGTAATAGCGATAGCCGGAGAGGCGCTCCAAGAATATAGCAGTGTGTCGCTGGTGCCTGTCGCTGTGCCACTCAAAACAACCGTGCTTTGTTCATTTACGCTTTGATTGGCCCCAGCGCTTACAAAGACTAGAGGGTCAGGTTGGTCCGTGTCGCTATCCAACGAACCACCTGAGCACGACATCATCACTATTGAAATCAGACTGACTGACAGAATACGAACTAACTGCTTTGGGATAGTGTTGCACATAGGGTCAAATTATAAATCGGTAAATGCATTATTACAGCAAGTTGTGTACCAGTAATGAATTACCAATTTGGATTCTTTTCCAGATGTTCGCTGACTTTCACTTGTAGTGCTTCTAATTTTTTCTTGTGTTCTGCTACATCGGTCACATCGTAAATCATCATACAAATATTGTCGACCTGACCCGTGGCACTAGCCAAAGCCGACAAAGTAATGTTCTGATACATATAATCTTCACTGCCAGTGATGGGGCGGTAATTTGGAAACTTAAATAAAAATGGTCGCTGCTCCCAAGTCATAAATGCACGGGTGCGTAAATCGAAAACAGGTTGGGCTTTGCGCTTAAACCAGCTTTCACTGATATCTGGGAATAGCTCGAACAAAGTTTTATTCTGCACCTGACTGGGCAGCAGCCCGCTATGGCTTTCCATAAAACCATTCCAAACCTTAACTTGATACTGCTCATTTAGCACTACTATGCCTACATCTACAGTTTGGACCATATCCATCATCCAATGGAATTCAGCCATATCATCGCTGTTGGTATGACTCATGGCTTAATCCTCTAACAAATGAGATAGTTTGTAATTCATTACTTTCATTGATTCCTCAGTGAAAAGCAGTACCAAATCACACTGCACATTATATCCTTCTAACCCATAACTTAACTCAATGGCCAGAGTTCTTCGCCATTTTGCTTTGTTGTTAGAAATCAACTCAGACACACTGCGATGCTGGCCTAAAACAACAGGGTGACCTTGGCTGAAGTTAACATCAAGTTGATTGGCTAACCCGCGCAAACAGGTACCGATCAAGATGTTTGCCGCATCCATCAGCAGTTCAAGCTGAACCTGATCATCAACCTCTTCATGGATATCCATGATTTTAGCCACATCACCAAAGCTGGAATCACTGAGAATAAATAAAGCTTCACCCGATACGCCGGCGCCTAGAAAGCCCTGGCAAATCCCCGACACTGTGTCTTTATCTTCGATATCTTGCAACATCATATGCAGCTCAGATACTTCAATTAAATTCACATTCGGAATGGGGAGTTTGACAAATACATTGAGTATGCGGGCAAGGTGATCTCCCGCCTGGCCCATGGCTATATTGGTGATTTCTTGATAACAATCACGAATATCCGCCGGTAAAGCAGCTGAATCAATTTGTTCTTCTTCAACTTCAGCACCAATTAAATTGTGTTTAACAAGCACAGCATGAACCTGATCAGGGCTCACCGGTTTTTCAATAAATTCAAGAGCACCCAACGCTTTTACACGCTCATGCGCGCTAGGTTGAATGTCACCAGAAATGACGATGACTTTAGATGAGAGTTTCTTTTTCTGAATCGCTTTTAGTGTTTCATAGCCATCCATAATAGGCATATTTAGGTCAAGAAACATCAATTGACCTTTGCCTTCTTCGATTGCAGCGACAGCTTCTTGCCCATGTTTAGCAAAATGCACGGCCACTTCCCAATCTTGCGGAAGACATTTAGCAACTTGTTTACGAGCGACCATTGAATCGTCGCATATCAACACTGAAAACATATGAGCCTGTTTAGTTTATCGTACTGGAATAATTTTACTAACGTACACAAGTATATGTACATAACGCTTTTTTTGCTCAATGCATGTAAACAACATTGACAGAGAATTAATAAATAGCAGTTCTTACCTAAAACACCAAATTGAAATACTACATTTATCCACTTATTCTATCGACTGCTAGGGCCAAATCTTTATTGTGCCACTAGGTTATAGCTTTTCAGATTGCTATCCAACCACGAAAAAGATAATCGGCAATGTAGTAGCCGTTATGATGCCATTGATACACAACGCCAAAGTCGCAAACCCCATAGTTGTTTCCCCCATTTCCGATGATTTTGCCACACCGATTGCATGGGCGGCTGTCCCTAGGGCCAAACCAATGTGAACCGCCGATTTAGCGTTAACAATAGCAAAAACCAGCGGTGCGACTACCACGCCAAGAATACCGGTCAATACCACCATAACAGCAGCTAATGATGGGTGTCCACCAATTATCGCGGAGGTTTCTATTGCCAAAGGTGTAGTGATAGATTTGGTTGAAACCGTAGCAATCCAGCTACTGTCTAGACCGAAAATCCAAAATATCAATACAGCACTTAGTGGAGCCACTATTCCACCGGCAACTATGGGTAATAGCAATCGCCAGCCTATTTTTCTCAACAGACGCAACTGATGAAACAAAGGCACGGCAAGTGCCACTGTTGCTGGTGCGATCAAGCCACTTAACACTAAGGTATATGAAAGGTACTGCTCAACTTCAACGGCGGCTACCAATAGCAGCAGATAGGTTACCGAGCAGGTGGTGATGATGGGATGAAGCACGCTAGTCTGACGGCTGAATCGATAGAATCTCAGTGCCAAAATGTACACCCCAATAGTCACGCCCATCCACAGTATTGAGTTGAGTACAAAATTAATCGTCATGATGATGCTCAATAGAAAGTTTCTTAGCCACTAATAATGTCACTAAAAGGCTAATAATAGTGCTGACTAACAGGGTAAATATGACCAGTACACCATATTGGAGGATTTGCTGTTTGAACATCACCACTGAAAGGGTGACAGGCACAAAGAACAACGCCATATACCGCAGCAGAAAACCACTTGCTTTGACCAAATCCTTCGGGACTTTTTTAGCCACTAAGAAAATACAGAACAGAATAAGTAAACCTAATAACGATGAGGGTAGTGGCAAAGCAAAATATTTGACCAACCACCCGTTTGAGTAGGTGAACCCCAATAATACACAGAAAAATAAGGCGACTCGCAACATAGTGATACTCTAAAGAAATTTGGACAATTGCTGTATTTACACACTATAAGGGGCGGGCGTTTTGCGCAACAAAAAAAGAGGCTGTGTTATGCAACAAGCAGCCTCGTATTTATCCAGGAAACAATACATATTAGCTAAATATGTATTCGCCGGTTCACTACGCCGACGTAACTAGCATAGTACTCACTCCCTGTATTCATAGACTATTGTGATGAACGCACCTGCTTGTGGGATAAATGCGCAGAAAAGCTATTTAAGCTGGTTAGTAGTCTTTATCTCATGATTCCAATCACTTAACGCTTGGCTAGCATGCCTTTGTGATCTATGTATGCTCGTTTGGCAAGATAACCAGCCGTGACGTCGGCCTGATGCATCAAAGCAAACTTAAATGCAGATTTCCCATTGCATTTAAGCCCGCGGGCCACCGTTTTATAACTCATGTTGCTGTGCTTGATTGCACGGTGTAATTGAAACTGATTATTGCTTTTAAGTGCATGACATATTTTGACTAGCTTAGCTTCTGTAGATTGATCCAGGCTTGCCATTGCATTGTTACCGATTAATGCAACAAACAGACAACTCGCGGTAAACACCCTTCTAACACTGAATATTTTCATCTTAATTTCCACCTGTTGTTTAATGTTCCTAATGTTCGAATAAACCTAACGTACATCGAACCTGGTAAAAGTTAGTTAAATAGTCCGGAAAATGAGAGTGGTAATCGCTTAGCAACCGTTAGATGAGACGGATCGATAAAGTCCCTAATTGATAGGATAAACTACCCTACTGAGCAGTTGCTTGGCGCAGATTTCACATATTTTGTAACAAGCAGGCGTGCAGCACGAGTTTAAATAGTTAGCTGAATGGTTTTTACCGAGGATTTAGGAAGTTTACCAAAAGTGACTAGATTGCCACTTTTGGTATAGCAGATTAGAAGGCGTTGTCTTGGTGCACCTTAATGAACAAAGAAGTACCCAATTTGCTGTAGTCGACTTTATATTCTTTACCATTTAGGGTTTGCACGAAAAGCAGAGTCTTTTCATCACCAAATACTTCCGACAAAGTGACGTCAACCAACTCCATATCCATCAACTTAGCATCACGCTTATTCTCAGGTATTTTACCCGTATATTCTTTCAATGCTTTATGGGTTACAAGAACTGGCGGATTGTCTTCCCCATTTAAAATAAGTAGATCAAATTTTCTAATTTTATGAATGATGGTATTTCTGCCACTAACCAAAAATGGTTTTTCTGTCATGAGAATCTCCGCACTTGGCTCTTGCCAACTATATTAATATTGTAGTTGCACCCACGCGCAACGTCATCTTCGGTGAAGATAACAAAGTTTGTGAAATGTTGCATCCCAATTTTCATTTGTTAATAAAATAGCTAACTCAACGTTTTTAATATTATTTTTGATACCAGCCCATCTGCGGCATGTTAATTTACCCAACCTGCAAGCTGTAGTGACCTTTTATAATCTAAAGGGCTGATTATCGTCAGTTTCCTTGTATTAGTCTGTATGTCATACTACTGGGCTGCCGGAGCGAAGTTGCCCGCAATCTCCAATTAGTCTGCATACATACCGTTATTTCGGATGTTTTGTGTTTTACCAAGGAAGTATTTATATGAAAAAACGTTATTTGATTGCAGCCTTAGTTGTAGCTGCCGTTTTAGTATTACCTAAAATAATTTCAATGCAAGTCGCTAAATCTGTTACCAATTACGCCGCGCAAGTTAATCAGGTTCAAGGTTATATGGCCGAAGTAACAGAGTTTAATGAAGGCTGGTTTAGTTCAAAGGGTAAAATCAAGCTCACCGTAGACATGGCGAAACTTGCACCAGATATGGACCTAACTCAAGAACAACAAAAACCCGAATTAATTTTGTCCTTTAACTCCTACCATGGCCCTATATTCTTCAGTGAATCTTTTGGCTTAGGTCTGGCCAAGTGGTCGCTGATATATTCAGGCGAAACCCTGCGTCAAAAGCTTGTTTGGGATGCTGCACGCCCGTTTTATCAAGTGCTTGTAGAACATAGTTTGTTCGGTGGCACAGAATTACAAGATTCCGTTGCGGCATTTATCGCGCAAAAAAGTGATGGCACTCGAGAAATAACTTTTACCGGTTATGTAGGAGAAGGTGATGATTCAACCGGTACCTTCAAATACAAAGGCACTTCCGATGCATTTAAAGCCAGCGCTGAAACCGGTGTGTTTGACGTAACCGATTTAGCCCTAGTAATGGAAGTTGATGGTGACATAGTTAAAGCCATGAATGGGGAATTGTTAGATTCACTTCTGGGCTTCATGATAGGTGACATCACTTTTGCTAAAGTCGGTCAAGATAAGCCCGAATTTAGCATAGAAAACTTCAATATATTTGTTTCATCCAAATTAGATGATGAAGAAGCGTTCGCTACTATGAACCAAGAAATTCATATTGGTAATGTCGAGGCCCAAGGGTATAGCGCTAAGAGTCTTAATCTCGAATTAGAAATAAACCAGATTAGCGTGCCATTTTTAAAAGCGTATCAAGAATTTGCGCGCAATATGTCTAGTTTTTCAGAAGTTGAAATACAGCAAAAAAGTTTAGAGTTTTTACGAACCAATGCTTTGGATCTGCTGCAAGGCAATCCAGAAATAAACATTACCGACTTGTCTGCCAAGCTCCCTGAAGGGGAATTGAAAGCCCACAGCAAAAATAAGTTAGTTGGCATTGACGCTGTTCCCGCGGCGCCAGCAGACCCAAAATTTTGGTTGGATCATACGGTTTCTGACACTAATATCGTTATTGATAAAGCCCTTGCCATCAAGATGGCGGTTTTTTATATGACCAATCAATTTGCACAAAACCCGCAAACCGTAGGCATGTCCAAAGAAGATATTGCCGCTATTGTTGAGCAACAAGCGCCAATGTTCATCGAACAGCTTCAAGTACAAGGTTTAATGGTCGACAAGGGTGATAAATACGAATCAAATCTAATCGTAAAAGACGGCCAAGTATTGTTAAATGGCACAGCGATGCCACTACCTTACTAACCCCCACGTACCCAGAAATATAATGAAAATATGAGAAGCAGTGATTCGTCACTGCTTTTTAATTTGCCTAGCAAACAAATCATTGTGTGATTTTTCAGCAAACAACCAATTTCAGCGCACAAACTGATGACAACTTATTTAAAACTGCTTATACTGCGCACCGCTCTGTAAATGATGTCCACCCAAATTTGCAGACAACACTTCTAAATGGCCCAATAGCTCAGTTGGTTAGAGCATCCGACTCATAATAGAATGTGCTAAGAGGTCAGTTAGCGATGCAAACGCTATAAAAACAACCGCTTACAGCTTGTAAGCAAAGCAGCATTGAAACGCATGTAACTTATATGTAAGCTGCTAAAACAGTTTCGGCCCTATAGCTCAGTTGGTTAGAGCATCCGACTCATAATCGGCAGGTCCCCCGTTCAAGTCGGGGTGGGGCCACCACATTAAGCCCTTGAACCGCATGGTTTGAGGGCTTTTTTCATTTGAGGGGCATAGAAAGTAGATGCTTACATCCGATTACTTAGTGGGAAGAGCAACTATTTTTACACCTTGATCTTGATTCTTTTTGCCATCCCTTTGGGCAGCTCCACTTCTACACGTTCCTGATGATCCCAGAAGAAACGGTACTCGTCCTGCCACTGATCTGCGACAGACTTCAAGAAGTGGTTTCTGTTATGACTGCTCGTGTACTCACACGGCTTTGCAATGCTCTTTTTTCCTAGCTGTTCATCTATGACAGCTTTAAGATACGCAACATTGAAAATTTTTACGGCTGCTCTTTTCCGTAAACGCTCCGCAATTGAGTTACTCTTTCGGTTGCATAGCGACAGAATTACTCCATCCCCTTGGTAAAAATCTTTTATATAATTTGCAGGGAATTCCTGCCGGACATTTCCACACTCAAAGACTGATGCTCCAACTGTCACATTTTGCACATTATTGGCTACATATATAGCTGGATTCATTTGATCTATCGGATGCGTTGACTCATAGATTAAGTTCTCATCGGGAGTATAGATTCCATCCCTATCCATTCGTTTGTACACACTTGCAGGATTTAAAGGGATTTTGCCGCCATTAACCCAAGCGTCAACCCACTCAGGCCAAGTTAAATATAAATATTTTTCCAATCCCTTTACCCCTTAATCTTCAGCCAGAATACCTTGTAGATATTGGGGTATATTTTTACATCAAAAGGGCGGAAAAAAAATATTTAGCGACTCGCCACAACTTCCAGCTTAGGCAAGCGGCCATAATCGGGTGGTGTATCGAGCTTGATATTATCTTTTAGAATACCTTGCATCTGGCTTGCTAACTCGCCCCATTCGTCAACAGAAACGAGGCGAGGAAACATAGCCACAGGTCGGAGCGTCTGGATCTTACGCTCTCGTTCTAACTGATCGATTCGCTTAGTGTAACTGCTCGGAATTCTTGTTCTCATATGCTGCCTCATTTTCTAAGCGGGCGATAATATCAACTCGCACATGACTGTCGGGATGGTGCTGGGCTATGAACTCAAGCGCCCCGAATTCTGAGTTGAGATAGCCCTTTTCGTAAGTGCTAACGGCTGCGGCTGGCACTTTGCACAAGATCACCTCAGCTTTAATATTCTCGTCCAAATGCTCTTCAAGCAAGTGGTAGGCGTTATCGCCAGAGCCTGCACCAATAACCACACAATACCCATCTTCGCGCTGAACAAAGTAAACGCGCTCAAGGTTGTTATCCTCATGGTGAATTAGCTGGCCTCCATCCGCATACCCTTGGGTCATTTTCGCTTTATTTAACACCTCGGAAAACTGAGGATAAATAACTTTGAAAGGCTTCATGCCTGCGGTTGGTATCCGCACTTGCTTAAACGTGTTCTTATCAAATTTCATGATATGTCGCTCCTGAATTGCTGTTGTGTTATTGAGGGGTCGTAAACGCCAATTACTTCCCCTCGACCTTTGAATGTATGCAGCTCGCCTGATTCAAGGCGTACTACTGTGGTCAGCCCGTTGGTTTGCTTGATTGTTTCAAATGCTTTGGTTTGGGACTTTACTACGCGATATTTAGGTGCTGGCAATATCGGCTCAAACTCGTCATATCCAGCCCATTCATATTTTGTTTCAAGTGTGTCACCCATTAGCTTGCCTCCAATGCCGCAAGTCGCGCCTCGATCTCGTCCATCTGACGGATAGCGCCGAGAGCACCAATTGCCTCAATGATTCGCTTTGCGTTGTCTGGTGATATTTCGCCGTCTGCGGTAGCTGCTAGAACTTGCTCAACCTGCTGCGCCAGTGGCGCACTTGGATCAAGGTCAAACTGAACCTTTTCCGATTGCGCGGCTAGCGTGGGCATTACACGCGCTAATACCAGCGATGCTGCTTGTAGGTCGCCTTCCTTGGCTTTGGCTACCACCACATTTGCAATTTCGTGAGCATCGTTTAGCAGCGCCTGAGTCACTTTATGGCGCTTATCAACAATGCCTTTTGGCCTGCCGCTAGGGTTAGGACTGCTCATGCCCTTACGCCAGTTCGGATTCCCCGTTTTAGGTGTATCTGGATCTGGCTTCCAATTCTGTTTCCAGTCTGGTTCTGCTTTAGTCGTTGTCATAGTTGAACCCTTTGATTACATCAGCTATCCATCAATCCTGTGCAGGCGCGAATTCTTTAAGGATCAACGCTGCTTCCGCTTCGCTACTAACCGCTTTTAGTTTTGCAATCTCCAGCTTGTTAGCTCCAACAGCTCGTTCCATCTCCTGAAACAGTACTGGCTTGACTCGTTCCAACTTGTCGCGCACTTGTTTCATCAGCTCAACGCGCTGCGCCATTTCAGGGTTGTTCTTGGAGTGATAATTACGAGTGATGTGCTGCTGCTCCAAGTCGCTCATGCCGCTCAAATATGATGGAGCGCCAAGTACAGACTTGAGGGTCTTTTCATCACCTCGCTCTAATGCTTCGCCAAGGAACTTGACTCGTTCGCCTGCCGTCATTGATTTAAGATGCGCCCGAATCTCACTAGCCACATTGCCGATACCCGCATATTCCTCAAGCGGCTTGCTGAGTTGTAGCTCACTGTGGTCAATGCCTTTCGTTAATTGATTCCAGCTCGACTCAAACATTCTTTGAAGCTGATCCATGTACTTGTCTGCCATTTGTGCAGCCATAAGCACACGCGCCTTAGGTGTACGGCTTTCATCAAGCGCCAATTTCATGCGAGCTTCCATTACATGCTCAACCGCCTGATATGCGCTATCTACTGCGGTAACTGAATGCTGTAGGTACGCTTTGTGTTCCTCATATCCTGCAATGCCTGTGATATTTGCAGGGTGCAGCGAGGGACTAACTGTTGTCTTTAATTCGGTGCTCTTAGCCATTTTGGTGCTCCTTTGGGTGTGAGTAGTTACTTACTGCTTACTAAGCTAAGACAAAACAAAAAACACCTACAAAAATATTTTTTAAAAACAATTCACTATCAAATAAAAACAAAATTAGCCCATATAACTAGGCGTTATTCGTTCGGTAATTTGCACGTTATCAACGAAAGTCGTTGCCGCTCATCGGAGATGCGTCTTAGCGTATGCCTGTCATAAATACAAACAGGAGCAACGACAATGAGCGCAGACACTTACACCACTAAGAGATCAGCCCAATCAGCAGCACGCCGCCTTCACGGCAAAGACTACGCGAATAGGTATGAAGTGCAGGAGACCGAACTAGGCTCAGGTCAGTGGGTGATTCTTGATAAGCCAGTAACCACAGCACAACCCACACGAGAAGAGCGCAACGGCGTGAAGCGTCCAGCATCGGGCGGCCTTTGCGCTGCCGTGTGGGACTACCTCGATACTCACCCAAACTGCACAGCCAAGCAGGTGCGCGAGGCTGCAACCGCCAACGGGTGGAATGTCAATAATGCAATGTGCGAGCTGTACACTTGGCGCAAGTTCATGGGTATAAGCGGACGTGTGACAGCTTGACCACAATAAATCGCGTTAAACCGCATTAAAGGGAGCATTAAATAGAGTGACTCCCTTTTTTATTGAATAAATACAACCGTTTGCCGCTATTTCTCGGCTAAAATTAAAAATTAAAAGACCCTAAGCAAAATTAGCCTAATAGCATTTGGGCTTATATGAACAACAAGACATAGGGGTATATTTTAATTTTTAATTTATTTAATTTCTTCTCTATATCCCTTGCACAACAACCACTTAGCCAGACTACCTCATTAAAAACCGCCTTTAATACTGTAAAAACTCGCTGTAACCGCTTGTAGGCCGCTACACATGCTCACCGCCGTATTGCTACTGAGCACTGCACGATCTCGGCCTGTGCCGCCGCTGTGTGCCCGTAGTTGGCGAACTGCAACTGTGGTAAAGGCTTTATGTTCCCGCTCACAAAAGCAGAGCCGCTATGACTCTGCTTATATGGTATGAGGAGGGAGGCCGTACCCTCACCCCACCTCAATCAAGGGTTAGCACTCTGAAGCAGCGACCATGAAAGCCGTATTGCTCAACAAGTGCATCTTTCGATATTTCCATCAAGTTGCCGTTGTCGATCAGGTTTTTAATAGTGGCGTCAATCGCTACTGTGTGACCTTGCGGGTGAGAGTTGAATGCCTGATTGTTATTGCCGATTCGCTTCTGAATATATGCACGAGGCAAAACACCATTTTCAATCATGCGCGGATCAACCTTATAGCTAGCTGATACCTTGCCCCTAATATAGTCAGTCATTATCTTTTTGATTTTCAGGGAGCGAGCATCATCCGTCTTGCCAACATCCCCTGATTCTTTACGATCAACGAATGCTGCTATGTCGCGCCTGATCAGTTCGATTGCCCACTTAGCGTGGTTATTGAATATCATCGGGTGTGCTGGGTTATCAGCAATCGCTAGTAGGCTGGCAATCTTATAAGCCTTGATAGCTGCACGGGTGTAGACCTGCCGTTCTGATTCATCCTCTATTCGATCCGCGGCCTTACCGCACTCGTCCTCGAAAGCCTGTAGTCGTTGCTCCGTGCTGTCACTTCCATACTGAACCCTGATTTGATATTCAGGTGTATGAATAGCAGCTTGATAGGGTAACGCTCGCCGAATAATACCTTGCCAGTGTGTTAGCTCACTTGGGTTTAGATGATATTGCCGATGCCCTCTATTCGGTGTTTTCCAGTTCCCTTCATACATGATGACGTTAAACCTTGATAAGAAGCCATCCTCCATCATGTCGGCAGTCAGTGACTCCGTAAACGTCCCCGGCGTTGTCTCACCAAGGAACGATAATGCAGGCCACTTCACACCGTTCTTGTTCTTCTCAGCGTTGCTGTACTCCATACCATCGAGCCAGTCTTTACCGTAAGACTTTGTCATCACTGTGCGAAGCTCCTGCATCGGTGCATCTTTGGCGTTAGCCATTCGGCGCAACTTTCTCCCGAACTCACCTTGCAGATTGAGAAAACCGGGATTATCAAGAAGCCGCTTTTGCAAAGCAGGCCCACTGGCGAAGTCCACAGCTTGAACAAAGTAGCGAGCCTCTGGGATTCCGCTAAGGTCAATCATGGCAGCAATGCCTTCGTGAATTGCTTCCTTACCTAGCCCGCTCTTAGCCACAAGAATAATGTGAAGCGCACAGTCCTTCCCTGACGGAATGGCAAATGCTCTGCCACAAACTCCAGCTAGAAGACCAAGCGTTGCAGCTATAGCAATTTCAGACGCTGGCTGATAGCTACCTTGAAGGATTGCATTTGCCAAGACTCCAGCGAAGCCAGGCGGAGGGTTGTCAAGTGTGTAAGATGGTTTAGTCCCTGCCAGAAATTCGTCCATGATTTGCTGGTCTTGTGCGGCCTGCTGCCTGTGGTCAAAGTTAGCCAATAGGTTAGCCACGATCGGCTGCATTTCAGCGGCTACAGCTCCCCAGTGTTCGCTATTGTGCTGCCTGTGCAGCTCTGCAAACTCTGCTTCAGTACGCTCCCGAAAGTTATCTAGCTTTGCCTCTGACGGCTGTCCTATAGTGTTGTTGCTTGGCATTTGAATCGCTCCTGTCGAGTAAAAGGCTGCTGGAACACGCCACCGCATTGTGAAAACAGTGCGATCCAGCGGCCTTTTTTCTTGATTGGCTTACAGGTGCAGTTACTCGACTCGTTCTGGGCAACGGTAAAGGGTTGGCACACTTCTAAAAAAGATGAACTGAACATAGTCTGTGACATACTTGGTTCAGTAAGTTTGCAGGTTTTGGTGGCTGGTTCCTGTGCGTGCTTGCTGCTCTAGGTACTCAACTAGATCAGCTTCGGCATAGCGCACCAGCTTTCCTACTTTGCGGAATTTCGGCCCGACTTTTCGATAGCGCCACTGTTCGAGTGTGCCTTTCTTGCCTTCGGGACCAAAGATGAATTTTGCGGCTTGTTCTGTGGTTAAGAGGTTCATGGGTTCACCCTTCTTGAACTGCCACACCACCACAAACGAAAAAGGCAGTGCAGCGAAACTGACAACCCTTTTCTTGGTTGTCCGATTTCCGCGACACTGCCCATGCTATGTGTAGAACCCAGTCAAACCGCTGAGGCGGCTATTGCGTCACGCTCAACTGGGTAGCGAAAGCTATTTACGCTTATTAACTTATATGCTCTTCAACGTACTTGCAAGCAATTTCAACAAAACAGCCGTTAATTATCAATCACTTACAAGCACCTGTTAGGTTATTGCAACACCTGCTCTAAGCCTTCATCGGGATTACATTCTCACCTTTTGAAGCTGCTCGCGCTATACCGCCTTGCTTCTCTATCCATTCCCCGATTTTTTGCATTGCAGGCATCAAGACGGATGGGTCAGGGTTGTTGGCGTAGTTCTGCCCATGCACATCACTGGCTAAGTGATTGAGTAGCTGTCTGCGCTTATCCGAATCAACGCCCACAAGCTGCGCAATATCTTCAAAGGTTCGGCGTAGTGCGTGCGGGTGCAAATGTACGCCCGCCACCTCAGACACCTTTTTAAATAACGCCCGAGGATCACTCAGATAACCCTTGTTACCGCGCATGGCAGGAAAGACATAATCATTTCCCTTAAAGCGTCCTTCATAACGGCGAGTCAATACCTCATGCAGTGCGGAGCCAATCGGTAGTGTTATCGGGTTATGGTTCTTGGTCTCATCAAGGTGGAATGTTGGCACTTTGTCATCGAGCTTTACATGCTTCCAAGTTAGCTTGCAGGCTTCCGATACTCGGCAGCCCGTTAGCAGCATGAACGCGATCAAATCGGCACTGATGCAAGTTGTGGTTATATGGTGGTCAGGGTTGCTGTGCTCTTGTAGCATCAACCACACAGAGCCAATCTTGTCTTTTGGTACACGACTGGCGCGAGCCTTCTCAGGGTTCCACTGTACAAGACCGCCTTTCTTGAACATCTGCGAAACTGGGTTGACTGGCAGAATCGGATAAGTGCCGTCAGCAGTGGCGTTCTTCTCACGCGCCCAGTTAAGCAATGCTCGAAGGTTACGAAATGATTGATTCGTTTGAATTGGTGCGGACTTTGATAATTCGCGGAATTTCTTGATACAAGCGTCACGAGTAATAGTGACCACAGGTTTATCCGCCCAGTCGGAAAACGTACCTTCAACACACCTCCTGATGTCTTCCTTGCTGGTAGGACGCAACGGTCCATTCTTGGTGCGCTTGTGCAGTATGTAATCTTCCATGACCTCGCGTAAGGATTCACTTTGAGCCTTGAGTTTTTTCTTCTCAACTTGTGGGTCTTTCCCGTCATACATTTCGAGGAGCTTAGCTTGTGCTCGCTTCCGCGCTTCATCAGCGGCTAATAGCTCAAACGGCCCCAATGTGTAACGGCGGGTCTTTCCGTGAACTCGTCCTTGTACGATCCAACTCTTTGCACCTGCTGAGGTAATGCGCAGGCCGAAGCCTTTGGTTTCGCTGTCCCAATGAAAGACCTGTCCCTTGTCGGTAGGGATCGGGAGGCTTTTGACTTTTGTGTTGGTGAGTTTCATTGCTGCCCCTCCTGTGCTGGGTACACATAAACAGGGCTTGTGGTTACAATATTCATATCGGCGTGCTCCTAAACTAGAACGTCGGTCACGCGGTCGGGACTGTTGGCGCAGTCGCCGGCCGCAGCTATTTCATGCTTACAAATAAGTCATGTAAGCAGTAGTGTAAGCAATCTACCTTGAACTGTAAAATAGCACGTAGTATTAAAAATGACCGCAAACCGCTGATTTATATATGGTCATGCGCTTACATAGAAGCGTGTAGAAGCTGGTATTACACCAGTACGAATAACTCATAATCGGCAGGTCCCCTGTTCAAGTCAGGGTTGGGCCACCATTTTTAAAGACTTTGCAAGTGCATCTGCGACCTAAACAATACAAAGTAAATCAGTCGTGTAGTTGTTCAATCATCAAGTAATTTTAGAGCCTTATTTCCTAAACCTTAAATTGGTTCACCATATCTTGTAACTCTGCTGCAAGTTTCGCCAACTCATCACTAGCTATTGCGGCTTGATTTGCTCCCACAACTGATAATTTACTAATCTCGCTGATGTTCAATATATTTCGATTCACTTCTTTTGCTACTGCACTTTGCTCTTCTGCTGCGGTGGCAATTTGAGTATTCATATCTCTAATAAGCGCCACTGAATGTGTAATCGCTTCTATTGAGTTGCCCGCATTCTCGGCTAAAGATACACTGCTGCTAGCTTTAGAACGACTGTCGTTCATCGCATTAACTGCAGAGCGAGAGCCCCCTTGTAAATCTTCGATCATTTTCTGAATTTCTTCCGTGGACTTCTGCGTTTTGCTGGCCAACGAGCGAACTTCATCTGCCACCACGGCGAACCCTCTACCTTGCTCACCGGCTCTGGCGGCTTCAATAGCTGCATTTAGCGCTAATAAATTTGTTTGTTCAGCTATTCCCTTGATGACATCTAGAACAGAACCTATGCGATCGCTATCGCGCTCCAATTGAGTAATCACATTGGCTGCAGAATCAACCTCCGCTGCTAAGCTCTCAATGGAGCTCATTGTTTTACCTACTACGATTTTTCCGTCAGCTGAGGCGCTATCTGCATTCCCAGCAGCTACAGACGCTTCGGTGGTATGACGAGCCACTTCATTGACAGTTGATTCCATTTCGTTCATGGCAGTTACTACTTGGCTAGTGTCAGATTGTTGCTGACTAGTATTTCTCTTGGTTTCGTCCATTATTTTTGACAATTCTTCCGCCGCAGATGAGAGCTGAAGGGTTGCACGAGCGACCTGACTTACAATTTTATGTACTCTTTCAGCAAAAGCATTAAAGGCCTGAGATAATTGGCTAATTTCATTACTTCCTTCGACATTGAGTCTACGGGTTAAATCTCCATCTCCTTCTGCGATTTCATTCATGGTTGCAACAGTCAGATCAAGTGGTCTAGTAATTTGGCGAGCTATGAATAAGGCGACGGCCAGGCCAATCAGAATAGACACTATACCTACGATTATTGCGGTGTTACGCGCACTGGATATGGCTTTTGCATACTGGCTACGGTCCATACCAATTTCCAGTACGCCAATGGTTTTACCTTCATAATCACTAATTTTGTAACCATAAACAGCCAACTCTAGATCACCATATTCTCTTTCGACTAAGACTGGATTATTGAGTGCCTGCTGCAATTCATCGGGACTTAGCAGCGTGGCATTTTGTACCGTAGAGCCAAATTTTTTGAAACCATCGGAGTTTTTTAAATATAAGGAAATATCGACATTATATTTACGTTTGAAATTTTCAAAAAATGGCTGCCCGAATGACATCCCAAATTCTACAGAGCCGACATGTTGTCCCTTATAACTAACAGGTGATATACCTCTAATACCAAGGCCTGCCACTCCTTTTTCTAACCCTACAATTACTGCTTTATTTCTGTTTGATTCGACCACTGTGTTACGAAAAGAAGATAAATCATCGCCAAATTTTTCAGGTTTATGTAGGCGTAGGAAAGAGGTAGCCGGTGGGAGATGATATTGAAATTGACGGGCACTAAAATCAGTTTTCACTGACTTATAAGCAGGAACTAACATCTCAGCGAGTTCGTCTCTTTGACCATTGGCAAATTTTTCGTTCAGCACATCTATATGAGCTACAAAAGTTGCTAAGGCACTGGCAATACGCCCCTCAGAGCCGATTTCAACTTCTGCACTGGTAAATAAACTTGCTAATTTTTGCTGCTCGGCATCTTCGACTATTGAAGTAGCGGTAGATATCATTAGAGGTGTATTAACTAATGTCACTAATATCAATACAACCGAAATCCCAAGTACCAATAAGTGTCCAATATTCAGGTTTTTAAACATCGCAGCGCCTCGTTCATATTCCATTAGAAATAAGTTTCATGAAAAACAACAGACCATATTCATCAATTAACAGCAATTAACAGCAGTAGGCAGTTGATGTGCTAGTTAGATCGGTATCAAAAAATAATTTAACCTTGAACAAATATAGCTGTTCATTAAATATCTGCATACTCAATATCTTCAGGCATTCGAGGTACGCGTCTACTAAGTTTATACAATATTTTCATTTTTGGAGTATTTTTACTCTACAGCAACTTTTTGATAATTATCAATTAAAGCCGGCTCCCTTTAAAAATAAGGTGTGAAAGTAAGGAAGTGCAAATACAAATAGCATGGACAGCCATAAAAAAATAAGGTGGACAGGCATCACTAACACTAGTATTTATGATTTTATAATCAACATGTAATTCCAGCTTTAAGCAAGGAAAATTGATTTTACACGGGAGAAAACAGCCCACGCCACCCTCAATTTTAACATTATCGAGTGTTAATTTGATTGGGAAATCTTAAAGAGGTCGAAAACTGTGCGACAGTCAACCTACTAAAATTATTAGTAGGTTGGTATCTGATTTATTAATTTGTTGTATCTGTCTGTTCAGAAGTTTTTGGGGTATCTACTGGTGTAACGGCCTCAGCACTTTGTTTTGTGTTGGTAGAGCAGTTTTTTCTACTAAATTGTGTATTTGCGGCTTCATATTTGCCTTTAAGCAAAGCATAGTCTGCTTGCAGAGCACCATCGCCACCTTCAAGAAATAACAATGCGGGCCAAAATAAAACTAATCCTATCCCCATTTGCATAGAATCGTTGGAAGCCTCTTTATCTACTTGACCAGTAATTGTATTTACTCTGGTAGAAATGTCCGTAATCTCTGCTTGAAGTGTAGGACAGTCGAGACTAGCGTATTCATTTGGTGATACATAAGTCGCAGGAATATCTTTTGATTTGCTTGCACACCCACTAATGGCTAAGGTTGAACAAAAGGCTAAAGCTATAAAATTATTTCTTTTTCTGAACATTATGAAGTGATTCCTTATATTACTTCTTCTTATTATTACTCTACCATGAGTAGAAAATTACAAAGTGGAGCATATTACATTAAAATTAGTGTTGCAAGCCCATGAATTATAGAGGTTTTAAGCGAACAGCGAATTGTGGAATAACATTTAAATAGGCCTTTTTAACCTTAAGAATATTGCTCACCATCCTTCACTCAATATGAAATAGCATGGACAGCCACCACAAATTCTATAAGTTTCCACTTCTTTGTGTTGCTGTAGATAATAAATGCAGGATGTAGTGGCACAGGAAGGTTTTCGAACCAAGTTTTAAATGCCCTTAAAGCAATGCATTAATTCTGCGACAATAATTGTTTGATACATCTTTCACGAAAAATATGATTTGGATCAATAAATCAATCCCTAAGAGCCGCATAATGTATTTTTAAAATAGTATTTGATAAATAAGGCTCATCTTCTATGCAATTGGAAAAACATACGTTACTCAAAGACTTTCCAGATCATCACCACACTATTCGCCACCTAAAAATGAACGATAATCATTTTGCTAAATTGTTTGACCAATATCATGAGTTAGATAGCGAAATACACCATTTAGAGGAAGAAAACGCGCCAGTGGCTGACGACTACTTAGAGTCACTCAAAAAGCGTCGTCTCAATTTGAAGGATCAATTGTTTAGCATGATCCAAAAAACCGAAAGTGAACTTTGATTTCAAGTAGTCAATTAATTAAGGATTCTGTTAGATGAAAATGCCAATGAGCAAAATACTATTAACCATTTGTTTTTTGCTAGTTGGCCTTTGCAGTATTGTGGGATGTAGCAACCAACTGTCGGAATCTATCCGCAAAGTGACTTACCCTCCTGAATTCAAGTACGTTGAACCTGCTGAACTGCGTTCAAATATGGCTAGACTTGCCCAGCAAATGCGTATTTTAGATAGCGCGCTAGCTCTGAATACTGAAGAACAATTGAACGGAGCAGAGCTGCAGCAAGAGCAAGTTATGACTGCATTGCATAATATCGAAAGAATCGCGTCTAAATTGCAAGCCGGCGATGCTGGAGCTAGTCACCCATTTTTACAGGATTTCATGCGAGATTTTGTTAGCAAAGTAGACGAAGCGCGGGTTGCAGCTTCTTTGCAAGAACCTCGTTTCTATTTCGCCGGAAAACTAGCGGGTGGCTGCGTCAATTGCCACAAAATAAATCGCTAATCTAGTTTATTCAAGTCTGCTAGGTTCGAGTTTAATGGCTACTATGTGGACTAACTAATGTGTGGACAGGCATTCCTAACCGCCAAATCATTTCAAGAATTATTGCGCGGACATCACAAACTGTTCCCTTCAGTGGAGCCTAGAGTACTTTAGAAGACCACAGATCTTGTTAGCTTAAGCAACTGAAGCGCTAGTTAAATTCCACAGCGTCATGCCTACTTTATGTTTCAGACCTTTCTTCAGCCAAATACTCTCAAAGGATAGATTTACCTGCTTGAAAGGCATGATATGATTAGATTTTTAAATATTCTGCGAGTATGAGGCAGCTCAAATATGTATGAAATACCACAGGTCGATTTACGACATATTGTGTCTAAAACAGAGTGGCAAACCCGCATAGAATTAGCCGCATGTTACAGGCTAATGGTGATCCATGGATGGGACGATCTAATTCATACCCACATCTCAGCGCGTATCCCCGGTACTGACGAGTTACTAATCAATGCATTTGGACTAGCCTTTGAAGAAGTGACAGCCTCAAATCTGGTAAAGATTGATGTTGAAGGGAACATCTTGGATCTCGATTGTCCTTTTGAAATAAACCCCGCCGGTTTCACAATTCATAGCGCAGTGCACAAGGCTAGGCATGACGAGCAATGTGCTTTGCACCTGCATCATACCGATGCCATTGCGGTGGCAAGTTGCCAGCAGGGACTTTTACCTTATAGCCAATATGCAGCATTTGCACTGGCTAGTATTAGCTACCATAGTTATGAAGGGTTGGCGGTTAACCATGATGAAATTAAACGCTTGCAAGACGATCTAGGTGATGCCAATTTTATGTTATTGCGCAATCATGGTGCGCTTACCATGGGCAAAACCATTGGCGATGCATTCATGCACATGTACGATTTAATTCGAGCGTGTGAAATTCAAGTCAAGCTGCTACATAGTACTGACCAGATTGTTCGAGTAGATCAATCTGTGATCGAGGGCATCAAGGGGCAAGCCAAAATTGTACATACAGGGTTAACCGGAGGGCAAAAGGCGTGGCCTGCGATGATGCGCAGAGTGAAACGCCAGCACCCAGATTTTGACCATTAATTTATGAACCTTTTTAGATAAGTTGCAAATAATGAAAATAACTCACGTAGAGATCTTCGATATTCATTGCCCTGAACGTCCACCTTGGAACCCGATTTTCGTGCGTATCCATACTGATGAAGGCATCCATGGTGTCGGCGAGGCGGGATTAGCCTACGATTGGGGACACAGTGCGGCTGCGGCCATGATCAAAGAAATCGCAGAAGCCGTATTAATAGGTTTTGACCCGTTCAAAACTGAATTATTGTGGTCAAGAATGTTACGGGAGAGTTTTTGGGGACTAGGTGGAGGCCCCGTTCTTTATTCTGCGATGAGTGCGATTGATACCGCATTGTGGGATATTAAAGGAAAAGCTCTAAATGTCCCGGTCTACCAACTGTTAGGCGGAAAAACTAACGATAATTTGCGTACCTATGCGAGCCAACTTCAGTTTGATTGGAGCCAAGATTGCGTAAAAATGCTGACGCCTGCGGACTACGCCAGAGCGGCTGCCAAAGCGATGGCCGAAGGATATGACGCCGTTAAAGTTGACCCTATAGTGTACGATGAAAATGGTGATTCAAGTTTTGATCGCACCAAGCTATTTACTCCAAAACAAATGAAGCTTTTTGGCGATAGGTTACGTGCTATTCGCACCGAAGTCGGCGATGAAGTAGATATTATTTTCGAAGCTCACTCACTTATGGGCTGTGCATCTGCAATTCAAATGGGCAAGATCGTTGAAGAAGTGGGCTGCATGATGTTTGAAGAGCCCGTCAATTACCTAAACTCTGCTGTACATAAAAAAGTTGCAGAAAACGTAAATGTACCTATCGCAGGGGGTGAGCGACTTTATCATAGATGGGACGTGCGCCCCTATTTTGAAGATCAGTCTATCGATGTCCTGCAGCCAGACGTGGGTTTGTGTGGTGGTTTTACCGAAGCAAAAAAAGTCTGCGACTATGCAGATGTGTATGACATTCGTATTCAAGCACACGTGTGTGGAGGCCCTGTTGCAACAGCGGCTGCTTTGCAACTAGAAGCTGCTATTCCCAATTTTTTGATCCATGAACACCACACCTACGCTATCAAATATTGGAATCGGGAGCTGTGCATTCAAGATTATCAGCCTGAGAATGGCATATTTAAAGTACCTGACCTACCTGGCATTGGTATTGAGCTAAACGATGAAATAATTAAGCGCTCACCTCATCTAACTGTGAAATAAACTCAGTGAGTATTGAATTTATAAAGCTTAAATGCATTGTCGTGACAAACCACTTTTGGTGAAAGACCAACATGTTGGGCAACTTGAATCACGGTTGTCCAATATGTTTGGTAATCCATTGTTAATAGGCATAAAGGAAAGTTACTTGCGAACATTACACGTGACTGTCCATAGACCGATTTAAGAAAAGTAAGCGGCTGTATTAAGTGGTTTTGGGTGTAGTTAGCATTAGTCATTTCCCATCCTGAACATTTGACATGAGCATTGGTGCCCTCAGCTAATCGCCTCATTGCATTCTGCCAAAGCGAATATTCGCTAGCCTGCGTTAAATTTTCAGCTTGAATAGGTGCAAAGCCAGCATGATTTAATACGAGTTTGATATCAGAATAAAAGGCAAATACTTTAATTACTTTTTCAATTGTGGTTGGACTAAACACTGTAATTTGTAGTTCGAAATTACATTTTAGACGATTTAAATCAGCTAGGTTTTTCTTTGCATTTCGATGTGACAATATGTCAATTGTCTGCTCATTGAATATGTGCCGGAAGCCCACACAACTGTCGTACTGTAACTGTTCTTTTAGACTGTGTTTAAAGTCATTAGAAGAAAGGGTAAGGTCTAAACTACCAATGGTTCTCACAGGCAGTGTGCGTCGCTGTTCGATATTAGCAATCTCTAACCAAGGTTTGGGGTTATTAAAGCCGGCTTCAATATGAACATACCCGACCAGGGACAAGGGTGATTTAACTATCAATGACGAGTCACAGAAGCTTTGACTAATATTAGCCTTATCTTGCCAAAATTGAGTTTTTAGCCAAGTGTATTCACCTTTTTCCAAATCAAATAAATGGATATGAGGATCGATGATATCAAGATGCTGCATTGATTAACTGTATCCCTTTCCTTTCATTATTTTTATCAATATTAATTGAGTCATTTTGACTATTGCGTAGTATATCCACCGTCAATACTTTGAAGGCTGCCTGTAATGAAACTAGCTTCTTGACTTGCCAAAAACCATGCAAAAGCGGCTACCTCCTCAGGTTGGCCGATACGATTGAGCGGCTGCAAAGCAGCTTCCTCTTGATGCGTTATAATAGTGTCAGCTCCAGACTGCTGACAATAATTATCAATAGCTTGGTGATACAGCGGTGTTTCAATTGTGCCTGGACACAATGCATTGGCTCTGACGTTAAACTTTGCGTAATCCAGTGCGGTCGTTTTTGCCATAGAAGCTAGTGCATGCTTTGACAAGTTGTATGCAAATGAATTGGGTTTGCCGATGATGGCTTGATCAGAAGCAATATAGATGATTACTCCATTTTTTGCAGCCTTCATACTCGGTAAAACGGCGCGGGTAACTGAATAAGCTCCTTTGACATTCAAATTGAATAAATCCAAAAGATCTTGTTCGCTGGTCTGTTCAATATTCGCTGAAACATGTTTACCAGCATTTGAAATGAGCACGTCTATAGTCTGTGCGCTGCATATATCTAAGAGCACTTTAGTAACTGAGCCATGATCGGTAACATCGCACTTTATATTTTTGAGATTATGGCTATTGCTATCGACATCTTTTATATCAAGATTAAAGACCTGATAGCCCCCCGCCAAAAATTTATTAACGATGGCCAACCCGATACCAGAAGAGCCCCCAGTAATGACTAGAGTTTTATTCATTTTTATTGAGTACGTTTTTTAAATGTGCTGAGATTATGCGGAAAATATTCAAATTATACTAGTACGTCCGTAATTGATCGCAATAGCACGCAATAGCATGGACCAATAGCATGGACAGGCATCGCTAAATCGCAATAGCATGGACAGGCATCGCTAAATTACAAGTAACGCAAATAATATAGACATGCATCGTTATATTATTATATTTAAGAAGGGAACGTGCTCCACTTAGCCGCTACTTGTTGCGTTCAGCTTTGGGGATGATGGACGCAAATAATCGCCAATTAGTATTGAAATATCTTTATTGATTGCGAGCGACCTACTGGCCGTGATTTAACTGATAATTAAGCTATGCGTTTAGGTGCATTGATCCGCATACGATGAGTGTTAATTTTGAATCTTTCCAGCGAGTCTCTTTGACCTGCTGCGATACTAAAAGTGGCTTCAAACCATTGGCTATAGGTTAGCCACTCTTTAGGATTCATATTTAGTTGCTTAAAAATAGGAACAAGTTTAAGGGGGATTAAAGACTGCACAATTGATTGCTGGTATTGAGCTGTCGCTCTTAACAGTTTAATGTACTCAGACAGCTCAATATGTATACCGTCCTTTAGGTTTGGTTGTAGGCTTTTGGTAAAGGGTTTTAAGCCTTTGGTATGTCTGCCATTCTTCAAATCCTGGATTCTAACCTTAATACTGGTATGAGCTGAAGTTTCAAGTGTTTTGGAAATATTGGCGCGTATCGGATTCAAATCTACATATACCATACATGCAGCTAGCGCTTCTTCATCGAGCAAGGCTTGCGATTTAAATCGCCCTTCCCAAAAATGTCCCGTGCAATCATCTTCCAAATTAGCCCTTCGTGCTATAGGTTCATTGAGCTCCCGCATGAACCAACTTACATCAAACAAGCGTTGCCTGTAAGTTTTGATGGCAGACGTTATTGACCTGAGTTCTACATCATTTAAATTTTGTGGATTATCTATGAACTCTTGTGCTAACAATGTGATTTTATGTATTTTCTGCCATTGCAATAATACATCTATGTCATTTAGAGCCAGGGCCTTTTCTTTATTGACACATAGAACTACATGAGTGTGATTACTCATTACAGCGAAAGCATATAGGTCTATACAAAAGACAGTAGACAAAAACAACAGTCTGTCTTCAACCCACTGCCTTCGATGCTCAAATGTTTTGCCGCTAAATTTATCTTTTCCACAAAGAAAAGCACGGCGCACACACTGGGAGACACAATGATAATAAGGGGTTTCAGCTAAACAAATTAATCGTTTCCTGGGTAAAGGCATGCCAAAAATCCATTTGCGCGATATTTAATCAATATTCTAGCGGTTAAAGGGATCGTTACCAGCAAATTAGGTCTAGTATTAAGTACAGTTTTCATTGTTCTTTAAGCGACAACCAAAACGATTACTAGTTTAAATAAAATTACAGTTTTCTATAAACTTATTTAATTCGGCTTGATCCAGCAAAAATCCTTTACTCATAAGCCACAGTCGCGCGGGTTCTACCTCATCAAAAAACTCATGTAGCAAATTAGCCGCACTATAAGCCTCACTTAATTGATGCTTAATAGTGTTTCGAATGTCAGTTTTTCTAATGACAATACTAAGGGCTTCGAGGCCCTTTTCTTTGCGTATTTTAGTATGTTTGTCAAAGAGCTTATAAGCTGATGGGGGCATGATACTTTCACCAACTAAGTAGCTGAATTGTGCCCATGGTCTATTCTGGTCGATACTACTAATGATCTGTCCTAGCTCCTTAGCTCCCATGTAGAGTGTTTCGTCATTCCATGGTCCACGGCCCATAAATAACACTACTTGGCCTATGCGACCAACTGCATAATCACCATGCTGCTGCAAGTTTGGTTCCTTAAGATTTAATTTCTTTCAGTTACGTAACGTAATACACGCCCAAGCGAATTTTAATTTGAGTTAATCTGCCACTAAAATATAGCAACCATTTTCAGTGAATAAAACCTCTATTATTGGTAATTAATTTCGGACTGAAGGAGGTGCGAACCGAGTACGGCTATGCAACAGGTAAAGCGTTTGATGATTATTTAAACTCCACCATCGTTTTCAATTACATTAAATGGAAAGTGGTCCTAAAAGACTGCTAAAAATATACGACGTATGTATATTTTTAGCAGTGGCTGTCCATGCTAAAACGTAGATTACATGCCCTTAAATACTAGTGGAGCGATAAATACCGACACTAGCGTAACCAATCCAATGCATAATATATTTAAAATGAATCCTGCTTTTGCCATTTGCGGGATGCTAATGTAGCCAGATGAAAAGACGATAGCATTTGGGGGCGTTGCAACTGGTAGCATAAAAGCACAACTCGCCGCCAAGGTTACGGGCACGACCAAACTCATTGGAGAGCCGCCCATCTCTAGAGCGATCACAGCAACAACCGGCAAAAACGTAGCGGCCGTGGCCAAATTACTGGTTAGTTCAGTTAAAAATATGACTAATGCAGTAGCACTTAACACTAGCACAACCATGCCAAACACATTTAAGCTGACTAAGCTTTCTCCAAGCCACTGGGCTAAACCAGAAGAAGATACAGCGGCTGCCAGGCTCAACCCACCGCCGAACAACAGTAAAATGCCCCAAGGTATATCCTTCATATCAGGCCAATCCATTAGTGCAGTCTGCTTTGTTGTTCCAGATGGAATAACGAACAGACTCACCGCCGCAAATATTGCAATACCGGCATCTGATAAGCCATCGACTTCGAACCATTTTGCAATCAAAGGTCTGGTCATCCAAAAAAATGCAGTCAGCGCGAACACAATGCCCACGCGCCATTCTGCAGAACTAACTTGACCAAGATTTTTTCGCTGCTGAATCAAGCGTAGTTTGGCTTCTTGGGGTGTTTTAAAACTCACTGGATAAACCCATCGGGTCAATGACAACCAAGCGACCGGCAAAAGCACTACCGTCAACGGAATACCAACCAACATCCATTTTGCAAAATCGATTTGCATGCCGTAAGTTTCGTTCATGAAAGCCGCTAAAAATGCATTAGGTGGTGTTCCGACTAAGGTGGCCATTCCCCCAATCGTGGCTGCATAGGCTATGCCCAACAACAATGAAAGCTGAAAATTACGTTTCTCCTGGTCAGAAATATATTGCTCACCAGAATCAAGGGTCGACACAATTGACAGCGCTATGGGCAAAAGCATCATAGTGGTGGATGTGTTCGTCATCCACATACTCAAAATTGCACTGACTAGCATAAAACCCAATATAATCGAGCGTGCGCCCATACCGACAAAACTCAAGATGAAATAAGCAATACGGCGATGCAATCCAGATTTTTGAACCGCTGCAGCCAAAATAAAGCCACCTAGAAATAGATAGATAGTAGGGTTTGCATAAGGGGCAGCAGCTTCTTTTAAGGATAAAATCCCTAGGGGCTCAAACAACACCAAAGGGATGAGTGAAGTGGCGGGAACAGGCACCGCCTCTGTTGACCACCAAACAGCCATCCAAATTCCGACAGCCGCGGTTAGCCATCCAACTTTTGCCAGATCCATAGGCGTGGGGATTAAAATAAAAAGTACAAAAAGAATTGGTCCTAACAATAGCCCTACATTTTGGTAGGTTTCGCGCCCATTTTTATTGTCGATAGGAGGTAATGCAGAGTTAGCAGACACGATTTATAATTCCTTAATCAACTGAGGGAAAAGATACTTAAAAGCATGAGGTACAATTTTAGTACTGTTATGACCTACATCTTGGACAATCTCCAGCTTCCATGTTGGCTTAATATTCTTTTGAGCCGCTGTATTTATTGCTGCTGAATAGAAACTCAGCCCTCGAGAAAATACACTCAATCCTTGCTCCCGGGCTCTTTGGCTGTTACTCAATGGTTTTGTTCTTGGGCCAATATCCTGATCTGCTAACATGAAGATTAAGGGTGTTTGTAACCAGTCCTCCACATTTTTGCTGTTAAAAGTGCTGGATTTTAGTCCAAACGGAAATGTTATTTGTTCATCGGGGAACGTGAAAAAGGCAGCATTTGCCGACACTGCGCGGCTCACGGGGGCATTAGGTCTGGTTAACATATATAAATGAACAAACCCTCCACCTGCAGAATGCCCATACAAGGCGAAGGTTTTTTGTTGGGAGTGAAACGCTTCAACAAAATCATTGAAAACCAACTCAGGCACCGAAAAAAACTGTCTATTCTCACCTTGTTTGCGACCTGTATGATCAAATATGCCCCCCATATTGTATTCATACTCCGACTGACAGGTTTTCAAGCTGCAGCCTATCGCCAATACAATGAAGTTGTGCTTAAGGGCCAATTGATGCCATTGATCTCGGTAGTTATCTGCGTTTCTTTTAGCGCCAGGTACAACCAATAGTATAGGTGTGTCGGCATTGGCAGTTGGAGGAACCGTAAAATTGACTGATACCTTACCGCCATCCCATTTAGAAAATATATATTTTCCTTTTACATTATCTTGCCATGGCAGGTTTTTTTCAGTCGCTGAAACTAAATTAGACATAGCAGCCAAAAAGACCATCGCCACCAGAAAACTAAACTTATACATAGAAAATCTCTTGTTTATTTTGATGGGCAACCCTAAGGATTACCCATCAAATTATTAGTGGTTGTTAAAAGCTTGCGCGGACATCTAGGTATGCATAACGTCCATAATCTTGATGTGCATCATTGAAAAATCCAAATGATTCAGCCGCCAACGGAGCGCGCTTATCGGTAAGATTCTTCACACCTATCCTGAAGCGTGTATTTACATCATTAATATCAGTCCGATAATCAACAGTAGCATCAAACGTGGTCATAGCTGGTATAACATAGCGAGTACCATCGTCCAGCGTCAGCACGCTTTGATAAAAACTACCAATCCGATAGCCAGCTAAAGACGCACCAAACTCTTCTCCGCGCCACGTCATACGCAAGCTATGCTTCTGTTTTTGATTGCCGTCGCGACCGACTAAATCTGCGAAACCGTTAACTGGATAACTAGTAGGGATCAAACCGTCGCTTTGTGCATCAACAAGTGTCGAAGCTACACCACCAGCCTGTTGTTCAAACTTATCTAAAAATGACCCATTATAGTCAATTTTAAAGCGGCCTAAGTCGGTAGAGATGTCGTAGTAGATACCAAGATCATGGCCTGAAACGGTACGCTTATCCAAGTTTGCGTATTGATCATTAATGTAATTGATATTACCTGCAGGACAAATACCTGCATTTTGATAATAGCTAGCTTCATCCTCATCAGCTTCAATACGGGTAATGGCTGGATTAAATTGTGCTCCTTCACAATTGGCAGTACCTTGCTCAATACGGTTAAGCAAATCTAGTAAAGTGTGATTTTCTTCTCCAAATAAGCCAATCGTGTTTTCTTTTTTAATCGACCAATAATCTAGCGTAATAGCCAGACCATCTAAAGGCTCGAAAACAATACCGATAGAGGTGTTGTCAGATTTTTCAGGCTCTAATTCGTCGCTACCTTGTGCTATACGCTGAAGCGAATAATTACAATCCAACACATCTTGGCCTGGATCTCCGCCATATTCAGCGGCATATAAGCAGGCGTAGTCAGTTCGAGTTTGAGTACGAGCGACAATTTCTTCATTTATGGTAACAAGATTCGGCGCTCTAAAAGCTTGTGACCATGAGCCTCTTAACAATAACGGCTCGACAGGCCGCCAACCGAAGGCAAACTTACCAACTGTGGTGTCTCCCACATCTGAGAAATCTTCATAACGCAAAGCCACTTGCACATCTAAAGAATCCAATACGGGTATTTGTAACTCGGCAAATAGTGACGATACATCCCGTTTACCAGAATTATCTGGCGTCGGACTAGAATTCACCACGTCTGACACAAATGGATAGGTATCGCCCTCGGCATCGGTAAATTGAATAGTGCCATCCAAACGTGGATCACGATCATCGACAAATGATTCTTGTCGATATTCATATCCCGCCACGAAGCCAACGTAGCCTGCAGGAAGCTCGTATAAACCGCTATTTGAAAACTTCACATCGAAGGTTTTTAGCTCAGTTTCACTGATGCGCGATACACTAATTTGAGCACGCTCTATATTTGAATTTACACCCGCGCTGAATGGATTGTATGCGGCTTCGGTAGTATCATTAAGGGCCTCTTGCATTAGCAAGTTTGACACTCGATTATGAGTCACGTCTTGCTTTTTATCCTTCGACCATGAAATCGCTGTTTCCCAATCCCAATCGCCATAATAACCTCGTAAGCCCTGCAGGAGACGGAATGTTTTGCCATCGTTATCCACCTGTCGTGGTACCTCTGCAAAACGATAATTGTCGATCTGCAACGCTAAACCTTCGCAAGGTACATCATCTCCAATGACCTCATCGGGTAGACGATTAACTGAGCCACAAGGTCCAAATGGGTTGTAATAGTTGTCTGCGGCAACAACCAATTTGGAGGACGAGAAGGATGTTGTCGGATGTCGTGTAAGGTTAGTATCTGACTTATAGCCCATCATCTCAGTAAAGGCTTCCCAGCCGTTGTCGAATGTATGGTTGATATTAATAAATACATTGGCGCGGCTTAGTTCAGAAGCCAAGTCACGATTTTGATTTACATTGAAGCGAATAGTGCCTTGGCCATCTTCAGCTGCACATAAACCATTACCTAGCTCCCATGAACAACGAGAATCACCTGATGGATAAGTTTCAAATTCTCCAGCATTATCAACTATATCGTTAGCACGCAAGCTGTGACCTGAAGAAAGTCGTTCAACAACATCGAACTGACCATACAATGAATTAGCACTGGTATTATCAAACTCAGAATGCCCGTACCAAGGAGAGTCAGTTGACAATCGTTCGGTAAAATCAGAGTTACCCCAGCGAGGATCATCCTGAGAATTAACCCTATCACGTTGATAATAATTAAATATTACGCCAACGTTAGTATTTCCACCATTGAAATCCTTCCCCCAGTGCATCGACAGAGTTTGGTCGTCTCTGGGAAGGTTTTCGTATTCTTGCCACTTCACACGAATATCAAAGCCAGTGAAGTCGTTAGGAGTAACCGTATTCACTACACCCGCAACAGCATCTGCACCATAAATAGCTGACGCACCATCACGTAAGACTTCGACCCGTTTAGCACCATAGATTGGGATAGTTTGTGAATTTACTGTGTTAACAGGCACAAAACTGCCGCCGACTTCTTCGGTTTGAAAACCGGCTGAATTGACCATTCGTCTGCCATTAAGAAGCACTAAGGTGTTACCTGTTCCAATATTACGCAAGTTAAATGCGCCTACATCGCCGCGGGCAGCGTTGACTCCCCCACTGATATTGCCTGCCTCATTAAAAAAGTTTTGACCATTTTCTGGGATAAGACGCAATAATTCTTCACCCGAATCTACCCCCATAATGTCAATATCTTCACCATCAAGTTGAGACATTGCTAATGCCTCGCTGATTTCGGCACCTTTTATCTGAGAGCCTAAAACCGATATTTTTTCTAAATTTCCCGAGTTATTTTGTTGATTTTGGTTATTCGACTGGGCGATGCTTGGGAGTGAAAAAGAACTTGCTAATACGAAGCAACATAGGGATTTGGGCAAAGTGTATTTATTTCTAATCCCATGGGTTATCAAATTTATCATTGTTTTATACCTTTGGTATTCAGTGTGTCCTGTTAGCTGGAACTGTTAGTGTTAATGAAACCAAGAAAATCATCTTTCAAAAACTTTTTAACAGCTATCACATAACTGCAACAACTTTGCCACAATTCAAAAAATCAAATTTATCTAAAACAATCAATATGTTATAGCAAAATCTAAAATTGATATGATTCTTTTCAGTCTCAAACGGGTGGGAGTTGACACCTGATAAAAATACAAATGGATGGAAGTCCACCCGTTTTCTAAAATTGCATGGACCAAATAAATTGCATGGACAGCCACTCTTAGTAAAATTGCATGGACAGCCACTCTTAGAAATTGCATGGACAGACACTCTTAGTAACTATTAATATTGCTACTCACGAAGTACTCCCGTGAGCAGCCAATTATTCGTTTACTGCTTGTAATCATCCTTTTCGAGGCCGTATTTTCGCATCTTATCGTATAGCGTCTTTCTAGGTAGACCGAGCTGTTGCTGCACGTCTACTAGCCGTCCTTCGTTAGCGAGCAACGCTTCTTGCAGCACGCTGGTCTCATAGTGGGCAACTTTTTCAACTAATGACATTTCAGCTTTACCGTTAGTAAGAGATTCAGCACTATCAAGTACTGATACTCCCCCCATCAACACAAACCGTTCGGCGGTATTGCGCAACTCTCGGATATTGCCCGGCCAGCTATGCATTTTAAGGTGGTAAATCTGCTCCGCAGTTAGTTTGGGGGTATCGGTGTTAAAACGGGTACTCGCCATTGCCGCGAAATGTTGAAAAAGTAGCGAAATATCCTCTTTCCTTTCTCGCAAAGGAGGAATTTCAATATTGATCACATTGAGTCGATAATAGAGATCTTCTCGAAACTCACCTCTGCCGACTAATTCGAGCAAATCCACCTTCGCTGCCGCAACAAAACGGATAGTGAGATCTACTTGCTTGTTGCTGCCGAGAGGTTCAATACGTCTTTCCTCCAAAACACGAAGCAACTTAATCTGCAACGCCATTGGCATGCTTTCAATTTCATCTAGAAAAAATGTACCGCCATTGGCATATTCAATTTTGCCCACTCGACGCTTTTGGGCACTGGTAAACGCACCAGCTTCAAATCCAAATAACTCACTTTCAATCATGCTTTCAGGAATAGCACCACAGTTGATTGCGACGAAGTTTTCATTATGTCTAGTGCTGTTGTAATGCAGATACCTAGCGACTAAGTCTTTACCGGAACCTGTCTCTCCCTTGATCAGTACATCAGCAGGTATATCTTTTACATGAGTCAGTACTCTGCGTAATTCTTTAATTTTTGCGGTATTCCCCAGTATCCGTGGGCCAGCCACGCCTTGCGCTGAAAGCTCATTTTTGAGCTCTCTGTTTTCTAATACTAACGCACGTTTCTCACCCGCCCGCTTTAGGACGTCTAAGATATGCTCATTTGAAAAGGGCTTTTCGATAAAATCATAGGCCCCTAGGCGCATTGCTTCTACCGCGGTGGATATATCACCATGGCCAGTCAACATAACAATCGGAAGTTCAGAATCAATTTTCAGGGCACTTTTTAAAAATGCAATTCCATCCATGCCTGGCATATTGATATCGCTGAGAATAACTCCGGGCCAGTTCGGTTCCAATATTTCCAGCGCCTTGCGCGCATCGGTAAAAGTGGTTGGCAGATAATCTTCAAGCTCTAACAGTTGGGATAGTGAATGCAGTATTGCTGATTCATCATCAACAATTATAATAGGTAAAGTCATATTTTATTATCTTCTTTGAAACGCGCAAGAATCACGGTAAATACAGCGCCGTTGACTGCGCCATTACTAGCCCCAATGGTACCTCCGAAAGATTCAACAATGCGTTTTGATATAGTTAAGCCTAATCCCAAGCCCTGCCCTTTGGTGGTATAAAACGGCTCAAAAACATGCTCAATTACACCCTGAGGGAATCCCGGGCCATTGTCCGCCACGCTGATAGTAACTAAGTTTTGATCATGCTCGACTTTAATATCGATTGCTGGGATGTCGGTATCCACACAAGCTTGCAGGGCGTTGTTAAGAAGATTAACCAGGACTTGCTCCAATGGAACGGATTCGGCCAAAACTTGAATTCCTGCTAATTTCCCCTCAACATCAAGCTTAACCCCTATTTTCTGCATTTTTGCATCTAAGATTGATAGCGACGCTGATAGGATTTCTTGAATACAAACAGGTCCCATTTTGCCGACAGATTTGCGTGCAAACAATTTATATTGTCCAACGATTTTTGCCATCATCTTGTTGAGCTTTAAGATCTCCTGAGCATTATGTTCCAAATTGTCCAGTTTCCCTTTTGACACCATCATCAGTAATGTTTCGGTATAAGTTCGCATCGCCGTCAATGGTTGATTCAGTTCATGATTAATACTTGCTGACATTTCGCCAAGCAACGCCAACTTGCCGGCTTGGATCAATTCAAACTGAGTTTCTTTTAGTATTTTTTCGGTCTGCTTTTGCTTATCAATAATACTGATTAATTGATTGTTCGATTGACGAAGCTCGGTTGTGCGAGTCTCAACACGGTGCTCAAGCTCTTCGTTTATCGCTGCTAGTTGTTTCTGCGCATCGACTGTTCTTCGCCAATAAAAACTCACAAGGTAAAACAACACGAAAAATACCGTAGCAACTGCCAAACTCCAAAAAACAATCTGGTTGATCATATTGACCGGAGTAAGCGCAAAAAGACGCCAGCCTACAGGACTCATATCTTTGTGGGTTTGATAAAAAGATTTTGAACTACCTTTGAATGGTAAATAGAATTTTTTACTGTTGAGAACATCGCTATTATTGGCAAAATCGGTTAATTGTTGAATCGGCATGCCATCATATTGGCGCTGCTCAATGAGTTGTTGCTCAACGTCAACCGGCAAACTCGCAAGTGCTTTGTAGTTCCACTCCGCTTGAGAGCCATAAAACACCACGCCGTATATGTCTGTAAGTAAAAACTCTAGTCCCTGCCCTGACCACCCATCTTCAATTGCAGTGAGGGATACTTTAATGACTAATACCCCTAAGACTTCATCGTCTCTGCGAACGGGTTGGGAAAAGTAGTAGCCACGCTGCTTAGAAACCGTACCCAAGGCAAAGTAACTTCCTTCATTGCCCATCATCGCCTGCTGAAAATAGGGTCTAAAGTGATAATCGCTACCCACAAAGCTATTTGCTTGGTCCCAATTGCTCGAGGCTATGGTGACACCAGTTGCGTCAATCAAATATACGGCCTCACTAGACAACGAATTATTGTAGCGGGCCAATAACAGGTTGGCGTCTTGATCAATCTCAGGGGTTGTTTTTAATAACGCAGTCTCAATAACCGGGTGCAAGGTCAAAACTTTCGGCAGGGTTCGATATTTGTCTAATTCGATTTCAAGCCGTGCAGAAACCTCGGTTAGCATGCGATTTGACTTGGATTCTAGATAAGATTTACCTTCCTGCACTGCGATAATTGCCACAAGACCAACACATAAAATCCATATACCGAGCACTGAAAGTAAACGCAATAGAACACAACCTTTGGGGTTAACACCCTATGTCAGAAAAACATTAAAACAGACTTGTTAATTGGAATGCGCAGGAAAACCAGCGGTTCAATGGCTCGAGTTTATACCACTTTATCAAATCAAAAAAAACAACTATGGGATGCCCGTCAACCCGCAAAGTCGCCCTCCACTGCCCAAACAAGTGTCATCCCTAAGCATTCCCGCACAGGTAGGGATAGTCGCTATTGCAGAGTAAATTAGGTGAAATTGAATATTTAGTGCATTTAGTCAGCAGCAAGTTTTGCAAAGGTGCTGGGCGATATCATTAGGGACGGCGCTACTAATTTATCTTAACGCTCTATTCGCCCAGTTGGCGATGGTGATACCGGCGCCAGTAGCATTTTGTCCTTGAGATGGAACGTCGTGCTCAACATCAACGAGCAAAAATGTAAACGGCTAGAAATAGACGTTTGAATAACCTAAGTGGGCCTGTGATTAGCCCTGCGGGAATACGGTTTAGCGCAGTGGTGTTCAACAACAATATTGCTTGAACACTGCAAACACACTTGTATTTAAGACAAGTAATGTTTGCAGCTTCCTATGTCCCTAGTGAACCTGATTATCCAGTATTGAATTAATTTGGGAAAAACTGAAAGCCAGCACCCTAATTTTCGGTTCATTATTAGGGGCTAGCCAACCCAGTATTTAGATCCTCCAATGGGGGTTAGGTCCCAGCAGGAGATTAGTGTTCAGCAAAAAATAATACATCAAACTTTGCGTTTAAAGACTGTATTTTCCCATAAGTTCTTTATAGCCGGTGCTGCTTCTAAATTCAGATAACTTATGATTAAACTCGTCCACTTTTTGTTCCTCAACACTATCCTTGCTAAACATCACGTATATTTCGCCCGTTTTAATCGTAAAACCATGAGGAGTAATGTACTGACTTAGACCTTTTCTACGCAGCATAGATGCCCCAACGAAACTATCTTCTAAGAAGCCATCAATATCTTGATCAAGTAACCTCGCAATATTTAGCTCGCCCATAATGCCACTGACAAATTGTTTTGATGTGGCGCTTCCGTCAAGCAAGATAGAGATCCTCGGACCATAAAAGTAGTCACTGACAACTCCTATTTTACTGCCGTTGGCAATGAAATCATCAAGATCTGAATAACTAGCGCGTTTTTGATCATCTTTACGTATATATAGCGAAAACTCCTCACTGCGATAAGGCTCACTAAAAAACGCATACTCTTCTCTGGGTTGGGTTTTCGAGGCACCGAGTAAAATGTCAACCTGGCCTTGTTTAAGATCCTCCAACAGCATCACCCAAGTACCTTGTTTAAATTCAATACTGCATCCCATGTTACTTAGCACAGTGGTAATGAGCTCGACGTCTAAGCCCCTAACACGGTTATCTACGTCAACGTATTGGTAGGGCTCCCATACGTCAAATCCAAGAATATAAGAACATTGGGGATCAACGGGCGTAGATTGCCCTAGGGGTTGAGTCGTAATGGCGGGATTTTGCTCAGCATTGACGGATTGCTTAGACTCTGGACTACAAGCAATCAGAGCAAGTGAACTAACTACTACTAACACCAAATAACATGTTTTCATAATATGTGTGTCCTAGTTTATGAACTATAAAGTGTAAGACACATTTTTGATTTTGCTAGAGCAGTCTCATTCAGGGTGCAATATTTGCCCTTATATGGCCAAAATATTAAATTAAATCATACTCTTGTTAAACTGATTATTTGAGGGTAATTTATTTTTGGTGAAACAGGTCTGTGATTTCAACAATTTCAATTACGCCTTTTACATCTGTTATACGTTCTCGAAGGTCTTTGTATTTGTGCTTTGCGAAACGATTGATATAACTAAGCTCATCACTGTAATAACGTTTAAATTCGTCAGGCGCGGAAATAGCCTTTAATTCAAACACCCTAGCGGTGCGCTTCTTCACTTGAGAAACTCGTATCGCATTGTGCAACTCAACTTTGTCTAGCCCCTCTAACGGCAACAATCGCATTTTGCCGATATAAGGGATCCCCTCTTTCTCAGCAATTGAAAGAACCAACAATGCAACCTGTTGGCTTTTTTGCTGCTCAGCTTCTTGCAATAATTTTTTCAATCCCTGATTGATCGTATTATCATAAAACCAATCTCTAATATGGGCTGCCAGTTGTTCAGAGGTGACTGGATTGCCGAACATTGAGAAACGTTGATCGGTATTGGCAATAACAGATAACGATAACTGATTTTTGAAAGTCGACGTAAATAGCTGGCAGTTGCGAGCATTGGAGGAAAACACATTGCGCAACATCCGATTCAAGCCATAGACTTCGTTTTCTTTGCCAATAGCAGTTAGTTCTTCTAATTTGCTGCGAATATAGGCGGTAAAAAACTCTCTGCCATCATGATTAGCTATACCTCGATTGCTTAAGCGAAGCATATTTCTATCGCAACCTATGACATAATAAGAGCATCGACTCAAAGTATATAACGTTGTCCGTTGGGCAAAATTGTCGAAGCCTATCTCAACTTTGGTGTTGGGTTTTATATCGAGATTCTTCTCCATTTTCACGCATAAACCCAAGGAAGATACATCGATAGTAATGCCTGATACATTTTCACCTTTGCGGAACAAGGTAATTTTAGTTTTCAACGCGAAGCGATCTTCTACTCGTAAGTCTAAGGTCTCCGCTTTAATCAAGCGTAAATCGTCAATTCCATTATTGGCATTCGGGGTAAACACATGTTTTGGGTTGACTGAGTAAGTTTCTGTAGACCAATCGATCAAATCCAATGCATTGTTCAAGACAGGTGTGAAGTTATAAATAGACTGATTCTTTTCCAGCAGTTTACGGGCTTTTGATGAACTACGATAAATCCGTTCGGTGCCATATTCCTGCTGCGCTTCACTGGGAATGGTAGATGTCCTAAATGCTTCAGAACGATTGACTTGGGCTTTAGTGACTTTGAATAATCTCGCTCCTTTAGTCTTGGCAAAACGCTGAACCGCCGCTAGATTATCGGCTTGTCCATCAAGAATGCAATGAAAAAATATGGTTTGCTGATTGTCGTTTTTTTTGCCTCTGGCGACAAAAAGATAGCAATATGGATGAGCACTTAAATAGTTGGATATATCCATCTTACTAAGCAGTGCATCGCTATAATTTTTACCATTCACATCAAATAAATGAATATTTTCAAGGGAATGATCATTACCGAAGGATTGGCTAACGGTCTTATTATCATCCACAAATAACCCAAAGCTATCAGTGGTAGTGACAAAAAACTGCTCATACCCTTTGGCGATGCAGGCGTCATATATGGTATCTAAGTCAACCTTGTATTTGTGCTTGTGGCTGAAAATAAGATTTTTAGTATACTTCTGAAACTCTTCATTTTTTTCGATATCTGCCAATTTTAAAGCACAGTCAAACTTTTTCAGTTTGAGGTTGTAGGAACAATGCATGACTTCATAAGTGATAAGACTTTGTTTGAAGAGTAATTCCTTTTCCAAGTCATCAAAGGAAATAGCGACAAAGTCACCCCGTTTGAGCATCACTTTACTGCGCACTTTCAAGGCGGTCTTACTAATATTAGAGGTCACTATTTCAAAGTGTTGATCAGAGACTAATCGAGCAGGATCAAAATCCCGCTCAACGATATCTACATTAAGTTTGTATAAAGAACAGGATATCGCCAAATTCATGCGCTCTTCTGAGCGTTCAAATATTTGGCTAAAATCTACCGTCTCGATAGTCTTAGTCGACAGTTGCTGCTGGGTCGCTAATGCATCTTTGTTTTCTTCGAAATAGCGCTTCACTTGCTCATAAGCGCCGATTGTATAATGGTTAGCGTAACGGTGGATCTCATTTTCTAACAAGCCTAAAGACGCCTTGTCTAGGAAATGGGTAATGCCTGCCACTTCCACTTTTGCGGTTTCTAATTCATCGACTTTATAGCGTAAATCGATGGTGCGATCACAAACAGTCCACAAACGCGAAATTTCCGTTTTCAAAGAAACCACAGTCTTATCGTCCAAGCCTTTTAATAAACTGTTACTTTCAACCAGCTTAATAAAACGACTTAGGGGTACATAACGAATTTTGGCAATAATTGCATCCAACTCGTCTCTTGTAATTTTCGCGTTGCTTTCCATTTGGACTATCTACTACCTTTCGAAATCATATTGATCACAGTAATGGTTATACCCTCAATCTAAAGTTCAACCCTAGCAAATTCAAGAACTAATCGCATTAAATTGCCTTCAACAGGCGATTCGTCCATTAATGGCCATATATTTACCCTCACACGATAAATGACTCAGTGATCCGCCAGTGATTTTTCGCCATGGATTGCCCATTTGACTGCATCACTGTCTATCTTATTCGTATTGGACTAAAAGCCAATAAGTAACGCAGAGCTTTATTTAATAAAATGAATTGGAATGACATGGTCTAATTAAATGAAAAACGCTAGTTTGAATGCTTCCTAAGTTGCTCATCAATCAGAATGGGATTAATTACCCTGTACCCCAAAAGCACTTTGTTCTAATATTGCTCAAACGCCCACTTAAGAAGACAAGATATCCATGGATAAACAAGTCAGTTCCCGCACTACCAGTCAAAAAGCCCTTAGAATTAATTTAGATGAAAAGAAGTACGGCACCATTGTTGAAATTGGTGCGGGTCAAGAAGTGGCGAGACAGTTTTTTATTGCCGGCGCCGCGGCGGGGACCATTGCAAAAACCATGTCGGCATACGACATGTTGTTTTCCGATGCTATTTATGGCGTACAGGAAGACGGGCGCTATGTCAGCAAAGCCCGCGTACAAGCGATGATGGAACAGGAATTTGACTTGGTAGTGGATCGTGTGGGCTCGATTCGTTCGAAAAGCTCTCGTTATTTTGCCTACGCTGCAACCGTCGCAGCCAAGAGCTTTGGGCGTAAAAATGAATGTCATGCTTGGGTTGGGATCCGTATTCAGATGTATCCAGGCGCTGAGCCATCAGAAATCACCGTGCATGTGCGCATGTTCGATGACAATGCTGAAGCCCAACAACAGGCATTGGGCGTACTCGGGGTGAACTTGATATATGCCTCCTACTTCTATTTCGAAGATCCTAAAATGATCATCGACTCTTTGACTGACAATATGAAACCCAACCGCATCGAAATCGACTCGATTGATTTCCGCGGTCCGTATTTTGAAGACGTTGACAACCGCGCCATCAATTTACATTTGATCCGTAGTTGGAAAACACGAGCCGTCATGTTCCGTCCCGATGGTTCCGTTGCTGTGCCCTCTGAGGTTCTTTATAAGAAGAATGTATTAACTATTCGAGGTTCATTTCGGCCGGTGACTAAGCTCAATGTGGACATGATTGAACAAGGTCAAAACTCTTTTTATACCCTAAATGGTGTGGACAAAAACAATACTGCGGTGATCGCAGAGATTTCATTAAACGATGCACAAGGGAATGATGCTCGGGTACCTGAGAAAGACATAGTTGCTCGGGTCCAACTGCTTAATTCATTAGGATATAGCGTGATGGTGTCGGATTACACCCGTTACTTCTCTTTGCGGGCATACTTCAGGCAGTATACCCAACTGCAAATTGGCATAGTGGTTGGCATGGTCAATATTAAGCAAATTTTTGATGAAGATTCATATCGTGGCGTGGAAGGTGGAATTTTAGAGGGTTTTGGCAAACTATTTCCGGATAATACTCGATTGTTTATCTATCCAGAGCTTGACGACAAAGGTGAATTAAGTGACTTTACCGGGGTAAAAGTCCAAGAGCACTTGCGGTTTTTGTATCGACATTTGCTTGAAAATGGATTCTTAACTGGGATCGAGTGCAGCGATCCTGGATTATTTTCCATTTATTCTCGGGAAATTCTTAAACAGCTTCCCCATGGTCGCGGAGGGTGGGAAAAGTCAGTGCCAGAATCCGTAGCCGAACAAATTATTACTAATCGTTTCTTTGGCTATAAAGCCAAGCGCTAACCATGCTATGGTTGCGCACCGCCAATTAGGGTGCGCAACCAGTGCCTCACTATTTACTCATGTGTTCTAGCGCTGCCTTCTCAATACTTTTCTAGTGAAACGACCATGTGGTGCGCAAAATTAGATATCTTTGCGCTTGATCAATAAAGCCGATTTAAACCTTCCCTATACTAACTTTCAATATATACATTCAGCTAGGCATTGAAGGCATCATGAACATCACAGAATTCTTTGAACCAAACCTTGTGAAAAAATACGATTCCAATGGGCCAAGGTACACTTCGTATCCAACGGCACTGTCGTTTCACGATTCCTTTGTAAATGATGATGTGATAAAGGCTTTAAAGACCACTCCAAACAATAAGGCGTCATTGTATTTCCATATCCCCTTCTGCCATAGCTTATGTTACTACTGTGCTTGTAATAAAATTGTCACTCGTCACAGCGAAAAAGCCGATGAGTATCTGCAGTTCCTGTTTGAAGAAATGAGTAATCGGCAGTCTCTATTGAGTCGCCACAAAGTGCAGCAAGTCCACCTAGGGGGCGGTACGCCGAGCTTTTTGACGATACAGCAACTCACCAACTTCATAGCACATTTACATCGCACGTTTAGCATAGAGCAGGATGCGGAAATTAGTATTGAAATTGATCCACGCAACCTACCTCTAGACTATATTAATCACTTGTCTAATATAGGTTTTAACCGGATTAGTATTGGAGTACAAGATATTGATCCTAAGGTGCAAAAAGCAATTAATAGAGTTCAATCCACTGACTTCATTCATGCCTTAGTTGACCGTGTAAAAGAGATTGGCATGGGCTCTGTTAATCTTGACCTTATCTATGGTTTGCCTCATCAAAGTTTGACTGCTTTCGCACAGACTCTTGATAGGGTGATCGAAATGGATGCAGACCGTATCTCTTTGTTTAATTATGCGCATATGCCAGATAGGTTTGCCGCACAACGCAAAATCCGTGATCACTGGTTACCTAGCACAGAACAAAAGCTTGAACTTATGCAAATGGCGATTGAGCGCTTGTTACTAGCCGGATATGTAATGATTGGCATGGATCACTTTGCTAAACCAAGTGATGAGCTAGCTGTTGCACAGGCACAAGGTAAATTGCATCGTAACTTCCAAGGTTATACCACGCATTCCCACTGTGACTTAGTCGGGTTCGGCGTCTCTTCAATTAGTCATATAGGTGATATCTTCAGCCAAAATCGCAAAGATCTGCAGGGTTATTATGCCAATATTCGAGAAGCAGGTAATGCAGTTTGTAGAGGAGTGAAATTAACCGTAGATGACCAAATCCGCGGCTATGTAATCGGTCAACTTATGTGCAACCTCTCGGTTAACAAAACTCGAGTTAATCAGCTGTTTGATATTGAATTTGACCATTACTTCGAGCAAAGCTTGAACGCTTTACAACCCTTTATCACAGATGGCTTGATTGAAAACGGCAAACAACAGATCCACGTATCAGCCAGAGCACGCTTTTTGATCCGCAGCATCTGTATGTCCTTTGATGCCCATATAAATTTGCAGAATACACAACGCTATTCTAGAGTAATGTGATTGGTCATGTTTTGTTGATACCCTCATACCGGTGAGGAGGGACTATATTTTCCCAAACTTTTTGACCGCAGCCAGAGGTATGAATGAATCAAAGAAACTTTCCCGTTCATGGCAATTTGAAGTTGTCGACACAAGATCAAATATTAGTCATAGAAGGACATGGCCCCGCTAATTTGGAAATGGTCCTGCTTTATCAAAAAGAGGTCATGGCCTATCGGCAAAAAATCATGCACTCTCCCTGGGCGAGCATCGTTTTGTTATCTGGCGAGCCATTAGTGCCGCCTGAAGCTAAATTGATTTTTGTAGAAACCATCAAGCAGGCTAAAATCATGGGGCTGAAGGCAACCGCTGTGGTATTAATAGATGTAGAATATATCAGCACAGTAAAGCAGTTCTGGAGCGAAATATATACCCAAAGCGATATCAGTCACGGCTTCTTTGAGTCTGAACAAGAAGCCCTAAGCTGGTTAAATACTAAGTTAGGCTAAATTGGTGATTGCCCTCGCCTTGGAGGATAACTATATATGGTCAGATTTTATAAGTACTCTGCCGACATGTCCTAGCTCAAAAATGGCTTATAACAATCCCGCTTTTTTCACACTTAAGTAGGTATTTAGTACACTTGGAGTCAAATGATGTGCGGGCCCGTGAATGCACATCACGCCGTTGTGTCGCAAGCGCTGCATGTTTTGCTCAATGGATGTTTTTAGTTTAATCGCCGAGGCATAACTAAGCGCATCATCGAAATTTTCAACCTGCTGGGATTCAATCTGTTGGTATATCGGCTCTTCAATACTGATCACAGCAACAAGATGCTTGGCTTTTAATAACTGAACCGCTTTGAGCAGATCAGCAAAATCTTCATCACGCAAACAACTCACTAATAAGATAAGCGCCCGTTTGGGCTGTTTTAGCAACAACTCTTGCGCAGCAGCCAGATAGTCACTGGCAATTTTTTGCGGATACAAATCATAAAAGTGATTCATCACTCGCCCAACATTTTTCGCTCCGCGCACATGACTTAACCAACGTGATTCACTACCGAAGCTTTGCAGACTGAGGTTATCACCATTTTTCAATGCGGTATAAGACAACATTATTAGCGAATTGAGGGCGTGATCAAAATAGCTAAGTTCATCATCTTGTACTCGCATGCGTCGACCAGAGTCGAGCATTATAATCACGTGTTGGTTTTTCTCTTCTTGGTACTCTTTGGATATCAATTTATTAAAACGACTGGTGGCACGCCAATCAATCTGGCGAATACTCTCCCCTTCGCGATAATCTCGCAGTTGCATAAAATCCATGCCACTGCCTCGTTTGTTGAATTTTTTAAGTCCTGCCTGAGTTAGATTAACACTGCCTTGTAAGCCAGCTAGATCTGATATTGCATTAAAATTGGGGAAGACTTTATGCTCGCTATGGTGCGCTATCAACCAGCTGAATTGCCAGAATCCAAGTCGCGATCTAATGACAACCTCGGTAGCCGGAATAAGCGACTTGCCCCGTTGAGTAGGTGTGATGCTATATTCAAATTCAGCTATCTGACCAGGTGCCAGTGCACATTTATGGGGAAGGCGTGGGCTAATCCAATGTTCGGGAATATGTTCAATGCATTCGATATCAAGCTCGAATGGACCTCGATTTGCTAAAGCGACACTCACCTTTTGCGCGACATGGACTGAAAGGTTGGTGGGAATATCACGCTTGACCGCTATCCAAGGCTGCCTTCGACTATTAAATAAGTCATAACACAGAACCCCCAATAGTACGCTGGCAAAAGCCAAGGGGACTGCACTCAACTGATGCAGTCCGTTCCAAATAACCAACAACGGGAAAAGTAACGCAAATACGCATAAGAAACCGACGGTATGGATTAAGCGTCGAGCCGGACGCAGAGCTATTCGTTTCATTGTCGGGGTGCTTCAGCCTGCTGTAAAATCTCATTTAACACGCTTTCTGGGCTAGAACCGGCTATTTCACGTTCAGCAGACAATATAATGCGATGACGCAACACTGGCATAAGCATATCTTTGACATGATCCGGTGTAACAAAACCCTGCCCTTCACATAGCGCTTTCACCTTGGCTGCTTGGACCAGAGCAATACTGGCTCGGATCCCAGCACCATGGGCGATACCGTCCCACACACGAGTAGTACGGACCAAACCAACAGCATATTCAATTACTTTATCATCGATCAATACTTTGCTGGCCAACTCACGCAATTCAATAGCATCTTGCTTACTGAGTACTGCCTCTATGTGAGTGCTGACTATACCGGTTTGCTTTTCGGTATTGAGTTTGGTTAGTGCAATTTCATCGTCAGGCTCAGGATAGCTGACCAGCACTTTTAACATAAAGCGGTCCAGTTCAGCTTCTGGCAGAGGATAGGTACCTTCGTTATCGATGGGGTTCTGGGTGGCGAGCACCATAAAGGGGGTTTCCAGCGGCATACTTTGACCATCGATGGTGATCTGATATTCCTGCATCACCTCCAGAAGTGCTGCTTGTGTCTTGGCTGGTGCTCGGTTAATTTCATCGGCCAATAATAAGTGGGTAAATGCTGGGCCTTTACGCACTGTAAATTTGCCCGAAGCCATATCCAACATTGAATGGCCGGTAACATCGGCTGGCATCAAATCAGGCGTGAACTGCACCCGTTTGTAATCCAACGCAATGCTCTTTGCTAAGGCTCGAATAAGCAATGTTTTGCCTAAGCCCGGAACGCCCTCCAGCAACACATGTCCACCAGCAATAAAGGCAATGATGACTTGTTCTACCACTTCATTTTGACCAATCAACACTTTTTGAACGTTTGCTTTGAGGGCGCTGATTTGCTCGCTGGCACGGGCAAGGATTGCATCATCTAGCACCTCTGAGGGGGTATACTCTGGCTGAACACTTTCATCTGGTACCGGTGGCGACATGGTGGAGCTTTCTAATTCTGAATCATTCATATCATTTTCCTGAGCGTCTGCAAGCTCGCTATTCTTTGAGTAAACTGGGTTTCATTTAATTTGTTCTGGTTGAACATAAGCAGGTCTATGGTTTCACTTGGCCAGTGGCTAATAGCACTAAGTTGAGCAATAATCTCGCTCTTGTGTGCGCCTTTGCTAGACGGGCGTTTCTTAGCCAATTCAACTAAAATTGCTTGGCGAACGACAGCTTGTAAGCTCAACTGTTTGTCAGTTCGCCAATAAAATTCACCGGCCGCTTTGATGTGCATTGAAAAGGGCGAGTACCGGTGTTCATCAATATTTAACACCGGACCAATTCGCACTGCTGCCCGCCACATAAGTAAGATTAACAGGCAAATAGCCAACCAAATAAAGAATGGTGAATAGTTATATAACAATGAAAACCAATGAGGCAATTCTTTGGCAGTAAAGAAATAAACATGCGGTGAGCTTCCGGCTAACTCGATCAGTAGCGCGACATTATCTTCTTCTGCGATCTGTTGGTTATCCCAGATGTAGGCGTCAGTCATTAGGGTTATCAAACCATTTCCTGAATCCATCTGGGCAAATGTTACACCCTGTTCGTCCCCTGCGGTGTAAAAAATGTTGTCGCTTTGCGGCAGATTTAGTCGATATGTGTTCTCTAAATTGATCATCATGACCTGATCATCTTGATTGATAATCTCGGTTGCATAGGGATATATATTAGATTCGGCAAAATCATCTGAATCCTTCCAAATCACCCCTAAACCCAGTTGTTTAATCAATGCATTAGCTCTAAACCCGTCATCCTCAGTTGTCGCATTTAAAGCGAGGATCAGGTGACCACCATTTTCTACCCACTCCAGCAATTTGTCTGATAATGCTTGCGACAGGGCAATTTCACCTTCACTGAATATAATGGTGTCTTTATTTTGAGGGTAAACACCGGCTGTAGATTGCCCATACAATAGCCGGTAATCATTCAATAAAGTGACTTTTTTACCATCTTCTTCAAGTAGATATTTGGCTGCTAAATAGGGTTCTTTACGCGCTTCTTCGGAAAATCCCGTGAAACTTTTTTGCTCGTAGATTTCGACGTTTTTGTAAACATACCCAGCCAAAATTAAACCCATCAGGGTTAAAATCACCATTACAGTGTAACGTTGGTAATGGCTAACGGGTTTGAGGTTTGCTGATGTCATGCAACCGCCTGCGATGCACTAAATAATGATTTCCATTGTTCGCTAAGCTGCTGCATTTTACTTAGCTGTGGCCATTGATGAGCCCAAGCAAGTTTCACCCAGGTATCAATCAAACTGTGCATGTATTCACTTCGCTCACCAACAATACTTTGCTTGATAACGTTTAAACATTCACGTTCAGTCATCGACTTGGTCAGCGGGAGAGCTTGTTGTTTGCTTATTTCCATCAAGCTAGTGATCAACATTAGTGACAATAACTGTCGATAAGCCCCCCTTGCCATTAGCTGATCCATTTCGCTGGCGGGATCATCGGGTAAGTCATCACCTTGATATGCTTGGCTAAAAGACATCATACTCATGGGCTCAGAGGTATCTGCTTTACCACTAGGCGTAAACAGTGAACGAATGTGGTCTCTAAAAAAATAGATTAAGGCGACCAAGAGACCACCGAAAACCAACCATAAAACCAGCTCTGATATGGCTGAAACGATTTTCATTATGGATGTTAGCCATGGCCAAAATTCGCTGTCTTTGGATTCTTCCACTTGTTCAGGAGCCTCTTCAATCCAGCGCAATTTTTTAACGGTTTCCTCGCTACTGAACGGTGGATTAGCTAGAATCCTCTCGATCCTGATTTCAGATTCAAACTCAATGTTATCGACGTCTCTGGGCTTGCTATCCTTTAACTGGGTATTATTTAACAAATCAGTCACTACGCTGTCTGAACCTGCGGTTTCATCTGCTAACGCTTGATGCTGCGGAAAACCGCTTAAACATACTAGCAAGGTGACTGCAGCCAATGTAGAAATGGCCTTACCTCGTATTCCCTTTGGCTGTTTTTGGATTAACTTTTTAAAGCTAAGCTCAATGTCCCATGCTTCCAAAGTGATCCGCCTATTCAAATATGCAGCGAAGCTACCACTGATATAAAACGGTGCAACCATAGCGTATACCAGATACAAGAAGATATTGAAAAGCAACGAAATCTGCCCATCTTCACTGGAGAATATCTGCCAGAAATTGATATCAATGCCTTGCGGCACTATGAAACCCACCAAGGCAACCAGGCCCATAAACAAGAAGCTTTCCCAGTGCACACAAATGATTGTCCACCAAGCGGAATTGTCATCTGTGGTGCGATGTAACACATTGAGTCGGTTGGCACGTTTTACTCCAGTAAGTCCTTCCAACTGGGCGACTGCCAAGTTAAAGCCACGTGCTGGAGACAAGCGACGCCAGGTCAGTGTGGTAAACCAATCCTTTTTCAGCTCTGCAGGCCATGCTCTGAGTGCTTGCTTAATCGATATTCTTTCGCCAAATACTGCTCGACTTAAAATATACAATAAACCTTTTTCATATAATGGCTTGCACCACCAAAAAATCAACATACCCCAGGTCAAATCCCAAGCGTTTAACAACACAAATAATGGCAAAGTAACGACTAACCAAAAACCGATTAACGAGCGCCACCAAGTTACCGCCATTCGACACCCAAGGTCGAAAGAGCTCCAACTGCTTCGTGGCTTTATTTCTATTGCGATATTATCTAGCTGCATGCTTGTCCCTAGGGAAAATATACAACAATATCCATATCCAAAAACCAGCCCCGACTAGATACTTGACCACATTAGGGATAGTTTGGCTGCTCGACCAGAAAGCCTCTATGAAAGCCGCTACCACCAGCATCAAAAATGCCCCAAAGATCACCGGGAATGCCAGTTTAGACGCCCTTTTAAGCGCAGATAATCGTGACAGTTGGCCCGGTCGAAGTAAATGCATACCGATGACGCCACCAGCTGCGGCAGATAACACAATGGCAGTAAGCTCAAATGCGCCGTGGGTGACCACAAATGAAAAGAAGGTTGATGAGTAGCCAATATTGACGATATGTCCACTCACGGCCCCCAAGAAAATCGCATTGAACACCACAAAATATAAGCTACCGAAGCCTAAAATGAGGCCTCCCACGAAACATTGGAAAGCAATGGAAATATTATTTTGGATATAATGGCCAAACATCAAAAAATCGCTATCGGAGGCGCGCTCTTTGCCAAAGTGCTCTGATGCAGGGTCATACATACTTTCTAAACTCGTGACTTGAGAGTTTGGCATAACATTCCAAACAAAATCCGGCTCAATGATAGTCACAGTAAATGTTAGCAAGGCAACGCCGTAAAATAGGATGTGCGCCCAAATTACATAGGCCCTTAATGCTCGCAGATGGGCTGGAAAGTCGTAACGTAAAAACTGCCATAACGGAGTCACAAGCCGATTACTGGGTTTGTATAGATACTGCTGGCCCTGAACCAACATTTCATTTAAACGAGTAACAATTGCCGGACTATAATTGCGGCTTTTGGCCAACGCCAAATCATGGCTAAGTTGACGGTAAAGATGAGGAATATCAATATCACCTAGCGCAATATTATTGGGATCTTTGATTGCTTCGCTGAACAACTTCCAGTCCGATTGACGCTGAGTGACAAAATCTTGCTGTTTCATGATTTACCAATCAGCCCCGCTGCGACAGACTTCAATTTAATCACCCCTTCATCTCCTTGAGCGTCCACAAGTTCAGACAAAATATTGGCTAGTTCCTGCTGACGTTGTTTGCTAAGGGTTTTACTACGCTCGGCAAATGAGATGATTGCATTTTGTGCTTCTGTATCTAATGGCAATTCTAGATTGAGTGCTTTTTCATAACTAAAATGATGACTGACGGTAGGCTTCTGGCGATAAACCACCATACTACCGGCTAATATATCGCCCAAACGTTTCGAGTTGTGGGTGAGCACCATACAGATCCCACCTATGAAATAAAAAGATGGCAAAAAATCGATAGCGCGAAATAAATTGCGGGTCAAAGAACCGGAAAGCGTAATGGGTAAACCATTGTCATACACAACTGCCAAACCGAAGGCTTTTTTGCCTGGCGTGTCGCCTTTAAGAATTTCAAAAACCACCGGGTATAACCATTCCACAAAGAAGTAAATGATCAACATCATCCCTACTCCCATTTGGCCCAGGTAACCCAGTATCATAGCCGCAGCGGCTAATATCACTAAACGTATCAATAAATCGTAAACAAAGGCCGCGGTTCTAACCCCAATTCCAGCAGGTGTTATTTGGATATCGATCCCCTCTGCGGTTTCGAGCTGAATTTGATTGTCGATGGGCAATTTAGTATTTCCTCGTTGTCATAAGAGGATCTGCCGAAAACGCACAACTAAATTGGTTGGGAGAGGTTAACAAAATGATATTACTTCCTTGTACTATATGTGCCTTGAGCACAACAACTAACCATGAGTATGCCAGAAGGGATCCCTGAGTAAAGCACTTTTATGTTGCTTCAGTGAGCAAAAAGAAATGGGTGAAACACTTATACAATTGCGTGCCACTGAGTACAGATGCCGATGGGAAATGTAAAATAGGGATCAGATCGCAAGGCGCAGTGATGGTTTCAGTTGCTCTTTCATTCTCCAATTCATCTACATTTAAAATCTTGGCTAAGGGTTGGCCTTCCTTGAGGTAACTACCAGGCTTAGCCATATATTCCACAATGCCCCCTTGACGGGTGTAAAGAATTTTATAGTTTTCTAATGTCACGGCCACCCGCTGCATGTTCTTCGGCTGATAATCGGCCTCGACCAGACAGTGTTTGGCATTGAGGTAAGATAAGATGCTACTTGCATCGTATTTGCCCTCATCAAAATCAATCACTTCTTGGCTGCCCATTTCTAAGGTAAAAGCCTCGACATTTAAATCAACATCAACGCCAGTTTTGCAGGCCAACAGTTTCTGTAAGGTCCACCAGTGACAAAATGTTGCTTCATCCAATGCTCCAGCAAACTTGTTAGGAATAAGTATCACATGGGGAATATTAAACAGTGAGGCGGATGCTTTTGCATATTCGGGCACATAGATATGTCGGGTCGACACTGGACCATTGTGGATATCAATCACGATGTCTGCATCAAACGCCAGTTGTTGTAACTTGAGATTCAGTTGCTGAGCCAGCCCCAATCCCCAAGTACTATTCAAACGTTCATCGATTTTTTGTTTAATCGCTTGGCGAAAGCGATCTTTCATAGCGGCTAGTGGTTCATCATCCGCGACTGTTAGTGCGAATTGTTCAACCAATTCGGAATCGAAATAATATCCTCGATTCCAGTTTGTACCATTAACAGGGTCAAAGCGACCTAGGGTATATTCTCCAGCTTTGATATTGGTTCCTACTGGATTGCAATTGGGCACTAAGGTAATTTCACCAAATATTTGTTGTGTTTTTAAGATTTGAATCAGGTGATAAATTACGACGTTGCCTTGGACTTCGGCACCGTGAATTGAACTTTGAATATAAACTTTAGGACCTGGTTGGCTGCCTTTAAATCGATACAGGGGCACATTCATATTGCGACCGGAGGCATTTTGCGCCACGACTAAATATTCTTTAGAAAACTGATTGTGCACCGCTGTACTTCTCTTAAACTGATATTACTAATTAAGAGTTATACCGATTTTTGAACGATTGTACAAAAGGTCAATGGATCCAATTCCATTAAAAGCGAGTAAACATATTATTGCCCACACGGGTCACAATGGAACAGCAACTTTGAATAAACAGATCAACATCATGTGGTTTCGACAGGACCTGCGGTTACGGGACAACCCCGCATTGCGCGAAGCCTGTTCGGATGGAAGCACGATCGCCCTATACATTCTAGATGATAAAAATCCACAACAATATGCAATGGGCGAAGCCAGCAAATGGTGGTTGCATCACTCCTTGGAGGCCCTCAACAAATCATTAGATGGCAAGTTGCACATTCGTAAAGGTGATCCACACACTATTTTAACTGAGTTAATTGACAAGACTGGGGCCGCCAAAGTCGTGTGGAATCGCTGCTATGAGCCATGGCAAATTAAGCGCGACAAAGGGATCAAGCAGCAACTCAAACAACAGGATGTGCTAGTCAGAAGCTTCAACGGCAGTTTATTGTGGGAACCGTGGGAGATCATGAATAAGGCAGGGTCGGTTTATAAGGTTTTTACGCCATATTATCGCAAAGGCTGCCTTCAAGCGCCGTCCCCACGGTCACCGGTTGATGCGCCTAAAGATTGCCAATATGAATATCTACCGGAGCTTGATCAGTCGCTGGATAATTTACAATTAATTCCCCAAATTGAGTGGTATCAAGCTTTTCCCAACCATTGTCAGCCCGGCGAAGAAGGAGCTGCAAATAACCTAAGTCACTTTTTATCCGAACCGGTAGCCAGTTACAAAGAGGCACGAGATGTACCATCAAAACAGGGAACTTCTCGTCTTTCTGGCCATTTACATTTCGGTGAAATATCTCCTCACCAAGTCTGGTACGCAGCCCTAAATAAGTATGCTGGCAGTATGGAAAATCCAGACCTAGATTGTTTTTTAAGTGAATTAGGCTGGCGAGAATTTAGCCACTATTTACTATTTCATTTCCCCACCCTGCCTGAGAAAAATTACAATTCAACATTTGATTCATATCAGTGGCGCGATGAAAACAGCGATCTTGTTTGTTGGCAGCAAGGCCAGACAGGCGTACCTATTGTCGATGCGGGCATGCGCGAGTTATGGCAAACCGGTTACATGCATAATAGAGTCCGCATGGTTGTTGGATCTTATCTAGTCAAAAATCTGCAAACCCATTGGCAACATGGCGAGCGCTGGTTTTGGGACTGCCTCGTCGATGCTGACTTAGCAGCTAACAGTGCAAGCTGGCAATGGGTTGCGGGCTCTGGGGCCGATGCATCACCATTTTTCCGTATTTTCAATCCTGTGACTCAGGGTGAACGCTTCGATAGTCAAGGCATTTACGTACGCAAATATTGCCCAGAGCTGGACGGTCTTCCTGATAAATATATTCACAAACCTTGGGAAGCCCCAGCAGATATATTGGCTAAAGCCAATCTGGTCCTTGGCAAACACTATCCGAAACCGCTGGTCGACCTAAAGGTTTCTCGACAACAGGCATTGGACGCCTATGCCAATGCTAAAGATAGTCAGCCCTCCCAGCCTAGTTGAGTACTTAATACCAAACCAGATGAGACTAGTTTGCTAGTTCTGGAATACCCCACCGCTAGTTATAATTCAACGCTTATATGCAGTAGCCCTAAGATAGGGTTACTGGTGGAAACCTCACCATATTAAGAGTTAGTGATGGCTGTCCATGTAAACTCGGTGATGTCCATGTAAACTCGAATTTTATAGGTGGCTGTCCACGCTAAAAGAGCACTGGAATATCCCACCGCTAGTTATAATTCAACGCTTATATGCAGTAGCCCTAAGATAGGGTTACTTGTGGAAGCCTCACCATATTAAGAGTTAGTGATGGCTGTCCATGTAAACTCGGTGATGTCCATGTAAACTCGAATTTTATGGGTGGCTGTCCACGCTAAAAGAGCAGAGTTAGTGGTGGCTGTCCACGTTAAAAGTACAAGCACAAAAAAAGGCAGGATGATGAGATCAGTCCTGCCTTGATGTATTTGCTTAAAGTTTAGGTTGGTTATTTATCCCGTTTTTTGCGACTTTTCTTTAATGCATCCGCAGCCACTTTGTTATGAGGCTGATTGTCACTAAAACGGGTTAAACCTTGTTGGGCTTTTTGCTTGGTTGAGCTTTCACCTTTGCCTTTTGCAATAGCTTTGTTACGTGAGCGACGAGCATATTCTTTATGATCTTTGCCACTTAATTCAGCGCGGCTTTCTGCTGGCACCAAATGCTTAGCGCCACTGCCAATCAAATAAGCTTTGCCCATATCTTTCAATGCTTGGCGGATTACCGGCCAGTTTGCAGGATCATGATAGCGTAAAAATGCACGATGTAAGCGACGATGTATTTCACCTTTGGGCACTGTCACCATTTCACTTTTATGATTGACCTTATGTATCGGATTTTTGTTGGTGTGGTACATAGTTGTAGCGTTGGCCATAGGCGAAGGATAGAAGTTTTGCACTTGGTCAAGCTTGAAGTTGCGCTCTTTCAACCACATTGCCAAATTCACCATGTCCATGTCTTCGGTCCCTGGGTGGGCCGAAATGAAATACGGGATCAAATATTGGTCTTTGCCCGCTTCTTTAGTGTACTTATCGAACAATACTTTAAAGCGATCGTAGGTGCCCATGCCTGGCTTCATCATTTTATCTAAAGGCGCTTTTTCAGTATGCTCAGGCGCTATTTTTAAATACCCTCCAACATGGTGAGTAACCAGTTCCCGAACGTAATTGGGATCTTCGATGGCCAAATCGTAACGCACTCCTGAGGCAATCAATACCTTCTTGACCCCCTCCACTTTACGCGCCTTGCGATACAACTCCACCGTTGGAGTCTGGTCAGTGTCTAAGTGACCACAAATATCCGGCCATACACATGAAAGACGACGACAAGTTTGCTCGGCTTTGGCACTTTTGCAGCGCAGTTTGTACATGTTGGCGGTGGGTCCGCCTAAATCTGAAATCACCCCAGTGAAACCTGGGACTTTATCGCGGATTTGTTCAATTTCACGAATGATGGAATCTTCTGAACGGCTCTGAATTACCCGACCTTCATGTTCGGTAATAGAACAAAAAGTACAACCACCAAAACATCCTCGCATGATGTTGACCGACGTTTTTATCATGTCATAGGCAGGAATTTTAGCCTTGCCGTAACTTGGATGGGGAACTCGTGCATAAGGTAAATCAAACACAGCATCCATCTCTTCAGTCTCTAGGGGAAACGCCGGAGGGTTGATCCAAACTATACGATCACCATGTCGCTGCGCTAACGCTCTGGCACAACCGGGATTGGTTTCCTGATGCAGAATTCTAGAGGTATGCGCATAATGGGTTTTTTCTGCCCGCACAACATCATATGGCGGTAACAATACGTAGGTCTTTTCCCAAGGTTTACGTCTTTGGGTCTTAGAGGTAAAGGGCTGAACTACAATAGGTTTAGCTAGTTGCGCTTCACCAACAGGGCTCTGCTCGGTGTCACCTACTGCACACTTGTCTTCGATGTAATCGTAAGGGCTAGTGATAGGTTCGATTTTTCCAATCACATCCACGTGAGTGGAATCCACGCCTTGCCATCCTGGCAATGGCTCTTTTCGCAATACAGCCGTGCCGCGCACATCTTGCAAATCAGCCAGGGTTTCACCGGCAGCAAAGCGATGAGCAATTTCCAATAAAGGTCGCTCAGCATTACCAAACATCAACATGTCGGCTTTTGAATCAAACAATACAGACCGACGGACTTTGTCGGACCAATAGTCGTAATGGGCTATGCGTCTAAGGCTGGCCTCTATTCCACCTATGATGACTGGTTTTTTATAGGCCTCTTTACAACGTTGAGTATAAACCGTCACAGCGCGATCTGGACGCTTACCCCCTTCATTGTTGGGCGTGTAGGCATCATCATGACGTAATTTACGATCTGCGGTATAGCGGTTAATCATAGAGTCCATGTTCCCGGCGGTTACACCGAAGAACAGATTGGGTTCACCCAATTTCATGAAATCTTTTTTACTGGTCCAGTCGGGCTGAGCAATAATTCCCACTCTAAAGCCTTGAGACTCAAGTACCCTGCCGATGACAGACATGCCAAAGCTAGGATGATCGACATAGGCGTCACCGGTCACAATGATGATATCGCAGCTATCCCAGCCTAGTTGATCCATTTCTTTGCGCGACATCGGCAAAAATGGCGCCGGGCCAAAGCACTCAGCCCAATATTTAGGATAGGAAAATAGCCCGCGTTCGGCTTTCATTCGCTCGACGGGCTTACGCATCACGGTCATCACTTACACCACTTATTCATTAGGGTCAAAATTTCGCGGGATTATAGCAGATTTTTACTCCTAACAAGAGCATTATCGTAGGCTCTGTTACAAGTACATCTGCGGTTAATTTTTAGTTAACGGAATCAGCAATTTTTCACATGTCCAAAATTATTCGCAGAGGCGCATATTCGTCACTATTCTCACTTATTTGGTGTGAATGCTATCCGTTAAAGTCCATCTATCAATAGTCATTTTTGTCTCACGGTATTTATTCGTCATCTCGTTTGGCGATAACTTCAATTCCAAATCCATTGTCAATCACCAATACTTCTATAGGTTGGCAGCATATCTGACAGTCGACGATTTGTTGTTGGCCAATATCATTAGCCTCATCAATTTCTAAGTCGTTAATTGTCATGCAATAGGGACATTCAAAACTCTCCGCAGAACTTAAACTCATTATGACTCCTTTTGTGGGTGAGTGAAATTATACGCGCGAATCGCAAAAGTGGATTTTCACAATCGACAAAAAATACTGACTGGATATACAGTGGTATTTATTTTAAAATACCGCTCAGACTAGTCGATGGATATCACATGAGAGTATTACCCAGCAAATATTATCTAGCCCATTTTCTGGAGTTTATCGAATTTATCTCGGGCCCTTGTGCGCATCTACTCGATGAACAAGATCGCCACTTCATTCAAATGTTTAATCAACTAGAAGAAGACGCGAAATGCTTATTTGTTCGTGGTCAAAGTCGTAAATCGCCGGTCATTAAGACGGCTTCGCTGTATTACGAAGAGCTCACTAACATTGAACACCATTTGTCTGAATTGCAACTTCAGGGCTTTTACAACTCTATTGGGCCGCAGCATTTTGAACAAGTCTTATTGCATTTAACCAAGGCCGAAATTGCACAAGTTCTAACCTTGGCAGGGGTCAGTTTTAAGCATAGCAGCCAGAAAATTCAATTATTAGAATCCGCATTGGAATTCGCCGAATTTGAGCATCTATTCAATCTTTGTCAGCCTGATAACTTGTTGTATAGAGGTTTCGATGAACAGCTAAATTATTTCCTGTTTTTATTTTTTGGAGACTTAAACAGTGGTTTGCAAAAGTTTTCTATGCGTGACTTAGGCATTATGCAAACCAAACGCGGAGTGAGTAACGACATTGCGCGGTTTGATTTTATTGATGAGGCTAAAAGTGCTTATTTTTATGCTCAGCAACTGCGTAATCTTGGTAATTTATCGACTCAACAACTCATCCATTGTGCGCATCAGCGAGACAACTTCCCGTCGCCCCACGGTACGCTAGCTAATATCTACGCTGATCGCTTACTATTTCAACTTGGTAAAAAATTACTGCCCATAGAATCCAAGCTGGCATTAGAGATACTGGGTGCATCTAGTGAGCCACAGGCTCAAGAAAAGGTCATCAGAGAGCGCTACAAACTAGGTCATAAAGATTGGGTTAAATCCCAACTAGAAAACATTATAGACCAACCTGAAAGTGAAACATTATTGGCATTTGCCGAAGACTTTTTGGCGCGTAAATTTGGTCAAAAACGTACCAGTGAATTAACCGATATGTTGCGAGAAAAGGCACAGCGACTGCAAATAGATGAAATATATTCAGATTCCGTAGAAAATGGAGTGAAATTATTCTATCAAAAACGAGGGAAACAAGTTTTCCGTACTGAAAATCGACTCTGGCGGGCCTTATTTGGATTAGTTTTCTGGGAAGAGCTATTTGAAATAGACAACGCTGCCCTGGTGACCGAGTTCGATCACAAACCTCAATCTATTTCTCACAACTGTTTTTATACAACTTTCGAGCAAGCTATTGAAACACGCCTATATCGAATGACCAGCAATGAAATGGCTTTTAAGCAGGTCAGTAAAATTATGCTAGAAAAATACGCTACTCCTAATGGCATATTTCGTTGGCACAAATCACTGCTAGAAGTATTAGCAGTATTTTTTGACCACGTTGATATAGAAGATTTAAAGCTACATTTGCGTACCATGGCGCAAGATTTCAGAACCTTCGGAGACGGTTATCCGGATCTAATGGTGGTCGATGAGCAGGGCTTGCGATTTGAAGAAATCAAAGCGCCCGGTGATCAACTGCGTAAAAACCAGCTTTTAACTATTAAACAACTTCGTAAGGCTCAATTTAACGTAGCTGTCACTCAAGTTGAATGGTTTCTTGATCCTAATCAAGTCTATGCGGTAGTCGATATCGAAACCACGGGAGGTCGAGCAAACGGCCACCGTATAACCGAAATAGGCATCGCTAAGGTAGTCGGTGGTAAGGTTATTGATACTTGGCAAACCTTACTTAATCCGCAGCGCCATATACCACACAAAATCACTCAATTAACTGGCATCAGCAATGACATGGTAGCGGATGCGCCATTATTTGTGGAAGTGGCTGACAAATTAAGGGATTATTTATCCGATTGCGTATTTGTAGCGCATAATGTGAACTTTGATTACGGATTTATTCGCACTGAATTTGAACGCTTAGAGCAAAACTTCAGGATGCCAAAACTGTGCACAGTAAGAGAAATGCGTAAAGCCGTACCGGGACTTCCATCGTACTCTTTGGCCAATCTCACCCGTCATTTTGACATCGACATGACACAACATCACCGTGCCCTATCAGATGCACAAGCCGCTGCAGAACTTTTATTTATTATAAATCGGCACAGACATGCTAACTAATTGTAAAACCGAATATTTTCTAGTATTAACCGACTTATTAGACTAACTCGATGAAATTCCTGACAGATTAAATTTACCTACCAGATCTTTACGTTTTTTTGCTTTTATCTAAGAATCTGGTATATCTTTCCAATATGAAAATTATTTTATTATTGTTGCTAGTGCTGGGCGTCCAAAATGCAGTTTTTGCAGATGAGCAGGCGACGCCTAAAAACGTCCCCCTGAATGCTTTATTATTTATCCATGCTGACCCTGGATTTCCTTTTTATGACAGTACGGTTTTGTATGCAAAAAGTGCAGCCCAGGCACTGAATATAAAATTACAAGTAGAATATATTCCTAAAAGATTGCGAGACCGATTCGGCGTAACCCAATTCAAAAGTAGCTTTATTGATTCTCTGACTACTCCCCCTGACATTGTGATTAGTCCACTTGCGTTTGGTGCTGAAGAAAAATTTCTCACCATTTTAGCTGAGCGAAAAATCCCGTTCATTTCATTCAACACTTATCTGTCCAACACTGACTTTGCTCGACTGGGCAAACCCCGTGAGCGTTTTCCCCTGTGGTTGGCCCATCTCGCCCCCAATGACGATTTAGCCGGAGCCATGTTAGCCAGTGACCTAATTACGCGAGCTACGCGCATAAAACAGTGTGAACAGCGAGCCTGCAATATAAATTTGTTCGCGTTTACTGGATTAAAATACACCTCTGCGAGTTCCCATAGAGTTGACGGTTTGTTATCTATCACTGAGCCGAACAAGCAAGTCACTCTCCTGAACACGGTAGATGCTCAATGGAGTCAGAATGTAGTAAGAGGCTTCATGCCAACTGTCCTGTCCCGACACAATGATGTTGATGTTTTTTGGGCCGCCAGCGACATTATGGCCTTCGGTATTATCGAAGGATTGAAGGCCTATGATAAAAAACTGCAAACCAATCCTATTATTGGCAGTATCGATTGGTCACCGGATAGCATTGATCTCATTAGACAGCAGCAATTAAGTGTAAGCTACGGGGGCCATTTTATGGAAGCAGGTTGGGCGCTGTTGATGTATTTTGACTATCTGGCTGGACATGATTTTGCGGGCCATACAGGCACTATATTAAGCACCCAAATGGCCGCAATGGATCAAGATAACATTGCACAAATCGGTGATTTCCTCGCTGCGCCAAACTGGTCTGAAAGCCAATTTAAAAAGCTCAGCATGAGTTTAAATCCGGCCAACAAAAGATACCACTTTAACCCTTTAGATATTGTTAAAGCACAGATTGCAGAGAATGTTGCCAACTGAATTAATCAGATTCACTATCAGCACGGCTGGCAATCTTAGGGACCAGTAAAAATAAAGGGGACAAGGAAGTAAAATCTCAAATATATTTTAATATTAGTTATTGGGTTATTGACAAGCGCTTGCGCGGCTAAGCAAACTAATATTCCTTATACCGATATCAAAGAAAAGGTTTTTTCGCTAGAGCCAATAGTACTTGATGTAACTACACTGTCTTTTGACCAAATAGACAGCCAAACCAACACGCTGAATAGATACATTGGCAGTTATCCCCCTCGTTTCTACAATGAATAGAACTGCAAAATGTCTTTACAAAATGACTTATATTGGTGTCTGAGGCTGAAGCTTATAATAAGGTAAATACAAACACTGAGCAGTCGCTATATCTACTTGCAGAGTTATATCGCCCAGGACATAATCTGGATCTAAAAGGCAGCGCCGAGAAAGCTATGCAGAACCTTGAATCATGCGTAAAACCGTATGAAAATTCAATCCAGTGTAATTTTTCTGCTAGTTACTTTTATCGTTCTATTGGCGTGGAATATTTAGATAGAGCAGCAAAAAGTCTATCGGTGTTAAAAGCATCACTTCAGCCCAAACCTCAACCAAGAAGTTGAGGCAGGCTCGGTATTCTTATATCTATACCGTCAGAATATTGCCTTGGCAAAACAGCAAATCGACCTATTTATCCACAACTTTCCAAATTCGCCCAGAGCACAAGCTTTCACAAACATAAAAGATAGTAAAGGCGACACTATTGAATGGCAGCAGCAATAATGGTTAACGTTTCTTAGGAAGGTTAATAGCTGTCCTTGTAACGGTTTCTAGAGTGGCTGTCCATGTAGCAGGATTAGGATAGTTTCAAGTTACTCTGACCCTCTTGATACTGTTTCAAGTTACTCTGACCCTCTTGATAGACCCTCTTGATACTCTTGATACTCTTGATACTTGATACTCTTGATAGGAAATTTAAAAACGTAAATGAAGCCCCAAAGCAGGCCACCAACTATCCTATTAATGGGCATAGACGTAACTAGAGGATCTGTAAAAGTTCAACTTCAAAAATAAGCAAAGAACCTGGGGTAATCTTCCCAGCAGCTCTATTGCCATACCCCAAATCAGATGGAATGAAGAATTTAAATTTATCTCCAACCACCATCAATTGAACCCCTTCGGTCCAACCGCTTATGACTTGATTAAGCGGAAAGCTGATAGGTTCTCCACGATCGACTGAGCTATCAAATACAGTTCCATCTAACAAGGTGCCGTGGTAATGCACTTTGACTGTTGAACTGGCTTTGGGGTGAACATCTCCCTCACCTTTTTGTAGTACTTGATATTGCAAGCCAGAAGCCGTTTCTTGCACACCCTCTTTAGCTTGGTTTTTTATCAAGAAATCTTTTCCTATGGCTATATTTTCAAGCGCAATCTTTTTACTATTTGAATTTCTAGTGAAATAAAATACAGCTAGTGCAATGACTACAGCCAAAACGATAAATTTCATAATTCGTCCTATTAAATTGAGACTTGGGACAATATTCGCTCCGGCAACGCTGTCCTGTAGAATATTAAAAAGTGATGAACCGGTGATCTAATAGTGCTTGGGTTTTAGTTAAATTATAGGTTTAATAATTGTTTTAATTTGTCCGCACCCGCTCTACTGGTACTGAGTTCTGTTTTGTCTTTGTCATTCATAATAATCATTAATTTCCCATTAAACCAGCGCTGAATTTCCTTTATTTTATCGACATTAATCAAATAGCTACGGTGGATACGAATAAATTGCGAAGGCTCTAATGATTGCTCAAGAAAATCCAGCTTCTCAGAAATATAGTGCTCAGCTATTCCATCCCATGCTAAACAATTACCTTGAGCAGACTTTATAAAACCAAGTCTTTTGGCGACAGTATAGTCATACGTTCACCATTTTTACTGACCAAACGTCTGAGCGGTATACTAGCATTACTTGGGGCACTGGCAGAAAATTCTCGGCTTTGCTCGACTTGAATTGCAGAAAAAAGCTGTTGCTTGGCTTTATCTATTGCATCTTTTAAACGGGCTAGCGGAAAGGGTTTCAGTAGGTAGTCAGTGGAAGATTTCTCAAAGGCTTGTATCGCGTATTGGTCATAAGCGGTTGTAAAGATAATAAGCGGCTTGTAGTCGAGCAAACTTAACAGATCCATACCGCTAATTTCGGGCATCTGAATATCAAGCAAAACCAAATCAGGCTCTTGTTCATTTATCAGCACCACAGCTTCTTTCCCCGTCGTGGCAAACCCTACCACCTCTACATCATTTATCAGGCTCAGTTGATGAGCAAGTTTAACTCTAGCTGGTTTTTCATCATCAGCAAAAATTACCCGTATTTTTGTCGATGCATGGCTTGCTCCAGGTTTGTCTGAAATTGAATGACTCATAATGCCATCTCGACCTTAACTGTAGCGCCACAAAGACTTTCGTTGGCATTATTAAACAAGCTGACTTTCCCACTGGGTAGTTGCTGCACTCGTTGTTGCAAGTTTCTCATCCCCACTCCCTTGCCGTGACCTTTTGTTAATACTTCATCGGTAAAACCGCAACCATTATCACTGACCGAAATAGTTAACAGTTGACCTCCATTTAATGAGCTTGTTTCGACCTTAACAGTGATAGACAAGTGGGTTTGATCAGCATTGTGCTTAATCGCATTTTCAACAATGGGTTGCAGAATAAGCGGTGGAACTTGGGTGTTTAATAGAGCTTTAGGAATATCAAACACCACTACAAGCCTATCACCAAATCGCGCTTTTTCGATATTGAGGTATTTATGAATAATATCTATTTCTTGTTGCAACGAGACACTTTTAGCCTCCCCCGTTTCTAATGAATAACGCAATATATCGGCCAATTCATGCAGCACTTCATCGGCTAAGTCCGGGTTGCTGTGAATATATGCCGATATAGTATTTAAACTATTGAACATAAAGTGCGGATTTAATTGATATCTTAAAGTTTGTAACTGCGCTTGCTTTCTAGCCTGTTTTTCTTGAGATATCTTTGCTCTACTTTCAAAATAACGAGAAATAAAATAAATGGGGGTTGCCCATGAAAGCCCACCAAAGAATATAAAAGCGCCCATCGACGATGCACCAAAGGCTAGCTGAAGTAAATAATCGGTAATCAACAAACCAAGGCTTAAGCACCCCACGGCAATGAACCACTCGATAAGGGTATTTGTCACCCCCTTAATTCGTAACGCGAAAATTACATACGCAGCCAGCCAAACAGGTAGCCAGTAAAAGCAGACAAACCAAATACTGGTTGCCAATAGTGTATCCAATGAAATAGACGACACGCCAGATAAAACCAACCCAGCGGTAAATATGAGGTCAACAATAAGCAAGGTAAAAAAACTGTATTTATAGAATGGGTGACTTAACATGCTCATCTCAAATGTAATACGTTGGGAAGTAAACATAAAAGCATCAAAATCAGCTAGTTGGATACTTTTACTTTCAGCATAAATTATCTTATTAGGTTATCAAATTAGAAATAACTTATTTCACTTATTTCAAGGCTGTTGGCATTGCTAGCAATTTCCTGACCTGACATGGTGCGCCAAACAAAACTTATTCCAGTCAACTTGTTGGCCGACCATTGTATGGGGCTGCCAAAGCCAAACTGCTTTAATTGATCGAAGTGCACTTCAAGGGTACGCCACTCTTGGCTTGGTGCAAGTGTGCTTGAAAAGTGATCCCAGTCGACTACGTCACTATGATAAACCGAAATACCGAAAGGAATTTTAGAGCCCCGATAGGTTATCTTAACGCCTTTAAATCGAGAGGCATCTACTGGATTGTCAAACAAAAGCTGCCCGCCTGCCCATGCGCCAAAACCACCTGGCTTGCCTAAATGAGTGGTTATGGTTAAGACTTTATCTTGTTTCGATATACTGGCTTTAGACTGTCCTCCCATCATGGAGTCGCTAATTTCTTGCCACTGAATTTCGTCGGCAAAATCATCTATCACTTTGGCTGATTTCAATCCAACAACTTCCTCAGCATTACAGGCTTCACCATAGGGAGTAACTGCTTTGTTTTGCTCAACTAAACGCTCTCTGTTAACCAATTTTCCCGATTTATACACCCCATGAATATTTTTTAGTTGCGATAGATCCTTAATGGGGTCACGTTCGAGCAGAATAAAACTTGCCTCAAAACCTTTTTTCAATTGACCAATATCAGATTGTTGGATTATTTTTGCGGCATCAACAGTAGCTGCGTTAATGACCTGAGCTGGGGTTAATCCGGATTCATGCAGCGCTTGTATTTCATTGTGAAGTGCCGTGCCGTGCAAAGTATAAGGGTTACCCGCATCTGAGCCCGCCCCAATTACGATACCTGCTTGGGATAGCAACCTAATATTCTGATAAGCTAATTGACGGTTTTGCCAAGCAATGTCTTTCCATTTAGGTGGCGGTGGTACCTCATCGAACAAACAGCCTTTGAGTTTTTGCGGCACGGCTTCAAGTAAGGCACTATCGCTGCTTACAGCTTGACTAGCTTTTTCAGCACTATGGTTATGGTACACAGCAAGGGTTGGAATATAGGCAACTTTGTGTTTCACCATCAATTCAATAAATTCATCGTCAATTAATTCAATATTAATTCCATGAGCTAATGCGGTTGCCCCAGCTCTTATTGCCCTTTTGCCATCCGCCAGGGTGGATACATGTATAAAGTAAGGCAGTCCAGCGGCTTTGGAGCGTTTCCCTAACTCGCTAAGTTGGTTGTCAGTTAACGATGCACCATGGCCGCCAAAAGTCTCGATAACCGCTTTGGTAACATGCGGGTTGCGGGCCATATGCTGCTGCCACAGACGTTCTATTGCGGCATCATCGGTTACTTCTAATGCCGAGCCACCGAATTGTGTTCCGTGTCCGCCGGGATTAGTAAATAATGCCCCAGCGTAAAAAAAATTAGGTGAGAGCGTACTTTGTGCTAATTGCTTTGCTTCATTGAGGGTTTGATCAACCGAAAATAAGTCAACAATGTTGGTTACACCCAAATATAAGTTTGAGTTAAAGTGAGATGTCACTGGTAAGTATTGAAACGCTTTTCCATAATTACTGCCAGATGCACCAAGATGAACATGAAGATCAATCAAGCCAGGTATCGCGTAATTATTATTTGCATCAACAATAGCGTCAGCATTTTTTGATTTGGCGCTGCTGCTCGCAATTTCGGTTATTTTACCATCGTCGATGTACAAAGTACTGGGTTGGCTAAAGCTTTGGCTCTGTGATTGGTATAGACGTATGTTGTCGACACGCAAATCAATAGCTTGCGCATTAAAACAGCTAAAAACACTTACTAAGCTCGCAATTCCTAATGATAATTTATTCATTATTTGCTCTCCTGTTCGCTGTCCGCTCGATTAAACAAAACAAAAAGCCCGAATAAAACAACATTCAAAATTAACATATTGGTATAAGGCTGGCTTGTGGGCAGCAAATTTATGCCCAATACATAGGTTAAAACCGATTGGACGAATAGGGTTACACTGGCTGTTTTCGCTATTGCTTTGATCATCTTGGGTTCCTTGCTTAGATTTATAACGTTAAGGTCGCTTGACTAGATGACCTTACCTGGTGGCGCCTTGGTTTTAGATGTGACTAATTTAGAGGCATAAAACAAGCTTGTCGGTTGCTTATTGCTGAACTGACATTATTTGAGGTTGAACCGACATAAAGTTGAAATTTGTTTTAGGTCGCGTAAGCATTGATACATCGCTATCAGGTCTAGCAGATTTTAGATAAAAATTGGCAACCGTAACTTTAGCAAACTGAAGTATTTAGCTTTTGAGAAAAAATTAAGTAAACTAGGCCGCTATTTTCTCACTCTGACATAGCAACATGCCTGATTGGTCGATCCTCGCCGTATTTATCCCTACCTTTTTCTTCGTATCCATCACTCCAGGATTGTGTATGACCTTGGCCTTGACTCTGGGCATGAGTGTGGGCCTGCGCCGGACCCTATGGATGATGTTAGGTGAGGTCATAGGTGTGGCGTTAGTCGCGATAGCTGCTGTAGTCGGGGTGGCATCCTTGATGTTAAATTTCCCGCAGATATTTAATGTCCTTAAATGGGTCGGCGGTGCCTACTTAGCCTATATAGGCATCAAAATGTGGCGGGCTAAAAGCCAGCACCTTGAAGTCGCACGCCTGGTGACCCCACCAAACAATTTGAATTTGATATCACAGGGGTTTGTCACTGCCATCGCCAATCCCAAAGGCTGGGCATTTATGATTTCACTATTACCGCCATTTTTAACTTTATCTAAACCTATGGCCCCCCAACTGGCTGTATTGGTGGGTATCATCATGTGCAGTGAATTTATTTGCATGCTGGCCTATGCCACTGGCGGCAAGTGGCTTAGGCACTTTTTAAACCGCGGTGATAACCTGCGCTGGCTAAATCGAATAGCGGGGGGTTTATTGATCTGTGTGGGGGCATGGCTAGCATTAGGTTAAGTATACAATTAGTATTGGGTTTGGCCCCTTTTCCCGCAACTGAACAGTCTGGCTAAACATCCAAACTCATTAAACGCGCGTAGATCAAGGTATCTTTTCCAGCCATTTCCGAGTAGGTAATAATGGATAGCAATCAACCAAGCACTGGCTTTATATTTCGAAAACGTTGGGGCAAGGGTTTTCAATATTTTGATACCAACAACCGCAAGGTTACTAACCGTCAGCGTTTAAATCGTATTCGATCGCTCACCATTCCGCCAATGTGGGAAGATGTACTGATCGCTACCGATACACAAGCGAAAGTGCAGGCAACGGGACGAGATGACAAGGGTCGGAAACAATATATTTATAGTGAACAATGGCAACTAGCACAACAAGGGATCAAATTTGAACGTCTAGTTAGTTTCGCACAAGCCTTGCCCAAGCTTCGGAAAACCTGCACAGACCTATTATCAAATAAACAATGGTCGCCAAGTAATGTTATAGCTCTGATGATCCTAATTCTCGATCACACTGGCATTCGCATTGGTAACAAACGCTATTCACAACACAATAACACCTATGGGCTATCCACTCTTCGTCGCAAGCATATTGTCGACAACCAACAAGGGTTGGAGTTTCAGTTTGTTGGCAAAAGTGGCAAAGATCGTAGCGTTAAAATTGATGATGAACACCTAGCAAATTTGATTGATTTAGCCAGCCAACAGCCCGGTTATCAGATATTCAGATATAAAAATATCGCTAATCAATGGTCCGATGTCAGTTGTGATGAAGTGAATGCTTTTATAAAGGCCGAAATGGGCGAGGAATTCAGTTGTAAAGACTTTCGAACATGGACAGGCACATGTTTGGCAGTTGAGTATTACTGTGAATTAATTCAGCAGGCTGTTCATAACCCAAAAAAGAAAAAGCTAAAGAAAAACCAATTACACAGAAACACTACCACCAAGGTAATCAAAATGGTGGCAAAATCTCTGGGTAACACACCTGCAATTTGTAAACAGTACTACATTCATCCCAAGGTGCTTCTCAGTATCGATGAACAACGAATTGATCCCAGTACAGTATGTGATGTCAGCTTCGATAAAGCGGAGACTGGACACAGTGCCGCAGAAAAACAAGTACTTAAAATACTCTCGTCTAACTAAACAGTAAAATTGAAAGTTAAGCCTTTGGCCCGTTACTCAATTCAGTCTTGCTTATATGAGGTTCGCTGGGAGAGTAAATCCAATTGTGGTTATGTCACACTTAGACGAGCTTGGAAACGTGCCTGGGTATAGATTTTCTGCTGCATAATATCAGCCAGTATCAGGGTGGCATTGTGCACGTCACAGAAGCTCACATATAAAGGTGCAAAGCCAAGTCTAAGTATATCTGGCGAACGGAAATCACCAATCACCCCATGGCCAATTAAGGCTTGGCAGATAGCGTAGGCGTCTGGGTGAGCCAGTGCAAATTGACTTCCTCGCTCTTGTGCATTCATTGGTGATGCCGCTGTAAATAAGTCAAACAAGTTGTAGTGATGCAAACACTGGACAAAGAAATCGCCAAGCTGTACTGACTTTTCACGAATGGCGGACATGCTGGTTTTGGTAAAAATACTCAATGCAGCATCCAAGACGCTCATAGACAGGATCGCCGGTGTACCACTTAAACATTGATTCATTCCCTCAGCGGCATGATAATCCGCTGAAAAAGAAAAGGGTGTCTTGTGACCCATCCACCCTGTCAGTGGTTGCTGGAAAGCGTCTTGATGGCGCTGCGCAATATAGATAAATGCTGGTGCGCCAGGTCCACCATTGAGGTATTTGTAACCACAGCCTAGGGCAAAATCAGCTTCACAATCATCAAGATGAAGATCCAGCACCCCAGCACTGTGGGCTAAATCCCAAATAACCAAAATGCCTTTGTCGTGGGCTAGTTTGGTGAGTCTTTGCATATCATGGATCACACCACTTCTAAAATTAACGTGGGTGAGTAATAGCACGGCCACATTTTCAGATAATGACGCCTCGATTGCATTTTCCTCCACCAGCTCCAGTTGGCATTTAGCTGCTCCTAATAGCCCTTGCAAACCTTGCACCATATACAGATCAGTGGGAAAGTTATCCGCTTGTGAAACCACCTTGTGGCGACCTCGTTGCATCATTAATGCTCCACTTAACAGCTTAAATAAATTGACTGAGATCGAATCACAACAAATAGTTTGACCCGGTTCAGCGCCAATTAGACCACCGATAGATTCACCCACTTTGCGGGGCAAGTCTATCCACTGATGCTTATTCCAACTGGTGATCAAATCCCTTCCCCACTGTTGCTCTACAACTTCTCGCGCTCTTTGACGAGCAATCTTGGGTAGTGCACCCAACGAGTTGCCATCTAGGTAAATGGTATCCTCAGGAAGATCAAAATCATCTTTTATCATGCGCAGCGGGTCAGCAGCATCTAGTTGGTTAGCCTGCAACTGCATATCGCTATTTTCAACGGTCATATTTTTGAGTCTCTAACTGGCTTGATTGAGCATTTAGGGTTGTAACTAAGGTGTCAAAAGCTGTGCTTTGTGGATGTAAAAAGTCGAAATGGCCCGCATCGGGAATGATCACCGACCGCCCCGTTGGCTGGATACTTTGACTGAGAGGCACTATGCTATCAGCCGAACCATGTAACAGCACGCTGTGAGTGAAAGACTTTGCGGTTGCCAGATCATAAGCAGCAGGCATTTGTGCAAAGCTGCCCCCCATGAATTTAGGCACGGCTTGTTGGCAACTATTTTCGCCAGCGCCGTACTTGGCCACATCCGTTATTGCGGCCAAACCTATAGCGTGAATACTGCCGTTTCGCTTATCGGCTGCTAACGTGGCCAAATGCCCGCCAGCGGAATGGCCGACCACAAATACTTGCTGTGGATCAAAGGGCTCTTGAGTCTGATTTAATATAAAATCGATTCCAGCTTGCACATCTAAAAACGCCCCTGGCCAGTTGCCTCCTTCATCGCCTGCGCGACGATACTCTAGGCTCCACACAAGATAACCTTGTTTGGCAAGTGCGCTGGTAAGTGCAAAACTGTGATCAATACCGTACGCGTTGAGCCAACACCCCCCGTGGACAAAGATGACCAGTGGCGAGGCTTCATTGTCACTTGTGTTAAGGGGTCTCCACAACTTGCCGTATTGATATTTATCGTTACCATATGCCAAGGTCAAATCGGCATCCTCATAGGGCAATTCGAGAATTGATTTATAACTCACATTGGTCAGGGGTAGTTTGCTCGGCTGAGCGCATAGACCTGCGCTAACAACAAAAAATATTGAGGCTAGAAAATGGTATAGGTTGAGCATAGTAAGTCATGATAACAAAAGGAAATTATTACTATCTTAAAGGTGAATAAGGATCACTACCAGCGCAACAGTTAATTGCTTTAAAGTTTGAGACTTCAGCTAAATAGGAAGGCAAAAATAGTTTAATAGACCAAGTGATAAAACCGTGTATCTTTTTCTAACTTCATCATTATAAAGTCTGCCGGTCCGATAATTATTGAAATCGGGTCTAGATTAAACAGCTTTGCACTATCTTTACATTTTACATGTTTCTATTGTAGTCGGATTGATCGAAAATGCCGTTTCCCAAGTAATAATTTCATATCTTAATTAGTTGAAAACAAATGAAAATTCTAAATCCTACTTACATCATGTTAGTGGCCTTGATGGGTTTAACATTAAATTCAAAAAGTTATGCTCAGTCCCGTCCTGATTCTGGACCGACAAAAGTCATTACAGAGCCACTCAAATTTGAATCCCTGGAAACCACGGTTGAAGCAGTGGGTACGGCAGAAGCATTGAAATCTGTAAATGTTTACCCTGCAACTGCTGACAAAGTGATTGAAACTAACTTTACACCAGGCCACTGGGTCGAAAAAGGCCAAGTGCTGCTCAAGCTCGATTCACGCCGTCAAACGGCTGCGCTTAAGCGTAGTCAGATTATGCTTAAGGACGCAAAACGGAATTTGTTGCGCTTGCAGCAAAGCAGCGATGGTGGTGCAGTTGCACAAAGCGCTTTAGACGCAGCTAAAATATCTCAGGAACTTGCAGAAGTATCGGTTATCGATGCGCAAACCGATTTAGAAGACCGAGTTTTGATCGCGCCTTTTAGCGGCTATGTGGGGCTTTCAGATATAGAGGTTGGTGACAGGATCACCACTCAAACTATGGTCACCACGTTGGATGATAGAAGTCGCTTGTTCGTCAACTTCAGTGCACCTGAATCTTCGTTGGCAGCAGTGACAACGAATAGTCGTGTTGTACTTCAACCTTGGTCAGATAGAAACATCAAGCTCGATGCTAAAGTTAGCCAAGTAGACTCTAGACTCGATATCGAAAATCGCACAATTCGAGTGCGGGCAGAGTTAGATAACAAACAAGATGTGTTTCGCCCAGGTATGAGTTTTCGAGTAAATTTAATTATGCAGGGGCAGGAATACGCAGCCATCCCTGAGTCTGGGCTTTCATGGGGTCCATCAGGTGCCTATGTGTGGAAAGTTATTGGCAATAAAGCCACCAAAGTCCCGGTCAATATTAAACAACGATTGCGCGGAAGAGTGTTAGTAGAGGGTGACTTACTTCCCGCCGATACCATTATTGTTGAAGGTATCCAGCGCTTACGACCCGGCCAAGAAATTCAAGCACAACCGAATAAGAGTGACTAATAATGAGCCTGCAAACTTCGTCTGCCACGTCATCAACGCAAACCCATCCAACTGACGATCTCCCCTCTCTCTCAGTACGGCGTCCGGTATTGATAGTGGTAATTAACTTATTGATCATGATCGCAGGCTTAGCTGCACTCAATGGCTTGGAGGTAAGAGAGTTACCTGATGTTGATCGGCCTAGACTAACGGTTACTGCAAGCTTTCCCGGCGGTTCACCAGAAACGGTAGACACCGAGGTGACCAGTCGATTGGAAGGTGCCATAGCGCGTGTCAGTGGTGTAACCTCTATTCGCGCACAAAGCGAGGAAGGCTTCTCTCGTACTGTGGTTGAATTTCGTCCAGGCATTGATCTTGAGGATGCTGCCAATGAGACACGAGAAGCCATAAGTCGTGTGCAACGGGACTTGCCAGATGATATAGAACGACTATCGATAATTAAAGCAGACAACGATGCTCAAGCTGTTGTCAGTCTAGCGGTGTCAAGTAGCTCCCTAAATATGGAAGCGATGACCGATGTAGTAGAGACAGACCTTGCTCCTATGTTCTTAAGTATACCTGGGGTGGCGGACGTTCGGCTGAACGGCGATCGTGAACGAGTTTTAAGAGTCACCCTTGATCCTTTACGACTTACCAGCTTCGGCCTTTCAGTTACCGATGTTGCTGATGCATTGCGCTTAGCGCCTTTTGATGTCCCAGCAGGTAGCCTGCGCTCCACCGATCAAACCTTGATAGTTCGTGCAGACGCTACATCGGTAACCGCATTAGATGTAGAGAATATTATTATCCGCGGCAATACCCGAATTGGTGACGTAGCGAACGTCTTTTTCGGGCCAGCGGATGCCCAAAGTCTGGTGCGCCTAGATGGCACGCCTGTCATCGGTCTAGGTATTTTGCGACAAGCCAGTTCAAACACTATTGAAATCTCTGACGAGGTTTTAGCCATGGTAAACGATTTGCGGCAGCGCTTTCCTGAACTGAAAATTACTGTCACATCAGATGACGCCGAGTTCATTCGCGGCTCTGTCGAAGAAGTGATTACCTCGTTGGCCTTCACTATCGCCCTTGTAATAGCCACATTATGGGTTTTTATCGGCTCAGGCCGCGCCACTATTGTGCCTGCCCTTGCCATTCCCGTATCACTTGTAGGTGCACTAGCCACTATTTGGATGCTGGGCTTTTCAATTAATATTTTAACTTTGCTGGCGCTTGTTTTAGCGACTGGACTGATTGTTGATGACGCCATAGTCGTTTCGGAAAACATTCAACGCCGACGGGGAATGGGCTTGGGCGCTAGAGCTGCTGCTGTTATTGGCAGTAGAGAAGTGTTTTTTGCTGTCGTAGCTACAACAGCAGTGTTAGCCGCAGTGTTCATCCCAATCGCGTTTCTCCCTTCTACCGCGGGTCGGCTATTTAGAGAGTTTGGTGGCGTATTGGCAAGTGCTGTAATCATTTCATCTTTTGTAGCGCTATCCCTAGTGCCTGCATTGACGGCAAGATTGCCATTGAAAAAAAACTCAAAGCATTTCTTTGCAGGTTTCGGTCATGGCTGTTTATCATTTTATACCAAGACTTTGCGATGGAGTTTGAAATTTGGCTGGTTAATTGTGCTGCTAAGCCTGCTCAGCGCAGGCGGCGCTAGCCTTGTATATCAGCACCTTGATAACGAACTCTTACCCAGTGAAGATAGAGGGGCAATTCGGATTTTCGCTCGCGGCCCAGATGGAGTTGGAATCAATTTCATGGACCGTCAAGCATACCAAATAGAAGATGCGTTACTGCCTTTCGTGTCAACTGGTGAGATCAAATCAATTTATACTGTGGTTGGACAATGGGACCCGAACATTGTTTTTATCCAAGTGCCTTTGGAGCCTTGGGAAAATCGTGATCACTCTCAACAAGATATTATAGATAAATTACGCCCGGAAATCAGTTCAATCCCTGGCGCCCCTGGTCGGGCTTTTGGCTCTAATAGCCTCAATTTGCGAGGCCAAGGTGGTGGACTTGAATTAGCCTTGACGGGAGAAAACTACAAAGATATTTTTCAAGCAGCCATTGCATTCAAAGGAGCCATAGAGCAGAAATTGCCTAATTTTGGCGATATCAGAATTTCTTATCAACCTACCCAACCTCAGTTGAGGGTAAATATTGACCGGCGCAGAGCAGAAGAATTGGGGGTGAATTTTGCTGATATATCCAGCACCCTAAGAGCCGCCATTAATGGCGATGATATTGCAGATCTTAATGTCGGCGATCAGTCTATTCCGATTATTTTACAAGCTTCTAGTGCCAACTTGAGTAATCCATCAGACTTAACTAATTTGTACGTTTCATCCAATACTGGGGGGTTAGTTCCCCTTTCAAGTCTGGCCTATATTACCGAAGAAGGTGTGGCTGCAGAGTTGGAACGGCATGCGCAAAGACGAGCAATTGAGCTTGATATAGAGCTAGAGGAAGGCGCATCGTTGCAAGATGCGGTAGATAATCTTCGCACTATTTCTCAAGACGTTTTACCCAAGGGTATTGGGTTAGTTTTTTTGGGTGAGGCAAAGACGTTTCAAGAAACTTCTAATCAGGTTACCTTAACCTACGTACTTGCTTTTGTGATTGTTCTTCTGGTCCTCGCGGCTCAATTTGAGAGCGTCGTCAGCGCACTAGTTGTTATGTTAACGGTTCCCTTCGGAATTGCAGCGGCAATTTTCGCCCTTTATCTTACAGGTACATCGATTAATATATACTCTCAGATAGGCTTGGTTATGCTAATAGGCTTATTGGCCAAAAACAGTATTTTGTTGGTAGAATTTGCCGATCAACTTAGAGACCGAGGGCACTCCGTTAAGCAAGCAATTATTGAAGCTGGAGAAGTTAGATTGCGGCCTATAATGATGACGCTGGTATCAACCGTGCTCGGTGGGCTGCCCCTTATTCTATCTAGTGGTGCTGGCGCCGAAGCCCGCAATGCCATTGGATGGGTCGTATTTGGTGGGCTTGGTATTGCTGTGGTATTTACACTTTATTTAACCCCAGTACTTTATTTCGCATTCGCAAGGTTCAGCAAGCCCAGAGCCGATGAAGCCAAACAATTAGAACAAGAACTAGCTGAGCTTAATTAGTGTGTTAGTTCGAGATGGATACTGCCATCACAGTGGTTTTTTAAGCTTAAACTGAACAACAGCAAATATCGAGGAGGGTGTTGTCTATGGCATTCTCCCGTGATAATCCATATAGTTAACATTACCCCCCTTGGACACTGTTACGCTCATAATGCGCTTAGTAAGCACAACCCTCACTAAGCAATGTTTTGCTTCAAATCCATTTTAAGAAATTTGACGTAATAGTTTTTTAGACTGCTTTTTAAGCTTGTCATCATTTGATTTGACCAAGCTATTAAGTAAGGCCTTAGCTTCACTGGATTTATGCTGAAAAAGCAAAATTTGTGCAAGACGAAAACTTGCCCAATCTTTATCCGGCAGTTGCTCTAAAATTGGTGCACTTTTTACATAATCCACCAAGGCTTGCTGCCCCTGCTCAAACCAGTTTTCGCCTAGTACTGCTGTACGGCCGATTTGGTACAACGACAAATACCGATAAAATTCACTTTCATCCATCTGCTCGGTTTTCTGAAAAGCAGTCAAAAACAATGCGATGGCTTGATCAAACTGTTCATTTTGCTGCAAAAACATGCCATGGCGAGCATAAAAATCAGCAATATTTGGATAGGCCTTAATCGCTTTGTTGGCAGTTTCAGTCACGGCTTTTTCGTTTTCAGTAGCCTGATAATATTCCAATTCTGCATGCAGCCCTTGGTATTCAGATAACTGCTGTATGGCTTGGACTTGTTGATAAGCTTTTGCTTCATCGCCCCCCGCTATGCCAGGTGCGGCTAAGTAAAACTTCATAAGGCCCTGACGGTAATTAACATTATCCGGCGCTATCGTTACTGCTAATTCAAATGCAGCAAGGGATTTTTTTGCATAGCCTAATGCACTGAATATAGATGTAGAAGCTTGCATCCCCATGATAACTCCCTTGGTGTAGGCCGTTTCTGGGTTCTTAGGGGCTAGTTTTGTGGCTTTTTCAATAAGTGATTCAGCTTCATCTAAATCATTATCACTGGCCATCCGGGCCAAGTAAGTCAGGGCAACAGCTTGTTGAGGTAAAGATAAAAATAGTTGTTTCGCTTGCTCTTTGTCACCTTGTTTATATAAGGTCACAGCCTGTTCAAGGGTATCAGACCACGCATTTACACTAACGAATATCAGCGGTAGAATAAAAAATATTATATATTTCAAAGTAATAGCTCCATTAATAGCGGTTACCAAAAAAGTAGAAGTTCCATATTGTGAGTTAAGCGTAACCGAACTTGCTCGGCAAAGTTGTAAGAAAGTGCAGTCTTTTTGTAATGCTGATATACATAGGCGAGCAATGAGTGACTGCTTAAGGGGCTAAATGCCTGAAAATGGATTGCCTTTTAACCTTATCATCAGATGGAATGAATAGTCGGATATGAAAAAGTCGCTGTTTAAATATGCCCGTAAAATACATAAGTGGGCTGGTTGGATATTAGCCATTCAAATTCTGTTTTGGATTTCGGGAGGGCTCGTAATGAGCGCCATCCCGCTGGAAAAAGTGCATGGCAAACATCTAGCTCAGCGAGTTTTACCCAGTACCCTGCAGCTCAATGATTACTCTTATCCTTTGGATTCTATTGTGGCTCACGTAAAGCCAAACATTAGTAAGATTGAATATGCTCAGGTGCTATCTCAACCCTATTATTTGGTGTACACGGATAGCCAGACAATGGCTTTTGACGGTCAAACCGGTAAGCCACTACCGTTTCTATCTAACCAACACGCGGCGCATATTGCTAAGCTACACTATTTAGGTCAAGGCATCGTGTTATCCACCGAGCTGTTAGCCAAAGCGCCTCGTGAAGCTGCCCGCAGTAAAGGCCAAGTTTGGAAGGTACGCTTCGATGATCTGTGGGACACCACCTTGTACATTTCGCCTTTTACTGGCCAATTGCTCACCATACGAAGTGATATTTGGCGGATATTTGATTTCTTTTGGATGTTACATATTATGGATTATGATGACAGAGAAAATTTCAACAATCCTCTGCTAATCAGTTTTTCTGGGGCAGCGCTGGTGTTCACGCTGACTGGCATCCTATTACTGTTTCAAACTGTCAGGCTACGACGGCGCAAATCCCGCTAATGAGGCGCGCCTTAGTTAGGTAGGGTTAGGTTAAGGGACGGGTCTAGCAATCGGGTCCAGATTCAGTTAGTTAAAGCGCTGTGGGTGCAGAAACGGCGCCATCGCCAAAGTCAGAGCCTGGATATAAACGCTGGTTCTGGATTCGACGTCGTTGGTGAGCAACCCTATTGCCCCACCTTTTTGTTTAACATTAGCAGTACCAAATAACTTGTCCATCAAGGGCCCCAGCTCTTCACCTTCGAGCAAAGCTTGATGCACACTTTTGGGGATGGGCAGGTTGGCGCTGCGGCCCACCTGCTGCTGCTGATGATCGGCAATAACGACATAGGCAAATGTGGCGGGGCCGTATTCAAAGTTATCCACTCCGCCTTCCATCGCAGCATAAAAATCAGCTTGATGATGGGCCTGACAATAGGTGACTCGATTAATGGCACCTAATAGAGTTTGACTTTCACTCATAGGCTGATCCGCCACCAATGATGGCGCCTGAACGCCGACACAGTCAATAATGCTCTGCTTGAATAGCCTTTCTAAGGTTAATTTGAAGGCATTAATCTTAACGGGGTTTTGCGAGCCAACGAGCACCCGCATATGTTTCGGTTGATTAGACATAAATAAGTCCTAGTAAAATGTAACTCTAACAATCGCCAAAACTTAACTAACAAGTTGTAATTCGGCAAACTGTCGATACAAGCCGTTATCCTGCATCAGTTGTTGATGATTACCCATTGCCACTATCTGACCTTGATCCATGACGATGATTCGGTCTGCATTCACCACTGTGGACAAGCGGTGAGCAATGATTAAGGTGGTTTTCCCTTCCATTAAGCTATCCAACGCTTGTTTCACTAATTTTTCATTCGCGGCGTCCAGTGCACTGGTGGCTTCATCGAGTAGCAGCACGGGGCGGTCTGCCAAGATCGCTCGGGCGATGGCAATACGTTGCTTTTGCCCGCCGGAGAGGCGCACGCCACGCTCGCCAAGATCGGTATCATAGCCGTCAACTAATTGATTGATAAACTCGTCGGCTTGAGCCGCTTTCGCTGCAGCTTTTACTTCATCGAGTGTCGCATCAGGACGGCCATAACGAATATTCTCCTTGGCGCTGCTGGCAAAGATCACTGATTCTTGCGAAACCATGGCGAATTGTTGGCGCAGTGACTGCGGCGCTAAGGCTTTCGTGTCAAATCCATCCAGCCTAATCTGTCCACCCGATGCATCATGAAATCGCAATAACAGTTGGAACAAACTTGATTTACCCGCTCCGCTTGGGCCCACCAGTGCAATGCGCTCACCGCTGGCAATATGCAGGTTGATGTCTTTGAGTACCTGAATGTTTGGCGCACTAGGATAGGCAAACTGCAAATGCTCTATGCTAATCTCCCCTTGTAATTTTACGGGCAAAACAAGTGCTTGTGGAGGGGATTCAATTAGCGGCTTGGTATTAAGCAGTTCTAATAGACGTTCACTGGCACCGGCGGCTTTTTGGATCTCACCAATGACTTCACTGATAGTGGCAACACTACCACCAGCCATAACTGCATAGAACATAAACGCTGTTAATTCGCCCGCGCTGATACCGGCACTAAGCACTTCTTTAGCCCCCAACCATGCCACAATGGTAATGGCACTGATACTGATCCCCATGATCAAAGCAATCAATAGGGCGCGAAATCGTATTCTTGAGGCTGCGGCCAACATTACCGCTTCGATGCGGTCAGCGAATAAACGGCGATCATGTTCTTCGTGGGTGTAGGCTTGTACAGTTTGGATCTCATGCAGACTCTCATCCACGTAAGCACCCACATCCGCCACCCTATCTTGACTGTCACGAGCGTAGGTGCGCACTCTGGCGCCAAGGAATTTTATCGGCAATAGCACGATAGGAACGGCCACCAACACATACAGGGTCAGCATGGGACTGGTGATCAACATGAGTAACAATGCGCCAATAAAGGTGATTGATGCTCTTAAAGCCATCGACAGGCCCATGCCAACCACAGTTTGTAACACTGTGGTATCGGCGGTAAAACGCGAAATCACTTCGCCGGTTCGGGTCGATTCAAAAAAGCCCGGTGATAAGGATAAGAGATGCGAGTATACCTGTTTGCGAATATCTGCACTGACCCGCTCACCTAACCAGATCATTAGATAGAATCGGACAAAGGCCGCAGCGCTGCCAACCAGCGCAATCGCCAATACCACCAGCACCATTTGATTGAGTTTGTCGGCATTACTGGCGACAAACCCTTCATCAACCACCACTTTGACACCTTGGCCCAATAATAACCAAGCGAGTGCGCCGACGATTAAGGCTAAGATGGCAACGATAACCCGTTGTTTATAAGGCTTGAGCTGACTGAAGATCCAGCCCATTAATGTGCGAGTACTAACGCTTTTTGCAGACATGACAACTTAAATTAATTAAACCTGTGGTTAGTGTACTCACCTGACACAGGTTTGTATCATTATTTAGGGCGTTTTTAGTTGAACATTGCTGCCAGTTCGTCGATCAATTGTCACAACTAATTAGTAGCCTTGCTTATTTTGTTTGATCTAGATGAAACTGATAGCGCTTCTCATAGAGATTATAGGATTCGCTAGCTGGATTAGCTTTGATACGTAATAACTGACCGCTGTCAAACTGTGGCCAAGGGGTCAGCTCAATTGAATTGGGATTACCTGTGTTGATAAACCGCAGGAAATACTGCTGCATGATCTTGGATACGGCATAGTCTTCTTTTTGCCAATCATATAGTGGATTGACATCTAAATTACCCAATGCATACTCTATTTCAGCGGAGTGAACCGCGCCGCGATCCTGATGTTCACCCGTGCCCCCTTCTGTGGCTTTTCGTGCTGGCCGAACATGATCATAAAGGTAGTAATAAACCGGTTTCGGGCTCTTTTTCGCCATTTGCTGTGCCCAATACCAGTTACCAAAACTGATAAATCTATCGCTAGCTAAATCTTGCAATGCAGCCATTATTTGCTCATTCGTATCAGCGGGATACAGTGCTAATACCTGCTGGTAATCTGCGGGATAGAGCCTTTTAATTGCCTGTTGATAATTCTCCAAGTTCACGTCAGCTTCACCCAGGACCCATTGGTAGGCACCTTCCTGAGAATTCACTCCGGTCAACAATGGCACCTTAGAAAACTCTCCTTTGGCGTACAGTTGCTCTGGCATATCAGTCAAAAAGTTGCCGTCTACTGTGGCACTAAAGCGCTCGAGGTGTAATTCATATGCAGTATTGAGTAAGGTTTCAGCGGGTTGACTTCGAAGTTGCTGTAGCACATTTTTGCTACTGGCTAGTTTTAGCGCTTTAGCAAGCTTGACCACCGCGTCAGCACCTTGTTTATGGGCCTGTTGCAAGGTCACAGCGGGAAAAGGTGAAAGTAACATTGAGCCACTTTGGCCAATGGCTGCTGCGATTAAATCTTTTGAACGCGCAGACACCAGATGGGCACTCACTGACATGGAGCCTGCTGACTCACCAGCAAGGGTGATCCGTTTGGGATCTCCGCCAAAATGGCCGATGTTGTCCACCACCCACTGCAACGCAGCCTGCTGATCTAGAAAGCTGTAGTTGCCTGAGCCCTTATAACTTGATTGCTCTGACAAATCAGGATGGGCCAACAATCCAAATAACCCTAGACGGTAATTGACCGTCACCACTACTATGTCTTGCTGAGCCATTGCCGCACCATCATAACGCCGCTCAGAGCCGTCTCCGGCAATAAATCCACCTCCGTACAAATAGACTAAAACGGGCATTTTTTTCGAAGGGTCGATCGATGCAGTCCAGATATTTAAATACAGGCAGTCTTCACTGACTCCTTTGGAGCGAAATTTCATATCATCGTAGATATAGGTTTGCATACACTGGTTATTGAACTGGCTGGCATCAAGGACTCCCTGCCAATGGCTCGGCGGTTGCGGAGGCTGCCAACGAAGCTCTCCTATGGGCGCAGCGGCATAGGGAATACCTTTGAATACTGATAATCCGCCTTGATGTATGCCAGAGATCTGACCCTGCATGACAGTAACTTTAGGTTTTAATGAAGCTGACTGCACATTGAATACCATGAATAAGGCAAAAAATAACATCCGCCCAGCGAGGTAACCTAAGGCATGCCGTTGATTGGATCCTTGCGCTCGATTGAAGATTGAAAGCATGCTGGTTGCCCTGATTTGATTGCCGTCACCAGTTGCAACGGCAATCCATGGTCTACTCTTTAAAATAAGTTGAGTTAAATGCAAGGCTGCTAAGTTATAGCATCTCAACCGCAATCGCTGTGGCTTCTCCGCCACCAATACATAAGGAGGCAACCCCTTTTTTCAGACCTTTTTGCTGTAAAGCATGTAGCAAGGTCACGAGTACTCGGGCGCCAGAAGCACCAATAGGATGGCCCAATGCGCAAGCGCCGCCATTTATATTGACTTTCTCTTCGGCTAATCCCAACTTGTTAATTGCCAACATGGTAACCATAGCGAAGGCTTCGTTGATTTCAAATAAATCTACATCGGCGCTATCCCAGCCGGTTTTACTGAACAGCTTTTCCATCGCCCCTACTGGTGCCACAGTAAAATCTTCAGGTTTAACAGAATGGGTTGCATGGCCGACAATGCGCGCCAATGGTTGCAAGCCTAGTTCTTTGGCTTTGCTTTCACTCATAACCAATAAAGCTGCCGCTCCATCTGAGATTGAGCTTGAGTTGGCAGCGGTTACGGTGCCGTCTTTTTTAAACGCAGGGCGCAGGTTTGGAATTTTTTCAGGCATCGCATTGCCTGGTCCCTCGTCAATCTCAACAATGATGTCACCTTTGCGGGTGGCAATAGTCTGGGTGGCAATTTCATTTTTAAAGGCGCCAGACTCGATTGCATGTTTCGCTTTGGTTAACGAGTTAAGGGCAAATTGGTCCATTTGCTCACGGGTTATGCCTTCAGCGTCGGCGGTGTCTTGTGCGAAGCATCCCATCGCCTTACCATCATAAGCATTTTCTAAACCATCCATCATCATATGATCGATAACCTGACCATGGCCCATACGATGACCACCACGTGCTTTGGGTAATAGATAAGGCGCATTGCTCATGCTCTCCATACCACCCGCGATGACGACATTGGAGGTACCTGCTTTAATAATGTCATGAGCCATCATCACAGCTTTCATACCAGAGCCGCAAACTTTGTTAATTGTGGTTGCACCAGCGCTCAGCGGTAAGCCGGCCTTGAGAGTGGCCTGCCTAGCTGGCGCTTGCCCCAAACCCGCAGGTAAGACACAGCCCATGATCACTTCATCAACTAACGCCCCATCTACCTCTCCTAGCACTGCTTTGATGGCCGTTGCCCCTAGTTCAGTGCACGAAACTGTGGACAGCCCGCCCATGAATCCACCCATTGCTGTGCGTTTTGCCGCCACTAAAACAACTGACTCATTGCTCATCTATATTCCCCGATAAATTGTAGATTGACCTATTGCTACTAAATTGCACCCTGAGATTGGGAACATTTCGTCAATACATTGTTAAATTTGTGCTTGAAGTTAGAACATCATTGCCTCCAGATCAACTGATGAGTACCAGACAATAGTGAAAACGCTGTAAAAAAAGCTTTGCTTGAATAATTTTTGGATAAGGGTTTGATGGATTAACGCTCAGCTTTTTGACCTAGAGAATACCCTACTTGAAGCTGCAACATCGTGTGCAACACAGCAGGGGTAAGCCCGATACATTATGATGAACTGGAGTGTAATAAAAGAAAACAGAACGGTCAGGTGGGTTGACCGCTCCAGTTCAGATTAATTTTAAATAAAGGATTACTCGAATAAGCTAAATCGTTAGCTGCTTTTATTCAAACGTTTAGCCTGACAACTTGAAAATACTTGCTCCACCTTGGGAAATTCTGCCGGATCACACTCAACCGAAACCATTACACTGCCCTTGACAATTTCGTCCTCAAAGTATTGATTCTCTTCATCCGGGAATATGCTGCCAAATACCCCGCCAAGTATGCCTCCTCCGCCAGCTCCGGCGAAAAACGCGGTTGCAATAGGACCTGCGGCTAGTATTCCCAATCCACCCGTAGCGACTGAACCGACCATCGCCAATCCAGCACCGATAGACGCCAAGACCCCACCAGAAGCAGCACCAATCGCCACCCCCTCCGGAAACTTAGTATTTTCGCTGATGGAAAAAGAATCTTTATCGTACGTCTCATTGCTGACCAAACTAATTTGTTGCTCGGCAAATCCTTTTTCAGCAAGTTGATGGATCGCTAGACTAGCTTGTTGCGGGGTAGCAAATAACCCACGAATGACATTGCTCATGTTATACCTCTCCAATAGGGTTGCATTAGGTACTAGCACGCAATTTCTCAGCCAAGTTGGTTTAAGTTGTTAAAACATAGAGTTATGTTTATCTCGCAGCACCTATGGGTATACACCACATAGAAGATATTGCTAAAGGTGTGAAAAAATTTCACACCTTTATATGCTGACAATCTACAGATGGTTAAACCTAGATATCTAGCACGAATCCAGCAGTGACAGCCGGTAGTTGTAGCTTTATTCGGGCATTTTGCCAACGAAGTCTAGCTTGCCTATGTCGACCCCATTGTGGCGTAAGATATTGTAAACCGTAGTGATATGGAAAAAGAAATTAGGTAGAAAAAAATGATTTAGATAAATAGGACCACGAAATTCTAGCTGTCGTTCTTCTCCAATAGGTACACTTTGGGAGCGAGCAAGCCCACTGTCAATTTTGGCATCATCAACTTTATTGAGATCCTGCTTAATCATTTCAATTCTGTCTTTGAGCTCTGAGAAAGTCTTTTCATGGTATGGATAGTTCGGCACCTCAATATCCGCTAAACGGGACACACAACGAATCGAGAACTCACTGATCATTTGCACCTGCCAAATAAGCGGGTGCATGTCTGGCGCCAATCGAGATTGCAATAATACTTGTTCACTCAATCCTTTTTTGGCACTAAAAGCTTGAGCTTTATCGAGCAGATGAAGCAGCGAGTCTAGATATTGATTGACCACCGGCTTAACAATTTTTGATGCACAGAGTGACATGAAGGTTATCCTGTTGGAAAGAAAGTCATGTAAACATAAATGAGTATCATCGAATAAGCAATTGGACGAAAAATCTATTGGAACCGGTCCGCCATTCACCATGTTTACAGTTCGCAATCATACAAATAAAGTGTCTGGGCTTCACTGCTCGCTATATAGTTATAGTATCTTCGGGGATTGATTAAAAAAGGTGGCAAGATGGCTATTAACTTTAAAGGTAAAACAGCACTCATTTCCGGCGCTGCAGGCGGTATCGGATTAGCACTGGCGCAAGCTTTAGGCCAAAAGGGGATGAATATTGTTTTAGCCGATATTGATACCATCCAACTTGACCGAGCAGTAGAAACGTTGCGTCAACAAGGTATTCGCTGTTTCGCCAGTCAATTGGATGTCACCGAATACACCCAATGGCAAGCCGCTGTGGAAGCCGCAGTCAATGAATTTGGTGGGTTGCACATGCTGATCAACAATGCCGGCGTGGGTGGCGTTTCCGGCACTATTGAAGACACTAACCACGATACATGGCGTTGGGTAGTGGATGTGAACTTGATGGGAGTCTTGTATGGTACCCAAGCAGCCACTCCAGCGCTAAAGCAAACGGGCGAAGGCGGTTGGATAGTCAATGTCGCCTCCATGGCTGGGATGATGGGTGTGCCTTATTCCAGTGCTTATGCTGCCACTAAAGCAGCCGTGGTATCTATGTCTGAATCTTGGATGGCGGAACTGGCTCCCCATAACATTCATGTATCAGTATTATGTCCTGCGTTTGTCAAAACCCGTATTCATGAGTCGATGCGTAACCTACAAGATAAATACAAACCCGAACAAGGCACTATGGATTCAAAAAAACTCAACCTAGGTCTGAATAAAGCCGCGGCTCTGGTCGAATCCGGGATTAGCACCGAACTACTTGCCAACCGAGTGTTAGAAGCTTTGGAATCTGGCCAACACTATATATTCACTCATCCCAACTATCGACCAGCAGTTAAAGGACGAGCAGCAGCGCTAGATAAAGCCTTTGAAGATGCACAAAATAGCCCGTTAGTTGGACATTTGATTGACCAAGAAATAGCCAGACTGTAGCTCTAAATTTTATTCCTATCAGTCACCCCGCCCGCTTCGGCGGGTATGTTTCTTTTCAGCGCTTGCAGTTATACTTAAGGTCACAATGGGCAAATGAACAGGAACTTGAGTGAAGCAGCACGATGCATTGCCACTAACTGATTACATTGAGTATCCCGAGGATGAAATGCTCGCACGCTCCGAGTCGTTTTATTTGGATATCAAACGCCGTCACAGCATTCGTCAGTTCAGTGACCGCGACGTCCCTAAGCAAATTATCGAAAATTGCATTAAAGCGGCGGGAACCGCGCCCAGTGGAGCTAACCATCAACCTTGGCATTTTGTCGCTATTCATCAAGCTGAAGTGAAAAAACAAGTTCGCCAGCAGGCTGAAATGCACGAACAAGGTTTTTATGCCGGTCGAGCGTCAGAGGAATGGCTAGATGCGTTAAAACCTCTGGGAACAGATGCACAAAAGCCCTACTTGGAGCACGCACCTTGGCTTATTGCCATTTTCAGTCAAAAGAAAAGTGAAACTAACGGTAAAAAACAGACCAATTATTATGTCCATGAATCGGTGGGCATAGCGACCGGTTTTTTAATCAATGCACTACATAATGCGGGCTTGGTGACCTTAACTCACACCCCAAAACCTATGTCATTTCTATCCAAAATATGCCAACGTCCTGAAGACGAGCGGCCTTTCATGTTGCTTATCGCAGGCTACCCAGCAGAAGATGCCACTGTCCCAAAACATGCTCAAGTGAAGAAGCCTCTTGAGCAAATTTGTACTTTTTTATAATGGAAAACACCATGAAAACTATCTGTAAAATCCTAACCTTAGTCACCACAATGACGCTGCTTAATGGTTGCAGTGACAACGAAGTGGGTGATGTATCTTTAGGCGTATTTACTACCAAAGATATTAAGTTGGATGCCCTGCAAGACCCCATAATAACTGGGGTGACTTGTCATATATCTAGTATAGAAGCCAATTTGGACTTATCCGATCCTTCCGACAGTTCAATTGCTTGCAGGCAGACTGGCGAGATTACCTTAGCAATGATTGCTCAAATCGATATGTCAGATTCCGGTGAAGTGGTGTTCAAAAAATCCAAAAGTATCTTTTTCAAAAATATGAAAGTCAGGCGCATTTATGATGCCAAATCACAGACGCTGATGTACTTATCTTACTCTACCAAAGAAACCTCTGGTAGTTACAAACATAGTCTCTCCACAGTGCCGCTCTGGGGGACTAAAGCCTATCAACCATAGCAAGTGCTGACTAACAAGCTGATTGACACATCTGCTCCATCAGCTTTTTATTACGCCATGAAAAGCCATTACAAGATAACCCTGCTCAACACAGAAGACCCTCATGCAGGCTGCAGCAAATCCCAACGATTTCCACATAAATCTCTGAAAATAACTACTTTCCCATAGACTTCGGAACGTGGCGGTTCGTCAAAGATAACGCCCTTGCCGCGCATGTCTGCATATTTACTATCAAAGTCTTGAGTTAGCAAAACCATTAAGACACCCGTACCGACTTGATTGCCAATTAAATGTTTATCCTCTTCACTAGCTTGACTTAGGATGAGCGCGGTTTGTGCCTCTGGTCCCGGCGACACAGTTAACCATCGAAAATTATTTTCAAAAGTCACATCGGCTCTAACCTTAAAGCCCAAAATTTCGGTAAAAAAGCGCAAAGCCTGCTGCTGATCACTGACTAATAAGGTTGTTCCGGAAAATTCCATTTTGATTCCTCTTTCCAGCTCAAATAGATACCTTAAGGCAGCTTGGCTAAAATGCAAGTTTCGAACAAAACCAAAGGGGCGAACAACATTAACTGATTGCACAAAAATCAAGATTGAATATCAAACAAATGTCAACTTTATTTACAATCTAACAGTTTTCAACCTCGAGAATAAATATTACCAAACATAATGTACTGATTATTATGGTAATTAAATTTCTGGACTGATTGTTGCTAATACTGAAGAAAAAGAAGAATAAACGGCAGTCAATTTTATGATCGACCCAAAAGGAACCTGTTATGAATAAAGTTAAATGCATATTGTTGTCGTTGACCGCATTATGCTCAACGATGCAACTAAGCCAAGCGGCTGTCGTTACCAGCGGATGTGCAGATGCAAATTTCTGTACGTTGCAAGAACTGGTCAATGGTGGAGACATCAGCGTTAATGATATCACCTTCACGAATTGGCAAGAGCTTACCAATTTCTTTTTCGAAGTTGATGACAATGGTGCTGAAACTAATGGAACACTGGATTTATCCGGCATCTTTGTCGCTGGGATTGATGCGGTAGCCACAGGTAATGTCGGTGAATACACTTTGGGTCTGTTATTCAGCTCAGAAGTCGCCCTTTCATTGCCGCTTGTTAATACTGATGTCCTCGAGGCCGAACTAGAATTGGACATAGATTATGATGTTGATGCATCCAATGGCGCATTGGTCACAGCAGCTCAGCTTGATTTAGGTGGACGCAGCCTTAATTCTCCTGACAGCTTTGTTGAGGTTAATCTCGACTCTTTGACCGCAGATTTAAACTTACAAGTTTATGACGAATTTGTTGATCCAGATCCTGATTCAGTTTTAACCGAATCAGATGTCTTCGCGGCGGCTTTATCTTCGTTCGAACTTACATCCAATATTCAAACTGGTACCTTCGTGCCTGGTGGCGTAGAGTTATACGATTTCTCAGTTACGCTAACAGTATTAGCCGATGATCCTCCGCCAAATCCAGTCCCTGCTCCACCGAGTCTATATTTACTGCTATTAGGTTCTGCCGTGTTGTTTTTTCAACGCCGCAAATTCAGCATAAACCAAAAATAGTCATAAAATAATAACGATAAGGCCAGTGTAGATTAAACTGCATTGGCCATTCTTAAATGACTTTGCTTGTGAATTACCTCAAGTCTTTCTGTGCCTTTTTGAGCTAACGATGTGGTCAAGCGTCTAATTTAAATAAGGACGACTTATGTCTCATTTTTTAAAGCGTAAAAAACTTCATGCTGCTCTTTTGTTTACCACCTTTCCTACCCTTTTTAACACCTCCGCTGCGGTTGCTGCAGAACAAGCTTATGTTGGCGATATTATGATGACCGCCGCGACTTTTTGCCCAAGGAGCTATTCTGAAGCAAACGGTCAGTTGTTGGCTATAAGTCAAAATGATGCATTATTTTCGTTATACGGCACACGCTTCGGGGGAAACGGCACCACCACATTTGGCCTGCCCGATCTGCGCAATAGAATTCCTGTAGCTGCAGGACAAGGACCCGGCCTTAGCCCAAGATCACTTGGCCAAAAAGCAGGGAGCTACGATCTGAATGTTACGGCAAATAACCTTGCCGGTCATTCCCATGTAGCTACAACCACTAGTACATTTCACGCGACCAGCGCAAAAGGCACGAGTTCATCCCCTACAGGGAATCTAGTTGCTGATGATGATGGCGATGAAGTTTATATCACTGGCACGACACCAGACGCCACTATGGCCTCCCAAGCGGTCACGTCAGTCACAACTGTAGCGCAAAGTGGTGGACAAGGTAACGTGCTTGTGGCCGCCCAACAGCCCTTTACTACCATCAAATATTGTATTGCATTGTTTGGTATATACCCATCACGTAATTAGGCACTTAATTTTTTTAGGACTGAAAAGATGAACAAATCACAAAAAAAAATGACCATTGCCTCATCGTTGATGTGTGCAACATTATTAAATTTTAGCAGTGTTTCTGATGCTTTGGCCGATATTCCTTATATTGCTGAAATCCGTCAATTTCCCTACACATTTTGCCCTCGTGGTTGGGCCGATACTAATGGTCAATTGCTACCAGTCTCGCAAAATACGGCTCTGTTTTCGCTAATTGGTACAACTTACGGAGGCGATGGTCGCACCACCTTCGGGCTACCGAATATTCAAGGTAAAGTGGCTAAGCATAATGGCAACGGACCTGGACTAGGAGATGTCCGTTTAGGGCAAAGTGGCGGTGTTGAAAGTTTTATCCTGCCATCCACGCCAAGTCATACACACGGCGCTTCAAATAATACAACCTTGCATGTTTCGAGTACCGAAGGGAATAACCAATTACCAACCAACGCACATTTTGCCGACGGAGGGAGGGACCGTGTTTATAATACTGAGACTCCTGATACCACGCTAAATAGTGCCTCGGCAACATCAACAACCAGTTTAGCCAGTGCAGGTAGCGACGCTCCGATGGCGGTCAGCAGAAGACAACCGTACTTAACCATACGTTACTGCATAGCATTAACTGGCACATATCCGTCAAGAGATTAAGGGAGAAAGTGATGAATATTAAACGAAAAATACTTTTAATTTTAACGGCCATTTCTACCATGTTTTGGTCCAACATTAGCGCTGCCAATGCTGACCCCTTTCTTGGTGAAATACAGTATACGGGCGCTAACTTCTGTCCTCGTGGCTGGTTACCTGCAGAGGGGCAAATATTGCCCATCAACCAAAATCAGTCTCTGTATTCGCTATTAGGAACCACTTATGGGGGCGATGGGAGAACATCATTTGCATTACCTGATTATCGTGGCCGCGCGATTATAGGGCCAAATGAGCAGAATAACCTAGGTAGCAAAGGAGGAAATGAATCGATCAACCTCAATCTGCAGAACATACATTCCCACACTCACACAGCCACTACGGTAACCACCGTGAATGCTTCTACGAAACGGGCCGACAATGCTTCACCTAGCCAAGCGCTTTTAGGAGATGACGGTAACGACAATATATACGCACCGGGAGCACCGGATGTCATGATGGCAACCGGTTCATTGACCACGGCGACGCAGATCCAACCTACGGGTAACAATTCGTTGAATAATATGCAGCCATACCTAGTGGTTACAGCCTGTATTGCAACCCAAGGCCAATTTCCGTCTAGGAATTAAGTCAGTTTTTCCAAACATGTAAGACTCTGCCAGTGGAAAATTTTCACTAGCTTTATTTAGGTGATCGTCGCCGGGCTATTTGCCCCCTATCGTAGTACAACATCTTAATGGGCCCGAAGTTAATTCTGCCTAGATGAATTTTGGGGCCCCAAGGGGGAGACGCGCATCGCGTTTAGGAGTGTGGGTCACAGAAGGCACGTACCAACAGAGGAAAAGTCTAAGAGATCTCCTCTAATGCTAGGCCCGCTATATCAATTCGTTTTCGAAACACGGTAAAGGGAGGCTAGCTAGTGAAAAGAAGAATAATCTTTTGTCTCGACGGGACCTGGAACAATACGTTCAAAGAAGAAACCAAGGTTGATGGCAGTAAAATTGTGAAGCCTTCAAATATTTTGAAAATAGCCAGAGCGGTAATGCCTATTGATGCCTCAGGTAATCAGCAAATTGTCTACTACTCCACCGGGATCGGATCATCGGCTAGTTACCCTGGTATTGCCAACAATATTCTGTCAAAAATAGATAATATTACAGGTGGGATTTGGGGCGCGGGGCTAGAAACCAAACTTGAGGAAGCTATAAATTTTTTAACCAATAATTACTCAACGAAGGCGAACAGTAAGATTCACGATGAAGTATTTATCTTCGGATTTAGCCGAGGGGCGGCTACTGCTCGCGCGATTTGTCAATTTTTAGCTTGGATGGGATTTGTCCTAGATAAACGAGACGCTTATTTTCTACCACATTTCATTCGTAAATTTTTCAAATCAAGGAATACCGGCAGTGGATTACAGTTTTTACAGGAACTAAAAACAAACCATCCCAACGCTAAATTTCATCCGACCAAAGATATCACAATTAATTTTTTAGGTGTTTTCGACACTGTATTGTCATTAGGCAGCCGACTATTTTTATCAGAGCCTAATCCATTTTTAAACAGGCAAGCTGTGCCTAATTGCATAAGTAAAGCGGTTCAAGCTTTAGCCGTAGACGAGTCGCGCCTTGACTTCCATCCCAATATTTGGACTAAGCATAGTGAGCATCAAACGTTGAAACAACGTTGGTTCCCCGGTGTTCACTCTAATATAGGTGGAGGCTATCCGAATGATGGGTTAGCTAATTGCAGTTTACATTGGCTAATACATGAAGCTCGGTCTTTAGGGGCGGCTTTTGACGCCGACTATTTGGGTAAATACCGGCCGTGGTTTGGAGACACACTGTATGACTCAAATACCGGACCATTCGTTTTACTTGATAAAATTAGACGTAGAAGTGGTGTTCGCAATATCCAATTAGCTGAACAACACGTTAACTTGAGTTACTTTGTGTTTGAGCGAATGATGTTTGATTCTGAAAAATCGAATGCGAACACTTATCGCCCACATAATGTGATTGAGTATCTTCAAAAAGAAAGAGTAACAGTTGATAAAATTATCACTCTTTACCTATCCCAAGGATATGATTTTGGTAATACAGAAGAGCTAAATCCGCAAAACAATAAATTGATTCAAAAGCGAATTCGACTTACTGAGCTGCTAAAAGCGTTAAATATCAACTCATAACTTTTTAGCTATGACTCTAAGCTTATCGAGATACCGTTTCAATGTACTTCATCTTCAGCGGGTAATTATACTTTTTGTACTGTTCGTCAAGGGTTTTGATGAAAGGATTTTCCAATTGGATAATATTCCGTTCGGACACATTGGCCCTTTCGATATTGGCGAGGAAATACTCCTCCCAAAGTTTTATAAAACTTCCATCTTCAAAAGCTTTTCGAAGTCCAAGCTCTACCCGAGCCCCATTTTTAAGATTGTTTTTATTCGTTACAAAAAAGCGTGGTAGTGGATAATAGAAGGCTAGGCAAGGCTCCACAACTAAGTTTTTGTAGTGCCCATCTAAATAGCCCTTTTCAAGCCCTATTTCGTTTATGCCTCGAAAAAATAGGTCTGCACGCTTCGTATCAACCATATCAAACATACTTTCGTAATTAGATACGTTGTAAACATTGAAGCCGTTGTATCCCAATATTGAACTATCTAGCCAGCCTGTGCCCTGCACTAAAATCAGCCGTTTTAAACTTTCCTCATTGTACATTGAACATAACTGCTCACCCGTATCTTTGTGCGCATAGGCAATTCTGTAGCCGGAAATGCCTCGGTCAATTGGAAATTTAAGTACATGGAAGTTGGCAAGTAGATCGTCCGTAATGGAGACTTTAAAAAAGAAATTGGTATAGACTCCTTTGCCCATTTGTTTCATCAAACGACCAAGGTTAATATCACCTTCGACCTTGCGAAGTTCAAAATCACCATACTCAGTTTTTGTCTTAGTCAGTGCTAATTCCAGCACCTTTTTGACGTACTGATAGCGAATATCATCGTCTCATTCAGGCCCTTTATAAGTAAAAACTGTTTGGGCATAACCCAGATGAGTTAGCATACCCATTAGCAGTACTAGCAATGCTTTCATAAAACACCAAACCAATGAACTGAACACCCACATACTAACTATATCAACAACGAAGTAGTACGCGATATAATCAACAGGCGAAAATCTAAAGTACGTAGTTAAAAAATACTACACTTTACTCAATATAGTTACACTAAACTGCTTTTTTAGTTTATTAATTGACACAAAAAACAGTTCTTCGAGTAAACTAATCAGAGTCAATCATCCTTGCAAGCCCTATGAAACTTGACTCAGGTGATATATTTACCACTAACACTTTTTTTGCGTAGTTTAATGTCAGCGTCCACAAAGCCTTGCTCTTTAGTCTATCCCGCCAACCCTTTTTAGTTTGTAAGCACATCGCTTAATGGCAAATTTAGATTATTTATTTATTTAATTGACAAATCCGCTTTCTTGGCCGTATAAAATACTTCCCAGTTAAATCAGGGTTAATGTATACATATCTGTACAAAAAAGCCCCATGCAGCCACTTAAAAAATTGTAAGTTAATAGGCTATTTATCCAGAATTATGTCTGGCCCCTTTAAAAACAAAGCGTTGAGCAGCCTAACGACTCGATTTTCAATCCGACCAATATATTTACCAAAAAAAATTGTTACTTTTAATTTTTTGGTATTAGTATCATTCTCGTTCAGGTAAAGATATTAACCTGGCGTCAATCTAATCAAATCAGGAAACTAGAATGATTAAATATAATAAGAGCCTCTGTATAAAGGCAGGCCTCACGGCCTTACAATGCACGTTTCTAGCAACAAGCGTCAATGCGGCGGTCAATGGACCGGTGGAAGTAATCTCAAATTCGGTGAGCTTGAAAGATAGCAATTCCGTCACTCAGCAACTTTCGAATCGTTTTGCATTGCGATTGAAAGATTCTGAAAGATATATAGTTACATTCAAAAATACAGATTCAGAATCATTGAATTCAGCCTCTGCCAGTCAATTTGGTGTAGCAATGGCAAATGGAAGGCTTAATCAGGTTAATGCTGAAAATCTGATAAAAAGCTACGGTGCCTCACCAGATAAAGCCTTGGTAAAGCATGGTATGGTAGCGGCCACCATGAGCAAAAAGGCGTTAAATTTGCTCAGAGCAAATCCGCAAGTAGCCAGTATTAGCCCTGATCCAAAACGTTCAATTAAAGCACAAACAACCCCCTATGGGATCACTATGGTGCAGGCGCCGCAACTTGCTCAAAACAACTTGTCTGCCCGTAAAGTTTGTATCATCGATACAGGTTTCAATCTAGGACACTCAGATTTAGGTGACCAAAATAGTGGCGTGACCGGTCAAGGTAATAATGCTCAAGTTGGGAATTGGTATAATGATGGCAATGGCCACGGTACTCATGTTGCCGGAACCATCTCTGCATTGGCAAATAACCAGGGTGTGGTTGGGGTATATCCAGGTGTAGATCTGCATATAGTGAAAATCTTTGATGACAGCGGCAATTGGACCTTTGCATCAGATATTATTGACGCAATTGATCAGTGCCAAACAGCTGGTGCCAATGTGGTCAATATGAGTTTAGGTGGAAGCGGTTCATCAACTGCTGAGAGCAACGCAATGCAAACCTTTGTTAACCAAGGCATGATGCTAGTTGCGGCAGCAGGTAACTCTGGTAACAGTTCGCTTTCTTATCCAGCATCTTACGACTCCGTTATCTCAGTAGCAGCCGTAGGGTCAAATGAAAGCAGAGCATCTTACTCGCAATACAACAGCCAAGTAGAGATTGCCGGTCCAGGTACTTCAGTACAATCAACTTGGCCAACAAATACCTACAATACCATTAGTGGTACATCAATGGCGACTCCCCACGTTGCCGGTGCTGCGGCATTAGTTTGGAGCTTTTTCCCTCAATGTACTAATGAGCAGATTAGATCTGCATTAAACGCCACTGCAAAGGACAAAGGAGCGTCAGGTCGTGATACTCAATACGGATTTGGTATTGTTCAATCCCGTGATGCTTATGACTACCTAAACACCTTTGGTTGTAACGGCGACACTGGTGGCGGCGGCGGCGGTGGCGGTGGCGGCGTTGATCCAGTTACAGGACAACTAACCGGCCTTTCTGCCTCAAGCGGTGCTTGGAAACGCTACACTTGGGATGTCCCCGCGGGTGTTTCAACATTGACAGTGAGCATTTCTGGTGGATCAGGAGACGCAGATTTATACATGCGTTTAGGCGCTGAACCTAGTACTGGCAGCTATGATTGTCGTCCTTATTTAAATGGCAATAATGAAGTCTGTACCTTTACCAACCCATCATCTGGAACTTGGCATATAGGTATTCGCGCGTACACTAGCTTTAGTGGCGTCACTATGAATTATAGTTACGATTAGACCCTGTATTACCAGCTCAATGGATTGAGCTGGTGCCATACTCAACCATGTAAAGTTAATTCAAATATGTTGCCACCCATCAAAACCACAAAGCCTTTCCGGTGAATAAGCATTTCAACCTACCCTAGCAGACAATTTGTTTGAACTAAAGCTGCCCCTTTTAGACATAATATTTTTCAACTTTCCACGGCGGACTTTTGCGGTTCTGGCCGGCCCAATAGAGCTTTATTTTATTTCCTGAAGGATCTTCTACAATGGCTTCTTTCCATAGGTAGCTTTCCATCTTGGGAAACTGTTTAATCTCAATTCCTCGTGATTGAATCATAGCAACCCACTGTTCCAAATCTTCGTGTTCGAAATAAATCACGGTCGAATTTTTGATTTTTTGCTCTGCCAAAGAAAGGGAAAAAGTAGAATCCCCCTCTGGGCAAGAAAACCTAGTGTAATGTGCAGTATCAACAATTAAGGTAAAGCCAAGGGCCAGATAAAAATCTACCGCTTTACCCATATCATCTACCGCTAAGGTGACTTGATTTAGGTTCATTTATATTGCCCCCAGTATAATTTTGTATAATAACTTAGCATACAGCTGCTGAGGTAGAGCATAGTTAAAGCTTGTATCTCTCTGCTAAATTTCAGATAAATAGACATAATTGACTCTATGATGGTTATTTAAACTAGTAACTTTAGCTCTAGCGTGGCACTGTGACCCTCTCAACCCTGTGGGCCCTGTGACTTTTGAATCTACGCGAATATTGCACTTCCTTGCCAATGGGAAACGACTTATGATTGAGCGAATGAGGGTACAAGCAGTTTTGATCATAGTTCATTTGCCACACAACCTGAATGTAAGTAAATATTTTCACAGTGATAATCATCATTGTCTGTAGTATGAGAAATTCCATGTTTGATCATTTATCTCAAAACTTACAATATCGCCGCGACGTGATTCGTGTGCTGCTTATGCTTACCTTTATTGGAGGTTGTGTTTTCTCTGCCATCAATTTTTATCGAGGACTTTATCCACTCGCAATAATAGAGCTCGGTTACGGCATATTCTCTATTATTCTGTGGCGGAATATTTTAACTACGGCTAATTTTCAACGATGGGTAATGCTCTACTTACTGCCATTTTTTATCATCATGATGTATGCCCTGTCGGTACCCAATGCGTCAGACTCAATTTTTGTTTGGATACTCACCATTCCCGTGATTTCTTACCTACTCATGGGAAGACAGCATGGCTTTTGGGTTTCACTATTTTTTATAGTTTGCGGCATTATTGTCTACCATCTGCGATTTATGAGCAGTGATCTCCCCTTAAATATTGCGGTTTCTCTTAATGTTATTTTAAGTGCCTGTTTAATGCTTACCCTAGCTCATGTTTATGAGCGAAATAGAGAGAAAAATGAAGAGCGACTTCTCGAATTGGCAGGCACAGATAAACTCACGGGTTTAGCAAATCGCAGAAAACTGGTTGATAGCTTCCCTCGTTACGGTGCATATGCCGCCCGCCATCATTCCCCTTTGACAGTCGTGTTGTTCGATTTAGATTTTTTCAAAAAGATTAATGACCAGCATGGTCACCATATTGGTGATGCTGCCCTATGTCATGTTGCCCACTTTTTGCAACATAATATAAGGAAAACAGATTTGTTAGCGCGAATCGGCGGAGAAGAATTCGCATTACTAATGGTCGAATCAGATGCAAAATCTTGCTACCAACACGTTGAATCCTTACGCCAAAACTTAATATCCTCCCCTTTTACTAGCCATATGGGGCAAATTAATATTACTGTCAGCGCCGGCATGTCCTTCTATGGAGATGACGGCACAGATTTAGAGGAGCTGCTAGTCAAGGCAGACCGTCGGCTCTATCTTGCCAAAGATAATGGTCGAAACTGTGTCGTTGCCACAGACGCTAATGTTGTCATCTAAATGGCGAGCGATTGTGGTTGTCATCTGTGTTATTAATTTTTTTCAGAGTTAAAATTTGATTCATTACTCGCGAGAGCAAACTAGTTACAACCGCCACTAACATATTGGAACAGACCTGAGCAGCGTGGATTAAATTAAGCCAAAAAAGAACCAAATTCAAAGCAGTTGCTACGACAATAGTTGCAGCGGTAAATTTAAACATTGTTCTCTCCCTACAGGATAAAGGCGGGATTAGCGGCTTAATTATTATTCAGCGTAGTAAGAATGGATATGCCGTAGAATAAAATAGAAGCGCCAGCCAACTCGCCAATGCCGATAGGATTGCTTACAGTCAGCGCCTCCCTAAAAATCCCACTATAGCTCCCGCAGAGACCCCCATTCAACAGTACCTATGCCCACACCATGTCGATATCGTTACTATTTAAATGGTGAATTGAATTGTCTTGATTAACATTTATCTTAATAATCCTTTTTATAAGTTCACCTGCCACATTGCAGAATATAGTTATAGTCAGCAAAGTGAGGAAATTCAGTTGCAGCTAGGTAAAGTTTTTAGCTTGAATCATTATAAATAAGTAAATATGTGCAAAATTAATAATGAGCCACATCAATAGGTATCACTGAAAAAAAGCCTCTCACTGAAACTCTTTATAGCCACAGCGGGTTTGAAATCTTGCTAGAAAAGCTCCCAAATAAATCTATTCAACGATTTAAATCATTTAGGATGGCTGTCCACGCTATTTACGATTTAAATCATTTAGGATGGCTGTCCACGCTATTTATTTAGGATGGCTGTCCACGCTAATAGTCGTATAGGCAATTAGGATTAAATTTCCATCTCATTGTTTAGAATTGCAACGAATAAATTAAGGTTTTGTTTCAAAAAGGAAAATTACATATTTTGTCTTTACAAACGATTACTTAACCATGAAAATGAGAAAAATTATAAGTAATATTAATGATTTATAGGTTCATCTTTGAACACTTGTGAAGGCCAGATAACTAACAAATAGCAGTTATACCATTCCATTTTTATAAGTAGTTATTCAGAATGTATCTAGTAATTTAGTTGCTAGATGTATGAAAGGTTTTTTATCTTTCAAGTAGTAAATAAAAAGCTAGACCCCCATGGGGGTTTAAATCGAGTGAGTTTTAATATGGAATGGTAATAAGTAAATTTATGCAGTCAATGTTCAGGTATTTAACCGCTGCTTTTTTAAATTATCTCATGCTGTCTGATATTGACGGTAATCTCAATGGCATTGAAAAATGGCGCATCAGTGCTTTGCGCATCATGATTATTACCGGCTATACATTTTACTCTTTTATCGCCCTGCATAGTTGTATTAGCGCCGCCCAATTAGACTTCAATTTAGTCATCCCTCTGACATTGGGATTTTACCTTTGTGCAACGCTGCAATTATGGTTATCCGTCTCACATTATACTATTAGTGCTTATAGCTTACTCATAACCATAGTCGTGTCTGCAATATCGATAAATATTATTGCTCGCGACCCGGCCCTCGCCATGTTCGGTCCCGTATATGTATTCTCATTGCCCTTAGTGGCCTTTATATTGCTCGGTGCACGGGTGGGTTTTATATGTATGCTACTCAACATTCTGCCTTTTATCGCACTTTTGAGCGGATTTCAACTCAGTCAATATTTTCCTCCACATCCAATTTTAGAAAATGGCAATATTTATATTATCAGCATGATTTTCCTGTTTTTTAACATCTGTGCTCCATTAGGAGTAGCTCGTTCAAGTCTTGCTGCTAGGCGTCTAAATCAGAAATTGATTGAAAAAAATCAAGAATTACAAACCCAGAATGACTTTTATAAAACGCTATTTGTGGATACTGACGTTGCAAAGATTGTTGTCAATAACGGCGGCTTAATTAAGGAAATAAACTTAGCTGCTAAACAATTGCTAAAGTGTGACTCACTTCAGAGTTATCAACCTACTTATATAGCGGAGTTGTTCAGTGACTTTCCTACCCACATAGGAGAAATGATAGTCAATCGCTCTGTTGAGGGCAAAATGAAAGCGTTTAAATTAACCCGCAGTGATTTGTTTAACCACGATGATTTTTTTCTCACTATTCATGATATCACCGCCAAAGTGATGTTAAATAAAACCCTCGCCGCGCAAACCATTATCAATCGACAACAAAAACTAGATAAACAAACCGGCTTACCTAACCGTCAATGGTTGGCAGACAAACTCAATGGTTTACTGCCCGCTAAGGGTAACGAGTTGTGTATTATCGCGTTGAAACTAGGCAATGCACAATTTATTGAGCAAAAATACGGCTTCCAAATTTTACCCACCTTAGTCAAAGCGTTAGCCAAATTCTGGCACACAGAGCATAAAAACCTTAAACATTGGGCTTGTGTAGACAATGCCAATTTGATCGTAGTGACAGAGCTCTCGGTGATGAATATAAGAGTTACCCTTCAGACATTTATGGCAAGGCTGCCTAAAGCCATAGAAGTTGAAGGGCACTCCGTGCCAGTCGATCTTCAGGCTGGAGTTTCCTCTCCTGATTCAACTAAATGTAGTGCAGAAAAACTGATCAATAATGCGTTGTACGCAGTCAATTCAAGCCAATCCAAAATTAATTTTTACGAGACATCAAGCTTAGAGCGCTTCATCGAACATCAAGAGATCAATATTTTACTTGATGAAGCCATGTCTACCAATGAGTTGAGGATTGTCTATCAGCCTAAAGTGGAAAAAGATGGTCGGCTCCTTGGTTTAGAGGCATTATTACGCTGGAATTCGTCGGTAATAGGGCTAGTCTCCCCTGCTATTTTTGTACCTATCGCCGAAAAATCTGGATTGGTACCTAAGATCACACAATGGTTGATCACCAATATATGTAATCAAATTTCAAGCTGGAAACATCAAGGCTTTGATTTAGTTCCTATTGCGTTGAACATCTCTGGTATTGATCTTGATAGTGATGATTTTCAAAAGCACCTGATTCATTCATTACTTGAGCACAACATAAATCCGAAATTAATTGAAATTGAATTAACCGAATCAGCGACCAGCAGTCATAAGGAAAAAGCACTGTTAACCAGCAAGGTGCTGACCGATTGGGGATTCTCCATTTGTTTAGATGATTTTGGAAAAGGGTATTCAGGGTTATCCAAGCTTATATCTTATCCAGTAAGTCGGGTAAAAATAGATCGACAGTTCATTAAAGATATTCACTTGGACGAGCGGAAGTCTAAGGTAGTAGAAGCTATGATTGCCATGTGTCGGGTGTTAAAGATCGACGTGTTGGCAGAAGGCACTGAAAAGCTCGAAGAAGTAGAAAAATTACACCTGTTAGGTTGTACAAGCTATCAGGGATATGTTTTCTCAAAGCCTTTGGAGGCCGAACAAATTCAACCGTTATTGGTAGCCAAGAATGTCTTCCACAATACTATTCCTGCTACAGGAAGTCAGATCATCCAGAGCTAGTCAACACCACCTATTTTCAATTCTTATCGCCAAGCCTGTAAAGACTTTTACCTTTGACTTAATTTAGCAGCCTGAATCGCCAAGCCTTCGCACACCGAGTTAAATGCATCCCCTTCGATCACCGGCAAATCTGGTAGCATGATTTGCTCCAGCTCCTGTTTGACAATGGGTGATAAGCTCATACCACCCGTAATAAAAAGCATCTGCGGCGGCTCAGCACTTTTTTCTAAACACTCGCTCACTAAGCGTTTCACTCTGCGCAGCCAGGGTTGCATTGAACGACTCAGATCTTCGATATTAATATCCACATCATAATCCGCCTCGATGTAATGTAACGGCAAAGTAATTTCATTTTTTGATGATAGTAACTCTTTAGCTAAACGCGATGAGTTCACCAGCCTTGCTGACAACTTTTCTTCCTGCACAGTGAGCAGTCTTTCTAGAAGTTTAGGCTCTTTTACAATAGACATGGTCTGCGCAATTTCCAAACCATATTCGGGAGAGAAAAATCGATTCAGTTTTGGAATATCATCCACCGCGCACATATCTGAGAAATAGGTCGGAGGCACAGGCAGGCCATTCTGAATCGTTAAGTTCTGTCCCATAGTAGGAGCAATAGATTTAATAATGAGGTTTTTATCACATTCCATTCCGCCTAATCGAGTACCGGTAACTGACAATACGTCTTGCTGACGGTCAAGTTTTGTCAGTTTGTTTGGTGATAACTTAATGCAACATACATCGGTAGTCCCGCCACCAATATCCACCACCAACACATTTGTATCCTGCTCAAGAGATTGCTCAATTTTATAAGCCGCCGCAATGGGCTCTTCTAGAAAATCCACGTGTTTAAAACCAGCCAACTTCGCTGCTTGCGACATGATTTCAATAGCCTGTTTGTTGCCGTCATCCCCTCTTGTGCCGTGAAACTTTACTGGACGACCGATCACTGCTGTATCGATTGGTTGTTGTAACTGTTGTTCTGCACTGGTGCGAAAAAACTCAAGCTGTTTAGCGATCATGCCGACGAAGGCCTGCTGCTGACCAGCAACCAAATTGGCACCCAAAAAGTTCTTCGGTGAGTAGATCAGCCGACCTTTCTCTGGGGTTTTAAGATAACGTTTAAACCCTTCTTCACCGAAGGCAAACTTTCCCGTTTCAACCAACTGTTGTAGAGATAGATCTTGTACCGTCATATCTTTCAATAAGATTTGTATCGCCCGACGTTGTAATGCTGGGCGATTATGAAAGTCGGACCTAAAATTGTCTATTTTGTCACTGTAAAGCTGCTGTTCTCTGGGATCTTGCGCGTCGTAATAACCCTGTTTGGCCTTATCGATTTGTTCATTGATGACACGCTTTAATTGCGACACTTTAGCTTCAATTATCGATGCGGGAGGTAGCGGCAAATCGTCTTCATAATAAATGAATACAGATGAGCGGATCTTGTTTGTTGCATCTAGACTAGGATCAAGTTTAAAAAAATGATGCTTATGCCCATCAAAAAATGCGACTTCGGAGTTTGACGTCCCGTAATCTATACCTATTGCTGCCATCTTTACTGTGAGTTAACTAAAACAGGGCGCGAATTGTAATGTAAATGACGTTTTAAATCATCCGTTGTGTGGCTTCTGAAATCATTGGGGTGAGTGCAGGTTGAGATAAGCCAGTTAGTTAAGATGACATTTGTAAACAGAAATAACCTAACTGACCCTTTGCTTGTGCTACATAGCACCGCCAAAAACAATCAAAATTCAATTTTAGGGAAAGGCGAACTAGTACTTTGGCGCTGATTATTAATGCCAACTACAACTTCCGCCCAAGATATCTATTGGCCAAAACTAGTTGTGCCACCTTTGATTAATGAGATATTACCCAGCAATAATGGGATCATTCCCAATACTGCGGTCAAAATGCCAAGTGCCGAATCAATTGCCTGCCCGCTGCTAAAAATTGTCACCACCAACAGCACTAATACTATGGTGAACATAGGGATCCTCAGCATAGACCAGATGCCCGTATTGGCATCTGCTTGCCATTCATTAATCGACTCTTCACGCTCGGCATGCAAGGCAAAACGTTTAAAGCTGTCGTTGACTATATGCCAGCCAGCATCACGATAGATATATCCGCGGCGCATTAGATGCTCCAAAACCTCGGCATTCAAAGGATTCACATTAGCACCCGATGCCATTTGATAGAGTAAGAACCGTTCATTTTTGGTGCACAGCTCCCACTTCATGCGATACAAAGCACCCGCATGCATCGCAAAAAACGCAACTATTTGTGATGGTTTCCACACCGCTTTTAAGTTTTCCTCGGTTATTCTCGCCTGCTCATCGTGCAGCTTGATGAGCCGATGATATTGTTTGAAGGATTGTTCAATTTCCCGAAGTTCAGCCCACCCATTAGCCTCATTTTCAATTAGATGAAGTACATCATCGGGTGCACGAGGCATGTATTTGCGCCCAGGGGTCCAATCATAACTTTTGGTAAATAGGCAAAATAGTTGAGCCCAACCTAGCTCTTCTGTGGAGTTAGAAATTATAGCGTTATCTGAGTTGGGATATTCATCTTGCTTGATCAGGCGAAAGATCGGCGCGGTGTCAGCGGAAATCACCACATGTAGGTGAGATTGTTTAATTAAGATCTCAGTCAAATTAAATGCGCGCCGACGCACTTCTTTCTCAAAGGCTAATTGCTCGAAGCCTTCGAGCAATAATATAACAGGCTCGCTACTCCCTTCAGGTTGATCTTTTGCTTCTTTTGAGAGGCGGCTGAGAATATCAAATTTGCCATCTGTTTGGCCGAGGATAGATTTTATATTGATAACAGTTTGTTCGAAAACCCTGCATTTTCGTTTGTCGAATTCAGCTAGAATACGTTGTTTAGTAGAATGCAGTAACAATAACCTTAAGGGCTCAGTTTGTGAGAGTCGCGCAACAATCTTGTTCCATTTTTGTTCTTTACATGCCTGCTCTCGCGGATAGGATATTCTAAAGTCATTGGTTAAGTGATCACCAAATAGGCGTCGCACCAACATTAGCTCCACCAGACGATGAATAATAAATATTTGTGCAAGTAATGCAAACAAGATAAAAAACGTATTGGCTGCACTGGCACGTAGCATAAATTTGTCAGGGGAATAGTGCACAGTTAAATGGGCTGATTGTGAGTCATTACCTATTCCTGTATTTGTGCCATCCCCTGGATCTCGTTTAGCAAGATGGGTGATTTCCGCTAGCAATGAATCTGCAAACTCAATATTGGAAAATATTGCCTCGATTGCTGCATCGGTATTATTGTCTGTATCATTCATTGTGATCCAGTCTTCAAAACCCGGAAACATTACCCTAAGGGCGCCAGCAGATAACCAGTGCTGTTCAATAAGTCCATCTTTTGCAGACTCCCCAACAATGGACTTGTAATCGGCTAGTTCCGTTTGATATTTAAGTTTCGCTTTTTCAAGATGCTGTGTTTGTACTCTGGCTTGGTGTTGCAACATATAGCCATTAGCACTATTTATGATTAAACTAGCTGGCACTGCGGAAACAAAAAATAAAATTGCCACCATAAAACCAAGGTACATCTTTGAATAGCGTTCCTTGTCAAAGACATTAAGCGACGTAGGCTCTAATACGGGTTCGCGCAGGTAAGTGATAATCGCCTCTCCAAACGCAGCCAACCCGATCAACAGGAACAACCAGTTAACAAACTGAGCTTTGGCTGGCATGAACCCAAGTGAAAAACAAACAACGGTTAGGAATGCCGCTAAACTTATAATTAGCTTCATGCTTGGAACTGAGCCCCGCAACACCGTTTTATTTGGGTCGACTCCCCCCATAATTAATTTGAATACCAGTGCGGCAGTCAAAAGCCATATACTGATTCTTAGGGTGAGATCAAATACCACCCCCATCATAAACAAACAAAAAACGCTTGCCCCAACTAGCAATAATAACCATCCAAAATAGCGCTGGGAATGTCTGGGATTGTAGTACAACAAACTAGCCCAGAATGGCTGACTGGTGGCATAGCGGAAATAAACGAATAAAGGAATAATAATCAGCAAGAACAGGATCAGCGCCATAAAAAGCAATAACATGTTGTTGAGAGATGCGCCGCTTTGGTCAAAGAAAACCACTAACGTCAAAGGGGCATTGCTGTATTTTTCATCGATAAACAGATCACCTACGGCAAACAAATGGGATTTGCCCCGATAGACCGCATTGAAATCAATGGGCTGCCCTTTGTCACCAGCATAACCGCCTTTATTTGCTACAAAGGCATGTAGTTGCTTATTATTATCCGTCTCAACAAAAACATTCTCGATTAAGCTACGCTGTTCATCGCTATGAAACACCACACTGCCGTTCTGGTCAAACACCAAGTAGCCAAAATCTTCGGGCATTACCCGATGAAAAAACGTCCTTAAGCGGGTTCCAAAGCTAAATATGTTTTTATTTTCTGCAAAACTAGCGTCATCTAAAGGTACGCCGAATTGCGTGTTTTTGCGCCCGTCCCTGACATTATTAATACGTTCAAACACTATACCTTTTTTACATTTAGTGCCTAACTCTATGTCTCCCCAAACTTCGCAATCTCTGGCACGTTGAAAATACTGACGGTGGGAAAGTTCAATATCTTGAGAAACCAGCAATTTTCGTTCTTTCCAAATAGTTGTCGAGCCGTTAGCAAAACGTCCTGAACTATCAAGAATAAAGGCACCTTCAATGACATAGTGAAATTTGTTGTCTATATATCTAGCTTTATCCGACGCCTCATTGTTTTCTACCGATTTTTTATGCGCAGAATGTTCGTCTCTGTTAGAGTTTTTCAGATCATCCCCATCAATCCGATTAACTACGAGGTTTGAATCTACACAACTGTAGAACTGTCCTTCGGAACCCGCTCTGTTGGTAATGACGGTTTCAATCGGTCGAACGGGTTCGCAAGCCTCAGAGTATCCGTTATCCAACCGCTTAGTTAGCTTACCTGCATAGCCTGCCCCCCATGTATTGAGGGCATGTATTTCTTGTTCAAATTCTGCCGTTATTTGTTGGTGTAACTGCTTTGCTTGTTTGGCTTTGTCGTCCATTAAAAAGCCATAAAATAACTGATGATTTATCCCTATGCTCGAAATGCCAATAGCCACTAACAAGCCCAAACCAATCTGACTTACATCTCCGCGACTAAAAGCGTACTTAACAGAGACAAAGCGCAGTTTCATAAGCGGAAGTAGTGCAATTAAACCTATCAATATCAGCACAAACCATACCGCCGTGTTGGGCGATATACTTAATTTGGCTAGCTTCAATTGATTGGCGGGGATCAATCCAACTAGGTACAATTTTTTTGTATTGGTGCTATAAGCACTTAAGTTAGATGGCTGCAGAAAGACACGGTATTCGACCCCGCCAATCTGGGTATTGAGTATTTCACTTGTTGTAGGTTGGTAGGATTTATCGTATTCCTTTTTGCCTTCTTGTATGGCTCGCTGAAAAGCAATTTGTTTAAATAAACTATTTACTTCCTGAAATTGTAAATCAGCCGTCTCAACTCCCTTGCGATTAATTTGTCTAGAACCAATAACCACGCCTTTTCCATTGGTAATTAACACCAGTGGGAAGCGTTCTATATTGGCCGGAATCAGATCTTTGGTATCCATTTCTAGAATATTGGATACACGACTGGGTTTTAATGTGCCTGCATAGATATTTGATTCTTCAATTTTGATTTTCACAGCCACATAGGTTTTGCCGCCAGGGTCAAAATAAATGCTAGATTCTTCCAATTTACTCTCCGATACCTGCGGGGCACGGGATATTTTTAGTGTTTTTAAATTCGCAGAGCGATTAGCCAGATCAACCCTATTTTTTAAATGCACATCACAACTAATTTTGTTCAGCTCATTTTGCGTGAGAGCAGCCGAGTTACCATTCAACCTGTCCCGTTCTGAGCTATCCACAGGTTGGGCCTCGCTGTCACAAACTTTGGCTATTTCCGATAGCTGACCGGCTGATTGCAAAATACTGCGACTCACTTCATTCAATTCACGAAAATGCAGACGGTTTTGATAGTCTTCATTCTTTTTGATCTTGAAAAAATACATCGCACTGGAAATGCCAATGGCAAGTAGCATTGTGATTGAAAACATGATTAAAGCAGAATAGCGCTTTTTGATTGGTAACATTTCACCCTCCATGTGTGAAATTGTTTTACCGAAGAACTATTAGTATAGGGGGTAACAACTCAATCGGCTAAAAAATGAACAACACTTAACCGCAGTATTGTGTTCGCGGAATTGGTCGATTAAATAACCCTCAATTGGGACAAAGCAAAAAAGCCGTTTCTTTTGCGCTAAAGGTTAAGATAGTGCTATTCATCATCAAGAGGGTCAGAGTAACTTGATGTCATTGCAAAGCATCAAGAGGGTCAGAGTCTGAGGGATCCCCACGAATATTCCATCAAGAGGGTCAGAGTAACTTGATGTTAAGGATGCAACATTTCAAGTTACTCTGACCCTGAGGTATCCCCACGAAATAAACAGAGAAGTAATTTAAAATAATTTGGAACATTCACGGTACTTGGTGATCAGATCAATCGCCAAACATCACTAAAGACCAATACCATGAATGAAGTTGTTATTTTGAAGAAGTTCCTTAGAGCTGTCACGCCCAAAATGCATAAAGTTAGACGAGCGTCATTAACGAGTTGTGTGAGCAGTTTGCTAAATGGAGCTAAAGCCAGTGTTACCAGCATGGGACGCGGTATTTCATCTTCAGCATATGAAAAACATCGCATTAAACAAGCGGACCGCTTGTTGTCTAATAAACACATTATTAATGAACAATTACCTATCTATCAAGCCATCTATACGCAATATACGAATGCTTCATCACGCCCTATTATTCTGATTGACTGGTCTGACTTAGATACGCATAAAGGCTGTTTTTTGCTAAGGGCTTCGGTAGCTTTTAATGGCCGAGGAGTGGCTATTTATCAAGAAGTTCATGATATGAGCACGAAAGAAAAACGGTGCACGCACAAGGCGTTTTTAGCAAAATTAAAGACGATTATCGATGACGATGCTAAACCGATAATTGTGACAGATGCTGGCTATAAAACCCCTTGGTTTAAAGAGGTCATTGCTCTGGGGTGGGACTTTGCAGGAAGAGTCCGCAAGCCTATGATGTATGTTAATCAAAAAGAAGACTGGGAGCATACCTCTGAGTTATATAAGCGAGCTACCAGTCAACCTATAGGGTTTACTAGCCATATTTGCCGCAGCCAACCTTTAGCATGTACCTTGGTGTTATTTAAAGGAAAAAGCAAAGGCCGACATAGCTTAACGCAACATAACATTGCCCGCCAATCTAAGTGTTCCAAGGTCCATGCAAGAGGTGCTACAGACCCTTGGTTAATTGCCACATCACTTCCTCGCACCAAAAGTTTAGGTAAAAAAATAGTCGCTATTTATCGACTGCGTATGCAAATTGAAGAAGAGTTTAGAGATATCAAAAGCAGTTTATTTGGATTGGGTTTTGAACACCATAAAAGCCGATATATACACCGCATTGCAGTACTCATCCTTATCGCTACACTTGCCAGTATTCTGGCCAACATTATAGGTCTAGCAATGTTCACGGCTGGTTTACACCGTCGCTATCAAGCGAACACAGTTAAGGTTAGACGAGTATTATCGTTTCACTATTTAGGATTGAGAGGCTTCGTAGATAAGCATTTCAAATTGCTCAGCGAGCAATTTGAAACTGCGGTATTAAATATCAGAACTATGATAGCAGACAATTTTAATGATTGAATATTCGTGGGGATCCCTCAGACTCTGACCCCAAAATAGACCCCAAAATACTCAAACTTAGGCACCACCATTGGCTAAAGGTAATGTGCTGATGATATTTAAAGGGAAGCTCGCGAAATTAGATAAATTATCGAACCAGACATTCCAAATCAGATTTATCAATTGGTTTGGTGAAATATTGTCTGACGCATTCATGCGCCAAAGATTGCTCCCGATCCACTGGCCTATCCGAAGACGTCAACATAACGACAACTGAATTTTTAGTTTGCCATTTGTCATATTCATTAAGAAATTCAAGCCCGTTCATACGCGGCATATTGATATCAAGTAAAATAATATCCGGTTGTGATGGCAAATCTGCCAGAATTTCCAGCGCTTCTTGGCCATCATAAGCATGTATGATTTCAATATCGGAGTTGAACTGTTCAATCATATATTTCGCAAGGTACTGATCTACTTCGCTGTCATCAATAATCAAAATGGATTTAATACTCATCATTGCTCCTGGCTAACTGGCTACTCATCGCTGGGTATCTTCGAATTAATTATTTAGGGGAATTTCAAGTCTGAAAACACTTCCATCACCTGAATCTCTAAAGGTTATTTTTCCACCTAAAATATCAGCACTTTTTTTCATCATGTACAAACCAAGTCCCGAGCCAAAAGATGTTCTAGGATGAAAGCGCTTAAACATTTTAAACAGATTCTCTTGCTGTTTTTTTGGCACACCTAAGCCATTATCACGAACTTCCAGGACAAAATTATGCTGTTCATTGAAAGTTGATATTTTGATAAATGAAGTCTTTTTATTCAAATCCTGATATTTCACTGCATTGGAAATTAAGTTTTCAACAATTAAAACAAATCTACTTTTTTCAACCTTTACTTCACCTTCAAAAAGTTGAATTCGCTCAATCACAAGTCTTGAAAAGTTATCCATTTGGCTAAAATCATGCAGTGCATCATCTAAAATCTTCACGAAATCAATTACACTCTTCCTTTCATCGACATTCTTAGTTTGAGTTAACTGGAGAATATCTTTGACTAGCTCTTCCAATTTTTGCAGGGAATCATGAATGAATGCTGTGCTTTGCAAAGCCCGGTCTGTTTCACCTTTGCGAATGGCATCGTCGACCATTTCTAACAATCTTATTGAAGATACCAGTGGGGATCTTAAATCGTGTGAAGTTCGATAAGAAAACTCTTCAAGTTCCGCGTTTGCTTGTTGAATCTGTTCTTCAGCAGCCCTACGTTCAGATATATCACGCACAATCCCACTGTAAAGTTTGCGCCCTTGTACTTGGACTTCACTAACAGATAAATCAACTGGAAAAATACTGCCATCCTTACGCTGCCCTTCAACTTCACGACCACTGCCAATAATTTTCTTAATGCCGGTATCATGATAGTTTTTTAAATAGCCATCATGCTCGTTATGGTAGGGCTCAGGCATCAGAATTTTGACGTTTTGGCCTATAACCTCAACTGCTTTATAACCAAAAATGCTTTCACAAGATTTATTGTAATGCTCAACGGTTCCCGTTTCATCAATGGTTATTAAACCATCAACTGTGTTGTCTAGAACAGCAGCGAGGCGTTTCTGCGTTTCCTGTAATTCAGTGATGTCCCGCACAATTCCACTGAAAATCTTACGTCCTTTGACATTTACTTCGCTAATAGACAGATCAAGTGGGAAAATACTGCCATCTTTTTTTCTTCCTTCAACCTGACGTCCAGTTCCAATAATTTTTCTCTCGCCAGTATTATGATAATTCTTTAAGTAGCCGTCATGCTCATCATGATAGGGGGCAGGCATCAATACTTTTACATTTTGTCCGATGACCTCTTCAGCTGGATAGCCAAATATGATTTCACATGCCTTGTTGAATGTCTCTATCAGGCCTTTTTCATCAATGGTAATGAGACCGTCAACGGTATTTTCAACGATCGCCTGCAATTTAGCTTGATTGTCTTTCAACGCTTGTTCCGCTAATTTACGATCAGAGATATCTCGAATGGTACCAACAAACATTTTTTCACCGGAAATGTCCATTTCATTCACACCCAGCTCCATGGAAAACACGCTACCGTCTTTGCGCTGGGCTTCCACTTCGCGTCCGATACCAATAATTTTCTTATCGCCTGTGCTGTGATAATTGCTCAGATAACCGTCATGCTCGGTATGGTAAGGATCTGGCATAAGCATTTTGACGTTCTGACCAATGACTTCTTCAGGCTCATAGCCAAAAATGCGCTCTGCAGAAGCGTTAAAGCTTTGAATAATCCCTCGACTATTAATAGTAATAATACCGTCAATAACCGTATTGAGGACGGCTTCAAGCCTCGACGAATAATTGTCAGAGCTATTCTGTTGTCGGTTTTTTTCTAAAATATCTTTGGCCATTCTCAAATAAAAACAGTTATTCAAAATGATACAGCAAGCTTAGGATAAATATCTTCTATTGGATAGTAGACCAAAGGATAATGGGAGTCATTTTGATATCAATACATCCAGTAATATCAATAGGGTCTATCAAGAGGGTCAGAGTAACTTGATATTTCAAGTTACTCTGACCCTCTTGATACTGGACCCTCTTGATACTGACCCTCTTGATACAGAATTCCAAGGAGGCTGGTAAAGTGATACCAGCCTCATTTAGGCATGGCTATTTAACCAGCATCCATATACCTGCAGCTATCATAAACATATTTTCGGTAAGCGAAATGAACCCCAGTGGCACGTTACTATCCCCCCCCACGCAGGCGCATTTAAGTTCTCGTTTATCGATGTACACTGCTTTAATTACAGATATCGCCCCTATGGTGCCTATAAACAAGGAGATAGGTGCAACCAAATAAACGGGTAGAGCAGCAATCATTCCTATTCCAACGAAAGCTTCTAAAAACGGATAAACATAGGCGTAGCGCACCACTTTCATTGCGAGTAGATCGTAAGTAATAAATGAATTCGAGAAACTATACAGATCTTGGAGTTTTTGAATTGCTAACACCGCCATGGAGAGTGCGACAAAAAGCTCAACGGTTGTGATGGAAAATATCGCAATGTTGGATACAAAACTAAAGGCTAGGCTGAGTAAGAAGGTTACTGAAAAAATAGCGATAATTGGGGTATAGGTTCGGCCCTGCTGACCAGCCTCTGGTTTATTAAAATATTCACGTAAGTCGTCGTAACCACCAATTCGTTTATCATCGATAAATGTTTGTGGTGTAGTATCAACATTGTGCTGCTGCTTGAATGCATCGGTTTCTTCACGAGAGGTGAGCAAATGATCCTCAACTATATATCCTGCTCGTTCGAGCAAATCTTTTGATTTTAGGCCAAAAGGGCAAATATGTTCATCCGTTGCCATTCTGTAAAGGTGTGCGGGGACTGTCATTACATACTCCTTAATATAATCTCAATTTAATGGTTATTGTCTACTGCGCATCAAAGCTTGGCACAGGTCTAGATTGGGCTTGCTGTTCCGTCTCAGCTATACCATTGACTTCAATATCGTTCAGTAACCACTGCATCTCTTTAATTTCACGCCGCTGGGCTTCAATGATGTTGTTAGCAAGGGCTTGAACACGCTTATCTTGAATGGTTGCTCTTTCGCTAGTAAGAATTGCAATTGAGTGATGGGGTATCATGGCGGACATCCAAGACTGGTCGTCAACCGTAATTTGACTGCGCACTAAAAATAGTGAAATCGCAAATACCGTGATACTGAGTCCCAAAATCAGACCATTTTTAAGTTTGTCCTTGTACATGTTGAGCATGAACAAAAGCATCACAACAGCCATCGCAGCTCCCATATAAAGGGCCATGTAGGTACGGGTCTCACTATAAAAAACATGACTGAGTTGGTAAGTGTTCAGATACATCAACGCAAACATCACTAATGTGGACGTAGCAATCATAAACAGAAACTTTAAATACTTAGACATACTTTCTCCTTAGACAAAGGTTATTTCGTGTATCTTCTACACTCGAATGACGTTTTTACATGCAATCTTGGCTAAAACATGAAAAATCGCTTAATTGACAGGACTAACTTCAAGAAGTATGCCGAGATAAAAAAACCAATAATCTAGGTGTTTTAGGACGGTGTCGGAGCGCTCAAAGTTAATTGGTAGCAGCTCCATTTGATATCGATTAACTTTGATTGGATTGAAACTGTTTAGCCGAATATCTGACTGGCGGTTTTGAGTAACAGCAAAACCCCGACTAGTAAAAGGACTGAAAAGACAATGCGGGTAAACTGTTGCTGACTCACCTTATGATGAAGAAAATTGCCAAGTAATGCGCCAACCAGAACCACCGGCACTAACATCAGAATATGACTTGCGTGCTGTTGTAGCGTACCGGACGCGGCAAACCATATAGTTAGTGCACCATTGAGGCTTAGCCAAACGCTGAGCAAAGTGGCACGAAATTGGGTTTTATCCAACCCGCTTTTGGCACTGGCATATACAAGTAGCGGCCCCCCTGAAGCAAATAGTCCATGGGTAATACCAGCGCTAAAAATCAAAATTTTACGTAATATTGAACCATGATTAGCCGCCTGCATTTGTGCTAGTGAGCGCCCAGCAAACCAACATATCAGTAAGGCAAAAAGTCCTTTGCCATACAACTCAGGCAATTGGCCTGTCAACAAAACGCCAATCAGGGTACCCAAGGCCATAAATGGCAGTATCTGAGTGAGCAAAAAATTACGGGCAATATGATTGCGTAAGCGCCACACCAGAGGAGCTGTCATCAGGATATTTAGTGGCACTAACCATTGCACCAATACTGGAATATCCATCACTAAAGCACCAATCGACAAGGCGATAACTATACTGCCAAAGCCGGTCATAGCTTCTATAGTAAACGCAACAAATACTCCTATCGCTACCACTAGAAAGGTCATTGCTGCACCTCCAATTCAGATGCTAATTTTCTACGCATTAAGCGCATATAAAGACTAGGAAAGAGTCGATACAAAATACTTGAAAGATTGGTAAATACATCAGGGAATAGCCGGCCCCTCCCCTGTTGAATTGCAGTGACAATCGCACTAGCCATCCAGTCACTTGTACGCATCTTGCCCACCATTGAACGTTTATGAGTAGCTTTATGTCCAAGTCCGTTCAACGCATTTTGCTCTATTGGCGTATCTAAAAAGCTTGGATAAACCATTAATACTGTAACACCTTCATCCTGCAACTCAGCGCGTAACGTTTCAAAATATTGGTGTAATGCAGACTTTGCGGCACAATAACCAGCTCGTCCCAGCACAGGCATCCAACCAGCCATAGAGCCAATATTGATAACTTTACCCTTTGCTTGGGTTAACAATGACAGCAAGCCCTGGGTTAGTTGCACTGGTGCTAAGTAATCAACAGCCATCACCTTGCGAATAACCTCATGGTCAGTTTTCATAGCCAATGAACGGTGGGTGATACCAGCATTGTTAATTAACAAATCAACTCGCAAGAGTTGCCCGTTAAGAGTTAACGTCAGTTGTTCGATAGCGGTTGAATCGGCTAAGTCACAACTATAATGTAACACGCCAACTAAATTCTGAGTTTTTGCCAACAAACGCTCCATGTCGATATCAATCAACACCAACTGATAGCTTGAATGAAGTTGTTGCGCCAAATCCAACCCTAAACCAGAAGCTGCACCCGTGATCACTGCCACAGGTAGTGAATTCGAAAGCTTTGATTGGGCCATCAGCGCTGCTCCCTATTGTGTTTAAGGTAAAAATCAAATACTTCTCGGCTGGACTTAATTGGCGTATAGCCAAAATCTTGCTTAAGCGCTCGGTTATCCAGCACGGGACGATATCGCAAAAATTCCAGTTGCTCTGCACTATATTGAGTAAGGCCAAGGGAGTGGCCGAGGGTCAGAGCAAATTTGAGTAGCCAAGGGGGTAACTCAACTAGGGGCTTGTTTAATGCTTCAGCAATTTCCACCAGGGTCATCGCACCGTCACCCGCCAGATTAAATTGGCCACATTTACTTTCACAAACTCCCATACGTATTATTTCGACCACATCTTCATCCCAAATAAACACAAAGGGAGAGGGAGAGCCTTTGACAGCCATAATGCGTTTCTGATCAAACAAATTGGTGATTTGATTTTGAGTGGTTTGACCTAGCACCGTGCCAGGCCGCAATACCAATTGTTTAAGGGCGGAATAACGGCTGCGGTATCGCGCCAACATCTCTTCAATTAAGCGTTTGTGACAACTATAGGCAAAGCTATCATTACCGCGCAGAGGATCATGTTCACTGAGCCAAGCAGGGTTATCTTCATGATAACCATACGCCGCGCCGCTGCTCGTGACAGTAAGGTGTCTCACTCCACCCGCCACGCACGCATCAAGCACATTGCGGGTGCCGTTAACATCGATGTCAAAATCCCATTGACGATCTGCACTAGCTTGCATAACACTGGCTAAATGGACTACATGGGTGATGCTATGCTCATTTATCAGTTCACGCAGGGCCGGTTCACGAATATCCATTTGTTGATAATGATAGTGCGATGGGTTGGCCACTCGAATATCTATACCAAGAATATTGTGCTGTTCAGCGAGACGACTGATCAAACGTTGGCCGAGATAGCCCTCGCTACCGGTAATCAAAATGTTAAGATTCATATATAAACTGCTTTTTATGTTTGTTCTGACGAGCGTGACGGCGATCTAGATATTGCCAAGTAAGACTCAGTCCCATGCCTGAAATTAGATGCCAAATCCCCCAAGCCGCGGCGATGATCGCCATAGCGGTTTGGTCTGCAAAAAAAGTAAAGATAATGCCAAGCCCCAGGCCAGAATTTTGCAAGCCAACCTCCAAGGTAATGGCCCGCCGGTCTGCCTTGTTCAGCCCTAAGGCTCGCGCTGATCCCCAACCTATCATCAGGGCCAGCGCATTATGGAATACCACCGCCAACAGGAAGATACTGGCGCCGCCAATAAAACGCTGCCAGTTCATAGTCAAGGCTATAGCGACAAAACCAAACAGGGTAATAAGGGAAACTATGCGGAAAAAAGGCTCGCTGCGACGAGCAAAATGCGGAAAATGATTGGCACAAAACAGCCCAGCAGCTAAGGGTAGTGCTAACACCAGCGCCACAATGACCAGCATATCTGTGGCCGAAACGGAGATAGTTTGCATCAATTGTTGAGTGTGCGGATTAAGCTCAGCGTAAAGCATGAAATTAAAGGGTGTGAGTACGCAAGCCAGCAGACTGGCCACCCCAGTCATACTCACTGACATTGCAGTATTACCGTTAGACAAATAGGTCATGAGGTTAGAAAAACTGCCACCAGGACAACAACTTACCAAAATCAGTCCTAGGGCTACCTCACTGGGCATTGGTATCAGCCAAGTGAGCCCACAGGTCAAAGCAGGTAACAGAATAAACTGTGCAGCTAAGCCGACCATAGGGCCCTTTGGTTTACTGACAATACGCTTAAAATCAGCAGTCGTCAGACTAAGTGCAATGCCGAACATCATCATGGCCAGCACTGCATTTAGGACAAACAGAGTCAGGGCAGACATCTACAACTCAGCGCTCAATTGATGCATTTCACTGGCGATGGTTTTGAGGTATTTAGCTTTGTGCACATAGTAGGCCATCCGTTCTAGTTCCAAGTATCGCATACCACCATCAATACGAATATTAGCCTTAGCTTTAACTTTGTCGAAAAACACCTCTGCCGCTTGTGGGTTGTCTTGTTGCAGTCGAATCACCTGCGCAACTAGTTTGGCTTGCTCATCACGTCCTTGCCAGCCAAGCCCAGCCGCTTCCACCATTCCCATAACAAATAAGTTGCTGTGCAATGGGTTAAAAACATTTAAATACAACTGTGGCGCATCTTTATGCCAGTTGAGATGCTTTTGTTCGATAAATGGATAATGCAGCTTATAGCCGGTTGCCTGAAGAATCAGGTCATACTCACCTTGGCTAGCATCTGAAAAGGTTACTCCCCTTTCAGTTAAACGGTCAATGCCCGAACGAACGTTAATATCACCATGTCCTATATGATGTAAGAACAAAGAATTGATCACAGGGTGGGATTCATACATACGGTAATCTGGATCAGGTAAGCCATAACTACTGGGTTTACCAGAAATCAATTTTACTAACAGGCCGTCAAGTGCTTGTTTTAAACGATTGGGTAAGCGAATCTTCCCTCCTAGGGTATCAGTCGGTCGGCCCGCCACAAACTTAGGCAAAAAGTAGTAACCTCGGCGCACAACCATATCCACCGATTTGGCTCGATGCACAGCATCGACTGCTATATCACAGCCACTATTTCCGCAACCAATAATCAATACCCGCTTATCGGCGAAAATATCAGTACTGCGGTAATCGCAACTATGTAACATTTGCCCTGCGAACTGGCCTTCAAACTTAACCACATTGGGATGATGAAGGGTGCCGTTGGCAAGCAGTAATCCACTGGCTAGTAGTTCATGACGTTGGTCATTTTGACGATAGACAATACGCCAGTTACTGCCTTCAGGTTCGACTTTTTCTACCCAGCAGCCAAATCGATAGTGAGGATTGAGTCCGAAATGCTTGGCATACTCTTGGAAGTACTTTTTTAGCTGATCATGCCGGGGATAGGTTGCCACATTTTCAGCCATAGGAAAGTCATCAAACTCAGTCATTTTTTTTGAAGAGATAAGATGAGCTGAGTCATACATAGTACTAGTCGGACTGTCAATATCCCATAATCCGCCAACATCACTATTGGCTTCTAGCCCAATTACCTCGATGCCTTGCTCTTTAAGACGGCGGACAGTACACAAACCCATCGGGCCTGCGCCGATGACAACATAAGGATTCATAAGGAACCACTCTACAATTAATATGCCCATCATATTAACAAGACATTTACATTCTGACACTGGTAAGATAGGACAACTTACTAGTTAATTCGAGACAGCCAAAAGAAACTAGCTGTATTTGTAATAGGACGGCGGAGAACATCTATGGATGCCAGTGTTACTCAAAGTTTTACCTGGGCAATCATGCGCCACATAGAGCAATTGGATATTCCAATCACTTCTCAACTCAAGCAGCAAATCAACCAATATGATGGAGCACTCCGTCTACCCATGGCTTTGCAGGATGAGTTGTGGCAAAGTTTAGCGGCCGAAAATGATCCTAGTCTTGGTCTCACTATTGGTTTGTCTATGCTTCCGCAAAGTCTCGATACTATGGGATTTTTACTTCTCAGTAGTCCTTCATTAGGTGTCGCAGTTGATAGTTTGGTTAACTACTCATCTTTAGTTGGCGAAGGAGGAAGCTTTAGCAAATCCCACGGAAAGCAAGGCTGGAAGCTGAGCTACGAGGCAAGGTTTAGCGCCGCGGTTTCACTGCGCATAGAAGCTATTATGGCTAGCATTGTGGCCGGAGCCCGCTGGGTTTCAGGTAAAGATATCGCGCCAGTCGCAGTCTATTTCAAACATGCAAGACAGACAGACTTAGCTTTGTATAATCGTGTGTTTAATAACGCTAAGGTACATTTTGGACAAAAACAGAATGCTATCGTGTATGCCGATGACGATTGGAACTTCAAGCAACGAGAGGTGAATCCAGTTGTTCAAGCGCAAATGCTGGATTTAGCAAGACAACAACTCGCGCAACTTAAGCCGCAAAATTTCCCAGCCAAGGTCCAGGCGTTGTTAATCCGACAACCCTGGTTATCACGTTCGCAATTAGCTACCAGCTTGGCCATAAGTGAACGTACACTCTCACGAAAACTATTGGCCGAAGGGTTGAGTTACCAGTCGATTTCACATGACATAAGAAAACAACATGCGCTAGAGCAAGTAACAAAACCTGGCACCACTCAAGCAGGGCTGGCTGATTATCTTGGTTACCATGACGAAAGCGCTTTTGCCAAAGCTTTCAAGCGCTGGACTGGCATGGGATTTCGCCAATACAGACAGCATCACTGCAGCTAGTTTAGTTGTAATGCATATAGCCTAGTTTTTTAGCTGCTTAGCGATTTATGAGTGGGTGATGAGATGGACGCTCCCCAATACGGCGTCAATGCGCCAAAATAGTAGTTCTTAAACAAGACTATTTACATAGGGAACGTCCAATATGAAGCTTAAAACAATTACCATCGATTTGGCAAAGACTGTATTTCAAGTGTGCGGAGTAAATGAACATATTAAACCGCAATTTAATAAGAAATTAAAACGGACTGAGCTACTTGATTTTATGCGCCAACAACCACCTACGTTGGTGGTGATGGAAGCCTGTTATTCATCGCATTACTGGGGGCGTGAAATTGCTAAATTAGGTCATGATACCAAGCTTATACCAGCCCAACATGTCACGCCTTTTGTGCGAGGCAACAAGAATGACCATAACGACGCTTTTGCCATAGCAGAAGCCAGCGCTCACATATCCGCTTTGTCCCCGTTAAATCTGAGCAACAGCAAGAAATTAATTGCTTGCATCGAATTCGAGAGCGCTTAATTAGAAACAAAACGGCCCTGAGTAACCAGATACGCGGGTTGTTAAGTGAATTTGGGGTAATATTTCCTTGTGGCCACGTGGCCTTGTGTGCAGGATTAGCCCAAGTAATTGATAGCGAACAACGCAGTAACTGTAGTGGCAGACTAAACCCGAATATCGTTTTAAGTGGTAACATTACACTGATAAACGAGGTGTTCAATGGTAAAAAGAAGTCGCCGGTCATTTAGTCCGGAATTTAAACATGATGCTGCGAGTTTAGTTCTCGATCAAGGTTATAACTATGCCGAGGCATCCCGTACAGTTGATGTCCATGAGAATACGCTGCGTAGTTGGGTGCAACAATTGGAATTGGAGCGCGGCGGTACAACGCCGAAGTCCAAAGCATTAACAACAGACCAGCAACGTATTCAAGAGCTCGAGGCTCGAGTGAATAGACTAGAACGAGAAAAGTCGATACTAAAAAAGGCTACCGCTCTCTTGATGTCAGACGAACTGAAATCTACACGCTGATAGACCGATTGAGAGAGCATGAGTCAACTGAATTGGTCTGTTCGGCGATGGGAGTAGGCGTCAGTAGTTATTACGAACTTAAAAAACGACAACGACTTATCAAGACTAAAAGGCGCATATTGCGAGCCAGGGTGAAGCGCCTTTTCGACAAAAGTCGTCAGTCAGCGGGTTCACGCACCATTGTCGCTATGCTTCGCGATGAGGGCGTTGTCATGGGGCGGTTCAAAGCGAGTCGGCTCATGAAAGAGCAAGGACTGATGAGTAAGCAGCCTGGCAAGCACGCTTACAAAAACGTACAAGTTGAACGGCCGGACATTCCAAATTTATTGGCTCGTCAGTTTGATGTGGAACAGCCAAACCAGGTCTGGTGTGGAGATATCACCTACATTTGGACAGGAAGTTCATGGCATTATGCCGCGGTGGTTATCGACTTATTTACTCGACGTGTGATTGGGTGGAGCTTGTCGAATCGAGCGGACGCAGAGTTAGCTGCCAAAGCTTTGGATATGGCCTATGAGCATAGGGGAAAGCCACAGGATGTTATGTTCCATAGCGACCAAGGTTCACAATATGGTGCTCGTAAATTCCGACAGAGGCTATGGCGCTACCGAATGACATAAAGCATGAGTCGACGCGGCAAATGCTGGGATAACAGCCCAATGGAAAGAGTATTTAGAAGTCTAAAATCTGAATGGGTGCCTTCAAACGGTTACTGTTCGATAAACGAAGCGAAACGAGATGTGGGTTACTACCTGATGAATTATTATAACTGGGAAAGGCCACACCAATTTAACAATGGGCTACCACCTGCTAAAGCAGAAGAATTAGCTAAAATGGTGTCCGGATTTAGTTGACCACTACACTATTATGGTGTCGGCAACGATGTCATACATGGACATTGGGCCGATGGATCTTATGGTGATATGGAACAGATCCAAGTAAACAAAATTGATGGAACCGCCTTTGATTTAAATTATTTCAAAATCACCACCAATACAGACTGCGGTGGCTGTGCTGCTAGTGGTAGCGAAGAGGTCTATCTCAATGCCTTAATGGATGGCACTAACATCTCTTTTACCATGTTATTACCGTCGGATGATTGGGGCTTTGCTGGACCCAATTCTGAACTATTTCTGGGAGCAGAGTTTGATGGCATTATGGCCTTTTCGATCACTTACGGATCCGGTGCAGAAGGCTTCGGCATGGATGAATTCTTTATCGATGAAGAGCCTCCTTCGATACCAGAGCCTGCGACTCTTGCCTTATTAGCTCTTGGTATTATGGGTGTTGGTCTTAATCGCAGAAACAGAAAAACCATCATTGGATAAGTATTTCTTTACCAGAGTTTTGTAGCCCCATGTATTTACTGGGGCTTTTTACTATGCGCCTGCAATAAATCCAAGCACCTAGATACTCTGATCACACCGACAACTGATACACACATATATTGACTGCACTGGCTAAATTGAGTGAATCGATATTTCCGCTCCCTTCGATAGTAAAGGCATCGGCATTAAACGCTTGCAGAGCGTTAAGGGGCACGCCACGGGCTTCGTTACCAAATAAATAACAATCATAATTTGCAAACTTAGGTGTGTTTACTTTGCATCCTTGCATATCTAAATAGGCGAACTTTTTAAAACGCGATTGTAAGTCTTCTAATTCCACATCTAATTCAATTGGCACATGGAAAATCGCGCCCATACTGGCTCGGACAACTTTTGGGTTGAATGGATCAACGCTGTTCGGACTCAGCAATAAACGGAAGTTGCCGAACCACGCCAAGGTTCTTAATATGGTGCCCAGATTGCCAGGATCTTGCACTTCGTGCAGATAAATAAAACGCTCACCTTGCTTGCTTATCGCTGTATTATCTTTTAATTGGGGTAACGGCACACAGGCTAGGATCCCTTGGGGCGTTTTAGTATCGCTGATATGGGCCATTTGTTTTTTGTTAATAACGATAATGCTGAAATCCGTATTCAACTGACTCGTCCATTGTTGATACTCTTCAGTAACATACAATTTTATGTCAATTAAATTAGAATGGGTTTTTGCCGCTTTTAGTAACTCAAGAACAAGATGTTCACCCTCCACTAAATAATAGCCTAATTGTGAGCGGTATTTTTTTTGATGTAGTTTCTTGATATCGTCTAGTTTCATATTTACGTGTCTTTAAATGGCTGTTTGAGATAGTCGAAGCGCAACAAGAATACCGGAATATGAATCATCAAGTTTCTAGCCAGTGCCGGCGGCAAAAGGTAAATAATAGGCTTTCGATGAGGTCAATTGTAGCGCTTTGAACTATCTAAGTCAGGTGAAAAGCAGCTAAATATTCTAGATCCGAAATAAATGAGCTGTTTAAAAGCCTAAGGAATTGGCAAATCCGACCTGCAGGCTTACAATACGTGCCGTTTTCGCGATACTAAAAGTAGACCCACATTATGGCCCGATCAAAAACCAGTAAAAAATGGATGGACGAACACGTCAACGATCCTTATGTGAAGAAGGCCCAAATAGACGGTTATCGCTCTCGTGCCAGTTATAAACTGATCGAAATCAACGAAAAAGATAAGTTGATCCGTCCCGGCAGCATAGTGATGGACTTGGGTTCTGCGCCTGGCGGTTGGTCACAAATTGTCGCCCCGTTAGTTGGTGACAGCGGTACCGTTATCGCATCTGATATTCTGCCAATGGATGGGATCGCAGGCGTGACCTTTATCCAAGGTGATTTTACCGAAGAAGCTGTTTACGATGAAATACTCAGCAGCTTAGATAACAAAAAGGTCGACCTAGTGATTTCTGACATGGCGCCAAACCTCAGTGGTGTAAACGCAACCGATCAGTACGCCTCTATTTATCTTGTAGAGTTAGCCCTAGATATGGCCCGCAACGTGCTAAAACCAGGAGGTAGCTTTTGTGCAAAAGTGTTCCAAGGTGTGGGCTATGAAGAATATAGCAAAGACGTACGCAGCTCTTTCGATAAGGTACTAGTACGCAAGCCAGCTGCCTCTCGTCCCCGCTCTCGTGAAGTTTATCTTGTGGCCAAAGGATTTAAAGGATAATACCAAATCATCTAAGGCTCAAGTAACGCCAGTTTGTCAGGGACTCCGTTCCATTTATCGGCATCTTCGGGCGGGGCTTTTATTTCAGTAATATTCGGCCACTGCTGACACAATTGTGCATTGATTTCCAAAAACTCTATTTGCTCTGCTGGCAACTCAGTGTCTTGAAAAATCGCATCTGCTGGGCACTCTGGTACGCACAACGCGCAGTCGATACAAATTATAGGATCGATCACCAAAAAATTTGGTCCCTCAAAAAAAGCGTCAACGGGGCAAACGGCAACACAATCTGTATATTTGCATTTTATGCAATTGTCGGTCACTACAAAGGTCATTGTGGGATAAAAATTTCATGATTCAATATCGGTCCCAAGTTTAAAGTAGCCCCGTCAAAAAACAAGTTTCTTTGCCACTTTGTCTGCCTCAAACTGATAGCTCACACAACTGAGCCACACTGGCTAAACAAGGCTATCTAAACCGGTGCATCTGATTTAAAATATCGTGCCCTGGCAGAAAGGCTGTCCGGCGTTTTAAAGAGTAAATCTAATATGTTACGTTTAACCGATGTTAAATTACCCCTGGATCATGATGAACAGGCCCTTGAGCATGCTATTTTAAGCAAACTCAATATTAGTAAAAGCCAATTACTATCATTCAATATGTTCAAGCGCGGTTATGATGCACGTAACAATAGAGATATTCAGCTCATTTACACCCTCGACGTCGAAGTGGGAAATCAAGCTGAACTATTAGAGCAATTTGCTGATGATCCCCGCGTTCGTATCACGCCTGATATGCGCTACAAATTTGTCGCCCAAGCACCTGCTGAGCTTAAGCACAGACCAGTGGTTATTGGCCTTGGTCCTTGCGGTTTATTTGCGGCCTTAGTATTAGCTCAAATGGGCTTCAGACCTATAGTGCTGGAGCGCGGCAAAGAAGTCCGTGAACGCACCAAAGACACCTTTGGATTTTGGCGTAAAAAGCCACTCAATCCAGAATCAAATGTACAGTTTGGTGAGGGTGGCGCAGGCACCTTTTCGGATGGCAAACTATATAGTCAGGTGAAGGACAGAAAACACTATGGTCGCAAGGTACTGCATGAATTTGTAGCCGCAGGCGCGCCTGAAGAAATAATGTATGTGAGTAAACCCCATATTGGTACTTTCAAGTTAGTCAATATGGTCGAAAAAATGCGTCAGAACATCATTGATCTTGGCGGTGAATTTCGCTTTAGTACCCGAGTTAAAAAGTTGGATTTAGACCCTCTCAATGAAGGCTATAAAATCAAAGGGTTGCATCTATCCGGAGGCGACTACCTAAGCTGTGAACAGGTTGTGTTGGCCATCGGCCACAGCGCCCGCGATACCTTTACCGCACTCTATGAGCAAGGTGTTTATATTGAAGCCAAACCGTTTTCGGTGGGGTTTCGAATTGAACATGAGCAAAGCATGATCGACCGCTGCCGTTTTGGCGATAACGCTGGGAATCCAATTTTGGGTGCCGCAGACTACAAACTAGTCCATCACTGTAAAAACGGGCGCACGGTGTATAGTTTTTGTATGTGTCCTGGCGGCACTGTGGTCGCGGCCGCATCTGAGCCTGGCAGGGTCGTCACCAATGGGATGAGTCAATATTCTCGTCACGAACGTAATGCTAACAGTGCCATAGTCGTCGGCATTACCCCTGAACAGGATTATCCCGGCCATCCTTTGGCGGGAATTGAATTGCAGCGCCGTTTAGAAGCATTAGCCTTTAAAGTTGGAGGCGAAAACTACCATGCGCCAGCGCAATTAATTGGCGACTTTTTAGCCGGCAAACCCAGTGCTGAACTAGGCGAGGTGACCCCCTCTTATACGCCGGGGGTGTCCTTAACTGATTTAAACAAAGTAGTGCCCGATTTTGTGTCTCAGGCGATTCGTGAGGCGATACCTGCTTTTGATCGTCAAATAAAGGGATTTGCTAAAGCCGACGGGTTATTGACCGGAGTTGAAACCCGCACCTCTTCACCTATTTGCATCAAGCGCGGTGAAGACTATCAAAGTGTTAATGTGCAAGGTTTGTATCCAGCCGGAGAAGGAGCAGGCTATGCTGGCGGCATATGGTCAGCAGGCATCGATGGCATTCGTGTCGCAGAGGCCGTGGCCTTGGCCATAGTTAATCAAGATTAACCCAATCCAATTGGCAATAGGCTAGTCACTCAGATGCAGCAAAGTATCAGCAAAGAGCGCTTTATCCCCTTGCGCAAGGCCGACTTAATCAAGGCTTGCGTAGAGCACGGAGAGTTAAACGAAGGGGATAAAACGGCTTTTCTAGACTTGTGTAAGATATTAGTCAGTACAATCCATTTTGAATATCATCAGACCCTTGAGGTGCTAAAAGACAATTATGCGCCCTTTGCTCCCAATTCCGACACCTTGTCTGTTTATCGCTCAAACACACAAGATTTAAACAACCAACAACAGGTCTTTGCACAAACATTCGCGCAAGTATTAAACGCCGCAAACTTTGAAAAAGTCACCGAGCAAGACTTACTAGAGGCGTTGAATGAAGAGTCGTTGTTTAAAGTAAGATTGGAAGTTGAATTTGAAGACTTCGCTGAAGTGGTGTTCTATCGCCGCGGGGAATATCAAAAAACCGAGACCTTAAGTAAGTTTTGGGGGCTAAGAAAACAGATAGTGAGCTTTACAAATTACGACAAAGTTGCTGTTTACATCAAGTTCAAAAGTGCAGAGTATTTTACCGCCAAGAAACATAAAAATCTCAATTTCGAACCTGATTCCACCATTATTAAATTGTTCCAAAATGTCCCTAAAGCGGATCTTGAAATGCTATTTCCCAATAGTGAAATTCGCATGCGCACCCTAGACAAGGCCATAATTGGCGGCTCGGCTTTAGTAGGCGGTACAGTAGTGTTAGTCACCAAACTGGGCGCTTCGATGCTGTTACTTGCGGGTATTATCAGTTACTGGATTGGCTTGTCTGATAAAGCTGTGACTATTGGTACCCAAGAACTCATCGCATTGTGCGCAGGTGCGGGAGTGTTAGGTGGATTTATTTTCAAGGAATGGAGTAAATTCAAAAACCGCAAGTTAAAATTTATGAAAGCCCTAGCGGATAATCTCTATTTTAAAAACCTCGACAACAATGCAGGTGTTTTTCATCACCTGATTGACGCTGCCGAAGAAGAGGAGTGCAAAGAAGCGATTCTGGCTTATTACTTCTTACTGACTAGTCATCAGCCCATTAGTCGCGAGCAATTAGATCAGCACATTGAACAATGGATCGCTACAAAATTTAATTTTGAAATGGATTTTGAAATAGAAGATGCCTTAGAAAAACTGCTTCGATTTGGCATGGTGATCAAAGAAAACAGCCTGTATAAAGCAGTATCACTTGCGGCTGCACACATACAATTAGATAAACAGTGGGATGCCATTTTTGGTTCTGTAAAATAAACAACCGAGCTGTTGCCTGCCACTTTAATAGCTATATTTAAACTCTACCGTTGCGATAAAAATAATCACCACGCTGTCTTTTATTTCTGTCCAATTATTTAACACCCCATCAAAAAAATCACACAAAATTAACCTAACCAGTTGATTTAAATGCAAATAATAATTTGGTCCACTTTATGCTCTTAACCTGATCTCGATCATATCTGACGTTTCTTAGCTCTTTATTAACGGTGCTTTTTTATATATAGACATACTATGAGTGCCCTTTATTTACCAAATCCTAAAGTAGATTAAATATTAAGCCCCTCAATAACATTAGAGTAAGATTTTAGACTTTACAATATTTAGGGTTCCAAGATATTTAATAAGCACTCTAGAAATTGATGTGATTATCCTTCCATGTAATGACTCCTGAAAAAATACCAATGTTAGTAACTTGATCTGAGTCAAAACACTAAGCTTAATTACCCTTAATATTGAGATGGTAAGTGGGAAAAAGGGATTAGGTGCATTGGTGGTTGTTACCATTTTGCAATAACCAAGTGGGATTATTTCATGATGGGTGTCTGTATATTTTGAGGTTATCTCTGCACCGGCTATTTCTAGCATCAAGTTTTTCTATTAGTGTAATCGCTTTATTTAACACTCATTTAACAAGTATTTCAGCTAACATTTCTATGATTTTGTATTTCAGGCAGCAACATAATAATCAAGCTGCTTGGGGAAAGGTCTGCAGCTCAGTGCCTCAATAATAGAGTGTACTGAGCGATACGGTGAGTCTTAGTGCTGCTGAGGCTACCCAGATTCGTCACTTTTAAGGAAGTTAACAATGAAAAAATTACGATTTTACAAAACGACTCTTGCAGGGGTAGTCAGCATGGTGCTGATGTCCGGTGCTGCACTTGCAGATGATAATAAAAAAGCCGAAATGACAAAACCTAAAGGCCCAGCTGTCGTGGGTGTGCCAAAAGGAGCTCAGGTTAGAAATAATCAATTTTGGTGGCCTGACCAACTGGATTTATTTGCTCTGCGTGATCATGATTCACGCTCAAACCCCTATGGCCCAGATTTCGATTATAAAGCAGCATTTGAAGGCCTAGACCTAGATTCAGTTAAACAGGACATCAATGCCCTATTAACCACCTCTCAAGATTGGTGGCCTGCTGATTTTGGCAACTATGGACCATTCTTTATTCGTATGACTTGGCATAGTGCAGGTACCTATCGCACACTAGACGGTCGTGGCGGAGCTGGCGGTGGACAGCAACGTTTTGAGCCGCTAAACAGCTGGCCAGATAATGCTAGTTTAGATAAAGCACGTCGATTACTTTGGCCAATCAAACAAAAGTATGGAGAGGCCATATCTTGGTCTGACCTAATCGTTCTGGCGGGCAATGTTGCACTTGAAAATATGGGCTTTAAAACCTTTGGATTTGCCGGTGGCCGTAATGATGACTGGGAACCAGACATGGTGTATTGGGGTCCGGAAGTAGAAATGCTGGCCAGTGACCGCGAAGACAAGGATGGTAAACTAGAACGTCCTTTAGGCGCTACTCACATGGGTCTTATCTACGTCAATCCCGAAGGGCCAAAAGGCGTACCAGATCCGCTAGGTTCAGCCAAGAATATTCGCGTTGCATTTAGCCGTATGGCCATGAATGACGAAGAAACGTTGGCACTCATTGCAGGTGGTCACACCTTCGGTAAAATGCACGGCGCACACAAACCTCAAGATTGTTTAGATTCAGAGCCTGCTGGCGCGGGTATTGAAGAACAAGGTTTGGGTTGGAAAAATAAGTGTGGTAAAGGCCATTCTGAAGACACTATTACCAGTGGCTTGGAAGGTGCTTGGACCCAAGCACCTACTATGTGGACGTCGCTTTATCTAAGCAACTTGTTGAACTTTGAATGGAAGCAAACGCGCAGTCCAGCAGGCGCAATTCAGTGGATACCAACAGATGAGTCATTGCACAACGCGGTACCTGATGCTCACGTTAAAGGTAAATTTAACGCTCCTGTGATGACCACGGCCGACTTAGCGCTTAAGTTTGACCCTGAGTATCGTAAGATAGCGGAACGATTCTTAGCAGATCCAGAAGAATATCGTTTAGCGTTTGCTAAAGCCTGGTACAAGTTGACCCACAGAGACATGGGACCATCTCGCAACTTTTTAGGTAAAGAAGTACCTAAAGATGAGTTGATTTGGCAAGATCCTGTTGATCCAAAATCTATATCAAAAATCGATGATGGTGATATTAAAAAGCTGAAGGCTAAAATTTTAGATTCAGGTTTGTCGGTGTCAGAACTAGTTCGAGTCGCTTGGGCATCTGCTGCTAGCTATCGGGGTACCGATATGCGTGGTGGTGCGAACGGTGCACGCATTGCACTTTCGCCTCAAAAAGATTGGGCGGTGAATAACCCAGCTGAAACTGAAAAAGTGTTGAACAAATTGAAATCAATTCAAAAAGATTTTAATGACGGTTTCTTCAATAGCAGCAAAGTGTCATTGGCTGACCTTATAGTACTAGGCGGGTCTGCAGCAATTGAAAAGGCAGCAAAAGATGCCGGCTATAGCGTAACTGTTCCGTTCAAATCAGGTCGTGGTGATGCAACTCAACAACAAACTGATGTAAATGCATTCAGCTTGCTTGAACTCAGCGCCGATGGTTTTAGAAACTATTTCAATAGCGAAGCAGCCTACAAATCACCAACTGAAATGTTGGTTGATAAAGCGGATCAATTAAATTTGAGTGTACCAGAGATGACCGTATTGGTAGGTGGGTTGCGCGTATTAGGTGCCAATCACAGTGGCGCTAAACACGGCGTACTGACCAGCAAGCCTGGTACCCTCAATAATGACTTCTTTGTTAACTTGTTGGACATGTCCACAGTTTGGAAAAAGTCAGCTACTGATGGTGTGTATGAAGGTTTAGATCGTAAATCAGGTAAGCAGAAGTGGACCGCCACCTCGGTAGATTTGGTTTTTGGTTCAAACTCTGAGCTGCGTGCCGTGTCTGAAGTCTATGCTTTTGACACCTCTAAGCAAAAGTTTGTTGACGATTTTGTTAACGCTTGGACTAAGGTTATGAACCTAGACCGCTAAGTCTTAGACTAGTCTAACCAAAGCGCTGTGGCTTTATTAGCTACAGCGCTTTTTTGTGCTCTGAATATGTCCGTATCTGAGCGAAGTCAGTATTAATGCTCCTCAATATCGGGTAAATCAAACTGCCCCTCTGCGGTCATCACCGGATAGCCAAGATTCATCCAACCAAAAATGCCTTCATACAACACGGCGGTTTTTTCATAGCCCCGCTCTCTGAGCTGATTGAAGATGTGCTCTGTTGCCGCCCTTGGGCAGGAACAATACCCGACTAAGTATACGTCTTTAGGCAAATCTGTAATCTTGTCATCTAAGTCGGTGTAGTACGGGAAAGGCACTGAACCTTCAATATGTCCACGCTGCCAAACAGAAGGAACCCGCGTATCAAGTAGGATCATTTTCTTTTTAGCTTTTATCGCAGCATATAAGTCGTCTGAAGAAACATAGATATCATCTGTTAAAGTGAACTCGGGATCGCCATTATTTGGGTTTAGAATATACTGATCTGGTGTGGGCATGGCGTGTAGTACGGTCTGTTCCATTTCCACTCCCTTGGCGCGACTACGAATAAAAGCTGTGACGTTATCGATTTCTGCTGCTGTCAGTTTGTTAGCAAATGAAACCATCGGCGTGCCTTCACGGCCTTTCTCAATTGCATAACGAATAAACTCGTCTTTATTATGAGTCAGCGCAGATTGATTCCCCAGCGCAGGGGCATTGATCCCTTCCCCATCTTTGCCATGGCATGTTGCACAATTCTGCTGATAAATAAGCGCACCTTTTTCAGCATCTCCCATCACTGGATTTTCACTTAACTTGACTCGCTCAGCGCCTGATTGCCAAAACAGCCAATAAGTTAGATCCCAAGTTTCATCAAGGGTCATTGGGCCACCCATCTCATCGAGATAGCCTGCCATTGCTGTGCCTATGCGTCCATAAGACATTGGCCGTAAAATAGCATGAGGTACTCCGGATTCAAATAAACTCTTAGCCCGCAATGAGGGTGCGTGATCATTAGCATGCCCTTCTCGGTCTGCGCCATGACACAAACTGCAGTACTTTTGGTAATTAGCCTGGGCACGAGCTGCCTGCTCTTGGGTAAGCTCCCTTGGGGGATCTTGCTTTTCATACACCCGAGGAGCACTCGCTAGGCTGGCGAAAGCCAAACAGCTTAGTGCTATAGCAAATGTTTTGGTAATAATTCGCATAGTCTGTGACTCTTTAAGTATAAAAGTTGGAGTATTGTATGGCTGACGATCAAGCCCTTCTATTTAAACTTGAACCAGCTTATCAGACATTCAAATCCGAATCTGTACAACACACAGCTTAGCCAAGGATTAGGTAACTGCAATCTTGTTATTTAATCCTTGGCGTCACGCCCTTTGGTCAAAACCTAATCTGAATGATCGTCTTAATAAGCCATAAACGATGCTCTAATATTCTTGCCAGAAATCAGGCTACCTGCTGTGCTGTCTGCTTTTTACACCTATAGATGGTTATGTCCTTCCCCTGAACTTGGCTTTACCAAAAAGTGAACTTCTCAGTCGGCCTTCAATGACTCTGACCCTCTTGATAGACCCTCTTGATACAAGATGCAAACATATATAGATATGACGATAGCCTGGATCAATGGATGTTTCACTTAGCTGGACCTGCAGCTTCGTCTGGCCGAAATGCAATATCGATGTTTGATATAGATGCCGATGGTGAATTTTATTGGGGGAATGATGGTACCTCACAACTATATTACACCATAGGTGGCAATTGGAATTCTATAAGCACACCCGAGGTAATATCTTCAGGATCTGACATTGATATGGTCAACAACCAACTGCTCATACGTACATATGGACAAGCTGGATTTTTTACCTATGATATAGATGCGCAGTCTTTTGGGACTGTATGTAGCTCTGCAACAAGTGTCGGCGAAAATGGCCGTGTTGGCGGGTATTATGATGGCAATTTTTATGCGAGTGTGTTTACAGGCGGTAATCTGCTTGCCACCAATACAAGCACATGCCAACAAGTAGACACAGGCGCAGCCATGTCCGTTACCCATGCATCTATGGACGTTAGCAGTGACGGCCTAATTTATGTAAATGGTTATAGCGGTACTCAAACTATATTTGAGGTTTATGATATTGCTTCAAATACCTTCACAAGACTTGCTGATTCTCCACTATGTGCACCAGGCGATCACTGTTCGTTGGCTATCGTTGAAGGCAATAGTATTGATGTACCTGAGCCTGCCACATTAATGGTATTTTTAGCCGGTTTGCTTGGTTTAAGATCACGCAAAACCCGAGCTTAATTATCCTGCAATACACTTTTAGTCAAACAGGACTCTAAGTAAGAGTCCAAGTTAATTTGATTTGGGTCCTTTTAAGGGCCCATATCTTGATTTTTATAGCTCTCACCTCCTCAGTATCCTGTTTAATGCTATTTCACTTCACCTTTTCCAATAATTTCTTTTTACCTTTAGCCCTGTCAAATTTGTCCGCGTCTGGTCGTATAGAAATGATCTAAAGTGCGCTACCAAGCGTTTAAACAACTTACTATTAAATTGCTGGAGGCAAATATGGCTGGAGGATGGGCAAAAGATGGAGCCGTACAAGACCAAATTGACGCGAGTGTAGAAGATGCGGTTGCCATGGCAAAAAGTAACTTACCACAAGGCGAAAGTGCCGAGTTTTGCGAACTATGCGACAAACCTATACCACAGGCTCGCAGAGACGCGGTGCCGGGTGTACAGCTATGTATTCAATGTCAGAGCATGAAAGAGAAAAAAGCCGTGTTCACCTCTTCTATCAATCGACGAGGCAGTAAAGACAGCCAGCTTCGCTAAGCAAGGACGCTGATAGTGTTTCAGATACTTGAGTCAAGCTCTGGCTTGTCGTTATCGCCGTTCATATCAAGTTATCCCTGCAAGTCGGTATTTGCAATGCGCCACTAGATTAACCTAAGTATATAAACAAATTACCACCCTTTTATTGGACGGCGAAGCAAATGAATTCATTTTGAATTTAAATAGGCAATTGCCTGACGAATGACCATGCGGGCGCATTGAACGCTAGCAACCATATTAAAATCAAACATCTGTCGATAATAACGCCATGTTGAAGCACTCATAATATAACGCAGATTAGCCGCTGTCTGGGTGATCAATGTCTCGTCACAGTGGGGATAATGTTTTTTTAATAAAACTATTAGTGCTTCATAGCGCATTTTCGACGCCGTATTCACTATCCGTGGTAACAACTGAGCATCCAACAGTAAGTGGACTAACCTAGGCTGCGCCTCAAAACTTTGATAAAGCTGTTCAACAAAATCTTCGAGTTTCTCGATAACTAACGGCATAGCGGGTAGCTGTAGTTCACTATGCAATTGAGCAGAATTCAAGAGGGTCAGAGTACTTGAAAAGATATTCATCAATATATAACTAGGCTCAGGTTAAGTTTACAGCCCCAATCAGCAGATTCTACCTTTTACGCTTTTTATTGGTCGACTTTCTGCCATGGCCTGCCCACCCCTGAGGTTGGTCTCGACGTCTAGGTTTAGGATCTGGCTCAAAATTACCATATAGGTCATCATCTGATGAGTCTACTGGCGCTTTTTGGCTAGGCGCAAAACCTGGGATGATTTGACGCTCTAACTTACGGCCAATCACTCGTTCAATTGTCTGTAACTGTTTGGATTCATCCTCACTGAATAAGGATATCGCTAAGCCTGTGCTGCCAACACGACCGGTACGACCTATGCGATGTACATAATCTTCAGGTACATAGGGCAGATCAAAGTTAATCACACAAGGCAGTTGGTCTACATCAATGCCCCGAGAGGCAATATCAGTGGCGACCAAAACCTTAATACTACCGTTTCTAAACCCATCTAAAGCAAGTGTGCGCGCATGCTGGGTTCTGTTTGCATGGATTGAGTCGGCGCTGATAGCGGCGTTTTTCAGCTGGGTTACCAAATTATCTGCGCCACGCTTGGTGCGACTAAACACCAGAATTTGATGCCAATCATTGTTCTTAATCAGCTGGATCAGCGCCTCACTTTTGCGAGCTTTGTCTACAGAATATATAAGCTGTTTAACCGTATCGACCGTACTGTTGGCGGCGGTCACTTCAAGCAAAAGTGGATTATCTAACATGCCTGTGGCAAGAGATTTTATCTGTTTAGAAAATGTCGCTGAAAACATTAAAGTTTGACGGTTGCTAGGCAACAGACTTTGGATATGACGGATGTCGTCGACAAAGCCCATATCCAACATGCGATCAGCCTCATCCAAGACCAATATCTCAAGCTGATCAAAGTTAAAAGCCTGCTGATTATACAGATCAATCAAACGACCGGGCGTAGCGACCAGCATATCTAAACCCTCTTGCAGTAAGGATATCTGCGGCTCAATCCTCACACCACCAAACACGACCGCTGAGCGAATATTCATATGACGGCTGTAGCGTTCAAGGCTTGCGGATACCTGAGCAGCAAGCTCTCGGGTCGGCGTAATGATTAACCCACGGACTTTTTTCGCTTGTGGACTTGAGCCTTCAGACAGTAGCTGCATCACCGGCAAACAAAAAGCGGCCGTTTTACCTGTGCCGGTGTGAGCCACCGCCATAAGATCACGACCACTAAGCACCGCCGGAATAGCTTCAACCTGTATCGGTGATGGCGTTGCATAACCTTGTTCTGCAACCGCTTTCAATAGCGCATTACACAAGCCTAACGATCGAAAAGACATAGATAAGCATTCCTTGGATTGATTAATATTCATTCTTTGGGCTTGTTGCGGCCAAAGTTAGAGCTATTCATTGCTGAGGAGCAGCCCCTAGATCTAACAACACGTTAAATATGAGGGCTATAAGCACGTAACATAAAGCTTACGGGCTTAGATTGCCTAAAGAATGACAGCTACAGGGATTATAAATTAAAGGGAATACAAACAGGAAAATTTAACAGTTGTGTATGCCATACGTTTTCAACCTGTTCTGATGCTCTTGATTGAAGCTATTATCTAAAGCATTTCCATTACGGCTTATTATAGCTTTTAATAATTTGTCGGTACTGGGGGGATTTTTTAACCTGTAAAATAGCTTTATTTAGTCGCTCAATAATTTCATCAGGGACAGCGTTACTGCACATGTAATATCGAAAATTTCCTATAGGAGTCGGTTTCAATTTTATTTTAGTTATATTTAATGTTTCTCCACTGTTATGCATATTCCAATCGTATTCGGTTTCATTGATCAAATAATAGTCAACTCGTCCTTTATCAATCAGTGAAAAAATATTACGGGTTTCAAAATTATCTTCCTGCATATTGGTAAGGTAATGCAAATTAATTTTGGGGTTACTCGATGTACGCATCTTTGAATCAATAGCCTCACCGTAGGAAAAATTTTCATAGAAACCCATGAGGAAGTTTGAATCAAATAAATCCTCAATCAACACTTCTTCATTGAATCTATCTTTGAGTGCTGAATTGGCGGCAACTATGTATGGCTGCTCTTGATAAATTGGTTGAGAAAATTTATACAGTTTGGCTCTTTCTGCCGTTTTATAACTTCCTAAAAAACACCCATTGACCTCCGCTTTTAGATACCTGGTGGCATCCACCCATGTAGTAATCGCTTTGTAGTTTGACGTGAGCTTAGCGCTGGACATGATTTCTTCACTTAAATCGAGCAAAATTCCGCTTTTTTGATGACTAATATCACCACTAAAAGGTAAGCGCTGCAGGTAAATAATCTCTAAACTGTTTTCAGCTTGAACTTGATTACTAAACATAAAAACGAAGGCAAGCCCGACAATGTTTAACTTTACTAAGAGTGACAATTTGTAGGACATATACACACTCATTCTAGACTTATAATTATTATTAGTATTTCTATGATAGTCAGAATGCTATACAAATCAAAAAATATAATACTCCCTGCTTGGTGACCACTATCAAAAATCTTTTGGAACTTTAGCCAATATATAAATTATGCTGCGGAAAGTTAATAATTTTAAAGCGCCAGCTTTAGCGTAATAGAAACCGAGAACCCCATCTGGTAACACAACAGTTACGGCGAAAGGAATAGTAAAAATTCACTCTACTTATGCTCATTGTAACAAGCATGCAGTCGACCATTATATGGGCCCATGTCACGTTCCCAATAGTCTAAGCAAGGATTAAAATTCAATTCCGGCACACTATTTTTAATTTACACCACAGAGCTTGCCACTATAGCTGACTCAGCTACCCTGCAACTTCCGCGTCCCTTCTAACAATTCCTCGGCGCACTTATCACCATGCAATACTGAGATATCTCCTGTGGTTTCTAAAACCACCGCCCGAACTTGCGAGAAGTCTAAAGCATTCGCTTCGCGAAGCTTGGCGATTAAGTCATCTTTCGCCACACGCGTAGACTTTAAGGCGTCATATAATATGATGCCGTTGTGCATTAGCAACACGGGTTTGTTTTGTATCAAGGTATCGATACTATCTGAGGCTCTACGAAGGCGAGCCGCAGTGTATTGCACTATAAATAACGCTGCCATTGCCATTAGAATCTGTACAAAAGCAGGCCACGTAGATGATTGGCTTGCACCGGCCAGTGACGAACCAATTGCTACTGTCATCACAAAATCGAAATTGGTCATTTTTGAGAATGACCGCAAGCCATTTATACGCACCAGCACAATTACCCAAAGCATTGCGATAACAGTTAAAATTGAACCTCTTAGTAGGGCGTCGAGCATAGCATCTGATACAAACATTGTTGGTTATCCTGTATTAACACGGGGCTAAATTCAATTTATTAAAATGGTTAAAGCTATAGGAATGATATTGTTTTAATTGATAAATACGCAATATGGGTATAATAATTCACTTCATGAATACCTCAAGCTTAAACTGCACCGTTGGAAATAAGGAAATCTTTAGATATGAATAAATGCCTAGCTATTATTGGTAGTGGTGCAACTGGTCTTTACTTACTTAAACACATGTAAAATAACCAAGATAGCATCAAACGATTGCTGAAACGTATTAGTATCTTCGACAAAAGTAAGGTGCTTGGTTGCGGAATGCCTTACGATGTTTACGCCACTGATATATACAGTATGGCTAATATTGCTTCAGAGGAAATTCCAGCCCTACAAATATCCTTTGCGGACTGGTTGCGTGAACAAGATCAAGCAACATTACAGGATCTTAATCTTGATGATAAAGAAATCTCAGATTCAGAAGTTTATAATAGGCGTGCTCTTGGGCAATACCTTTGTGCTCAATATAAATTACTTACCAACAATTTGCGCGCTGCGGGCTTTATTATCAATGAGTATAGTGCGACGGAAATAGTTGATATAGCGCAGCAAGGCGATAGCGTTAAACTAAAAGATGTTGAGGGTAATGATTACAGCACGGATTATTTATTCATTGCCACTGGTCACGCTTTTCCCAACGATGATAAACCCGAGTTTGGCTATTACGGTTCCCCCTGGCCTATTCGTAAAATTTTGCCGAGCAGTGGAAAGTACTTCGACTTTAACATGGGGACATTGGGCGCGTCGCTAAGTGCTTTTGACGTGATATCTTCTTTGTTTCATCGCCATGGAACCTTTACCGAACAAGGGGATAAGCTAGTTTACACCGCCCACAATGGCGCCGAAAACTTCAAAATTACACTACATGATGCTAATGGCTGGCTGCCCCATTTACAGTACGAACAAAAGGAGCCGATGCGCGCGCTGTATCGACATGTAGATAGGCAAACCTTATTGTCATTATTAGATAAGCAGGGGCATTTAAGATTAGCCGTGTATTTTGACAAGGTATGTCGCCCTGCTTTAGGCCAGGCATTTCGAGAAGACTTTAAACCCGACATGATAGCGAAACTGCAAGATCCTACGTTCACGCTGATGGATTTTGTTGAAGCGATGTCTGTTCGCCATAGTTATGATGATCCTTTTTCAGGCATGCAGCAAGAACTTCCGGCGGCAAAAAATAGTGTTGAAAACGACCGACCTATTCACTGGAAAGAGGTCACCGATGACTTAATGTATACCCTGAACTACCACGCAGAACTAATGCCAGCCGAGGACCATATTACCTTCAACGACATAGTGATGCCTTTTTTAATGAACGTTATTGCGGCCCTGCCCTTATCCTCAGCTAAAATAATGCTAGCCCTGCACGCGGCAGGCAAGCTTGACTTAAAGGCCGGGAATATTGACGATATTTCCTTTGAAAACAACAAGACGATTGTTCGCTTCACAGATCCTAGTGGCAATAAAAAAGAGTGCCACTACCCTGTATTTGTAAGTTGTGGAGGACAAAGCGCCTTAGAAATTGACGACTATCCCTTTACTAGCTTAGTTAAAGACGGCTCCGTGCAGGCCGCTCGTGTCAAGTTCTCAAAACCTGTAGATGAAAAGCAACCATTCTATTTTCTGAAGGGAATTGATGTGGACCCTGGATACCGTGTTTATGCTAAAGACGGTCAAGCAAACAACCACATTCGCGATGTCTCGTCGCTGGGAAAATCAGAAAGCAAACCAGAAGCCGCAAACAACCACATTCGCGATGTCTCGTTTACTCACACCTTAGGACTGCGCCCTTATTCATACGGGTTACAGGCATGTAACCAAACAGCGAAATTAGGCGTAGAAAGTTTGGTTATGTCATAACCTTGATGGGTAGGCGGACAAGTTGAGATATATCAGATTTCCTCTGTGTTAAATTGCATCTTGTTTTAATCCACCATTTGCATAAATAGTTGATCCAGTAATTACTGTGCAAGGCTTTGAAATACAATTTAAAGCTATCTTTCAATATGGGTTAATTGTCTGTGCAAATATGCAATCCTAAATGGATTACTTTTGGAGGAAAATTAACACCCCATGCTCAAAAACTAAGAAGTCAGTTGCTGAGGCAATGAGAGCAAGTGCTGCCCAACCTGTCGGTGTAGACCAAAATTTAGGGTGCCCATTTTTCATAACACTCTCCTAAACAACCTTTAAGACACCACGATACATTTGCATTTGACAATGGAATTCATGTTCTCCCGGTGATAAATTCGCTAAGGTAATTTGTGTGATTTCATTTAATTTAAGCTGTTCACTAATGTCTAACGACGGAATAAGCATTGTTTCCGCACATGGCGTTTGATCCGAGCGTTTAAACTTAAGAATGACGGGATGGCTTGCTGACACTTGAATAAATGATGGAGAATACACACCATCTTTCACTTCAATCAGCACTTCATCACTTTCAATGATAGTTTTTTGAGGTTTATATAGCCAAAACCACCAAACAATCAGTGCTATCAGCCCAACACCAAGTAAGTTGATAGTCATCATAGTGATTCTCCTTAATGCTCTTTTGCTTTAAATAAGCGAAGTCGGTTTGCATTTGACACCACTGTCAATGACGAAAACGCCATTGCCGCACCCGCTATTACAGGACTAAGTAAGATTCCAAAGAAGGGATAAAGAATCCCTGCTGCAAATGGGATTCCTGCCACGTTATAGACGAACGCACCAAACAAGTTTTGTTTAATATTTCGTAACGTTGCTTTGCTCACAGCGATGGCATCAGCAAGGCCATGAAGAGAACCACGCATGAGCGTTATGTCAGCACTTTCAATGGCTACGTCTGTTCCTGTACCGATAGCAAAACCGACATCGGCTAGCGCGAGCGCTGGAGCATCGTTAATACCATCGCCTGTCATACCAACAATTTCGCCACTGCCTTGTAGCTCTTTAACTTTGTTAGCTTTGTCTTCAGGAAGAACTTCAGCAAGAAATTCGCTAATACCTGCTTTTTTAGCTACGGCGGCAGCAGTTTCCTTGTTGTCGCCAGTTAACATGATGACACGTATACCATTAGCTTGAAGCCTTTTAATAGCAGAGATTGAATCGGATTTAATCGGATCAGCTACTGCAATAATTGCTGCTAAATCACCATCTACAGCAAAGTACATAGGTGTTTTGGCTTCTTTTGCTAAAGACTGGGCTTGTTCAACAAAGCCTGAAAGGTTGATACCTTTTGTTTTCATTAACTTATCGTTACCGAAAAGCAAAGCTTTATTGTTGCAGTTTGCTTCCACACCAAAGCCAGTAATAGCGTTAAAGGATTCTATTTTTAGTAACTCAATATCTTGCGCTAACGCACTTTCTACAATCGCTTGCGCCAAAGGATGCTCGGAGCCACTTTCTAAACTTGCAGCAAGCTGTAACACTTCTTTTTCGTCAGTCGCTTTTGCTAAAACAATATCTGTTACCTTAGGCGAACCTTCTGTAATTGTGCCCGTTTTATCTAAAATCATGGCAGTGATTTTAGAGGCGGTTTGTAGTGCTTCACCGTTACGAATCAGCACTCCAGCTTCTGCTGCTTTTCCTACTCCGACCATGACAGACATTGGTGTTGCTAAGCCCAGCGCGCATGGACACGCTATGATCAGTACTGTCGTTGCAGATACAATGGCAAATGCAACAGTAGGCTCAGGACCCAAATTAAGCCATACAAGGGCGCTCAATACCGAGATGATCATGACAACTGGAACAAAATAAGCTGAAATCACATCCGCTAAACGGCCAATAGGTGGTTTAGAGTTTTGTGCTCGTTTTACCATATTGATGATTTGCGCAAGTGCGGTGTCTTTACCGACACGTGTCGCTTTAAATAAAATCATGCCGGATTTATTTAACGTACCTGCGACAACCTCATCTTCCTCAGCTTTTTCAACAGGCATGGGTTCGCCTGTTAGCATTGATTCGTCAATAGAAGTGTGTCCTTCAATAACAACGCCATCGACAGGGATTTTTTCGCCCGGTTTTACTTTCACTACATCATTAAGTAAAACCTGTTCAATACCTATTTGAACCTCTTTGTTGTCTCGAACGACTGTTGCAGTCTTGGCTTGCAGTCCGATAAGTCGCTTGATAGCTTCAGAAGTTTTACCTCTGGCTTTAAGCTCCAAAGCCAAGCCTAGATCGATTAAGCCTATGATCATTGCAGTGGCTTCAAAGTAAACATGCCGCGCCATTAAAGGAACGGCATCGGGTACAAAAACCACCACCATCGAATAAAGCCACGCTGTGCCTGTTCCTAACGCAATCAGAGTGTCCATATTGGCAGAGTGATTTTTAAAACTTTTCCAAGCCCCCACATAAAAATGCTTACCTGAAAAGTACATAACGCCTAAGGTTAAAATACCCACAATCAGCCAAGATATTCGCTTAAGGTTTGTTTCAACCGTCATTTCTCCAACAACAATACTGTAGATCATCAGAGGAACACCTAACGAAAGAGCGATCAATGTGTCGCGCATTAGCTTTTTGTAATAGGCCCAATCAGCCGCCTCTTTCTCGTCAAGTGCATCTATTGTCGCGTTATCTTTAACTGGTTTAGCATTGTATCCGACCGATTCCACGGCTTTAATTAACTCATCTGTTTTAGCTATTCCTGTTACTAACACCGTCCTATCGGCAAAATTCATTTCTGCATTGTCTACGCCAAGCGTTGATTTTAAAGCGCCTTCAATTTTGCCAACACAACTGGCACATCCAGCACCTTCAATGATGAGTTGTTGGCTTTGTGATGTTTTTTCCAACGTGTTCTCCTTACTTTTGCACGAAGAGGATTGGCTTTTTGACTGACAGCAACAGCCTGATTCAGTCTCTATATTTGAGTTAGTAGTCACCCTTTGTCCTCCTATGCTGTTAATGTAAATAATCTTACATGTTCTATTATTTATTTACATAAAAAAAGGTGAGCAAATTTGCTCACCTTTTTATACACCTTCGACAACCTAGTTAGTTTCCATATACATTTACGGTTTCCAAGTACATTGGGTTAGTTTCCATTCAGATCTGTCGTGATCAAAAACTGTGATTAAGTATTTTAAAAATAGACATTTAAAAAATTAACCAACTGATTTTTATATATTTTTTAAAAACCTATTCTAAGCGAGATAGTATTTAAAATTTAGACATTTTAACTAATTGAAAAATAAGAAAATTATTTCTTGGATTTTCTAGGCCAATAAATGGCTTTTACTCGTTCAGGAAGTAGCTGGTACAACAACTCTTTTTCATGCTTATACAGCCAATAATAGCTCGATTTGACTTTTTTTCTAATATCATTACGAGTAGCGTCTGGGTGTTCATCTATAAAATCCGAGATTCGTTTCGCATGAAACTTTTGCTTTTCAAAATACCAGATGCGCTTTCTTAGCTCTGGAAGCCAAACATGTTTAGTTAAAACTTTCTCAACTGCTCCTACTGACACATTGAACTCATCGGCTATATCCTGTGTTTTTACACCAACAACTAACTTGCGCCAAATGGCTCTCTCAATGAGTTCAGTGATTTTTGATGGCCTTAAATCAATGGCTAAGTTATTCTGCTGAGCTTTTATCTTTATGGTGCTTACTGTTGTTCCTAGAAAAAGGGCAGTAGTTCTTAAACTTTTTCCTTCTGAAATCATTTTTAGCCCTTCGTACCAATTAACACTTTGTAGATGGTGTTGTTGTTCGGTAACTGGAGAGTCTTCTTTAATTTCTTCAATATTTGCACTTTGCTTAAAGTCATCCCATGAATCAAAAAGTGCAGAGATAAAAACAAAGTGTTTTATTGGTTGATGGTTGCAAGCTGCTCTGTAGAACATACTTTCAGACAGTTTTCCATCCAATGCAGCATCGAAAACCTGAGGGTATGGATAGTCAAATTCAGACATACCATCCAAGTGTTGTATTAAATATTCCTTCAGTTGCTTTTGCTTTATTCTCCCTGATTGAGTTAATAATTCCATCTCACCGAGTCTATTAAAATAAGCTTGGTAAGTATCAACTTTGGACCACTGTGCATCATTATCAAATATCTCGCTTTTTATTAACTTGCATAGCCTTATTTCAAGCAAGGAGGATGGATGAATGCATCCAGATAAAGGCGGCAATTGTGGTGTTTTAGTATTACGTTTAACACTTAGTAAATGTATACCGTGTGTTTCACATGCGGTAACACCCACAAGCTGATGACTTCTGTGCCAGTATGAAGTCCCAAACTGTTGAGCATCCTTTTCGGCACAAAGTGGACAATATTTTAGTAATTGACCGGGAGTTATTCTGTTGGCAACAGCGCCAATGCGGCTCTGTAAACTTGAAGTATCGCCTCTCTTAAGCTTTTCACAAATCTCACCGTACATGATTTGATCCATGAATGGTTGAAAGTAATGAGCGTTAGTGAAACAAAAAATAAGTTGATCCAAATTCACCCCAGATAGCTCGGATAACTTTTTTAAGTAAGGGGGAAATTCGTTAGCGGGGCGATTGTCCCTGATACCTAATTTTCTTAATGTATCTCTTTTAAAGTCAGCATGGGCTGCAAAAAAATGGAAGCGACAAACCCAGCTATAAACAGTCTCATCTGGAAATGGAGCAGGAAATAGCTGGTTCGTCATTTGAGGTTACGCCTGTTAAGTTGTTAGTTCATCAGGAAAAAGCCAATAACCAAGCAATATCCAGTGTATCGGAGATCTAATTTTGTATGGATTGTTGATCCCTCTATACAAGTTTCCTATTACCTTGGGAGTGCCTTTGTTTGAAGCTCTCGTATAATCGGTGTACAAATAGGCCAGCAATTCCATATTTAACTCACGTTCAAACTTAAGAGTTAATTCATCAGTGTGTTTACTACATTGATGATTCGAAATGCTATCCATGCCCAAAGCAGTCGTAATTCGATTTTTAATTTCAATAAAAGGTAACGAGTTTTCCATCAATTTTTCTTGAACGGAATATAAAAAGTTTTGCCATTTACCTAGCTCTGGTGTTTCCGCCTCTAGCAACTTACACCACTTTTTCACTTGGTGCGGCAGAACCCCTGTTTTCAAATCTACAACTGGATACTTTGCCTTTTCTAACATTGTGTTGTGCTTGTAACACGAATACACGCTTGGGATTTGATGCTGTGTATGCCAATAGCTAGTACCAAAACTATCTATATCCTCCTTTCTACATGTCGGACAACTATGTCAACTTCGGTCAAACTGAAATAACGTTTTTTCTCCATTACTGTTGTGTAAATCAAGAAAACTATTTTTTAGTAGCACTTTATGATCAAGCTCATGAGCTACAGATATTTGCCATAAAGGAAATAAAGTATGCTCTCTTAACAGGCTATCGCTTTGACCAAAACACTGTAAAAAATGCTTAACCGAAGGATGGATAACTTCATATGCTTTAAATGTTTCAGAGTTTATCTGATTGCTAGTTAAGTAATGCTTAAATTCAGGGTAAGCACGAAATTGTGAATTCCTTACAAACCATGACATATAGTGTTCATTTGGTAAGATATTTAACGAGGCCAAACTCACATTGGCACCCTCAAGTATCCATCCTCTTCGATTAAATCAGTTGCTTCTAACTCAGCTTTCTTGAATAGCTTATCCAGAATTTTTTCTTCTGCCTTGGTAGGTTTATATTCTGGCAAGTACTTTTCTACGTGTTCATAAAGAGACTTTGCTTCAGCCTTACTTAAATTTATGTTGTCGCCAATTTTAATAAGCTTTTTAACCAGTTTTTCTACTTCTTTATCAATATATTGACCTGCACTCATCAAATCATCGAATGCGGCAACATTCCCATGCCTCAACGCTATTATTCCTGTTTTCATAATTGAAAAGCGCTTTTCAAACACGATATCTAAAAGGTCCAAAGAAAATTTAGCTTCACCACTTCTCAACCCTAAAACATTAGCCTGTTCTATGAGGAAAAATAAGCAATGCGGTATTCCTCTCGTCAATTCATAAATTTTCTTTTTATATCGAACTGTTAAAGGTTCGAACTCTGGCAAAAGTTGATAACTCCATGCATATTCCACCAATGTAGTCCAATCAGTATCATTTATTGTATAATTCTTCCAATCGTAAGGAATGCCTAAACGTCTAGCGTTTGAAAACTCGCTGTCAGTAAGTTTATTTGCTTTTGAAGTACCAATTTTTAACGTAGGAACTTTGGCTTCGTTAGTCAGTTTGTCGAAAAACTTAAAAATTAGGTTTTTCTCATTTGCAACGGCGGTACATATATTTTGCATTTCATCAAAAATGATCATCCCAACCAAAAGAGTTGTGCAAATTTTAACCAACCCTTTGATGCAATCAGAGCGGCTTTTGTCACAATACATGGAGTGGTAGCTGTCTTTCCCTTTCAACCCTAAAATCCCATCAATTTGCTCAAACAAATCCAAACAAATATCTTTGGTATTAGAATCACCGGGAATATTGACCTTAAGATATACAATTTGAACTCTTTCTTCATTCAGCGGACCATCAGATGGATGGATTAGAACTGGCTCGATTAAACCTAGAACCGAGTCTACAAGGGTCGTTTTTCCTAAGCCTGAATAACCTGTAAATTTTAGCGATGGTGCGGTAGTGCGAGTTCTTTTATATGTTGTCGTAGCTATCTTTTGTTGCCACTTTTTAACATCTTCATTTAAAGGGTTTCTGTTTTTGTAACCGACCTTAATGGTCCCCAATAAATCACAGTACACGTCATAATAAATGGACGTAGTACAAACGGACTCCATGATATTTGACGCCATACCCTCTAGTGTCTCTGTACTAAATTTAGATAAATCTTCAGGTGCATAAGCTTCGTCTTGGACTCTTTCCCAAAAATCATCAGGGTTAAGCCTTAACGGCAAACTCTCAATATATGGGTTACCTTTATAGTCTGGATTGTCCGATGGTGTATATTTTGCGATTTTGTATGTCATATCTTTATCCTCTTCTCCGTTTACTCATTTTTGTTTTATCAGCAAATAAACTTGCCGTTTCATTCGTTAAACTTTCATTGTTCTGAACTTGCTTCGAAGAAGAGTTGTCTTCTATATCTTTATCCTCTTGATAGTTCTGGTTAGTGAATTTATTTAACTGTTCTTTCGACCCTACAATCTCTCTGTCAATTGCCTGTAAACGATTAGATGACACGTCTTGGCTATTTGCCGCATTAACAGTTATTTGGGCTTGTTCTTTTTTTGCATCTTTAACTTTGGCCTTTGCATTTACCACTGTTTTACTCTGCTCTTGATGGTACTGATCCATTTGCACTTCTTTTTCTATCGCTTCTTCGATCTTTTTGTCTTGAATACACTCAGCACTCCACCATTCAAAACTCGCATCATTGGGGTGTAAAACGGCTTCCTGAAAACCAAAGTCAGTAACAATCCATATCCGACTCATTGAATAACGCATAAACTTACAGTCGTATGTCTTACCTACTTCCTTCTCATATAAGAAGTTCTTCAAGGCCCAGTCGCAGGAGTATTGCAACCCCTGAGATGTTCTGCGCTTTTTAAAGGTTCTGATGTATCGCCCCTGTAGGAATAGACCGTCTCGCTTAACCGTTACTTGAGCACTTTCAAGTAATTGCATAAATAGTTCATCTTCATCCACTGATTGTAAGTCACCAGCCCTATGAACTAAGCCCCAAAGCCATTTTTCATTAGGGATATTCTTTACCCCGTCTTCTTTCATCTCTTTACTTAGAGGCAACGTACTTAGCGGGTAAAATTTATTAAAGCGCGTTATAAAATCGATTAGTATTTGATATAGCTCTCTTATGTTGAGAACAGCGTTGCGTCTGACTCTTCTTGCTAGATAATTCTTTACATACTTTTTACTAATCGCCCCCGGAATTCGCCCAAATAAAAACTCTTCCAAGGTTTTGTGTCTGCGCTCTACTAGCCCTTTTTCCTGTGAATTACCTTCTTTGTTAAACAACACTTCGATATTTGCATCTGCGCTAAAAGCATCAGTTAAAGAAGAAGCAAACTCGGCATTATCTACTATGATCCTTGCAGGCTTGCCCTCAGGCAACCAAGGTTCATTTAGCTTTACACCAATTTCTTTGCAGAATACTTCTTTGTTTCTACAAGATATGAAAATTATTTCTCTTGCAGTGTGAGCCGATGGCTTCGCAAATGTCAGTAACAAACCCACCCACGCCCTAGAGAACATATCAATTACAGAGTAACAAGTAGGTCTACCTAACCTTCTATTTCTGTCAAACTCATCAACAAGCTCTATAGCTAAAGGAGTTTCATCAACCTGATAATCCCCCGGCGCATCACCAAATATTTCGTGAATTTCACCACTCAGTCCTTTAATATTTTTGTTATATTCATCAAAAAGACCTTGTGCTTTCATTACTCGGTGACGATTATCACTGGTCAAACTATATGCATATTCAAGGAACTGAAATTTACCTATAAATAGCTCACCTTTTCTTTCCTCATATTTCAAAAACTCCCCCGTAAACTGGTCATATACGGGGTCACATTGATACTTATTGTGATATTCAGTCCAACATTCGGTGATAGGAATGGGTGAATCACATTCGTAAAATTCTCGGATAATAGACTTGATGTGTTTATTGTCTAGTTCCTCTCTCATCCTGCCGTTACAGACATTCCCCTCTTCACGCTTAGGCCCTGTTTTTTTCGAGTACTTTTTATCCTTACCTTTTCCTGTTCCCGGTTTTCTAAGAAAACAGTTTTTATTACTTCTGCACTTTAAATAACGATAGAGCCACTGATATACTTGATATCTAGTCGTTTGTTTTAAACCATTTTCTTTCGCTAACTCCAGACAATTGTTGACCAAACCTTTTCCATAACTCCCCTTACGTAAAAACAAGTCTAAGTTTTCAACCAACGGTTTGATCACCTCAAATTTTAAATCTCTCTTGGTACGAGCTTTATCATCAAGTGACTCCTCAACTTTTTTCCAATACTCTGTTTTTTCAAAAGATCCCTTTCTAATCGTCCCTTGAATTAGCTCTTCTAACAGCAGTCTATAAGGCATTGCTTTTGGTTTAGTATTGTCACTTAGGCCAATGACAAATACTTTATCTTCCTTGGAATCAATCAAGATAACGATAGAAGCATCTCTTAATTCAGAACCTTGCTCAGGCACAAGCAAATCTTTAACCATTATATTTTGAGTAAGTTCAGTCATGAGCAACCACCTGAATGTCAAAGTCAGACACCAAGTTCTCAAATCTAAGCGGGATATTTAAATTTGCTTTTATCAATTTATGCCAAAGACAATGATTGAATAACGAAACACTTTGATGGTACTCAATCCCCATAGATTCTGAGGTTGCGTTGAGCAAAAAGCTTAGTCGTCTTTCACGAGTATTTCTTAGGTTAATTGAAAATGATTTCAGCCAGCGTTTTCGAATTAGCTCTAGCTCAAATGAAATTTTTAAACTCTTGGCAAGCTTTACCAAATTTCTTGCAAAGATAGACTTTTTGTAAGTTGAGCTGTGAATTAAGTGATATTTAATCCCTAGCGATTCCCAGAAAGCTCTCTGGATCTTTTCTTTATTTTCTAGATTCTTTTTTTGACGGTCAGTTAATGATTTAATTTTCTCATCATCTTTAATCGAGTAAACAACTTCATAGCCATCAAATTTTCCACAGTAAAAATCAGATGTCATAACGGCATCTACATTTGTACCGGGATATTTGGGATGTCTGATCTTCAACCGCTTAGCAATCGCAATGGACCTTTCAATAGGTAGAAGCGGATATTGCTCTTTTGACCATAAGATTCGGTCATCAAACATTAAAATATAAGCATATAACCTCTCATTGGTTGAGAGAACACGTTTGTCTTGACCTTTATTTTCATAGTCAGGGACTCGACCTTTACTCCCGTCCGACCTGATATCTCTGGGATCAATAAAGGGAATATACTTTGAGCCTTTTGCGTTGGCTGCTTCCCATTCCTTAATTCTTTTATTGCGCTTTGCAACAGTAATGTTTTTGGTGGATTTTCCTCGTGCCATATTAATAAACCATATAAATGAAAACTGCGTACAGTTTTCGCCATTTGACACTTCTCACCCCCACAGTGAGTTAATGCAAGATCAATTGTTGATCAATTTCGATGCCCTGTCAAATTCTCACTGCAAAAGTGAGTTTAAGGTGGTAGCATATAGATATTAATCAAAGGTGCGTGTCGATGACTGAAGAAAAATCAATAATAAAAGTTAGAACGGGTTGGACTTTTAGCAAGGCAATAGAGAGTAGTGACAAGGGTGAATATCAAGTCATACAGCTTAGAGATGTTCAAGATCTTACGCTTGCGGGATTAGACTGGGCAAATATTACTAGAACCAATATCGATTCAAGTCGCACAATAAAAACATTGCAAGAGAATGAGATTTTACTTGTTGCCAAAGGCCACACCAAAACTGCACTTCTGTTGAAAAACTTACCCGACAATGTTGTAGCAAATCAGCACTTTTTGATTATTACAGTTAATGACTCTTCAAAACTGTCGCCTGAGTATTTAGAAGTATTTTTAAACAGTGCGTCTGTTCAAAACTGGTTTACGGTCAATAGCAGCGGGAGTTATCAGAGTACGCTTTCCAAAAAAAGGCTTCTCGAACTAAAATTGCCAACTGAACTGCCAATTGAGCACCAGCAGATGCTAGTTGATTTAGACACCAGTATTAAGAAAGAAAAGCATTTACAACAGTTACTGATAAAACAAAGAGAACAAGAGCTGGAGAAATTTTCAGAAGCTATCTGGAGTTCACTAAAATGAATAATGATGTAATCGAAAGCCTTGTATCTACCGTCATTCAGTCCTACAAGTATGTTGGGTTTACCAACGATACAATCCATGAACGAGATCTTTATCTTACTCTTCTTACTTGTGTATTAGTAAAATCTCCAAACTTGGATAACTTAATAACCGAATGCAAGCAGAAAAAGTCGAACCATGAGTTTTTGGCAACAGTTAGAAAGTATTCAACCAATGAGTTACTAACTCCTGCTCTAAGAGCTTTTTTAAATGAACTTGTAGAGTTAACCAATAACAGCGATGGAGCACTTGTATTTCACGAAGTTTTTCAATTAAGTGATAATTCAGACATCCAAAAGTTATCTCGGCAGGATCGTGTCACGCTTTACGATAGGGTTTTACAGCGCCTTCAGGCAATGAACTTACCAGATCAATTTGCAGCGGAATTTTCATATCAAGCACTGCCTTTTAATTTCGCCAAGATATATACAAAACTATTGCAACCAAAACCCAAAAGCCGTGTTTATGATCCATACGCAATAGCAGGAGAATCCATAGTTGATTTTGCTCTACAAAACCAGAATTTATCTATAACCACTGAAAGCGTTAATCAATCCTCACGCTATATCAGGCATCAACTGCTTATAGCGGGAGTTCAAAAACTAAACACCATAAACTCGTTTGCACTTACTCCTGTAGCCAACGTCAAAAAGGGTGAATTTGATTATGCGATAACTTTGCTTCAACCAAGCATATATTCTGAAATAGAGGACATTACTGGTGATAGCAGCAAAAAACTAAAAGGAGACTATGAAGAAAACCGAATTCCTAAAGCTGTTTTGAAGTCTCGCTTTTGGGAGCACGCGTTAATTCATCACATGCTTTATTCGCTAAATGACTCTGGTAAGGCCGTTATTATTACTGCCAAAGGACCGCTTAGCAGGCACTCTGACTTTCATTCCAGAAAACAATTAGTCGATAACAATCAAATTGATGCTGTTATTCAACTTCCACCTAAACTGCTTGATGCTCGAACAGTTCCTTTATTCGCTATTGTCCTTAATAAAAAAAGGTCTAACAAGGACAAAATTACCTTCATTGACGCTAGAAATTGCTATACCCCAGATGCAGGGATAAACATTCTAACGTCCATTGACGACATCGCCGAAGCCTATCGAAACCAGAACAGTCAATCAATAAAACTTGAATTAGTGACACCAAATAAAGTTATCAAACATGGTTATTCTCTAAACGTTGATACCTATATAGCTCATGACAGACGTGATTATGAAGATATTGATGTTGACGCTGTGCAGGAAGCGCTGTTGAAACAACAGCGACATACCGATCTGATCATCCGAAAACTAAACTCTACTTTTTCATTTAAGTAAAATTTCAGCTAGTTTTCTTTTCCATTTAGGGTGTTTTCCAAGAGATGCATATCTCATGTCAAACTCCCTCTCCTGCCTAATATGAAATGGCGTGCGTTCTTCAAGGATTTCCTGAGCCTTACGTTTGTTCGACTCTAGCTCAAGCCCATCTGACCATTTAGTTTTATCATATGTCACCGAGTCAGTTGGCAAACTAACGATCCCATTTGCTGACCGATTGATTACCACCCACTCACCACTTTCCATGAATATACGGTCTTTTTCACCACTGTGGAGGAGGCTACTACAATACAGAACGTCTGAGGCATCAAATTCATGATAGATTTGAACATCCGATAAATGACCATATGCTCCATCCTCACAGGAAAAGGAGTTTAATATATCCATTTCAAATTCTATGTCGTTTTTACCTAGTAATTCTGCGCAACTTCTGATTCCCATAATTGTTTGAGCATAGCTGTTGTCTTTAGCTGCAATATGGCGAACAAGTTTTACTTTACTCAAACCCACTTTACTTAATTCAGCTTGAGTATGTTCATAAATCGTTTTTACCTCGCTCACCAACTGTTCAATTGTGTTCGGATCGAGTTGCTTTAAAATCTCATAGATATATTTTTCTTCATTGTATACTCCTCTACGGTAATTCCTATCTTGGCACCACGGTAATCTCCTAAAACCTAGAGCCAATTCCGTTAAGTACGTTAAGAGTTGATATCCGTTATCTTTTCCATAGTTAAAGCCTACTATCGGTCTTTCTTTAGATCGAGAACTACCAGCTCCAATACCAATACAATCCGCTAATATTTGATTTTGAATTACATAACTTTGCTCTTTATGCTTAAACCGATCATAGTGATAACCCCAAATTTTAGATTGTCTTGTCAGTTCCATAAATAATCCTTATTTTGTGTTATCAAGCTATCCAGAGCACCAAACTTGCAGTTCTGCCATAGTTGTCTTTTTAATAAATAGTTCCGTAGTGCCCAGTAACTTCAACATTTCTTCAGTTACTGATGATTTAAGTACGCCGGGCTGCACAATAGTCACCTGAAACTCAACGGGTGTTGTTCTTGATCTATTTTTCAGGTTTTCTAATGCTGCAATGTTACCTTTTAAAAACCTACTGTTTCCTTTCCCTCTCCAAGCAGATTCCCGCTTTTTAATATGCTTATAAACGTAAGGTAATCCAACATGCTTCCAACGGACTGAGCGCTGAGCCTGTCCACATACTTCATATAAATCACTCAAACGCCTTCCGGGGGTTGCTCCGTGCGAATATTTACAGTGATACAAACTTAAAATGATTTTGTCTGGTAGAGATCTAAGCGCAACTAAATCAGCAGCCTCACCACTATCATCGTCATTGATGATGATATCGAATTCATCCTCAATTGTTTTCCAAGTTTGATACTGCACACTGTCTGCTTTTTGACTTGCCCCCATCGATTCATTTGTAATATCTACTGTCCACTTAACGGGAGTTAGATGTTCTCTATCAAACTCACCAATGTTATTTTTTACCTCTACCCAATAGCAATTATATGAAAACGATCCATCTGCGTAATAAATAAATATTGGGTCTTTCAACATTTCTTCCATCAGAGGCATTTCTTCTGAATTGCCAATTTGGATCTTTATTTCATCGCCTTCAATTAACTTATATTCGTAGCCTTTCGGTAAATCTCCATCAATTATCAATTCGTAAACAGAGCAATATAGTTCAGATTGGAAAACTAGTTTTGGATTATTGTTTGATTCGTCCCAATCTACCTTTAAATCAATCTCATACAAATATTGGAATACAGTACCAAAATAGATCCTAACTCCATCCTCAAACCTCTGCTGAAGTTGTTCACCCCACTGAATAGAAATAGGTTTAGAGTTATGAGGCTTTTCTATCTTAGTCGGACGCAAGAAGTCTCGTGTAATGTTCGCTTCATCGGTACTTCCATTAGCTACTTTATCCCAAGCATCTTTTACCCAATCTAACCAATCAGCAATCGTTCCTGCTTGCGGAGACCATACTTTTCCTTTTCTCTCCGAGCATCCCCACAAAACTTTGTCTCCATTCTCATATCCCAAAGCCGCTATATTACTTAAAGTAGAAGCAGACTTTTCAACTGCACTCAGCCCCTCTGTTACGTTTGGACCGAAAAACTGTGTGAAGCTAATAGCTCCATTCTGTGCAGAGCCAAGATTGGTAACCAAAGGGTATTCAATATTATTGAGAACATTAAATATCTGCTTTCCAGACATAACGAATGATGATTCGCCACAAAGCTTTTCAACTAATTTTTCAACCTTAAAGCTCTTGTAGTCATTAGAATAAACGAACAGCGCATCTCTACCACTATCCCAATGAGCGATTAATATTTTGTAGTTAATGTCATTGATGTCTTTGAAATGCCCCCACTTTACTGCCGTACTTTTGACAGCGAGGAGCACCAATATATTTTCTTCTACTGAGATTGAATGCCAATGTTCATTACAAGCAAAATCTATCTCTTTAAATTTCTCTGGCTGCCAGTTGTTGCAATCGGTTTTAAATAACATAGCGGAATGAGATGGTCGTAAATTCCAAAGTGATAACTGATCATGTAAATCACCTTCACCTTTTAACGAATCAACTACTTCCTGTAAGCGGACTTCCCTCTCTATTTGATTCTCCGATAATCGCCTAAGCACTACATCCCAGTCAGCACCTAAAGCATAAAGTTTTTGAAGTGCGCCCTCTACACCGGGATCAGCGATGTTAACGACAACCTTTGCAACGTCTAATTTTTCCTTGCTCGACACTCGCGTAAAGCGACCTATAAACTGTAATGTGATAGCAAGACTTTTATGGTGATCATGAATTGCAGCTACTTTTAAATTAGGAAGGTCATAACCTTCCCCAAGCATATCAACACATACTACAAGCTTTGAAGTTTTAGCCTTTAACAAGTCTAAACGTTTGTTTTGTTCTGTTTTTGTCAAGTCAGAGTGAACAAGTATGGGGTTCAATTCGGGAGCAAGGCGTTTATAAAGTTTATATACTTCCTCCGCTCGTGATTTAGTGCGAACCCTAGCCATCATCAAATGATCAAAACCGTCACCAATATCCTTCTTAAGCAAAGCTAAAGCTTTATCAGCAATAGATTCATCCATCTGCTCCTGAAAGTACTCTTCTACAGGTTCTAATTGGACACTTGTGAAATAGCCAGCTCTCTGCGCTTCACCCATTGTGTAGTTATAAATAATCTTGGCACCAAGACTCTCAGTATCATTTCGAAATGGCGTTGCAGTAAATTGCAAAACACGTTTCCCAGCAAACTTTTCTTTAATTTCATTCCATTTTTTAGCTGAGATGTGATGAGCCTCATCGACAAACAAATAATCACAGCCCTCACATAAAACATCTAAAACACCAGCTTTAGAGAACTTGGAATTAAGAATTTGAGGTGTGGCGATAATGACATTCGAATTTTCTACAATCTGTTTAGCGTCATCGCTAGACTTGATACCATGTTTAATCTTTGTCACTGCTGGATAAAGAGTATCCTTCTCAATAACTCCCAGCTCTTTTAGGCATCCTAGCGTTTTGAATTTTTCACCTATTTGATCTCTAAGTGAATTTGACGGAACCAATACCAGTACCTTTCTACACCGATGATAAATAGCAGTAGATAGCATAGTTTCGGTTTTACCCGTACCTGTTGGTAAAACTACGGTGCTAGGTCCAATGTTACTCTTAGAAAACTCAGCAGAAATGGCATGCAACGCTCCCACTTGGGGCGTTCTGAGGCCATGTACACCTAACTCCAGATCTTCTTCCTTAAAACTGAATTTATTAATCCATGATTTAGCGATATCAATTGGAGTTACTCCTTGGATAAAGCAAGCTGGTGACCTTAACCAGATCACTTCCGTCTCAGAAGAAATAGCGTTAAAAGCGGCTGAATTTTTAACTTTCAAAACAGGTAAATCAGGATATGCGTCAATATCACATTTACTACTTTTAACTACCAGAAAACGCTCAAGGTAAGCACCAGCATTAGAAGTAGCGAGCAATACCCCTGCATTATTTGTATTAGCTAGGTGAATCTCAGTATTTATTTCTGGATAAAGCAACCTTTCAACTTTATTCCCATCGACTTTAACATCACAATTCCAAACAGTAGGAATTTTCAAACTAACTTTTTGTATTTCAGGCATTTACTTCACTTCCTTATAATTTGAATTTACCTATAAATGCACAATAGATGCCAAAATAAAATAACTTAATTTTCAGCAACTTAGCTTAACCAAATGCACACACACGATAATATAAAATACTTAAAAGTAATATTTATTACCTTTTTACACCTAGTAGCAGTACATCGCTTATTAATTTGATGACCAAACGTCTCTGACTAACGTAAATTGCTCATACTGTTGTGCTGTATTGAATGCTCTTGCCTTTTCAGTCAATAATCCGATTGGCATAGGCGTAACATCGGTTAATTCAACTCTTTGTGCTAAGTCACTAGGCTCTTCAAAACCACGGTCATAAACGAGTCCACCTTTAGAAGTAAATAGTCCTCTAGAGTGCAAGAACCCTGAGCCATTATCATCGACACAGTACCAGAATAAACGAATGTTCGCGGGAAGATCTTCCTTTAATGCCAATAAAGAACCTAGCCTAAGTTGCCAATCTGGTTTTCGGTCTTCTTCAGAGAAAATATGAAATTCAACATCAGCTTTTCTACATAGATTCATGCATTCTTTTAAAGTGTTTAGAAAACCTACTTTTGTTGGGCAAAAGTAAGGGTCATATAACGTTACTTTTTCTGCTCCGTTAAGCAAAGCTTGCGCTGCACTTGCGATTGATTGAGCATTTCGCTGGTATTGTGTAGCAAAAACGAAATCACCTTCCTCTAAATCTTCAATGGAAGATATTAAATGAGGAGGTGCATTCAATGACTCTTCGATCACCCTATGAAATGGAGATTGAACATGGCTATTTTGAGCTGCATGCGCCCAGTCATCACCAACATAATCCCGTTGAAAAGCTACTAATTTATTATTTTTAATCTGCCGAAGTTTTTCTGTAGTACGGTCAATTCTATTTGCAGCAACATTTCGGCGCAGGTGTTCAGAAACTTCTCGAAACCATCCATTAGGAAACCTAGATAAAAGGGCACCTTTTTCAAAGCCCATTCTGGCCTCAATTATCGATAAATGATGTAAAGAAGTAACTTCGTGTGGAGCAACAGCAAACTCTAAATGAAGCATTAGAAAAGTTCCTCCCTTCTTTCCTCAAAGAAGCCATTAGGCCACGGCGCGTCAAAGTCTCCCTCATCGGTTGTTTTAATCGGTATTAGCTTTGTTTTGCCGTTCTCTTGTTCACAAAAAATTATTTGAACATCTGCTTTTAAACACTGAAAACTTCGCTCATCAAGTTCACCTTCAGCAGTAAGCCGTCTTCTCTTGAGCAAACGCAGCAGAATATGCTCACTATGCGTTTCAATAAAGAATATTCGGTCCGGGTTTTGATTAATAGCAGATAGCATCATATCAGCCAACGCCAACTGCCACTTGGGATGGATATGTAATTCCGGTTGCTCGCATGCAATAAGTAAGTCCTTATCTAGACTAGTCGCTACAACAAACGGAAATACCTGAGATAAGCCAACTCCAACACTCGAAGGTAATAACGAAACACCCGAAGAAACCTCCTGTACTACGACTCTTTTGTCTAAGTTTGTTGAGTCACCAAATGATTCAGTTGTAAATTTATAGCCTGAATTAAAATAAGAAGGTGCATTAAACTTTTCATTAACGATATCTTGGAAACTGTTGCCGCTATATGCAAAGAGATCCCATCCTGCTTTGCCATCATACCATCTGTTTGTATTGGTTTTTGCCGAGAGGGCAAGTGAACGAGATGGCACAACACGCAGTGGCCCGATATGAAACATATTTTCGAGCTTCTTAACCAACAGTTTCATTGGTGCTAAAGTAGCTTGGGATAATGCTCCTTCTGCAAATAACTTGGCAATTAAAGGGTGTTCTTCATATATGCTTGACCAATCTACAGAAGCTCCTGATAAATCAAGTCGCTTATATATATCTGGCAAAGAGTTCTGACCACTAAGTGAAACATCTTGCCATTCACCTGATTCAAAAACACTCTCAAGTTGAAAGGCATCATCAATTTGCCAGTGCGGCAGGGGTTGATAATGGGTTATTTGGCTATCAGGCTTCCCTTCTTGAGACTGAATTTTAAAATAACAAGTCCCATTACTTTTGCATTCATAGCGACTGATAAATACTCTTTTTTTTAAGTTGTCCCATTTCAAGTCAAGTTCAAAGCTAACTTCAGGCGCGTCAGAGTCAGGATAAAAACCTAGATTTGTTTCCAGCAGCCACCTTTCAGAGTCTGATAAATAGTCATCCCACACATCACTATCACTTTGGCTAAAATCTAACGATACGCCAAGAGTAACTACTTGATTAAGGTCTTTTCCATGAACAAGGTTTTTAAATCCACCAAAATACAACTGTTCACCTGCAATACTACTAACCAAGGGGTCGTAATTTCCTTTTGCAATAACTTCATAAAGATATAAAAACGCGTGTAACACAGCACTCTTCCCTGTGCTATTTGCTCCAAAGAATAAGGTAATAGGAGCTACTGGTAATACAGCCTTTTCCTTTATTCCTTTAAAATTCTGAATACTCAGCGATTTAATTTTCATTGTGTTCCTTTTAGTATCCTGTGGCTCATACTTCGCCTTATTTATTGCTAATGCCTAATAAACTTAAATCAATTCGTTCATTGCCATTACTTCCTCGGTAAGGACTAACGTCAAAAGGTAGTACCCTTAATTTCAGTCTATTTTCATAGTCGTAATTGAAGCTATGCTCAAGAGGTTCATCGAAACTATCTGTTTTAGGGTAAATCAAAACGAGGTCACCTTCACCGTTAAGGTACTTGTAGCCGTAACCCAGCATTTGATAGAAGTCATCTTGAGATAAACCAAACTTATCTTTGCCAGACTTTTTATTTTGATTGATTAACTTCCACTTGGTATCTAATACCGTATCCATACCTATGAAATCTTTAAGATATAAATCAGGTTTGAGTCGGAAATAGCTCTTATCACCATAAGTTACCAGTGATTTACTTTGTACTTGAGAAGATAGCTTTTGAGGGTTTGTCACTCGTTGCTTTAGGTATTTAGCGACAAAGTTTTCAAATACAGCTTCCATTGGAAACAACAACGAGTAAGCATTGTTATCACCTAACATTGACTGAGGTGAGTAGCCCTCCAATATAAGCCTTGTCCAACTTAAAGGCACATCGTAGTGCTGCATGCCTCGTTGCAGTTTTACACTAGAAAAGTCGTTCTTGTAGTTTGAACTGCGAGGCACCTCATCAAAAGCAAACAGCAGCTCCTGAGATAGTTTTTTACTCTTATTCACATTGGTATATGAGGCGACAGATTTTAGTGCTGAATGAATAAGTCGATTTTCCGCTCTATCCATCAAATAAGCATCGTATTCAACATAAAACTTGTGGCGATTAATAAAATTATGTTTAAGTTGTTGGCTGTGTAGAAGCTTGCCTTTTAGATAAACGCTATTAGTTTGCTCTCGAACATAATCACTTCTTACGCCCTTCTTAACGAGAACATTTACCGCATTTAAAAACTGCGCGATAAAAATTTCCATCAATGGCATTTTTTGCTTGTTAATGCTCGCAACCTCAGTCTCAATGTGGCGAAACTGCTTTAATGATTTAAGCATCATTAACAAGGACTTTTGCGCTTCTGTAGCTGCACGTTCTTGATTATTTGCTTTAGCGATTTTGGGGAGTATTTCTATTTGTGTTCCATCAGGGCAAAGAACTACACCAGCGTAATTCTGCACTTGCAGCACTTCCATGCCATGCGCAATTTTCAGCTTTAAAAAACGTGATTCCGACTCATCACATAAACAGCACTTTTTAAGATATTCAAAAGCATCTTCCGATATTGCTTCAACATTATCTTTTTCAGCCGCTTTAGAACTAGCACTTAAGAGTCCATACTCAAATACGGTAATGTTTGTCGTTTTTTGTCGCTTTAATCCCTTAATCATGCTGAGTTAGTTAACCTTCACCCTTTGGTAAACTGCCAACGCTATATATGCCTATATAGGTCAAAGGAGCAGTCCAAAGCTCAGAGTCAGCTTTAATCAACTTATAATCTTGAACGCCATCGGTGATGTCACCAACATCCTCAGTATCACCAAAGAGCACCTCGTAATCGACATCTAACTGATTAATAAGTTGATAAGCTTTTGGCTTTTGGTTGTCACCAAGCACTAAACGAATCTTTTGCCAATCTTCAAAAAAGTATTCAGCGAGTAATGGAATTATCTTGTTCTGAAAACAGCTCTTCAATTCATGAAGCGCTTTCTCATCGTCACCAGCAGCAACGGCTTTCACAACAGGCATTAAAAACGCATGCCCTAGCTGATGTTCCCTGTCATAAAGTGCAGATATTCGTTTGTTCAGTGTTTGCAATAGCATTACTAAATCTATTTTAAAACCCTCACTTTCAACTTTGAATGGCAAACCTTCTTCGTCATGTAGAACATTGTAATCTGGCATCATCTCAACAAAGTCAAAACGGCGGCGAAGGGCTGTATCCATCAGTGCCAAAGATCTATCAGCGGTATTCATCGTGCCAATAATGTAAAGATTATCCGGCACTGAAAATTTATCGCCGGAATATGGTAAGGTGACTTCGATAGCTTCCGATTGACCCAAACGCTTTGATGGCTCAATCAATGTAATTAGCTCACCAAAAATCTTTGAAATATTGCCTCTATTGATTTCATCGATAATCAGTACAAAGTTTTGGCGTTCTATAGCAGACATTTGCTCTGGTTCGCTAAGTTCTTTTAAGTACTTAACTAATGGACGATAGTAAACACCTAACCCTGAGGTATACTCACGCCGTTCCTCAAAGATAGCCCTCAACGTAGAAATGCTTAAAGTGTGATCTTGGCTTCCGCTTTTTTTCTCAAAAAAGATCCGACTATCGTTAAAGTCTAAAACCTTAAAGGATGTTTTAGACATTTGAACTTCAACAAACTCTTCTTCTGACAACTGCTCAGTAAATACTTGCCATGCTTTTTCAAAGCTATAATTTGACTCAGCTTCTTTAGGTTTTAAAAATTTTTCAGCTTGAACAGAAATCTTCTTAAAAACGCCATCTTCCACATCGTAAGATATATTTCCATCATCAGAAGATGCTTTAAGCCCCTCTACAAACTCCTCATAGCCATAACTTTGATGGAAAGTAACAAACCTTATGCGCCCTGAATTATAAAGTTCCTTGTAAAGGCGAGTTAACTCGGATCGCTGTTCAGGTGTTGTACCAAAGCTTTCATCAATACCAAGAGCATTAAACATTTCAGGCTCCGCCGCTTTTACAGCAGCATGAATTGAATGATAAGTTTTTCCGGTTCCCGGTGGCCCATACAAAATAGTGTTTAATGAAGAATCGTCAGAAGACGAAGTTATAGATACATCATTAAATTCTTCATCAGTATTTACAAATATTGAGAAATCTTGTTTCGCGCCGTTAAATGTAAAATCAACCAAAGCTCTTCTTTCTTTGTTATTAGGAACAACTTTCCAAATTCGAGGCTGATATGTGTACATGTACCAAGTAAGTTTTTTAAAGTCGGTTTGCCAATCAACTTTTAGGGTCTTGCCATCATTCAAATTTTCTGTGACAACACCTATAGCTTTAATATCCATCACAGATGACATCTTACCTTTGTTATCGAAAGGCAAACCGTGAGTTTGTGTATAGGCAGATTTAATGGCAATTTTATCGCCTTTATTAATTTCCCGAACTTTGTCGGTGTACTTTCCATCGGTTCCGTTCTGCCAAATTCCATCTCTTAGAAATCTTTCCGTTTGATCGTCGTCACCACCATATGACGCGCCTAAAAACCAGTACACATCATCATAACTATTGGCAGGCTCACCAATTTCAAAATCAAGGCTCTTTGCTTTTTTTATAAATCGAGCAATGTTATCAACTCCCCATTGAGTCGTTACTAAAACTTCTCGATCTGCAAGAGTAATAACCTCGTCAACTTTTGTAAAATAGCGATTATTCTTTTTGTCATCTGCCTCTTCAGGTAATGCGTCATACTTAGACTTCTCAATAAAAAGCCCTCGCGAACCTTGTATGTCAGCAGGAAATGTATCCAAAAGCTCCTTATAAGTAGGGTTTTGATCGACAACGTATTGTTTTACAACCTCAAGAACTAACCTATTTTTACCTAATTCTTGTCCATTAAATTGATATTTTGAATAGTCTCTTGCCATTAAGGTTTCCTTACTGCTTTGGTGATAGGCGGTTAATTAAATCAACAAGTTGAGTTGGGCCTTGGTCATTTTTAACCATGTCGGTTGTGCTCGGCCTAAATAGGGTTTGGAGAATAAGTTGTCGATCTTCTTCTTTTGGCCCTTGGCCTTTACGAGTGAGCGCTAAATAAGTATGAATCATGGTTCTGCGCTCTTGAGCGTCTGTCGCTAAATGAAGATGAGACATAAAGATGTTACCGACTATTTTAATAATCCAAATGCCAAACGTTGTTATCGCTGCTGCGGTTACTAAGCGGCTAACAGCTACTTCCTTGAATGGCTTATCCAAGCCAAAAATTGCAAATAATATAATAGTCAGCAGAACAACAACTGTCGTTGCGCCTAAAGCCTTAGCGTATAACTTAGCTTTGTCATTATGGCTATCTTGTTGGATACCCCAATACTTAACCGCTGCGTGCAGTGCTAATTTGTCGTCATAGGTTTTAGTCAGGTTTTCTAAATCAGTTTTGGCATTTGCGAGTTCATCTTTGAACTTTTTCTTAAATTCTTCTTTATGCGTTTCTAAGTCTGCTGTTTGCGTTTCAGTTTGTTCTTGCCAATCACTGATTAACCCATCAACTTTTGAGTTTTGACGTGTCGCTTCATCAATTTTTAATTGATACTCGTTAACCCAGTTATCTCGCTGATTAGTTTGCTCTTCATCCCAGCGCTCTTTTAATTGCTGTAATGAATCTGCCTCGTCTTTAATTCGGTCCTCACTACCTGCAAAATAATTATCAGCTTGCTGCAAGCCTTGATACATTTTGCGATCAACAGGTGAGACATTAGCATCAAAAGCTACCGCTAAGGCAGCGAGACCCAATTCCACACTTTTTTTAGCTTGGCGTTGCACAAACGGTGCAAATGGTGCTTCCTCCGTAAAAAGCTGCTTATTGGTTAAGTAAGATGAAAAGCTATTACTAAATTGCTCAACTCGTTTGTTATAGTTATCTGGGTCATTTTTAAAACGGCGCAAGCCATCAGTTATTTGCTGTTGTAGATTATTCCAACTGTTGTCAAATGTGTTAAATAGTTGAGCCATCTGATAACGCTGACTAACATTACCGTGAAAACCATATAGCTGACGTTGTTGTTGAACCCAAGCCAACAACTTATCCGGGTCATCAAACCACTTACTGCCTGTTTCGGTTTTAATGGTAATACGCTTTAATTTCGTTGCTTCTTGTTCAATTTCTTCTGACATATCAACGTCCTTGTTATTCTTGTTTTAAAGTAAGAGCTATAATTCGCCAGCGAAAGCTTTTTGGCTTAGAGACTCAAATAAAGGCTCATTCAGAGAATCTATTACAGAGCTTTTGGTTTTCAAAAAAGTCTCTTTTATTACTGTAAATTGCTCCAATACTTCATCACTAGGTACAGGTATCTTAATATTGCCAACTATAGTTTTATTTAAGTTGGGCATAGTTGCGCCTTGCGATTCTGACTCCAAATGATTTTTGATTGCTTGACTAGAAAGTAACTTGTTTAAGTACTCTGAAAAAACGCCTGTTTGTTTCGGCCTAATGAACAAACTTCCTGTTCCGCACATCCAACCTTCTTCTTTGCTATTTACTATTGCACAACGCCCCATTTCACCTCTGCGGCCCATAACTATATCACCCGTTTTCAAATGATATTCTGATAGAGAAGCATGTTTCTCATCTGAAATGGTTAAGTTCGCTTTTGGAATAATTTCCCCTTTTACAATGTGGGTAGGGTTAATTAGTGGTATACCATTTTCTATATAGTCTTCTTTATGAAGCTGCGTACCGAATGGCCCTATTTGAATTCTAGCTATGTCCTTCAAGCTTTTTACTTCCCACCCTTTAGGGTTGGTTACAGGGTCGCCGAACATATCTAGGAAGACGCTGCGGAGGAAGTCGTCGGCGAGGTCGATGGCTTGTTGGCGTTTGCGGCGTACACTGTCGGCTTTATCTAAAATCGCAGCGATTCTTTTTTGCTCTTCGAGTGGTGGGAGTGGGATTTTTAATTCTTTTAAAAAATCCAAAGTAATTCCCTTAACAGTAGCTCCCTTTCCTTCACCTTCAATGTACTTAGCTTTGGAAGACAAATACCTAACTAGATAATTTCGCTCAACCTTGGACACATCTTTAATAAACAATGCTTTCAAGTCTTGGTTAATAGCCATATCCACAGAATTGATTACAAACTTACCTAAAGCCATTCGTGTAGCAGTAAGAATAGTCCCAGCAGGTATTAGATTAGTAGCCGAATTTTTAACACCTAGCTCTGTAATAGTATCAGCAGTAATACTAATCTCATTACTCTTTAAGTCTTTAACTGAAGCCCAAGGAATATCACCATTCCAATATTCCTCGACTTTTTTGCTGGGTGTTCCGCCACCTTTGATAACAACTAAATCACCAAGTTTAACTAAAGGCCAACTCACAGCATCCCCTCCAGCTCTTTCAAATCTTTTAGAATATCATTTTCAAGCTTTACGAGTTTTTTAAGAATATCTGCTGGCGGATCGTATTGCTCTTCCTCATAAACCACTTCCTTATAGCGGTTAATTGAAAGGTCATATTTATTTGAGGTGATATCGTCTTTACTCACCCAAAACGCCTTTTGGGTTTTATTGTTTGCTTCGGTTTCTGCTTCAGCTTTATCACGCGCTTTAAACTGGGCAACTAAATCAGGCAGGTCGTTGTCTTTGATTGGTGTGCGTTTGTCGTCTAGCGAGAAGCCATCGGCTTGTACGTCATAAAACCATACATGGTCGGTAGTACCGCCTTTGGTGAAGATTAAAATTGCGGTTGATACACCCGCATAAGGTTTAAATACCCCGCTTGGCAGTGAAATTACCGCCTCAAGCTGGTTATTATCCACCAGCAATTGTCGCAATTGTTGGTGCGCATTAGACGAGCCAAATAATACGCCATCTGGCACGATAGTCGCTGAGCGACCACCCACACGTAACATACGCTCAATTAGCGCAACAAACAGAAGTTCGGTTTTTTTTGTTTTTACTTTACGCAGTAACTCTGGGCAAACGTCTTCTTCATCTAGTGAGCCTTTGAACGGCGGATTGGCGAGAATAATTTCCATGCCGGATTTTGCTTCATTTGGAAACTTCTCTAAGAAAGATTGGCTTAAGGTATCTTGGTAGTGAATATCGGGCTGTTTAATACCATGCATCACTAGGTTCATTGCAGCAACACGTAACATGGTGGCATCAAAATCAAAGCCGTGGAACATATCGGTATCGATGTGCTTGCGAGCGTCTTCACCAATTAAATCGCCTGAATACAAGACGTTTTCAAGCTGTTTACCGTTGATGTCGAGCAGCGGCTTGCCATCGATATCAAATAGCGGCTCGCGTTCTATACCTTCTGGTGAGGTGTATTTTTCAAGTAAATATTCGTAAGACACTGATAAGAAGCCACCTGTGCCCGTTGATGGGTCGCAAATACGGCTGTTTTTATCAGGGTCCATCATTTCCACCATTGCACGAATAATGTGACGTGGCGTTCTAAACTGGCCGTTAATACCTGCCGTGGTTAACTTACTTAATAGATATTCGTATAAGTCACCTTTGGTATCAGAGTTTTCTAATGGTAAGTCGTTAACCATCTCTACCGCTTTCACTAATAGCGATTGTTTTTGGATCATCAACTGTGCGTCTTTCATAAACTCGTTAAAAATAGCGCCTTCGGTTGATTCATCGTCATTGGCTTTAGAGAAATATGGGAATAGCTCGTCCTTAACCACTTTATAAAGCTCTTCAGCGCCTAAATGACGCAAGTTTTGCCAACGCAAATGCTGCTCGTTGTCATTAAAACGTCGGGTAAACGGCTTTTTCGTTCTGGCGAAACGCTTTTCATCGGCTTGCTCATTCATATCAAGCATACGGGCGTACATTAAAAAGGTAATTTGCTCGATTACCGTTAGCGGGTTAGTAATACCGCCCGTCCAAAATTCTTCCCAAAGTTTGTCTATTTTGCTTTTAAGCTGACCTGTGATCATTTTCTCTTTTCCTCTTGTCGAACGGTTTAATTAAACGCTCGACCTACAACTGAATTTCTTTATCTACTGATGTGGATTTTTGTCCAAGCTCCACATCAAACTGTTTAATAAACTGCTCTATCACATCGGCTTGCGCTTCACTAAACACGCCATCTAAGCCCATGTCATGCACTTGGGTAAATGGAGCATCGTAAAGCTGATCAATCTTGATAACGCCATAGCGCACTAGGTGATTTTTTAATAAACCAATAAAACGCTGTTGTTTGGCATTCATATGGGTATGAGTTTGCTGTACAAATTTAGTAAAGCTTTGCTCGATTGCCTCTTTATCCATGCCAACAATGGTACGAAGAATTTTGTCTAAGCCTGCCGTTGAATCTGGGTAAAACTCTTTTAAAGTATTTAAATCGACATTCGGGTTTTGAATGTGAACTAAGGCATTTAAGCGAGCAATGTCATCTTCTGTTACTGGGTTACCAGCACGTATTTTTTGTAACACGCTATCGGTTTCAAATAGTGGTGCTAAGGTTTTTTCCACCTCTTGACGGAAGATCTGATAATCAATCGACACTATCTTGGTAGGACGTTCCGTAACCTGATAGTCAGCTTCATCTTCTCTGATGTCTAAGATGACTTCTTGTGAAGGCGGTTGAATACCTTTCTCTCTTAAGTGAATAACGCTACGCAATGCTTTACGACTGGTTTCCAGTGTTTCAAAACCGTCTATTGATGCTGTTAGGTTCTGCCAGTATTCCTCTTTTTGAATATCTGCAATAAAACTTGCCTTAGCACGCACCTCATTTAAGTGCATTTGTAGTTTTTCTATCTTCACCATTAGTGCTTGCCTAGCTAAGTCGATTTGGCTTGGATCGGTGTATAGCAAAGTTTGGATAATGGCGATTTCATTATCAAATTTATACGCTTCTGACTGGCCCATAATATTGCGCCATTGCATCAGAGGTGCAATATGTTCATAGAGACTTGCTTTAGTTTCTGGGGCAAACTGGTTGAGGTGTTTTTCGTCTTTGCACGCTTCAACTACCTGCCAATTGTCACGCACCGCTATGGTATTCATATCAAGTGAAAATACGTCCTGATGAATGAGTTTTATCACTTCATCAAACGTTGCGACGTCGGCTTTTTTAAGTGAGGTTTCAGCCAATAACAAGCGTGATTCAAATAGCTTTTGAGTTAACGATTTTGACTGTTTAACGTCCTCTTCTTCTGGGTCCATATCGAAGTATTCGAAGTTTTCCCAGTGATCGAAAATCAAGAAGTGAGTTTTATCTTTACCTGCTCCATAAAGATCTTTACACAAACGCGTACCACGTCCAATCATTTGCCAGAACTTCACTTTCGATTTAATTGGCTTGGCAAATACGAGGTTTACACATTCAGGCACATCAATACCTGTATCGAGCATATCAACCGATACGGCAATGCGAATGCTGTTTTCTTCTGTCGATTTAAAATCGTCAATAAGCTCTTCAGCACGTTCATATTTGGAGTGAATTACTCTGCAAAAGTTATTACCCAACTGCGGATACATTTCTGCAAATAGGTTAGCCATAAGCTCGGCGTGAGCGATATTACGCGCAAAGACAATTGTTTTACCCGGCAATTGACCATCAACATCACGTAAACCTTTTTCCATCAGGTTACGCAGTATCACACGGTTGGTATCTTTGTTTTTTACCGCTTCATCGATTTGTTTGGCGTCGAAGTCTAACTCGTTAGGATCAATGCCTTGCTCTTCTAGTTCCGCGATCTGCTCGTCGGTGAGATTATCTTTACTGATCCCTTCGCGCAGGAATTTAGTGGTAAAGCTTACGATTTTATAGGGTACTAAGTTACCGTCTTCTATCGCTTGCTCTAGCGGGTAATTCGCCGTCGGCATTTTAAAGTCACAACCGAATAGCTGACAGGTTGAACGAGATACCATTTCAACAGGAGTTGCGGTTAAACCTACTTCTAGCGCGTCAAAGTACTTAAAAATATCGCCGTAAATATTATAAATGGAGCGATGTGATTCATCTGCAACAATCAGATCAAAATAACCTACATCATACTTTTGGAATATGCGCATCATGCCCGGATAGGTTGCGATAAAAACACGAGCGCTGCTTGCAGCTTCTTTTTTACTTTTGCCAACCACATATAGTGGCTCTTTGGTAAATTCGTTAAAGGCATTACCCGCTTGTTTACGCAACTCTTTACGGTCACAAAGGAATAGCACACGCTTCGCCCAACCAGCATCTAATAGGCGTTTTGCCAGCGCGATAGATACTCGCGTTTTTCCCGTACCCGTAGCTTGTACGATAAGAGATTTACGGTGTTTGTTGGTGAAACGCTCACAGACACGAGATATGGTTTCCATTTGATACATACGACCAGCCACATCGGTATCAATAGGCGTTTGGTTGAGATTTTTTTTCAAAGTTCGTTGCTTAATAAGGTATTGCAACGAGTCTTTTGAGTAATAACCATAAAGCTTGCGGCTGTTATAGCCTTGGGCATCGTCTAAAATACGAATGTCGTAGCCATTTGAATAGAATATTACAGGGCGCTGACCATATTCTTTTTCCAGTGCATCAGCATAGATTTTTGCTTGCTCGCGGCCTTTTTCAACCGATTCACGAGTACGCTTTGCTTCAATAACCGCCAATGGCTTACCATCATCATCCCACAGTACGTAATCAACGTAGCCAATGCCTGTAGGAGTTGGCTGATGAGCGACTTCTATCTCTTTACCGACTTGATCAGTGCTAGATTCGTCTAGTGAAACATTCCAACCTGCTGCACGTAAATCCATATCAATAATACGGGCGCGAGTTTCAGCCTCGTCAAACTTAAAGCTTGATGTGATTTTCTTATTCAGTGATTGCACTTGGCTGACTTTTTCAGAGTCAATTGCTTGTTTAAGCTTGGATGCTTCAATTTGTGCAAGTTTTTGCGCTTTTTCAGAAGCTTCTAACTCTTCGAGTGCTTTCTTTAAACGCGCTTCGTTTTCAGCTAGCTGTTTTTCAAGTTGTTTGTTCTTTTTAACAAACTCTGCCCCAGATTGCTCAATAGGTTTTGTTTGTTCTGGGATCGTAAATTCAGGACAGTCTTCTTGCTGGCCGCCCGCATAAGCCATAAAGAGGTAACTAGCGACAAAGTAACTTTCTTTTAATATCCAGATAGCTTGCTGTTGATCGACTTTGCCTTCATGCGCAGCTTGGTTACCGCTTTTACGGATCGCATGAAGTTTATCTGTTATTAAACTAGGTACGACACTTGTGAAGTCGTCTGAGGTTAACTTGTCATAGATGTTAGAATTGGGGAATACAGGTAGGCGAAGCTCCTTGTACAAATAGCCAACCACTTTTTCAGCAAAACAGCGTAGTTTTACTAAAGCACTTTGTGGGTCACTTATTACATAGTCTTCTGCAAATGCAGCAAGCTGATGTAACTCAGGCCATTTGGTTTGGATGTGTTCAAAATTCATTGATTGCTTCATTCCTGATTATTCCTTGTGTCCTATATCGCAAGCGCAATGCCAAATTCGAAATTATTGTTCTTTTTCATTGTGAATCCCCAATCGCTTCATCCAATTTGTTAGCGTTTGATGGTCTTTTAAGCCCAACATTTGGGTAGCGTGTTTCTTAACATTACCGCTTGCTTTTAATGCTGCTTCAACATACTTTTTTTGATAATTTTCAGTCAGTTGAACTATATCTACTTTGTCGTTAAAAGACAGCCTTACATCATTACTTTGCTCACCAAATCTTCTATTTATGATCGCGTCAGACAGTTCCTTTTCACCTACCAATTTTGCATCTGTCCAGAGAAAAGCCCTGTTCAATGTGCTCCATAATTCACGAATATTGCCTAGCCATGACTGCGATAAAATAAATTTAATTCCATTTTCGGAAACTTTTTTACTTATATAGTCTGGGTGTTTGGCCCCCGACGCATTAATTTGTTCTGTTAGTTGTTCAACTATGACTGGAATATCTTCAAGTCGATCTCTAAGTGGTGGCATATTGATAATGCCCACTGCTAATCGATAAAAAAGATCTTCACGAAAATCCCCTTGTTCAATCAAGGAGGTCAAATCTTGGTGAGTAGCAGCAATAACGCGCACATCGACATTAATGGTTTTCGTATCACCAAGTCTGGTAATTTCACCTTGCTGTAATGCCCTTAGAAGCTTAACTTGTATATCAGGCTTTAATTCACCAACTTCATCTAAAAATAAGGTTCCACCGTTAGCTTGCTCAAATAGACCTGCAAAATCTTTATCTGCGCCAGTAAACGCCCCTTTTTTATGACCAAACAGTGTTGAATCAACTAGATTTTCAGCAAGCGCACCACAGTTTACGACTCTTATAGGCTTATTGCCTCTCAGGCTACCTTTGTGGATAGCATGTGCCATTAGCTCTTTACCAGTACCTGTTTCACCTAAGATAAGTGCTGGAACTTCAGACGCAGCTATTCTTTTGGCTTTTTCAACCACACCAGTCATTATTTTTGACTTGGCAGTTAACTCTGAAAACGCCTTTTGTACCTTAGGTAATGAGGTCGCTATATGAGCAATGTTCTTTGAGGCAGACTTTACGTATTCTTTACCGAAATCCAGTGGTATTTCGACTTCTTCAATAACGTTTTTTGGGGACGATTGCACAAAACGTGTATTGAACTTTCCCTTTCCATGAAGCACAGAAAGCGTTGTCATTGCGGGCGTACCAGAAGTTAGGTTAATTGAGAGAATGTCAGACTCTTCAGATAACTTTGTGATCCACTTTTCTGTTTCGATTGAAATAGATTGGTAGTCAATTGGACTTTGGATTTGCGCTAAGTGGATTTTAATATCTTCAGATGGTCGGCTTATCATCGCCATCCGCTTTTTCAGAAAGCGCTCAAACGAATCCCACTTATCTTCATCTTTGTTGGAAAGAATAACTATCTTGTCGAATGGAATTTCAGATTTTGTCGCAAGTGAAACAATAGCAGCGTTCTGCTCCTGTTCCATGTTTTCAATATCGCGATTACCTAGCCACGTAAAAAGTGTATGCACTGTCCAATTGCTTATTCTTATTCATTTGTAAATCATCTTACATGAAATAAAAATTTTTACCTAGCCGATGATCCCTTAATTTAAACTCGTTTAACTCAAACTTAACAGGTGTTTTGTCCATTCGGATCTTTTTGAGCGATGACAGTTGTAAAGATCTTCTAAATTTTTGAAGTACTCACTGAATACTTTCTTGTTTTTATACCAAATATCAATCATATAGCTTCTAGATCCCGGTAACGACTCCGCCCCAGAAAAAGGCGTCGTATAAACAATCAAAAAATCTCCTTTTTCCATTGTTTGAGCAACCCCCGGCATGTTTTCGACAACTAAATTCTCACCGTACAACTCAATTAGCTCGATAGCTTTTAACCCTAAATCTCGCACCTTTATCATATAAAGCTCTCTTTATTTTTTTCAAAAAATCTTAAGGTAAGAAGTATGTCATCCCTGAACTCATATCTAGTTTTCTATACGGCGTAATATAGACAATGGAATTTTACTAGCTTCGGCCTTGTTTAGTTGCTTTTCAAACGTGATTTTGACTTTCAACTCAGTAAGCAAAGTCATAATTTCATGAATATATCTGCTAGAAATCGCTTCATTAGGGATAATTACCGTATCAACCTGATTTACCGTCAGCACTTTACTCAACTTATCGACTAATTTCCCAAGAGGTAAAAAGTCAGGGTCAACACACTGAGCGGACAAGTTAACTTGTAATTGCTTGTTGGTAAGAACGTCTTTACTAAATTGTTTGATACTTGAGAATGATTGAGTCTTGAATTTCAGTGTTTTCATTTTATTCACCTATTAGTTTTATCACTTTAAAAGTGATAGAAGTTAAAATCACAAAAATCAAGTAAAAATTTTAACTAACCAGTTGTTTTTATTAGAATTTAATAAACATTAAAATAAATATATATTTTGATATTTATTAAATCTCAATATTACTAACCCATTAATTTTAATGATTAACCTCATAGTAACGAAACAGTTAAACTTGGCAGCTGTTTACGAAAAAACAGCGGTTTTAAGCCATTTTTTAGTAATAACAAAGTCAATGGGAATTACTTACCCCAGAGTTTTCAGGGAAAAAAATTAAAGTAGCTAATACAAATAGAGAGCGTTCAAGACGTCCTTGCTTCCTTCTATATGGCTACGTTTAATTAGCGCCTACCACAACCATAATCAGACATATGATTTGAGTTGCTTGAATCTGCTATTAATGAAATTGGATGGACTCAATTTTGACTCACAGCTCGGATGTTAGCGGCAATCCATGTGACAGGAAAAATTTCATTTCAACAACTTAAACTAAAACAATTAGTTATGAACATTTAGGGTTAACTACTATAAAAACTCAGGATTACCTCCACGGTTTTGCCAAAGTTTTAAATTTTGTTCGGCTATCATTACCTCATCAATTCAAAGTCATGTGAGCTTTCAATGAATACAATAGTAAAAGACTGGCACATCGTTTCTATTTTTGACGGTGAAAAACCGATTGGAAAAATTTTATGGGGTATCTGTGTTGATGACATGACTTACCGATTCGCTACCAACGATTACATTAGTACATCAAAAATTGTAGAAATCTCTGCTCACAATCAATTAATCAAAACAGCGAGTGGTAGTATTTATCAAGTCATAGGTACAGGCCAAAAAGCTCAAGTGCAAATGAAAGACTTCGAACTACTTCGCCACGGCTTCAGTCCAGAGCAGATCAGCCACTTAAACTCCGCTGTTTGTAATTAAGCGCCATTAGGACTTATCAGATTAGTTCCTAAAAGATTATCTGCACTTTATTTTAGGCAAAAAAATAGACAAACCGAAGTTTGTCTATTTTTAAATACAAATGTCTAATTTTTAAATACTAGACTACAAAACCCTAATCCTCTCTATACGAATCTAAGCTTGGGCAGGAGCAGATCAGGTTGCGGTCGCCGTATACGTCGTCGATGCGGTTTACGCTTGGCCAAAATTTGTTTCTGGCTACGGCTGCTACTGGATAAGCGGCGGTTTGTCTGTCGTAGCTGCGATTCCAGTCGTTGTCACAAATATCGTCAAGGGTGTGTGGTGCGTTGTGTAGCGGGTTGTCTGTTGCATCCCACTCACCGCTTTCCACTTTAGCCATTTCTTGACGGATACTGATCATGGCTTCGATGAAGCGATCAAGCTCAGCTTTTGCTTCTGATTCAGTTGGTTCAATCATCAGCGTACCTGCTACTGGGAAGCTCATGGTTGGCGCGTGGAATCCGTAGTCATTTAAGCGTTTCGCGACATCCATCTCAGTTACCCCTGAGGATTCTTTCAATGGACGCAAGTCGATAATGCATTCGTGAGCAACACGGTTGTTGCGACCGCGATACAATACTTCGAAATGGCCGTCTAGTTTATTGGCGATATAGTTGGCGTTTAACATGGCCATTTCGGTGGCTTTTTTCAGGCCTGCACTGCCCATCATTTTGATGTACATATAGCTGATTGGCAAAATCGACGCACTGCCCCATGGAGCAGCTGAAACCGCTCCGTTACCTGCTGTGGTATTAGCTGTATCCACTACCTGATGGTTGGGTAAAAAGGCTTCGAGGTGTTTTTTTACACCGATTGGTCCCATACCTGGGCCGCCACCACCGTGTGGAATACAAAAAGTTTTATGCAAGTTCAAGTGAGACACGTCACCGCCAATCAAACCTGGCGATGTAACGCCTACCTGCGCGTTCATGTTGGCGCCATCCATATAAACCTGGCCACCAAATTCATGGACTATTTCGCACATCTCTTGAATGGTTTCTTCATATACGCCGTGGGTAGACGGGTAAGTGATCATGGCGCATGACAAGTTGTCTGCCACTTCTGCAGCTTTCTTGCGTAAATCGGCTAAATCAACGTTGCCGTTTTTATCGCAATTTACCACCACTACTTTTAGGCTAACCATTTGTGCTGACGCGGGGTTAGTCCCGTGGGCAGAGCTAGGGATAAGACATACATCACGATGCCCTTCGCCACGACTTTCATGGTAACGTTTGATGGCGATCAAGCCTGCGTATTCGCCTTGGGCACCAGAGTTAGGCTGCATAGAAAGCGCATCGTAACCGGTGATGTTGATTAACCAATCACTTAGCTCGTCGATCATTTCTTTATAGCCTTGGGCCTGTTCGATGGGCGCAAAGGGATGCAATTTACCAAATTCAGGCCAAGTAACCGGGATCATCTCTGCCGTTGCGTTTAGTTTCATGGTGCAAGAGCCAAGGCTTATCATAGAGTGATTGAGGGCCAAATCTTTGTCTTCTAGGGATTTGATATAACGCAACATTTCAGTTTCGGAATGATACGAATTAAACACTTCATGGGTCAGAATATCTTGGGTTCTTAATAAATCACTCGGCAGTGAGTTAGAGCCTTGAGTGGTCACTTCTGCGTCAAGCATCTCTAAGCTTAGGCCATGATCATCACCACAGAATACTGCGATCAATGCCATCACATCGGCACGAGTGGTGGTTTCATCAAAGGTAATGCCTACCGCACCGTCCAAATCGGCACGCAGGTTTAAACCTGCAGCTTTTGCCGCTTCGATGATGGCAGCTTTGTTATCAACTAATAAGGTAATGGTGTCAAACCAGCTATTGTGCTTAAGCACGAAGCCTTTTTTGCTCAGGGCTGTGGCCGTGATATCGGCAAAACGATTGATTCGTCTGGCAATGGTTTTTAACCCTTCAGGACCATGATAAACCGCATAGAATGAAGCCATATTGGCCAGTAATACTTGCGCAGTACAAATGTTAGAATTGGCTTTTTCACGACGAATATGTTGCTCACGAGTTTGCAGCGCCATGCGCAAAGCAGGACGCCCACGGGTATCTTTAGACACACCGATAATGCGGCCAGGCAATGAGCGTTTGTAGGCTTCACGAGTAGCAAAAAACGCTGCGTGAGGACCACCATAGCCCATAGGAACACCAAAGCGTTGAGCCGAACCAAGCACTACATCAGCGCCCATTTCGCCGGGTGATTTCAATAACACCAAGCTCATAATATCGGCGCATACTGCCACTATAGCTTTATTGCTGTGCAAGTCTGCGATGATATCGGTCAAGTCTTTCACTTCACCTGTGGTGCCAGGGTATTGCAACAAAGCACCAAAGATATCGTGCTTGTCGGCATCAACATCTTTACCCACTATAATTTCAAAACCAAACATTTCAGCTCGGGTTCTTACTACGTCTAGAGTTTGCGGATGCACGTCGTCAGCAACAAAATAGGCATTGGCCTTTTTGTTTTTCGATACACGCTTGGCCAAGCCCATGGCTTCTGCCGCAGCGGTGGCTTCATCGAGTAAAGAAGCGGACGCCAACTCCATACCCGTTAAATCAAGAGTGGCTTGCTGGAAGTTTAACAACGCCTGCAGACGGCCTTGGGCAATCTCTGGCTGATAAGGAGTATAAGCGGTATACCAACCTGGGTTTTCCAATACGTTACGCAAAATCACATTAGGTGTAATGGTATCTGTGTAACCCATACCGATAAACGAGCGGTTAATCTGATTCTTCGCCGCGATAGTTTTTAGCTCTGCCAGCGCTTGGGCTTCGGTAACGCTTTCGCCCACGGTTAACGCTTCTGGCAGACGAATGCCTGCTGGCACGGTTTGCTTCATCAAATCATCCAATGATTCTGCTCCGACAAACTCAAGCATTTCGCTCATTTCAGCGTCACTTGGACCAATGTGACGGCGGATGAAATCTTCGCTTTGTTCAAGCTGTGCAAGAGAAAATGGTACGTTGGACATGATTAACTGCCTTAATTTAATGATTCACTTATCGTCGCTAAAAATAGCTACTTGGAAATATGCGTCGAGAAAATTGATATATTGATTTGTAAAACAGGGGCAAACGATAATCGCTGGCCCCTTTAAAACCTGCTGTATTAGTCTTCGTCGATACTGTTTTCGTAACCTTCAGCATCCATCAAACCTTCAACTTCAGTCACGTCGTCAGCTTTGATGCGGAACATCCATCCTTCACCAAAAGCATCGGAGTTAACCAATTCTGGCGAGTTTTCTAAATCTTCGTTGATCGCAACTATAGTCCCGGTAATTGGAGCGTACACGTCTGATGCCGCTTTGACTGACTCAGCTACCGCCACGTCGTCACCCGCAACTACTGCGTCGTCAATTTCAGGTAGTTCAATAAATACCATATCCCCTAGCAATTCTTGCGCGTGCTCAGTAATACCAACGGTAAAGGTACCGTCACCTTCATTACGGACCCATTCGTGGGTGGATGCATAGCGTAGTTCAGATGGAATAGTGCTCATAATTTTTCCTAATAATTATTAATGAATTTGGGTAGTGAATTAAAGTACGCTTTTGCCATTTCTAACAAAGCTAGGTTTTACAATATTGACTGTAACCCACTTCTTGCGCATTTCAACTTCAGCTGTTGTGTCTTGAGTGGCTGGAATTCTGGCCATCGCGATGCTGTGTCCTAACGTCGGTGAAAAGGTGCCTGATGTGATCACGCCTTCCCCTTCAGACACTTTGACTTTTTGCCCTGCCCTGAGCACGCCTTTGTCGGTCATCACTAAACCTACTAGCTTGTCGGTACCGGCTGCTTTTTGGGCTTCGAGTGCGCTGCGTCCCATGAAAACTCTGTCTTGCGGCTCCCAGGTGATTGTCCAGCCCATGTTGGCTGCCAATGGAGAAACGGTTTCATCCATATCTTGCCCGTATAAATTCATCCCAGCTTCTAAACGCAAAGTATCACGAGCACCTAGGCCGCAAGGCACTACGCCAGCGTTCAGTAATCTTTGCCAGAAATCAGCAGCTACTTCGTTAGGCACCATGATTTCGTAGCCCGCTTCACCGGTATAACCCGTAGTGGCGATAAACAAGTCTTCAGCTTGCACACCGAAAAACGGTTTCATTCCCGCTACCGCTTCTTTTTGCGCGTCAGAAAATAATTGAGCCGCTTTGGCTTTAGCATTGGGGCCTTGCACGGCGATCATGGCGAACTCTGGACGTTCTGTGATGCTTACATCAAATCCGGAGGCAACCCCATTTAACCAGTTCATGTCTTTTTCACGGGTGGCTGAGTTAACCACCAAGCGGTAGTCAGTATCGTCAAAATGGTAAACAATTAAATCGTCCACCACGCCGCCGTCGTCATTCAACATGCCGCTATAAAGTGCCTTACCTTTTTCAGTTAATTTAGCCACGTCATTGGCCAGTAAGGTGCGCAAGTAACCTTTCGCTTGAGGGCCTTTGACATCCACAATGGTCATATGCGACACATCAAACATACCCGCATCTTGGCGTACTGCGTGATGCTCTTCGATTTGAGAACCATAGTTGATTGGCATTTCCCAGCCATGAAAATCAACCATTTTTGCGCCGGCTTCGATATGCTTAGGGTGAAGAACTGTTGTATTGGTCATTGCAAAGACACCTTAATTTTTGATGCTAAGAGTATAGAAAGCCACTGGGTTTGGAACAAATTGATAATTCAAATGCTTACATTAACTTTTCAAATGTATTAAATTAGTTAGATTAACTATATTAATGCGAATTAGCGGAAGTAAGCGTATGAAACAGCTGTCGATGGACAATCTACGCACCTTTGTTACTGTGGTGGAGCAAGGTGGGTTTGCTAAAGCGGGCGATCTATTGGGCCGTTCCCAACCAGCTATTAGTTTGCAAATTAAGAAGCTAGAAGAACAACTAGGTCGGCGTCTGTTTGAAAAAGTTGGACAACGGCAGGTGGTTAATCAAGACGGTAGGATTTTGTTAGCACAAGCTAAATCCATGTTAGATATCAATGATGATGTTTTTCGCCAGTTTGAGCAGTCCTCGTTACGAGGCCGCTTACGCTTAGGTATTCCCAGCGAATTTGCCACAACTTTGTTGCCCAGTATTATCGGTGAATTTAGTAAGCAATACCCCGATGTGGCGTTAGAAGTTACCTCGGCGCTGAGTCGTAACCTGCTAGATGACAACAAACGTCAGGATTTTGATTTGGTCTTGGCACTTGTAGATCCCAATCAACAAACCCAAGGAGATTTAGTTCTCGAAGATGAATTGGTTTGGGTGGGAGATAATTTACGGCCGCTATCCGCTAGTAGTGTGTCATTGGTTTTGGCCCCCGATGGTTGCGTGTATCGAAGCCGAGTCATTGAAAAGCTCAAGCAACAAACTACTGCGTGGCGCATTAGTTATACCAACGCTGATTTATACGGACTGATCGCGGCAATCCAGCAAGGGCTAGGGATCACCGCCCTAGCCCGTTCTAGTGTGCCTGACAGTTTGCATATCATTCGACATAAAACCTTACCGGTTTTAGGCAAAATTAAAATTTGTCTATTTAACCAAGACACCCAACATCCACAAATAAGTGCTGCCCTCTCACAGTTCATTATGGCTCGATTGAAAGCCTAAGTTTGCAAGTTATCCACTGTAAATATCTTTGCATCTTTAGCTGAGTGTAATAGTCTAAAAACAATTCTCTATTTCACCAAAATTGAAGGTTTGTGATGAAACGTGTTATTCGCATAATACTGTGTAGTTTATTGGCTGTCGGCCTCGCGGTCGATGCTAAACCCGGTGTTCCTGCACCTGAGCGTACTGCTGAGGAAGGCCAAGGCCCCTACAAACGCTTGATCCTCCGCGGGGTGAATATGGTCAGTGGGCTAGGTGCTCCTACCCGTGGTCCGGTGGATATAATTATTGAAAACGACCGTATCACCAATATTGTCAATGTGGGTCATCCCGGTGTGCCTATTTTATCGCAGGGCCGCCCTGAAGCCCGTTCCGGTGATCAAGAAATGGACCTACAAGGCATGTACGTATTGCCTGGTTTCATTGACATGCACGGTCATATTGGCGGCAGCGCCGATGATATTCCAGCGGAATATGTATTCAAACTATGGCTGGCTCACGGGATCACTACAGTACGTGAACCAGGCAGTTTCAATGGCTTAGATTGGGTCACGGACCATGTTGAGCGCAGTCAATCGAATCAGATTGTTGCCCCGCGGATTATTCCTTACCTTGGATTTGGCATGGGTAGCGAACAGCCCATTGCCACAGCTGAGCAAGCGCGAAAATGGGTAAAACAAGCAGCCAAAGATGGCGCTAAAGGGATTAAGTTTTTCGGCGCGACGCCGGAGATCATGGAAGCGGCCTTAGATGAGGCGAAAAAACGGGGGCTTGGCACCATGATGCACCACGCTCAATTGAATGTTATGAGTATGAATGCTCTGGATTCTGCCCGTTTAGGCTTAACCACTATGGAGCATTGGTACGGCTTGCCCGAAGCGCTGTTTGAAAACCAAACCGTGCAAAATTATCCCGCTGACTACAATTACAATGATGAACAGCATCGATTTGCCGAGGCAGGAAAATTATGGGAGCAGGCAGCTAAGCCTGGAAGTGAAAAGTGGCAACAAGTCCGTGATGAGTTAATTGATTTAGATTTCACCATTAATCCCACCTTAACCATATACGAGGCCAGCCGCGATTTAATGCGCGAGCGCAACGCCGACTGGCACCAAGAATACACTCTACCCACACTATGGGATTTCTTCACGCCAAGCCGTTATGCCCATGGTTCTTATTGGTTTGACTGGACTACCGATGATGAAATAAATTGGAAACATAACTTTAGTCAGTGGATGGCGTTTTTAAATGATTTCAAAAATCACGGCGGTCGAGTGACTACCGGATCTGATGCGGGCTACATTTACAAAATTTATGGATTTGCCTATATTCGCGAGCTAGAGTTGTTGCGCGAGGCAGGGTTCAATGCTTGGGAAGTGATCCAAGCGGCAACCTTAAACGGGGCCCAAGCGCTGGGGATGGACGACCAAATAGGTTCAATTACCATTGGCAAAAAGGCTGATTTGGTGATTGTTGAAGAAAATCCGCTACGCAACTTTAAAGTGCTATACGGCACAGGTCATTATCAATTAGACCAGAACAATCAACCCACCCGCACCGGTGGGGTTAAATATACGGTTAAAGACGGTATCGTCTACGATGCCAAGAAACTATTAGATGATGTGAAGAAAATGGTGGATAGCGCCAAAGCCTCCAATTAAGGAAGATTAGTATGAAGTACCCAAAAATATTGTTTCCAGTAAGCCTGTTATTAGCGAGTTTTTGTTTATCTACAGCACCATTGAGTGCGCAACAAATGGGCGGTAGTGAAGCTCAACAACAGAAGGTGAGTTTTCAGCAACAATCAATGCAAACCGCAGTAGATTTTGTCGATGCTCTAAATCGTCAGGATCTCACTAAATTGAGTCAGTATATTGATTTAAATACTATCGGTACTGGCATAGCAACACGTGTTCTGAGCAAGCAGCAAGATATCAATGATTTTGTCAGCGGTTTTACCCAGCCGCAAAATCAAACGAAGATGGTACAAAACATGTTCTCTTCGGTGTTCCAAGATAATTTTCATGCTCAATTCATGCGCATGCTGAATGAGGGTGGAGTTGAGCGCCCGTTAATCAGGATAAGTTACCAAGACGGCGGACTTGAATATCTGATCTTGTACTTGTCTGAGCAACAAAAAATTGTTGATACCTATATGGCAACTTCCGGCAAATTAATGACAGATGCTTTAACGCAAGCCACCAGCCTGATGATTAATACTGACGATTCATTCTTGGGCCGTGTCCTTGGCTCAAAGAAGATTGATAAAGACATCCTAGAAAGTTTCAATCAAATAGGCAGTCTTCGACGCTCAGGAAATTTTGAACAAGCCTTCCAAGTACTCAAATCTTTACCTGAAAGTCTGCAGAAAGAGCGCGTGATCATCGATTTAGGTGTGGTTCTGGCACAAAGTATCAGTGATGAAGAATATATGAAACAGCTAACCCTGCTGGCTGATAACTTTGCTAATGACCCCTCTACCCAATTTTTACTGATTGATTATTATGTTGTCAAAGAAGACTTTCAAAAGGTCATCAGCTCTATCTATAACGTGATTGAACGCTTCGGGCCTGATGGTCATTTGTATGAGTTGGCTGCGAATGTACATCACACTATGGGCAAAATAGACCTATCGATTAACGCTTCGAAGAAAGGTATTAATGCAGAGCCTGATTACGAAGGTAATTATTGGATGCTAAATTATCTTTATTTAGAGAGCAGAGATTTTGCTGCAGTTGCGGCGAATTTAAGCCAAATAGAACAAAAGCTAGGATATGAGTTCAGCCGCGAAAGTCTAGCCCAAGAAGAGATGTTTAAAGAGTTTATCCAATCAGACGAGTTCGACCAGTGGTTAAAAAACAAGTCTGACGGTGCATAACAAAAAATATTACAACTGCTGATAGTAAGCCCTTATTAACCATAAGGGCTTTTTTTGCGCCACAATTACGTGGACACCCACCTTTAGATCAATTACGTGCAATTACGTGGACATATATGGACGCTCCCCTGATGTCAACGTACTAATTGCCCCTTCGTGCTGATTTTCTGCACGAATTACGTTTTTACTATTCTATTACCGCTAGTCTGTTGTCTTGAAGGCAGTCTAAAATGGCTTAGTTCTGACATATATTCAGGCTCTTTATTAGCGTTGGTTTAATCAACGCTGGCCTCTGATGAACTCCGAACCTTATCGCCTAAAAACACCCAGTCGGATTGTTATCCGTGTCTAAGTCTGGCTTTGATGAGGTAGGTAGACCGTTTTCTTCATCATTTTATGACTAAGCGGGGTAGGTAAAGTAAGTGTTATCCCGTGTCTTGCCTTCCACAACACCCACACAGGCTTGGTGCCTTTGTCCTACACGGAATTGAGCTCGACAGGGATAACGTAAAGTGATTCATGTTATGCGCTCACTTGTGAGGACGTAACGCGATAGTGCTCCTGACGTGTGAGCAATATCCAGATTAAACGTGCTAAACGATGGGCGACGGCGACTGCCACTTTATTAAACGGCTTGGTAACGCGAAGTTTAGTGGCCCACAGTGATAACGGATCAGTTCTTTGCGCGGCACGACTCACGACAGACCGCGCACCATGTACCAGTTGTTTACGTAAATAACGGTCTCCGCGTTTGGTAATGCCGCCCATCTTACTGATATTGCCTGAGGCGTGTTGTTTAGGCGTCAGCCCTAACCACACGGCAAATTCTTTGGGATTATTAAACGCCTGGCCTTTATCAATGGCGGCTAAAAACGCTGAGGCATTAATGAAACCAATCCCTGGGATGCTGAGCAATATTTTGCCACTTTCACTGTTATTAACAAAGTGATGCAATTGCTGCTCAATGGCCTTGATGCGAGAGCGTGTGTCTTCATATTCTGCCTTTAACGCGCGCATCATGGTTCTCAACTGGTTACTGCGTTGTTCGCTATCAATTACTTGGGCTAATCCTGCACACAAGGCCACGTGGCCACAAGGAAATATTACCCCAAATTCACTTAACAACCCGCGTATCTGGTTACTCAGGGCCGTTTTGTTTCTAATTAAGCGCTCTCGAATTCGATGCAAGCAATTAATTTCTTGCTGTTGCTCAGATTTTACGGGGACAAAGCGGATATGTGAGCGCTGGCTGGCTTCTGCTATGGCAAAAGCATCGTTATGGTCATTCTTGTTGCCTCGCACAAAAGGCGTGACATGTTGGGCTGGTATAAGCTTGGTATCATGACCTAATTTAGCAATTTCACGCCCCCAGTAATGCGATGAATAACAGGCTTCCATCACCACCAACGTAGGTGGTTGTTGGCGCATAAAATCAAGTAGCTCAGTCCGTTTTAATTTCTTATTAAATTGCGGTTTAATATGTTCATTTACTCCGCACACTTGAAATACAGTCTTTGCCAAATCGATGGTAATTGTTTTAAGCTTCATATTGGACGTTCCCTATGTAAATAGTCTTGTTTAAGAACTACTATTTTGGCGCATTGACGCCGTATTGGGGAGCGTCCATCTCATCACCCACCTTTAGATTATCTCCATTTGATCCGCCAAGTTAAAATAATAAGAGTGGCTGTCCACGCTAAAATTGCAGTGCGAATCTGAGTGGGAGTGGCAAAAACAAGCGTTGCTTAAGTTGAGGTTATTTGGGCCTTTACAACGATGTTAACCGAGGTTTAATTACGTGGACATATATGGACGCTCCCCTGATGTCAACGTACTAATTGCCCCTTCGTGCTGATTTTCTGCACGAATTACGTTTTTACTATTCTATTACCGCTAGTCTGTTGTCTTGAAGGCAGTCTAAAATGGCTTAGTTCTGACATATATTCAGGCTCTTTATTAGCGTTGGTTTAATCAACGCTGGCCTCTGATGAACTCCGAACCTTATCGCCTAAAAACACCCAGTCGGATTGTTATCCGTGTCTAAGTCTGGCTTTGATGAGGTAGGTAGACCGTTTTCTTCATCATTTTATGACTAAGCGGGGTAGGTAAAGTAAGTGTTATCCCGTGTCTTGCCTTCCACAACACCCACACAGGCTTGGTGCCTTTGTCCTACACGGAATTGAGCTCGACAGGGATAACGTAAAGTGATTCATGTTATGCGCTCACTTGTGAGGACGTAACGCGATAGTGCTCCTGACGTGTGAGCAATATCCAGATTAAACGTGCTAAACGATGGGCGACGGCGACTGCCACTTTATTAAACGGCTTGGTAACGCGAAGTTTAGTGGCCCACAGTGATAACGGATCAGTTCTTTGCGCGGCACGACTCACGACAGACCGCGCACCATGTACCAGTTGTTTACGTAAATAACGGTCTCCGCGTTTGGTAATGCCGCCCATCTTACTGATATTGCCTGAGGCGTGTTGTTTAGGCGTCAGCCCTAACCACACGGCAAATTCTTTGGGATTATTAAACGCCTGGCCTTTATCAATGGCGGCTAAAAACGCTGAGGCATTAATGAAACCAATCCCTGGGATGCTGAGCAATATTTTGCCACTTTCACTGTTATTAACAAAGTGATGCAATTGCTGCTCAATGGCCTTGATGCGAGAGCGTGTGTCTTCATATTCTGCCTTTAACGCGCGCATCATGGTTCTCAACTGGTTACTGCGTTGTTCGCTATCAATTACTTGGGCTAATCCTGCACACAAGGCCACGTGGCCACAAGGAAATATTACCCCAAATTCACTTAACAACCCGCGTATCTGGTTACTCAGGGCCGTTTTGTTTCTAATTAAGCGCTCTCGAATTCGATGCAAGCAATTAATTTCTTGCTGTTGCTCAGATTTTACGGGGACAAAGCGGATATGTGAGCGCTGGCTGGCTTCTGCTATGGCAAAAGCATCGTTATGGTCATTCTTGTTGCCTCGCACAAAAGGCGTGACATGTTGGGCTGGTATAAGCTTGGTATCATGACCTAATTTAGCAATTTCACGCCCCCAGTAATGCGATGAATAACAGGCTTCCATCACCACCAACGTAGGTGGTTGTTGGCGCATAAAATCAAGTAGCTCAGTCCGTTTTAATTTCTTATTAAATTGCGGTTTAATATGTTCATTTACTCCGCACACTTGAAATACAGTCTTTGCCAAATCGATGGTAATTGTTTTAAGCTTCATATTGGACGTTCCCTATGTAAATAGTCTTGTTTAAGAACTACTATTTTGGCGCATTGACGCCGTATTGGGGAGCGTCCATCTCATCACCCACCTTTAGATTATCTCCATTTGATCCGCCAAGTTAAAATAATAAGAGTGGCTGTCCACGCTAAAATTGCAGTGCGAATCTGAGTGGGAGTGGCAAAAACAAGCGTTGCTTAAGTTGAGGTTATTTGGGCCTTTACAACGATGTTAACCGAGGTTTAATTACGTGGACATATATGGACGCTCCCCTGATGTCAACGTACTAATTGCCCCTTCGTGCTGATTTTCTGCACGAATTACGTTTTTACTATTCTATTACCGCTAGTCTGTTGTCTTGAAGGCAGTCTAAAATGGCTTAGTTCTGACATATATTCAGGCTCTTTATTAGCGTTGGTTTAATCAACGCTGGCCTCTGATGAACTCCGAACCTTATCGCCTAAAAACACCCAGTCGGATTGTTATCCGTGTCTAAGTCTGGCTTTGATGAGGTAGGTAGACCGTTTTCTTCATCATTTTATGACTAAGCGGGGTAGGTAAAGTAAGTGTTATCCCGTGTCTTGCCTTCCACAACACCCACACAGGCTTGGTGCCTTTGTCCTACACGGAATTGAGCTCGACAGGGATAACGTAAAGTGATTCATGTTATGCGCTCACTTGTGAGGACGTAACGCGATAGTGCTCCTGACGTGTGAGCAATATCCAGATTAAACGTGCTAAACGATGGGCGACGGCGACTGCCACTTTATTAAACGGCTTGGTAACGCGAAGTTTAGTGGCCCACAGTGATAACGGATCAGTTCTTTGCGCGGCACGACTCACGACAGACCGCGCACCATGTACCAGTTGTTTACGTAAATAACGGTCTCCGCGTTTGGTAATGCCGCCCATCTTACTGATATTGCCTGAGGCGTGTTGTTTAGGCGTCAGCCCTAACCACACGGCAAATTCTTTGGGATTATTAAACGCCTGGCCTTTATCAATGGCGGCTAAAAACGCTGAGGCATTAATGAAACCAATCCCTGGGATGCTGAGCAATATTTTGCCACTTTCACTGTTATTAACAAAGTGATGCAATTGCTGCTCAATGGCCTTGATGCGAGAGCGTGTGTCTTCATATTCTGCCTTTAACGCGCGCATCATGGTTCTCAACTGGTTACTGCGTTGTTCGCTATCAATTACTTGGGCTAATCCTGCACACAAGGCCACGTGGCCACAAGGAAATATTACCCCAAATTCACTTAACAACCCGCGTATCTGGTTACTCAGGGCCGTTTTGTTTCTAATTAAGCGCTCTCGAATTCGATGCAAGCAATTAATTTCTTGCTGTTGCTCAGATTTTACGGGGACAAAGCGGATATGTGAGCGCTGGCTGGCTTCTGCTATGGCAAAAGCATCGTTATGGTCATTCTTGTTGCCTCGCACAAAAGGCGTGACATGTTGGGCTGGTATAAGCTTGGTATCATGACCTAATTTAGCAATTTCACGCCCCCAGTAATGCGATGAATAACAGGCTTCCATCACCACCAACGTAGGTGGTTGTTGGCGCATAAAATCAAGTAGCTCAGTCCGTTTTAATTTCTTATTAAATTGCGGTTTAATATGTTCATTTACTCCGCACACTTGAAATACAGTCTTTGCCAAATCGATGGTAATTGTTTTAAGCTTCATATTGGACGTTCCCTATGTAAATAGTCTTGTTTAAGAACTACTATTTTGGCGCATTGACGCCGTATTGGGGAGCGTCCATCTCATCACCCACCTTTAGATTATCTCCATTTGATCCGCCAAGTTAAAATAATAAGAGTGGCTGTCCACGCTAAAATTGGTCCACGCTAAAATTGTCCACGCTAAAATTGCAGTGCGAATCTGAGTGGGAGTGGCAAAAACAAGCGTTGCTTAAGTTGAGGTTATTTGGGCCTTTACAACGATGTTAACCGAGGTTTAGTTTGTCAATTACGTGGACACCCACCTTTAGATTATCTCCATTTGATCCGCCAAGTTAAAATAATAAGAGTGGCTGTCCACGCTAAAATTGGCTGTCCACGCTAAAATTGGTCCACGCTAAAATTGTCCACGCTAAAATTGCAGTGCGAATCTGAGTGGGAGTGGCAAAAACAAGCGTTGCTTAAGTTGAGGTTATTTGGGCCTTTACAACGATGTTAACCGAGGTTTAGTTTGTCAATTACGTGGACACCCACCTTTAGATTATCTCCATTTGATCCGCCAAGTTAAAATAATAAGAGTGGCTGTCCACGCTAAAATTGAAAATAATAAGAGTGGCTGTCCACGCTAAAATTGTCCACGCTAAAATTGCAGTGCGAATCTGAGTGGGAGTGGCAAAAACAAGCGTTGCTTAAGTTGAGGTTATTTGGGCCTTTACAACGATGTTAACCGAGGTTTAGTTTGTAACTTTTTGGATTAATCAAGCCAGATGATTAACCGAGTGAGATCAATGATCTGTTTCACAAACGCTATTGATGCGAAAATCTCTCTGCAATCACTTCGCTAGATCAGGTAATTCTCCACCTAAGCCTACCGCATGTTTAATAATGTCTCGCTTGACGGGGCCCATCTGGTCAGTAGCGGATAAGCCGATGCCGCGAACTAGTTTCTTGATTGGATGGTTACCACTAAACAAACGTTTGAATCCTTCCATAGTCGCGATCATTTTCATTGCTTCGGTCTTGCGCCAGCGTTCAACGGCACGAAGGTTTTTCGCCAAACCTATATCTTTGCTTTGTGCAAACAATTTGATCAGGGTTTGTGCCAAAGCGGCGGCATCCGCAATACCTAAGTTGGCCCCTTGACCTGCCAATGGGTGAATGGTGTGGGCAGCGTCCCCAATTAACATAACCCGGTCTTTCAGCCAACTACGGCAATAGCGCATTGTCAGTGGATAGTAAGTTCTATCACTGACCAATTCTACTTGACCTAATTTTGTATCAAAGGCGGCACTGAGTGCGTGATTAAAAGCTTTATCTTCAAGTGCAAGCAGGTTTTCAGCGACACTAACTTCTTGGGACCAAACAATTGAGCACAGATTCTCTTCAAACAGGGGTAAAAAAGCCAGTGGGCCAGAAGGTGTAAATACCTGACGCGCGGTGTTGCCGTGAGGTAACTGGGTTTTTACTGTGGCAACGATTGCCAAGTGCTCATAATCCCAAAAAGTCAAAGGTAGATTAGCGACACGCCTGACCATAGAATTAGCACCATCTGCACCCACCACTAATTTGGCTGTTAACGTATTACCATTGGAAAGAGTCATAAAGCTTTCTGATTGGCCAAAGACTAAGTGCTCAACTTTCGCTGGGATCATCATTTCGACGTTTGGCGAATCTTGTAGACTAGTCAACAATCCTTGTCGCACCACTTGGTTTTCGACTATAGACCCTAAATGATCTCGCTGTATGTCCTGATGAGTAAAGTTAATATTGGCAAAGCTGTCTTGCTCCCACACCTGCATATGCTGGTAAGGCTGTAATCGCTCAGATTGAATGCTGGGCCACACCTCAAGGTTTTCAAAAATTCGCTGGCTGGCCAAATTTATCGCACTAACCCGTGCCAGTGGTTGTTTTGTGATGGTTTCATCTTGCTGCTGCGCATCGATTACCACAACTTTCATACCCGACTTATTCAAAGCTACAGCTAAGGTAAGGCCTATCATTCCAGCGCCAATAATGGCGACGTCATAGTTTTGCATTGCGAAGTCCTTGTTGCGAACGAAAGCCCATTGCGGTCATAGCGAACTGCTGCTTCAACCAAGGTGCATTATCTAGTAAAGCAAGTGCCACATTTCGTCCCATCACTAAAGGAATATAACTATTTGAAAACGTCCTGACTAACAGATCGGTAGCGCCTACCAGCGTTTTTTGGTCGCCGCGGCGAGATTGTTGGTAATCATGCAACAGCGAGTAGGAGCCAATATCATTGTTTGGATTTTCGATAATCCGATTGGCCAAATCTTGCACATCTCGTAGAGCTAAATTCAATCCCTGTCCTGCAATAGGGTGCAAGGTTTGAGAGGCATTACCCAACAAGGCCGCTCGATGGTGAATATGGCTTTGAGCATGACTTAACTGCAATGGAAAGGCACTGCGTGGCCCTACCCCAATAATCTCGCCTAGGCGATAGCCGAATGCCTCTTGCAGTGCGGCAATGAACTCAGAGTCAGGCAGATCTAATATACCAGGCATTTCATCCTGCGTGAGAGTCCACACCAATGAGCAAAAATGACGATGAGGCTGCTGTTCTATCTGTAAAGGTAACAATGCTAAGGGCCCTGATGGAGTGAATCGTTCGAATGCCCGGTACTGATGGTGGCATTTGAGTTCCACGTTAGCAACTATTGCCGACTGTTGGTAACATTTTGCGCTAATATCAAAGCCAATAATTTCTCGACTAACAGAGTTCCCGCCTTCTGCAATGGCAAGTAACTTAGCTACAACAGTCTGAGTACTCTTTAGTGTTGCAGTCACCCGTTTCTGAGAGCGTTCAATGGCAACAATTTCATCATTGTAGTACCAACTGACTTGCTGCTTAAAAGCACTTAGAGCATGGCGTAATTTGTCCACCAGCGCGGTTAATTCAACCACCTGACCCAGCGCATTGATTTGATAATCCTGCGCATTTATTCTGCACTGCCCAAAATGTCCCTGATCAGAAACATGGATTTCTTCAATCGGACAACCTAACTTGCCTGTATCCAAGCCTAACTTACCCAGCAAAGCAATTGACTGGGCGGACAAGGCCACACTGCGAAGCTCCAAAGGAGGATTACCAAGCGGTTCAGGCCCCTTGCTCGAGGATACCGTCGGCGGACCACCCGCTTCGACGATAGCTACATGAAGATCAGTATGCCGACATATAGCCAACGCTAGGGTTAATCCTGTGGCACCGCCACCGGCAATTAGAATATCAACAGATTTTGCGGTTGTTTGAGACAAGTCTTATCCTGCCATGAGGGCTTCAATTTCACTGATGGATTTTGGCACCTCAGCGGTGAGCACTTCGTAGCCCTGGGGGGTTATCAGAATATTGTCCTCTATCCGAATACCGATTCCTCGCCACTTTTCATCTACATCGGCATCAGCGGCAATATATAAACCCGGTTCTATGGTCATCACCATTCCTGGCTCGAAGGGTCTGTCTTGGTTAGCCACTTTGTAGTTACCCACATCATGAACATCTAGTCCTAACCAATGTCCTATGCCATGCATAAAAAACTGCCGGTAATGTTGCTCAGCGATATTGTCCTGCAAAGTACCGGTCAATATACCAAGGTCAAGCAGCCCTTGTGTGAGTACCTCTACCGCTTTGTCTGTGGCTGCTTTAAAAGTGCTGCCTGGAACAAACAATGCTAATGATGCAAGTTGGGCATCCAGTACCAATTGATAGAGCTGCTTCTGAGCCGTACTAAAGTGTCCATTTACTGGAAACGTTCGGGTAATATCTGCTGCGTAACCAAGTAACTCTGCCCCTGCATCAATCAATACCAAATCGCCGTCTTGTAGGAGACAATCATTATTGGTGTAATGCAAAATACAGGCATTGTCGCCGCCGCCAACTATGGTGCTGTAAGCCGGATTTTTCGCTCCGTGCAGGGCAAAACTATAGTGAAGTTGCGCTTCTAAATGAAATTCGTTTTTACCCGGCTCAGACATCAACATAGCTTGCTTATGTGCTTCACAGGAGATACTAGCAACTTGACGCATAAGCGCAATTTCGTCGTCATCTTTGAACAGGCGCATCTCATGTAACAATGCCCTTAGATCAATTTCACATTCTGGAGCCTGCTTACTTTGCTTAGGGGCATCGCGCAATATAGCCAACACGTCGTCGATTAGCGTATCGGTTTGGGCTTGATGACCTCGGGCATAATATAAATGTTGATGGCCGTCGATATAGCTGGTTAACCCTACTTCAATATCATCCAAATTATGGCATTGGCTAAATCCGAATTGATCCACAGCATGCTCAGTGCCTATGCGTCTGCCATGCCATATCTCGGCCAAAGGATCTTTGGCTAAACAAAATAGCGCACTAAATGGGCTACCCCATACCTCACTGTTGCTCATCACCAGCACGGCATCGGGTTCTGGAAATCCAGTCAAATAGTGAAAATCACTGTCTTGACGAAAGGTATATTCGGTATCATTACTTCGGGTAACTAAAGTTGAGGCGGGCACGATACACACGCTGTTAGGTAGCATAGCGGCCAGTAATGCTTGTCGCCGCTGCTCGCAGCGCTCAATATATGCGTTTATCATTAATGCACCGTTTTAGGTGTTTGCTGCGTTTCATCTGCTGATTGTCCCAATTCGTTGAAACATAGCATGCACGAAACCCGCACATATTCGATGACTTCAAATAAGGCTCTTTCAGATTCCTCATCTTCTGGCATAGTTTCATCCATCCGCGCAATATCGGCAAAATCTTCTAAGGCTTCTTTCACATCAGGGGAGCAAGCAGTGAGATCTGCTTGATGAAAGCCAAATCCAAGCATAAATCCATGCACCCAGTTGATCAGCGCTTGGCCGCGTTCATTGATGGGTGCAGATTCATCAGGAAGGCATAGTACCAGGGTAAAATCAGTTTCTAGTAGTTGTTGACAGGTTGCGTTATAGAGTAGCCTAAACTGCTCTTTCACTTCATCTGGCAAGGGATCTCCCTGATTGATTGAGTCAGCGATTGGCTCTGCCCAATCTTGACTTTCCAGCGCCATACCGCCTGATAACATGCCACAAAAAATGCCATGGACCTCGGCTGCATCAGTGAGAATATTGTGCTGTCCTAATAAGGTCGACAACTCGTCATAATTTAACTGTGATGGTTTCAATGTACTATCCCTTAAAACGTTACGCTAATGCTACCATTCTCTGCAGCTGATTTACATCTTAGTAAATAGTGCTTATTAATCCTTTTTCAAGCGCTGACATCGCCACCCCAGTGTGCAATTTCAAGGCAATTAGTGGCGGTTGCGAATAAAAGTCTTGGGGAATTGGTTTTATTTCCTAGCTGCTATGGTAAAATGCAGTTCTCCTGGGGTGTTCGCCAGTTTAGTCATGTCCCTGGCCGATGCTATTTTACCTGGAAATTGATTCCACTACTATTGTGCAAGCTTGGCTCGTATCAAGAAGCCTACGGTAATGATGATATTTCCGCCCTGAACTTTCGGTTCACGGGCGCGCACTGAACAGCGGCATTCTGGGAGACTCTGCATTCAATTACCCTCGGTTATTTTCATTGCTCAAATAGTGTGCGACAAAAACTACTCATCAGCTGTTTAAAAAAAGACTGTTATCGCTTAGGATATGAATAGAAAAGCATCAGAACAGGCTTTTATTACTCAGTTGGTACCGCCTGAAATACATCACGGTACTATCTTTATCTAAAATAATAACTATAAAAAACATAAACGATGAAAGATAGCAGCAGTTTTCAATACCACATAGAACAGGCTTGTGAGCCTTTATTAAATGAATTAGACGACTTAATTACATGGCAATGGGATGAGCACTTGTCCTGCTTGCTTGCTGAGTTTTCAGTCGATCATGCACAATTCGTTTACCTCCATGTGCAAAAACATTTTCCCCATGTGTGGGACAAAAAAAGTATTAAATCAGCGGATCCGCTTCTTAAGCACCGGGCTGGATTTTTTAATGCTTTAAAGAAAAACCAACAGCTATTGACTCAAGACACTACAGGCCAACATGATATTATGGCCTCCTGGTGGCCTTGGGGTCATGGTGCAACGGTATCGGTGCGTTTATTTCAGGTCTCCAATTTACCCTATCAAGCTCCCTCTGGGCTATTCCGGCGTTTAACCGGTTGGGCGAGAACTTAGTACGCCCAAGATAAAGTAGACCAAAAGGTCAACTTTATCTTGGAGGCGGTTCTTTTTGCAGGCAAGTTATGATACAACTCCTGTTGATTTTTCACCGAACCATCTTTTTTACTTTTTTAAGTTAGGTCTTTTATGGCAGTCATTAATTTCGGGTCAATTAACATTGATCACGTATATCAAGTCGATCACTTTGTGCAGCCTGGCGAAACACTATCGTCAAGTCATTATCAGCAACTTTTGGGCGGTAAGGGAGCTAACCAGTCTATTGCTTTGGCAAAAGCCGGGACCGAAGTAAAACATGTGGGTAAAATTCACCAACATGATTCACACTTTAAGCAAGCTATGATCAAACACGAGGTAGATTGCAAATATGTAGAATGTACTGAGACCCCGACGGGCCATGCCATCATCCAAGTTGCCAAGTCAGGAGAAAATGCCATTGTTTTGTTTGGCGGCGCCAACCAAGAAATTGGACCGAAAGATATTTTGCGTGCGCTAGACGATGCTAAACCAACAGATTGGGTATTGACCCAAAACGAAACCAGCGCAATTGATGTTGTACTGCAAGAAGCACGAAACATGGGGCTAAAGGTAGCATTCAATCCAGCCCCAATGACGGATTCTGTCAAACAGTTACCTCATGACTGCATCGACTTACTGATTGTTAACGAAGTTGAAGCGTCAGAAATTGCTGGTGTCACTGAGATTGATAAAATTGAACAGTATTTCCGTCAGGACTGGGCGCATGCCGAAGTATTGATTACATTAGGCAAAGACGGCGTTCGAATGTTGCAAAAAGATCAAACTATCGATGTACCTGCTTTTGTGGTTGATGCAGTTGATACCACAGCCGCAGGGGATACCTTCATCGGTTATTTTTTGTCGGCCTATAGCAACCGCAAACCTGCCAAAGAAGCATTGACACGGGCTTGCGCAGCCTCAGCTATAGCTGTGACTCGACCCGGCGCAGCCCAATCTATACCAAACTCAGAAGAAGTTGATTTATTCGTTAGTCAGCACCAAGCTTAATCAGAACTAATTATTAGCATAGAGAACATAATATGACCCACAAAATTATACTTGATACGGATCCAGGCATCGACGATGCGATGGCAATATTTTTTGCTTTTCAGTCGCCTGATATTGAAGTCTTGGGTTTAACTACAGTATTTGGCAATGTGCCCGTTACCATGTCGGCGCAAAATGCCCTAACACTGTGTGAATTAGCCGGTCAGGATATTCCGGTGACCAAAGGCGTCGGCATGCCTTGGGTGGGTCCTGAATCAAGTTATGCTCATTTTGTGCATGGTGATGATGGTTTTGGCAATATTAATTTTCCCAAGTCAGATAGGACACTTGACCCCCGCAGCTCTGCACAGTTCATTGTCGATATGGCCCGCCAGCACCCCGGTGAGATTACCCTAGTGGCGATTGGCCCTCTTGGCAATCTAGCACTAGCTTTGCGCCTAGAACCTGAGCTTCCGAAACTGGTTAAGGGTGTAGTTATTATGGGCGGCGCCGCCTTTGTGAGAGGCAATGTAACTCCTGTTGCTGAAGCCAATATATGGAATGATGCCTATGCTGCCGAAATTGTATTCGCCGCAGACTGGGATCTGAAAATGTTCGGTTTAGATGTCACCAATGCCGCACCTTTCACTCCAGACTTTCTAGATGGCTTAGAAAGCCGCAATGCTAAATTAGGAAGTTTTGTAAATCAATCAGCGCAATTTTATGTTGAGTTTTACTCACAAAATCGTGATGACCGTGTATGTTTCTTCCATGATGCTATGCCACTTGCATATTTAATTGATCCGAGTCTATTTGAAATGACGACAGGCCATGCGAGAGTATCAACTGACCCGCTAAACATAGGTCAAACTACCATAGCGCCAGTTGGCACTACTACTAGCCCAGACTGGTTAAAAGCCAAACAGATCGATGTGGCAACTAAGGTTGACCATGACAGACTTCGTCAACTGTATTTGGACACTTACGCATTGTAGTGCTAACGTTACCAGATTAGGCCGCAGTCAATAATACCAGCGACACATGTCGCTGGTATTATTTTAAGAGGTAAATCGATGATTTCAGCACCACCACCAGAAAACGAAAAAGAGCGTTTAAAAGCCCTGCTTGAATATGACATTCTGGATACTGAGGCGGAAAGGGTTTTTGATGACTTAACAGCTTTAGCCTCCGAAATCTGTGACACCCCTATTGCCTTGATCAGTTTAGTGGACGTCGAGCGCCAGTGGTTTAAGTCAAAAGTAGGCTTGGATGCACAGGAAACCAGCCGAGACCTAGCATTTTGCGCCCACGCAATCCATCAGCAAGAAATTTTTGAAGTCAAAGATACCTTTAAAGATGAACGCTTCTACGACAACCCTCTAGTGGCATCTGATCCTAATATTCGATTCTACGCAGGTGCACCCTTGATATCTCCCGACGGGTTGGCGCTAGGCACCCTTTGCGTCATTAGCGACAAACCTAAAGCGCTAGACGAACACCAGCGCAAGGCACTTTCAATCTTAAGCCGAGAAGTGATTTCCCAACTTGAGCTTCGGATCAAGATTAAGCAAGTTGAACAAATCAATCAGCGTAAAACTGATTTTTTATCTAATTTAAGTCACGAACTTCGCACTCCACTTAATGCTATCATCAGTTTCAGCCAGTTGATGATAAACGATCAAACGTCTAGCCTACCTGATACATTCAAAACCTATTTAAATCACATTGATTTCAGCGGGAAACGTCTATTAGACTTAGTTGATTCGGTACTTGATTTAAATAAGATTGAGGCAGGAAAATTAGAGCTACAGAATCAGATCATCAGCATCTCCGATTTTTTCACCTCTATTCAAGGCGTTATCCAATCTTTAGCCACCGCAAAAGGTGTTGAGCTAAAATTTTCAGTGAATAAAGATCAACATGAAACCTTTGTGATAGACGAGCCAAGATTGAGCCAAGTGGTATTGAATTTAGCCTCAAACGCGATCAAATTTTCCGAACCTCAATCCATTGTCTCAATCAACGTGTTATTCACTGCCAGCAGCTTAGTGATTGCCATTCAAGATCACGGTGTGGGCATTGCCGAAGAAGATCTGCCACGTTTGTTCGGTAAATTTAATCAGGTGGGGGACACAACGAAAAATAAAGGCTTTGGTTTAGGCCTAATGATCACCAAAAGCTTGGTTGAGTTGATGGGCGGCTCTATCAAATTACGCAGTAAATTGGGTGAAGGAACCTTAGTAAAAGTCGATATTCCGTTACTGAGCCTTGATCAATATGATAAGGCGAGTGTAATAAAACAAACAACTGCAAAATTCGACACCTCAATACGTATCCTGTTGGTGGAAGATAATGAAATTAACCAACAAGTGGCCACCGCGGTGTTTAACACTTTAGGCTTATCCATCGATATTGCCGTCAGTGGAGAACAAGGTGTTGAGATGGCGTTAAAACAGCCCTATCAGATCATATTCATGGATTTGCATTTACCCGGTATTGATGGTTTTGAGGCGAGTAAACAAATCAAACTTAGGTTACCTGAGCAGCTTATCGTCGCCCTATCAGCCGATATTTTTGTTGGACAAGAAAAAGATCTCAAACCAGCCGGGATCGCCAATATTCTGAGTAAACCTATAGATATTAATTTACTCCGTGGATTATTAAATCAGCATTTTCTGGCAGCATGTTAAACAACGCGAATCAGGATGAATTATCGCCTGTGGATGGCAACAAACAAAACTTACGCCAACACTTTCGACAGGCACGACGGGCGTTGTCAGCACAACAGCAAATACTCGCTAGCCAAGCCTTGGCTAAAAATATTGCTGATAATAATCTGCTCAAGGGCAACAAACACATCGCTTTATATTTGTCTAATGATGGTGAATTGAGCTGTCAGGCATTAATTGAATTTTGTTGGACCTATAACCTGAAGGTATATCTCCCTGTTCTCCATCCTTTTTCGAAACAACAACTTTTGTTTGTTTTGTATAATCCGGATACTGTATTAATTCACAACAAGTATGGGATACCAGAGCCAAAATTAGATGTCACCCAAGTCATTCCCGTTAGCCAGATGGATTGTATCTGCTTACCCTTAGTGGCATTTGACAAACAAGGACATCGGTTAGGTATGGGTGGTGGCTATTATGATCGTACACTAGCATGTTTATCAGTAGACGACTCGCGCAAGCAGCTAACCGTAGGCCCGCGTTTATGGGGATTGGCCCATGACTGTCAACAGACACAGCTTTTAGAGCTGGAGCCTTGGGATATCCCGATGGATAAAATCATTACGCCAAGTCGGGTTATTTCAATCCTAGATTGAGTTATAATTAAGCAATGAATTTCTAAATGTATTCCCCCTACTCGCTTCAAAGGAAAATATCATGACGCAAGATGACAAGAAAAAAGCGGCAGCACTAGCTGCTTTAAGATTTGTAGAGCCTGACAGTATTGTGGGTGTAGGAACGGGCTCCACCGTCAATTACTTTATTGAAGCCTTGGCTGGAATTAAACAGCAGATCGAAGGGGCGGTTTCTAGCTCACAAGCATCGACAGAAAAGCTTGAAGCTCTAGGCATTGAAGTATTTGATCTTAACTCTGTGGGCTCCTTTGATATCTATGTAGATGGCGCAGATGAAATCACCGAACATAAGCATATGATTAAAGGCGGTGGCGCAGCGTTGACCCGTGAAAAAATTGTGGCCGCTGTTGCCAAGCAGTTTATCTGTATTATTGATGACAGCAAACAAGTCCCAATATTAGGCAGTTTTCCTCTTCCGATAGAAGTGATTCCGATGGCTCGCTCCTACGTGGCTCGTGAATTGGTCAAACTCGGTGGTGATCCCGAATACCGTCAAGGTGTGATCACAGATAATGGCAATGTAATCCTTGATGTCCACAACTTGAAAATCCTCAACCCTGTAGAGCTGGAGCAAAAAATTAATCAAATAGTTGGAGTGGTCACCAATGGCCTATTTGCTCATCGCGGCGCTGATATCGTGCTGATTGGAACAGACTCGGGTGTGACCGAAATAAAATGATATAAATAATTAGAATTGTAGCTTTCCTAATCAACTCACTTCTGGTATTTTCCACTTTCAAATAGACGTCCAGATGTCTCAATTACAATTAGTTTTTAGTAGGAAAGATAATGAGCAAAGTGTCACTGCCAAAAGATCGTATCAAAATTTTATTGCTAGAAGGTCTACATCAAAGTGCAGTTGAAACTTTAGAAGGCAATGGCTATTGCAATATTGAGTACATCAAAACATCTCTTTCCGAAGAGCAACTGATTGAGAAGATTGCTGATGTACACTTTATAGGTATACGTTCACGGACCCACTTGTCTGCCAATGTAATAGAAGCGGCGCAAAAGCTTGTTGCGGTCGGCTGTTTCTGCATTGGCACTAATCAGGTCGATCTGCAAGCCACTCAAAAGCGTGGCATTCCGGTATTCAATGCCCCCTTTTCTAATACACGCTCAGTGGCGGAGTTGGCATTGGGTCAAATCATATTACTACTTCGGGGGGTTCCTAGTAAGAATGCTAAAGCCCACCGTGGAGTATGGGAAAAAAGTGCACTAGGTTCTTATGAAGCTAGGGGCAAAACCCTGGGTATTATCGGCTATGGTCATATCGGCACACAATTGAGTATTCTAGCCGAGCATTTAGGTATGCGAGTTCAATTTTTCGATATTGAAGATAAGCTAGTTTTAGGCAATTCAACCCAGACAAAAACCTTAAATCAATTGCTAAAAACCTCTGACGTGATCAGTTTGCACGTACCAGAAACCCCACAAACTCAGAACATGATTGGCGAAAAACAACTAGCAATGATGAAAGATGGTGCCATCATTATGAACGCTGCCAGAGGCACTGTTATTGATATTGATGCACTTGCTGCGGCTCTGGAATCAGGCAAATTAAATGGTGCGGCGATCGATGTATTCCCCGTCGAGCCAAAATCTAACGATGAAGAATTTATCTCACCTTTGCGAAAGTTCGACAACGTTATTTTGACGCCTCATGTGGGGGGAAGCACCCAAGAAGCCCAACAAAACATTGGGATTGAAGTAGCCGGAAAATTAGCTAAATACAGTGATAATGGCTCAACCCTATCGGCAGTTAACTTCCCTGAGGTATCACTTCCGGAGCATACTGATCGCTCTCGCTTGTTGCATATCCATGTGAATGCACCAGGAGTACTGACCCAAATCAACCAAGCCTTCGCCGCTCACAACATTAATATTGCTGCACAATATTTACAGACCAATGAAAATATCGGCTATGTGGTTATTGACGTGGAAACAGATGATGCAGAGGCAGCATTTGTGCAATTAGCTAAAATTGAAGGTACTATCAAAACTCGTATATTACATTAATTGCTGCTATTCCTTTTTTCACCAGTGTTCTCAGACATGGACACTGGTGAGATTCTGATTCAGCCAGTCTGATTACTGAAAATAAGAAATTTATTCTGCCAAAAACCGTTCTATTAAGGCTAGTCGTCAACAGCGAATAGGATCTGACCACAGTGTCGTCAGAGTAAGTGAGATTATGTTTAAATGGCTTGGATTAGTGTTCTGTTGTACTGATGTGTTAGCAGCATCGGTGACGATAGACATTATTAGCAAGCAACACAATCCTGTCTTCCAAGCAGTGGTTTATTTAGAGCCAGAAGCTCCCTCAAAAACAGATGTCTCATCTGCCCCCATATCCGTAATGGATCAAATTGATCGACAATTTGTGCCTCATATACTTGCGATTCAAAAAGGTACTAAAGTGGTATTTCCTAATTCTGACTCCATTAAACATCATGTCTATTCTTTCTCTCCGGCTAAAAGCTTTGAATTACAACTATATAAAGATTCACCAGCACAAACGATCGCTTTTGCCGTAAATGGTGAAGTGGAACTAGGCTGTAATGTACATGACTGGATGCTGGCTTATATATGGGTAGTCGACACGCCTTATTTTGCAAAAACTGATCAATTAGGAAGGGTCACTTTGGATGTACCAGTAGGAAAATATACATTGAAAGTTTGGCACCCACGCATTAAAGCCGAACAAGATACGCTAAACCAATATATTGAAGTATTGGACAGCACATCAATCAGTATCCAGTTACAACATGATTTGTTCTCTGATTTAAGTTTGTATGAACAAACTAATGAAGGATTCACGGACTATCAATAAGACAAGGTTGCTTGCCGTCTTTTAGCTAGATAAAACAGTGGATGTCCTTATTAAAAGTGGATGTCCTTATTAAAAGTTCATTAAAGCCGAACAAGATACGCTAAACCAATATATTGAAGTATTGGACAGCACATCAATCAGTATCCAGTTACAACATGATTTGTTCTCTGATTTAAGTTTGTATGAACAAACTAATGAAGGATTCACGGACTATCAATAAGACAAGGTTGCTTGCCGTCTTTTAGCTAGATAAAACAGTGGATGATGAGATGGACGCTCCCCAATACGGCGTCAATGCGCCAAAATAGTAGTTCTTAAACAAGACTATTTACATAGGGAACGTCCAATATGAAGCTTAAAACAATTACCATCGATTTGGCAAAGACTGTATTTCAAGTGTGCGGAGTAAATGAACATATTAAACCGCAATTTAATAAGAAATTAAAACGGACTGAGCTACTTGATTTTATGCGCCAACAACCACCTACGTTGGTGGTGATGGAAGCCTGTTATTCATCGCATTACTGGGGGCGTGAAATTGCTAAATTAGGTCATGATACCAAGCTTATACCAGCCCAACATGTCACGCCTTTTGTGCGAGGCAACAAGAATGACCATAACGATGCTTTTGCCATAGCAGAAGCCAGCCAGCGCTCACATATCCGCTTTGTCCCCGTAAAATCTGAGCAACAGCAAGAAATTAATTGCTTGCATCGAATTCGAGAGCGCTTAATTAGAAACAAAACGGCCCTGAGTAACCAGATACGCGGGTTGTTAAGTGAATTTGGGGTAATATTTCCTTGTGGCCACGTGGCCTTGTGTGCAGGATTAGCCCAAGTAATTGATAGCGAACAACGCAGTAACCAGTTGAGAACCATGATGCGCGCGTTAAAGGCAGAATATGAAGACACACGCTCTCGCATCAAGGCCATTGAGCAGCAATTGCATCACTTTGTTAATAACAGTGAAAGTGGCAAAATATTGCTCAGCATCCCAGGGATTGGTTTCATTAATGCCTCAGCGTTTTTAGCCGCCATTGATAAAGGCCAGGCGTTTAATAATCCCAAAGAATTTGCCGTGTGGTTAGGGCTGACGCCTAAACAACACGCCTCAGGCAATATCAGTAAGATGGGCGGCATTACCAAACGCGGAGACCGTTATTTACGTAAACAACTGGTACATGGTGCGCGGTCTGTCGTGAGTCGTGCCGCGCAAAGAACTGATCCGTTATCACTGTGGGCCACTAAACTTCGCGTTACCAAGCCGTTTAATAAAGTGGCAGTCGCCGTCGCCCATCGTTTAGCACGTTTAATCTGGATATTGCTCACACGTCAGGAGCACTATCGCGTTACGTCCTCACAAGTGAGCGCATAACATGAATCACTTTACGTTATCCCTGTCGAGCTCAATTCCGTGTAGGACAAAGGCACCAAGCCTGTGTGGGTGTTGTGGAAGGCAAGACACGGGATAACACTTACTTTACCTACCCCGCTTAGTCATAAAATGATGAAGAAAACGGTCTACCTACCTCATCAAAGCCAGACTTAGACACGGATAACAATCCGACTGGGTGTTTTTAGGCGATAAGGTTCGGAGTTCATCAGAGGCCAGCGTTGATTAAACCAACGCTAATAAAGAGCCTGAATATATGTCAGAACTAAGCCATTTTAGACTGCCTTCAAGACAACAGACTAGCGGTAATAGAATAGTAAAAACGTAATTCGTGCAGAAAATCAGCACGAAGGGGCAATTAGTACGTTGACATCAGGGGAGCGTCCATATATGTCCTTATTAAAAGTGGATGTCCTTATTAAAAGTTGTTTATCTGGCTGGAATTGGCTGTACTAGTGAACAATGTGTTTATTTCGATATAGCCTTGATAGAGATAAATTAAATCGATGCCAGACATTTTTAAACTTAACATGCAGCCAATAAAAATGAATTTAAACTCTGTTTTCGCTGTTTTTTGTATAGTGGCAATGAATTGTTCTGCCAGTCAGGCCGTTGAGGTAAGTGGACTTATTCAAACTAGTCTATCCCACAATGACAATTGGCAGTCTTACCAGAACCAAGGAACGGGTATTGTTCGCTTTGAGGACAACCAGATAAACCTACAACAGGCAATGCTGCGGGCTCAATGGGATGTCTCTAGCGCATTTTCAGTGGATGTGGTTGCCAACTATTATGAGGACGGCGAACAAAACCTTGGCTTCACTCAAGCCCAAATATTGTATAAACCTATCAGCCAAGCAAAAATTCGCTATAAAGCCAGAGCCGGTTTTTTTTACCCGCGTATTTTCCTAGAAAATATCGATACCGGCTGGCTATCACCATACACTTACACTCAATCAGCCATCAATAGTTGGATTGGCGAAGAATTACGTATCGCTGGAATGGAGTTGTCACTTTTTAGCCCCGGCAGAGTGCGGCGCAGCCCTTGGAGTTGGGAAGTGACCGCAGCCGTATTTAAAGGCAATGACCCCTTGGGTACACTTTTGTCTTGGCGTGGTTTCGCTATGCATGACAGGCAGTCTCTACACAATGACAGAGTAGCATTTGCCCCCTATCCGAGTGTGATTGATGAACAACTCATTTGGCACCCTAATTTCGTAGAGCCGTTTCACGAGCTAGATGGGAAATTAGGCACCTATGTTGGTGTGCATGTAAATTACTTCAATCAAAGTACCCTGCGATACTACTACTATGATAACCGTGCCGATCCCCTGGAAGTCAACGATCTACGTTTGTACGCCTGTCGTACCAAGTTTCACGCTCTGTCATGGCAACATAACCTGTCGAAGCAAACTCGTTTTATTAGCCAGTGGCTCAGTGGTAGCTCTGTGATGGGCAACAGGTTCGTGTTTATCAATTTTGATGCATGGTATCTAATGGTGAGTCATAGCATAGGAGAACATCGCTTAAGTCTGCGCTACGACCGCTTCATCGTTCAAGAAGACGATGATATCCCTGCCGATATGAATAGCAGTGATGGCTTGGGAGTTACCTTAGCGTGGCGCTACGATATTAATGCCAACTGGCAAATAGGCTTGGAGCAACACTTCAATCAAAATAGCGCACAAAATCGAATCCCCCTTGACTTGCCCATAGAGGCCAATCAGCATCAGTCTTTGTTGGTAATGCAGTTTCGTTGGTAGTCCTATGGAGCATTGTTGAAAAACGAAAAAGCCGACAAAAATGTCGGCTTTGAGTAACGTCGACTTACGCTCTAGAAAAAAGTATAAACGATAGTGACACCAGTTTGGGTATCAAGGTTTTCACGGTCATCCGCAACGTCACTGTTGTGCGTCATGGTTACGGCAAATTTCATTGATAAAGAATCGTTCAGCTTAGCTGAAAGGGCAGTCACAGATTTTGACTTAGTATTGTCCGCGCCCACTTCGGTGCTAAGTAACTGCTCGAATTTGGCATTATCAGAAATAGTCCATTTGTAATCTAATGCACCGCGAACAATCATACCTTTAACGGTTTCGCTAGGATCCGTATTGGTTTTAGAATAGGAGTAACCCGGACCGATACTGTATTCAAAAGAACTAGTATCATCAGCCCATAGTTTTTGGTTCCAACCAACCGCTACTGTCGATTGATAATCGTAGCTGCTAAAACGGTTGTCTTCGTATGAACCGAAGATAAACAAACGATGGTCGGGATTTTCCAGCTTGTAGTTGCCCTGACCTGAAACAAACAATTTTTGCTCAGTCGTCTGGCTTTGCTTGGAGCCATCAGTTTGTTCAACTTCATCTTTCTTATACAAAGCTTCGAAAATGAAATCGTTGCTCCATTGCTCAAGCTCATGGTGTGCAGAGAGTTTGCCAACAACAGAAGTCGTCTCTGTATTACCGGTAGTCATAATAAAACCGAACTCGCCATCCATTGTAAACGGCTTAGTCTCTGCGGCAATTGCCCCAGCACTAAGCGAGCACATAATTAGCGAACATAAAGCTGATTTTTTCATTGGGTATCCCATTTCTTTAAAATTAATAGTGTTACAGCTTGTTATTATTATTATGCCGCTGATTATAATATGTTTAGCTACTGCGAACCATCAGGTTTTATGCCAAATAGGCTTAACGTCAGTGTTGCTTAAAAAAACTGATAAACCAAGGTTACCGAAGTTTGCGTATCTAATGGTTCGTCAATCTCTTGTGGAGTGCGATTATGGGTTAGGTTAATTGACAATTTCATTGCCAGTGACCCATTAATCTTAGCGGCAAATGAAGTCTCAGAGACAGAACGAGAAAACTCTTCGTCAGTTTCAGTGCTGATATACTGCCGGAACGTTGCCTTGTCGTTCAACTTCTTTTCATATTCCATTGCCGCGCGCACTATCAATCCCGTTTGATTGAGAGCATCACTCGTTTCTTTCGCGATAGATCGTGCGTAACCTGGTCCAACACTGTAAGTGAGCTCACTGTCACTATCAGACCAAAGCTGTTCAGTCCAGCCAAATGCTAATGCCGCTTGGTATTCATAAGAATTGAATCTATCGTCTTCGTACTCGCCATACATAAAGAGGCGATTGCTGGGCTGGCTTAATTTGTAGTCCGATTGTGCAGAGAAAAATATATTCTGCGCACTTGTCACCAATTGCTGTTGATCATCAACAGTACTTTCATTTTGCTTGTACAGCAGTTTGGCAGCATAACGATTGTGCCATTGGAGAAGATCCTGTTTAGCATTGATTTTGGTGGTGACCGTGGTTCCAGTGGTATTGCCACTAGAATAAATTACACCCATTTCACCATTCATCTCGAAACTGTCTTCGTGCTGCCGACCACTTTCAGCGTGAAAAGGAGCTTCAGACAGGAATAGTGTCCGCATAACATTCGTTCGTCCATGACTGGAAAAGGCAACTAAACATGATAATGTGACGCAAAATAGCTTCATGACAAACAACTAAAACCGATATTTTCTCTAATGCCGCTATTGTATAGAAAGTTCTACTCATTGTGCAGGGGGGAAACGCCTAAAAATCAATCAAATACGTTTTTTTAGCTAACATTTTAGATTTTTAGGCAAAGTGTAGGCTTTAGCAGACTATAATCTGCATACTGCACTATTTCGGCGCGCCACTATTAAAAATAGTCATCATCTTACCTATCTCTTGTTGACTAAATTTGACCGCATCTTGGAGAATTTCGTCGCTTATGGCCGCTGATTTCAAAATATCCGTACTCAAGGATGCCATCAGCTCATTGCCCAAATCGAAAGCTAGACCATAACCTAAGCGTGCCGCACAATATAAGATGGCTATTTCTTTGTTCTTTAGTGCTTTGTCTTCGTGATGAATATCCGCTAGAGGCAGAGAAATTTGTACCGGTAACTGCCACATTTGCAGAATTTGAGAGCTACATTGAGCATACGTAAAACCCAATACTTTTTGTTGTAGCGCCCAAGGGGCTATTCCCGTCTCGGACGGTAAGCATAATAACGCTTTTTCTGGTGATTCTTTGGTGACAACCAATTCAGCTAAATTATGCAACAGCCCAAGCAGGAAAAAACGTTCACTACCTCGCACCCGCAATAACTTGGCAATATGTTTAGCGATCAAGCCGGTGTACAAACTCTGTTTCCAGAATCGATTTAAATCCATATTATCATTACTGAAATGCTGAAAGGCATCTTTTGCTGTTTCTGCCATAACTAAATTATACAGTGCTTCACCACCCAATATATTGACCGCTTTGGCAATATTATCGACCTGAGATCTGAATCGAAATAACGGACTATTGGCCAATTTTAATAATTTAGCAGCTAAGGATGGATCCAAGCTGACCAAGTCAGCTATATCTTCTGCATCTGAATTATGATCGTCAAGCATTTCGCGGATGCGTAAACAAATATCAGGCAAAACAAAAGAAGTGGAGGCCTTAGTAGCATAATCATTAGCTTGCATTGGGGTATGACGTCTCTCAGTGATATAAGCAATGCTGCTAGTATAACCATGCAGCGACTTTTTTGTGGTATTTATTTCGATGCTTAGCCGCAGAAAAGCATATCTGATATGGTTGGAATCGCGGCCTAGCCTAAGTCCAATGGCACAGGTGAAAAATATTGATTGATATTTATCCGTTTATCAGTAACGTAAGTAAACAACATTTTGTTATCAGGTGAGTCATGGAAGCGTTATCCGGTTTAGATGCGTCATTTTTGTTTTTAGAAACAGAAAAAATTCCGATGCATATCGGTGGCGTAGCTATTTTAGAAGGGTCGATGAAATTTCAGGATTTCTTTGACTATATTCAGCAGCGTGTGCACTTGGTCCCAAAACTCCGTCAGAAATTGGTTTACGCGCCCTTAAATTTGGATCAGCCATCATGGGTTGAAGATCCTGAGTTTGATTTACATCACCATATTCGCCATACAAAACTTCCTGCCCCTGGCGGTTGGAAAGAGCTTCGTTATTTAGCCTCGCAACTCTTTTCCAATACGCTCAATAGAGAGCAACCCCTATGGGAATTTATTTTTGTTGAGGGCTTGGATACGGTATCTCAAGTACCCAAGGGTTCTGTTGCACTTATTAGTAAAGTGCATCACGCCGGTTTTGATGGCAAATCCGGTACAGATTTAATGGCTATGCTGTATGACGTTTCCCCCATACCACGGCCCATTCCAGCGCCGCAGCTGAAACATCGAGAAGAAATACCCGGCAAGGTCAATATGATGGTGCGCAGTGCATTTCACCTCGCCAGCAAACCCGGCAAGCTCCCGGGGTTAATCTGGGAGACTGGCAAGGCAACATTCAAAGCAGGATACCTTGCCCAGGTGCACGGTATCAAAATGCCTACTCTGCCCTTTAGTGCGCCTAAAACCCCGTTCAATGACACTGTAGAACAAGAGCGAAAATGGAATTCGGCCATGCTCGACTTAAACAGGGTGAAATCTTTGCGACACATTGTCGCCGGCGCTACCTTAAATGATGTCATTTTAACGATCTGCGCAGGTGCCTTGCGACGTTACTTGTTAGAAAAAGATAAATTGCCAGACAAGCCCTTAGTGGCTATGGTGCCGGTATCCACCCGCACTAAACATGAAAAGAATGCCATGGGCAATCAAGTGTCGGCGATGTATATTCAGTTAGCCACCGATATTGAGAACCCAATAAAGCGCCTAGAAAAAATTCACATAAACACGCTGGTCGGCAAGTTATATCAGGATGCCATTGACGCTAAAAGCCTAATGGGATTTGCTGAAATGATCCCTTTCGGGTTAGCAGGGGTCGCAACTCGATTTTATTCACGAGCGGCTTTAGCCAAACATCACAATCCGTTCTTCAACTTAGTGATCACCAATGTGCCAGGACCGAACGTGCCCTTGTATCTAGGTGGACATAAATTATTGGCAAATATGGGAGCCGCCCCCATATTTGATGGAATGGGACTCATCATACCAGTATTTAGTTATAACGGGACTATTACCATTAGTCCTACAAGTGCGATGAACCTTATGCCAGATTTAGATGTCTTTACTAAGTATCTACTCGAGTCAGCTAATGAAATGGAGAGCGCAGTGCTGGAAAAGCAAACGGCTATGGCCGCATTCAATGCCCTATTGAATGATGATAAACTCCAATGATGTAAACTAAGTGAGCAGTTATGAAAAATCAACTTAGCCAAGTTACTAGTCAACAACCTAAAGTTAGGCACCTGCTCGCCGAGAGCCGTGCAATATTAGAGATGGGTGCCACCAGCATGATGATGCCACTGTTACTGCAAGCTCCGAAAGGAGACAAACATCCGGTAATGGTTATCCCTGGTTTTTTAGCCAGTGACTTTAGCACTAAACCCCTTCGTAGCTTTCTAAAACTCAAGGGTTACAAGTCCTATGGATGGGGGCTGGGTCGTAATCTGGGCACACACATTGTCGGCGGAGAACACATTGTCAGTGATGCATTACTCAATAAAGTTATTGAACTTTGTGTCAGACATGAGCAACAAATTAGCATAGTAGGCTGGAGCCTCGGCGGTATATTAGCCCGTGAAATTGCCAAAGCCATCCCCGACTGTGTTCGACAAGTCATTTCCCTCGGCAGCCCCTTCAATGGACCCCGCGGCTCAGCGCCAGTGGCCTCAAAGATGTTTGAGCTAATTAACGGCGACCTATCCAAACAGCAACCTGATGCGATTAATCGAATTATTCCACCGCCAGCGGTGCCCAGTACCGCTATATTTTCACGTAGCGATGGTATTGCCCATTGGCAAGCGTGTATAAATAGCGAAGAACACAGCCATTCATTATCGGAAAATATTGAAGTAAAAGGCAGCCACTTAGGCCTTGGACATAATGCACAAGTACTATGGATTGTAGCCGACAGATTGGCCCAAAATCAGGCAAACTGGTCGCCTTTTCGCGAAAAGACCTTACACAAACTAATTTACCCTGACCCTAACCGAGCATAGAAAATATGACAGCAGACTTAACTGGCCAAGAACAAATTGCCGAAATTAACGGTATTTCGATATGTTATGAAACCTTTGGTGAGCCCCATCAGCCTGCACTGTTGCTGATAATGGGACTTGCTACCCAAATGATTCATTGGGATGACAATTTCTGTCAATTACTGGCTGAGCAAGGCTTTAGAGTAATTCGATTTGATAATCGAGATATCGGTAAAAGTAGCCATTTAAAAGGCGCTCAAGCACCTAGTCTCACGTCGGTTTTAGCCAATCAGTGGTTCGGTAAAAAACTCAAAGCCCCTTATACCTTAGATACCATGGCTGAAGATGCCATCGCTTTGATGGATCATCTGAAGATTGAAAAATTTCACGTTGTGGGCGTCTCCATGGGCGGGATGATTGCGCAGTGTATAGCGATCAAACAACCGAATCGAACCATGAGTTTAACCTCGATCATGTCCACTACCGGTAATCAATCCCTGCCTAAACCGAAAAAATCAGTGATGCTCAAGGTGATGCAACCACCGCCAAAAGAGCATGATGCTTACATAAAATATGCCCTAGGTTTGTGGAAGTTATTACATGGCCAGCGTTTCCCATTTTACCAAGAACGGATGACCAAACTACTGGAAAGAGCCAAAGAGCGCAGCTTTTATCCCGCAGGTGTGTGGCGTCAAACCTGCGCGATTTTAGCGTCTGAGGACCGCACCAAAGCGTTGCAGAAGTTGCATCTTCCGACCTTAGTTATGCATGGTGATGCCGATCCCTTGGTCCCAGTTGAGTGTGGTAAAGCCACCGCTGAGGCAATAAACAACGCCCATCTACGTGTATTCCCAGGTATGGGCCACACACTGCCCGAAGAACTATGGCAGCAAATGATTAAAGAGATCTTGGACGTAGTAGCTAGAGCAGATGCTATAGCGAGCTAATTACGGGCTAATCTAAATCCGGGAACAGGCTATCTTGCTTGGCTAGTGGAGCTGGATCTTTAATAGTTTTAGCTTTTCTTTGGGCTAGTTTCTTGCGCCTTTGACAGGCTTTAATTATCACTCGCTTAGCATAAGGGGTGGTTTGCAACCAATATAAGCGTTCTTCCCGGCTTCTATAGCAACCAAGGCAATATCCGCTATCTCCTGTTTTGCATACCGCAATACAGGGACTGGGAATGTCGAAGAGTTCTATCTGGTCCATATCAGGGTGCACTCAACCACTAACGAACAGAAACCTGATTCATTTTGTCGGCGGACATTGTCATTTAGATCTCAATTACAGTAAAAGAGCTAAGATTATGGCGATTTATTCGTCAGTCGTACAGCCCAATGGCTATTTTAAGCAATAAAAAAGCCGAGATACAATCCCGGCTTTTACCTACTTAAGCTGAGCTTAATTATTTTTTCTTGGCTTTTGGATTAGGTAAATCAGTAATGCTACCTTCGTACATTTCTGATGCCATACCAATAGATTCATTCAGCGTTGGATGAGCATGGATAGTCAATGCAACATCTTCTGCGTCTGCTCCCATTTCAATGGCCAAACCAATTTCGCCAAGCATTTCACCTGCGTTGATACCGATAATGGCACCACCAATCACGCGGTTGCTATCTTTTTCAAAGATCATTTTAGTCATACCTTCAGTACGACCAGACGCGATAGCTCGACCTGACGCCGCCCAAGGGAAAGAGGCTGTTTCGTATTGAATGCCCTGCTCTTTGGCTTCTTTTTCTGTTACACCAACCCAAGCAACTTCAGGATCTGTATAGGCTACTGAAGGAATGCATTTAGGATCAAAGTAATGCTTCTTACCGGCAATGACTTCAGCTGCAACATGGCCTTCATGTGCCGCTTTGTGGGCCAACATAGGTTGACCAACTAAGTCACCAATTGCATAAATGTTACTTACATTAGTACGCATTTGTTTGTCAACATTGATGAAACCACGTTCATCCACATTTACGCCGGCTTTATCAGCAGCAACCAAGCCACCGTTAGGACGACGGCCTACAGCAACCAAAACCTTGTCATATCTGACGGGTTCTGCAGGGGCTTGTTTACCTTCAAAGGTCACGTACAAACCATCTTTTTTGGCTTCAACTGCGGTGACTTTAGTTTCAAGCATAACGTTGAACTTGTCTTTAACGTACTTTTGATAAATCTTGATTACGTCTTTATCAGCAGCAGGAATAAGCTGGTCCAAAAATTCAACTACATCAATCTTCGAACCAAGAGAACGGTACACGGTGCCCATCTCAAGACCAATAATTCCGCCACCCAAGACTAGCATTTTTTCTGGAATATCTTTCATTTCCAAAGCGCCTGTCGAGTCGATAACACGCTCATCATCTTGAGGGATAAACGGCAAAGAAACTGGCTCAGAGCCTGCTGCTATAATCGCGTTGTCGAAGGTAATAACGGTTTTACCGTCTGCGCCTTCAACTTCCAAAGTATTAGCACCGGTAAATTTACCGTAACCTTGGACGTGTTTCACTTTGCGCATTTTAGACATACCAGACAAACCTTTAGTAAGTTGACTTACTACGCTGTCTTTCCAATCACGGACTTTATCCAGGTCGATTTTTGGCTCGCCAAAAACCACACCATGATGCGCCATATCTTTTGCATCATCGATAACTTTCGCTACGTGAAGTAGTGCTTTAGATGGGATACAACCCACATTCAAACACACGCCGCCTAATGTATCACGGGCATCTACTATCACAGTTTCTATACCTAAATCAGCGGCTCTAAACGCTGCTGAATAACCACCAGGACCTGCACCAAGCACGACCAGTTGAGTTTTAATTTCGCTCATTATGACCTCAAATTTCGATTCTATTCTGCCAGACCGGTAAAATTCTACCTATGCCCGCGTCTGTTAGCAAAGGAAAGCGCGGTTAAACGCCTAAAAACATTAAAATAGTATAAATTGACCTGCTTAGAAAGTGCAGAGCAAAGAACCCTGCACTTTCAACTCAATATTACAGCAACATCTGGCGTAAATCCGCCAGCACACTGCTTAAATGTACCGCAAAACGAGCTGCCACAGCGCCATCAATTACCCTATGGTCATAGGACAATGACAAGGGTAATATCAAACGGGGCTCAAACTCTTTACCATTCCATTTGGGCTTCATTTCACTTTTAGATACTCCTAAGATAGCAACATCAGGAGCATTTACAATAGGAGTGAATGCCGTTCCGCCAATCCCGCCTAAACTAGAAATGGTAAAACAACTACCTTGCATATCCGGTGCTTTAAGCTTGCCATCTCTGGCCTTGACACTGATTTCTGTCAATTCCCGCGACAGTTCTATAATACCTTTCTTGTCAACGTCCCTGACCACAGGAACGACTAAGCCGCCCGGTGTTTCCACCGCAATACCAATATGGTAATACTTTTTCTGGATTAAGCTTTCACCGGATTCAGACAACGAAGTATTAAACACTGGATAGGCTTTAAGTGCATCGGCTACCGCTTTCATCATGAACACCAGCGGCGTAATTTTCACCCCTAGTTTGCGCTTCTCAGCAATGGCATTTTGCTCTTTGCGGAAAGCTTCCAAGTCGGTAATGTCAGCATCTTCAAACTGGGTCACATGGGGAATGGTAACCCAATTGCGATGTAAGTTAGGCCCAGAAAGCTTCTGAATACGAGTTAATGGAACTTCTTCCACTTCACCGAATTTAGCGAAATCCACTTTAGGCGGCGCTAAGACTTGTAAGCCGCCAGAGCCACTGCTTACTGATGAACCAGGAGTCATCTTGGGACGAGACAGCTCATACTTCACAAAAGACTGAACATCTTCTTTTAAAATACGTTGCTTAGGTCCAGACCCTGTTACTTGAGTCAAATCGACCCCAAATTCACGAGCTAACCGACGAACAGATGGCGAAGCATGCACTTTGCCACCTGGCTTTTTATCTCCCGCTGAAGGGTGATGTGGCACAGGAGGCGGCTTAGGTGTGTTTGACACTGCAGCTTGAGCTGGCGCTGGTGCATCAGCTTTCGGGGCCGATGCAGCCGGTGCAGAAACGGTTTCCGTGGTTTCCAAGGTGATCACTAATGAACCTTCCGAAACTTTATCGCCGGTTTTGACTGCGACACTCTTTACCGTACCTGCCTTCGGCGAAGGCACATCCATAGTCGCCTTATCCGTTTCCAAAGTGATCAAGCCTGCTTCGGCTTCGATCTCATCACCCACAGCAACTAATACATCGATAACATCTACGTCAGCATCTCCACCAATATCAGGTACATTTACATCAATAACGGACGTGGTGGTTTGCGCACTGATTGTCTCTTGGCCTGCTTGAGCCTGAGGTTCAGCATCAGTTGGCGCTGCACTGGCCGGTTCCTCAGTCTTTGTGCTAGTTTCAGCAACAGTGCCAGTATCATCTCCTTGCGTCTCAAGTAACAAAATAAGCGTGCCTTCGGACACTTTGTCGCCTGTGCTGATTTTTAACGACTTCACCACACCCGCAGCAGGAGATGGAACATCCATGGTCGCTTTGTCTGTTTCTAGGGTGATCAAACCGGTCTCAGCTTCAACGGTATCGCCTTCAGCCACCAGCACTTCAATCACATCAACATCGGCATCACCACCGATGTCCGGCACTTTAACCTCTATGACTTGAACGGAACTAGACGCTGCCTGGTTACTTGCAGGGGCTTGCTCAACCGCAGGGGCTGCAGGCTTAGACTCAGGTTTAGCGTCAGGCTTATTTTCAGCTTGCGGTTGCGCTGCTGGTGCACCACCTGCTAGTTTCATAATCAAGGTGTTGTGACTGACTTTGTCACCAACTTTGACCAATATATCTTTTACCGTACCTGCAAAAGGAGCTGGAATATCCATGCTTGCCTTATCGCTTTCAACTGTGATGAGTGACGTTTCAGCTTCAACCTCTTCACCCACCGCGACACAGATTTCGATAACTTCAACTTCGTCGCCACCAACATCGGGTACCAATACATCTTGTAAATCTGACATTCTGATTGCTCCCTAATTATGCGTAAAGCGGGTTGAGTTTATCGCCATCAATACCGAAATCTTTGATAGCGTTCACTAGAACGGATTTTTCCACATCACCACTTTTGACCAATTCATATAAAGTAGCAACGGCAATGAACTTGGCATCAACTTCAAAATGATTTCGCAAGTTTGCACGGCTATCAGAACGACCAAATCCATCGGTTCCCAACACTTTATATTGTCCGGGTACAAAGGCTCGCACCTGATCTGCGTAACTTTTCACATAATCAGTTGCAGCAATAGTCGGTCCTGCAAAGCCTTCTTCCAAAATAGTAGTGATATATGGCACTTTTGGCTTCTTGTCTGGATTGAGCATATTGTAACGCTCGCAATCTAAACCATCTCGCGCCAATTCGTTAAACGAAGGCACACTGAATACTTCACTGGCAATTGAGAACTTATCTTTGAGCAACTGCGCCGCTTCTCTGACTTGAAGTAAAATCGTGCCAGAACCAAGCAACTTAACTTTCTTCTTGCTTTTCGCTGTGCCGACTTTTTCAAGTGAGTAAATACCTTTGATAATGCCCTCTTCAGCACCTTTTGGCATTTCTGGTTGAACGTAGTTCTCGTTCATCACTGTAAGATAGTAGAAGACATTTTCATGATTCTCACCCATACGGCGTAAACCATCCTGAACCACAACGGCGACTTCATAGCCATAAGTTGGGTCATAGGTAACACAATTTGGGATCAAAGCTGCCTGAACATGACTGTGACCATCTTGATGCTGCAAGCCTTCACCGTTTAATGTTGTTCTACCGGCTGTACCGCCCACTAGGAAACCACGGGCTTGGCTATCGCCAGCGGCCCAAGCCATATCACCTACACGTTGGAAACCAAACATGGAGTAATAGATATAAACTGGGATCATTGGCAAATTGTTGGTCGAGTAAGACGTGCCTGCGGCTAACCAAGACGCCATGGCACCCAACTCATTGATGCCTTCTTGTAGCACTTGGCCTTTTTCGTCTTCTCGGTAGTAAGCCACTTGGTCAGCATCTTGCGGAACGTATTTTTGTCCCTGACTCGAATAAATACCTACCTGTCTGAACAAACCTTCCATACCAAAGGTACGCGCTTCATCCGGAATAATGGGTACGATACGACTGCCGATTTGCTTATCTTTAAGCATGACGGTTAATACGCGCACAAACGCCATTGTGGTTGAAATTTCGCGCTCACCAGAGCCTTTAGTAATGGCTTCGAATGATTTAAGCGGAATCGCCGGTAAATCTTCGTCACTTTGAGCCAAACGAACAGGCATGTAGCCGAATAGTTTTTCACGGCGTTCACGCAAGTACTTAAGTTCAATACTGTCTTCGTCAAACTTGAAATAGGGTAAATTTTCCAACTCGCCATCGGCAATAGGAATATTGAAACGATCACGGTATTGACGCACTGCGTCAGTATCCATTTTCTTGACGTTGTGGGCGATGTTTTTACCTTCACCCGCAGCCCCCATTCCGTAACCTTTAACAGTTTTTGCCAGAATGACCTGTGGACGGCCTTTAGTTTCAGTCGCGCGCTTATACGCTGCGTAGACTTTAACCGGATCGTGACCGCCACGATTCAAGCGCCAAATGTCTTCGTCAGACATATTTGACACCATTTCTTTTAATTCAGGGTATTTACCAAAGAAATGCTCACGAGTATAAGCGCCGCCTTTGGCTTTGAAATTCTGGTATTCACCATCGACAGTTTCGTTCATTACATCTAGCAACTTGCCTGAGGTATCTCGGGCAAGTAGTGGATCCCAATAACGACCCCAGATAACCTTGAATACTTCCCAGCCAGCGCCACGGAAGGTGCCTTCTAATTCCTGGATGATTTTGCCATTACCACGAACAGGTCCATCTAAGCGCTGCAAGTTACAGTTGATCACGAAAGTCAAATTATCCAAGCCTTCACGAGAAGCTAGCCCTATGGCACCTAAGCTTTCTGGCTCATCAACTTCACCATCACCCATAAAGCACCATACACGCTGCTCAGAGCAATCTTTCAGGCCACGATTAGTCAGGTATTTTAGGAAACGGGCTAGATAAATCGCCTGCATTGGGCCTAAGCCCATAGAAACGGTTGGGAACTGCCAAAAATCAGGCATCAATTTAGGATGAGGATAAGAAGAAAGGCCTTTGCCGTCCGCTTCTTGTCTAAAGCCATCTAGCTGCTCTTCAGATAAACGACCTTCAATGTAGGCACGGGAGTAGATCCCCGGAGAGACATGTCCTTGTACAAACAAGAAGTCGCCACCGTCTTTATCATTCGGTGCGCGGAAAAAATGGTTGAAGCCTACATCGTACAACATAGCTGATGATGCAAAGCTAGAAATATGGCCGCCCAGCTCCAAATCTTTTTTGGAACCTCGCAATACCATCATCATAGCATTCCATCGAATGGCATTACGAATCGTCGCCTCGATGGTTTGGTCACCCGGCATTGTGGGTTCCTGGCCTGCAGGAATGGTATTCAAATATGCAGTAGTCGCGGTGTAGGGCAAATGTGCCCCACTGCGGCGAGCTTTTTCGATCAAACTTTCCAGTAGAAAGTGAGCACGTTCAATGCCCTCTTCTGCTAGAACTGCTTCAAGGGCGTCTATCCATTCCTGAGTTTCTTGTGGATCCACATCCGGATGCATCATATCAGCCATGGTGCTTTCCTTTAGTTAGTTTATTAATGAGTTTACTGAGCAAGTCATTAAGAATAGTGCAGGTACCGCACATTTCCTGATTTTCCAGTAAGTTATTTTTAAATTGATGGTTTTTAATCAGCAATTTGATCACTTTTTCACTTCTATGCTTCTTAGCGCTCGTTGAATACGCGAGTCTTGCCGGTTAATTTCCAGCAAGGTGTCTTCAATAAACGCCAAGTGTTCGTTACTCGCTTGTCGCGCCTTTTCCGGATCTCTGTCCATGATGGCCGCGACAATACCTTCGCGCTGCGAGTGAATCACTTCGGACACTCCCGCAACACTGGCTAACATTTCAAGGTTAGCCCGAATATTTTCCTGCAACATGCCCTGCAAGCTACGCATAACATGAACCAATACCATGTTGTGGGATGCCATCGACATGGTTAAATAGAATTCCACCAAGGCTTTAGCTTCATCGGTTTTGTCACCTTCGCTGGGTAATTGTGAAATACTGGCCAAAGCAGATTCCAATGCCGTGTAATCTTCACGCTGACCACGCAACGCCGCGTAATACGCGGCCATGCCCTCTAGGGCGTGACGAAACTCCAATAAGTCAAATTGGGTTTCAGGACGTTTAGCGATGAGCTCCAATAATGGATCAGTGACTGAGGCGGTTAATTTCTGTTCGATAAAGGTGCCACCACCCTGCTTGCGGTACAACAACCCACGGGCCTCCAAATTTTGAATGGCTTCACGTAATGATGGCCGCGATACCGCAAACTTTTCAGCTAATTCACGCTCTGGTGGGAGTTTTTGTCCTGCAAGTAAACGACCATCAATTATCATCGACTCTAATTGCTCTGTGATAACATCCGATAATTTGCGTGACTGAATTCGTTGCATGTTTACTCTAGCACCCCAAATGATAGCGTTCAGTGCCACCATATTTTGTCAGATTGCCCCGCTCAATTGGGCCGCAATCAAAATTGGTAAGACCATTTAACCCAATAGGTTAGACTAGTTGCCTTTCCGGGTAAACAGCAATCCGTCGCTGCGTCAACCCGTCAAGCTTGAAATAAGGACCAAACGCCTATTCTACAAGGGCAAACGCTAAGCCAGCAATGTGGTCTGACCATTTTGATTTTTGCCAAAATATTTAACGAATCCAGCCTGACAAGGATAAAACTGAGATGAAAACAACCAAAAACAGTACGTTGCGCTTTGCCAAGCGAACCAGAGTACATGGCTCTTCGGTACAGTCATTTTCATCCGGCTCGACGTCTTCCGCCGCTTTAGCAACTTCACACAATACTGTTTTAGCCGGGGTCTGCAATCCAGCAAAGTGATGCAGCCAAATAGGTAGGGCACGAGAGAAATGTCCTACCAGTAAAAAGCCTAAAGCGGTGATCCGGACCGGCAACCAATCCAGCACTGCCATAAGTTTATCCGCAATAGGTAACTGCATATCCTGTTGCTCACTTAACCATTGCTGGGTACTTCTGGCTAATACGTATAGTAATGATCCCGCTGGACCAAGTGCCGCAAACCAGATTATCACAGCGGCATAATGTTGATAATTTAACCATACCAGCATTTGACCAAATGAGCTTGGACTGTCACCACTGTGACCGAGTTGGTCGGCATACATGCTACAGGCTTGAAAATCACCGCGATTAGCTGCTTGTAAGTAACATTTATAGGTCGCACGCAATGATGGGCAGCCAATACACACCATCAAGATGGCTGAATCTATAATCAATCTTAGGAAGTTACTATCAATGGCCTGCAACAAAACAAAAAGTAGCAGAGCCGGAATTAATATAATCGCTAAATACACCAAATCAGATGTATTAGCATCTAATAGGCTACGCTTGTGTATAAATCGATGAAATTTAGTCAAGTAAAAATCCGCCTGCCAATACTGAGATTGGGTTGCGACACGCTCGGCAAACAAAACCACAATCAAACTAATCAGGGTCATACAACTTCCTCTTTATTGGCTATAAATTTAACGTTTGTTAGCAAATGCTTTGACGAAAGCGGCACCAGTCAAAGGCGACACCTGGATCAGTTTTACGCTGTGGTGCAATATCGTTATGACCCACAATTCGGCCTAAAGTGATATCTGGATAATGATGCATAATAGTTTGGCTAACCTTCGCCAGCGCAATATATTGCTCATTGCTATAGGGGCTATTATCAGTCCCTTCGAGTTCAATGCCAATGGAAAAATCGTTACATCTGGTACGACCTTGAAAACTTGACAGGCCAGCATGCCAAGCTCGGTCTAAAAATGAAACAAACTGCACCACTTTTCCATCTCGACGAATTAATAAATGGGACGAAACGCGCATCTGGTAGATATGTTTAAAAAAATCATGCTGCTGTGGATTCAGTTTGCCGGCAAAAAAGTCTAGGATATGGTCAGAGCCGAATTGACCGGGCGGCAGAGAAATATTGTGGATCACGAGTAGATTGATATCATAACTGCCGTTTGTTTTCGGCCGCTGATCAAAATGCTCACAGTCAGAGCGATTGCCATGTTCTAGCCAGCCATGGAGTATTTGCATATAAGTTCCCACAATAACAGATCAATAGTCGCGGCAAGGTTTTCATTAGCATAACAGGGTAGCAAAGCACAATGGAACAAAATCAACACAATCAAGATGACACCGGTAAAATGGGCAAATGGATGTTACTTGCCTTCTGGTTAGTAGGCCTAGTGCTGTTGACTAGTTTATTTAGCGGCATATTAGAAAAACAATATAATCCAAATCAACAGCCACAAAGCAGTGCCGATGGCGGAACCATCGAAGTCAGTCTAAAGCGTAATAAGATGGGCCACTATGTGGCTGGCGGTTATATTAACGATGAGCCCGTTACTTTTCTACTCGACACTGGGGCCACTAATGTATCCGTACCAGCCCACCTTGCCAAGCAATTAGGATTAATCGGTGGTGCTAAATATACTGCGTCAACCGCAAATGGTAATATCACCGTTGCCCAAACTCGAATAAACAAGCTAGATTTAGGTGGTATCCAATTGTTTGATGTCAATGCCAGCATTAATCCGGGTATGCAAGAAGACGAAATACTGTTGGGCATGAGCGTGCTAAAGCAACTAGAGTTTACCCAACGGGGTGACTGGCTAATATTGCGTTACCTGTAACTTGGTTAGTTAGAATTTTATTTAAAGAAGATATCAACATGCAAACCACGATAAAACACAATGTATTAAGTGCCCTTGAGGAAGACCTTAACGGTCTTTCTGCCGATGTTGGCGACATAACCGCCAGCCTGATACAACAAGACACCGACGTCAAAGCCGCTATCATCACCCGTGAAGATTGCATTTTGTGCGGCAGCCAGTGGGCACAAGAAGCGTTTTACCAAGTGAATCCGAGTTTACAGATAAGTTGGCTGAAAAAAGACGGTGAAGCCTGCCAAGCTAACGATGTATTATGTGAAATCAGCGGCTCAGCCAAAGCCATATTGACGGCTGAGCGCACCGCTCTCAATTTTTTACAAACCCTATCCGCTACGGCAACGGTTACTCGTAAATATGTTGACGCACTGCAAGGCTCAGGCATCACCTTGTTAGATACCCGCAAAACTATTCCAGGGTTGCGCATAGCGCAAAAATACGCAGTGACTTGTGGCGGCGGGCAGAATCACCGTATAGGTTTGTTCGACGCCTATTTGATTAAAGAAAATCATATATCGGCCTGTGGCACGATAGCTGCGGCGGTGAGCCAGGCTAAACAAATGCATCCAGGAAAGCCTGTTGAAGTAGAAGCTGAGAACCTGGATGAATTACAACAAGCAATAGATGCCGGCGCTGATATTGTGATGTTGGACAATTTTGACAAAGAACAACTCCGTCAAGGGGTTGAACTGAACAAAAAGCGAGTCAAATTGGAGGTATCAGGTAATATAACCGCCTATAGACTGGAAGAATTATACGCTTCAGGTATAGATTTTATCTCTTCAGGCGCATTAACAAAACATATTCAAGCGATAGATTTATCATTACGAATCATATAGTTAAATGTCTTTTGATTAAAATTTGTGTAACTTCAGAGACTCGGGTATATTTCTACATACTTGTCAGCAGAGAATCTCGTTCTATACTGATTATGAATTCAACGAGGACGCCATATTAAACGCACAGCAAGTTTTGGCTTAAACAACTTAACTTTTAATTTACAGTAACTTAATCGCACCCACAAGTGCAGGAGATAGACACCATGAACATGACTCAAATGAAGAACAACAAAGGTTTCACCCTAATCGAACTAATGATCGTAGTTGCCATTATCGGTATTCTTGCCGCTATCGCATTACCTGCTTATCAGGGCTATACCAACAAAGCTAAATTTACTGAAGTAACTAATGCAACTGCTGCAGCGAAATCTGCTGTAGAAGTCTGTGCTCAAGTAAATGGCGCACTTGCTAGCTGTGACGGTGGTTCTAGCGGTATCCCAGCAAACATAGTTGCAGATGCTGATAACGTTGGCCTAACAACAACAGACGGTACTATTGTTGCAACAGGTAAAACTGGTGGTGACTTAGCTGGTAAGACGTATACCCTTACTGCAGCATTTGCCGGTGGTAAAGTGACTTGGACAGCAACATGTAGTGATACCACTCTTTGTTAATAGCTAGAAATTTGAAAAGCCCAGCTTAGTCTGGGCTTTTTTGTCTGTAACCGGTACACGACTAGGTGAATAAAATTCATGGCAAAGACAGCAGAGCTTTATGTTTGGATTGGCAAAGACAAAAAGGGCCACAGCCGTAAAGGTGAAATCAGCGCCGCATCGATTTCTGAAGCCAAGAATTTACTCCGTCGCCAAGGTGTATCGGCCACCAAAGTTAAGAAGCTAGCAAAACCATTATTCGGTAAAAAAGACAAAGTCACCGCCAATGATATCAGCGTTTTGTCTCGCCAAATCGCCACTATGTTGAGCGCAGGCGTCAGTCTTATCCAAACCATCGACATGATTGCCCAAGGCCATGCCAAAACCAGTATGCGCAAGATGCTCTCAGAAATTTCCGATGAAGTTAAAGCCGGTAATCCGCTGTCAAATTCGCTGCGCAAACATCCCAATCAATTTGAAGATTTATATTGTGATTTGGTTGAAACCGGTGAGCAATCCGGTGCGCTAGAAACTATTTACGATCGTATCGCTACCTATAAAGAAAAAGCCGAAGCGCTTAAATCGAAAATTAAGAAAGCCATGTTTTACCCTATTGCGGTTATTGTGGTGGCGTTTATCGTAACCACCATTTTGTTGGTTTTCGTGGTTCCTCAGTTTGAAGAAATATTTAGTAGTTTTGGCGCAGAATTACCCGCCTTTACCCAATTCGTATTAGGCATTTCTAATTTTGTCCAAGATTATGGCATCTTTATCGGCGCGGGCATGGTAGCTGCTGGTATTGCCTTTGCTAAAGCCCATAGTCGCTCTAAAAACTTACGGGATAAAGTTGATCAGATAACCTTAAAAGTACCGGTGATTGGTGAGATTTTGAAAAAAGCCTCAATCGCTCGCTTTACCCGCACCCTAGCCACCACATTTGCCGCCGGAGTTCCCCTGATTGGCGCCCTCGACTCCGCTGCAGGTGCCTCCGGTAACGCGGTGTTTCGCGATGCCATATTGTTTATCAAACGTGAAGTAGCTGGTGGTCTGCAAATGAATGTCGCTATGCGTGCAACTGGCGTATTTCCGGATATGGTCACCCAGATGATTGCTATTGGTGAAGAATCAGGCGCGGTGGATGACATGCTAAGTAAAATAGCGACCATTTATGAAGCAGAAGTAGATGACATGGTAGATGGCTTAACTAGTTTGTTAGAACCGATGATCATGGCCGTATTGGGCGTTGTCATTGGTGGCTTGATTGTGGCCATGTACCTGCCCATCTTCGAAATGGGTAATGTTGTCTAGGCTTGTTGTTAAACACTAACCACTAGCGTCCGCAAATATTGATTAGATTGACCAGAAAGGTTTCTCCTTAGCCACTTTTCTGGCAATCTATCCGCGTTGCCAGCCTACTTAATAAGATTATCGATTATGCCAGAGATTTTTCAACTACTTGCCGACTCACCACCGTTCTTTCTAGCCTTTGTATTTTTCATTAGTTTACTGGTTGGCAGTTTTTTAAATGTAGTTATTTATCGTCTGCCAGTGATGATGGAAAATGAGTGGAGGGATGAATATCAATCATATTTTCATCCACAACAATTCGAGCAGCAACCTAAAGCTGCTCCCTTTAATCTAATTAAGCCAGATTCAACTTGCCCTAAATGCCAGCACAAAATTCGCGCCTGGGAAAATATTCCAGTAATCAGTTGGTTGTGGTTAAAAGGTAAGTGCAGTGCTTGCCAAAATCCCATTTCGTTTCGTTACCCAGCCATCGAAGCCATTACGGCATTAGCATCTGTTTTCGTTGCTTTTCATTTTGGCTATGGGCTACAAGGCGCAGCGGCAGTGCTGTTAACTTGGTGTTTGATTACACTTATCTTTATTGATATCGATAAAATGCTGCTTCCAGACCAAATTACCCTACCGCTACTGTGGATTGGTTTGCTACTAAGTTTAAACAACGTGTTTATCAATACCGAAGACGCCATTATCGGTGCGCTAGCCGGTTATCTGAGTTTGTGGAGCGTGTATTGGTTGTTCAAGTTATTAACCGGCAAGGAAGGCATGGGCTACGGCGATTTCAAGTTGCTCGCCGCTCTAGGTGCTTGGGTTGGATGGCAGCACTTGCCAATTGTCATTTTGTTATCATCTTTCGTTGGTGCCATCATCGGCATTAGCTATTTGGCAATTAAAGGTAAAGATAAAGGCAGCCATATTCCATTTGGACCATACCTAGCTATCGCCGGGTGGTTAACCCTAATGTATGGCTCTGATATCGCTGATATGTATATTCAATGGGCACTGGCATGAGTAACTTTGTGGTTGGCCTTACCGGCGGGATTGGTAGCGGTAAAACCGCCGTATCAGATTTATTTGCGCAAAAAGGAATATCCGTTGTAGACGCAGACATTATTGCCAGAGAAGTAGTTCAGGCTGGCAGCCCTGCTCTAGGCCAAATTGCACAACGCTTTGGACGACAAGCTATTTTAGCCAGTGGTGAGCTTAATCGCGGGTATCTTCGCGAAGTGGTTTTTGCCCAGCCAGAACACAAACAATGGCTCGACAATCTGCTACATCCGCTAATTCGTGTTGCTATTGTGCAGCAAGTTGCAGCGGCAACCTCGCCTTATTGTATTCTTGCTGTGCCGCTGCTGGTAGAAAATAAAATGGCGGCAATGGTCAATCGAGTTTTAGTCGTAGATGTGGATGAAATCGTGCAACTTAGCCGTGCATCAGCAAGAGATGGTCAGAGTACGGAACAAATTAAAAATATTATGGCAAACCAAGCTACCCGAGCTCAAAGATTGGCACTGGCCGATGATGTCGTTGACAACAATGGTCTGGTAGGATTACTAAATGAACAAGTTGACCATCTTGATGCACTTTATCAGCACCTAGCAGCAGAAAATAACGCCTGCAAAGACAATTAAATTCTCTATCAAAATAATTCGGGGTTGAAATCGAGCTTGAATTGCGTTGTAGTTCACACCTTTGTTGCACCAGAACTTTTTATACGTAAAATTGTCTACTCTGGAATAAGATAAACCTGTTTTGCGAGCCAATGGTGTTAGAGCACCCACTTTGGCATGTCGCCCTTGATATTTTCAACTCTGCTCAGGAAACCCAATGTCACACGCTGTTTACGAATTTCCATTAAACGAAAAAGTCAGGACCTATTTGCGTCTCGAACAGCTGTTCATTCAACTCAGACAAAGTGCAGAAGCCACAGTAGATTGGCAGTTCATGAGTTTTTTTGAAGCGCTATTTACTCTGCTAGATTTGTTAGAACGGTTAGATTTGCGCAATGACATTTTAAAAGACATTGAAGTACATGAAAAAAATTTAGTCTATTGGTCACAGCACCCGAAAATTGATTCCGAAGCGTTACAGGCGGCTCTGCAAAAGATTTTACGTTTGCGTGACCAACTGAAGCACTCTAAGAAAATTGGCGTGGCTTTAAAGGAAGACAAGTTCTTGAGCTCTATACGACAACGTTTTTCAATACCAGGTGGAACTTGCAGTTTTGATTTGCCCAATCTTCACTATTGGATTAAACAGCCTTTGGAATTAGTCAAAAAAGATATTACCTCATGGCTGCAGGAGTTTGATTTAGTCGATGAAGCCATCAATATCACCCTATCTTTTTTAAGAGAACGGGGGCGCTTTGTGGCCATCCAAACCGAGAGTGGTTTTTATCAAGGTGTTGCGGACGACAAGAATGAGCTTATCCGTATTCAAAGTTCCACAGACAAAGGTTATTATCCAATGTTAAGCGGTAACAAATACCGCTATGCAATTCGTTTTATGCTGTTTTCGGCCGACGAAAATGGCAGCACCCAAGTCAATCAACCCATCGAGTTTGATCTGGCAAGTTGTTAATCTAGTTAAATGTTAGAAGAGAATAATGGAAGTTAATTGCCCTACCTGTAAAGAGAAAGTGGTTTGGAATGAACAGAGTAAATTCAGACCCTTTTGTTCTAAACGCTGCCAATTGATTGATCTTGGTGAATGGTCAGACGAAAAAATGTCGATACCAGCTGGTCCTAGCAAAGAATCTGAACAACAGGCCATGCCTGACATTGAAGATATAGAAGCAATGTTGGCGCAGCAAGAACAGGACTTTTTTAAATCCTAATGAAAAATACATTTATATTATTAAGTGGCTTGTTGGTGGCTCCAAATGCTCTATCGCAAACTGATCCAGACAGAACGTTCACTTTTGCTGGTAAAAGCATAGAAGTAACTGCAGAGCATCTACAAATAATTCGCCAGAGAATCGATGCGAAAGATGTGCAGATTATGATCCAGAAACCGATGACAGGCAAAGATGCACGCTGGATTTTGGATTATATTAGTTTTAGCGAAGGCATGTACTCCCCTTCATGCAAAAAGCTAAAACTCATGGAAACTCGCCATTTTGATGTAGAACAAGATACAGATGAGACAAAAAATATCACTGAAGCGGGTCAGTTTGACTTTATTTGGAAAGTACAAGCCTGTGAAAACGTGCATAAATATAGGGTAGTCAATGGCAAGGATATGCCCTCATTTTTGGTCTATCCCATCGAGCTCTAGTCACTTGTCAGTATAAACATGCAGGCTTTACTCAACGTTTTCTAGTTGTGAAGAGCTAACACACAAGAGCGCTATTCATTTAGCGCTTCAAGTTCATCGACCATTAATTGTAAGCTCGTTTTACCACGGAATTCATTAATGTCTAATTTATAGGCCAAGCGGATATGCTTAATTTTCCGATTGGGCCAGAGCTGATTATCAATGTTGAATGCGATAGCATCAATTAATACACCAGAAGGATGTTTAACCATCATTTTCAAGTGTTTATTACCTAATAAACGTTGTTCCAGCACCTCAAACTCACCATCAAAAAGCGGCTCAGTAAAGCCTTGCCCCCAAGGACCCGCATCTTTGAGCTGTTGAGCAAATGCCAAGGAAAAATCTTCTGCAGCCAATTCGCCATCCGTTACCACTTGACCATTTACATCCATATCTTTTAGGGTTTCAGCACAGACTTGTTCAAAAACTTGTTCAAAAGCACTGAGCTTTTCTGCTTGAAGGGATAAACCCGCCGCCATTGCATGCCCACCGAACTTATCAATCATGCCTGGATAACGACTATTAATTTCTTCCAGTACATCTCGAATGTGTACCCCTTGAATGGAACGGGCAGAGCCCTTAAGGAGCGCATCATCTTGGTGGGCGAAAGCGATGGTCGGACGATTGTACTTTTCTTTAATTTTACCAGCTACAATCCCAATTACGCCTTGGTGATAGTCGGCCTGATAGAGCACTATGCCATTTGCCCCTTCTGAGTTGTTAAAAGTCGAACCTTCCAACGACGCCAATGCTTCTTGCTGCATAGACTCTTGAATATTGCGTCTTTCCTGATTCATTGAATCTAATTCGACGGCCATGCGGCGGGCTAAATTAGGATCCTCAGCCAACAAGCATTCAATACCAAGGGACATATCATCGAGTCTACCCGCGGCATTTAATCTAGGCCCTAATACGAACCCTAAGTCTGTTGCGACTAATCGTTTGGCGGATTTACCGGCTACATCAATCAATGCACTAATACCGACACGACATTTTCCACTACGAATCCGTTGCAGCCCTTGGTGCACCAGTACTCGATTATTACGATCCAGTGGTACCACATCCGCAATAGTGCCCAGCGCAACAATATCTAAATAGGCAGCCAAATTCGGTTCTGGCAACCCTTTTTGGGCAAACCAATCCAAGCTTTTTAAATGACTACGCAGTGCTAACATTAAATAAAAGGCGACCCCCACACCCGCTAGATTCTTAGATAAAAAGCCGCAACCTGGTTGATTGGGATTAACAATCGCCTCTGCCGGGGGCAGGGTTTCCGCGGCTAAGTGATGGTCAGTGATAACCACTTGTATACCCAATTTTTGTGCTTTTAACACCCCGGCAAAACAGGCTATGCCATTATCAACAGTAACGATCACCTCGGCACCTTGTTGGTGCGCCACTTCAACAATTTCAGGACTGAGTCCGTAGCCGAAATCGAATCGATTGGGTACCAAATAGCTATGTCCCGATGCGCCCATTTGGCTAAGACATAACATAGTTAACGCGGTACTAGTGGCACCATCCGCATCGAAATCACCAATAATAATAATTTTCTTCTGGTTGTGAAGGGCTTCGGTTAGCACAGCGGTGGCAGCATCGATGCCTACCAATTGGTCATAGTGTAATAGTGACTTTGCCCTGTTATCTAATTCTGCATCTGAGCGAACCCCTCTGGATGCAAAGATTTGTCTGAGCGTGGGATGAGCCACACCGCTAAGGTGATTATCGGGTACAAGGGGGCGACGGACGATCATTGATGACATGGAGAAACCATAGTTGGAATTGAAAACAGCGGAAGGGTCACCTTCCGCTTAGAATGTGTAAGTTATTAAATATTCAACAAGGTCTGCAATAATGCTTCTGGTGGCTGATATCCCGGTACCATCTCGCCGTTGGGCAAAATGATATTCGGTGTACCCGACACGCCGATACTTTGTCCAAACTCGTATTGCTGGGCAACATCATTGGTGCAATTAAGCGAATCCACGTTTTCACCCTGCTTGGCGCTATTCAGCGCTTCTTGGGGATTGGCCGAACACCACACTGACACCATGTCACGATAAGCAGGACTCATTACACCGTTGCGCGGAAAAGCCAAGTAGCGCACTGTGATCCCTTTCGCGTTATAACTATCCATTTCACGGTGAAGCTTACGGCAATATCCACAGGTAATATCGGTAAAAACATTCACTACGTACTTTTCATCTGCCGCTTTATATTCAATCACAGAGTCATTGAATTTAGGCAAACCCTGACGCCGAATAGCAATCAAAGATTCTTCAGTTTCATCTTTCATCCGCTTTTCTACATTGTAGATTTTGCCGCTGACCAAATAAGAGCCTTCGGGATCCGTATAAAATAGTCCTCTATTGGTCGCCACTTGTATCAGGCCAGCAATAGGAGAATCACCAACTGATATCACTTTAAACCCCAATTTTTTTTCTAAATTTTGCTTGGCTGTAGTGAAGTCATTTGCACCTTCAGTGACTTGACCAACTGCCACTACGCTCACGAGACCTACACCCAGTGCAAGTAGTTTAATCCAGACTTTCATATAGTTTCCTATTTACTGATGTGACTACTAAGACCCATAAAAGCACTATTTGATTGCGTCTTTTATCAGCTTATTTATATCCCTAGTGTATAACGATTGCCTGCTCAGTCCAACGTCTTATCTTTGTACTAAGCACGTCTGTGACAATTCCATGCAAGCAATTCTAACCTTAGCCACCGCGAGGATGATGTCGATCGACTAAGCGTTGTAGCCTTTCAGTAGCTACATGGGTATAAATTTGAGTGGTAGACAAATCACTATGGCCCAATAACATCTGCACAACTCTTAAGTCAGCACCATGGTTAAGTAAGTGAGTAGCAAAGGCATGACGCAATGTATGGGGTGACAAGGGAGAGGTTATGCCCGCCACAATCGCATAATACTTAACTCTGTGCCAGAAGGTTTGACGAGTCATCATCACTCCTCGCAAACTTGGGAAAACAATATCTGACTCTGACTTGAGCAATAGACGACGACCTTGGCGGATAAAGCGAGTCAACCAGTCAATAGCGTCTTCGCCTATCGGTACTAAACGTTCTTTGTTTCCCTTGCCTGTCACACGGATCACTCCCTGTTGCAAACCGATCTGGTCCATCCTTAACGACACTAATTCCGTTACTCGCAAGCCAGTTGCGTACAGCAGTTCTAGCATTGCTTTATCCCGTAACTCAATGGGAATGTCAGGATTGGGAGCATTTAGCAAATCATCAACTTGATCTTCGGATAATGTTTTCGGCAGCGGTTGGGCCAGTTTTGGATTACGCATATGACTGATAGGATCATCTTTGCGTTGACCGGTTTGCAGTAAAAATCCGCAAAACATTCTTAAGCTACTTAAAAAGCGCGCCACACTTCGTTCAGAAAAACCGCTGTCATATTTACTTGCGATATATTCCTCAACTTGTTGCTTTTGAAAATTCAACAAAGAAAACCTGGGATTCTCGCTAACATGGAAGAGCACGAATTTGTCAAGATCGGTGCGGTAGGCGCTGAGGGTATTCTCACTTAAGCCCTTTTCTATCCATAAAGAATCGATGAAGGCTTCAAGTATGTTGTGATTAGTTGGGCTAGAAGTCATTTTCAGCTACGCATTTACTTAAGTTCTAGCAGTAATTTTTGCGCTTCTTCTGCCCCATTATCTAACGCTTTTTGTAACCATAGTTTGGCCAACTTAATATCTTTCTTGGTTCCAAAGCCATTGAGATAGGCTCTAGCAGTGGCTAACATCCCCTCGGTTGAACCCCAATGAGCACTTTGCTCATAATAGGTTTTGGCTCGCTGGGGATCATCAAACTCATCACTCCCCAGCGCATAAATTTGGCCCAGTCCATAGGCCGCCTTAGCCGATTGTAATTGAAAGGCCTGTAAATAATAGTGAGATGATTTCTGGTAACTCATAGGTACCACTTCGCCCATGAAGTAAATGCGGCCGAGCTCTAACAAGGCATTAATACTATTGTGTTCGGCGCTTTGATCGAGCAGTTCTAGGCCTCGAGGAATATCTTGTTCTCGACCTTCGCCATAAAGGTAACAAAAACTGACGTCAAATATGGCTGCGGTTGAGCCTAACTTCATCGCTTGCTCATAATAATCGCAAGCTTGTTTAAAATCAGCTTCCCCTAGCTCACCAGAGTAGTACAAATCCCCTAAATTCTTTGCGGCATAGTAATTTCCGCCTTGATAAGCTTGCAAATAGAGTGCTTTGGCAGCCTCAATGTCCTGGTTAACTTCGGTGCCGTAGCGCAAAAATGTCGCGTAGTTATTACGCCCCGTTGCTGAGCCACCGTCAGCGGCAATGCGATAGTATGCAAGGGCACGTTTATTAGATTTGGTCACACCATTACCAATTTCATACAAATAGCCCAAATTAGCCGCAGCTCTGGCGTTGCCTAATTCAATTGCTCGCTGATAATAGTCAATTGCTGCGGGGATATTTTTGTCAATACCATCCCCTTCATTATGAATTAGGCCCAGTTCAAACCAAGCTTCAGCCTCGCCTAAATCCCCGGCTTTAGTCATCAGTTCAATACCCTGAACTGGCTGATGTAATAGATGATAAGTTAAATAACCCAGTCCATAGGTACAGTTGGATATTTCTTTAGGGGAGCTGCTAGTATGGCTAATAACCTGCTCATAAGCTTTGGCTGCTAAACCAAGATCCAAAATAGATGCTTCTTCGCTATACAAATCGCCAATCCGGCAGCCTGCTAGATTGAAACCTTGCTCCCAAGCCTGTTGCATATATTCTGCAGATAAACTCAAATCCTTTTTTACTCCCCTGGCATACCGATAAGCCAGACCTACATTGTACATTGCACTTGAGTTAGATTGGTCCGCTGCCAATTGGTACCACTTAAATGCTGCTTCGGGATCGGCTTTGATACCGTAACGCCCAGCAGAATAAAACAAGCCGTAATCTAATTGAGCAGCGTCATATCCAGATTGGGCTAGCTGTTGAATAAGATTAATACCGCTGATATTGTCTTGCTGGTTATTCCAACGTCCCTCTAACAATAAGTAAGCATAATCCAATTGTGCTCTGGGGTAGTGTTTTCCCAATGCCACTAACAATTGGGTTAACTTACCGTTAATGATCGGAGTTACCAAGCCATATATTTGATTGTAACGATAGATTTTCTCTCGCCAGATGGGGTAAAACTGCTGATCCAATTGAGACATAAAAGGCAAAAAAGTCTGGTCCGGATTAGCTTGACGAAGAAAAGTTTCAAGCCATATTTGCGTGGCCTCACTCTGGCCCAGGTTTTGCGCGTTTACTTTAAATAAATTAGCCGCATCTTGCAGCTCTAGCGGGTCGGCGCTAGAAATTAGATATTGGCCATGAATCGCACTAGCCTCAACAAATCCCAGTTCGGACAGGGTCAGTAAACTATCAATTTGTTGCTCAAAGCCCAGTTGATTACCTTGATGAAAATATCCTTGGGCCAGAATTACGGTGGCAAGCGCCCCTAATTCTTCAGGTTCAGATAATTGCTCAACGACGAGATCTGGCAGATCATTGCGCAATCGAGTGGCAAATTGCCATAGGAACCCTGGCGCCCCCGCAGTTTTGACTAATTTAGTATTGAGGGACGTATTTGCCAACCTAAACTTTTCAACGTAATTAGAGTCTTTGCTGGTGATTTTATCCGTGAAGTAATCGATGTTTTGCGCATACACAACGCGATATTCTCCAGTTTCACCGTCCAATGTGTGCAATTTGTACACAGCCCGATCAATCAAACGGACGAGCTCCACATCCAGAATATTTAAGCCCAGCCATTGAAAGACTAATTGTGCTTCATAGACATTTCGCGTTTTAATTGCCGTCAGAGGGGTTTGACCGTCACCGGATCGTAACAAGAGCTCAGAAATAGTCTCCATTCGTTGCTGTATTTGCAACAGTAACTCGGTGTTTTGCTGTAATTGGGCACAATGAGCTTGGAAAGTGTAAGCTTCGATACTGCTGTTATTAAGTGTCAGTGCGTGCTCTATGAGCTGCATATGCTGAGTATTACAAAACTGTTCTTTGGGCCATTGATGTAATTGTTCGGCTAATTTGGCATAAGGCGCTATGACGCGATCTACATCGGCCAAATAATAATCATTGATTTGTTTCATCCAGTAAACTTGCTCCTTGCTTAGTTCACTGACATTCAAATCCAAAATTTTATCAAAGCGCCGAGGTTGTTCAGGTTCAGTCTGTTGTGTAGTGCTAACACAAGCACTCAAGGTAACGATAGTTAACAGCGCGAACGTTGATGTTCTGATCCCTTGCCACATTTTACTATTTAAATCCTTTTTTTTGCTTTACCAATTCATAGGCAGATTGGATATCCTGTGTTTTGGCTTTGGCGATCTCAATCGCTTGTTTGGGTAATCCCTTAGAAACCAGTTTATCTGGATGATGCTCTGACATCAGCTTACGGTAGGCCTTCTTTATCAGTTTGGGGTCATCGCTTTCCTTCACGCCTAAAATTTTACAGGCATCCGCTAACGATTGCTGATCGGTATAGCCTGTCTGATGGGAGCGCTGACGTCCGTTGCGTTGAGAATGATGTTGCCCTTGTCTAAAGCGTATTTCAGCTTCATACATCGAGAGTAAATAAAGAAATTCATGCTGTTTAAAGCCCAATTGGCGGGCTACATTTTCCAATAGGTTTTGCTCTTGCTGGTCAAGACGCCCATCGGCAAACGCCGCCTGGATAAGGATTTCAAGGAAAACTTGCAATACATCGCGACGACCATGGCATGACAATTTAAATTCACTCAAAATTGCCGTCACCGGAAAATCAGACGCTTTACCTTCGCGAAATGCTTGCTGGGCTTCTTTGCGAGTGTCCCCTTTTAGACCCATCTGATCCATCAGTGCCGATGCTATTTTAATTTCTGCATCAGTGACTTGGCCATCTGCTTTGGCAACATGTCCCATGACCGAAAATAGTGCATGGAAAAATATTGCTTGAGATTTCAACTCGTCTTGGCTAGTAAAAAAGCGGCTGAACCCGCCCATTTGATTAAAATCTTGACTATAACCTTTGTCAAAAAAGTGCCCGACAATGAAACCTATAATGGCGCCAATTGGACCTTTAAACATGAAGCCAAAAATCGTACCTAGTATTTTACCCCAAATCGGCATTATATCTGTTCCATCGCGTTAAGTTGTTGCAATCGTTGTGCGGTACCGACGTCATGCCAATAGCCCTGGTGCCGTTGGCCTGATACACGATTATTAGCAATCTGTTCAAACAAAAGTGCCCGCAGTGGTAATTTCCCAGCAGTAAGGTTTTTAAACATATCCGTATGGTAAATCGCCACTCCACTAAAGGTGTATTGATTTTGCGCTTGTCGATAGATCTGCTGACCACGCAGACAAAAGTCACCGTCTAAGTTATGTGGGGGATTATTCACCATGATCAAGTGGGCCAAGTTTGATGCTGTCAATTCGGGTAATGTAGCGAAATCGATATCCGTAAAAACATCCGCACTGATGACTAAAAATTGCTTTGACCCGGCTAAAGCTTGTTCTATCAGCGGCAGGGCATGCACTATGCCCCCGGCAGTTTCCAATGCTTGCTGTTCTTTCGAATAAACAATCTGCAAGCCAAACTGACTGCCATCCTTGAGGTAATCTACAATTTGCTCGCCAAGCCAAGCATGATTAATTATCACTTGCTCAAATCCTGCCTGGGCTAGACGCTCTAGGTGGTAATCAATCAGCGCTTTATGGTTGATTTTCAGTAAAGGTTTGGGCGTGACGTCAGTCAAGGGGCGCATCCGCTCTCCTCGCCCAGCCGCCAGTAACATAGCAACTTTCACGAAATGCTACTCTCAACTTTAGGTTTAACCACATCGGCTACAAAGTTGCCAAACTCAGTCAATTCTGGATAGCGTCGGCTGACTTCAATGATATACTCCAAGGTACGAGGAATATCTTTCAGATAGCCTTGCTTTCCATCCCTATGATACAAACGGCAAAATATGCCGCTGGCCTTAATATGCCGTTGCACACCGGTAAGATCAAACCAACGGCTAAATTCATTCCACTCATAATGACTGCAATACTCTTGGTGATACCATTGTAATAGCTGTTCAATAGCTTGTTGTGGCCACTTCACGTAACAATCCCGTAATAGCGACACTAAATCATAGGTAAGAGGGCCGCGCACCGCATCTTGAAAATCAATAACACCGATTTGGTTATCAGCATCAATCATCAAATTACGCGAATGATAATCACGATGGACACCCACTTGAGGTTGATGTTCAAAGGTTTTAATTAAACTAGCATAGCTGCTATCGAGCATCTGTTTGGTTTCATCCGTGAGTGCCATCCCCAGATGGATTTCGAGTAACCAATGGGTAAACAAGTAAAACTCTGCGGCCAGCAGATCAGTACCGTAGTGAGGTAAAGACTCGCAATTAATTTCAACACACTGTTGCACCGCTGGCAGTTGTATCAAAGCCTGTTGATACAATTGCTGCATATTGCTGGCGCTCAGCGTATTGGCAAACTGTTGATCACCAAAATCTTGCTGGCAATAGAAGCCTAAATGAGCGCTGTGTGCATAGATAGTCGGCACATTAACCCCACATTGTTGATATGCAAGGGCTACATCTATAAATTTTTGACTGTTTTCAAATTCAGGGGGCGCATCCACACAAATAATGTGTTTTTGCTGTTGTTCATCAAAGAATCGAAAATAGCGTCGAAAACTGGCATCTCCTGAAACCATTTCGAGTGTTTGGCATCTAAACGGGGTATCGGAATTAATCCATTCAACCAATGCCTGCTCTCTTTGCAGTTTTTGTGTCACGTTTTACCTCTTTTTTATGGTATAAATATAACCAATACGGACGCATAATAGAAGAAAGGAAAAGCATAGTGTTGTATTATTTGGGAAGTTTGTTGGTAAAATACCCTCGAACCTTTGAAATCCTCACTTTTAACGTCGATTAACGACCCCTGTAAGGCAACTAAACTTAGACTCTGTATGCAAATTAACCAACTCAGTTTATTGCTGTTCACTTTATCATCAGGGACAGTTTTAGCCCAATCAAGCACTTCATGCCCGACGCCCGTTGCAGGCTACATTGCCGACGAAAAAATTCTTGAAGATCAGATAAGAGTTCGGGCTAACCGAGCTGAAATTCAACAAAATAATCTGGCTACCTTTGACGGTAAAGTAAACATTGTCAGTGATAAAGCACAAATTACCGCCAACAAGGCCGTGATTGATAAAGCCAATACCCAACTGAATGCCACCGGTAACGTCAGCTACCATGATAGCCAGATGCGAGTGCAAAGCACTGATGTACTGCTTAATACCGACTCAGGTAAGCTTGCAATGTCTGATACCGAGTACCAATTGACCCAATTTGGCGGCCGCGGAGCCGCAGATCTAATTGAGATAGACCAAAACAAAGGTGTGGCACTGACAGGAGTGAGTTATACCACTTGTCCAATTGGAGCGGAAGATTGGAAAATCAATGCCAGTAGTATTTCGATTGAACAGGGAAAGCTTTGGGGTGAGGCCATCAATACCGTATTTTATGTTAAAGATGTGCCGGTATTTTACCTGCCCTATTTCATTTTCCCTGTATCAAACCAGCGACAATCTGGCTTTCTATTTCCCGAAATCAATACCTCTAGTGCAACAGGCTTGTCATACGAGCAACCCTTTTATTGGAATATTGCACCTAATTATGACGCGACTTTCACCCCTAGAGTTATGTCGAAAAGAGGCGTTCAACTCAAAACTAACTTTCGCTATTTAAACGAACAAAGTTTGGGGCAAGTCAATATTGAATATCTGCCCAACGATCAAGAAACCATAGATGATCGAGATCGCTATTTTTATCGTTACACACACAACGGTAAGTTAAACGACAACTGGTTGCTGAATATTGACTTCAATGGCCTGAGTGATGATAACTATATCGCTGATTTTGGTTCCGACTTTTATAATCGAGCAGATACCCATCTGTATAAAACCCTATCCCTTAACTATTATAGCGACAATATTGATTTCTCGGTCAACTTCCGAGATTTTGAAGTCATAGGTGATCATCAGGATAACTATCGCGCACTGCCTGAAATGAAGTTTAATTATTTAACTGAGCAATTTGGTAGTTTTGAATTTAGCCTGGCATCAGAGTTAGCTTATTTTGACAATAAATTAGCCGAACAACCTACCGCGACTCGATTCCACTTGGCGCCGACTATTGCATTGCCTTTGCGGTCTCAATGGGGAGAATTCCTAGCGGAAGCGACCTGGTTGAATACCTATTATAATCAAGACAATATTGATGGTACGGGTTTGGCAGAAGAAACCACTCGTTCTTTGGGCCAAAGCCGAGTATTTGGCGCTTTATATTTCGATCGAGACACCAGTTGGCTAGGCAGTCATTTGCGCCAAACCTTAGAGCCCAAAATTCAATATTTATATACCAGTTACAAAGACCAAAATAATATTGGTTTATATGACACTACGCGCCTGTTAAACGACTTCAACGGCTTGTTTCGTGGTCAGGAATTTACCGGCTTAGATCGAATTAGCGACAACAATCAGATCACTGTGGGTTTAACGACCAGAATATTAGATGAAAATAGTCGGGAACAATTCAAGCTAAGCTTGGGTCAAATTTTCTATCTTGAAGATAATAAAGTGCTAGCAGCAAGTAAAGATGATGACCGTTCTGCATTAGCCTCTGAGTTAGATTGGCAAATTGGCAGCAAATGGTTTGCTCATACGGAATTGCAACTTTCAACCAAGACTGACAAGGTAGAACGCAGCAGTATTTCATTGGAATATCAGCTTAGTGAAGATAAGATTGTACAGATCAACCATCGATTTGTGCGCAATCTATCCGGGGAACAAATTGATCAATTTGGTGTCACAGCCAGTTGGCCGATAACAGAAAATTGGCACTGGGTAGGCAGATGGTACAAAGATTTGTCCTCACAAAGAACAATTGAATCATACGCAGGGGTACAATATGAATCCTGTTGCTGGTCAATAAGTTTAGTGTCGCAAAGACACCTTAGTAATCGTTTTGATGTATTTGGACAGCAAAATAGCCAAGAATTTGAATCAAGTATCAACCTGAAATTCAGCTTCAAGTTCTCCGGAACAGAGGCCCGTTCAGGACGAAGAAATATGTTGGAAGACGGTTTGTTCGGTTACAAACAGGCCTATTTAATTAATTAAGTCAGATTGAACAATGACTGCCGGGAACCGTCAGTCATTGTCAGTCGTTAACAAAAAGTAAGGTAACATGAAATCATTAGTAGTCTCAATTGCGTTAGTTGCTACCCTATCCTTTCATAGCATGGCCCAGCAGGTCATGCTAGACAAGGTTGCGGTTATAGTGGATCAAGGTGTCATTTTAGAAAGTGAAATCGAAGCTTTGGTTGCGCAAGTTAAACGTAACGCTTTGGCCAATAACCAAACACTGCCATCTGACCGCGCACTTCGCACCCAGTCAATTGAACGCTTAGTCACTGGTAATCTGCAAATGCAGATGGCCCAGAAGATGGGTATCCAAATAAGCGATCCCCAACTCGATCAAACCATTGCTGGCATAGCAGCCAACAATAAAATTCCTATGGAAGAATTCCGAAGAACCATTGCACAGGACGGCATCCCCTACGAAGTTTATCGTGAAGATATTCGTAAAGAGTTGATCACTCAGGAAGTAAGACGAGCCAATGTTCGTCGCCGTGTTTATATCACCGCTCAAGAAATCGAAAACTTGGTTAAAATGATTGACGAACAAGGTGCCCAGCAGGCCGAATATAATATGGGTCATATTTTAATCGGCTTCCCACCTCAGCCAACCGATGACGATATCAATAACGCTAAGGCAACCGCTGAAAAAGTGCTTTCGATGTTAAAAGAAGGGTCAGACTTCACTCGTATAGCCATTGCTTCATCCTCTGGTGCAAAAGCACTCGATGGTGGCGACTTAGGCTGGATGAACATTAACTCTATGCCGACCCTGTTTGCCGAAGCCGTCCAAGATAAAGAGAAAGACGCTTTAATCGGTCCTATCCGCAGTGGCGCAGGTTTTCACATATTAAAAGTTAAAGACTTACGCGGTATAGAAGTTGTTAAGGTCAACGAAGTTAATGCTAGGCATATATTGATTAAACCTTCAGTGATCCTAAGCGAAGAAAAAGCCAAACAGAAACTAGAACAATTCCGTGAACAGATTTTAGCTGGCGACGCTGAATTTTCTGCCTTAGCAAAAGAGCACTCAGCTGATACAGGGTCAGCCCTGCGCGGTGGTGAACTAGGTTGGAATGACCCAGGAATTTATGTTCCGGCTTTCAAAGATGCGTTAGCAGCCTTGAATGAAGAGAACGAGATGAGCCAACCATTCCGTTCTTCCCATGGCTGGCATTTGGTCCAATTGATTGGAAAACGAGTAGACGATGCCACTGACAAACGTAAAGAAGACAAGGCCTATCAGTTAATTTTCAATCGAAAGTTTGCCGAAGAAACAGAGGCTTGGCTTCGAGAAATGCGTGACACCGCATATATTGAAGTACTAGAAACAGACTCAGATAGTACAGGAAACTAACCTTGCCACTTAAACTTGCGGTTACACCCGGTGAACCAGCGGGCATAGGTCCTGACTTGATCCTGCAGTTGGCCCAGCATCAGTGGGAGGCACAAATAGTGGTATTCGCCAACAGTAATATGTTGGCGCAGCGCGCTAAGATGCTAGATTTGCCCATTGAACTTCTCCCGTACCTAAAGAGCAACAACGAGATTCAGCGCCCTGGGCAGCTTTTTATCGTGGATATCCCAGTTGATGATATAGTGGTGCCTGGCGTATTAAACGCCAAAAACGGACACTATGTAGTTGAAACACTACGCCAAGCCTGCGCTAAAAATATGGCTGGTGAATTTGATGCCGTTGTCACAGGACCGGTGAACAAAGGGATCATCAACGAGGCGGGAATCTCCTTCAGCGGCCATACCGAATATTTCGCTAGTCAATCGAATACCTCTGATGTGGTGATGATGCTGGCAACTGAAGGTTTAAGAGTTGTATTAGCAACCACTCACATACCCCTGGCCTATGTTTCTAAAGCCATTACCCGTGAACGTTTACACAAAGTTTTGCATATAGTAAACACAGATTTAAGATTGAAATTTGGCTTAGTACAGCCGAAAATTTTCGTATGTGGTTTGAATCCCCATGCTGGCGAAGATGGTCATTTAGGCAGAGAAGAGTTAGATATTATCATTCCGGCTCTGGATGAATTGCGAGCAGAAGGCTTAAATCTTACCGGCCCGCTTCCTGCAGATACTATTTTTCAACCTAAGTACATGGAACAAGCCGATGCAATCTTGGCTATGTATCATGACCAAGGCTTACCCGTCTTAAAATATAAAGGATTTGGTGACGCGGTAAATATTACCCTAGGACTGCCCTTTATTCGCACCTCCGTGGATCATGGAACCGCATTAGACCTGGCCGGCACAGGCCAAGCGAATCCCGGCAGTTTCATACATGCGATAAACCAAGCAATAAAATTGGCGAACAAAAAGCAATGACAAAACAACATCTAGGCCATACCGCTCGAAAGCGATTCGGGCAAAACTTTTTACATGACCCCTATATCATTGACCAAATTGTGTCAGCTATCAACCCGGTAAATGGTGAGAATCTAGTGGAGATAGGACCCGGCCTAGCTGCTTTGACTCAGCCTGTTTGTGACATAGTCGACAAGCTAACTGTGGTGGAGCTGGACCGAGATTTGGCAGAGCGGTTACGAACCCACCCATTTTTATCCAGTAAGCTAAATGTTGTTGAAGCCGATGCATTGAAATTCGACTTTACCGAACTATTTAATCCTGAACATCCTCTGCGGGTGTTTGGTAACTTACCCTATAATATTTCAACGCCATTGATGTTCCACCTTTTTTCTTTCGCTCACAAAGTGCAAGACATGCATTTCATGTTGCAAAAGGAAGTGGTAAATCGACTGGCTGCCAAAGCGGGTGAAAAAAATTATGGGCGTTTGTCAGTGATGGCACAATATCATTGCCGCATCATGCCAGTATTGCATGTGCCGCCGGAGGCCTTTAAGCCTGCCCCTAAAGTTGACTCTGCGGTAGTCAGATTGATACCTCATCAACAAAAGCCGGTAACTGTCAGCAGTGAAAAAATGTTGAATCAAGTCTGTGCGCAAGCATTTAACCAACGTCGCAAAACGATTCGCAACAGCTTGGGTAAGCTAATCGATGAAGACAGCCTCCGCCAGTTGGGTATTGAGCCTGAACTCAGAGCAGAAAACCTAACCCTTGCCGACTATGCCCTTATTGCCAATTATTTGGATGGGTTGGACAAGCAATCGTGAACAGCGAAACGAGTATCGCTATCAGCGTACAAACCCAATACATCCAAAATGAAATGCTACCTGAGGGTGAGCAATATGCGTTTGCTTACAAGATCACAATCACCAACAATGGCGATATCAGTGCGCAACTGCTGAATCGATATTGGTTAATAACTGATGGCGACGGCAAACAAACTGAAGTTGCAGGAGAAGGTGTGGTGGGTCAACAGCCACATATCGCTCCTGCCGATACTTTTGAATATACCAGTGGTGCGGTTTTGAAAACGCCAGTGGGCAGCATGCAGGGCTACTATGAGTTTATCGACGTCAACGGACGCCTATTTAAAGCACCGATTGAGGTGTTTAGCCTATCCGTTCCCAATAAATTAAATTAATTTCAGCTATGGCAAATTATATTGTTGGTGATATTCAAGGATGTTTGCACGGTTTGCAGCAATTGCTGCAACAGGTCAGTTTCGACCCGCTAAAAGACAAATTGTGGGGAGTCGGTGATTTGATTGCCAGGGGCCCAGATTCCTTAGATACGTTATTATACTTGCGTTCGCTGGGCGAAGCATTTGATACTGTGTTGGGTAACCACGATCTACATTTCCTCGCTATACAAGCCGGATTAAAAACGCCTAAGAAAAGTGATTTTCTAGATGCTTTATTGCAATCCGACCAAGTCGAAGAAATTGTCTATTGGTTACGCAGTAAACCCTTAGCCAGAAAAATTAATAAACAGACGCTGATATGCCATGCAGGATTGTATCCCTCTTGGTCGTTTAAAAAAGCGCTTAAGTTAAGTGACGAGTTTTCAGCTCAAATTCAAGGTCCGAACTGGGTAAAGGTTCTTCAACAAATGTACGGCAACGAACCCTCTGTTTGGCGCAAAGACTTACAAGGGCCCGATCGCGCGCGCTTTATTGCCAACGCCTTCACGAGAATGCGTTATTTGACGAAGGGGGGAAAGTTGGAGTTTTCCAGTAAAGGCGCGCCATCGAAGGCTGCTTCGTCAATTCAACCTTGGTTTAGCATCCAAAACCATAAATTAAAGACCCAGCAGCGAGTGTTTTTTGGACATTGGGCAACTCTGATGGGGCAAACTCACTCTGAACAATTTATTGGTTTAGATACGGGTTTCATCTGGGGAAATCATATGACCCTTTATTGCCTAGAAACCGACACAAGACACATAGTTAGTAATAAAGAATCCGATAAAACGGTCGATACTAAGATCAAATTGTCTTAACAGCAGACAAAACATTGCGCAAATTTACTGATGTCGGCTTATACTTTTGCACTGACATCTAATACCTGTCTTTTTTTAGTGACCTTTGGGTCGGAATTTGACACACTAGTAATTGGTCTGCCTTGGCGGTTCAACGATTAACAATTCAGATAGTAAGTAGCAATAGGAGTATCTAAATGAAAATAACTGTGGCTGCACGAGTCATTGGTGGCTTTACCTTAATTTCTCTTTTACTACTTATTATTGGCATATCATCGCTAATAAATTTTAGTGCTATCGATAGTGCGACTGAAGAAGTAAATACCTTAGCAATCCCCACTCTAAATGGCAGTAATCAGCTCAAAGTATCTTTCCTCAATATGGGGAGATTGACTGTTGAGGGTTACCATGAGAAAGACCTCGCTCAGTTAGAAAATAAACTAAATAATTTTCAAACTAGCCAAAGTAACTTTACTAGTGAATTCAGCACCATTCGCAGTATCGTCAAAAAAGACCCCGCATTTAGTGGAGCAATGAACAACGTTGACGGTATTTATCAACAATATATTACTAATGTCACTACTATGTTCAACAGCCGCAAGGCTGACTTAGAATATGAAGTCATCCTTGGAAATATCGTCAGCAATGTAGAAGACAATGCAGATGACTCTTCCACATTAATCCTCGACTTCGCTGATATGGGTTCAGTACAAAGAGACAGCAAACTTCGCCAGGCTTCAGAAATGGGTGGTAAATTAGAAACTTCACTGCTTACTCTGCTGACTGTCAGCGCAGATTATATCAAAACGACTAATTTGATACGCGCCAAAACAATTGGTAATGAAGTCGAGTTGGTGATTAACCAAGTATCAGAACAGTTGGCTGAAATGCAATCCTTAGCTGGGGGCCGTGACGATAGTGGCACCCTTGACGAGATATCAGATCTAGTTGGTTCGGTGATAAGCTCGGTAACCGCCTCCGATGGTTTATTACAAACTCAGGTTAATCGTTTAAATAAACATATAGAAGCTAGCAAGGCGCTAGAAGCATCAGAAAACAATATTCGGGAAGCCATAGCAGAGCTGAATGAATTGCTGAAGTTAGCAGAAGCTAAAACCAATATGATGAAAGAACAAGTTGCCGATAAAGTCTCCAGTGGCACTACTATTATTATCATATTTATACTTTTCTCGGCGGTCATTGCCTTTTGGATTGGTTATAAGAGTGTCAGGGCCATTACGGTACCCTTACGTAAAGTTAATGAAGTATTGCACATAGTTTCCTCAGGTGATTTAACTCGTAAGTTAGATGATTCATCAGATGACGAGTTTGGTGAGCTTGCTAAGAGTGTGAATAATTTGATCGAAAGTCTGAAGAGTCTTATTACCGGTATTAGCTCGCGTGCGGCTCAATTAGCAGCAGCCTCTGAAGAGACATCGGCCGTTACCGCCCAGACTACCCATTCAATTAACAATCAAAAATCTCAAGTGGCGCAAGTTGCTGCTGCTACTACTGAAATGCATAGTACGTCTCAGATGGTCACGCAAAGTGCTGAAGATACTTTGAATCAGATCAGACATGCAGATAAAGAAGCTGAGAAAGTGAAATCTATTTCATTAGAGAATAAGCGCACCATCGAAAAGCTTGCTGTAGACGTTGACGATGCCGCTTCGGTAATCAATAAATTACATCAAGATAGTGCCAGTATTGGTGGCATCCTAGATGTTATTCGCGGCGTGGCAGATCAAACAAACTTGCTGGCCCTAAATGCTGCCATTGAGGCTGCACGTGCCGGTGAGCAAGGTCGTGGATTCGCTGTTGTTGCCGATGAAGTTCGTACCCTAGCAAGTCGCACACAACAATCCACTCAAGAAATAAATGCCATGATTGAAGTATTACAAGCCGGCGCGGAGAAAGCCGTGACTGTGATGAATCAAGGTAAAGAACAAACTACTTTATGTGTTGAACAAACTGAGAAAGCAACTCAAGCCTTAGATTTGATTACTGCAGCAGTCCACAAGGCACACGATGTAAGTAGTCAGATAGAACAATCGGCTCGTGAACAGAACTTAGTGTCACAAGAGATCAGTGAGAAACTAGAGAACATTGTTGGCATAGCAGAAGAAACCTCTGTTGGCGCACAGCAAACTGCTGACTCAAGCGAAGAAGTTGCAAAACTAGCAGAAGAGCTACAAGCTTCTATCCAACAGTTTAGAGTGTGATTACTAGCACTATAAAAATGCCGCTGATTAGCGGCATTTTTTTTGGTTTAAGTATAAATGGGCATCACTTTACCCTGCCACATATTTATCCTACGTCTTAGTCTCTATTCAAAAAGACTTCTATGTAGCTCTTTGACTATTTCGGTACTATCATCCTGATGAACTAAGAAAGACATGTTGTGAGGGTTGGCACCATAGCAAATCATGCGTAAATTATAGTCCCTAACCGACCAGAATATCTTACTGGAGACCCCTGCTGCACTATGCATATTATTGCCAACAACGGTGACCAAATCATAATTATTCTCAATCACCACTTCACAAAAATCCCGCAATTCATCGAGAGTTTCACGGTTAAGTTTTTCTGCCACTGAGTTGGCTGGATTATCTAAAGTAAAAGAGACCGCTATTTCAGATGTGGTAACCAAATCAACACTTAAATTATGTTTGGCAATTATAGTGAATACCTGCTGCAAAAAGCCTGGCGCGTGCATCATCTTCGGGGTTTTAACGGTGACCATTACCTGCTCTTTCCTGCGCGTAATAGCACGATAAGGCGGTTCATGCTTGCAATTTCGAACGATCCAGGTGCCGCCCTTTTCAGGCTCTTTACTTGAGCCTACAAATACTTTTATGTCTTGGCGTAAGGCTGGTTCCATAGTAGCGGGATGCAGCACTTTGGCGCCGAAGTTTGCCATCTCAGCTGCTTCTTCAAAACTAAGCTCAGGTAAAGGGCGAGCAGTATCAGTGATCCTAGGGTCGGTTGTATATACGCCCACGACATCAGTCCATATTTCACAACTTTGCGCACCTAACGCTTCTGCCAACAAGGCTGCGGTGAAATCACTACCGCCTCTGCCTAGAGTAGTTGTGCGCCCTATTTCATCTGCTCCTACAAACCCTTGAGTCACTAGCACTTTATCAATTATCTCAGGTTGCATAAGTTGTGATGCCAAACGCTCAATCTCGGCAAGCTGAGGAACCGCTTCACCGAAAGTCGTGTCAGTGCGTAATACTTTTCGAACGTCGAAGTTTTCTGCATTGACGCCTTCTCGCTTGAGTACTTCAGTAAACAATAGCGATGACATTCTTTCACCAAAAGATAGCAAGGTGTCCTTTAAGTCGTCACGGTGTAGCAGTTCTTCGTGCTGTGCGGCGTCGATAAGTGCTTCGAGTAAAGATTCGAGTTTTTCAGATAACTCTGGTGGCTTACCTAAATCTTGCAAAATTGAATATTGAATAGCTTTTATCTTTTCAATGATATCGATAATTTGAGCTTGGGTTAACGGGGTATTAGCCAAACTCACCAGATGGTTAGTCACGCCTGCCGAAGCACTCACAACCACCACTCGTGTAGCAGGTTCAGCCGCTACGATTTTGGCACAGTTACGCATGGCCGACATGGTCGCCACACTAGTACCACCAAATTTTGCAATATTAAGAGAAGAAACAGTCACGCTTTGTCCTTAGGGTTATTAGTGGTTATAGACTAGCAGAATTAACTCAAATCTATACAAAAATCAGTCATCTGACCCCATCAATTGGCATTATTTATGCGAATTTGATGAATTAAAATTCAATGGCTTGACCCGTTATTCTTTACTTTTGTGGGCTAGGCTCGCAGCATTAGCTTCCCAGTTTTGCCCATCAAACGGCACGATATTGATCACTGGAGGTTTTATATCCAAACATCGTACATTGATGTCTACACCGTCGGGATTTGAGCGGGGGTAATAAAATGGTTTGGCACCGCAGGTTGCGCAAAACAAATGCCTGGCCACACCAGTATTAAATCTATATTCAGTAAGATTAGCTAATTCGGTCAACAATCTAAACCGGCTGGCAGGCACTATCAGATGCAAAAATCCAAATTTACTGCAGACCGAACAGTTGCAATCTTCTACTTCAACTTCGGTAAAGCTATCAACTTCAAATTTGACCGCGCCACAATGGCAACTGCCACTAAAGGTGGTTAATTCAGCCTTATCAGTCATGTCTATCCTTTTTTGGCAAATAAACGTTATTCAGCGGCAGTAATAGTAACCTTATCGCCTATTTTGATATCATTGTTGGCAAACCATGTCTGATTCATTTCTAACGCATACTTCACATCATGAGTGGAAGAAATCGAGGTTAAATCATTAGGTTGCATTGGGAAAATATCGACAATAATTCCTTTATCATCAATAAAAGCCACATCAAGTGGTATTAGCGTATTTTTCATCCACATGCTGACACGTCGTGAACGTGAATATTCAAATAGCATCCCGCAAGCATTGCATAACTCTGTACGATGCATCAGTCCTTGCATGCGTTGTTCAAATGTTTGAGCTAACTCTACTTTGAGTGTCATGTCTTTAACGCTAATTTCCGCGCTATCAAAATCAATTGCCCATACTGAAGCACCAGCTATAAGGCTGAAAGCGGCAAAAAAACGTATTAAAACTTTATTTATATTCATAGTGATCATTATAGTTGTTTGCAAGAGCAACCCTCAACACCATCACTGGTGTGCCAGGCTTCATATTGTCCTTGTACACATTGACTTTTCACGGCAAAGCATTGCTTACCATAGCCAATTTTCGTGTTTGCTAGATCTGCAGCGGCATTTCCCAGAAGTTGTTTTCCGGCCATACTAGAACAGGCTGACAGCATGTAGCAAATACTCAAAATGGTAACTCTTTTCATTTTCAGACCCGTTTGTTGAGTACATGACTCAATTAAGATTATCGGCCCAACCTATAGTTCATTTAGTTTGTTTGCTATTTAGCTTAACCCGCCATAAAAGTGGCTATAGCAATCCCTAGCGGTGTACCAACGATATATCCCGCCACACCTACTAACACACCAGGGGTCACTAAACCGGGCCAGCCTCTGGCCATAGCCAAAGCCGGTGCCGTAGTGGCTCCTAATATCGCCGCATTAGAAGCTATAATAAGCTCTGGCAATGACAATGCCAATCCAGAATCTTTATTACCAGTGATTTTGATTGCGCAATAACTGATTAATGCGCCACCTACAAACACTACAAAAGCATGCACCAATAACAAGATGACGACAAAAGCCAGTAGAATCGGAGCCGTACCAATCAACTTACTCACATCGGCACCAGCAGCAATAGCTGCAAAGAATACAAAGGCTAAAACTAAACCTACACTTTGACCGCCATGCATTTTTTGCATTTTTTGAGGCATCAAGGTCGCTGGAATAACGGCAAAAATAGTGATAAATACATAACGTAAACCAGAGAAGCTATCCTGCCCGTTGGCAAACTGATTGAGCAGTGCCACTGCGCCATCAGATAAGGCCACTACAACTAAGGCAAAGGTTATTGATGCTGCAAGACTAAAACCACTGACGTTCTGTTCTTGTTGCGTCAACAAGGCTTCATCGCCTTCGGCATGGTCACGCTTTGCATATTTGGACATTAACCAGGCTGAAGCGGGCATTAATGCCAATGCAGCCAAGAAAATAGCACTCATTAAATTGTCAACGGCAGTAGCGGCGGAAATGATGTTAGCATCATCAAAACCAGTGGATTGTATGACCGCAGCATAATTAACTGAACCACCGGTATAGGTTGCAGTGAAAATGCCGGCTAAATCCCCTTCCTGCGCGCCTAAATCCAATAAGTTGGCGGCCAAAACTGCCCCCAATGCGGTGCCTATACAAGCTAAAATGAAACCAATACCCACCCGGCCGCTTTCACCGACGATACGCCGAACATCTGCGTGCATAAGAAACAGAGGAATGAGTGCTGGCACCAAATATTGAAATACGAAACCATATGCTGGCGCGTCTTTAGGTATTAAGCCTAAATTCGAGGCTAGAATGGCCCCTAATATTGCCCAAACTGCGCCAGTAACCAATTTACCCCAAGATTTTTGTTCGGCCCAAAAGCCAAATAGCGCTATAGCGAACAAAGCCCCTAATACAGCAAAGTGCTGATCTGCGGAAATTAACGACCCGTCAGTTGAAAACATTGAATGGCTTCCTTGATTGTTTTTAATTTACTATGAGATATGCCCTTTTAGGGCGATCAAATTCGGCCATTAGTTTGCATAAAAAAACCGGACTAAGCAAAAGCTAAGTCCGGTTTGTTTGGCATATAATTAAATTAAGTGATATTCAATGTTGGAATAATCTTTTCTTTAGCTTCAGCGGCTGCTTTTTTGAACACATCCATGCGATCGAAGTTCAAGTAACGGAAGACATCACCGCTCATTGATTCGATCTTATTAGCGTATTCCATGTACTCAGCAGTTGTTGGTATTTTACCTACAATCGCACCAACTGCTGCAAGCTCTGCAGAGCAAAGATAAACGTTTGCTCCATCACCTAAGCGGTTAGGGAAGTTACGGGTAGAAGTAGAAAGTACCGTCGCTCCAGCTAATACACGTGCTTGGTTACCCATACACAGCGAACAACCTGGCATTTCAGTTCTTACCCCTGCACGACCATAAATATTGTAATAGCCCTCTTCCATTAACTGGGCTTGATCCATTTTAGTCGGAGGCGAAATCCATAATCGTGTTGGTAAAGTACCGTTAAATTGCTCTAGCAATTTACCCGCTGCACGGAAGTGACCGATATTAGTCATACATGAACCGATAAACACTTCATCAACTTTATCACCAGCCACATCAGATAATGTTTTTGCATCATCAGGGTCGTTCGGGCAACATAAAATCGGTTCTTTGATTTCGTCTAAGTCAATTTCAAGCACTTCTTTGTACTCTGCATCGCTATCGGCTTCCATCAACTCTGGATTTGCAATCCACTCTTCCATCTTACGTGCACGACGTTCAAGAGTACGAACATCACCGTAACCTTCGTTAATCATCCAGCGCAACATGGTAATATTAGAGTTCAAATACTCTGTAATTGATTCTTTCGAAAGCTTGATAGTACAGCCAGCAGCAGAGCGCTCAGCAGACGCATCAGACAATTCAAATGCTTGCTCAACAGTAAGATGCTCTAAACCCTCAATTTCTAGTACACGACCAGAGAATTCGTTGATTTTGCCTTTTTTGGCAACAGTCAACAGACCGTTTTTAATTGCGTAAAGTGGAATAGCATGGACGAGGTCACGAAGGGTAATTCCTGGTTGCATCTTACCTTTAAAGCGCACCAAGACTGACTCAGGCATATCCAATGGCATAACACCAGTAGCAGCGGCGAAGGCCACCAACCCAGAACCGGCAGGGAACGAAATACCCAGCGGGAAACGGGTGTGAGAATCACCACCAGTACCAACAGTATCAGGCAACAACATACGGTTTAACCAGGAGTGAATAATACCGTCACCTGGACGCAAAGACACACCGCCACGATTCATAATGAAGTCAGGTAGAGTATGCTGAGTGTCAATATCTACTGGCTTAGGATAAGCCGCAGTATGACAGAATGATTGCATGGTAAGATCAGCGGTAAAGCCAAGACAAGCCAAGTCTTTGAGCTCATCACGAGTCATAGGACCTGTAGTATCTTGCGAACCAACAGTGGTCATTTTAGGTTCACAGTATGTGCCTGGACGCACACCATCAACACCACAAGCTTTACCTACCATTTTCTGCGCTAAGGTATATCCCTTGTCAGAATCAGCAGGTTGCTCTGGTTTGCGGAACAAATCAGACACACCCAAACCTAAAGATTCGCGTGCCTTGTCAGTTAAACCACGGCCGATTATTAGGTTGATACGTCCACCAGCGCGGACTTCATCTAATAAAACTTTCGACTTATACGAGTACTCAGACAACACTTCACCAGTTTCATGGTTTAGAATTTTGCCTTCCAATGGATAGATATCGATGACATCACCCATTTCCAATTTATCTACATCAGCTTCAAATACTAATGCACCTGCATCTTCCATGGTGTTGAAGAATATAGGTGCAACTTTTCCGCCAATACAGATTCCGCCACCACGTTTATTCGGCACCCCTGGTAAATCTTCACCAAAGAACCATAATACTGAGTTAGTTGCAGATTTTCTCGAAGAGCCTGTTCCAACCACATCACCGACGAAAGCAACGGGATAACCCTTAGCTTTAATCTCATCAATTTGTCCCATCGGGCCAACTTCACCGTGTTTTTCAGGTGTCAGACCGTCACGGGTCATTTTATACATGGCGCGAGCGTGCAATGGAATATCAGGACGAGACCACGCATCTGGTGCAGGTGATAAATCATCTGTATTGGTTTCGCTGGTGACTTTGAATACGCTAACAGTGATTTTCTCAGCCAAGTCAGGACGTGAAGTAAACCACTCTGCATCAGCCCAAGATTGTAATACGTCTTTAGCGTACTCATTACCGGCTTTAGCTTTTTCTTCCACATCATGGAAAGCATCAAACATCAGCAAAGTGTGCTTTAACTCTTCAGCAGCAAGCTCGGCCAAATCGTCATTATCTAAAGCTTCGACCAAAGTAATGATGTTGTAACCACCGTGCATGTTACCCAACAACTGGATAGCAGCATCTTTTGAAATGAGAGGAGAAGTGGCTTCACCATTTACAATGGCTGCCAAAAAGCCCGCTTTAACATAAGCGGCTTCATCAACACCTGGAGGAACTCGTTCAGAAAGTAGCTCCAACAAGTACTCTTCTTCACCAGCAGGGGGATTTTTCAACAACTCAACCAATCCTGCAACTTGTTCTGCATTTAGTGGCTTAGGTGGGATCCCTTCTGCGGCGCGTTCTTCAACGTGTGTACGATAAGCTTCTAACACTATTTAGCCCTCTTAATATATGAATATAGAATTTTGCGTGGCATAAGTATAAAGGTAAACGCAATAAATATAAATTTTTCAATGCTTTTGTTTACTTATAGCCAGCATACAGTGCACTTATAACGTGCTGAATAAGTGAATATTTAGTTTTGTACATCGGCGCTAAATGGCCTCAATCCAATTTGGCGGTTAAACGCAAAATTTTACCGCCGTCTGTTAGCAGATAGATAGAACCATCTGGGTGTACTTTGATGTCTCGCAATCGATAACCTAAATCGGTCAACAATGACTGTTGCTCTACCGCTTTATTACCGCTCATTTTCACCCAGCGCAATTCTTTAGCTTTTAACGTAGTGACCAATAAGTCACCGCGCATTTGTGGAAACTCCTGTCCATTGTAAACTACCATTGCTGATGGTGCGATGGAAGGTGTCCAGTCAACCAGAGGTTGTTCCATTCCCGGATAGGTTGTAAAGGGCGATATGCTCGCCCCAGAATAATCTCGTCCATAGGTGATAACTGGCCAACCATAGTTTTTACCCGGTTTAATCACATTAATTTCATCTCCGCCTGCAGGGCCATGTTCATGAGAATACACTAGCCCCCTGTTCGCATCATAAACTAGTCCTTGTGGATTTCGATGACCTACACTAAAGACACTGTTAGCAAGAGGTTGTTTCGGATCGCCAGCGAAGGGATTGTCTACTGGGATGCTGCCATCATCGTTAATCCTTAATATTTTACCCATTTGATTATTTAGCCGCTGTGCATCTTCACGATAATCAAAGCCGTCGCCGGATGTTATCAACAAGGTATTGTCGCCGAGAAAAGCCATTTTGGCCCCATAGTGTACCGGTGTATCGCGGCTAGGGTTGACCACCAATATCGTTTGCAAATCGACTAATTGATTGTCCTGCAGTTTGGCTCGAATGACCTTTAACGTATTGCTTTTATCATTGCCTGCGGAGTAGGAAAGATAAATCCAACCATTTTCTAGGTAGTCTGGGTGCAATACTATATCCAGTAAACCACCTTGACCGTTAAAATAAATATCATCAGGTAAGCCCTTGACTGGAGCTCCGACTGTTTTATTGACGACGTGACGCAAAAATCCGCTGCGTTGAGTCACTAAGAATTGATTGTCTGAGATGAACGTCATTGACCACGGATAGGCAATTTCAGCAACAACTTCTTCCACCTCAAATGGATCGGTTTGATTACTCAGCCCATCGAATGAAATTCCACCAGCAACGCAAAAAACACATAATAATGAGCTAATTTTTCGCAGCAACATACAAGGCTCCTTTATCTGTATAAGTTTAGAATAATCACTTTATTTACCAATACCAATAGTTGTTTTGCTTTTGTTCAGATCATGGCAGACTAATCAAACACGATAAATTAGCTAGGAGAACCGTCTTGCAGCAAAGTTTTAAACTCGTTATTGATTTTTTACTCGCCGTTATGTGCAGTTACATTCTAGCCAGCTTATTTCATACCCAAATAATACTGTACGAATTGAGCAAAATAGGCGTTGTAATCAATTTTCAAACCCGCTTATCGACTAGCGTAGACGATATGCTTGGCTTATTACCCGCATATGGTAGTGCTATTGCTGTCGCTTTACTGCTGGGCTTTTTGGTAGTTAAGTTAATTTCAGTACTGAGCAAAAGACAAGTTAATTATTTATATCCGATTGCCGGAGCGGTGGCGATTTTAAGTGCTTTGATGATCATGCATCCAATTTTAGATATTACGCTAATCGCCGGCGCAAGAGAGCCCCTAGGTATAGCCTTGCAAGGCCTCGCTGGCTTATTTGGTGGCTGGGCATTTATGCACCAGCGCAACCCTAAGGTTCACAAACACTAAAGGCGTATTGCACTATTGTTGTGGCAGAACCTAGTGTTTTAGTCACTATAGTGGCGCTGGATAGCCCTAAACATAGCGTAATGTTTCGCGCTCCAATTTTTACTTTTATCGTTGTATTGGTGATTGGCAGAGTTTTTAACGATGACGAGCTGCTGATCGGGATCTATATAAATATACTGGTGATAAATCCCTTGTGCGGCAAATTCATCGTCAGCATCCAATGGGATCCACCATTGATAGCCATAGCCGAAAGCTGAACTAGACGCAGGGTTGTTTTCGCCCACCTGAACATGGGCACCATCGGGTGTAACAGAATCAATAATCCACTGTTTAGGTACGATTTGTTTTCCCTGCCATTGTCCGGCGTTGGCGTACAGCCAACCAAATTTAGCATAATCTCGCAACGCGACGTTCAATCCACCTAGCGCTAACTCCATATTGTAGTCGTCTTTGAGCCAATATAGCGGATACTCCATACCCAAAGGTTGCCAAATCTTGGTATCAAGAAATTCCGTCAAACTTACGTCAAGAGCACGAGTTAACACCATGCCTAACACTTGGGTATCAATACTGACATAATGATTATAGGTTCCGGGCTCGCGTTCTCGCTCCAAGGATGCAGCAAACTCATCCAAAGATGTGCCAAACGCCACCGCTCGGGAAAATCGATTAATATCAGAAAAGAAGTCACCATAATCTTCGTTAAATCTTACCCCTGAGGACATTTGCAACACGTCTTTAATTCGCACACCGTCATACCCGCTGCCGATCAACTCGGGGACATATTCGGTTACCTGTTGCTCAATGTTAGCAATGTAGCCTTCCTCAATTGCGATACCAAACAAGGCTGATAAAAAGGACTTTCCCATCGACCAAGAAATATGCAGTTTGTCTTGAGCATGTCCTTGAAAGTAATTTTCATAACGGATTTGACCGTCTTTTATTACCATAAACCCAGTGGTACCGCTTTGTTGCAAAAATTCAGAAACTGAAAAAGTGTTACCCTGCCATTGAAAAGATTCAGGCAAGGGCGATAAAGCTTGCGGAAAGTGAAAAGGTTCAGTGCTAGCTTCAATCTTGTTGGCATTAAAGTTTTTATACAAGGACAAAAAATTAGTCACTATTTTGTCTTCTTCGTACAAGGTAACGGCAGTATAAAGACGCACTAAATTACTACTGAAAATTAAAGAAAGTAATACAGCCAGCACGCAAACAAAAAGTGCTACTAATTTGATATTTTGTCGTGTGTTCATCGTTGAAATCTATCTGAAAAGTCCATTAAACAAACCTTAACCTAGGCATAACTAAATTGATACCAGTTTGCTTGTTTCTGCCCCTCAACAATACGCATGATACAGAACATAACCCGCAATATAGCGAACGGCTTTATGAAACTTTTCAACGCACTAAATACAACTTAAAAATAACCCCAACCCGTTGAAGTTAATGGATACAAAGGATTTAAATGCTATGCTCAAAGCACCAGCATAAATTATTTAAAAATGGAGTGCAGAATATGGCTGTCATTGGGATTAAGGACATCGCTATGCGGGCCAAAGTTTCCCCCGCTACCGTCTCCAGAGTATTTAGTAATCCAGAGTTGGTGTCTAAAAAAACCTTGGCCAGAGTCAAAAAAGTAATTGATGAAACCGGATATCGGCCGAATCGCATTGGTGCTAGTCTGCGCACCCGAAAAACCGGTAACATTGTTGCGATTATTCCTGACATTACCAAACCTGTTAACGCGGGAATTATCCGCGCTATAGAAAACCGAGCGCAAAGTCGCGGCTACTCTGTATTACTTGGCGATACTCAAGGACTGACTGACCGGGAACACCATTACGCTGAACTAGTCTCCATGGGGCAAGCAGATGGGATCTTGCTTTTTAGCGGTAACCTGCCTTTTAACATAGATGAGTCTCGACCGCTTTATGAACAGATACCGCCTTTGGTGAATGGCAATGAAAGGGCTAAACACTCACAGCTTGTGCAAGTTACTGTTGATAATATTCGCGCATCTGCTGATGCTGTTGATCACCTTGCAGCTTTGGGCCACCATCGTATTGCCGCCGTCACTGGACCTAGCTCAACCCCTAGTTCCCAAGAACGATTACAAGGCTATGTAAATGCATTGAAAAATATCGGAATTGGCTATGAACCTCAATGGGTGATTGAGGGTGACTATGATGTACTATGTGGCGAAACTGCCGTTAATCAATTGATGGCTCTGAAAGAGCGACCCACTGCAATATTTTGTTTCAATGATGACATGGCCATTGGCGTTATGGGGGCTTTGCAGAAACGAGGATTTACCATTCCCGAGGATATTTCTGTGATGGGTTTTGATGACATCCGTTATGCTGAATATGTCACCCCTGCACTCACCACCATACATCAACCTTTAGAAGAAATTGGCAATGCTTGTATTGATGCGCTTTTGGATCAATTGAAAAACGGCATACCTAAACCTTCCTGTGAGTTTTTGCCTCATACCTTAATAATCAGGCAAAGCACCGGCCCGGTGAAAAGTTAAACTATTTTCTTTATGGACTGAGTGTTTTTTTAAGAACAAGCTTTACTCTGAATTGGTTTAATTTTCTCAGGAATACACCGGGAAGCCCTGAGAATAAAGACGTGTTGATTAGATGATAATGAGCCCATTTAATAAGCTTTCGAAAAGATAAAACTAAATTTATTAATTGCCTAGATTGAACTAGTCTTGCAGTCTAGGGTCACAGATAGGTATATCGCTAGAGTTTTTTTTGTGTGTGTGGCACCGTAAATGGTGCTTTAGATGGTGGTCGTCAAATTGGCGATCACCATCTCCCTTTTGCATTTTAGATGCAGGAGGTTAATCCAATATCCTAAACAAAAAGTTAATTTCCCTATCCAAGTTGCACAACCTAATTTCCCCCCAAACAAGCTCTGCATGTTAAAATTCAAAACGGTGGAGTTTTACCTTTAAAACATTAATGGCTGTGCGGAATATCAGAATGTGCATTGCGATTAAGGTGCAAGTCTGTTTCCACCAAATGCTTGTCCATGCCCCATTCACGCATTTTATCCACTGCCCATTGAGCCGTTTGTTTAGAATGGCACTCATTGCAAGCGTTGGGCGAATTATTCAGTCCAAGTTTAACCGACAACAAAGGATTTGGAATGGTCCCCATATTGTGACTACGCACAAAATAATCTATTCCAGACACCTGATTAAGTAAATTCTTGGGCATATGACAGTCATAGCAATAGGAGCCTTGGCTGCCGGTTTTGTGTCTTGTATGCGCGGGCAAATTCTGCACTATAGGTTGATGACAACCGACACAAAACTCATTACTGACTTCACTTGCTTCAAGAATGCCTACCTCAGTTGGCCGCTTATTATTGTGAGGATCATGGCAATCATAACAACGCATGTCTGTGTCTTCATAATGCTTAGAATCAGCAAAAGAACGGAACAAGGTACCCAAGCCTTTAGGGCGACCATCTGGCCATATTTGCAAGGTCGGAAAAGTGCGCCCTGGTACAGATTCGGCTTCGGTAAAATACTCCGATAAGTCGTTTAGCTCACCAGCAAGGTTATAACCTGGGAAGAAAGTCCGATACGCATCCATTCGCTTACGCAGGATGTCTGCTCCATGGCAACGTGCGCACACGCTCAATGCCACGCCTTGCGAGTGGTCCGCCGCATTCATAATATATGGAACAGGCTGCTCGAATAATTTGAGATTGACTAATGACATTACCCGATTGACAGGTTTGTCCTGCATGTAATCAACATGAGCACTGCCTGGTCCATGACACACCTCGCACCCTACACCATCTTCAGTCCATTTCACATTTGCAAAAGTATGCGCTCTATTTTTACTGATCTGCTGTAAATTCGTAGTGTGACAACGAGCACAGTACAAATTCCAAGCGGAGTTGAGTGGTTTCATTTGCTCCCATAGATCTTGCACCGTTTCTGGACTTTGCTCTTGTTCATTCCAGTAAGCAAAAAACTCTCCTCGGGCAACTGACCACTGTACTGGCAGTCTGCGCAGCACGCCTCCTTCCTCTTGGGTAAGGTAGGTCTGACGATATTGATAACCAATAACTTTTTCTATCTTGAAAGGCGTGTAATCTTGCGACCGTATATTTTTAAGCGCTAGGTAAAACTCACCGTTTTGTTTAAAGGATTTAACCGCTGGCTGAGATTTTTCTGGATCGGTATTAAGGTAGAACACACCGTCATTAAAGTTACCTACCACAGTGTTGTCACTCGGCTCATTGGTTATATTATGGTGAGGGGACATTTTCCACCCGTCATAATTAATTATATGACAGTCACCGCACACTTCACTGCCAACATATTCAGCGTGAAAAACCTGAGCGTAGTCCTCTTGACCAAACCAAATAAAGGCGATAATAGCTATGCATAAAACGGGGAAAAAAACTAAGAAAATTCGCATTAGAATAGGGCCGACAACTTGGGCAAAGTAATAATAAATGCAATTGTATAGTAAACTTTTAATATTATTTACTTTTGATCACCTACTCTTTTCGACCATTCACAATGTTGCCTGCTGCCATTGAAATAAATTTAAACTGCACGGACAATCAGAACACTAAGATAATAATTAATGGTGAAATAACAGGTTAAATTCGACAGGGTATTTATACTACCCTTTCGACGGCTTGTAGCGGGAACAACATTGTTGTTAATATTGCCCGCGCTTAGTTACAACTCATTAGGTCATAGGAAGTATTATGGAACGCCGCCCTCAACTCGACTGGTTAAGAGTAATACTTGTCTTTGCGGTATTTTTACACCATGGTTTGATGCCATTTAATGGTGATGATTGGCACATAATGAATACCGAGTCGAGCAAACTGCTTGACGATATTATGGTTTTTTTCGAGCAATTACGATTACCTAGTTTGTTTCTAATTGCGGGCGCCGGAAGTACTCTATTATTAGCAAAAAAATCACCATTAAATTTTACAAAAGATAAATTTTTGCGTCTAGCCTTGCCCCTTTTTGTCGGTATCTTGTTTATTGTGCCGCCACAAACTTATATTGAAAACAAGCCAGATTACGAATCTTTTTTTAGTGCTTTCCCGCTACTAATGCTTGAGTTTAAGACTAATCATCTGTGGTTTATTGAATATTTAGTCGTATTTTCATTGCTTGTTATTCCAATGCATTCAATTTTAAATTCCCGCTATGGCAATAGGCTAAATGCTTTGTTAGAAAGATATACGAGCAAGCCCAATGCCTTGTTTAGCTTGGTCTTAGTGCTTATAGCAATTCGTGTACCTCTGAACAACATATTCCATGGTGATGGCCAGTCTTTGGGAAATCCCGCCTCCGTTATTTACTATTGGTTCTTTTTTGTAGCAGGGATGATATTCATTCAATCCAGTGTCTCGTGGAATAATATAAGGCTACACAGAGCCACTAACGCAAAATGGTTTTCACTTAGCTCTTTAGCTTTCTACCTATATTATTTTTCTCCAGATTTAAGTCCTTATTTATCGGAATTCGTTAGGTGGTCGATTTGGTGGTTGATGTGTTGCCTAGTAGCTTGGTCTGGATTACTTACGATATTTGGTTTCGCTCAAGAATACTTAACAAAGCGTCCTGACTGGCTGAAAATGAGTAATCAATTGATCTACCCTTTTTATATATTCCATCAGACAATAATTGTCGTGTTTGGCGCCTATATCATTGACACTGAACTTAGCTTAGCCGCCAAAGCAATTACATTGATAATCGCGTCTTTTTGTCTTACCACAGGCATATGTGTGCTTTTTATCCGTCCCTTTGCCCCGCTACGCTTTTTGTTCGGATTAAAAACGGGTGCGTAGATGAACTTAACATTCAGGATTTTGCCTGAAAAGGGCATTTCCAGCTTTTTCCCACCGTTCTTCCACTGTATTGATAAATTTCAGAGCCATCTCCGTGGGTCGCTAACATCGGATTTTGTGATCCGCTAAACTTTTTATCTCGCCTGCGGATATGGTCTTTGACACTATTGAATTTTCCCTTACGACGAAGTTCCTCAAATTGTGAATGGAGATTGAACACAACCGCAGGATAGTCGAATTGACGGCTTTTCCGGCAACTATTGGGGTTCAAGCCAATGATAAAAAAGGCTGCACCTCCTAAGCTAAAACTGAAGTCGTCTGATAATGGATCTTTGCTCACACTGGGATCCCAGTTGTGGGAACAGGAGTCAACGTCATGTAAATGTTGTAGTTTACGCCATAGTGCCCTCTCAAATTGCCTTTCACTAAGGTTGTCTGACCCTTCGAAAATACATACGAACGATGAGTACATATCACGAGCGATATCAAATGAGTCGATGAAGTTGTAAATATCAAATAGGATGTCGCCTGGGATACCTCAGGGTCAGAGTAACTTGAAGCTATGCTAATATTATCTGGACAGGCATAAAACACTGCAGGGAAGTAACACTAAACAAGCCTCACGACCACGCGGTAAATACATCCCTGTACGCTTAGCGTTTTCATCCGAGAAAACGATATGTCGTGGCACTTATTCAGCATTCCTTCTTGTGAACATCTAAGCATTCGGTTGATATAAGCTTTTCGCTATTTTCGTAAGGCTCTCACATGGGGGTAAGCGAGGATGTTTTAGGAACGAAGTTCCGCCTGAGCGCACGACCGACATGGATGTCGGGCTGGAGATACCACCATGGAAGGTTGACACCTAGCCGTTTGATACGTGGACAGGCATTGCATGACATTTGAGGGGTTAGGTTTGGTGGTGCAAAATTAACGAAACAAAATGCTGAGCGTAGCGAATTCTAATTATTGAGTTATGTTTGCGCAAGGTGAGGCTGGCTATCTGACGGCGCAAAGCGTGATTACTTTACTAGAGAATCGAGAATACTCCACCCCATAAAGGCACTTCGTTAGCTAAATCGCAGGCATAAAAAAAGGCTACCTAAATAGGTAGCCTTTCTTCTAAATGGGAGCCTGGCAGTGTGCTACTCTCACATGGGGAAACCCCACACTACCATCGCCGCTAATACGTTTCACTTCTGAGTTCGGAATGGGATCAGGTGGTACCGTATCGCTATGGCTGCCAGGCATAAACTGGTTGTCTCGTTTAACGTTGTAGTTAAACCAAACATTAACAAATCTGGAAAAGCGATATCGTAATCAAATCGAGTTGCGTACTCTTGCTTGTTTTACCAAGCCTGTTTTGTGTTGTCTTGTCACTCATTCAACACCAATGTCAAAGACATTTGGGCGTTGTATGGTTAAGCCTCACGGGCAATTAGTACAGGTTAGCTTAACGCCTTGCAACGCTTCCACACCCTGCCTATCTACGTCGTAGTCTTCAACAACCCTTTAGGACAGTTAAACTGTCAGGGATGACTCATCTTGGGGCTCGCTTCCCGCTTAGATGCTTTCAGCGGTTATCGATTCCGAACGTAGCTACCGGGCAATGCCTTTGGCAAAACAACCCGAACACCAGCGGTTCGTCCACTCCGGTCCTCTCGTACTAGGAGCAGCTCCCCTCAATCATCCAACGCCCACACCAGATAGGGACCGAACTGTCTCACGACGTTCTAAACCCAGCTCGCGTACCACTTTAAATGGCGAACAGCCATACCCTTGGGACCGACTTCAGCCCCAGGATGTGATGAGCCGACATCGAGGTGCCAAACACCGCCGTCGATATGAACTCTTGGGCGGTATCAGCCTGTTATCCCCGGAGTACCTTTTATCCGTTGAGCGATGGCCCTTCCATACAGAACCACCGGATCACTATGACCTACTTTCGTACCTGCTCGACGTGTCTGTCTCGCAGTTAAGCTAGCTTATGCCATTGCACTAACCTCACGATGTCCGACCGTGATTAGCTAACCTTCGTGCTCCTCCGTTACTCTTTGGGAGGAGACCGCCCCAGTCAAACTACCCACCAGACACTGTCCACAATCCCGATTAGGGACCTATGTTAGAACATCAAATATACAAGGGTGGTATTTCAAAGGTGGCTCCACACAATCTAGCGACTGTGCTTCAAAGCCTCCCACCTATTCTACACATGTAGATTCAATGTTCAGTGCCAAGCTGTAGTAAAGGTTCACGGGGTCTTTCCGTCTAGGTGCGGGTACACAGCATCTTCACTGCGATTTCAATTTCACTGAGTCTCGGGTGGAGACAGCGTGGCCATGGTTACACCATTCGTGCAGGTCGGAACTTACCCGACAAGGAATTTCGCTACCTTAGGACCGTTATAGTTACGGCCGCCGTTTACCGGGGCTTCGATCAAGAGCTTCGCTTACGCTAACCCCATCAATTAACCTTCCGGCACCGGGCAGGTGTCACACCGTATACGTCATCTTGCGATTTAGCACAGTGCTGTGTTTTTAATAAACAGTCCCAGCCACCTGGTCACTGCGACCCCCATTCGCTTACGGAGCAAGTCCTTCACAAACAGGGGCGTACCTTCTCCCGAAGTTACGGTACTATTTTGCCGAGTTCCTTCACCCGAGTTCTCTCAAGCGCCTTAGTATTCTCTACCTGACCACCTGTGTCGGTTTGGGGTACGGTTCGATATATCATAAGTTTAGAGGCTTTTCCTGGAAGCATGGCATCAACAACTTCAACACCGTGGTGTCTCGTCTCGTGTCTCAGGCTAATAGAATTCCGGATTTACCTAAAATTCTACCCTACGCACTTTCACTTGGATAACCAACACCAAGCTTGCCTAGCCTTCTCCGTCCCCCCTTCACTGATATACCAAGTACGGAAATATTAATCCGTTTCCCATCGACTACGCATTTCTGCCTCGCCTTAGGGGCCGACTTACCCTGCCCTGATTAGCATGGGACAGGAAACCTTGGTCTTCCGGCGTGGGGGTTTTTCACCCCCATTATCGTTACTCATGTCAGCATTCGCACTTGTGATATGTCCAGCTCGCCTCACAGCTCACCTTCAACCACTTACACAACGCTCCCCTACCATGTCTACAAAGTAGACATCCGCAGCTTCGGTATATTGCTTAGCCCCGTTACATCTTCCGCGCAGGCCGACTCGACTAGTGAGCTATTACGCTTTCTTTAAAGGGTGGCTGCTTCTAAGCCAACCTCCTAGCTGTCTTAGCCTTCCCACATCGTTTCCCACTTAGCAATATTTTGGGACCTTAGCTGGCGGTCTGGGTTGTTTCCCTCTTCACGACGGACGTTAGCACCCGCCGTGTGTCTCCCGGATATCACTCATTGGTATTCGGAGTTTGCAAAGGGTTGGTAAGTCGGGATGACCCCCTAGCCTTAACAGTGCTCTACCCCCAATGGTGTTCGTCCGAGGCGCTACCTAAATAGCTTTCGGGGAGAACCAGCTATCTCCCGGTTTGATTGGCCTTTCACCCCCAGCCACAGGTCATCCCCTAACTTTTCAACGTTAGTGGGTTCGGTCCTCCAGTTGATGTTACTCAACCTTCAACCTGCCCATGGCTAGATCACCGGGTTTCGGGTCTATACCTTGCAACTAAACGCGCAGTTAACGCTCGCTTTCACTACGGCTCCCCTAATCGGTTAACCTCGCTACAAAATATAAGTCGCTGACCCATTATACAAAAGGTACGCAGTCACAGAACAAGTCTGCTCCCACTGCTTGTACGTATACGGTTTCAGGTTCTATTTCACTCCCCTCACAGGGGTTCTTTTCGCCTTTCCCTCACGGTACTGGTTCACTATCGGTCAGTTAGGAGTATTTAGCCTTGGAGGATGGTCCCCCCATTTTCAGTCAAGATAACACGTGTCCCGACCTACTCGATTTCACTTAAAGTTCGCCTTTGTGTACAGGGCTATCACCTTGTATCGCTGTGCTTTCCAACACATTCCACTGGCTTACAATTAGCTTAAGGGCTAATCCCCGTTCGCTCGCCGCTACTAGGGGAATCTCGGTTGATTTCTTTTCCTAAGGGTACTTAGATGTTTCAGTTCCCCTCGTTTGCCTCATTAACCTATGTATTCAGTTAATGATACCGCCGAAGCGGTGGGTTTCCCCATTCGGATATCTGTGGTTCAAATGCGTTTTGTCAACTCACCACAGCTTTTCGCAGACTTACACGTCCTTCATCGCCTCTAACTGCCTAGGCATCCACCGTATACGCTTAGTCACTTAACCATACAACCCCAAATATCCTACCGCTTTGCTTCCTATGCTGCGTGGCTCTTCAATCTCACTCGGTTACATACAAATACGTATGCGCCCTCATTCGATTTTCGTATCCACTTGCCTAGAAACCAAATCGTTGAATATTCCGTTAAAGACATGAATGATTAACGGTATATTCTTTGGCTTGATTTGCGCCTTTTTATTCACAAATCATAGGTGCTCATTTAAGAGCTTGTGTATGCATGACAAGTACTAATCACAAAATCAGATAGAGTACGCTTGAAGATTACTCTTCAATTATTACTCTTAGTTTTGATTACTTTTATCAGCTTTCCAAATTGTTAAAGAACGTTCGTGCAAAATTATCGAAACAAGAAACGTGAACGTGTGAACACTGATTCTTGAGATAACATTTGCGCAAGGTGACTATCATTACATGACGTCGCTTACACAATGCACTTTTAAGGTTTAAAAAACCCTAATCAATTTATGCTATTACTACACATATTGATTAAGGTGCTTACTTCCTTTTGAGCAAATCATCGCCACTTAAATAAGTGGTGGAGCTAAGCAGGATCGAACTGCTGACCTCCTGCGTGCAAGGCAGGCGCTCTCCCAGCTGAGCTATAGCCCCTTTGTACGCTGCATATCTTATTCAAATATCAGGTAAAAAGGTTGAAGATGATGAATCTTCGGCCAATTCGTATCTAGGCAAGGCGGATATCGAGGACGTTTAGCCTGCTAAACGACGAGGTATCCAACGCAGCATAGGTGCGAAGTGGTAGGCTTGGGCAGACTTGAACTGCCGACCTCACCCTTATCAGGGGTGCGCTCTAACCAGCTGAGCTACAAGCCTTTCTTGCTTCTGCTTTTCGCCCTACTCTTCGCTTTTAGTTTTCGCTCGCTCGGTTATGTACCACTTGTACATGCCCTCGCTCACTCAAACGTCAGCTCGACTAGAACAAAAATCATCGCAATAAACGATGATTACAGCGCTAAGAGTTTGCTTGAATTACCCAAGCACATCTTTTGCTCTTTCTTTATTAACAACAAAACAATCTGTGTGAACACTGCATCACAAAAGTGATACCTATAGTGTAAGGAGGTGATCCAACCCCAGGTTCCCCTAGGGTTACCTTGTTACGACTTCACCCCAGTCATGAAACACAAAGTGGTAATCGTCCTCCCGAAGGTTAGACTAACTACTTCTTTTGCATCCCACTCCCATGGTGTGACGGGCGGTGTGTACAAGGCCCGGGAACGTATTCACCGCAACATTCTGATTTGCGATTACTAGCGATTCCGACTTCATGGAGTCGAGTTGCAGACTCCAATCCGGACTACGACGAGCTTTAAGGGGTCCGCTCCACATCACTGTCTCGCTTCCCTCTGTACTCGCCATTGTAGCACGTGTGTAGCCCTACTCGTAAGGGCCATGATGACTTGACGTCGTCCCCACCTTCCTCCGGTTTGTCACCGGCAGTCTCCTTAGAGTGCCCAACTAAATGCTGGCAACTAAGGACAAGGGTTGCGCTCGTTGCGGGACTTAACCCAACATCTCACGACACGAGCTGACGACAGCCATGCAGCACCTGTCTCAGAATTCCCGAAGGCACTGAGGCATCTCTGCCAAATTTTCTGGATGTCAAGAGTAGGTAAGGTTCTTCGCGTTGCATCGAATTAAACCACATGCTCCACCGCTTGTGCGGGCCCCCGTCAATTCATTTGAGTTTTAACCTTGCGGCCGTACTCCCCAGGCGGTCTACTTATCGCGTTAGCTTCGCTACTCACGGATAAAATCCACAAACAGCTAGTAGACAGCGTTTACGGTGTGGACTACCAGGGTATCTAATCCTGTTCGCTACCCACACTTTCGCACATGAGCGTCAGTCTTTGGCCAGGGAGTCGCCTTCGCCACTGATGTTCCTCCAGATATCTACGCATTTCACCGCTACACCTGGAATTCCACTCCCCTCTCCAAGACTCTAGTCGTACAGTTCTAAATGACCGTCCCAGGTTGAGCCCGGGGCTTTCACATCTAGCTTATACAACCGCCTGCGTGCGCTTTACGCCCAGTAATTCCGATTAACGCTCGCACCCTCCGTATTACCGCGGCTGCTGGCACGGAGTTAGCCGGTGCTTCTTCTGTTGCTAACGTCACAGCTGATGGGTATTAACCATCAACCTTTCCTCACAACTGAAAGTGCTTTACAACCCGAAGGCCTTCTTCACACACGCGGCATGGCTGCATCAGGGTTTCCCCCATTGTGCAATATTCCCCACTGCTGCCTCCCGTAGGAGTCTGGGCCGTGTCTCAGTCCCAGTGTGGCTGATCTTCCTCTCAGAACAGCTAGAGATCGTCGCCTTGGTGGGCTCTTACCCCGCCAACTAGCTAATCTCACCTGGGCTTCTCTTTGCGCGAGAGCTAAAAGCCCCCTTTGGTCCGTAGACGTTATGCGGTATTAGCTATCGTTTCCAATAGTTATCCCCCACACAAAGGCAAATTCCCAGGCATTACTCACCCGTCCGCCACTCGTCAGCAACTAGCAAGCTAGTTCTGCTACCGTTCGACTTGCATGTGTTAGGCCTGCCGCCAGCGTTCAATCTGAGCCATGATCAAACTCTTCAATTAAAGTTTCGAAATATGAATTTTTTTGGTAAACACTCTTATAATGAGTGTCCACACAGATTGTCTTGTTATCAATTGTTAAAGAACGTTTTGAGCTAATCTTGCCAGCAAATATGTAAACATTATCACTTGGCTTTCTTGCTCAAGGTAAGCGTCGCATTTGACGTCACCCGATAAATCTTTTTCCTTGCTGAAGCTTGACCCTAAGGTCTCTCTCAAGCGGGAGGCGTATTCTACACTCTCCGGATTCGGTGTCAACTTAATAATTTAATTTATTTAGTTGCCATCTAACTTTAATTTCTATTCCCCCTCTTGGTGTTCCAAGGTGGTTTGTATGTCCCTCAAAGCTGGGCGGCATTGTAGAGAAATTTGATTTAAGGTCAAGAGAGTTTTTGAAAAAAAGTGAAATTAAATGATATCTTTAAAGTTATTGATTATTTAACCATCAACCAGTAAAAAGGGTGTTATATATGTTAAATAACTGTTACGTTTGAACTCTTTTAAGATAAGGATATCTAAGAATTGTTGTATTGACCTAATTAGGTGTCATAAATTATGAAGTTAGTCCCAGTCGCGATAATTACTTGTGCCATTTTAAGTGCTCAAGCTTATGCCATAAATGTTAATGGTGAAGAGAAAGAGCAAGACTCCCAGTTAACCACAGCATTTGTTCAAAAACAGGTTGAGCAATCGATGTCGATTGGCCGTGCTATAAAAAGCATTATTAGTCATTATCCTCGAGATGCCATTACTGTAGTAAGTACAGCTTTGGATCTTTACCCAGAAAACTATAAAGAAATTATTCATGCAGCTATTTCTGCTGAGCCAGCATTAACTGGTGAAGTAGTTACCTTGGCAATCGAAAAAGGTATTAGTAGCTGTTCAAGCATAGTTGAAACAGCGATAAATGCAGAACCCAGTTATGTAGACTTCATAGTTAGAGCTGCTGCCTACGCTACCCCAGACGAGTTGGGTGAGATCGTAAGAATAGCGGTAGAAACAGAACCAGATTCTGCTGATAACATTGTCCATACTCTGACCAAAGCTCATCCGAATGAGATGGTAGAGATTATAAAGACAGCAATCAGTACAGTGCCCTTTGTCGGAGAGTATGTTGTTGATGCCTTATTAGCAGCCTATCCAGATGAAGCTGAACAAGTTGTTACCACCGCATTAATTGAATCAGCAAGGGAACAAGAGAGCGTCAGACGAATATTAGTGACTGCGATGAATGCGGGAGTAAGTCCAGAAGACCTAATGATATATGCTAAAAATGCTGGTGCGAATGAAGAGCAACTAGCTTTTATCGCAAGCCAATAGTTCAATGTAGAAATAAAGATATAAAAAAGCCGAGCTATTGCTCGGCTTTTTAGTAGGTGCAGTATTACTCCGCTGTTACTTCTTCAGCTTCTTCAACTTCTTCAGTAACTGGGCGATCTACTAATTCAACATAAGCCATAGGTGCGTTATCACCAGAACGGAAACCACATTTTAAAATGCGAATATAACCGCCTGGGCGAGCTTCATAGCGCGGACCAAGTTCATTGAACAACTTACCTACAACCTCTTTATCACCAGTGCGTGCCATAGCCAAACGGCGATTAGCAACACTGTCTTGCTTAGCAAGTGTGATTAGAGGCTCGATTACGCGACGCAATTCTTTAGCCTTAGGCAACGTAGTCTTAATAACTTCGTGCTTAACCAAAGAGCCAGCCATATTTTTGAACATAGCTTGACGATGACTGCTGTTGCGATTTAACTGACGACCACTGTTACGATGGCGCATAGCTCTATCCTTCTTTACAAATCAGTTTATCTTGCGACCTGATTAATCTTTTTCTGCGATACTCTCTGGGGGCCAGTTTTCAAGGCGCATCCCCAAAGATAGACCACGAGATGCCAACACGTCTTTAATCTCAGTAAGAGATTTCTTACCCAAGTTAGGTGTTTTTAACAACTCAACTTCGGTGCGTTGCACCAGGTCACCAATGTACTGGATAGCTTCTGCTTTCAAGCAGTTAGCTGAACGTACCGTAAGCTCTAAATCATCAACTGGACGAAGAAGAATCGGATCAAATTCCGGTTTCTCTTCTTTTTCAACTGGCTCAGAGATATCACGGAGTTCTACGAATGCGTCTAATTGTTCTGCAAGAATAGTAGCAGAACGACGAATCGCTTCTTCCGGATCCAAAGTACCATTTGTTTCCATATCAATAATCAATTTGTCTAAATCTGTGCGTTGTTCAACACGGGCAGATTCGACATTGTAAGCAATACGTTCAACCGGACTATATGAAGCATCCACTAACAAACGACCAATAGGTCGATCATCTTCTTCAGAGGAACGGCGTGTTGATGCAGGAACATAGCCACGACCCATTTCCACTTTCACACGCATGCTAATTTCGGCTTCACCGGTTAGCGTACAGATTAAGTGTTCAGGATTAACTATTTCTACATCACCATCATGCTGAATATCACCAGCAGTAACAGGGCCCGCACCAGACTTAACTAAAGTAAGGGTAGCTTCGGTTTTGCCTTCAAGAATTACCGCCAATCCTTTCAGATTAAGCAAAATCTCGATGACATCTTCTTGTACACCTTCTTTGGTGCTGTACTCATGTAATACACCATCGATTTCAACTTCAGTCACCGCGCAACCAGGCATGGATGACAAAAGAATGCGTCGTAGCGCATTGCCAAGAGTGTGACCAAAACCACGCTCTAATGGTTCAAGTGTGACCTTAGCGCGTGTTGGTGATAAGTTTTCTATTTCCACTAACCTAGGTTTTAGGAATTCAGTTACAGAACCCGGCATTGTTTCCTCTCTTGATTATGCTTTACTTAGAGTAAAGTTCGACGATCAACTGTTCGTTAATTTCAGCAGACAAATCAGTTCTTTCTGGAACACGTTTAAAAACGCCTTCCATTTTCTTACTGTCTACTTCAATCCAAGTTGGTTTCTCACGTTGGTCCGCCAATTCTAAAGCAGCAACGATACGCGCTTGCTTTTTAGACTTCTCACGAACGGAAACAACGTCTTCAGCAGAAACGTTAAAAGAAGGTATATTAACAACCTTACCGTTAACCATTATAGCTTTATGGCTTACTAGCTGACGAGCTTCAGCACGTGTACTAGCAAAACCCATACGGTAAACAACATTGTCAAGACGCTGTTCTAAAAGCTGTAACAAGTTTTCACCTGTGTTGCCTTTAAGACGCGCTGCTTCTTTATAATAATTACGGAACTGCTTTTCCAATACGCCATACATACGACGTACTTTTTGCTTTTCACGTAGCTGAACACCATAGTCAGACAAACGGCCACGACGGGCACCATGCTGACCAGGAGCTGTATCTATCTTACATTTCGATTCAATTGCTCGAACGCCACTTTTAAGGAACAAATCTGTTCCTTCGCGACGACTCAGTTTGAGTTTAGGACCCAAATATCTAGCCATGATCTTTCTCCAACTGTCCGTCGATTAAACGCGACGTTTTTTCGGTGGACGACAACCGTTGTGAGGAATAGGCGTCACATCGGTAATATTAGTGATTTTATAACCCGTTGCGTTCAAGGCACGGATCGCAGATTCACGACCTGGACCTGGACCTTTAACGAAAACTTCAAGGTTTTTCAAACCGTAATCCTGAGCAGCAACACCTGCGCGCTCAGCAGCAACCTGTGCAGCAAATGGGGTTGATTTACGTGAACCACGGAAACCAGAACCACCAGACGTTGCCCAAGCCAAGGCGTTGCCTTGACGGTCAGTGATAGTCACTATTGTGTTGTTGAAAGACGCATGGATATGAGCCATACCGTCTGCAACTTGACGTTTTGCGCGCTTACGCGTGCTCTTAGTAGGTGCTTTAGCCATAACTAACCTCGCTTACTTTTTAATTGGCTTACGAGGACCTTTACGGGTACGCGCATTTGTTTTAGTGCGCTGACCACGTAGAGGTAAGCTACGACGGTGGCGTATACCACGGAAGCAACCTAGGTCCATCAAACGTTTGATGTTCATTGATACTTCACGGCGAAGGTCACCCTCTACCATGAATTTCGCGACTTCGTCACGAAGCTTATCAATCGTTGTTTCATCAAGATCTTTAATCTTGGTTGACTCTGCAACACCAGCAGCTTCACAAATGCTTTTCGCACGTGTAGCGCCTACACCGTAGATTGATTGGATCGCAATCACAGTGTGCTTGTGTTCAGGGATGTTAATGCCAGCGATACGGGCCATTAACAGCACTCCTCTTAAATTATTGTCATCAGCCTAAAAAGCCCGATAGGATACTTACCCGATGACCAAATTGCAAATTAAGCTTGAGTGAACCGGTAGTATGACCGAATTCACCCAAAAACCACTTTGATTAGCCTTGCCTTTGCTTATGCTTAGGGTCAGAACTACAAATGATACGTACTACGCCATTGCGTCTTACGACTTTGCAGTTACGGCAAATCTTTTTAACGGATGCACGAACTTTCATATCACCACTCCGTAACGCTTATCTTAGCGGCCGTAGCCTTTAAGATTCGCTTTCTTAAGAACAGATTCATATTGATGTGACATCAAATGAGTCTGCACCTGTGCCATAAAATCCATGATAACCACTACAATAATAAGTAGCGATGTACCGCCAAAATAGAACTGAACGTTCCAGGCGATCAACATGAACTCGGGCACCAAACAAATAAAGGTTATGTAAAGTGCGCCTGCCAAAGTAAGGCGTGTCATTACTTTATCAATGTAGCGAGAGGTTTGCTCACCAGGACGAATACCAGGTACAAAAGCACCAGACTTCTTCAAGTTATCAGCCGTCTCACGCGGGTTAAAAACCAACGCAGTATAGAAGAAACAGAAGAATATAATCGCCGCGGCGTATAACATCACATACAAAGGCTGTCCTGGGGACAACATCAAAGCCACATCCTGTAACCAGGAGAATGACTCATTTTGACCAAACCAACTTGCGATGGTTCCAGGGAACAAAATAATACTTGAAGCAAAGATTGGCGGTATAACACCTGCCATATTTACCTTTAAAGGTAAATGTGTACTTTGAGCTGCAAAAACCTTACGGCCTTGCTGTTTCTTCGCGTAGTTAACTACGATTCGACGCTGACCACGTTCCACAAACACAACAAAGTATGTAATAGCAACAATGATAACACCAATCAGTAGCAACAACAGTACATTTAAATCACCTTGACGAGCCTGTTCCGCAGTCTGACCTATCGCAGTAGGCAAACCGGCAACAATACCAGTGAAGATCAAAATGGAGATACCGTTACCGATACCTCTTTCGGTAATCTGCTCACCCAACCACATTAAAAACATGGTACCGGTGACCAAACTGACTACCGCGGTAAAGTAAAAACCGAAGCCAGGTGCTATGACCAAACCTGAAATCAAGTTTGGCAAGTTAGTCGCGATTCCAATTGCTTGGAAAGTGGCTAATACCAACGTGAAATAACGTGTGTATTGGCTAATTTTGCGACGTCCCGCTTCGCCTTCTTTTTTCAGTTCAATCATTGGCGGATGCACAACTGTGAGCAACTGCATAATAATCGACGCTGAAATATATGGCATAATACCTAGGGCAAGAACCGATGCGCGCTCAAGCGCACCACCTGAAAACATGTTAAACATTTCCACGATGGTACCCTTTTGCTGCTCAAATAACTGAGCAAGCACATTGGCATCAATACCAGGAATAGGTACGTATGAACCGAGTCTAAATACAATGATCGCACCTAGTACAAATAACAATCTTGATTTAAGCTCGCTCAAGCCGCCTTTAGCGCTTGAATCCTGTCCTGGTTTTGCCATCTAGCTTATTCCTCTACTTTACCGCCAGCGGCTTGAATTGCTTCAAGTGCGCCTTTAGTTACCTTTAAACCTTTTACAGTAACTGCACGTGTAATTTCACCACTTTTCATTACTTTGATATTCAACATTTCTTTTTTGACAAGACCTGCTGCTTTCAAAGTTTCAAGTGAAACTACATCACCTTCTACTTTAGCGATTTCTGCTAATGTAACTTGGTCAGTAACCAAAGAAACACGAGACGTAAAACCGAACTTAGGTAGACGGCGTTGGATCGGCATTTGTCCGCCTTCAAAACCAGGCTTAACAGAACCGCCTGAGCGACTCTTTTGACCTTTGTGGCCACGGCCAGCAGTTTTACCAAGACCAGAACCAATACCGCGACCTACGCGCTTACCCGAATTTTTAGCTCCAGGTGCAGGAGCAAGAGTATTTAAACGCATCTGTTACTCCTCCACTATTTCGACCATGTAAAATACACGGTTGATCATGCCACGAACTGACGGGGTGTCTTCCAACTCACGAACATGCCCGATGCGACGTAAACCTAAACCAGTCAATGTAGCTCTGTGCTTAGGTAGACGACCAATAGAGCTTTTTGTTTGCTTTACTTTAATCATCTTAGCCATGTTCAATTACCCCAAAATCTTATCAACAGGCAATCCACGTTTTGCAGCAATACTTTCTGGAGAGTTCATCTCTACCAGAGCATTAATTGTTGCACGAACAACGTTGATTGGGTTTGTTGAGCCGTAGCATTTTGAAAGTACGTTTTGTACACCCGCAACTTCAAGAACTGCACGCATTGCACCACCGGCAATAATACCAGTACCTTCTGATGCTGGTTGCATGTAAACCTTGGAGCCTGAGTGACGTCCTTTAATTGGATGCTGTAGCGTGTTGCCATTAAGATCAACAGTCACAAGATTGCGACGTGCTTTTTCCATAGCCTTTTGGATAGCGGCAGGAACTTCACGTGCCTTACCATAACCAAAACCTACACGACCATTTCCGTCACCAACTACTGTCAAAGCAGTAAAGCTAAAGATACGACCACCTTTAACTACTTTTGATACACGGTTTACAGCGATTAGCTTTTCTAACAGGTCACCCTGTTGTTGAACTTCTACTTTAGCCATAACTAACTCCTAGAACTGAAGGCCTGCTTCACGAGCAGCGTCAGCTAATGCTTTAACTCGACCGTGATATTTGAAACCGCTGCGATCGAATGCAATCGTATTGATGCCTTTTTCGATAGCTCGTTCTGCAATCGCTTTTCCAACTGCCGCTGCAGCTTCAGCATTTCCCGTAGCTTTAAGGGATTTGCGAAGATCTGCTTCAACAGTAGAAGCCGCCGCTAACACTTCAGACCCATTTGGCGCGATTAATTGCGCGTAAATGTGACGTGGTGTGCGGTTAATAACCAAGCGATGCGCGGCCAGTTCACTAATTTTTTTGCGGGCGCGGGTAGCGCGGCGCAAGCGAGCTGATTTCTTATCCATCGTATCACCTACCTACTTTTTCTTAGCTTCTTTACGACGCACAACTTCATCAGAGTAACGAACACCTTTACCTTTATAAGGCTCTGGCGGACGATATCCACGGATGTTAGCTGCAACCTGACCTACCTGCTGCTTATCGGCGCCTTTAACGACGATTTCAGTTTGGGTAGGAGTCTCAACAGAAATACCAGCAGGCATTTCATATACAACAGGGTGAGAGAAACCTAGCGTCAGGTTAAGTTTGCTACCTTGTGCTTGCGCACGGTAACCAACACCTAGAAGCTGTAGTTTTCTTTCGAACCCTTCAGTTACACCCTTAACCATTGAACTCAATAGTGAGCGAGCAGTACCAGCTTGCGCCCAACCGTTAGCTACACCTTCACGAGGTACGGCTTTAAGTTGGTTGTCTTCTTGTACTACTTCAACTGCATCATTGAATACACGGCTAAGTGAACCATTTTTACCTTTAACTGTGACTTCCTGACCAGCGATAGAAATTTCTACGCCAGATAGGATTTCGACAGGAGCTTTTGCTACACGTGACATAATATTCCCCTTGTTACGCTACATAACCGATGATCTCACCGCCCATGCCAGCTTTACGAGCTGCACGGTCAGTCATCACACCTTTTGAGGTAGACACGATAGCTATGCCCAAACCACCCATCACTTTAGGAAGCTCATCTTTTTTCTTATAGATGCGCAAACCAGGACGGCTGACTCGTTCAATGCTCTCAATTACTTTTTTGCCTTCGAAGTACTTAAGCGCAACTTCGATTACAGGCTTAACGTCACCAGTGACAGCAAAATCGCCAATGTAACCTTCTTCTTTCAAAACTTTAGCGATTGAAACGCGAAGCTTTGAAGAAGGCATAGTTACACTAACTTTGCTAGCCATTTGGCCGTTACGAATGCGGGTAAACATATCCGCGATAGGATCTTGCATGCTCATATTAGGCTACTCCTTACCAGCTGGCTTTTTTAAGGCCAGGCACTTCACCGCGCATAGCTGCTTCACGCAACTTGATACGGCTTAGGCCAAATTTGCGTAGGAAACCATGTGGACGACCAGTTACACGGCAACGATTTTGTTTGCGTGATAAACTAGAGTCACGTGGAAGTTGTTGTAGCTTTAGAACAGCATCCCAACGTTCTTCTTCAGAAACGTTAACATCGCTGATAATAGCTTTAAGCTCGGCACGCTTAGTTGCGTACTTTGCTACAAGCTTGGCGCGTTTTACTTCGCGCGCTTTCATTGATTCTTTTGCCATAACCCTACACCTTATTTTCTAAACGGGAAGTTGAACGCTGTTAACAGCGCGCGAGCTTCCTCATCTGAGTTAGCGCTGGTAGTGATAGTAATATCCATACCGCGAATTTTATCAACTTTATCAAAGTCGATCTCAGGGAAGATAATTTGTTCACGTACACCCATGCTATAGTTACCACGGCCATCGAATGATTTACCATTCAAACCACGGAAGTCACGGATACGAGGAATTGCGATTGAAATCAAACGCTCTAAAAATTCCCACATACGTTCGCCACGTAGGGTTACCTTACAGCCAATCGGATAACCTTCACGGATTTTAAAACCCGCGACGGATTTACGAGCAACAGTAACAATAGGTTTTTGTCCAGCAATCGCAGCCATATCAGCCTGCGCGTTTTCCAAAACTTTCTTGTCCGCTACCGCTTCACCTAAACCCATGTTTAAGGTGATTTTTTCGATCCGAGGGACTTGCATGACGCTTTTGTAGTCGAACTGCTTCGCAAGTTCGCCCACTACTGTTTCTTTATAGAAATCATGCAGTTTCGCCATCGTACACTCCAATTAATTAAACAAGTTCGCCGTTAGATTTAAAGAAACGAACTTTCTTTTCATCTTCAACACGGAAACCAATGCGATCTGCTTTACCCGTCGCCGGGTTAACAACCGCTACATTAGATACGTGAATTGCTGCTTCCTTCTCAATAATGCCACCAGGGACATTAAGTTGAGGATTAGGCTTTTGGTGTTTCTTCACCAAATTCACACCTTCAATTATTAGCTTTTCATCTGACACTAGTACTTTCAGGACTTTGCCTTGTTTACCTTTGTCTTTACCAGCTAATACGACTACTTCATCATCACGACGAATTTTTCTAGCCATTATCGTGACTCCTTATAGTACCTCTGGGGCCAAAGAAATGATCTTCATGAAGCTATCTCCACGAAGTTCACGCGTGACCGGGCCAAAGATACGCGTACCAATAGGTTGCTTGTTTGCATTAAGCAAAACAGCTGCGTTATTATCAAAACGGATGGTAGAACCATCTGCACGACGAACGCCTTTCCTAGTACGCACCACCACTGCATTCAGTACGTCACCTTTTTTTACTTTGCCACGAGGAATTGCTTCCTTGACAGTAACTTTGATGATGTCACCGATATGTGCATAACGGCGATGCGAGCCACCAAGAACCTTAATACACTGAACCCTGCGAGCGCCGGAGTTGTCGGCAACATCCAGGTTAGTTTGCATTTGGATCATGTTAGTGCTCCGCTGTTAAAATTTAAGACCCTTGTGGGCCGTTTAAGCTGCAAAAAGGCAATTTCGTTTGGCTTTTAAATTCCAGAAACTTGCTGCCTTTTTATACATACCCCCTATAAAAAGGGCGCGAAATGATAACAGAAAAGAATCACAGAAGGTAGGGGAATATTAAAAAAACTTACATTCAGAGAAAAACTGCTTTCACCCTGACAATATGGGGGAAGAGTCTGACTTATAAAGGGTTATTGGTAAATAAATAAGCTATTTAGGCTAAAAATACGAAAAAGAAAAAAATAAATAAATGATTCATTCAGTGTTTTTCACGCTCAAATGAGATTTATTAGCTAAAAAAATGCCTATTCAAAAAATAATCAAAAAAAATCGGCTCATGGTGAGCCGATTATTATACTACTAATATTCGCTGAACTATTTAAGCAGCGATATTTTGTAACCAGTTGGTGAATCCAGAGATTCTTCAATAGTAATAATATAGTTTATTTCTTCGTTCAAACCAAGCAACACGGTCCGGTCAAGCAATACCTGAGTATCTTCATTATCATCAAATACAGCCACCAATTCATAAAAGTCACTTGGCAGGGTAACGGTTTTGCTTTCGCCGAAATCGATACTTGAAATAAGATACTGAGCAGATTCTATGGTTTCGTCCTTACGTACGAAATACAAATCCACATCGGTAAAATCAGATACTAAATTAGCTGCAACTACTTGCTTGTCATAAACCTGAGGCTGCGTACTTTCATTAAATGATAACGATGTTAGTGCGTCATTTTCATTTTGGTAAATCAGTATCGCTTTGCTTGCCCCCTGGCTAAGGGTAACTAGTCTATTGTTAAAGTTAAGCGTAGCGTCACTGTTAGATGTGGCCGTCAAACGATAATCACCAAATTGTACTTCGGTGAAGTCAGTTTTACTATTAGCCGCTAAATCAACGCTAGGATTAGTATCGCCATTACCGTTCAAGCTAACCGTAATCCCGTCGTTGTCTAGACTGTTGTAAATTCTGTATTGAGCACTGGCATCAACATCATCATAGTTAGATACCGTTGATGAATTTAGCACCAAGTCAACTTCAACACCGCTTTGCAGCGCACCGCTACTACCACGGATAATCAGCACATATTCTGTGGCGAATTGAAATGTAATGGTGTTACTTTCAAATATCACATCGGTAGAACCCGGTTCAGTAAGATAAATGGTATAGCTACCTTCATTGAAATCATCAACTTCATCAGGCGCCCAATATTCCATTTCTTCGAAGCCTTCGTAATTTACCGTAGCTAACAAGTTAGCCTGTTCGAAAGGTGCACCAGATTCACTCATGTACAAATCGTAGCTGCTTTGATCCGCGACTACAGACATTGCAAACAAACGGAAGTGATCACTTAGCTCTTCACGAGTAAAACGATACTCATTAAACGTTGGGCTGGCGAAGTCACCAGTCATTACTACTAAGGTTTTTTGACCATTTGGAATATCAACGTCACGGGTCTCAAGAATGACTTCCTGATCGTCAGAATCGGTTCTGAAAAACTCTATTTCCGTGAATCCGCCATCAACACCAATCAAACTGGTAGAGTCACCATATGAAGATGAGCCTCTGATTGTAGATTTTTCAGTGCCGCGCATGGTGGTTAATGCGCTGTTGGCTGAACCGTTATAAAACTGAATATAGGCAGACGAGAACTCTTGGTTACCATCGTCTGAGCTACTGCAGGCGGTTAACCCTGTGGCCAACACTATACCCATCAGGGCAAAACTCACTTTACTTCGCATTAAAACACTATCCTTTAATTAACAAGCGCAATAACAAATTGCGGGAATTTTATAACGAAGTTGAGATTCATACACTAAATAAAAGTTCAAACCTTTATAAAATCTTTTCAAAAAACCGCAAACATCGTTTTTTAGGCGCTTATGATAACCAAACCACCTTGTCTTTGTAAGGTGCATTGATCACTTCATGGTACTTTTTCTCTAAAACATGACGTTTTATTTTCAAAGTGGGGGTCAATAGATCATTCTCGATGGTCCATTCTTCTTGCACAACGACCAATCTATCGAGCACTTGGTGGCTTTCTAGCTTGCTGTTAATTTTTTCCAAGGTTATCTCTAGTGAGGATATCACTTGTTGGTTATCCGTTTTTTTAGCATGTTCAGAGATGACCAAAAGCGCTATGGGTTGTTTAAGATCACAACCAGTCACACAGACTTGCTCAACTGCAGGGTTTTCCATTAATTTAGATTCTATCGGCACCGGCGTAACATACTTCCCTTTGGCGGTCTTGAAAATATCTTTCAACCTACCCGTAATTATAACGTAGCCATCACTATCAATCTCACCTTTGTCTCCGGTCCGGAGATAACCATCGGCGGTGAAAACTTCTGCGGTTTTCTCAGGCTCAAGGTAATATTCACGCATGTTACAGGGACCTTTAACTTGAATCTCGCCCTCATCTGATATGCGAATATCTACCCCTTTATACGCCTTGCCGATACAGCCCACTTTATCCATTCTAAAAGGTACACTACTGGTTCCATATGCGCAGTTCTCGGTCATTCCCCATCCTTCTGAGATGTTGATACCTATGCGGCTAAACCATTGTATCACTGCCGGCGAAATGGGAGCAGAACCACTCGCCCATAAACGAGCGTGATCCAGACCAAGGCCCTGTCTGATTTTTTTCGCCACTATTCCTTTAATAATTGGAATGTTGAGCAAAAAGTTGAGCTTTTTTTGCGGCATCTGGGCCAAAATTCCCATCTGGAATCGTGTCCACAACCTTGGAACAGAGATGAAAAGCGTCGGCTGACAACGCTGTATATCGGTTTTAAATGTGTCTAATGACTCAATGAAAAATATTTGCATACCCGCATACAAACTCGCCATCTCAACTAAAATTCTTTCCGTAATGTGTGACAGGGGCAAGTAACTAAGGATGCGGTCTTCTCCCCCTACAGATAATTCTTTCAGTGAATTCATCGCTGTCCAGCTAATCGACGAATACTGATGCAAGACACCTTTAGGAGCCCCCGTACTTCCTGATGTATAGATGATGGTCATGGTATCATCCAAGGATGGAACTGGACTTTCTGTGTAGGGCGCAATATCTGTAAAACTTGACCAATCAATATCGCAATCCGCCCCAGGATAGGGGAACCCGACGCTTTTTACTGCTGCCGGTATTGCTTTAATTTGTTCAGTTGCATGCTCTAACTTGCCGACAAATACCAGTTGGCATTTAGCATGCTCTAATACGTATTTGATGGTCTCCTCCCCCGCTGTCGGGAAAATCGGCACAGAAACATGTCCAGACAGCATAATAGCAAGGTCGGCAATAAACCACTCTGCACAATTTTTTGAAATGAGACCGATATGACTTCCTTTGGGTAACCCTAAAGCCAACAGCCCAGCAGCAGCTTTTCTAACCATTTGATCGCACTCTAGCCATGTATAGGTAGTCACGTCTCCATTCAAAGGTTGAGTTAGAAAAACTTTGTCTGGATGTGATTTGACCTGGCTATAAAATGCTTCTAAAGGCGTATTAATTGTCATCGAATTACCTTACATTGTTATTCGTTTGCTTAAGGTGAATTTACCACCCCAAGAACACAAATGTTTCTAAATTGTGTTCAGATTAATAGTGAAATTCACACAAAGCTAACAAAATTCGCAAATTAGATACATAGTTTCTGCTGATAGATGGATATAAAGAAAAAGCAATGCCCTTTAAGAATGGGACCTGAGAAGTGGATTGTAGATTTAAATTAGTTAAATACAGGGAGCTTGTTTTGGACGTAAAATGCCTTCGTATCTTAGCGAGCTAAAATCAAAGGCATGTTTAAGGCGCTTAACCACGCTGGCGAACGATTTCGAACATACATACGCCAGTGGCCACAGAAACATTCAAACTGGTGACGGTGCCAGCCATGGGCAACTTAATTAGTTCGTCACAGTGTTCTCTGGTTAGTCTGCGCATTCCTTTTCCTTCGGCGCCCATAACTAACGCGATGGGCCCGCTAAGTTTGCAATCATATAAACTTTGTTGGGCTTCTCCAGCGGTACCGATAATCCACACACCCGACTGTTGAAGATCTCTTAAGGTACGGGCTAAATTGGTAACCTGTACTAACGGAATAACATCCGCAGCACCACTTGCAACCTTGCGTACTGTGGGCGTCAAAGTGGCAGAGTTGTCTTTAGGGACAACCACGGCATGAGCTCCAGCAGCCTCAGCAGTTCGTAAACAGGCCCCTAAATTGTGGGGGTCGGTGACGCCGTCTAAGATCAGTAAAAACGGGCTTTCAGCCTGATCCACAATTTGCGCCAAGTCATTTTCATTATATTGTTTGCCTGGTTTAGCTCTGGCGACAACACCTTGATGTTGCTCACCTTGTACCTTGTCATCCAAGGTTTTACGTAAACAAAATTGTACTGCGATACCAAACTTACGGGCTTGATTAATGATAGTAGTCAGTCGTTCATCTTCTCGCCCCTTGAGCACATATAGTTCAATCAAGCGCTCTGGTTCACGCTCTAAAACTGATTCTAGAGCATGAATTCCATATAACCATTCTTGCGGCTGAGCCATCGCTATTTCTTCCTCTTAGTGGCACGTTTGCTAGGCTTCTTAGCAACTGCCTTGCCATTTTCTACCGGCTTTTTGCCTTTTCCCGATGTTGAACCGGCTTTGTCGGTACGGCTGTGGCTGCTGTCTTTTTTAGCTGATTTTTTCTGTCCTGCCACCTTGCGCGCGCCTCGGCCTGCAGGTTCATCCAATAGAAAATCAATTTTGCGATCGTCTAAATTAACTGCAGCGACTTTCACTTTTAACGGATCACCTAGGCGGTATCGCTTACCCATGGCCTCGCCGACTAAACACTGCTTCACTTCATCGAAATGATAGTAATCATTCTCTAATGAAGAGATATGTACCAAGCCATCAATGTGAAACTCCGTCAAGCGCACAAAGAAACCAAAACCCGTTACTGACGCAATAACACCATCAAAAGTATCGCCCACATGATCTAACATGAACTCACATTTCAACCAATCTGCTACATCGCGGGTAGCGTCATCCGCTCGGCGTTCGGTCATAGAGCACTGTTCGCCCAAAGCTTCTACTTCTTCCGTTGTATATGCCTTGCCACCTGAACGGCTTTTGTGCCCAGCTTGTTTATCTAATATCGCCTTTATGGCTCTATGCACCACTAGATCTGGATAACGGCGAATCGGTGATGTGAAATGTGCATAGGCTTCTAAGGCAAGTCCAAAATGGCCAATATTATTACAATCATATACGGCCTGCTTCATCGAGCGCAGTAGCATAGTCTGAATCAATTCTTGGTCAGGTCGACCATTAATCTTGGCCACTAAATCGGTAAAATCTTGGGGCTTAGCTTCGGCACCAATACGATGTTCAATACCGACTTCTTTCAAATAAGACGTGAAACTGGTTAGCCTATCGGGATCAGGCTCGTCGTGAATGCGATATAGTGCCGGCGCCTTATTTTGTTCCAAAAATTGGGCGGCAGATACATTCGCTAAGATCATACACTCTTCGATTAATTTGTGCGCGTCATTGCGCACTACTGGCACTATATGATCAATTTTTCGCTGAGCATTAAACACGAATTTACTTTCTTGAGTTTCAAACTCGATAGCACCACGTTTATTACGACTGCGTTTAAGCGCCTTATACATATCGTGCAAATCACGTAGGTGTGGCACATGCTCTGCGTAGCGTTTGTTTAACTCTGGATCGCCATCTAAAATTGCACCGACTTTAGTGTAAGTTAGGCGAGCCTTAGAATTCATGACCCCTTCATAGAACTGGTATTCGCGCAATTTCCCATCAGCACCAACTATCATGTCACAGACCATACATAGCCTATCGACATCAGGATTTAACGAGCATAAGCCGTTGCTCAGCACTTCAGGCAACATCGGTATCACCTGTTCTGGAAAATACACTGAGTTTCCACGTACCTGAGCTTCATCATCAAGAGCGGTGCCCGTCTTAACATAAGAGCTAACATCGGCAATAGCTACCCACAATTGCCATCCACCTTCATCAAGAGGTTGACAAAATACTGCATCATCAAAATCTCTGGCATCTTCCCCATCAATAGTGACAAGCGGCAAATCGCGCAATTCAACACGGTCTTGTTTGGACGCTTCAGGGACCTGTTCATCCAAGCCGCTAACCTGCTTGATGACGGCTTTGGGCCACTCATTAGGGATATCAAATGTGCGTAATGCCATTTCGATTTCCATCCCAGGCGCCATGTGCTCGCCTAATACTTCGAGTACTTTCCCGATGGGATTGACACGTTTACGAGGACGGTGGGTGATCTCAACCACAACCACGTTACCTTGCCGAGCACCATTGACATGCTCTGCTGGTATCATTATCTCGTGGCTAATTCGACCGTCATCGGGGATCACCAAACTCACCCCTTGCTCGACGTAATAACGACCAACAATTGGCTCACTTCTGGGCTCTATGATCCGCGCGATACGAGCTTCGCGGCGCCCACGGTTATCCGTTCCGCTTTCTTTCACCAGCACTATGTCATCATGCAATAACGCCTGCATTTGTGCCTGGTGGATAAATAAATCTTTTTCACCGTCTTCACGTCTCAGGAATCCGAATCCATCACGATGGCCAATTACTCGACCCTTGATCAGTTCCATTTTCTCAGCAACGCCATATTTTTTCTGGCGATTAAAAACGATTTGTCCTTCTCGTTCCATCGCCCTTAGACGGCGCTGGATACCGATTCGGCTATCTTCATCTGCAGCATTAACTAGATGACAGATGTCAAGAAAGGTAAGAGGTGTTTTTTGTTGTTCCATCACCTGCAACAAATACTCGCGGCTGGCTACGGGATTTTCGTATTTGTCTTGTTCGCGTTGGAAGTGAGGGTCTTGTTTGTTTAAGCTTTGTTTATTTTTTATATTCATGTCGGCATTATAGCCATTGATTGTGACAAAAAATGGCTTATTTAATCAAAAAACTGATAAAAAGGCATTTTAATTACTAAAATGCCGCAAATAACGCATACATATTAGTTTAAATGAACTGGTATGCGTCGCCATAAAGGTTTTCTAACAACAAACCTTTATTGTGAAAATCTTCTCGCGCCACGCCTGCCATCTCAAATCTACCAGCCACATACACCTGGTAAGACTCCAGACTAACAAAATCTTGCATTACCGCCTTGTGAACCCATCCATACTTACCTTTCCAGGTTTCATCTGGTGCATCCACCACTGGATGAAATTTAAAATGGCTATGTTGTTTTTGCAGTTGTTGTAATGCTTCATAAGCATACATATCTTGCAATGTACGGCATCCCCAATATAGAAAAACAGGATCTTTGTTTGGCAACAACAAACGACGTTGGAGGATAGAATAAGCGTAGGAAAAACCGGTACCACCGGCCAGTAATATAGTTGGCTTTATATTATTTTCACGCAAGAAGGCTTGGCCGTGTCCGCCATCAATCTCAATAGTGCCTTGTTGCTGCATCCGCTCAAGCACTTCACTGGCGTAAGCATTATTGACATCCGCGCCAATATGCAACTCTAGTCGATTGTCATCATTGGGAATGTTAGCAATCGAAAAAGGCCGTAAATCTTTAGCCCCCATAACGACTCGCAGGTATTGCCCTGCTTTGAACGCCATTGGCTGTTCACTGGTCAATACGACCTTACTCACCACTGAAGTCAATGGTTCTATTGACTCAACTTTACTACTAATCGGGGTCATGGGTTATTTGGTATCCACTTTCAATTATTTATCAGGGGTTAAATCTAAGCTGTCCCAGATTTCATCAATACGTTGTTTTACGTCTTTATCCATTTCAATGGGTATCCCCCATTCACGATCTGTTTCGCCAGGCATTTTATTGGTTGCATCCAAGCCCATTTTCGAACCCAGTCCTGAGACCGGCGAGGCAAAATCCAAATAATCTATTGGCGTATTTTCAATCAGAGTGGTGTCTCGGGCCGGATCCATTCTAGTGGTAATCGCCCAAATTACATCGTTCCAATCTCTGGCATTGACATCATCGTCACATACTATAACAAATTTGGTATACATAAACTGGCGCAAAAATGACCAGACCCCCATCATTACCCGCTTTGCATGTCCAGGATACTGCTTCTTCATGGTCACTACCGCTAAGCGATAACTGCACCCTTCAGGGGGTAAATAGAAATCAACAATCTCTGGAAACTGCTTTTGTAGTATTGGAACGAAAACTTCATTTAATGCTACCCCTAAGATTGCAGGCTCATCCGGTGGCCGGCCCGTATAGGTAGAGTGGTAAATAGGGTCTTTTCTATGGGTAATGTGAGTGATGGTAAACACCGGGAAATCATCAACTTCGTTATAATAACCGGTGTGATCACCGTAAGGACCTTCCGGCGCCATTTCGCCTGGTGCAATATAGCCTTCTAAGACTATTTCCGCATTGGCTGGTACTTGTAGATCATTACTAATAGATTTAACCACTTCGGTTTTTTCACCTCGCAGTAATCCGGCAAATGCATATTCTGACAAAGTATCTGGCACTGGCGTAACTGCGCCAAGTATGGTCGCCGGGTCTGCACCAAGTGCCACCGAAACCGGATAGTTTTCTCCGGGATTAGTTTGACAAAATTCTTTAAAATCCAGCGCTCCACCGCGGTGCGACAACCAACGCATAATAACTTTATTTTTAGCTATCACCTGCTGGCGATAAATCCCTAAGTTTTGACGCTTCTTGTGTGGTCCGCGGGTTACCGTTAACCCCCAAGTGATTAGTGGTGCAACATCCCCTGGCCAACAGCGCTGAATAGGTAGTTTGGCTAAATCAACTTCGTCACCAGTCAGCACAACCTGCTGACAGACTCCTTTACGGACCTCTTTGGCTGGCATATTTAGCACTTGCTTGAGAACAGGAAGTTTATCCCATAAATCTTTAATCCCTTTGGGCGGCTCTGGTTCTTTTAAATACGCCAACAATTTACCCACTTCACGCAGAGACTCTACTGACTCTTGGCCCATACCCAAGGCAACCCGTTCTGGTGTGCCAAATAAATTAGCTAAAACAGGAATACTATGACCTTTTGGATTCTCAAATAGTATCGCAGGACCGCCTGCACGAAGGGTACGGTCGGCAATTTCAGTCATTTCTAGATCAGTATCTATTTCAAGATTTATTCTTTTCAACTGGCCTATTTTTTCCAGTTGTTCGATAAAATCCCTTAAGTCTTTGTATTTCATATTAAACCGCTATAGCTATTGAGCTGATTAGTATAAACCTGTAAGCGTGCATATACGAGTGCAGGTCAACTTAGGTTTAAAATTTAATTTGTTAATTTTTTGTAATTAAACGAATTCAAGGATAGTCTAGAGCTAGGTGTATTCAACAATAGGACAACTAATGCAACGGAGTTACGACTATATACCAGCGAGCAGCTGTACGTCCTGTGCGTGCAGCTCAACGAGTATGTCAAAGAGCACTCGCGCCATAGAGCATGCCACTGTGACTACAGATCAGGCTAGATTAAAAGCGTCGAGCCAACAATATGTCAAACGAAAATAGACTAATACAACTTGCAAAGAGGAATCTATGCCATTTAATCAACAATTGACAGATGAGCTAAACTTGATTTTAAAATTCCCGAATAAAAGCTTATTGCAGGGACTAAAAATCCATCATGATGCAGATCCCGCTGTAATTGACGCCGCCCAAAGGTTATACGATAAGGGTATTGTCAGCCAACCAGACGGCGGTTACTTAACAGACCTAGGCCACGACTTAGCTGAACATGCACAAGTTATTCAATCCGCACTGACAATAACCTGAAAAATCTAAGTATCTATCTGTGATAGCATCACCTGACAGGTTATAGATTTTTTAATCATTATTTAATGGCGGTTCACAAATAACCTTAAACCGCTGTTTAATTTTCTATTTTGTTGGTTCCTTCAATTTGCCAGTAGGGCTCAATTCATAGATCGCCTTTTTAATCTTGAGTATTTCTAGCGAATGTCGATACACTTAATATCAACCGATTAATTAATATAGTGATGGGATCTTCAACATGAGACTGCTCAAACCTTTTTTTAGCACCCTGTGTATTATCATGTTTACCTCGTTAGCTCAAAGTGCCGAGCAAATTAAAGCTGTTGAGCTATATACCCAAGACCAATTGCTAAGCTTGATTGAACGAAACGAACATCTGACTCAAGTGGTATTGGACCGTTGTCAACTGATCCAAGACATAGAGGCACGTGCCGATACCTTAAAAATTCCAGCCTTTCAGTTTCTATGGGGTGATATGCTGGCTTGGGGAGTGTGCGTAGACGCAGAACCTGTTCGCGGTATCAATTATATGAAAGAAGCAGCAGACCAAGGATTAGCTCCAGCCTTAGAACAGCTTGGCCGCTACTACTCCCAAGGCAAATTGGTCCAGCAAGACCAACAAAGAGCGGTAATATATTTGCGTGAAGCAGCCGCCTTAGGTAATTTGTCGGCGCAAATTCAGTTGGCTGAGTTATTTATTCAGGGATTCGGCAGCCCCTACGATTATGAAGAAGCTTATCACTGGCTATACAACGCTATAACTGCTGACAAAGATACCCATAAGAAAATTGCCCGTCAGATGCAAGGGCTAGAAAAGTTAATGCACCCAAAAGCGGTAAGAAAAGCTAAACGCCCACTAGACAGCTAAGTGCCATATCGTAATGTGAGTGCTTACTCACCACCTTTATTTTGTTGAAAGATTTCAAATTGGTCAGGTAAATATTTGGCTAGCTCACCGGAAAGATTAATATAAGTTTTAAGCGCATCAGGCAAAGAAGCGAAAATGGCCGGTAAATGGTTTAGAAGTTTATGATTATTGACTTTTTTTGCTTGTTTGATTGCAAGAGGTACGTTGCCAAACGTACTAAACATCATTAGACAATGTTTCAAATCACGCTTGAAGATGAATAACTTCTCTGGCATTTCATTAGATACATGCTCCCAACATCCTTGCCAGATTGACTCCAACTGTGCGTGTCCGGCCAGTAAACCAGTCAACCACTGACTTACTTCGATGTTTTCATCGGCATCGACCGGCAATAACTGACCTTTCATCGGAAATTCAATTTGATCCATTCGCATTTGTTGCAGTTGCTCTTGCAATAAGCCCATCAAGATTTGGGCTATTTTCTCCATGTCATCTTCATTGGCGATTTGTCCATGCTTGCGAAATGCCCAAGCTAACCAATCTTCTGGCAGGGGAATTTCGGGAGCCGCGCACACTGCAAAGATTAAGCCGTGGATATGCAATTCAGAATGCAAAATTTGCTTATAATCTTGGGTATAAAGTCCTTTTAATTGTTGTTGGTAATTTGGACTGGCAAATGGCAATTCAGGCTCCTTACTGTTCAATTGAGAGAGTCAATCGTCTATCTTATCTGAGAATTTAGGCCCTTTGGCGCTTTTTTAAGTGGATTAAACTTAAAATGACCTAAATCCATTGACATGCACCGCAAATGAAATGTTATAGTGTATCAACTGTTACAACATAACATTAACTCAACTTTGGACGGAATTAATCGTGTTGACCCTCAAGCACTCAACTATCTTTTCGGCAATTGCCTTGTCTTTTTCTATCCCAATCAATGCCCAAGAGCTAGCCAAGCCTACGCAAAAAGATGAGCACGAAATCGAAAAGCTAATTATCACATCCAACCCATTAAATCGTACCGTATTGCAATCAGCAACGCCGGTATCGATTATCGCCGGGGATGATTTAGAATCGCGCATAGCCCCAACCCTTGGGGAGACCCTTAAAAATGTACCTGGGGTTAATAGCACTTATTTTGGGCCAGTTTCAAGCAGTCCAATCATTAGAGGCTTAGATGGTCCTAGAGTAAAAGTACTACAAAATGGTTTAGATGTATCTGATGCATCAAGAATTGGTCCCGATCATGTAGTATCCAGTGAAGCCGCCAACGCTAGCCAAATTGAAGTACTCAGAGGGCCCGCAACACTTTTGTATGGAAGTGGCGCAATTGGCGGGGTCGTCAATGTGGTAGATAACAGATTACCCACCGAGCAGCGGGATGAAGTTGAAGGTAAAGTCAGCTATTTACACGACAGCGTATCCAGTGAAGATTTACTCAATATCAATATAGATGGTGGTGCAGATCAATGGTTGTGGCACCTTGATGCTTTCGATCGTAAAACAGAAGACTATTCCATACCAGGCTCGGCAGAAATAGGCGAGGATCATGAGGATGGCAAGTTAGATAACACCTTCATTGATGCTCGGGGTTATTCTGCTGGTTTAGGGTGGACGTCAGATGATCTCAATCTCGCCGTGTCAGTTGGCAACCTGCAAAGTGATTATGGTATTCCGGGTCACTCACATGATGAAGAGCTCGCGGATGAAGCGTCCCACGAGGAACAAGCACCTCCATTTGGCCGCTTAAATCAAGATCGTTATCAACTACTTATCGATTGGCAAAATTTGCAAGGCTTGCTGTCAGAAATTCATTTTAGAAGTGCTTACACTGATTATTCTCACAGTGAAATAGAAGGCGGTGAGGTAGGTACGACCTTCACCAACGAGTCGAACGAATACAGATTATGGGGAAATCATCAGGTTTTCCATGGATGGGAAGGCGTAATTGGCTTAAATTACACCAAAGGAGACTTTTCAGCCTTAGGTGACGAGGCCTTCACTCCACCTTCCAAAAGTCACTCGTATGCACTATTTATACTCGAAGAAAAACCCCTAGGTGATGTTCTTTTGCAATTAGGTAGCCGCTATGAAAAGACCGACATTGCCATTGACAATGACTTCTTCAATTTTCAGTCCGAAGACGCTCAACAAGCTGACGACAAAATATATTTCGATAAGCAAAATTTTTCCGCCCTTAGTCTATCGGCGGGCGCCGTTTGGACAATAAGTCCGCAACACACCCTTTCAACTAATTTCGCACACTCTCAGCGCGCTCCAACCGCCTCTGAATTATTTGCCAACGGTTTACATATCGCAACAGGGACTTACGAACTGGGTATGGCATTTGATATAGATGAGCAACATATTGATGATCACGAATCCTTGCATATCGTTCAAACTCAACGTTCGATACAAAAAGAGAAGTCGAATAATGTTGATCTTACTTATCACCTAACCACTGAAGAAATCGAAGCAACAATCAGTCTATTTTACAATCAAATCGATAACTATGTTTTTCAACAAAATAGTGGTTTATATATTGAAGAGCATGTGGAAGAGGAGGCAGAAGAAGGTCATGATGAACATCAATCCCCGATCTATGTTTTTCGCCAGCAAGATGCTGACATTTATGGCTTTGAGGCCGAATTGGACTGGCATTTCAGCAACAACATGCGCCTAGAAACCTACCTCGACAAAACCCTTGCACAGCTCAAAAATGGCCAAAATGTGCCTCGTATTCCGCCGTTTAGATTAGGTGCCGAGCTGCACTGGGAAGATACCAAATGGCATGCAGAGGTCGGCGCCACCTACTACGCCCAACAGGACAATATAGCCGAATTCGAAACTAGCACACAAGGCTACACGTTAGTGAATGCGGCTTTTAATTATTATCTAGACTTAGGCGATAACGAACTGGTTTTGTTTGCCCGTGCAAACAACCTGACTAATCGAGAAGCAAGAGTACATGCCTCTTTTATAAAGGATGTTGCCCCGCTACCAGGACGTTCGGTGGTGCTGGGCGCTAGAATGATGTTTTAGACTAAGTCACGGAAATATCGCTACACTGATTGTGATATCGGTGTGGCGAATGCTACTCCGCTTAAAACTATGCTATGAATTTCCCCGTAAGCTTGCTACCGTTTTAGCCACTTTCTCAAACCAATTGATAAATATGAAAAAATTTGGGCCTGCCTTACTCATCACCGCCGCATTTATCGGTCCTGGCACCGTCACCACGGCGTCTATGGCGGGTGCTAACTTTGGCTATGCACTGGTTTGGGCCTTACTATTTTCAGTTATTGCCACATTCGTATTACAAGAAATGGCTGCACGTCTGGGTCTGGTTACAGGCAGAGGCTTGGCTGAGGCGATTAGGAATCAATTTAGTGGAGTCGGTAAATGGATTGTAATAACCTTAGTGGTAAGTGCTATTGGGGCAGGTAATGCAGCGTATCAGGCAGGCAATTTAACCGGCGCTGCCTTAGGTCTCTCCTCGGTAATGGGGGGCTCGATTGTACAATGGGTTTGCTTGCTAGCGACTATTGCTATAGCGCTGCTTATCAGTGGTAAATTCGTGCTAATAGAAAAGGTGCTTATCGCCTTAGTCTTATTGATGTCGTTGGTATTTTTAATCACAATGCTCATGGCTGGCCCTGATTTCGCAGCAATGTTCACAGGTTTAATGTCTTTTTCTGCGCCAACGGGCAGCGAGTTAATGATTATCGCGTTAATTGGCACCACAGTAGTACCCTACAACCTATTCCTACATGCCAGCATAGTAGCCAGGAAGCCACCCGTCAGGTCCCAACTCAACCAAGCTATCAGTGATAGCAGGATGGATTCCGCCCTATCCATTGGGATAGGCGGCGTTGTCACCTTTGCCGTCTTATCTTGCGCAGCTACCGCTTTTTTTGCGACCCAAACCCAGTTGCAAGCTACCAATATAGCCCTGCAGTTGGAACCTTTACTCGGTACTTACGCCAACTTGTTTTTTGCCACTGGGCTGTTTGCTGCAGGGCTGACCAGTTCCATTACGGCGCCGCTAGCAGCGGCTTATGCGGTGTGTGGAGCGCTTGGTTGGCGTACTGAGCTGACGAATATACGCTTCAAAATAGTTTGGCTGGCCGTCATTGTAATTGGTGTATTGTTCGCAAGCTTAGGCATCAAACCGTTAGCCGCTATTTTGTTTGCCCAAGCGACCAATGGGTTACTGTTACCTATTATTGCGCTGTTTTTAATTTACACAATGAACAACAAAACCCTGCTTGGCGAACACAAAAATGGTGTGCTGGCCAACTTGCTAGGAGGCGTTATAGTATTATTTGTGTCCGCTCTAGGCTTATATAAATTGAGTCAATTGTTTTTATAAGGCCTTCAGTAAGAGCAAAGCGCTTAAGCTTTAAAACGTTTAAAGGCTTCTTCTAGCATACTCTTGGGACAGGCAAAGTTAATTCTGACAAAATTTTTGTCGCCAAAGTCAATTCCCGGAGATGGTCCAACTCCTTTACTCTCAAAATATTGTTGCGGGTCATCCACGCCCAAACCACTAGCATCTATCCAAGCTAAGAAGGTTGCCTCCACATTGAGTAATCTCAAGCCATCAATAGTATCAACCTGCTGTTGAATAAAGGCCAAATTTTCACGCAAATAGTCGAGTAACTGCTGATGCCATTCATCGCATTGGGTGAATGCAACTTCGGTCGCGACTAAACCCATAATATTTGCCCAGGGCACCATGCCCTGCATTCCTGCTTGGAATTTAGTGCGTAAGGCCTTATTCGGGATAATCGCAAATGAGGTGCCTAAACCGGCAATATTGAAGGTTTTACTTGCAGCCATTAAGGTAATAGAGTTTTGCTCCAAACCTGCAATATTACCCGCGGGTAGATGTTTTTTAGTTACATCTAGGATCAAGTCACAATGAATCTCATCAGAACACAATTTTACATCATGCTGAGCGCAAATTTGCGCCACTTTTTGCATTTCTTGTTCATTGAGGACAGAACCAACTGGATTCATCGGATTGCACAATATAAGCAGTTTACATTTAGGGTCTTTAGCTGCGGATTCCAACTGCGCATAATTTAGCGTCCAGCGGCCTTCAACTTCTAAAGTGTCAATCTCCACTCGGTTGAGATTGTGCAGCGCAGGTGCGGCACGCAGTGGTGGATAATTAGGAGTTTGAATTAAGACCGTATCACCTGGGCTACAATATGCTTTACAAGCAACATTGAATGCAGGTACTACACCGGGTGTCCAAACTATCCATTCTTCTTTGATATCCCAATCATGTTTGACCGACAACCAGCGTTTGACTGCTTGATTAGCAGGTGCATAATGCGCTGGTAAGGTATAGCCAAATAGACCATGTTCAACACGTTGACTTAACGCTTGGATAATAGGTTCTGGAGAGGCAAATTCACTATCAGCAACCCACATGGGAAGAATATCCCGCTGCTTATATTTTTCCCATTTAAAAGCATAAGTAGAGGAGCGATCGATGATGTCATCAAACTGCATGAATTGACCCTTAATTAGTGGTTCAGACAAAGCACGTATTACCCAATTCAGTTGAGCAAATTACTTACTTTTTCGGTTAAATCATAGTTTTTGAACGGTATGGCGATGAAATCGGTGGCACCAGCTTTGCGAGCAGAGATAACTAGTTGGCGTGTTGGGTTACCAGTAACCATTAAAAATGGTAGTTGTCTATTTTTTTTACGCAATGCTTTCAATACTTCTAAACCATCATTTTCCGGCATATTCCAATCACAAATTATCAAGCTTAAATGATTTAGGTCATTAGCATTAACGAAGTCTATGGCTTCTGTACCAGAGCTAGCTGCTATAATATGGCCCTCAACACACTCCTCAAGGATCAATTGTAATAACTCTAACGTGATGCGGTCATCATCTACAATTAATACGTTGTGCACAGCAAATTCACCTTTCTTTCATCGTTCAAAAAGCCAATTAAATATACCCTTTGAAATTCAATTTGAACAACCTATTTTCTTCTAATATATGTTTAATCTCCTTCACTAAGCGGTTCATTGATGCAGATCAATACGCCAAAGTTAGGGGATAGCTAGCATACCAACATCACTTCAGGAGATTATTATGAAACAAAATGTTGGTATTTTAGACACAGCAATACGCTCAGTTATCGCTTTAGCGTTACTGGCAGTAGCGGTTGAAGGTATTTACGGATTAACCATAAGTTTAATACTTGGTGCCCTTGGTGCTATTCTCTTTGTAACTAGCAGTTTTGGTGTGTGCTTGCTGTACAAGGCATTAGGAATCGATACTTATGCTGATTTTCGAGACGATTCTTATCACCCCAACTAAGTGAAAATCTCTCAAAACAAGCCTAATTGTGAACTGGTAATTTGTTCGAAAGATTGACCAACAAAGGGCAATATGCCTTCTGCGATGGGCCGTATTTGCTTTTCTATGTAGTGCTCATAATCCAGACGCGAGCTTACATACTCAATAGGTTGAGGGCCATCTAGGGTTATCACATAGCTGATCCAACCTTTGTGTTGATATTGTAGTGGCTTACCAAGTTTTTGATTTTGTTGATCAGCAAGTCTGGCGGCTTTGACATGGGGCGGCACATTCTTGGTATATTTATCAAGTCGCTGTCGAAGACGCTTGCGATAGACTAAGTCTGAATCTCTGTTGGCTTGGCGAATATCATCTATTACGCCTAGCATATATGACGTGATATCTTGACCATCGAATACTCTCTGATACAGCGTCTGCTGAAATATCTTTGCAATGGCTGTCCAATCGGAACGTACCGTTTCCAAGCCTTTAAAAATAAGTTCAGTGTCACCATTACGGGTTCGTTTAACCCCAGCATAGCGCTTCTTACTGCCCAGCTCCGAACCTCGTATAGTTGGCATCAAAAAGGTTTCGAATAAGGTTTCAAACTCTATTTCCAGATGGCAATCTAACTGGTATTCAAGCTTTAATTTCTGCTGCCACTGCTGGTTAATGCTAGTCTCAAGCTGTTGGCCGATACGCTGCGCTTCCTCAGGGCTAGATACGTGCTCCAACCAAACGAATGTAGAATCTGTGTCTCCATATATCACTTTATAGCCGCATTGTTCTATCCAACTTGCGGTGGTTTGCATGATCTCATGCCCTCGCAAGGTGATAGAACTGGCTAAGCGAGTATCATAAAACGGACAACCTCCTGAGCCCAGCACACCGTAAAATGAATTCATCAATATTTTGATTGCTTGGGAACGAGCAGAGTTCTGCTGACGCTTGGCTTCATCTCTTTGCTTCCACAGACTATCTATGATGTCCGGTAAAAAATGTTTGTCTCTTGAAAATAATGCACCCCGAAAACCAGGGATCGCGTCATCGGGTTGTGCCAAACCTTCCACCAGCCCTAAGGGGTCAATTTTGAATGTGCGGATAATAGATGGATATAGACTTTTGAAATCTAGCACCAGAACATTTTTATACAGTCCTGGCTGGGATGTCATTACGTAGCCGCCGGGGCTTGCTAATCCACCGTCAATTGGACGATTTGGCGAAATGAAACCTGCGCGATGTAATTTAGGTAAGTACAAATTGATGAAAGCCGCAACGGAGCCGCCCATCCGGTCTAATTCCAAACCGGTGATTTGACTTCTGAGGATCAAATAGTCGATTAACTTGGTGTGCTGAAAAATCTCCTCGACCAAGATACAGTCTTGCAGGTTGTATCTAGCAAGTTTAATTTTGTCATGCTGGAAATCATGGGTGATTGCCGCCACACGATTATCTACATCTTCTATTTGTTTGCTTTTACCCAGTAACTGTTCAGAGACATGTTGCAATGAGAAACTATCGAAGTGATAAGTTGCCGTTTTGAGGCTATCAATACCATCAATCACCACTCTACCAGCAATGCTGACAAAACCCTGCTGACTATCGCCCTTGGGTTCGCGCCAAAATACCTCACTGTTGTCACGGCCTAATTTGAGCTTAATGTTATTTAATTTTGCACGCTCGACCAACAGCCTAAAATCAAAATTAACCACATTCCAACCAATGATAATATCAGGGTCCTGATGGCCAATAACCAGCATCAATTGTTGTAATAAGTCGGACTCATCCGCTGCCCATGTAATCCAATCATCTTCACCTTGAGGGTTGCCGATCATGATGACTCGTTTGAAATTTAGAGCGCTTAAGCCAACGGAATAGAGCTCACCATTTAGGCTACATTCAATATCTAGTGACAATAGGGTAAATTGCGGAACATATTCAGCCGGTTTTAATTTAGCATTTTCATATTGTGTGTAAGTATTGGGGGCACTGGGGGAGGTAGCGACTTGTCGTCCGACAAAATTTGCACTTGCGCAAATAAAGCGCTCCATCAAATAGCGATCAGTTAACCGAATATCGTTTTCATAGCTTGTAATAGCCGCTACATTCAGCACTTCTCTGGCACGATAAAATTGACTATTGGATTGAAAGTACAACCCCTCCACGCGTTGGTGGGTAAAGGTTTTAAGCGACAACTCCTTAGCTAACACCTTTAATCCAGCTGCGAGCAGTACTTGCTTTGCTCGACTAGCTTCTGATTTAGCGACAAACATAACAGCTTGTTGTGCTTGCGTAATTAATTTAACGGGGCCAGAATCCGTGCTTAACCAGAATTCTAAGTAGGTTTGACCGCTTCGTTCAATTTGATTGCGGGTTAAAACAAAACCTCGATGGGTAGACGCTGCAGACAGGAGTTAACTTCCAATATAAAAACAGTACAGTTTGGAGTATAGCAATTTCAGACTTCCAATTGCAGCAATGTAGAATGATTTTCTCGGTAGGTAACGACTTGGTCTCTCCCCCCACGCTTAGCTTGATAAAGCGCTTTATCACATCTTAACAATAAACTTTCGATTGACTCACCGGCTTGATATAAGGATAGGCCAATTGATATTGATAAGCTCAGACCCGATAAATCGAAGGAATCGGAAAGTTGTTTCACATTCAGTGACAGGCTCTGTAATGTCCTATCTGCATCACCTAATGCCGTATGAGGCAACCCAATCAAAAACTCCTCTCCGCCAATACGACCAATCACATCACTTTGCCTGAAAGTTTGTTCAAACAGACTCCCGATGGCTTTTAGCACTTTATCGCCGCCAGCATGACCGTAGTTGTCATTAATTTTTTTGAAGAAATCTATATCAACAATGGCGACAGACAAGGGAAACTCGTGGCGTCTTGCCAGTTCAATTTGAGTTTGCAATTTTTCCATGACATTACGCCGATTCGCCAATCCAGTTAAGCTGTCGATATTGGCTAGATGTTCAAATCTGGCACGGTTTTGTACTGTTCGATAAACCAAGATAACTAACAATAAGCAGATTAGTAGGGTAGCGCCGAACAGCAATAACAGTTGCAAGTTTCGGGTTTCTACTGACTCTAAATCTGATTGCTGAAGTTGATTCTTTTGTTCTAACAATTTGTTTTCACGGTCTTTCATATCAATTTCGTATTGGGAGCGCAAACTATGTAATTGTTGTGTACTTGTTTGACTCTGCAATCGTTGCTTACGATTCATCGTGGCAAGCAGTAATTCAAATGCTTGCTGATGATGACCACTTAGCGCTAAATACTGTGCTGTTAACTCGTCAAAGGCAATTGCTTGCACCGGCATATTGACTATATCTACATAGCTTTGGGCAGAATGCAGGAATTTTTTGACCGCTAGCAAGTCATTTTCGGCTAGGGCGATCTTTGCCATAGTGAGATATGCATCCAACAACATGTATTGGTTTTGGCTAACTTCAAATATCTCGAAAGCCTGCTGGATGAATTGTTGCGCGACTTGGTAGTTATTTTCCGCCAAAGCAAGCCCTGCAAGCTCTTTTAACGCATAAGCAACACCCTGTTGATCACCTACTTGGGTTGCAATCTGTTTTGATTCAACTAATAACTGGCGACCCAACTCTATATTGCCAATATTTTTGTTGGCGCGGCCCAAGCCATACAAAGCAATACTCAACTCGAGTAAGTTTTGATTTGCTCGGTGGTAACTAGCCGCTTCTTGGAAAAATGGAATGGCCAGTGAGTCTTCCCGGCGATACTCGTACACTAGAGCCAACATACCGGCTATATCACCTCGATTGAGATTTGACGCCTGTGGTGCAATTTCATAAGCCCGTTGAAGATCCCGCAAGGCGCCGCGATAATCCAGCATACTGTTTAATAAGCTACCTCTTACATATAGAGCTAAGACAATTAAATCGGTGTCTTGTTGTAACTCGGCCCACACTAAGGCCGCATTGGCCCCGATAACGCCACTATTTGGTTTACCGGTTAAATCCCAAGCCTGAGCTTCATTGAGTTTTGACATGTGATATAGCCAAGGCTGGGTATCTGGGTCAATATATTCAAGAGCAGTTTGGGCATTCGCGAAGGCTGATTCTGGAAAGCTTAGGGCGTAGTAAACCATACTTAGCGAAGAATAGTGTTGAGCCAGGTTATTGTTATCACTCACTTGACTCAAGTCAGTTTCTAACAACTGCTTTAAAACCTCGTCTGGAGATTTAGGGATTGAACCAATGAGTTCTTTATAGGGAGACCGCCATTCAAGGATTTTTTCAACAGACGCACAGGTGTCCCTGCTCCATCCACAGCACAGAACGACAAGTATAAGACACCATCGCAAAGACCCGTCTCCAATCATCACCAATGTCAAATAAGTGTACAACATTTGTACAATATTTAATTATATCAATTCATACCTTTACAATAGATTTAGATTCTATCGACCTGCGCTATTCAATATGAAAACTATCGGTGTCTACGTGCTGCTCGGAGACGTGGAGAATGAAAACCTCACCATATTGGCTTTCATCAATAGGCTTACTTTGGCCGCCAAGTAAAGATATGAGTTCAGGGGTAGTATTGCTGTGGCCGACTATCAGCGAATTTTGCTGTTTGTGTAAAATCTGCTGAGCAAATTCAGCTAAATTTTTGGGGTCATATGAGGTTACTTGGAGCTCCAGCAGTTTGGCACTTTGGGCCGCACTCTGTTGGGTGCGGCGATAATCTGTGCTGTAAATATACACCACTCCCTTATCCGTCAAAAACTGGGCTAATTTGGCCGCTTGAGCTTGTCCATGCTCGGTTAACGCCGGGTTTGGCTGATCAGGCTGTTTTTCGAAATGCCGAATCAAATACAAATCATAAGCCTTGCAGTGGCTGGACCATAGGCAAATCAAACTACTAATCACAACTGCAAAAATTTTCATATTCATGGCGCTTTTTGTACCGATTAGAATAAACCTCAGTATATGCATAATGAGATTAATAAAACATAGCCTTATAAAATTATGATTTTTTGCAGTTCAGATTTCACAAAGATGCTAGGCGGGTTAACATATAATGCGAAATAGCAATAAAGCGATAATGACAAAAATGACAGTTTACTCCGGTAATATAAGAAAGATGCGCGCCAGTGCTGAGCAAAATGGTGAAGTAGAATATGCCCTGCCTATCGGCGATCAACTCATCAACATGAATCCATTGATTGGTAGCCAAGTCGGTGTTGAATTTAACCAAATGATCAATTGTGTTCATTGCCACAGCAAAACTAAAAAAAGCTTCAATCAAGGATACTGTTACCGCTGCCTGATGACACTTGCTCAATGTGATACCTGCATCATCAAGCCAGAAAAGTGTCATTACGATCAAGGCACGTGCCGCGAGCCTAGTTGGGGTGAAGAAAATTGCTTGAACGATCACTTTGTATATTTGGCAAATACCGGAACAGTTAAAGTAGGGATCACCCGACATGTAACTGAAGGCGTATCCAGTCGCTGGATTGACCAAGGCGCTACTCAGGCTATCGCCATTTTGCGGGTCAAAAACCGTCTGCTTAGTGGTCTGGCTGAAACCGCTTTTAAACAACATATTGCCGACAAGACTAACTGGCGTGCGATGTTAAAAGGTCAGCCTGAGCAAATCGATTTAGTCGCTCTAAGAGAGCAGTTGTTTGGTGCGGTTGAAATGGAGTTAGATAACATCTCATCCCAATATGGTTTACAAGCGATCAATTTAATCGACGTGCCCGCGGTGAATATTCAATACCCGGTAATGCACTACCCGGAAAAAATTAAATCGATTAATTTAGATAAAGAATTACAATTTGAGGGCACTCTCACGGGTATTAAAGGCCAGTACTGGATGCTAGACCAAGACCGGGTGATTAATATGCGAAAGTACAGTGGCTATGACATGAAGATTACCACCAGCGTATAACCAATAGTCTAAATATAGGTGCAGCCAGTATAAGCAATCAAGTGCTGATGCACCTCACCCTGTATAGGGGAACCGATAGTTTGGAGTAACAATCTGATGAGTGATAAAGCCTACGCAGGAGTCGTATTATTAATAAGTGTTGCTGTTGCAAGTTTACTGGTTTTAGCAACTCAGGTTGCGCCATCCTCCCCCGCATTCTCAATTATGGCACAATGCACCTTGCTGGCGTTCACATTTCAATGGCTAGCATTTATACCAGCCTATATTATGCAAACCGAGCGCTATTATGACCTAACGGGCGGCATGAGCTTTATCGTTATTACCTTTTACGGCCTTTACAGCCAAACCCAATTATCCATCACGTCAATTTTGCTGGCGGCCATGGTGCTTGCATGGTCAGCTCGTTTGGGCACCTTTTTATTTAAACGCATTGTTAAGGATGGCAGCGATAATCGCTTTGCTGAAATCAAACCTAATAAGTACCGTTTTTTTTCTGCTTGGACCTTGCAAGGATTATGGGTAGTAGTCACATCTGGCGCGGCGTTAACAGTGATAACCTCCCAGCAACAATCGCACCTTAGTGTTCTAACCCTTGTGGGAGCCCTGCTGTGGCTTATCGGCTTTAGTCTCGAATCAGTGGCCGATTGGCAAAAATTTCAATTCAAACACGACCCAAAAAATAAACAAAAATTTATCCAGCATGGTTTGTGGGCGTATTCGCGCCACCCCAATTATTTTGGCGAAATCATCTTATGGTTTGGTGTCGCATTGGCGGCTTATCCAGCCCTACAAGGGTGGCAGCACGTCACACTGATTTCACCGTTTTTTGTCACTTTATTATTGACTAAAATCAGCGGAATACCCCTATTGGAAGACAAGGCGGACCAGCGCTGGGGAACACAGCAAGACTACCAAGCTTATAAGACTAAGACACCGGTGCTAGTACCAAGGTTTAGGTCTGGCTCTAGTGGAGCCTAACTGCGTACAATCTGCTGACATACACTTAGCTTAGGGTATTTAGCCTGCAACATTTGAAAGGATATCAATGCGCTATTTATATTTCACTACTGCACTATTACTAACAGCCTGCGTTACTCCAGTTGATACTAGTGACAAGCCGGGACAAGTAAGTCTGTTAGATGAACATACTATTCGCTTCATGGGCGATACCTCTGAGGCCAATGTGACAGCGTTTAAAAACCTATTGGCAAAGTCTACGGGGATAAAGAAGCTCATCATTTCCAGTCCTGGTGGTGACGTCAATGCAGGAATCGAACTAGGCAAGATGGTTTACCAGCATCGGCTCAATGTTATTGTGCGCAAAGTCTGTGCATCTTCTTGTGCAAATTACGTAGTGACAGCCAGCAAAGATGCATTTGTTGAAAAAGAGGCCATTCTCGGCTGGCATGGCGGAGCATTCCAGTCCCTTTACACGCCGTTGTCACTGGCTTGGTTTAATCGTATTAAATGGCTTCTATCGGCTAAAAAGCAAACACAACAGCATCAATGGTTGCGTCTTTGGCAAGAGCAAGAAACACAGTTTTTCAAATTTATAGGAGTAGAACAAGCTGTCACCATTTTGGCTATGATGCCAAATCAGGCAACCCAACGGGATGCTGCCCTGTTTAGTTATGATCCAGCAACACTGAAAAGGCTCGGACTAAAAATTAAATTCGAACACCTCCCCCAAGCTGTACATACCCAAACAGGGGAAAAAATGGTCCAGATTTACCACTATTCAGAAGATGAATTGGGGAGGTTATTGGCTAGCCATACCCATAACCTAGCAAACCAAGATTTGATAAGGCAATTTTGATAACTTGCTATGCTCAGACGCTCTCTTCACACAGCTTATTTTTAATATTAATCTAAATGTTTGGCCAAAAATGCATCCAGTGCATCAAATAAAGCACTGCGATTTTTTTGCACTGACAAATTATGATCTCCATGCTCAAGCTCTATGTATTCAAATTCTTTATCTTCGTCCTCTAGTTCGTCAGCCATTTCGCGGCTTTGTGCGACATTCACGACCCGATCATCTTGACCATGGATAAGTAAAATAGGGGTTTTAATTTTTTCAACATTGTAATAGGGAGAACGGTTCTCTAAATCATCATAATCGTCACCGATTTGGTTTTTTACAAATTTAGCGTTAGTGTATTTACGGGCAGAAATAACCAGCTTTTTAAGATTCGAGACGCCAGCAAAACTCACGGCACATTTATATAGGTCAGGGGTTTTTACTATACCCATCATAGCGGCATACCCACCATAACTGCCCCCTACTATGCATACTTTTTCAGGAGTGGCAATTTTCTGGTTAACAAGAAAAGTAACCGCATCGGCCAAATCATCCTGCATTTCCAGCCCCCACCCCTTCATTTGACTTTGTGAAAATTCGTAGCCATAACCGCTAGAGCCTCTGAAATTGGGTCGAAATACCGCATAGCCCTGGTTAGTTAGAAAAGCGGTCCAAGTATCAAAACCATCATACTCCCTTGCCCCAGGCCCTCCATGAGGCATTAGAATCGTTGAAACCGGGCCGTCAAAACCTAAAGGTAAAGTTAGATACCCCTGAATTTCTACACCGTCTCGGGCTTTGTAGGTAATTAGCTTATGTTGAGGAATTTGAATGCCGTTGAGTTCAGGGTATTGTTCAAATAATAGATGTAAGGTTTTTTTGTCACGATTGCCGTAATAATAAGCGCCGGGTATAGAATCACTTTCGGTATATAGAATATAAATATTCTCGTCAGCGCTAAAATCCACAAGATAATTGCTTGTGTCGGGTAAAGCTTTATCAAAGGCTTTCTGTAAGTTGGCCCGGTCTTTATCCCAATATAGTCTTCCACCGGTTACGTGAGCATCCCGTAGACCAATGACTTCTTTAGTCTTTTTAGAATAGATTAGGCTCCCGTCTACATCATGCTGTGGGTCGGCAAAAACCAATTCTTCTTGCTTTGTACGGATATTCATTTTGTACAAGGCTTTTTTATCCCCATTGTATCTTTTGTAATAAAGTACATCTGGGTCTTTAGCAAAACCAATTGGAAAAATCGGCTGCTCAGAAAATCCATCATATTCAAATAGGCTATCCCAACTATCAGGGGTTTCTGGCATGGAAATGATACTACCTTTTTCACCGGTCTTATAATTGGTAAAATAACCAATTCGAAGTCTGCCTTGCTGATCGGTTAACCAATCTCGAACCTGCCTTTTTCCCCTTTCAATCCGAGTTTTTTCGCCTGAATAAATATTTACCTTGTAAACGGAGGGTAAATTGACTGTATCTTGATCTAGCGCGATGAGTATGTGCTCTGGATCATCGGGTAAAAAATCAATCACATTATCTTGAAACTGGGAGATATGCTCTCTGCGACCGATTAGTGGGCGAGCCTCCTCACGCTCATCAGTGGCGTCAATGACAACTAGCCGCGTCTCCATTGTAGCCGTTCTTTTTCTTTTTGAAGCAAATTTTGCACTGACGATTAAGGTCTTGTCATTCGCCCACTCGAACCATTTAATTTTAATTTTCTCATTATCTGTTTTGAGCAAATATAAGGTTTCACCCGTTACCATATCTAAAGTGGTTAACACAGCAAGTTGCTCTTTTTCGAAGTTGCGAATAAAGGCTACTTTGTTTCCAGAAGGGGATAAACCAGGCTTGGCATAAGCAGGTAAACGACTGAAGTAATCAGTGGGAACACTTTGCGCACTGTAGGCTGTAGAATTTGCAGTAGGCACTAGAAGAAGCACACTCAGTGCTAATAGCATCCTTGTTAACATCGGTTCGTCCTAGGTGAGTAAATACGACGTCGGAATGGTAAGTGATTAATCGCTAGATTTCAAAGGCACACGCCATATAGCGACTAATCTAAGCAAATAAACCAATAAGCACCTGCATACAGGAATTCCCTGTCCTGCTGTTATAACGGGCTTTATTAAATCTAAGAAAAATAAAAGCTATGGCTGCTATTACAAAGTGCAGTTGGTATCTAGATCGAGTTCAATTGGACATTAGCGCTCAGTCAGATATGCCTTAATTGCCTCTTTGTAATTGCGACTAACTTTTATTCTGTCGTACTCCCCCAGCTGTAAAAAAAACTCACCTTTGGTATGGGGTATGACTTTCTCGATAAAATTTAGATTGACGATGGTAGAGCGATGCACCCGTTTAAAAATCGTGTCATCGAGCTCTTCCAATAACTCTTTTAGGGTGCTGCGTTTGATATGGGTTTCACCATCGGCATGCAGACAAACGTAATCGCCAGCCGCATCAATCCATTGGATATCAGCTTGTTTTAGCAGAGTAATTTCGTCCCGTTCGCGAATGACAACTTTTCGCTCAATGCTATTGGCAGCAAATTGAGACTGGGCGAAATTTTCGGAGAGATTGTCACCGCTACTTTCTCGCATATTAATAGCATTTATTGCACCAATTATCCGCGGTTTGTTATCTGGTAGGTCACTAACAGCCATGCGTTCAAAGGCTCTTTCGATAGCCCGCTCGATACGTTCTTTATCAATAGGTTTCAATATGTAATCAACGGCGTGGACATCAAAGGCGTCTAACGCATACTGTTCGTATGCGGTGGTAAATACGATTAAGGGTAGTAAATCACTTTGTAAATTTTTCACCACATCGAAGCCATTTAGGCCTGGCATTTGAATATCTAGAAAGACTAAATCTGGAGTGAGGTCCATGATCATATCGATGGCTTGACGACCATTTTTGCACTCTCCCACCACCTTAACGTTTGCAAAAGAATCAAGCTTCGAACGCAGTAATTTTAGTGCGAGGGGTTCGTCATCAACAATAATAGCGGTTAAAGTATTCATGCTAAATGCTCAGTGGCCAAAAAGGTTACGGGATGCTGATCAGTATGATATTCACAGGGTAACGTGATCGTGGTTTTCAATCCACCAGAGGGCAATATATTTATGCCAACGTGGTAATTGTGTTGATATAACGCTTTAAGTCGCTCGTCAGTATTGCGCAAGCCGACGCCTCTGCCATTAGAACTTTGCACCTTACTTTTACCAATTTTATTGCCCGAGCCAGTATCACTTAACTGCAATATCAATTGCCCTTCAAAGACCTTTGCATGCAGGCTAATTGTGCCGCCGGTTTCGCTTTTGGCAATGGCATGTTTCATCGAATTTTCAATGATGGGTTGTAATAACAAACTGGGCACCAGCGCCAATCTGGCTTCAGTTTCAATATTAAAGTCCAGTTTCAGACGATCTTCAAATCGTGTTTTTTCGATCTCTAGATACAGGTTTAGCGCTTTTACCTCGTTTTCCAAGGAAATCTTGGTATCCGGATTATTATCCAAAGAGTGGCGCAAAAACTTACTTAACTGCACCGTCATACTTTGTGCTTTATCAGACTCACGCGCCTCTACCAATGAATTAATGGCATTCAAGGTATTACACAAAAAATGTGGGTTCAATTGATAGCGAAGCATTTTAAGCTGTGCATCTCTGGCAACGCTTTGTGCTTTCATCCGTTTGATTTGTTCTTCTCGGGCGTCGGATTCAGCCTGCAACATAATGATGTGTTCGGTTTGCAGTAAATCATAATAGCGAATGCCGTGAAACAAACCTGTCCAACAAAGAAAAATGAAAATACTGGCGAAATGCCAGCCACCTAATTGCTCCCAGCCGTTGGGGTCTGCGGTTAGCCATAGAAAGATTTGTAGTCGTGACAAAGTCCAAACGAAGGACACTAACATCACGCTAGCTAGTCCAACGAGACTCCGATACAGAATAGACTTGTCCCACATCCCCATAAAAGTGACATAGAGTACTAAAGACAGTACTAGTCCGAAGGTAGCTTGCAGCACAATATGTAAAATATGAGGCCAAGAATAAGGGCCATACCAAAGTGTTAAAGTGAAAAAGCTAGTCATGCTTACAAACAACCAAAAACCAGTCTGCCATAACCAGAACTTGCGGTTCGGGCGCTGCTCGATAAATCGTTTGGTGGCATTGGAAATTCGTTGTTCCATGGCATTCCTTATTATTATCATGCCAGTCTACACCTTGGCGTGACGGCTAACCAGTTGTGATATCCGTTACACCGCACGAGAGAACCGTTCTATCGTAAATTCAATGCGTTACAAGACAAATCAGATAGCGTTAAGACTTACTAATCACTGTATAGAACTCGCCCCATTATGCAAGATACCTTAGCAACATCACAAAACGAGCCCAGTGCTTATTCCAACTCAATATTCTATGTCTGCTATGTATCTTTAATTGTAGCATTAGGCGGATTATTAATGGGCTTTGATGCCTCGGTTATCTCTGGGGTAGTTGGATTCATTGAGAGTGAATTTAATTTAACTAAATTACAGCTCGGTTGGGCGGTGGCGTCTTTGTCTCTCACTGCAACTTTCGCAATGTTAGTGAGTGGACCTCTTTCTGACAAATTTGGCCGCAAAACGGTACTAAAGATTGCAGCTCTGTTGTTTTTATTGTCCGCTGTATTGTCGGCATTAGCACCGAGCTTTACTATTTTAGTCATAGCTAGAATGTTAGGCGGCTTAGGTGTCGGCGCGGCGCTAATCATCGCGCCTATGTATATTGCTGAAATCGCTCCAGCCAAATATCGTGGGCGCTTAGTGTCACTCAATCAACTCAATATCGTTATTGGTATTTCAGTGGCTTTTTTCACTAACTATATGATTTTAACCCTTGGCGAGTCAGCCCAACCTTGGACTCAGCAGCTCAATCTGCAACACTGGAATTGGCGCTGGATGCTAGGACTAGAAGCTTTGCCTGCCCTGCTGTATTTCGTTGCGTTATTTTGGGTCCCTGAAAGTCCACGTTGGTTGGTATTGAAAGGCAAAGTGGCGCAAGCCAAACAGATAATGCTAAAAGTTAGCCATGAACAGCAAGTTGATGAAACCATCAAGCAGATAGTTATCGCATCAACATCAACAGACAAGCAGGCCCGCTTGCCTATCAAAGAATTATTCAAACCGGCAATGCGCTTGGTCATGATAGTCGGAGTGTCGATTGCGATATTGCAGCAGATCACCGGCATCAACGCGGTGTTTTTCTATGCACCGATGATATTCGAACAAAGTGGGTTTGGTACAGACGCTGCTTTTATGCAGGCCATTTTAGTAGGTCTGATCAATATAGTATTCACCGTTATAGCCATAGCACTAATCGACCGTATCGGACGCAAAGTGCTGTTGTTAGCGGGCGTGAGCGGCATTGTATTAAGTATGTTTATGTTGGCCTATCAGTTTAATCTGGCCTCTTATGAGTTGACGACTCAAGTACTTTCTTCGTTACCCAGTCAAATCAATGCGGATAGCATTGGCCCAATGATAGGGGTGAGTTACTCGAATGATCTTGAGTTCAAACACGCTCTAGTGACTAGCCTTGGCAGTCAACTGGCGGTCAATCATGAGTCCTTCTTCATTGCATCGGCAATACAGCTCAACCAAACCGCTGTATTAATTGGATTGTTAGCTTTTGTCGCTTGCTTCGCAGTTTCGTTAGGGCCGGTTATGTGGGTACTGTTCTCAGAACTCTTTCCAAACCGAATTCGAGCGCTGGCAATATCCTTTGTGGGATTGATTAATTCAGCCACCAGCTTTACGGTACAACTAGTGTTTCCGTGGGAACTGGCCAACTTGGGTGCAACATTAACCTTCGCCCTGTATGGCATTTTTGCACTGGTTGGATTGATTATTGTCTTGATCTACTTGCCTAAGACGAAAGGAAAAACACTTGAAGAATTGGAAGCCAGCCTAGCTAAATAAGCTGAGCTGGGGATAAATAAACTAAACTGCTCTAGGCAACATCCATTGCCTAGAGCATATAACGAGATACTGATAGCTACACGAGTCTCATTAAGACTCGTTTTTTTCCTGATATAAAACTGCAGCACTCAACTGACATTCAATACGCACCACCCTGCCATTTCGTTTGAAAATATCTTCACTGAGTTGATGATTTAGCGCTAGGGTTTGTGATCCATTAATTTGGATTTTTTCCATCGTACCATCATTAAGATAAACGCTCACTGAGCTTTGAGTGGAGCCTGCCAACTGATAAACAATTGGCACTTGGCACCAAGTAAAGGCTAAGCCTTGGCTAGGCACCTCAATTGTTTGCCATTGCTCGGCGACATCCAAATAGGTCATCTCACCGGCGCTTTGACAAAACTCTTGGGCACGCAGTAAGGCCGGATTGATTTGCAATTGTCCATTGGCAACATGAATACCCAACTCGGCAAAGCGACTCATGACTTCTTCTTTTACCTGTCCTGTCATGCCGGGTTGTTGAGCACCAGCATGCTTGGGCGTATGAGAATAGGGATCAGTTGGAAAGGCACCATATTGTTGCGGTGTTTTGTTAAAGCCAATCCCTTCTCGAACCTGATAATATAACTCTCCTAAGCGTTGAATGATGGGCTGCTCTAACTTAGTGTCAATGGCATAGAAGTATTGCTCTTTAACCGCTAATAATAATTTGGCCACCATGTGCCAGTAAACACTTCCTAGGCCTTCAAATCCGAACATTCCACCGGATCGACCAGTGAAAGATTTATGCTCAAACACCTGTTCGTATAAGTCCAATATAGCTTGTTGGCTAACATCATTGAGTTGCGCATAATCTGGGCCAATACAATGTAGTTGAGTGGTTAAATCGCCACTGTTTGTTAGCTCTGAATTGAATCGATAGCGACCAGTGCAATCTTGGCTGACAATGCGGTTATCATCCCGATCAAGCATCAATTGCAACAGCGGAATAGCGTTGAATCCATCGGCTGGAATAACGTTCTTGTCTAAAAAACGGGTTTGCTTGCGGTCAGGATACAACATAAAGGTATTGATATCGGCTCTGAAAACATCACTGTTAAACAGTGCCTCAAGTACATTTACCGCATCTTTGCCGGTAATGGCACCGCTACTCAAGGCTGCTACTTGCCCTTCCAGCATCGGATACAAATGACTTACATGGGCGGAGTGTTGCGATAGCTGCAACAAGTTATACGCCTGATATAGGCCATCATCAGCTCGATTAATATTGATAGAATGGTTGATCACATCATTTGCATGCAAAAGACAGCGATTAACCAACTGCACCGACACCTCAACCTGACCCGAGAAACCTTGCTGCTGATAAATGGCCTGACGATAACGACATCCCGCCCGTCCGAGACGCTCAAGTATCTCGAAGCGTTTCGAATCTGTTACCGGGGCATTATCTAACTGCTGCGCAACGTCAGCTAATATCATGCTGATATCGACCAACCACTGATTGACTTCATTTGATAAAGTGAATAATTGATCGGTGTCTTGCAATAAATGCTGCAGAAAAGTCACATAGCGACGCATGTAATACAGGGTTACCATTGATAAACCCTGGCCAACCAAGGCGTTGTTTGCATCATTCCACTCTGGGCGCTGGGTGTTGAGCCAAATACCGCCATCAACCACCAAGTTACTCAACTTACTCAGTAAGGGTACTAAGAGTTTTTCAAGCAGATTAACTTGATAAACCTGCCCACTCCCATCTAACACCAATTTCCCGTCAGCGCCTATGGCAGATACACGTTTTTCAATCACCTCTGCCAGCGCGTCATCGTAGCTGACGGTGCTTTTTGCATTTAGTACAATGTCGTCAAAATCTTTGATTTTGTAGGGTACATTTGCATAACTAAATAGCGGCTGCGAGAGCAACTGTGATAGTTTTTGCGGGTGAAATTGGTTAGATAATTCCAACATCTTAAGCAAGTAGATAATTTGATGGTCGCCCCAATAACCAATATAACTCCAGGGGTCATCCGGCTCTTCTACTTCCCAATCGATACCTTGCTTGGTGATCCGGTATGGATTATACCCATCCATAGTGGAGGCGTTGACAAACTTAGCAATTACGCTCTCGATAAAATCCGGATAGCTAAAGGTAAGGGCTTCCCAATTCTGGAAAATATCCCGCCAGTTCCCTTGATACGATAGTAATGGGTTTCCTTGTTTGTCTTTTAAATTTATAGCGAATTGGTTCCAAGGGCGACTAGGATCACCGTGTCTGCGACCAAAGGTAATGGGTAGATATTCCATGACTAAGCGTTCTAGCTGCCCATCACCATGTTGTGAAACCTTCTGCAATAGCGCCTGGATCTCCATGGTGGCAGGCAGGGCTTGCAAAAACTGGCGATTTTGTGCAAATACCGGCTGATTGAACATCGACACTGTGGAACATAAGTCTTTGGCTGTAATTTGATATTGCTGGTCAAAAATGCCGCCGCGCAACACATTAAACAAGGTGTTTGCATAATGATGTACAGTCACGTTTTCTTCGTTGGTATACTGAAAACCGTCACTGCTGGCCATAATGCGCGCGAGATCATCGCTGCCTTGCTGAACAGATTGTAATAAGGCTTTTTGCAGCACATCCGGTTGACTCAATTGCACAATGCGTTTACTCACCTGAGATTGAGTTTGTTCAAGGTCTGCCACGATGAACCATTGTTTATGGTCTTTTGGCCTCAACTTAAATCTTGTTTGAATTAAATAAGCGCCACGAACGCCACGACAACTGCTTTCAGTGTTAACACTCTGCTGATGAATGAATTGAGCGATCTGCTGCTCAGACAACAAAATGGCTTCAGGCTCTAGCCCTAAGGTAAACACACTGGTTGCATGCAATGACTCAGCGGGTTCAGCCCGGTCGGTGATCCCAGAGTATAAGGTGAACATTGCCAAACCAGTAGCTTCATCTAATTCGTTGAACTTATAAGCATCCACCAAGTTACTAGATTGGGTTTGGGTGAATCGCGGCGTGCCGGCTGGCAAAAGATTGATTAAACCATCAAGTATGTCAATTTCGCAGTGCTGATCGGACAAATTACATAATTCCGCTTGACGACAAAAGCCGAACTCTTCACTTGTGGTCCAGGTGTAGCGAAACATAAGCTGCAATGAGTGATTAATCTCTTCAAAGCAGAGTTTATTACCTAAGGTATTTTTAAATAAATTACGCAGTAATTGGAAGTCATGCTGACGTTGGTAATTAAAAGGTTCCCAGGTGACTGTTTGTTTGCCACGGCTGACATGCAATACCGTTTTACAGCCAGTGTGGGGAGTACTTTCATAGATTTTATCCACGGTGACATAAGGGAACAATGCCGTTTCTGGAGATACTCTACCGGCAGTCAAACCACCATTAGATGATGCAAATAGCCAGTGATCGCTGTTAGACACAACGCTAATGAAGAACGCTGGCATCTGGTCGACGTTAACGATTTTGTAAAATCGTTCGCCATTTAGGGTGACAAACTCACCGCTAATATTCTGTGTTGTATTCATGTGATTTGCCGGTTTTTGTCAAAATAAAAAATATCTGTTTCGGGTTGGTTAGTAGCCAACTGAAATAGCTGAGGATCTTTATTGTTGTTGGTAGATGCGGACATAATCCACTTCCATCTGCAACGGGAATAACGAATCATCTATCGGGCCGCCCGCTCTACCCCAAGCACCACCTATGGCCAAATTCAAAATCAAGTGGTAAGGATGGTCATAGGGCCAAGACTGCCAGCCTTGATGCTCATTGGCGTAATAGAAATAGGGTGTGCCATTGTAAGAGATAAAAATGTAGTCTGGCCCCCACTCCATTGAGTAGGTTTGAAATTCAGTATTAACGCTGGCATCTACTTGCATGCTGCCTTTACGCTGTTGCCAGTTTACCCAATAGTAGGCTTTGTTATGCACTGTGCCGTGGATGGTAGTAGGATCATAGCCGACATACTCCATAATATCGATTTCGCCAGAATTGGGCCAAGCATCACAATTAGCCATGCCTTGCCATTCATCATTGCCCTTACAATTGGTGGCATATTTGAAAGGATCACTGGGAAGCATCCAAATCGCCGACCAACCCCCTTGCCCAGCAGGAATGCGCGCACGAACCTCGGCTTTGCCATACAAAAAATCGCCTTTGCCTTTGCTATGGATCCGGCCTGAGGTGTATTGGGCATTATCGTACTGCTCTTTATGGGCTTGGATAATGAGATGCTGTCCGTCGACCCTGACATTTTTCGAACGCTCAGTATAAGCCTGATCTTCATCATTCACTTTGCGCGCAGGCCATACATCAAAATTCCATTTAGTTGGGTCTGGCGGACCGACGTAATTGAATTCGTCACTCCAAACTAATTGCCAATCTGTCTGTTTAGTATCGACTTTACGTACAACCAAAGCATGCAAAACAGGCTCACCTTTTACACCAGTTAAAACTATATCCAGTTGCCCATCGAGTACTTCCACATCTATCACAGTGCGTTCTAACGCCGACAGCGTTTTACCATCCCGTTCACCGCGTACATCTAAGCTGGGTATATGTAATTCATCTTCTAATCTGACATCAAAAAGGCGCTTGCCAACCGCAGTGTTTTTTGGCTCCGCAAACATAAACTTGACTGCATACTGGCCGTTTTGCATAGGCAATGAAAGGTGCATATCACCTTGGCGATACGTCTGATAAAGCGGGATGTCTTGCGTTCCTTTACTATCCACAGAGCTTGCTTTAACAGCCGAAATCGATAAGTTATCAGCTCGGTAATGGATATTGTCACTGGACACATAATCTTCGCCTCCAACATTTAAGGCATAAACAATAGAAGCAGTATAACTTTCTGGAGTGGATTTAGATGCCACTACTGGTGGCTTCATCCCCCTAAAAATGGATGTAGATTTGTCGGCATAAGTACAGGCATTGCTGAGGAAAATGCAGAACAGGATAACCAATACCCGCAGGTTGCATGTTGCATGGACTATTTTCATTCAAATACTCTTTTGCGATTCAATTAAACGCTGTGACTCACAAACATAATCCATTTGCCTGGTCTAGCAATGCAAACAAGTTAAAACGGACTGCGACTGCGGCAGGAAGTCCTTAATGTTTACCGGCTTCATTTGCAACAAACCATTTACAAGTCATCTTGCTTTGTTCAGTCAAAAAGATAAGCTTTCAGCCTTTTCAGCATGATTTTTAACCTCAGTCCATTCCACCTCTTGAAAGTCCCGCCTTGCCGTATTTGACCTTCTCACTGTTAACCTTTGTGTTACACATTAGAACAGGCAATTAACATCTGGCTAAGAATTTAGTGATTCACTGTGCAGTAATAACACAGAAGCACTGGGACGAACGTCAGGCAAAATCACCTAGATTTTGATTTTTCGGAGAACACAATGAGAATCAAGAGCGTTAAACATATGACGCATAACCTGTCACTATCAGTAGGGGCGGCTTTAGCATTAGGCCTTGCTGGCTGTGGCGGTTCTAACACGGACACAGATTTAAAGGCGATCGACACGTCAGCCCCGGTTTCAGATTGGGTTATGGTGTGGAATGATGAATTTGACGGCAGCGAAATTGACGCTACAAAGTGGTCCCATGAAGTAAACTGCAGCGGCGGCGGGAACCAGGAAAAGCAATGCTATACCGACTCCCCAGAGAATTCTTTTTTAGCCGACGGTAACCTCAATATTGTTGCCAAGCCTGCCGAAGACGGCGCTGAGTTACCTTATACTTCAGCGCGGTTGAGAACCAAATACAAAGGTGACTGGACTTATGGTCGCTTCGAAATGCGAGCTAAATTGCCATCAGGGCAAGGCAGTTGGCCCGCGTTCTGGATGTTACCTACAGATGAAGTCTATGGAGGTTGGCCCAAATCAGGGGAAATCGACATTCTTGAAGCTGTAAACCTGAAAGTTGCAGATGAAGACGGTGTTGTTGAAGCAAATATTCATGGCACCTTACATTACGGTCGTGATTACCCAGGGAACGATTCGTCAGGTAAGGCTCATAAATTGCCTGATGGGGCAAATCCAGCGGATGATTTCCATACTTATGCTATTGAATGGCAAGAAGGCGAGATCCGCTGGTACATGGATGGATATTTGTATGCGACTCAGATGGCATCAGAAGTGCGCTATAACAGTAAAGATGAAGCTGTTGGTTTAAAACACCGAGGTTGGTTTTCTGAATACTTTGACATAGTAAGCGGTGAAAAAGAGTTGCATTGGGATAGCTCGCCCTTTGACCAAGATTTTCACATCCTGCTTAATCTAGCAGTTGGTGGCAATTGGCCTGAAAATGTCAACAACGGTGGCATCGATGCCAGCGCGTTTGAGAATGGTCAAGCCTATCAAATTGATTATGTGCGGGTGTACGAATGTTCAACCAACCCTATGACTGGTAAAGGCTGCGAAACCGTTCGCGCTGGTTATAAAGATGAAGAAGATGCACTGGTTATTGGTAAAGCCCCCGCACCCACTCCTCCTACACCACCGGTAGCAGTGCCTATTACCATTTTTGCCGATGGTGAGAATCCAGGCTGGAAATTATGGGATTGCTGTGGTGGAACAACCCCTGCAATTGTCACCGATGATGCCGAACATGGCGCTGTGGCAGAGTTTCAAATCTTGGATAACAATGGCACGGTATTAGGCTTCAACAGCCGAACAGATGTTTCCGAAGGCGGGGTACCTTTTAACGCATCTGCCATGCTAACCACAGGTAGTGTGTCATTTGATATGAAAGTGGTTACGCCCACTTCTGGTGCCACTACTTGGTTATTGAAGCTCGAAGCTGACAATAATAGTTCTTCTGCGCAGGTAGAATTGGTTGCTAGCAACGAAGGGGTTGAACCTGTAGTTGGGCAATGGCAAACATACACGTTCTCTTTGCAATCTTTGTCTGATGCTGGTTTAGATATCAGCGCTATTGACGTAGTTATGATATTTCCTGCTTGGCAAACAGGTGAAGGCGCGGTTTATCGGGTCGATAATCTGAAAATTGCAGAGCCTGGTAATATCACCTATCCAGAGCTTGTATTGTTTGAAGACCAAGCGAATATGGAATGGGCACTATGGGATTGCTGCGCTGGCACTACCCCTACCGAAGAAATGGATGATGCTGATCACGGCGTAGTAGCTGAATTCAGTATCAATGATAACAACGGTACAGTATTAGGTTTTAAACCTGCAGATGATTCAGGGATTAGCTTTGACGCTTCCGCGCTTTTGACCGAAGGTGTCGTGCAGTTTGATATGAAAGTCACCACTGCACCAACGGATGCAAATGCAGTTTGGACCTTTAAAATTGAGGGTGGCGATGGACCAACTGCCGTTGAATTACCACTCGCTGATGGCAATGGTGGAAATGCACCTGTCACTGGCGAATGGGCAACTTATACTTTCACCATGTCAGACCTATCCGACGCAGGCTTAGACATTAGTGCAATTAACGTTGTAATGATTTTTCCTTCCTGGGGAGCCGGTGCTGGAGCAGTTTATCGCGTCGACAACGCCAAGATTTTCAACCCTAACGCAACCAATGTTCCTAGCGGTCCAAGATTGGCGGTATTTGAAGATGCTAGCAACACAGCTTGGCCTCTATGGGATTGCTGTGGCGGCACCACGCCGACCGTGGAGACAGATGATGCAGATCACGGCGCGGTGGTTGAGTTTAAGATCTTAGATAACGTAGGTACTGTATTAGGATTTAACAGTCGCTTACCTGATGACGGCGCTCCTTTTGACGCATCTGAATTGTTATCTAGTGGCACCATAAGCTTTGATATGAAGCTAGTGACCCCTACGGCCGCGGCAACCACCTGGTTGTTGAAAATTGAAGCTGACGGCAATACCTCTGCAGCAGAAGTTGCGCTATCTGATAGCAATGAGGGCCTTGCACCAGTTGTGGGCCAATGGCAGACATACACCTTTAATCTATCCGATCTATCAGATGCAGGCTTGGATATCAGCGCCATTGACGTGATCATGATATTTCCTACATGGCAAACAGGTGAAGGTGCAACCTACAGAGTCGACAACGTGGTGATCGGCAACCCAAGCGTCGCTGCTCCTGTACCTAACGCCGTTTTAACTTTTTTTGGCGAAGAACAAAATAGCCAGTGGATTTTGTGGGATTGCTGTGGAGGCACCACACCAGCGGTAGTTGCTGATGATGCTGAACATGGCAATGTAGCGGAGTTCACGCTAGGATCAACGCCCTCCGTACTAGGTTTCAATAGCCGTTTACCGGATGATGGTGCCCCCTTTGATGCATCCGCCTATTTAACCACTGGTAAAATCAGCTTTAGTATGAAAATCACTAGCGCACCAAGTGGTGGTGCCACAGATTGGTTATTAAAAGTTGAAGCTGATGGCAATACTTCGGCTGCCGAAGTGAATCTGAATACTAGCATTGAAGGCCAAGATCCTGTGGTAGGTCAATGGCAAACTTACACCTTCGATTTACTAACCCTATCTGACGCCGGACTCGACATCAGCGCCATTGATGTGGTGATGATATTCCCAGCATGGGGTACCGGTGAAGGAGCTATTTATCGCATTGACAATGCGGTGATTACGGCTCAGTAGGAATAGGCGCTCGGTGATACGCATAACGCTTCAAGCGTTAGCCTAGACATATTGATGATGATTCTGGGCTTGCGTATACCGACCAAATTGAAGAACAAAGAAAATAAAAGTAGGGCTACTATGAAACACATGACCTTCAATAAAAAATATATTGCGGCATCCATTTCGCTACTATTGGGCAGCTCCATACTCTCCCCTGCGTTTGCGCAAGAAGAGGCGGAAGCGGCAACAGCAACGGATGACATAGAAACGATTCAAGTAAAAGGCATTAGGGGCTCCCTCGCCCGTGCCATGGATATAAAACGCAATGCCAAAGGCATTGTAGATGCGATTTCAGCCGAAGAGATGGGTAAATTTCCTGACACCAACTTGGCTGAATCATTGCAGCGTATTACCGGGGTTACCATTAGCCGTAAAAACGGCGAAGGTAGCCAAATTACCATACGCGGTTTCGGCCCGGATAAAAACTTAGTGACCCTCAATGGCCGCCAAATGCCGGGAACCGGTAATACCCGTTCTTATGATTTGGAAAACTTGTCATCTGATGGTGTCAGTGCCCTGGAAGTATATAAAACCGGCGTATCACATGTTCCTACTGGTGGTTTGGGCGGAACGGTAAATATTGTTACAGCCAAGCCGCTAGCCTCTCCTGGATTGAAATATGTTATTTCCGGCAAAGGTATTTATGACCAATCGAATGTTGAGGGTGATGATGTTACGCCCGAATTGTCAGCATTGTACAGCGACACTTTTGCTGATAACACCTTTGGTGTAGCAGTATCGGTGTCCTTACAAGAGCGGGATTTCCAGCAACAAAGTGCCAATGTGCCTGGTTGGCAAGCTGATCAAGGCCCGTTTGGTTCAGCCACGAGCTTCGTTGATTTAAGACCCGATGCAGCTAGCGAAGATGATGATATAAAAGACGGCGCCACTGCCGATGGAAAAACCGGTCACACTTATTTTCCTCGTCAAATTTCATACAACATTAACAATGTTGAACGTTCTCGCTTAAACAGCCAACTTACCTTGCAATACGCGCCTAAAGACAACATGACCTTCACTTTGGATTATGTTTATTCTGAGGCGGAAACCGCCACTTCGGGTTTAGGTTTTGGTGTCTGGTTTAACTTTGGTGGTAACGTTAATTCCTATGAATTGGACGAGCGCGGCACCGCCATTCGCTTTACCGAATCAAATAACGATTTTGCTCACTCGGCTAATGTTGAAACCCTATTGGTTGAAAGTGATTCTATCGGCTTCAATTTCGAATGGCAGGCAACCGATGAAATTCATGTAGAGCTGGATTATCACGATTCTAAAACCACCACCGACAACGGTGCTGATGATGGCTTAGGTCATTCAGGCAACGTTATCCTCGCCCCAAATAATATCGTAACTAAAACCTACGATTTCTCGCAAGGCGGGGTCCCACAGTTTGATATGGTGTGGCCAAATGGTGCAAGTGAAGCGTCACCTGCGGATTTCGACCCACTATTTGCCCAATTTAATCGTTCTGAAGGTGAATCCAGCATCGAGCAAATCCAATTGGATGCCGAATGGATAAACCCCAATGATAGTTTCCTAACGAGTGTGCGTTTTGGCCTTGCTAATACCGAGCAAACCTTTGGTGGTTATTCTGCTGATAACGGTAATGTTGGACCCAATGGCTATAATGGGAATGAGGCTATCTTCCCTGATAGCATGTTCACCCGTAACAACACTGGCGATTTTCTGGATGAGTTTTCCAATGGTGGCGGCAACCTAGTCACCGACTATTACTATTCCTTCGATTACGCCGAAGCCATCGCGCGGATGGAATCGTACTTTGGCTTTTCAACTGATCCGTTAGATCCCAACTTCGGTACCTTAAGTGAAGGTTACGTGACAGAAAAAACCCAGAGCGTTTACCTCTCTGGTGATATGTTTTTTGAAATCGCCGATATGCCACTGGATATCAATTTGGGTATCCGCTATGAAAAAACTGATGTCAACAGTGATGTACGGCAAAATGTGGAAGACTTCTTAGTATGGTCCAACCCCACTGAGTGGCAATTACGTTATAAAGAGGGCGGTGATGGATTTCTCAACACCACAGGTGAACATGATGTGACCCTGCCCAATTTGAATATCAAACTTGAAGTAACCGAAGATATAGTGGCGCGCTTTTCGGTGGGTAAAACCATTGCACGGGCACCACTAGGAAACCTATTAGGCGGTCGTTCTTTATCAGGCAGTCCTAAACCTGGTAATCGCACCGGTGGTTCAGGTAATACCAATTTACTGCCCTTTGAATCTTTCAATGTTGATTTGAGTGCTGAGTATTATTACGACGACGCAAGTTACATATCTATCGGTTACTTCCGCAAAGACGTGAAAAACTTTATCTCAACATCTTTTAATACCATTACTGTGGATGGTCTGCGTGACCCCTTCATTGGGCCTCGCGCTATTCAAGCTGAAGCCGATGTAGTGGCACGTGGTGATCAACCTACCGTCACAGCAATCTGGGAGCAGATTATTGCTAACGGCGGCGGCGTAGACGATTCTTGCTGTGAGACCCAGATAGTCAAACAAAACGATAGTGACCCACTGGTAGAATGGTTGGTCAGCCAGCCAGCCAATGGCGAAGATAAAACCGTGGATGGAATCGAGTTTGCCGTGCAGCATATGTTTGGCGACAGTGGTTTTGGCGCAGGCTTCAACGTGACCTTGGTAGATGGCGACGTCAAATACGATACTGAGAATTTCTCGGTGCAGTCTCCTTTAACCGGATTAGGCGATTCGGCTAACTTACAAGTTTTTTACGAAAAAGATGGTTTATCGGCTAAATTGTCTTATGCATGGCGTGATGATTACTTGCTAGGTGTGGGTCAAGCTCAGGGTTCGGCAGAAGCACCGCCGCAATTCTTTAAAGAATTTGCACAAACCGATTTGAGCATCAACTATGACGTGAATGATAATTTGACAGTGTTTTTTGAGGGCTTAAACCTATTCAATGAAACTGAAGAAATTTATGGCCGTTATGAAGAGCAGTTCCTTGCTGCTCGCCAGTACGGTACACGTTATAATTTAGGCGCTCGATACTCGTTTTAAGCGGGGTAAAGTGTGAAAAAAGCCGCTTTGTCAGCGGCTTTTTGTTATGCTTTTTATGGGATATTAATTTGGAGTTTAGCTGATTGACTAATCCAATCCGAAAAATCATTATTGTCGGTGGCGGTACCGCAGGCTGGCTAACCGCTGGGGTGATTGCTGCCGAGCATATGGCTAATTCAGCTCAAGGTATTTCAGTTACGTTAATTGAATCACCTGATGTTAAACCGGTAGGTGTGGGTGAGGGCACCTGGCCGACCATGCGCGGCACCTTGCGTAAGATGGGTATCAGCGAAACGGACTTTATTCGCCAATGTGATGCAACCTTCAAACAAGGGGCTAAATTCGCAAAATGGGTGACCGGCGCAGATGACGATGCTTATTACCATCCTTTAGTCTTGCCCCAAGGGTTCGAGAAAATCAATCTAGCTCCCTTTTGGCAAGCTAACACCGAACATATGCCGTTTGCCGATGCCGTGTCTTTTCAAGGACGTTTATGCGAACAGCATCTGGCGCCGAAACAAAACACTACCCCAGAATATGCTCATGTTGCGAATTATGCTTACCATCTGGATGCAGGCAAATTTTCACAATTTCTCACCCAGCACTGTACGCAAAAGCTGGGGGTTAAGCATGTGTTGGATACTGTGGTGGCAATTAACAGTCACGACAATGGCGATATAAAATCCCTCACTACTAAACAGAACGGTGAAATAGCCGGTGATTTGTTTATCGACTGCAGCGGATTCAGATCGCTACTACTGGGCCAACATTACCAAATACCCTTTGTCGATAAAGAACATATTTTGTTTAATAACAGTGCATTAGCCTGTCATGTTCCCTATTTAGATGAGCAAAGTCCGATTGCGTCCCATACTATTTCGACCGCACAACAAGCGGGCTGGATTTGGGATATTGGTTTACCAAGTCGACGGGGCGTAGGACATGTATATTCCAGCCAGCACAGCAGCGATGAGCAGGCGGAAATAGATTTACGCCACTATATTCGTCAAAGCATTGGTGATAAAGCCGATGATTTAAGCGTGCGTAAAATCCCCATAGTACCGGGACATCGCCAGCTATTTTGGCACAAAAACTGTGTAGCTGTGGGTCTTGCTGCAGGGTTCTTAGAGCCGCTAGAAGCCTCTGCTTTAGTACTGGTAGAATTATCAGCCGCCATGATCAGTGAACAACTTCCGGCCACGCGAAGTGTGATGGATATTGTGGCGAAACGTTTCAATGATAAGTTTTTGTATCGTTGGGACCGTATTATTGATTTTTTGAAACTCCATTACGTACTAACCAAACGCACCGATAGCCAATACTGGATAGATAATTGTGAAGCGCAAAGTATTCCACAAGGCTTGCAAGAATTATTAGAGTTATGGCGATATCATTCGCCATGGCACAACGACTTTAGCCAAATAGATGAAGTGTTTCCATCGGCCAGTTATCAATACGTGCTTTATGGGATGGGCTTTGTAACCCAGCCATCGGCTACCCTCAAGCGATCAGCCGATCCGGCAGTGGCTCAGGCAAGTTTCAATCAAAACCAACAGTTAACAGCAAAGTTATTGAAAGGCCTACCCACCAATCGAGAACTGATCAATAAAATCCATCAATATGGATTGCAACGTATATAAGCGGCCGGTGATAGCAATATTATCCCTGCACCACAAACAATAATAAGTTAGGAATTTGCATGGCAAATCATCAATTACTGGACAATATTACTCATAAAGATCTTCAGGTTAACCCTGAGTTTAAACCCAATTTAGGTGACGATATCAGCTACACCAATGTGTTTGTGTCTGAGTTTCGTCAAGCACAGGCACATTACCCGATATTTTTACGCAAACACACAGAGACAGGTCAGTTTGAAGCTATCGCCATGTTCGGATTTGCTCAGCAGGAAAATCTGTATCTAACGGATAGCGGCTGGCATGCCGACTATATTCCCATGAGCATTCGCAGACGGCCCTTTTTGATTGGTTTCCAAAACGTACAAAGCGAAGGTGTACTAAAGCAGGAGCCGGTTGTATTTATCGATATGGACAGTCCCAGAATTGTCAGCAGTGATGGTCAACCTGTATTTTTAGAAATGGGTGGCCAGAGTGAGTACTTACAAGAAATTAATTCGCTACTGCAGGCCATTCATTTAGGACATGAGCAAACTAATGCATTCATCGCCTTTTTACTTGAGAAGGATTTAATCGAATCGGTCAATATCAAAGTCACACTAAAGGATAATTCTCAGCACGAGTTAGCCAGCCTGTATACGGTCAACGAAGAAAAGGTGGCGGCATTACAAGGGGATGTTTTACAAGAATTGCATCAAAAGGGCTACTTACAAATGATCCATATGATGGAAGCCTCGATGTCGAATCTTTCTAGCTTAATTGATAAGAAAAACGCAACCCTATAGCAAGAAATCCAGAGGCCGGTATGAAAGTGAAAGCTGTTTCAGCCATTCGTGAAATTCATCAGGCCACGCCTGATGATTTGACTCAAGAGTTACTCGCGGCTAATCAACCTGTGGTATTCAGAGGCTTAGTCAAGCACTGGCCTTTGGTGCAAAAGAGCTTGCAATCAGACCAGTCAATCGTGGATTATTTACGTGGTTTCAGCAACCAACAACCGGTGCAATCCTTCAGCAGTGATGCGATTAATAACGGCCGCTACTTCTACAATGCTCAGTTGGATGGCTTTAACTTTGCGCCAAAAACCAGCACCTTAGAGGGTGTCATTGAAGATGTGTTATTGCATTGTACAGATAACTCTGCACCCACAACTTACTTGGGTTCAACGGCTTTAGAGCACATTCTACCCGGTGTTCGTCAACAAAACCCGCTAGCGCCTTTAGAGCATGCACCTTTAGTCAGCCTATGGCTTGGTAATCAATCGCGCATTGCTGCCCACTATGATATCCCCGATAATCTTGCCTGTACGGTGGCTGGCAGGCGCAGGTTTACTCTATTCCCGCCCGATCAAATAGATAATTTGTATGTAGGTCCGATTGATTTTACCCCGGCTGGGCAAAGTGCCAGTTTGGTAGATTTTCAACAACCGGATTTTCAGCGTTTCCCTAAATTTAAGCTGGCGTTGGAGCAGGCCCAAGTTGCAGAGCTTGAGCCTGGCGACGCTATCTTTATTCCAAGTATGTGGTGGCACCATGTCGAGAGCTTAGCGAAGTTTAATTTGTTGGTGAATTACTGGTGGCGCCAAGTGCCTAATTATTTAGGCTCTCCTATGGATGCACTCAATCACGCTTTACTCAGCATTCGAGACCTACCGGAGAGTCAGCGTCATATTTGGCGGGATATTTTCGAGCATTATGTCTTTTCTGCCCGCGAACAGGCACATATTCCTGAGCTACAACAAGGTGTACTTAAACCTTTAGATGAAGCTGCTGCCCGCAGATTACGGGCAACCCTAATCAATAAACTTAACCGTTAGCGATAACCTATCGCCAGGCAAGACTATGCGGCTGTCACTTTGCCTCGTTTGGCTTCGAGCTGTGCCCGAATATCATTGGCTTTTTGCTCGGTGACGGGGTAAAGGTAAATTAGCCAAATGGCGATCACCGAACAGATGATAGGCACAAGCGCATCGAATATACGCAGCAAAAAGATAGTCGACTCAGCCTGATTGCCGTTTAACGCCACATCAAATCCTGTCGCGTTCAATAGAAATCCTCCGGTTGCCAAGGCCGCAGCCATACCAAGTTTCACCACCCACCAATAGATAGAGCCGAACATGCCTTCTCGACGTTTTTCAGTCTTCAGCTCATCAAAGTCACACACATCAGCGATCATGGAGCCCATCAGAGTAAACAAGCCGCCCAATCCGAATGCGATAAAGGGTACTGGTACTAGTAGCATCAGTGGATAGTCAGGATCATAGCAAATCCATTTCAATGCATAGCCTAAGATTGACATGCCAATCGCAAAAAAGAATGCTCGTCGCTTGCCGTACAAAGAGGATAATTTGGATACTATAAATATCACACAAAAGGTAGCAAATGCCGATAAGGTTCCTGCGTAGCCCGCGTATTCAGAACCCAAACTGGTATCGCCACCAAACACATAATAAATAATCACATAGAACTGGAATGACGACACCATCATAAAGCCATTGAAGACTAAAAATGTGGCACCGCATAAATACAAAAAGGGTTTAAATTTAATAGTGGTTGCGAAACCTTGAAAGAAACCTTTGATCCCAGCAGGGAAAGTATCAGTGTCAGTAGGCGCAGCCTGCGTCACGATACGCTGATTCGGTTCTTTCAAAAAGATAGCAGGCAATATACCGACACAAATGGTGAAGGCGCCTATGATAATAGCTAACCAACCAGCGCCTTCGAGCATGTTATCGAACAGCATGTCATTTTGCATAAACCACAGAAACCAGGGCGCAATTAAATAAGCCATTTGGCCCATAAAATTTTGCGTTGCCATCAAGCGTGTCCGCTCATGATAATCCGGTGTCAGCTCATAGCCGAGCGCTACCCAAGGTGTGGCAAAAATCGTGTAGGCTAAATAGAACACCAAGGAGCCCGCCAGAAACAACCAAAAGTAGAAGTTTTCCGACTGACCCACTGGAAGTTGCCATAGCAGCGCGAAGACAATACCCGCTGCGATGGCTCCGACAAAAATATAAGGACGACGTCTGCCCCATTTCGATTTCGTGTTATCCGAGATATAACCCATTAACGGGTCAGTAATCGCATCGGTTAATCTTGGCAACGCACTGACCAATCCGACCAAAGCCGGGTTCATACCCAAACCCAAATTAAGCACGATGACCATGCCACCTATCGCAGCGCCCAACAGATTGTTAACCAAGGCACCTAGTCCATAAATGAATTTCTGGATACCAGAAATTTTATCTTCTGCCGCGGTTTCATGATGTGCACTGGATGACATATTGATAACTTCCGTAGGTAGACAAGGTCAAAATCTAAGTTAGAAATAGACGGTTAACAAAGCGTTAACATAGGACCATACAATGAAAAATCTCCTTCACAATGACAACGCGACCAACGGTCCCATGCCACGGGGTGAAGCGGCTACTGTCGAAGCCTATTGCAACACTTAGAGCGTGGAATAATACTGCCCTTCCTCACTATCTCTTCGCTGGTCCATTTCAGCTTGTTTAATTTGAATCGCTATTCACAGCAGTTAAAGTTATTGCAGCAGAGTTTTTTGTAACTGTGATATGTAACCCCACTGTTTGCCTAGCTGTCAGTAAATTTGGAACTCCACATGCATAGCGAGACATCTTCCGTTACATCGGTTCTTGGAAGGCCTTACTCACCTAGAGTGATGAATTTATTGGCCAAGATGACCATCCAACAGAAAATAGGACAATTGAGTCAGCTTAGTGGCAATGAGGGCAAAATCAGTCAATCACTGGAACAGCGGGTCAAGCAAGGATTAGTGGGTTCAGTTATCAATGAAGTCGACCCCGAAATCGTAAAAGCTTTACAACAATTAGCCATCCAGCACAGTCCCCTTGGGATACCACTACTGATTGGCCGCGATGTGATCCACGGATTTAAAACTATTTTCCCAATACCATTGGGCCAAGCAGCCAGTTGGTCCCCAGAGTGGGTCGAAAAGGCGGCTAAGATTGCCGCCCAAGAAGCGTCAATGGTAGGAATAAATTGGACTTTTGCCCCTATGATAGATATCAGCCGCGATCCACGCTGGGGCAGAATTGCAGAAAGTTTGGGTGAAGATCCCTATCTATGTTCGGTGCTGGGAAACGCTATGGTAAAGGGGTTTCAAGGTGACGATATGTCTGGCGCTGGCGCTATCGCGGCTTGCGCGAAACACTTTGCCGGCTATGGAGCAGTAGAAAGCGGACGAGATTACGCCACCACAAATATTCCAGAGCATGAGCTGAGAAATGTGTATCTACCACCATTTCATGCCGCGGCCAAGACCGGCGTAGCAACGTTTATGGCGTCGTTTTCAGATCTAAATGGTGTTCCTGCTAGCGGCAATGCTTGGCTGATGAAAACGATTTTGCGCGATGAATGGCAGTTTTCTGGTTTTGTCGTCAGTGACTGGGAATCAATTTCACAACTTCAGATCCACGGTATAAGTGCCAATGATCGCGATTCTGCTTGCCAGGCGTTCAACGCAGGAATTGATATGGAGATGGTCAGCAGCACTTATCATGATCATCTACACAATTTACTCGACATCCAACAGGTTTCCCCTGAAGAGCTAGATGCAAGTGTGGCAAAGATCCTCAGTTTAAAAGAACAGTTAGGTTTATTTGACCAACCCTTGCAGCAAATCCAAAAGATCCCCCAATATTACCAGCCAGATCACTTAGCCGTGGCCAAAACGCTGGTGCAAAAAAGTTGTGTGCTATTACAAAACCATCAGCAGCGACTGCCTTTAGCGGCCAAAGAACTGTCGCGAATAGCAGTTATTGGTCCACTCGCAGACGATGGTTACGAACAAATGGGGACTTGGGTGTTTGATGGTGAGGCGCAACAAAGTGTCACATGCTTAGACGCATTACGGGACTATCTGCCAAACGACATACATATTGATTATGCTAGCGCCTTGGAAACCACACGAAGCACATCGACCGCTGGTTTTGCTGAGGCCATCAAGCTTACTCAGCAAGCAGATGTAGCCTTGCTATTTTTAGGTGAAGAATCAATCTTGTCTGGGGAAGCCCATTGTCGAGCGGACATTGGCCTGCCCGGTGCACAACAGCAGTTAATCGAACAGCTCGCATTAACAGGTACCGCACTTGTGCTAATTATAATGGCTGGACGGCCCCTAACCCTTGAGCCTATTATCGACAAGGTCGACAGCATTTTGTACGCCTGGCATCCGGGCACCATGGCAGGCCCGGCGATTACCGAATTGTTATTTGGCGAGCTCAGTCCTAGCGGCAAGCTGCCAGTGACATTTCCTCGTAAAGTGGGCCAAATTCCGATTTTCTATAACCATAAGCACTCGGGCAAGCCTGTCAGCGAAGCACAGTTTGTATACATTGATGACATTGCAATTCGCTCTCCCCAGACCTCATTAGGCATGGCTTCTAATCACTTAGATACCCACTTTACGCCGTTATACGAATTCGGTTTTGGTTTATCCTATTCACTGATCCACTATGACAACTTAAGCTTGAATCGGTCGCAAATAAAGTCAACTGAAGTGCTAATTGTAAGTGTAGAAATACACAACACAGGACGCTACGCAGTGGACGAAATCGCCCAGTTGTATGTGCGAGATTTAGTCGCAAATGTCACTCGCCCCGTGAAAGAATTAAAACAGTTTACTACTATTAGGTTACTTCCAGGTCAAAGCAAGCAAGTGCAGTTTCACTTAACGGCTGATGAATTGGGGTTTTATGGCCGCGATATGCAGTTTATTGTCGAGGCGGGGCAATTTCACCTTTGGGTAGGCGGTAGTTCAGCCACTCAACTACGTACAGAATTCGAGTTGCTCAATGGCTAAAAAGCACTTTAACCATTCCATTTCCAATGCGGTTCAGACGCTTCTGGATAAAATGACTTTGGCGCAAAAAGTAGGCCAAATGACCCAAGCTGAACGCACAACATGTACGCCAGATGATGTTTATCGCTTTCACCTAGGTTCAGTGCTAAGTGCAGCCGGCTCATGCCCGGGCGATAACCTATTGCAAGACTGGATACAAATGGCTGATGCTTATTGGCAGGCTTCAACCACTAAAGATGATCACCACCAAGGTATTCCAATTCTCTATGGTGTAGACGCTATTCATGGCAATAATAATGTTCAAAACGCAGTGATCTTTCCGCACAATATTGGACTAGGAGCGAGCAGAGATTTCAACTTAATTGAGCGTATTGCCCGCACTACTGCGCAAGAGGTGCTCGCTGCGGGTGTAGATTGGGTGTTTGCGCCTAATTTAGCCTTGGCCCAGGATTATCATTGGGGCCGGACGTACGAAAGTTTTTCTCAAGATCCTGAAACCGTTAGTCAATTTGCTCATCATATGGTAACCGGCTTACAAGGCGATCTAAGTGAAACAGGGGTATTGGCGTGTGTTAAACACTGGATTGGCGATGGCGGAACTACCCACGGCATCGATCAGGGTAATACTGAACTCAGTTGGCAACAGCTTAAAAAAACTCATATTCAGCCATACCATGCCGCTATAGAAGCGGGCGCGATGACCATTATGGTTTCTTTTAGTAGTTGGAATGGCGATAAATGTCATGCCCACAGGTATTTGCTGACCGAAGTATTGAAAAACGATATGCAATTTCACGGCTTAGTCATCTCAGATATGCAGGGCATCGACTACTTAGCAGATGATTTTTATATCGCTGTAGCGCAGGGGGTAAACGCCGGTATCGATATGTTTATGGTACCGGATAATTGGCAGCAGTTCATTGAACATTTAGTTAGTCATGTTGAATTAGGTACGGTTCCTATGGCCCGAATAGACGATGCCGTTAGGCGTATCCTATCGGTCAAAATGGCATTTGGCTTGTTTGAAAAACCTTGTCCTTCAAAACGACTATTGTCTGGCTCGCCAAGCTTTGGCTCGAATACCCATCGTCAGCTTGCCCGAGAAGCGGTTAGAAAGTCTTTAGTTTTATTGAAAAATGAAAACGATTTACTTCCTATCAATAAAGGGGCTAGGTTGTTGGTATGCGGTAAAAATGCCGACAACAAAGGCCATCAATGTGGTGGATTTACCGTGACCTGGCAAGGCTTGTCTGGCAACGATGAATTGCCTTCGGCCACATCCATTTGGCAAGGGATAGCATCCTGCGCGACCCAGTCACAACTCGTCGAACAAGCTGATATTCCAGCAATCAATCCTGAGATGTTTGACGCTGCAATTGTCGTAATAGGTGAGACTCCCTATGCAGAAGGCAGGGGCGATATCCGCTATGATGATGATGTAGTGTTCAAGTCAGGCTTTGCAGTGAATGGACAAATACAATTAATTGAATCGGCTAGGAATTCCTTGGAATTACAGTATCTGCATCCCGAAGACCTAGCCTTGATAGCTGCGATTCACGGGAAAAGTATTCCGATGATTGTCATTCTGCTTAGTGGCCGTCCATTGATTGTTGATGAGGAGCTTGCATTGGCGGATAGTTTTATTGCTGCTTGGCTGCCCGGCTCAGAAGGACAAGGGATTGCCGATCTACTTTTCGGTGATCATGCATTTAGTGGAACCTTGGGCTTTGCTTGGCCTCAACACCCGCCACTTAAACAGGCACAAGATGCACCACTGTATGCGACACGATTTCCGGTTGGTTACGGCCTAGGCTACAAAACCACACATTCAAAAAATTAATTAACCTAGAAACTTGATTTAAATCAGGCTACCTCACTTTGCGGTGTACATTGAATGACAACTTCCCCAAGTGAGTCTGTCGCCCCTACTCTGGAAACTAGCCCTGACATTTTTATCAATTATCCTAAATCAGGATCAGATACCCCCCCTGTACAGGTCTATAAAGTTGCATATACTGGTTGCTCTACTTACCCGGGAGAAACAAGTGAAAAAACAGTTTTGGACATCCATTTTGGGGTTGGCGCTCGCCACGCTATCTTTATCATCAAACGCGGTATCTCAAGAGGTGCCAGAGCTTACACTGCAACAAGCAGAGCAACTGCGCGAACAAGCACTTGAAAGTACGCTGGCCTTGGACATTACGGCATCTCTAACAACCGAAGTTGGTGCCAGATTGCCCGGCACCGACGCTGATAAAAAAGCCGTCGAGTGGGGTATGGCCAAGTTACAATCCCTTGGCTTTGATAAAGTATGGAAAGAACCCGTTAGTATTCCCGTTTGGTTAAGATTGCATGAAAGTGCCGAGGTGATTGCTCCCTTCCCACAAAATTTAATTATAAGCGCATTGGGCGGCTCGGTAAGCACACCTAAAAATGGTTTAGAGGCAGAAATTATCCACTTTGATAGCATTGAAGCGCTAGAGTCTTCTGCTGATGGTTCTGCCAACAATAAAATTGTGTATATCTCTAAACGCATGGAAAAACACAGTTCGGGACGTGGTTACGGTGATGCAGGTCCTGCTCGATTTCGCGGCGCAGCTTCCGCAGCAAAAAAGGGCGCTATTGGGTTAGTTATCCGCTCCATCGGCACAGACTCTCAGCGTTCCCCCCACACTGGCGTGACTTCGTATGAAGACGGCGTTACTAAAATTCCTGCTGCGGCCTTATCCAACCCAGATGCAGATCAACTCGATCGAATTTTGGCTCACAATAAAACTACGACTATGCGGCTAAATATTCAAACTGAAGTTTTACCCGATGCCACCACTTACAATGTGATCGGTGAGATAACCGGTAGCGAACGTCCCGATGAGATTGTTGCAATAGGCGGTCACTTAGACAGCTGGGACCAAGGTACGGGAGCAGTAGATGATGCTTCAGGAATAGGTATTACGGTAGCAGCTGCAAAATTAATTGCCCAACAGCAACGTCCTAAACGGACCATCAGGGTGGTAATGTTTGGAGCTGAGGAAATTGGCGTTTTCGGCGGCAAACAGTACGCACTAGATCATGCTGATGAACTAGCCAAGCATATCATCGGAGCAGAATCAGATGGTGGTGCAGGAAAGGTATTGGCTCTGTCCAGTTCGGTCAGCCACGAGTCTTTGCATGTGGTTGACGAAATGCTAAAACTTATGGCGCCTCTTGGTGTTGTGCGCAGTAGCGCCAAGGCCACGGGTTCGGCTGATTTTGGCCCTATGGTGAGAGCCGGAATGCCAGCAGTTGGCTTAGTGCAAGATTTTACGCCCTACTTCGACATTCATCACACCCCAGATGATACCTTTGATAAAATCGTCCCTGAGGAACTAGCCCAAAATGTAGCAGCTTGGGTAATTTTTGTTAAATTAGCAGCCGACTGGCCGGGACGCTTTAACTAAAGCGCAGGAATAACGGGTAAATCTAATAAAACTGTTTTCGCTTCTGTGGATAAAAAATGTAACATCTGTTGCTTATCCACAAAGCAACTAACGTTTGAAAGGAATCAATTAAATGCCTAGCCGAATCATTTTATTATCTTGTTTATGTCTATCGCTGATGCCCTGGCATTTTGCCTTTGGTCAGTTAAACACCGGAGATAGCCCGCCTAATTACCTCGGCAACAATAGTCAAGACCAACAGATCACTTTGGAAAATAATAAAGGGAAAGTGGTCATTATTTCTTTTTGGGCCTCCTGGTGCGCGCCTTGTATAGAGGAACTTCCAGTCTTAGAAGCTATCCAGTCAAAAATTGGCAAGGATAAAATTCATGTGGTTGCGATTAATTATAAAGAAAGCCGCAAGAAATATAGACGGATAAGAAAGCAGCTATCCACTTTATCACTAACCATGACCCATGATGTACGCGGCCAAATTGGTGATGAATTCGGTGTCGAAGGCATTCCCCACCTGTTTATTGTGGGCAAAGACGGTAAATTGATTTTTCAAAATGTCGGCTACGGCGAGTCATCGATTGATAAGATAATCAACGTATTGAATAGTGAACTTTCTAGCTAAACATACTTTCTAAATCAATGAATTGAGTTTATTTACAAAATATCAGCATAGTTTTTAACACTGCTTATCCGTGAATCATTGGTAAGCAGTGCGCATTTGGGTTTTAACCCCACCGGTCAAAAAAAATGACAAAATGTTTCCTGCGACATAAATGCTTACTTAATTTACATATAATAAATTGATTTTACTCCCATTTCACTAGAATCTATTCATCCTATATAAGGCATCCGAAAGCACAGGAAGGCAGTTAATCAGCCGAACCAATCTATCGAGATGGATTCTAAACAGGATTTTTTATGCATATTATTGCAACTATTGGTGCCGTAATCATACTGATATTATCTCATGCCATGCCCCAAGGCACATTCTGGTTCGGCACTTCAGCACAGATGAAAAACGACATTTTTTCTAGTCCAAAATTATCCCCCGACACCAGCGCCAGCGTTAAGGCGGATTCGCCTAGCAACAAAACGGCTTTGCCACATGGTGATAAAACAGTCACCATCGAGGATTGTAATATTACTGCTTGTTCCGCAAACAGAGCGCCAAAACAAATGCAAACTAATGAAGGAGACAGCATTCACCAGACAGCTGAACACCTTGATGATAAGCAACATACAACTGAACTGCGGCTGACGTCCGACCATTAACAACTCTGGATTTACCAGTAGGTAGCCTAGTACGGCAAGTGAATTAGTAGCAATTTGTCAATTCAACCTTCCTCCATCAGTCTTTCCGTTGGGCGAGATTAGCGTTCAAATATTTTGCAATATTCAACAGCCAGCATGGTTCCATGAATGGAAGCAAAAAAAACCCACCCACTTGATAATCATTATCATTTGCATTAAGATTTAAACCAATCGATTTATATCCTGACATTTGAAGGCACTTTGTCCCTTGATAATCCAACTGCGGCGCTAACCAATATCGAATATCTATAAATCAGATTACTTACCCAAAGACCTTTGCAGGTCTATTTAATTACAACCTATTACCCAGAGCTAGCAGTTATGAGAAAACAATTATTTAAAATCCACAGCTATTTAGGCTTGTTTTCGCTGCTACCTTTTTTGGTGATATGCCTAACCGGTAGTTTGTTGGTTTTTAAGCAAGAAATTGATGTTTGGTTAATGCCCGAAAAAGCATCAATAATTGACGCCAGTGGCTCTCGGCAGGACATGGATACTCTACTGGCAGTGATTAATCAAACCCTACCAGATTACGAGTTGGGAAGTTGGGAGTTATTTGATGATCACCACGAAGCTGACCGAATATTCGTCATCAAGCGCGGCACAGATAAATGGTATAAAGCCCACCTAGATCCCTATGCCGGAAAAGTTCTCAGCCAACCGGTTGAAACCACCCACTATATTACTGACTGGCTTTTATCATTGCATTACACCCTACTACTCAATGACATTGATGGTTTAAATGAACATTTGGGTTTGTTGTTCACCAGCCTTTTTGCGATCTTTTTAACTCTATTAGGCATAAGTGGCTTGATAATATACCGTAAATTCTGGCAACGATTTTTGACCCTGCGTTGGGATAAAAAGATGATGGTATTTTTTAGTGACCTACACAAAATGGTGGGTGTAACAGCATCGCCAGTATTGCTTATACTTGGTATCACCGGCGGGTATTTCAATATCAGTATGTTTGTCATGGAAGAGCTGGAACACGCTGAAGGTGCAGAGCACCATATCATGCAGCAACGACTTTACAACGACAACTTGTCTCTTCAAGCATTGTTAGAGGATAGTAGTAAACGTCTTGAGGGGTTTCGAGCCACTTACTTATTAATGCCCTACGAACCCGGTTTGCCCTTTACATTCTTTGGGCGAGTACCGACTAATCCACTTTTAAGTAACTATGCCAGTACTGTTAGCTATGATGCTCAACAAGGTAGCCATACTGTTTCTTATGATATTCGCGAACAAGGATTAGGTACTCAAACTATCGACTCATTCCGCAGGCTACATTTTGGCAATTTTGGTGGGCTGCTGATTAAAACCCTTTGGTGTCTAATGGGATTAATGCCAATAGTATTAGGTGGCACAGGCTTCTATTTGTGGTTTCACCGCCACAGCAAACGAAAAAGTGCCCGACGCAACCGCAGGAAGCAAATCTATCAGACCCAAAATTGTATTCAGAAGTTAAGTTAATAACTATGCGCCAGAATTGAATTATCCATTGCGCTAATCAAAAGGTTGCTAGCTAAAACGTTCAGAGGTCTAACGCCCATATTTGGACCCTTAATCTGCAATTGTGCGGCTATTTTTATAGCTTTAATGGATATTAACTACATTTAAACTTAAACCGCTAAGACCCTCCTGTTTAACAACACATCAAAACCTGAATTGTTCAAAAATTAGTCTACACTTAGTGAGCTATACCCAACCCTGACTACATTGAACATCAAAGGAAAACACCATGTTTCAATTCAATTTTCACAAGGTCATCTCTTGGCGCATGCTGCTCATAATCAGCATGTTTCTGGGGGGCTTTTCACATCAAGCACTGGCAGTAAAGGGCGTGGTTTTTATTCACGGTACAGGTTATCAAACAAATGCAGAAGATGATTATTGGACAAGTGACTTTATCAATTCAATCATGTCTGGTAACAACAATCCTCATTTGGTAATAAACTGTGATTTTGAACAATATATCTGGACAGAGCGGGCTTCGGTGTGTGTTGCCGATCAAATTTATCGCTGGGGATTGGCAAATCAAATCACTGAGCTTTACCTGATCACCCATTCAAATGGCGCCAATGTTGTCAGGTGGATACTGTCAAATCCAACTTGGGACAGTCGTTATCCTATTATTATCACTGCAACACAAAATGTCACCGCCATCGCACCATCCAGCGGCGGTACACCTCTAGCAAATGCCGTTGTTAACGGCAATATATTCGAGCAAAGCCTAGGTTGGTTATTAGGTTACGCAAGCGATGCTGTTCAAATGCAACAAGTAGAATGGATGGAGTACTTCAATGAATTTTGGCTTCTAGGCACCGACGGTAGAAGTTTACCTGTACCTTTTAAAGTGGTTACAGGTACCGATGTAGATTCATCACCTTTTGATGGTGATAGTTATTGTGGTGGCTATTCTAATCAGGTTGCTTTGGAGTTTACCCAAAATTGGCTGGATTCCTGCTCCGATGGATTTCTTGAATGTCGTTCTCAAGAAGCTGCAGGCTCAGTTTGGTTTAGAGACAAGCAAGTGTTAAATGGCTCAGAACCCCTTAGTCATCAGCAATCTCGTCGTGCATGCTTTGGGTTAGACCAAATCATTCGTAACAATATATAGGTGGCTATCATGAAAAATATATTAACGATAAAACTTATTCTAGCCATTACTCTAGTTTTTATTTCTTTGAGTATTCAAGCCTCTGATTTAAATCAATTTAGTCTTCCAATAAAAGATACAGGTAAAGTCTTAGATTTTGACCGAAGTGCGGCGGTTGCAAGTAAAGAATACTGGTTTAAAGTCAGCGGAGCTCAACTTAATAAAGGTGTAGCGCTGAATAACACCAGCCCTAGAATATTAATGTTAGTGTCCCAATCCCGAGACTCAAATTCACAGGACCAAGCTTCTTCAGCTCAGCCTGTCACACAACTTGATGTCAGTCAGATGAAACTATTATCTGAACAAGGTGCAGTGGTGCTAAGCAAGGGGGTATCAGAAGCGCAGTTGGCTCAAACTGGCTTTTTCTCGCGCTCGGCTGCCGTATTTACTGATAAAAATGCACCTGACCAAGGTCCATTAAAGTTACAGACTGACCAACCTTTAAGCCCTCAAGAAAACTTTCTTATTATGGTGAGGGAACCAGATAGTGAATACATATTAAATCTTGAAACCGACAGTCAAAGTGTTAATGCCCAACGTGATATTTTAGCCCGCGTGTCAGTAACACTTCCCAACACACTTAAAAGTGGACCAAGAGCGTTAAGACCGGTGAATTTCACAGGCATATTGATTGGTGTGGATGGCTCCAGAGTTAAACTAAAATCAGAATACAAAAACGGCAACTTGGTCTTCATGCGCCCTAACCTATCAACTATTATCTCCCCTATTGAGGGATTATATGAATTATTGGTCGAAGCCAATGGGAGCCATAAAGGCAAAGTATTTCAGCGCAAAGCGAAATTTGCATTTGCGTTAAGTAAAGCCACTGCGAGAATCGAAAGTAACATACTGCCCGAGACCGAAATAAATGGAGCCCATGTTAGTATTATGGTCAATGAATACAGTCGGTTTGAAGTGAGAGCTGTGCTGTATGGTACTGATGCAAGTGGCGCTCTGGTACCCGTAATGGAAACCCATGTGGCCCAATCACTAAACCCAGGCTTAGCGACCTTGCCTTTGATGTTCAATCCGGACATTATAGCCAATGCCGGTGTCAAAAAGCCCTTTAAAATAGCTAATATTCGACTTTATGATCAGCAACAAATGGCCATGTTAGAGGAACAAAATCCGCTGGCAGTGAACCCACCTAAAATAGTACCGAAATTCAGGCCGTAAATTTAGGTCTGATATAAAAGGGTGTCGGACACACCCTTTTGACCTTCCCACTATCTACCTTAAAACTACGCTTTTCTCTATAAGATATTTTCACCTTTTTCAGGATCACGAGCCTCTTTGGCTTGTTGACGAATATCTTCTGCGTCACTGCTTAAATCCTCACCCTCCCCGTCATCTTCATCGTAATCATCTAGATTTTGTCGAGTGTCATCAAGGATGGCCTCGTCAATTAGCGAACGTCTGATTTGGGCTGGATTGTCTTTGCCTTGCGTTTCAGTCGCTGGAGCAGCTTGATGAACCGTAATACCTTGAGGGAAAATTATCTCTCTAGCGTCATCAGGCATGCTGATACCATTTTTCTCAAGTTCGCGCATAATGGCTCGCATTAAAAATGAAGACACTTTAAGCAAACTGTGTTCATGACTATTGATCCAAAAATACACTTTAAGATTGATGGTTGATGATGCTAATACATCCACCAGCACTTGAGGCTCAGGGTCTGCCAATACAGCTTCGGTACTATTTAGCACTGTTAGGGCAATTTTTTGTGACTCGATAATGCTTGAGTCGTACCCTATTCCAATTACAAACTTCCCTCTGGACTTGGGATTTGCGGTCAAATTACGAATGATATTTTTATACACAGTCGCATTAGGAATTTGAATATGATCGCCGTCGAAATCGACTAAAGTAGTTGCCCGTGCGGTAACTTGCTTAACGACACCTAATCGACCATCCACTTCGATAACATCATCAATTTTAAAAGGTTTTTGGATACTCAGTAGTAAGCTTGAAATAAAATTTTCGGCTATATCTTTAAATGCAAAACCGATGATTAGTCCCATCACTCCGGTGCCTGATAGGATTGCTACGGCAAATTCACTCAAGCCGGCAAAGCGTAAAAATAAATATAGACCGAAGAGTATAATCAAGATGCTAACCAAGCGCCTGACTACAACTTGGATCAATTGACTGCTGCTAACAAAGCGAAGTGGCTTAACCAGCAACTCTGACAAAGGCCTAGCAGCAAGAAATATAATTACGAATAGAACAAAACCTATAACTATCATAGGCAGAGAAGCCAAAAAGGCTTGCCAATATTGCTCTGCTTCGCGCCATATTATACTGGTTTCTTGCTCTAAGGAATGTGGCTCAACAACTGACATTGGCTCAAGATCGTCGTCTTGCGCAGCATTGGGTTGATCAGTTTGAGCAATAGCCATTATTTCAGCTGAATTTGCTTGGCTAACCAGAAGACTTGATTGAACAACTATTGAAGCACCAACAGGACTGGCCATCAAACAACAAATAAATAGAAAACCGCTAATTTTTTTAAACATATTAATGTACTAGCAAATAGAGTGTGCTGAAAGTTTAGCAAAATTAGGGCCAATGGAAGAGCTTATCGAAAATAAGCTAATCTAATGGCTTCAACCTTTAGTTTTTTAAGGGGCTCTAGCGTCTGTCACAATAAAAACTAATCTGACGAGCATAAATAGCACTCCATCAGATATCGGTAAATGAGAAATCTTGTCTGGCAGTTGGTAAAAGTTACATGAGTGTCGGCGGTTGTCTTAACACCCTGTTAGTCGAAACATTATTTTGTGCATAGGCGCAGGCAAGACATGTGCAAAATTCCTTGTATAATTAACCGATGACTTACCCTATTCCTGCAAAATCAGCTGAATCGCTGTATGAAATCAAAAAAAGCAAATTTATTGCAATGGCAACCTATGTAACCAATAGAGAGCAGGCATTACAAGCCCTTTCAGCTATAAAAGCCGCGTTCCCAGATGCCCGCCACCATTGCTGGGCTTATTTATTAGGCAACCCAGACTCCCCCATAAGTGCAGCTATGTCTGATGATGGGGAGCCCAGCGGTACAGCAGGTAAACCTATACTGAACGTACTGCAACATAAAGGCGTAGGCGACATAATATTGGTGGTTACCCGTTATTTTGGTGGTATTAAGCTCGGCGCAGGCGGATTGGTCCGAGCATACTCAACATCTTCGCAACTCGTCATGGAGAAGCTCGTAACTACGACTATGCGGTTATTGATACCTGTCACCGTTGTTGCTCAGTTCAAAGATGAGCAATTTCTTAGGCATTGGACCGAACAACATCAAGGAGTTGTCGAGGACTGCAGCTATACCAATGATGTAATGCTGACCCTGTCGATTGAACCAGCCGACTATGACTCACTTAAATCATTGTGCGCCAGCATGGGAGCGGTATGTAAAAAGGTGGCCTAAAGCCGCAGTCTTATGTACGAACTAAAACACCGTGGGGAAGGCGTCCAGTTTATCTTGGTTAGATGACACAAAACTAGTTTATGCCAAGGCAGTTAACAGAATACATACACACGGTGAATACATCCGTGTACCCTTAGCGGTTTCGTCCCTGAAAAGCATATTTGGTAACAGTTACGCTATCGTCACTTTGAATTAATTAGAATAGATATTGTTTGGCTCAGCCCCTTGCATTTGGCCTATCTCCCCCAATAATTTAAGCATACCCAGAGTAACCAAACTGAATAAAGATACTGAATATGACACCTTTTTCGATTCTTGATCTTGCTCCCATTACCGAAGGTTCGTCCATTTCCCAAGCATTGGAAAACAGCAAGCACTTGGCCATTACTGCCGAAAATTGCGGCTATAGGCGAGTTTGGCTGGCTGAACATCATGGCATGCAAGGCGTCGCCAGCTCCGCAACAGCGGTGGTACTAGCGCATATCGGTGCTGCGACCTCTACTATTCGCATTGGTTCGGGTGGCATAATGCTGCCGAATCATTCGCCTTTAATTGTAGCGGAGCAATTCGGAACCTTAGCAGCGCTATTTCCTGAACGTGTGGATTTGGGATTAGGCCGCGCGCCTGGCACTGATATGGCGACAGCAAGGGCATTGAATCGTGACTTAAATGCTGCGGTAGAAGACTACCCTGCAGCAATACAGCAACTTCAACGCTACTTGGGTACCCGACAAGCCGGGCAAAGTATCATTGCGATTCCGGGCATAGACACCCATATACCACTGTGGTTGTTGGGTTCAAGTCTATACAGTGCGCAGCTAGCCGCTCAGTTAGGCTTACCTTACAGCTTTGCCTCCCATTTCGCGCCAGATCAGTTAATTACGGCGATAAATTTGTATAGAGAACATTTTCGCCCATCGGAACAGTTGCAGACACCTTATGTCATGGCAGGTGTAATGGCGGTAGTAGCTGACACTGATGAAGAAGCTAAATTTCTGTTTACCTCTGTGCAGCAGCAGTTTGTTAACATGCGTCGAGGTTTGAACAAGCCGTTTGCCCGACCGGTAGATGATATGTCCCCATACTGGAGCGCATCTGAGCAAGCTATGGTAGAACACACTCTGCAATATGCTCTAGTAGGCAGCAAACCGACTGTTGAAGCAAAGCTACAGCGCTTTATCGAAGCAACTCAGATTGATGAGCTAATCGTGTCTGTCCCAGTTCACAATATGGCTGCACGGCTAAACACTGTGGAACAAATGGCTGACATAGGATCGTTGCAATCAAACTAATTCGAAGTTGAGATGCGAAGCACAGCATTATCGGTTTTTAAACATGAAGACTATTGAGCAGTTAATACCTGAAGAAGTAGGGTATCGCTATTAATACCAGCCCAACTAAAAGTAACACAGTGACACTGGGCACGAAATAAGGAAATACGCACAAAGCAATTCCGGTTAGTAGAGGCACCGCGGCTTTTTGCTTTTTGCCGTAAAGGAAAAAGCCGATCCCAATGCCGCTAAACAGCACACTCCATACCATAAGGGACGAATCATCCATACAGAACAGCCTCAAATATGCAATTACTCATAAGTAATATCCTAGACTAAATCAGTGTTGTTCACGTCCCTGCGGTTATAAGTCCAGACTATAGGGCCGCTAGATAGTACAAATACGATTACGGCCATTCGCTTTGGCCCGATATAATGCGGTGTCTGCCGCACTCAATAGTCCTTCAGTGTTACTATAAAGTCCCCTTTGCTGGGTTGCAATGCCTAAACTTACGGTTACGCTAGCCTCATCTTTCAAACCAAGATCTAGGAAACATAACTCTTGGATTTGACGCTTTATCCGTATTCCTACCAATTGCGCCACCTGACTTTGACAACGAGGCAACACCACTGCAAATTCTTCACCACCGTAGCGAGCTGCTAGGCATTCTCGTGACGGTAGGCAAGCCTCAATCACCTGAGCGATTTTTTGCAGACACTTGTCACCAATAATGTGCCCGTGCTCATCGTTGAACTGTTTAAAGAAATCTACGTCGATGATCATTAAACTCAAGGGCAAGTCTTCTTGTATTGAGTTCTGCCAATCTGTATTCAAAGACTCTTCAAAACCGTGGCGATTGGCTAGCCCAGTCAGATAATCGACCCGAGCTAGTCGTTTCAATTTGCCAAATTCTGCTTTGTGACTAGTTAAGTCATGAATAATACCGATAATTAAACGCTGTGTATCACAAAACATATCTGGAAGACTGGATAACGATAAGTCAGTGTCCACCATACTGTTGTCTTTTCTGCATAAGGTTAGCTCTTTGGGACCATGATTGAATGCAATATCTTCTTCCCGTTTGGCTGAATCAAGTAAAGACATATATTCACGTACTTGACGGTCAGGCATAAAACTTAATATCGATTGGCCAATCAATGCCTCACGACTTTCACCGAATAGTTTTGCCGCTGCCGGATTAATCATGACTACCACTCCATTGAAGTCCGTAATGAAGATACCTTCCCCAATGCAATTTATCATGGTGGATAGCGCTTGATTGCTTTCATTCTCGACCGATGAATTTGAGCAAGATGAAACAGATGCTCCAATCATATCTAAATTAACCGCACCAGAATTATCTGCCATATTATAACGGTCAAAGTTAGAGTTAGTCTGAAAACTCTGTGTTGTTACCCAGTCATTATCTGAATTTATTTTTGCGTTAAACATATTTTAGACCTGCTACCTATACAAAATTGTGTAGTTGATTTGCTCTGATGGTAGAAAGTCTAAATAAATATTACGGGTTTAACCTTCCGGTAACCTTCTAATTATAAGTTATTGTATTAATTGAATTTAATGCAATATTTATTTACAGGAGGGGCTGAAAAATTCTCGTGCGGGTAACGCTTGGGAAGTGAAAAGTGGAGATGAATGCGGATAACGATTACTTGCCTGAACAAATAAACTGGAATCTCGAACACATCCCCTTTGAAATGTAGACTCAACGAGGATGAATTACTTAGAACCAAGTTAGTGGCGAATGAATTTATTAAATTATTCTGTAGGACGATTCTTTATTTGTGGATCAGGACTAGTGTAATGCTTAGTTGGATCACTTGAAGTCGCGACTACCAAGTACAGATCTATGTCTCCTGAATCTGCATCAGAATCTACCACTGTCAGGACTTGGTTGTTAGGGGATATTCCATAACTCAGGTCGTTGGTTGGACCATGTTTGATGCTAGGATCAACAAATATCAAAGACTCAGTATTAGGTCGTAAAGTATAAATGATTTGTGTGTTGTCGACTGTTACCGTGACTGGCTTAGTCGTGGGCGTGTCATTTTCGTCATAAATCACCCAAGTATTTGTGGAGATATCAACGGAAACACCAAAATTAAACTGTGGAACTCTGCTGTCTGTGGTCATTTTATCAACTCTTATAGGTTAAGGAAAAAAGTTAGCTGGTATATAAAGGTTCATGTTTTGTAGATTTTGTATCAATTTGGAAATTTTAAATTCTTCCTGTCTACATTGATGCGCTTGCAAATAAAGTAGATTAAATTGCGCCTCGAGACTCTTATCAACAATTGGTTGGAGCTGCTTAATCGCCGCCATGCAATGTTGATGCATAGTACTAAGGTCTTGGGCTGCCCATCTTTGCCGAGCAAATAACATCTCTAATTTGGGCAAAACCTGTGGGTTTTGTGCGCCAGCAGGACCATTGGCTAGCTGCAATTTTATGCCTTGCAAAATGTTTTCACTTTTCTGCCAATGCTGTCGGCTCTGATAAAATTCAGCTAAGTCTAATCGTAATGTGGGTAACTCGGTAACTTGCGATTCGATATAGGCAGCAAGTGCTGCCGTATCAACTGTTGAATTCAACTCACCCTCGCTTTGCATCTTTTCAGCCAAGAGTAACTGTGACAACTGAACCAATAACTTATCTTGCTGCCAGAATTTATTTTCTGGGTCTTGTTGCAATAAATTATTGACCAAGCCAAGGGAAGATAAATTATGTTCATAAGCTAGCGTATTTTTACCTAAATATTGCAAAATTTTGGTTTGGTGGGAATGAATATAAATAAGACTTTCAATAGCGTAGGCATCATTTTCACTCGATTGCAGCGCCCTCTCAAGTTCTCTTTGTCCTTGATAATAATATTCCAAGGCCTCATTGAGCTTACCTAAATGTTCAGATGTTTTAGCTAGCCAAGATAGGGCTTCCGCTTTATCTGCTATCAGGGTCAAGTCATCGGGGTTTTGGCCTAGTACTTTGGTTTTCAACTCAAGAGATAGGGAAAATGCTTGTTTAGCCTCATTATATTGTCGTTGTGATATAGCCAGTGAGCCTAGACTATTATGTGCAAAAGAAAGCTCTTGAAGGCTGTCCAAATCCCCTGGGGCAAGTTCCACCATTTGTTGGCTATACGTCAAATATTGCTGAAACGATGTTTGGGCTGAGATAAACTTATCGTCATCATAATCAATTTGACCCAACCAAAATGCATTGGCTCCAAGCATTTTAAGTAATTCTAAATCCTCAGGTTTTTGCAGCAGTAATTGTTCCAAACGCTGCTTAGCGGCCTGAAATCCCTGTTTGGCTTCATCATATTTATGTCTGGAATATGCCACCTCCGCCATGGCATGCAGGGTTTGAGCATGTTGAAAATGGCTGTTAAGGTTGGTGGTTTGAGAACCCAAAAGAGCCTGAAATCCTTTACCCTCAATAGGTTCATCGAGGCTAAAGTATTCAATCGCTTTATTACTAATTCCATCCAGTAAGTCCATCCGCTTTACACTGCGGAGTTTGTCGGCAAATTCACCAACCATAAAACCCAAGAGACTTTCAGCCTCTGCGCGTTTTTGTTGAGCGAGCTGCTCGGCTTGCTGACTGCGGAAACTCATAAAAATAGAGACTAGAGTTAGGATGCAAAGCAACAGGACCACGCTACGTTTAAACCAGCGCTTGTGCTTAACTACAGACTGTGACGCGTCAATTAGCGCGAGTTCATCAGCTTGCAACATCAATTCGCTACTTTGCTTTAGTAACAATGCTTCTTGGAGCGGTTTACCGTCACTGAGCAAGTAAGCGGGGCTATTGTTTTCAGCTAACCAGCGTTGGGCTTGCTCGGTTAAGCGACTTTTTACCGCTAAACTTTCTTTGTGTTTGCCAATCCAATCTTTCACTCTAGACCAGCGCCGCAATAGTGCCTCATGCGCAACACTGAAACAGGGCTCTGCATTACGTAAATGAGAGACAAATAATCGATGATCTACCATGGCTTGTACGAAATTTGTCTGCTGCTCATTCTCAAGTTGTGACCAGCGAGCGGCTCGGCTTGTAAGGTTTTCGCCATCTTGGCTAAGGGTAACTAACAAAGACAAAACATATTCCAATTCGGCTTGATTATCTTGCTGGAAACTGGCGAATACCTCTTCCGCTTTTTTACCTATCGCGCCTTCGATCCCTCCCAAGTCTTGATAGACTTCAACCAGCAACTCTTCATCGCCGCTGCGTTGCAGATACAACTCTTGTAAAGTGTATTGTAATAAAGGTAGTGAATCAGGATGATTAGCCGCTTCAATAACAAGCAATTCATCCAATTGCATGCCACTTTGTGGATCTTTTGACCACTGCAGATTTGCTGCAATGGCCGGCAAACGGATCATTTGGCTTAACTCAGCCGTAGATGGCGCAGTTAAATCAAAATGGGCACCCTGCTCTTTACCTGCCATCAAAGCGGGATAAGTTACCACTAATGGGTAGAAATCATTTCGACAGGCACTGAAAACAATCACCGCACCGCTCACTGCTAAGTGTTCAATGGCATTCAATAACGATTGACGTTCGCCAGGCTCAAACAATGGTGAAGATATCAACACTTCCAAGCGGTCGATGAATAAAAACAAACGTGGGTAAACATATCTATTTGCCAAGACTGAATTTTCTATGGCATTGAGACATTGAGTTGCTATCGATTGAGGATCACTTTGTAATGTTTGTGCGATGTTATCGGCACTCATTCCATCAAAAACAGGCACGTCACCCACGTCCCAATCCAATAATGAGCTGGCTATATCTATCCAGAGTCGACCTTTATTGATGTTTGCGAAATCAATACTGGCATAGCTAAGCACCCCAATACCATTGACGCCTTTGTCACTGAACAGACGCGGCAGAACGCCGGCGTTAACTAGTGAAGACTTACCCGAACCACTAGGACCAAGAATAAGACTAAAAGTACGATTGCGCGCTAGCTGTTCTGTTAAACGAGTGAGTAAATGATTGATTTGTACTTGGCGGCCAAAAAATATTGCAGAGTCGCCAGGCTCATAAGCGTTCAAGCCCATAAAAGGAGAGCTACCCTGCCAGCTACTTTTTTCGGCTCGACTTTGGTCATCATGGGGAAACACAACCTCAGCAATGACCCGATAACCGCGTTTACGAATTGTTTCTATATAAATGGAGTTTGCCGCGCTATCGCCTAGCGCTTTGCGTAGTTGGTTAATAGCTTTGTGAATCGGGTTGTCACCCATTTCACTACTCCCCCAACATTGATTCACAATTTGATCAGCGCTTAGCACTTGGCCAGAATTCTGACAAAGCAGTAACAATACATCCATCGCTTTAGGCTCAACCACATTAACGGTTTTGCCTAAACGCAGACTGTTACTTGCAGGAGAGACTTGCCAGTCACCCAAAAAAAATTGATTGATATCCACTAACTGCTCATCTCAGCCTATGTCTAGTTTGCTCACCAACTCTATGCATCAAAAGACGCGACTCAAAACACTATACTGAATATTCAGCTAGTTATCATTAAATGAGCGTTATCAAACAGATAAAAATCTAAATTGGATAATTTTACACACCAAAAATCAATTTCTTCAAAAATACGGCCGGCTAAAGGGGCCAAGTTAACCTTTTAACTATACTTAAAAGCTGATAATGACCAAATTGCTCAAACTTTGCCACTAGCTGATAAATGAATATCACCTTAGCCATCATCCACTACTGATTTGAGCGAAAAACCAGAATATGTGGTATACCTTAAAGGTCAGTAAATTCACCACAACTGCTCTGTTGTGAGTGAGCAGTGCGGAGAAATGGTTAGGTGTCGTTGAATTCACTATTAAACTTTAAAAAATATTTAGGCAATGGCCGCCATCTATTTAGCACTGCTCTGCTGATAATTGCTTTAATTTTTTCAGTCACCGTCTTCCTATTTGAAACCCAATTAAACCAGTCTGTTATGTCCTCAGTCGAGGCTGATTTAAGTGGCAGTGCGGAACAAATTAATAATCAAATTCAACAGAAGTTGGCTAAATATAGGGACAATTTGCGCTTTCTCCATGCGACCCCACCGATTTCGGGCTTACCCAGAGCTGAAGCCAACGAGGGCATAGATCCACAAGACAAGACGACATACGAACAATGGAAGCACAGACTTGAAACTATTTTTATCGCCTTCATTCAAAATAATTCTGAAGTTGAACAATTGCGTGTTGTTAGTGCTGATGAGCGAGGCATGGAGCTCATCAGAGTAGAGCGCTCTGGTGGGGGAGTTAAAGTAACACACCAAGCCCAGCTTCAGAGTAAAAGCGATCGAGATTATTACTTCGCTAGCACCGCGCTTTCTGATGGTGAAATCTATATGTCGTCGATTTCGCTTAATAGAGAATTTGGTAAAATCGATTTTCCATACCGACCAATGTTACGATTATCCCTACCTATTTTTGATCAGCAAATGAGCCGTTTTGGCTTCATTATTGTTAATGTAAATGTCAATGAGTTACTTCTGTCATTGAATAAAACTGCCGCTTCTCCCTCCTTTTTGATCTTGACTGATAGTGAAGGATTTTTCTTGATCCATCCCAATAGTGAAGTGCTGTTCAGTCGTGACCTTTCGCCAGATAAAACGTGGAACAACTACTACCAAGTCAAAAAACTCCCGAAAAGTTTACTTTCCAGCGTCGCATTGCAAAGCAATGCAGGTCACAAAGCCTACTCTTATAATAAAAAAATCATGCTCAGTGGAGACATTGAAAATGGTTTTTTACTGGCCAACTTATTGACCCCAGAGAGCCATGTACGGCAATTAGCAATGGAAAGACGGAAAAATGTCTATGCTTTTTTGTCGATTGTTTCCATTATATTACTGATCGTGCTGAAAGTATTTGACCGTAGTATGCGCAAAAGCCAGGAATTAGCAGAAGCCCGTGCTCAATCCGACGCCATCGTTGATGGGTCTAATGATGCCATAATTGGACTGACAAAAGATGGTCATATAACTAGCTGGAATAGGGCTGCGCGCAATTTGTTTTGCTATGAAGCAGACTTTGTTCACGGTCAATCCATTGAGCATTTGTCACTTTTCCCAAATGTTGATATCCGAAATCGTATAGATAAGCTGTCCAAAGGCGAGCCTCAGTCTGCAGAAACCACCATTTCAGATGCAAGCCACAGTATTAAATACCTAGCCCTGTCTATGTCCCCAATTCTTGAGGATAACCGTCAATTTAAAGGTGCTGCTATTATTATTAGAGACGTCACTAATGAAAGACTTGCGGATGAAAAAATACGCCAAGCAAATACAGAATTAGAGACTAAAGTCGCGGCTAGGACCGCCGAGTTACAGAAATCAAGCCACGTTAAAAGTGCCTTTATCTCAAATATTAGCCATGAAATGCGCACCCCATTGAACGGTATTATTGGTACCTTAAATTTAATCAAAAAGGAGCCCCTCTCCAAACGCCAATTGAAATATTTAGACATGACCGAAGTTAGCGTCAACTCTTTAGCCGTGTTAATCAATGATGTATTAGACTTATCAAAAATAGAGGCAGGAAAGTTGGACCTCGACATTCAATCCTTCAATCCCTCTGTGCTTATCGAACGATTGTGTGAAAGTATGGCGGTCAAGGCCAATGAAAAAGATTTGGAATTCATATTAGATTTAGTAGATGTTCACTGCACACGGATTACTAGTGATCCCCATCGCTATTCGCAGATCCTGACGAATTTAATTAATAATGCTATTAAGTTCACATCCAAAGGATATGTCAAGGTTACCGCCTGCACTCAAGTCGATGCAGACCAAAAGCTAGTATTGCATTGCTCTGTCAGCGATACGGGAATAGGCATTGCAGAGGAAAATCAGCGCAAATTATTTCAAGCATTTTCTCAGGAAGATAGCAGCGTAGCGGCAAAATATGGCGGCACTGGTTTAGGATTATCGATCTGCAAACAATTAGTCGAGTTGCTTAATGGCAATATCGTTTTCCAATCTGAAAAAGAGCACGGAAGTACTTTCACCTTCAGTATAGCGTTGCCTGTCACTGAAACGACGACTTTCACACCTGTCCCAAAACTGATAGATCAAACCGCAGTTATTTTAACGCCTTTTAGCCAAGTCAGAGAAAATCTGGGTAAAATATTACAAGCCAATGGATGTCTAGTAGTAGATGAAACATCTACTCAAGACTGGCTTTCCAGCGGTAAAGACGCGCCCAGTAATATGCCGGACTTGATTTTTATTGACGCTCAATACCGACACATCAATCAAATAGACAATCTATGCTTGTCCCTTCTAAAAGCTAAGTATAAAATAGCTAAGATAGTTGTTTTACAGCGTAGCGCTGAGCCTAGACGAGTATTTAGAAACATCTCTCCGGTGTTTATTTCCAAGCCAATCATGCTCAATCATCTTCTACAGAAGGTCTCAGAGCAAAATTGGCAAGAGCAAAACGACTTACCCGGCAGTTTGACCCAAACCGAACAACTTGAAACCATCTCAGCTGAAGATATTGCTAAGGTTGCCGGTGCCAGAGTATTAATTGTTGATGACAATGAAATCAATATTGAAGTTGCAATAGGTGTATTGTCAGACCTACCTTTGACCTTTGAGCGAGCGGAAAATGGAAAAGTTGCCATCCATAAACTGATCCAATCATTGCAAGATAATCAACCAATTCAATGTGTGATTATGGACTGCCAAATGCCGATACTAGATGGTTATCAAGCCAGCAATCTTATTCGAGAAGGCAAAGCCGGTGAGCCCTATAAGCTGATTCCCATAATCGCAGTTACTGCCAGCGCAATGAAAGGTGAAAAGGACAAGTGTCTGCAAGCAGGTATGAGTGATTACGTAACTAAACCCATCTCAGTTACCAGCTTAGTCGCAAAAGTTGTTAAGTGGACCTTATCCTTCGATATTGAACTCTAGCCCGCTCAATTTTAAGACTCACAATAATCTAAGAAAAGAAACCGGTTACTAAATTCTTCAACCGATAAAATCTGATTTTTACTACTATATATGACCTATAATATTCGGATTAACTATTTATCAAAAATAAATTGAAACCGGTTACATTAAAAGTTATGGTGAAGATGTTAATAAATTTGTTAATTTGCATCCAAAATTGATCCACTTTACCCCCTAATTTGCATCTAAAACTGATCCACATATTTAATACCTCCTGCCGCCTCTAAGCAGGAGAATGTGGAGTGATAGATGTGTCATTATTAAGTGTTATGCGTCGATGGTATTTTCGTGATGGGCTGTCCCAACGAGAAATTACTAAACGCACTGGATTGTCTCGCAATACAGTACGTCGTTATCTCAAAAAGGACATTGCTGAGCCTGTTTACACTAAGCGGCAGACCTTGGGCAAAGTCGACGAGTTCGAAGAACTGCTTATTAGCTGGCTTAAACGTGAAGCCAGGCGGCGCAGGAAAGAGCGCAAAACCGTTAAAAACCTTTATGAGGACTTATTGCCGCTTGGCTATTCAGGCTCATATGACAGGGTTGCTGCGTTTGCACGCAAGTGGCGTGAAGAGCAGCGACTAGCTGCATCTAATCAGGTTTACGTGCCATTAGAGTTTGCCGCAGGTGAAGCCTTTCAATTCGATTGGGGTGAAAACTATGCCTTCATCGATGGCCGTAAAACCAAGCTGCAAGTCGCTCATTTCAAACTCAGTCACAGCCGAGCCTTTATCCTGCGAGCCTATCTTACCCAAAGCCATGAAATGCTGTTTGATGCCCATAATCATGCGTTTAGGGTGTTCAATGGCGTGCCCGAGCGTGGTATTTACGACAACATGAAAACAGCGGTTGATAAGGTGCAAAGGGGGAAAGAGCGCATTGTTAATCGCCGCTTCCTGACTATGGTCAGTCATTATCTGTTTGAAGCTGACTTCTGCAATCCGGCGGCGGGTTGGGAAAAAGGCCAGGTAGAGAAAAATGTACGTGATGCCCGCTCGGTTATCTGGCAACGCCTGCCGCGTGTTAGCTCACTCACCGAACTCAATGATTGGCTGGAGAATGCGTGTATAAAAGACTGGCAAACACGCAAGCACCCGCAGTTTAGAGATAGCACCATTGAGGATGTGTGGTATCAGGAGCAGCGGCAGCTGATGAAGGTGAATGCCCCCTTTGATGGCTTCATTGAGCACACGAAAAAGGTATCTTCCACCTGCTTAGTCAACTTCGACCGCAATAAATACTCTGTGCCCGCTAGCTTCGCTAACCGGCGTATCAGCCTGCAAGTTTATCCAGGCCGACTTGCCTTCATTGCGCAGGGCCAGAAAATAGCGGAGCACAACCGCGTGTTCATGAGCAGCCATGATATACCGGGGAAAGTCGTGTATGACTGGCAACACTACTTGCTTGTCGCGCAGCGTAAACCGGGCGCACTTCGCAATGGCGCACCGTTCAACACCATGCCCGATAGCTTTAAACACCTGCAATCCATTCTATTGCAACGTGAGCGTGGAGATAAGGAGATGGTTGAGGTGTTATCGCTGATATTACATCACGATGAAGCCGATGTCGTGAAGGCGGTTGAAATGGCCTTAGATGTGGGATGTCCTTCCAAACAACATGTTATGAATTGCCTGAGTCGGCTACTTGCCCCTTCAGCCCCTGCGCCAGTCCCCATTATTAACGGCCTGCAATTAGTCACCGAACCGACCAGCGACACATCACGCTACGACACATTAAGAGGAAAACGTCATGCACACTGAAGCCTTATTACACACTCTTAAAATACTTAAACTACACGGCATGGCAAGCAGTGTTGCCGAGTTAACCTCGCAAGATTCACCCGCCTATAAACAAGCCTTACCCATACTCGATACCCTCGTAAAAGCCGAGGTGGCCGATAGAGAAGTGCGTAGCATCGCCTACCAAATGAAGACGGCCAGATTCCCTGTTTACCGAGATATTTATGGCTTCGACTTCAGCGAAAGTGAAGTCGATGAATACCTCATCAGAGGTTTACATCGTTGCGAGTTCATTGAAGATTGTCAAAATGCGGTGTTCGTTGGTGGCCCTGGCACAGGAAAAACCCATTTGGCGACAGCACTTGGAGTGCAAGCCATTCAGCACCATCAATATCGCGTACGCTTTTTATCCACAATTGAACTGGTCAATACGCTTGAGTTAGAGAAACAAGCGGGCCATGTTGGCCGCATGGCAAATCGTTTAGCGAATTGTGATCTAGTCGTGTTGGATGAATTAGGCTACGTGCCCTTTAGTCAAGCAGGCGGCACCTTACTGTTTCACTTATTAAGTAAACTCTACGAAACAACCAGCGTACTTATCACCACCAATCTGAACTTCACTGAATGGTCAAACGTGTTTGGTGATGCAAAACTGACAACAGCCTTGCTAGACAGGTTAACCCATCATTGCCACATCATCGAAACGGGGAATGACAGCTACAGATTTAAAGAATCGACTAAAAAATCAAAGGAGAAAAAGCGCTAGAAACTAAAACATGATTATGGTCATATAAGACTACTTGGGTGGATCAGTTTTAGATGCAAATCGTGGATCAGTTTTAAGTACAAATTAACAGTCTATCCTTGACTATCAGTTAAAAACGCTATTAAACAATAACTTCAGCCAATTCCAGACAAATCAAATTCGGCCGATAACATTGTAGATACCACTCTAAGGGTACAAAAAATATATGCTAAATAAACTATCTATCCGTCATAGACTCTTCTTGGGTACTATCGTACCTATTTTAATCACTGCTATTGCGCTGTTGTCAGTCACCTTCATAGAAATTGGTAATCTGGTGGAGTCCGAAGTTAAATCTGCTACTACCTTGCTCAAAGATGCAAAAAAAGGGGAACTTAAAAACGTGGTTGATATGGCCTATAAAACTATCAGGCCCATATATGAATCAGGAGGCAGCCGTGAAGATGCAGTCAAACTGATGCAGAGAATGGAATTTGGTTCAGATGGCTATATTTTTGGTTATGATGGTGACTCAGTTCGTGTATTTAGCGGTAGTGGCGATGCCGGGATCGGTAAAAGTTACAAAGAATTTAAAGACGTAAACAATGTATTTTTAATTAATGACCTAGTCAGCGCCGGTCGAAAAAATGGCTTCGGTAGTGGCAATGAGTTCGTTACCTATCACCTTCCGCGTCAAGATGAAAAGATTGCCTCCCCCAAGTTATCCTATGCGATTTATTTGCCCAACTGGGACTTGATGATAGGTGCAGGAATATACATTGATAGTATCGATAAAGAAGTACAGGTTTTTGAGCATAAGATCAAAGAAGTGCGCACTAGCATTATGACCACTACGATTATTATCTCGTTAATCGTAATAGCTCTGATGATAGTGGCCAGTATATATATCGTTGCTTCAATTTTGACGCCGTTAAATACCGTGTCTGAATCAATACAGAAACTAGGCGTAGGTAACGGCGATCTAACCCAAAGAGTCCCTGTTCAAGATAAATTTGAAACCGGTATGTTGGCTGAAAATTTAAACCGGTTTTTAACGTCACTTCAACAAGATATGCTGCGCGTTACCTCGGTGGCGAAGGATGTAAACCAAGCTACTGATTTGCTAGTCACCCAAGCCGATAGTATTAATCAGGTGAGTGAACAGCAACGCGATGCCATTGAATTGGTTGCATCGGCGTCAACCCAAATGTCTTCATCTGCGCAAGAAGTGTCTCATAATGCTGAAAATGCCGCTGAAGCTGCCCGTAAAGCCAATAGTTATGGCGATGTGGCCTTAGAGAAAGTCAACAAAAGTAGCACCGAAATGGGTGTGTTAATGAATGAAATAGGCAAGGCTAGCAAGGTCGTAGAAGACGTCGGCACCGACGTTGAAAATATCAGCGCTATATTGCAAGTGATTGAAAGTATTGCTGGGCAAACTAACCTACTGGCTCTTAACGCAGCCATCGAAGCAGCAAGAGCCGGTGAACAAGGCAGAGGATTTGCGGTAGTTGCGGATGAAGTACGCAACTTGGCTAGCAAAACCCAAGGGAGCACCGAAGAAATACAGCAAATGATCCACAAACTACAAACCGGCTCGCGCTCTGCGGTTGATGCCATGGAGCGGAGTATGAAAAGCAGTGATGCCGCTGAAAAAAGTGTAGTTGAAACATCAAATTCATTAAGCGATATAGCTAATTCCGTAGGCATCATCACCGATATGAACGCTCAGATTGCAACCGCATCCGAAGAGCAGTGTTTAGTAGGCAGCGACATTGGTCGACGGATAGTTGAAATATCCGAGCAAACTTCAGGACTAAGTGAAATTGCACGGCAGAATAATCAAACTTCTGAAACCCTACGCAGCAAAGCAAGTGAACTAGGTGCAATCGTGGCTAAATTTAAGCTATAGGCTGATGAACGCGCCTGGATTGGCTGTTGTAGAAAGACAAGTAGGAGATAACCCTAATTTGTGAAAAATGAACAGTTTTGAAAAGACTACTTGCTACAAATTTGAAGCTCAAAAAAAAACTGACGGAAAATTTTCGTCAGCTTTCACACTAAATATGTCTATGGGAGACTTCAGCCGCATACCTTGTGTTCAAATCAGCACACGGCAGTATATTGAGTCTAGTTAGTTACAAAAATCCCCTAGCTTATCTAACTCTGCAACACTATTTACGAAGCTGTGCTCGTTGTTGTCACTGACAAAATAATACAGCATATTATTCGGCAGTAATACTACACCTATACCACCAAATCCGGACATATAAGGGATGTATAAATCGCCGCTACATCCCAGCGCTGCGTCGGCTTTCCAAATCCAGAAGCCGTTGTCATAGGAATCGACGTTAGTGCCAGCATTCAAGCCGTGATAGCTAGTATTTTGCAGTACTTCATCCACCATGGACACTTTAAGCTTCTGAGTACCACCGATGTTGCCATTGTCGTTATTCAGCAGTTCACCTAATTTAACCAGGTCATCCACGTGATAGGTCAATCCAAACCCTGCCATGGCCTGACTGGCTGCATCAAAGGTTCTAACCGTAGTATAAGTTGATGGACTCAATCCCAAAGGTTTATACAAATAGTCGACCAACCAGTTGTAGGTGTCTTGTCCCAAGTATTGGTCCATCGCTTTGCCAAGCAAATAGGTATCGCTACTGTGATATACCCAACTGGTGCCGGGCGTAGCTTGTCGTGTGTAACTACAACTGAAAGATGTCTTGCCACTGTCGGTGTAATCCAGAAAAAAGCCGTTGGCCATAGCGCTAGAAGCTTCATCTACTTCAAAACCAGCAGAAGTATAATTGCCCGTTGCCATATCCAGCGCATTTTCCAAACTAACATCTGTCCACTGCGAACTGGAGCAGCCTGTCGCATAGCTGGCAACACTGGCGTTTTTCGCTCCGCTATATAGCTGTTCCAGCGCCATCAGGCCATAAGCGCCAAAGGTCGACTTAGCCACTGAATAGGAAGGCAAACTCATCACTTCGCAATAGGGATAGACACCTTGTCTGGTGTCACAATCAGCCACATAGTTCACTCCATTATAGGCAACACCAAAAGCCGATCGATTGGCCGCAGTTTGTTCACTACCAAGGGTCGCTATGCTAAGGCCTGCGCTAGGGTAATCGGTTGCCAAAGCGGAAAGAGGTTTAATCAACATCCGATTAGACACTTCCTGTTCATAGTCGCTTTTGATTTGCCCTGCGTTTGTCACCGCTGCGGGTGTATAACTAGCATCTAACCTACCCCACGAATTGAACTGATAATATTCACAGGTTTCAGAGGCGATTTCGTAGGCTACTTTGGACATAGAGCCGTCTGATTTAAACAGGAAAGTTAATACCCCATTGTGGGTGCAATTAGCACCATACTCTTGCAGGGCAAAAGGAATACTGGCTCGGCTGTAACCATTGTCAGCACTTTCGTCCCAAACGCGACCGGGTTCAAGAATAAGCTGCCACAAGTAATGACTGGTGATCTGCAAACCTCGATCGACTGGAATTAGATGGCTGCCGTGCTGAACAAACTCATAACTAAAATCAGGTAGCTTCTTGATATCAGTAATAGCCGCATAATTGTAACTATCCTTAACACTCCCCCAGCCTCGCACAACCGCTGTAAAATTCAGGTTTCCCTGGAAGTTATTAGTCGGATTAGCTGCGTTACTCGGTAAGGTAAAAGCCGACATGTCAACTAACGTCCCCGTTGCGGCGCTTTGCAAAGTGCTATAACTCAGTTCAGAGCGCGACACCGTGCCTGAACCTGACAAACAATCGTAATCACACGAAGGCGGTGTGGCGCTCGAGGTGCCGCTAACTTCAATGTCATCGAAATAACAGTAATCAGAATTATTATTGCCTTGGGCTTTTAAACGAACAGCCACTTGACTGTTGTTATCTATGCCCGTTGGCGACGCGGAGTTAGTGTACAAAGTGACTCCGTCGTCTTGGCCGTTTACCACAGTATTGATGGCTGTCCAGTTACTACCACCGTCAACTGAAACTTGTGCAACGCATTGTTCCACAGACTCAAGGGATGCTGCAGCAATACTGGTAGTGATTGAAACTGCAGTAAAATTGGCAGTGGAAAAGGTATGTGTGGCGGCTTTATTATTGCGCAGTCTTAAAGAGTAATTGCCGGCATAATTATTTGCATAGGCGGCACTCCCTGAGCCACTGATGACCCATCCGCTGAAGTTACCGTCTTGAAAGTCATCATTGAAGATTATATCGGCGCTACTTTGGCAACTGAGGAGTATCCCCAGAAGTAGTATGAACTGTTTTGTGCTAATCATAAGTATGTACCTGTGCGATTATCGTTGCTGACAGGATTTACAGATTCATCAGCCCAACACATCCTATGATTTAAGCGCTAAATCTTGCTACAAATCCACTCAATCCAGCATAGGTAATTTAACCATCAGAACATAGAACCAGTTGTTTGACCTGCTTTGGTCCAGCCATAAAAGCCCTGCATTACTTGGACTTATCTAACAGCCTAGCAGGCATATATACCATTGCAGCGGCGACAATCAGCACACCAGCAGCGGCGTAGATGACTAGTTGATAATCATCCTCGGTTAACATAAATGCAGCCACCATGGGGCCAGAGGCTAAGCCCATTTTTGAAGCAAACCCGCCTAACGCAGCCAATTGCCCAGCTTTATCAAGCTCAGAACAGATACCAAACATATAGGGCAAGACGAAAGCCCAGGTAATGCCGATAATCACATTCGCTAGCAAGTATACGCTGGCAATTTCACTATATATCAGCGCCCAACTACACAACGCGGTTAATAGAATAGCTACTATCAGTGGAATCGCGCGACCGTACTTTGTGCCTATGAGGATCACCAGTAAAGAACCAAATAACGCTACCCAACTAGCACTTGCCAATGCGGGACTCATAAATTCCATCGTCAATCCTTGCGCTCTGCCCAAACCAATTACATAGGCAAACAAGCCCATATTGGCAGCCTGAAACAAGAATATTGCGGTTAAATTGAGTATCAAAGGTTTGCGCCTAACCGAGGTTTTTACCAATGCCAAAGGGTCCACCGCCGCCACGGGATACTCAGGTAAAAAGGGTAACATCAATAGCGAAACAAAGGTGAAGCTCATCAGCGCCACAAACAGTGCAGAGGTGCCGAACTCAGGCACCATTGCCGGTAGATACATGATGCCTAAACCACCGAGTCCCCATTGAATCAGTAACAAATACCCGAAGGTTTTATCCGCATCTTGGGTACGGGAAATCACCGCGAAGCCAATGCCAACCAGCAGTCCGCCAACCAATCCATGCACACATCTGACTGAGATCATCAGATTCGACGAGCTGATAAAAATACTGGCAAAATCAAGGGCCAGAATCGCTATGAGTAATACATAAGCCCATTTTTTCCAGTTAATGTGTTTAACGAGAAAAACCGCTAGAAGTGCCCCAGCGGCAGCGCCATACAAATTTGCTGAACTGACAAATCCGGCTTGCTGATTGGTAAAGTTCAAACCTTGTTTTAAGCCACTGACCAAAGCAGGCATAATATTGATGTAAAAAATCCCTGCGGTAGTTAAGAAGGCCAAAAAAATACGGGCGAATACTCCATTGGCAGAGACTTTCCATTTGGTTAATTGAGCATGGTGGCCGCTTTTTTCGCTAGTCATTTACTTCTCCATAGCAGTTGGCGACACAGGTGCAGACACCTAATTATCACAAATTAAGTTTAGTTTATTAAGCTCAGGCACGGCTTCAGACCAATCATATTGATGGCTGTCACTTACATAGTAATAACTATTGCCATGGGCCAATAGTGCCAAGGTGATACCTCCAAAGCCCGACATGAACGGCACCCAAGATGGTATTTTGCACCCCGACCTTTTATCGAATTTTTTAGCCCAAAAACTGTGTTGATATCGAATATGGGCATAGTCAGTCGTCAGGCCTCTATTCTCAGGGTTTTGTTGTAACCCTGCTTGCAGATGAACTGAGGATAATAAGCTAGATTGCTGGGACGCATTGGCTTGTAGCCCAATGAAACGAATGAGTCTTACCAAGTCATCGCGGCTGAAAAACAATCCATAACCACTGTAGGGTTGCTGAGTGCTGTCCTGGGTTCTGCGGGTGACGGCGGTTATCTGGCTTAGGCCCAAGGGTTGAAAAATTTGTTTATGTAATACGTCATTAAATATATCCGCATCTTTACCGAGCTTTTCCTTTATATAAGCATTCAAGCCTGCACCCAATAAGTAGGTTTCCGAGGTGTGATACACAAAGGTACTACCGGGCGGTTTTTTACGTGAATAGTGATTGCAGGCAAAATCCAATCTTTGCTGGTTGCTCTTGGCGGTGAAAAATGCCAATTTCTGTTTCGATGCCTCATCCACTGCATAACCTGCAGAGTCGAAATTACCAGAACTCATATCAAGCAAATGAGCAAAGGTTACCCCTTCCCAGTTACTTCCTTGGCACTGTGCTACCCATTTATTAATCGGCTGTTCGAATAGATCACCATATTGCTTTTCTAGGTATAGCATGGCCACTCCGGCGAACAGTGTCTTTGCCGTGGAATAAGACGGTAATACCATTTGCTCGCAAAAAGGGTAAAGACCCGCTCGTGTCTGACAATCTGAAACATAATGGACATCGTCGATTACCAAGCCGAATACGCTCATATCTGTAGCAGCGACGGCCTTAGGCAAACCGAAGTTTTCCACATCCAACTTCGGGTTTTTGTCGGTCAATGCGCGAAGTGGACGGGTGAATAAACGTTGCTGCTTAGCATGATGATATGACGCTATGATCTGCTTACTATCGAGCTCTACCTCAGGGGTTTGAATAGTCGCGCCTATTCCCCAAAAATCGGCTTTAAAATAGGCGCAGGTTTCACTGCTTATTTGATAATAAAAGTGCTGCGCTTTGTTAGCTGCATCGATGTCAAACACCACAACACCATTGTGTACACAATTCTCGTTTTTTTCGACAAGAGCAAAGGGCATGGAAACTCTGCGAACACCATTTTTTTGCTGTGCAGGCCACAACATACCGACACCGACGAAATAGTCCCAATAAGGGTTGTCAGACAAGATAAGGTGCCGTTTATCAGGGATAATTTCGCCCAATTCACTTTGTGCCCAGTTGATAACCATATCAGGCAGAACTTCACGTCCACTGGAGTCTAACTTTCTCGAATTTATTGGGCGTAATCTAGCGGTATGCTTTTGCATCACCAGTGTTACTTTTCCCTGTCTTACCGCAAGTAAATCAGAGTTAGCATGGTCAGGCACCAATTCGGCCATTTGTAGAGGCTGTTTTGGTAGAGATGATTCCCCACCCATTAGCTCATCAAGGGGGGTACTAAATGCCGGGAGCACGCAAAGCAGTAAGACTAAAAGGGCTATTATTTGCACTTTATACCCGCCTGCTCAAATCGTTTTTGCACTGAAGCCAATTGTTCCGTGTAATGTTTCCACTTACCCACTGAGCTGGTGTAAACCGGTTGCCGTACCTGTGCGGCACTGGCGGTAGTGGCCGCTGCCGAGCTCTGTTCAAATGCACAACATTGCGCTTGAAAAGGAAGATCGCAATACGCCAATAAGGCTTTGGTTTGTCCTTCTAAATCTACAACTAATTCTTCATAGCTTAGGGTGTGAATTTTCCCGGGCATGACCTGTTGCCAATGGTCCATAAGCTTGTAGTGAGCGATTTGATAGCGACTTAACTCATCCAAATCATAAGAAAATGGATAACCCTGGGTGAAAATTTGCTTGAAAATGGCCAAACAGGTATCCATTGGATTACGCTGTACATAGACAATTTTAGCATTCGGTAAAGCCAGATGGATCAGCCCAATGTACAACGAATTTAGCGGCAGTTTATCAATAAACCTAGGGCAAACGTCGGTATCTGGGCGGGTACTTTCAATATAGCTCTTGCCCAAAGCCTTGAAATCCAGATGCCGAGTTGCTTCAATCAATTGCAGTTTATTCGAGGGTGGTTTAGACAGAGTCTTTCGAACCTGCTGCATCATCTCGATTGCAAAGTTATTCAGCTCCCCTGCACTGTGCACATCAGTGTGACTGCCAATAATACGTTCGACCAAGGTACTACCTGTACGAGGCAAACCAACAATGAAAATGGGCTCGCGGCTCTGGCACCCTGCGATGGATTGTTCAAAAACACTGGCATCGAATACCTGTGCTATTTTTTCCAGTGATTGCACATCATTGTCGAGTGAATATTGCATATTCCCTCGTCTAACCGACGCACCTTGCTGTAATGCTGTAAAGCTTTCATCAAAACGCTGTAAGTCTTCGAGCTCTTTAGCCTGTGCATAGTAAAGCTGAGCCCGTTCGATAGGTCCCTGTTGTTGTTTTTGCAATGCCTGATTTAATTCACTCAGGTGATTATGCTCTGGCGTTTGCTTGATCAAACTAGACCGTAATAGCCAAGCTTCGCTGTCTCTAGGATTCAGTTTGATTAGCCGGTCTAAACTGCATTGAGCATCAGTTAGTTTTCCCATCACCCGCTGCAATGACGCCAAATTAAATAATAACTGGGCATTTTCTGGTTGAAGAGACACCGCCTGTGCATAGCAATCGAGGGATAATTGGTGCAAACCAAGTTTATTCAGCAATAAGGCCAGCTCTGCACAAAAGGCTGCCGAGGTGTGCGAATTGTTGGATAGAGTAATTGCCAGGTCGCGAGCTTGAGCACGCTGACGATTGATAAATAACAAGCGAGCTTTGTGTAACTGCCAATGTTGATTGTCAGGTAACAAGGTTAGCGCATGGTGGATATGTTGCAAGGCAAGAGCGGGCTTGTCTTGCAGCATCGCAATTACACTCGCAACATGCCAAGCAGGTGCGAAATCTGGCTGTTCTGAACATAGATGAAGACTCAATGAACGGGCACTATCGAGCTGTTTTAGCTGGATAAATCGCTGAATATCTTCAAGTATATCCTCAGCTGTTTGCGCGCTTGTATTTGTCATTAAATGTGCATTGTCACTGGTTGGGTTGTTGCTGTTAAGCATATCAAGCTCCCCCCTTGAAAACGAAGTATTTTGCAGGCCCTATCGAGCCTGCAAAATTGTCTCGCCAATGGCTAGAAACGATAATTAAACGCTACGCCAACCGTTCTGGGTAAGCTGATGTAATCTTTTGAAGAGTTGCCCAAGAAGTTCTCTGCAGGGTCGGTTCCCATATAGGCTTCTGGCAACTGGCCGGTAACACCATCTTCATTAAAGATATTTTTAACGTAAAAGGTCACATCCCACACTTCGCTACTGACTCTGGAGGTCATATTCCACAATGAAAAACCGCCAATTTCAGTTTGCAACGAAGCACTATCACCCAAGTAATTGAGTGAGTCAGACTGATAGTAAGTATTTACTTGGGTTACCCAATATAAATCATTGCTCATCTCATAAGTGTAATCAAGGGCCAAACTCAAAGTATGCTTAGGAGAGGCCGGTAATCTATCACCGTCTAGCGCCTGAACTCGGGTAGGTGCTTCGGCCGTAGCTGATGACGGCACAATGAAATCAGCCGTTAATTCAGCGTTAACATTGGCATAACCCAACACATAATGAATGTTGTCACTCAAATAGCCTTGCAACTCAAGCTCGATACCTTGGGTGCGGGCCGAATCTCCGTTAGCGACAGTAAAAAAGCCCCACGTAGATGCGGTGTTCAATTGTGGATCGCTCCAGTCTAATCTGAAGGCTGATAGGCTATAACTGTGTTTATTGCCATCCAAGTAACCTTTCACCCCGACTTCATAGTTGACCGCACTATCAGAGTCATATTGTTGCCACTCTGGTCGTTCTGCAAGGCTGCCGTTGAGGGGTACTGCATTTGCCCCACCTCGTCGGTAACCCTCTGAAACCGTACCGTAAACCATAGTGTCTTTATCTATATGATAAGACATATTGAATTTAAACAAGGTGTCACTTTCTGAAGTTTCAAAACTTGGCTCTGCCCCTAAAAATGGCCAGATAGGTAATAGTAATTCGGTATTGTTGACAAAGGTATTATCAAATCGGCGCACGCCAATTTTAGTGCGCAGATCATCACTGAAATGATAGGTTAACTCACCAAAAATAGCCTTGTCTTTGAAATTTTCGGTGCGCACATAATGAAAGTCATTGTCAGTATAAACCATGCCGAAATCGGCCATAGTCGGCCACCACGGGAATGCTGCACCAGCCCATTCCTGATAACCCGGCATATAGCTGTCCTGAGTAGCAACAGTATCTTGATCCATGTAGTAAGCACCGATAACCCAATCAATGTTGTTTTGGGTTTCATTCGATACTAGGCGAAGTTCTTGTACAAAAGCTTCTTCATCGTAGCCACGTTCGGCCAGTGCCATTGGTCGAGGAGAGCCATAATAAAGGTCCGCAAACCAATTCTGTTTGGCGTAAAAGCCGGTATTATCACTGACAGAATCGCCACTATGATTGTACTTTGAAGTGCTAGAGGTAAGAGTTGCAAAGCCCAAATCCCACTCAGCTTCTAGCGCAGTTAAGTCAACATCGCGCTCGGATGGTTCCAGCAGCACAGCACCATTTTGGTACTCGCCATATTGCTGTTCAGTACCCTTTACCCAATTGGTTCCGCGAGTAACTTGACGACGGCCGCCGATTTCATCACTTTGTTTTTGATAAGAAAGGTTGAGTCGCAGGTCCTCAGTTGCCTCCCAGAATAACGACACACGTCCGTAATCAATATCAACGGTATCGGCGTCTTCAACACTGCGAAAACTTACACCTCCTGCGGCCAGATCGTTATCTTGCGCGGCGGGTGCATAATTGGCACTGTCGAGTTGATACACATTGGTGTAATCAACAATGCCGTCGTTGTCGATGCGGCCTATATTCGCTCTAAAGGCTAAATTATCGCTAATAGGAACGTTAACCATAACATCCATATTCAGGCTGTTGCCTTCGGAGCCTTTGGTTTGTCCAAAGGACATGCCTGCACTGCCGTAAAACTCATCGGTTTCGGCTTTATTCATACGATATTTGACCGTACCTGCCAATGAACCAGAGCCATACAAGGTGCCTTGTGGTCCTCGTAAAACCTCAACCATTTCAACGTCTTTTAGAATAAAATTAGCATGCAGAGGCGTGTCATCAACATAAGACGCGACTGTTGCAACAGCTGACAAGGCTACATCGCCTTGTGCGCCGCTATCTACGTTAATGCCGCGAATTACGACGCCGCTGATCACACCAGAATTACGATAACCTCGGTCCACCACTGTTGCGCCGGGAATACTGCGCAGCAACTCTGTAGAGTCGAGAATTTTACCATTCTTCAGCTCTTCACCCGACATCGCCGATATGTTGTAGGGTACGTCTTGGATGCTTTGAGTACGTCTATTGGCCGTTACTTCAATGCGCTCGACTATTTTATCATCTTGCGCGCCGGCTTCCTGCGCCGAAGCCTGATATACAGGTGCACCTAGCACCAGAGCACTGGCGATAGCTTTGGCAATGGAATGGTGTTTGAACTTCACAGAATGCATAGTGTTACTCCAGTTATCGTATTATTATTATGTTGTTCCAGATTAGAGCACAGCAAGCCTGACTCGTAGTACCAGATTGGAACCAGTTATTGGTCCAGAACTATTTTGAGTTGTCATCTTTGTCAGGAACGCTCAAAGGGCCCAGTGTGTCTAAAAATTCGCTTGGTGAGTTACTGTCTAGACCTGCAATTATGTGCTGGTTGTCACGGAAACTCTTAAGTGGCTGGCCCAGATTATGTAAACCCCGCTCGCGGTCGCGACGCACCTGGGCAAAATCAATCTCAATCGGTATGACTTCTTGCTGATCCCCTGCAATATAGATTGCATTACCCTGCGGACCTACAAAAATAGATTGGCCATTTCCAAGCTCACCTGCGGTATTAATAGCAATGACATAACATTGGTTTATGGCCGCAGTAGCTTTGGCTAAGTTGAGTTCAATGGCGCGATCAATAGTGCCTGTCATGGTGGGATAGATAAGGACTTCGGCTCCTTCACAGGCCATCTTGCGGGCCAGCTCGGGGAACCATAAATCGTAACAGATAGCCACACCTATGCGGCCTTGAGGTACATCGAAAACCACAATATCGGTGCCGCTATCTACGCCCTTTTCATAGGGACAAAACGGAAATATTTTACGGTAACGACGCACTACTTGCCCTTGGTTATTGATCACAGAGGTAGTATTAAAAATCTGCTCACCATCTTGTTCATAGTGGCTACCCGGTATCAACCAAATGTCTAGCCGCTTGGCCAGATCGCAGTAAAAGGTTTCGGTGGGACCGGGCATGGGCTCTGCGTATTTTTTCTCTGGTCCAAAGCTATTTAGCTCGCCCAACACCAACATATCTAACCAGGGAAAGCGCTTTTTACAGTTTTCAATTTCTTCAGCGATAGACTGCAGATTATTTCCGTATGAAGAGGCCAGTTGTAAACCAGCAATGGCAAAATGACTCATTACATTCCTCGCATTCGGGCAACACTGATTGTTTGCCTTTGATAATAAGAAACTCTAATGGGTCCAGAACAGAAGATATAGGGCCAGTTTTAGTAAAGCTATTGGTCCAGTGTCGCAGGATAACCTTTTAAATCCAATTGACGCACGAAGCTGTAATTTTGATCAAACCATTTCATCTGATCGCCATCCATGATCACATAAAATCCTTTCACCTCGCCGTAGCTCCATAATTTCCATTGTCGCCAGTACATACCGTTCTCAATCCACCAGTGGCCGGTATCTATTTCACTACCGATACCACCCGTATGACCTGACATACTGCCGTCAGGGAGTAAGTCTATGGTACAAGGCACGCCATAAACCATTTGGCATTCTAGCCGTGCGCCTGGTAAGCACTTACGTAGCGCTTCATCATTCAAAAGCTTACCACTGGCATTTCCCAGTTTTTCTTCATGCTCTTCTGTCAACTGATGGATAAGATCAGCTAATTTGCTGACCCCGTCTCGAATTCGATGATTGGGAATACTGGTGATCCCCATTCGAAAACAGTTCTCTGGGTGTTTGCTTTGGGCGAAGTAGCGTTTTACCGGCTCAATTAAAATGCCTAACTCGGCGGCTTTTTCACGCAAGTTTTCACCATCAAGTTGCGGCGGGCCAGTTATCCAATAGGCCGTTCCGCCTTGAATAGGACCCGTATCGATACAGTTGGGTAAATAGGTATTTAGCGCCTCGCGCAGCGTCAACCAGCGTTCAAAAAACACTTTATGCAAATGCAACATAAAGGCATCGTAGTAGCCCAAAGATAGAAAGTAGGCCACTGCCCGTTGATTATTTAACGGCGGATTACGCATGGTCATTTTACGCAGTTTTTTCAGCTCGCTTATCACCCCTGAGTCGGCCACGATAAAACCAATTTGAATGCCTGATGCCAGCACTTTCGATAAGCACGATATGTAAACGACCCGATTCCCTGAATCAAGACTACGCAGTGCAGGATGGGGCTGGCGTAAGAAATTACTTTCAAATTCAAAGTCATCTTCGATTATCAACAAGTCTTGGGCTTTGGCTTTATCCAACAACTCGTGACGTCGCGTCATCGACATGGTGACACTCGTGGGGGTCTGGTGACTGGGCGTAGTGTAAACGATATCGCATCGGTCTAATTGTTCATTGACCTGCATACCGTTGTCATCGACCGGTTGATAAAGCAAATTTGCACCGCTGTATTGCAATAAATCTCGTACTTCTGGGTAGCCGGGCTCTTCCACCGCCACCGTCACCGTATCATCGACAAATAACTGACTGATGAGATGCAAAGCCTGTTGGGTGCCAACGGTGATCAGTATCTCATCACTGCTGGCTTGAATTCCTCGACGGGGGATCACCTTAGTACGAATTTGCTCAATCAGCATGGGGTCATCACCCAGCCCCTGCAATTGCGACCACTGGTTTATTTCCCGGGTTACGTTTGCCTGTTGATTGGCATCACGCCATTCTTTTACCGGATATAAAGAGACATCGAATTTGCCATCAATAAAAGGATAACTATATTTCTGCCAGTCAGCCGGACAGGCAGTGTCATTAGTGACTTGCAATGTACCCTTGAAGCGATGTTGATTGTCACTGGCCTTGGGTTGGTAAGCCATGTGCAATTCATTATCATTCACCCATCCTTGATGAATCTTTTCATTCACATAGATGCCGCTGCGCTCCTTGCTAATGATGTAGCCTTCGTCTTGCAACGTCTGATATACCAACACCACTGTGTTACGTGCCACTCCTAATTGTTCAGCTAATTTACGCGACGAAGGTAAACGACTGCCCAAGGCAAAAGAACCAACCAAAATGCCTTCCACCAGCTTATTACGGATCTGGCTTTGCAGACTTTCATCTAAGGAAGTATCTATGTGGATCAGTCGTTTGAGCATAATTTTATAATTCAGTTACTCTGTTTTTACCTGTTGCAGTTGTATTACATCCTGAAAGAGTTGTTCAAATTTAGCAATACCCTCAGCCAGGATATCTTGCTGTATGGTCAGCGGGGGTAAAAAACGGATCACATTACCGTAAAAACCACAGGCCAGCAAAATAAGGCCGTAATCGGCAGCTTTAGCAATTATCCCCTGAGTTAACAGCGCATTGGGTTTGTTGATATCACCATCACTTATCAACTCAATCGCTATCATTGCGCCAACCTGACGCACATCAGCGATAAAACCGGGATAGTTGCGTTGAAGCTCACCCAATCGCTGGGCAAATTCAGCGCCTATTTGATTAGAGTGTTGCAGCAGATTTTCATTTTCAATTACGTCTAACACCGCTAATGCCGCGGCACACGCCACTGGAGATCCGCCGTAAGTACCACCAAGGCCTCCGGGTAATGGCGCATCCATAATATGGGTTTTGCCAACGACTGCAGCCAAAGGCAGGCCACCGGCTATACCCTTGGCCATGGTGATTAAATCCGGCTCAACGTCTGCATACTCACAACAGAACATCTTGCCGGTACGGGCAAATCCAGTTTGAATTTCGTCGGCAATCAGCACTATGCCATGTTCGTCACACAACGCTCTAAGGGCACGCATAAACTCCGCTGGAGCTTGGTAAAACCCGCCCTCACCTTGAACAGGCTCGATAATAATCGCGGCAATATCTTGTGGGGCTATATCCACCTTAAACAGGATATTTAGTGCTTCTAGCGAATCGGCAACTGAGATACCCCGCAGCGCATTAGGAAAAGGCACATGAAAGATGTCCGCCGGGAAAGGCCCAAAATCTTTCTTGTAAGGCGCGATTTTACCGGTCAACCCCATGGTCATATTAGTGCGGCCATGAAAGCCACCGTTAAAGGCAATGACGCCGCGACGCTTAGTATAAGCTCGTGCGATTTTAATACAGTTTTCCACCGCTTCTGCACCTGTGCTGACAAAAAGCGCTTTTTTATGTGACTCACCCGGCGCTAACATGACGAGTTTTTCGGCTAAGGAAACAGCAACCTCGTAGGGATTAACCATTACGCAAGAATGGCTGAATTTATCCATTTGCTGCTTAACCGCCTCAACCACCGTGGGATGACTATGACCGGTATTGCACACCGCAATACCTGAAGCAAAATCTATGTAGCGATTATTTTCTACATCCCACACTTCGGCATTTTTTGCATGGCTGACAAACACAGGATATACATTGCCCTGACCTCTTGCCATAACGGCGGATTTACGTTGCTGCAAGACCTGATTAGTTTGCCCCTGCTGGTTGATTTGTTTATCTAAGTTCATGATTATTGCTCCATTCCACCCAAGCACAGGTATTTAATTTCCAAGTAATCGTCAAGGCCATAGTGTGAACCTTCACGACCATTACCAGATTGTTTCATCCCACCAAAGGGCGCCGTTGCGTTGGAAATCAGCCCCTCATTTATGCCGATCATGCCGTAGTCCAATGCTTCGGCAACACGAAAGATTCTGCCTATATCCCGACTGTAAAAGTAAGCTGCAAGTCCGTACTGAGTGTCATTGGCCAATTTGATGGCGTGCTGCTCATCAGAAAAACGAATGATAGGTGACACTGGACCAAATATTTCATTGCACGCTATGGGCATATCATTGGTCACATCAGTCATCACTGTGGGTAAATAAAAGTTATCACCTTGCTTGGCGTATGAGCCGCCCAGTACAAGCTTTGCACCTTGTGCAATAGATTGCTGCACCAGAGCATCAACGTCTTGGGCAGCTTTCGCGCTAATCATAGGGCCAATCTGGGTATCTTGATCCAGACCACTACCTAATTTCAGCTCTGCGACTGCTTGAGTATATTTTTCACAAAATTGTGGATAGATGTCCTGATGTACTAAAATTCGATTGGTACACACGCAGGTCTGGCCAGCATTGCGGTATTTTGATACCAGCGCGCCCTGCACCGCTGCATTTAAATCCGCATCCTCAAATACAATAAAAGGCGCATTCCCACCGAGCTCCATCGAGACCTTTTTTACCGTACTGGCACATTGTGCTATGAGTTTTTTACCTACCGCCGTCGACCCAGTAAAGGTGAATTTTGCTACCGCTGGATGCTCGGTTAACACTTTGCCAAGTCCATTGGCATCACTCCCCACCACTACGTTAAATACACCTGCGGGAATACCCGCACGAGCGGCTAGCTCTGCCATTGCCAATGCTGAAAGTGGGGTTTGGGTAGCGGGGCGTACAACGAAGGTACACCCCGCAGCCAGCGCAGCTGCCGCTTTACGAGCAATCATTGCGTTGGGAAAATTCCACGGCGTAATGGCACTCACGACCCCAACGGGCTGCTTGATAACCAGAATACGTTTGTCGATGCCAGGTGCAGGAATAACGTCTCCATAAATACGCTTACCTTCCTCAGCAAACCATTCAATGAAGGACGCCCCATAAGCAATTTCACCTTTGGCCTCCGCTAACGGCTTGCCTTGTTCAAGAGTGAGAATTCGGGCTAAATCATCTTGATGTTTTATCATCAAGTCGTACCATGCTCTGAGCAAGACCGAGCGTTGCTGGGCAGTTTTCCCTGACCACGCAGCCAACGCTTTGCTGGCTGCCAGCACTGCCTCTTCAGCCTGCGCTGGACTGGCGTCACTGATATCAACCAGTACATCGCCCCCAGCAGGATTACACACTGAAAGCTGAGCATCACTTTCGACCCAGCATCCATCAATATAAGAGGCTGTTTTTAATAACTTAGCGTCATTGAGATTTTGCATTTTGTACTCCCACTACATTTTTTAGCTATTGAAGCGCAAATGTATTAGGCTTTAAATATAAAACTTTAAACTATTACGCTTAGGTATATAAAACTTTATGAGTCGTACAAACTTGCTACCAAAACCGGTGACTGAATATGATTTACGTTTATTGCGTATCTATAAGGCGGTGGTTGAAAATGGTGGATTCTCTGCGGCAGAAGCCGAACTAGGTATCACGCGCTCAACTATCAGTGTGCACATGGGCAGTCTTGAGAGTCGCATGAAGCTAAAATTGTGCGTGCGAGGCAGAGGCGGATTTACCCTTACCGAGGCAGGACAAACGGTCTATCACGCCTGTAGCGAATTGTTTGAATCATTAAACGATTTTTCTTTGTTAGTGCGGTCATTGAACAGTGAGCTCAGCGGTGAATTAGTCATCCTGTGTGCCGACCAACTGGATTTAGCCAAGCAAAAAAGGCTCGCTAATGTAATACGACAAATCCACCAGCATGCCCCCAAACTAAATTTGGTATTGGATGGTGATTCTATCCAAAATATCGAAAAATCCTTACTTAAAGACAAAGCCCATGTGGGACTATTTCCCAATTACAAGCAAGTTGATGGTTTAGAGTACAGCGGAGTTTTCAGTGAGCCGATGTATCTTTGCTGTGCCAAAGAACACCCATTGTTCGAAATCGAAGATAAGCAGATTGATGAACAACGCCTTGCTACTTACAGTGCCATTCACCCCGGTTTAGATGTTGACCAAGCCGGCCGAACCCAGTTACATAAATTGAAACTAGAGGCCAGAGCCTATCAGTTCGACACACGTAAAGCGCTCATCTTATCGGGTGTATACATTGGGTATTTGCCATTGAGTCACGTTGAACAAGAAGTAGCGCAAGGCGAGATCCGACTCATTTGCGCACAAAGCTGCCACTATGATTTCACACTTTCCATGGCAAATAAAAAAACGCCCCGTGAGCAGGCAAAAATAGCCTTGATTAAAGATGCCTTTACACATTTTTGAAGGGTACATGACAAATGAGCAATAGAACTAACCCAATAGGTCACTGTTTGTATCTTAGATGTTATTTGATTATATCTTGTTGATTTTAGATAGAGGCTCGCAACCATTAGTTAAACGGCAACGGCCTGTTATCAAAGGGCCAATATCAATCCCTGGAAATATCCCTTACTGAGTCCCGTTCGACTAGCTCTGGAATGAAAAGATGTGTCTGACTACTAGGTGTTTGCTTGGGATCACTGAGTTTAATCGCCAAATCTGCTGCGTAAGCTGACATTTCCTCAATGGGATAGCGCATTGTTGTCAGGCGCGGGCGACACGCACGAGCAACGGGTAAATCATCAAAGCCAAATACCGAAACATCTTCAGGTACCCGCAACCCAGCGGCGAATAAAGCGTGGATTGCGCCAATCGCCATTAAATCATTGTAGGCCATCAGTGCGGTAAACTTGCTGCCACTGGCTAGCAATTCTTTTACCGCCTGCTCGCCACCTTCAATGTTTGCCGTTGACTCTGCAACAGCTTGTTTATCCAGTTTTAGATCATGTTGCTCTAAGGTTTGTTTTATAGTTTGCAGACGAATGTCCGGATCCCGATTTTGGTAAATACTGGTTACCACTGCAAATTCTCTATGCCCATGGGCCAACAAATATTCTGTTGCCCGCTTTGCTCCACTTTGATTATCTAGCCACACACAACGATTGGCAATGGCAGGAATATAGCGATTGACTACGACTAACCCAGGAATGTCTTTTGCCAGTTGTACTAGGGTGTCTTCATCGGAATATTCACTATGCAGAATAATGGCCTGACAGTTGTGGTTACGCAGCGAATTGATGGCATCCAGCTCAGATTGAGTTTCATACAGTGAGTTGGCCATTAGCAACTTGTAGCCCTTTTCTCTGGCGGTATGCTCAACGCCACTGGCCAAAGTACCAAAGAATGACATGGATAATTTTGGTGTTACGACGCCAATGGTGTTGTTAGTTTTACTTACTAATGCTTGAGCATTGGTATTCGGGCTATATTTAAGCTCTTGAATGACTTTTTTAACCCGGGCACGACAAGCATCACCCACCTGTCCACCATTGTGTATAACACGGGAAACCGTAGCTGTAGAAACCCCGGCTACTCGGGCGACGTCTTTTATGGTGACCATAAACCTATTTTTGCTCCTTATCGGCCGGTAAATTCTTGGCAGATAATTTTTTATTATTTAAATCAATACGATAATAGTGTAAACACAGCAAGGACAATACACAAAACAACGCGGTACCGACAGATAAGATTAATCTCATCGATATAATTGTTTGCCCAGACTGCTCTGCGCCTAACCCAGCATCAAAGCCAATGGCATTCAATGCCAGTCCGGAAGCCAACAGTGCGGCAATACTAGCCAATGCGCAAACTCCCTTAAAAACCGCTGCGTACATTCCAGCTTTTGGCTGTTTAGCGGATCGACTATGCTCGTCACTTAAATCAGCATTTAATACCGGAATCAAGGTGGTCATGGCGGTCCAAACACTGGTACATAATAGAGCGTCCAATGCAATCCACCAACCAATACCGGGTACAAACAAAAACCATTTAGCAACCGCCCCAACTACTGATAATACAAGTATCCAAGTCAGTGCATTTAGCTTACCTTTGCGCTTGGCTAACCAACCGACTAGTGGAACACTGGCCAAGCCTGCAGCCGCGTAGGCACTTGATAGTAAGCCTTTCCAAAATGCACCTTCGGCAACATCTCCGGCACTAACATAGTAAACCAACAGGTAGTAATCCATGCTGGCAGCAAACACGCAACCACCTAATAACAACATGCTTATCATCATTAATAAGACAAGTGAGCGATTACCAACTAACTCTCGCGCACTTTGCCAAAAGCTGTCTGTTTTAATGGGGTGATTAACATGGACCTGCTCATTACAATAAATTGCTGGCAGCAATCCCATTAACCCTATAAATAATAATCCAACGGCCCAACCAACCCATTGAATACCAGTTACAATAGATCCAAAAAGGGCTAGACCGGCAATTGGAAATAACCACTGGCACAGCAAGGATGCGGCCTGCATAAAATAGGTGGTTACTGCCATTATCCCCCTTCGCTGGGCCGGTTCACTGCTAAGTTCATAGCTTAAACTAGTGGTTGGGACTGCTACTATAATTGAAGCCAGATGGAACATAAGATAAGTCAGACTAAAATAAAATAGTTGCCAACCTAGCCCCCAATCTTGGGGTACCATCCATATAGCCCCAAACAGTACTGCACTCAATCCAGCACCCAACACGATAAGAGGTCGGCGACGTCCAAATCGGCTTTGCCAGTGGTCACTCAAATAGCCTATCCAAGGTGTAATCACAGCACCAGCAACAATAGGTATTGCTATGGCTAGGCTAAGTAAAAATGGATCCACCCCTAAAGTCATTTGATAAAAGGGAATGGCTAATGTCAAAACCGCCTGACTGGCAAATAACATGGCAAAAAAGCCAGAGCCAAGAGCCAGCTTTTGTACCATCAACCTGTCTTGGTTTGACCGCCTCAATACCGACTCCAATTAACGTTGAGCGAAAGTGCATGGGATTATACCCATGCAAGCTTGTTTCGTAAGCCTCTTTTGGACCTAATATTGGATAAGTGCCATCTCGGCAATCTCCACGCCACGATGCTGTAATTTTCGGTTGCTCGGTAGCGCCGGCATTATCAACTGAAACCCTGTAATTGCCTCTAGTGCCAGTTTCGTTTGACTGTCGTGTGGCCCGACACTAATCGGCATAAAACTCGGGTAAGCATTTGCCATAAGCGTGCCGATAGGACGCAACTCTTTCAATGGAATAACAAGGGTTTTCCATTCATTTGGTACTGGAAAATCAGTGCCGTAGGCCAGACCATCTTGGCCAATCAACCCCAGCTGTACTTTGTCGGCTTTACCTAAAGAACGCACTCGAATGGCTAAACCATTGTAGTCAGATAGATTACGACCACTAAGTTGATTGTCATTGGCCAGCGTCGCACGCAACAAACTTCCTGCAGCGTTTAGGTTGTCACTGAAATAAGCCAATTTAAGCGTTGCCCCCTCTTCTGTTGCAGAAGTAGCAGGCCAGGCAACAGCACTTTTTGGGTTGAACACAGCGGCTCTGTCTGTGGCCGGATCGAATAAACGAATCGGTGTGGCCGCAGGCGTCAATAAAGTATGAAAGAATCCTGAATCTACATAATCCCAATCCGCTGGACTGCCGCTTTGCTTTCCTGGCCAGCTTAACTGTTGTTCCTCATCCTTGATCACAAAGGCATATTCCAATACTCCCGGCTGATCCCACGGGTTACTATTGGGCAAGCTTAATTTGTAGTTGTCAGTTCCGGCCGCTTGCATCGGTATTATTGTGAAATCTCTGTGTCCCTGATAGCGAATAAACAATTGCACATCATAGTGGTTGTTAGGCCCTGCGACCTGCACCTCAAATGTCAGCTTGTCGCCCACATTACGTTGGCGTTGGGGCTGATGTATTAACTCGAGTTCAGGAGAAACGGTGTGGGGCAGGTAGTACTGCTTATCAAGGGAATCAATATCAGTACTGGTGATTACTGCTTGGCTTGCCCCGATAAGATAAACCCCAGGTGACACACTTACCTGACCTTCTTTTGCCTGCGTATGCAAATCGTTCCCATTGTTAATACCTTGCACCACAAACCCTTGGCCCAAATCAGTCAAGTTTAGCTTTAGCTTGCGAGCATGCAGGTAAAGCCGCGAAACTTCCCGCTTTAAACTTGAAGACTGGTGAGGATCCTGCAGGCTCAACACGTCCGGATAGACTTCTAAACGCCATACGCCATCTTGCAGTTTATCCAGAAAATAAGCACCATTTCCTGAATACTCCACTAAAGGTGAGCTCCCTACGCCAGCGATCTGAGTAAGCTGTTGCGGACTCTTCGGGGCTATATCTGTATGATTAGAATAATAATATTGGCTACCATCATCAAAATGACTCAGGTCTTTATCATAGTTTAAGTAAGTGTTACTAAATGTATTACTGGCTGGGTAGTCAGCAGCCTGATAGTCCGAAGGTAATTGGCGAAATTCTTCTCCGGCAATCATCAAGCTTATAGCCTTGGATGGTGTGTACAACAAATTCAAGTAGTGAGTATTGTATTCAGAATTTGTTTGGGCAAGCTCTGCTGGGTCGTAAGCAAATTGTGTTGCCCACTGGAACCCAGCCTCACGGAAGCTTCGAGCCATAGCAGGATACATTACACTGTTATTGATATCTGCAGCGTCAAATTCGTAGACCATTTTGGCCTTATTTTGACAGGCTTCGATAGGCGCAAATGGATTGGTATAATGCGCTACCGAGGGCAACATATTGCTATTCAAGGCGCTATTTTTTACTAATCCTGTGGGATACCATTGATACGCCACACCATCTACTGAGGAATTGCACAAAGCAGTAGCAAAGGCCTGATCATTGCCTTGCTCACTGATATTGTAAAAGAGTGGTTTGGAAACCCCTAAATCACGCACTGTTGCCAGCAAACTTTCTACATAAGCAGCACTTTCTTCTGCTGCCTGCCGATGATTAGGCTCATTAAACAATTCAATGGCAATGACCTCTGGATCTTCTGCTACAGATTTGCCCGTATAACGGTTTTTATAGGCCAATAACTGGCGTAGATAATTATGCGTCGCTGCAATGGCCGCAGGCTCAAGGTTCATCTCTTGCTTGGAATAACCCACAGCAAATCCAGGTTCAACTGGGTCTGGCTCTGGATATCCTGAGCCCCACCATGCAATAGGGGTCACTATGGCTTTGATGTTTTTCTGCTGCAATTTCATCAGTAAATAGTCAAACAGCTCAAGATGTTCGTTATCTAACAGATCGCCCTGTTTATTACTTAGCAAACGATCCCACATATGTACCCGCCAAGCATCCAGCTTAAGACGGTCAATGTGATCTACATCCATATCTATCGAGGCCTTATGATCTAAGCCCAATTTATTGATAGCACGATAGCCGTAGGCAAAGGGCAAACCGTAATTTACCCCAAAGAGTTTCACTGCTGAGCCGTCATTCCATTGCAGCTCTCCGGCGACCACTTTGGTAGGCGTAGGCAATGCAGCCTGTTGCTCGGCACCACTTCTTGCTGAGGCGACTAACAAACCGCCAGCGATCAACAACGTTAAGGTTTTCAACTTTGACATATTTACCACCATGCTGAATATAAACAAATAAGGATCACAATCACTATCACCGCGCTAAGTCGATAACTTCCATCTGTGCTGAAATCTATGTCATCCAAAGAGATAGCATTGGCGTGATCTTTCCCTTTACTTTCCAATAGGGACACCACAACTGCCAATGCCAGACAAGATAGAAATACGTAGCCTACGCGGTCCATGAAGGGTACTTCGGGTAACCACATTTTTGCCGCCAAAGACAAAACTGCAGAGCCAACTGCAGCGATAAGTGCGCCATTAGCGGTAGCTTTTTTCCAGAACATGCCCAATAAAAATAACACTACGATCCCGGGTGTGAAGAAGCCAGTAAATTCCTGAATAAACTGGAAGGCTTGTTCAGAATCTCCCAGCAATGGCTGCGCCGTAACAAGCGCTATTACCAATGCAGAGACGCTAGTGATCCGACCCACTTTTACGTAATGATGTTGAGACTTGTTAGGCCGGGCATGAGCGTATAAGTCCATAGTGAATATAGTAGAAATACTATTAGTCATCGAAGCTAAACTCGACAAGATAGCGGCAACCAAGGCGGCGAAAATCAAACCTTTTAAGCCGACAGGCATCAGGCCCATCAATTGCGGGTAAGCTTGATCGGGTCGATCCAGAGGGGGAAGCAGTAATACAGCAGCAATCCCTGGCAACACCACAAGAACCGGCATCAACAGTTTAAGAAATGCGGCAAAAGCAATACCTTTACGTGCCTCTTTTAAATCTTTGGCCGCGAGGGCCCGCTGAATAATATATTGATTAAAGCCCCAGTAAGATAGGTTAATTACCCACAGACCACCGAGCAATACCGATATTCCTGGTAAGCTCATATAATGCTCATTTTCTGGGGTAAGGATCATATTGAATTTTTCCGGCAACTCAGACGTCAATCGGTCCAAACCGGCAAACATACCGTTGCCATTTCCGAGCAAATCTAGCGAGGCATAAGATAAGAATAATCCCCCCGCTACTAACAGTACCACCTGAATAATATCGGTAAGAGCAACGGCCTTTAGACCACCATAAAGAGAGTAAGCCAACGAAAGTGTGGCAAGCACTACCAAAGAAGCAGTTAAATCTAACCCTGTTAGCGTGTTGATGGCCAGTGCACCTAGCCAAAGTACTGCGGTTAAGTTGACAAAAACATACACAGACAACCAGAACAGCGCCATAGTCAGGCGAACTCTACTATCATAACGTTGCTGCAAGAACTGCGGCATAGTATAAATTTTGCGCTTTAAAAAGATTGGTAGTAACCAGGCACCCACAATAATAAGGGTTATAGCCGCCATCCACTCATAGGACGCAATGGCCAGTCCAATCGCATAGCCGGAACCTGACATGCCTATTATCTGCTCGGCAGAGATATTAGAAGCCACCAGCGAGGCTCCAATTGCCCACCAAGGTAGGCTACTACCCGCTAGGAAATAGTCATTGGTATCTTTTTCGTGACCTGCTTTTTCCCGTGAAACCCACCATGCAATGCTCATCAAAGCGATGACATAAATGGCTAATACAGCTAAATCTAATGGGGCTAACAACATACTTTACTCCTTTGGCCAGGCGCTTATGGCTGAACCACAATTTCAGCACCGGCGGAAGGCCGGCATACAAATACATCGGCTATCAAACCGGTTTTTGCTGGGTAGTGAGTCGCAATAGACGCCTTCACTTCCGCAACTTTTTTATGGGGTACTAGGGCAACGACACAGCCGCCAAAACCGCCGCCGGTCATACGAACTCCACCGCTATCAGTAATAATTGCAGCGACTAATTCAACCAAATAATCTATCTGCGGGACCGTGATCTCAAAATCATCCCGCATTGACACGTGAGACGCTGCCATCAATGCACTGAGGGTCTGCACATCAGCGTTCTGCAAAGCAATAGCGGCGGCTTGGGTACGGGCATTTTCAGTCACCACATGTCGCACGCGCTTGGCCGTAACAGGGTCAAGTTGATCCTCAAAAGTGGCGAACTGCGCTTCGCTTAAATCCCGCAATGACGAAACGTTACATAAATCTGCGCCGGTTTCACACTGCATGCGACGCATATTGTATTCACTATCTACCAGGCCTCGTTTGACATTGGAGTTGATGATCACTACTGATAGCGACTCAGGCATTTCCACTGGTTTACAGGACAGTGAACGGCAATCAATCAACAACGCGTTACCTTGTTGTCCTTGGGCTGAAATCAACTGATCCATAATGCCGCTATTACAGCCGACAAACTCGTTTTCTGCTTGTTGGCCATTCAGAGCGATTTCGGATTTAGATAAGTAGTGCTTACTTAAGGTACTAAATGCCAACCCCAGCGCCACTTCAAGGGCGGCTGAGGAGCTTAGTCCTGCGCCACGAGGTACATTACCGCTGATGGCTAAATCACACCCCAGCAATTCAACTTCCCGCGATTGCAGGCTTTTAGCCACGCCGCGCACATAATTAGCCCACTGAAATTCCTGGTGGTGAGCAATTTCCTGCTCAAGGTCAATACAATCAAGCTGGTACGTGTAATCCGCAGCCAACACCCGTATTTTATTACTGCCGTTGGGCTGTGCAACCACATGGGTTTCAAAATCGATAGCGCAAGGCAATACAAAACCATCATTGTAGTCGGTATGTTCTCCAATCAGGTTGACTCGTCCAGGGGCACGAAAATGATACTCCGGGGCCTGACCAAATTGCTGTTCAAAAGCATGTTTTAATTGTTCGATTGTTAAGCTCATGACAACCCTTGCTTAGTTGTTAGTGTTAGCGGTTTTATAATGAATCGACGCTTGCTGACGCAAACGTTCAGCAGCTTGTTCCGGCGTCATGTCGCGCTGAGTTTCAGCCATCATTTCATAGCCCACCATAAATTTTTTGATCGTGGCTGAACGCAATAACGGCGGATAAAAGTGACAATGTAACTGCCAGTGTTGACGCCCTTCTAGCGCTTCATATTGGCTTGTATAGGGTGCACTGTGCCAGCCCATTGAATAGGGAAAAGCGCATTGGAATAAATTGTCATAGCGAATGGTGATTTGCTGCATGATATCTGCCAACGAAAGCTGTTGGCTGTCACTAAGTTCCTCCATCCGTGTAACCGCAAACTTTGGCAGCACTAGGGTTTCAAAAGGCCAAGAAGCCCAGTAAGGAACCACTACAATCCAATCCGCGTTTTCCACTACAGTACGCTCACCATCAGCCATCTCGCGCTGAGCATAGGTTAATAGCAAATTTTTGTCGTGATGCTGTAAGTACTCCGCTTGCGCTTTATCAGCTCGTGCTGGCAAAGTAGGCACACTAGAACTGGCCCAAATTTGTCCATGGGGGTGAGGGTTCGAGCAACCATTAATCGCCCCTTTATTCTCAAAAACTTGAACCCACTGGTAGGTTGTTGAAAGATCCTGGTATTGGGCAATCCAAGTTTGGATTATTCCTTGGATCTGCGGCTGGCTCAGCTCCGGCATAGTTAAACTATGATTAGGTGAATAGCAGATCACGCGGCTAGTGCCTTCCACTGACGATAGCACAAATAGACCTTCATCATCTCGCTGAGCATCGGGTGTTTGTTGATGCAAAGCGGCAAAGTCATTGGTGAACACAAATGGAGAATCATAGTCCGGATTCACATCTCCACTGATACGAGTATTTGTCGGGCACAAAAAACAGCTCGGATCATAACTCGGTGTATTATCTTCGCCAGCATCTTCTACCTGTCCTTGCCATGGGCGTTTGGCGCGGTGTGGAGACACTAACACCCATTCCCCTGTCAGGAGATTAAAGCGACGATGAGGATGTTCTGTAACATCGAATTCAGACATAGAAAACCTTTAAAAATTAAGAATTTGATTGATTACGCTAACCATTAGGATTACCCGACTGCCAATGCCAGCTATCCGCTACCATTTCTGGCAACCCGCGAGTAGCCTGCCAACCCAATATTTGCTTAGCCTGACTGGCATCCGCGTAACATTGGGCCACATCGCCTGGCCGACGCTCAGCAAAAACATAAGGGATGGGCTGATGGCTGGCATCGGCGTAGGCCGCGACCATTTCCAACACTGAGACACCATTACCCGTACCTAGATTTAATACGTGACAACCTTGTTGATCATGCAATTTTTCCAGTGCCTGAACATGGCCCTCGGCCAGATCACAAACATGGATGTAATCTCGCACACCGGTTCCGTCTCGGGTTGGGTAGTCATTGCCAAAAATAGTCAATTGAGCCCGTTTACCGACTGCCACCTGAGAGATAAATGGCATCAGATTATTTGGAATACCGTTGGGGTCTTCGCCAATTAAGCCACTTTCGTGGGCTCCTACTGGGTTGAAATAGCGCAAAATAATACCATTGAAGCGTTTATCAGCCTGCGCCTGATCCTGCATGATCTGCTCAACCATCAGCTTACTGCGCCCATAAGGGTTGGTAGGTGCCAACGGAAAGTCTTCCAAGATAGGGACTGCGTGAGGGTCGCCATATACAGTAGCAGAAGAGCTAAATACCAACGAACTAACATCAAAGGTAGCCATAACTTCGAGCAACGTCTGACTGGCAGTCACATTATTACGGTAGTAGTAAAGCGGTTTGGCTACAGACTCACCAACGGCTTTCGCCCCAGCAAAGTGGATTACGCCATCAAAATGATTTTCACTGAAGATTTTTTCTAACAACGCTTTGTCGCCCACATCCCCTTGGTAGAACGGAATGCTTTGCTGGCAAATGGTTTCCACTCGCTGCATTGCTTCCGGACAACTGTTACTAAAGTCATCAACTACTACCACCTGATGGCCGGCTTTTAGCAGGGCAACACAGGTGTGAGTACCAATGTAACCGGCACCGCCGGTAACCAAAATATTCACCAGATTTCTCCCTATTGCGCCAGGTTTAAGCTAGCAGAAGTCAATCCAATGCCAGACACTGTGATGCTGGCCCCCGCCAAACTGTCGCCTATACGGATCAGCAAAGCGCCCTGTCCTTGAGATGTCAGTATGGCTTCTTGATTAAGTAACTGGATATCACCGCTTAGCGCGACCTCAAGGGCCACATCGTTGGCTGGTACTTTATTTCCGTTGCTATCAAGCAGATCGGCATATACAAACACCAGATCTTTACTGCCAGCTACCGGTTTGACACCACTGACGTCCAAGCGTAATGCTAGTTGAGTCGCCTCTCCTGGCGTTGCTACTGTATGGCTGGCAACCACTTTGCCATCTATAATTGCATCCGCGCGGAGTGTACCAGGACGAAATTCAGCGACATCAAAATGAATTGGCGGATGGGCAAGATGCTGAGAATATTTATCCCGACTAGCTGACTTTTGTTCAACTAACTCATCGTTTAAATATAACGCCACCTGTTGTGCGTTACTAAAAACACGTATTTTAGTCGCCGAATTTTTAGTCCATTCACTGGCGATGTGTACCATAGGACCACTGGCATAAGCATCGCTGACTTCATCTGCATCACGTTGACTGGCAAAAAAGTAGTAGCTGTATTTAGGTTGACGATACAAGCTGGCAATGCCCGAAGATTCGATGTCATCAGCATAGCCACGGTTGTAATCAAACATCACCCAATACCCATCGGCGAAGGCAGGTACGGTGTGATTGTCATCGTGGGCTTCTTGCAGGTTCATTGACTGTTGCAACAAACGTTTTTCACCGCTGTTAAGCAATTGACGGCTAGTGCGTTCTTCGTCTTTTAAATCGCCCCAATTGTCCTGATTCAAACCGGCATTTTGCGCATAGTATTCCCAATCACCATATTCAGACACAACATAAGGTTGATTCGGAGTTTCGTAGTGTTGCAGTCTATGCTGGCGGGCCTGCAAATATATGTCATAGCCTTTTTCCCAGCCCGCAGAATAGGCTCCTGGGAACTCTTTATGCACGGTGTCATCCAGACGAGCGATAAAGTCATCAGGCATATCTGATTCGTTCAGGGAGCATTCCCAACCCAATACGCTGGCATGATTACGGTCACGCCGAATCAAGTCGGCACAGGATTGAATTATATGTGCCTCAAATGCCGGATCAGGGTTGTAATATTGCCAGCCTAAAACGGCATCAATTAACACCAAGCCAAGCTCATCAGCTGCCTGCATAAAGGCTGTAGAATGTGGATAATGGGACAGTCGTACATAATCAAATCCAGCAGCCTTTATTTTAACCGCATCACGATAATCCGCCTGAGCTGAGGTTGCGTAACCAACATGAGGATAATCCTGATGGCGATTGACACCGCGCAGAAAGGTTTTCTCGCCATTAATCAGCAATTCATGTTGCTGATTAAAGGTAAATTCACGAAAACCAATTTTGCGCGACTGCTGTTCTACCAATCGCTCACCGTCAAATACTTTAGTCTGCAAACTATAAAGATTTGGTGTTTTGGGACTCCATAGTTTTACCTGTTTAGCTTCGATTCGCTGCTCCACGTGCAAAGACTGGTTCTCAAGCAGTTGTGTGCGCTGAACATTGTTGGCTACTGGCGTGGATTGCCACAATAAGGTCTGTTCGACACGCACCGACTTTGCTGCGGCGTAGCGATTTTGTAACTGAGTTTTTACAACTAATACTGAGCTGGACTCACTGACTTTGGGGAAGGTCACAAATATTCCGCCGCCAGCAACTTCGTTGGCTAACATCTCATCGGTGATCATTAGTTTATCTTTGATCAACAAATTGACGTCGCGATACAACCCACCGTAGGTGTTAAAATCGAGCAAATGTAAAGGCTTCGGACCGGTGATTTCGTTGTCACGGTTATCCAAACGAACTTGGATCTGGTTGTCACCGCTTTTCAAGTAAGGGCTAAGATCTAAGGTGAACGGTAAATAGCCGCCAATATGCCCACCAACCTTTTCACCATTTAACCAAATATCAGCCACATTCATCGCCCCTTCAAAACGTATCAGCACCGCTTTGTCTAACCAAGATTCAGGGACTTGAAAAGTTTTTTGATACCAAGCAAATCCTTGCCATTGGTGGTTGACTATTTGCGGCTCTAATCGGGGAGTATGGGGTAAATCTACCGTCTGCCAAGCAGCAGATATTTTGCCTGCAGATTGCTCTGTTTGAGACTTTTTAAATAACCAGTCTTTGTTGAAATTTAACGTCTGACTTACCGGAGTTTCACTGGTAATCGACGCTTGCACACCTGTGTCGTGGTGCGCACTCGGGTTGTCATTCTGACAGGCAGTTAAAACCAGCAGACACAACAAATGAGCAGATAATATTATGGCTTTACGCACGGAATACTGTCCTCTAAAGATAACTAGCGGGGTCCAAGAGACCGAGATATGAGATTGACTAAGCAATAAAATTCCGGCTAAAAAAACTGGCCGGAGCTTTTATTTTATTACTAGATGATGGCCATCACGCATTACATCGAATATTGAAATCCAACCAAGAAACGACGTCCCCATTCCACATAATCTGCTGGACGAGTACGATCATTATCCCAATAGCTAACTGAGGCTTCATCAGTCAGGTTTTGGCCTTGTAAGGTTAGTTTTAGATGCTCATTTACTTCATATGAAATACTGGCATCGACTGTGGCTTGTTCATCTTGCAGGGCTATACGGCTGGGGTTCCAGCTGTTAATAGACGTATATTCGCTGCGATAGTCATAGGACACCCGCGCTTCAAACCCTTGCTTGTAATACCACAAGGTAAAGTTGGCCACATCTTGCGACAAGCCGCCTAAGGTATAAGGATTATTTTGTGGGATGAATTCTTGCACATCAGAATCTGTGTAAGAGTAGTTGGCGTACACTCCTAAACCATCAAATGGTGCAGGTAAATCGGTAAAGGCTTGCTGAAATAACACTTCGAAACCTTTGATTTTGCCACCGTCACCGTTAACAGGCCCGGTAAATTCGTAATCCACGCCATTAAAGTTTAGGTTTTCCTGAGCATTCCCTATGTGATTTTTTAAATCCTTATAGAACAACGAAACCGTCACGGCACCGTCATCGCCAAAGTAATATTCATAGCCTAAATCAGCTTGATTGGCCACGAAAGGATTCAGCGTAGGGTTACCACCAGAAGCGGTATTAGGTTCAACTGTTTCATTAATCGCGAAGCCAGTACGCATTTCAATTAACGGCGGACGGGACATGGTTCTCGCTAATCCAAAGCGTAATTGTGAATCTTCATTTAAGGTCACGATTACATTTAATGAAGGTAAGATTTCACTGTAATCATGGTCAACAGTGACGGGGCTTAATACGCCAGCAATTTGTTGTGTACCACTAGACTGAGATTCAGTTTTTACGTATCTGACCCCAATATTACCAGTATAATCCAGACCACCAATGGTGCCTCTGAGGTTAGCTTGAGCATATAGGTTATAGGTAGTTTCACTCAGCTCCCATGAAGCTAATTTGTCGTCCGCAGATTGGTTGTCATAATCCGCAGTCCCTAAGCCACCAAATACTTTATCTGCGACCAGGTCCCAATCTTTGAAGGTATACAGCATTGGGGCGGTCACATCGCCACCGATTTCATATTGCATGCCGTAGTCGGTTAAACCATTGTCAGCAATAACTGATTTTTGCCAATCATATACTCGGTTTTGCTTGTCACGATCACTGTAACGGGCACCAAATTCAATACTCTGAATATCGTTGATGTCAATATCACGAGAAAAATCTAGCTGCGCGCTCACCATTTCGTCGGTCAAGTCGCGATCATCATCAGCAAACATACCGTAATAGAAGGCTTCCCACACACCAGGAGAGGTTTCAACCCAGGTTTCGACACCGTCGATACTATAGTTCTCAGGGTTGCCAATATCCGTGTAGGTTAAACCTTGGTCTGGATTTGGTTGAATCTCAATGGCCATACGATCATTCTCGGCTGCACTCCAGCCTAAGTCATACGCCGGGCCATTGTAGTTAGAACGAATGTCTACCCATACGGAGTCGATACTCGCTTCTGAATATCCTACGTCAGCTTTAATGGTCCAATCATCAGTAATGTACTCGGCGTTTAACCCTGTGCTGATCAATTCATTTTCTTGAAACCAAGTGGCGTTGTGCACTTCGTGTGAACCGAAAGCCAAACCGCCACCGATTACCTGTTCAGTACCATCCGCTTTAGTAATGATATTGGCTGAGCTGGCTGAATTTTGGTAATTCCAATCTTGTCCACCCTGCCAATTACCCCAGTTAGTGAAGTAATATTGGTCTTCACGTTCTTTAATTTTGAATTTAGAGTAAAACAGATCATATTTAAGGGTGAGGGCATCAGTTGCCTGCCACTCTAGGATAGTCATTGCGCCTAGGCGTTCATTGTTACCAATTTTGGTATCCGCTTGACCACCCCATGGAGCGGCTTCGGTAATGCCATTTTGGTTAATGTCGCCCTGATTTTCTGGTGCGTTATTGTAATCCCATGATTCTATGCCCCGTTGCAACGAAGGCTGATCTTGGTAAGCAATACCAAATGCATAACCAAAGTTAGCTCCAATTTTATCAACATAACTTACACTGAATTTTTTACCGGTTGATTGGCCATCCGGTAAATCATCACCCAATTCATAACGCATAAGGTTGCCACTTACGGTAAAAACGGGCTCATCTTTGCTCAGTGGGTCAACGAAGTCCAAATTCACTAAGCCGGAAATACCGCCTTCAATGTTACTGGCCATAGGACTTTTATAAACTTGCACGCTGCTAACCAATTCTGCTGGAAATTGCTCGTAACGCACATCACGGCTAGGCTCACCAGATACAATTTCGCGCCCATTCATAGTCGCCATATTTAGACGTGGGCCCATGCCGCGAATCGAGATACGACTGGCGTTACCTCTATCTCTGTCAGCCGTGATACCAGGTAATCTGGCTAATGCATCGGTTATGGTCACATCAGGTAAGCTGCCTAAATCGTCGGTAGAAATAATTTCTACAACCTGTGGCGCGTTACGTTTTTCAAATAAAGATTGCTTCAGGGTCGAACCAAATCCGCGTACTTCAATCACCTCAGTGGCAGGCTCTGCTGTATCACTATCAGCGGTACTATTTGTCTCTTGTGCCTGAGCAACAGAAAAATTTAAGCACTGAGCAATGGCCAATGCAGTCAGACTCAGTTTGAAATGTGTTTTCATTATTTACCCCTTTTAGGTAAGCATCTAGTGTTAATTTTATTATGATTTAGGTGAAACTTCGCTGCGAGGTGAAAACCTTGAATAACAGGCAATCAACCTTGAATAACAACTTTATAACATACCAAGGTAAACGTTTACCATAAATAATTAACATTAAATGCATGTAAAACCATACGAGTTTGTTTTTAATAGGTTTTATATAGGCAAACGATTTCTCTACTTGGTTATCAATGAAGCTAAATAGCAAATATCGATGAAGACAGGATTTAACAATACTGCACAATTAGTCTAGTACACCCTAAGTGAATTAGTTAGTGGGGATAGTGGTTCACACAGACCATTAAAATTCACAAATTTCATTCTGTATTTGGTTTATCGAGCTAACGGTTTTCACTAGCGACACTGTACTCTGCTAGTGCCGAAATGTTTCCCTGCTGCGTTGCTAACGGGGTAAAACCTGGCTTCCCAGTGCACCTATCCAGCCGATAGGACCGCAGCACATGGGTGAATGAGGTCTCTGTAGGAACGAAGTTCCACCCGATTGAACGACACGCCATGGATGGCGTGGCTGGGTGAGTCACCATGGATGGGTTCAATCTGAGTTTTGTGATCGGCTCTTGCGAAGAAACTAATTCAACAATAGTCCGGCATGTCAAATTTACTAAGGTCCAGATACAACAAAACCCGCTAAAAAGCAAGTTAAGTTTGGTACCAGAGGGTAAGGCTGGATTCGTTAGCTGCGCAGCAGCGCCCAACCGAACGACCGAACAGGGAGGTTAGGGCTGGGTGAGCCACCATGGATGGGTTCAACCTGAGTTTTGTGATCGGCTCTTGCGAAGAAACGAATTCAACAATAGTCCGGCATGTCAAATTTACTAAGGTCCAGATACAACAAAACCCGCTAAAAAGCAGGTTAAGTTTGGTACCAGAGGCCGGACTTGAACCGGCACACCATTACTGGCGGCGGATTTTGAATCCGCTGCGTCTACCAATTCCGCCACTCTGGCATAGTGTGATTTAATCTTTCGATTAAATCAGTTTGGTAACTCGCTGTGCTAACGAGTGGCTGGCATTATAGCGATGCCGTTAAAGCTTGCAAGCCTTTTGTTTAGAATATTCGTCTGAATGGTTATTTTTTAGGCCTTTTAGGTCAATTAAATTCAACGGCCATTGTTACCATCCTGTTATAGGTTTACTCAACACGGGGCCAGAGGTTTTGAATGCCTTTATTTGTGAAAAAATCATGGGGTTCCCACATTGATGGCACCGGCCGGTCCGCTTTATCTACATCATACTCATGGGCTAGGCTTCCCATTATCTCGGTTAACCTTTCTTGTGTAATCGGAGCTAACTTCTTACGGGTTTCACCAAAGTGCAAATTTTGATGCTTAGCTGCTTGGACATTACTGCCGCCAGAAATAAAAATTTGATTCTTAGAAACGATACGACAATTCGGTTCATACTTGTTGATGGGTTTTAATTGATTGACCACTGCATATTCATAACTTTTATTACCGACTAATCCAGTGGGTAAATAGCACACGCCATAACCTTGCGGGAAATAGCCTACCAAGCCCACAAAGGCGTCAGCTAACTTTTGATTTATATTATTTTTGTGCGCTAGTTGCTCAACTAATACGGCAGCTTTTGGCAAATCATGGCGCTTATATCCAGGTTTAGTAGAAAGCACTATAGAGGTATAAATTTGTGGTACTTTGATAATATCGCCAATGTCTTTTTTAGCTGTATTAGCATCATTTAACAGTGACTTTTGAAATCTCAACCTTTCCTTCTCAACGGCCACAAAGTCGTCGCGATCAGCCTTAGAATTACCTTTGTAATTTTGCCCGCCTAGTCCTTCGGTAAGATACAACAAGGTATAACGATAATTCAGCCGTAACATTTCACTACGTTCATCTATATCCAAAATACGAAATGGATCCTTGTTACCATCACGCATCAACAACGAAACCACTTCTGGGTGTTGCATGCCTATATCTTGAAAAAGTGTAGTGAGCAGAATCGGTAGTACCACCGCTTGATTAAAATCAGCAGACACAAAGTCTTCCAATAAAAAGCGCTGTTCGGCATCCCAATAGGTTAAGATGAACTTGTGACGGATATTTCCTTTGTACATTAACTCTTCAAGAAAGCGCAGACTCAATACCGCTTTATAAGCGTGTTTGAGCTGTTGATGATGCTCGGCTAATTGTTTGCCTTCCCCTGATGAAAGCAGCAACAATGTACCGAGAAATTTGGCACTTCTTAATAAGGTTTCACTGTGGTTTTTGCCCTCGCTTAAACTAAGCAACTGAAGGCAAACCGTGGACACACGATCCATTCTCTTGTGTCGGGCAGCGTCTTGTTGATCGATTAAACGATCACGTTTCTTAGTCAGTGCAAACAATCGATTTTGAGCTTCTTTGCTCGGTTTTCCTGAAGCTATCTCTTGCTCCAATAAATCGATTTGTGTTTTCAGTCTAACAAATTCTTTTTTTTCTTGTTCATAAGTAGAGAAAAACGCTTTTGCATCTGAGTAAAGTGAACCAGAATTAACCTTTTTATCATCTATAGAATTAACTAACGCGATTACAGACTCTGTATATGCGCTATTTAATGTTTCCGGCATAGAACTTCCTAGTGCAAATCAATGTAGGCATAGTATGTATAAAGTGAAAAAAAATCTACCCAGATATTTGAAAATGGGCAAAGGTTTCAGGGCAGTGTTTTCTTCAGAATGTTAAGCTAACATAATGGCTTTAAAACAGTATTAATTCGTAAAAATATTACAGAAAATATAATTAGTTGGAATACGGTGATTTTCAGTCTTTGAAATCATAGACCTTGGGAAGAAAAAAGTCTTCACCAGCTTTGTGCTTTTTCTCCATGACTGCAAAAAAACCTTTGATAGAAATACCATGCACCTTCTGCACGTTGAGTTTTTTGCTTAAGTCATCAATGAAATCTTCCGAGATATTATGAGCATACTTTATTAGCTCAAGATCTGCCTCATCACCCACGTCGAAATAAGATTGAATAAAAGTGTGTAATTGAGCTACGCGAAACAATACTTTCATACTCGCGGGGATCCAGCGTTTAAATTCCATATCAGGATGATTGAGCATGTCACGGTCGATCTCTCGATTTTTCAACCATGGAATACAGTGAATCTCAAAACCTCGATGAGTGAACACCTTATAAATCGACAACCTCGGAGTCTGTTCTAATTTAACCGCACCAAAGGCTTCTTCTTTCCCGCCAAGGGCGACAGGGTTCCAATTATTTTGGTCAATCACTAAATCAAGTGAGTTTTCAAAACCGTAACGAAACATACCTTCGGTTAATCCTAAGGAAGTAGAGACCGCATGGTAAAACGGTGGTACGTTGCCAAAGGTTATTTTTTGCTTCAGTCGATTGATTTCACGTAGTTTGATATCAGCGTTATATGCTTGGCTTTGGTGTTTATTATCATTCATGCTGTTTAGGGTGCGCTCGGTTCGTGTCAATCTGCCAACAGATACTAAAGATTAAATCATTTTACGCCAATACAAAACGATTTGGCGAATTTACTCGAAAGTAGTAGTTTGTTTATACCGTGCTCAAGGGTTAAAACCGATTAATGCTAGAATGGTTTTAACTAATTGCCTTTTCATTCGTCATAGTATGTTTAAGCCTTGCTGGTTTGTTGCTAATATTCCCCAAAAAAAGAGAACACTATGGTTAAAGCGTCAAACACCTTTCCTCGTGCTGGATTTTTCCGGCGGTTAGCAGCCATGATCTATGACCTATTAGTAGCTGTGGCCGTTGGTATGTGTGCAGGTCTTATATTTATGGTAGTACTTCTTATCACCTTTCAAACTGGCGTGATAGACAATCAAGGCTTCACCCATTTCATGGACTTCTTTCAGCACTCATTGCTATTTAATTTGTTGGCACAAATTTGGGTAGGCCTTTGGGTGTTAGCCTTTTTCTTATGGTTCTGGAAAAATGGCGGGCAAACCATTGGCATGCGAGCATGGCGATTGCGATTATTTAGTCTTAATAGTAATCAAATGGGTTATGGTCGCGCCCTGCTCAGGATTATCTTTTCTTTCGGCGGCTTAGGCACTTTACTGGTACTGATTGATTACAAACATAAGCAGTCTCTGCAAGACCGAATAGCAGATACCGAAATGTTGGTCCTTAGCAAAGACGCAAATCATCACAAAGCCTGGGAAAACCTGTAAAGGTTGAAGCAGAACACAGTTAAAGCCACTCAAAATTCACAAAAAAATAAGAGACAGCCTATGACATCGTCCCTGTTAGAACGTTTTTTTAAGCTGTCCGAGAAAGGCACCAATTTTAAAACAGAATGCGTGGCCGGGCTCACTACATTCGCTGCTATGTCATATGTATTGGTGGTGAATCCTAGCATACTCTCCGCGGGCGGCATGCCGATTGAAGGCTTGATAACAGTGACGGCATTGGCTGCATGCATAGGTACCTTACTAATGGCGGTAATGACAAATTATCCTATTGCCATGGCACCGGGTATGGGACTGAATGCCTTTTTTGCTTTCACCATCTGCTTAACCCGCGAGATCCCTTGGGACGCAGCATTAGGTATCGTCTTTTGGAACGGAGTTTTATTTTTACTGTTATCTCTCTTTGGAGTAAGAAAAAAAATAGCTGAGGCGATCCCCGATGCCCTCAAAATTGGTGTGCAATGTGGCATTGGCCTTTTTATCGCATTTATTGGCTTGAAGAATGCCGGCTTGGTAGTAGACAATCCGGCGACCTTTGTGTCACTAGGTGATCTATCACAACCCACTACTTTATTGGCATTGTTTGGCATCATAGTGACCATTGTATTGGTGACAAAAAAGGTGACCGGGGCCATCCTAATTTCTGTCATATTGCTTACTGTACTGGGCGCGTTCATTCCTCATGGTGATGGAACCTTAACTGCCATGCCAAACGGTGTGATTGGCTGGCCAGATTCCATCAGCAAAACCTTTTTCGCCATGGATATTATGTATCCTTTAGAGCATTTCGCGCAGACTTGGGATCTTGTTTTTGCGCTATTGTTCGTCAATATGTTCGATACTATTGGTACGTTAATCGGCGTTTCCCGCAAGGCAAGATTACTGGATAAACAAGGGGATTTGCCTAGAATAGGCAATGCTATGACGGCTGATGCTGCCGCCAGTGTAATAGGTTCTGCCCTTGGAACCTCGCCGGTTACGTCTTACGTAGAATCCGCCGCAGGGGTATCTGCCGGCGGCCGGACAGGCTTAACCGCTGTGGTTGTTGCAATGTGCTTTCTCTTAGCACTATTCTTCACTCCCATCATGAAAATCATTCCATTGATGGCCACCACGCCAGCCCTTATTATGGTTGGTATTTTCATGATGGAGTCGTTTAGACAGCTCGACTTTGATGATATGCCATCCCTGGCCACAGCTACTGTTGCCCTGCTGGCGATGCCACTAACCTTCAGTATCAGTGAAGGTATCGCCTTAGGATTTATCACTTACGTGGGAATTATGTTGGGAACTGGAAAGTTTCGAAAGGTGTCCTTCATCACTTATGCGCTAGGGGTAATATTTTTGCTGCGATACGTATTTGATTTGACTTAACTGGTTGAATATTCTGAAAGGGGTGAGAAATGTAGCCCACCCCATATGTATAAGCGTCAGCGCCGCAGTAATATACCGGCAATACCAGCGAATATCACACTAGGGACTAAGGCGCCTAACACTGGTGGTAACTGAAAGACCAAACTAAAGGTGCCAAAGGTTTCATTACTTATGAAAAATGCAAAACCGGCCAATACGCCCATGATGACGCGCGCCCCCATAGTCACACTGCGCAATGGCCCGAACACGAATGACAAGGCCATCAACAACATCACTCCAATAGATACAGGCTGTAGTATTTTTCTCCACAGGGCTAAATTATAGCGCCCAGAATCTTGACTGTTATTTTCAAGGTACTGAACATAATCGTATAGGCCCCGAATAGATAAGGCTTCCGGCTTCACCGTAACTACACCTAGCTTGTCAGGCGTTAAAGTGGACTGCCAACTGCCTGTTTCTACTTGCTGGCCGCGGATCCGTTGATCACCGATGAAAGTATAATTCACACTTATTAGTGACCACTTACCATCAACAAAGTCTGCGCTATCCGCAGAGGTGATTTGTCTTAAATTCAGGTTTTCATCAAACTCGTAAATATTGATATTAAGCAAACTAGTTTTATCTATCACTTCACCAATGCTGACAAAGTTATCACCGTCTTTGGCCCAAACCAGTCGGTCAGATGAAAACAAACTGCCTCCGGATATAGCTTGAGTGCGAATTTCTTTGGCTTTGGTTTCACTCAAAGGAGCCACCCACTCTCCCACTGCCATGACGAAAATCATCATGACTACAGCAGATTTCATTGCTGAAACGGTAATATTCCAGCGCGATAATCCTGCCGACTGCATGATAACCAATTCGGAATTGCTGGCCAAAATTCCCATTCCAATAAGGCCGCCTAATAAGGTCGCCATTGGGAAGAATTGCTCAAGCTCTCGAGGCAGGCTCAACAACACATAAACCCCAACGGCAGTCATATCGTAACTTCCGGTCCCTACACTTTTCATTTGCTCAATGAATTTAATCAGCGCACTAAGGCCAAGTAATACAGACAAACTAATAGCCGTGGTAGTTAGTAAAGTGCGTGCAATATAGATATCGAGAATTTTAAACATGTTTGCTACCGCCCCATATCGCCCTTAAGCGCACACCAAGAGGTCGGTCTTTCATCACCAGTCCAATACCGATCACAAATATCAAAGCATGCACCCACCACAATCCCAGCTGCGGAGGAATTTTGCCATCCTCTAACACCTTGCGACCAGCCATCAGCAACATAAAATAACCTAGGTAGAGCAATAAGGCGGGGAACATTTTACCGAAGCGTCCCTGTCGAGGGTCAACAGAACTTAGTGGCACCGCAATCAGCACGAGGAAAGGTAAAGACAATGGAATCGCCAATCGCCATTGCAACTCAGCTATGGATTCAATGGTGTCATCCGCTAGTAAATCTACTGTGGGTATGGCGGTCATTTTGCGACGTTTTTGCTCGACTTGTTGTTCTGATATTTGAATCTGATACTCATCAAATTCAACTACCTGATAATCAATTTTACCGCGCTCCCCTTCGTATTGAAGCCCTTTTTGCAAAACTAGCTGCTGAGAGCCGTCCGCGGCCATAGTGACAGTCCCAGATTTGGAATATACGATCTGAACTTCCTGCTCATTTTGCTTGTCATGTTGAGACAGAAAGACTTTGTTGAGTTTGGAATTATCAGAATCAATCTCATGTACGAAAATAACCGCCTTACGGTTAGCGGTTTCCTGAAAACGTCCGGCAAGTAATGCGGTTAATCCGCCCTGGGCGCCGGCTTTTTCTTGAAGCTGATATTCACTTTCTACCGATAGGGGGGCGAGCCATAAGGTCAACACCGCGGTAATAACAGCCATAAAAGCGGATAAAACCAACATCACGCGGGTGATGTACCACTCACTGATCCCGCAGGCTCGCATGACCGTCATTTCACTGTCAACGTAGAGCCTTCCATGGGCTAGCATGATGCCTAAAAATAAACTCAAGGGTAAGATTAATGACGCTAAGTATGGGGTACTTAGGGCCAAAAAACCAAGTACTAAACTTGCAGGTATTTCACCATCGGAGGCGTCAGCAAGCACTCGAACAAAACTGCGAGTGAGGAAAATAGCCATAATTACCAGAAAAACGGCTAGTTGAGATTTAATGGTTTCTTTAAGTAAATAGCGAAATATCAGCACTTTTTGTCCAAAGGAAAAGTCGCTTTTTTAGTGGCATGATGCGAAATTTTAAGTAAACTTAACGTTTTAGCAAGTTTAATGTATGAGCGGCGTTAAATAAAGCCACTCTAGACTTGAATTAGATAGATTATGTCTGGCTTAAGCAGTAGTTGCAACGTTAGATAAAGCCGACAGTTAAAAATCGTCATGATGAGCGCGAGTGAATTTGCCTTGCGACATCACCAAAATCGAGCACAGTAAGGAATTAGCATGGAATTTAGCGTAAAAAGCGGCAGCCCAGAAAAACAGCGTAGCGCGTGTATCGTCGTAGGTGTCTTTGAGCCTCGCAGACTAACAGCAGTGGCTGAGCAACTAGATGAAATAAGTGAAGGCTATATCAGTAACCTTTTACGCCGCGGCGATTTGGAAGGCAAAGCGGGTCAAATGTTATTGCTGCACCATGTTCCAAATATTCTTAGCGAGCGAGTATTGCTGGTCGGTTGTGGTAAAGAGCGTGAACTAGACGAGCGTCAATACAAGCAAATAATCGATAAAACCATTAAAACCCTAAACGAAACGGGCTCTATGGAAGCCGTGTGTTTCCTATCTGAGCTACACGTTAAAGGCCGTGATGTTTATTGGAAAGTTCGCCAAGCGGTGGAAACTACGCAAGACTCTTTGTATACCTTTTTGCAGTTGAAGACCAAAAAAGGCGAACCTAGAAGGCCATTACGTAAAATTGTTTTCAACGTACCCACTCGTCGTGAATTACCTATAGGTGAACGTGCGGTCGAGCATGGTTTAGCTATTTCAACTGGTATGAAAACCACACGTGATGTAGCCAATATGCCACCGAACATTTGTAATCCACGCTATTTGTATGATCAAGCTAAAGGCTTGGCTGCAGAATTTAGCAGCCTGACCATTGACTCAGTCAATGAAAGCCAAATGGCTGATTTAGGAATGAATTCATACCTTGCAGTTGGACGTGGTTCAGTCAATGAATCGCTAATGACTATCATTCACCACAACGGTGGCAAATCAGGTCAGGCACCGATTGTCTTGGTCGGTAAAGGATTAACTTTTGATTCCGGTGGTATCTCAATTAAGGCCGGTGAAGGCATGGATGAGATGAAGTATGACATGGGAGGTGCCGCTGGTGTGCTAGGTACCATGCATGCTATTGCCGCGTTAAATTTACCCTTAAATGTTATTGGCATCTTAGCTGGTTGTGAAAATATGCCAGACGCAAATGCTTATCGCCCAGGTGATATTCTGACCACAATGTCTGGACAAACTGTTGAAGTATTAAACACTGATGCCGAAGGCCGTTTAGTGTTGTGTGATGCTCTAACGTATGTGGAGCGCTATGAGCCAGAGTTGGTAATCGATGTAGCTACCCTAACAGGGGCATGTGTAGTTGCTCTTGGGGCCCATGCTACAGGCGTAATGAGCAACCATAACCCTCTTGCTCACGAGCTATTGAATGCATCTGAGCAAAGTGGTGATAAGGCCTGGCGTTTACCTTTGTGGGATGAATATCAATCTCAGTTAGAAAGCCCCTTCGCTGATATGACCAACTTAGGTGGCCGTGCAGCAGGTACTATTACCGCAGCTTGCTTCTTATCCCGCTTTACCAAGAAATATAACTGGGCACATATGGATATTGCAGGTACGGCTTGGCGCAGTGGCAAGGATAAAGGCGCTACTGGACGGCCGGTTCCCATGTTGTCGCAATTTCTAATGAATCGCGCTGGCTTGGAAACTGAAGATTAATGACAGATGTAACCTTTTACATGCTTGAAGAGCCGGATGCCCAGCATCCGGCTCATTGGTTAATTGCATGTGAGATCGCGGCCCAATGTTTTAGAACCAAGCGTCGCTGTTTGGTATTGTGTGATGACCAAGCTGGGGCGGAAGCTTTTGATGAATTGTTATGGCAACAACCTCTTGATGGCTTTGTACCGCACAATTTAACTGGAGAAGGCCCAAAAGGCGGCGCTCCGGTAGAAATTTGCTGGCAACAACCGCTTCCAGCAGGCCGCCCGGTCCTAATAAACCTGAGTAAGTCATTACCGCAAAATGCCAATCGATTTAAACAAATATTAGATTTCGTGCCTGCCGAAGATACAGCGAAACAACAGGCGCGAGATAGATACAAACATTACCGAGCAGCTGGGTTGACTATGCATACCCAGCCCGCCAGTAACATTTATGAGAAGCAAGATGGATAAAACATTTAGTCCGCAAAATATCGAACAACAACGTTACCAACATTGGGAACAAAAAGGCTACTTCAAAGCGAGCGGTAATGGCGAGCCTTACTGCATTTTGCTTCCTCCGCCGAATGTCACAGGTAATTTGCACATGGGTCATGCATTTCAGCATACCATTATGGACTCATTGATCCGCTACCATCGAATGAAAGGAGACAATACCCTTTGGCAATGCGGTACAGACCATGCTGGCATCGCCACCCAAATGGTGGTTGAGCGACAACTAAATGCGCAAGGCAAAACACGTCATGATTTAGGCCGTGAAGACTTTGTTGAGAAGATCTGGCAATGGAAAGAAGAATCTGGCGGAAACATTACCCAGCAAATGCGGCGCATGGGCACCTCACCCGACTGGGAACGTGAAGCCTTCACCATGGATCCTGCTTTATCCGAAGCCGTACAGGAAGTGTTTGTAAAGCTGCATGAAGAAGGCCTGATTTATCGTGGTAAACGCCTAGTAAACTGGGATCCGGTATTACATACTGCGGTTTCAGATCTTGAAGTCTTGAACGAAGAAGAAGATGGTTTTATGTGGCACATGCGCTATCCTCTCGCCGATGGCAGTGGTGAGCTGACGGTTGCCACCACACGCCCAGAAACCATGTTGGGCGATACGGCTGTTGCAGTGCATCCTGATGATGAGCGCTATCAGGGCTTTATTGGTAAGCAAATTAAATTACCTATTACCGGACGTTTGATCCCGATCATTGCCGATGACTACGTCGATCCTGAATTCGGTACCGGATGTGTGAAAATCACCCCTGCCCACGACTTCAACGACTACGACATGGGTAAACGTCATAAGCTAGAGATGATCAACATCTTAAGCAAAGACGCAGCCCTAAATGAAAATACCCCAGCAGCCTATCAAGGTTTGGACCGATTCGAAGCCCGTAAACAGATTGTGGCTGAATTGGAACGTACCGGCTTGTTGGTTAAGATAGAAAATCACAAATTGAAAGTACCTCGCGGTGATCGCACCGGTGCGGTAATTGAACCCTATCTAACCGACCAGTGGTACGTTGCCGTTGAGTCTTTAGCCAAACCGGCCATCGAAGCGGTGGAAAGTGGTGAAATCAAATTTGTACCTGAAAATTGGAATAAAACGTATTACCAGTGGATGTACAACATTCAAGATTGGTGTATTTCACGCCAACTGTGGTGGGGACACCGCATTCCAGCGTGGTATGACGACAACGATAAGATTTATGTGGGTCGCAGCGAAGCTGAAGTACGTGAAAAGCATTCATTGGCTGACGATGTAAATTTACGTCAAGATGAAGATGTATTGGATACTTGGTTTTCTTCCGCATTATGGCCTTTCGCGACTATGGGTTGGCCTCATGAAACCCCCGAGCTTGAGACCTTTGTACCTAGCTCAGTCATGGTTACTGGCTTCGATATAATTTTCTTTTGGGTAGCCAGAATGATAATGATGACCAAGAAGTTCACCGGCAAAATTCCATTTAAAGAAATCTATATCACCGGCCTTATTCGTGATGAGCAAGGCAACAAGATGTCGAAATCGAAAGGAAATGTGCTTGACCCGATTGATTTGATCGACGGTATCTCGCTGGACGACTTAGTGGCAAAACGGACTGCCGGTATGATGCAGCCTCAACAAGCCGCCGCAATTACAAAGCGCACAACCAAACAGTTCCCAGAAGGCATTAATGCTTATGGTACTGATGCCTTGCGCTTCACATTTGCAGCCATGGCATCCACCAGCCGCGATATCAATTTTGATATGGGACGGGTAGAAGGATATCGCAACTTCTGCAACAAATTGTGGAATGCATCCCGGTTTGTGTTGATGAATACTGAAGAGCAAGACAACGGTGCTAACGGTGGTGAGTTAGAGCTTAGTCTGGCAGACAAGTGGATATGGGCGCGTTTTCAACAAACCCTTAGCGAATTTAACAATGCAATAAAAGATTATAGGTTTGATATTGCCGCACAAAGTGTTTACGAATTCACTTGGAACCAGTTCTGTGATTGGTACTTGGAGCTTAGCAAGCCTGTACTTAACTCTGAGCTTAGCACTGAAGCGCAAAAACGCGGTACTCGTCATACATTGATTAATGTGCTGGAGAGTTTGCTGCGCCTGATGCATCCGATCATGCCTTTCATAACTGATGAGATTTGGTTGCGCGTTGCGCCGCTGTGCAACATCGAAGGCGACAGTATTATGCTGCAACCGTTCCCTGAAGTAGAAGCTGAACGACAAGATGCCACCGTAATTGCAGATCTAGAATGGGTCAAAAGCTTTATCGTTGGTATCCGAAATATTCGTGGCGAGATGGATATCTCTCCAAATAAACCCCTTGGTGTATTACTCAAGAATATTAGCCAGGAAGACCAGCGTCGTCTCACCTTAAGTGAAAGCTTTTTAGCCAAAATGGCCAAGTTGGACAGTGTTACCCAACTTCAAGCTGGCGAGAATGGCCCAGCTTCAGCCACTGCTATGGTAGGCGAAATGGAAATATTAATTCCAATGGCAGGCTTAATAGATAAAGATGCCGAACTGTCCCGTATCGCTAAATCCTTGGATAAGATCGAAAAAGATTTCGCTAGGACCCAAGGCAAGTTAGGCAACGAAAAATTTGTCAGTAATGCTCCAGCAGCAGTGATTGACAAAGAAAAAGCTAAGCTTGAAGAATTCCAAATGCAAATGGAAAAGCTTAAACAGCAGCGCCTAACCATCGAAGCTTTGTAGCAAAGAATACCGTTTTCATGTCGACCATAAAACCCCAACTGATGTTGGGGTTTTTAATTTGGACGAACAATATAATGCCTTGCCCAGAATATATTTGTTAATTGAGTCAGCTTTTTGCTGATATCTAATTTTTCCTTTGTATAATGAATATATTACCTCTCTTTCAACTGGTCATATCTTGCTTAGAATATTGTCCGCTATAGCAATTTTCATATCGTTAAATGGGTTTAGCCAAACTGATAAAAATCGGGTAACCATAATTTTTGCTTCCGATATGCCCCTTATTGGACAGTACAATCAAGGAGGGTATGCTCGACTTGCCACTGCGGTGAAGCACTATCGTGATTTACGTCCCGGCGTTTTCTTTTTGTTTGGCGGTAACAGTTTGGGTCCGAGTCCTCTATCAACCTTTGATAGCGGTTCACACATTATTGATTTGCTGAATAGTATTGAGCCTGATGCTATGGGTGTGACAAAAAGAGAGTACAGTTATTTTGAGGAACAGCTTTCTCTACAGGCATACGAAGCTGCTTTTCCGCTAATCGCTACCAATGTATTCGATCCTATTCAAAATACCCTGCAGGATGGCTTAGCTAAGTCTAAGTTGATTATAAAAAACGGAGTCAAACTGGGTCTTATCGCCGTAGTCGATCCGAATGCAAAAATGCAATATCTGTTACAGCGGGTTGAATTGCAAGATGTGACCTCAAGTATTGTGACCGAAGCGGCGGCATTGCGCCAGCGAGGTGCTGATATCATAGTGGTCATGCACGGTGCTCTTTTTAATGAATTAGATGCGCTACTAGCAGATGGGACAATCGATATAAGCTTGGTCAAAGATCCATTCGCACCTGAATCCTATAGATTGTCCACAGAAGTCATTAAAGGTAAGGTACTAATTAACCAAGAGAATGACATTGCTATAATTGATATCCTCAAACAACCAACTGGTTGGTCTATACAGTGGCAAACTGAATCTTTAAGCCAGTATGCCGAAGATCACAAAATCGCCATTCTGAGAAACGATTATGTGCGCAGGCTGGATCGTCTAATGAAACTTGCCATAGGTAGCGTAGAGTATCCGTTTGACACCCATCGTCAACAGCTTAGATCGGAAGAAAATGCCTTTGCAAATTTGATTGTTGATGCCATGCTTGACTATACCAAAGCTGATATGGGCATCATCAATGGTGGTATGATTCGAGGCGATAAATCATATTTGTCAGGCGATGATTTTACTCGGGAAGATTTAGCCCAAGAACTCCCATACGGTACAAATTTGGTGGTTCTCGCGATGCAAGGAAAAGATATCCGGCAATCCTTAGAGTTGAGCTTAGATGAGTTTGATTTGTTTAAAGGAAAGTTTCCGCAGCTTGGCAAGCTTAAGATGACTTTCGATAGCTCACTTCCCGTAGGTCAGCGGGTTGTGGATATTCAGGTGGATGGGGCTAAATTAGAAGCACTTAAAATATATACCCTTGTCACCACCGAATACTTATTTCAAGGAGGCGACGGTTATACCCTGTTTAAAGATGCAACTCGGGTAACAGATTCAAATAAACCGCCAATCACTATTAAGGATGTGGTGCTCAATTCCATCATTAGAAAAAGAAACTTATCCACCCAAATTCAAAAACGTATTATCAACTTAGCAAATCCCAAAGATAGTCTACAAACCAGTTCTAAAGGTGAGCATCAAGTTGCAAATTGATCAAGATAAAAAGCGCAGATCATTAAGCAGAGTCTTTAGTTCTGCCTTGACAGGCTTATTTGCCGTTTTCATCACACTGGTAGGGATGACCTATTATCAACTTTTAGTTGTCAGCAGCGCATTAGGCACGGTTGCCGAAAAGTCTATTCCGATAATTTTGCAATATGAGCAAGTGGCAAATCACGCGACCTCACTTATTTTTCAAACAGAAAGACTGTCTAATTCTGTCACACCGCCGGCATTGCGAATTGCAGAAAAAGAGATCAACAAAGAAATCGAAATCATCGCTTCCCTATTACTAGAAACTCAGCTTGATGAAGTGTTGATAAAAGAATATCAAGCTATTACTGAAGAATTGGAAGAGTTGCGCGAACTGGTAACACAGCAGTTAATATCCATCAAAGTCGTCAAAGAAAAAGAACAGCAACTCTATCAAATCTATGATAACGCGCGCTTATTTACTGATAATCCGTTTCAAGCAGATCGCTTGGTGATATCAGACTGGATCCTAGGCTATTCCCGTTTATTTATGATCGCGAGTGAGATCTCCAATGCCACCACGCTAAATGATATTCGCCAGAAAAGTCGCTCCATTGATATCGAACAAGCACAACTCAATAATGCTATCGTCGATTTACCTAAAGACTTTCAATCGGAAGCAAAGTCCCTTGCCAGGGACTTTTCCGCTGTTGTACTGGGTGAGCAAGGCTTAGTAGCACTGAGTGTAAATAAACTCACCATGAAAGCACGCACTAACGGGCGGGGTAATTTCACAGAAAAACTGGTCTCCGATTTCACCCGCTCACTGCGTTTTCAAGGGACTTTACTGGGCGAAGAGATCTTGGCTGATGCCAACCGGGCTAAAGAAGATAGTGCCCAGCAAATTCAGATTTTGACTGTGCTATTTGCTATCGCAGTTGCCCTTTTATTGTTGATTACTTGGGTACTTCATCGCCGCGTGATCCGTAGACTCATCATGTTAAAACAAATCGTATCTGGAGAGGCTTCCCTTCGCCCACAAGATATTAAACGCATTGGCAATGACGAAATTTCAGATATTGCGATAACATTCCAGAAATTTTCTGACACCATTGAAGCACAAAAACATGAGTTGACTAACTTAGCTATGCTCGATGGCTTGACTGGCATTGCGAATAGACGTGCATTTGATCTGGCTTTACTGAGTGAATTTAATCAGGCGAAACGATATTCCCACCCTCTATCCATTCTGCTAATTGACGTGGATTACTTCAAGCCGTTTAACGATCTCTACGGCCATAGTGTCGGAGATGACGCGTTAAAACAGATTGCGGCGACGCTGCGCTCAACACTTAAACGTGATATAGATTTTGTTGCTCGATACGGTGGTGAAGAGTTTGTCTGCATTCTCACCAACACAGATTGCCAAGGAGCCTTAATATGCGCGCAAAATCTTCGTGAAGCCGTAGAAAAATTACAGATTGAGCATGCTGAGAGCAAGGCCCTTGGCTATGTTACCGTAAGCATCGGCGGTGCAACGCAAAGCTCCTATGAGTCCGAATCCGATAACCCAGAACGACTGCTAAAATTAGCTGATGATGCGTTATATGATGCGAAAGAGTTTGGCAGGAATCAAGTACGCTTTCCTAACAACCTGATTGACTAAATAAACTAGTCATGGCTTGCACACCAAAGCAAGAATGAATCTGACTGACTCAAAGCAACCAATGTATAAGGTGACAGGTAACCAAACCTAGGTTTTCAAGTTAGATGACAGCCAACTCCATTAGATTTTTGATACTTGACTTTTCTATGTTACAGGCTAAAGTGACATCTAAATGATATCATTAATATATAAAAGGAAATGTAATGGTTAGTGAAAAACAGGGTTTTTCGGTCAATGGTTATATTGCGGCATTGGGGTTAATTGGGGCATTAATAATCGGACTATGGATGTTTGGCAGCATTTCTGCACCACTGAATATCGTAGAATGTTTGATTATCCTTTATATGCTAATCGTAATTGCCGGTTGCGCGGGCTTCTTTATGGTGCAACCTAATCAAGGTAAGGTTTTCACTTTATTTGGAAGTTATGTGGGTACCGAGAAGCGCACAGGTTTGCGCTGGACCATCCCCTTTTTCATGCGTCGTTCTATTTCGTTGCGGATCAGAAATTTTGAAAGCGGCAAGATTAAAGTTAACGACAATCTGGGTAATCCTATCGAAATTGCGACTATTGTGGTCTGGTCTGTTACCGATACCGCAGAAGCGGTATTTGAAGTCGATGACTATGAAAGCTATGTGACGATTCAAAGTGAATCTGCGCTACGCAATTTGGCCAGTAGTTATGCCTATGATCCCCGTGACGAAGAAGACCCAAGCCATTTATCTTTGCGTAGCCATCCGCTAGAAATATCTGAGAATCTCAAGATAGAGATCCAAGAACGCTTAGGAAGCGCCGGTGTTACTGTGCATGAAGCCCGAATAAGTCATCTTGCTTATGCCCAAGAGATTGCTAGTGCGATGTTGCAACGACAACAAGCCACAGCCATCATTGCGGCCCGCAGCAAGATCGTGGAAGGTGCAGTAGGTATGGTGGAAATGGCACTGGATCGGCTAAAAGAAAAAAATGTAGTCGAGCTCGATGAAGAACGTAAAGCCGCCATGGTAAGCAATTTACTGGTAGTCTTATGTGCGGACAAAAGCACTCAGCCTGTAGTGAATACCGGAAGTATCTACTAATAAACATGAACTAATACCGGTCGTTTATCTGAATTATGTGAGAATTACGGTTGGGCTAAATAAGCCACTGATAATATGGCGTTACGAAAACTAAATTGAGGAAATTGTGGCAAAAAAAGCCTACCCATTGCGCATTAACGAAGACGTACTGGCTGCTATGCAACGTTGGTCTGATGACGAATTGCGCAGTCTCAACGCTCAAATTGAATATGTGCTTCGCGATGCGCTAGTTAGATCAGGCAGGGTGAAGCTGACCCAGAAGGTAGTAACCGAAGTGGTCAGTGAGCCTCTCGGCAAACATGACAATAAATAGAGTCAGTTAGCCCTCAGCAAAAAAAGGGAGGCGTGATGCCTCCCCGAAAATCTCACTTTGGCCTTTTAATGTTTGGTGCAGAACATTCTGCGCATTAATAAAGGCACTAACAACAAAGTGAGAAATCCAAAACTACCACCACTTTCGGTCACAACAACCACCGTATCTACTTGTTCGTAACCTGAACTTTCTAAAGGCAACAAGGTCAAGTCCACATCGTTATAGCCATCAAACGTAACCAGGAGTTCATCGCTATAACCGTCATAAAGTTCGATTAGCACTTCATAATCATCGGTGGGAAAACCACTGATTAATTCACTTTCAACCACAAAACTATCTGTACTAGAGTCACCATTTATCAGGAATAACGAGGTGGTGTGGTATTCTTCAAATACTTCACCTCTGGCTAAATATAAACGAGCGTACACTTCAGCTTGCGTATAAATAGTATCGGCATCAAATTCCACCGTGAATCTAGAGTAATAGCCATCATAATCACGATCATAATCTAAGCTGACGAAGGCGTCATAAATCCAAAAGTCGCTGTTGTCTTCAGCTATGCGTAAATCTCTCGCAAAGGGTTTACTCAAAGGTGAAGCAAGTTGCTTGGCTTGATGATTTTCAGATTTACCGGCTTGCTTTGCAAGAGCCTGTTTTTTCAGTACTGTTCTAGCTTGAACAGGCGATCCCTTTTTGTGTATCACCGCCAACTGTTTACCGTGCTGGGATTCTGTGGAGGCCACACTTATTGAAGTATTATCAGCGACGTCAGTTGCTAAAGCAGAAAATGAAAGTTGTGCTGACAACACAAAAAACAAACCGAAAAAAGTAATACGAGGCATAAGCCCTCCAATTCAACCTACCTGTTTAGTATGATTGCATTGTGGACTTATGAAGATGAATAAAAGCTGAAGGAATGCTTAATTGAAGTCGAAATCTAGTTATTGCACTCAAAAGCGTATATAGGTGTAAAGGTAAAACCCCTGTTTCCCCCTTTACCTCAAACACTATCAATCCTTGAAAAACAGGGCGTTTAACGCTAGTTATTCGATGAAATATGTGCCCCACCCGTCATAATGTATTTTATGTTTATCTGCAATGGCAATCAGTGCATCAGTATCTTTGTTAATTAAGTCGACATCCAACATGCGCTCAACCACAGCATCAAAACAAAAGACTGTTCCGCCGTCATCCAACATCAATTCTTCTGCATCCCCAACTTCAAAGCCCGCTTTGAATGCATCTACTGCCGCTTTCTCTAGAATATCAAAATCAGCATGAGCAAAATGATACTCAATGGTATGGGGCACCTCTGCATTACTGCCATCTTCAATTAATGCTTCTATTGTTTCTTGATTAAACTCATACCATTCTTGCTTTTCTTGCTCATTACTCATTGTCATTCCTTAAAAACCATCATTAGCGCTAATCTATTTAACTTTATCCACTAGTGCAACCTGTGCATCAAGTTGTCTTATTTTTTCGCTCATTTTTTGATGAAAAAAGTCCGCCCACTGCTTAGCGTCGCGACTATCGTCTATTTTCACAGGCTCGCATAATTCAATCAATAAGCTACCATTGTTCCAGCGGTTGAGCTTAACCTTTTGGTGTAAGTTACTGGTACATACCATTACAACAGGTTCATTGACTGCTTTTGCAATGCGAAACGCGCCGGTTTTAAATGGTAGCAGGCCACGGCCATAACTTCGCGTTCCCTCGGGGAAAAAAAATACCGACAAACGGCGATGAAGTATAATATCTGCGGTTTGCTTGAGCGTATCATGGGCCTTACCTTTATTTTTTCGATCTATTAAGATATTGCCCGACAACCAATATAACCAGCCAAAAACAGGTATCCAAACCAGACTCTTTTTGCCTACTGTCACCATGCCTTTTTGAGCCGAGGCGCATACCGTAATCAAATCATAGCTGTTCTGGTGGTTAGCGATGAACACATGTGGCCCCTGGTTTTTAACCGACATAGGTACAGTTATTTTTACTTTTATACCAACCAACCCCGCCATTTTACCGTACACGTGACCAATGACATAGACATTGTCTCGATGAAAAGGACGCACAATGCATAGTAAGATCAAGCCTACACTAGCGAGTATGAAGTAAATAAACACAATGATTATTCGAATTACAGCTAACACGTGTACCCTCAAACAAAAAATGGCCGCAGAGTATACAATAGTCGTTCGAAATGCAAAATGTAAACATTGCCAATGTCATAGCAGTGAATGCATTTTTAATCGAATAGCATGATAATATGTAAAGATGGTCTAAAGTTAATTGACTGTAGCCGATACAGATGTGCTAACACATGCCTAGAGTTCTTAAGTTTGAGGTAAACCAGCCAGATGCAAATTTTTACCCCCGAAGATTTAGATGACGATATCCTAACAGATTTATTAGAAGAAATTAACGAGCTGTACGAAGCCAGTGAACAGACTCTAATTGAGCTTGAACTCCGTCCTGAAGACAATGAATTACAACGTTCATTGTTCCGCTCAGTGCACACGATTAAAGGCGATTTGGGATTAGTTAACTTCACCCCCATGATCCCTTTGCTTCAGCATGTAGAAGACTTACTTGACTACCTGCGCAAAGGACAAATCAAATACACCAGCACCATGAGCGACCTGGTGTTATTGACTATGGACAGGGTTAAAGTCTTTGTTGAAGGTTGCTTCAAAACGGGGTCTGCAGAATATGATCCTGAACTATACGAACAGCTCGTAAACCACGTTTCTAAAATTACACCCGAAAATAGTAATCTGCACGAGCAACTTCTATCCGACGCAGTGTTACTGCTTGATCCGAGTCTTGACTTAGGACAAGGAGAAAACGACAACCAATCTTCAAGCGATGTGGGATCATCACGTTCGGTCACCTTAGCGAATACTGGTATTCCTAAGGGTTTAAGCACGGAAAAACAAATGGATATTTTATTTTTCCGTGAGTTGATGAAGCCGATTGAAAGGCGATCAATGTATTGGGAAGGCCGGGGGGATCGGATCGCAAAACTCGCATTTTATATTAATAATGTCGCTGAAAATCCGATCGAAGCAGACCAACTAGCCGTTGCGTGTTATGTGCATGATTTTGGTATGGCTTTCATGCCTTTGAAAATCCTGCATAAACAGTCCAAACTAGACGAAAATGAGTTTAATTTAATGCGCTCTCACGTGTATAAGAGTTCTCGACTATTAGAGCATTTAGATCAGTGGAATGGAGCACGTAAAATCGTTATGCAACATCATGAGCGTGTGGATGGAAGTGGTTATCCATTGGGCATAAAAGATGAGGAGATTTGTGCCGGCGCGAAGTTACTAGCGATCTTAGACACCTTCGATGCATTGACTCACTCCCGAGCCCATACTGGACATGTCAAACATCCTAAGAAAAAAGCTGTCATCGAGATCAACCGTGTGGCTGAAGGGCAATTTTGCAAAACTTGGATGAATCATTTCAACCGGGGAATGGCTTCATTATTGACAAAATAATGGCTTGATCGAGGCGCAACAGAACAGGTTTACGAGCTGGCTTCTTTTCTTACGCCAGCTCGTCGACCAAAAGACATACTTACGCTTTGCTGCTGATAAAGGTATCAATCTGTGTCGCGTTACGTTCTTGGGTAAATTCAACCAAGTTCTTGCCTGAACAAGTGATGGTATCAGCTTCAAGTACACGGTCTAAAACACGTTTTCTAGAAGATCCCAACTCGCCGATAAAACGATTTAAAGACACTTTGAACAATTGGATGTCATTGTTTACTACGGCTTTGCAAAATGATGCGAATTCCATGTCACCAGTATATTTTACGTTTTCTGTTGAAACAGTTGCAGCAGAAGCAGCGAAAGAAAGGGTAGAAGCAAACAAAGTGGCAATAGCTAATTTTTTCATATTAATACCTTTAAATAGTTAATCTACGTTGCGCTGTTTTTTGGTAACCAGCGAGATATATAGTAATAAAATTACAAAATAATGTTGTTTTTTTACTGTTCTAAACAGTTCAAAGATGTGTTAACAACATAAAAAAAGTTGCAACATATGACGCAACAAATTGATTTTAATGGCATTATTCAAATAGACATATAACCAAACAAAAGATAGATATAGCAAGATAGATTAAAAAATACTGTAATTTTATTACTAAAATAGCTCAGCTCTTCGCGGATATCTGAGTTTGTTAATGGATTTAACTAAATAACGGACAAAAAAAGAGGCAACACTTAGGTTACCTCTTTTTTTTTAGATGGTCTGAAATTATAATCGCAGCGCTTTGTCGCCCCTTGCTAAGCCACAAACTCCGCTTCGAGATGACTCTATTACTTCTGTTTGTTGTGCCATAGCTTGCGCAAACGCATCTAATTTGTCACTGGTACCGGTTACCTGAATGGTATAGTTCTTTGCATCAACATCTACGATTTGAGCTCTAAATATATCCACTGTACGATTTACTTCAGAGCGAATAAGATCAGTTTTCGCATTGACCTTTATCAGCATGAGTTCTCGCTCAACATGAGTACCTTCAGTTAAGTCTGTCACTTTAAGAACATCGATTAACTTATTCACTTGCTTGGTGATCTGTTCAATGACTTTATCATCACCATGGGTAACTATGGTTAATCGGGATAAACTTGGATCAGTTGTAGGCGCCACGCACAAAGAATCTACATTGTAACCACGTTGAGAGAACACCCCTACAATACGAGAAAGAGAGCCCGGTTCATTTTCCATCAGGACTGAAATAATTCTTCTCATTATGTACGCTCCGTCTTACTCAATCTCATATCATCCATAGCTCCATATTTGATTTGCATCGGGTATACATGTTCATTCTGATCTATTGCGATATCCATGAATACCAAGCGCGATTTCTCAGCGAAACAACGGGCCATGGCATCATCCAATTCACTGGGGTGGTCTACTTTGATACCCACATGCCCATAAGCTTCAGCTAACTTCACAAAATCAGGCATAGAATCCATGTAAGAATGGGAGTGTCGGCCTTTGTAGATCATATCCTGCCACTGGCGCACCATGCCAAGCGCACGGTTATTCAAGGTAATAATTTTTATTGGCAGGTTATATTGCAAACAGGTTGATAACTCCTGAATATTCATTTGAATACTACCGTCACCAGTCACAACTACAGATACTGCATCTGGATTAGCCATTTGAACGCCCATGGCTGCCGGTAGACCGAAACCCATAGTACCTAGCCCACCTGAGTTAATCCAACGTCTAGGTTTGGCAAACGGATAGTACAAGGCTGCAAACATTTGATGCTGTCCTACGTCGGAGCTCACAAACGCATCGCCATTGGTATGCTTGTACAGGGATTCAATAACCTGTTGAGGTTTTATCAGATTTTCATCTTTTTTATAGGCAAGGCAGTCTCGGGACCGCCACAATGCGATTTGTTGCCACCAGTCGGCTAACTTTTCTTTTTGACCAGAGAGATCTTTATTACTCATTTGTGCCAAAACCTGGCCAACCACTGTATCGACCGAACCCACTACCGGAATATGCACTGCCACGGTTTTAGAGATTGAAGCGGGGTCAATGTCAACGTGAATGATAGTGGCGTGGGGGCAGAATTTTTCGACATTATTAGTGACACGATCATCGAAGCGGGCACCCAATGCAAAAATACAGTCAGCATTATGCATGGTTTTGTTGGCTTCGAGGGTGCCATGCATACCCAACATACCGACAAATTGCTCATGTACACCGGAAAATGCGCCCAACCCCATTAATGTTGATGTGACCGGAGCGTTTAACTTTTCAGCTAATTCGGTCACTATTTTACTTGCTTCAGCCGAAATTGCTCCGCCGCCCACATACAAAACCGGACGTTTGGCTGCCAGCAATGTCTCCACAGTTTTTCGAATTTGTTTACTGTGACCTTTGAGGGTTGGATTATAGGAGCGCATAGTAACATCGTCAGGATACACGTAAGGGTGTTCCTCAAGTACACTCACTATGTCTTTGGGAAGATCCACGACTACCGGCCCGGGTCGACCCGTATTAGCGATATAATAGGCTTTAGCAATTGCCATAGGGATATCAACGGCGCGCTTAACCAAAAAGCTATGTTTCACTATCGGCCGTGAACATCCGACCATATCGGTTTCCTGAAAGGCATCCTCACCGATATGCATAGAAGGAACTTGCCCTGACAACACAACCATAGGAATCGAATCCATGTAGGCTGTAGCAATACCTGTAATCGTATTCGTGGCACCGGGTCCTGATGTCACTAACACCGTCCCTGTCTTGCCTGTCGAGCGCGCATAACCGTCCGCCATATGAGCTGCAGCTTGCTCGTGACGCACTAGAATATGTTGGACGTCATCTTGTGCATATAGTGCATCATAGATATCCAGAACCGCTCCACCTGGGTAGCCGAATACATGGGTTACGCCTGAATCTTTCAGCGCACGCACTACCATGGCCGCACCTGACATCATTTCCACCAAAAATCCTCCTACCTTTGAACAAATTTAACCCTTTAAGGGACTATACGTGACAGATTAGGAAGATTAAACAGTAAAATGGGATAAAGTGAGATGCATATCCCAATATATGACATTTTTAGGATGAACATCCTAAATAGACTGAAATTAGCTAACAAAATAGGATGCAGTTTACATCCTATTTACATTTAATCCACGTCGACATCAACTTCGACTTCCACATCGTCATCTATGCTGTCGTCTTGGCTGTCGTCGTCTTGTATCAGTGTCGGTTTATTTCCGTAAATACTGGCCATTTTAGGTCTGTTAATACGTTTTTGGTATTTCATCCACGCTTTTTCAGAAACCGTTTCGGCTTCTGCTTTGCCAAAGGCAGAGGCAAGAAAATGCTGATCTTCATCAGTTTCCGCTGTGATCACACCATCGACCAAAGCAGCATATAAACAGCCATATTGCGCTAACGCTTTGCTTTCATTAATCGAAAAATCTCCAGAACGAGAAAAACCATAAGGATAATTTTTCACGTCACTGAAGACACGCTTTGTCAAAGAATCTCGTGTAACTTTTGCCATAAAGGACATCCCAAAACAAAAACCAAAAAGTTAAATTTAAAAATTGTGTACAAACGGATAAATAGAACCAAAATTACGCTGTGTCAATTAAAAAATTATGACTTTTTTGTGTGTTGGGAAATTTATTGAATAAAATCGGTAAGTAACCTGTGTCAGCGCCCTGAAATTATTTCTTCGGTACCCAGGCCCAAATCATTTCAGCGACTAAAGGTGTCACTTCCATACCATCGGTAATTTCCACTTTAACGCTAACTTCACCTTTAGCAGCAGTCTGCATTAAAGCAATTTGCTCATCGGTCAAACTCGCTACGGCCGTGATGTCTCCCGTGCAACGTTTAACATAATTTAAATTCATCGTTTTTATCAGTGGCAACTTATCTCCAGGTAAGTTAATACCTACAATAAATCCTGTTGCTGATTCGGCTAGCAGTGCCATAGTCGCTGCGTGAACGGTACCAATGTGGTTACGTACTTTACGACGATTCTTCTGCTTAAACACCACTGTGTGGCCGTCAGTTCTAATAATATCAACTTTCACTGTACCAGCCAGTTTGACCGTATGCCGAAAGACCTGAGTCATTAAAAAAGAGCTCAACCAACTAGGGTAATGATTTACTTTGTCGACAAACTTACGAAGGGGGTTGCTGATGGCTTTAGTCATGTGAATCAATCTCATCTGGTTGGACCACATGAGTGTGCCTTGGTTTAACCCATGACACAAGGATAATTTACCTATTCTAACTGCTTACACGCTGATTGTAGGCTCAGTATACATAGATAATTCTAATGGGGTTTTGTGACGCAGTAGTGGTGTTAATTTAACCATACTATCTAGCGCCCAACGTAGAAGCACTGCTGTGTCAGGTAAAATATAATACTGAACTAATCTTAGACAAGATTTGGAGCGGGAAACGAGACTCGAACTCGCGACCCCGACCTTGGCAAGGTCGTGCTCTACCAACTGAGCTATTCCCGCATATGGTGGTGACTGCGCTCTTTTCCTTTGAGCTTTTTGGTGCGGTTCATCCTAAACCGGGTGCGCATTTTACAAAAATATTGGAGTGAAGCAAGTGTTATTTTAAATTATTTTACTAAGTGCTTAAATTGCGAACACATGTTGTCGATAAAATATCAATTCATCGATGGACTCTCTAATATCATCCAATGCCTGATGGGTTCCTTTTTTGGTAAATCCATCGAGGACTTCTGGTTTCCAGCGTTTTACCAGCTCTTTTATGGTACTCACATCAATACTGCGATAATGAAAGTAGTTTTCCAATTCAGGCATATACTTGACTAAAAATCGACGGTCTTGGCCTATTGTATTTCCACACAATGGCGATTTACCTGCCGCCACATAGTCCGCTAGGAAGGCTATAGTTTGTTTCACCGCCTCGGCTTCACTAATCTCACTGCTGAGACACCTTTGGGTTAAGCCTGACTTACCGTGCACATCTACACACCAAGCATCCATATTATCCAACACTTGTTTAGATTGATGAATAGCTAATACAGGCCCCTCAGCAAGTACTTTCAGATTTTTGTCCGTGACAATAGTGGCAATTTCTAAAATAACGTCTGTTTCTGGCTCTAGTCCGGTCATTTCTAAATCGATCCAAACTAAATTTTCGTTGTCTATATTCATTGTCTGCCCTATCAATGCACCGAGTTATGAAAGATGAAGTGATAAAATGTTATCAAATTTTCTGTAGGGAAGTTAACATGTAAGGGACTTTCGAGCCAACAAAGTAACCAGAAACGTGGCAAAAAAACCAAAACTTACACATCGACAGCGTCGTCAGGTTTCGACCAACAGACAAAAACGTCTAGATACAACTGACACCGTTCAGAATGATGAACAACTAGAAGATAGCCGCACCGGCAAGGTTATCGGCCGTTTCGGCAAACACGCAGATGTCGAAGATGCTGATGGCGTGGTAACTAAGTGTCATATCCGCAGAACAATAGTTAGTGTCGTTTGCGGTGATAATGTCCAATTCAGACCAGGCAAAGATAAATCAGTGACGGTCAACGGCATTATCGAATTAGTCCATGATCGTGAATCTGTGCTGACCCGTCCCGATTTCTACGATGGGGTTAAACCTATTGCTGCCAATATCGACCAAATCATTATTGTTAGCAGTGTGCTCCCTGCTCTATCATTAAATATTATTGACCGCTATTTGGTTGCCTCTGAAGATGTCGCCATCATGCCTATTTTACTGCTCAACAAGATTGAAATGCTGAATGATAACGAACGTAAAAAAGTCATTGACGATCTTAAAATTTATCAAGATATAGGCTATCAGGTTTTGCTTACCAGTTGCGTTACCGGTGAAGGAATTGAGCAGCTCAAAACCGTACTAAAAGATAAAACCAGCGTATTTGTCGGCCAATCCGGAGTGGGTAAATCGAGCATCGTCAACCAATTACTGCCCGACGCCGATGAAGCTATTGGCGATATTTCTGATAATTCAGGCTTAGGTCAACATACAACAACTGCTGCTAAATTGTTGCACTTCCCACAAGGAGGAAACTTAATCGATTCCCCTGGGGTCAGAGAATTCGGTTTATGGCATTTGCCGGTTGAGAAAGTGACCAGTGGCTTTATCGAATTTCGAGACTACTTGGGTGGCTGTAAATTCCGCGATTGTAAACATCAAGATGATCCAGGATGCCTGATCCGAGAGGCTGCTGAGGAGGGCGAAATCAGTCCGCAACGTTACGAAAGCTACCATAAAATATTAGCGGGTTTGACTGATAATAAGCCAACCCGAGCTATCCCCACCTAGGTTAATCTGAGGGAGGTAGAAAACCTCCCGCAGAATTTTAGGCGATACCATCAAAAAGGTATGAGTTAGACCGACTGATTCTCACATAGTGATTAATTTTGCGATATAATTGCCGCGGATTAAATTTGGAGTTCTACCTTTGATTAATTGGTTAAAAATTAAGTTTCAGTATCTTTTGCCTAAACATTTACTTTCTCGTGCCCTTGGAAAATTAGCCGCGGCCGAGGCAGGTTCCGTGACTACTGCTTTGATCAAAATGTTTATTAAGCAATACAATGTTGATATGAGCGAAGCAAAAGAATCGGATCCCAGTTACTACCGAACTTTCAATCATTTTTTTACCCGTGAGCTAAAAGATGGTGCTAGGCCAATCTGCCAAGACCCCCAACATCTTGCCATGTCAGTTGATGGCACAGTAAGTCAACTGGGCGACATCAAGTATGACACCATTTTTCAAGCCAAAGGTCACGACTACAGTTTGACGACTTTACTCGGTGGTAATCCTGATTTAGCTGAACCTTTTAAAGGCGGAAAGTTCGCTACAATTTATTTATCGCCAAAAGACTATCATCGCATTCACATGCCGATGGATGCCATTTTAACCGATATGGTCTACGTACCTGGAGATTTATTTTCGGTTAATCCGTTAACTACAGAAAACGTACCTGGCTTATTTGCTCGCAATGAACGTGTAGCCTGTATGTTCGAGTCAGTGCACGGCAAATTCGCGATAGTATTGGTCGGGGCCACCATAGTAGCAAGTATTGAAACAATTTGGGCTGGAACGGTTACCCCACCAGCAGGTAAAAATGTCCAGCATTGGCGCTATCCTAAGGATAGTGAAGGCACTATCAGCCTGAAAAAAGGCGAAGAAATGGGCTTGTTCAAGCTTGGCTCCACAATTGTAGCCTGCTTCGAACCTGATATGATTGAGTTTAACGGGCAATCCAGTGGTGATGTCACCCGCCTAGGTGAAATTTTTGCGACCCTAAAAGACTGAGTTCCGTGAACCCCGTCAAGAAAAGTCTTTGGTCCTTGCACCTCACAGTCATACTGTTAGGTGCAACGGCGTTAATGTCAAAAGTCATCCCTTTATCGGCAACAGATATCACTTTTGGTCGCTCAATAATAGCCTGCATTGTGCTAGCACTTATTGTCAAGCTCAGTGGCGAGTCGTTGCGTCTTAAGAGACCCAGAGACTATCTAATTGCTTTAGCCCTTGGCCTGTTAATGTCTGCCCATTGGGTAACCTATTTCGCAGCTATGCAATACTCCTCAGTGTCAGTAGGCATGATTGCCCTTTTCACCTTCCCGGTGATTGCTGTGCTGCTAGAGCCTTTGTTTGAGGGCATACGATTAGTATGGCAGGACATTGTTAGCGCAGTTGTGGTATTTATCGGGATTATTTTAATCGTCCCTGAGGTATCTTTAGAAAACGACGTAACATTAGGTATTCTGGTCGGCGTACTTTCAGCGATTTTGTATGCCTTTAGAAACCTATTCCATCGAAAGTTCTTTTCTCATTATGGCGGAGCACACGCCATGACCTACCAAACCTTGGTAATTTTTGTCAGCTTGTTGTTTTTTGTCTCAGAAGACTTGTTTACTGCTAGTTCAGAAACCTACTTATGGCTTGCCGTATTAGGCACCTTTCTGACCGCATTACCCCACGCGATGATTGCCACTAGCCTTAAATATTTACGGGTAAAAACTTTCGCCTTAGTGGCTTGTATGCAACCTTTCTATGGTGTTATCTTGGCCATAGTCATTCTGGATGAACAACCGAATTGGCAAACATTTGTCGGTGGTATACTGGTAATTTCTGCTGCAATCTACGAAACTATCAATGCCCAAAAACTACATCGCAAATAGTCGTTTGCTCGATGTGCGATTAATGGATTGATACGTGTTTATATATGCTCACCGCGGCGCCAGTGCATTGGCGCCAGAAAACACTTTACTCGCGATTCAAACTGCCATAGAACATAAAGTCGACGGCATAGAGTTTGATGTTTATCAGCACCAACAAGAATTTATTCTGATCCACGACCGATGGTTACATCGCACCACCAATGGCATAGGCTCTATTGAATCAATGCTACTGGAACAAATCAGATTACTTGATGCAGGCAAAGGTCAGCATGTACCAACCCTAAGAGAAGCATTGGAGTGTATAGGTGATCACTGTCAGGTTAATATTGAATTGAAGGGCGTGAGCAACATTCCGAACCTACTCAAATATGTAGACGATGCCTGCCTGCAATATGGCATACCCGAAGCGGCCATTTTATTCTCTTCGTTCGATCATCATCTGTTACGCACGTTAAAAAGCTGCAAACCCTCGGCACGAATCGGTGCCCTTACCGCGAGTAAACCCCTTGATTATGCGGCATTCGCCCAAGCCCTAGAGGCTGAATTTATCAATGCTGATGTGACCTTTGTAGACAAAAACTTTGTGTTTGATGCCAAACAACGCGGCTTAAAAATGGGCGTATATACTGTCGATCAACCAGAAGATTTGGTCAAACTAAAAAGTTGGGGGGTGGACGCCGTATTTTGCAATAATCCGATGAATGCGAGATTGGCGCTAAAATAAGTTGATCTTAATAGAGGAGTTAGGCTGTTGAGTTTCGCACAACAGCCTGCTGACAAATGTTTAGCAGCTATGACAACTGTGGCAACTGCGACACAAGCGAATGTTGAGTACATGAGCTGCAACTATTAGTAATGCGCCAAAACCAATTGTGTAAGGTTCATAAGCTTCTCCAAACATATCTTTATTCCAATATATTAAGCCGCCTAACAACAGACTATAAATGGGATACAGTTGACGATGATAGCGATAGAAGCCTGACAGCAGCGCCCAAAATCCCACGATCATAGACAAGGATAAGATAGTTTTTTCAAACCAATCTTGGGCAAAAAAGCTAGCACTGACAAAGGGCAACACAGGGATCAGTATAGGCAATAATAAACAATGCAAAGCACAGAGGCTGGATGCCCATATACCCACTCGATCCATTGCTGATTTTGGTTGTGCCGCAGACATGATACTAAGCCCTTAATTGAATCTAAAATGAAAATATCGCCGTTGCAGTGCAAACGGTACGTTATAGTATAACATCTCTGTTTAAATGCAAGAATTTAATTGCCCTGCTTAATCAAAGTCACTACTTGCTTAGCCAGCGTATTAGGAATTGGAATGGTTAAGTGATACTGAGTTATCTTCCAGCCTGTTGGGGTCAGCACTAGTACACCTGTTCCGCGGCATTCGCCATAACTTTTACTGTCCAATAATTCATCGAACCAAGCCACTTTGTTATCACTGGAAAAGCTAATATGTCTATCTCTAGGCTGATAAGTCCAGCCTTTACCGGCGTCAAAATATGGCTTAGCAAAGCGTTCAAACGCGGCTTTATCCCAACGTTCAGTTGCATCAGTACCGATAAAAACCGCATTATCTGCCAGTAACGAAAAGTACCTCACGGCATCAGCTTCACTGGCTGCCTGATGGAACTGATTTAAAGTAGAGTCCACACCATGCTCCTGAGCCTTTAACAAAGCACTATTCACCAGCAAGCTCAGCACAAGCAATAATTGTAATTTAACGGTCATTTAGGCGATTCCAGGTTAATCTATAAAATCAGTATAATGGAAGCTTATAAATTCCAATGAAGAAAGTAAACTAGACCTAACGAGAAGGGCTTTTGATTGACTTTCAGGTTAAAATTTTGTAATTTCGATAAGTTAGTTTGGTTTCAAAATGTAGTTTGCCAGACCTTAGGAGTACGTAGAAATGGATGTTTTTCTGTCAGAAATTTTTAGTTTCCCTACCCTTATTTTCACTATTCCACTGATTGTACTAATGCTATTTTGGTTATTAGCATTTGCCGGCCTTGTAGATATAGAAATATTCGATATGAGTCCTGATGTTGATGCTGATGCCAGTTCAAACGTCAAAGCCGATGCGACAGGTTCATCTTTTTTGGAATCTTTAGGGTTGGACGGTGTACCGCTGACTGTAGCCTTAACCATCATCGATATCTATGCTTTTGCGTTGGTTTATTTATTGCGAAAATACTTAGCGCCTCTGTTTGATGGCGTTTTATCCGCCACCGCTATTGGCGGAATTTTGGCTCTGGTTTCGCTAGTTATCGCGCTCCCCTTAGCCGCATTAAGTATTAAACCTCTACGTCGATTTTTTGTAACCTATGAAGGGGCCAATAAAGATGAAATGATTGGTTTGATATGCATTCTTACGACTCAAAAGGTTACTAGTAGCTTTGGTCAGGCTGTTACCCCAGACGGGCAAACCTTGAGTGTACGCGCCCAAGAACCAAACGACATGCTGAAAGGCTCGCGTATTGCGCTAATTGATTTTGACAAGATCACTGACACCTACATAGTAGTCAGTGAAACTGAATTGATGGCAATGTCATCATCATCACTACCACTGAATAATTAACTACCTATATCAACCCGTCACAGTTGTATTTTAACCGTGTCAAAACCAGAATTTGTATTAACGGAGTAATCTTATGAGTCCCAACACTGTTTTTTGGATCTCACTCGCGGTAGGCATTTTTGTGCTGTTCATCGGCGTTGTGTTAATGCTTGCCCGCCTATATAAAAAGGTCGAGCAAGGTAAAGCAATGATAGTCAACACCATGAATGCGGAGCCTAAAGTCACATTCACCGGTGGCGTAGTCGTGCCGGTTTTCCATAAAATGGAAATTATGGATATCTCCCTCAAAACGATTGAAGTCGATCGTAGCGGCTCAGACGGTTTGATTTGCAAAGACAATATCCGAGCTGATATCAAAGTTGGTTTCTTTGTTCGAGTCAATAAGAACCGGGATGATGTGCTCAAAGTTGCACAAGCCATAGGGTGTGAACGCGCGTCCAATCCAGCCACACTGGAAGACTTGTTCAATGCTAAATTCTCCGAAGCCCTGAAGACCGTCGGTAAGTCTTTAGAGTTTGAAGAGTTGTACGCCAAACGCGATAACTTTCGCGACATGATTATTGACAATATTGGCACCGATTTGAATGGTTATGTACTTGAAGATGTAGCCATTGATTATCTAGAACAAACCCCGCTAAGCAAACTAGACCCGAATAATATTCTAGATTCTCAAGGTATCCGTAAAATTACTCAACTGACTGCGGAACAACATATACAGACCAACGTGTTTCGTCGTGATGAAGAAATGAAAATAAAGCGCAAAGATGTTGAGACCCGTGAAGCGATCCTTGAGCTTGAGCGTCAACAGGCAGATGCCGAAGCCAAACAAGCCCGAGAAGTGCAGACTGTTGTAGCCCGTGAAAAGGCTGAGACTGAGCGGGTACAGCATGAAGAACACTTAAAAGCTGAGCAAGCGAGAGTGCAAGCCGAACAGGAAATTCAGGTACAGGAACAAAATAAACAACGTGAAATTGAAGTGGCTGAGAACAATCGCTTGCGAGCAGTAGCCATTGAAGAGGAACGAGTAATTCGAGCCAGAGAGCTGGAACAAATTGATCGCCAAAAAGAAGCATCCTTACAACGGATTGCCAACGAAAAACTACTTGAGCATGAAAAGCGAGAAATCGCAGAAGTAATACGCACACGAATTGAAGTAGATAAAACCGTGGCGCAACGTGAAGAAGAAATCAAAGAACTACGAGTCGTTTCTGAAGCTGACCGCAGCAAGAAGTCGCAGGTGATTGCAGCGGAAGCCCAAGCTGAAGAAGCCCTCGTGAAAGATATCAAAGCAGCCGAAGCCGCTGAGAAATCGGCCACGCATTTAGCCAAAGAAAAATCTATCACCGCACAAGCCGATCTAGAGGTTGCCGAGAAGCGCGCCTTAGCCAGCCGCAAAGACGCAGAAGGTAAAGAAGCACTTGAGGCGGCTGCAGGTCTTGCGGAAGCAAGAGTTATGGAAGCAAAAGCGGCCGCTAAAGAGCAAGAAGGTATGGCTGATGTTCGCGTGCAAGAGTCATTGGCCGATGCATTAGAAAAAACCGGTGTGGCAGAAGCAGAAGTACTCGCCAAGAAAGCCGCTGCTGAAGCCGATGGTATGACCAAGAAGTTTGCAGCAATGAGCACCATGTCTGAGCAACAACGTGATCATGAAGAGTTCCGTATGCGTCTTGATAAGCATCATGAAGAAGCCATGGAATCAATTACCACTAATGTAGAGATTGCCAAGCAACAAGCCTTGGTGCTATCTGAAGCCCTCAAAGAAGCCAACATTGATATTGTCGGTGGTGATACTAGCTATTTAGACAGTTTCATCAAGTCATTATCAGTGGGTAAATCCATTGATGGAGCCATTGGTAAGAGTGAAACCTTACGCACGGCATTCAAAGATCATTTCAATGGTGACGCCAGCTTTGTCGAAGATGCCAAACAACTTGTGGCTGGATTTGGTAGCGCCTCAGGCAGTGCTAAAGATACTGCGATTACCGCGCTAGTGGCAAAATTTCTTAAGGAAGGTGGTGACAATCCTCAGTTGATGGAGTTACTTGGACAAGCGATGAGTCAAAAAGGCAATATTGCTAACAAAAGCAATCCTGCCGACTAGTTGATTTTTGCTCTGAATAACTCTAACGGTGCTCACCCGAGCACCGATTGAGAAGGATATAAATATGGCTGATGGAAGCAATCAAGTCGACAAAGCAGTGGCCGAAGGCGGCGCCTATGAAGTAATTCAAGGGCGGCTGCTGTCACAAGCTAAAGACCTGAAGACCCATGTAGACAAGTTAAACTCCAACCGAGTAGAAGAGTTCGGTCAAACACAAATGAATGTGCTTGACCGCGTTAGAGTGCGCACCGAAAACAATTGTATCGCCCGCGACATCGTACCCGTAGGTCGCTCATTGTTATTTGGTTATAACGTCTTTATTGGTTTGAAAAAGGAAACCAAGGTTGAGGATGTATTTAGTCTTTATACACTCGAGCAATCTGATCAGGCCCACGACTGTGGGTTTGAACTAGCGCCCCAATCGATCCAGGGTAGCTTTCTGGACGATAATCAATTCGTAAAGGAGTTTCAAGAGCTCTACGTTTATTACAAGGAAGCTAGACTTAGCCAACTAAAGATTCAGAATCAAACCCTATTCGCGGTGTTTCAAATAGGCCGCAAGCTGGAAGATGTACGGGTATTTCAATGGCGTCTGGAAAAAAACGGACAAGCAAAATATATCGACAACCGTGGTGAACGGGCGGTAAAACATGCTCCTTCCCACGACTTTCAGTGGTTGGCAACATCGCGAGAACAACACGTATCTGGCAGTCATCCACATATTAATATATTGGATGAGGTTTTTGTCGAAACTATCAGTGGCAACCTGACGGTTAAAATTGAAAACAATACGGAAGATGGATTAGGGGTTTTTAGCGAGCCCGTTGAAGATTCCACCCAAAGCTTAGCCGATGCAGATGTGCAATATGCCAAAGTTGGCAGCTTAATCTTATTGAAAATTCAGCCCTACCGAGAAAAGCAGTATCGTTACTTGGTGTTTAATACGCGTAGCAAGACTGTCGAACGTATCGACACCATAGGTTTGGCCTGCGTTTCATTGCCAGAAGACCATGGGATTATTTTCCCAGGCGGCTATTACCTGCAAAATGGCGAGAGTAAATCCTTCCCGGATCAAATCGATGGATTAACCTATAAACGCACCATCCGCTCCCCCAATGGCGAAGATGTAATGTTTGTATTTTATGAACCCGAATCCGGACTATCGGGGTTGTACTCCTATAATTTGATCAACAAATCTTTGCAAAATCCAATTTATGCCCATGGTTATAGTCTGTTTGAAGATGGCACCGCGGTTATATTTAATGCCGAAGATGAAGCCACTCGAATACATCCGATGCAAATTTGGCAAACTCCTTTTTTCAGCGAAGAGCATGCAGCCAAACAACCCTCTTCGGATAATTTTTATAGTCGTATAGGCAATAAAGAGTTAGTCAGGGGTATATCTGAGCTCACCGCAATATATCGCGCGGCCAGCAATAGCAACCCCAACCGAAATCTGTATGAAGATTTAATTAAAAGCTGTCACAGGCTATTTGATAGTTACTTTTGGATGAGTGAAGCCGATTTACAGCAGCTTGCTGACAGCGTCAAACAAATCACTAGCACCGCTGAGCTGGTAATTGATGAATTTGAGAAAGTGGAGCAAATTCGTCAACAGGCGCAGAAAGCCTTATCGCAAGCTCAAATCAAGCAACAAGAAGTATTAAGTAGTGTGAAAATAAGTGATTGGCAGTCGCCCGAACAATACGTTGCCTGCTTAACGGCACTGCGCCAACAACGAGGCCATTTAATCAGCCTCAAAGACCAACGCTATATTAACCTTGACGCCATTGAGCTAATGGACAAACAAGTAGGCGAGCAATTCGATACAGTCAGTACGGCTACGGTAACCTTCCTATCTAGTGACAAAGCGTTACAACCCTATCATGATAAGATTTCGGCTTTAGAGCAGCAGATTGCCGATGTGACTCTGGTAGTGGAAATCACGCCTTTGATAGAAACACTGGAACGCCTCTCTTTGGGACTGGATTTGTTGACCGAGATATTGAATGGTTTGAAGGTTGATGATGCCACCATACGTACCCAAATACTCGACGATATCTCTGAAATTTATGCCAAGCTGAATCAAGTTAAAGCCCAAGGCCGACAAAGATATAAGCAGCTAGGTTCCGGTGAAGCGGTGGCGGAGTTTGCCGCTCAGTTTCGATTATTTACCCAAAGTATCAACAGTGCGCTGGCTATGGCTGATACGCCAGACAAAGCTGATGAACAACTGTCCCGATTGATGATCCAATTACAGGAGCTTGAGTCTAAGTTCAGCGAGTATGACGAGTTCCTTGACGATATTATGGCCAAGCGAGAGGAATTGCACAGTGCGTTTGAAAGTCGTAAGCAAAGCTTATTAGAAGATCAGCAGCGACGGGCGCAGAATATGTTCAGCGCCGCACAGCGCATCATTAAAGGTATCGCTCGAAGGGCAAACTCCTTTAACCAAACAGACGAGCTGAACACCTATTTTGCATCCGACCCTATGGTCCAAAAAGTGGCCGAGCTTGCAGGGCAACTACGTAAAATTAATGATCCTTTGCGTGCCGACGATTTAGAGGCACAATTAAAGTCTGCCAAAGAGCAAGGTATTCGCAGCTTACGGGACAAGCAGGATATCTTTGAAGATGGCGGCGCTGTCATCAAGTTGGGAAAACATAAATTTAGTGTCAATCGACAAGCACTAGATTTAACCTTGCTTCCCAAAGAGGATGGCTTGTATCGCCACCTCGTGGGCACCGACTTTTTCGAACACGTAGAAGATGAGCAACTCAATCAATTAAAGTCCTACTGGCAGCAGAATTTAGTCTCAGAAAATAGTCTGGTTTGCCGTACCGAGTTTTTAACCTCAATTATCATCAACGATGCGCAACAACAACATAATGGGCTGTCATTGAGGTCTTTATACAACGCAGCAGATGATCCGAAAGCGCTAACAGATATCGTTCGTCAATATATGACCCAAGGTTACCAAGAGGGTTACGAAAAAGGTGTGCATGATCACGACGCAGTTAAACTGCTGCAAGCACTGTTACCCATTCATCAACAAGCTGGACTGTTAAGATTTGCGCCCAAGCATCGTGCCTTAGCCATGTTGTTTTGGGCGTTTGATCAACAAGCTACAGACACACACCAGCAAAAAATTTGGAAGAGCCACGCATTTAGTGCACAACTGTTATCCAACGCCATGGGAAGTCGTCAGGGATTTGAGCAATTACTGGAAAATCTACATCTGCGTTTAAGCCAGTTTGTGAAACTGGCCGGTCTAGATTTTAGTGCGAATGATATACAACAAAGTGCCGACTACCTTTCCCTTGAATTGGCCCAAGTTAAATTTGCTTTTGTTTGTAGCAGTGCCGCCAATGATTTGTGCCAGTCGTTGCAACGTCAATTGGATGAATTGGGTCACGACAGAGATTTCCAAACCACCATGGGCCAGTTTGCCGCCCTGCTTGATCAGTCAAAGTCCCAACAGGATTTATCCTTATCGGGGATTAAAGAACAATGGCAATTGGCCACGGCGTGGCTACAAGCAATAACTCATCAACAGCTCCCTGATTCTCAATCAACTGCACAAGCCCATTATATTGCAGAAGCGGCCGCACTGACTATTTGTGCTGATATCATTCCGCTGCTACAAAGCACCGTGGTCCTAGAAGCCAAAGTTGAAGGTTTACTCAGTGAGCACAAACGTATTCATAATGGTGAATTACAGGTATCGCTGGACGAGTTCAACCAACGCTTAAGTCACTATCACTACCATGATGTCGCTAATTTCAAACGCTACCAGACACTGCGTCAACAGTTTATGCAAGCCAGCAAAAAAGAGCTGCAACTTGATGCCTATGCGGCCAAACCGCTGAGCTCTTTCGTGCGAAATAAACTTATTGATGATGTGTATTTACCGCTTATCGGTGACAATCTGGCCAAACAAATGGGCACGGTTGGCGATTCAAAACGCACCGATTTAATGGGTTTGCTTTTACTGATCTCACCGCCGGGCTACGGTAAAACCACCTTAATGGAATATGTGGCTGATCGACTAGGCTTAATTTTCATGAAGATAAATTGCCCTTCACTAGGTCATGATGTGAGCTCACTGGATCCGCAAAATGCGCCCAACGCCACAGCCAAACAAGAATTAGAAAAGCTCAATCTAGGCTTGGAGATGGGCAATAACGTCATGCTGTATCTTGACGATATCCAACATACCCACCCAGAGTTTCTGCAAAAATTCATCTCATTATGTGATGGCACCCGTCGCATAGAGGGCGTTTACAAGGGTCAGAGTAAAACCTATGACATGCGCGGTAAAAAGTTTTGCGTAGTTATGGCGGGGAACCCTTACACCGAATCAGGCGATGTCTTTAAAGTACCTGATATGCTCGCCAACCGAGCAGATATCTATAATTTAGGTGATGTGCTTGGCGGCAAAGAATATCAGTTTGCACTGAGTTATATCGAGAATAGCTTAACCTCTAACGCCGTGCTTGCTCCCCTTGCCTTACGAGATATGCAAGACACCTACAAGTTGATCCAAATGGCGCAGGGCGAGGACGTGGCCGCAACCGACTTGTCTCACCAATATAGTGGCGCTGAAATTAATGAAATTACTAGCGTACTTAAACATCTGTTTGCCATTCAGCAGGTAATTCTTGATGTAAACCTTCAATACATTGAATCAGCCGCGACTGCTGAAGACTATCGCGTTGAGCCCCCGTTCAAATTGCAGGGAAGTTACCGCAATATGAACAAGATGGCAGAAAAGGTCTCTGCGGTGATGAATCATGCTGAATTGATGCAATTGATTGGTGACCATTATACAGGCGAGGCACAAACCCTTACTTCTGGCGCTGAAGAAAATTTACTTAAACTGGCTCAGCTCCGAGGCACGATGAGTGCTGATCAGCAAGCAAGATGGGAGCAAATTTGCAGTACCTTTAGTGGCAAAAAATCGCTAAATATTGAAGGCGATCCTACTCATCAGGCAGTCAAGCAACTCGCACATATGGCCAATTCATTAGAGGCGATTAAACTGGATGTTCAACAGTCTGACACCAGTGATTTGATCAGACCGATAAATAGAGTTGCTGCAGCCATGCATCTCTTGAGTAAAACCTGGGCTGGCGGAGATAACAAGGATAACTCAGATAGCGAATGAGCACCGATGCCAAGTGTTAACTGGGGTTATTACCATAAGGCACTTGGCGGACCTCAAGGTGAATTGGGGCACATTCCAATCCGCAGTTTCAAGTTACTCTGACCCTGAGGTATCCCCACGAAATAAACAGAGAAGTAATTTAAAATAATTTGGAACATTCACGGTACTTGGTGATCAGATCAATCGCCAAACATCACTAAAGACTAATACCATGAATGAAGTTGTTATTTTGAAGAAGTTCCTTAGAGCTGTCACGCCCAAAATGCATAAAGTTAGACGAGCGTCATTAACGAGTTGTGTGAGCAGTTTGCTAAATGGAGCTAAAGCCAGTGTTACCAGCATGGGACGCGGTATTTCATCTTCAGCATATGAAAAACATCGCATTAAACAAGCGGACCGCTTGTTGTCTAATAAACACATTATTAATGAACAATTACCTATCTATCAAGCCATCTATACGCAATATACGAATGCTTCATCACGCCCTATTATTCTGATTGACTGGTCTGACTTAGATACGCATAAAGGCTGTTTTTTGCTAAGGGCTTCGGTAGCTTTTAATGGCCGAGGAGTGGCTATTTATCAAGAAGTTCATGATATGAGCACGAAAGAAAAACGGTGCACGCACAAGGCGTTTTTAGCAAAATTAAAGACGATTATCGATGACGATGCTAAACCGATAATTGTGACAGATGCTGGCTATAAAACCCCTTGGTTTAAAGAGGTCATTGCTCTGGGGTGGGACTTTGCAGGAAGAGTCCGCAAGCCTATGATGTATGTTAATCAAAAAGAAGACTGGGAGCATACCTCTGAGTTATATAAGCGAGCTACCAGTCAACCTATAGGGTTTACTAGCCATATTTGCCGCAGCCAACCTTTAGCATGTACCTTGGTGTTATTTAAAGGAAAAAGCAAAGGCCGACATAGCTTAACGCAACATAACATTGCCCGCCAATCTAAGTGTTCCAAGGTCCATGCAAGAGGTGCTACAGACCCTTGGTTAATTGCCACATCACTTCCTCGCACCAAAAGTTTAGGTAAAAAAATAGTCGCTATTTATCGACTGCGTATGCAAATTGAAGAAGAGTTTAGAGATATCAAAAGCAGTTTATTTGGATTGGGTTTTGAACACCATAAAAGCCGATGTATACACCGCATTGCAGTACTCATCCTTATCGCTACACTTGCCAGTATTCTGGCCAACATTATAGGTCTAGCAATGTTCACGGCTGGTTTACACCGTCGCTATCAAGCGAACACAGTTAAGGTTAGACGAGTATTATCGTTTCACTATTTAGGATTGAGAGGCTTCGTAGATAAGCATTTAAAATTGCTCAGCGAGCAATTTGAAACTGCGGTATTAAATATCAGAACTATGATAGCAGACAATTTTAATGATTGAATATTCGTGGGGATCCCTCAGACTCTGACCCTCTTGATCGCTCTTGATCGATCTGCTTGTTCTATCAGCCACCGAGCATCTCTCGTAGTTTTTTCTCGGCAAGTTCTGTCGGTGTCAGACTTTCGGCATTGTCAGTTAGTTTGGGGGCTAGCTCTTCACCAAATAATGCAGCAAGTTGTGCTTTGGCATCTAACGCTTTTTGATTGGTGACGACATTGAAGTGTTTGCCTGATGGTGAAAAGTAATCACAGAAATTGGCTTTCTCGGTGTCACTGACCTGCTCTGCTCTTGGTTCATTGCAGCCACCCTTGCCATCATACTCTTCACACATCTTGCAGACGTGCTGGTCGGCAGCGCATTGTGGGCACTCTTCACGGCGTGACATGGGTAAAATCACATTGCCTAAACCCGCACCACACTTCCAACAGGTTAAACTATCATTCAAAATCGATTGCTCCTAAAACCACTTTCAAATCCTAGAATTGATCAAACATAATTCGGTTGCCATCAGGATCTTCAAGTACAAAATGTGTAGGCCCCGAGTCACCATTAGTTTCGTTGATAATGGGAAATCCATTTTGCTTAATTTGCGCCTCAATTGCACGCACATCAGTTGGATTGAAAGTCAAAATATTACTGTCGAACATGCCTTCAAATAAACCGATAACTGTGGTGCCTTTTTGCATAATCAACCACTTGTCTTCAATGCCACCACATTCTTTGTGTGCCTCAAAACCGAGTACTTCATAAAATGCTTTTGATTTGGCGATATCTTTTACTGCTAAACTTACTGAAAATTGTCCTAATTCCATTATATAAATCCTTAAGAGCGGTATTAGACTGACTATTAAAAATTGAAAATGTGCGATTTCAGCATTAACCATAGACATTAAATCAACTTTATAAAAGTAAAATACTCATGCAAAAATCAACTCCCTAAATGAGCAGAAATTATAAAAGAACAAAACTGCCGACAAAACAAAAAGGGGACTCTTATGAATCATATCCGTAGCGCTTATCCTAGTGAAGCGCAGTGTTTAACCGAGTTAGCATTTCGCTCTAAAGCGCTTTGGGGCTATACGTCAGATTTTATGGATACTTGTAGGGATGAGCTATCACACACTCCAGCACAAATAGAGGATAAAGAGTCTGTCTATAACGTTGTAGAGATAGGTGGAAAACTTGCAGGCTTTTATAAACTAGAACAGTTTCAACAGCCAAAAATATTGTTAGAAGCGCTATTCGTAGAGCCCTGTTATATTGGTCAGGGAATTGGCCGAGCGTTATTTGAACACGCAAAACACTCGGCTTCCCGTCTGGGAGGATTAGCTCTGGAGGTGCAAAGTGACCCAAATGCGCAAGAGTTTTATCAACATGTGGGTATGACCGTCATCGGTCAACAACAATCTGCAAGCATAGCCGGGAGGTTCTTGCCAACCCTAGCAATGCCGCTGACTAATCAACTATAGCCTTTCATTCTTGTAATGCGACTATGCCGCATAAGTCACTTTCTGAAGTACTATAAACCGTTATGGTATTGGACGTTAGTGGACTCAGGGACCATAGTATTGAGCTTCTCATTCACCATTGAACTCAATTCATTGCCTTTGCTTGCGTCGCTATGCAGTATCTGTTCAAACTGAGCAATGAGTAGTGCCTTGTCGGGACGGTGTTTATCTCCGGCTCCAATATTGGTTAAATCAATCATAAAGTCGTCAAACAAATCCGCTAGATCATCAATGATCTCGGTATTCAAAAACTGATCTTGATTATAGATACTTGGATAACCGGCTTTTTGTTTATCAATGGCAAAAGAATCGCCTTTTAGGTTGGTAATGCTTGTGGATTTGTCACACGAGAGCATGCAGCCATTATCTATCCGCGGCTTTTCACAGCCAACACTTTGTTGAAAGAAGCATTGTCTGCTGGCCATCAATAAAATGGGATGGTAAATGCTGTACAGCATTTTGAAATTATTCGGCCGAGCAATACTTCTGATTTGCTGTCGGTTAATTTCATTTGATATAAAAGCGCCGCTGCAATTAAATTCTTCTTGCATGGCTAGCAATGCATAGGTGTTAGTTGTATTTAAGAACGGACCTGCAATCCACTTTATGCCAAGTTCATAGGCACGGTGAGCAATACCGGTATTGTTAGTGACTATGAGCTCAGGTTTAACCTGTTCTAAAATATTCAACGCAACATCAAAATCTTTGCCAATTAATACCGGTGGAAACCAAGGGATTAAGCGCGGATTGTCGAGTAAGAAACCTACGTATTTAGTGCAGCCACGCTTGTATGCATCAGGCAATTTGAAGTATATATCTGCATCGGTAATATCAGCCAGATGCAGATCCGCTTCATCGCAAATTAATAACGATAAATTGGCCCGAGTATTGGCTTTTTTGGGGGGCAGCTTTACGTATTGCTCTAATTTGGGAAGCAACACTTCTGGCACCGCTTTGTGACCATGGTTTAACACCAAGGCCACTTCATTTTTCATTATCGTCAGTGCTTTAAATGAAATACTGACGTTGTCGGCGAGCTGATCTGTATCTAGCATGGTTAAGTTAAACGCTACGTTATTCAAACTTTTAAAGCGTTTTTCAATATCCGCTAAGCTTAATGGAGCTTTGTCAGTTTTAGTTAGCAAGTCTGTTGATTGCACCACAAAGGTATTCTCAGCTGCTTCAGCTCCCAAAGCTAAGGTGTTTTCGGTTATAACAGTTAACGTGAGAGGTAATCCGTCATCCCCTGAGAAGACCAGTTTCAGACTGGGTTTATCAATACGTAAGTGCTTGATTTTGTCAAACACCGACGCCGCTATCTGGCCTTTTTGTTGATTTAAGTCTTTTTCAACCTGATGAATTTGTACAACCGAAATAGCGTTGCTGGCCTCAATTGCATGCTTCTTAGAATTATCACGGGGATTTTCTATAAACATTGATTGATTTAAATCGCCACGTAAAAACGCGTTGGAGAAATCACGATTAAACACTTTATATAAGCGTTCACCGTCTTGGGTAAGCTCACCTGTTTCTAGGAAGCCATCGATCTGTTTTCTAAAGCTATCGACCACGGTGTGAACATAACTAGCCCCTTTAATCCGACCTTCAATTTTAAACGAATGCACACCGGCATCAATCAACGCAGGTAAATCAAAAAAGGCCGAGTTGTCTTTGATATTCAGTGGAAAGTTATTGCCTGAAGGCGTGGTTTCGTACTCTTCACGACACGCTTGGCTGCATCGACCACGATTACCTGAATTACCGGCACTGGCAGAGGTCGAATAGCACAAGCCTGAAAAAGCTACGCACAATGAGCCGTGCACAAATACTTCAGTTAACACATCATGCTGATGACCCGCCGTGGCCATAGTGGTGATTTCTTTTAGGCTCAATTCACGAGATAGGTTAACCCGTGAAACCCCAAGTTGTTTAAGGAAAGGGATCTGCCCTACATTATGGGTGGTTAACTGGGTTGATGCGTGAATGTCGAGTGTCGGAAAGTACTTCTTTAGAACGTAGAGCATACCGATATCTTGCACAATCACGCCATCCAAGGTGGTATTGGCAAGTTTATTGAGTAGCTTGGTAAGGGATTTAAATTCCCGCTCTAAAATAACGATATTCAGGGTTAAGAATATTTGGCATTGATAATGATGAGCTAAACGAATCACACCAACAAGTTCGTCAAAGGAGATATTTGACGCGCGGTTACGGGCATTAAAGCTATCTAAACCACAATATACCGCATCAGCGCCTGCTATAATTGCCGCTTTAATTGCGTCAACATCACCACCAGGTGCTAACAATTCAATTTTAGGATTCATTTATTCAACTTATTGCTAATGACTTAATCTGTTATCGTTTGAGCGGGCGATTTTACCTGTATATTCAGCGACTGAATACCAATAAACTACCGAAATACGGCTAGATTGCTTATTTTATACTGTTTACTTTAATGACCAAGGCGAATGCAAGCCCATGACGTTACCTGTTTTATACTCTTTAAGGAATTGTCCTTATGCAATGAGAGCACGCTTAGCCATATTCAAATCAAAGCAATCGGTTGAGCTGCGGGATGTTGTACTTAAAGACAAACCAGCCGAAATGCTAGCCGCCTCGCCAAAAGGCACTGTCCCTATATTGGTATTAGCATCATCAAAAGTGATTGATGAAAGTTTGGATATCATGTTGTGGGCACTGACACAAAGTGATCCTAATAACCTGCTTCGCACGGAGGTGAGGAACAGCCCAGAAAGTGTAAGCGGCTTGAAGTCGTCGGCGCAACTAGCTGAAATTCTAAGCCTGATTAATCGATTCGACCACGAATTTAAGACCTGCCTAGAAGCCTACAAATGCGCCAAACGTTATCATGAGAGTAACCTGTTAGATTGCAGACAGGCCTGTGAGGTGTATATTCAAGACTTAGAGCAGCGCCTTAACGGTCATAATTATTTAATTGATGATAAAGAAAGTTTAGCGGATATCGCTCTTTTACCCTTTATTCGACAGTTTGCCAAAGTGGAACGTCAGTGGTACTTGCAGTCTCCTTATCCGCAACTAAAGGCTTGGCTTAATCAATATTTACACAGTCGAATGTTTACCAAAGTAATGGCCAAATATCCTTTATGGTCGTCAGGTCAATCCATCGTAGAGTTTGGTGATATTTAGCTAAGGTGCTTAGCAGGAAATTTTAAATGTCTAATACAAGTCTGCCAACTCAACCTATAGTTGATAACTTTGTCGCGCCAGTGTGCAAGGATTTCGTGACGATTTTATATCAAGACGACGATATATTACTGATCAACAAACCCAGCGGTTTACTCAGTTTGTCGGGCAAAAATCCACTCAATTGGGATTCAGTACACTACCGCTTAGTGCATGGTCAAGATGGAATGAGTCCTGCTTTCCCACAGGCAAAATTACCTCACAGATTAGATTTTGGCACGTCGGGAATTATGCTGGTAAGCCTAAATGCACAGTCATCGAAACATCTCAACAAACAGTTTCAAGCCCGCACGATTCAAAAGCGTTATGTGGCCATGTTGGATGGCTGGGCTACCGACGAGCAAGGTCAGATTAACGCTGCCATAGCCAAAGATGAACAGTATTTTCCACGAGTCAATATTTGCCACGTCATGGGCAAGAGCGCTATCAGTGAATATCGGGTTATAAAGCGTCTAGAGGATCCTCGTCGCACCTTGGTGCAATATACGCCTCTAACAGGACGTACCCACCAGCTGCGCATTCACAGCTTATTTATAGGTCACCCTATTCTTGGCTGCGATCTGTATAACAATGCGCATAGCCAACAAATGGCCGATCGGCTACAACTCCATGCAAGTGACTTGGTTTTTGAACATCCGACCAATGGTGAGTCGACTCATGGCAAGTGTCCTTGCCCATTTTAGTCAATAAGATTTTTGTTGATGGATTTAAAAATTGGCCAGCAAGGATTGCTGGCCAATATGCGAGTAGATTACAGTCCTCAATTGCTTGCAGCCAATGCCATGCATTCAATTTCAATTCTGGCACCTAAGCCTAAACCGCTTCCTGCCACAGCGCTGCGGGCAGGTAACGCGTTTTTAAAATAGTCAATATAGACTTTGTTTACATCGCCCCACTCTTTAATATCAGCCAGAAACAAGGTGCATTTGATTACCTTATCCATCCCTGAACCGAAGCGTTCGAGAGTAGCTTTGATATTGTCTAAAGCCTGACGAGTCTCGGGAACAACGCCACCTTTTACCAGCTCCAACTTACCCGGTATCACACCTAGCTCGCCAGACAGATATAAGATCCCACTAACCTCTACGGCCTGTGAAAAAGGCAGGTTAAGCTGTTTAAATTGTTCCGAGTTGAGTCGCTTTATCGTGCTATCTGTCTGCCCATCAGCGTGACTGGCCATTGACAACAACATTGTTAGCAATGCAATAGAAAACCTTTTCATATTAACTCCTTATGAGTCGAGACTAGTTAAGTAAATAGGTCGTTGTATATTGCAAAAGTAGCCGCTGTGACAACTCATGGGTATTTTTATCCTGGCCCATAATATAACCGTTGGACATACAGGATTGTTTCATTTGACCCAATAACCCTAGGCGAAACTGGTATTTCTGCTCCCGACTGTTCAAAGAAGGAACCGCTATGGTTTGTCCATCAAGCTGCCAATCACCGTTATCCATTAATACCTGCTTACATGGCGCAGGATTCAAGGTTTCGACAAATTGTCTAGGGGTTGCCATCTCCCAGCCGTGACCGGCAGTAGGGAAAATAGTACTGCCCACAGCAGAACCGGCTTCCCGTAAACTATTTTCTAACCTAGCGCAGGTTTCCAGATCATTAGATTTATCTTGTGCTCCGCGCAAACTGAATAGCGCTGCACCTGTGGTTTCCGCCGTTTTCAGATCAAAATGGCAAGGGCCGTAATAATCTAAATGCAGTGCAAAAGGCGCTACATCAGCAGCCAGATTCTGATGAATACGCTCATCCAATGCGGCGCGAGTCGCCATTCCGCCATAGGAAAAGCCCATCACACCGATTTTATTTGGATTAATTGCTGGATGTTGGTTAAGAAATTTCAGCGCGCCGTAGGCATCAGTTGCTTCATCTGCGTCACTAACGATAGCAACTCGTAAACCATAAGGGGTTTGTTCCGTCACACCGCGCGCAGCGTAAGAATTAACCACCAAACCGGCAATACCCTGACTGGCCATCCACTTACCGTAAGCAATTTCACGACTAGGCAGAATACCGCCACTGCCATGGATTATGACCATAGCTGGAACGGGTTGAGTGGCACTTGCTCCGGCTGGTAAAAACAGCTGTGCTTTGACTGTGGTAGCCAAAAGGATCTGATCCGCTAGGATCAGCCACTTGCAATCCCCGGGGGTAACCGAGGAAAAATACACTTCACCACTGCTTGTAGCATTGAGTTCAGTCGGCGCCGGGTAATCCGGAAAATCTGGTAAAGGCGGTGGTGGCCTTCGCTCCTGAGCCAAACTGGTAAATACTGCAAAAAGTAAGCACAACAAAATCCCTCGCATTTACTTCTCCCTAAAAGCTATAAACCACTTCTACGCCATAGGTGCGTGGCTCTTGATAATTACTGGTGACAGTACCGAAAAAGTCTTTGCGATTATCAATAGGATCACGCACATCGGCCAAGTTACGTCCCCACAGGTAGGCTTCCCAACCGTTATTGGTGCCAAGTAATCCAATGCGAGCATTAACCAGAGTAATGCTATCTACGTGACCAAAGTCGACAACGGTGCCGTCGCCCAAAGTTTGACTATAAACATTATCCACAGTGGTGAAAAACCCACTGCTATGGGTAACATCCAATCGCCATGAAAGATCTGCATTTAGTGCGCTAATTTCAGTTATATACTGTACGCCGAGGGCAAAGTTTCTGTCTGGTGCATTGATAAGGTCTTTGCCTTGGGCGTTGCCGCCACCGGTTAAGCCACCTGGAAAACTATCAAATTCCGTATCCAGTAAGCCCATGCTAGCTTGAATTTCCAAGTTGCTGATGGGTCTATAAGTCATCTCAAGCTCTATTCCCTGAGTATTAGCCTTGGCCGCATTACGAATTGAAATAGATGAAGCGCCATTGCCTAAGTCGATAAACTGATTAACCTGATAATTTTTGAATTCAGAACTAAACGCGGCGAAATTCAACACTAAGCTGTTCCGGTAGAAGTTACCTTTTAAACCCAATTCGGCACTACCAACCGTTTCTTTATCAAATTGAATACCAGCGGCTAAATCCGCGTTGGTGATAAAGTCGAGGTTGTAACCACCGCTTTTAAAACCGGTTGAATATTTGGCGTAACCGTTAAGGTTGCTATTGAAGGCATGGTTAAAACTTAAAGCATAAGACAGGTAACTATCACTGCGCGAATCAGTTAAGCGACCTTCTGTGCTGCCGATGCCAAAAATGCCAGACGCGGAACCGTCTAGCAACCAATCTAGTTCTTTCTCTTCATCGGTAAAGCGCAATCCCAGTGCCAGTGAGCTGCTGTCGGTTAAATCGTAACCACTGTTAAAGTAGGCAGCGTAACTATCGGTAGTCACAAAACCACTGTTAGTCACCACTGAGCCAGGTACATTGCCAAACAAGAATGAATGGGCGCCATTGATCGCATCCCGTCGAGTATCAGCATCTTGGCGATATAAATAAATTCCCGCTACGTAATCGAACGCTGAGTCGTCTTGCGGAGAGATCAACTGAAACTCTTGAGACCATTGTTTATATTGATCTGAGTATTCAATCACCAATAAATCAGCCACAGCATAATCCGAATCATTCCGATAGAAGATATCCGTATCCCGATAAGCGGTAATCGATTTTACATCATAACCATTGTCCATATGGCAGGCCAAGTCCAATGAGCCCCCCCAAATGTCTCGTTTCTCAAAAGTATCCAAAGTGGTGGCGACTTCATCTTTTTCTGGCGCGGCAGGGTCTAATACATTGCTCAACGTATCAGATATGGCTTCACCTAAAAACGATAGACGTTCGGTGCTCAGCCCATCGACACTGAAATTCAGTTCTAGCTTGTCAGATAATTGCGAGCGAAACTGGCCTCGATACGCTAATGCGTCGCGCTCATTAAGATCATTGCCAGTGGTGAGATTCTTAATGTAACCGTCTCTATCCAGTTTCGTCACGGAGAATTTAGCGGCGCTGGTATCGGAAATAGGTAGGTTGATTTCGCCCTGAATCTCCCTCGCGCCCATATTACCGATCGATGCACTGATTTGACCTTCCAATACATCAGATGGTTTTTTTGATATTAGATTGATCGCCCCTGCTACCGTGTTTTTACCAAATAGAGTACCTTGGGGTCCGCGCAACACTTCAACCCGTTCTAAATCGAGTAGCTCCTGATTAAGTGCTGGAGATTGTCCCAGATAGACTCCATCCAGATAAACTCCCACTCGAGTATCAAAACCAATATTACGGCTATTGGCTCCCACCCCTCTTATGGTAATGGCCGAAGTGAAGTCGGTTGTGCGAGTGATGGATAAATTAGGTATAAAATCAGCTAGTTCAGTTAATTGAGTGATACCGGTTTGTTGAATACTGGTGGCACTGAAAGACGAAATAGCTATGGGTACTTCAGATAATTTCTGTTCGCGTTTTTGAGCGGTGACAATAACGACGTCATAATCTTCTTCCTCTGTACTTTGTGTTGCTGTTGTCTGCTGAGCGAGACAGGTGGACGAAAGGGTCAGTGCGACAGTGGTGATCAGCCCGTTTTTGTAAACGGTAGTTTTACTAGGTAAACTTGGAAATAATCTAAGCATTGGAGACTCCTTTTTCTCAATTTTATTTAAGCGGACTACTTTAAGTGAACCAAGTTGCTGGCCTAACCCATGTTGATTGTATTTTGCTCACTTAGCAAGACAGTTTGGGTAAAGACTTCTTTAGTTCAGTCTTTAAAATAGAATGTCATAGAATTATAGAGCACGGCATTGATTGCATGAATAACAAGCAATCTGTTTGAATAATTAGCCCCACTGACTGGCTAAATCTCACACAATTAGCTATCTATCGGCACCGAGTCCAATTTAGATTGTTATCAAGACACCCATCGTTAATAAGACAACCACCATACTTTTAATAAGTAGTGTTTTAATCAAATGCCTAAAGAAATCTGACGAGCCGCTGCGCTAAAGTGAATCTTTTCAGTGCCTTGGAGATATAGCTAAAGATGGGTGTCTTGTTAAGTTCTTTTGCTTGTTAAGTTCGTTGTTAAGTTCGTATTCAACGACCAGAAAGCCACAGCCTGCATCATGGCAGAGGTGTTCATCGTTATAACTATTCTGACTTGTCACTTTTCGATATTTTGTTTGGTACCTTTAAGAATCCTAAATATTTTGTCGAGCATACTGGATTTTATGATGGCGCATCGGCACGAATTTCGGAGATGTTGCGGTTTAAAGATGTATCCAAACCGAAATGAAGAAGCTGTGACGCTCATACCAAACAAAATAGAAAGCTAGTTTGAAATCAAGCCGCACGATTGTTTTGGCTATAACAATCGTTACCCAAAAGTTGGTTGTTTTAAAATTGCTTTAAAATAGCCTCGTCGTAATCATCGGCATTGAGAGTTAAATTATACTGGGCTGCTAGGCTATTAAGTTTCGCCTGCTCAATCGCTAAATCATCCATGATGATAGTGTTGTCGTCTAGTCGCCACAATAAACGTGAGCCTGCGTAACTATAATGAATGGCTAACAAGGCATCAGCATTGCCTTTAGCCCCTGCAGCTTTGAGTTTAAGCATTTTTCGATTTATTTTATTTAGCGCCTGTTTCAGTTGCCAAACATAAACAACTTCCGTCATGAAATCATGATTTCGATATTTACTAAGTAACCAACCAATGGTCAAACTGGTAATAATGACGCCCAGTAAATTCCAATAAAAATTATTGGCGCCTTGTTCAGAAAATACAGCGATGAGGATTTGCGCTATCGCTAAACTACCAATAGCCAATACTGCAATGCATACAGCAATTACACGGTTTAAGTGGCGGCGATAACGGTCTTTATCAATTTCAAGAAGTTGCATAGTAGCCTAAAGTAACATTTGTATTATTTGAGAGTGGCAATTATACCCTAACTTATCACGGTAGTTATTAAAGATCTCATTAGCTTGTTAAGCTTACAAAGTGCTAAGTCAATATTACATGTGTTAATACCGTTACTAAACATAAACGCCTCGCACACTCCAGTTTAAAAGGGATACGCACACTATTTACCCCTTGGTAGGGTATTTGCTTTATTAGTACAAAGATTCCTTTCACATTGAAACTATAACGGAGAGCTTTTATGCAACGCACATTAATTATTGGCGCTAGCGGTCAAATAGGAAAACAGGTAACTCAACTGATGCTGGACGGTGGACACTTTGCCACCGCGCTGGTTAGAGACAAAAGCAAGTTATCTGATGTACAGGGAAATACTCTGTCGATTGTCGAAGCCGATTTAACCGAGGACTTCGGCCATGCCTTTGAAGGTTGTACAGAAGTCATCTTTGTAGCGGGCTCTGGCGGCGACACTGGGGCTGATAAGACGCTATTAATCGATTTATGGGCTGCTTGCCGATCAGCAGATTATGCAAAAAAGCACGCCATCCAACACTTTATTATGGTTAGCTCCATCGGTGCTGACGCACCATCTAATGGACCCAACGAAATGCAGCCTTACCTTGTTGCAAAACACATGGCTGATGAACACTTAATCCGAAGTGGCTTACACTACACGATTCTGCGCCCTGGCTCTTTGACCAATGACGATGCCAAAGGCAGCTTTAGCGACGAGCGCCCAAAAGACAAATCTGAGGCTGTTATTACCCGAGCCGACGTTGCTCAAGCACTAGTCTATTTAGCAGGAGATAACCGGCAGGACAGTATGATTAAAGAGCTATTCAACGGAGGGAAAACTCTCACTGAAGTGCTGCGCTAGCCTGTATATACTGGCACTTGAGGTAAACCAAAATCAATAGACTTGGGTTTACGTTAACGACAACTAATCAAAAGGTTGCTTTGCATTGAAATCCAAAGCAACCTTGTCAGTTAGACGAATCAGTCCTTATTGAAAAGCCCCTTGAGCTTATCATTGGCTTTTTCTAGCAGCTTGTCTTTTTGCTTATCGAGTTCTTCATTCACTTTTTTCTTGGCTTCTTCAGCCAATCGTTTTTTAGCTTCAGCTTTTGCTGCTGCTATAACGTTATCGAGCATAGCATTGACCACGGCAACACCCACTTTATCTGCAGGCATACCATTAGGTTGGCCGATAGGGCCTGCATTAAATGTGGGCAAGCTGATCTCATAGGCCTTTTTCTCTATATTCAAATCACCTGTGGGGAGTTTTTCAAAATTGAATTTAAGCCGTACGTTACTCACAGTGACGTCTTCCACAATCACTAATGGATTTGCACCATCTTTAGCAGCAGGCTGATTTGCGGTCTTAGGTAAATTGGCCTCAAGTCTGTTTTTTAGGGTAATTAGATTTCCCTGACCGCTGGCATCAACCTCATACAAAATTTCGGCCGCATCGATGTTTATAGTCTGCACTACATAAGGCTGATTGATAACTTCACCTAAATCTAACGTTATCGAGTCAACACTAAAAGCATCTTCACCACTGAAGCCTTGCGGATTTTTCACGTCCAGATCGCTAATAGTCATTCGCCCGTCGGTCAATGCTAGATCGACTTTGGAAACCAAAACTGTGGTACCAAGATATTTGCTTCCCTGCTGCTCTATTTGCACGCGAATGAAGTCACCCGCCCCAGATAATAAATACCAAACGCCGCCTGCAATAAGCAGAACAATTAAACCGAAAATTACTAATCCTTTTTTCATCATTTTCTCTCTAGCTGTTTGATTAATACAATTATTGTAACAGATTGTCCTAAAAACCAGCTTAAATCTACACTAGAATTCAGCTCCCGTCCTTGTTCAGTGATTAAAACAAATTTGCTAAAGTCTTAAGAAGATTATTTTTTTAATCACCAAGACATAGCTAAGACCGTTTAAAGTGATAAGCTTGTTTTATCTAATCTCAATATGACAACACTTTGCAAACGATTCTAGATGAAATAGCACAGCAAATGGCGCAAACGCTAGATAAGGGTGAGGTGGCAACATATATCCCTCAACTCGCGCAAGTTGATCCCAATCAGTTTGCCATCAGCGTAGCTCTACCAAGCGGTGAAATGTTCAGCGCCGGTTGCGCCGACAAGCACTTTTCTATCCAAAGTATATCCAAAGTTTTCACCCTGACGGTAGCCTTAGGCCGATTGGGGGAATCCATTTGGTCTCGAGTTGGCAAGGAGCCTTCGGGTGACCCGTTTAATTCAATCGTGCAGCTTGAACATGAACAGGGTAAGCCCTGCAATCCCTTTATAAATGCTGGTGCAATTGCTATTGCGGATCTCCTTTTGCAAGGCCATCAGCCCAAAGAAACCTTAGCGGAAATAATCCAATTTATACGTTTTTTAGCCGATGATGATAGCATAGCAATCGATGAGAAAGTGGCACGCTCCGAAATTGAAACAGGCGCAAGAAATGCCTCACTAGCTTATTTCATGGCATCTTTTGGTCATTTTCAAAACCCAGTTGATGCCGTGCTGGGTACCTACTTTCATCATTGTTCCATTGCCATGAATACTCAGCAGTTATCTAGAGCGGGTCTATTTTTAGCGAATAATGGAATAAATCCAGCTTCAGGCTATCCCATTGTTTCCGCCGAACGAGCAAAGCGTATCAATTCACTAATGCTATTATGTGGCCACTACGATGGTTCGGGAGAGTTCGCTTTTCGGGTAGGACTGCCGGGCAAAAGTGGAGTCGGTGGAGGAATATTGGCTATAGCTCCAGGTAAAGCGTCAATTGCCGTTTGGTCGCCTGGTTTAGACGTGATTGGAAACAGTAAACTAGGCACTCAAGCGCTTGAGCTATTTGCGGCTAAAACGGGTTGGTCGGTTTTTGGCGAATAATACCAGTAATGGTAATTATCATTATTGGTATAAACATGTCATATGCTGTTTACAAAGCCCTACAACCAAAAAAGCCCCATTATTTTTGACAATAAGGCTTTGTTAAAAGTGAATTTATATCTAATCGTTCTTTATAGTGTGACGACGTCTAATCGCCATACCTAAGCCTGTGATCCCCGCAAACATAAGCAAGAAACTAGAAGGCTCTGAGCCAGCTGCCGGTACATCACCACAGATGATGTCGATGCTTGTAAACCATTTGCAGAAAAGGCACTCAAGTTGATGGTATACATACCTTCGGTTTGTGGATCTAAACCTGCGGGCTCAAAAAAGCCTAAATTCCACGAGTTTTGCGCTAGATTATTATTTGAAATCAGGTAGCCAACGCTATCACCAAATGCTGCCTCTACACCTGCTCCATTGGCAGTGGCATTGGTTCCTATAGAATGATCAGCATAAGGTACATTAATTGGACCAAATGCAAAAAAATCAGTACCTAACCCTGGATCGTAACCTATCTCTAACAAGTAGGTGAGATCACTAAGGTTATTTGAGGCACCAAATTGATCGACATTGATTGACCACTCAATATTAAAAACTGAGCGAGTCACTGGGGCTACGCCATCCGTCGTAGCAAAAGTGTAGGTTTTGACACCGTCATAATTAAAGGTGTTTTCTGGGCTACCAAGAGTGTTGTATCGAAGTTTCCCTCTTAAACCTAGCTCAATTTCATTTTGACTCTCTCCAGTGAAAGAGCTATTCGTGTTACCAGAGCCAAAAATAACATCTGAAGTTACATTACCCGTACCATCTAATAATGGTAGCAAAGGAAGGCGCACAAACCATCGTGCTCGCCAGTGCAATTGCAATATTTTTCATTCTAGTGTCCTTATGATGTTTATTAACCTAATGTTGAGACCTACGCAGGGTCAACACTGGAAATTTAAGTAATATTCAAACCACTTGAAATATCCTGAAATTTAATATAATTATCAATATTTTATGTATGAAAGTAGAATGATTCTCTATTCATATGTAAAGGATGCTGAAAATATTCAAATCCATAAAAATGTTTTCAAAAAAGAGATAACAATAAAGCAACCTTCTGCAGTATTTTATAATTTAACCATACCCTTACATATTCTTTAGGCCGAACCGTCAATCATTTACCTGCTACAAAGTTCGCTGATGTCAAACACAATGGACCGTCGCTTCTTTAGCCCCAGTATCAAAGATAATACTTTTGAGATATACCGTAATAACTCTGCACCTGCATTGCATTTTGCCAAACATAAAGTGGCTGTCTTAATAACAAACAAAAGGTTATTACTGTTTGAAGCTCAACGGCATTGAGGCCAACGTCTCTGATAGTTCACTAATCTTATCTGATTGTTGAGCCACATTTTCGGCCAACTTCAAATTGGCTTCTGCTTCATTATTAACATTAACAACGTTTCGGCTAATTTCTTGTGACACCAAACTTTGTTCTTCGGCTGCTGTTGATATTTGTGTAGCGAAATCAGCGATAATTGACACGTCCGCATAAACTTTGTTGATGATATCAAGGGTATCTTGAGTGGCAAGCAAGCTTGTCTGTGCCGTATCTTTACCTCGCTGCATTTTTTGCGACCATTTAAGTAAGGTGTCTTGTATTTCGCCCATTGAAGTTTGGATTTGCTCAGTGGCATTATGGGTTCTAGTAGACAACGCTCTAACCTCTTCAGCTACGACAGCAAATCCTCGTCCATGTTCTCCTGCTCTTGCCGCCTCAATGGCAGCATTAAGAGCCAATAAATTAGTTTGGTCTGCAATCCCTTGAATCTCTTGGGTTACTGCACCTATTTGCTCAGCTTCTTTTGCCAGCTCCTGTGAGGACATTGCGGACTCCGCCACCTCGTCGGATAAGGTGGCAACCGACCCCATAGTAGTTTTCATCGCCTCAGTTGCTTCTTTACAATCATTGTGAACTGCATCTACTTTGTCAGACGTTTGCACTGTATTCAAAGCAACATCTTTAATTGTCGACGACATCTCTTCCATGGCCGCAGCAAGCTGATGAAGTTCATGGGTTTGACGCTCAATCCCCGACCGAGTAGCAGTCGATGCCTTTTTCAAATGCACTGCACTTAGAAGCAGTGCATTGGCGCCATCTGTTGTTCTACCTAAAATAGTGCGGGCTCTGCCACTATGAATGGTTTCACGGAAATGAACAATTCCTAGGGGGGATGTTCCGCAAAAGATATATCTAGAAACGCTATCATATTCCGATCGCAATTTATTAAGCTCATTAGGAACTATGAACACTTCATAATAAAGGCAACCCAATGCTATAAATGGGATCAGAAAACTTAACCATGAAATGTACACACTCCCCCAAGCCAATAATAAGGATAAAACCCCAAAAGCAAATAACCGTACATTGAGCCTTGTCAGAATGGGTTCATTGATTGTTTTGCCACTATTGATTTGAGCATATAACTTTTCAGCCTGCTCCCGCACATTCTTTGCCAAGACAGTGCGCACAGACTGATACCCCGTTAGTTTTCCAGATTCGAAAACCGGTGTGACAAACGCGTCAACCCAATAATATCGACCGTCTTTACATCGATTCTTAACAGCACCTCTCCAAGGTAAACCCGATTTAAGTTTTGTCCACATATCGGCAAACGCTTCTTTAGGCATGTCAGGGTGACGCACGATATTATGGTTTTTACCTACCAGCTCCTCAAAACTAAACCCTGCTACGCGGCAAAAAGCATCATTAGCGTATCGAATAACACCACGAGTGTCAGTTAAAGACACCAGTTCTTCTGACTGAGACAATGATACTTCGTCATCTACGATAGTTTGGCTATTTTTGCCCATAGAGATGGCCTCTTATAAAAGTGATAGTCAGTAGCCTTTATCTTAGTATGTAAATCAAACCAACAGTAATGGCCATACAGATTTTTACTGCATAAAATTATAAAATTTTTCGGTGCAGTCTAAACGGGACAAAATCCTACACACTTTTGTAGGTCAAATTTATAGCAACTTCCCCCTTATTCCTGTTACGTAATTATAAGAAGAGAAATCTTTAAAAAGTCAGATTAATCATTATGTGTTACAAAATCACATAGTTAGAAACTTCGTTTAGCCTCGTTATTCTTGCTACTAATCCATACTCACTTTGGTGTCTGCTAAGTTGATAAAAATGAGTCTAATATTCTGAGTAAAATAACTAGCTGGCCAATTCATTGGCCTGGGTGATAGGACCTCACCGCGCGTTTTTCAACATCTTCACGGTAGTAGGCAACAGGTTTGAATTTGCCGTTAATATAAGACTGAATCTGATCATCAAAATGTTTTGATTTTGGATCGCCACTTTGTCCTCCGGCCAGCAAACTTTTGGCGATGACTTTGTCACCAAATTCCACCACTGCAACAAAACTATTACCGCGATACCCGTAAATCCGTTTGGTTTCGGTAGCTTTGGCCCCAAAAGCAGCTAATGCTCCCCAGCGCCCTGAAGCCATACCAACTGGGTAACTCAATTCGTTGTCACTAAATTTCGCATCAATGTCACCACTAACGCGCTGAAATCGATTGATCTGACCCCAAGGTGTTTTCCAACTACCAAAATCTTGTTCCAATTGATTAACTGCCAAATTGAATATAGCTAAACGCTCAGTGACTGGGGTATTTTGACCATACATAAACATTCTTTGCATACGGCTAAATCCATCAGGATTGTCCCCTTCCTTGAAATACGTTGTGGCATAAAAATGCGCCAATGACATGGCCACAGAATCTGAGCTGGTACGATAATCCCATGAGCGTAACACTTCGATAGGTTGCTTAAGCTCTGGCTGATTCTCGGGAGCAGCATCGAAGGCAGCTATTAAACCGGGTATCAATACGGCAAAAGCAGGTAAATAGGGGTCATAGGCCAATTCAATTAAGCCGTCCAAAGTTAGATTCTCGGCTTTTTCAAGCATTTGAACGGCATGAATCGCTCTGAAATTTTCAGGATCCGGTGCCATATACTTCGGATAGTCCTGCGCTTTAGGACTAAATTCCCCGGCAGCACTAAAAGGGGTTGAATTTGTATTTTGAAGCCAACCATTTTGCGGGTTTTCAATACTTATAATTTCTTCGATACTGTGCAGGCCCTGCCAGTCTGTTTTTGGATCAGTTCCATCTACCGGCTTAGAAAAATCAAAATCAGGGCTACGTTTTGGCACAAAGTTACCGTGAAAATAGGCGATATTCCCGTCAGCGTCGGCATAAACCGTATTATTGGAAGAATTACGTCTGATCCGCATCATGTCCTTAAACTCAGCCAAATTAGTCGTTTTCGTGCGAATAAAGGATTGTGATAGCGCATTAGCTGGATCCCAGTTAATCTTGGTGGCTACCCACTGACCATGTAATTTGTGCGTGATAGGCCCATGATGACTATGATACATCGGAAAGGTGCGCTGCTTGAGTAACCCATTTTCAATGTACTTTAAGGTAACCTCAGACTGCTTAAGTGGGCGCAGTTCATCGCCGTAGTGATAAAGCAGTTCGCCGTCTTTTTCAACCACCTCCTCGACAAACTCATCCATAAAATCAACATAAGTCGAGGTATGCATCCAACCATTTTTGTCATTGAAGCCCTGATAAACAAAGAACTGCCCCCAAGTTACTGCACCATAAGCATTAAGGCCTTCCTCGCTGACCACATGGACCTCGGGACGAAAATAAAATGAAGTATGCGGATTGATCAATAACATCGCATTACCGGATTGGGTATGCTTTCCTGCAATACTAAAACCGTTTGAACCTGAAGGTTCTGATTCATTGTCGATTAACATTTGCGGCGCGTCTTGCTGTTGGCCATAGAACGCTTCGATGCCTGCCAGCGGAATTTGCTCTATATCGCCACCAATTGAACCTTCGGAAAAATACATCGGCATCCAAGGTTCGAATTTTTCTAGCAGTGCAGGCTTGATCTCTGGGTGAGTTTGCAGATAAAAATTCAAACCATCCGCAAACGCCATACATAATTCTTTAAGCCACTGAGGCGCCGTTTCATATGCTTGCTTTGCTTCTGCATGAGTCATAAATAATCTGGCTCGTAAGTCGCTATATAGCGCTTTTTCGCCTTGTACTTCGGCCAACCTACCCATTGCCCAAATATAGTTGCGCTCAATGCGGGCAAAATCGTCTTCTGCTTGGGCATATAGAAGACCAAAAACAGCATCGGCATCGGTTTTGGCGTAGATGTGCGGCACACCATAATCATCACGGATAATTTCAACCCGTTGCGCGCGCTGGCTTAATTGTTGAAGCTCGCTGCTGTGCGACGAGCTATCCTTGCTGGCATGTTGATTGGAGCTACAAGAAAACAGCAAAAAGAAACTTGTGAACAAGACTAAAATTGAAATAGGATGGGTAGACATTGCTAGAAACTCAATTTGATAAACCTGTGATAAGTGATGCTAACAACACTAGAGGCTCGGGTCAAAGAGCGACTGAAAAGTCTGCTAGAAAAGGAGCCCTCTTGGCGTAGGATCGGCAAATCATGAAGGTATTTAGCGTTTAACTGAATAAGGATCTTGCGCTAATAAAAAAGCGCGCAAGTCGGATTTTTGAGGGTGAGATTGGAGCCATTCACGCAAGACCTTAACTTTGTCATAATCTTCATCGCCGAATTTAGTGCGGTACAACATATCGAAGGTGTCTTCCGTTCTCTGTTCACGAATCTTAAGCTGCCAATGCTCAGTGAGAATAGTATTTAACGAACCTGCTAAACCACTATTCTTGAGTAATTGCCACTCACCATTATCAAGCCATACACCACCCACTGACGCACTGTAATCAATACGATGAGAGGTTTCTTTAGCAATTTTAAGCTTGCGCATAATTAAACCAGATGAGGGGCACAATAATGCTTTCACTGCGTCATCAAGATCTTCTGTTACATCAACATCGATATAAGCATATTCTGGATGCTGATCTTTCCACTTCACATAATCCTCGATCAATACCCAATTGCCACCACAACCATTACAGGTTTGTACACAGAAAAATAGCTCCAAATAACTAAGCGTCAGGTTTCCTGTTTGGCATTTAGGGCATTCCATTGATCGTCCTTCGATTTATAATTGCGACTACTTGGTGAATAACTTTTTCACGCCATTAAAGATAAACAGCACCAACGCACCTGCAAGCACACCAGTTAACCCCTCAAGCAAAAACGGTGCGACACTATGAGCAACACTGCCCATAACCGATCCAAGCCACTGCACTATTTCATGTACTAGATGATGTAATGGAGGGATGCTATGGACTAAAATACCGCCCCCCACTAAGAACATCGCTATGGTTCCGACAATTGCTAATGTTTTCATTAGGAGCGGCGCGATAATCAAGATCCCCCGCCCCAATGAACGTTGGATACTGTTGAAACTTCCAGAAACTGACTTGCGCAGTAGATACAGGCCCAAATCGTCAAGCTTCACAATACCCGCCACAATACCGTAGACACCTACCGTAAAAAAAGCAGCAAGACTGGAAAGAACCGTCACCTGGGTGGCAAAGTCTTGATCTTGCACCGTACCCAATACAATCACTATAATCTCAGCGGATAGAATAAAATCTGTGCGAATAGCCCCTTTAATTTTATCTTTTTCCAATTCCACCAAATTAACAGTTGGGTCAGCCAAGGCTTTTATTTTTTGCTCATGCTCTGCTTCAAATTCTTCCTTTGAATGAGAGAACTTATGGTATATTTTTTCAAATCCTTCATAACACAAATAGAGCCCGCCAATCACCATTAGAATGGTAATTAAAACAGGCAAAAGGGCACTGATTGCCAGTGCGGCCGGCACTAAAATCAACTTATTAAGAAATGAGCCTTTGGCCACTGCCCACACCACCGGCAGTTCTCTGTCAGCTTTTACCCCCGAGACTTGTTGTGCATTTAGGGCTAAGTCGTCTCCTAATACTCCAGCTGTTTTTTTTGCGGCGACTTTCGACAACACCGCCACATCATCCAAGATGGTGGCTATATCGTCTATCAGGGCAAGTAGATTTGCAGCTGCCATTAGGTATCCTTATTATTCAAGTGCAGTAGTGGTGTCTGATTGCTCAGGATGATTATCAGTTTTCTGTAACGCAATATGTTGTAATTCTAGTAGTTGGCTGACTCGGCTGAGTTGCACGCCTTGCTGTTCAAGATTTTTCAGCGCTTGCTTGAGATACTCGACGGTTTGCGGATAGGGATGGGCAATACCAACTGCAAATCCATATTTTTTAGATAACCGCACTAGGCGTTTAAATTGTGCGTCAATTTGTTCTATTCGACGATCATGATCTAAAAAAACATTACGCTTGAGACTCTGTACCCCATTTTCGCGAGCGATTCGTTCAGCCTTGCTAAACCTGGTGGTGCGACTATCGACAAAAAACAAGTGATGTTCAGTTAAAAAACTCATTGTCACGTTCATCGGCTGGCTTAATTGAGTCAGCTTGCTGCCCATATGGTTATTTAGACCAATAGCGCCAGGCACAGATTGCAACGCCTCAGTTAATGTTTGCCTCATCAATTCTCCCGACATGTTGGCAGTTAATGCACCGGCGCCCAACGCCTTCCCCGCAAGGGACTCCATTGGCATATGCAGCATGACTTCACGTTGTTGAGAGCTGGCCCGACGAGAATACTTTTCGGAAAGATGGGTCATCGGCAATATAGAAAATGCCACTTCGATAGGTAACTCGAATGCTGCGCCATCCTTATGCGTGTTGCCCATATCATCGATGATCAATGCAATCTCAGCGCTAATCGCCGAAGAAGATATGAGTAGCAGTGCACTAAGGCATAATCGTTTGAAAAACACCATTTTGATAATTAGCACAAACCCTGTTTGATTATTGTTATTTTTATCGCAACATTCACATTGCTGCATTTTTGTGGAGTATATCGCCTTCATAAGGCCAGAGAAAGCACTAGAATTGACCCACGGTATAGGTTGGCATAACCAAGTTGATAAAAATCATCCGCTAAGCTAAGGCTTCAGCCATTTTGTTGGGTTGACGGGCGTGCCTTTATGGCGAATTTCAAAATACAGATTGGGTGCGGTTTGACCACCACTTTGCCCTACTAGCGCTATAGTATCTCCAGATTGTACATCGTCACCAACCTGTTTAAGTAAGGCCTGATTATGCCCATAAAGGCTCATATAGCCATCGCCATGATCAACCACGGTGACTAATCCTAACCCTCTCAGCCAATCAGCATATAATACCTTGCCGTCATACACTGCTCGCACTGGTGCACCCGTATTCCCATTGAATAATACGCCTTTCCATTTTATCTGGCCTTGCCTTATGCGGCCAAACATATTGCGCATTTTACCTTGTGTGGGATTAATCAGCTTGCCTTCTAAATTCGCCAATCCATTTAAGCTAACCGGTCTTTGCTGGGCGGCTCGCTCAGCTTCTTCAATAGCTTTGAGCAAGGCTTGCTCATTGATTTGCAATTGCTCAATTTTGACTGCTTCAGTATCAATTCTTTGGGTAATTTTTGCTAAGGTCTTCTTGCGCATGTGCTGTTGTTGGACCAATTGTTCACTTTGCTGCTGTTGAACCAATTGTAAAGATTCCAGTTGTTGCTGCTTGTCGGCCAATGATTCATTGACCTGACGCAGTTGTTCAACAAGTTGGCGAAATTGATCAATTTGCTGCTTTCGTGCTTCGGTCAAGTATTGGTAATAACTAAAGGTACGCTCAAATTTTGATGCATCCTCTAGATTAAATATCATCTTGGCAAAATCATAGTCGCCAGCCATGTACATGCTTTTCAATTGCTTTGCCAAAGCCTGCTGTTGTTGTTGTTGTTTTTTACGCAGCTCGGTTTGCTCTGCTTTAAGCGCAGTTTGCTGTGCAACATTAGCGGCTAAATCCCGTTTGGTTTCATCCAGTGATTTGGCCGTTCTGGCAATATTAAGCTCCGCGGCTTTGAGCTGTTGTTGAAGTTGTTTAGCTTCGGCCAATTGCTGGTCTATTTGTTGCTGCTTATGCTTAATCTCTTGTTGGATCTGTTTTAGTTCATCGGTTTGTTGGGCTACCACCGTCCCACACAAAACTAGCGCTGCGAAACACAACGCTAGTTTTATATATTTAACAAACTGATGCATTAGCACAGGCCCTTTGCCCAAGAGCCTCGACAACTATTTAAGGGTAACAATCGGCTTTCCTGTCATTTCAATTGGTTGTTCCATGCCCATTAAATGTAACATGGTTGGGGCCACATCACTTAAGGTTCCGCCGCTTCGCGTGTCAGCATCACGACCAAAATAGATAAAAGGCACCAATTCACTGGTATGTGCCGTATGGACCTGTCCGGTCTTAGGGTTTACCATTTGTTCGGCGTTGCCGTGATCAGCAGTAATAAGGCACTCTCCACCTACTTTTTGTAATGCATCTATTACTCGACCTAAGCAGGCATCAACCGCTTCTACTGCCTTAATCGCAGCTTCGTATACGCCTGTATGACCGACCATGTCGCCGTTAGGATAATTACAAATGATCGCATCAAATTCACCTGACTCAATTGCGCCAACCAGTTCATCAGTTAACTGTTTTGAGCTCATCTCTGGTTGTAAATCGTAAGTAGCGACCTTTGGTGAGGGGATCAATATACGTTTTTCGCCTTCATATTCATCTTCTCGTCCACCACTATAGAAAAAAGTTACATGAGCATATTTTTCTGTCTCAGAAATACGTAACTGGGTTTTGCCATGTTGGGCTAACCAATCACCCATCACATTTATCAGTGGTGTTGGGGGGTAAGCTGAGGGAGCAGAAATGGAATCAGCATACTGAGTTAGCATTACAAATTCGGCTAAATTGGCTCGATAACTCCGTTCAAAACCACTGAATTCATCTTCAACAAAGGCGCGGGTTATTTCGCGAGCTCGATCAGCCCTGAAATTCATAAATATCAATGAGTCGCCATCTTCAAGTTTGACCGGTTCACCAATTACGGTGGGCTTAACGAATTCGTCATTTTGCTCTCGAGCATAGGATTGCTCTAACCCTGCTAATGCAGAGTCGGCTTGAAAGTCACTTTTGCCCTGTGCGATCAAATCATAGGCTTGTTGAACTCGATCCCATCGCTCGTCACGGTCCATGGCGTAATATCTGCCAATCAAGGAGGCAATTTTACCCACTCCCAACTCAGCAAACAGCTCATCGGCTTTTTCCAAGGAAGCCTTTGCGCTTCTAGGTGGAGTATCCCGTCCGTCTAAAAAGCAGTGTAAATAAATTTTATTAGCACCTTTGTGCGCTGCCATTTTTATCATGGCTAAAATATGGTCTTCATGACTATGCACACCACCGGGCGACATTAATCCCATGATATGTACAGCTTTGTTAGCATCAACTGCCTTCTTAAGCGCAGCCACTAAAACATCATTCGATTCAAACTCATTATCGTCTATAGATTTGCTTATGCGGGTAAAATCTTGATAAACCACACGACCCGCACCTAAGTTGACATGACCGACTTCTGAATTACCCATTTGACCAGGCGGTAATCCTACATCAAGACCTGAACCGGAAATAAAGGTATTGGGGTAATCCCGCGTTAACTTGTCAAGAACCGGTGTATTGGCATTTGCAATTGCGTTGTTGTCAGTATCTTCTCTGTGACCCCAACCATCCAAAATAATCAATGCTAAGGTTTTCTTTGCCTCTGTCATACGTCTCTCCCCTTTGGTTTCTGACAACTTAAAATTGCACAACTTTGTCACAGTTTATCCTCTGCTTATCTTCACTTCTAGGAGATTAATGCAGTTAAACAGTTCAGCTTACAATAACTTATACCAATAATAATGGCTTGGTGTCCTACAGGACTGGTTTCTGTAAAGAATTTATATATACTTTGCACTCTTTTTTGTACGCCAAGGGGCTTTTTTATATGGATCAGATTATTGAGTTTGTCAGCAACAACCTATTTCTAGCTGGTATATGGGCAGCGTTGGTTGTGGTTTTGGTATATGGCACTATTGCAGGCCAGTTGTCACCAATTAAAGAACTCGGTACTCATGAAGCAACATTGCTTATGAATAAAGAGGATGCGTATGTACTGGACATCCGTCCTGCTGCAGAATATAAAAAGGGTCATATTTTAGGCGCTAAACAGCTAAAAGCAGAACAAATCAGCCAGCAAGACTTCAAAAGCCTTGAAAACCACAAAGATAAACCCATTATTGTGGTATGTGCGATGGGCATGACTGCTAAGAAGACTGCAGCAGCTATGCTCAAAGCGGGATTTGAAAAAGTGACCGTTCTTAAAGGTGGTATGAGTGCCTGGCAAGGTGCCAGCCTACCTGTGTCCAAGTAGTTTAATTAAGGTTCACCCATGAGCAAAGTCGAAATATATACCAAGGGCTACTGCCCTTATTGCCGTAGAGCAAAAGCGTTACTAGAAGAAAAAGGCGTTTCATTCGAAGAATACAAGATTGATGAACAGCCTGAACTTCGCGATACCATGATCGCAAGAGCGAACGGTGGTCATACGGTTCCTCAGATATTCATTGATGATAAACACATCGGTGGCTGCGACGATATGCTCGCACTGGAATCAAAAAACGAATTAGATAAATTACTCAGCGCTTAAGCGCAATAAAAGATAGGAAGTAAAAACACATGTCAGATGAAAATCAAGCAAACGAAGCGGCAACTCAAACTCCTCAACAAGCACCACAGTTTGCAATTCAACGTATTTACACTAAAGATCTTTCATTTGAAACAGCTAATTCTCCAGCTATTTTCAAAAAAGAATGGACGCCAGAAATTAAGCTAGACCTTGACACTCGCACTACAGAGCTTGAAACTAATGTTTATGAAGTGGTGTTATCTGTTACTGTTACAGCAAGTATTGGTGAAGAAACCGCATTTTTATGTGAAGTTCAGCAAGCCGGTATTTTCATGGTCGGTGATATGCCTGAAGCGAATAAAGCTCACACTCTAGGTTCATTTTGTCCAAATACATTATTTCCTTATGCCAGAGAAACTATTGCTAGCTTGGTTAACCGTGGTACTTTCCCTCCGTTAAATCTTGCTCCTGTTAATTTTGACGCGATCTTTAATGCCTACGTGCAAAAACGTGCTCAAGAACAGCAAGGCCAAGCGCAGAAACTTGACGCTTAGTAAGCCATAGATGACTCAAGATAACGTATCTAGTGTATCGGTTATAGGGGCGGGGTCATATGGCACCGCTCTGGCCTTTTGTCTGTCTCGCAATGGCGTGCCCACCTACTTGTGGGGGCGCGATGCTAAGCAAATGCAAGACATGGCACAGTCTCGCTGTAATCAACGCTATTTGCCTGACGCTATATTCCCAGAAGAGTTGGTCATCGAGGCAGATTTAGCCAAAGCAATTGCCCATAGCTTTGATATCTTGATAGTGGTTCCTAGTCATGCTTTTGCCCTAACCTTAGCCACAATCAAACCTATGCTAACCCCTCAGCACAGGTTAATTTGGGCAACCAAAGGCCTTGAGCCCCATACAGGCAGATTATTGCAAGAGGTGGCTGTTGAGCAGCTAGGCCCTGATATTCCTTTAGCCGTATTATCTGGACCCACCTTCGCCAAAGAAATGGTAGCCGGATTACCCACTGCGATTTCGTTGTCTTCAACGGATGAAACCCTAGCACAAGAATTCAGCCAAAAATTGCATTGCTCTAAAAGCTTTAGGGTATACAACAACCCAGACATCATCGGTGTTCAATTAGGTGGTGCAGTCAAGAACGTCATTGCCATTGGTGCCGGTTTGGCTGATGGCTTAGGCTTTGGTGCCAATGCTCGGACGGCGTTGATTACCCGAGGTTTAGCAGAGCTAACACGACTTGGCTTGCAGTTAGGTGCCAAGCCGGAAACGTTTATGGGCATGGCCGGTCTTGGCGATTTGGTACTGACCTGCACGGACAATCAATCACGTAATCGTCGTTTCGGTTTAGCACTGGGACAAGGATTAAGTGTTGATGATGCTATTGCCAGTATCGGTCAAGTTGTAGAGGGCTATCGCAATACTGAAGAAGTGAAAATTTTAGCTGAAAAGCTGGATGTCGAAATGCCGATATGTGAGCAAATCTATCAGGTGCTATATCAGCAAAAATCTCCAAAACAAGCGGCATTGACACTTTTAGGCCGAGAGCCTACGGTAGAAGGTTAAACACTAACTAGTTAGTGTTTAAACGACCGATTCAAGCTGAACCTGCGTAATCTAGTTGACGCCATGATTCGTAAACGAATACCGCGACAGCGTTAGAGAGGTTCATACTACGACTTTTTGCTAACATCGGAATTCTTAGCCGTTGGCTTTCTGGTAAGCTTTGAATAACGTCGTCAGGCAATCCTCGTGTTTCTGGCCCAAACAAAAGGGCATCACCAGCCTGATACTTTGCCTCAGAATAATTAGCCGCACCCTTGGTAGTACAAGCGAAAATCCGCTTAGGCTGCTGTGACGCTATGTAGCTGCTAAGATCTTTGTGGCGTTTGACCTCAGCGAATTCATGGTAATCCAAACCCGCTCGCCTGACTTTTTTATCATCCCAATCAAATCCCAGCGGCTCGATCAAATGCAGCTGATAGCCTGTGTTAGCACATAGTCGAATTATATTACCGGTATTCGGTGGGATCTCGGGCTGAAAAAGAACAATACTGAGCATAATTAATCTAAAAAGTAGGTAAGTGATATTATTGTAGCAAAATCCGCTCTCTCGATGAATGGCTTTATCCCTCAAAGGTGAGTAAAACCAAACAGGATAACGCTACAACCTATATAAAATCAGTGCGTATTCATAAACTAAATTTTCTTGAAAACTAATTAGCCCTTTACGGCTTCTTAATTGGAGCTAAAAAGTTGAGGGTTTCGCGTAAACACTTGTCTCGGATCAATTCTTGCTCCATAAACAGCTCATGCTTGCCGTTTTCGATAATTTGAACTTTGGCACTGCGCATACGAAGCAAGAACTTATTTTGCTGATTGTTATCCACAACCTTATCATTTCCTGCTTGGAGGACTAATATAGGGATTTTGATATCAGCCGCATGCTGATAAATGTATGCCATGCAGCGGTACGCTTCCAACAGCCATTTTGCCGTTACCCCCCCCAACTTACATTGACTTTGTTGCTCGTATTGGTCACGAAACACCTTATAGCGGGCTCTACTGCTGGTTAATACATTCTGTTCAAATGGAAGATTTTGGTAATCTGACTGCCCTATGAAATACCAAGGAGTAGGACTGAACCACTGATTAAATATCAAATGGGTATTCAGCAAAATATTCGCAAACCAAGCTGGTAACGCTGGTTTTATACCAAACATGGGGGCTGACAACACGCACTTTTGAAAATCATTTGGATAAGTCAAAATATATTGGGTAGCTATCGCCCCGCCCATTGAATGTCCAATCACCACAGGCTGATGGCTACTATTTTCGGAGATAATGGTATCAAAAAAAGTTTTAAAGTCTTCTACGTAATCTGAAAAACTATCCACATAGCCTTGTTGCGGATTGTCTGTCATTCTGCCTGAAAGCCCTTGCCCACGATGATCATGAATAAACACCGAAAAACCCGCATGGTATAAGTTAAACACCAACTCCTGATATTTCAGTAATGTTTCTATGCGCCCAGATGAGATAGCAATGCTGCCAATCCCGTGAGGGTTAATCACAAACGCATAGGCAATTTGAATGTTGCCCTTACCAGAAAAATAGCCATTGACTACTTTATCTCGCCAAAAGGGCGCAATAAATTGTGTATAACGAGCAGAAAACGCAGCGTCATCGGCGGACCATGGGGTCTCGGATTTTTCTTTTAGCTCGGTAGAATCAGTCATGCTAAGCGTCAAAATAGTCTATCCCATTGGTATTTCAACACGAATAGTCAAACCGTGTTGAAGATTGTTTTGAGCTGTGATTTGGCCGTTATGAGTTTCTATAGCTTGTTTCACTATGGCAAGACCCAAACCTACACCGCCAGTATTTCGGTTTCTTGAGGCAGACAATCGGTAAAATGGTTTAAACATGCTGGACAGTTCACTTTCAGGCACCCCATGACCATCGTCGATTACTGTTAAAATAAGCGTATTTCCATCGAGTAAAAAAGACACTTCAACTTTAGTAGTACAGTACTTAATTCCGTTGTTAATGATATTGCGTACCGCACTGGTTAGCAACTCAGGAAAACAAATCAAATTGATATCTGGAATAGTCTCAACGTAGACTTTTTTGCCAGCATTTTTAGCTTCAAATTTAGCATCATTAAAGGTTTTGCTTAATAAATTCAACAAGCTAACTTTTTGCTTCTGTTCTCCTGGAGCATTAGCTTCTAAACGGGACAATTTGAGCACCTGTTCAATCATATGGTCGATCTCAATCGCCTCTTTTTCTATTCGCAGTAATTGTTTCTGAATATTGTCCGTTAGCTCTTCTGGATGGTTTTGCGCAATACCAATAGCTAATTGCAATCGTGCCAATGGGGAGCGGAGCTCATGGGATATGTCGGCCACTAATCGTTTCTGACTGCCCATTAAGTCGCCTATTTGTTGCGACATAATATTAAAATCTTTCCCAAGCTGACCTAACTCATCACCGCGATGATTGGCAAAGGTCACTCGACTTTCTAGATTGCCCTTAGAAACATTTCGCGCAGTATTTTGTAATTCTCGAATAGGCCGTACCAACGACCAAGCGAACAATGCGCATAAAATACCACTAATGATTAACGCAGTAGCAACCAATATCGCAGGATTTTGCCGCCACAGCTGTCTAAATATGTCTTTTTTAAAGGGCTTACCGACAAATAAATGATAGCCATTACCGTTTATTTGAATAAACTCAGGTCCATGAAATACACCGCCGTTGGTGCGAATAACATATTTTTGTTGTTGATCAATGAGCTCCATAAAGGGTGCTTTGGTTGGACTCCATGCACGGGGAAAGCCATAAACGAACTCACGGTTTTGCTCGTTGATGAGCAATAAGGCTGATTTGTATTTCTGGCCTGCCCGGCTCAATAGCAATGACAGATTAGGCTCCTTATTTTTGTCTGCAATTAGCTCAAAGCGGTTTGCAATGCGCTGTAAACGCTTAGCCGATTCAGCATCAAGGGGACGAATAGAATAACTTGAATTATTATGCTGAACCAGCCATCCGCCCGCTGCCACCATCAACATCGTCACGCACCAAAATCCCAGGAATATTCTGCCAAAGAGGCTATTGACCGGATTCAGTCGTCGTAGAAAATTCAACTAGTTGCCACAAACAAATAGCCTGTGCCTCTTATGGTTCGGATCTTATCTTCATTACTTTGTGCCATTAGCTTACGGCGGATATTGCTGATATGCATATCAATACTGCGGTCAAACGCGGCTAATTTCCGCCCCATCACTTTTTCACTGATATCTTGTTTGCTAACAATTTGACCGCGATTAATCATCAATAGGTGTAAAATTAAAAATTCAGTCGCGGTCATATCTATTTTGTTATTTTGGCAACTAACTGTTTGCGCCGAGGGGCTTAATTCAATCCCATTGATATTAAGGTTTTGCTGTGAACTGGTCGCGGGTAAATAGTCCATTCGGCGAGTAATAGCCTTAATGCGAGCAGATAATTCCCGATGATTAAAGGGCTTAGCCAAATAGTCGTCAGCGCCTAGTTCAAGACCAAATATTCGGTCAAAATCATCCCCCTTGGCGGTTAGCATCAACACGGGAGTGAGATGACTGACTCGCAGTTTTTTAAGCACTTCGAAGCCGTCCATGCCAGGCAACATTACGTCTAACAGAATAAGATCGTAATGCCGTTGGCTAGTGGCTTTATCAAGGCCAATTAAACCATCACAAGCTACATCAATTTCATAGCCTTGGGGCCTAAGGTATTCCTCAAGTAGATCCGTAAGTTGGATATCATCATCAATGATAAGGAGTGATTTTGGCTGCATAAGACCTCTTAGTTTGCTGCGGAGAATTATAAACTGCTGGCGAGGCCAACGACAGCAAGATGATGCTATCTTTACACAAGCTTTACACAGGCCAGACACTTCTTTGCATTGACCATCCTATAATTACTGCATCGTCACAAACAAGATTTATACGAGGTCTTCTCACCTCACTCATCTAAACAAAGAAGGTATAGATTATGCTAACTACCAAATTATTGAAGCAAAACATTATCATATTGTCTGCCGCAGCAACATTAACTCTCAGCACAGGAATACAAGCTCACGAACGCGAATACAACCAAAGAGCCATTTACAAGCAGCTTGATTTAACCGAACAGCAACACCAAGATCTGCGCGAAGTTAAGAAACAAACTAAAGATGACACCCATGTTTATAAGCAAGATTTAAAACAGCTCGAACAGCAGCTTAAAACCCTGATTCAGTCTGAGCGTTGGGATGCCGAAAGCGCTAGAGCCCTGATTGAACGACGTCAGGAATTGAAATCCGAGTTAGCACTTACTCGCGCTTTGAATCATAACTATCTTTGGAATGTTCTCGATGATTCTCAGCAACACAAGTTCACTGAACTAACCGCAAGGAAATTCGATAGAAAAGATATACGACAGGATAAAGACTCGCGCCACCCTCTAAAACGTCTTAACCGTCTAGACCTAACTGAAGCCCAACAACAGCAAATAAGTGCATTGCTTGAGCAGCAAAAACATCAGCAAAGTGATATCAGACAAGCTGTTAAAGCCAAAAAACAAGATATGCTACGACTTGTGCGTAGCACAGAGTTTGATCAAGCACAGTGGCAGGTTATTCAGCAAGAAATGAAAGAAAGTCAGGTTGCCTTAGCCATGTCATTTTCTCAAACTCGTCATCAGATCTGGAATCTACTTGATGAGCAGCAACAAGGTAAAATGGCGAATATGAAGAAACGCCAAGGTCACGGCGATAAGAAACGCAAACATCGTGAGAGCGTTTAATCATCTTCGCATTGCTGTTGCTCGAAGTTTACCCCTTGACTAATAATCAGGTACATCACGTTTATACTCGTCGCTGGCAAACAGCGGCGAGGTAATGATCAAGTCTGCGGTGGAGCGATTACAGGCCACCGGCAAATTCCAAACGGAACAAAGTCGCAGCAACGCTTTCACATCGGGATCATGGGGAGCTGGATTGAGGGGATCCCAGAAAAAAATCAAACAATCTAATTTACGCTCTGCAATCATGGCTCCAATTTGCTGGTCACCTCCCATAGGCCCACTTTTAAAACAATGTACTTTTAAGCCAAGAGTATTAGCGATAAGCCCACCTGTTGTGCCAGTTGCAACTAGCTCATGCTTTTTCAACTGCTCTATATGGTCCTGGGACCACGCAATTAATGCTGACTTCATATGATCGTGAGCGACAAGCGCAATGGTTTGCTTTACAAAATTTGCCATGCAGATTATTCCAAAATAGTTTGTGTAACCGAATTTATTTCTCGTTGATGCTTGGTCATACCTCCGATAGTCAGCAAATGTTTAAAACTTGCAACAAATTGGGGCTTTCCTTTCTAGCGTTAAATAGCTTTTAAAAATAGCCGGCCACAGCCGGTTTAATAAAGCTTATTTTGAGTAACATACGTGTTTTATCATATTGCGCAATAAACTCACGGTCGGGTCGACGTAATCTAAAGATATAAATTCATCAGGTTGATGAGCTTGTTTAATGCTCCCAGGGCCAAGTACTAGAGTGTCGCAGCCCAATTGGTTAATAAACGGTGCTTCAGTAGCATAATTGGCGTTTTCAACTTTAAAACCAGTGAGCTTTTCGGCTAATTCAATAATTTGATGCTCATTTTTACACGCGAATGCCGGTGCAGTTGGATACATTAGTTGCATATCAATACGATCAGGGTAGCTTAATTTCAAGGGTGCTAATGCTTGATCTATTTGGGTAATCACCTCATCGTCCGTTAGACCCGGCACGCATCTAACATCAAAATTTAATTTACAATGACCACAAATTCGATTTTCGCCATCGCCCCCATGGATATGACCGAGATTCATTGTAGCTTGCGGCACAGAAAAGCTGTCGTCACGATAGTTTCTGGCAAGTGAATCACGCAAGGTTAGCAACTTTTCGATCGCCTGAACCATAATCTCTATCGCATTCACGCCTCTATCAGGATCACTCGAGTGACCGGCTTGACCGGTAATTTGCAAACTTTGCGCCATATGGCCCTTGTGTTTTCCAATGGGCTTGAGTTCAGTCGGCTCACCAATTATCGCCATATCAGGTTTGATTAATTGCTGCTCTGCAAAAAAACGGGCGCCCGCCATGGAGGTTTCTTCATCGGCAGTGGCAAGAATATAAAGAGGCTTATTGATTTTATCTAAAGGAATATCCTTTAAGCTTTCCAATATAAAGGCGAAAAACCCTTTCATATCGCAACTGCCTAAACCATACAATAAATTGTCTTTTACTTGTGCCTTGAACGGGTCGAAGTTCCAACGACCTTCGTCGAAGGGGACCGTATCAGAATGCCCCGCTAATAATAGCCCGCCTTGTCCCGAGCCGATTTGGGCCAACATATTGTATTTGTTCCGAGCATGGGGCACTTTTTGAATACTAATTCTAAAACCCATAGATGAGAAAACATTCCCCAACCAATCAATTAAGGCCTTGTTGGATAGGTCTAATGGTTCATCCATGGCACTGATTGTAGGGAAAGAAATGATTTTTTTGTATGCTTCTAAGAAAGTGTAATTTGGCATAAAAACCTTAAAATATATTTATTCACTTTTGTTGCATATTTATACCACCAATGGCACACTAGATCCATTGCATAAATAAGTAGTTACTAACGCGCTTGTTTATGGTTAAAAACTATTAACTTTATCAACACATTAGTCATCCAAAAATAGATGATTTGGAATTAGAAAGATACTCAAATGATGAATAAGATAACAACTGAATTTTCCCTGCCTTGCTATGCCTGTACGTCTAATCGACGAAAATAAATTTTTTGTTTGCGTAGCACGCTCTTTACCTTTGATATAAATTAGTAATTAAAGGTAAAGGGCGCTTTTTTATTTTCAAAATTATCTGTTATTTGTTGGATCAAAATCATGTACAAAGTAAGTGTCATAGGGGCCAGTGGTTATGCTGGCGCTGAGTTAATTAGATTGATCGCAGCACATCCGACGTTTTCCCTAGCTTCCCTGCATGTGTCACAGCAAAGCCAAGACGCGGGAAAGCGGATAAGCCAGATCCATCCCTACCTAACTGGTCTAACTGACCTTGAGTTGCAAGCCCTTGGTCCTGACACGCTGAGTCAGTTAGCTGAGTCTGTCGATGCCATATTTTTGGCCACGCCCCACGAAGCAAGTCACGACTGGATGCCAACCTTGGCGAATGGCAAGGCCAAAATATTTGATTTGTCTGGTGCGTTTAGACTTAAGGATAAGCAGGTATTTCAAAAGTACTATGGGTTTGAGCATTGTCATAGCGAATTGCTCGAACAAGCCGTATATGGTTTGGCTGAATGGAATGCCGATGCAATCGCCAATGCAAAGGTTGTTGCTGTGCCGGGTTGTTATCCTACATCTGCAATTTGTGCTTTGAAGCCATTGATAGATGCACACTTACTCGATTCTGCTCATTTACCCATTATTAACGCAGTCTCTGGCGTAAGTGGTGCAGGTAGAAAAGCGGCATTAGCCAACAGCTTTTGTGAAGTTAGCTTACAGGCATATGGGGTATTGAATCATCGGCATCAGCCAGAGATTTGCCAGATTTTAGCAAGTGAGGTGATTTTCACCCCTCATCTAGGTAATTTTAAGCGCGGTATTTTATCTACCATTACGGTCAAGACCAACGCTGGCGTCACCCAATCCCAACTCGACAGCGCGTATCACAATGCTTATCAAGACACCCATGTTATTCGTTTGTTGGATCACTTCCCTAAAGTTGCTGATGTGGTAAATACTCCCCATTGTGACTTGCATTGGAAACTAGACCCTAATAATGGCTACGCGGTCATTGGTAGCGCTATCGACAACCTGCTCAAAGGAGCTTCATCTCAGGCGATCCAGTGTGCTAATTTAGCATTTGGTTTGGCATCTGAAACAGGCTTACTCAACAGGTATAACGGATGAAGATTAAAGTGATTAAAGTAGGTGGGGCATTTTTGGACGATCCCGCTATCTCGCAACCTTTCTTTCAGACTATGTCCGGATTACTGCAGTCCTGCAAAGTTGTGTTAGTGCATGGTGGTGGGAGTTCGGTAGAGCGTTTGATGTCTGATCTTGGACTTGTCTCGGAGAAAATAGACGGTTTGCGCGTGACACCGGCAGCCCATATTGATTACGTAGTAGGCGCATTAGCCGGCAGCGTGAATAAAAAACTTTGCAGTCTAGCTGCAGCGGCTGGATTGAACCCAGTGGGCATCAGCTTAGCTGACGGAAAACTTGCCCAATGCAGCAAAGTTGACCCTAGATTAGGCTTTGTTGGAAAGGTAATCAGCGGTGATAGCAAATTAGTCCATAACCTGCTGCAAGGGGATTTCATGCCTATTATCAGCTCGATAGGTTTAGACGAAGATTATGCTTTACTCAATGTAAATGCCGACCAAGCGGCTGTAGCGGTTGCTAAGACGTTGAATGCAGAGTTATGTTTGTTGTCTGATGTTAGCGGTGTGTTGGATCAAGACAAACGCCTCATTGCAGATTTGAATGCCGCCCAGATTAATCAACATATCCAGCAAGGCATCATTACCGATGGTATGGCCGTTAAAGTACACGCTGCTCTAGATGCAGCCAATACGATTGGGAAACCTGTGACTATCGCAAGTTGGAAAAATGTACATTTACTAAACGCCGAGATTAATGACACTAATGAGTCTTTTGGCACAACCATATTACCGAATACAGTGGAAGGATCATGAAACAAGACTTACTTACGTTTAAAGATTGGACTAAGCAACAATTGGACGAATTGCTTTCGTTAGCGGCGACAATTAAATCTGCTCCTGATAAATACACAGAGGTATTAAAAGGTAAGTCAGTTGTGGCTCTGTTCGAGAAGCCTTCTTTACGAACACGTGTAAGCTTCGAGATCGGCATTAATAAATTAGGCGGGCACATGGTTTACCTAGATTGCCAAGCCGGCAAACTCGCTGGCCGTGAAGATGCCAAAGATACCGCTGCCAACTTAGCATGTTGGGCTGACGCAATAGTCGCGCGGGTATTTTCACATCAAACTTTGGTTGAATTCAGTCAAGCTTCGAAGGTTCCGGTGGTTAATGCCCTTTGTGATTTGTATCACCCTTGTCAAGCCGCGGCAGATTTTCTGACATTACAGGAAACCTTCGGCTCATTAGACAACCTGACCTTAGCCTACTTAGGTGATGGTAATAACGTGACCCATTCATTACTTCTTGTAGGTGCCATTTTAGGTGTAAATATTACCTCTATCACTCCAGAAGGCTATGAAGTTGATCCCACTATTTTCGAGCTCGCCAAACAACTTTCAGAAAAAAGCGGCGCGATCATCACTCAGAGCCACAAAGTCGAAGACGCAAAAGGCGCAAATGTAATTTATACCGACACTTGGATTTCAATGGGCGATGAAACCCCTCTCGCTGACATTCAACAAATCTTCAATCCATATAAAGTAGATGAGCAATTAATGGCGTTGACGGGAGCTGAATACGTTATGCATTGTCAGCCAGCGCACCGAGATTTGGAAATTAGTGGCAGCTTAATAGACGGTAATCAATCTTTGTTAATGCAGCAAGCCGAAAACCGTATGCATGGACAAAATGCCATACTCGTAACACTTTTAAGCTAACCCAAACAAACATCGCAAACAAACATGACACCCACGAAATAAACATGACACCCATGTTTATTTCGTGACTAAACTAACTATATCGTAACGTGACACCCATCATATGGGAATCAATTGATGTCACTAAGAACTAGGATCAAACATGTCAAAACATTCAGTAAAAAAAGTTGTTCTAGCATACTCAGGCGGTCTAGATACTTCTGCTATCATTCCTTGGTTAAAGGAAAACTATGACTGCGAAGTTATCGCTTTTGCAGCAGATGTTGGTCAAGGTGATGAGGAATTAGAAGGGCTTTACGAAAAAGCTATTAAGACCGGCGCTAGCGAGTGCTATATCGTTGATTTGAAAGAAGAGTTTGTCGAAGACTATATTTACCCCACAGTTAAAACCGGTGCGGTGTATGAAGGTGAATATCTTTTGGGCACCTCAATGGCACGACCGGTTATTGCCAAGGCGCAAGTAGAGATTGCTCGCAAAGTAGGCGCTGATGCACTTTGCCATGGTTGTACCGGAAAAGGAAACGATCAGGTTCGTTTCGAGAGTACTTTTGCCGCATTAGCACCGGATTTGACCGTTATCGCGCCATGGCGGGAATGGGATATGGTCTCAAGAGAAGACCTATTAGATTATTTGGCCGAAAGAGACATTAAAACAAGTGCTTCAGCGACCAAAATCTATAGTCGCGATGCGAATGCGTGGCACATCTCCCACGAAGGCGGTGAACTCGAAGATCCTTGGTGTGAGCCAACTAAAGAAGTTTGGACCATGACGGTCGACCCTGAAGATGCCCCTAATGTAGCAGAAAAAGTGCAGCTTAGTTTTGAGCAAGGTCGTTTAACAAAGGTTAATGGTGCGCAGTTGTCACCTTATCAAGCACTGGTCACTCTAAATAATATAGCAGCAAAGCATGGTGTTGGACGTATCGATATTGTGGAAAACCGTTTAGTCGGTATGAAATCCCGTGGCTGTTATGAAACCCCCGGTGGCACCGTACTTATGGCTGCTTATAAAGCGCTAGAGTGTATGGTTCTAGATAAAGCGGCCCTTAAGCATCGCGAATATCTTGGACTCGAATTCTCACATGTAATGTACGACGGCCGTTGGTTCACAGATTTGTCTGAATCTTTATTAGCTGGCGCAGAAGTTTTTGCCAAGAAAGTTACCGGTGAAATCGTTGTAAAGCTCTATAAAGGCAGAGCCACTGTAACTCAAAGACAATCTCCTAATAGTTTGTACTCAGAAGACTTCGCAACCTTTGGTGAAGATGATGTGTATGACCAAAAGCATGCCGAAGGCTTTATTCGCCTATTTAGTTTATCAAGCCGAATCGCTACGCTAAATGCCAACAAAGGGAAGAAATAACTATGGGGTTGTGGGGAGGCCGATTTCAACAAGGCAGCAGCAATATGTTTCGCCAGGTTAATGATTCATTACCTTTTGACCGGATCTTGGCGAGTCAAGATATTAGAGGGTCGATCATTTGGTCTAAAGCCATCGCCAAAGCTGGGGTAATGTCTGCTCAAGAACAAGAAAAAATCGAAGCGACATTAAATAAATTGCTGATTAAAGCCGAGAACGACGAACTCGACTTCGATGCTAGCAGCGAAGAAGACATTCATAGTTTTGTCGAAGCTGCACTGATTGAAGAGTTAGGTGATCTTGGCCGTAAATTGCACACCGGCCGCAGCCGCAATGACCAAGTTGCAACTGATTTTCGTTTATGGTGCAAAGAGCACTTAGAAAATTTGCTACAAGATTTAGTTAAGGTCAAACATGCATTAACTAAATCCGCTGACGTAAATCGAGAGGTGATCTTACCCGGCTACACTCACCTGCAACGAGCCCAACCAGTGCGCTATCCCCATTGGTGTCTAGCATATATAGAGATGTTTAAGCGTGATATCAGTCGAGTACAAGACTTATTGATTAGAATGGACCAATGTCCTTTGGGGTCCGGTGCCTTAGCTGGGACCGTTTACGCTATTGATCGGCAGGAAATAGCGGAGCAGTTGGGTTTCAAATCTCCGTGTTTGAATAGTTTAGATGCCGTTTCAGATCGTGATTATGTATTAGAGCTGCTGTTTTGTGCTAGCACTAGCATGATGCATTTGTCGCGCATGGCAGAAGATCTGATATTTTTTAATTCAGGGGAAGCGGGCTTTATCACCCTTGGCGATGCGGTTACTTCCGGCTCATCACTCATGCCTCAAAAGAAAAACCCTGATGCCTTGGAGCTAATACGAGGCAAATGCGGTCGAGTATTTGGCAGTTTGCAAGGCTTACTAGTGACCATGAAAGGCCTGCCTTTAGCCTACAATAAAGACATGCAAGAAGATAAAGAAGGAGCCTTTGATGCCGTAAATCAATGGCACATTTGTTTATGCATCGCGAGTGAAGTGATAGATAGCATTCAATTAGACAGCGAAAGATGTGCTCAAGCCGCTCGTCAAGGTTATGCCAACGCCACCGAAATGGCGGATTATTTAGTAGAAAAAGGCATTCCATTTAGAACTGCCCATGATATTTCAGGACAAATTGTATTAGCCGCGATTGAGCAAAACAAGCCTATAGAAGCCCTTAGCTTACCAGAGCTACAACAATATAGTGATAAAATACAAGACGATGTCTACGCGATTCTTGAACTCGATTACCTTGTGGACAAGCGCAGTATTTTAGGCGGTACAGGCGCCCAACCTGTTTTTACTGCACTACAAAATGAACTCGACCAGATGCAACAGGGAAGTTAAGTAATTATCATGGTGATGTCAGATATCGACAGTATTAAACTATTTCGCAACTCTGCTCCTTATATCAATGCGCACAGGGGTAAAACCTTTGTTTTGATGTTCGGGGGTGAAGCCATTGAAGATGGGAATTTCGCTAACATTATTAGCGATATTGCACTGCTCAATAGCTTAGGGGTCAGATTGGTACTTGTACATGGTGCACGCCCACAAATTGATCAGCGTATCGCCTTGCGTGGTGTAGAGAAACGCTTTTGCAATGACATCCGTATCACTGACAAACAAACCCTAGAATCAGTCAAAGATGCAGCGGGTTCGGTAAGGTCGCAGATCGAAGCATTGCTGACAATGGGTCTGGCAAACTCCCCTATGCACGGGGCGCAAATTCGGGTGTGTTCAGGCAACTTAGTGGTTGCAATGCCCATGGGCGTTCGAGACGGTATAGATTATGAACATACCGGATTGGTGCGACGCATTGATGTAAACGGTATCAATGATCACTTACAAGATGGTTCGATAGTTTTGCTCTCACCAATGGGATACTCCCCGACTGGTGAAGTTTTTAATCTCTCTCATGAAGATGTTGCAACCCAAGCGGCTATCGCTTTGTCAGCGGATAAACTAGTTATTTTCACTGAGCAGGAGGGAATTGTTGACCAGCAGAATAAACTTCGTCGCAATATCGATTCCGCTCAATTGACTGACATGCTTAATGAACCTTTGCAGCATAGTCAACACGCGATTTTAACCGGAATTCATCATGCTTTGGAGGCTGGGATCCCCAGATGCCACTGCGTTAGTTATAAAACTGATGGTGCTTTACTACAAGAGTTGTTTACTCGAGATGGTGCAGGCTCGTTAGTTTCAAAACGTCATTATGAGCAGCTACGACAAGCGAAAATAGAAGATGTGGGCGGTATCCTGCAATTAATTAACCCTCTTGAAGAAAAAGGTATTTTGGTAAAACGCTCGCGAGAGTTACTCGAAAGTGAAATTGAACAATTCACCCTTATCGAACGAGATGGAATGGTCGTCGCCTGTGCTGCACTATATCCCTACAGAGACGAGAGAATTGGCGAGCTCGCCTGCGTTGCCACCCATTCAGATTATCGCGGAAAAAATCGAGGTGAACGGATACTTGAAGCGATAAGAGAGCGCGCATTGCAGCAAGGTTTAGATAGCATATTCGTACTAACTACGGTAACCGCACATTGGTTTCAAGAGCAAGGCTTTGTGTTAGCAAACGTAGAGACCTTACCTGAATCTAAAAAACGCTTATACAACTACCAAAGAAACTCCAAAGTATTCAAACTAGATTTGCGCTAATCGCCACATTCACCTTAGCCTTTTGATGTGGATGCCACCTGATAAATGTGGGTGTCATGATATAAACATGGGTGTCATGATATAAACATGGGTGTCATGATATAAACATGGGTGTCATGATATAAACATGGGGATATAAACATGGGTGTCATGATATAAACATGGGTGTCACGATATAAACATGGGTGTCACGATATAAACATGGGTGTCACGATATAAACATGGGTGTCACGATATAAACATGGGTGTCATGATATAAACATGGGTGTCATGATATAAACATGGGTGTCATGATATAAACATGGGTGTCACGATATAAACATGGGTGTCATGATATAAACATGGGTGTCACGATATAAACATGGGTGTCATGATAAAAGGCTCCATGCCTCCTGCGCATAAAACGTTCATAAAAAATGGCCGATAAATCGACCATTTGTAATAAGTGAACTTGTCTTTGATGTATTTAAATACTGACTCGCTTGTATTCACGATATTCAGGTTGCCAAAAATTCGCATCTATACTAGCCAGCAATAGCTCATCACTTGTTTCCAGAGCTAAGCCTTGCCGTTGAGCTACTTTGGCAACTGCAAACGCAATACCTTTGCTCAAATTGGCGATCTCTGTCAATGGTGGCAACAATGCACCTTCACCATTATTCGCAAGAGGTGAAGCATCTGCTAGGGCCTCGCTGGTAGCCATTAACATCTCCTCGCTAATCAATCTTGATTTGCTGGCAATGACACCTAAACCGATACCTGGAAATATATAACTATTGTTACATTGTGCGATGGGATAACTTGTACCATTATATTCCACAGCACTAAATGGGCTACCGGTTGCAATGATAACTTTCCCACCCGTCCATTGTATGACTTGCTCAGGTGTCGCTTCAACTTGTCGTGAAGGGTTGCTCAACGGGAAAATAATTGGCAACTCACAATTTGCCTTCATGCTTCTGACTACTTCCTCAGTGAACAATCCTGGCTGTCCAGAAACACCAATTAAGATATCTGGTTTAGCGTTTTCAACCACTTCATGCAACGATGCCCAGCTTCCTTTCAAAGACCAGCCCTTTAGGTCGCTTTCTGACTGAACTAATTTTTGCTGAAAATCACGCAAACCTTCCATACCATTTGTTAGTAAACCAAAGCGATCTATCATAAAGACTTGTTTGCGCGCTTGGCTATCTTCAATGCCTTCTTGGCACATCCGACTAATGATCATTTCAGCAATCCCACAACCTGCGGAACCTGAACCCACAAATACAACTTTTTGCTCGCTGAGTTTTACATTTTTACTGCGACATGCGGCCAGAATTGAGCCTAACGTAACCGCAGCAGTACCCTGAATATCGTCGTTAAAACAGCAAACCTGATCTCGGTATCGCTCAAGCAGTGGCATCGCATTAGGTTGGGCAAAATCTTCAAATTGAATGATAACCCCTGGCCATCGTCTCTGGGCAGCCTGGACAAATATATCGACGAACTCATTGTATTCATCTTGTCCAATGCGTTTATGTCGGGCGCCCATATACATAGGATCATCTAATAATTTTTGGTTGTTGGTGCCCACATCTAACATAACCGGTAAGGTATACGCAGGACTGATCCCCCCACACGCGGTATACAATGAAAGTTTGCCAATTGGGATACCCATACCGCCGATCCCTTGATCCCCGAGCCCTAATATTCGTTCGCCGTCGGTCACCACTATCACTTTAACTTTGCGCTTAGTGGCATTGCGTAGAATGTCGTCTATTTGAGTGCGCTCTGAGTAGGAGACGAATAAACCTCTAGAACTTCGATAAATATCAGAAAATTGTTCGCAGGCATCTCCGACCGTAGGAGTATAAATAATCGGCATCATTTCTTTGATATGTGACTGTACTAATCGATAAAATAATGTTTCGTTATTATCTTGAATGGCCCGGAGGTAAATATGTTTATTGATTGGCGCCGTAAAACTAGAATATTGCAGGTAAGCTCGTTCAACTTGTTCTTCAATACTTTCGTAACGAGGTGGCAATAACCCCGTCAAGTTAAAGGTTTCTCTTTCGCGGGAAGTGAACGCACTACCTTTGTTAAGCAATGGAGTTTCAAGTAAGGCAGGTCCTGCGTGGGGGATGTACAAATGTTTAGACGAATTACTCATAGTATAAGGTACTTTTCCAACCCTCTGAGACAATAATTGCTCAGAGGTATGTGTAGGTGATCATTATTGTAGCCGCTCAGTTTAGCCGATGTGGCAGTAAACTCAGTATCATTTTATCTGGTCAGATGTCTAGAATATATCTTCAGGAACAACTTCATCATTTTCTTCCGTCTCAAAGGGGTCGATGATAGGCAGTTTTTGAACTGATGATTCAGGTTCAGTGCCGCGAATGAAATACTCAAATATCGATGTATAATCTGTTCTTGTAGTCAGTTTTCCGGTGGCGCGGTCAATCCGAACAGTAACAATACCTTCAGGTATAGGTTTTGCTTCCTCAGGGACGCCTTCAAGCACTATTTGCATAAATCGTATCCACGCTGGCTGACCAGCAGTTGCGCCACTTTCGGTACCAATCATCGCATTTCCTATCCAATTAAATTTTTCAGGATTGTCATTGATGAGATTCTGGTTGCGTGACATCTTACCCAAAGTTCGGCTCATATTATCGAAACCTACCCATGAGGTTGCTACGAGTCCAGGTGCGAAGCCACTAAACCAGGTATCTTTTGAATCATTGGTAGTACCCGTTTTACCCGCCAGATCGGTTCTACCTAGTATATTTCTAGCCCGCCACCCCGTTCCTAACCAGTAAGTATTTTTTGCAGGATCTTTGCTCCACCGACCATTCCCTCTTACCGCGGTTCGCATCATCTCTTTAACTAGAAAAGCGTTTTGAGCTGGTATAACGCGTTCTGCTAGCACCTGTTCGACAGCTTTAGCATCGGGATCGTTAGATAAACCTCCCAACTCTGCCGCCAGCAAAGCTTCTATTTCCCGTCCTGAAAGCTCACCATCTGCAGGGTTACTAATTTCATTTTCACCACTAACTGTAGTTGCAGCAGACTCCTGAAGTTCACACAATTCACAGGCTACAGACGGATTGGATTGCCACAAAACTTGACCGTATTCATCTTCTATTCGATCAATAAAGTGTGGTTGAACAAAATACCCTCCATTGGCGATAACCGCCATTCCAGTCACAACTTCAAGTGGGGTGTGTGAGCCTGAGCCTAGGGATAGTGTTTCATCTCTTGGGATCTCAGCACGGTCAAAACCAAACTTAGTGAGATGGTCGACTGCCGCATCTATACCGATGGCACGTAATAGTCGAACTGACACAACGTTTTTCGACTTTCCTAGTGCTACCCTCATTCTAATAGGGCCGTCGTATACGGCAGGGGAGTTTTGCGGGCGCCATGCCGTTCCGGTACTGGCATCCCATTGATTGATTGGCGCATCATTGATGATACTTGCCAATGTGTAGCCGTGTTCAATTGCCGCTGAATAAATGAAAGGTTTGATGTTTGAACCCACTTGACGCTTCGCTTGCGTCGCGCGATTGAATTGGCTTTGGTAGAAACTGTAGCCACCCACAACTGCCCGAACCGCACCATTATGGGGATCTAGCGCAACAAATGCGCCTGCCACCTGAGGCAGTTGGGACAGCTGCCAGCCACTTTGGTCCGCCTTTTTACGGATCCAGATAAGCTGACCTGACTTCACAATGTCACTTGCAACCTTAGGATCAGGGCCTTGTCTATTATCGTCAATATAAGGACGGGCCCAATGTAAGCCTTGCCAATCGATATTTATGGATTCATTATTCTCGGCTAATACATCGATAGTTTGCTCATTAACCTGCGTCACCACCGCTGGATGTAACTCACCAATTGAATTGTAAGTACCCAACACGTCAAGTAATTGTTCTTGTTGCCAAGGTGTATTATCAACCGTATCTAAGCCACCGGATAAATCTTGAGACTCCTGCTCAGTCCACAAGGTGCGAATAGGTCCACGATAGCCATGTCTCTCATCGTAATCATGAATATTAGCCACTACGGCTTGCTGAGCGGCGAGCTGAATTTTAGCGGGTGCGGTGGCAAACACTTGGTAACCACCGGTCTCCGCCTCTTCCTTTCCATACAATTCGACCATTTCGTTATAAATTAAGTCCGCTAAATAGGGAGCATCAAAAGAAATTTCTGCGCCGTGCAGTTCAGCCTCAACTGGCGCATCAGCGGCCTCGTGAAACTGCTCATTAGTGATGTAACCTTCATCTAACATTCTTAGTAGTACTATTCTTCGACGCTGTTTAGAGCGTTCAGGGGAGCTAATAGGATTTAGCGTAGATGGCGCTTTTGGTAGGCCTGCTATAGTGGCAATTTCATCCAAGGTTAACTCTTGCACAGATTTACCGTAGTAAACTTGTGCGGCTGCGCCAAAACCAAATGCACGATGTCCTAACTCTACTTTGTTGAGATAAAGCTCTAAAATTTCATCTTTAGATAACAATCCTTCCATATGCCATGCAATGTACATTTCTTTAATTTTTCGAATATAGGTTTTTTCCCTCGTGAGGAAAAAACCTCTGGCTAACTGCATGGTTAGGGTACTTCCGCCCTGTCCTCGCTCACCGGTGACAATCAAATTAACTAAAGCTCGCGCCATGCCGATAGGATCTATACCAGGGTGCTCGTAAAATCGACTATCCTCTGTAGCAAGTACGGCGTGGATCAATTGCTGCGGGACGTCTTTTAGCTCTAAGGGAATGCGTCGCTTGACACCAAATTGAGAAATAAGCTGGCCATCTTGCGTATAAATTTTCATCGGCGTCTGTAAACGGACGTCTTTTAAAACTTCTACGCTTGGAAGATCGGGTTTGATATAGTAATACATACCCACAATCGATGCTGTAGCAATGAGAATTCCAGCTATACTCAATATAATTAACAGTTTGATGTACTTCACAAAAATGATTCTACCAAGGTAAATTTAACGAAACGCCCTATATTTTATACCTATGTACCGTTATTAGAACCATATAATTCTAAAAAATAGGTAATAATGGTAAAACTAAGGTAACAAGAATGATTCGGAACTAATTGTGTTTAAAGAACTTTTTAAGAAAAAAGTGTCACAAATGATAGGTCTAGATATCGGAACACGCTTTGTAAAAGCCGTGTTGTTCGAATCAGACGGTGGCCAAATCAAGGTCCAGAGTTTCGCATGCGAGCAGATTATCGGCAATGCTTTTGCTGATCGAGAGATCAAAGACTTCGATGCAGTTGGTAATGCGCTTAAGAAAGTAAAAATGGCAATGAAAACCAAGAATAAGAATGTTGCTGTTGCCATATCTGGCTCTACTGTGTTGACAAAAATAGTTTATATGGACCCAGATCAACAAGATTTTGAACTTGAGGGCCAGATAGAAATTGAAGCCGACAGCTTGATTCCATACCCTTTAGAGGAAGTCTACATTGACTTTGAGCAAATCGGCGAAAGTAAGACCCACACTGGAAAGGTTGATGTTTTACTTAGCGCGGCGCACAAAGACATGGTTGACAGCAGAGTAACCCTGTTAAGAGAAATCCAATTTGAACCCAAAGTGATGGATATTGAAGGTTACGCATTAGGTAATGCTCTTTGCAGCTTTGCCAAGCAGCAAAACGACGAGCCTATTATTTGTTTAAACATCGGAGCATCATTGCTTCAATTATGCGTAGTCAAAGATAACCAAGTCATCTATAGCAAAGAACACTCTTTTGGCATGGACAGTCTGATTCAAGACTTAAGCATTATCCACACCTTAGAAAAGCAGGAAACCGAACGACAATTACTCAACGGTGAATTGCCGGCCACTTGGCGTCAAGATACCTTTCCCATTTTTCTTGCCAACCTGAATCAACACATAAGCAGAGCGATGCAAATGTATATCAGCTCTACTCACTCGGAACGTCCACAAGCCATAATGATATGTGGTGGAGGAGCCAACATCGAGGAAATAGCCACAGATTTAGAACACGAATTGGCAGTATCCGTTAGCGTATTTAATCCTTTTGCTGAGATGCAAATTTCCGAAAAAGCGCTTCAACAAGGAGTAGACAAAGTCGCTCCTCAATTGGCCATAGCGGCCGGTTTAGCGGCGAGGAGCTTTGCACCATGTCACATATAAACCTTTTACCTTGGCGTGAAGCGCTACGCCAACAGCAGAAAAAAGAATTCTTGACCTTGCTTTTCGCTGTAGCGTTGTTTGTGGTGATTGTTATTTGGCTTGTTGGCATGTTAATCGACAGCCAAATTGCCAACCAGAACCAACGAAATTCCTTTCTAGAAGGCCAAATTGCAGTTTTAGACGCTGAAATTACCAAAATAAAAGATATTAAAGAATCTAAAAAAGCCATTGAACAAAAAATGGCATTGATCGAACAATTGCAAACAAGTCGAAATGTCGCCCCTATTGTTTTCGATGAGCTAGCGAGAATCGTCCCTCCAGGGATTTCCTTTAGAACATTTTCTCGTCAAGGAAACATTGTTGAGGTGAGTGGCAAGAGCGAATCAAATAATCGCTTATCATCTTTTATGCGAAACATAGAGGAGTCGAAAATTTTCGGCAATGGCGAGTTATCCTCAATTGTTGCTGACACGTCGGCACTAGATGCAGTGAGTGAATTTAAATTAACCTTTTCTATAAACTCCTCTATCGCACCGAATTTTTCTGAAACCCCGGAGGTTCAGAGATGAAGTTTGATTTCAAAAAACTCAAAGAAATGAACGAGCTCGATTTCGAGCAAGTCGCTAATTGGCCGTTTGAAGTAAAAACCGTAGTAGCAATTTTCGTAGCAGTATTGGTCTCCGTTGGCGGCTATTATGCGCTAATCTCTTCGAAGTTACCGGTGTTAGATACAGTTCAAGCAAAAGAAGCTGAACTCAAATCAACCTTCGCAGCCAAGTATAGAATCGCTGTCAATCTGAAGGCTTATGAGGAGCAATTGCAGCGTATCGAGGACGATTTTTCATCTATGTTGAAATCGTTGCCAACGAGCAACGAAACTCCAGGGCTCATAGACGATATAACCTTTGTGGGCACTACGGCGGGCCTGACCTTCAGATTAATCAACTGGCAACAGGAAATACCAAAAGAATTTTATACTGAGCTGCCTATCCAAATGGAGGTTATTGGCACTTACCATGAATTTGGCCAGTTCGTATCCAATATCGCAGGCTTACCTAGAATTGTTACTTTGCATAATTTTGATATCTCGCAAGAAGCAGGAGAGTTAAGATTGCAACTGCAGGCGAAGACATATCGCACAGCAGTATCGGAGCAGGCACAATGAAGAAAATCTTGATAGTGATAACCACTCTTATAATATCAGCCTGTGACGCTCAAACAGATGACTTGGTTAGTTATGTCGTGCAAGTCAAGCAAAGTACACCCGTCAACATTGAACCCTATCCTGAGTTCAATACAATGCCTGCTTTTGAGTATAAAGCGGCTGATATGAGGAGTCCTTTCGTTAGGCCTCGAAGCGTGGCAATCCAATCCATGGAGACAAAAAAAGATAACTGTTTACAACCTAATTTTAGTCGACAAAAACAACCTCTTGAAGCTTTTGGCTTAGACGCATTATCCGTATCAGGAACCTTTACCAGCAGAGGTAAGCAATGGGCGTTGGTGAGCGCAAATGACGGCTCATTGCATAAAGTGACTTCAGGGGATTATATCGGTTTGTTTTTTGGAAAAATCACATCAATTTCTGAAGGCGAAATTTTCATTACTGAAATGTTGCCCGATGGAGCCGGTTGCTGGCAGGAAAACAAAGCTACACTGAGTATGTCTTCACAGGCAGGAGAAAATGACAATGTCTGAACGTTTTATATTTAACAAGAAGCTGAACAAGCGCAATTCAACTTGGTATTGGCTTACTTTTGGGATAATGGCAGTGTCATTTGTTTCATTGAAATCCTTCGGCCAGGAAACTTCCCAACCGGTATTGGTAGACACAGAAAAAGCCATAGCATCCACCTTACAGTCAGAATTAACCAATGTTGACTTCAAGCGAACATCATCCGGCGGAGCTCGCGTCACTTTGGATTTTTCGACTGCTGATTATCAAATGCAGATTTCGCAAAAGAAAAACCAAATTGTGCTGACGCTACCCTCAGTAAAGTTGGGTAACGAACAACTATTTAAACTAGATGTTGCCGATTTCGCTACCTTGGTAACAAATATAGAAACCTTCCAACAATCGAGTGGAAGCCGGGTGATTTTTGACCTTGTTCAAAAGGCTTCATATACACACAAAAAGACCGAAAAGACCTTGATTTTAGAAATTGAGCAAGCCATTGAATCAGCGGAAACCAAAAGTGAAAATGCTTTTTCTGGTGACCCTATCTCGCTAGACTTCCAGGACGTGCCTGTGCGCCAAGTGTTACAAATCATTGCTCAAGTTAATGGTTTCAATTTGGTTACTACTGATACAGTGACGGGCAACGTAACCATTAGTTTGTCGGGTGTGCCTTGGGACCAAGCACTAGAAATGATCCTGAAAATAAAAGGATTAGATAAGAGATTGGAAGGCAATATTTTGCTTATTGCTCCTGCAGAAGAATTGACCGCAAGAGAAACTCAAGAGCTTCAGTCTAAGCAACAGGTGGCCGATTTAGCACCGTTAAGTTCAGTTAACATACAAATTAACTATGCTAAAGCATCTGAAATGGCCAATATTTTAAAATCTGAAGATGCCAGCATACTTAGCCCCAGAGGCTCGGTCACTATAGACGAGCGAACCAATACTTTATTAGTGCGCGACACACAAACGTCTATTGAAGAAGCACGCACGATGATTACGGCTTTGGACATCCCAATCAAACAAGTTTTAATTGAATCCAGAATGGTCACTGTTCGAGACAATGTTGATGAGCAACTTGGCGTACGATGGGGTTTCAGTGACAGAACCAGTGATGGTGGCATCTCAGGCTCAATTGAAGGTGCGGATACCATTGCGGCGGGAGGATTTCCTTCCCTTACTAATCGTCTAAATGTTAATTTGCCGGCATCAAACCCAGCGGGAAGAATCGGCTTACAAATAGCTCGGTTGGTTGATGGCACCATTATTGATTTAGAGCTTTCAGCGTTGGAATCTGAAAACAAAGGCGAGATAATTGCCAGTCCTAGGATTACCGTTGCTAACCAAAGAGAGGCCTACATCGAACAGGGGACAGAAATACCTTACGTTCAAGCGACTTCTAGTGGCGCAACTTCTGTCGAATTTAAGAAAGCGGTACTAAGTTTAAAAGTAACACCACATATCACCCCAGATAACCGAATTATACTCGACTTGGTAGTCACCCAAGACACCCGAGGGGAAACAGTTTCAACCTCTACCGGACCCGCGGTGGCTATAGATACTCAAGAGATTAGTACGCAAGTATTGGTAGAAAATGGTGAAACAATTGTTTTAGGTGGTATTTTTCAACAAACCTCCGCCGATGATGTAACAAAAATTCCGTTGTTGGGAGACTTACCCTTTGTTGGTAACCTGTTTAAAAACACACAAAAGATCAACGAAAAACGCGAATTACTTATTTTCGTGACACCTAAAATTCTATCTGATTCTTTGTAACCTCAACCTTAAAAAATAAATCCCCAATATATGACACCCATGTTTATAAGATGGGTGTCATATGTTTTGACTGTCGTGTGAATAACCACATGCTCACCATTCAACAGTATGAAACTTAACTTTTAGCTTGGAAAATCATTAAATTATTTTTGGGAAATTGACGGTTTTATAAGATTTGATAAGAAAAATTTGAGAATAGCCTGATTTGCCAACAATATACGACTGGAAGCCCCTTCACATATTAAACAACCGTTTCGCTTGCCCCCTCCCCTTTACTCTTTGTAAGTTACAATTCTTTCGATAACGATCCAGACTCAACGCTGTACCAATGGCATAGCTAAAATGTGATTCTAAGTGCAAATTTAATTCAAGCCATTTCGAGCCGTTTATGGTCAGTTTATCTTGTATTAAAACATCATGAATATCTTTACTTTGCTCGATAATTACTTTGGCTGTGTCTTGGACAATTTTACAATAGTCTGCGTACCGAAAGGGTAATCGAAATTCCATCCCACATAGGCCGATCGTATCCTCAAAAGAAGCTAAGCTATTGTTAAAATGATTATTTGTATTCATTCGCATTTTTATACTTGTAAAATCAGAACGCTTAGGGTGATCTGACATATTAGCTCGTATTGGATTATTATCCACATATGCCATACATGTAAGTAAAGCGGCTTCATCAAGCAATGCTTGGGAATAATATCTTCCTTCCCAAAAGCGGCCGACTCTTTTCTCCTCTTTATTCGCTTTCCTCGCGATATATTCATTGAGTAGCCGCATGAACCAACTAATGTCGCATAAGCGTTTCCTGTAAATTTCAATAACATCTTCGACACTAGCTATCTCCATGCTTGTCATCTTATTCCTGGAGGCCTTACTCAGATACGCACTGGTTAACAGAGTGCCTTTATGTAGTGCATGCCACCTTGTTAACACTTCAAAATTGCTCCATGATGCAGCCTGCTCAGAATCAATATGAAGCACTAAGTGAGTGTGATTACTCATGACAGCATAAGCACACACATTTATACTCATTACTGAGCCGAGCTGCAGTATTCTGTTTTCTAGCCAGTCTCTTCTATGTTCATAGTCTATGCCCGAGCGACTATCGAATCCGCACAAGAAACATTGCCTTACGCATCGTGAAACACAATGATAGTAAGCAGTTGAACTTAGATTTATCTGTGACTTTCGACTTCTAGGCATTATTAAATCTGAAAAGTAAAATGAATTTAACTAGCAAGATATCATGTCGAAATTGGATTGCTACTGTACCCAAGGTCCAGATTTTTAAGGCATTTGAAAAAATGACACCCATGTTAAAAACGTGGATGTCATGCCACAGGGATGACCTAGAAGACGAATAAGTGCAACTAGGTGTTAACAAAACTTGCATATGCATACGCATAACTGAGATAATCCCGCTCTCGAAATTTCGACGAGGTCTGGTTTATTCAAAATTGGGCTACGAAAACCCAATCAACTTAAGTTGTGATAAAAGCAAAAATGGCTGAAAAACGTAATATTTTTCTTGTTGGCCCAATGGGAGCCGGCAAAAGCACTATAGGTAGGCATCTCGCCGACGAACTTCATTTAGAGTTTTTCGACTCAGATCAAGAAATTGAAAGACGTACAGGGGCTGATATAGCCTGGATATTTGATCTTGAAGGTGAAGATGGCTTTAGAGTGAGGGAAGAAGGTGTTATCAATGACCTTACCGACAAGCAAGGCATTGTATTAGCGACCGGTGGCGGCTCTGTAGTTAGCAAGATAGTAAGAAATCGTTTATCTGCTCGCGGAATTGTTGTCTATTTACAGACCACAATTGATAAGCAAGTGGCAAGAACTCAAAGAGATAAACGCAGACCTCTTTTGCAGAACGATGACCCTGAGGCTGTATTAAAGGAACTCGCTGGTTCCAGAAATCCGTTGTACGAAGAAGTGGCTGACTATATCGTCGATACCGATGATCAAAGTGCCCGGGCCGTCGCAAATCAAATTATCGCGAAGATCGGTCTATAGTTTTTAGAATTCAATCTGAGGGGTTGCATGCTCATGTCAACAATTACTGTAAAGTTGGGTGAGCGCAGCTACCCTATAAATGTCGATAGCGGCATACTCTCATCTTCTCAAAGCTTTGCTTCAAGCATTAGCTCCAACAAAGTAGTAGTAGTCACAAATGATGTAGTGAAACCACTCCTTTTGGATAAATTGTTATTGGCTTTATTGGATTATGAAGTTGATGTGGTTTGCATTCCAGACGGTGAACAACACAAAAATCTGCAGCAATTTGATTATGTCATTACTAAGTTACTCGAACTCAAATCCTCTAGAGATACAACTTTGTTAGCATTAGGCGGTGGAGTGGTCGGTGACCTGACTGGTTTTGTTGCGGCTAGTTATCAACGTGGAATGCCATTTATACAAGTTCCGACTACTTTATTATCTCAAGTCGATTCTTCCGTTGGCGGTAAGACAGCAGTGAACCACCCATTGGGTAAAAATATGATCGGCGCTTTCTACCAACCAAAATCGGTAGTAATAGATATAGAGTCACTATCAACACTGCCTGCACGTGAATTCGCAGCCGGTATGGCCGAAGTCATCAAATATGGGATCATTTACGACTACCAATTTTTTTCGTGGTTGGAAAAGCACGCAGATTTACTTAACAATCTTTCTGAAGAGCATCTAAAATATACCATCACTCGATGCTGTGAAATTAAAGCACAAATTGTAGCTGAAGATGAAACAGAGAAAGGTATACGTGCAATTCTAAATTTAGGCCATACCTTTGGACATGCGATAGAAGCAGAACAAGGATATGGAAAGTGGTTGCACGGAGAAGCTGTTGCAGTTGGAATGATCATTGCGTCTAAAGTGGCGGTTCACAAAGGTTGGTTAAGTGAATCTGATCTAATTAGAGTCGAAGCGTTGATAGCAAAATTCAAGCTGCCAATATCTCCCCCAGCTAATATGGACTACTCACATTTTGCTAAGCATATGCAACACGACAAAAAAGTGAAATCAGGTTCAATCAGATTTGTCATTCCTAACCGTCTAGGAGAAGCTTCGGTGACTAGCGATATTGACGTGAGCTTACTTAAAGAAATATTGGGTTAATCATAAGTCTGAGTGCATAAAGTGGCTGAAAACGAACTGCAAAGTCGATTAGAATATCTTGTTTCTTACTCAAGTCAGCTAATTTTTATTAGCAGTGATAGTATTTCAAAGCAAAAAGCGTCTCTTCAGCTCTTTATTTCCCAACAACATGAAAATACCGAGATCGCCTACTTAAATGCAGACAGTAGTTGGAACGATAGCGATTTTAAACGCGAAATATGTCGCCAATTAGGCCTCCAATACTCCGACAGCGCAACATCACTTGGTGAGCTATTACGTTCACAACTTTCCCCACAGTCAGGTCCAATTTTAATTTGTATTTTCCCTGCAGAACATATGTCAGTCAATTGTATCCAAGAACTGTGGGAGCTTGTTCAGAGCAATAAGGTGGAACAACAAAATAGACATATCAATGTATTGCTCTTTGGTGCATCTGACTGGGCGCTTGAGGCAAAATCAGTCCTTTCTAAAAATAACAGCGGTACACCTATTTTATTGAGTTCAGATTTAATCAAGGCAACCCAAACCGACTCTGAGCTAGACACGCTCATAGCAAAAAATAGATTGCTATTTTCTCAGAGGATTGTTGACCGTAAAGCCTTGCAGCCGAGCTACGGGGCACCATTAATAAAATCACGCTGGTTTAAATACTTAGCTGCAACGCTGTTTGTAATACTGTTTTTAAGCATTTTATTTTGGCAATACCCTCGAGAATTTTACGAATTCCTCGACCCAAATTTTAACTATACTGACAGCCAGTCAAGTAATGTCACCGCCAGTGCTAGTATTCCCAACCATAGTCTAAGCCAGGACGCCCCCCCTATTATTAGTAAAAGCCAAAATCAGAATGTACCCCCTATCATGACACCCATGATAAACGGTTTTGCTATCAAAAAGTCAAAAGAGCCCTCGAGTATTTCTCCCTTCCTATCTAAAGCCGAGGAAAAAGTCTCTGCCATTGAAAAAGATAACATGGGTGTCACGATAAATGATAAGCAACAAACGGTAACGGATTGGCAAACAGAGATTAGCAAAATAAGTGAAGCATCGAGAAAGAGGGAACAGCAGCAAGACAACGACAGTCCTGCGGCTCCAATTGAGCCAATCACTGTAAATATGAATGTTGAAGCCCAAATTGAAGTTGCCTCAGCTGTAACTCATCCTTTGATGGAACTGGACAACGAACGATTTGCGCTGCAACTTGCGGCAATGAGTGACTTAGAAGATGCGCAGCGATACATAAGCAATAATAATTTAGCCGACTTAGTCTGGTTGTATACTACAAAGCGCTTTGGTGGTGATTGGCATGTAATAGTTGATCGAAAAACATTTGAAACTTTGCAGCAAGCGCGAGATTATGCGCTTGATCTCCCAGCCGGCATGAATAGCGCTCAACCGTTTGCTAAGTCGATTAAACAGATAAAGGAAGAATTGGCTTTAATCAACGAATGATCGACGAGATTGGCATTCCAGACAAAACCAAATAATTAGAAACCATGAAAAAAAATAAAAACAGAGCGTTTCTCAAATGGGCAGGCGGAAAATATGGGCTGATTGAAGACATTTGTAAAAGATTGCCTGAAGGAAAAAAACTAATAGAGCCTTTCGTCGGCGCCGGTTCAGTGTTTCTTAATACTGATTATGAAAATTATCTTTTAAATGACATTAATCCTGATTTAATCAATTTATACAATGAGTTAAAGAACAATACTGAGTTTTACATAAAAGAGTCTGAAAAACTTTTTTGCGCCAAAAATAATCAGGAAGAACGATTCTATCAATTGAGAAAAGAATTCAACGCTTCTAATGATATTCAATTCAAGTCGTGTTTATTCTTATATCTCAATCGTCACGGCTATAATGGTCTGTGCCGCTACAATTTATCGGGCGGCTTCAATGTTCCTTTTGGCCGTTACAAATCCCCATATTACCCAAAAAAGGAACTCTATTATTTTGCTGAAAAGGCGCAAAAGGCTGTATTCACTTGTGAATCTTATGAAAATACGTTTAAGCGATCTAGAAAACTAGATACTGTATATTGTGATCCGCCTTACGCCCCGATTAGCATGACAGCTAAATTCACTCAATACTCTAAAACGGCATTTACGATAGAAGATCAAAAAAATTTAGCTAAATTAGCCAAAGAACACACCGACAAAAAACAGTGTCATGTTTTGATTAGTAATCACGACACTCCATTTACCCGGGAAATATATTCTCAGGCGGATGTAACTCAGTTAATGGTAAGCAGAACCATTAGCCAAAAAGGCGACAAGAGAGTAAAAGTGAGTGAACTGCTAGCGCTATATAAATAAGGATAGATGAGGAAATATAAGGCGGATAGACATAGCTACGGTAGCCTATATCACGAATTAATTTTATCTATGGTAGTAACATATTAACGAGTAATACCAGTCCCAGTACAAGCGCAGTAACAAAAACAATTCCTACCATTAGGTAAGGAAGGAATGATTTTTGTTCAAAATCATGTTTGTAGTTTTTATCAGACTGAACCCCAAAAACGCTCGCGGCAACGCTCTTGAAAATGTTCCAAAGGTATGCGGCCTTAGTTTGAGATTGATTCAATTAATTGACGTCCAAAGGCTAATTAGCTTTTTCTTCTGTGCTTCTGGAAAGGAGCTCTAGAAGGTCTAAATAATGAAATTGATAACTTGGTGAGCGGCCAGAAAACCAATTTGTCCAACTGACATTTTTAGATTGCCCAGCAGCACATCGGTTAAGCGGATGACTCATAGGTAAGCTCACTTCATATTGTCCACGCTCTATGTTGGCACAAAAATCAGCGGATTGTTCCAATGAGATGTGGGCTGCCACTAGACTAACCAGCAAACAACTTGATGCAATTGATAAACTACATTTTAACGTCCTGTTCATGTAAGTACCCTTTTTCCACGATATATGTGAATAGTATACCTTTGTTCAACAATTGAGCCATCTCTATTTACCGTATGGACTGCAATATTTACCGTAAATTTACAATTGCTAGGCGCTAAAACACAAAAAGCCAGCATTTAGCTGGCTTTTTAGGGTTCCGTAAATACCGATTAAAAAGATGTGCCCCAACTCACTACGAACTTAGTATCATCGCCCTTACCTGAGCCAGCGGCTTCTTCTTCAGCTTTTGAAATACTTAGCGTGAAATCACCTTTAGCTAAGTCAATTTGATAGTGGCTATAATCCGCATCACTGCCCGCATCAAAATCATAGTAACCAAGGGTCAATCCAAGAGTGAATTCTTCTGGTAAATCAAAACCGTAACTTAGGTTGTAGTACATATCCCCAGAATCGAACAATGACCCATCATCTACTTCGCTGTTCACCGTATAAGCGACGCCAAAACCGAATGCTTTATATGAACCATTGAAATATATTTCACCAAAATTTGAGTCTTCGAAACCATCAGCTGGATACGCATAATAAATATAACCAACGTCATAGCCGAACTCTCCTGACTCACCACCGTAACCTAAATAATAGTCATTTTCAGTTCCACTTCCATCACCGAAGTCTATGCTACCAATCCAAGTACCTGCATAAAAACCACTTTCGTGAGAATAATCTATACCACCAGAAACGGAAACATCGTCTGAACTCTGGCTTACACCGCGCCAAAGATAGTTGCTAGTAACACCTACATTTGCTTCCACATCAGCTAAAGCAACTGAGCTGACGCTTGATGCAGATAAGACAGCAATAGCTATGGCCGCTAATTTGATTGATTTCATATGTGTTCTCCAATTATTAAAGTATTTTATATTTTTTAATTATTATTCAGGAAGTTATGTCGTTACCTTTTAAAGGCAATTCTAGTGCCGCTAATATCACTAGCCATCAATTACATGCAACCGTTTGAAAATTAAGGAATTAAAGGTGATTAGTAAGATTGAAGAACTGAAGGAGAAATATCTTAACTAGACTCTTTCGCACCACAATAAATCTTTAGCACCAATATGGTGCGGCGGTTTTTCTTTAGTCATCCAGCCTTTTTCGGTAAAGTTAACCGAATAAACAAATGGAGAAACATATGCAGCCTTTTTTGATCGCCCCTTCAATTCTATCCGCGAATTTTGCTCGACTGGGAGATGAAGTAGATAAGGTAATTGATGCAGGAGCCGATTTAATCCATTTCGACGTTATGGACAATCACTATGTGCCAAACCTCACAATAGGTCCAATGATTTGCCAATCACTCGTCAAGCATGGCGTTTCAAAGCCCATAGACGTGCATTTAATGGTAGAACCGGTTGATACTATGATTGAAGGTTTTGCAGAAGCAGGGGCAAGTCGGATCAGCTTCCATCCCGAAGCAAGTAAACATGTCGATAGAAGTATCCAATTGATACTCGATCATAATTGCGAAGCAGGACTAGTTCTCAACCCTGCGACATCTCTCGATTGTGTAGAGTATGTTTTGGAAAAGTTGGACTTTGTGTTAATTATGTCTGTTAACCCTGGTTTTGGGGGGCAACAGTTTATACCCTCCACATTACATAAAATTAAAAGATTGCGACAATTAATACGGCAATCTGGGAAAGAAATTCGAATTGAAATTGACGGCGGCGTAAAAGTCGATAATATTCGCAGCATCGCGGAGGCCGGAGCCGATACTTTTGTAGCCGGATCAGCCATTTTTAATCAAACTGACTACAAGACTGTCATTGATAATATGCGTAGCGAATTGGCTAAAGTCCATTCAGTCTAATTTTCCAAACACTCAGTATTACAAGAAGATATTTATCATTATGAACAAACCAATCGTACTAAGCGGATGCCAACCTTCTGGCCAACTCACCATCGGTAATTATATGGGTGCGTTGAGACAATGGGTCAATATGCAACAGGATCACGATTGTTTGTATATGTTAGTGGATTTGCATGCGATCACTGTACGCCAAGACCCCAAAGCGCTATACGAAGCTTGTCTCGATGGCCTGTCACTTTACATAGCGTGCGGGATTGATCCTGAACAAAGTACCATCTTCATACAATCTCATGTCCCTGAACATGCACAGTTGGCTTGGATATTGAATTGTTATACACAAATGGGTGAATTGAATCGTATGACTCAGTTCAAAGATAAGTCAGCCAAAAACGTCACCAATATCAATGTCGGCCTTTATAGCTATCCGGTATTACAAGCGGCAGATATCTTGGCCTATCAGGCGAATCATGTTCCTGTAGGTGAAGATCAAAAGCAACATCTGGAATTGACTCGTGATATCGCAACGAGATTTAACAATTTGTATGGCGAAGTCCTCACCATTCCGGATCCGTTTATTCCAGAATTCGGCGCTCGAATAATGAGTCTGCAAGAACCGAATAAGAAAATGTCTAAATCCGATACTAATCCCAATAATTTTGTCGGTTTACTAGAAGATAGTAAAAAAATCAGTAAAAAAATTAAACGAGCGGTTACTGATTCCGATGAAAAAGCGCGCATCTACTATGATGTGGCGGAGAAACCAGGTGTGTCTAACTTACTGACGTTACTATCTTGTGCCACAGGTGAAAGTATAGAAACTCTTGTTCCAGCATATGAGGACAAGATGTACGGTCATTTGAAAGGTGATGTTGCAGATGCTGTTGTAGCGCTGTTGGAGCCTATCCAAACAAGATACCATCAACTTCGTTCGGACCGTGCGCATTTGGACCAAATCATGCGAAGCGGCGCGGAAAAAGCCAGCGAAAGAGCATCAAAGACACTTAAAAAAGTATATGAGGCGGTTGGTTTTATAGCTAAGCCTTAGCTAACACCCTTTTTATGTTGCTACTGATTGATAATTACGATTCATTTACGCACAATCTTGCCCGTTACTTTCGGGAACTCGGAGCGACGGTCAAGGTTGTAAGAAATGATAAGCTAAGCTGTACTGAAATTTCCCGCTTAGCGCCGCAGCAGCTTGTTTTTTCGCCTGGTCCATGTACCCCAAATGACGCAGGTATTACTTTGGAAGCAATCGATAAGTTCGCTGGCAAAATCCCCATGTTGGGAGTGTGTCTCGGACATCAGGCAATCGGCCAAGTGTTTGGTGCTAAAGTTGAAGTCGCGGAAAATATAATGCACGGTAAAACTTCAAATGTAAACCACTCAGGCTCGGCATTATTTGACAATGTGAATAACCCGTTTGAAGCGACCCGATATCATTCTCTAATCTTAGAAAAGAATAGTATTCCTAGCGAGTTTTCAATGACGGCTTGGTGCAATGGAAAGTTCGGAGTTGAACCAATGGCCATTGAACACAAAGAGATGCCCGTGATGGGAGTGCAATTTCACCCAGAATCATTATTAACAAGATCTGGGCATCAGATATTGTCAAACTTTTTGTATTTATCCAACACGTGGGTGATGAGATGGACGCTCCCCAATACGGCGTCAATGCGCCAAAATAGTAGTTCTTAAACAAGACTATTTACATAGGGAACGTCCAATATGAAGCTTAAAACAATTACCATCGATTTGGCAAAGACTGTATTTCAAGTGTGCGGAGTAAATGAACATATTAAACCGCAATTTAATAAGAAATTAAAACGGACTGAGCTACTTGATTTTATGCGCCAACAACCACCTACGTTGGTGGTGATGGAAGCCTGTTATTCATCGCATTACTGGGGGCGTGAAATTGCTAAATTAGGTCATGATACCAAGCTTATACCAGCCCAACATGTCACGCCTTTTGTGCGAGGCAACAAGAATGACCATAACGATGCTTTTGCCATAGCAGAAGCCAGCCAGCGCTCACATATCCGCTTTGTCCCCGTAAAATCTGAGCAACAGCAAGAAATTAATTGCTTGCATCGAATTCGAGAGCGCTTAATTAGAAACAAAACGGCCCTGAGTAACCAGATACGCGGGTTGTTAAGTGAATTTGGGGTAATATTTCCTTGTGGCCACGTGGCCTTGTGTGCAGGATTAGCCCAAGTAATTGATAGCGAACAACGCAGTAACCAGTTGAGAACCATGATGCGCGCGTTAAAGGCAGAATATGAAGACACACGCTCTCGCATCAAGGCCATTGAGCAGCAATTGCATCACTTTGTTAATAACAGTGAAAGTGGCAAAATATTGCTCAGCATCCCAGGGATTGGTTTCATTAATGCCTCAGCGTTTTTAGCCGCCATTGATAAAGGCCAGGCGTTTAATAATCCCAAAGAATTTGCCGTGTGGTTAGGGCTGACGCCTAAACAACACGCCTCAGGCAATATCAGTAAGATGGGCGGCATTACCAAACGCGGAGACCGTTATTTACGTAAACAACTGGTACATGGTGCGCGGTCTGTCGTGAGTCGTGCCGCGCAAAGAACTGATCCGTTATCACTGTGGGCCACTAAACTTCGCGTTACCAAGCCGTTTAATAAAGTGGCAGTCGCCGTCGCCCATCGTTTAGCACGTTTAATCTGGATATTGCTCACACGTCAGGAGCACTATCGCGTTACGTCCTCACAAGTGAGCGCATAACATGAATCACTTTACGTTATCCCTGTCGAGCTCAATTCCGTGTAGGACAAAGGCACCAAGCCTGTGTGGGTGTTGTGGAAGGCAAGACACGGGATAACACTTACTTTACCTACCCCGCTTAGTCATAAAATGATGAAGAAAACGGTCTACCTACCTCATCAAAGCCAGACTTAGACACGGATAACAATCCGACTGGGTGTTTTTAGGCGATAAGGTTCGGAGTTCATCAGAGGCCAGCGTTGATTAAACCAACGCTAATAAAGAGCCTGAATATATGTCAGAACTAAGCCATTTTAGACTGCCTTCAAGACAACAGACTAGCGGTAATAGAATAGTAAAAACGTAATTCGTGCAGAAAATCAGCACGAAGGGGCAATTAGTACGTTGACATCAGGGGAGCGTCCATATATGTCCTGAGATAAACATGAGTTTCACGTTGTAACAGAAAATATCAAGCTAGATGAAACAAGACCTTGTTGCCCAACTTTCATATTCCTAAAGACGCCATGTGTATACTGAAAACCCCGTCTTTGGGTCAGTTATATGTTGAATCTTAGCACTTGCACCTTTTTTTAGGTCATTTGGTTGCATTTATTTCACATAATCATGCAAGCAAGTGATTAAAGGATTCAGCGCTTATTTAAATAGAATACATAGTTTTGTGACACCCATGTTGTTATCAGGACACCCACCTTAAATTCCAACACACTTCGAATTTCATCTAATCTAATGTTCTATATGATTACAGTATTCAGCCCTCTTCTTATGGCTGATGCTCTAAACCTAAGCATTTTATAAGCCTTGGTATCATCGTAATAACATGGGTGTCATGTTATTAACATGGGTGTCAACTTAATAAGATGGGTGTCCTGATATAAACATGGGTGTCACGTTATGAGAAAAAGCATCAAGCTAGATTAAATAGTTATTCACATTTCCTGCAAATTTAGCGGAACCCCTTTATTATTAAGGGATTCCGCCTGTTTTACTAGAGACAATTTGTTTAAAATCTGACACAATGCGCAGTCAAAATTGGTCCCCTAAAGACCATTGATACCCGATAATAGTGATGATGTTGTAGAAACAACCTTCATTGGCAAGTAATTTAAGTGAGGTAACAAATGCAAGTAACTCGTGATACGTTTGATGAAGTAATGGTCCCTAACTACAATCCTGCTGCGTTGGTGCCAGTCAAAGGCGAAGGCTCTCGTGTTTGGGATCAAGATGGCAATGAATATATCGATTTTGCTGGCGGTATTGCGGTTAATGTCTTGGGTCATTGTCATCCTGAGTTAGTTGCGGCGCTTAAAGAGCAAGGCGAAAAACTTTGGCATTTGAGCAATGTATTCACTAATGAGCCAGCCTTGCGTCTAGCTAAAAAGTTAACCAACGCCACGTTTGCTGAACGTGTTTATTTTGCAAACTCAGGCGCAGAAGCGAATGAAGCTGCACTTAAATTAGCTCGTCGGTATGCAATAGAACATTTCGGCGAAGAAAAGAATCAAATTATTTCCTTTAACCAAGGGTTTCACGGTCGTACATTCTTCACCGTAACCGTTGGTGGCCAAGCTGCCTATTCTGATGGGTTCGGTCCTAAGCCTGGAGCAATTCAACACGTTGATTACAACGATTTATCAGCTCTAGAAGCTATCATGTCAGACAAAACCTGTGCTGTTATGATGGAGCCATTGCAAGGTGAAGGCGGTATTATTAGCCCGACTCAAGAATTTGTTGAAGGCGTTCGCGCACTATGTGACAAGCACAATGCCTTATTGATTTTTGACGAAGTCCAATCGGGTGTGGGTCGTACAGGTCATTTATATGCTTATATGGGTTTAGGCGTTACTCCTGACATCCTAACCTCGGCTAAGGCACTAGGCGGCGGATTCCCAATCGGCGCTATGCTTACCACAGCCAAGATTGCTGCAAGTTTAAAACCTGGTACCCACGGCAGTACATATGGAGGCAACCCTTTAGCTTGTGCTGTTGCAGAAAGAGCCCTTGATATTGTTAATCAGCCAGAGGTACTAGAAGGCGTGTTTCGAAAAGAACAGCTTTTCCGTGATGGCTTACAGGCAATTAATGACAAATATCATGTTTTCGATGAAGTGCGCGGCAAAGGCTTGTTATTAGGCTGTGCGCTAAATGAAAAATACAAAGGTCGGGCACGGGATTTTCTTAACGCTGCTACCCAACACAAATTAATGTGTTTGATTGCCGGTGCTAACGTGGTTCGTTTTGCGCCCTCATTAGTTATACCTGATGCAGACATTAAGCAAGGCTTAGAACGATTCGAACTAGCGGTAGCGCAGGTCGTAGGCGAATAACTTCGCAGTTAATTATGAAGAGCATTCAAATATGAAAGTGATCCGTCCTATCGCATCAAAAGACTATTCAGCGCTGCATAGCATCGCTGTTGAGTCCGGTATTGGCTTTACGTCTCTACCGGTAAACGAAGACTTATTACGTAGCAAGATTGAACGCTCAGAAGCGTCGTTCTTGCAGACGGTCACTGAACCAAGTAGCGAGAGCTATCTGTTTGTTATGGAAGACACTGAGACCGGAGAAGTAGTCGGCACCAGTGGTATAGAAGCTACCGTCGGAACCAAAGATGCATTTTACCACTACCATTTAGGTAAAGTTGTGCATGCTTCACGAGAGTTGAACATTCACAATACGGTAGACATATTAACCCTGTGCAATGACTATACTGGCGTGTCAGAAATTTGCACATTATTCCTCAGAGAAAATGCTCGGAAAGGCAGTAATGGTAGATTGTTATCGAAGTTTCGCTTCTTATTCATGGTAGAGCATGAGCAACGTTTCGCTCAAACGGTAATCGCAGAAATGCGCGGGGTGAGTGATGAACATGGCGCCTCCCCTTTCTGGCAATGGCTAGAGGAACATTTTTTCTCGATGGACTTCCCTACAGTGGATTATCTTACCGGTATTGGCGATAAAGTATTTATTGCCGAGCTTATGCCGAAATATCCGATTTATGTCAGTTTGCTCAGCAAAGCTGCTCAAGCGGTCATAGGTCAGGTGCATGAGAAAACCCGTCCAGCACTGCAGTTACTTCAACAAGAAGGTTTTTACTGCCAAGGATACGTCGATATATTTGACGCAGGTCCAACAGTCGAAGCAAATATTAACCATATACGTACCGCGCAAGCTAGCCGTAAAATGGCGATTAAAGTAAATGATGAAAAATCTAAGCAAGGCGAAATGTGTTATGTAATTAACACTTTGGTCAAGGACTTCAAGGCGTTAACCGCCCAATTACAGATAGATAAAGAAGCCCAAATTGCCTACATCGATGCAAATAGTGCAAAGGCACTTGGTGTTGTCGATGGAGATTTTATTCGTTTTGCGCCAACTCAAATTAGCTGTTAAGTAGTTCAAGGAGCTTAGTTATGAATACACAAGCACATTATATTGCAGGTGACTGGCACCTTGGTAAAGGTCACAAAATCCAATCTATCGACCCTGCCAAGAAAGCCGTTATATGGGAAGCCATGTCAGCCTCAGCGGAACAAATAGACAGTGCAGTAAACGCGGCCCGCCAAGCTTTTTTAGCATGGAGTGACTTGAGTTTTGAACAGCGCTTAGCTATCGTAAAAAAATATGCGGAATTACTTGGCGAAAACAAACAAGATCTCGCCTTGACCATTGCTCAAGAGACCGGTAAGCCTTTATGGGAAACGGCAACAGAAGTGGCTGCAATGATCGGCAAAATCGGTATTTCCGAAAAAGCCTACCAAGAGAGAACCGGTACAGTAGAAAACCCTATGCCGGTGGGCAAGGCATTTATTCGCCATAAGCCACATGGTGTAGTGGCAGTGTTTGGCCCGTACAACTTCCCAGGTCATTTACCTAACGGCCACATTGTTCCGGCACTGCTAGCAGGTAACACCATAGTGTTTAAACCTAGCGACCTCACGCCGTTAGTGGCTGAAAAGATGGTTAAAATATGGCAACAGGCCGGCTTACCAAGTGGCGTGCTTAACCTAGTACAAGGTGAAGTTGAAACAGGCAAAGCGTTAGCCGGTCACACTGGCTTAGATGGTTTGTTTTTCACAGGTAGCTCTCGCACTGGTAAAATTTTGCACGAACAATTCTCTGGTCACCCAGGTAAAATCTTGGCCTTGGAAATGGGCGGTAATAACCCTCTAATCGTTAAAGGTGTAAGCGATATTGATGCTGCAGTGCATGATATAGTGCAATCAGCATTCGTCACCTCTGGCCAACGTTGTACCTGTGCTCGTCGTTTATTTATTGAGAACACACCTCAGGGTGATGCAATCCTTGCTCGGCTGATTGAAGTCACCAAAAAAATCACCGTGGGTCAATACGACGCTTCGGAACAACCTTTTATGGGTGCAATGATCTCAGCACAAGCTGCTGCAGGCATGAAGCGGGCTCAACAACAATTACTGGATTTAGGTGCTAAAGCGCTGGTTGAGTTACAACACCTAGATGAGCAATCTGGTTTTGTTACCCCAGGAGTCCTGGAGGTTACTGCCATAGTCGACGCTATGCCTGACGAGGAACATTTTGGGCCTTTGCTCAAAGTGATCCGATTTGACACCTTAGATGAGGCTATCAATCAAGCGAATAATACTAGTTTTGGTTTGAGCGCAGGATTTTTGGGCGATAATGAAAGCGAGTACCAACATTTCTTCAAACGAATTCGTGCCGGTATCGTCAATTGGAATCGTCCCATTACAGGTGCAAGCAGTGCAGCTCCATTCGGTGGAATCGGTGACAGTGGTAACCACCGAGCTAGCGCATATTATGCTGCTGACTACTGTGCATTCCCAGTAGCATCAGTGGAACTAGACAAAGTCACCATGCCTGGCACTTTAAGCCCAGGTTTGGTTTTTTAAAACAACTGGGATGGTGTCCAAAAGGTTGCACCATCCCGAGCTATATTTAAGAGTGATTCGTAGTATGCATACACAAATAGACACCTTGTTTGCTAACCTCTGGCAAGATTATATCTCAATCACACCGTCAGCTCAGAAAGTTCATGCTCTATTGGAAGAATTTGACGGTCAACGTGAAGTGATCAACGACCATGTTGCTTTTCGCACATTTAATATTGAAAAGATCAATATGAACAAACTGGCAGCCCAATTCATCGCATTAGGTTATGAAGAAAAAGGTCAGTATGATTTTGAACAAAAAAAGTTAAAAGCTAAACACTTCGAGCATCCGGATAGCACCAAACCTAAGGTCTTTATCAGTGAGCTTCTGGTTGAACAATTCAGCCCTGAAGTACAGGCGATTATCACTAAAATGGTGGCCAATATTGATGACAGTGCTGCAGCTATGGACGACTTCTTATACTCAGGCACTCACTGGCAAATTTCCAGTGTAGATTATGAGACTCTTTTAGAGGCGTCTGAGTATGCTGCATGGATGGCTGCGTGGGGGTTCAGAGCAAACCACTTCACCGTTTCAGTTAATCATTTACAACACTTCCAAATATTAGCCGACGTAAATGCTCAACTTAAACTAGCCGGATTTGTGTTAAACACCTCTGGCGGCGAGATCAAAGGTGGCCCAGAGGTTCACTTGGCTCAATCATCCACCATGGCAGACCAAATAGAAGTACAATTTAGCGATACCAAAAAGCAAGTTCCAAGCTGTTTCTATGAGTTTGCCCAGCGTTATACACTACCTGACGGTAGCCTGTATCGCGGTTTTGTCGCTGCATCTGCAGATAAAATATTCGAAAGCACTAACGTGAAAAGCTAAATATGTGCTTCACTCGCTAGAACCGCGAGTGGGAAAATATCGCGATAGCGCATAGCTTCATAAAGGCCAAATCCGGCAACGGATTTGGCCTTTATTTTAGTTAAATATGGACTCGTCATACCGGCTAAAAACCGACTGAATAATTCTGGGGTCAATTGAGTCATTAACTTCTTTTCCAGCAACGCTGATAGCTGAGCGTAAATTTGATTGATTCTTTGTTGTTCTGGCACAACCGCATCATTATTTCTGCCGGGCAAAACTATGGGGCCGCTCAAACACACACTGCAATGGCCACAAGGATTCGATAAACTATTGTCATCAAAATAACCTGCCAAACGTTGACTCAAGCACGTTTTTGATTGAAAAAAATCAACTAACTGTTCGATCCTTCCAATTTCAGCAGTTTCTTTTTGTTTAAAATATTGAAAAAGTAGTTCTGCTAAATTAGGTTCGGCTAGCGCCTGCTCATCGACTTGATAGACATCTGTGTGACCTTTGCTGTGCAATTCTATCTGATTTTTTTCATGCAAATAATCAAGCGCTTTAACTAAACGACCACGTTCATGTGGATAAGCCTCATAGAGTCCTTTTTGGTCCAATGTTGCCCAAATTTTCTTACGTGGACTGGATTGAAAAATTGCCGCTAAAAACTGTCTTCTTTCACCTTCGAAAAGCTGCAAAATGGTTTCAGGCTCGGCTTTAAAGCGAAAACGAAACTCTGAAAAATAGCCAAATAATGGGGTTATAACCTTCATCAATTCTAATTGAACAAACAAGGTCTTTAACGGAAGTTGACGAATATTAGTGGTATTAGACAAGGGAATAAGTTGCGTTTCCCAGCGTGAAGATTCGCTTTGCTGTTGAATCAACTGAAGCAAGGTTTGGATTGACGAGAGCTCAGGAGCATCACCATAGACAAAATTCTCTAAGGTAGTCAGATTGTGTAAACTGGCTAAGGTAATACAGTTAGCATGCAGACCATCTCTTCCAGCTCGGCCAATCTCCTGGCTGTAACCTTCTATGGATTTAGGTAGCTCGTAGTGGATCACAAAACGAATATTGCTTTTATCTATCCCCATGCCAAATGCAATAGTTGCCACCACAATATCAACTTCATTTTGCATGAACTGCTGTTGCAGTAATTGCCTTTTCTCGTCAGCCATTCCGGCATGGTACGCCGCTGCATTGAATCCCTGTTGTTGTAGCAGTCTAGCGACATCTTCCGCTTGCTTTTGCAAAGTCACATAGACAATTCCTGCACCGGATTGCGCAGAAACATTGTCGATTAGAAGTGCATCTTTGTGTTGTGCAGTGGCTACAATAGCCTGTAGTTGTAAATTGGCACGGTAGAAGCCAGTTTGTACTATGCTATGTGGGCCTACAGCAAATTTGCTGGCTATATCCTGACTGACTTCACTTGTTGCAGTCGCCGTTAGCAGTAACGCCAAAGGTGCATTTAAGGCCTTTTGATAGACAGGAAGTTTTAAATAGTCTGGTCTGAAGTTGTGGCCCCATTCTGAAATACAATGAGCTTCATCTACCACTAACATTGAAACAGGGACACTCTCTATGAACTGTCTAAAGCGTTCGTTTTTGAAACGCTCAACTGACACCATCAATATTTTTAGCTGTCCCTGTCGAATCTGCCCCATGATCTGCTGATTTTGCTCGTAACTCATACTCGAATCGATACGAGCGGCAGGAATACCTTTTAGCTGCAAAAAATCTAATTGATCTTTCATTAGGGCCAACAAGGGGGATATTACCAGAGTCAAATGTGGTAAATGCAGTGCTGTAAACTGATAGCACAATGACTTTCCTGAGCCGGTTGGAAAAATAGCTAGGGTAGAATGACCATTGAGTAAATTTTCGATGACCTGTTGTTGACCCGTTCTGAATTCATCAAAACCAAAGGTGTGTTGTAACGATGTATGTAGATCGAGTGAGGTCATCGGACGTCATTTCCAAATCAGTAATGTTTAACAAGAGAGTAGAAGGGCTCAGAATTGATATCAAATTTAAACAGCAAATCTGTACTCGTTGGCGGCTAAAACTGTACGATGAGTCAGTTTAAATGTGATCAGACTTGGCGCATAAGATAGACGCTTGCCAGTAAGGTCAATTACCTCATCGATTGCACAGAAAAAGCTGGGCCGCCAAGGGACCCAGCATAGCACTCGATTAGACGTTATTCTGCTATATCAGAATCATCTGACGCAGCAGTAGACTGTTGTTGACTCGCTTGTTCCACTTCAATTGAATCTACCCGTTGCAAGCCTCTTGGAAGTTTATTACCGCGACGGCCACGCTCACCTTGGTAATGGGCCAAATCGCTAGCACTGAGGGTCATAGCCCGTTTACCTGCGACAATTTTAACCTGAGCTCCTTCTGGCACCACACTGAGCATGCTGACGTACTCTTCCCGTGTTTTAGCCTTGGCCGATGGGATATTGATGATCTTGTTACCTTTACCTTTACCTAAACTAGGTAAATCACGTAATGGGAACATTAACATGCGTCCCTCATTAGAAATAGCTAAACACCAATCTGTCTCAATACTATTAACGGTTTGAGGTTTAATCACTTTAGCTCCAGTGGGTAAGGATAAAAAGGCTTTACCCGCTTTATTCTTACTCACCATATCTTCAAATTTGCCTACAAACCCATAACCAGCATCCGAAGCAACTAGATAGCGTTGTTGGTCCGAGCCCATGATCACATGCTGCACCGTTTCGCCACTGACAATATTAAACTTACCTGTAAGCGGCTCGCCTTGGCTTCTCGCTGATGGCAGAGTGTGTGCATCTGCGGCAAAGGTTCGACCTGACGAGTCGAGGAAAACGGCTTGCTGATTGCTACGCCCCTTAGCACTGGATAAATAAACATCGCCGGCCTTATAACTGAGACCTTCAACGTCCACATCATGTCCTTTGGCGCATCGCGCCCAGCCTTTATCCGACAGCACAACGGTCACCGCTTCAGAGGGCACCAATTCTTTTTCTGTTAATGCTTTTGATTCGCCACGCTCGACGATGGGTGAACGGCGGTCATCGCCATACTTTTCGGCATCGGATAAAATTTCTTTCTTAATTAAGGTCTTTAGACGACGCTCAGAGCCCAGTAAGGTTTGCAATTCATCGCGCTCTTTTGCCAGATCTTCCTGCTCACCTTTTATCTTAAACTCTTCCAGCTTGGCTAAATGACGCAGTTTTAGTTCTAGAATTGCCTCTGCTTGTTTATCTGACAAGCTAAAGCGTGCCATTAATTCTTTCTTCGGTTCTTCTTCGTAACGGATGATGCGAATGACTTCATCAATATTTAAGAATGCAACTAATAACCCTTCTAGGATATGTAATCTTGCTAGCACTTTATCTAAACGGTATTGCAAACGTCGCACTACAGTATCTTTTCTGAACACCAACCACTCGGTTAAAATCGTACGTAGATCTTTAACCTTAGGTCGACCGTCCAAACCAATCATATTGATATTGACGCGATAGCTTTTTTCTAAATCTGTAGTAGCAAATAAATGCTGCATCAGCTGTTCAATATCCACTCTATTTGAGCGAGGTGTAATCACCAAACGAGTGGGGTTTTCATGGTCCGATTCATCACGTAAATCACTTACCATGGGCAGCTTTTTGGCCTGCATCTGGGCTGCAATTTGTTCTAAGACTTTACCTCCAGAAGCTTGGTGCGGTAGGGCGGTAATGACAATGTCACCGTTTTCTTCATGAAAAACCGCACGCATCTTGATTGAACCGCGACCCGTTTCATAAATTTTAACGATGTCCGCCTTGGGCGTTATTATTTCCGCTTCGGTGGGGTAATCGGGCCCTTGAACATGTTCAAGAATATCACTTAATTCGGCCCGGCTATTATCCAACAATAGTGCACAAGCATTTGCCAGTTCACGGACGTTGTGTGGCGGAATATCGGTTGCCATACCCACCGCAATACCAGTCACACCATTCAATAAAATGTGCGGTAATCGAGCCGGTAAAACTCGCGGTTCATCCATAGTACCATCAAAGTTAGGCTGCCAATCAACGGTGCCTTGGCCTAATTCACTTAGCAAAACTTCACTAAATTTAGACAATCTCGATTCGGTATAACGCATTGCCGCAAAGGATTTAGGGTCATCCGGTGCACCCCAGTTACCTTGACCATCAACCAACGGGTAGCGATAAGAAAAGGGTTGGGCCATCAATACCATGGCTTCATAACAAGCCGAATCGCCATGAGGGTGAAATTTACCTAACACATCACCGACTGTTCGAGCTGATTTTTTGTATTTTGCCGTGGCACTTAAACCCAACTCAGACATTGCATAAACAATGCGACGCTGCACGGGTTTAAGGCCATCGCCTATGTGAGGTAAAGCCCGGTCCATAATCACGTACATTGAATAATTCAAATACGCATCTTCAGTGAAACGGCTTAACGCTAATTGTTCAATACCGTCTTTATTAATGGTGATTTCTTCACTCATAGTAAATTTTGTAAGCTCATTATTGTTATTATTGAGATCAAATTGAGACCTGTTAAGGACTCGTTATTTGTAGGTTACCCTATAAATTACGTTTGCGAAATCATCAGATATCAACATACTACCATCGGGCAGTGTAAGCATGGCAACCGGTCGTCCCCACGCACTATCATCTGGATTTAAAAATCCTTCAATAAAAGGCGTATATGACTGCACTTTATTGTCTTTTATATTTGCCATCATCACCCGATAACCTGATTTTTTAGTTCGATTCCAAGAGCCATGTTCAGCGACGAATAAATTATTTTTGTAAGACGCAGGGTATTGGCTTCCTTGATAAAACAAAATCCCCAAGGGCGCGACATGAGCATTTAATTTCAGCGCGGGGGCAACATAATCTTGCTTGTTTTTGCCAATAGAAAATTCTGGATCAGGGACATCTCCACCATGGAAATACGGATAGCCAAAATGTTGCCCATCTTCGCTAACACGGTTGATTTCGCAGGGTGGTATATCATCGCCCATCATGTCGCGACCATTATCACTGAACCAAAATTCTTTGCTCTCAGGATGCCAATCAAAGCCAACACTGTTACGAACGCCTTTGGCCACCCAGCGCTTTTCACCTGTTTTGATATTAAACTTCAATATACTGGCATAAACAGGATCATCAAACTTCTCACCGCCAAGTGTTTGACAAATATTGCAGGGTGCGCCAACCGGCACATACAGCCAGTTGTCTGGTCCAAAAGCGATGTTTTTCCAGCCGTGATGTATCTCACTTGGTAAACCATCAATGACCACTTCCAGCGCCGGCTTATTGCCGTAGGTTTTATCAATATTGGCGAACTTTACAATTCTACTTACTTCGGAGACATACAGATCGCCATTTCGATACGCTACTCCCGAGGGCATAGTTAGTCCATCGGCCACTAATACAACTTTATCAGCTGTGCCATCACGGTCTTCATCGATAACCGCATGCACCTTACCTTCGCCACGACTGCCGACGTAAACCACGCCGTTATCTCCTAACGCCATTTGGCGGGCATTAGTCACATCATGTGCATACACAGCGATTGTGAATCCAGCAGGTAAGGTTAATTTGTCCAGGGCTAAACCCCAAGCTGCAGAGCTTAGTAGGAGACTTAATGCTCCCGTTAGGCAAGTAGTTATTTTATTCATACAGGTTTCCGTTGGTGCTGCTGCACAATTTCAATTAACAAGAGGCTACTAATATACCTTTTATTTGGTCTATTTTGGCAATTCAATTTACCTCAATCAGCAATTGCCTGTTGAATTACTGATAAGAGTTTGAAAAAACTGGCTTCTCAGGGTTTAATGGCTTGTCCTGTTCATCAACTTTTGACGTAACCCTCTGCATATTATGACAAAGTCGTTAGCCCATAGTAAAAGGCATAGCATCCACTTAGTGAGTTTAACTTTAGTGTTGTTAAGTCTCTGTCAATTTGCCTTAGCTCAATCGACTCTGCAATTAATCAATAAAAACGAGATCATCCGGCTTTCCCAAAAAGTACAAATTTTGCAAGAGACTAACGAGCAGTTGCACATAGATCAAGTTAGAAAGAAACTCGATGAGTTTAAGTGGCAGTCGTCTTCCAATCCCAATTACGGCATTCAAAACAAAGGAATTTGGCTGCACACTAGTTTTAGCAATGTCAGTGATGCTGAGGAATGGGTCATCGATATCGGCTTCCCCCATATTGAAAAAGTCGATTTTTATCTACTTCACGGTAAAACCCTGATAGCAGCAGATAAACAAGGAAAATTATCACAAAATCAATCCAGCCGATTTCCCTCTATCAGAGTCGATTTACCCTACGCCACCACTATTGATTTGTTCATTCGATTGGAATCCCACAGCACTCAAATCATCGCCCCTATAGATATCCAACCCTTTTCTCAGTATGTCCTGTCTAGCTTCTGGGATAACCTATTATGGGGCCTGTTTTACGGCGGTTTATTAATTTTGGCGGTGTATAATTTAGTCCTATACTTTGGGAGTAAAGAAAAAAGCTTACTGGGCTATGTTGGCTATATTTGTGCCGTATTGTTGTGGCAATTTATCTGGGGCGGCCATGCCACCATGTTACTTCCATATGGATTAACATTGTGGATTAGCCAACATATGGACCTCATTTTTGTGATTATCGGTATTGCATCAGGGCTTTTTACTTATACCTTTTTAGATGCCAAACATACCGCCCCCAAAATTTCTCCCTTTATCAAAATTAATATATTGTTACTTGGAGTGATGGGGTTCTGTTCGTTAATCAATCTATTCCCAGTTTTGTCGCAAAATACCCTAGTCTATCTAATCAGTATGTTTGCTATTCTTTCCTATTTAGCCGCGGGGGTGGAGAGTTATTTAAATAAATTCAGACCCGCACGATATTTCGTCTTAGCCTGGGGCGTGTTGGCACTTTCTGCGGTGATAGGCATGCTTAGCTTAACCGGTATATTTCCCAGCAACACTTTCACTACTTACTGCTTCCAAGTTGGGGTTTTTATCGAAGCGGGGCTTTTCTCTATCGCCATTCTAGATAAAAGCCGTAATCAGTTAGAGCAGGATATCCAACAAGCCACCAATGATTTACGCAACAACATGGAATTCATCGAAGAGCAGAATGTCAGGCTCGATATCGCGCGAAAAGACGCGATAAGTGCTAGTAATATCAAGTCCCAGTTTTTAGCCAATATGAGTCACGAAATACGCACACCACTAAATGCTATTTTAGGTTTCAGCAAAGAGCTGGTTAATACGCCCTTACCCCCAGACAAACAGGAACACGTTCGTATCATCAACTCCGCAGCCGACAGTTTACTGAGTATAGTGAATGATGTACTTGATGTTTCAAAAATAGAAGCTGGCAAGTTGCAGCTTAACCGCCTACCTTTTCTACCCAATGACATTCTTGAAGAATTGGTCAGTGTAATGGCCAGATCAGCCCACCTTAAACAGCTAGAGTTCTATTTTGAGCTTTCACCACTGCCGGAAAAACTGATAGGTGATGCACAGCGTATTAAGCAAATTCTGACTAACTTATTAGGCAACGCGCTAAAATTTACTCCCAAAGGAAGTATCAGTTTAGCCGTCACAGGTAAAGCCTTGGAGCACGACCTGTTTGAGCTCAACTTTAGAATTGAAGATACCGGAATAGGCATAAGCAAACACGATCGCAAAAAGTTATTTAATGCGTTTTCACAAATTGATGATGCGATAAGTCGCTCCTATCAGGGCACAGGACTAGGTCTAGTTATCTGTCAACAATTGGTGCGTTTGATGGGTGGTAGAATTCAGCTAGATAGCCAACCTGGCGAAGGTAGCTGTTTTATTGTCCGCATTATGACAACGGTTTTGAATAAAAATGAATCCTTCTCTCGCAATATCGGCTGGAATAAAAGGCAGGTTTTAGTTTATCAGACCGAGCCTAAATCGACTCTTTCGACCATTCAAATGCTCAACAATGTTGGTGCAGAAGTGACTAAAGTAGAAAAATTTAGTGAGTTAAATCGTTTAAAGCATAAGTTTGATTCGGTGTTTGTCTGTCTCCCACAAAATGGTGATGCCAACCAAGATGAGCTGTATAACGATTTGGCGAAATTGAAAATGCAAGATTTAGTCATCATGTATTCAGGCCCCGAAAGTGATGTTTATTCACACCGCTCTGAATCTATTAGACATTTACGATTGCCATTAACTCTCAGTAAGCTTGCTAGTTTGACCGAACAGCCAATTGAGACCAAACACGATCAGGTACAACAAGATCTATTGAGTTTACCCAAAGCAAAAGTATTAGCTGTGGACGATATGGAAATGAATCTGCGCCTGCTAAGAACATGGCTGAAGCCAACAAGACTCGAACTCACGTTGGCCTTCAGCGGCGAAGAGGCTGTGTCGCTATGTCAGCAAAATGAATACGATTTAATTTTAATGGATGTGCAAATGCCAAATATGGACGGACTACAAGCGTCTCGTCTAATCCGAAAAACGGAGTTGAATTTGGGTACGCCTATTATTGCGTTGACCGCCCATGCGCTAAAAGAGGAACAAGAGCGCTTATTAGCCTCTGGTATGGACGATTATTTACCCAAGCCTCTGGATTTATGTGATCTGGTTACGCTTATCAAGCGTTGGTGTGCTTTATCGGATCCCTCAGCGCAAGAATTGTCATCAATAGATTGGTCTTTAGCCTTGCAGCGAGCAAATCAAAATGCAGAAGCGGCTCAGGACGTGTTGCAAGACTTTATTCAACAGTTACCTGCGCAGGTAGAAGAGATCCGAGTTAGTTGGCACGATTCCGATAGAGAAAGCCTCGCCGCCCTCATACATAAATTGCATGGAGCATGCTGCTACACTGGCGTCCCCCTTTTGTTAGCGCTGTGCAAAGAGTTAGAAACCGCTCTTAAAACTGAAGATTATGATTTAGTGGATCAACGTATGGCTGATTTTTTTGACGAGACTGAGAGTGTTATCGCTGTGGGCATTGATTTTCAATAATGTTGGTATTACTGCTGTTTGATGACCTGTGCTTGGCATTGACGGAGTAATTCAACAAACTCTTCGCTGGAGCGGTCAAGCTCCCCCATTGATATAAATAAATCAAAGCCCAGTGCTGCTCGTAATTTACTCATTCTATTCGCCAACATCGCTGGGATTCCTTTGAGGACTTTGCCGTTGGCTGTTTTGTAGCTGTCATTTTCTATCAAGTCGGTGTTGTAGCAACCACCATTGGCACATTGATTGTTTTGCAGCAGTAACGCCCGTTGCTCCAATAATAAGTTGGTGGCCAAGCGAGGTGATATTACCTGCAGAAGCGGTTCGTAGTCTCTTAATTTAATGCCCACCATTGCTAATGGAAGAACGTCTAGTCCAGTAGTAACTTTAGGTACGTCAATCCGTTGGATGTTGTCCCAAGTGACACTCCATTTGCCATGGCGGTGGTGATAGTGAATGTGGCTTTTGGTAAGTTCGAGGCTATGTTGCGGCTCTCGTATTTTAAACCAGCCAATCAACATAGTGACGATTGATGCACTCAAAGCAAAAATACCAAGCAAATAAATAGATTTCGGTAGCAAGGCCAATAGGAGTATTGACAGCATTAGAGCGAGCAAACCGAATATCAAAGTACTCAATCCATTGCGCTTGGCAACGGCTCTAATTTTGATACTTTGACTTGCTGTATCCTTTTCTATTTCAAGTTGTCGTTCATTGCCAGACATAAAAGTACACTATCAACATGATCACGCACCATAGCAAAATCATTCGCATTCGCTGGCAGTATGGACAATCGGTTTTTAACCAGCGTGTTAGCTTCATTGATTTAGTTTATTCCAATCATTTTACGGTTGAGTAATAAGTTTAGCCCACTTGGGCTTCAAATCTACTACATTCTACCCCATAACAGGTGAAGCGTGCATGGCCTGTTTACCTCTATGGATTGCCAACCTGCCAGCCACTATGGGTGTAAAAACCAATGATAGAATAACCGAAAATCCTACTCCACCGGCTAGAACCACTGCCAACGGCGGCCAAAATGTTCCTTCACTGAATATCAATAGTGGAATAAATCCGCCTACGGTGGTGAAAGTAGTCGATAAAATATGCCGACTACAACTCATAGTTTCTCGTACAATTTGTTCAAGATCCCCCATCCTAGCCTCGGAGTTCGCATTAATCGACGCTATCACCACAATTGAACCATTGATCGCCACACCGATTAATCCGGCACAGCCAAGCAAGGGATTAAATCCGATTGGCAGGCCTGACAACCACAAGCTAAACATCCCCAGACCTACTGATAAAACCGCTACGCTAGCAATAAGCATCGCTAATTTGACGCTTCTAAACGTTAAAATCAAAGTCGTTATCATCAGCACTAGTAGAACAGGCGCATAGGTGGCTAATAATCCCAAGGCTTCTTGCTGCTCGTCGGCGTCTCCTGCCATTTTAATTTTGTAACCTTTAGGTAAATCGAAACCCGACTCACTTAGTTTTCGACTTAAGCCATTACTAACATCCACCGCGGTGGCGTTGGGAAGTAGAAAGCCTTCGACAATATTAACCCGCTCACCATTTTTACGGGTTATTCCTGCAATACTGGAACGCAGTTCAAATTCACCCAATGCCGAAACGGGTAACCAAGACTGTTGATTGATCAATGCAGGAGTGAGTAAAGGCATAGCATTCAGACTATCTAAATTATTCCGAAAAGATGCTGGAACCCTTACGCGAATAGGTATTTCTTCGGTTCCTTCAAGCACCGAACCACCGATTTGCCCATCCAGGGATGCCCGTAATTGACTTGCGATATCGTTTAGAGACAATCCGGAAAGGGATGAGACAGTGCGGGTGACGTTCAAAATGAGTTCAGGCTCACCCATAGTGATCGACGCAATACTGTTGGTTATTCCTGGGAGCTGGGACATAGCTAAACGCACTTGCTGACCTAATTCATCTATTACCGCAAGATCAGGACCATAAATCTCCACTCCAATAGGCGCTGATATTGGCGGTCCTTGGCCAAATGCCCGCACCACTACTTTTGCCTGTGGAAAAGAGTCGTCCAATTCATTTTGTAGTTGTGCAATTAAGCCAGCCGCTGCGCGAACAGATACCGTTTTAACTACAGCATGGGCAAAATGAGCAGTATTGTCTCTCGTCATAACTTGATTGTAATAGATGGAAGGCGCTGAACCGCCCACCAGCCAAGTCACCTGCGCAACCTTATCTGAGGCACGAATATGTTCGTCAACCTGCTCTGCAACTGCTCTAGTTTTGCCGATTGCAGTGCCATCCGGTAGCCACACATAAATCTCAAATTGGTCCCTATCTGCACTGGGAAAAAATACATTACCAAGTTGGCCTGCCAACACAAAACCTGCGATGGGCAAGCTCACGGTAATCAACAGAATTAACAGCGGACGTTGAATCCCTTTGGCAATGGCTGCCTTGTACCACTGGGTTAATATGGGAAACTGAATCCCGCCTTGATACCATTTTTGTTTTTGGTCAAGGGCACTAGGTCGCGGTAAATATCGCGCGGCTAGAGCAGCTATCACCGTCATTGAAATGAATAGCGAGCCAATTAAGGCCATAACTACACTGATGGCGATAGAACCAATGAAATCGCCGATATTTCCTGGCAGCAGAAAAATCGGCATAAAGCCTAAAATAGTAGTTAATGTGGAAGCAAGTAATGGGTTAAAAAGATGTCTGACACTTTTGACTAGGGCGTCCATTCTAGAATTCGCACTGTTGAGCAAGTTCGCTCGAATTTCATCGGTGATAACAATCGCATTATCAATCAGTAAACCTATAGCGATAATAATACCAAAAATAGACATTTGATGGATTTGCTCATCAAAAAAGCTCAGTGAGAAAATGGTAAATGCGGCGCTCAGCGGCAGCGAAATACCTACAATCCAGGCAGAACGAAAGCCCATAAAAAGAAAAACCACAGCCATCACCACCAAAGATCCCATTAACAGATTCTGGGTGAGGTCCAACAATCTTGATTCGGTATAGGTGTTTTGTTCGAATACGATATCTGCAGCTACGGAGCCTTGATACAACTGATTAAACTCAGCGAGCGCTTGTTTTGCGTTTTCAGTCCATTTGTCTACTCGAACGGTTGGCTGCATTCTCGCTGCAACAAATACCATTTGCTCACCGTCCACCAAGGCAATTTCAGTTAGGGGTTGCTGCCAGCCACGGGAAACAGTTGCAACGTCTTGAAGATGAATAAACTGACCATTGGCTGAAACATTTAACGGAATATTACGGATCACATCTAAACTAGCCAATTCTTCGGCAATCTGAATGCGGATATTCTGGGTGTCACTTCTAACCACACCAGCAGGCAACTTAGGATCAGCAGAGGCAATAATTTGGCTCACCTGCGCCACGTTCAAGCCCACACTAGAGAGTTTATGGGGGTCGACTTCTACGCTAATTTCTTGGGTTAATTCACCGTAAGTTCTGACCAACTCAGTGCCTGACACGTTACGTAAACGGTCTGCTACCTCTTCACTCATACGGGTAAGAATTGACATCGGGGTGTGGTAACCTGCAGGCGAATGCAAACCGACCAACAAGGTAAATGAGGTAGCCCCACGTTTTTCGTCTAACTCCGGCTCCCCTGCCCCCTGCGGAAATTGCTGCTTGGCATCTGCCAAACTATCGCGAATTTTAGAGAAAATCTGTTCATTGGTCTGGTTGTCGACCCAAGGCTGCAATTCCACGCTGATCACTGAAATTCCGGCTCGCGAGGTTGATTTAATTTCCTTGATTTCAAAAAGTTGTCGTAGTTCATCCTCAATTACGTCACTGACCAAGGACTCCACACGCTCTGCCGATGCTCCCGGATAAGCGGTCAGCACCAACACATTGCGAGTATCAATCCGAGGATCTTCGAGACGGGGCAAGGAAGAAATCGCCGATAGCCCTGCTACCAGAAAAATCACAATGGTTAAGGCTAACAAGTGACCGTTACTAAAAAATGCGCTGAACCAAGGCCCTTTTTGTACCTTAGGGTGGTGTGCTTGGCTCATGATTATCGCATCCCTTGATTAGATGCCATTAAGCTCATTACCTGAGCATTGGTAGCAGACTCCACCGCTTCCACAACTTGCCCGGGCACCAACCGGTGGGCGCCACTCACCACCATCCAATCATCAGCACTGAGCGCGCCACGCACGAAACTGTGTGTTTGACCTGAATACAGCACTTCCACTGAGCGGGAGGTTACACTTTGTTGACCCTTGCCCGGTACGGTAAATAATGTCCAAAGGCCACGTATTCCGCTACTTAATGCCTCTTTAGGCACCCAAGCACCATATTCACTGACTTGTTTACTATAGGTCAAGCCGACTAGGTCTCCGGGCAGTAAACGAGAGTCTAGGATATCGCCCAAGGAGAAGATCACATCTATGGTCCGTGTGTTCAATTGTCGGGTAGAAGCGATGGATTTCACCACGCCCGAAACCTGCTCAGCATTGACAAGTAAATCATGGGATTGACCAATTTTCAGTGCAAAGGCGCGATCGCTAGACAAGGCAATACGTGCATCATACTGACTTGCCTGCTGCACTTGGAAAACAGGTTGTCCAGCCGATATGACAGTGCCCGGATCTACTGGGCGCGACACCACAGTGCCATCAAATGATGCTAGCAATTGAGACTTTGACAACTCTACTTGTAGGGTATTGATCCGCGCCTGGGTTTCAGCGACCTGTGCACTGGACCTTTGATAAGACTCGTTTACTTCATCCAACCGTTGTGAAGATTCAAGCTTTTTGGCCACTAATTCGGCCACTCGTTGCTGAGATTGTTTGGCTAAACGTGCGTCGGATTTGGCCCTTTGCAGCGCAGCATCTAATTCTTTCATGCTAGCGTCGATACGTTGTGTATCCAGACGAGCAATTAGCTGACCCGCCTGAATAAAGTCTCCTTCATCGACGAGCAACTGTTCGACCTTGCCGGCCAACTCAAACCCGAGATTAGCTATATTCGCTGACTCTATCCGACCGTAAGCCATTTGCTGCTGCTGATAGGACTGTTGGGGAGCAAGTTTGATCACTGCAACTCTATGTACTTTAGCCGTGATTGGCGGTGCAGCGACCTGACCAGAACCTGCTGCAATCATTAACCCAGCAACGCTAATTAGAGGTATAATAATGGCGGTTGCGATTAATAGAGATTTAGATGATGTTGTTTTCACCAAGATTTCCTGATTAATTTAGGTGCTGTTGTCACACTGAATTGAATTCCTGCATAGACTAGTATATAAATACTAGACCGTCCAGTATGATAATAGTTTGATGTCAAATTAATGATTAGCCTGAACTTAGGTTAAGTATGTAAGGTATTGAAGTACATGTCAGAAACCAAAAAATATGGCAATAAAGTAGGAACTAAAGCTGGTCGCCCAAAAAGTGAAGAAAAACGCGAAAGTATCTTACTTGCTGCAAGTGAACTATTTTTAAGCCAAGGTTTTTCCTCGACATCAATGGATTTAGTCGCCAACCGTGCTGGCGTATCAAAACAAACGGTGTATTCGCATTTTAGTAACAAAGATGCGCTTTTTGTCGCTGTCATTGGCTTTAAATGTCGACAGTATCAATTGGACGAAGAATACATGGCGGCGGCGGATGATGATCCTCGCCAATTTATGATCCGCTTTGGCAATCAAACTATGAGCTTGTTACAAGATGAACAAGCCATTGCAATGCATCGTGTTGTCATAGGTGAGCTGACCAACAACCCTCACGTGGCAGAATTATTTTATGCCGCAGGACCCCAGCATGGCCTGCAATTACTCAGTCAATTTATGCAAAGTAATGCAAGCTTGAGATTATCTGAACAACAAGCTCACTACTGGTCCACCGCATTTTTCAACTTACTCAAAGGCGATTTCCATTTTCGCAGTTTACTGGGTTTGCCCTACAGCATGTCAAATGAGCAACAACTGGCGGAAGTGACCCGAGCAACAGATCTTATCTTAAACATGATAAAAACAGATACTCTTGAACAACATCTATTACCCTGATAGGCAGCGGCCTGCAGGTATTGTATGCCGCTATAAGTTGGCGGAAATAACACAGCAATGGAGCCTGAAAATAATTACATTGAGTTTATTCAGTTAGCTTTCAGGTTAAATGATCTAAAATTACCACTATAACGGTAATTATAACCTTGCCCTGGGGCTTATTTGGACAGTATATGAATTTAATTACACGGCTTTGGGCTCCCGCTTTAGTTGCCTTGATGACCTTACACAGCGCCTATGCCATTTCGGCTAACCAAGAAGATTTGCCCCTATGGATAACACAGGCTGCAAAATCTGAAGATGGCAATCAAGTTAGCCGGTCCGTAACTCAAGGCTACCAACTGAAAATCAATCCAGTCGCGTTGCAGGCTATTCAGAAGGATACGACGGCTCAATTTGAGCTCGCCATCCCTATGCCCGATGGTGAACAAAAACTCTATCGACTGAGCCAAGTCAAGGTGATGGCCGCTGCATTGGCAGATAAATACCCTGATATCCGCTCATTTATAGGGGTGGACGTGGCTAACCCCAAAAATCGCGGGCGCTTTAATTTGTCCCCTAGGGGGCTAAGCGGCATGTTTACTTATCAAAATGAATGGGCGTTTCTGACCTACGACAAAATTGCCAACACGCAGCAATACATCAGTTACTTTGGCAAACATGAAGTCATACCCGAGCAGATAAAAATTAACCAACAAGATTATATGCGTATCCCTGAGTCTGCCATTGCTAATACTCAATTTAAACCAGCATCACAACGAGCCGCCAGAGCAAATGGTAATAGTGTTACTACTTATCGTTTAGCCATCAGCGCCAGTGGAGAATATACTCAGGCAAATGGCGGTGAGGCCCAGGCAATGGCCGAACTAGTCACCCTGGTCAATCGGATTAATCAGATATTTCTTACTGATTTGGCTATTCAGTTTGAGCTGGTAGCCAATAACGACCGTATTATTTTCACCGATGCAGCCACCGACCCTTTTGAAAATGATTCAAGTGTTGACTTAGATAAAAATCAACAAACCATAGACAGCTTAATCGGCTCCGCCAATTATGATATCGGCCATTTAGTTAACACTGATTCGGGCGGGCTGGCCACCATTCAGAGTATTTGTATAGATGGCTATAAAGCCCGTGGCCAAACCGGCAGCAGTCGACCTTTTGGTGAAAGTTTTTATATTCAGCTAGCAATACATGAATTTGGTCATCAACTAGCTGCTGAACATACTTTCAACGCGGTCAATTCCAGTTCATGTACTTCAGACCAGCGCTCCAGAAACTCGGCGGTTGAGCCTGGTAGCGGTTCAACGATTATGTCTTACGCAGGTATTTGCGGCAGTCAGAATATTCAAAACGACGCTGATGGCTATTTCCACAGTGCATCCATTGAAGAAATCAGAACCAACTTAGCCCGTAGAAGTTGCGGCAATACATTGTCCAATGGCAATTCCATTCCTGTGATTGCCAGTCAACCCATTGAGCATACTATCCCGGCCAATACCCCTTTCGTGCTGAGCGCTGAAGTCACTGATCCGGATAATGACCTTCTGAGTTATAGCTGGGATCAGATCGACCCTGGCGGCTTTGAAGGCGCAACTGAATCGGTGGGGGAAATGGCCGTCGACAATGGTGCCAATCCACTTTTTCGCTCTTATTCACCTAGGTCATCATCCAGTCGATACTTTCCCCGTCTGATTGATGTCCTTAACGATAGCATTAGCTTTGGTGAAACCTACCCTCAAACCCAACGTCAGTTAAATTTTGAATTAATCGCCCGAGACGGTCGCGGTGGGGTAAATACACTTCAAGCTTCGCTCAGTGTTGAGCCCACAACCACCGACTTTGCAGTTTCTGCGCCCCTTGCCCAAGCCCGCTGGCTAGGTGGAGAGAATCAAACCGTTAGGTGGAATGTGGCAACAACTGATGTGCCGCCAATTTCTTGCCCCGCAGTGGATATCTTACTCGATACAGATGGCAATCGAACCTTTGAGTCAACATTGCTCTCAGGCACCCCAAACGATGGACAACAGCAAGTGTCGGCGCCAAGTACCAGCACTGAAGTAGCTAGGTTAATGATAAAGTGCAGTGACAATGTATTTTATGCAGTGAACCCTGGCAGCTTTACCATCATGCCTAGCGACAACGCAGTCGCACCTTTGATTACTGGCCAGACTGATTTTACTGTGGTCGAGGACAGCACGTTTACGATTGGGTTCGCAGATTTAACGGTAGATGACCCTGATTCAGATTACCCGTCCAATTTCACCCTTACCCTTATACCAGGGGCTAATTACACCATTGAAAACAATATCATTCGGCCTGAACAGGATTTTAACGGTGCCCTGAGCATAAACGTGATAGTCAACGATAGTGTTAGTGATAGTAATATTTATGCTTTTATTGCGCAGGTTTCAGCAGTTAACGATGCCCCGATTGCCGTGAATGAAACAGCATCTGTTGAGCAAAACTCCGGCCCACAGACCTTTACTGTAGTATCAAATGACTTTGATCCCGATGGTGACAACATCAAAATTGTTGAAATACGCTATGGTGGTCAAGGCAGCGCCAGTTTCAACCCAAATGATGGCAGCATAACTTACACCCCAGATCGGGGCTTTTTCGGAACCGAAGTGATTCATTATGATATCGAGGATCCGGATCTGCTAACTGATTCTGCCAGCCTTACCATCACAGTGCAGCAACCCACGGTGACACCTGTGCCTTTACCAGATCCCGAACCAAATTCTGGTGGTGGCGGCAGTGTAGGTTGGTTACTTGCTTTATTAGGCATGCTGCGATTAAGCTGTACTGGACACTCAATTCCTCTGGGTAAATCAGAATGAACAGCAACAGCACTTACACCACTTTGTTGATGCTGGCCTTAGGTATTACGGTCCTGACTGCCTGCGGTAGAAAGTCTAGCACTGCCGAGCAAACAAGCCAGGTAGCTGCGCCATCACAGGAACTGACCGAGGATCCGCGCGTCACTCAAAACCTATATTCAACCTTATCTGAACAGCAAGCTCAGATTGATGCTCATGCTGCTGTATTAAAGCAAGATTTTCGCCTGCTGGCGTTTACCAATAAAACGATTAAATTGGTCGGAATCGATACCACTCGGTACGATCAAAATACCCTTGCAGAGATGTGTGGCATTCGTTATCTAACCGGAACCGGCGATACCTTGAAGGTAGGCCAGGATATGAGTCAACGCCAAGCCCTTTCCCGCTATGCCAAATCCTATAACCCAATAGTACTACAAGGCTGTCTGGCAGAATTTGCCAAAGACAGCGGCTAGCATTATTAGGTTGGCAAAAAGCTAGCGATTTTTCGTTCAACTTACGCTTTTTTTTGCTAGACTCTCGTGCCAGAAAAAGGGCTGAGAGTATCGTCTTTACACTACTTTCATTCGCATTGTTTTACCTTGCTATTACAACTAAGGGTGTACGATGAATTTTACAGGCCAGCACATTCTGTCGGTTAACCAGTTCGACCGCGATTCCATTCAAACCATTTTCAATGTTGCCGATCAGATGACCCCATACGCCATGCGTCAAAAGCGCACTAAAGTGTTGGATGGGGCTATTTTAGGTAACTTATTCTTTGAGGCCAGTACCCGCACGCGAGTCAGTTTTGGCACTGCCTTTAATCTACTCGGAGGGGAAGTCCGTGAAACCACTGGCATGAGTAGTTCTGCTTTAGCTAAAGGGGAATCTCTATTTGATACCGCCAGAGTGTTGAGTGGCTACTCTGATATTATTACTATGCGCCACCCGCAGTCAGGCTCGGTGAGCGAGTTTGCCGAAGGCAGTCGGGTTCCGGTGATCAACGGCGGTGATGGAGCAAATGAGCATCCCACACAAGCACTGCTAGATCTGTACACCATCAGCAAGGAGCAGCAATACCATGGTGGCACTATCGATGGTATTCATATCGCCATGATTGGTGACCTGAAGTACGGTAGAACGGTGCACTCATTGTCTAAGTTGTTGAGTTTGTTCAAAAACGTACGATTTACTCTTATTTCACCGAAAGAACTTGCCATGCCCGATAGCGTGCTTGAGGTTTTGCATAAAGCTGGGCATCAAGTCAATGTCACCGAGCAGTTGGAAGGTAGTTTGGATGTAGATATCTGCTATCAAACTCGGATTCAAGAAGAGCGCTTTGATAGCCAAGAAGAAGCCAACAAATACCGCGGAAAATTCCGTTTAAATCAATCTATCTATACCAAACACTTTCAATCCAAAACCGTTATCATGCATCCATTGCCCCGAGACTCGAGAGCCGACGCTAACGAGCTGGATAATGATCTCAATATGCACCCTAATTTAGCCATATTCAGACAAACTGATAATGGTGTATTAGTCAGAATGGCTCTGTTTGCTTTGACATTAGGGGTAGAAAAGTTGGTCTCTAAATACGATAGAGACGTACATTGGTATAGTTCAAAACGCTAAAGAAGTATTAAATTATTATGCAAACATCTGAAAAACTGTTTAAACAAGCCCAAAAACACATTCCTGGCGGCGTCAATTCTCCTGTGCGAGCATTCAAGGCCGTTGGAGGCACCCCCCCCTTTATCGCTAAGGCCGACGGCCCTTATCTGTATGATGCCGATGGTAAAGAATACATCGATTACGTGCTATCTTGGGGACCTATGGTGCTGGGCCACAACAATCCTAAAATTCGTCAAGCCGTGATTGATGCGGCGCACAATGGATTGAGTTTCGGGGCCCCCACAGAATCAGAAGTGCGCATGGCCGAAATGGTTCATTCGTTGGTCCCCTCGATGGAAATGGTGCGGATGGTCAATTCTGGAACTGAAGCCACCATGAGCGCTATTCGTCTGGCTCGTGGTGCCACAGGCAGAGACAAAATTCTCAAATTCGAAGGCTGTTATCACGGTCATGCCGACGCTTTATTGGTCAAAGCGGGCTCCGGGGCTCTGACCCTTGGCGTACCTAGCTCGCCTGGTATCCCAGAAGATTTTGCCAAGCACACTCTGACCATGGAGTTTAATAATATTGACAGTGTCGCCAAAGCATTCGAGCAATACGGTGACGAAATAGCCTGTATTATTGTCGAGCCTGTAGCAGGAAATATGAATTGCATTCCGCCTATTGATGGTTTTTTACAGGGTTTAAGGGATATCTGCGATAAGTACAAAAGTATCCTGATTTTTGATGAAGTGATGACCGGCTTTCGCGTGGCATTGGGCGGTGCCCAAGCCCATTATAATATCAAACCCGATTTGACTTGCTTAGGTAAAGTGATTGGCGGCGGCATGCCAGTAGGCGCATTTGGTGGTAAGGCTGAGATTATGCGCCAAATTGCCCCTACAGGACCGATTTACCAAGCTGGCACCTTGTCAGGCAATCCTGTCGCTATGGCTGCCGGTCTTGCTGCTCTGGAGCAAATCCAACAACCGGGCTTGTATGAGCAGTTAGCTGAAACGGCTAAAACCCTTGCTGAAGGCATTAAGAAAATTGCTAATGCTCATGGGATCCCGATGACAGTGAATTATGCTGGTAGCATGTTCGGTTTGTTTTTCACTGACATCGAACGGGTTACTAATTATCAACAAGCGATAAATTGTGACACTGATATGTTTAATCGTTTCTACCATGGCATGCTTGATGCGGGTGTATATTTAGCCCCTGCCTCCTATGAAGCCGGTTTTGTCTCTGCTGTGCATACGCCGCAAATTGTTGAGCAAACCCTTGCTATAGCAGAAAAGGTATTGAGCAAGCTTGCCTAATTCTAAATAGAGGAATAGGCTAAAGGTTTAAATAAAACAATAAGTTGCTAAGCTGTATAAAATACAATTAGCAACTTTATGTAACTAGCGAGCGAATGTTGGAACAATTTACTCAACCCATTACTTTGATTCTACTGGCCATTATTGTGGTACTGGTCATTGCTGTGGCGCGTTTAAATCAACGGCTAAAGGCCCAACAATCTGATACTCCGCAAACCGATGATCTGGAAAGTCGAGTACAAAGCACGCAAAGAGCCGATGAAGCTGATTTGCGCTTTTTAAATAAAGCCGACGAAGCCTTGCGTTTAACCCAGACTTTTCAAAAATTTGTTCCTCGACAGTTTGTCGATCATTTTGCTAAGCATGGCTCTGATACCTTAGAGTTAGGCCGAGCAGATGAAGATGAAGTGGCCATTTTATTTTGTGATATCAGGGGCTTTACTGGCTTGTCGGAGAATATGACACCGCAAGAATTAATGAAATTCTTGAACTCATATTTTTTGCGGATGAATGACCCTATCCATCAAAATAGTGGCTTTATCGATAAATTTATCGGTGATGCCATTATGGCACTGTTTGACCACCCCAAGGGCACCAACAAAGACAAAGCTATCGACGCCTTGAACGCTGCGGTTGACTTACGTTATGCCCTGAACGTTTACAATCAACACCGTCACAACAGTGGGTATCCTCCAGTAAATATTGGCGTGGGTGTGCACTTTGGCCCGGTCATTATTGGTACAGTGGGTTCAGACGATAGGATGGACACCACCGTTATTGGCGACAGTGTTAACATTGCCTACCGACTCGAAGCCCTCGCGCCTAAGCTAGGTGCCGATATCATCGCCAGTGCGCAAATACTGGATACCGCGGAGGCCAAAGGAAGGTTCTCTTATCGCATGCTCGATTGGGTTAGAGTTAAAGGTCGAAAGACGCCGGTGGAAGTTTATGAAATCCTCAACCACCTACCTGATGATATATTAAAACAGAAGCTAGCCACTGCAGATCTAATTGAGCAAGGGATAGGGGCCCGGATCAATAGAGATTGGGATAAGGCACTTGATTGCTTTCAACAAGCATTGGTTATCAGTCCTAAAGACGGCTTAATCATTCACCATATGGAACAATGCCACCGAGTGAAAATGGATCAAATGCCTGATGATTGGGATGGCGCCCTAGCCTTGTAAGACCATGGTCTTATTGTCCCTGCATAGGGTTGATGGCAGCATGAATATTATTAAAACCATTTCCACTGCTGGAGCAATTGCCTTGCAACGTCTATTAAAAACCTTAAAAAAACACCCCAATGCAGCCCGTGGGTGCGCAATTGGTGCGTATTTGCTCTCTATGCTCGCCCTTCAGCAAGTTGTCATCATTCCGCTGATTGCATTGATTTTGATTCTAGCTATCTACAAGAGCAAATCGGCACATATCCAATCTCACGCAAAATTTATCCTCAGTGTATATGCAGGTGTGAGTGCAGTGGTGTGGCTGGTTGCTAGTATATTTACCCAGCAACAAAGTGTGCATGCCATCATGTTTGCCGTAGCTATTGGGTTTAGCATGCTAGTGTATGGCGCAGTGCGAGCAGGCATGGCCAGAAAGCCATTTTCAGCTTAAGCGCCATTAGATTAGTTGCTTGAAGGCCAGCATCATCAGAGCGTAAACTAAAGGTCTTTGTTGGCTTTAATAAAGGTTAATGACGGCGCGAAGAAAGCAGCGCCAGTTTCGGCAAAAGTATAATCGAGTAATTTGTCATAATTGCCATTTTGGTCGCCAAATATCATACTGGTCAACATGCTAGTAAATGGTTTGGGACTGTTTGCCAGAGACACAAAAAGCAATCCCTTTGTACTCATATCTCCATAAGGCATAGATTGCTCAAGAAGTTCGATTGGTTTACCACATATATCTTCAGCCGCAGAACGTTTAGTATGCGCATAAGGTGCAATGTCTTCTGCTGACAAGGGCTCGTTATCTTCTTTACTGCGCCCCATAATATCTTCTTGTTGTTTCAGCGGTAGCCTCTGCCAACTGCCAATATTGCTGCGATAACGCTGTACATGAACATAACTGCCGCCACGAAAATCCGGGTCTTCATCTCCGACAATTGCCACATCAAACTTACGCATCCCTTTGGGATTTCCATTTGCATGCACAAAGCCCATCAAATCGCGTCCATCGAGATATCTGAAGCCTTTAATCTCTTCAAATAATTCTACGTGGCCCTTCAACAACTCGCAGACTTCGCAACCGATGGCAAAGCACACATCGGCTCGGTCCGCCCGAATTTGGATAAAAATATCACAGGGTGTAACAGGCGCATTGCGATCTTCACATTGCATATCCGGAAAAGGGGCTAACTCTAATGGCAATAAGCCTGGGTACAGCTCACTCCAATAACTGCTGCCAATAGCGATAACCCCTGACACCATGGCTTCATAATGCTCTTCATCATAATGTTCAAACACATTGAGAATATGCGCAAGCTTGGCACGGATCACCTGAGCGTCGTCATCGATAACGTTGAACATGAGATACTGAGCATGCAGATTTGCTTCTGCGCAGATGCCTTTTTGTGCTTGTGCCATATGGGTTTCTATTTCTACTTAGTTAAGGGCTTAATAACCGGCTGCTTGTCCGTCTTTGCGACTTTCCGAAGCGCCATAATATACACCATTTTTAGCATCATGCAGAATAGCTTGATAACCGCCAAAACTGCCTGACACATCGGTCAGCACATGACCTTTGTGCAATAATTGTCGGCGGACTTTGGCCGAAAAACCGCTTTCAAGACTTATATAGCCACCGTCTAACATGCGCTCCCCGGTGGGTTCACTTGAGCCACTGTGTAATATTCGTGGTGCATCACCAGCTTCTTGTAAGTTCATTCCAAAATCAATCAAATTGACAATGATTTGGGCGTGCATCTGCGGTTGTGTGCCACCGCCCATCACGCCAAAGCTTAACCAAGGCTTAGCATTTTTGGTTACGAATGCCGGTATTATAGTATGAAATGGGCGTTTACCCGGTGCAAACACATTGAAGTGGCCTTCTTCCAGCGAGAACATCTCGCCACGGTCTTGTAAGATAAATCCCAGGCCTGTTGGCGTCATTCCTGAGCCCATGCCGCGATAATTGGATTGGATCAGTGAGACCATATTGCCGTCTTTGTCAGCTGTAGTCAGATAGATAGTATCACCTTGGTTAATTCCAGCATCGATGCGCTTCGCCGCATTGTTTTCATCCATTAACTTTACACGTTGCTGAGCGTATTCCTTGGAAATGAGCCAATCGACAGGTATCTGATTAAACTCTGGGTCGGCATAATATTTGGCGCGATCTTCAAAGGCCAATTTTTTCGCCTCAACAAAGGTATGAATATATTCTGCAGAACCAAAGCCCATACCTTCAATATCAAACTGCTCAAGAATATTAAGAATTTGTAAAGCGGCAATGCCTTGACCATTTGGTGGTAGCTCCCACACATCGTAACCACGGTAGTTAGTTGAAACAGGTTCGACCCAATCAGACGTATGACTGGCTAAATCCTCATAACTTAAAAATCCGCCTTGTTCCTTCATATACGCTGCAATACTTCTGGCAATATCACCTTTATAAAAGGCGTCTCGCCCGCCGGTAGCTATTTTTTCCAAAGTCACTGCCAAATGCGGGTTGGTAAATATTTGACCTTTTTGGGGGGTAGCACCATTTGGCATGTACGTTTCTTTAAAACCATCGAATTTGCTCAAAATCGGTACGCTACGCTGCATGTACCAAGCTATTAGCTCGGTTACCGGAAAACCCTTCTTGGCATAGTCAATGGTCGGTGCAAGTAACGTCGTCATCGGTAATGAACCGAACTTGCCATGCAGTTCAAACCAACCGTCTACTGCTCCCGGTACCGACACCGGTAGCGGCCCATGGGATGGGATTTTATTCATGCCCTGCTCTTTAAAGTATTCAAGGGTCAGCGATTTCGGCGAGCGACCAGAGGCATTTAACCCATAAAGTTGTTGGGTTTTAGCGTCCCATACAATAGCAAATAAATCACCGCCGATACCATTACCAGTAGGCTCCACCAACCCTAGCATCGCATTGGCGGCGATGGCCGCATCTATGGCATTACCGCCTTGTTTTAGCACATCCAACCCCACTTGAGTCGCCAATGGTTGACTCGTGGCGACCATACCATTTGCCGCGATCACCTCAGATCGTGAGGCAAAAGTCTCACCAGTAATACGGTCGTAGGCGCTGACAGAAAGAGAACTGAAGATGGCAAAAGTGGCGATAATTTTGGCGATTGGCATATTTATAACTTACTCACTGAAATCATATAGATACAGCATACGCCTAGGGGCATGAGCAGAAAAGCAAAATCTCCGATTTTGATCCCGCCGCAACACAAAAAGCCCCTTATAGGGGCTTAGTAAATGTAAGAATGATGGGGCTTTGTTATTATTATTCGACGCCCATCTTCTCCCTGACTATAAATGGCTCATGAACGACCACCGGTGAAATCTGGATAAGCTTCCAAACCACACTCGCTCAAATCAACACCTTCAAACTCTTCTTCTTCGCTAACACGGATACCGATAACAGCTTTAAGTGCCATCCATACCACTAAGCTAGTGACAAAGACCCAGACAAAGATAGTCAATGCACCAACTAACTGACCCACGATATCAGCACCATCATTGGTAGCAGGAACTAGCAATAGACCTAGTAAACCCACTACACCGTGAACTGAAATCGCACCCACTGGATCATCTATTTTAAGTTTGTCTAGCGCGATGATACTCCCTACTACTACCAAGCCACCTAAAGCACCAAACAGGGTTGCTTGTAGAGGTGTTGGAGTAGAAGGCTCTGCGGTAATCGCCACTAAACCTGCCAGGGCACCATTTAATGCCATGGTTAAATCAGCTTTACCGAACAACACTCGGGCTAGGATTAAGGCTGCGACTAAACCACCGGCTGCAGCAGCATTGGTGTTCATGAAAACCACGGCAACACTGTTTGCACTTTCAACACTTGCTGTGGCTAATACTGAACCACCATTAAAGCCAAACCATCCCATCCATAATATGAATGTCCCCAAGGTAGCTAATGGCAAGTTTGAACCTGGGATGGCGTTTACTTTACCATCTGCAGAATATTTGCCTTTACGAGCCCCAAGCACCAATACACCAGCTAGAGCAGCGGCTGCGCCTGCCATGTGGACGATACCTGAGCCAGCAAAATCACTCCAATTGAACGAGGTAATACCTGCACACGCGCCTTCTTCTATACCACCAAGTGAATACAAGCCAAACACACCACACTCACCCATACTGCCAGCAACACCGTTACCCCATGTCCAAGCACCTTCCATGGGATAGATGAAGCCTGTTAATACTACGGTAAAGGCTAAAAATGCCCATAACTTCATGCGTTCAGCAACGGCGCCTGAAACGATAGACATGGCGGTAGCAACAAACACTACTTGGAAGTAAAAATCTGCAGATGGAGCGTAGCCAGCAGGCTCAGCGATACCAGTCGCGCCGTCTGCTGTAATACCCTCTAGGAAAAAGCCGCCGCCATACATGATTGCATAGCCGCAAACCATGTACATAATACACGCGATTGCGTACAAGGAGACGTTTTTAGTTAATATCTCGGTGGTGTTTTTAGCGCGGACTAAACCGGCTTCTAACATGGTAAAACCTGCAGCCATCCACATTACAAATGCGCCACAAATTAGAAAGTAAAAGGTATCTAGTGCATACCCTAGTTCGAAAGTGATTTCCATGATGATCTCCTAAACTACTAAATGGCTTCGCCGTCAGTTTCACCAGTACGAATACGCACGGCATGCTCTAAGTCATAAACGAATACTTTTCCGTCACCAATTTTGCCGGTTTTTGCCGCACCAACTATGGCTTCAACTAAGCGTTCAACGTGATCATTCTGTACTGCAATTTCCAGCTTAACCTTTGGCAGGAAATCCACTTGATACTCTGCACCGCGGTACAGTTCAGTATGTCCTTTTTGACGGCCAAAGCCCTTAACTTCAGTAACAGTTAAGCCATCAATGCCAATTTCGGAAATTGCTTCACGGACATCATCAAGCTTGAAAGGCTTCACGATCGCTGTAACTAATTTCATTATGTTGCTCCCAGTGATTATTGTTATTTTTCAAACGTTACCTTCATAGAACAAGTCTTGTGCCATAAATTAAACTCATTATTTTTCATACAGTTAGTTAGAATAGGCGGAATATTTAGACAATTAAATGCACCAATATAGTGCGCAGACTGCTTTTTGCACCAACTTAGTAGACTGCGAAATAATCGCTCGCGCTGCCTGTCAATCAGCACGCCGAGTAACGTCTAAATTGGAGCATCCTTGGGGAACTATTAACCGGCTCGGCACTCTATGCAGAGCACTAATAACTGAAAGTAGCCGAATGGAATTTGCCAGAACTAGGATAGACATCGCTGCAACGACTCGTCCGTCGCTGTATCCAATACTATTAGTTTCACTAGTTATTCATCTGGTTCTCGGTCTGCTTGTGTACAAGCTAAACAGCAAAACCAAGCTTGCGAAGTCGCCTGATGACATTAAGGCGATACAAGCCCAACTGGTCTTTTATCCGCCACCGCCGAAGCTAACCGAGGCTCTCATCATCGATAGTGAAGCCTCTATAGAGGTCACACCCGAGTTACCAATTGAAATTGATGAAGTAGTTGAAATTGTTGAAGACCCGCTCAAAGAGAGCAACATAGATAACATTCCTGAGCCAACTCCAGCGGAACAGGAAGTGGTAGAGACTGAGTTAGACAAAGTGGCAGAGACCAGCGAAACGCAACTCCCAACGCTATCTATGCCACAAGCAGATCAACTAGCAACAGAAGATACACCCTCGATCATGCAAGGTCCGAAATTAACCTCCATGGACCTAGCAAAACAGCATCTAGAAAATTATTCAACTCAAGCCAATCAAGAGTTTGTTCAAAGGCAAGCCCAGCAATATCGAAAATCACGGATATCGCCAAATTTACCGGCGGCTAACGTGGACCCATTTGAAACTGAAGACGAAAAATTCCAAAAAGAGCTAGCCATAAAAGCCGACTGCAGCTCTACTACCAACAAAACACTGGTAACTATATTATCCTTCGCCGGCAGTACAATTAAATGCAACGATAACCCAGGTATAGATAGCTACATTGATAAACATGTGAAGAAACCTATCAAACCCTCATCCCAAACCGAACCTGACTACTAGAGCAATCGACCCCATTAGCAATTCTTATTGATTTTCGTGACCTGGGTGCATTGTTATCGATGCAAAACATGGGTGCAAAACATGGGTGTCACGTTAATGCGTTCTGGGTGTCACGTTAATGCGTTAATGCGAAGTGGCAAGTAGTACCTTGACATCAGGGGAGCGTCCATATATGTCTTATTAACGGGATTCGATGTGGTTAGCCAAACAGTTTTTCCCAGAAGCTTTTGCGTTCTTCGACTTTGGGGTTTTTGGTGCCACACTTTTCCGGACGTTTGGGCAGAGTCTCCAGAATCGCCGGCAAACTCATACTAGACTGGCAACCGGGTTGAGTGGCGTGACCAGTTTCAGAATCAAAATGAGCAATCCCAAGCCCTTTAGGAAAGCGTCGAACCAATGATTTGGGCTCTTGCAATTTCTGATAATCAATAAACAAATTCAAAGCGCCACTGGCACCGGTTAATCCAGTGCTTTGATTATCATCTTTTCCAATCCAACTGGTCGCCAAAATATTCTTGTCGAACCCGGCAAACCAACTATCACGATAATCGTCAGTGGTGCCGGTCTTTCCTGCCATATTGACCGATGGGAAGTGCTGTTTGATTCTTTTTGCCGTGCCTTCCAAGGTCACTTTATGTAAGGCATAATTCATCAAATAGGTCACTTTCTCATCGAATTGGCGTGTTGGAGCCTCAGCAAAAGACCAAATGACCTCGTTGTCTACTGACAGGATCCCATTGACTGCATGCAGCTTAATTTGCAAGCCATTATTGGCGATGGTTTGGTACATCTGATTGACTTGCAGAGGCGACAAATCCAAAGCGCCGAGAGTTAATGCAGGATATCTTGAAATGGGCTCGTCAATGCCTAAGCGTCCAAGCGTGGTCGCAATATTATCTATGCCAATCTCCATTCCTAGTGTCACCGTAGGAACATTGAGTGATTGAGTCAACGCGGTATATAAGGGGACTTGGCCGCGAAATTTCTTATCTGCATTTTGCGGCTTCCACAAACTTCCCGCATCATCAGGTAATTCAATCGGTTTATCCAGCAAAGGGGTTGCAAGGTTATACTCTTGCGGTCGCTCCAACGCTGAGATGTATATAGCCGGTTTAACTAATGAGCCGATTGAGCGTTTGGCATCCAAAGCCCGATTGAAGCCGCTGTAATTAGTATTCCTATCGCCAACAATAGCCCGGATTTCTCCGCTGTCGATATCGCTAATCACCATTGCTGCCTGCAATTTATTTATTTTGCGTGCACCTTCAAGTTTGAGTAGGCGCTCAGTCACCACTTTTTCAGCTTTGCGCTGGGCATTTGAGTCTAAAGAAGTAAACACTTTAACCCCAGAATCGCGAATATCAGGATTGGCTAATACGTTGCGCAATTCCCGCTGCACTTTATCCATAAAGGCAGGATGTTTATTTTTTCGCAAGCTAGCACCGCTTGCAACAAGCACAGGTCTGTCTAACAAAGATTCAAAGGTTGGCTTATCGATTTTGCCATCTTCAAACATCAGTCTTAGCACCAAATTACGTCGTTCGGTTAGTCTATCTGGATAGCGCCGTGGGTTGTAGTAAGACGGGCCTTTGATCATGCCGACCAAGGTAGTGATTTCGAGTAAATTGAGTTCATCCAGGGGCCTATCAAAATAGAAATAGCTGGCTAAACCAAAACCATGCACACCATTCTCACCATTTTGGCCCAAAAAGACTTCATTCAAGTAAGCTTCCAGTATTTGATCTTTGCTATAACGGGCATCTATGAGGATCGACATCAAGGCTTCTTTAGCTTTGCGAGAAATAGACTTTTCGTTGGTCAGGTACATATTTTTGACCAATTGTTGAGTTAAGGTGCTGCCACCCTGTACCGCTCTGCCCGCCGCAATATTAGCAAACAATGCCCGCAAAATAGACAGTGGTGCGATGCCATGATGCTGATAGAAATCATTATCTTCTACAATTATCAACGCTTCTAGAAGTGCCGGAGGAACTTGTCCGAGCGATACTAGCATGCGATCTTCACGACCAGCGCTAACTAGTCGTGTTATCAACCAAGGTTCGAGTCTAAAGCTTTTGACGGAAGTGTTGCTATTGAGGTTAGTGATCTGCGCCACCCGGCCAGATTTAATCACTACTGATAATGCAGTTTGCGCCTGAAATCCATCTGCAAAATGGAATGCTCGGCGATATACCACAAACCGATTATTAGCATATTGATACTCTCCCGTGGCGGCCGCTTTACTGACGCGACGATATCCAAGTAATTCCAGCTCTTCAATGATCTCTTTACTGGTGATTTCTTCTTTAAGGGACAAAGTCAATGGTCGTGCGTATATCTGCGCGGGAACCTGCCATTTGTTGCCGGAAAACTGGTGTGCAATAACTGCATCCAGATACACCATATAAGCTATGAAGATGACCGTCGAAACAAATAGTAGTTTCCAGAAATACTTTCTGAACCAAATGAACGGATTGAGTTTTTGAATAACTGGCATGGATTAATCAATAGAGTGAAAGTGCTGCGGATTGTAACAGTCTGCTAGATGACCCTCAAATCAATGTGTGACTTGCAAATGTGAAACTGTAAAATATCCTCACCAAATCAGAAAAAGTTGCAATATCGATGTAATTTTTACGTTTTATGACTAGGCTTAATAGCTGACGATTCGTTGCATCCTTGGACTGTACTGCTTGTGACCAGCATGGCACCAAAGATGCTTATTTCATTCTCATATCACAATATGGAGATAGTAAATGAGTAATAAGCCAACCCTTACCACGTCCGCCGGAGCACCGGTTCCAAGCAATAAAACCACCAAAACTGCCGGAAAGCGCGGCCCTGCATTGTTAGAAGATTATCAGCTAATTGAAAAACTAGCCCATCAAAACCGTGAGCGAATTCCTGAGCGAGCGGTGCACGCTAAAGGGTGGGGGCTGCAAGGAAAATTTACTGTAACTCACGATATCAGCCAATACACCTGTGCCGATTTGTTCTCACAAGTGGGTAAACAAACCGAAGTATTGAGTCGGTGGTCGACGGTAGCAGGCGAGTCAGGTGCGGCAGATATTGAACGTGATGTGCGCGGCTTTAGTTTAAAGTTCTATACCGAACAAGGAAATTGGGATTTAGTGGGCAATAATACGCCGGTATTTTTTGTCCGCGATGCATTTAAATTTCCTGATTTTATCCGTACTCAAAAACGTCACCCGAAAACCAATTTACGCTCCCCCGAGGCGATGTTTGATTTCTGGGCAGCCCAACCTGAATCAGTCCACCAGGTCACCATTTTGATGTCAGACCGCGGCATCCCTAAAACACCTATGCATATGAATGGATATGGCAGCCATACTTTCAGTATGTGGAACAAAAATGGCGAACGCTTTTGGGTCAAATTCCATTTTAAAACCCATCAAGGCCATGAGCATTACACCAACGAAGAAGCCGAACATCGGATTGGTAAAACCCGAGAGGCCTACCAAGAGGATTTATTTAGCGCCATTGAAAATGGCGACTACCCAAAATGGACTATGTTTATCCAAGTTATGCCTGAAGAAGAGGCTGGGAAACAGGAATATAATCCCTTTGATGTGACCAAAGTATGGCCTCACGATGATTACCCACTGATTGAAGTAGGTGAGCTGGAGATGAATAAAAATCCAGAAAACTATTTTCAAATGGTTGAGAATGCCGCTTATAGTCCATCCAATGTAGTTCCGGGAATCGGCTTTAGTCCGGACAAAATGTTGCAGGCCAGAGTCTGGTCATATGCCGACGCGCACAGATATAGACTAGGTACTCATTACGAAGCCCTACCAGCTAATGCAGCGAAAAATAGCAAGATTAATCATTACCATAAAGACGGTTCGATGCGATTCTTTACCAATGATTTTGACAATCCTGATGCGTATTATGAACCGAATCAACACAATGGCCCGGTCGCCAATGAAAGCGTCGCTGAGCCGCCACTTAAAATAGATGGCGATGCAGCCAGATATGATCAAGTTGAGGAAGCGATTGATTATGTCCAACCTCGCGCACTGTATAATCTGTTTAGTGACGAACAAAAGCAGCGTTTATACAACAATTATGCTGCCGCCATGGGCCCTTGCTCAGATGCCGTCAAAGAGCGTTGGTATGCGGTGCTTGAGAAAGTGCATCCTGACTACGCTAAAGGAGTGCGCTTAGCCAATGAGAAACTTGATAGTGATGTGAACGCCGCGCCCATCACAGACGAGACCCCGGTTATAGATAACTAAACCTGAAATAAACGGCGTGAGCAGCATCTAGATAAAAATTGCTGCCCATGCCGTTAACACTCACAATGCCCCGCTGGCAATTACAGATTCTTGGTTACATATACTTTTTGGTTTTGCTGGTAGGGCGAGCGTTAGCAGGATCATCTGGCCAAAAATGCTTTGGGTAGCGACCTTTCATCTCTTTTTGCACCTCTTTGTAGCTTCCTTGCCAGAAACCAGCCAAATCGCTAGTTTTTTGCAGCTCTGTGCCTGGTGGTGACAATAGCGATAAGGTCACTTTTACACGCCCTTGGGCGATGCTAGGTGAATCCTGCCACCCATACACTTGCTGCATTTTAGTTTGTAATTCTACCTGACCATTTTTGCTATAATGTAACCTACATGATTGCCCGGTCGCGACCTGCATCTGTGTTGGAAAGTGTTGATCTAAAAACTGCTGCTGGCTCCACTCCAACTGGTTTTTGAGGATGCTATGCCAATCTAATTTGATCAACTGCTCCAAACTCGATACCCCGGCCAAATAAGGACTAAGCCATTCACTGAGATCTGCCCGTAAACCCGCTGGTGTAAAATCGGGCCAACTCGAACCAAATACCTCAGCGGCCAAATTTACTCGCAGTAATAATTGCTGGACTGACGTCGACCAATTGAGGATCCCGAACCCTTTTGTCAGCAATGTGTCGATGATAATTTCGCTGTAGTCAGCATTCTTGGTTTTCGCCAGCCTAGTTTCAGAAACTAGAATAGCCCCCAACATTTTCACTTCCCGACTCACAACTCGCTGATTCGTATCATCCCAATAATGCTGAGTTGAATGCTTGATTAAATTATCAGCATGGCCCATCAATTGACTTTCGCTGATAGGCTCCGCTAATTGGATAAGGCCATCGGCGTCACGGCCTAACGTCATTTGGCAAACTATCAGCCATGGGCTGACCATTAAATTGCTGTGCTGTTGTCGGGCATGAAACATCACACCCGTGCCACTGGCCAGTAAAAAACGACCAGCTCCGCGTGACTGCCCTATTTGATCAGGGAAGCCTAGTAACAGTAAATCAACTAAAGTTGGTAGCGCTTTTTTTATTTGCGCGCCTGACCAATTCAGCCTTAGACGAGACGCCCAACGCTTGGCTTCGAGATAAATAGGCTGTTGCGGCGGCGATAATACATAATTGAGGTGCTGACTTAGGCATAATTCATCTCGTAATGCAGATATGGGTTTGCCTTCCAGAACCGCCACCAGCAAACAGGCTAATAATTGTGATGCCGCGCCCAATGCTTCACTTTGGATCAACATACAGGCTAGCCGTGGATGGCAACCTAAGCCATTAAAAGCACGACCTACTGCGGTTAACTTTCCTTGTTCATCTAAGGCACCTAACGACTTCAATAAATCTTCCGCATGTTGAATCTGCGCAGTAGAAGGTATATCCAGTAAACGTAAATCAGCCAGCGGCTCCCCCCAAACTAGTGCCTCCAAATACAGCGAGGAAATATCCATCTGTAATATCTCTGGAGGCCGCTGTGCGATTAACCGCTGTTGAGCATCTTTAGACCATAACCGATAACAGTGCCCAGCCGCTAGACGGCCAGCCCGCCCTGCTCGTTGTGTCGCTGATGCCTTTGATATCTGCATAGTGGTTAAGCTGCTTATTCCCCTTTGCAGATTAAAGCTGGAGACCTTTTCCTGACCAGAGTCCACCACAATTTTAATCCCATCGATGGTCAAACTCGTCTCGGCAATATTGGTTGCTAATACTATCTTGCGTTGCCCTGCGGGGGAGGGCTGTATGGCGGCCTGTTGCTGCTGTTTATTCAGATTTCCGTACAATGGAAAAATATTGACAGTCTGTTGTAACTGAACCTGACACAATTGCTCGACCAATTTAATCTCTCTGGCGCCGGGCAAGAACACCAACATATCACCCTCGTGTTGTTGCAGTGCTTGGATAATAATTGCTGTGCAATGCTGAGCAAGAAAAACACCTGCTTTGGCCGGTGTATAAATTACATCAACATCAAAGCGCTTACCTTCACTTTGCAATAATTTAGCATCGGGTAACAGATTGCCTATCTCTCCCACATCTAAAGTGGCCGACATCACTAGCAATCTTAAATCCGGTCTCAATGCCGCTTGAGTGTCTAAACATAACGCTAAGGAAAAGTCGGCATGTACATTGCGCTCGTGAAATTCATCAAAAATCACTAGGCCAATCCCCGGTAGCTCAGGGTCGTTTTGCAACATGCGGGTAAGCAAACCTTCAGTGACGATTTCTAATCGAGTGGCTGAACTAGTTTTAGCTTCGCCGCGCATGCGATAACCAACCGTTTGTCCAACGTCTTCGCCTAATTGTTGCGCCAAATAGTTAGCAATGGCCCGCACGGCAATTTGACGAGGTTGCAGCATCACTATTTTCAGATTAGTTGACGCAAACAACTCTAATAACTTAAGGGGCAAGTAGGTTGATTTACCGGCGCCCGGTGGAGCGACTAAAATCACGTCCTGCTCAGAGATTGACTCCGACAGCGCTGGCCAACAAGATTCAACTGGTAACACGTATTTAACCAAAACAATAATCCAATAGGTTATTGTACCTTTGCGCTGCAACACATGTGTATTTTTTTAAAATCGGATGTAAGACCAAGTTAGTCATCAGACTAAGCAGGGACCAATTTAACTCCACAGTAAACGGGGTTATTCGGGTTTGACTGGCTAGTATCCATTAGCTGTGGATTGGCCAAGATGATTTCGTCGATACCAAAATGGCTCGCAGTCAAACCTAACTTCACTTCGATATAAACTATCGCGCAAGCCAACATACTGGTTGAAGTCGTTAAAAACCTCGTTCTGATAATGCGACATACTCAATCGACTAGCATCTGTCAGCCAACTATGAATAGCATCAGCGGCTTGCTGGCCATTAAGTAGACTCTTAGTAATGCCTGCTGACGTAATGGGATCAAAGCTGCTGGCAGCATCCCCCACCGCCATCCAGCACTGACCAATCACTGTTGATAAAATGCTCGAAGGTGCCGCTCGCTTAAATAATTTTACCTGTGCTAAATCACTTGGCACTAGTTGTTCGCGCAACAAGGTGGATTTATGCAGTTCTGCTAACCAAACATCTGGACGGTCGAGCCGTTTAGCTTGTAACTGTTGTCTATCACTGCAAAAAGACACGATATATTTATTATCAGGTAACAACGCGCAATACCACCAGCCATCCGCGGTGGCTTCTATTAGGGTATGTCGCAGCTTACCTGCGACATTCTGCGCATCAAAAGTCGCGCAGATAAATATCACTTCATCCAACACGTTTTTAGCCACACCAATTTGTTGGATTAGCGCTCTGCTAATGCCGCTGGCATCCACCGCAAATCGGCTACTAATATGGCGAGTATGATGGTTGTGATTAAATGTAAGATTAACCCTATGTTGATCCGTATCGGCACTACACAGACGATGCTGGTAGAATAGTTTCATGCCCGCCTGTTGCACCTTATCCTGGAGTAATTTTTCAAGTGTTTGACGATTAAGATGATAACCCTGCCCATTTAAATCATAGATAAAATCGTTGTGTCCTGGTTTATTGTCGCCCCAAATAGAGATATTACCCGGACAGGCTTGTTGCAGGTCTAAAAATGGATAAATAGCATCACCGAGCAGGTTAAATAAAATTGGCACAGCTGCAGGTGGGATAGATTCCCCTACTTTGGATTGCGGACCTGTGGCCGCATCGAATAGACAAATTTTGATGCTTGGATTTAGCTTATGCAGCGATAGCGCAGTGGCACAGGCCGCTGGGCCTGCGCCAATTATCGCCACATCTGAGTCATCCAACATCTGGGGAATTAGCCGTTATTCGGTAAGGTTTCATCGGCTGTGGGCCAAGGTTGCACTATATTGCCTTGGGATTTATATAGGCTGGCCACTTCGAGAAACTTGTCACTGCCATAATTGCCGCCGAACTTATCAGCAATTTGTACCCCTTGAATGATAAAACCGGTTTTATGCCAGTTTGGCATAAAATCGATGTATTTCTGGTACTTACCTTCATTTTTGGGCAGGTTTGTGTGGGTTAAATTAGCATCGCCCTGCTTATCGCCGCGAATACTGAACAATTGCCCACCCAGCGACCATGTTTGCTCAGATTGATTGTAACTACACAATTCTGCAGGATGAACCTGAACGGGACGCTGCGCCGGCCATGACCAGTAAAGAGTGTTGTTAGCAGAAGGGTTGGGATCCGGCGTATGTACCGCGCAACTGTTGTAATCAGTGTGCCAGGGTTGCGACATAAATTTGCTCAGATCGCCTGGCTCTGCGCCGTCAGTTCTCAGAGGCACATAACCTTCTTGCAAGAAGGGTTGTGTCGAATCAGCAGAAGCATAATTCAATACTTGCTGGTTGACCCTGAACGGCCCTACTTGACCTTGCCAGTTTTGTTTATACAAATTAACGTCTCGTACAATAAAGGTTAAGTCTATTCCCGGTGAATATCGTCCCCCTAGACAGTTTTCCAGTACCACCTTGTCGAGATTTTCGCCTTCACCTAGCGCCCGCGGACTAGCGGTACTTTTACCCGCGTACCATTGGGTCATCAAAAAATACTGGGTGGGCGTGACCGACAAGAAGCTCTTAGTTGCATCGCCTAGTGACAACGGCATTTTTGTGCGCTCGTTGTCATCCTCGGGAGCGTTCGGGTCCCGGATCAGATCCAGAAAGTTAGGTATTTTCTGACTGGGATCGTCAGAAGGTTTGATCGATGCAACCCAATTGTGACCCTTCACTCCCTTATTGGGTAAATTGGTATTCCAGCGTTGCAAAAATGCACCGTGGAAAACCGGTAAAACATCACTGTAAAATGAAGCCTGGTAGTCGGTTTTATAATTGCCATCAAACATTTGTGGAATTAAATTAAGCTGCTCGACCCACGCGAAAAACATATCATCCCAAGTCGAAACTACATTACGGGTTTGCGGTGCATAGGCTGGGTCTGTGCAGACAACCCAGCCGCCCACCACTTCAGCGGAGCTACCATCATTAAATAAGATCACGGCATTTACCGGACCATCTGAAACATCATCAAACCAACCATCATTGTCAATTGCATCAACCAGACTGGGACTTTTGCCTTGGGCATCTTTAAATGAAAAGGTTCTTCCATAGCCTCCCGTCACCACTAGTCGGCCAGTATTCTTTTCAATCTGTAGTTCACCCAATGTATCGATAGGTCCTAAGTCTGGATGGGTATTGGTATCAAAGTGCATAGCAGGAAAGCTTACCGGATAGTTTTTCACTGCCATGATTTGCCCACTATTATCGGCATAGGTTCGGGCCGTGTCTTTATCAAATTTAACTGTGACTGAGCTTGATGTAGAAGATGTAATCGTTCGAGGACCGGGATCAATGACCAATTTCTTGCGTCTGTCACTGGCGTTTAAATCTGCTCCAAAACTGGGATTGCGTATCGGTGGTGTGCCACCATTTTCATAGGCGATAATCCCTTCTTCGGTGATCTTGCCGTCAACAACACTAGTAATCTTGTAATTGTTATTCTTTTTGTTGGCGACATGAACAGTCCAAACAATATCCTTAATAATTTTACCGCCAACACTGTCACCAATTTGGATCTCTTTGCCAGGGTCTTCAGAGGGGTAAGTCGTCTGCTCAGAATCATACACAAATATTTTAAACCGCGCGGCTTGTCGTAATACATTCTCGTTAGTGTCGCGAAAATCCTTGTCGGTGATCGGTGTATCTTCGGTATCTCTTTTAATGGGCAAACCACCGAATAAGCCACTCTCTTGATCGAGCAGCTCGCCGGAGGCCGTTTCCGGGGCTATGTAGTAATCAGAGCTAGTACCAACCCGAGAAAAATTAATCGTGGGGTGAATGCGAAAAATTGAAGTTGTCATTATTTTTTACCTTTCAAATTTAAACACATCTAGTGCGTGCTGGCTGCTGAAGCCTGAAGTTGAAGCGTTTGCGACCAAAAGTAGATATTCATGAATGCATGGCTGATATTCAAATTCATCGGTTTTAGTGGCGCTAATTTGGTGTCATCTGGGAAACGCTGACTGGTATTGTGGCAGCGGAAACAGTTGTACATGGTGCTTTGTGTTTGGGTAAAGGTCTCAATACTGGCATTGGACAACCGCAGCGAGCCGATTAACAATTGCTGATCACCTTCAAAGTCTGTCGCTATCGCCATGCCAGGCTTTAACCTGTTGGGTCCTTTAAACCAAATGGCACCCACTTCAGCATATTTTGACCACACGCCTGCATCTTTAAATTGACTGGCGACGCTTTTATTCAAATCAGTGACGACCTTGATGTTTGTTGGTACCGACATGGTGGTTTGATTGGCATCATTACCTAATGCATAACGACGACACATCTGAGTTACTGGTGTCAACGTCTGCTTGTCCTGATCGAGTTTTAACACGGGTGAATTGGCGGGGTTTATGTTGCATCCAGAATAAGGCGTATTGGCTTTATAAAAGGTGAAATTATCCTTTGATACAGCTGTGGTTGGATTGCTGAAGTCATAGTCTGCTGGCACATCAGGTGCATTACCTTGATGCTCAAAGGTAGCCCAAATCATTTCGGGGTGACCTTTTACTACGCCTGCAATATGAAATCCAACCAGACCTAAAAGCACCTTCATTGAACTTTTGTCATCCACCACTATTTTGCCGTTTTTATTTGCTAACTTAAATACCGAAGACTCCATAGTATAAAGATTTCGGGTGTCTTCATCAGGCGCAAGTATTTTCCACGAAGCTTTTAATTCAATGGCATTAACTGGGAATGATTTATCCGCTGGGAACTGTTGCACATTCAACGGAATAGTCAGGTTAATTTTGTTGTCTGGATGCTTGCCTTCGATGAAGTTAACAAACTCATCATTAACGTACTGTGAGTAGTAAACCGCTTTACCGTTTTGGTCTATCAGGATCCCTTCAGTACCGGCCTGCAAATATTCATCCATAGAACGAGGATGAGCAGACTTTGTTAAACGGGGCAACATACTTTCACGATCCTCAATGCCAAGCATGTCATATGGGCTTTGCATTTTGAGAAATCGAGGCTTGCCATCCACGGGCTGGGTTAGCCACAAAAACATCTGCCACGACCACCGATGAAATGCACAGTTGGTTTTACCGTTAAATGTGTTGCCATCGGGGAAAGGCGTTTGGCTGTGGGGGAACCAACTAGCTTCGGCCACGCAATTATCATCATTGGCAGGCACATTGGCTTGGGCCGGTTCGCTAGCAAGCATGACCGTTTGCTTTGGTGCAGGGTTTATATCACTGCCACATGCTACGGTAAGACAAGCAAATGTGGCTAAAATCAATCGTTTAAGCATTATCTAAGTCTCCATGAATGAAGAACCTCCTTGACTACTCTGATGACTGCAAATGTTTCCATCTTGCTGGAAATTCTGAACGATATAGAATTATCTTCGGTTAAAAAACAAACCAAGTGGAGTATAGCAGGGAATTAAAATATCAACAGGTAAAGCCCAGTTAGTTCGTTTTTACTTAGGTGTTGCTAGCTAGCCTATTATTGGCAACTAAAGTTTCACTATTACCCTAGATATTGTCTAGTTGACTGTAGGACATACAGTCATACATTTTTAGTCAAAAACTAATATAATCGGCTATTGATCCTTTGGTAGGAGAACTCATGCGTTATTTTCTAGGTTTCGATTTAAGCGCAAAATCTAAATTGGCCATTGAGGCATGGCGTGAAAAAGCCCTGCCCCACTATGACTCGGCCGTGCCTGCCAGAAATTTTCATATCACCAGTGTATTTCTAGGTCAGGTTAACAATCACCAAATGGATGCCTTGTGCAGTAATATCGATAACTATGAAATCCGCCCTTTTTCCCTAACTTTCGATACCTTAGGCTTCTGGTCTAAACCACGCATATTGTGGTTAGGAACTACCCACACAGACTCTGCAGCAATAGCTATCAATAAACAATTAAGCGATTTTAGTAAGCAAGCGGGCATCACTATCCAAACCCGTCCTTATGTACCTCATATAACCTTGATTAGAAAAGCTAAAGATAACCCGCCAGCAGCGTTAATCGAGCCTCAATTTGCAATTAAGGTAGATAAGTTACATTTATTCGAGTCAGTTTCAGGCAAACAGGGCGTTCACTATCCCATTCGCCAAACGTGGACGATGAATCCATTTGGTCGACCGAGTCCACGTTGATATTTTAGTTTCGTGGCATTGGGCATAGTTAATATTAATAAGTGCTTTACCTATGCTGTACTGACAACGCACAATATCAGCACTTAAAATGAACGAATAAGGGATGCGTCCAGATGCAACAAACATTCAGATTGGTTATAGACTGTCCGGATCAAGTCGGATTAGTCGCAGCAGTCAGCCAATTTTTAGCCGATCATCAAGCTACCATTGTGGAAGCGAGTCATCATACTGACAGTCAGTTGGGTCGATTCTTCATGCGTCATGAAATTAAAGCCGACACCCTCAATTTGAGCCTTGATAAATTTAAGCAAGCATTTGCTGAATTAGCGATCCGCTTCTCAATGAATTGGAAGATTTCTGATTCTCATCAAAAACAGCGAGTAGCATTGTTGGCCAGCCATGAATCTCATTGTTTGATCGACATTTTACACCGCTGGCATTCCGGTGAGTTAGAATGTGATATCCCATGCATAATTGCCAACCACCCCCAAATGAAACAATTTGCCCAATGGTATAACGTGCCATTCCATTGGGTAGATTTTTCCAACCAAGATAAAGCTAGCGCTTTCGCTGAAGTAGAAGCTTTGCTGGATGAATATCAAATCGACCTAACGGTACTCGCTCGCTTTATGCAAATAATACCGGATAATTTGTGCAGCAAGCTGGCAGGAAAAGCGATCAATATTCACCACAGCTTCCTTCCCTCTTTTGCTGGCGCCAAACCTTACCAACAGGCCTATGACAGAGGCGTCAAATTGATTGGTGCTACCTGTCACTATGTCACCAAAGACTTGGATGAAGGGCCGATCATCGAACAGGAAGTGATCCGTATCAGTCATAGCGACTCTGCGGCAGATATGGTCCGAAAAGGCAAAAACTGTGAAAAGACAGCCCTCGCCAATGGCGTTCGTTACCATTTGCAAGATCGCGTTATTATTCATCAGAAAAAAACCGTGGTCTTCGCGTAGACGGCTTTACGACATTTAACATCGATTAGATTAACAGGATCGATTATGGCTATATATTTAGTGCGTCATGGGGAAACTAATGGCAATCGCAATCGAATTGTACAAACTCCTGATACACCTCTTTCTGCAGTGGGAATGTCGCAAGCCCAGCAGTTAGCTAGTCACTATTCGACCCTGCCGATTAGCAAAATTTTATGTAGTGACCATATCCGAACTCAGCAAACGGCAGCGCCTTTGCAGCAAGCATTAGGTTGTGAACTTGTTTTGAGTGAACTGCTGCAAGAACGCAGTTTTGGTGAGTTACGAGGAAGATCTTACGATGACATTGGTGATGATTTCTTTGCCCCCGAATACCAACCCATCAATGGTGAAAATCATGCACAATTCGCACGAAGAGTCACACTAGCTTGGCAGCAGGTAATTGACTTGGCCGACAATACATCAGGCAGTTTGTTGGTTATGACCCACGGGCTGGTGTTGCGATGTATTGTTAGTGAGATACTTAAACTAACTGAGCAAAGCCTGCAGCAAGCTAGTTTTGAAAATACCTGTGTAACTGAAATTGATAAGCAGGATAAACGTACTATTATCCGTTTATGTGATACTCGTCATTTACTCTCTGATGCAATTAGCGGTGGCGCGGTCTGAGATTTTACCCGCCACAATAGTCTCAAAAGAATGCCGAATAACTGATATTCATCTTATTATTCACTACCCCACTGTTGAGCCCATTAGTGGTGTCTGCGTTGTTATCCCAGCGATGGCTGCTTAGTTCGATTTCTATCTGATATTTATCTTTAGAATCGTTAAAACGAGTGCTGAGCACAAAAATTTTGCTGGTGGGTAATGCTAGCTCAAGACCCTGCGATGTTTTGAATTCAGGAGCAGATTGTAAGACTAGTCCAGCCGCAATACTCATATTATAATTTAAACGATAACGCGGAACCAAAGAATAGCGCTTCAAACTAATTTTTTGATTACTGACGCCCCAATTTAGCTGCCCCTTTGCATAAGTTAAGCCACCTTCTATGGCGAAATTTTCAGTGACCGGTTGGGTTAATGACAGTTTATATTCGCGGTGCTTGCAACCGTTAAACTTGATTCGAGACTTATTGAATTCGAGTTTTGTTGCTTCAGGTAGACTAGATTTGAGCCAATTAACTCCAGCAGTGAGGTAACTTTCTTGAGCCTCACTAACGCTCATAAAAAATGTCATAAGCAAACACAAATACTTGACCATGACGTTATCTCACCTGCAAATTCAACTTGGTTAAATTATATGCAAACCAGAGCAACCTATAAGTACGCTGGTACATAATAGGTATATTAAAAAATACCTAAAAAATTCACTATTAGAATAACCGTCGTTGGGTTTCAACAGGTTATGAACACGACACTGAAAAACACTGGACGTTTTTTAAAAGGATTAATTTATCAATCAGCGATTATTTCCCAGTGTATTGCCGTTGAATTGAAAATTTCAAATGAAAATCACCCGACTTAAAGCATATATCAAGAAAACAAAATGCAACTATAGGTACAAAATTGCCAGATAGTTTGGGTAGGTTTATCTGTAAATTAGCAAACCTATGCTTATAACATTGGCAGGTTTTACTATGTCGACTGTACACTTAATGAAACGGCCATTGACCGTATGCTTCGATGAATCGACTTGTAGTTTCCGATGCAAGCATTAGTATTGATGGGTTGTGGGCCAATGATGGCTTATAAAATTATAATAATGACAGAACAAATATACCGGATGAATAAATGAAAAAATTTGCCCTGACCCTGACCAGCGCCATGCTGATTGCAACATTAAGTGGCTGCTCTAACAATGAGCAAGCCCAAGAAAATAACCTTTCTGCCGCCAAAACTGCAGCACAAAGCCAAGTTACCAATGATAATCCACTACTAGCTGAATATAGCGGCCCTTACGGTGGTGTTCCCGCATTTGACAAAATGGACTTGGCAGATTTAAAGCCCGCTCTAGAAAAAGGTATGGAGCTTAATTTGGCTGAAGTAGAGGCCATAATTAACAACCCTGCGGCGCCTACTTTTGAGAATACCATTGTTGAATTAGAAAAAGCCGGTGACGATTTAGGTCGTGTATTCAGCTACTGGGGTATTTGGAGTGCGAATAAAAACAGCCCTGAATTCCGCGAAATTCAAGGCGAAATGGTCCCTAAAATTTCGGCTTTTAGCTCTAAAATCAGCCAAAATGAAAAACTTTTCGCCCGCGTAAAAGCTGTTTACGAAAGTGAAGAGTACAATACTTTAACGCAAGAACAACAGCGTATAACTTGGTTGACCTACAATGGTTTCGCCCGTAATGGCGCGACTTTACAAGGTGAAGCGAAACAACGTTACGCTGACATCAATCAAGAAGTTGCCAGTCTACAAACCAAGTTTGCCAACAATGTGTTGGCCGATGAAGAAAACTATGTTCTCTATATATCCAAAGAACAACTCACTGGTTTACCTGAATCCTTTGTTAATGCTGCTGCTTCTGCCGCTAAAGAGCGTGGCGAAGAGGGTAAATATGCAATCACTAACTCCCGCTCGTCTATGGACCCTTTCTTAACCTATTCTGAACAACGTGATCTACGTCAAAAAGTATGGGAAACCTACTACAGCCGTGGCAATAATGGTGATGAATTTGATAATAATGATTTGATCAAACAAATTCTTTCTTTACGTCATGAACGGATTAAATTGTTAGGTTATGACAACTACTCTCAATGGCGTTTAGAAGATCGCATGGCTAAAAACCCAGAGAATGCCATGGAGTTGATGCAAAAAGTGTGGCCTGCCGCCATTGCCCGCGTAGAAGAAGAAGTTAAAGACATGCAAGCGGTAGCTGATGCTGAGGGTGCTGATATCAAAATCATGCCATGGGATTATCGCTACTACGCAGAAAAAGTGCGTAAACAAAAGTACGACCTCGACTCGGACGAAGTTAAGCAATACTTGCAACTAGATAAACTACGCGAAGCCATGTTTTATGTTGCCGGGCGTTTATTCAACTTCAAGTTTACTGCTATTGAAGAAGGTAAAGTACCAGTCTTTCATGAAGAGGTGAAAGTGTGGGAAGTAACAGACCTCACCAGTGGTGAGCATATTGGGCTATGGTATTTAGACCCCTTTGCCCGCAAAGGAAAACGCTCTGGTGCTTGGGCAACTACCTATCGTAACCACACGACCTTTGATGGTAAGAAAACGGTTTTATCCTCCAACAACTCGAACTTCGTAAAAGGCGCCGATGGCGAACCTACATTGATTTCTTGGGATGATGCTGAAACTTACTTCCATGAATTTGGCCATGCATTGCATTTCTTGTCAGCAACTGTGGCTTATCCTACCTCTCATTCTGGCGTACGTGATTACACTGAATTTCAATCCCAATTGCTAGAGCGCTGGTTAACTACCGATGAAGTGATCAATAACTACTTAGTGCACTACAAAACTGGCGAGCCTATTCCAAAAGAATTGGTGGCTAAAATTAACAAAGCATCAACCTTTAATGAAGGCTTCAAAACCACTGAGTATCTGGCTTCAGCGATGATGGATCTGCTTTACCACACCACGGATCCTGCCAAAATTGAGCCTCAGCAATTTGAGAAAGAACAATTAGCTAAATTAGGTATGCCTGCGGAAATGGTCATGCGCCATCGCAGTACTCAGTTTGGTCATATCTTCAGCAGCGAAGGTTATGCGTCTAGTTACTACGGTTACATGTGGGCAGAAGTTTTAACTTCAGATGCTGCCGAAGCATTCGCTGAAGCACCAGGCGGTTTCTATGACGACGAAGTGAGCGACAGATTGGTTAAATATTTGTTCTCTATCCGTAATGCCATGGACCCAGCTGAAGCGTACCGCCTATTCAGAGGTCGTGATGCTAAAGTTGAAGCTCTTATGCGAGACAGAGGATTTCCTGTAAAGTAGGTACTAACTAACCTAGTTATTGAAGTTAGTTATTCTAATGATTTTGAAGGCGCCGGCTAAGGCGCCTTTTTTATGTTTAACGCTAGGCTTTAATTTGCTGTCGACACACCCATTTACTATTCAGTGGTTTAAGCCTGACATAAGTTGCTATAGGATAGCCAGCCAGTTTCTGACGCTACTTCAGGCTGGGCAGATACCGATTAACGATGTAGCTACAATGCAGAGGGTTGCTAAAGATGATCAGAAGGCATATTGGATTTGGCTTAAATATTATTGCTTTGGGGCTATTTATCCCAGGTATAATACTGCCGATGTTTTCATTAAATATGGAAATGGCCGCCACCTTAAGCGGCGCGTCTATCAGTTCTTCCCTCGTCGATAAAGAGCTATCAATCATGGCAACCATAGACGAGCTTTGGCACGACCAGCGACTATTGGTAGCACTACTCATATTTGTGTTTTCGGTGGTCATTCCGCTATTAAAAACTACCTTGGTGAGCATTGCTTACTTTCAACCCGGCAGTAGATTAGAAAGAGTTCTATTTAACATTGTGGCCAGTATTGGTAAATGGTCTATGGCCGATGTCTTTGTGATTGCAGTTTTTCTGGCTATTTTGTCTACCAATCACGCCGAAACCACTAATTCTAATGAGTTTAGTCTGTTTGGCTTTAAATTGGCGTTAGATGTGAGTACCCAGACTTTGTCTAATGCTGGGCAGGGATTCTATTACTTTACTGCTTACTGTTTGGTCTCGTTACTAGGAACCCATTTAGCGTTTTCAGCAATTAAAAACAACACATCGGCCAACCAAACTCAAATTGATTAACGCCTATCGAGTACCCAAACAGTTTGTTTGCTAGGGAAGAAAAGAAGTTATGCACATTTGCACAACTTCTTTTGTTCAAGCGGAGTCTATTCTGGCTTATTCCTGCGCTTCGCTCGCATCGCTAAGCCTAATAACCCAAGCGCGAAGAATCCCAAGGTTTCAGGTTCAGCCACTTGTGAAACAGTTATCCGAGCCACTTCAAAACCATTGGCAGTAAAATCTGCCGCTAATGCATCAATGGTGTAACCTGTTGGTGTCATGCCACCAATAATAGCCAGGCCACCCGGCAATACCTGCAATCCATTGTGGAAGGTAACTACGGCTCCCTCGTCCTGCCTACTTTCTTGGTCAGCCCCGACTAGAAAAGGAGCACCAAAGCCGCGATTTTGTTCTGTCCCGGCATCCCAAACAGATGAACCGAGAACCAGTATGTCTAACCCGACAAAATCCCCCATGTCATTAAACAACGAATATGCTAAGGGATCTTGGTTACCGATAAAGCCGTCATTAGTTGGGATCAACATTGACAAAAAGCTGAAATATCCACTTGTTGCAGCGTCGACCTCAATTAGTCCACTGGTTGCAGATTGTCCGGGTTGAAAAATGGGAGGCATCATTCCAGAGGTCAAAACGTGTTGGACACCGCTAGATTGAGAGCCAGCAAAGTCACTCTCAATCCCCGATGTATCACCGTTCTCAGCTAAATTTTGCAAAGACATAGATGCGCTAATGTTGAGATCAAAGGTATCAAAGGTGCCATCGTGGAAGCCCAACCAAACTGGCGTAATAGCCAAGCCTCCGGGATCAAACAGGTTATTAACCTTTACTTCAATCGTTGTTGCGTTCACCAATTGAGACAGACTAAGCCCCAAGGTGATAATTACCATTCCTGTATTAAATATCTTCATGTTTATGATCTTCCAGCATTCAAACCAACATGCCTTTCAACTAGCAAAGGCACAATGAGTGGCTTAAATCTCTAGTCTGTCAAACCAATATTATTGGATAGTAATCGTTATCTTCGTTAACCCACTTAACGCTCCCTGATAACAGATACTTAATAACTAACAAGAAATAACCGCAAGCCATGCTTAGAATAAGTAGCAAATATCACGAAAGTATCACGCCAGCATAACGATTAAATAAATTATCAATTTCTTTACATGGACACCCACCTCAATTCCCTTTACATAGACATATATGGACGCTCCCCTGATGTCAACGTACTAATTGCCCCTTCGTGCTGATTTTCTGCACGAATTACGTTTTTACTATTCTATTACCGCTAGTCTGTTGTCTTGAAGGCAGTCTAAAATGGCTTAGTTCTGACATATATTCAGGCTCTTTATTAGCGTTGGTTTAATCAACGCTGGCCTCTGATGAACTCCGAACCTTATCGCCTAAAAACACCCAGTCGGATTGTTATCCGTGTCTAAGTCTGGCTTTGATGAGGTAGGTAGACCGTTTTCTTCATCATTTTATGACTAAGCGGGGTAGGTAAAGTAAGTGTTATCCCGTGTCTTGCCTTCCACAACACCCACACAGGCTTGGTGCCTTTGTCCTACACGGAATTGAGCTCGACAGGGATAACGTAAAGTGATTCATGTTATGCGCTCACTTGTGAGGACGTAACGCGATAGTGCTCCTGACGTGTGAGCAATATCCAGATTAAACGTGCTAAACGATGGGCGACGGCGACTGCCACTTTATTAAACGGCTTGGTAACGCGAAGTTTAGTGGCCCACAGTGATAACGGATCAGTTCTTTGCGCGGCACGACTCACGACAGACCGCGCACCATGTACCAGTTGTTTACGTAAATAACGGTCTCCGCGTTTGGTAATGCCGCCCATCTTACTGATATTGCCTGAGGCGTGTTGTTTAGGCGTCAGCCCTAACCACACGGCAAATTCTTTGGGATTATTAAACGCCTGGCCTTTATCAATGGCGGCTAAAAACGCTGAGGCATTAATGAAACCAATCCCTGGGATGCTGAGCAATATTTTGCCACTTTCACTGTTATTAACAAAGTGATGCAATTGCTGCTCAATGGCCTTGATGCGAGAGCGTGTGTCTTCATATTCTGCCTTTAACGCGCGCATCATGGTTCTCAACTGGTTACTGCGTTGTTCGCTATCAATTACTTGGGCTAATCCTGCACACAAGGCCACGTGGCCACAAGGAAATATTACCCCAAATTCACTTAACAACCCGCGTATCTGGTTACTCAGGGCCGTTTTGTTTCTAATTAAGCGCTCTCGAATTCGATGCAAGCAATTAATTTCTTGCTGTTGCTCAGATTTTACGGGGACAAAGCGGATATGTGAGCGCTGGCTGGCTTCTGCTATGGCAAAAGCATCGTTATGGTCATTCTTGTTGCCTCGCACAAAAGGCGTGACATGTTGGGCTGGTATAAGCTTGGTATCATGACCTAATTTAGCAATTTCACGCCCCCAGTAATGCGATGAATAACAGGCTTCCATCACCACCAACGTAGGTGGTTGTTGGCGCATAAAATCAAGTAGCTCAGTCCGTTTTAATTTCTTATTAAATTGCGGTTTAATATGTTCATTTACTCCGCACACTTGAAATACAGTCTTTGCCAAATCGATGGTAATTGTTTTAAGCTTCATATTGGACGTTCCCTATGTAAATAGTCTTGTTTAAGAACTACTATTTTGGCGCATTGACGCCGTATTGGGGAGCGTCCATCTCATCACCCATCGCTACTCCCCTCATCGCTACTCCCTGACTCAGGTTCATAGACAGGCATCACGAAAATGATGGTAGTGCACAGCAAATATAGGATTAGTGGATAAAAATTAAAGGGAGGAAGATGAAAACCCCAGAGCCAATTCAAGCTGCAATGGACAGTTGAATTGGCTAGGTTCTAGTAGCAGAAAAGATTAAAATTAATCAAAATTACCTAGGTCGTATTGTATATTCATCAACTGGGTAAGATTTCCTTCTAAGAGGGAGAAAACGTAAAGTTTATAATCGATGATTGGGAAACTATCAAAATCGTTCCTAATCAAGACTAATACATCATTACTGTTGACCTGTTTAAGTTCTACCTGACTCCGCTCATTTAAGCGAAATACACCAGCATCCCCTATTTGACCTTCTGTCACGCTTTGGCCAAGCAGCATCTGACAATCACCAGACGCTGTATCAAGTCTAACCAAGCCGCCCAACCCATCATCCGAATTTTGGGCAAATATCAGCAAATTGTTGGACGAACTATCCGCTACTTCGCTAATTTCTGCCGCCAAATAGTTATCAGGTCCATCATCGAAGTCACTAAAACAGTTCTGCAACGGAAACATGCTGGGTAACGCAGCGGGTGCATTTTGTAACTCATCAACAAGGACTAAAGCACTACCAGTCTGCAAATTTTGTCCAGCTTGGATCGGTACCGCCAATTGATTTGTTGCTTTAACTAGAGCAGGTTCAACAGCATATAAAATATCATTTCGAATAGTTAACCCCGGCGCAACAAGCGGCCAATCTACCTGATTACTATTCAATTTAATTTGTGAGCTGCCATCGAAATTTTGTGACATGACTCTCCACCACAAGGTATTATCTTGCTTTACATTTAAGGCGATTAAATTATCAAATACGTTGCCTTGCACAATACTCGGTCTTAGCGCTCTTTCCCCTGGCAATAATGGCAGTTGTCCCACAACCTGCACAGGGTCTTGCATCGATAGCAGCCAGCTAACACTGAAAGGAGCTGAAGCAGAGAATTGGCTGCTAAACACGTACCCCATATCTGCATTCACATAGGCACTAGATACACCTTTAAGCGACTGACCTTGAGAGCTCACTATCGTCCACTGTGCAGGATTCTCCAATGGGATACGGACGACTCTATTGCCAATCAGCAGCAGATCTTGGTTCGCATGATCAAATTGCATATCATCAGGCTGAAATAGCCGTTCACCGAAACCGGTTTGCAGTAAGATAGTCTGTACACCGCTCAACTGGGGGGAAATAATCGCTGCACTTGGCTCCGAGAACTCACCGTTCAAAACACTGGCAAGGGTAATACTAAACTCAGTATTCAAGGGTAAGCCCGTTAACCAAGCCTGCCCGCCGCTCACTATAAATTGCTCAAGGATATTGTCTGCCAGATCACTCACCGTTACTTGATACTCATTAATCCCTTCAACCTCTTGCCAGGCCAATTGCAAGGCATCACCTAACGCAACTGCGCTAATATTAGCTGGCGGTAGTAAGTTCATTAACACCGTGAGGGTCACAGTAACAGTAGATTGGCCTGCTTCATTACTGCCGGTAATATCAAATTGATATTGTCCTTCAATTAGCGGAGTTCCTGTCAATACACCCAAGATGTCATTGTATTCCAGCCAGCTTGGCAAATTTGTTACGCTGTAGCTGATGACATCACCGCCTTGGTTTAACACCATATCAGAAACATTGTATGACCAAGATTGACCGGGGGTTAGTGTGGCAATTTGAGCTGATACTAGTATAGGTTGACCAAATATCACCTCTTGCGACTCAGTTTGCGCGCGACTTCCCGAGCCATCAAAAACCTCCAATGTGAATGTGCTTGTTCCTGCAGAGGTTGGAATACCTGAAATAACACCTGTACGACTATCAACCATCAAGCCATCCGGTAAATCACCTTCCGCTAATTTATAACGATAAGGAGAGCAGCCGCCGCTCACGACCGGAGGTTCAGTTTCAATGAAATCACCTAGCTGTAAGTCATCTGGAAAGTCGATGCTAATAGTCAATAAGTCTGCAATCTCAACCGAATATGCCGGTAGAACATGATTGTCACCATTGTGCTCTTCGATGATTGTGACTAGGTTAAAGATGCCTACATCTGTTGGAGTACCAGAAATTATACCGGTTCTGGAGTCCACAGCTAGCCCGCTTGGGAATCCCGATGATTGATGATAGGTAAAAGGCGCACTCCCTCTGATCCCCTTGACGATTGCCGGGCCGAACGGCTGCTCGACCACACTGCATAACGGTGCCACTATAGCCCCACGAAAAGGTAAATCAGTGTCAATTAGCAGATCAATTTGCTGGTGATTATCTTGCTCACTAACAAAGGATCCACACACGCGCTCAGATTCACCAATGAATTCACTCAGACCATCGAGGACAACAAAGGCTCTGGCGCTAAAACAAGTTTGTCCCTCGAATACAAATAAAGTTTTAGGGGTATTTAACGAAACGGTACGAGACGATATAGAGCGCACTGCACTGCTGCTGGCGCGCAGCAACGCATAAGTGGTAAATCCCGCATAACTTTGTGGCGTCACAACCGTAACATCAGCCTTGAAGTTTTTAGGAAGATTAGGGTTATCGCTATCTCCACCGCCAAATAAGTCAATGTTCCACCAGCTAAAGTGCTGAACTTCAGCCTGTAACGCAAGCCCTGTTGTAGAGTGAGGCGACAACACGACCCTGCCAATCCCTTGCTGCTCCCATACTGCAGTTTCTTCGTTCAAGTACCACAATGGGATCTCATCCCCCACTTGCACGCTGCTGCCGTCGGGATATATATCCAGATACAATGGCATCACAATACCGGCTGACTCACCCTGTGCAAGTTGCAGCTCCTGACCATTTTGGGCAAAGAAAAATTCAACTACCCCGAAACTTACCAGTGGAAATTCGCTGGATTCATTTTCGGGTATACCAGCATAAAGACCCGGAAAGCCATTGCCTAACTCATCCACTGATACATCAACTGGCGTCATGAATACTCCAATATTACCGGTGACTCGATTGCCCTGCTGATCAACAAAACCATTGGCTGGGAGCATGACACTGGTGCCATCCATACCAACCAACCAAACCTCTGCGTCTACCGGAGCCTGTTTTGCTAGTTCACGCCGACGCAGCACGATACGTTGAGAAACACTAGATTGTGCTGGCCCGATATCTAAACGCGCCACGCCCTTGGCATAACCATTAGCCCTTACAGACACCACCGACTGACTATTGGCGGCAAAGGCTGCAAGCTCGCCAACACCACTATTATCGGTTGTGGCTTGCTCGCCGTCACTAAGCCGCTCGATTACAGCAAAGGGGATGGGAGTACCAAAGGTATCTACTATAATTAAGGTCGCGCGAGCTAAGGGATTGGGATCCTCGATAGGTGCACAGCGACCTGCTGTACAGTGAAGTACACAGGCTCTTGCATCACCCAAGGTAATGCGGCCGTCAGCATTTTCATCTCGTGGATCATTATCGAAAATCGCATTTTGATTTCTTGCTTGAAAAATATGTCCAATATCAAACCGGTCGACATCATTGTCACTATCCACATCACAGACCTGTGCATGACTTAGCACGGCAAAAAATAGTAGCCCTGCCGTACAGGCAAATATGATACTTTTTCTGAATTGTAAGGTCTTCATACCTGACTCCTCCGCGCCGTTAATCCTATGACAATTAGGCTAATAAACAAGCCCATGTAGTGTGGCGCCGTTACGTGTTGGCTATTGGGTAAAATTGACAGTGACAAGGCAAGCATTTCTGTGTCTTGAGGGATAAAATTTCCATCGAATAAATCGATATAATCTTTAGATATGCTGAACTGACCTTGTTCAATTGCAGTAAAATTAAAACGCATAAGGGATAAATCCATTGACGGATTTTGTATATCTTGCAGCAGTGCTAACGTGTCGTTTCCAAGCAAAGAAAGCTCTGTTACTGACACTTGATTTAACTCAATAGAACTGTCTTGCAAGCTATCACTCGCCCCGCCAAGAAATTGCCCGAACTCTACGGTATTTAAACGAGCCAGTTGGCTATCAAAAAACAGTCTCAAATCTAACGCGCTGATGATGCTGCTATCCCGGTCTTGGACATTCAAAGTAAGCCAAAAGTCTTGTCCGACAGAAATAGGTGAAAGGTTACTTTCAAGTTGAACCAAAGCGGCATTAGCCCCTATTGACGAAAAAAACAGACTACATAAACATAGCCTACTAAGTTGTAGAATCTGCTGAGAAAACCGCGTTATTGTTGTCATATCTATTTCCTTTTAGATGAGTTTTAAGCAATATGCATTGCCGATACCGTGCATCTCAGAAATATCAGTAATTAGAAACAATGTTCTAACAAAAACCTATGGAAAACCTATCAGTAGACTATTGTTAAAGAGGGATAGTTAGGCAGAGTGAGGTGTATAGGGTTAATTACGCCTGCATAGCAGATAACTTGGCACAGCGGACAATTTTATTACTTTGCCTTTACTAGATGGTTAGCACAATAATTTGATTAAAAATTTAGCTGATAGAGACATGTCAAATTCACTACAAATTGCCAACTGTATTGTTGAACCGTCTCTTGGACGTATACAAGGCTCGCTAGCGGAAGCTCATGTTGAGCCAAAATCCATGGACGTATTACTTACGCTGTATGCGGCCAACGGTGAAGTGGTCAGCAGAGAGCAGATCCTGCAGCAAGTTTGGCCCAATCAGATCATCAGCGATGATGTGTTAAATAATGCTATTTCCCGATTGCGCAAGGCCTTTATGCTGGCTGGCGGCAATAACAAGTGTTTGCAGACTCTGCCTCGTAAGGGCTATAGATTAGTTTGGGATGCAGATTCAACTCTACAACGTCCACCAGCCAAGCTCAACAACACCACCTCAATCAGCATTCCCACCGAGGATTCAAGCAAAACCGGTAAAGTCTACTTTCATTCGACAAAACGCTCGATTCGTTCCTCCGCCGCCTTGATGATGATGGCAATTGCCTTGCTTTTATTATTGTTGGCGCTGGCGACAAATTATTGGACTCGCCAACTCAACCTAGAACGAGATATTTTGGCATTACATATACAGCAGGGGATTTCCTATAACGCCTTTAGTGCTCAGGTTAAACGACGTAATGAGTTAGTCGAGATGATCACCCGTCGTTTAGGGGTTCAGCGGGAATTACAATACGAAAAGTTTTTTGCTAAATACTACCCAGCATTGAATGACCAGGAACGTTTCGTGTTTGCTCAGATTCGCGGCATCACCGAAGGAGAGTTGCTCAAGAGTAATCAGGCAATGCTCAAAATAATTCAATCTAATCCTATGGTGACTGAAACTTTTCCCGCGGCAGATGCACTAAGAAAACACCTATCATTTTGGATAAGCAAATATCATAGCGTCTTTGTGAAGCGCGCTGATATGTGTTTACTTTATGCCGGTGTTGAGGATGGAGTGCCCTACCCAGCTGATATAGATCAACAAATTAGCACATGGTTGGAAATGCGTAATATATTGTGAATCAATAAATGTGATACTCCCAATCGAAAAGGCATATTGGATTCTACTCTCTCGAGTGCAGTAAGCTTAACCTAATCATTCAACAAGGAGAAACAGATGAAAATTGATATTGGTATTGATAAGACAGATCGTGAAGCAATAGCTCAGGGCTTAAAGAGCCTACTTGCTGATAGCTATACTTTGTATCTTCAAACCCACAACTTTCACTGGAATGTGACTGGCAAACAATTCCGCGAACTACATTTAATGTTTGAAGAGCATTATACCGAATTAGCTATTGCCGTTGATGATATTGCAGAACGGATCCGAACCTTAGGTGTAGCCGCACCTGGTACTTATAAAGCCTTCGCTGAGCTGAGCTCTATCAATGAAGTCGACGGCGTTCCAGAAGCAAGTGAAATGGTGACGTTGTTGACCAACGGTCATGAGCAAGTTGTCAAAACTTGTCGTAAAGTGCTTAAATTAGCTCAAGATGCAGATGATGAATCTTCAGCAGCACTAGTGTCAGACCGTATGCGGGTCCATGAAAAAACCGCGTGGATGTTACGTGCCACTGTAAGCTAAAGCCATTGCTGAGGCATTAAATCGCTAAGTTTCACAAAGCGTTTGTGCAGACTTTAACCATAGATAAGCCGGTGTATGAATACCGGCTTTTTTGTGGCTTGTGAACTATAGTTAAAGCATCTGGAGGTCTCACATTTTCACTAACAGTCAGGTGAAAATGCCATATTGACCAAAACTTGCTTTGTGTGACTAAATTTACTTTTTTAGTCCGCCCTTTATCCAGCGATAGTCGGACCCAGAGATAAAACTCATTTGATTAGCTATATGATCTCAAACGGCAGTTCTTCGGTATTTATATCAATTAAGCATGACTAGGTATATCGGTTAATCGTGGTATGAAAACAATATTGATAACAGGGGCAACATCAGGCATTGGTGAGAGCTTGGCCAAGACGGCAGCTGAAAATGGGTACCAGGTTATTGCCTGCGGCCGCAACCAGCAAAAACTAGCACAGCTGAGTAGCCATTCAAACGTTCAAAGCTTAGCCTTTGATGTCAGTGATGCACAACAAACCAAGCAGGCCTTGGCAAGCGTGCAGGCAGATATTTATGTGTTCAACGCGGGGGTATGCGAGTACGTAGATGTAAATCAGTTCGAAGCAGCCATGTTTGAACGGGTATTTAGCGCCAATTTTTTTGGTATTGTAAATTGCGTGGAATCGGTTTTGCCGACCTTAAAAGCGGGTAATCAAGTGGTTATGGTAGACAGTCTTGCTCGGCTTCTTCCTTTTACCCGCAGTCAGGCCTACGGAGCAAGTAAAGCAGCGCTGCACTACTTTTGTAAAAGCCTCGAAGTTGACCTTGCAGACAAGCAGATCTTATTGCAAAGCGTTTCTCCTGGATTTATTGAAACGCCATTAACTGATAAAAACGACTTCGAAATGCCAATGAAAATCAGCTCAAAACAGGCGGCACGCGCATTTTTAAAAGGCATCGAAAAGCGCCGAAGCAATATTTACTTCCCCTGGGGATTTAGTCTGATATTGCGCACCCTCAATCTATTGCCCACTAGCTGGCAAGTTGCCATCTGCAAAAAGATGCGCCAATCCTAATAAAAATAATTAAGGAATCCATTTAAATGGGTAAAAAAATTGCAATTATTGGCTCGGGTATTTCAGGGTTAACCTGCGCTCACTTGTTACATCAACAACATGATATAACAGTTTTTGAAGCCAATGATTATATAGGCGGGCATACAGCTACCAAAAATGTAGAGGTTGATGGAAAGCACTATGCAATCGATACAGGATTCATCGTATTCAATGATTGGACTTATCCGAACTTCATTAAATTAATGGACAAAATAGGGGTCAAGTCCCAGCCAACTGAGATGAGTTTTAGCGTTAAGAATATTGCACAAAATTTGGAATACAATGGCAATACTCTAAATAGTTTATTTGCTCAACGCCGAAACATATTGCGGCCCAAGTTCTGGCGGATTGTAAGAGATATTCTGCGATTCAATAAAGTGTGTAAGGAAAACGCCCGTAAGAACCTCGACTACGGTGATTTAAGCTTGTTTGAATTCATTCAGCAGCAAAAGCTTAGCGATGACTTTGCATACAACTATATTCTGCCTATGTGCGCTGCAATTTGGTCCACTAGCTTGGAGGATATCAAAGCCTTCCCATTTCAATTTTTCCTACGATTTTTCAACAACCATGGCCTGTTAAATATTACCGACAGGCCACAGTGGTACAGTATTATCGGTGGCTCACGTAGCTACATCGCGCCGCTTACCAAAGGCTTTGAAAGCGCGATTAAACTTAATAGTCCGGTGCAAAGGGTGGTCGCCAGCCAAAGTGGCTATGCTGTTATGGTGAACAACGTGGAACATCAATTCGATGAAGTGATTTTTGCCTGTCACAGTGACCAAGCACTGGCTATGCTATCCGAACCGAGCCAAACACAACAAGACATTTTGGGCAGTATCAACTACTTGCCTAATGAGGTGGTGTTGCACACAGACACAAGTGTGTTACCCAAACGTAAATTGGCTTGGGCCAGTTGGAATTACCTTTTGAAAGGCGACGCACAAGAGCATCAGGCCCCTGCAGTGCTTAGTTATAATATGAACATATTGCAATGCATTGAGTCATCAACAACATTTTGTGTGACCCTGAACAACTCCAAAGATATTGCAGCCGATAAAATACTGGGCCGCTATAATTATGCCCACCCGCAATTTAATCAAACCACTATCAATGCGCAAGCCCGGCGCAACGAGATATCCGGGCAACAGGGCCTGCATTTTTGTGGTGCCTACTGGTACAACGGTTTCCATGAAGACGGTGTACGCAGTGCACTTGATGTCTGTGCAGAATTTGGAACATCGCTGTAATGGACAGCGCAATTTATAGTGGTGAAGTAAAGCATGCCCGATTCGTGCCCAAGTCGCACAAATTCAGCTATCAGGTAAACATGTTTTGGTTAGAGCTTGACGATGTTGACAATATCGAACAAAAAGTCCGTGGCTTTTCAACAAGCAAGTTTGCCCCTATACAATTTAGGCGATCGGACTTTTTAGGCGACCCATCCCTGCCATTGACAGAATGTGTGATTGATAAAATGTCTGAACTTGCAGGGCAACCTTTAACTGGCAAGGTATTCCTGCTCAGCCCCCTGCGAACACTAGGCTTGTATTTTAGTCCAGTGAATTTCTATTATTTGCGCAACCCAGGTGGTAGCTATAGTCATCTGCTTGCCGAAGTTAGTAACACGCCATGGAATGAACGCCACTGTTACCTAGTTGATTTAGATAGCCAGCATGATAGCCAAAAAGAATTCCATGTATCACCCTTCAATCCTTTGGATATGCAATATAAATGGAACATTTCACAGCCGTTACACAGCTTAACAGTAAGTCTGGCGTGTCATCAGCAAACTAAGCATTTTGTCGCTCAACTGAATTTAACGCGCGGCGAATTGAACTCTTCTAGCCTCAGACGCGTAGTGTTAAGGATTCCAAGTATGGCAATTAAAACTGTAGTCGGAATATATTGGCAAGCCCTCAAGTTATTTATCAAGCGCATGCCGATTTATTCCCATCCAGCACAAGGTAAAAAGTAGTTATGGTAAACGGAGAACAGACCCTGAACGCACCTCGTTCCCTGTCGTGGTCGAATAAATTATGTCGTAGCATCATGCTAAGGATCTTTGCCAGCTTACCCCAAGGTCAGTTAGTGATAAAAGAAAACGGTGTTTTCGTTGATGCATTTGGTGAGCGTGACAGTGATCTGCACGCCGAGATTGATATCCATGATATGTCTACCTATAAAAAATTACTTTTTGGTGGCAGCGTCGCCTCTGGTGAAACCTATACTGATGGAAGTTGGACCACGCCCAATCTAACCAACGTCATTCGTATTTTTGCCCGTAATCTTGACATGCTCGATGCGTGGGAATCCAAAATGGAATGGCTGGCACTGCCAATACGAAAAATTCGTCACTTAGCTAACAAAAATTCCCAAACGGGTGCCAAGAAAAATATTTCGGCTCATTATGATTTGGGTAACAAACTCTACACGCGTTTTTTAGATAACAGCATGATGTATTCATCGGCAATTTATCCCGCAGCAGATGCTAGCCTTGCTGAAGCCCAAGATTATAAGCTCAGAGTAATCTGCGAGAAGTTACAATTAAACGAAAGTGACCATCTACTTGAAATAGGCACTGGATGGGGAGGCTTGGCAATTTATGCCGCCAAGCATTATGGCTGCCGCGTCACCACCACCACCATATCTGATGAACAGCACGCCTATGCCAGTCAGTGGATTGCAAGAGAAGGCTTACAAAACAAAATCACTTTACTCAAAGAGGACTATCGCTTACTAGAAGGCCAATACGACAAACTAGTTTCGATTGAAATGATTGAGGCGGTTGGCAAAGAATACCTGCCTACATTCTTCAAAAAGTGCTCAAGCTTACTGAAAAATCATGGCGTTATGTTGCTCCAAGCCATTACCATTAATGATCAGCGACTTGAGAGCTACAGTAAAAATGTCGACTTCATTCAAAAACACATTTTCCCAGGAGGCTACCTCCCCTCCCATTTATTAATCAATCAGCATCTTAAAAGCCATACCGATATGATGATCCGAGACCTACATGATATTGGTTTAGATTATGCGAAGACACTGCAGGATTGGCATCAACAGTTATTAGAAAACAAAGAGGTGTTAGCCACAGAAGGCTATGATGAACGGTTCATGAAAATGTGGCGTTACTATTTCAGTTACTGTGAAGGGGGCTTTTTGGAGCGCACTATCAGCACCGTGCAACTTGTGCTGAGTAAACCTGCTTACTCTGCCGCTCTAACGCGATAATGTCATGATGATGCCACGCTTAACTAGCCCCTATCTAAAATTCATTGTCCTAAGCTTGTTGCTAGCAACGAGTGGTATGTCTATGTCGAATCCTATCGAAGGCTACAAAAAAGTTGGTGAAGCAAAACTGGAAATTTTCTTTCTAGATATTTATCGCTCTGAACTTTACACCCAAACCGGTGATTACCAGCCAAACGAGTTTCCACAAGCTTTAAAGATTCATTATTTGCGTAATATAAAAGCCATAGATTTGGTCGATAGAACCGAGCAAGAATGGCAAAAGTTGGGTGTCAGTCAGGATGATATTGACAGCTGGATTAGTAAACTCAAACCAATTTGGCCAGATATTCGCAAAAACAATGAGCTGTTATTGGTAGTCAACGAAGTAGGTCAAAGCCACTTTTATTTTGATAACAAGCCTATTGGTAGTATTGCAGATAGTAGTTTCGGACCTAACTTTTTGCGTATCTGGCTGGATGAAAAATCCAGTTACCCTGACTTGAGAAAGCAACTAATTGGAGCCAGCAAATGATTAAAAATGCGTTGATAGTGATTATAAGTAGTGTATTTCTAGTCAGTTGCAGTACCTCACTTGAGGAATACAATGATACCAAACCTAACTTCGAGCTAAGCACATATTTCAATGGCAACGTAACAGCCTGGGGCATAGTGCAAGATTACTCCACCAAACTTAGCCGCCGTTTCTGTGTGGATATCATAGGGACGTGGCAGGGCAACAAGGGCCAGTTGCATGAGACCTTTTACTACAATGACGGTGAACAGCAAATCCGAATATGGTCACTTGAGATGTTAGACAATGGCAAGGTAATTGGCAGCGCCGATGATGTTATCGGTCAGGCCTCTGGACAGTCCAATGGCGCAGCATTTAATTGGAAATATACTTTGCGTGTACCAGTAGGCGACACTGAATACGATTTGGTGGTAGACGACTGGATGTATAAAATGGATGAGAATCGGATGATGAATCGCTCATACATGCAAAAATTCGGTATCACAATAGCCGAAATATCGATCTTCTTTGATAAAACTGAGCCTCTAAGACAATGCCAGCCTATTTAAAAAATAGGATGCTGCGATAAAGATAAACTTTGAAAAATGAAATGGCATATGTAATATAAATTATTAGTTGTCAGATAAGCAGAAATATATGCCAAGGGTTATTCGCCTAGTGTTAGCAACAATCGCCGGTTTAGTGATTGGCAGCATAGTAAACATGTCACTCATAATGGTTAGTGGTAGCATTATTCCGGCACCTGCAGGAGCAGATATTACCACTACCGAAGGGCTCCAAGCCTCGATTCACTTGTTTGAGCCCAAGCATTTTATCTTTCCATTTCTCGCTCACAGTATGGGCACATTCGTTGGCGCATTGGTTGCGGCACTGCTGACACCTAGCAGAACGTCTGGACCAGCCTACACTGTTGGTTTTTTGTTTTTACTCGGTGGGATCGCAAGTGTATATATGTTGCCCGCTCCCCTTTGGTTTAGTTGTTTAGATCTTGTCGCAGCATACCTACCGACAGCCTGGCTTGCTCATAGATTAACGTTGCGTCAGCCAGGCATGACTGCAGAATAAATGAGTCGGAGTTAATATAGCTAAAGCCCGTCTAAGGCCTCTTCGAGCCAGCTCATCCTAGCGCTATACCAGCTTTTCAGATGGTCAACTTCCTGTTGATAAGTGCTATGCACAACTGAGTTTGGCCAAACATAAACCCCCAAGGTTTGCCATTTGTCATCATTCTCCTGCTGCGACCACTGTAATTGTTGTGCGTAACTGTCAATTTTATCCAAGATAAGGTTTTGGTTATTTTTAAAATAATCGAAGCGAGCCTTCACTTTGTTTACAAACACTGGGTCTTGAAATAACCGCGCGAACCAAGGATTATCCTTTACCCAAAATCCTTCGGTGTACTGTGAGTCAGCATAGTCGACATTACCGAAGGATAAATCGAAATCCCATAAGGGTCCCATATTAATTTTCTGACCCGGCTTTACATTAAAGTAAATACTCGAATACCACTGCGAGTCGACGTTCTTGGTAATTTCACTGATCAAGTACCAATCGACAAAGGTGTCTACATCGATGTATTTTGCATAGCCGAAAATCGGATCAGCAAAATCCGAGCTGAATAAGTTAGTTTCAAATTGATTAATAAGGGATGATATATATTCATACTCGGCATCATCCGGGCTTATCTCAGGCTCTTTGACTACCACTAAAAAACGTTCAGTATAGAAATAAACATCATCAGGACCTTGGCGGTCGAGTTGATCAATTTCCAGCAAGAATCCATCATCGCCTAGATCAACTCGGTTACTACCCTCTTCGAGTTTTTCAGTAATGTTGTAAGTGCCATTGTATTGGTTGTTAATAAAAACTTCGGCAAACTGACTTCTAGGGGTCCAATCCAAAACACTTAAATAGCCCATTTCAAATGCTATAGTATTTCTGAGCATGGTTTTATCAGAATATTCGGCCAGAAATAACCATTTCTTTTTATCCGGCATCCCTAATACAGATGCTTTATCCTCAAGTTTCATTTGATAAGGCTTTTTCGGATGGATGAACCAGGTGGAATTTCCTCTGCCACGAATTTTCATATCCGCGATGGCGAAATCATCAAATCCACGTCCACCATCAATAGCGAAAGTCCCGGTGACATAATCCTGTTTAGAATTTATTTGTCCTTCACCGTCAATGTTTAGAGAAATAACCGGCAAGCCGGTAAAGGAAATCACATCTACAGAATAAGATGCTTGTCTGCCATCTTCCATTTCAATGTTGTAAGTCAACACTTGTGTAAAGTCGTTTTCAGTTGAGCCATTTACTTGAACAATGTCATTGACCAAAAGTCGTGCGCCGTTATGTTGAACAGTCGCCACCATCTCATTTAATTTAACCCCAACTGGCACTCGACCGCTTACGTGATTGGCCGAAGTGGTCAACGTTATATCAGAACTCAATGCTGGGTTATCTTCTTTGGTAAAGGAAAATTGCGAGATTGTCGGGGCAGGTTTAGGCTGTTCAGTTGATTTAGGCTCCTCAGCACTGCCTCCTGAACCTCCACAAGCAACAAGTAACAGACTAAAAATCGTTGCCACTGTTATACGATTTACTGCTAAAAATGAGTGACTCACCATTCTTGTGGAATAAACAAACATGGATTTCTCTTATTGTTTTGAAAGATCAGTCCATCATTGTTAAAGCAAAGCCTTTGAAGTTAAAAGCCTTTTCTACGCATACTCGGTGAAGCGTCCCCTAGGATGAGATAAACGCGCATATTATTAGTGGGCTTGTTATATAGCACCTTTAAATCGATGTAAGGAATTGAGCATTAAAAGTAGCCGTTATGCACTAAAACAGACGCAAGAAGAGCTAAAAATCACTCGCCAGGATATGTGCTTATTTACAACACACTATTATGATTTGGGTTGGTTGGAAGATTTACTTACTGCAACTCATTTTTATGTTGCTTAGCCGTTCGCTCTTTTAGTGCTTCTTGCAACGCCTGTGAAACCTCATCTGCCATAAACTGATACTTTTTGATCAGTACGTGGTACAGATTAAACTGATGAAGCTTTACATGTTGAAAATCGGCGGTTTGAATCCGCCATAATTCGTCGCTGGTAGTAGGGTAGATAGCGTAGTCGAAGCGTTTTTCGGTAATAAATTGCGGGATCAATGAAAGATTATTAACCGTGTAAAACTGATTTTTCACCTCTCCTTTATAACCATTTAGAAAGCCATTTTTTGAGGCTACCGTTGATACCAATATTTGCGTTTCATCGAGTAACACAGATTCCGAACAAGGCGAATTCGGCTGACATAATAGAGTGTAAAATGCTGTGGTGACCGGTGGTTCTACGAAGAATATGTTTTCGTAATCGGTTACCTCGCTCAATAGATATCCCACATCCCCATCAATCAAATTATCCTCTAATAGCCGTAAATTCCTATTTGAAGGTTGGGCGATAAAATGAGTTTTTATATCTAATTTTTGGTAAGTCGACTCAATAAGCGGAACTAAATAATTTACCATCGTAGGATGATCAACGTATGAAAAGGTCATTTTTGTTGGACGAAGTGATTCTTCTCCGCACACGCTCAATGTAAGGAATACCAGAAGTACTAGTTTATTCATTTCCCTGTTCCAAAGGCCTAATTGCTCAACTTAGTTACAATTACCATTTTGGCGCAGCAGGCAAATGCATCAGATTATTCCTCAGTGATTGAGTGTAACCTAGTTATAGCAAAAACATAAAACAGTCGTGCGAAAAACGTACGATTAGATGTGAAAAATAGATAGTTGTAGATAAGAACTATTAAAGCTTAAAGCCGGTATAGCAAGTACCGGCTTGCTGTGTGATTGTGCGTTAGTTACCCGAATACAAAATACTATCCTGCCAATCGCTAGATAACTCACTTACATCCATTATCTTAAGACGAGTAATGGTGGGATGCCTGTAGATAAGCAGTTCATCATCGGTGATCACTCCATCCACATTATAATCGCGCCATTGTTGCCAATATTCGACGACAAAAACAGCGTCATCGCTGATTTGATTAATAACCGTTAACTGTTTTAAAGCGATGGTGTCAGGGTCATAATAAACTGGAATAACCAAATCAATTTGGTTATTGATGCTACTCCATGTCAAAGGGCTTAAAGAGTCACCACTTGACGTAACGTCTGCGAAGCCAGTGTAATCTGCAGCGAGATACAATCCGGAAAAATGCAATGGCCGATGACCTTTCCAACCCGCAGCATATCGATTGGCATTGGTGTAATTGAGCATCAATGGGTATTCCAATTGGAGTTGCTCAACCAAACTAGCCGAATCACTTTCAAACTTAGCCATTGAACCTGCAAAGCGTTCAACTAGTTTTCCATCTTTTGAAACACTGACAACTGTTTCTAAGGTTACAGATTTCCTTTTATACGGAGTATATAGCAATGTTTCACTGTCGTTGGACAATTGCAATGTGCCACTACTGATGCTCCAATTATAAGTCGACTGCGTGTATTTTCCCATCGCAGTGCCGTCTGGACTAAAGGTAAAAATATCCACCCCCACATTTCCATAGGTACTATCGTAATCTGGTGCATAACGCACCGGCAGCGCCCAAGTGCCGTGCAAATTTTCTGCATCTGTCAAGCTAACCTGCTGCTGCGAGGCGACGGTCATTTCAACAAATGAGGTTTCAGATTCAGTTTGATAAGGCGTATCGCCCTGCCAACTTAAACCTTCAGGCAGCGCTAATGTACAAGTGCTTTCAGTACGTTTCTGGGCTTGAAAATAATTCTCTGAAACAGATATAGGTTTATAAACGTCCTTATTAGCACATACGTAATCTATATAGCCTGTTGGAAATTTGTCAGGGTTTTGTTGATAAAGCTGGTATATATACGCTCCCACACTAGGTTCAAAGCCATACAAGCTATTTTGCGTTATTGCATAACTGTTTTCGACCAGCTGTGGAAATTGATGCGCTAATGAGCCTGACACCACTGACCAATCCATCGTTAAGGTATCAAATCTGTGCTGATTAACAGTTCCAGCAGATGCCGATACATAATCAATTAGTTTTGGAAATTGTGCACTATAACCAGGCTGAGTGATTTTGCTTTCTACAACTTGGCCGCCAGCAAACATTTCAGGTACAAGTGCCAGTGGTCCAGTCAACAACGCAATCGACTGTTCTTTTGCAGTTGCTAAATCAGCTTCATATTTATTTGAATAATTAAATGCGTTATTTGAGAAACCTAAAGAGATTAGATAGTCATTGACCAGAGCTTGAACTGACTCATCATCTTGAGTTAATAGTGATTCTATAGTTTGCCCGTCTTCAAGAGTGTAATCAGGGTGATCTACCAATAGTTTGATAAAAGCTGCAATTTCTAATACTTCTTCAAAATTCAATTCTGCCTTGGCCGCTTGTAACTCGGCGTTGTTAGTAAGACTAAGGCCTTTGTCCCGTAATAAAAAAGATTCGGCTGTTGAAACATGAGTGATGTTTAATCTAGGTACATCACTGCTGGTCACTATTCTTTGCGCATCGCTGTTTTGCACTAAGAAAGCACCAGTGCCAAGATAACTTTTTAAGGTCACATATTGCTGCCCATTCGCTTCAATGCCTTGCGCAGAAATAACCATCATTGCATTTAAGTCTTCCACTGTGACATTTAAGCTATAAAAGCCTTGGTTATCCGCTGTGGTGTTAAAACTTTGAGTGCCGACACTCAGATTAACCAGAGCCCCAGCAATAGGCGCATCAATAACTTGCCCCTCGATAGTTAGGCTTTGTTCCATCGTAATAGAAACTTGGGCGGTATCTGTATATTCACCATCACTAATGACGTATGTAAAGGTATCGGTGCCGATGTATCCTGTTTGAGGAGTATAAATTATGCTGTTTTGTGAAATCTCAGCCGTACCATTACTTGGCGCTATAGAGACTTCTGAAATTGTTAAGCTATCGCCATCAAGGTCGGTATCATTTAGTAATACCTCAATGGTGGTGACTTGATCATTGCTGATAGTCACCGAATCCGGCTGAGCGCTTGGAGCACGATTGTCCAACATGAATGAAATAGTTACTACGCAGTCCTGGGTTATTGCGCCGGTATTAAAAACATTGTTTTCTAAACTACCGTCGCAGCCAACTGCCTCAGATACCGAATAACCTTCATCAGCAGTTAACTTAAAGGCTGTGGAATCACCTTCTTCAACCATTACTTGTGTTTCTGATACGCTTCCACCATCGGAGGAGGTTACACTGACGGAATACTCTACTTTAGGTGGGTCAACCACCTCTTCATTACTACTGTTTCCACAGCCAGTAAGTGCCGTAATTAGAGAAACTAATAAAAATTTATTTATATTATTGGATACAAAGTTACACATTAAAATTCCTTTATATTTATATGTATTTTAGATTTAGTCTGGTTCTGGGCAACTAAATTGGAGATGGCTCTCGCACAAAGTTAATCTCAAACTAAGACAGAGTAATATTTGTTATATCTGAAAAATCAAAACCTCGACAGTGGCAGTACGTTATCATTTTATACACTGGAATAGGATAATTTTTGGATCGGAAATCCCGAGTTCATTTGTTTCGGTACCACTATCCTTTTAATCCACGCCATCACTAGGCGCCCCTTAAGTCTGTCATTTTTTCACGTTTTGCTTGTAACAATAGCTCACACATTGACTCACTGTTGTAACTAAAAAAATCATTCACTCAATCACTTTGATTATAAAACAAGTTTTATCATGTATTTCAGCTTGTTAGCGTTAGATCAGTTTTATACACAGTGGCGGCACCCAAATTGCTTATTAGCTTATGTATTTAAATAAACAGGAGCTAATATGAGTAACACAGTTACGACAGTGAATCCCTATACTGAAAAGAATCTTTCTGAATATAAATTACTGAGCAAATCCCAAGCAGAACATCAAATCAAGTTATCTGATGATTGTTTCCAAACATGGAAACTGACCTCTTTATCTGAACGGGCAAAACTTATGCACGCCTTGGCAGATGAGATTGAATCTGCTGAAGATGACTTGGTGGAGCTGATGGTATCCGAAATGGGTAAGCTTGCGTCTCAAGGTAAGCAAGAAGTTCAGCTTTGTGCGGCAATTTGTCGCTATACCGCCGATGAAGCTAGCAAAGAGCTAGCGGATGAAGATCGCGACTTTGAACCAGGCAGAGCAATAGTTACCAAACAACCTATCGGGGTTATTTTGGGTATTCAGCCGTGGAATTTCCCTTTATATCAAGTTATCCGTTACAGCGCATGCAATATAATGGCCGGTAACACGACCGTACTTAAACATGCATCTAATGTATTTGGTATGTCTCAGTTAATCCAAAATCTTTATGAAAAAGCCGGTTTCCCGAAATATTGTTACCAGTCACTACTATTGGATGGCAAAACTGTTAACGAGCTTATCTCGAATAAACACATCCGTGGTGTGACTTTTACCGGTAGTAATGAAATAGGTAAAAAAGTAGCTGAAACCGCGGCTATACATTCTAAAAAAACAGTTTTAGAGCTTGGTAGTAATGATGCTTTCATGGTGCTTGATGATGCAGATTTAGCTACAGCGGTTGAAGCTTGTGTTAAAGGCAGAATGATCAACAACGGTGAAACCTGTGTATCGGCGAAACGCTTCATCGTTACAGAGAAAAATTACGACGCCTTTAAACAAAAGTTTGTTGAAGCAATTAAGGCCATGAAAATGGGTGACCCAAATGATAAAGATACAGATTTGGGGCCTATGGCACGGGAAGATTTAAGAGACGAGCTACACGAACAGGTTACAACCTCTATTGAGGCTGGCGCTTCAGCGGTAGTTGGCTGTGAAATACCAGATCGTCAAGGATATTTTTATCCACCATCACTGTTAGAAAATGTCAAACCCGGTATGCCCGCATATGATGATGAATTATTTGGTCCTGTGGCAGCTCTTATTAAAGTAAAAGATGACAAAGAAGCTATGCAAGTTGCCAATGATTCACGCTACGGCTTAGGTGGGGGCATTTTTAGTAAGGATGTTGATAAAGCTATTGAGCTGGCCAAGTTTCATTTTGATACAGGAATGGTCAACATAAATGGTTACGGCTTAGCCCAACCTAACTTACCCTTTGGTGGAGTTAAATCCAGTGGTTATGGACGTGAACATGGTGGGTTCGGAATTACCGAATTCGTCAATGTAAAATCGATAATGATAACTGAAGCTTAAGTAATATCGGGGTCGGAGTGAATATTGCAGAATCTTGAAAATTTACTCCGACCCCTTTAAGACAAAAAAGGCGCTAACCTTGCGGAAAGCGCCTTTTTTAATTGACTTATAAAGCTTACGCGATGGTAGCTTTAGTCACTACGTTAACCAAAGTCCAGTTTTTAGACTTAGACAAAGGGCGACATTCACGTATTGTTACTACGTCACCTTCGTTACATTGGTTAGTTTCGTCATGGGCGTGTAACTTAGTAGTACGCTTGATGAATTTCCCATAAATTGGGTGCTTCACTTTACGCTCTACAGCAATAGTAATGGTTTTATCCATTTTATTGCTAACCACACGACCTTGCACTGTACGAACACTTTGTTCAGTCATTATGCATCAGCCTTTTGTGTTAGAATAGTTTTAACACGCGCGATGTTGCGACGCACTTTACGTAACTGATCAGTTTTTTCTAACTGTCCAGTGCTGTGCTGCATACGTAAGTTAAACTGTTCGCGAAGCAAGTTAATTAGCTCTGCGTTCAATTCTTCTACGTTTTTGTCTTTCAGTTCAGCCGTCTTCATTACATCACCGTCCGAGTTACAAAGGTTGTCTTAAATGGCAATTTAGCCGCTGCCAATTCAAACGCTTCGCGAGCCAATGATTCTGGAACACCTTCCATCTCATATAACACACGACCTGGTTGAATTTGGCAAACCCAGTACTCAACGTTACCTTTACCTTTACCTTGACGCACTTCTAGAGGCTTCTCAGTAATTGGCTTGTCAGGGAAAACTCGAATCCAAATTTTACCTTGACGTTTAACGTGACGAGTCATAGCTCGACGTGCTGCTTCGATTTGACGAGCAGTCATACGACCACGTCCAACCGATTTCAGACCGTAAGTACCGAAGCTAACTTTGCTTCCCGCAACTGCCAGACCACGGTTGCGGCCTTTATGCATTTTACGGAATTTCATACGTTTAGGTTGTAACATAATTAGCCCTCACGCTTAGCAGAACGGCCTTTCTTCTTAGGTGCTGGAGCTGGTTGCTCTTGTGTAAGAGGCAATCCGCCCAATACTTCACCTTTGAAGATCCAAACTTTAACGCCAATGATACCGTAAGTAGTCAAAGCTTCCGAAGTTGCATAGTCGATATCAGCACGGAAAGTGTGTAGTGGTACACGACCTTCACGATACCATTCTGCGCGTGCAATTTCTGCTCCGCCCAAACGACCGCTTACTTGAACCTTGATACCTTTAGCACCTAGACGCATTGCATTTTGTACTGCACGCTTCATAGCACGACGGAACATTACACGACGTTCTAATTGGCTAGAAATACTATCAGCAACAAGTTGGCCATCTAGTTCAGGTTTACGCACTTCAGCAATATTGATCTGAGCTGGCACACCGGCTAGCTTAGATACATGTTTGCGAAGTTTCTCTACATCTTCACCTTTCTTACCGATAACAACACCAGGGCGAGCAGTGTGAATAGTCACACGAATACTTTTCGCTGGGCGCTCGATAACAATTTTAGAAAGAGACGCGTTCTTTAATTCTTTAGTCAGGTATTTACGTACCTGGTGATCATTAAACAGGTTGTCCGCATAATCCGCTGTGTTAGCGTACCAGGTAGACGTCCATGGTTTGCTGATACCCAGGCGTATACCTGTAGGATGTACCTTCTGTCCCATTACTATCTCCTAGTCGGCTACTACAACAGTTATATGACTGCTGCGTTTAAAGATACGATCAGCACGGCCTTTGGCTCTTGGCTTGATACGCTTCATAGTTGGGCCTTCATCAACGAAGATTTTTGCGACAGTCAACTCATCGATGTCTGCGCCTTCATTGTGTTCAGCGTTCGCAATCGCTGACTCTAATACTTTCTTAATTAGAGTGGCACTTTTCTTCGGGCTATAAGCCAGAACTTCAAGTGCTTTTTCAACGTGTAAACCGCGAATTTGATCTGCAACCAAGCGTGCTTTCTGAGCCGAAGAACGGGCAAAACGATGTTTAGCTAAAGCTTCCATAATTTTTTCCTCTTATCTCTTCGCTTTCTTATCCGCGACATGGCCGCGGTAAGTACGCGTTGGAGCAAATTCGCCCAACTTATGGCCAACCATTTCGTCAGAGACGAAAACAGGTACGTGCTGGCGACCGTTATGGACCGCAATGGTCAACCCAATCATATCTGGGATGATCATGGAGCGACGAGACCAAGTTTTAATTGGTTTCTTGTCGCTCTTTTCCACTGCAGCCTCTACCTTCTTCAGCAAGTGCAGGTCAATAAATGGACCTTTCTTGAGAGAACGTGGCATGGTGAATCCTCGCTGTTACTTGTTACGACGACGTACGATAAGCTTATCGGTACGCTTGTTACTTCGGGTTTTCTTACCCTTAGTCGGGACACCCCAAGGTGAAACTGGATGACGGCCACCAGAGGTACGACCTTCACCACCACCATGTGGGTGATCTACTGGGTTCATGGCTACACCACGAACTGTTGGACGCACACCGCGCCAACGTGTTGCACCAGCTTTACCTAGTGAACGAAGCATATGTTCAGCATTACCAACTTCACCAATGGTGGCGCGGCAATCAGTTAGAACTTTGCGAACTTCACCAGAACGCAGACGAAGTGTTACATAACCTTCGGCACGCGCTAAGATTTGTGCATATTGTCCTGCAGAACGAGCAATTTGAGCGCCTTTACCAGGCTTCATCTCAATGGCGTGTACAGTTGTACCCACTGGGATGTTGCGCATAGGCATTGAATTACCCGCTTTGATCGGAGCATCAGAACCAGACTGAATATCTTGTCCAGCTTGAGCGCCTTTCGGTGCAAGAATATAACGACGCTCACCATCAGCATAAAGCACAAGTGCAATATTAGCTGAACGGTTAGGATCGTATTCCAAACGTTCAATTTTGGCTGGAATGCCATCTTTGTCACGTTTGAAGTCAATTAAACGATAATGTTGCTTGTGACCACCACCAATGTGACGCACGGTAATGCGACCATTGTTGTTACGACCACCAGACTTGCTGTTTTTCTCAAGCAATGGTGCGTAAGGTGCGCCTTTATGCAGATCAGGGTTTATAACCTGAACTACGTGACGACGACCAGCAGAAGTCGGCTTAGCTTTCAATAATGGCATGTCTAATCCCCTTCCTACTCTGCGCCACCGACGAAGTCGATGTCTTGACCTTCTTTAAGCATAACATATGCTTTTTTCCAGTCGCTACGCTTACCAAAAGACTGACCGTGACGCTTGGTTTTACCCTTCACGTTCAAGGTACGAACACTGTTAACTTCAACTTCGAACAGTTTTTCAACTGCCGCTTTGATTTCAGCTTTGCTCGCGTCTTTTACGACTTTGAATACAACAGCGTTGTTGCCTTCAGCAGCCATGGTTGATTTTTCAGAAACATGCGGTGCTAAAAGCACCTTGAGTAAACGCTCTTCAGAGATCATGCTAACGACTCCTCTAGCTGTTTAACCGCATCGGCAGTGATTAACACTTTCTCGAATGCGATTAAGCTTACTGGGTCGATGCCTTGAACGTCACGAACGTCAACTTTATACAAGTTGCGAGCAGCTAAGAACAAGTTCTCTTCTACTTCAGCCGTTACGATTAGCACGTCATTAAGCTCAAGTTCATTAAGCTTAGCAACTAGTGCTTTAGTTTTTGGTGCATCAACACCGAATTTTTCTACCACAATCAAGCGATCTTGACGTACCAATTCAGATAGGATGCTACGAATAGCTCCACGGTACATCTTTTTGTTCACTTTTTGACTGTGATCTTGAGGCTTGGCTGCAAATGCGCGGCCACCACCAACCCAAATTGGGCTGCGGATTGTACCAGCACGAGCACGGCCAGTACCTTTTTGACGCCAAGGCTTTTTACCACCGCCGCGAACTTCAGAGCGTGTTTTTTGTGCTTTAGAACCCTGACGGGCGCCTGCACCGAAAGCCACTACTACTTGATGTACTAGGGCTTCGTTAAAATCACGTCCAAAGGTCGCTTCGGAGACTTCAAGAGCGCTGTTGGCGTCTTTCAATACTAATTCCATCACTTAACTCCCAGACGTTACGCTTTAACTGCAGGCTTTACGATTACATCGTTGCCTGGAGCGCCAGGTACAGCACCTTTAACTAGAAGAAGGTTATTCTGTGCATCAACACGTACCACTTCCAAAGATTGAGTAGTCACAGCTTTATTGCCCATTTGGCCAGCCATTTTCTTCCCTTTGAAAACTTTACCAGGTGATTGGTTTTGACCAATCGAACCAGGAGCACGGTGAGACAAAGAGTTACCATGCGTATTACGTTGGTGACTAAAGTTCCAACGTTTAATCGCACCAGCAAAACCTTTACCTTTTGAAGTACCCGCGACATCAACTAATTGAGCATCAGCAAAAATTTCAACAGTGATTTCACTGCCAACTTCTATGCCTTCGCCTTCGTTGTCATCTAAACGGAACTCCCACAAACCACGGCCAGCTTCCACGCCAGCTTTAGCAAAATGACCTGCTGCAGCTTTATTAACGCGGTTCGCTTTTTTATCACCAGCGGTTACTTGTAGCGCACGATACCCATCTGTTTCCTCAGTACGTAACTGAGTTACACGGTTTGGGGTCGCTTCTATAACAGTCACAGGAATTGAAACACCATCTTCAGTGAAGATGCGAGTCATACCTACTTTACGACCGATAAGACCAATCGCCATTGTTAAAACCCTCTCTTGTTAGCCCAGGCTGATTTGAACATCAACACCGGCAGCCAAGTCCAATCTCATCAATGCATCAACTGTTTTATCAGTTGGTTCAATGATATCTACCAAACGCTTATGGGTACGGATTTCATACTGATCACGTGCATCTTTATTTACGTGAGGTGAAGTCAATACCGTGTAGCGTTCTTTGCGAGTAGGTAGTGGAATAGGACCGCTAACCTGAGCACCAGTACGTTTCGCAGTTTCAACGATTTCAGCCGTAGACTGATCGATCAACTTGTGATCAAACGCTTTCAAACGAATACGAATTCTTTGATTTGGCATCGATTAAGCTCCAACCGAAAGAACAAAAAAAACCATCCACACCAACCTATCATAAGGTGGGAGGATGCATGTAAACCGATGACCCCCAATTGGGGTCTTGTTCATATTTTCCGATGTTTGTATTAGCTTTAAAAGTTAATACGCTTTCCGGAAATCACTACCCTCATTAGGGCAAGTGGGCGCGAATTATACATGGGTGGTATCTTTATGCAAGTCTTAAGCGACTAAAAATTGGATAAATCATAATCAATGGGCTTTGCGGCGCGTCAGGGGGTGCTTTGAGCTGACTGACGTGAATTAAACCAAAAAACTGTACCATAGGACAGGTGTTTTTTGACTATTCTCATTCTAACCTTTTGATTATCTTCTATTGAAACTTTTGCATATAGATGATGAAAGTTATCCAACAGTGCGACCAGAGTTTAATAGTAGGTACTAACACTAATGGCTAAACAGCTATTAGCTTTTAAATCTAAATCAAAAGGAATTCGCAAATGCGAGAATTGAATGAAATGCAATTAGAAGAAGTAAATGGTGGGGTGGCACCTTTAGCTGTAGCACTTGGCGTAATAGGTTATGCACAAGCACTTTCAGCGGCCAGTAAAATTGGTCTTGGTATTGGTTATGGTATTTATGATGCAACCCATTAATCTAAAAGGACGCAACTATGCAAGTTATGACAGAAATTGAATTACACCATGTGTCAGGTGGCTTTGAACTAATTGATATTGGCTATGCTGTTGGTTATGGCGTTGGAAGTGTTATCCATGCCATTGGCAGTGCTAGTTATGGTTTCGGAGTTACTATTTACGAATGGACTCATTAAAAATAACTTCAAGGGGCCTTAGCCCCTTGCTTTAAATGGAGAAAGATATGGACCCTAAATTACATACGTTTATAAACTGGATGTTGTATATCCCAATTACCCTTGCCTTAATTCAGGTGCTTGGTAGCTGGATTGTTGATGGTACCGAGATACTCGGTCATCCAGTGTCACATAGTGCGATGTTATTGACCATTCTCGGTTTTTTATTCAACCAAAATGTGAAACCACGTGAGCCGGATGAAACGCAAACTGATTCTTAGGTTTTGTTAATGAATACACTCGGTTATAGTTACTACAATTATAAGTGAAACTGACGTAGTACATGGCAACTGAACTGGTTATTGAAGACACTCTACAGAAAATAGATAGCTTGCTTGAAGCGCACCCTTCTTTATTAGATGCGTATCAACAGCTCGAACCTATGATCTTGAATCTGTTTGAAGCGCAGCGCATGAGTATTTTTCAACGTCGCCGCCAACATCAAGACTTAGTTGCTCGCTTCAAGACCGGTAAAGAAACCCGTCAGATTAAAGTACCTATTAGTCCGCAGTCAATTGCAGGTTACGTGGCGCTGAGTCAAAAGCCTTTGCTTATTAGTGACCCGTATAATGCTCAGGAGCTCGCTGAAATACATCCTCGGCTGAAATTTGCCGACAAATTCGATAAAAACAGTTCTTTCAAAACTGACAACATCATTTGTGTGCCAATATTAAATGCTGGTGTGTTGATGGGCGTGATGCAGATAATCAATAAAAAGGTCGGTTCATTTGGCGATGCTGACCTAAGATTGGCCAATTCACTGGCTGAAATCATTGGCAACAAATTTCGTTATGAATTAGGCGGCACAAGCAATCCCTTTGACTACTTGATCCATCGCAACCTGATGTCAGAAAAGGATCTAAAGCAGTTTACTGAATCGAGTAAAGATTTGCGCCAACTCATTCAGCGGCTGACGTCAGAGGCCCGCATTCCAGAAGATGCCCTAGGCAATGCGTTGTCTGTCCATTATCAGGTACCTTATATAAGTTACTTACCTGAGAAATATCATGTACTACAAAGTGGTAGTAAGCTCAATCTATCCTATTTAAAGCGCAATCACGTTGCTGTGCTAGCTGATGCAAGTGAAAATCCAATTGTGTTAATGGCCGAACCTAATAATGCGGCACTATTAATGGAAATTGAAAGTGCGCTGGGCATTGATAGTTACGAGATTTCTGTGGCGTTGCCCAATCAAGTTCTGCAGTACTTAGGTGCAAGTGGCGGCGGCTCTGCACCAGGTGAAATGGATGAAATTCTAGATGAAATCGGTACCAGCTCAGAAGAGATGGATGATTCCGGAGAAGAGCTTTCAGATGATGCTCCAGCGGTTGTTCGCCTAGTAAGCCGAGTATTGCATGATGCTAAGCGGCTCAATGCGTCAGATATTCATGTTGATCCTGAAAAAAATGGTCCAACTCGGGTACGTATGCGTATTGACGGTGTCTGTCGGGACATCACCCAAGTGCCCGCGTCTCATCACAGTGCGGTGATTGCCCGTATTAAAATCATGTCGAATTTGAACATCGCTGAAAAACGGGTGCCGCAGGATGGTAAATTGGCCTTTCGTATGTCCGGCCAGTTAGTGGAAGTGAGGGTAGCAACGATTCCAACGGTGGCTGGCGAAGGGGTGGTGATGCGTATCCTAGCCTCAGGCGGCGCTCTGCCTATCGAAAAAATGAACATTGCACCACATAATATGGCGATGCTGCGGGAAATGATAAAAAAACCACACGGTATATTATTAGTAGTGGGGCCAACAGGTTCAGGTAAAACCACAACTTTGCATGCTATTTTAGGCTTTTTGAATACGCCAGATAAGAAAATATGGACAGCTGAAGATCCAGTAGAAATTACCCAGCCAGGACTACAACAGGTTCAGGTCGCGCCCAAAATCGGTTTTACCTTTGCCAATGCATTAAGGGCGTTTTTGCGGGCTGACCCAGATATTATTCTGATTGGTGAAATGCGTGACAAAGAAACTGCTCACGCAGGTATCGAAGCGTCGTTGACTGGTCACTTGGTGTTATCTACTTTGCACACCAACTCAGCTCCTGAAACCATTACTCGTTTATTGGATTTAGGCTTAGACCCAGTAAACTTCTCAGATGCCTGTGTCGGCATTATGGCCCAGCGATTGATTAGAACCCTATGTTCAAATTGTAAGGAAGAATATCCGGCCACTGAAACCGATTTAGCGTTTATTAAACGCCAGTATGGTGAAGAATATTTGAGCGAACTGAATTTACCTGAGCCTTTGATGCTTCATCGCCCTAAAGGCTGTGATGATTGTGGTGACACCGGTTATAAAGGTCGAACCGGAGTGCACGAATTGCTTACCATGACGCCTGATTTACGTTCATTAGTCTATAAAGAATCAAGCGTATCACTGATGAAACAACAAGCGATGAAAGATGGTATGCGCACTCTAACGCAAGATGGCATCTTTAAAGTAATCAAAGGAGATACTGATATTGCTCAGGTGCAAATAATTAGTGGGTCTGACTAGCGCAGGTTAATCATTGCGCTTTTTTTAGTTTCTACAAGGAATAATGCGTACGATGGATAGTATCGATATTCCAAAGCCTTCAATTTTACATAGTGGTAGATTTTAGCCGCATTTTTCACCTTTGTATATATTCCCTTACGAGGTTCTTATGGTTTGGCAATATAGCTTTATCCCACTCAATTCCTCTAATATCATCGGTAGTGAAAAAAACGCGCAACCTCATATGCCTGAGCGTTTCTAACAGGCGGGCAATTTTGGAGGGAAACAGGTCCTAATGCGGGCATGGCACTAGTGATAAAGATGCATTTCTTGCAGAACATTGCACAATGAACCTCAAGTAGATGACCGAATTGATAGTTAGACACCTTAAAAAGGTTATGTAACAAAGCTGTATCTTTCTCTGCGGTTTTTGGCTGAACAACACTGTGTTCAGCCTTTTATCAGATCCCAAAAACCCACTTCCATTAATAACAATGTTAGCTATTAAGAAGACTCACCTAAAGCGGGCTCTGCTTGCTTAGGTAAATTAGACAGCAGACGATTATTAAAACTATGGAAGTCGTTAATTGCACTGATCAAATCATCAATACCCAAGTTATCGATATGATTTACCATGCCGTTTACTAACTTCTCGTATTGTTCGCCATCAGCCAGTGTTTGTTTCGATTGCTCAAAAACGTCCAGCATCTTTTGTAAGTAATCACTTACTTTCTCAATAGGTCTCTGTGCTTGGTCAGAAGCCTGTTTATCATTGTTAAAATGAGATACAGATTCATAGGCTTTAACCACTTCAACACGTTCTTGTCGGGCCAATTGCAGCGCGAAGCCCGTTAGTTCCTGCTCGTTGAAACCCAGTTCCAAGGCTTGATTAAAGGCGGTTTCCACATCACCATCGAAAAAAGTCGTGGCTAATGAATTAACATCACTGACTAATTGTCCAATTGCGGCTAGTTCACTTTCATCTAGCTCACCGGTGACTGAGAAACTAACGCTGCTTTTGTCTACAAAAATAGCCTGCTGCGCTTGTGCGCTTTGATTAGCTTTGCTGTCGTTAATATCGACATCTGGTGAACCGGTTACACCTGCCCGTCCTCGGGACTCACCTTGCAGTTCGTTGTCAGAAACTACATCGTCAGTGATGTCACGGGGCAACACATCATTGCGTTCAATACCGCCACCAGTAGCCGAACCAAAATTAGGTGCTTGCTGCTCAACCAAACGCTGGCGATTTAATTCAAATTGTTGAACATCTTCAAAACGTATGGTCACTTCATCACCGTCAGCGGTGCGGATACTCAAGGACCTACTTTGTTGTATAGAAGCTGAAATCGACTCTGATGATTTGTATATACTTGTAGAGCCATCTCGTCCTTCAGCTTGCTGATCTTCATTGCTGCCCTTTAGTAGGGAATCTTGTAGGCGTTGGATACCTTGCTCAATCATATCTGCGCTTCGGCTAATTCCCTTTGATATGTCTTCATTCATAAAGCCGGCGAGATCTTTTTCAGCCATTTTTATGCCTTTAGCTACACCAGAACGTGCTTGCTCAAATAGACTTATCAAAGTGTCTTCGTCTGCACCACTTTTCGCTGCACCGCTGATCACACCGCCGACGAACTTCAACACATTTTTAGCGATCTCTTCAAAATCGAAAAGCCCTTTGGAGGCTTCTTTTGGCACGGGTACGTTGACTGTTTTGCCGTCCAATTGAACATTTTGATTTAAAGAATTACCGAACACCCGTAAAGCTACTGCGCTATGGGAGCTTAATTTGCCTACCGTAGTGTCAGATTGTGTGCGCAAACCTTCAACCGCTTGCTTCAAGCCAGTCTCTCGCAACTGCTGTTGCACCGCTTCATTAGGGTTGGCTTGGGGCTTGTTGCCCATAAACGTTTTTATTTCACCAAAATTCATCTCTGTCACCTCACTGTCCTCGTTATTAGTATCGGCGAAAACTCCAGAATAATTAGCTTTTATTTTGAACAATTACCATTTTGATTTTGCCACAATAATGAATTTGTTGAAAAATTACTGGAATTAATTTGAAATCAATTTGCAAGCTACGGGTAAATCCTTACAATTCGCGATCCCTAGCCATAAATGTCGAATCGAATCATGTCTACCAATCCAGTGCGTCCAACACAAATTGATCCCTTGCAATACGACAGCTTACTGTCGCACAAGAGCAAAGCGTTGCAGCACAGCTTTACTGAATTCGATATGCCTGAGCTAGAAATATTCCCATCGACAAAGCTCAATTATCGGATGCGCGCAGAATTCAGGGTGTGGCATGATGGTGCTGATCTTTTTCATATTATGTTCGACAGCCAGAACAAAGAGAAATATCAAGTATCAGACTTTCCACCAGCAAGTAATCTGATCAATCAGGTAATGCAGGACTTACTTAGCTTGCTAAAGCAAAATGAGGTTGCTAGAAGAAAGCTATTTCAAATTGATTATCTGAGCACTCTTAGTGGTGAGATTGTTGTTTCGCTGCTATATCACAAACCTTTAGATGAAAACTGGCAAGCTCAGATAGAAGCTATTTTGAATGTTCTACGGGAAAAATATGTGATTGATATCGTCGGCAGGGCCCGTAAACAAAAAATGCTGATGGACAAAGATTTTGTCACAGAAAAATTGCTCATCAAGGGCAAAACTTATACCTTCAAACAAATCGAGAACAGCTTTACCCAACCCAATGCCCAAGTCAATATCAACATGATTGAATGGGCATTGGACGTAACTCAGAATAGTCAGGGAGATTTGCTTGAGTTGTATTGTGGCTTAGGTAATTTTAGTATACCCATGGCACAAAACTTCGCTCGGGTGCTAGCTACCGAAATATCTAAAACCTCGGTCGCTGCAGCGCAAGTTAACATCCATGCAAATGGAACCCACAATGTCACCATTTTGCGTATGTCGAGTGAAGAATTCGTAGAAGCTCAACAGGGAAAACGAGAATTCAATCGTTTACAAGGGATAGATTTGTCAGTTTATGACTGCCAAACCGTTTTAGTTGATCCACCCCGAGCAGGCCTCGATGATGAAACCGTCAAAATGGTTCAGCAGTACCAAAATATTGTTTATATCTCTTGTAACCCTGAGACCCTTAATAGCAATCTGCAAGTGCTGAATAAAACCCATAAAGTTCAGCGCTTTGCTTTATTCGATCAATTTCCCTATACCCACCATGTTGAAGCAGGTGTTTATTTAACTAGGCGCTGATAAATGAAACTGTGTGAGCATAATCAAGCTGTCGATTTAGCATATTCAATTGCACCGTTTGATATAAAACGCAGCTGAATTTTGAGTCGTTTTGCCAACAACGCACGTTGTTTTTTGTCTAAATCGAGTGCTTCAGCACCAGTACTGAAAACCAGCTTAACCATAGCTTCGGCTTGCATATTAGCCAATTCTTTATTTAATTCAGTTGTTGCCACTGTGTAATCGGTGAGTTCTTCCGTAAAGTGCTGTATTTCTCTTATGACTGCCGCTCGAAATGCGTTTGAGGTTCCAGTGTGTTCTCTGAGCAGCAATCTAAATACGTTGCTATTGGCGCTAATAAATTCCATGAAAGTATCTATCGAAGTACTAATAACGCCACCACCAGAGGCAATTCTGACCCGCGCTTGGCGCATTAGTTGACGTAACGTTAATCCCGCTTCATCTACCAATGTCAAACCAAGCTCGTCGATGTCTTTGAAGTGCCTGTAAAAAGATGTGGGAGCAATCCCCGCAGCTCTGGCGACTTCTCTGAGGCTCATGCTTGAAAAGCTATGTTGCTCGTCTAGCAGACCAAATGTCGCATCAATAATCGCTCTGCGAGTTTTTAGTTTTTGTTGTTGTCGATTCAAAGACACGAAAAATCCTAGTAAAGCTCTCTGTACAGAGCCTGAATGTTAAAATGGATTACAGCGCAGACCGCGGCTAATTTCAATGAATTTACTTGCTTAAAACCTGCATAAAAGTTAAATTAGCGCACAGATGTAAGCTCAAATTGTTGGACAAATGAAGAAACCACGCCTTATTATTACCAATGTAATGATATTTACCATAACCGGTTTAATAGCCTTAATTGGCATTCCTATTGAAGGTTATTTCAATGGTTTTGATATGCAGGAAATAATTGCCTGTGTATTTTTAATCTATTTTTCAGGTATGTCAATTACCGCAGGATATCACCGCCTGTGGTCGCATAAAACATATGATGCGAATATTTTTGTACGTGTCGTCCTTGCGCTGGGTGGTGCCATGGCACTACAAAATAGTATCCTGCATTGGTGTTCAGATCACCGTGTGCACCATAAATTCGTCGACCAAAACGGCAAGGATCCCTACTCTGCGAAACAGGGATTTTTCTTCTCTCATATCGGCTGGATGCTACGTGAATATCAGTCCCATCGTTATGATAATTACAGCAATTGCAAAGACTTACAAAAAGATTCAGTGGTTATGTGGCAACATCGTCACTACATACCAATTGTACTAGCAATGAATTTCGGTGTTCCAATTTTGTTGGGTTGGTTAAATGGCGATATATTAGGTATGTTGCTATTAGCTGGAGTCTTTAGATTAGTTGCCGTTCACCATGTGACCTTTTTTATCAATTCACTGGCCCATATTTGGGGCAAACAGCCTTACACAGATAAAAATACCGCCAGAGACAATGGCATCTTGGCCTTTTTCACCTTCGGTGAGGGTTACCACAACTACCATCACATTTTTGAATATGATTATCGTAACGGTATTAAATGGTGGCAGTTCGACCCAACTAAGTGGCTAATACGTGGACTGTCTTATTTTGGCTGGACCAAGAACTTGAGACGCTGCCCCGAAGAACGTATTGAGAAAGCTAAGCTAGCTATGATGATGCAGCGTGCTCAGCAGAAAATTGAAGATATGCAAGGTGCAGAAGAAGTCATCAGCAAGCTTCAACGAGAATACGACTTATTGATAGTGAAAATGAGTGAATATTATGCCGCTAAAAAGCGCATATTAGAGATCAAACAGGCCAATCTACGTAAGAGTTATGAGAATCTGGAACTGACTTATAAGTATAAAGAGCTCAAACAGAGTATGTTATTACAGAAACAGAAATGGTTAGAATTAAATCAACTCAGTTTTGCATAATAAATTGTTGAGCACACAAAAAAGCCTGGCAAATGCCAGGCTTTTTATTATGTAACCTTTTTTAATTTTTTACTGCGGCGCTCAAGTTTGAGTCAGATAATGCGTCACGGTGAGCGACGACTTCAATAAGCATATCTTTTGGATAGAATTTGATCGTGGCCATAACGCTATCGCTTTGTAAGCTAGCTCGATTGGCGATATCAATTTGCACATTTTTATAATCAATATTCTGACTGATGCTATTCGCCATACATTGGCTATTGATTTCAAAAGATGCTTTGTCCATACAGTCAAATGCGTTCTGTTGATCGGCCTGAGCATGCGCAACCGTGCCTACGGTCAAGACAAAGAAAAGAGAAAAAAGTTTACGCATTGTGTTGCTCCTAGGGTTATATCGGAAAGCCGACGGCTAAAATATAACACAGTTGTTAATCTGGGCCAACAATTTAGAATCATAGTTTTATGACAATTATGTGACAAACTGAAATATTCATGAAAAATTCAAAAACTGATATTTTTTCCCAAGCACGAACATGTGTGAAATGTGCGGACTTGTTACCTTATCCGCCAAATCCCGTGATCCAAGGTAATGGGAACAGTCAGATATGCGTCATTGGCCATGCTCCTGGATTACGCGCTCATCAAACTAGCATGCCTTTCAATGATGCCTCTGGGGATAGACTAAGAACATGGCTAGGTATCAACAAGGATAAGTTTTACGACGAGGACTTAGTAGCAATCCTGCCCATGAGCTTTTGTTATCCAGGTAAAGGAGTAAGTGGCGATTTGCCCCCCATAAAATGCTGTGCACCAACCTGGCATGATGCCATTTTGCAGCACATGCAACCAAGTATCACACTTTTAGTCGGCAAATTTGCCCAAGACTACTATTTGCAAGAACGCCACACCTTGACCGAGCGGGTAAGAAGATGGCAAGACTTTTTGCCTGTATTCTTGGTATTACCCCACCCATCACCGCGCAATAATATATGGCTGAAGAAGAACACGTGGTTTGAACAGCATGTTTTACCTGACATGCGCCAAGTGTTAAAAACTCAATGTGACGGTTTATAGTTTTGCAAGAAGGTTACCAACTCATCAAAGGGCATGGGTTTAGCGTAAAGGAACCCTTGGGCTTCGTCACAGCCTAATTTCAGCATATAACTGGCCTGTTCACGCTTCTCGATCCCCTCGGCAATAGTCTGAAGCCCTAATCTATTTCCCAATGTTACTATGGTTTCAGCAATAAACGCAGATTGATTCGGTTTGATTTCATTGATAAATGAGCGATCCACTTTTAATCTATCTAATGGTAATTGTTGTAAGTAACTCATTGAAGAAAAGCCGGTTCCAAAATCATCAATAGCGATTTTCACACCAAAATCTTTTAATTCTTTGAGTGACTCGACCACAATTTGAGGTTCATCCATTACCACGCTCTCGGTTATTTCTAACTCCAATTGAGCAGGATTAATTTGATGTTCAATGATCGCCGTTTTCACCATCTGCACGAACTCAGGGTCGCGAAACTGTGGCATTGAAATATTCACAGCGACTCTGATATCGGAGAACCCTTTATTGATGAGCTCTTTTAATCGTTGGCAGGATTCTTCTAGTACCCAAGCGCCAATTTCGATAATCAAACCAGAGTATTCGGCTAGGGGAACAAATACCGCTGGCGAAATATAACCTTCTTTTTCCGAAGGCCAGCGCAACAGCGCTTCCATTCCAACGATTTTTTCACTGACCAGATCAACTTGAGGCTGATACCAGACTTCTAACTTACGGGCAGAGAAGTCCGTGCGTAATTGCCGGATCATGCCTAATCGCCAAGTGGTTTTTTCTTCCATCTGCGGTTCGTAGTAACCAAAATTAGTGTTCAAATCTTTCTTAGCTCGATTTAACGCGATGTTAGTCTGTTTAAGTAGGTTAATTCCGGTGGTTTTATCACTGCTTAGGCGACAAAGACCCATGGTAATATTAATAGGTAGAGTGTGATCACCACCCTTAAATGGGAAAGCAAAAATTTCACTTATACGGACTGGATTCACTAGGCTTTCGCAGCCGATAATACCAAACACGTCAGCACCAATACGGCCTAATTTAGCCTTATCATTATATGAATTCTGGATCCGCTCTGACACAGCTTTGAGTAAGTTATTTCCGGCATCTTGTCCTAGGCCATCATTCACGTCAGAAAAGTGATTGATATCCAACAAAGCCACCACGTTAGGACCGTCTGCACAGTCGGGTAATGTTTCATCAAGCATATTGATAAACTCATTACGATTAGGCAATTTAGTTAGCCAGTCTCTAAAGGCAGCATTACGTAATCGATAAAATAAGTTAACATTTTCATAGCCGACCGATATACTGGATAAAAACACTTCCAATAGTTTCTTATTAACATCATCAATTTTATCTCTTATTTTAAGAAATACCGCTGCCTCATAGCCGGAGCTATTTAAATACAGAACGGTATATTCTTCTTCATAGATATGAGACTGGTTTTTCAGGCAAAGGTTAACCGCATTAACAATAAGATCATCATGCACATTATCGAGGTTTTGATTAATATACTGGGCAAATTCACCAGCAGCTCCGAGAATATAGACTCCGTCATCTTCTTTGTCTAACACCGCCCCGGCGCGGGCACAAACGACACCGCCAGACTCAATGCCAAGTAACGAACTAATTTGCGTGACCACTCCTTCGCAGAAGCCCTTGACCGAATGCTCTTCTAACAAATTAGCCGAAGAATAAATGATTTGCTCCAATCCCCGACGACTTTGATTGATGGTTAAAATCTGCTGGTATGAACGTAAAGAAGCTATGATAGTGGTTACTAGTTTACTGCGGGTTAATTCAGTTTTAGTTTTATAGTCATTGATATCATATTCTTTGATGACACTTTCTTCAGGAGCATAACCCGGTTGTCCCGTCCTGAGGATGATGCGCGGCTCCATCAACTTAAGCTCTTCGCGCATCTTACGTGCCACGACTAGTCCGGCATCATCAGTTTCCATCACCACATCGAGCAATACGATGGCGAGACGGTCACCTAATTGTTCCATCAACTTTAACGCCTGTTCACCAGAATAGGCATGATGAAAATGCAATTTTTTATTGTTTAATTTTAAGTCTGACAGCGCCAATCGAGTAACAGAATGAATTTCTTCATCGTCATCAACAACTAATATATTCCAGCGTCCATAGACTGGCTCATTTTCTGGAGATTCATCTTCTTCAAGAAAAATCAGTTCATCGTTTTCGTAACCCGTTGGACTCATTCAACATTCCGTTTAACTACAACATTAGGTGAAAAAAAGTTTCTATACCGCAAACATATCGTAATATGTATAAAAGAGGAATAACAATTGTAGTAAATTTCAGCACTTCCGCTTGAGCAGATCGATAAATAATAATGTTGAACCTAAATACATATGAAAATAGAAACGAACAGTCCACCTGCCAGCCTGATTAAACCCTCAACATCTGGGACGACGGATGTTAAAAAAACTGTTTCACCTGATCCCAAGGTTAGCGGGGTGGAGGCAAATCCTAAGCCTGTGGCACGGGATAAAATGATCCAATGGTTTACCCGAGCGGGAATATTTCCCACTACGGGTCTTGCTATGGACCAAGACACCAATAAGAAAGTATCTCGACATCAGTACGTGAAAGCACAACGTAAGCTAAAAAATCTCGAAAACGTGCTCAGTTTGGCGATGAATTATAGTTTAGAGCATAGCAGTAGAGACGATTTGGATCCCGACTGGTTTTTTAGCTTTATTGATATGGCTGAAGATATTAACGCCCCAGCGATGCAGGAACTTTGGGGTAAGATTTTTGCGGTTGAAATTGGACAACCTGGTACCTTTTCTTTAAAAACCTTACAAACTCTAAAAAATCTTACTCATAAAGATGCCAAGATCCTCAAAATTGCGGTCAGCTTGGCAAGCCGGAAAAGGGACGAACATGGTCTAAGAGTCCTGTTTGGCTACAATGTTAAGCCAAGTATTTTGTCACTTTTTAGACTACCTCCTAATCATCAGCTTAACTTAGCAAGCTACGGATTAACCTATCCTGATTTGTTGTCCTTGATCGATCTGGGCCTGATTTACAACAGCGAAATCGAAACCAGCGAATTATCCATCAACACGAGAAGTCAGTACCGCTGCAGTGGTGAGGCCTTACATATTGCCCCTAAGCGCAGAGGGTTAAGTTTACAGTATTACAAATTCACCTCTATCGGTGCAGAGCTTTCTAAGCTGATTCACGGCAAGAGTAAAACTAGCTATCTAGATGATCTTAAGAAAATGTTAAGCACTGATTTTGAAGTAAATTAAGAGATAGTGGTTTCACTTATAAACAACACCCGATATGGTAAGTACAAGTTTAAATAAGATCAGATTTGCCCATACGCTTAACGCAAGGAAATAAAATGACAGCAAAAACTTATACACCGCCTAAGGTCTGGACATGGGATAAAGAAAGCGGCGGTCGTTTTGCCAGTATTAATCGCCCCATTGCAGGAGCAACCTTCGAAAAAGATTTGCCCGTTGGCAAACACCCACTGCAGCTGTATTCATTGGGTACGCCTAATGGCGTAAAAGTGACGATTTTACTTGAAGAGCTTTTAGCTAAAGGCCATAAAGGCGCAGAATACGACGCGTTTCTTATTAATATTATGGAAGGTGATCAATTTAGTAGTGGCTTTGTGGATATAAATCCTAACTCAAAAATCCCAGCCTTGGTTGATCTTAGCACAACCCCCGCTACCCGAGTGTTTGAGTCCGGTTCTATCATGCTGTATTTAGCCGAAAAATTTGGCGAATTTATACCCAAGGACCTAACAGGTAGAACTGAGTGTATGTCTTGGCTATTTTGGCAAATGGGCAGCACGCCTATGTTAGGTGGTGGATTTGGTCACTTCTATGCGTATGCCCCTGAAAAATACGAATATCCCATCAACCGTTATACTATGGAAATAAAACGCCAACTGGATGTTTTAGACCGTCAACTTGGCCAACGTGAATACTTAGCCGGCGATCAATATAGCATTGCAGATATGGCTGTTTGGCCATGGTATGGTGCGTTGGTCAAAAACAAAGTGTATGAAGCGGCAGAGTTTATTGAAGCCCACACTTATACCAATGTCTTGCGGTGGACTGACCAAATAGCTGAGCGTCAGCCAGTTAAGCGAGGCCGCATTGTCAACCGGACGTGGGGGGAGCCCGAGTCTCAATTACACGAGCGCCATGATGCCAGTGACTTTGACAATAGAACCCAAGATAAACTAGAAGGCTAGGTTCTAGCTGGCCTTGACGCTATCATCTGAGTTAATCAACTACAAAAAACCTCCACGAGCAGTACTGCAGGGAGGTTTTTTATATTTGCAAAAATATTTAGCACATATGGCTATTAGGTTGGTAGAGCCTAGATACCGTCGCCGAATTCGTGAAGGCCACACTCGCGCTTCATACCAAAGAAACGCGTATCTTGTTCACTCATACCAGCCTCTAATGCTTGAGTGGTATGCCAATCTCCAATAGAAACATAGCCTTTTTCCCACAACGGGTGATAAGGCAGATCATGCTCTTTTAGGTAACCATGCAAGGCTTTGTTGGACTGATCTATTATTGGGTACACTTTGGTTTGCCCTTGCAGCCGCTGCAATACACCAAGATTTTCCCGACTATCTGATTGGGATCTGCGTAATCCTGCAAACCAGGTTTTTCCATCGAGTTCCTGCAATGCTTGCTGCATAGGTAAGACTTTATTCATCTTATTGTATTGCTCTATGCCCTCGACCCCTTGCTCCCACAGCCTGCCATGTCGAGCTTCTTGCCACGCTGGCGATATGGGTGCACGGTAAACCTGAAGGTTAAGCTTTAAACGTTGGCTTAGCTGATCAACAAATTGGTACGTTTCTGGAAACAAATAACCAGTGTCAGTCAAAACAACCGGGATATCAGGGTATTGATGGGATAAAAGATGCAACATCACCGCAGATTGCGCACCGAAACTTGACGACACAATATGCTGACCTGGCAAGTTTTCCAGTGCCCAAGCAACACGTTGTTGCGGTGTTTTGTGCTCTAAATCAGCATTCAATTGAGCAAAATCTTCTTTGCTCAATTGATTCAGCCAATGGCTTTGCTGATTCGAATCAGAGGCACTTTGCAGCACGACTTTAGACATAAAAGTCCTTAGCAGAGTTGATCACCGGAGCAACCACTTTTGCGCGGATCAAAAAATCGCCGAAGCTTTCATTATCTAGTGCTTCGCTAGACCAGCGACCGATTAGTTGGTCGAGATGATCTAAAATTTCTTGTTCGCTAATATTTTCTTTATACATTTTAGGAATGCGAGTACCTTCACGGTCCCCTCCTAAATGTAGATTATATTTGCCCGGCCCTTTGCCCACCAAACCTACTTCTGCCAGCATTGCCCGTCCACAACCATTTGGGCAGCCCGTTACACGGAAAATAATACTTTTATCAGCTATACCGTGCTTAGCAAGTAATGTTTCGATCTCAGTAACCGCATCAGGTAAATAGCGTTCGGCTTCAGCCATGGCGAGTGGGCAAGTTGGCAAAGCCACGCAAGCCATTGAATCTAAACGCTGATTACTTACACCATCAGAAATTAAGCCATGGATTCTTGCTAGCACTTCTATCGCCTCTTTTTGATCAGGGGCCACTCCAGCAACAATCAAATTCTGATTGGCGGTCAAACGAAAATCACCTTTGTGGATCTTGGCAATCTCAGCACAACCGGTTTTTAAGGTTTTCCCTGGGTAATCTAAAATACGCCCATTTTCGATAAACAGAGTTAGATGGTATTTACCATCTACGCCTTCTACCCAACCAAATCTGTCGCCTCTATCGGTAAAGGTGTAAGGACGGCTTGGTCCGAAAGTTATTTCCGCGCGCTTTTCCACTTCGGCTTTAAAGTTTTCAACACCTACGCGCTCTAAAGTGTACTTAGTTTTGGCATTTTTACGATTTACACGATTCCCCCAGTCACGTTGCGTACTAACAACAGCGGCAGCTACGTCCAAGGTTTTATCAAGGGTAATAAAGCCAAAGTCGTCAGCCTTGCGAGGGAAGGTGGATTCATCACCATGGGTCATGGCTAAACCACCGCCCACCAAAACATTGAACCCGACCAGTTCTCCGTCTTCGGAAATGGCCACAAAGTTCAGGTCATTTGCGTGCACGTCAATGTCATTATGTGGAGGGATAACCACGGTAGTTTTAAACTTACGAGGTAAGTAATTGTTACCTAAAATAGGTTCATTTTCAGTGGTTTCAACTTTCTCACCATCTAACCATATCTCGGCGTAAGCGCGAGTTTTTGGCAGTAAATGTTCACTGATTTTTTTAGCCCACTCATAAGCCTGTTGATGCACTGCTGATTCAACTGGATTTGATGTACACAATACATTTCGGTTAACGTCACCGGCAGTTGCGATTGAGTCAATGCCAACCTTATTCAGCATTTGATGCATCTGCTTAATTTTAGGCTTGAGTACACCGTGAAACTGAAACGTTTGACGAGTGGTCAAACGAATACTGCCATATAATGTATGCTCTTTTGCAAATTTGTCGATTGCTAGCCACTGATCAGGAGCGATAATCCCTCCAGGTAAACGGGCTCTAAGCATTACATTATGCAATGGCTCTAGTTTTTGTTTAGCCCGTTCTGCACGAATGTCTCGATCGTCTTGCTGATACATGCCGTGGAAGCGGATCAGTTGGAAATTATCTGCTGTAAAACCACCGGTCAGATCGTCTTGCAAATCTTGTTCGATTGTACCGCGAAGAAAATTGCTTTGGCTTTTTAAGCGCTCGTTATCTGACAATTTTCCTTCAACTGTAAATTTAGTATCTGTTGTCATTAGTAAACGTCCTTCTGATAGCGTTTGGCACGACGTAATTCGGTTAAGTAAGACTCTGCCTGTTCTGCAGTTTTGCCGCCATATTGCTGAAGGATGGCTAAGAGCGCGTCATGGACGTCTTTGGCCATATACGTGGCATCTCCACAAACATAGAAATGTGCGCCATCTTCAAGCCACTGATAAACCTCTTGGCCGTGCTCCAAAAGTTTATGTTGAACATATACTTTTTGCTCTTGATCGCGGGAAAATGCCAAGCTTATTTTGTCAACCACACCATCTTTAACAAAGCGCTGCCACTCGGTTTGATATAGGAAGTCTTGAGTAAAGTTGGGGTTTCCAAAAAACAACCAATTTTTGCCTTGAGCGTCATCCTCAGCACGCTGTTGCATAAAGGCTCTAAATGGCGCAACGCCAGTTCCAGGACCGACCATAATAACCGGTGTATCTGAATTTTCTGGTAAGCGGAAGTTATTATTATGCTCAACGAACACTTTAACTTCTTGCCCTTCATCTAAGCGATCTGCTAAGAATCCAGACGCGCCACCGGTGCGCACACTGCCATCAACATTGTATTCAACTAGCGCTACGGTTAAGTGCACTTCGTCTTCTACTTCAGCCTGACTGGAAGCAATGGAATATAATCTAGGCGTAATCGGACGCAAGGCTCGAGCTAATTGCGCTGCTGTTACTTTCGCTGGGAATTGTCTAATTATATCAACAATTTGCCTGTCTGCTAGATAATCCCTTAGCTTACTTTTATCTTCAAACAGAGCTTGTAAGGCCGCATTATCTGAAGCTTCTAAGTAACTTTTGATAAAAGTTGGGTATGCAAGGGTTAACTCATACTTGTCTGTAAGTGCTTGTCTGATAGTTATAGATTCATCACCCACCTTGACCTGTTCGTCGGCGTCCAGCGCCAATAAAGCGATGATCTCATCCGCTAAAGCTTCATCATTGCGAAACCAAACCCCTAGGGCATCACCGGCCTGATATTGAATACCAGAGTCTTCCAAGGAAATTTCAATGTGGCGGATATCTTTAACAGAATCTCGGCCAGTTATTTTTTGACTCGCTGACAAGGTTGCTTTGAATGGATTCTTTTTGCTAAATTCAGATGCCACAGGCGCGGCAGAAACGCTGGCCGTTCTCGGCAATTGCACAACTTGAGATTGTTTAGCAGTGAGTTCATCTTTTAGCATGGTGGTGACTTGATCAATAAATGCAGTTGCTGCTGCATCATAATCCACATCACAGTCGACCCTATCGATAACGCGCTTAGCTCCTAGCGCTTCTAAGCGTAAATCGAAATCTTTAGCGGTTTGACAAAAAAATTCATAACTACTGTCACCTAAGCCAATTACCGCATATTTTAGACCAGCTAATTTAGGCGCTTTTTTACCGCTAACAAATTCGTGCAATTCGATGGCATCATCAGGCGCGTCCCCTTCACCATGAGTACTAACCACAACAATTAAATGGCTTTCACTTTTCAATTGCTTGGCTTTGTAGTCAGCCATATTGGCTAATTTAACGGTAATACCAGCATTTTCGGCTTTGCTTTTATATTCCTGCGCGATACCTTTGGCATTGCCAGTTTGTGAGCCATAAAGAATAGTAAGTATTTGCTCTGACTCAGCCGCTTCAAGTGGCACTGTGGCTTGGCTTGCGACTTGCTGATTGGCTAACCCCGCCAAGTAACCGCTCATCCATGTGAGCTGATCCTTGTTCAACGGCGCAATAGCGTTGTTAATTTGATTCCACTGGCTCTCATTTAGCACAGCTGCTGGCATTATTGCCTGATTGGTAGATGAAGACATAAATCGCTAACCTCTATTTTGACCAGATAAAGGTTAGCGCTTTTTATAAATAACAGGAAAGACTAAAATAGGATTTTTTATTACTTATTGGACTTACAAAAATTGAAATTATTTTAGAAGTGGACTTCTAAGCCTAGGAACACACCGCTAAATGCTAAATCTGAATAGATATCATCCAGATCATCCAATTCTAAAGTGGTTTCTCGATAGCCCAGTTGAAGAGTCATATCTATGGCTAAATTATCAACAAATTCATAGGCTAAAGCGACTTCGAAGTCGCTTAGGGTATGGTCGTCTATGGACAAATAACTGCCTTCAGCATACACGCCTAAGCCTGTTAATGGCATTCCTAAATACAAGCGTGAATAGACCATAGGTACCACGCCGGAAAACTGCTCACGGGCAAATTTAGTGGCATCTGCACTGTCTTGAACGAAGATTTCACCGTCAATGTATTTACCATTGATACCAAAATCGAAGCTTACTAGGTCATTATCGAATAACTCATAATATAGAATGAAATCGGTATTTGTCAGATCGACTTGACTCATCAACGGTGTATCCACACTAAAAATTTCGCCGTTGAAAGTGAAATTACTGTTCAGTGTTACATCGCCCCCGGTATCGAGCGTGGTACGACGGACTTTAATATTCGGCAGCAGCGGCACCGGATGCTCCAACGCCACAGAGAAGCTACTTTTAGTTTCGGTATCAAAATCAAAATTGGTTAGCGAGGCATCGTTTGCAAACCCACCCTCAGTATCCATATTCCAAGCCTGGGCCCCAACGTATAATCCCAGTAAAGTATCAGCTTGAACGGGTACTGCGATCATTGAAACCGCTAATAATGCTGATTTGAAAGAATGTTTCACAAAGTTATCCTTGATTTAAAAGTTCAGTTAGCTCAATTAAAGCAGCATTTGCACGGGAAATATAGTTCGCCATAACTAACGAGTGATTAGCTAACATACCTAAACCGCTACCATTTAGGATCATCGGACTCCAAATCGTCTGTTGGGTTGATTCAAGTTCGCGAATAATTTGACGCAAACTAACAGTAGCGTTTTTCTTTTCCAATACATCAGCGAAATCCACTTCTATAGCTTTGAGGTAATGGATCAAGGCCCAAGATGCGCCTCGTGCTTCATAGAAATTATCATCGGTTTTCCACCAACTGGTTTTTTCAAACAAATTAGATGGAGTGGGAGTAGATTGTTGCGCCTCAGCATCACCCGCCAAGTCTATATTAACCGAGGAGTGACCAACACTTGCGCTTAGTTTCTGCGATAAGTTCCCCAAACGTTTTTCTACATTTTTCAGCCAATCTCGTAAGTTATCTGCACGGGCATAAAACTGCGCTTCACCTTGGCTTCTATCGGCAAGATCTGCGCGATATAAATAAAGTTCTTTGAGAGAATCTCGATACATAGATTCAGCCGACGGCAACATCCAATTTAGATGGTTCATATTAAGTGCCGGTTGGGCTTTAATTAGTTGTGAATTTTCCCGCGACTGAGACTGCGAACGACTAAAATCTTTGCGCATAGCCAATGCCAAATCCCGCGACATTTCTAATGCCCCAAACTCCCACCTTGGCATATTGTCCATAAATACACTGGGGGGCATCACATCGTTTGAAAGATAACCGCCAGGCTTGTCCATCAAAGATTCGACCACTTTAATCAAAGTATGTGTGGTGGTATAACCCACGACCACTTGCTCGCCATTTTGCTGAGCCTGTTGTTGAGCGGTCAATCTTACATTGAAAAGATCCGGCTCGGAACTCCAGTAAACAGAGAGCAACCAAAATAAAAAGATGATGACCACAAAAGCTGTGGTAATCCATTTGGCAGTAAAGAAGCGTTGCATAATATCATCCTTATATTGGGTTAATTTATTTTAGCAGAACCTTAGTGGTGGTGATGAGAATGCTCTTCGCCAGGTAAAACCACGTTGCCAATCACTTCAATCTGGTGCTTGTCTTTAGTGTAAAGGGTAAAGCTAACTTTTTGTTGTTCTTTTAAAGGTGCTTTTAGGCCAAAGATCATAAGGTGTAACCCTCCCGGCTTGAACATGACTTTTTCACCAGCGGGGATCATAACTTGCTGTTGTTGCTCCATTCGCATCATTTCGCCATCCATGATGTGAGCGTGCAGTTCAGTTGAGGCAGAGAAAGTGGAACTGGCTGAAACCAGATATCTGTCTGTTTCCCCAGTATTTTCAATAGTAAAATATGCTGAGGTATTAGGCACCCCTGGAGGTAATAGTCTGACAGTGGCGTGTTCTACTAGTAAGTCTGCAAAGCTGCAAGTACTAACTAGTAGCGACAAAATTGCACCAATCTTTAAAATTTTTCCCACAATAATTCTCAAATTTTAGCTAATGATCCTTGTGGCAATTATTCTTTATTATAGGCTGTATTGCTATAGCCAGATGCATAAATGCAACTATAATAGCCAAATCAATATTGTGGCTGGCGTTTGTCTCGCACTAACCAAACGATGAAAGCTATGACTAATATCATCGGCCAGAATACACTCAGTCCAGCAACAAACAACGCTAGCACCGCCGCGACCAGACCTATCATCAATGCGCCAAAGATACTCACCGCAACTACCACACCGATCACGGCCATGATTGCTCCTACTATCGTTATACCAGCAATCGATTCCAATGGACCAAACATGTGATCGTCCAAATGGATAGAAAAATCTAACCAATGGTTTGCAATCAAGCCGCAGCTATAGGTAATCAATACGGCAATTAGAATAGCAAGTGCGAAGTTCTTCATGACTGTTCTCCCAAATTACCGAGTAGGTATTAATATGACCGCTAACAGATAAGCAATAGCAACAACAACAGGCATAAAAATAAAAGCTGCAATGGCGGCAATTCTTACTACCCAGGCGTCAACATTGAAATGGCTAGCTAAGCCGGCACAAACCCCTGAAACTTTACCTCTAACGGTGTCACGATATATTTGTTTGCTGTTTATAAAATCTTTCATTGTTCTACTCCTAAAGCATATTGACTGGCTTCACCAGAGGCCGCAATTACGGCCTCAGGAGATAATTACTATTTAAGCGACTTTTTGTTTAATCGCTTGCAACTCTTTCTCGATATTCTCATCTTGTTCAAGCTGCTGAATTTCAGCCGTTAAGCTATTGGTGTTTGAAACCAAGTCGTATGCATCTACTTGAGATTCCAAGTCATCAATGCGTCTTTCGTAGTGTTCAAACTTGGTGATTGCAAAATCAATTTTTTCCACATGCTGGGTCGTTTTCAGTTTAAGACGAGCAGTGGCAGACTGTTGTCTGATATCCAGCGACTTCTGACGACTCTTGGCTTCTTTCAACTTATCCTGTAGACGAGCTGTGTCTTCCTGCAATTTTACAATCGCCTCTTCAATTACGACCATTTCCTTGGCTAATTGTGACAGAGCCTGTTCAGCATTATGTTTTTCGGCCAAAGCCGCTCGGGCAAGATCTTCACGATCTTTTTTCACTGCGATGGTGGCCTTGTATTGCCAATCTTCGATTTGGCCTTCTAACTTATCTTGTTTACGCAGTAATTGTTTCTTATCAGCTAAACTGCGTGCAGCAACTGAACGAACTTCTACCAGCGTCTCTTCCATCTCTTGAATAATTAAACGGATCACTTTGTGTGGATCTTCCGCTTTGTCCAAAATTGCATTAATGTTGGCTTGTACTATGTCGGTCATTCTTGAAAACATACCCATTTATCTATCCTCCACGATGTTTATGAGTAATTAAGAAAGAATTGCAAAGCTGCGATTCTCAAATAGTTAACACTTAACTTAATTAATCTATTACAAGTGTCGTGCCAATCTTACAAAAACACATAAATCACTGATTTTATAGGATTTTATTTAATCTAAAACTAATTATCAGAACTTCATCAAAATCGTTCTACAAACATAATTGGTCAAAAACACTAATCAGTTGGTCAATTTAAAAAGATTAAAGAGGGAGTTGTTGACAGCTTAGGCTAGTGTTCGGATATGTTGGATCTAATGTTTCGATAGATAACGCTAAGTTTAATTGTATAAAGCATCGTCCGCTGCGATCATTAGCTCAAGATAATTGACAATTTAGAGACTTGCTTAATCTTATTCGTGGATTATTTGCTAGGTAGGTAACATTTCTCCAAAGGCTAACAATACTAACCAGTCAGCGCATGGAGTTAGGCTATTCATCGTGGATTGAGGTCGTTGAGGATGTGCAAAATCGAGTCAGTTTGATATTGCCGTAATTCCGGTAATAGTGATTGGCTCGTGGCCTGAAATGTGATCCACGCATTTTCATACAATTCCAATCCAGCTTTGGACAACTTAACCAGGCTAACTCTTGCATCTCTAGGGTTATTTTCTTTTTCGATTAAATGCATCTTCTGCAATGGATTGATCATCCGTGTTATCCCAGACGCTGTCATTACCATGGCTTCGGCCAACGCAATTCGACTTAGACTATGGTTTGGACTGCTATGTAAAATGTGTAGCGCCATGAATTCGCTATAACTGACGCCATGCACACTGAACGCACGGTCTATTTTCTTACTTAATCTGACGGCTGCAAAGTTGAGCGCGGTTATGATCGTCATCTCTTGATTAAATTCTGGCATTTTGATGCTTAAATAATTTACTTGTGCATTCAAGTATTATTCAACAACATATAAACTATAAGTTAATATTTATTGCACAATTATAAATTTGATTGATTGAGAGAGTTAGAATTTTGCAACTAGTGTGACGTTTAGTGACTCGCAGGCGGGTTAGTTTGGAGAAAGGGAGATTGAGTAATCTAAAGTCTTATCCGACTAGATTAATGACGGTCAAAACTACGAAATATGACCGTCATGATAATGAATTTTTTTGGCGTTAACCGGTACTTCATGACTACTGCGACTCTCAATCAGACTAAATATCAGTGCTGCTGCGAGATATGCCATAACCGGTGCAAATAACAGAGTTAAAAGGTGTATATGATTAATCATAACAACGCCCCCCTATTACTCAGCTTTATCATTTTCAGATTTGCTTACAACTTCGGTGCTTTCAAGATCCGTAATAGTCACATTAGTCGCATAGGTTTGAGCTTCTGTTTCAAAACCAATTGTATTATTTGCAGTTAGAACGGCTTCTTGCACGCTGTAACTAATTTCTTGTTGAGTAGCATAAACAGCCTGTGAAACAAAACTACCCACCAATTGCTCAACAGACACTTCGTTTGCTTGAGTATTAGCTGATAAAAATAAACCTGAAAGTACGATAGTAGCAGTAGTCAATTTAGTAAACATGGTATTTTCCTTTGAGTTGGTTTTCCAATTTAGTCACTGATTATTCAGTTACTAGTTAAGTCGCAATTACTATTGCGATAGTTGTGCCAACTACAAATAAAATTTACATATCATTGATTATTAAGGAATTTATAGAAACCCTCGTGATTTGCGAGGGTGTTTGACGCAGGCTATTATTTGCACTAAAGTTACTTTTTAGTATTTTTAACCAATGAGCTTGGTTAATTTAACCAACTCTGTTAATGAACGACTCACTCTGAAATTTTTCGGCTTGCAATTGAGCTTCGTCAAGTACAGCTAGTGCATCACTTAGCAATTCAACCCCGACTCCTTTTTGGGTGCCATTTTGACTAAGATACCTGCGCCAAATCCTCGCGCCAGGTTGGCCCTGAAACAAACCGAGCATATGTCGAGCGATATGCCAAATCCGAGCATAAGGCTCATCGAGCTGAGTCTGAGCATAGGCAATCATGTTGTGCACAATTTGGTGACGACTAGGAATACTGTGGTTATCCTGATAATAACGGCTATCAACTTCAGCGAGGATATAAGGGTTGCTATAAACCTCACGACCAATCATCACACCATCAATATAGTTTAAATGCAGATCCGTATCATCCAGTGTTTTCACTCCGCCATTTATACTGATGTGTAGATCAGGAAACTGCTGCTTGAGGTGATACACCCTATCGTACATTAGCGGCGGTACATCGCGGTTTTCTTTTGGGCTAAGGCCTTTCAGCCAGGCTTTGCGGGCATGCACAATAAAGGTGTCACAGCCGCTGTCAGCAACCACATCAATAAAGCGGGTAAGATCTTCATATTCATCCATCTGGTCAATACCGATCCGGGATTTGACTGTAACGGGAATATCCACTTCAGCTTGCATGGCTTTGATACAGGTAGCCACAGTGTCCGGCTCGGCCATCAGACACGCCCCAAAGCGACCATTTTGTACTCTATCGGAAGGGCAGCCAACATTAATGTTCACTTCATCGTAACCACGTTGTTGGGCTAAAACCGCACAACGAGCCATATCGACAGGATCAGAACCACCTAATTGCAATGCCACGGGATGCTCAGCATCATTAAATGCCAAGTAGTCGCCTTTGCCGAATATGATTGCCCCAGTAGTTACCATTTCTGTATACAACAATGCATGCTGGGATATCTGCCGTAAAAAATAGCGACAATGTTTATCAGTCCAATCCAGCATTGGAGCGACTGAGATGGTGCGATTGAGTGGTTGAGTCGTAGGTTTCAAGTTAGGCCTTTGTTTTATATGGTATATATCTATTTTCCACAGCAAATTCGCAATGCGGGATTTTGCCCTTTCATTCCTTATTTTGACCCTATCGGGAAACGATTTACAACATCAGGAATGCAGCGGTGGCGCATTATAGCACTTCAAAAAGAGTAAGGAAAAATCAAACTGTTTATAGTGTGAGGGGTCTGGCATTAGCTTTCAGCCATAGTCACTTGTATGAAATCTAAAATTCAAATAACAAAACCCAATGGACTAAAATGGGCAATAGTGTTTTTAACTCGCTTTGTGAGTACCATAACGAATAAAGCAACAACCTGTTGGGTAATATGGCAAAGCCAAATAAAAAGGGACCTAAACGCACGGTGCTAATTTCGTGCTTGCAGTGTAAGACGTTGCTGTTTAAATACCGTAAGGGCGGTAAGGGAGCACTATTAAAGTGTTTTTTAGAACGCATTGTAGAAGATCACACAACAACACCCTGTCATTGCCCTGGCTGTAAACAAGAGTTTGCCAGAGAAACTTTGATTCGAGGTACGCCTGCATATAAGATTATTGGCGGTAAAATCCACATGAAATAACACTATGACGCTGATATCTGATTTACTTAAAACCCGCTTTGACGAGCTTCACGCCCACGCTAAAGCTGCTATCCATCGCCATCAACAACTGGACATGGCCGATGAGCTTAAGCTGTTGAGTCAATCTATAACTAGCAACGACAGTCGCGACAGCTATGGTAGAGGCGGGATAATTAGCGATTTTGAGCAACAGTTAAGTCAATTATTCTCAACCCAAAGTTGCCTTTTTCTTCCTACAGGAACCCTCGCTCAGTGTGCGGCACTCAAATGCTATAGCCAACTAACGGGCCGTTCATATGTGGGATTGCACCCAACATCCCATCTTTTGCTGCATGAACATAGGGCGATTGAGCAACTCTGGGGCTTAAACGTGGCTGAAATGGGCACCTATAATCAGGTCTTAACTATAGACGACTTCGGCAAGCTGGATCCTGCGACGACAGCTGCGATTATAATTGAAACACCGATGCGTGAAATAGGTGGTCAGTTACCCAGTTGGAGTGACCTGACCACGATTAAAGCATGGTGTAAGGAGCATGGAATAAAATTGCATTTAGATGGCGCTAGGATATGGCAAACCACAGAATTTTACCAGCGCCCCCTTGCCGAGATCGCCTCACTATTTGATAGTATTTATGTCAGCTTTTATAAAGATCTAGGCGGAATATCCGGTGCAGCACTACTTGGCAGTGACAAGCTCATTGATCAGGCGCGAGTTTGGGCACGAAGAGCTGGAGGAAACCCGATTACACTTTACCCTGAGGTCATCGCCGCCCGCGCTGGGCTTAACAAATACCTATCTGCCATGCCGCAATTTGTCGATTATACACGGCAATTATGTGACGCTTTGCGCTGCGCGCCATTGAGCATAGTGCCAGCTAACCCTCAGGTCGCTATGTTTCACCTGCACTTTGATATGAGCGCCCAAGACTTAGCGGCAAGAATCGTAAGCTACGCACAACACACCGGTATTATTGTGCTTCCGCTACCTCGCTCCGGTAGTAAACAAACTTGTGTATGCGAAATATCGATTGGTGATCGGGCAGTAGTCCACCAGCCAAATTACTGGGCTGAACATATTCAAGCTTGCTTAGCCCAATAAAGCAGAATTGAATTGAACCTGTTGAATAAAACGTTGGTTAAGTGCAAAAGATTCAAAATCGGCTTACGCATGTTTCTACCAGATCAATTCAAACCGACCGTTAGCGTAATCAAGCAAATAGGTCGCTCGCTTGAGGATGTTTTTCTTGATATCTAACCACGTAAGAACACTGGGCAACGGCTTTTTTATTAGCCTTTTTAATTTCTTCTAGCACATCCTCCAGAAGCGTCTTGGCTAGGCCTTTACCAGCCAGATCATCCGGTACTATAGTGTGGGTTAGATGCACCTTATCACCTTGTACATCATAAGTGATGTAAGCAATATGGCCGTCAATATGATACTCATATTTACATTCTTTTTCATTATGTATAAGTGTATTGGACATTATTTTCCCTTATAACTATTAGCAATTATAGCGGTTTGGCGTATTTTGAAAAACCCGCTAGATACATCAAGACAGAATACTTTCTGGCTTAACTATAGTGGTAACTTAATAAGACCCAAAGTTCTAATGCAGCACGCTCCATGAGTTCACCACTTAGGTTCGGTCATTTTTTAACCCAAAGTCAAACGTGGCTTTCATTTTTCTGATACTGATATGCATAAAACACCACTGGAATGACAATTAACGTTAACAAGGTGGATACCAGTAAACCAAATATCAGCGATACGGCTAGCCCACCAAAGATGGGATCATCAATAATAAAGAAGCCCCCCATCATGGCAGCCAGAGCGGTTAGCGCAATAGGGACAGACCGGACAGCTGTTGCTTCTATGGTTGCAGCTTGTAAGTCTTTACCTTCGCGAACCTGTTGCTGAATAAAGTCTACCAGTAGGATGGAATTGCGCACTATGATCCCCGCAAGGGCTATCATACCGATCATTGACGGGGCGGTAAATTGCTGCCCAAGTAAAGCATGGCCAGGCATGATACCAATAATGGTCAGAGGGATCGGTGCCATGATGATTAGCGGTATCGAGTAGGAGCGAAATTGGGCGACGACTAACAAGTAAATCATTAACAGGCCGATAGAGTATGCTATGCCCATATCACGGAAGGTTTCATAGGTAACCTGCCACTCACCATCCCATTTCATACTCCACTTGTATGGATTTTCCGGCTGCTGAATATAGTACTGTTCAATAATCTCGCCTTCCACCCTATGTTCATCTAGGCTTGAGGCGATTTCAGCCAGACCATACAAAGGGCTGTCAGTTTCACCCGCCACGTCACCCGTTACGTACACTACAGGGAGTAAGTCTTTATGATAAATCGTTTGCTCACGCAATTGCTGTTGTAAAATAGTGACCTCAGACAAAGCAATCAATTCACCGGATTGAGCGCGAACCCGCAGATTTTGCAGTGCCAGTAAATCGTTTTTATTTACCACCGGCAAGGTTAAACGAATAGGGATGGCGACTTTCGCTTGCTCTTGATGTAGATAAGAGCTGTCCTCGCCAGCCAACGCGGCGGTCATGTCTGCCACAATACTGGCCTGGCTCACGCCAAGTTTGGCGGCTCTGGCTCGGTCAATGGCTAGGATCCATTTACGCTGAGGGGCTTCAACACTGTCATCTACATCCACCACATCTGTTGCTTTAGTGAATTGCCGTTTCACTTGTTGTGCTACATTCAACTGACGTTGATAATCTAAACCGTATACTTCAGCGACCAGTGGGGCTTGCACTGGCGGGCCCGGTGGCATTTCCACCACTTTAACATTGGCGTTGTGTGCTTTTGCTGTGGCGGCAATTAACTTTCGCGCTTCAAGGGCAATGGTGTGGCTTTTGCGATTGCGCAAATCCTTATGCGCCAGATTGACCTGAACCTCCCCCATATTGGCTTCTCTGCGCAGGTAATATTGTCGCACCAAGCCATTAAAATTGATGGGGGCAGCAGTGCCCGCATAGAGCTGATAGTTGTCCATTTCAGGTAAGGCTTCCAGATCATCCGCCAGCGCCTGCAAGGTGGCAAAGGTCTGTTCAAGGGTGGTGCCTTCTGGCATATCAATTACTAGCTGAAATTCACTTTTATTATCGAAGGGCAACATTTTCATCATCACCCCGCGATTTACTACCAGTAACAATGACAGCGCAATCAACACCAAGATAACTATCAGCAGCCAAATTCGGTTCATCCTTCCTGCGACTTTGTTTAAAAACGGGTTCAGTAGGCGTGTAAACAGATTCAGAAAACGGCTGTTAGTGCTTGTTTCTTCAGTAGCATGATGAGGTTGGTTTTTGAATAGGCGTAAAAATAACCATGGGGTCAGAATGAAAGCAACTGCTAAGCTGATGAGCATACCCGTAGACGCATTGATCGGAATAGGTCGCATGTACGGACCCATCAATCCGCTGACGAACGCCATAGGTAATAACGCTGCGATAACCGTAAAAGTTGCCAGAATTGTAGGGCCGCCCACTTCATCTACAGCAATAGGAATGGCGTCTTTTAACTCTCTGCCACCTAAAGTCATATGCCGGTGAATGTTTTCCACTACCACGATTGCATCATCCACCAGGATGCCGATGGAGAAAATCAATGCGAACAACGAGACTCGGTTTAAGGTAAAACCCCATGCCCATGAGGCGAATAGGGTAATCGCTAGGGTTGCAACGACCGCCGCCCCCACGACAAAGGCTTCCCGCCGACCCAGTGCTATCATCACCAGCACTATTACCGATAAGGTAGCAAATATTAGCTTCTTAATTAGCGTCTGGGCTTTTTCTTCTGCGGTGGCCCCGTAATTGCGAGTAATAGTGGCTTCTACCCCATCGGGAAAGTAAATCCCCTGCATTTGGTCGAAGCGCTCAATCACAGCATTGGCCACATCAACGGCATTCTCGCCCGGCTTTTTCGCGACTGTCATAGTGACAGCGGGATAACGGCCAGTTACATCAAGTGAACTGGCGGCACCGATACCAAAGGCTACATAATGTTCTGGGCTGTCGTGGCTAAGGCTGACATCAGCCACATCGCGCAGAAATACCGGCGCACCTTTAAATACACCCACTACCAGTTCGGCAATGTCTTGAGCAGAGGTTAAAAATGACCCAACCTGGACTTTAATTTGTTCGTTTTGACTGATCAGGTTGCCTGCATCAGCGGAAGCATTCGCAGCGGCTAAACTTTGTCGCAGATCACTTAAAGATAATTGATATGAAGCCAAGCGAACAGGATCGAAATTCACCATGACCACGGATGCGGCCCCGCCAATGGTTTTTATTTCACGTGTACCCGGCACTCGCTGCAATTCGGCCTCCATCGCGCGGGCTATGCTGAGTAAATCCACACTGGTTAAATCTGGATTTTGACTCCATATGGTGCCGCTTACGATAGGTACATCATCAATTCCTTTCGGCTTTATCAGGACAGGCATGATGCCAAGATTAGCCGGAAAGGTATCCTGATTTGAATAAAAGGCATTATATAAGCGCACTATGGCATCCGTTCTGTCTTCGCCTACGGTAAAGCGAACGGTCAATAGAGCCATACCCGGTGAGGAGGCTGAGTAGACATGTTCCACCCCTTGGATTTCCGACACAATCTGTTCTGCTGGGGTAGTAACCAGTGACTCGACTTCTTTAGCGCTGGCGCCAGGAAAAGCCACGTACACGTTGGCAAAGGTCACATTAATTTGCGGCTCTTCCTCACGAGGAGTCACCAAAACAGCAAACAAACCAAGCAACAATCCAACCACAGCCAATAGTGGGGTAATTTCTGATGTCAGAAATTGTTTGGCTATACGCCCGGAAATCCCTAACGGTGTGGCAGCAGACATTCGCAGCTCCTTTAATTTTGGTGATTAAAATGCTGGGATTTATATACGCTGGCAGCAGCAACTGGGTCTAGCGCAACTAGTGTGCCTTGCTCAATACCTGCCTCTACTACCCTATGGTCGCCCGCTAACAGTTTACCGAGACGAACATAACGAAATTCAAGCATTTGATTGGCGTCCAATACATAAACGCCATTGACTTCACCACGTTTTGCTACGGCAACATCGGGCAATGTAACTGATTCTTCACTGCCGGTTGCAAAAGCAACCTTTACTAGAGTACCTGGAAATAATGGCGGCTCCCGTTCAGCTTGAGGCAGTTCCACCAGCGATTTGAAGCTATGACTAGCAGTATCCGCCGAAGGGGGTATGCGCAATGACGCTGCCTCAATAGATTGACCGTCAGGAAGTATCACCCGTGCTTGTTTGTGCTGTCTTAGCGAGCCAATATAATTCTGTGGCACATCAACTTGAACACGCAAATGTGAAAGTGAAACCCCTTCCATCAACGGGCTTCCTGGGGCAACTGTGCTGCCGACATCGGCCAGTCGGCGCACTAATATCCCGCTATAGGGCGCAACAACCTTGGTGTATGACAGTCTTTGCTGGGCATCCGTGATCGCCGCTTTGGCTGATTGAACTCTAGCCGCAGCACTATTTTGTGCGGCTTTGGCTCTATCTAAATCTGCTTTAGACACTGCACCTCGTGAAAAGACATCATTAATCCGTGACAGTTGCTGGTCTGCCTCTGTAAATCTTGCCTGAGCATCGTTTAGTTGTGCATTGGCATTGACTAGTGCGGCCTGTTGCTCACTGTCGGTCAAACGTGCAATCACCTCACCCTGTGCGACAAAGTCCCCCACATCAAAGGGCAATTCTACAATTCGACCACTGGTTTGGGCTGAAACAGTCGAACGATTCACCGCTTCCACGATACCATCAAACTGCACTTCGATGTTGATAGTGCGCTGTTCTGCACTCACAGTTTCTAGTTGTTCCACTCCGCTGCCTGCTTTTTTATCAACAGCTAGTGGCGGTTCATTACAGGCGAACAGAATACAAATCGCAGATGCCGCGGTGATAAGTTTGAGCAGATTCATAGGCTTAACCTTGTTTGGATATGACACCATATTGAAAGCCCCACGAGAAGGTGATGCCACAATTAATAAGCAGACCGATATTGTTTTTAGCCGGTAGCCTAGCTATCGACAGTTCACTCAATTTAAATTAAATCGCGGTTAATGTATACTAAGTCTAGCTTAATCGCGGTGCGGTCTTTTAGGTCTATAAAAACACATTCAAAGGGAACAATGACTCATAGGAGCTGGGCTGTATTGAATCGCGACTGTTCAGAAAGAGGCTTAATGACCTGAGCGACACTAAATACGGCATATATGACATATGGCCATTAAGAGTTTTCATCACTTGATGTTGAACACCTTTACTGTTCATTCGCTGCATTTTCAGGCCTAAAACTTCTAGTCTTGTTGAAGAGCAGCGGATTTAACATGCGTTATCCCTTTGATATTCTGCTAATGCTATTTTTTAAAACCTAACTAGGATTGTGATATGAAAGTCGTTTTCTCGCACGGCAAAGAAAGTGGGCCTTGGGGGAGTAAAATAACCAAGCTCGCCAATTTAAGTAAAGCGTTGGGTTTAGAGGTTGATAGTCTAGATTATACCGCTGTAGTCAATCCAGACGAGCGGGTAACGAAGCTCAATAATTATTTGCAAAGGGAAACTCAGCCATACATTTTAGTCGGCTCAAGTATGGGAGGTTATGTTTCACTCGTCGCGGCACAAGCCAATAAACCGCAGGGTATATTTTTACTAGCTCCTGCGCTGTATATGCCTGACTATCAACACCAATCCTACCCCACTGATTTGAGCAACGTTGAGATTGCTCACGGTTGGTCTGACAACATAATTCCGATAGATAACTCAATCAAATATGCACATCAGGCAAAATGCACCTTGCACCTGATTGATGGCGACCATCGACTTAATGCTTCGATTGAACAAGTTTTGCAACTCTACAGAACATTTTTATTGAGGATTTAAAACTAAAATAATCTGTAACAATATGGGCCAGAAACATATCCGAGTAATTTTTAACGCGAACTCAGTATTATTGTTTAATTAGACCGAACAAAAATACACAGGTATGTATTTATATAACACAATTAAATAATAACCACTTTGTATTTTTAATTGGGCAATAAAGAATATAAATTTAGAAAATATTGACCTGAAAGTTATTTTACTCCGAGTTTAGTTCAGTGATACTTTTTATAAACTCCAACTTAAAAATCAAACACAGCCTGACCAGCGAGATTTAACCACAACCAAAATAAAACCATTATTATCAGTAACATAAAAACAAAAACTTACTAACCTCAATTAGCAAAGGTAATTTAATTTAAAACTAATATGAATTTGATACTACGAAAAAAGCCATAATAATAAAATTAACAATCAAAATATTATCAATTAATAACTCGGGTGTTATTTTTCAATAATTTACTCGAAAAGGCTTCTACTGATTCAATTTATCGCCACTCTTCATACCAAAGTATAGTACTATATAGAATCGATTGCATTAACATAACGCCAATCGATATTAACTGATTTCATTGTATTTAGGATCCTCACTTTATGATTAGTTTAAAAAAGTTACTTTCTACTACACTTCTCACCTGTTTTGCGTTTGGGGTTGCAGCAGCGGGTGATGAACAACACTTTCCAGGTGTTTTTATTGGTATGACTAACGCCGAAAATGAAACTGAACTTACCTACGGTTTCGAGTACGAGTACAAATTTAATACTAACTGGGGTGCAGGTGCAGTATATGAAAAAACCAAAGACGCCCATCACGGTGACGGAATAACCGTTTCTTTGGCTTCACTATATTACCATCCCACTCAGAATGTCCGCTTAGGTATGGGCGTAGGCAGAGAAAAGCTTGGTGGTGATCATCCCCATTCTGAAGATCTTTATCGCCTTAGTGCTAGCTATGATTTCCATCTTGGTGACTTTGGTGTAGCCCCTACGGTAGCAGTTGATTTCATCGATGGTGAAGAAGCATATGTTCTTGGCGTGGCTTTTATTAAACCATTCTAAGACTTCTGTAATCTGGACTGCATTGCTACGAGGGTTTCTATCTTTATTAAGAACTGAAAGCGCCCAAATTTCACCCTGTCTTTATGGTAATTGACAAATTCAACGACGGTATAACCGTCGTTGAAACTTTAACGTAAGCAAGCCTTTCCAAGGCCGTGTTTAAGATAGGAAATAATCCAATGTTTAGCAAGTTTAAGATTGGCACTAAAATACAGATACTGGGGTTTTGCCAACTTTCATTGATGATAGTGATGGGCATCATTGCTATGCTTCAGATGGCAAAGCTAGGTGAAGAAATAAAGTACATTGCAGAAGAAGATATCCCGCTAGCTAACATGCTTACACTTATTTCAGAACATCAAGCAGAACAATCTATCCTATTTGAACGAGCTTTGTTCCACATGGCATTGGCTGAGCAAAATATTGGCAACGGCCTTGGTAAACTCAGTAACACTAAACAGCAATTTAACTCAATTACCACAAAAGTATTAGCTGAAATAGATACAGCTGAAAGTCATGTCAATAAAATGCTGCAACAAAATCATTCTGAGAAAATCAATCAAAAGTCTCAGAGTGTATTGAAAAACTTGAAAAAAATAGAACAACATTACAAAACATTAAATAGCCAAATAGTTACTCTTCTAGCTCAATCCCAATCAATGAACATTTCTGATTTAGCTGAACAAGCTATAGAGGTTGAAGAATTACAAAAGAAGGTGACGGAAGAAATTAGTGCCCAGTTAAATGATATCCAAAACTTCACCCTAGAAGCAGCTATAACAGCCGAGCACGATGAACAACGTGGTATCATTTGGATCATTGTTACTTTTGTCATAGCAACAATAATCGGTATCATTTTACCGATTGTAATTGGTCGTGCAATTGCCCGTCCAGTTAACCAGTTAGCTAAGCGTTTAGCTGAAATTGCTGAAGGCGATGGTGATCTTACCGTTTCCCTAAATGATACCGCCAAGGATGAAATAGGTGATGTAGCACGAGCATTTAATAAATTTACAGCTGTGTTACGGGTACTCATCTCTAACACTAATCTGCAAGCCGATGAGCTTGGAGTATCGTCACAAATTGCTATGCAAACCATGAGCGAAACCGAACACAACGTATCAAAACAACGCCTAGAGACCGAGATGGTGGCGACTGCGGTAACCGAAATGAGCACCACAACCCAAGAAGTTGCAAGAAATGCTGCTCACTCTGCTGAAGTGACACAGCGTGTAAAAGATAATGTTATGCAAGGTAAGAAAGATGCCCTAGATACACAATCAATCATGCAGCAATTGTCTGACGAAGTAAGTGAAGCGTCTAATGTTATTCAAAATCTAGTATCTGAAACAAATAACATCGGTAGTGTACTCGAAGCAATTCAAGGTATTGCCGAGCAAACCAATCTACTGGCTCTAAACGCTGCCATCGAAGCCGCTCGAGCGGGCGAGACAGGTCGAGGATTTGCAGTGGTTGCTGATGAAGTCCGTACTTTAGCCCAACGCACACAGACTTCAACAGTTGATATCCAAGCCCTGCTGGTAAGATTAAAAGCTGAAGCAAGCAATGCCGTAGCAAGCATGAGCAAAGGTAGCGATAGCGCGAGTATCTGTCTGCAAAAAAGCGCCACAACGAGTGAAACTTTTGAAACAACAGCAGTCGCCATTGAAGAAATATCTGATCTGAACCTACAAGTTGCAGCGGCAGTTGAAGAGCAATCCGCGGTTGCCGAAGAGATTAACCGTAATTTAATCAATATCAGTCAACTTGCCGACGTAACAGAAGAAGGTGCAAAGGCAACGATGAATGCGAATAACACCATTAGCCAACGAGTTACTGAGCTTCACGCTAACCTCAAAGTATTTATTGTTTAACCGAATGAATGCTACTGTCGGTTCCATCTCTTCAAGATGAAACCGACAGTTTTTAGTCCTGCACGGCGCATTGCTGCCATCAGCTACATGAGCACATTTGAGCGCTGTTTAATCTATATTTGTTGTTATTCATTGGCTTCCAGAATCAGCTCAATGAAATAGCTTTTATCGGTCACCTTTCTAGTCATTTTGAATCCACATTTATCCACCAACTTATATATGATCTCTAAGCCATAGGTCTTTCTATCTAGCGAATCTCGTGGGTTCTCGACAAAATTGTTTTCAAATAAAATAGAATGCTTGTTAATGACAATGGTTGCCGTCGAATCGGCGTGAGTGTAGATATTGCGAATAATGTTATCGATTAAGATATCAATTAATTTTTTATCCCCCTTGATGACCTCTGGGACACTCTGAATTGATAATTCTATATCAAACTTCTTGCCGACATTAACCTGTTGATTGCGCTCTAGGTTATGTTGGATGACATCGACAAGTGCCACGTTTTTTTGGGACTCAGTGGAGGTCTCTCGACCTAGGGTTAAAAAGGTATCCACTAGACTTTGCAGCTCTAGTGTCGCACTTTCAATTCGACCAATATTACGCTCATATCGCTGCGGATCTTGCTGTGGTAAACGCAACACCGCGATGGCGTTTTTAATTAACGATATGGGTGTGCGTAATTCGTGACTGGCGTAACGGGTAAACTCTTTTTCCCGCTCTAAAAATCCTTGTAAGCGCCCTATCAAGCCACTAAACGCTCGGCTAAGTGCGCCCACTTCATCGTTTCTATCTGCACCGTAAAATGGAGTATTACCACTACGTTGCTTGTTCTCAACATCTTCTGTTAATTTAATTATAGGTTGTGAAATGGCTCGACTAAAAAATAAGCCTATCATCAAGCCAACTACGGTAATCATTGCTCCTACCGATAGAAGAACTAAGAACAGTGTTGATAGGTCGCCTTCAAGGCTAGACAACTCTAGCTCGTTCAATGACAAGTACAAACGCTCGTTAGTACCCGGCACAGTAAACACCCCAACGTGCAACTCTTTATCATGTAATTCGCGCGTACCTAGGGGTTCAGCTTTTAGCCAGTCTGGCAAATCTGCAGAGCTGGACAAATAACTAACAAGACCTTTTGAGGCAGGCAAAAGCGCCTGCAAGGGTTGACTCTTGACCTGGTCGAAATAATATTCAGCTTCTGCTAATAGTCGCCTGTTAAGAATATCATCCTCGGTATATTTCATGGCGTTAAATACCAATAAACCGTACAAACTACTGATCACAAAGGTGGTAATAATAAATGCGCCAGTTAATTTATTTTGAATCGCTTTAGTGTGTTTCAAGGCGGTAACCTTTTCCATGTACAGTGGTGATTAATGGCGTTTTAAAAGGTCTATCTAGCGTATTACGCAGTCGATACATATGGGTGCGAAGGGCGTCACTTTCTGGCAGATCATCGCCCCACACCGCATGCTCTAATGTTTCTCTTGAAACCACATTAGGGCTCGCTTTAATCAGTTGCTTGAGAAGATTGAACTGAGTAGCGTGCAATTGAATAGTTATGCCTTCGCGCTCCACGCTCTGGTGAACATGATTGATGGTTAGCACACCAAATGTCTGCATGCCTATGTCTCGTCTTGGCCCCCTAGCTTCCAAAGCCTTTAAACGGCAGTGTAATTCTTCAGGCGCAAAAGGCTTAACCAAGTAGTCATCACAACCCGTGTTAAATCCAATCAGTTTGTCTTCTAAACTATCTCTGGCGGTTAAGAATAATAAGGGGGTGGCAACTTGCAATCGTTGGCGTATCTCTTCACAAGCCTGTAACCCCGTCATGCCAGGCATGGAAATATCTAACACCAGGGCATCATATTGATTTTGTTCGACTAACTTTACACAGGATTTTGCGTTATACGCATAATCCAACTCACAACCGACACCTTCCAAGTATTCACCCAGAGATTCAGCGAGTTGAACATTATCTTCTAATAGCAAAATTTTCATATTACACAGCATATTCGGAGCACTTTTGATCTACAACTCCTTTTTCGAGTCTCTGATGTGACATTTGGTTCACATATGCACCTATAGACTGCCCGCCTGATACATTAATTGAGTAACATTGTGGAACGCGATCATTACCGTTGGACACTGCCGATTCTAGGATTTTTAGCTTGTGGATTAGTATTTTTAAGTCTTAGCCGAGCCTTACTTGTGGTTTGGCAATTGGACCGTGTAGCTGCGGTTGATGGCGTTTGGTATGTATTATTGCAGGGGGTTCGATTTGATTTGGTGCTATTGGCCCAACTAATTATCATTCCAGTTTTACTGGTCCCCTTGTTGTCGCTCAACCGACTGACTTATGCCGTGACCATGCCGGTTTTACGAATTTATTTTTTGATAGTAGCAGCATTGTTAATATTCGTTGAATGCATCACTCCAAATTTTATTGGTCAATATGATTTTCGACCAAATGTGTTAATGATTGAGTACCTAGCCTATCCCAAAGAAGTCATTTCAATGCTATTAAAAGCCGTACCTTTGCAGCTTTTCCTAGCGATTTCGGTTACCGCAACCTTAACCTGGTATTTCGGCCGACTGCTAAAGTACTTCGAGTCTCAGAGCCGACCCGCCATATTTTGGAGTGCGCCATTATTGACGGTATTAGGGCTAATCCTGTGTGTTAGTGCGGCCAGATCGACAGTGGGTCATAGGCCAGTTAATCCAAGCACTGTGGCGTTCTCATCAGATACCTTAGTCAATTCATTACCGTTGAGCTCAGGCTATTCTGTAGCCTATGCCCTTTACGAAAAACTTCGTCATGAACAAAATGGTATGCCGGAGTACGGAGAATTAGCCAAATCCGAGGTGTTATCTGAAGTATTCAATTCGATGAATTTGAGTCCAAGTGAGTTTTTAGACCCAAATATCCCAACATTACACTCGCAAAGAATTAATAAACCAGCAACTCGTAAAAACTTAGTCATCATATTAGAAGAGAGCCTAGGTGCTGACTTTGTGGGAAGTTTGGGTGGCAGAGATATAACCCCTAATCTAGACCGTTTATCCAATCAGGGCATATGGTTTGAAAATTTATATGCTACTGGCACTCGCTCGGTGCGCGGTATCGAAGCCGTAATAACTGGCTTCTTACCCACCCCCGCTCGTTCTGTGGTTAAATTGGGCGGCAGTCAAAATAACTTTTTCACTATAGCTCAATTATTAGCAGATCAAAATTATCAAACCTCTTTTATATATGGTGGTGAAGCGCATTTCGACAACATGAAGCGTTTCTTTTCCAACAATGGCTTTAATCAGATTATCGAACAGAAAGATTTTGTGAACCCCGAGTTTGTAGGCTCTTGGGGGGTGTCAGATGAGGATTTGCTCAACCAAGCCCATGCAACTTTTGAAGCTATGTCTGGTGACGAACAACCCTTTTTCAGTCTGGTATTTACCTCAACAAATCATTCGCCATTTGAATTTCCTGATGGTCGAATCGACTTGGCTGAACAACCCAAAAATACCGTCGCCAATGCGGTGAAATATGCCGATTACGCCCTTGGGGAATTTATTGAAAAGGCTAAACAATCGGACTATTGGAAAGATACCGTATTTCTTATCATCGCTGATCACAGCGATAGAGTGTACGGCAACGAACTTGTGCCTATTAGTAAATTTAGGATACCAGGATTGATTATGGGCGCAGATATCGACCCTGTGGCAGTTCAACGAGTTACCAGCCAAGTGGACATGCTGCCCACGCTCCTTTCTTTAATTGGGGTGGAATCTAAGCACCCAGCCATTGGCATAGATTTAACTCGTCAGGATATTAATGAAATTCCCGGGCGGGCCATAATGCAGTTTGCCGGCACCCAAGCCTATATGGAAAACGATAAAGTTGTTGTGCTGCAAAAGCAGCAAAAACCCCAACAGTTCACCTATGCCAATAAGACATTATATCCGGTACCTGCGGATCCGGTATTGCAAAAACGCGCACTAGCCCACTCCCTTTGGCCTGTTTATACATATAAGGACAAGGCATATCGTCTGCCTTGAGTTGCCATGAATAGCATTACTTATTCTGTTTTCATCACTTTTTGCGCACTGCTACCTTTTCACAGCACTGCGCAGAGTGATTGTGAAGTACCTAATAGTGATATCAGTCAATCGGCTGCTAACAATACCAAACGAAAAGTGGGTCAATTAAAAATTGTCACTAATCCGATTTTTGATGAATCGGAAAAAGACACTATGGCCATACATTATTTTGCCAACTGGCTGCATGTTAATACTCAGCAAGCTGTTGTTGAAGAGCGCCTACCCTTTCAAGCTGGAGATACAATAGATCACGATGATTTATTGGAAGCCGAGAGAATCATTCGCAACCAGCCTTATATTCGAGATGCCAAAGTATCGTTTAGCCCGCAATGTAACTTTGATGACCCTACCGATGTTGAGGTGACAACATGGGATAATTGGTCATTGATTCCAACGGTCAGCTTTGGGCGTAAAGGAGGAGAAAACAAGTTCTCTTTAGGCATCAAAGAAGACAATGTGTTAGGTACGGGTATAAGAGCTAGAGTAAGATATAGTAGTGATGTGCAGCGCAGTGGTTATCAGTTTACATTAAAATCGCCCATGCCCTTTGCCCCCCACTCTACTATTTTTGTAGATTTAATGGACAATGATGACGGGCAACTTAGCCACCTTGTTTTCGACAAACCATTTTACGACCTGCACGCTAAAAACATGTTTTTTGGCTCCTATTTACATGATGATAAAACTCAGGACATATACCAGGCCGGCCAAACTCGTAATCGGTTTGATTTGCAGAACCATCGCTACGAGGCGGCTATGGGGTGGCAACTAAATGAATATGCCAATAGAACCACTAGGCTAAAAATGGGCGTAGTGGAAGATCAGTCAAAATTCTTAGCTACAGATCTAGACGCTATCAACGATTCCCTATTGCTGCCACAAGATCGACACTATCAATACCCATGGATAGGAATTGAGTACCTTCAACGGGACTACAAGGTCATGTCCGAGATCTACTTAATCAAACAAGCCGAAGACATCAATTTAGGCTGGCATTTTGAGTCCAAACTCGGGGTGGAGCTAAATGATCTGGCGCCTGGTGCCAGCCTTGGTTATCACCTTGAAGTGAATGCATCCAAGGGCTTTAATATTAATGACGGACTGCTATTGCTAGCCCTGTCAGCTAACAGCGACTTCAATACATCTCAGCCTGATCGCTTGATAACCTCAGCCAAAGCAGAGTATTTTTATCGCTATTCGGATTTACTCGGTTTCTATTCTAGGCTATCAGGCACAGCCTCTAAAAATCAGTATCTTGACGATCCTGTTACCCTAGGTGACGAAAATGGGGTACGGGGCTATCCCTTGCAATATCAACATGGTGATAACAGCGTATCAGGCTCTATTGAAGCCCGTTTGTACACTGATTACAATATATACAAAATACTAGATGTTGGTTTTGCAACCTTTGTTGATGTAGGTAAGGCTTGGTCTGGTTCACAAACTGATTTCAACGAAACTAATTCTACATTAGCCAGTATGGGCCTCGGCGCTAGACTATACTCCAATCGTTCTAGTCACAAAAGTGTTATTCATATGGATATCGTAAAGCCATTTTCGACTTCAATTAATGTCGACTCTTGGGAATGGCGTCTGCAAATTAAGCAGTCCTTTTAGATGACTAATATCAATTTTAATCTTTTCACTTTCTATCTTTTTTAGCATGGATACCAATATGCATACAGTAGTCAATAAACCCAACGGTCAAGGTTTTAAGCGGGTTTTAAAAGCCACCACCTGTTCTATAAAAGGATTCAGGGCGGCTTGGATCCATGAATCAGCATTTAGACAAGAATGTACCCTTGCTCTGCTGCTGACTCCGCTGAGCTTTATACTTGCCCAATCGAGAATGCACTGGCTGATGTTAATTGCAAGCATCCTGTTCATGCTATTCGCTGAAATAGTCAACTCTGCCCTCGAAGCATTATCTGACAGTGTGACTTTGGAACACAATGTTTTGATCGGGCGTGCTAAAGACTTAGGTTCATCCGCAGTATTTATTGCATTGAGTTTACTCGCCTTAGTATGGGGTGAAGCCCTTTTCTGTTGGCTGATATAAGCCCAAATATGACCGACAACGAACTCATTAAAATCGAATTGAAGTAGAGTCCATCGCTATGTTAAATCGTTATTTACCCAAGCTCTCAGCACAATTACTATTGTTTATAACTGCACTATTTATATCCATTACCGGCAATCTGACTTTCTTTGCCAAAACCACTGAAGTCTATGCGTGGGATCTGCACAGCGGTTTTCTTATTTCACTATTTCTGGTGTTGTTTTCAATAATTGGTTTATTAGCATTGCTGCTAGATATAATCTTGCCCACCAAAATTGCCATCGCTACCTTATTGATTATTTCAGCGTTATCTGGGTATTTTACTGATCAATTCGGCATTATCATTGGCTCCGATATGCTGCGTAGTATGTTAGAAACAGACTCGGCGGAGGCATTTGATTTAATCTCTTGGACTTTTATTCTACAAGTTTCCTTATTCGGCGTTTTACCATCAGTACTAATTGCTATGTCGTCCATTCGTAAGCAAACTTTCTTCAGCACCCTTAAATTCAATTTGGCCGCTGGATTGGTCTTAATAGGCATTGTAGTAGCCAGTGTATTCTTGTTTAGTGATCAATACGCCAGCTTTATTCGCGAACACAAGTCACTGCGGTTTTATACTAACCCACTACATCCTGTGTATTCTGCAGTAAAAATCACTTCGCAACATATGAAATCGACAGCGCAAAGCGTATATTTAAAAATGACCTCAAGGTCATCTATTCCGCTAACAGATTTACATAGAGAATTAGTCATTGTGGTGGTTGGTGAAACGGCCCGAGCAGATCACTTTTCGCTAAATGGCTACGGGCGTCAAACCAATCCCAATCTTGCCAAAGAGTCACGCTTGATAAACTATTCCCAGATAACCGCTTGCGGCACGTCTACTGCCGTTTCGGTGCCCTGTATGTTTTCTATGTTACCAAGGGATGAGTTTGATATTGATGATGCAAGCAATACTGAAAATGTATTAGATATCTTAGCCAAAGCGGACATTAGCGTGCTGTGGCGAGATAATAATTCTGACTCAAAAGGCGTAGCGGATCGCGTACCATACGAGAGTTATCGAGACCCTGAGGTCAATCCCGTATGTGATACAGAGTGCCGCGATGAAGGGATGCTTGCTGGATTGCAAGAATATATCGATCTGCAAGAGCACGATATTTTAATTGTTTTACATCAGATGGGTAGCCATGGCCCCGCCTATTACAAACGTTATCCCAGACAATTTGAAGTTTTCAAACCCGCCTGTCAAACCAACGAGCTCAGTCAGTGTAGTGATGAAGAGATCGTCAACGCCTATGATAATACAATTCTATATACCGACCATTTCTTGTCTAAAGTCATTGGATTTTTAAAGAAGAATACGCCAAGGTACGAAACGTCCATGCTGTATGTCAGCGACCACGGAGAATCTTTAGGTGAAAACAACATTTATTTGCATGGATTACCCTATATGTTAGCACCCGATTCTCAGCTTAAAGTGCCTGTCATAGCTTGGGTTGGCGAGTCTTCGGATATAGATTTGGCGAAATCCCGTGAACTAAAGGATATACCCAACTCACACGATGCTATTTCCTATGCCATTTTATCTGCATTAGAAATTGAATCAGATGTGCGCCCATCGACTGCACCACCGCTTTTTATACTTGCTGACGAAGACTGAGCCGTTTAAATAACCTGTAGCACAAGTAGCATACGCTCCAAGACACCAGCGCGCTGGCAATATCATGAGATAGAAAGTGAGCGCCGCGCAGCTGCTGAGCGAAACCATATGTAACACCTAACAGTAAACCAGGTGCCAGCCACACTCTCGATGCTAGCGGTGCACCGCTTATGCTTGAGGAATGGCGATACAATGACATGGCGAAAAACACACTAAAAAATGCAAAGCCGCCCGAAGCGTGACCGGAAGGGAAGCAATTGCCTACAGGTAACTGAGATGAAAACATTTGCTCGAAATAAACAAATTCCATGCTACCACCTAGATCTTTCACATCCCACGGGCACGGAAGAGTCGTGCTATGTTTGAGCACAGCCACACTGAGCAAAGACATGATAAAAGCCACACATAGGTAGGAGGAAGCCAGCCGAGTTTGGGCTCTAATACCTGTGCGTAGATTCAACCAAATACAAGCAACTAGCATAGCCAGCAAACTCATTCCCACCAAAATGCGCCCACCGCGATGGATAACTGTCTCTAACAACCAGGATTGCTGCCACATCCAACCTTGGCTGAGCTGGTAATATTTGCTTGACAGCCAAAAATCCAACCCTGAATACTGCGCCACTATCATTAGTAATAAGGCCACTAAGCAAGCTAGGACGGGGCGAAAACCTGTCATAATTTAGGTCTCAAATATAACTCTTCCATTTTTGACAACCGCCACAGCATGGCAAAACTAGTAGAACGAATTAGGACTAGAGTCTGGGTTAATTTCACCAGCTACTTCATCAGGATCCACATCATTTTCCAACAGAACGCCACGCACTATCTCGATGTGATCCAATATATTTTGATAGTTCTCACCATACTCATATTTATTGACTTCGATGGCCTGAGGCATGTAGCTAAAAGCTATTTTCAAGGCTAATAATTCATCTTTGCTCATTTATTGCTCCTTTGGCTAGATTGAAACGTAAGCATTAAGACATGGGCAATCTTAACGGGTTCACATGCAGAACAATTTTATTCCGAGACACTTACTGCCCTGCGTTTTTTATGCAAAGTGCAATCGGTTGATATTTAACTAGGCAGTGAAGTAAAACCAACGAATTGAGGGGCTACTAACAGAGTTGCTCCTCGACCAAATTTATTCCATTGGTAATTGGACAGGCATGTTTAAGTATTTGTTAAATCTAACAGTAAAAATAAAATCGGCAATCATTTTTGTACTTTTATGGATGTTAAATGGCAGCGCATATGGATACTGCATCCAGCAATGGGCATGTTTTTCAGTTGAGGAAAATGGCCAGCACGTTGAGGTTTTCTTAGAAAATAAACAGCCTTTTGTAATTACCTCTACTTTATCCTTGGCCACCAGCAATTTACGCTCAGCAACGGCTCAGCAAAACGCTTACCAACTAACTCGGGTGTTACAGGGATTCGAGAAACAACAGATTTTGTGGCTATACCCCCAAGATGTGACAAAAGCATTTTCCTACCGAGACCTTGAATTCAACTGGACCCCAGGAAACATGTACGCCAAACACGATGACCAACAGCTGTATTTACAGCCTTTCGCTGCCCACAGTAATTATCCTGTTATTCAGGGATACTCTGGCAGTTGGAGTCATTTCGGCCCATCAAAGTATGCCTTAGATTTTGATATGCCAGTAGGCACGCCCGTGCATGCTGCTAGGGGTGGCCTAGTGATTGATTTGACTGAACATCATTCCAAAGGTGGCCCAGAACGTCGATTTTCACGGTTTGCCAATTTTGTTACCCTATTACACAGCGATGAAACCACAGGTGAGTACTACCACTTGCGTCAAAATGGCGTGGTAGTGAAAGTAGGCGACAAAGTTATAGCGGGCCAACTAATCGGCTATTCAGGCAACAGCGGATTTTCATCCATGCCACATTTACATTTTGCGGTTTACATCGCTAAGCGCAATGGGAATTATCAATCTGTACCGGTAAAGTTCACCAAACCTTTGCCGTTAAATCATTAAGCAATTGTGCGCTAATAACTGCCTCAAAGATTTTGAAAAGACTCTTATTGAGCACATTTATCGTACAATATTGAGAACTGCCATCTATTAGCCATTGAGACATAGACTATGCCGACTCTTGAACGACCTATATGGCGCAGCCATTTGCACCATTCATTAGATTCGAATGAGCACCTGCGTGAATCTACGTATTTGCAGTTTACGACTGTGAGCTGCCAAGGTTTGCCAGAGGTTCGAACCGTTGTCTTCCGTGGCTTTGTGCCCAATTCGCATGGTTTAATGGTGCACACCGATGTGCGCAGTGGCAAAATAAGCCAGCTGAGACGTAACTCTAATGCGGCCTTATGTTGGTATTTCGCTAAAACGCGAGAACAATATCGATTATCCGCAAAGGTAGTGGTCGTAGACGCTCAGTATGCCCAGAGCCACCCTTTTAGTGCTCTACGCGACAAACAGTGGCTAACATTATCACCAAGCGCCCAACAGTCATATTGGTGGCCTAAGCCTAGAACGACGATAGGGCTGAATGATGAATACCAAACCCATGGATCAATACCCGCTACCCAAAACCTTGAGCAAGTGAGTCCGCACTTTTGTTTATTGGTGATTGAGCCCAGTCAGATCGACTATCTGCATCTGGCCACAACGCCCCATCTCCGTATAGTTCATAGGGTTAGTCAACAGGGTTGGCACTCTCAAAATGTTAACCCTTAGTGATGAATTGCCCGGTGACTAATGATTCAGCGGGATCCTGCCGGTTTTAACCGCACTTTTACGTATCCCAATATTGGGTGCCAACATGAATAAATCGCCATTTTTACCGGTTAATGTGCGTGGGACTTGGGCTGATTTAGCAATTTGTGCATTACTTAGCATATGCGCGTCTTCACCGTGAGTTGGCACCGCAACCTGCGGACACACCCATTGATACATCTGTTTTAATTCTTCTTGGCAAGGATGACCAGACGCATGGATCGTTAGCTGAGTTTGTTCTGACATCACGGTATCAATTTGTCTGGCGTTTAATGCTTTGACTAAATTTTCGATTGGCTTTTCATTGCCCGGAATAATTATCGAACTAAATATAACTAAGTCCCCCTTATCCAAGGACAAATCTCGATAGCTGTCTCGGGCTAGGTTTGCCAAAGCTGCTCTGGGTTCGCCCTGACTCCCAGTGGCCACCGCCAACACCTCTTCGGGTAACAAGTAGCCAGCATGATGAGCATCGATAATGATTAAATCTTCCGGCCAATGACCGGTGGCCTTAGCTGCACCAACGGTATTCAATAATGAGCGACCTAGTAACGCAAGATACCGTCCCGTCTCTGCTGCGATTTTTGCTAATGTGATTAGGCGAGCGATATTGCTGCTAAAACAACCCACAACCACCCGACCTTGAGCATGAGAAATCAATTGCTTGAGTCCCGAATAACAAGCACTTTCAGAGACAGAATGCCCGGCCCGTAACGCATTGGTCGAATCGCAAACCATCGCCAGTATATTTTGTTCTCCTAACTGTTTAAATTCTCGCTGATTAAAGGGTTGTTCGGTGACAGGTGCACTGTCTATTTTCCAGTCTGCAGTATGGAATATGGTGCCCGCTTCGGTTCGAATTAGTAAAGCATGGGGCTCTGGTAATGAGTGGGTAATCGACATCCACTTGATATTAAAGTGACCAATGTCGGCCATGCCATTGTTGGCAACTTCGATAATGGGAATGTTCGGCTGCTTGCCGTCGCGAGATAACTTTCGGCGTAATATTTCGGCGGTATAAGGCGTGGTATACACCGGACACTTCAGTCGTGACCACAGATAAGGCAGCGCCCCTATATGATCTTCGTGAGCATGAGTAATAACTATTCCAACCAGATTTTCCGGTTGTTGGGTGATAAAAGTGGGATCAGCGCTCACCACATCAAAACGACGGCCCCCAGATGCGGCATCTTTAGGATCCAGGGGTTCGTCAAAGGTTACCCCGCAGTCCACCATTAGCCACTGGCCATTATGACCAAACAAATTCATGTTCATACCGATTTCCCCCGTTCCACCCAATGGGAGAAAGTACAGGTCATCTTTGCTGGGGAGTAAAAGTTGAATAGTTTTGTCCTTTTAGCTGCTGAGTTGTTTGTTGTTTATATGCACGAATGGGAAAAAAGGATTGAAGCGCTTAAAAATTAGGCGTTTTGTACAAAACCTGTCACAGTGGCAGTGTAGTAATTAATCCGTAAACAAACGAAATTATAACAACAATAACACTTTATACTGGGATTATTGGGGAAACTTATGTTCGTATTACGTCTCAACAAGTCAGGTATGCCACAAGCCTGGATAACACCAGAAGATGCCGCTAAGCATTACGCCCAAGGACGAGTACTTTTTGAGCTAGGTGAAAGTAAAAAAATTCTACACGGCGGTTGGAACAATCAAGGGGTGCAAAGTGTACTTGAGCTAAGCTCTATCATCGCTTGCGAGGGAAAAGTCACAGCTATGGGAGGCGAGATATCCTTGTGCAATCGCTACTTGTTCCGTCGTGACAATTATCTATGCATGTACTGCGGGCAGAAGTTCAAACCATCCCAACTGACCAGAGACCATATTATGCCTCGCTCTCGCGGCGGCAAAGATATCTGGACAAACACAGCCACGGCCTGTAGTAGATGTAATTGCCACAAAGCGGCACGTACACCCGAAGAAGCCGGTATGACGTTAATTGCAATTCCCTTTGTTCCCAATGTTTACGAGCGATTCTATTTAATGAATCGGCGGATCTTATCTGACCAAATGGCATTTTTAGGCAATCATTTTTCCCAAAACCGCAGTTGGTGTGCATGATCCTCAGCATATGCGCAGTGAGAAAATATTTAGCACTACAAATAGGTCGTCAAAATAGTTTACACTAGCGCCCAATTCTACTTGGGGAGGGGGTTAGTTTGGGCGCACTACTTCAAAATTTGATTGGTACTGTATCGGTCATTGTTTATTTCGTGAATACTGTCTTTTGGGTTATTCCCATTGTTATCTTTTCATTTTTGAAACTTATTCCAATCAAAGCTTGGCAAACTATGGTCAGCTACCCGTTGGATGGATGTGCAACCTCTTGGATAACGGTAAATTACCTTATTCAACGTTCGACAGGAAACACCAACTGGAAGGTAGAAGGCTTAGAATCACTTACGCGCAAAGATTGGTATTTGGTGGTTTCAAATCATCAATCCTGGGTTGATATTTTGGTTTTACAACGAATCTTCAACCGTAAGATCCCATTTTTAAAATTCTTTTTGAAGAAAGAATTAATATGGGTGCCATTTTTAGGCATCGCCTGGTGGGCTCTCGACTTTCCATTTATGCGCCGCTATAGCAAAACATTCTTAGCCAAACATCCTCATCTTAAAGGCAAAGACATGGAAAGTACTCGCAAAGCTTGTCAAAAGTTTCAGCATAAGCCAGTGAGTATTATGAACTTTGTGGAAGGGACACGCCTCACACCACAGAAATTAGCCCGCCAAAATAGTCCATTTACCCATTTGTTAAAGCCCAAAGCCGGCGGCATGGCGTTTGTACTTAGTGCCATGGGTAACCAACTACACAAATTGTTGGATGTGACCATTTATTACCCCGGAGGTATTCCAACTTTTTGGGATTTTGTTTGTGGCAAAGTCAAGGATATTCACGTAAGCGTTAGAGTGCTATCAATAGAAGACCTCATGAACAGTGATGCCTTTGCTATGGATTACTTTGATAATCCTGAACAGCGGGCTAAATTTCAACGTTGGTTAAACCAATTATGGGCTGAGAAAGACCAAACCCTTAAATCCATGTCTGCAGGTAATTAAACTAAGATGTTGAGCGTGATACCGGCTTTTATATTATTTCCTATTCATTTCATTTTTCAGATAATCAATTTGGCATGCTGCGCCTTGTTAATTACTCTATTAGGGTTAATCAAGCTTTTGTTACCCTTTGGACTTGTAGCCGCTGCCCTCACCCCGGTAATGCATTTTTTGATGTTTGCTTTTGGGGTGGTGAGTGTGAAGATGATTCGCCTGACCAATAAGGTCGATTGGCAATGCGAGATCGATAGTCAATTAAATAAGAATCATTGGTATCTGATGATGGCCAATCATCTAAGTTATTTGGATATCATCTTATTGATCGACTTCGCCGCCAAACGCATCCCAGCGCCGAAGTTCTTCCTCAAAAAAGAGTTGATTTGGCTACCTTTTGTGGGCCTAGGGGCATGGGCACTAGATATGCCATTCATGCGGCGCTACAGCCGTGAATATGTTGAAAAAAATCCGCATTTAAAGGGCAAAGATATCGAGACCACCCGTAAATCTTGTCGCAAATTTCAGCGCACCCCAACCACGGTGATTAATTTTGTCGAAGGAAGTCGCTACACAGCAGAAAAGCATCAGAAAAAGGCCAGTCCATACCGATATCTGCTGCCTCCTCGTGCAGGAGGCGTGGCCTTCACACTGGCTGCTATGGGAGAGCTGTTTACCAATATCTTGAATGTCACTATCTTGTATCCAGACAACACTAAGCACCCCATGATGGACATGCTCAGTGGCAAGTTAACTAAAGTGATTGTACATGTTGATGTTTTGCCGGTATCTGAGCAAGTGGTGGGTGACTACTTTAACGATGAGACGTTTAAAACCAATTTTCAGCTATGGTTGAACGACGTCTGGCTGCAAAAGGACAAATTAATCGCACAATTAGTGGGTAATAAATAATGTTGGAACGAATACAAGTGCAGAATTGGTTATTAGCACAACTCAGCCATATAGATAAAGGCGTCACAGAGCATAGCTGGCTGTATCAATTGAGCTCCTTACTGCTGCTATTTATTATCGCCTACAGCAGTTTTAAGTTAGCCCGAATAGTGGTGAAGAGCCGTATCGGAAAACTAGTAAAAACCAGTCGTAACAATTGGGACGATGAACTGCAAAAACATGGATTCTTTAGGCGCTGTGGGCACACTTTAACTGCTGTCATTGTCTATATTTTATGCCCTCTGTTATTGTCCGAAACAGACTTGTTGTTCTCCATCATTCAAAAGTCGATGCTAATCTATATTGTTGTTTCTATGGTGTGGGCAGGCAGTGCCCTTTTTAATACCGTTGAAGATGTGTATAACGCTTCGGAGTTGGCCAAAAGAGCGCCTATAACGGGCTTTATCCAAGTCGCTAAATTAATTTTAGTAATTGTTGCCACATTAATTGTCATCTCAAGTTTATTGAACAAATCGCCTTTCTTATTGATATCTGGGTTGGGTGCAGTAACTGCCATCTTATTATTAATATTCCGTGACACCATTTTAGGTTTTGTGGCCGGTATTCAAATCGCTGCCAATCGTATGGTGAATACAGGAGACTGGATTGAGTTGCCTAAATATGGTGCCGATGGTGAAGTTTTGCAGGTTGGCTTGACCACCGTTAAAGTGCAAAATTGGGATAAAACCATCTCGACCGTGCCTACCTATACTTTAATAAGCGATTCGGTGAAAAACTGGCGTGGAATGACTGAATCTGGGGGGCGAAGAATCAAACGTTCGGTGTTAATCGATATTGGTTCGATTCGCTTTTGTGACCAAGAAACACTCGCCCAGTATAAGAAAATCCGTTATATCAGCAACTATATAGACTCTAAAATAGCTGAGGTACAGGCATACAATAGCCAGCAACAAATCGATGAACAAGACTTGTTGAATAGCCGCCGTCTCACCAATATAGGCACTTTTAGAGCTTATATGTCTGCCTATTTGCACAATCATCCGAGTATTAACCAAGATATGACTATTATGGTCAGACAATTGCCCCCCACTGAAATTGGTTTACCCTTGGAATTATATTGTTTTTGCGCAGATAAAAATTGGGTTAACTATGAAGGCATTCAAGCCGATATTTTTGATCACTGCTTAGCTATGCTGACAGTATTTAATTTGCGGGCCTACCAAAGAGTGAGTGACAAATAAAAAACCCCTTGAGTTGTATTCAACATCAAGGGGTCGATTGCAAGCTGGGCTATTTATTTAGCCTTATGCCTCAGTGCCACATTAGAGCTAGGGCGAATAAAAACGCCACGGCTAACCCCGACACACCGAAATAACCATATTCTATTTTCTCTTTCAACCCATTTGCAGGTGATGGGATAAATCCCATGATAATACAGCTCATACCCACGACAAATGCAAGTACAGTCATTCCAAATAACACGGCGTCAAACATGCTCTCTCCAAACAAACAAATTTCAATGGCTATATTATGCACCAAAAACTAAACTTTGTGGAATGATCTAAATCAAACCGGCACAGATTATAGCAGCACTGTGATGGTTAAATTGACCATATTTTAGTTCCAACCCTTAATAAAGCGCTTTAACATCCACAAGGTTTATTATAGATTTAACCTAGATTGTTGTTTTTATTATAATTTATAAAATTGGCCCAAGTGTTGCTCTACTCTATTTCATACCGAGTATTTAGCTAAAAATATTCAGTGACTTTATAACGAATAAGGAAAGTGAGCATGAAAAAGACCTTGATAGCGACCAGTTTAGTACTTTGTTCTAGCCTAGCCCTCGCCAATGAATGTAATGTTAACATCGAAGGAAATGTATCGTTAGTCAACGAAGTACTGACCATCACTACTGACGACAATGATGTAATTGCCATCCAAGGTGGAGAGCAATTATATGTAAATGGTAAATCTGTTGAATTGACTAGTCAGCAGTATGAGTGGATGTCGAATTACTATCAGGGTGTTTACCGTGCGGTCCCAGAAGTAGCTAGTATCGCCATAGAAGGTGTAGCTATTGCAAGTACTGCGGTTACAGAAGTGTTTGGTGGCCTGCTTGGTGCTGACTCGAGAGCGATTGATGATATCAATTTGAAACTTGATGAGATTAGCCAAAAGATCAAATATAACTTTTATGCGGCTGATGGTAGCATCCAGTTAGATTCTACGCGCTTTTCCGATGGCGAAATATTTGGCCCTCAATGGGAAGAAGAGTTTTCTGATGCGGTAGAAGAAGTAGTCACCTCGTCAATTGGTCATTTAATGATAGCACTGGGCACTCAGATGCTGTTTAGCGATGACGATTCAGGAGACTTCGAACAGCGCATGGAAACTTTTGCCGATGACATTGAACAAAAAGTGGAAGCGCAAGCTGCGGTATTAGAAAAAAGAGCTGACGCCCTATGCCTGCAATTAGCTGATATCGATTTTGCTGAAAACAACTTGCAAAAATCGGTAGCTGAACTGTCTGGTCTAGATGTTATATCAATGCATGATGGTGCCAAAAGAATGTAATATCGCACCCATATGATGAGAGTTTAATATTGAAAATTTCTATTATTGGCGGTGGTTGGCTGGGACAACCACTTGCCGAAACCTTTAGTCAACTCAATCACAATGTGGTGGTAACCAAACGTTTAGCTCAAGACGCTGCTGACCTCACAAATAAAGGTTTAGCGGCAATCCAGTTTAATCTGGGTACAACCCCGAACTCCAGTGATTCGAAACGCCTATTTAATTGTGGCCTATTAGTGTTAAATATCCCACCTGGTCGTAAGTCATTCCAAGCTGATAGCTTCATACAAAACATGTGTGATTTGATAAATTTAGCCAAATCCTCAGGTACCCAAAGGTTATTATTTATATCCACTACTGCGGTGTATGGTAACGACAGTCGTGTTGTTTATGAGCACAGCGACACTGCCCCCGAAACAGAAAGTGCAAAAGCTCACGTTAAAATAGAACAATACATTCAGCATGTATTTGCCGCGCAAGGAACTATATTGCGCCTATCAGGTTTAGTTGCAGAGGATCGCCATCCTGCCAAATTCATGTCTGGCCGCAAGCAGATTGAAAACGGTCAACAAGTGGTCAACTTGATCCATCGCCATGATGTAATTCAAGCAATTGTAGCTGTAGCGAATAAGCAAGCTTGCGCGCAAACATACCATCTTAGCGCTTTAGACCATCCTTCCAGAGCTGATTATTATTGTGCAGCGGCTAGAAAGTTTGGCATCCCCTTACCGGAATTTTCCATTCCAACCTCTACAGCCCAAGGCAAACAGATACACAGCCAACTCAGTTTAGATGATTTGGCGATGAGTCTCGCCTACCCCAGTCCCTACGATATGCTTTAGGGCTAAGATTGGGTCACTCGAACGTTCTTTTGGTTACGACTTGTGGCACGTTGCAGCGTGGATCTTGTTTCTGCATCGCTTTGATCATGTCTTGAGAAACGGTGATGCCATTTGGCAGTATTATAGGATCGCAACCATGGTTTTGCTCACACAGCATATCCCATTTGGCTTCTGCTTTGATATGGCAGGCAAAACAGTTTCCACCGAACTGATTGACGACTTCAAAGGCCCCGCGAACTTTAATTTTAGAGCCCTGTTGATTGACTTCTAGCTCCAAAAATTCCCAATCCTTAGTTACTTTATTAAAGCCAGCCTCACGTTTTACCATGACTTCTGTGGGGATAAGTTGCACGACAGAACCCACAGGGTATTCGCCGCCATTTTCTGAATTAGCTACGGCCACGGTAGCCTCAACATCACCTAACAAATTATCTACAAAGAAGCCTCTTACAGGGGTCATATCGGTCAAACACCCAAAGTCCTGCGCTTGGGCGATGATTTCCTTTTCAGCTTTGGCTGAGGAGATAAAAACCGCAGCGAACATCAGTATTAATGCACTAACTAAGTGGGGTATTGCAAGTTTCATAAGCTCATCCGTTTCATGTTCATATCGTGATTTCAATCAGTATCGCCAAAAGCTTCACCCTTGCACACTTTACTAGGTTGATAGTGAGGTATTAGTTAAATATATAAAAAAGCCCCTTGCGTTTTGAAACGTCAAGGGGCCCTAAAGAGCTTTTTCAAAAAGCAATTTACTTGGCATTAGCCAATCAGTGCTTGACCAAAGTATTTAAGCGCAATGGTATTAACTAAAACTAAAAATAAGATGACCGGTATGAAGGTTCCAACTGAGAAATCTACATACTTTTCAAATAAACTGTTTTCATAGTTTGGCGAACCTTTGTCCAGTTCTGCGTTGAAATTCTCTTTCTTCCAACGGTAAATAACGAATAGACAAATTAATAAACCATTGAGCGGCAAAATAGTGTCGTAGAACACATCGACTATCACATCAAACAACGATTTATTTTGGCCTGCATAGCTGACAAAGGTGGTCACCTGATCCCAAATACCAAATGACATAGAAGCGATTGCAGAAGTCACCACTAACAATAATCCCATTAGACTTAAGGCCTTTTTACGGGACGCTTTTCTCGATTCCATAAAGGCCGCAACTGGCACTTCAAAAATGGATACTAGGGAGGTTATTGCCGCGAAAAATACCAGTAGGAAAAACAGGCTAGCAACAAAACTTGCTCCCACGTAACCAACAGACGCTTGCAGCGCTAGGAATATTTTTGGTAGGAAAGTGAAAATCATCCCAACTGAAGAGTCACTTAGATCTGCGGTATTCGTATTGGGATTAAATGAGAAGACCGCCGGTAATATCAGTAGACCAGCAATGAACGCTACCGCTGTGTCTGCTAGCGCCACGAACTTGGCTGAACCGGGCACATCGCTTTTACTGTCCAAATAAGAGCCATAGGTGATCATTATCCCCATACCCAAGGATAGCGAAAAGAATGCTTGGGATAGCGCGGCACTGACAACCGACGCGTCAATTTTACTAAAATCAGGCACAATATAATATTCAACACCGGCAAACGCATTGTCCAGCGTAAGCACAAAAATAACCAAGCCGATCAACATCACAAACAATGCCGGCATCATAAATTTAGCGGCTTTTTCGATCCCCTGTTTCACCCCACCTTGAAGAATTAGATACACCACAGCCAGCACCCCGACCATATAGATGAATAACTCATAGGATTGAATAAAATTACCGAAGGTGGCGGGATCAGCCAACTTATCTAAATTACCGGTGGCGGATTGGAACAAATAGCCAAAAATCCACACGGTTATCACTAGGTAAAATACCGCGATCATGAAGGGTGTTATGATTGACAGCCATCCCGCCACACGCCAGTGGGGCTCATTATTAGTTAAGGTTGCATAGGCATTCAGAGGATCTTTGCGACTTCTGCGCCCAACTGACATTTCTGCCAACATCACCGGTAAACAGATCAACACCACAAACACGGCATACATAATCAAAAATGCTCCGCCGCCGTTTTTGGTTGCCGCTACCGGAAACCCTACCATGTTGCCAATACCTACAGCGGAACCTGCTGCGGCTAAAATAAACCCGAGACGAGAACCAAACTGTTCGCGAGCTGCCATGTTGTTTTCCTTTTTTTCTTATTTTAGGAGTCGTTTAACGTTCGATGGTAGCAGGCTAATTTGAAAATGTCTTTGCCTCGAGAACTAAAGCTCGACGAAAAGTGGAACTATTGGTTACCACTTTATTGTTTCATTTTGCCAATCGATATAATGGGGTGCATTTTCAATTTCGAGATTGGCTAAATGGGTAAGCAATTGACTCACGGTAAATTCAACATCAAATAGCTTGCCAGACGGCACATTGGCTTGAAATGGCTCAGAGAGGGCTGTATTTACGGTGCCGGGATGGTAGCTGACCAGTTCAACATTTTTCGCCCTACGAGTATATTCAATCTGGCTAGTTTTAATCAGCATATTGAGGGCTGCCTTGCTCGCTCGGTAGCCGTACCAACCGCCTAAGTTATTTTCACTAATACTGCCAACCCGAGCAGAAAATAACACCACCTGACTTTTGTTGTGACCTTTGACCAATGGCAGTATATGTTTCAACCAAAGCATGGGAATAATAGTATTGATGTGAAAATAGCTGGCCAGTTGTTGGGCAGAAATATCTTCGAGGCGTTTTTCAGGCGCAAGATTGACACCATTTTGCTGGCCGTGAAGCGCGCCAATACAGCTTGTGACCAATGAAAACTGCCCCTGCTGCCTGAGCGAGTCGATGCACCTTTCAATAGCGTTCTCATCTTGGTCTGCCAGTTGATAATAGTTTACCCCTGCAACCTTATCGGTGACTACACAACGAGATACGCCAAAGACAGTTTGATACTGCTCACTTACGAGCAACTGCTTTAACAGCTCTTTACCAATGCCGCCGGAGCAACCGATCACTAGTGCGTTACCTTTACTCATCTGCAGGTGCAACCTTAATCTTGCTTTGAGTGGACGGAATATCTCTGGATTGCACACCGGCGCAAGTCAAAGGAGTACAGTATAGAGCGCGCTTTTTACCGGTAATTAAATAAGATATACGGTGACGGTGTTTTGCAAAAAAATTGTAGCCTCGATCTGCAAACCAACGGACCAATGGCCACCGTAGCGGTGCAAAAATCCAACCTCGTCCAACACGCTTCCATACTTCGAAGTTGGCATCTAGGCCAGTAACAAACTGCCCATTTTCTAGCTGAGCGTGAATTCTGTTGCTCAAAACAACCTTATCTAAACTTGGGTAATCATGGGCAAATTGTTCTGCTTGTATGTCGACAAAGTGAATCTTTAGCTGATGATCCAAGTTTGCAAGCTTGCGTATCTCCAACATACAAAGCGGGCAGAGACCATCATAAAATAATTTGAACTGCACCGGCATATACTCCGTTCTAATAATTTATAAGCTTATACGTAAAACAAATGATGATGGATGACTTGATCTAAATACTTTTCGAACCCATCTTTGATAGATAATTGGTTAACGAGGCATAAAATGGCAAATATTCAGCAAGCAACATTAGCAGGCGGTTGTTTCTGGTGTATCGAATCGGCGTTTAATTCTGTGGCAGGTATAGAGTCGGCCTACGCGGGCTATTCGAATGGACAAACAGATAACCCTAGCTATGAGCAAGTTTGTAGCGGCAATACCGGACATGCAGAGGTTGTGAGGGTCAATTTTGATGCAGATACGTTAAGCTATCGAGACGTGTTGGAAATCTTTTTTGCACTGCACAACCCTACTCAGTTAAATAGACAAGGTAACGATGTGGGCACTCAGTATCGTAGTGCGATCTATTTTCACAACCATGAGCAAAAAGCCCAAGCAGAGCAAATTATAGCCGAAATTGAGCAACAGCAAATTTGGCCTGACCCAGTGGTGACAGAAATTACAGCGGTGGACAATTATTTTCAAGCTGAAGATTACCATCAGGATTATTTTACCAATAATCCGCAAAATCAATATTGCAATATGGTGGTTGCGCCCAAGCTGGCAAAATTCAAAAAGAACTTCGCCAGTCGCTTAAAGTAACATTAGATTTTGCAGTAAATATAGATAGCGGCCAATGGATGTGGCCAGGCTATTCAAACCAAGCAGGATCGGCTGATAATGAAAATAACAATGGGGCCATCTTGCTATATTTAGCCCTGTTGGCTTCACATTGAACATTGTCCATGTAGTGCAGTTTCCACGGGTCGTTAATTGTCCAGATAGTGTTACCAGACACTGCTAAGCCTTCTAACGAAGCGTTGTCCATCACTTCCCATTTTTGACAATTAGGCTCATCATTGCCCGTTGGCGCAAGAAACTGTAAGGGTAGTACTTTGGTAGGTATTTTCTTTTCTAGGTCAATCACCCATAACTGGCTATCATTGCGCGCTCCTGCGATCAAAAACCCTTTGTGCCCCTCTACAGCGAAATAGTCCATGCCATTTATCGGATGATTACCCGATGAAATAGAAGGAAATTCTAATTGGGGATCACTTACCTGAGCAAACTCTTCAGTTTGCCAAAATTGCTCATCAATCTTGATGGAAAATATACGAGCATTGGACTTTTTATCTTTTTCTAATGCAAGGTACAAAGTACCGTCTGGCGCAAATGACAAGCCTTCAATACCATCATTGGGAAAATTCCCCACCGCGAACGATTCAGCAAATTGAATTGGCCGTACATCGGTCATTAATACAGTATTGTCTGCTTGCAGCTCTAGCCTTATCAACACTGTCGGATAATCAGTGGAACCGCTGTTTTTGTAACGCAGGTGGCAGGCTTGTGACATGCCAGAACTGCGGGTGGCGTCTTCCGTTACCAGAACAAATACACGGTCATCGCGGGGGTCAACTGCGATGGCTTCTAAATCAGGTGCATCGGCTAGATAATCTGCAAAACAACTTTTTTCAACTTTGTCAGACATTATCATCTTTAATGGCTGAGCTTGTAAGCTAGCCGATTCAGGATCAATTATATGCAGCTTCTTTCGTTGAGAAACATGGGCGCTGCCATCAGAAACACTGACAAGTTTTCCGCGCCACGCTTTGAGACCAGAAGTTTGAGGATCAAGCATAACTTCGCCATTAGCCTCAACCAGCCATTTGCCTTGTAAATGGAGTTCAGTATTTTTGGGAGGCGTCTCTGCACAGCCCATTAATCCTAAAATAACTAGCAAAAAAGCAATGGGAAATTTGTTCATGGAGGTTCCTAGCGCTCAACAGACCGAATTTATAAAGGTATCGCTCATTAATATCAAGTGTAAGCTAGCAAAAAAGCGATTAAATTTGATCCTAGAAGTATATTTGGTGCAGACTTATGAAATCCCATTTATCTTTACCGTAGTGTCGTTTTGCGAGAAAATTTGCACAAGTCAACTTCACCTTCAGTTTTACCAACTTTTCTGGCTGGTCCCATGGTGAGGAAAGTAACCTCTAAAAGTCTAACATTTTGGATGATGACTAGTTCTGACTGCCCGATACGCTTTAGTTTACAGAACACCCAGCGCCAGAGCATATTGGATACCTGGCTCTTTGATGAGCAAATCCATAGAGTACGAGTTGGAGTTCATGCCTATGTGTGTGTCATCACCCTAGTACCAGAGCAACCACTTAGCGATGGTCAGCGTTACTATTATGATTTTTCAGTCACCAACCCACAACATGAGATCCAAGGGTTAGCCGAGCTAATACCCGATATTTTATACCCAGATCAGCACCTTCCTAGCTTTGTTTTTAATCAACAGCTTAGCCGAGTGTTGCACGGCTCTTGTCGCAAACCTCATCATGCTAGCGATGATGGATTGCTGGCGGTTGACAGTCAATTGCAGCAAGCCTTGAATCAGACAGATGAACAGGTTGACATGCTGATAATGAGTGGCGATCAGGTTTATGTTGATGATGTGGCAGGCCCGACGCTAGTGGCTATTCATCAAGTTGTTGAAATCTTAGGCTTATACGATGAAGACATACTTATAGAAGATATTACCGATGGTAAGCAATTACTTACTAATGAGCAGTGCTATTATCAACGCCCATTGCTATTACCCGATGATGTTGCCCACCAGACGGTAATATCGTATTTTTTCGCGGGTAAGAAAAAACCAATTTTCACCTCGGTAAATGCGAATAATCACCTTGTCACTTTTGCTGAAGTAATGGCGATGTACACGTTGATATGGTCACCTGAGATGTGGCGGCGGCTAAATATGATGGATGAACGTATACCCACACAATTTAAAGATATTTTTCATACTGAATTGCCACTGGTAAAAGATTTTGCAGAGGGTATGAGCAGGGTTCGTCGGGCGTTAGCGCACGTACCTGTGTACATGATTTTTGATGATCACGATGTGACTGACGACTGGAATTTAACCCGGGGCTGGGAAGACGCCGTCTACAATAATCCCTTTGCTCGGCGGATCGTTGGTAACGCTCTGATTGGCTATTGGTTGTGCCAAGGTTGGGCCAATGACACTGCTAAAATGACTCCGTTGGCCCAGCAGTTATGCGATAAATTTTCCACTCAAGGTATCCTTGAGCATGATCGGGTTATTGATATTCTGCTAGATTGGGATCAATGGCATTTTGCCTTAGACACCCAACCTAAAGTGGTTGTGTTGGATACCCGCACCCAACGCTGGCGCTCTGAGTCAAGTTTAGTCAAACCTTCGGGTTTGATGGATTGGGAAGCATTATGTGAATTGCAGCAGGAACTGATTGGTCAAGACGCGGTGATCATGGTGTCTGCCGCGCCGATATTCGGAGTAAAATTGATTGAGACGGTCCAGCGGATCTTCACCTTTTTTGGTAAGTCACTGATGGTAGACGCGGAAAATTGGATGGCCCACAAGGGTACTGCAAGTGTTATTCTGAATATTTTCCGCCACTTTCGCACCCCACCCAACTTTGTGATCTTGTCTGGCGATGTCCACTATTCATTTGTCTACGACATTACTTTAAAATTCCGTCGCAACAGCCCACAGATCACGCAAATTACCTGCAGCGGAATTAAAAACGAGTTTCCCAAAAAGTTACTCACTTGGTTTGACCGACTCAATCGCATTTTGTTTCATCCAAAGTCACCACTGAACTGGCTCACCCAAAGACGCAATATGAAGATTAAACATCGAAAACCCAATAATGACAAAGTGCGCACCTTGCACAATGGTTCTGGAATAGGATTATTAGAGCTGCATGATGGTTGTAAGCAAGTAGACGCATCGGTAATTAGTGCAAAGGGTGAGGAAACTAAGTTTGCTCGCTAGCCTGTATTTTGATCCTTCTTTGCCAAAATTCCCGTTGTTTCCAGCGGGTTTCCGCCCGATAGAACAGGTTTTTGTGTTGTAAGTATGAGTGCCAAATATTATCTAGTTGTTTTTGATAGTGATCGTCAAACATGCCTTTGAGTATCAATATTTCAGCCAACTGCATCGCGCTGGCCATCCCATTGTACATCCCCTGTGATGACAAGGGATCAAAGCTGACCGCCGAGTCTCCAAGTGCTGCCCAATTGCTACCCGCCCCCCTTACCAACCTTGAGGAATTAGCCGTAGTCACGCCATGATATTCGATTGAATCAGCGGCTTTGTCGGCGAGTAAACCGGCAATTTCTGGACAGAAATTGGCGTGCTCCATCAGCGGCGCGAGATCGTGTCGAGTGGCAGGGGGCAGTAAATCAGAGTCGGTCTGAAAGGCAATCACTCGTTTGTTACCGGGGATGGGAGCACTATACCACCAGCCCTTTTCACTCGCGGCAATCACCCCCATACGATATTCAGTTTGATCGGGTACAGTGAGCCAACAGGAAACCAACTTGTCATGTTGTTGGCGCACGATGCCGCGATGGCGCACAAAGGGCGATTGCCGGCCTCCGGCATCAATCACAAATTTGGCCCTAATTGGCGCGGCGACATCAGTGATAAGTTGCCACCCCTGCAAACAAGATTCACTGCCAATAAGCTTGGTCTGCCACATGCAGTTTACACCGCGCGCCAGTGCGGTTTTTCGAAGTAAAACTTCAAATTCAGGGCGGTTTAAATACCAGCCAAACCCGTCAGGGTTGGTTATGTTGTCTGTTATTTGCTTGTAATCACTACCCCAATATGACTCCATCCCCTGACTGACTAAATGGGTCTGTTGGGTGAATGCTTCCTCAATATTCAGTTGTTTAAGAATACGCAGGGCCACGCCGGGTAAGCATTCACCAATACGCGCTGGGGGTTGCGCGTCTTTATCAATGAGCAAGACATTAAAATGTGGCGCTAAAGCAATCGCGGCTATGCAGCCCGCGACCCCAGCGCCAACAATCGCAATGTCTGCAGTAACCTGGATTGGCATACTAAACCCTATTATTTTTTGTTGAATCGATTGACCTTTTCTGTGTGGCGTAAATCAACTTTACTGCGCTGACCCTCACTATGCATAGGGCGTCCATTATCTGTGCTTTTTAACCCTTGATAAGCCCCGTGTTTAACACTCGGCGCGGTGATGCCAATTTGCATCTTTGGCGGAAAATCAATATCCGAGTTGGTCTCCTTAGATTGCTGCACGATCGCTAAACTATCGAAATGTTTGATCATCCCATTGATTTGCTTGGTATAAGTCACTGGCTCTTCAATAGGCAAGTCATTCAACCAAGCTTCACGATAGGCAAATGATTGTTTACGCTCCTGCGCCGATAAGTTGTTATCTAGTACCTTGTTATACATAGCCTCACTCAATATGTTATTCGGTACACGAGCAGGCCAGAATGTGGGCACATAAGGATCATATTTTGATTCATAGCCATCTCGACAACTTGCGGTATCGCAATGCCAAGGAATTGCCATCCAGCGTGTAATACCACCAGCGACTTGCCCTCCCATAAGAGGCCCTTCCGGTAAGCTAATCACATCGCTGCTCATCACAGGGCCATAATAATGCCCGTTGGTCGGCTGCGTTTTTTTAGCGTGCTGCAGGCGGTAAGGTGTCATGTACATGCCTGGGTTTCGCATCGGCCAAGTCATTTCACAACCTGGATGAAACGCATCGGCTAAGCAAAACTCCATTGCAGCCTGAGTTAACATATCCGGTTGCTGTTCTATCGGTAGCTCCTCTACATGAGAAGCTGGGGTTTGCTGTTGAGCATAATCGGCAATAAAGTCCCCATCAGCCCACTGTTCTAAAAAGGCCAACTGCAAATCAGATAAGGTCGCATTTTGCCGTACTGAGCCTGACGCAGGTACACTCATGGCATCGCCATACACCCATGGCCAAAGCTGCGGGGATTGGGCACCGCTAAAATGATAACGGCGAAAACTATTGGAGATGACGTGACGCATCTCAAAATTTGCCGAAGAGGGATCGGCTAACTTTGCAATCCATTCAGCCGTTGTGTAGTCAAACGGCCCCCCCCAACCAAAGGCCGCAGCAAAACCGGCATTTACCCATTGCAGATCCGTCATACGCTGAAAAATGGGTAAAATGTCTTGGCTAAACGACGGTCGTGGTGGACGATTCAGCATACCGCTGTTGATAGCGACATCACGCATCAAATCCCACATGGTACGCACTGACTTTTGCATAGGGGCGAAATCCGGTGGCGCGCAGATAACCCAGGCGGGTAATACCCTAATGCTTATCCCCTCATATTCCACCTCAGCAGTCACAGGGCCATCGGATGTATCGTCATACCAGCCTTCATTATTGGCAAAAGTAATAGCCAAATCACCATTAATATTTTCGGCTTTGCCGTGACCGCCGAGCATAATTAAGCGGCCTAGTTCATCTGTAAACATTTCGCCTAAATACACCGACTCCCCCAGAAATTTACCGTTAAATTTCTCGCTACCCTGCTGTTTACCCGAAATAGATTTTTTGCCGCCATCAATCAGTAATCGACTGCGATCTGCAACATTGCTGTTGCGCAACATCGACGACGGCGCATCGGCGGCTTCTGGTATGTCTAAGGCTAACTGAAACTCATACCAGGAAGACTTCTGGTTGGCTAAGTGGCTATGCCATTTTATCTTGGCATTATCAGCGGTTAATTCTTTAACCGCCTTACCTGCAGCGTTAAAACCATATACGCGAAAGCGCGCAGCTTGACGTTTAATGGCGCCGGTCTTATCCCGATAAGCCTGCATACCGTGCTGTGCTTTTGGCTGGTTAACCTCAGGGCCGATAAAATATTCGTGCTTGCTATTACCTACTCGCATTACTCCAATTGGCGGATAGATACCTGCATAAACAATGCAATCGCTATCGTCCTCTTCATCATCTTTAAAAGCAGGGTTTATCTGCTCAGGCTCTTGCATTGACTGACCATTTGCTTGATGCCTAGCATCTGCGCTAGCTTGGTACACTACCTTGCGGGCTTGGGCAATACTGCCTAAAGGCTCATGCTCAGCAAGTGTCCGGTAAATATTAAATGACAAGTTTTGCCCAAACTCACTCTGACCAATCGCGCATATGTCTTGTTGTGGAAAAATCAAATCGGCGATGCACATAAAAGGGCTGGCTTGGGTACTCCAAACCTTTTGTGCATTATCGATGGGCATGTCGTCACCAGTGCGCAGTTGAATTTCAAAACGAAATTTTGCTTCGCCGTTGCGCAAACGGCTGGCTAAATCTAGCGCCAGATAGTTATCGTCATCAAAGGCAGCGCCTCCAAGGGAGTCCTCTGGTACTAAACGATACTTAACAATGTGCTTATCACCCAGCTTAAATGGCAATATCGCCCAATAACTTGCGGTCAGACAACTGGCTTCGATTTTTTCCATATCAGTCAGGATCTGTGCCACTTCAGGGTGCTCTTCTAGGTACTGAGCATAGTTGTGATCGACTACGCCAGCGGTAGTAAACTCACAGAACTGTTTGGCATCTTTGGCAAAAAATCGGTCAATATTCTGAAAAATAAAGTCGGCGTTATTGCCCTCTCCAAATAGCTTCTTGCCCTTCACACCAAAAAGCTTTAAACCCACCCCCATTGTTGAGCTTAAGTCAGGGCTAGTAGGGCCGGTATCACTGGAAAAGCGCACTGCGCATTCATATTTATCACCGGCAAAAATACCTAATTTGCACTCAGCTTTTATGTCATCTCTGATGTTGAAATGCCCATAAACAATACCATGCTGTTTTCTGAATACCGCTCGTCGGGCAGGTTTGCTGCCACTGGCAATATCGCGTTTTTGCCCCAAATCAACGAACATCTGTTTCAATCGTTCTGTAGGGTCTGCCTGCCCCTCCCAGCATTTGACAGTATTGGCTGATGGCTCTTTATCCACTGATGAGTGTTTATTCGAATTGTGTTTCATAACTCTTCCCTAAAGTTTTGTAATTTAAAAATAAATTGAAGATAACCAAGGAAAGAAAGGGGCTAAATAGACACAGGCAACCTTGCTACAGCATCTTTTGTACAAAAAATAGCCTAATACAGATTGATTGATTGGGCAAATAAATAACCTAATTAAGCACATTGAGTTTGCTTGACCTTTTAGCCAAGTCACTCGACAAAACGGTATATACAAGAGATTTGTGTCGGATTTTTTTACACATATAAAAGCTGAACAGTTGTACTTTTTATAACCAAATGAAATATAAGGGTAATATTTTTTGGCCTGATATGTGCTTGTTTGCCACTGCGATATTACAAGACTTACATTCTTTGGGTTAATTGAATCTATTCTAAGTTGTAAAAAATAAAACTTCGGGAAAACCATGATTAAGAGAATACTATTTTTTGCTTTAATTTTGTCCGCACCACTTGGGTCAAACGCAGCTGTGATTGATTTTGAGGGCGTTGTCCCTGACAATTCATCAATGATACAGGTTTCACCCTATTCAGAAGACGGTTTTATTTTAAACAGTTCAAGAGTACCCGAACCGGTAGACGGGATTTTTGGAGCCAATGCGGTAAATAGCAACGGCAGTGCAGTTTTTGGCTGGTGCCTTAGATGTGGCATCGGTAATATGATTTCCGTTGCAATGAGTAACGCTAAGAACTTCAACCTGTTGTCTTTTGATTTTTCAAATTTAGATTTAACCCCTGCAATGGGTATTATTGAAGTGACGGGCTACCTATCTAGCGGCGGCAGTGTCACTGCCTCTGTCGACACTTCAAATGCATGGGTAACCGAATCATTGAATTGGACTGGCTTAACCAAGGTAGACTTCTTTGGGCGTGTAGGGGCAGATAGCATGAACTTTAATCCAGCCCTTGATAATTTAGTAGTACAAGCTCAAGAGCCTGCTCAAGTACCTACTCCAGCGCCTTTAGCTTTGCTTGGCTTAGGTCTAGTTGCGCTAGCGCTGACCCGTCGCAGAAATATAGTTTCATAGATATAGTATTAGGGCCGTGTTAATTAGTTCTGTTCAGCAACAGAATTTAATTTTCACAGGCCCTTCTGATTACAACAACCTGACTAAAAGCTTAGCGTTGCTTCAACTGCTCAACAAAGGCTTTTGGAGATAATCCCGACTCGTCTTTAAAACAATTGCTAAAGTACGAAGGGGTAGAGAATCCTACATCGTATGCCACGTTAGAAATTTGCCCCCCTGCAATTAACTTTTCTTCGAAAATTAAAGAAATTAAAGGGTCAGAGTAACTTGAAACTCGTTTGCTAAAACTATTGAGTAGACGGGCACAAACCGAGTGTATAGATGTAATGCAACAAACCTCCGAGACAGCCCTTTTTGAGGAAATAGAATCGGCGCTAATACTCGGATAATTTACTAAAATCTCCAAAAAACAGCTGCAACTTAGGGACATTCGAGCCATTTGAACTGAATATCCCTCAAAAACTAACTAAACACTGATTCCATGAATGTAAACTCAGTTTTGCGCAATGCCTGACGTTAATTTAAAAACAATATGCAGATCGTTTGCTTCAAAGCACTATCAGTCTGTTTCCACGACTAGATAGTAAATGCGATGCCTGTTCAACGTAAGTTTCCGATCGTCTAGTGTTTGCCCGCTGCTCTAAATAACTCAGTCAAATCATATAAATCATTCATCGAACGATCCCCATAGACATTTTGCATCGCACAAGCTATCTCAAGAAATATCCAAGTACAGGCGCTGTGACATATATCCAACGTTTTTGGAGTGTATTGAATTTGAACATTCACTTCCATATGTTATTTCTCGTATGCTTGATCACCAAAAGCGTGGAAAATAAAATTCACACGCGTCAAACAGCCAAGCCATAATGTGAACTTTATTACAAGTAACACCATGGTTATATTCGCCTGACTATCTATAAGCTGTTCGACTCGTTCGGACTTTGTACACACCCGAACAGCTTAAATCGTACAAAAAACGTCCATAAATTTTACACTATTTTATGATGAAATAAAAAAAACAATATAAAACAGATGCTTGAATATTGGCATGAAGTTTGAATTATCAGTTTTTTAAACTCTTAATTTCACTCATATAAGGAATGATGCAGCATGAAAAAGATTTTCTCATATTTACTATTTGTGATTTACACAAGTGCGTCACACGCGGCTCCAATTTTTAGCTTTGATGAGCCAGGTAACTCTTTTACAAATGGAAGTTGGGACTTCGCCCTTAACTTTGAAGTTTTGAACCAAGTAACGGTAACGGGGCTAGGCTACTATGCAGATCCCAATACTAATGCTGTCGATGATAATGCTGTTGCGCTTTATGATTCGAACCAGAATTTGCTTGCAAGCGTTGTTGTTACTAATACTTTCGATGTTTTTAACTTTTTCAGATATGTAACAATAACTGAACTCGTGCTTGATCCAGGTATCTATCAAGTTGTGGGAGTAAGTAACGGCGATAATTATACTTGGGACAACGTGAACCACGTTTTCGATTCAAATATTGCATATATTTCTAACTCTTGGGCTTCAGACAGCGACGGTATTGCTAACTATGTTGGAGGGACTCAAACAGATTCAGAATTTGGATTTTCTGGCCCAAACGTCTTCATAGGCGATTCCAGAGAATTTACTGATCCTAATGCGGTGCCTGAACCTTCTGTCCTCGCCATTCTAGGTTTAGGTTTTGCTGGTCTAGCTATTCGACGCAGAAAACAAAAATAACGAGCTCTACTTTTGGTGCGTAATACTCAGTTACGCACCAATATTTCAATTATTTTCTCATAATGTTTTTCAAAACTTCTTAAATCCTTTATTTATCTATCTTATTGGATTGAAACTGACCATTTTTCTTATAGATAATTTTCAGTTTGAATTACTTAATGAGCGCTTGTAGCCTTCGGTGTTCCGTTGAACCTCAGTAATATCATCAAGACCTAACAGGTAAACCCTGATAAGGGCCTTTACTCAATGTCTGAGTAAATATTGTTCCTGCCACTTGTGGTATATACTCCCGTCGCTAATGCATATTCACCTTTTACCCTGACGCCCAATATCTTTGGCGCTTCTGGGCGTTCGACATTTCCAATGCCGTAAAGTGAACATCGATATTGCTGTGGTGGCGTCTTAGCATTTTTTTAGGTTGACAAAATAGATGCATATCTCCGTCCAATGTGTCCACCAATAGCCTCTGGTGGAATTAGGCTGACAGCAATTTCAGCGCTGCGTCTAATTCCCTCATAAGCGTATATTTTCCAATGTATTTGCGGAATTTTGAAATCCAATGGAATATCGTGCAGCACATTTACTATTTTTCACTGACTAGAGTAGAGAAATTTGGGGTAAATTAATTCCGCTCATCAACAGAGTTAAATAAGCTACCTTCGTTGAATACTGCAGCCTAGCGGATGATTTAGTGCTGTTGGATCTGCTCAACAAAAGCCTTAGGTGACAAGCCAAATTCGTCTTTGAAGCAATGACTAAAATATGAAGGAGAAGAAAATCCAACATCGTAGGCCACATTTGAAATTTGGCCTCCTTCGATTAATCTTTGCTTAGCCATGTTTAAACGGTACTTCCTAAGTAAATCAACAAACCCGAAATTGGTTAAAGCATTTAGTTTGCGGCTTAATTGCCTATCGCTTACCGCTAAGAGGTCCGCAGCCTGACATTTGTCGAAAGTTCTGTCTAAATAATTGGTTTCAATCAAATGGACAAATTTTTCAAAAAAGAGCCTATCTCGCTCAGAGTAAAAATCAGTATCACTGATCTCGAAAAGGTTTTTCTCGTTTTCAAATTGACTTGGTTCTGCAAAATGATTTTTCACCTTTTCCCTGATAACTAATAACCGTCGAATTCGAGCTAAAAGTTCTGCTTTATTGAAAGGCTTGAAAATATAGTCATCCACATTATGCGTCCAACCATCCATTTGGCTGTTTAGATCGGCTTTCGCTGTCAATAAAACTATAGGGATATGGCAAGTTAAGTCGTTTTCCCTAATAGCATCAGATAACTCGAAACCATCAATTTTTGGCATCATTACATCCGAGAGAATCAAATCAGGTATTGCTTCAATTGCTTTTTGAATGCCATGTTCACCATTATTAGCAATCATACAGTGGTATTTTTCAGATAGTAAATCACACAAATATGAACTCATTTCCATGTCATCTTCTACAATCAGAACCGTCTCCAGCTGATCGGTATTGGCCTCTTCTAGCTCTTTTTCAAATTCAAATGTCGGGCTGTCCTCCAAAACGTGAGGCGACACTTTAACTTCTTTTAAATCTATTTTACTTTCTGTATTGATGTCAGAAATAGGTAGGTGAACAGTGAAAGTAGCGCCTAATCCTGGCGAGCTTTCAACGGAAATAGTACCGCCATTCGCATGTATTAGTTCCTTCACAACTGCCAGGCCCAAGCCCGTTCCGACTATATTCTGTGCATTGCTTAATCTCGTGAAGCGATCAAAAATAGAAGTGAGATCTTCTTGCTTTATGCCCAGTCCTTGATCGGAAACTTGTATCACAACATAGTCATTTTCGTTGTATGCATATACCTCTATATTCTTATATTTTGGAGTGTATTTATAAGCATTGACTAGCAGATTTGACAGTATTTGCTCTAGTGAATCATTAATTAGGCGGGCATTACCTTCACTTCGATTGTCAAAAATCAAAGTCTGATCTTTAAGACGGGTAGTGGAACGAAATGCTTCAACAATAATTGATATAGACTTGTGTAAATCATAAAGTATTTTTTCATTAGCTCTGCAAGAGTCTATTTGGGAAAGTACAAGGATCTGGTCGATGATGTTTGAAATTCGATGGGCATTCCTGCCAACTATTTCAATATACTTTTTTTGCTCGTTGTTATTGCACAAATCGTTTATTTGCTCTAGCGGCCCAGAAATCAGTGTTAATGGAGTTCTGAGTTCATGGGATGCATTTGCATATAATGCTTCCTTATCCCTTAACATTTTTCCGAGTTTGTTTTGGCTTCTTGCTAGCTCAATTGTTCGACCTAAAACTAAATCTTCTAGTTTCTCTGTAAATTTAACTGATTGTATGGTTCTGTATTTGAAAAATAATAGGAGGCTTAAGCAACAGAAAATAATGTAAAACATATAGGCTGGCCAAGTTTGCCATATTGGGGGTAAGATGGATAGTCGAATTGAACTGATAGGTTGCTCTACGAAACTTTTTGGGTCTTTTACACGAACTTCAAAAGTATAGGTTCCGCTAGGTAAAGTGGAATAAGTGGCTGTGTATTCGGAAGGGGAGCCATCAATCCAAGTTTCATCCAGCCCCTTGAGCCTATATTCAAATCCTAAAATTTTTCGATCTATAAAGTTGTTCGCAGCAAATTTTATCCTAAATAAGTATTCGTCATTAGATATTTCAATTGCCTCATTTTGACTAATTGCTTCATTCAAAGCCTGGCGTTTAGAAATAGTCCCATGCCCTTCTCTATTGAGCACTTCAAAATCGACAAAAACGGCTTCTGTCACCTTATTCACGCGCTCGTTTAGATAAATATTTGCTGTTTTCGTATTTATTAAATAATTTTCGGTGTCCCCAGCAACCAAAATTTGATCGTTTGGTAAATTAAGAGATGCTGTTATCTCAAAATCTACATCATTAATTCCTTCTTCTTTACCAATCCGAATTGAAGTTTTATTTTTGTGATCGTATCGGATCAGGCCTTGATTTGTCATGACCCAAAAATACCCATCGGTGTCTTGCAAAAGTTCTCTGATATGCCGTGAGCCTCCCGTATGTTTAGAATCAATATATTGAACACTTTTAGATTCTAAATCGTAGTAACCAAGGCCTCCTCCGTCAGTACAGATCCAAATCAATCCATCTCGATCTTCAAGAAGACAATTATTGATGAATGCATTTACAAAAACGTTATGAGATAAATCCATACTTTTTAATTCATCTAGGTCTAATTCTAGTATTCCAAATAGCCTGAGCGCTATGAAGACTCTGCCATCTATGGTTTTAAGCAAGAGATCCACCACAACGTCTTCAGCTAATATATTCAGCTGCCCATCAATTTGATACTGATATAAACCTGGCCTATTACCTCCGGATATTCCTAACAAGTATTTGCTATCTGACAAAGGTAAAATTGAAGATATAAATCCTCCGTTAATATCGACTTGGCTAGATGTTGATTCGTATTTACCAAGCTCGTTTTCATGAAGTATCTGGAGACCAAGTTCATCAGATGTAACTATTAAAGTTTCTTTGCCTATTCTGCTTATTGAATTTACAAAGCCGTTATAGTCAGATACTTTTCTAATGGAATTAGACTTTAATTCAAGCATGAACAACTTATCTTCGATAGCTAGTATTACATCATCCGAATCAGATAATGAATATTGTATAGTTTCAATTGTAGAAGGAAGCATATTTAATTTAGTGAGAGAAGATGAAAATTCGCTATAAGAACTTAAACCGATCAGAGGTGCAGAAAAGATGAACCCACCATTTGACAGAACCTCAACATCATATATTTCACTAGAATTGTATGTGGGTAAATGTATGGCAGGAGTTTGACGTGGTGTAGTCAAACCTTCTTTAAAGTCGACTAACTTAAATCCATATTGATAAATCCAAAGTTTACCATTAGAAGTCTCGAATATTTGAGAAATACTGCTTTTAAAAGAAATATCAAAGAATAGTTCATCAGTATTTGTAAACAAATCATACACTATTAACCCCGCAGTAGTGCCTATTAATATAAGATTGTCATTGTTCAAGAATAAAGTATTGATACCTCTATGTTCATCTTTCAAAGAATTCAATTTGACTTCTGAAATTTTCGAGTTTTGTATTTTGAAGAGTCGTGAATAGCTATCAATAACGAATAATATCTCATTAGCATAATAAATTTTTGTAATATCTTTTGTATCAAATATTTTGAAGTCAAGAACTTGTGTCATCTTATGATTGACCATTGAATACTTATATACACTCCCTCCACAACTGACAAATATGAAATGCAAAGCTCCAGTTACATTTCTGCAATAGTTACCTGCAATTTTTTGTTCAGTCTCTATAACTTGTTTTGTAAATGATGTTCCGTCGTATATAAGAATACCGTTACCAAAAGTTGCAATCCAAAGCCGTCCGAGTTCATCTTCATAGAGATCTTCTATATCTGTATTAATATTTGTTACTTCTGGGCCAAAGTAACTTGCATGAGGACCAATTATTGAAAACAACCCATTTTCGCCCCCGAACCAAAGTGCTTTTTGACCTCTATGTACGGCATAGACTGTCCCAATGGGCTTATCTAAAAATACAGTCTCTGAAGTAGCGCTTTGCCCCGAAAAAGAAAACAAAGATGCAATGATAAATATTCCCAATATAAACGAATGTCTGAATTTTATAAGCTTTTGTCTCATACTTTATTACACTACGAATTTTGTATACTACGATTAATATGTATGAAAAGCATACAACATAATAGGGAAAAAAATGACTCATTCATATAAATTAAATAATTTTAAAGGGATAGAAGTATTAAGTTCACAATATACAAGTTTGGTAAGTGGTGGCTTAAATTCCATCGAATTAACTGGTCCACCAGCATTTGTTGATGACCCAAAATTCAACCAACCTACGAACCCCAAACGAAAAAAGAAAAAAGTAATTCCGAATGTGTAGATAGTTTTTAGACTTCAAAATTTATTTGTATAGAAAAACGAATTCCGATTTTAAGATGTTTTTACAGGAGGATATAATTAGATTAGAAAAGGAAAAATGGTGCCGACTGCCGGAATCGAACTGGCGACCTACTGATTACAAGTCAGTTGCTCTACCAACTGAGCTAAGTCGGCACACTGGGGTGCTGCTTTTGATTGGATAACAAGGTTGGTAGAACTTGTCTCAAAAGCGAGGCGCTATTTTAGTTATTCGCACTGGGTTGTCAATAGCTGATTTCAGCTTTTGTGCTGTTTGCTGCATTAGTGTTCAGTAAAAGGGGGAATTTCCCCTTTTTGGTCTGAACGCATCGCAGTTATGAGTTTATCTGCGCCAATTTATCCGCTTCGCTGAGCAATTTCGGGAAATGCTCCATGGGCAGGAATTTGGCTAAGGTGGTCATCACTTCGGCCAAATCAGCGTAGCTGTCTGCGGTTAAGTTAATATGGCCCATTTTGCGCTTAGCGCGCACGCTTTTGCCGTAAAGGTGCAAGTGACAGTGATCAAGCCCTAACAAATCAAGTGAGTAGTCATCACAGCCGATAATATTGATCATGGCGCTGATGGTATTCGCTTGGGTGTTGCCAAGGGGTAAATCGCTTATGGCGCGAATATGGTTTTCAAATTGACTGGTGTCTGCACCTTGCATACTCCAGTGCCCTGAGTTGTGAACCCGTGGCGCGATTTCGTTAACCAGTAAAGTGTTACCTACTTGGAAAAACTCGACAGCCAATACACCGACGTAATCAAAGTGCTCGGCTAACTTTTTAAAAGCGCTTTTAGCCTGTGCTTGCAACTCATCAGTTATGTGCGGGGCCGGTGCAACCGACACATGCAATTGGCCCTGATGATGCAAATTATCGGCCAGCGGATAATAGCGTATATCGCCCTGCTGGCTGCGCACGCCTATCAATGACAACTCACGGTCAAAGGGTACTAACTGCTCGGCTATTAGCGGTACAGCTTGTAAATCTAGCTCGGCTAGTTGCTGCTTTAGGTCAGCTAACTGGGCTTTGCCGGATAGACGCCATTGACCATAGCCATCATAGCCGTCACGGCTGGCTTTAATGATCAAATGCTCACCGAGCTTTGCCACTGAGTCATCTAATTGCGCAATATCCGTGATAATAGCGTGGGCACTGTTAGCGATATTAAGCGATTGTAAAACTTGTTTCTCGCGCACTCTGTCTGCGCCAGTTAATATCGCTTCCATGCCGGGCATTAACTTGCCACTGGCCTGGGCTTGCGCTAACAAATCTTCTGGTACGTGTTCAAATTCAACCGATAGGGTATCCGCCTGCTCAATCGCTTCACTCAACGTAATGTTTAGCACTTGCTTGCTAATGGGATCCACTACACTGTGATTGGCCACATCTACCGCTTTGACTTGGATACCTAGCGGAACAGCAGCCAAATACATCATCTGTGCCAATTGGCCTGACCCATAGATCAGTACGTTCATTCAGGCAACTCCAACTCATCAAGGGCTAACACAGTGTCAGTTTGAGTCTGACGGAAGGTTTTGATTGCATCAGCCACTTTACTATCGTGCAAGGCAATAACCTGAGCTGCCAATAAGCCAGCATTGGCCGCTCCCGCTTCACCAATTGCTAAGGTTCCCACAGCCACACCTTTAGGCATCTGTACTATAGACAACAAAGAGTCCATGCCATTGAGCTGACTTGAACGTACAGGTACGCCGAACACAGGAAGATGGGTATGAGCGGCAATCATGCCAGGTAAATGTGCTGCTCCGCCTGCCCCACCAATGATCACATGGTAGCCTTGGTCGGCCGCCTCTTTGGCGAAGTCTGTAAGCAAATCTGGTGTTCTATGTGCAGACACCACTTTGGCATCATAATCAACACCAAGGTTTTTGAGCATAATTGCAGCTTGCTGCATGGTGGGCCAATCTGATTTCGACCCCATCACTATCGCCACTTTTGGCATAACGGCTCCTGAAAAATAGCCTATTAAGCAACACGGTTAGGTAGTCACTTAGATTGTTAATTAACTAATTGATTATTGAGTCGCGAGAAACATCAGCGATGCCAATGTACAACACATTCGTCCACTCACTCATGAGCCAACCTTGTTCACTTTGGTTCAAAAATACAAAGTACCAAGTTTAGGGGCGAAGATTGTAGCGCAAATTTTCCACAAGCCCAAATTTGCATTGATTTGTTGCTAATATTTTATTCGGTTAACCATTTGTGCATTACATAAAACAACTGCTTTTTGTCGATGGGTTTTGCCACATGGTCATTCATACCCGCGGCTAAACAGCGCTGCCGATCTTCTTTATAGGCATTGGCGGTTAACGCGATTATCGGCGTTTTTGCCCAGCCATTCGCTAATTTTCTAATTTCCATTGTGGCCATATAACCGTCCATTACGGGCATTTGACAGTCCATCAGAACCAAATCAAACTGATGATGAGAGGCGGCTTCATAGGCCATTTTGCCGTTTCTCACTCGGATCACGCGGATATCTTCGGATGAGAGCATATCTAGCACAACTTCAGCATTTATATCGTTGTCTTCCGCCAGTAGAATTTTGCTACCTCTGGGTAATGAGAGTTTTTCGCCAATCTCTCCGATTGGATCTTGAATCGCGACAGCTAAAGGTAAAGATATAAATATTTGAGTGCCTACTCCCTCTTCACTTTCTAACCGTAATTCGCCTCCCATTAAAGAGGCCAACTCTTGACAAATAGGTAAGCCTAAACCGGTACCACCAAATAACCTGGTCGTCGAATCATCTGCCTGAGTAAATTGCTCCAACACCAATTGATGCTTGTGCTTAGGGATGCCGATTCCCGTATCAGAAACCACTATCTGCAATCTTCCATCCGTGTAATCTGCAGCCAGAGTGATCCGTCCCGTTTGGGTAAATTTAAGGGCATTGTTCATTAGGTTGTTGACGATTTGGTTTATCTTGGCGGAATCCCCCATCAGCCAATTGGGCAATTCTGTTGATATCTCATTCACTAATTCTAATTTTTTAATCACCGCCAAGGGTTTATTCAATTCAAGGCTGTTTTCTAGCAGACTATTTGGATTGAAGATGTTTTCATCTAACACCATTTTGCCCGCTTCAATTTTGGACCAATCTAGTACGCTGTTGAGCAAGTCCATTAGATTGAGGGCTGACTGATAAATGGCATCTAGTTTGCGGCGATTTTTATCACTTAAGTCTTTTAGTTGTATATTCTGACATGAACCTATGATGCCATTCATTGGCGTACGTATTTCATGGGACACGTTAGCTAAGAATTGTGATTTGGCCTCATTAGCTGCCTCTGCCAGCAATACGGCCTGTTGCAAAGATTGAGTTTTCTCTTCAACTCTTCGCTCAAGAGAGGAATTGAGTTTTTTCAACTCCACATTTAACTGTCCCTGTTTAAGTTGAGACGAATTAAGTTGTTCAAACAATTGCAGCAATCTTGAGGTCAAGGCTAAAAAGCCTTTGTCCAATTCTTTCACTTCAATTAGGTAAGTTGTATCTATCTTCTGAATGTCGGCTGTGTCTGGGTCACTTGGATCAAAATGGGAAAAGTTATCTAGTAAAATCCGCAAGGGCCTGGAGATTGATGCAGCGACGAAATAACTGGCGATGTTCGCCAAACCACTGAGCAGAACGATAATCACCAAGGCTAAAATAATATATTCCGACATTTGTTGTAGGAATGTAGAGCGCGGATAGAACTTATAAATATACCAGCCATGCAGTTTGCTGGCTTTGCTGGATGAAATCATCGCATTCCCAGCGGTACTTTTCGCTTCACCCAAAATACATTTTAGCTCGGCGCAATCTGTATTGTTAATAACATCAAGGGCTTTAAATCCGATGCCGTGACTGGCATATACCACATTATGCTCAGCATCAGTGATAAGCATTTTTACATTCGAGTCAATCTCGTTTTCGTCATACACTGAAAATGTAGATAAATCTAACGAGCCTTCCAGAATGCCCCTGAAATCACCATTGGGGTAATAGAAAGGTGCCGCGATCGCTACTATCGGCTCACTACCAAAACCGATGCCCTGAAAGGCAGAGGAAACATAAGTATCGCCATATTTTTTAGTCTGAGTAAAGTAGTCCCGTTGACTGATGTCTAACATCGAAGCTTGCTTGGCTTTGCGATAAAGGGAAGTTGGATAAGATTGGGTAATCTGGCCTGTAGAATCAGCAACCGAAAAAGTCAAAAAGTAAGGATAATTACTCGACAAATCATATAGGCGTTTATTGGCCAACTCCACATCGTCTTGTATCGCTAACGCTGATAAGGTCAAAGCACTTTTGTTGGAGTCAATAAACGCATCCAACTGATTGGTTACCACAGTCGTGCGTTGGGACAGATAATTTTGTAGCTCTTGATACTTGGAGTTTTGGTAAAAACTAATAAAGGTATAGGCCAAGACGGTTGTCGAGAAGAAAAACAAACCGGTGAAAAAATACCTTGATAAGTACCCAAGGTTCATCGGTTTAAGAATACGATTAGGCTTGATAATGGAGGTGATTATAAACGCGAAATGACCTGACAAGGTCACGACCATGGCATTGATAATATTAGTCAGTAGAGCGCCTATGTCTTGGCTAGTAAACAGATTTCCGGATAATTGTTTTTCTATATAGATTGCCGCACTGGCGAAAATCAACCAGTAGACCAAGGTCATAGTGACAGGTCGAGTGGCGTCTTTTCCGTGACTGATAAACGCGACCAATGAAACTTGAATGGCCAGTAGCAAAATAACGAGATCAAAGCCGGATTGGAGTGACGCTAGCAATAAAACAAGCGCACTCACCGTCGCATATCTGCCACCGTAGAGAAAACCAACCAGCGCAGAGAATGCAAAGCCAAAGGCAAACACCGCATCACTTTGAAATGGGGCAGGTGTCATATTGACTAACAAGCCTAAACAGGTCAGTAAAAACGTACTCAACAACCGCTTTTTCACTCAACTAGCCTTATTTTGTGTAACTAAGATTTAGCCATGTAATCAAGGGTTAGATTTGTCAAAAGACGCACACCTAACTTCATGCCCTCATCATCAACATAAAAATCTGGTGTATGATGAGCAGGCGCATCTTTAGGTGCAACATCCACAGGCTTGCCACCAATCCATAGGTAAACTCCTGGCACCTTTTGTTGGAAAAACGAAAAGTCTTCAGCACCCGTAACCGGCTTACTGTAAAGCACGTTGTCCTGTCCAGCAGTGTTCACCAATGTAGGCAGCATTTGCGCCATCAATTCATGGTCGTTAAATGTAATCGGGTAACTGTAATCAAGAGGCAAAGTCAGGGTTGCTTGAGCACGCATACTGTCGGCAATTCCGTTAACTTTGCGTGGCAGCGCTTCGTATATATGTTGTCGAGCCGCCTCATTTAGGGTTCTAATTGTCCCTACTAGCTCCACTTCATTAGGGATGATGTTTGAGCGGTTACCACCGTGGATCGAACCAAATGTTATCACGGCCGCGTCATCTAACAATCGAATCTCGCGACTTACTATAGTTTGCACGCTCATAATCATTTGGGCAGCAGTGGTGATGGGATCAACACTTAACCATGGATAGGCACCATGAGCCTGCTTACCTTTAATCACAATCTTGAAGGGGTCTACCGATGCCATTACGCCGCCTTCGCGATATCGCACCTTGCCCACATCAGTATCGGCACTAATGTGTAAACCAAAAATTGCATCGACGTCAGGATTTTTTAGTACACCTTCCTCAACCATTAATTCCGCGCCGCCTCGTTCACCTTCCGGGGCACCTTCTTCTGCGGGTTGGAAAAAAAACTTCACTTTGCCACGTAACTCACTCTTCATCGCCACTAATATTTCAGCTGCTCCCATCAACATAGCAACATGAGTGTCATGACCACATGCATGCATAACGGGTACATCGTTACCGTTAAACATCCCGCGCTGGGTTGACTTCCAAGGTAAATCAACCTGCTCTTCAACCGGTAACCCATCCATATCAGCTCGCAGCGCCACTACAGGACCAGGCTTACCACTATCCAAAATAGCTACTACACCGGTCAGTGCCACACCCGTTTGTACTTCTAATCCCAACTTCTTTAAATGATCTGCAATATAAGCGGCTGTTTTGAATTCCCGATTTGATAGCTCAGGGTTCTGGTGCAAATGATGACGCCATTCGACAACCTTGCTTTCAATAGCTGAGGACATTTCATCAACCGTGTTAGCGATGCATAGAGAAGGGGTGAGTAATAGTATGGCAAGTAGCTTTTTCATATCAGACTTCAACTTTTATTATGTTTTTGGAAGTTTCAGCGCCTTTTATAGCATAATTTTAACAACCAAAATAGCCAAAAAAAACCGCTGAAGCCTAAACGTCTGCGGTTTGTTGTAGATGCTATTTAAATACTAAATATCAGCTTTTTTGACGTTTCATCGCATCGAAAAATTCTTCATTTGTCTTGGTCATGGCTAAACGACCAATTAAGAATTCAATCGCGTCAATTTCAGACATTTCATGTACGATTTTGCGTAAAATCCACATCTTCTGTAATTCATCTTGCGAGGTTAACAATTCTTCTCTACGGGTACCTGAACGATTAAAGTCAATAGCAGGGAAGACACGTTTCTCAGCGATTTTACGATTAAGGTGCAGTTCCATATTACCTGTACCTTTAAATTCTTCGTAAATAACTTCGTCCATTTTAGAGCCGGTATCGATAAGTGCAGTTGCAATAATTGTTAAACTACCGCCTTCTTCAACATTTCGAGCTGCACCGAAGAATCGCTTAGGTTTATGCAATGCGTTAGCATCAACACCACCGGTTAATACCTTACCAGAGGAAGGTATTACTGTGTTGTATGCACGGGCTAAACGGGTAATAGAATCAAGTAAAATTACCACGTCTTTCTTATGTTCTACCAAGCGTTTGGCTTTTTCAATTACCATTTCAGCAACTTGTACGTGGCGGCTAGCGGGTTCGTCAAACGTTGACGCTACCACTTCACCTTGCACCAAACGTTGCATTTCAGTTACTTCTTCAGGTCGCTCATCAATTAGCAACACCATAAGTACACACTCAGGGTGATTGGCTGCAATAGATTGCGCAATGTTCTGTAGTAATAATGTTTTACCCGCTTTTGGCGGTGCAACAATCAAACCACGCTGACCGGCACCTATAGGCGATGCAAGGTCTAGGATTCGAGCAGTTAAATCTTCGGTACTACCGTTACCACGTTGCAAGGTAAAACGTCTATTGGCATGCAGAGCAGTAAGGTTTTCAAAGAGGATTTTGTTACGCGAATTTTCAGGCTTGTCGAAGTTAACTTGGTTTATTTTAAGCAGTGCAAAATATCTTTCACTGTCTTTAGGAGGACGGATTTTACCAGCAATGGTGTCACCCGTGCGCAAATTGAAGCGACGAATTTGACTGGGTGATACATAAATATCATCTGGGCCGGCCAAATACGAAGAATCAGAAGAACGCAAGAAGCCAAAGCCATCTTGGAGTATTTCCAACACACCGTCGCCGAAAATGTCTTCACCGCTTTTTGCGTGTGTTTTTAGAATGGCGAAAATAATATCTTGCTTGCGCGCGCGGGCCATGTTTTCTAAACCCATTTCTTCGGCAAGTGCTACAAGTTCGCTAATCGGTTTGTTCTTTAGTTCTGTTAAATTCATATTGGTGGGTCTTTATGATCTGGAATGCACGAGTAAGCACACATAGTTGATAGATTAATAATTTGGATTGTTTAAAATTCTAAACTCTCTGAATTGAGTATGAAATTTGGGCAGTTCAGGATATGAACAACTAAAAGTTAGCACCAATTAAGGGTGTCGTCCAGCGAAAAAACTGAATAGCTGCTTTTTTTTATAAGTCGGGATTAATTAGCCTAGCCGCTAAAAGCAAAAAGCCCGGGTAACCGGGCCTTCTCAATTCATTAAAAATGAATTATACGTTTTCGTTCAAAAACTCAACTAATTGAGTTTTTGACAATGCACCAACTTTAGTCGCTGCTACGTTTCCGTCTTTAAATAACAACAAAGTAGGAATTCCACGAATACCATACTTAGGGGGTGTTTCATTATTTTCATCGACATTCAACTTAGCAACTGTTAACTTGCCGTCGAAGTCGCCAGCAACTTCTTCTAAAATTGGCGCAATCATTTTACAAGGGCCGCACCATTCCGCCCAGAAATCAACTAGGACAGGACCAGCAGCATTGATAACATCGGCCTCGAAACTATCGTCAGACAACTGGATAATTTTGTCGCTCATACTTTTCTCCGTAATAGGTCTCTCGCTGAGCTCTCTCAGCGCGTCATAAGACGTTATATAGAAACTGTTTTTTAATGCAAGCACTGATAAGCTATAAGCTATGCAAACAACACATTTAACTGAAACACATTTTTCTGATTTGCCCATCCATGAGGATGTTTTAAAAGCATTAACAGAAGCGAATTTCTTACATTGCACTCCTATCCAGGCATTGAGTCTACCTCATTTGTTAGATGGGCAGGATATTGCTGGACAGGCACAAACGGGAACCGGAAAGACTATTGCTTTCTTGGTTGCCACATTTCATCGTCTGTTAACACATCCTAATGAGTCTAAAAAGCAACCCAGAGCCATTATTATGGCACCAACTCGCGAGTTGGCTGTGCAAATTTATAACGATGCTGAATTACTCAGTAAGCACACAGGCATATCGCTTGGTTTAATTTATGGGGGCGAAGGCTACCAAAGTCAACGGGAATCTTTACAATCCGGTGTTGATATCATAATTGGTACCACTGGCCGCATCATTGATTATTACAAACAGAACGTGTTTTCACTAGAAAATATTCAAGTGGCCGTTTTAGATGAAGCCGACCGCATGTTCGATTTGGGCTTTATTAAAGATATCAGATATATGTTTAGACGCATGCCTGAGCCAACGAAAAGATTAAGCATGTTGTTTTCAGCAACCTTGTCGTATCGTGTTCAAGAGCTTGCCTACGAACATATGAACAACCCTACCCACGTAGAAGTTGTCCACGACAAAGTTACCGCCAGTCGAATCCAAGAAGAGCTATTCTATCCGTCAGACGAAGACAAAATGTTACTGTTACTGACGCTCTTAGAAGATGAATGGCCGGAAAAGGCTATCGTGTTTGCGAATACTAAACATGTATGTGAAAAACTCAGCGACTGGTTAGAAGCGGATGGCCACCGTGTTGGTTTACTCAGTGGCGACGTCCCCCAGCGTAAACGTCTGAAAATATTAGAAGATTTTGGTAAAGATAAAATCGATATATTAGTTGCCACCGATGTAGCAGCCCGAGGCTTGCACATCGAAAAAGTGACTCATGTATTTAATTTTGACTTACCCGACGATGCTGAAGATTATGTACACCGTATCGGTCGAACAGGACGCGCTGGTAAAAGCGGTCACGCGATTAGCTTTGCTTGTGAGAAGTATGCACTGAATTTACCCGCTATCGAAACCTATATCGGTCGGACCATTCCGGTTAGCAATTATGATCAATCGTCTTTGCTTGAAGATGTAAAAGTGCCTAAGCCACAGTTTAAAAAACGTCTACAAAGTGGTAAAACATATCAAAAACGTCCAAGCAATCACCAACATAAAAGGCGTTAATGGAAAATACAGCTATATCATCATCATTAAACCAGGATCAACTCTACGCAGCCGTTGATCTTGGTTCCAATAGTTTCCATTTAGTGATTGTCAGAGTGGTCTCTGGCAGTGTTCAAATTATTGGTAAAGTAAAACAGAAGGTCCGCTTAGCTGCCGGGCTAGATGAGAATATGGTGCTCGATGATGTTAGTATGGAGCGGGGTTGGAGTTGTTTAGCAACCTTTGCGGAAAGACTGCAAGACATCCCCCTTTCAAATATCAAAATTGTCGGTACTGCCACTCTGCGCTTAGCTAAAAATGCCGATGTATTCATTCAAAAAGCCCAAACCATATTAAACCACAAATTAGAAGTTATCAGTGGTGAAGAGGAAGCCCGACAAATTTATCTTGGCGTAGCCTATACCTCGGCTAATCAAGGCAATACCTTGGTTATCGACATAGGTGGGGCAAGTACTGAAGTCATTATTGGTAACGACATGCAACCAATTAACTTAGTTAGCCTTGATATGGGATGCGTTACCTTTATGGAAAGGTACTTCCCAAATGGGGAACTTAGTGAACAGCATGTGCAAAAAGCCATCAGCGTTGCCAAGCAGAAGTTACTTCCTGTGATAGACGACTTCGTTTGTTTTGACTGGGAACAATGTTTAGGCGCCTCAGGCACCCCACAAGCGATTGTGGAAATTCTGGTAGAACAAGGGATAAGCGACGCAATTCGATTGGATTATTTGCACAATTTAATGCAGCAATGCATCGATTGCGGCAATATCGAGCAACTTGCCATCGAAGGATTAAGTGAATCTCGGCGAGCTATTTTTCCAAGTGGCCTATGCATTCTAATCGCGTTATTTGAGCAATTGAAGATACGCGAAATGCAAATATCTGGCGGAGCGCTAAGGGAAGGCCTCATTTACGGCATGCTTGAAGACACAGAAAAGAATGACAGACGCCAGCACTCTTTGCAGGAAACCATTAACAAATATCACATCGATGCTGACCAAGCTCAACGAGTATCTTTAGTGGCGGTGGATCTTTATAAACAGTTATGCGCACAATCTAATATTTGTAATTTCGATGCTATGGCGGTTATCGAAGCGGCCGCTTTACTGCACGAATTAGGATTGCACATAGAATATAAGCAATACCATAAGCATGGCGCTTATATCTTGGCCTATCACGCATTGAACGGTTACTCCCACATGCAGCGTAAAAGCATTCGAGACTTGGTATTATCCCACCGTCAGGATTTGGACCTCTCGATATTTGATCAATACCATGCAGAGCTGCAACCATTGTTGTTCGGCTTGGTTAAAATACTGCGCTTGGCTTGTTTACTATCAATCAGACGTAAAGACAATGTGCTTCCTCCAATAGTGCTGAACATTGAGGACAACCATTGGCAACTTGAATTTCCCGATGGTTGGTTGCGTTCACACCCTTTGATAGATGTCGAGTTAGCTAATGAAAAATGGCTACAGCATAAAATTGGCTGGCAATTGAGCTTCAAATAGCCCTGGCAAGTGTATTATTTGCATCGTTAAGCAATTTAAATTCTAAAAAAAGGGCCGCTGGCCCTTTTTCGTATTACCCATTACCCGCGTCTTTTTACAGGCCCAAACTTGGTAAAATCCGATCTTGTCTAGCCCCGACTTAGTAGAGCAAACTATACATTTTTCGTCTAGCTTTGGACTTTAACGGATCCCCATCTGGCATCGCATTGATCATATCTAAGGTAAACTTTTTTGCCTCACCAAAATTGAGATCTTTGGCTAAAACTGAGAACAATAAATCAAGCGCTTCTTCAGGCTGATTAGCTTGTTGAAGTTGTATGGCAAGATCCACCTTCACTTGCATGTTATCAGGCTCTTGCTCCAACTGCTTTTGCAACTGCTTGATTTCAGGGGATTCTGCGGCCTGTTCGGCCAATTCAACCTTACCCTGAACGCTATGATAATAACCATTTTGATCGACTAAAGTGACAGTTTCCAGAAGAATTTTAGCTTGATTTATATTACCCAACTCCACATAGCAGTCTGCTAACAAGACTGCGATATCAGCGCGTTTAGGATCAAGATCATGAGCCTGCTTTGCGTCACTAAAGGCGGCTTGGTAGTCGCCTAAATTGACATTTGCTACAGCTTTCTCATACAAACCATCTTCAGCATTGGGCAAATGCTTCTCAAGCATTTCTTGAATTTGTTCTTCCATTTGTGGGCCCGCGAACCCATCCACCGGCTGGCCATCTTTAACCAAGATTACTGTTGGCAAGCTGCGAATACCGAACTGTGAAGCAATCTGCTGCTCTTGCTCACAATTAACTCTTGCATAAATCAAGTGCTCAGCATGCTGTGAAGCCAATTTTTGCAAAATTGGAGAAAGCTCTTCACACATTTCAAGATTGGGAGCCCAAAAGTCTACTAAAACATGTTTATGCTTTGATTGTTCAATGATAATTTGCTGAAAATTTTCAATATTAAGATTTACGACATTCTGCATTGGCTACTCTTTTGCTGCTAATTAGGTGGCTGAATTAATAAGTGGGGATAGTATACGTGAAAACCAATATCAATTTCAGCTTGCTGTCACCGTGATTTTTTGTTGAACTGTTAACTAAGCGACAATTTACCGTAAACGGTTGTGCTAGGATTTTAATCCTAGTTTATCGAGAGTATCCAAGGCGTTTTATGTCAACTAAACAGTTCGTCAGTTTCGATGAGTTTTACCCCTTTTATCTTCAGGAACATCAAAATTTAACCTGTCGGCGACTACACTTCGTTGGTTCGACTTTGGTATTGGTGACCCTTCTTACTGCTATTTTTACTCAGCAATGGATGTTACTGCTGTTTATTCCCCTGTTAGGGTACGGTTTCGCCTGGGTGGGTCATTTCTTTTTTGAACATAATAAACCCGCAACTTTTCAATATCCCTTCTATAGCCTCGCGGCAGACTGGGTAATGTACAAAGATATTCTCAGCGGTAAACTTAAATTTTAAGCAACCTATCTCTCCAGTGAGTATCAAGCTATAGCTGCCGATTTAACCTCATTCAGGTCGGTGTAATTTTGGTGGGTGCTCAGCATGTCCCAAAACTATATCCTTCATACCCAATTTTACATTTCACCTGCTCGAATTATTCCTTCAAGCTAGATGTTGTCCTATTCCTGCATGTTTTTGCCCGATTCCTACAACGCATAAAATAACCCATGTTTTAGTCTCCAATGGTCATTACGGAAAATGACAGCTTCTCAAACGGACTGAGAAGCAAAAGGAACAACCACGGAAGGTTGTGACTACAAAAAGGTGCGCAAAGTCAATAAAACGCAAGGTCAGGATGGCCAAACCGTCAATGACATTGTCACTGCATGGAAGCAACAAGGATGAAGGATTTAGGTAAGGAGACCTCGCAAGAATGCACAATGTAGACTCAGTCACAGATCGCTTATCTGTGCTTAGTCAAGGATGACAAATATCACGCTGATGGTGATGTCCACATCGTATTTTTTGCACAAGGAGCGGTAAATCCAAGGATGGAGAACTTTACCTTTTCAACTTAACACAATGTGTTGGGGCAACCACCCCAGAAAATGTCAGTTAACAAGCTGTCAGCATTGAGCAGGTTAATTTTATGCAAGAAGGGCTATTTAGACAACGTGCACTGGAGCACCAACAGGATCGATTGCATGGTGAGGTACTGCTGATCCCCAGCACCTCAATAGTGATAGTTACATCCTGTGTATTTATTTGGCTAGTTGCTGTGTTTGTGTGGTTGGTGGGGAGTCAATATGCTCGACAAGAAACAGTCAGTGGCTGGCTGGAGCCGTCAAATGGCGTAGTGAAAATCTTTCCGCAAAGTGCCAATGGCAGAATTAAGCAGGTACTGGTAAGTGAAGGTCAGTCTGTCACCGCAGGTCAAGAGTTGGTAGTCATCCAGGGGGATCGCACCTTAAGTGACGGCTCGAATCTTGAAAAAACCTTGTTGGATGAATATTCAACCCAGCAAAAGCTGGTATATGCACAACTTGAAACTAGCCAGTCTTTACACAATGTAGCTCTGGCCAATGCGAAATTAAAACTAGCCGCAGCGAAAGACGACCTATTCAGTTTATCTGCCCAAATAGATACGTTAACAAAACGCCAAACCCTATTAAAAGCGCGAATAATAAGTTACCGCGGGATCAACGCCAATGGCCACATTGCTAATATTGAATTGGATAAACTCGAAGAGCAACAGCTGGCGTTACAAAGCGAAGAACAGGCTTTACTGCGTGAACAGATTCAGAGAGTTAATCAGCAACAAATACTAGAAAGTCAGTTGGTTACCCTACCCCAATCCCATCAGGATGATGTGAACCAGTTAAAAGCTCACCTCAGTGAACTGTCATTAAAGGTAACTCAACTGAGCAGTCAACAAGGGCATATTATTAAAGCAAGCAGAGCTGGTACGGTGTCAAACTTACAAGCGTACCAAGGACAAAGAATAGACGCCACAGTGCCGCTGCTATCCATAGTACCTGATGATACTGATATTCAAGCAAAACTATTAGTCTCTGTGCGCGCCGCGGGCTTTATTGCGCCGGGTCAGAAATTAGAAATTCGCTATGATGGATTTCCTTATCAAAAATTTGGTTTATATGCAGGTGAAGTTACCCAAGTTTCGGATTCGATAATACTCCCCGGCGAGGTCCACGCTACGCCAGTGAACATTCAAGAGCCGGTTTACTTGGTTCACGCCACTCTCTCATCCCAACAAGTTTCTGCCTACGGCAAAAACATAGATTTGAAATCAGGAATGACACTATCTGCAGATGTACAACTAGACGAGCGCAGTTTGCTGGAGTGGATTTTCGAACCTTTACTTAGCTTACGAGGCAGAATGTAATGGCCGCTATCGAATCAGTCAGCCGCCCAGAATCGCAGCTATATTTTGGCCATTGCAATAAGTTACCCTGTATTTTGCAATCAGAAGCGACCGAGTGCGGTTTGGCATGCTTGGCGATGATCACCAGCTACTATGGTTTTCAGACTGACCTTGCGAGTTTGCGCAGACGATTTTCTATCTCAGCACATGGTTCGACACTTAAGCAACTGATGCAAATCGCCACACAAATGAATTTATCCGCTCGGGCCTTGCGTCTCGAGATGGAGCAACTAGAACAACTCCAAACGCCCTGTATATTACATTGGGAGATGAAGCATTTTGTAGTGTTGAAAAAAGTCACCAAACACAAGATTATCATCCTAGATCCGGCTATGGGGGAGCGCAGTTTGAGCCCGCCTGAAGTTGACAAATTGTTTACCGGTGTAGCGCTTGAATTAACCCCCACCACTGCCTTTGAAAAAGGCCATGAAAAGCAAACCTTAACTATCGGCCAATTTTGGTCGAGTATCGTCGGGTTAAAACGCTCGCTTCTAATCATATTTCTATTGTCTTTATTCTTACAACTTTTTGCCATTGTCCATCCCTATTACATGCAAACGGTAGTAGACGATGTGATTTTGCGTTCAGACATCAATTTATTACTGATCCTTGCGTTAGGATTTGGTTTGATGATGATTTTGGATACGGCCACGTCGGCCCTACGGCAAATTGTGATACTGAAACTGTCCAGCCGCTTAAATATCCAGATGGCCGCTAATGTCTTCAGGCACTTGATACAATTGCCCATGGAATACTTTGCTAAACGCCACATGGGAGATGTCGTCTCTCGTTTTGGTTCTTTGCAGAGCATACGAGATTTACTTACGACAGGTTTAGTGACAGTGATGGTAGATGGGTTAATGGCTCTTCTAACTCTGATAGTGATGTTTTTGTATGACCCGAAACTCACCCTTATCGTTATTGCCGTTGTCATTTTATATGCACTGCTGCGGGTTTTATTTTATCGCCCATTACGCCGACTCAGTGAAGAAAATATTGTCTCAGCCGCCAAAGAGAACAGTCATTTCATGGAGTCGGTACGTGCTATTCAAACCATAAAACTATTTGCTAAGGAGTCTGACCGCCAAAGCCAGTGGCAGAATAAATTGGCCGAATCCATGAACAAAGATATCCGCTTAAGCAAGTGGGGAATAGGCTTTGATACCGCCAACAAATTCCTGTTTGGGGTGGAAAACATCATCGTTATTTACTTTGCCGCACTTGCGGTAACCGACAGCCTCTTTAGTGTTGGCATGCTATACGCTTTTATCAGTTACAAAGGGCGCTTTATCTCGGCAATGGATAGCCTGATTGAAAAGTGGATAGAATTCAGAATGCTGGAACTGCACTTTGATCGACTTGCCGATATCGTTTATACCCCCATAGATCCCCTAATTAATCATCCACAACATGCTAGCAGTCCTGACTTAATTGCCGTGAACAAGTCAATCCAAGGCAATATTCAACTGACAGATTTGAGCTTCAGGTTTAGTCAGTTGGACAGTGATGTATTTTCCAATCTTCATATCGATATTCCTCAGGGTCAGACCATCGCCATAACAGGCCCAAGCGGATGCGGAAAAAGTACATTGTTAAAGTGTATGATGGGCTTGCTTCAGCCATCCAACGGGCTAATACTAGTAGACGAAACACCCTTAACTCAGTTGCCGCAATACCGCCAGCGTATCGCTGGAGTACTGCAAGAAGATCAGTTACTCAACGGCACGATAGCCGACAACATCGCATGCTTCAATTCTGAGATAGACATGCAAAAGGTTGTATTTTGCGCTCACTTAGCCTGTGTCCACGAAGATATTATGGCTGCCAGCATGCAATACAACACGTTGGTAGGAGATATGGGAACCAGTCTCAGTGGTGGTCAAAAGCAACGCATAATACTTGCCAGAGCCTTATACAAAGACCCCGCAATTTTATTTTTAGATGAAGCCACCAGCCATTTAGATGTGCTCAATGAAGCCGCTATCAATAATCATATTAAACAGTTATCGATCACCCGGGTAATCGTCGCTCATCGTCCGCAAACTATCGCCAGTGCTGACCGCATCCTGCGCTTAGATAAAGGACAATTAGTCGACATCACCTGGTCGGTAAAACAGCCCTAATCCATTTCAATTATTTAAGGAAAAATCAGATGGAAAAGACAACAACATCAACTAACAAAAAGCTTTCTAAAAGGGAAGCTCAAGTGGCAGATAAAGTCTGTCAGGGATTAACCAATCGCTCTATAGCAGATCAGCTATTTATTAGTGAGCGAACGGTCAAATTTCACTGTACCAATATTTTCAAGAAGCTCACGGTGAGCAATAGAAAGATGCTAAAGACCCTGTTTCCTGATTTTTACAATCAGGCAATCTGAGCATAATTTCACGGTAGAACTGGACTGGCCTAGACTAACAATTCGAGGAATACAGTCCATACTTAACATGCTATCACATGGTGTGTGGCAATAATTAACCTAGTAATACAAGGAAAATGATATGGAACATCCATTCACTCAGAAAACGGAACTCAACGAATGTACTACTGATTTAATCTCAGGCGCAGGGTCGTTAGGCTCTAAGCTAGTAGAGAGAGATCCTAGATCCCCAACCCCACCAGTAAAGCCGGAGTTAGGCTCGACGCTAGCAATTGGGGAAGAAGGCGGCGGCTTCTGGTATTAAGCTGACCGAATTGTCAGCCCAGATTGGATTTACTGGGCTGACGTCGCCAATCAATTCAACAGGGCAATTTCAAGGAAGAACTATGTCAGTCGCAATTATCCTCGGGGCAAGTAATGACTGCCACGCCTTACACATGCTAAAAGCCTGTCAGCTAAGCGGTATAGAAGCAGATTTGTTTGATACAGCAAAATTCCCTGATAATCACTGCATCAGTTGGGATCCCTATAAGGAAAGTGGCTCGCTTTGTCTGGAAACAGCGGAATATTCATTTGCAGATATACGCAGCGTATTTTGGAGTACAATAAATCAACCACTGCTTGGACAAGGTACTCATACGCCAATTAATCAGATTGCGCAAAATGATAGTAACAGCCTACTGCGAACATTTTTAGAGGATAAGCGCATTCGCTGGGTCAATTCCTGGCAGGTATTTGACGGTCACAAAGTGAAACCTAGGCAACTAAGTATTGCAGCAAAAAGTGGGGCAAGTATTCCGGAAACCTATATAGGAAATCATCCGGAGCGCATTCGAGATTTCTACCAACAATTTTCACAAGTTCTCTTTAAACCCGTCTATGGTGGCGCACACGCTGCGCTAGTTAATAGCGATCTGATTGAACCTGAGAGACTACGAAGAGTGTTGCGCTATGCACCTGTTACACTGCAGCGCTATATTTCAGGCACCAACATCCGTACCTTCGTAATCGATAAACATGTTTATAGCGCGGAAATAATCAGTGAAAAGGTCGACTTCAGGTTAGAGGCAGAAGCACAACACCTGCCGATAAAAACCCCCTCACACATCGCAAAACTCGCTCGAGTCATAACAGAGAGACTAGGTATGGCTTGGTCCGCGATAGATTGGCGTCGTGATTCAACGGGTAGTTACTTCTTCCTTGAAGCAAATCCGAGTCCAATGTTTATCCATTTCGAACGATTAACCGGCTATCCGATAACCGGTGACCTGCTTGCTCTTCTAGATACCTAACGAAAATCTAGATAACGATAAAACCCTGTGCTGTATAGGATTAGGAGGATTTAAAATAGCGGAGAGTTAACAACATACTCGTCGTTAATCAGAATCTCTAAAGCGCTTTACAGCCGAAAGTGTTAACTAAAGTTGCCTTATTAAACAGTTTAAATTTAGCCCAAAAGCATGGCATTCGATCTTCCTCCCGCTTTTTTATCGTATAGTAATGAAAATCCACCAGATTAATTTGCTTATCTATAGAATCGGCAAACTTGTAATCAGCGATACATGTTGAATTAACCCATGTTCGACTACATGTGCTGTAACAACCTTTATTGCTGGCCAAGCTGTTAATCTATTGGATGAATATGTCATATTACAAATAATAAAAATATGGAACATGCAATGAAACAATACTTCGCCACTTTTAAATTCCGTGCGCTGCTGCTCAGCTTTTTTCTAGGCTCGTCATTTTCGGCAATCGGGTTACAATCTGAGACTGAAATCGAAGATGCTGAAATCGAAAAAACCGCAAAAGAAGAGTCCCAAAAATGGGATGTGTTAAATCCCCCATTTGATCTTTCCTCGTTAGATATTGAAACTGATGAAGTCACCTGGGCCAGTTTGGATATTACGCCTGATGGCAAGAATATGGTGTTCGACACCCTAGGGGATTTATTTATTGTGGACGCCAGTGGTGGCAAAGCCAGAGCACTCACGCAAGATTTTGCTTGGAACATTCATCCGGCGGTCAGCCCTAATGGTAAAAAAATCGCATTTAGTTCCGACCGTGGTGGTTTGTCCAATATCTGGCTCATGAATATTGATGGCACAGATTTAAAGCAAGTGACAAAAGAAAAAAACAATATTATGCACTCGCCCAAATGGAGTCCTGACGGACAATATATTTTGGCCACCAAAGGGATCATGTCGAGCCGCAGCATACCTGCTGGCGAAGTATGGATGTACCACCACTCAGGAGGAGAAGGTATTCAAATCAAGGCACGGGTAAACGGCAAGAAAGACCAAAAGAATATTGCTGATCCGGTGTTTTCTCCTGATGGGAAATATGTCTACTTTACTCAAGATATCACCTCAGGATCGAGATTCAGTTACAATCGTGACCCGCTCAAATCCATATTTGCGATTACTCGTTATGATATGGAAAAAGGTGATGAAGAACGATTCATTAGCGGTACAGGAGGTGCCATCGTCCCTACTCCATCACCTGACGGCAAACAATTAGCCTTTATCAAAAGAATCAAAAACAAGACAGCCTTGTTTGTTAAGAACCTGACTGATGGCAGTGAAAAAGCCTTATACATGGACTTAGAACGGGACATGCAAGAAGGCTTTGGTAGCGAAGGGTACTTTGCCTACTTCGATTGGACACCTGATGGCACACACTTAGTTTTCTGGACCGCAGGTAAATTTCATAAACTTGAGGTAAAAAGCGGTGAACTTTCGACAATTCCTGTCTCGCTTAACACCAAAATGCACTATGCCGATGCAGTTAGATTTGATGTCGATGTCGCGCCAGACAAATTTAAAGTAAAGATGATCCGTTGGGCACAAAAATCTCCTAACGGCAAAACCATATTGTTTCAGGCATTGGGCAAACTTTATATCAAAGATGTGAAATCCGGCAAGGTTAAACGCCTAACCAAGCAAAATGAACATGACGAGTACTTTCCTCGTTACTCTAACGACGGAAAGAAGATCATTTACACCACTTGGAATGACCAAGATTTAGGTAGCATTAGAATAGTTTCAGCTAGCGGCGGAAAAGGTAAAGCCATCAATAAAAACCCTGGCCATTTCGTAGAGCCAAGCTTTTCATTAGACGGAGAACTCGTAACCTATCGTAAAATCACTGGCGGCTATCTGCTGTCACCTAAGTGGTCCGTTGAGCCCGGCATCTATGTAGCAAACTTAGATGAGGGTACGCATACTCGAGTATCGCAATCGGGTGTCGCCCCACATTTTGCTGGCAATAATGAACGAGTTTATTTTACCACTGTGGTCGGCGGTACCGCTTATACAGAAACTCAATTAGTTAGTGTTGATATTCACGGTGAAGACAAGCGCGAGCATTTATACGGCGCCGACAAAGTGTCTGAGTACCGTTTATCTCATGACGGAAAATGGATTGCTTTTGTGCATCAATATAATGCTTATGTCGCGCCATTTATGGAAACAGGTAAACGTCAAAATATTGGACCCACCAGTACGTCTGTGCCGGTTAAGCAAGTTTCCAGCCGAGCTGGTGAATACCTGACTTGGCATCCCAATAATAAGACCCTCAGTTGGTATCATGGCCCTTACTACTTTGAACGTGATTTAAAAGATGCTTATGCATTTTTGCCCGATTCACCGGAGACCCTGCCTGAGCCAGTTACTGAGGGAATTGATTTGTCTTTTGAATACCAAGCAGACAAGCCTTCTGGTTATAAAGCATTGGTAGGCGGCAATGTTGTGACCATGCGTGATGCAAATAACCAGCAGGAAGTCATTCAAAATGGTGTCATCATTATTAAAGGCAATCGTATTGAATCTGTTGGTAAGGCGGCTGATGTAGCTATTCCAGAAGGGGCTGAAGTGGTCGATATTAGTGGCAAGACCGTTATTCCCGGCTTGATCGACACCCATGCCCATGGCGCACAAGGTTCAGATGAAATTATTCCTCAACAAAATTGGAGTCAATACTCTAACCTAGCTTTTGGAGTTACCACAATTCATGATCCATCAAATGACACCACAGAGATATTTTCTGCCGCAGAATTGCAAAAAGCCGGCAAGATTGTCGCACCTCGTATTTTTTCTACCGGGACTATTTTGTACGGCGCGGAAGGATTGGGTTACAAAGCCATTATTAAGAGCTTGGATGATGCTAAGTATCACCTCCAACGCATGAAAGATGTGGGTGCGATTTCGGTCAAAAGCTATAACCAGCCTCGTCGTGATCAACGTCAACAAGTTTTGGCGGCTGCCCGCGAGCTAGGCATGATGGTAGTGCCTGAAGGTGGCGGCAAATTACAGCAAAATTTGACCATGTTAGTAGACGGTCATACTGGGTTGGAGCATTCTTTACCAATTGAAAAAGGCTATAATGATTTAACCGCTCTGTGGGCTGCTACTGAGTTTGGTTACACACCTACCTTTGTCGTTTCATATGGTGGCCTGATGGGCGAGGAATATTGGTACGACCGTACCGAAGTGTGGAAAAATGAACGCTTAATGCGTTATACACCTAACTTCATTGTTGACCGTCGTTCTATACGTCGTCCAACTGCTCCAGACAACCAATACAATCATTTTAATGTAGCCAGTTACGCTAAAATATTGCGCGATAAAGGCGTGAGTGTACACATTGGTGCTCACGGGCAACGAGAAGGTTTAGCTGCCCATTGGGAGTTGTGGATAATGGAACAAGGTGGCTTTACACCTTGGGAAGCATTGCGCGGCGGCACAATAGATGGTGCTAAACATCTGGGTATGGATAAACAAATCGGTAGTATTGAAGCCGGCAAAGTTGCAGATTTAGTAGTGATTGATGGCGATGTATTGAGCGATTTGAAACGCAGTGAATATGTGCAATACACTGTGATTAATGGCCGTATATACGATGCCGCAACCATGAATGAAGTTGGCAGTAAAAAGCAACGACAAGCGTTCTTCTTTGAAGAGGATAATCAAGCCTTTATGCCAAAAGAAACGGCAACCAAAATGCATGAAAAAGCTAAACGTCACAAGTGGGTTCACTGATTTAGCTCTCGTTAGTTAGATCAACAAAAAAGGCGCTTTAACAGCGCCTTTTTTATGTTGCAGTTAGTTAGCGATTGCGACCGTAGGCTTCATGGGATGAAACCCAGTCTGATGAAGATATAGCAGAGGCCAAAGAGATTTCTCCTGCCAGCGCGACGGCACCAATAATTTCAGCTAATTTATAGACTCTGTCACGACCATAGCAGTCCATCAACTGCAGGCATTCTTTTTGTGTTCCAATACCTGTGCCGCCTCCGTAGGTCGCCACAATTAATGATGGAATGGTCAGTGATAAATATAGATCGCCCTCGTCCGTCAATTCCGAATACAAAATACCTGCAGAAGACTCAGACACGTTGGCCACGTCCTGTCCGGTAGCAATAAATATTGCAGTAATGCCATTCGGCGAGTGTAAACCAGTATTGTTTACGCCAGACAAAAATGACCCTACCGCTGCCACGCGGCCATGGTAGTCAATCTGTTTCGGTTCGACTCGCATCACACTTAGCAAGTGTTCCCTTTTAATCGTTGCTTCAGCAACCACGCGCTTGCCTCGAGTACGCATAATATTGATCTGCGATGCTTTTTTATCAGTGGCGAAGTTTGATTCAAGATAGAAGTTTTTAATTCCAGGGTAGTGATCTAACATCCATCCACAGGCTGCAAATGTTGCACGCCCAACCATATTTTGACCAGCTGCATCACCGGTTTTGAAATTGAAGCGTAAAAAGGCAAATTTATTGGATAGAAAATTGTCAATATAAGTCAGATTTGCCACATTTGAAGTGGCTTCAGCTTCGTGCTTAATTGTCTCGAAATTTTCCTTCACCCAAGCCACAAAGTCCCGTGCTCCCCGCGCGTTCTCGAATACAAACACAGGTGCACGCTGCATGGCATCATCCACTACAGTTGCGGTAATACCACCACTCATATTAAGTAGCTTCATACCTCGTGTATAAGAGGCCACTAATGTTCCTTCGGTGGTGGCCATTGGTACTAAAAATTCACCCTTGGCATACTCACCGTTGATAAGTACAGGGCCGGCCAAACCTATAGGAACCTGCGCGACCCCAATAAAATTTTCGACATTGCCGTTTAGCGTTTTGGGGTCAATAGAATACTTTGCAATATGTTCAACAGTGCCACCTGCAAAGTTTTCGAACATTTTTTGACGTTGCTTGATAATCTGCTCAGAGAAATCGTCGTGCTCATCTCTAGGTACGTTTTTAGGATCATGCTTTGGCTCGGTAACCACGTCATCGACTTCAAATGCTAGGGTTCCAAACGGGGACGCCTTGAACGAAATACCCAGCGTATACTTTTCGGAATGCATCGACTGATTTATATCAATATGTATAGTGATGACACTCTTTAATGGAAAATCTATCTCTCCCATACCATTAATCTGCGCAAAGGACATCACCTCACCCGTTGCTGTACCAATACGTATTTTGCTAGTTTCAATTTTCTCGCCATCTATGCTTATCCAAAGTAATTGCTTTAGAGTGGCATCTTTGAGTCGATTTTTCAGTTTGAACGATACACCACTTAGGGTTTTATTTAGGCTACCGTGGGTATACAGTTGTTTTAACAAAATACTTGGAATAAACATATTCTCTCCAGCTTAAATTGACGTTATCTAACGAGTGCTTAGGGTGGCTGTTGTTTAATGTTAGTTCACAATCTGGTATCAGGATTTGACGCAGATCATTTTCAAGCCATTAAATTTTTCACATACTCTGCTATGCTTCAGAAAATATGAACGGGAGGTGATGATGTCATCCAAAGATATTGAGTGCTCTTTTGTAACGCTAAAACAAACTATTCCTTTGTTGATTAAACATAATATCTCTGCGATACCAACGAATTACGCCCTTTGGTATACTTATGTGAGTAACGACTCCCCAGAATTAAATAAGAAGCTTGATGCTGCTGTAGAAAACAACTTGCCGTTGTCAGATTTGCATGCCAAAGATCTATACCGCAACTTCATCTCAGACAAAGAAGAAGTGACCGCTTGGGGATTGCGCCAGTCATTAGAAGGGATGATGATTGAGTTATCCCAGTCACTTATTGATACTAAATCAGACACTCAAGCCTACAAGCGTGTCATGGATTCATGCATAGATGACCTCAGTAAAGTGGAAAAAGAAGGCTGGTCTGTAGAGGAAGTACTGGGATTAGTTCGCAATATGGTAAAAGAATCTCAAGTCATTAGGCAAAGTACCATTAGTTTTAACGGCGCCCTTGTCAGCGCAGAAAAAGAAATTGAGTCACTTAAATTAAAACTCCAGCAAAGCCAGCATGAAGCTTTATATGATGCCCTAACCGGGCTTTGCAATAGACGATACTTTGATTCGGAATTGGACAGTAAGCTGGCATTAGACACACTGAGTTTGAGTATTATTGATATTGACCATTTCAAGAAAATCAATGACACCTACGGCCATCAAATGGGAGATTTAGTCCTCAGGGCGGTGGCTAAAAAGCTGCAAGCAAGCTGTCGTGATAATGCCCAGATTTTTCGTTACGGGGGTGAAGAGTTTGCCATTCTAATGCCCGGCTTTGATCTCAAAAAAGCACGCCATCTTACTGATGTTATGCGCCGTGGGATCGAAAAAATATCCGTCAAAGATCGGCGCACCGGCCAAATACTTGGTGACATAACAGTCTCAGCTGGCGTCGCTCAGAAACAGTCATCCGATAAAAAATTAGCCCTAATCGAACGAGCGGACACATTACTTTACGATGCTAAGCGCTTGGGTCGTAATCGAGTCATGCCGATGTCATAGTGAGTAGGACGCTAATTTTTATTGCTTGAATATCAAGATATTACTTATTATAACGACTGCTTGTGAACCATTAACCTCACCACTCTACCGGACCATAAATTTTTGATGGTTTGTGGTCTTATATCCACCAAAGGAATGTATTTTTGAAAATTCTACATGTTATGCAAAGCCGTTACTCACTGCCACCGTTAAAATATGGCGGCACCGAACGTGTAGTTTGGTATCTTGCTCAAGAACAACAGAAAATGGGACATGAGGTTCGTTACTTATGGGGCAACGTACCTAACCTCCCTGACAATGCTATTCGCACTGAGAAACACAAACCAGTCGAGAGCTATATTGATGATTGGGCAGATATTGTGCATTTTCATCGCCCGTACGACGGTCCGCTCCATAAACCCTACGTATGCACCGAACACGGTAACGCGGATAAACCTAAAAGTTATTCTCAAAATTGCATCTTTTTGTCTCGCAGCCATGCCAACAATCACGGTGCTACCTGCTTCGTGTACAACGGACTAGACTGGAAAGATTATGGTGAAGCTAATATTAGTTCTCCTAAAAACTATTTTCATTTTCTGGGCAAAACAAAAGCCCCATTAAAAAATTTGGCGGGTACTGTGCAAATCAGCCGTCAAGCAGGAGTAGACCTGCACGTGCTGGGTGGCAATCGTTTTAATATCCGCAAACTGCCCTACTTTTATCCATCGCCATCAATTAAATTTCATGGCATGGTTGGCGGTGAAAAAAAGATGTCGGTATTACGCCACTCCAAAGGTTTAATCTTCCCAGTTACATGGCATGAACCCTTTGGATTAGCGATCACAGAAAGCCTGTATTTTGGTGCACCGGTAATTGCCACACCTTTTGGCTCTCTACCGGAGATCATTTCCATACCTGAGATTGGTTGTCTATCTGACTCTTACTCTACCCTCACTGACGCGGTGGTAAATGTAGATCGCTATTCACGCCAGATGTGCCACGATATGGCCGTAGAAAAGTTCTCCTCTTATCCTATGGCCGTCGGCTACCAACAATGTTACGAAAAGGTTTTGGCTGGTGAAACACTAAATGCTAGTCGCCCCGAAACCCAAGGTGGCTTGCTAACACCATTAGCCATGAGAGCATAACTAAATAATAATCTGCCGCGTCAATAAAACAGAACAAGATCGCGGCGTTTATTATTCAATCAATATCCATAAAACACTGATACAATCATCAATACGAAGCGTAAGTTTCTTTTATCAGCTAATTTTTGTTCATTATCGACGACAGATCAAAGACTGGTAAATAGCTATAGGCAATTGAATTTATTGAATTTTCAGCATTGAAAAAATATCTTTTCCAAATTGCTGAAATTTAAAGCAAATGAAACAATGTAACCTGCGGATTTTTCTTGTATAATGCCGCGCAATTTTTTATTAGACACAGAGTGGACCAATGTCAGAATTATCTCATTATAGAAACATCGGTATTTTTGCCCACGTTGACGCGGGTAAAACGACCACCACAGAACGTATTTTGAAACTAACTGGTAAAATTCATAAGACCGGTGAAGTGCACGATGGTGAATCAACTACAGATTTCATGGAACAAGAAGCTGAGCGCGGAATTACAATTCAGTCAGCTGCGGTAAGTTGTTTCTGGAAAGATCACCGTTTTAACGTTATCGATACTCCTGGGCACGTTGACTTCACTGTTGAAGTTTATCGTTCACTGAAAGTACTAGATGGCGGCATTGGGGTATTCTGTGGTTCTGGTGGTGTTGAACCGCAATCAGAAACTAACTGGCGTTATGCTAACGAATCAGAAGTAGCTCGTATAATTTTCGTTAACAAACTAGACCGCATGGGTGCTGATTTCTTCCGTGTAGTTAAGCAAGTTAAAACCGTATTGGCTGCTAACCCACTTGTTATGACGTTACCAATTGGTATCGAAGAAGACTTTATCGGTGTAGTTGATGTTTTAACTAAGCAAGCATACGTGTGGGATGACACTGGTTTGCCAGAAAACTATGAAATCAAAGACGTTCCAGCTGATATGGTTGACTTGGTAGACGAGTATCATGAACTACTAGTTGAAACTGCTGTTGAGCAAGACGACGATCTAATGATGGCTTATATGGACGGTGAAGAACCTTCTATTGAAGACCTTAAACGTTGTATCCGTAAAGGTACTCGTGATATGTCGTTCTTCCCGACTTACTGTGGTTCTGCTTTTAAAAACAAAGGTATGCAAAACATCCTTGACGCTGTAGTTGATTACTTGCCAAGCCCAACTGAAGTTGACCCTCAGCCGTTAACTGATGAAGAAGGTAATGAAACTGGCGAAGTAGCAACAGTATCTGTTGACGAACCTTTACGCGCACTAGCGTTTAAAATCATGGATGACCGTTTCGGTGCATTGACCTTCGTTCGTATTTACTCTGGTAAATTGAACAAAGGCGACACCATCCTTAACTCTTTCACTGGTAAAACAGAGCGTGTAGGCCGTATGGTTGAAATGCAAGCCGATGAGCGTAATGAGTTAAGTGGTGCACAAGCCGGTGACATCATCGCTATCGTTGGTATGAAGAACGTACAAACTGGTCACACACTTTGCGATCCAAAACATCCTTGTACACTTGAAGCCATGGTATTCCCAGAACCAGTAATCTCGATTGCTGTAGCACCTAAAGATAAAGGTGGTTCTGAGAAAATGGGTATCGCAATTGGTAAAATGGTTGCTGAAGATCCTTCATTCCGTGTTGAAACTGACGAAGATTCAGGCGAAACCATCCTTAAAGGAATGGGCGAGCTTCACCTAGATATCAAAGTAGATATCTTGAAGCGTACATATGGAGTTGAGCTACAAGTAGGTCAACCTCAAGTAGCTTACCGTGAAACTATCACTCAAGCGGTTGAAGATTCTTATACCCATAAGAAGCAATCTGGTGGTTCTGGTCAATTTGGTAAAATTGACTACCGCATCCGTCCTGGTGAGCCAGGTACAGGCTATACATTTAAGTCTGTGGTTGTTGGTGGTAACGTACCTAAAGAATTCTTCCCTGCGATTGAGAAAGGTTTCAAGAGCATGATGGAGCAAGGTGTGTTAGCTGGTTTCCCAGTATTGGATGTTGAAGTTGAACTTTATGACGGTGGATTCCACGCCGTGGATTCATCTGCAATTGCGTTTGAAATCGCAGCTAAAGGTGCATTCCGTCAATCAATTCCAAAAGCAGGTCCTCAGCTTATTGAACCTATCATGAAAGTTGACGTGTATACGCCTGATGATCACGTTGGTGATGTAATCGGTGACTTGAACCGTCGGCGCGGCATGATCAAAGATCAAGAAGCGGGCGCTACAGGTGTTCGTGTTAAAGCTGACGTACCACTATCTGAAATGTTCGGTTATATCGGTCACTTACGTACAATGACATCTGGTCGTGGTCAGTTCTCTATGGAGTTCAGCCACTATATGCCGTGTCCTGCTAACGTTTCTGAGAAAGTAATCGCAGAAACTAAAGAACGTAACGCTAAGAAGTAATTCAGTTTTACTGATTTGAAAAGCCCCGATTAATATCGGGGCTTTTTTTTTGCTCCGTGTTTTGTTTTTAGGTACAGTTTTAATTTTTATAAGATACCTGCACTTCTAATAAAAACTATCATCGGGTACAATTTATCTCTGAACGGTTTGTATGTTGTACGTTAAGGATGATAGAAAATGAAAACCCTGCTTTGCTTTTGCTTTATCTTGCTCACCTCACTAGTCCACAGCGCAGAAATCCCCTTGAATGATTTCGTCCGCCATGGCGACTATCTGGATATGAAAATATCACCTGACGGCAATCACTTACTTGCCCGAGCAAGGGCCGATGGACTCGTTGGTTTGTTCTTTTTGGATGCCAAAACCATGAAGATTGTCGGTGGCGTGCGGCCGAGAGAGAACGATTCGATACACTCCGCACAGTGGATAAATAATGAACGTGTGGTGTTTCAATATGCTGAAAAACATAGCGATTTTGATACGCCTATGGCTACCGGAGAATTGTATGCCGTCAATATAGATGGCAGTAAATCAGAAATGCTATTTGGTTATCGAGCCGGGCAGAGTAGCGGTGGCTCTCGTATGGAAAAACGCAAATCGACTCGGGCAACACCCTATATAATTAGTTCGCTAGAGGGAGATGACGACAATATTTTGATCATTGAGCACCCTTGGAGCCTTAAGCAAAATGTGTTGTATGATTTACGAGAAAACAAGCCTGTCATCAGTAAGTTAAATATTTACAATGGTCGGAAACGTAAAGTGGAAACATTAAGTCATCCTGACGCCACTGTATTGGCCACTAGTAACGGTAACGTAAACTTTATGAGTTGGAGTGATAATCAGAATAAGGTTTTTTCCGCTTACCGCAAAAATGCTGATTCTGACTGGGTCGATTTAAAAACGGCATTTGGTACAGAACAAACCTTCATTCCTCTGACTATTAACCAGACCTCAGACAAAGTTTACTTAAAAGGTCGTAGTGGTGAACAACGGTTTGCCAATGTTTATGAACTTGATTTAGCTACTGGTAAGTTGACTGAGATATTCAGTGATTTAGATATGGACCTTATTTCCTGGTCATTTGATCCCGTCAGCAATCAGCCAATAATGGCCTATTCACACCCAAACAAAACCAAGTACCACTACCCAAATTCAGATACTCCTAAAATTAAACTACATAAAATGTTGGTTGAAGCTTTCGATAACCAAACCGTAATAGTCACCAGTCAAAGTGAAGATGGCCAATTTTTATTGGTGCATGTCCAAAGTGACATAAACCCCGGTGAATTCTACATATTTGACACTAAAGCAATGAATGCTAGGTTTCTTTGGGCAAATCGTTCTTGGTTAGACCCACGACAAATGCAGCCAAAGCAGCCATTCAAATTCACTACCTCTGATCAGGTTGAGGTCAAGGGTTATCTAACTATGCCTCAGAGCGAAGATAGTAGCAAAAAGCCTCCAATGGTGGTGATGATCCACGGTGGCCCACACGGGCCATTCGACCGGTGGGAGTTTGATTCAGAAGTGCAGCTATTGGCGAATCGCGGGTATGCTGTTTTACAAGTAAATTTTCGCGGCAGTGGTGGCTATGGCAAAGTGTTCGAAGAAATGGGTTACCGCCAGTGGGGCGGCAAGATGATTGCCGACATCAATGAAGCTACCCAATTCATTATTGAGCAAGACAAGGTTGATGGTAACCGCATCTGTGCCTACGGTGCGAGTTACGGCGGTTATGCGGCGCTCATGTCTGTGATACGGGCACCTGATTTATACCAATGTACAATAGGTTACGTGGGAATTTACAATTTGCACTATATGTATTCAGAAAGCGATACCATGCAATACATCGGTGGGGAAGCTGCCATTGAGAAATATATTGGCCGAGATACCGCCCAATTAAATGAGTTTTCACCGATTAACCATGTGGATAAAATCAAGGCCGAGGTAATGTTGATACACGGTGACAAAGATGCAAGAGTCCCGGTTATTAATGCCAACAAAATGCACACAGCCCTTGAGGCCCAAGGCAAAAAGGTGCCGTATTTGAATTTTGGTAAGAGTGGTCACGGCGTATATGATGAAGAAGGACGTAAAGAACTATATCAAGCCTTGCTGGATTTTCTTGACGTGAATATTGGCAATGCTGCGACTAATTAGTTAACAAGCTGCCAAGCTTCAACACGAAAGGCACGGTTTGTTATGTCGTGCCTTTTTTATTATCTATCATCAGTAAGTCATACCAGACTCAAAATGGTGAAGGATAAGTCTGCAGCGTACTATTAATCTCTGCTAATACCTCCTCCGATAATGGTAAATCAAAGGCATCTAAATTCTCAGATAATTGCTCGATAGTAGTTGCGCCTATAATGGTTGAAGTCACCCCATCGATTTGGTCACACCAAGCCAACGCCAATTGACTGGGAGTTATTGCATATTTTTTGGCAATGTTGACGTATTGCTCTATGGCCTGCTGGGACTGAGGGTTGTCGCGGAACAAGCCGTTGCGCTGTTCCAGCGTCCAACGACTGCCTTCTGGGCGCTGACCATTTAAGTATTTGCCACTAAGCGCCCCACCCGCCAAAGGAGACCATGGCAAATAAGCCACATCTTCGTGAAAACAATTCTCGATCAAGTAGGGCCAATCTTTGCTGTGCAGCAAACTGAATTCATTTTGAATCGACACCATTTTGGGCAGTGCATGTTTCTCGGCCAATCTGATGTATTGATTTATGCCCCATGTGGTTTCATCTGACAGTCCGCAATGACGGATCTTTCCGGCATCAACACAGTCTTGCAAGGCTTGCAGGATTTCTAACATAGCGTTACTTTCGGTCTGGGCATTTACCTTTGAAAAACGAATATTATTCGGCAAGTGTTTACCAAAATGAGGGCTGACACGATTCGGCCAATGGAGTTGATACAAGTCGATATAATCAGTGTTTAAACGCTTAAGAGATGCATCAACAGCGGCAATCACCCCTTCTCCATCCATGGGTTTACCACCTCGAATGTAGGAAAATCCTGGACCTGCTATTTTACTGGCAATATATACTTGCTTTCGCTGTTGCTGATGACGTGACAACCAGTTGCCAATGATAGATTCTGTCGCTCCATACGTTTCAGCTCTAGGTGGTACAGAGTACATTTCAGCGGTATCAATGAAGTTAACACCCCGAGATAATGCAAAGTCGATTTGTTGATCTGCGTCAGCTTGATTGTTCTGTTGTCCCCAAGTCATTGACCCAAGGCATACTCTGGAAACTTCAATTCCACTGCTTCCGAGTTTGGAATAGCGCATGTTTATGTCCTGTCAGTTGGTGTTTAATACCAATAGTGAGAAAAACCTGAAATGGTTCAAATACACCATTTATAGATAGCAAATGCTACCAGTTTGAGCGCAAAACACCTACACTAACACCCCTAAATAGTTCGCACCATACAACCTTAGGAATAGCTAAATTAGTTATGAATGCAGTGGAAGGAAAACGCCTTAATAAGTTTATTAGTGAGACAGGCATATGTTCCCGTCGAGAAGCGGACAAACTGATCGAGCAAAACCGAGTCACCATCAACGACAAAATCCCTGAATTGGGTACTAAAGTGTTGCCCTCAGATAAAGTCAAAGTGGATGGCAAACTTATTGGCGCAAGCCCGGACAATAAATCCGACCGTGTCTATATCGCTTACAATAAGCCTGTAGGTATAACCTGCACCACGGAACGACATGTCAAAGGCAATATCATTGACGCGATAAAGCACAAGCAACGGATTTTCCCCATTGGTCGTTTAGACAAACCGTCCGAAGGACTTATTTTGCTCACAAGTGATGGTGACATTGTTAACAAGATTTTGCGGGCTGAGAACGCCCATGACAAAGAATATGAAGTTACGGTTAAACGACCCATCAGTGAACGCTTTATCACGCGCATGAGTGCAGGTGTGCCCATTTTAGGTACAGTAACCAAACCCTGCAAGGTTACTGCTATCGGAAGATACAGGTTCAACATTGTGCTTACCCAGGGACTCAATCGTCAAATCCGAAGGATGTGTGAGTTTTTAGGCTATGAAGTGACCCAATTAAAGCGTACTCGTATCATGCATATTGATTTAACTCGGCTACAGGCTGGTCAATGGCGAAACCTAACTGAAGATGAAATGAGTAAACTCAATCAATCCCTGCTGCACTCGAGCAAAACGGCAAGCTGATACTGAAGGATAGCCCTTATCTGGACAGGCATGTTTATCCGTCAAAATGCAAAGACAGATAACATGATACAAATATCGCTTTGAGGGACTAAAAGGTTAAATTTACAGAGTTACATTCACTGCGTCTTTTAGTGCCTTACTTGCCTAGGAATGATTTAAAGGTGGGTGTCCAGATATAAAGAAGTTGCGCTTTTATTCGGACAGGCATGATTGCTATTTGGACAGGCTGCTACTGTGCTACAAACTATGCTTTTCAGGGATGAAAAGGCTAAACGTACAAGGACGTATTCACACCGTGTTTGTCGCACGGTACTGCCTTGAAATGAAATCAAATTGCTATGCGAATTACTATGCCTGTCCACGTATTGCACTATGCCTGTCCACGTATTGGTCCATCCACGTATTGGTCCACGTATTGATAGCTTGGAGGAAAGCCAAATTATCATGGCTGTCCAAATAACAATTTCGTAACGGTATTTAGAACATCAAAAAGCAGACATAAAAAAAGCTGCACTAGGCAGCTTTTTTGGGACTCGCGTGAACTTAGATTAAGCGATAATCTTAGCTACAACACCAGCACCTACAGTACGACCACCTTCACGGATAGCGAAGCGTAAACCTTCGTCCATCGCGATAGGAGCAATCAACTCAACTACGAATTTCAAGTTGTCACCTGGCATTACCATTTCTACGCCTTCAGGAAGCTCTACAGCACCTGTTACGTCAGTTGTACGGAAGTAGAACTGTGGACGATAGCCTTTGAAGAATGGAGTATGACGACCACCTTCATCTTTAGACAATACATACACTTCTGCTTCGAATTTAGTGTGTGGGTTGATTGAACCAGGCTTAGCCAATACTTGACCACGCTCAACGTCATCACGCTTAGTACCACGTAGTAGTACACCAACGTTCTCGCCTGCACGACCTTCGTCAAGCAATTTACGGAACATCTCAACACCTGTACAAGTAGATTTAGTTGTGTCGCGGATACCTACGATTTCAACTTCTTCACCTACTTTAACGATACCCTGCTCTACACGACCGGTAACTACTGTTCCACGACCTGAGATTGAGAATACGTCTTCGATTGGCAAGATGAATGGCTTATCAATTGCACGCTCTGGATCTGGAATATAAGTATCCAGTGCTTCCGCTAGCTCAATGATTTTACCTTCCCATGCTTCATCGCCTTCCAACGCTTTAAGCGCTGAACCTTGAATTACTGGTAAGTCGTCGCCTGGGAATTCATATTCAGTTAGAAGTTCACGAACTTCCATTTCTACCAATTCCAACAACTCTTCGTCGTCAACCATGTCACATTTGTTCATGAAAACAACCATGTAAGGTACGCCAACCTGACGACCCAACAAGATGTGCTCACGTGTTTGTGGCATAGGACCATCTGTTGCAGCAACTACCAAAATCGCGCCGTCCATCTGTGCAGCACCGGTGATCATGTTTTTCACATAATCCGCGTGTCCTGGGCAGTCAACGTGTGCGTAGTGACGAGCTGGAGTATCATATTCAACGTGAGACGTTGAAATAGTAATACCACGCTCACGCTCTTCTGGAGCGTTATCGATTTGATCGAACGCTGATGCAGAACCACCGTACGTTTTAGCTAGAACAGTGGTGATTGCCGCTGTTAGTGTCGTTTTACCATGGTCAACGTGGCCAATTGTACCGACGTTTACGTGGGTTTTAGTACGTTCAAACTTTGCTTTTGCCATTTTACTATATTCCTAATTTAAAAGTCCGACCCAACAATAGACCGGACCGAACCTTCATTTAGATTAATTTCGTGCTTCAACTATCGCTTTCGTCACATTACTAGATGCTTCGGAATAGTTAAAGAATTCCATAGAGTAGGATGCACGACCCTGAGTTGCACTACGCAATGCAGTAGCATAGCCAAACATTTCTGCTAGCGGAACCTTTGCACGTACAATTTTTATACCTGCAATGCCGTCATCCATACCATCAATTATACCGCGGCGACGATTCAAATCGCCAACCACATCACCCATCCAATCTTCTGGAGTGGTGACTTCAACTTTCATAGTTGGTTCAAGTAGAGCAGGATTAGCTTCGGTCAAACCGTTTCTAAAGCCCATTGAACCCGCTATCTTAAACGCCATTTCAGAAGAGTCAACGTCATGGAACGAACCATCGAATAAAGTGACTTTGACATCAAGAACTGGATAACCGGCTAATACACCATTTTGCATCTGTTCTTGAATGCCTTTATCAACCGCAGGAATATATTCCTTAGGTACTACACCACCTACAACTTCGTTTACGAACTCGTAGCCAGCGCCTTCTTCATTCGGTTCTACGCGCAACCAAACATGACCATATTGACCACGACCACCAGACTGTCGGACGAACTTACCTTCAACTTCCACTTTCTTGCGAATGGTTTCACGATATGCAACCTGAGGTTTACCCACGTTGCAGTCAACACCAAACTCGCGCTTCATGCGGTCAACGATGATATCTAAATGCAATTCTCCCATTCCTGAGATAATTGTTTGTCCAGACTCAGCATCAGTGCCCACACGAAATGATGGATCTTCTGCAGCAAGTTTACCCAGTGCAATAGCCATTTTATCCTGATCAGCTGTAGAGCGAGGCTCAACCGCGATAGATATTACCGGGTCGGGAAACTCCATTCTCTCAAGCGTAATCACATGATTAGGATCGCATAAGGTATCACCAGTGGTGACATCTTTCATTCCAATTGCCGCCGCAATATCGCCGGCGCGCACTTCTTTCAACTCTTCACGGTCTTTGGCATGCATCTGAACGATACGGCCAAAGCGTTCGCGTTTACCTTTAATAGGATTAAATACTGCATCGCCGGTGTTAACCACACCAGAGTAGCAGCGGAAGAATGTTAAGGTGCCCACAAATGGGTCAGTAGCAATTTTAAATGCTAAGGCTGAAAAGGGTTCGGAGTCATCTGCATGACGTTCGATTTCACTTTCATTCTTGTCATTCGCGATGCCCTTAATAGCGGGAACATCATCAGGCGCAGGTAAAAACTCTACGACCGAATCAAGAACTGCTTGTACACCTTTGTTTTTGAAAGCTGAGCCGCAGGTCGCCACCACTATTTCATTATTTAGCGTACGGATGCGCAATCCAGCTTTAATTTCTTCCTCGGAAAGCTCTTCGCCTTCCAAATATTTATTCATTAATTCATCAGATGCTTCCGCTGCCGCTTCAACCATATTCAAACGCATAGCGTTTGCACGCTCGAGAAGGTCAGCGGGAACCTCTTCGTAGGTAAAGGTCATTCCCTGATCAGCATCATTCCAGTTAATGGCTTTCATCTTAATCAGATCTATAACACCTTTGAAGGTTTCTTCAGCACCGATGTTTAATTGAATGGGTACACAAATCGAACCCAATCTATTTTGTATTTGTTTTACTACACGCTCGAAGTCAGCTCCTGCACGGTCCATTTTGTTGACAAATACAATGCGCGGAACACGGTATTTGTCAGCTTGGCGCCATACAGTTTCAGATTGAGGTTCGACACCCGAAGATCCGCAAAACACTACTACCGCACCATCCAACACACGTAAAGAACGCTCTACCTCAATGGTAAAATCTACGTGACCTGGTGTATCGATAATGTTGATTCTGTGCTGTTCATACTGTTTTTGCATGCCAGACCAGAAACACGTTGTCGCCGCTGATGTGATAGTAATACCACGTTCCTGCTCCTGTTCCATCCAGTCCATGGTGGCAGCGCCATCATGGACTTCACCGATCTTGTGAGACAAGCCAGTGTAGAATAAAACACGTTCAGTAGTGGTCGTTTTACCCGCATCAACATGCGCAACGATACCGATGTTGCGATAGCGATCAATTGGATGCTTACGAGCCATCTGTCCCTCTCATTGAAGCTTTTACTACCAACGGTAATGTGCGAACGCTTTGTTCGCTTCAGCCATACGGTGAACGTCTTCACGTTTCTTAACCGCAGAACCTCTATTTTCAGACGCATCTAGCATTTCAGCAGCTAGGCGCTGAGCCATGGATTTTTCACCACGCTTACGAGCAGCATCAACCATCCAACGCATACCCAATGCATTACGACGAATAGGACGAACTTCTACAGGTACTTGGTACGTAGAACCACCAACACGACGAGACTTAACTTCGACTGTAGGGCGGATGTTGTCCAATGCATCTTCAAATACATCTAAGTGTGCTTTGCCGGTTTTTTCAGCAACAATTTCTAGTGCACCGTAAACGATCTTTTCAGCAGTAGATTTTTTGCCGTCTAACATGACAACGTTCATGAATTTAGCAAGCAATTGTGATCCGAACTTAGGATCAGGTAGGATTTTACGTTGACCTACGACTCTTCTTCTTGGCATCTTAATACTCTCCGTGGAATTCAGGAATAACCCAAAACTCTAAATTAAATTAGTTTGGCCTTACTAACGGAGAACCGTTAAGACTTAGGCCTTTTTGCGCCGTACTTAGAACGGGCTTGACGACGATCGTTTACGCCTGCGCAGTCCAAAGTACCGCGAACAGTGTGGTAACGAACACCTGGTAAATCTTTTACACGGCCACCGCGGATAAGAACAACACTGTGCTCTTGAAGGTTATGACCTTCGCCGCCGATGTATGAAGAAACTTCAAAACCGTTGGTTAAACGAACACGGCATACTTTACGTAATGCAGAGTTCGGCTTCTTTGGTGTAGTGGTATACACACGGGTACAAACACCACGTTTTTGTGGGCAAGCCTGTAATGCAGCGACGTTGCTTTTCTCAACGGGCTTCTTACGTGGCGAGCGCACTAACTGGTTAACTGTTGCCATTAACTAGCTCCTGGTTAAAATAACTACTGATTGCCCGAACATCGGGCTCTGAAAGCGAAAAATCCGCGCCTAAAACTTGAATTACCAAATTTCGGGTCGCGGAATTCTATAGATCATAATTCGAACTGTCAAGAGAAGTCTTTACCAGGCACGGCCCGATAAAGACTTATTGCAATTCTATATGCTGCTTATTCGCCTGATGAGCTATTGCCCGTTTCAGCGTTAAGCGCTTCTGTTAGTGCTTGTTCAGCATCAGATGCAGAAACGGAAGGTTCTTCTACTGTCATCTTCGCAGCTCTTAACTTAGCGCGATTTTGATGGTATGAGAAACCGGTACCAGCTGGGATTAGACGCCCAACGATTACATTCTCTTTCAAGCCACGTAATTCATCTTCTTTACCTTGAACAGCGGCTTCAGTAAGAACACGAGTGGTCTCCTGGAACGATGCTGCTGAAATGAAAGACTCTGTAGAAAGCGATGCTTTGGTTATACCTAGCAACTGCGTTTCATACTGGGCAGGGAATTTACCCTGTTTTTCCATCTCACGGTTAGCAATCTTAACGTTAGCAACTTCTACTTGCTCGCCTTCCAAGAATTGAGTATCGCCAGAATGAGTAATCATACACTTACGCAACATTTGGCGAATAACAACCTCAATGTGCTTATCGTTAATTTTTACACCTTGTAGACGGTATACTTCTTGAACTTCATTAACAATGTAGTTAGCCACTGCACTGATACCGCGCAAGCGCAAGATATCATGTGGAGACTCTGGTCCATCGGCAATTACTTCGCCTTTTTCTACAGATTCACCTTCAAACACGTTAAGTTGACGCCACTTAGGAATCATCTCTTCGTAATGATCACCTTCTTTAGGTGTGATCACTAAGCGTTTCTTACCTTTGGTTTCTTTACCAAAGCCAATCGTACCTGATACTTCAGCTAAGATTGCAGGCTCTTTAGGCTTACGTGCTTCGAACAAATCAGCAACACGTGGCAAACCACCGGTAATATCACGAGTCTTCGAACTCTCCTGAGGAATACGCGCTAGCACGTCACCTACCGCAACCATCTTACCGTCTGTTGCTTCAATGGTAGTAAAGCTAGGTAAGCGTATTTCTTGAAGACCGACTTCGTCACTTTCCAAGATAAGTTTTGGCTCTTTGGCGTTCGCTTTAGTCAAATCTTTAACGACGATACGGGTAAGACCAGTTAACTCGTCTTGCTGCATCTCAGTATTTGAGTCATCGATATCGGCAAAAGTGATCTTCGAAGCACGTTCAGTGATAATAGGATGAGAATGCGGGTCCCAGTTAGCGACAACGTCACCAGCTGCAATTGTTGCATTGTCATCTACCGTTAAGATGGCACCGTAAGGAACCTTATAACGTTCTTTCTCACGACCTTGATCATCAATAATGGTGATTTCAGTTGAACGTGAAACTATAACTACTTTGTCGTCTGCGTTGCGAACATACTTGGCGTTATGCAGTTTCAATGTACCGTTAGTTTTAACTTGTACACTATTTTCTGCAGAAGCTCTTGATGCCGCACCACCGATGTGGAAGGTACGCATGGTAAGCTGTGTACCAGGCTCACCGATTGACTGTGCAGCGATAACACCAACAGACTCACCGTAACCAACCATATGTCCACGGGCTAGATCACGACCGTAACATCTTGCACACACACCAAAATCGTTGTCACAAGTGATAACTGAACGTACTAAGATTTGGTCAACAGAATTGGCTTCCAACATATCAACCAATTCTTCGTCTAGTAAAACATTACGCTCGACTAGAATATCGTTTGAACCTGGCTTAACTACATCTTCGGCTACAACACGACCCAATACGCGCTCGCGCAATGGCTCTACAACGTCACCACCTTCGATTAGCGGTGTCATTTTCACACCTTCGAATGTGCCGCAATCTGTATTGTTGATAACCAAATCTTGCGCCACATCAACCAAACGACGGGTTAAGTAACCAGAGTTAGCTGTTTTCAATGCCGTATCGGCCAAACCTTTACGAGCTCCGTGAGTAGAAATAAAGTACTGAAGTACGTTCAAACCTTCACGGAAGTTTGCAGTAATTGGCGTTTCGATGATTGAACCATCTGGTTTCGCCATCAGACCACGCATACCCGCCAACTGACGAATCTGAGCGGCACTACCACGAGCACCAGAGTCGGCCATCATAAACACAGAGTTGAAAGAATCTTGCTCTTCCATTACGCCATCGCGATTTAACACTTGTTCTTTAGACAAGTTGGACATCATCGCCTTAGCTACATCTTCGTTTGCACGAGACCAAATATCGATAACTTTGTTGTATCGCTCACCAGCAGTAACAAGACCTGACTGGAACTGCTCCTGAATTTCGAAAACTTCTTCTTCAGCGGCTTCGATAATATCTTTCTTGGCATCTGGGATAACCATGTCATCGATACCAACAGACGCACCCGCGATCATCGCGTAATGGAAACCGGTATACATGATTTGGTCGGCAGCGATAACGGTGTCTTTCAAACCTAGTACACGGTAACAGGTGTTGAGTAGACGAGAGATCTGCTTTTTGCCCATGGCTTGGTTGATAATTTCAAACGGCAAACCTTTAGGCAGGATCAAAGAGAAAATCGCGCGACCAACAGTAGTATCTGTCAATGTTACTTTTTCTTTCTTGTTTCCGCTTTCATCAACATCATATTCAGTGATACGTACTTTCACACGGGCGTGCAATTCAGCATTACCAGTACGGTATGCTTTTTCAGCTTCGTGCGGGCTGGTAAATACCATACCTTCACCCAAACCATTTACACGGTCACGAGTAAGATAGTACAAACCTAATACAACGTCCTGTGAAGGAACGATGATAGGCTCACCGTTTGCGGGTGACAAAATGTTGTTGGTAGACATCATCAAAGCACGTGCTTCAAGCTGAGCTTCAATAGTCAAAGGTACGTGAACAGCCATTTGGTCACCATCGAAGTCGGCGTTGTATGCCGCACATACTAATGGGTGCAACTGAATCGCTTTACCTTCGATAAGAATAGGTTCAAAAGCTTGAATACCTAATCTGTGAAGTGTTGGTGCTCGGTTTAGTAATACAGGGTGTTCGCGGATAACTTCATCCAAAACATCCCATACTTCCGGAGCTTCTCGCTCTACCAATTTCTTCGCAGCTTTGATAGTTGTTGCTAAACCACGTGCTTCCAATTTTCCATAGATAAATGGTTTGAATAATTCAAGTGCCATTTTCTTCGGTAAACCACATTGATGAAGGCGTAGTGTAGGACCAACAGTGATTACAGAACGACCAGAGTAATCAACACGCTTACCAAGTAAGTTCTGACGGAAACGACCTTGCTTACCTTTGATCATATCAGCCAAAGATTTAAGAGGACGTTTGTTAGAACCAGTAATAGCGCGACCACGACGACCATTATCTAACAACGCATCAACAGCTTCTTGTAACATACGTTTTTCGTTGCGCACGATGATATCAGGTGCAGCAAGATCAAGAAGACGCTTCAAGCGGTTGTTACGGTTGATAACGCGACGGTATAAATCGTTCAAATCTGAAGTAGCAAAACGGCCACCATCTAGCGGTACCAAAGGACGTAAGTCAGGTGGTAATACTGGCAGAACTGTCATAATCATCCACTCTGGCTTATTACCAGATTGCTGGAATGACTCAAGTAACTTCAAACGCTTAGTGATTTTTTTACGTTTAGTTTCAGAATTGATTGAAGGCAACTCTTCGCGCATAGATACCACATCGGCGTCTACGTCGAGTACTTTCAATAATTCGAATACTGCTTCGGCACCCATTTTGGCTTCGAATTCGTCACCGTGCTCTTCCAAAGAATCTAAATATTCTTCTTCCGTAAGCAACTGTGAACGCTCTAATGTTGTCATTCCAGGTTCGGTAACAACATAAGATTCAAAGTACAATACACGCTCGATGTCACGTAATGTCATATCTAGCATTAAGCCAATACGAGACGGTAAAGATTTCAGGAACCAAATGTGTGCAACTGGGCTAGCCAGTTCAATGTGCCCCATACGCTCACGACGAACTTTGGTTAAGGTAACTTCTACGCCACACTTTTCACAAATTACGCCACGATGCTTAAGGCGCTTGTACTTACCGCACAAGCATTCGTAGTCTTTTACCGGACCAAAGATACGGGCACAGAAAAGTCCGTCACGCTCTGGTTTAAATGTACGGTAGTTGATGGTTTCAGGTTTTTTCACCTCACCAAAAGACCACGATCGGACCATGTCCGGAGAAGCAAGACCGATACGAATATTATCGAATTCTTCGGTTTTGTTCTGTTGCTTAAGAAACTTTAATAAGTCTTTCACTTCTTTCTCCCAACGGAGTGGTATTACGCAAACCTGATTGCCGCGTTGAACAGCAATCAGGCTCTCCTGTCAATAGCTCACAAAGAGCAGCTTAGTCGTTCTGCTCTTCTAGTTCGATGTTGATACCTAGCGAGCGAATCTCTTTGAGCAATACATTGAAAGATTCTGGCATGCCAGGTTCCATACGATGATCGCCGTCGACAATGTTTTTGTACATTTTCGTACGACCATTAACGTCATCAGACTTAACAGTAAGCATTTCTTGCAAGGTATAAGCAGCACCGTAAGCTTCAAGTGCCCATACTTCCATCTCACCGAAGCGCTGACCACCGAACTGTGCTTTACCACCCAACGGTTGCTGAGTAACCAAGCTATAAGAACCAGTAGAACGGGCGTGCATCTTGTCATCAACCAAGTGGTTAAGTTTCAACATGTACATATAACCTACTGTTACTGGACGCTCGAAGGCACGACCGGTACGACCATCATACAATGGAATTTGACCGCTTTCAGGAATGTCAGCCAGTGTTAGTAGCGCTTTGATTTCCGCTTCAGTTGCACCATCGAAGACCGGAGTCGCGATAGGTACACCTTTACGTAAGTTTTCAGCTAAACGCGTAACTTCAGCGTCAGTGAAAGTGTCAAGATCTACTACCTGGTGAGATTTGCCCGAATTGTAAACTTCTTGAATGAAGCTACGCAGCTTAGCCATCTCTTCGTGTTCTTTGATCATGCGATCAATTTTCACGCCTAATCCATGTGCAGCCATACCCAAGTGAGTTTCAAGGATCTGACCGATGTTCATCCGCGAAGGTACACCAAGAGGGTTAAGTACGATATCAACAGGGTTACCGTTGCCATCGTAAGGCATATCTTCTACTGGTTGGATAGTCGAGATAACACCTTTGTTACCATGACGACCAGCCATTTTATCACCAGGTTGGATATGACGCTTAACTGCTAGATAAACTTTAACAATCTTAAGAACACCAGGTGCTAAATCATCACCTTGAGTAATCTTACGACGTTTGATTTCAAATTTATTATCGAAATCCAGTTTAATCTCGCTGTGCTGTTCAGCAATCTGGTCAAGCTCGGTTTGTGCATCGTCGTCTTGCAACGTTAGATCAAACCACTTTTCACGAGGCATGCTGTCAAGCTTCGCTTGCTCGATGCCGTTACGAAGAAGCATGTTTGTGGCACGAGCAAAGATACCGTCAGCCAAGATACCGAATTCATCACCCAAGTCTTTTTTGACTTGACGTAACTGCATGTCTTCGATTTCTAGTGCACGTTTATCTTTTTCTACACCATCACGGGTAAAGACTTGAACATCAATAACTGTACCGTGAACACTGTTAGGAACACGTAACGATGTATCTTTAACATCAGATGCTTTTTCACCGAAGATAGCTCGTAAAAGTTTTTCTTCTGGAGTAAGTTGAGTTTCACCTTTAGGCGTAACTTTACCAACTAAGATGTCTCCACCTTTAACTTCAGCACCGATATAAACAACACCAGATTCATCCAGTTTACCCAGAGCAGATTCACCTACATTAGGAATATCGGCGCTGATTTCTTCTGGACCAAGCTTAGTATCACGAGCGATACAGCTTAGTTCTTGAATATGGATTGTAGTGAAACGGTCTTCTTGAGCAACACGCTCAGAAATAAGGATTGAATCCTCAAAGTTGTAACCATTCCACGGCATAAATGCGATACGCATGTTCTGACCTAATGCCAATTCACCTAGGTCTGTTGAAGGACCATCGGCTAGCACATCACCGGTTACAATCGGATCACCAACATTACATGTAGGCTTCTGATTGATACAGGTATTTTGGTTAGAACGGGTGTACTTAGTTAGGTTGTAGATATCAATACCAGCTTCACCAGCTGTCATCTCTTCTTCATTTACCTTGATAACGATACGACTCGCATCAACATAATCAACTGTACCACCACGTTTAGCGATAATGGTAACACCAGAGTCAACCGCAACGGTTTTCTCCATACCAGTTCCAACTAAAGGCTTATCAGCTCTTAGCGTCGGAACAGCTTGACGTTGCATGTTTGCACCCATCAAAGCCCGGTTAGCATCATCGTGTTCTAGGAATGGAATAATACTTGCTGCAACAGAAACGATTTGTTGTGGAGAAACATCCATATATTTGATGTCTTCAATTTGCATCAAAGTAGTTTCACCACGGTAACGACAAGGGATCAAGTCCTCTGTCAATTTACCATTATCATCCAATATTACGTTAGCCTGTGCGATTGCGAACTGGCCTTCTTCTATTGCTGACAAGTAATCGATTTCGTCTGTTACTGTACCGTCAATAATCTTGCGGTACGGTGTTTCTAGGAATCCAAAATCGTTAGTACGGGCAAAGCTCGATAACGAGTTAATCAATCCAATGTTTGGACCTTCAGGAGTCTCGATAGGACAAACACGACCATAGTGAGTCGGGTGTACGTCTCGAACTTCAAAGCCTGCACGTTCACGGGTCAAACCACCTGGGCCTAATGCTGAGATACGACGTTTGTGCGTCACCTCTGACAATGGGTTGTTTTGATCCATAAACTGAGATAATTGGCTTGAACCGAAGAACTCTTTAACCGCTGCTGAAATAGGCTTAGCGTTAATCAAATCTTGCGGCATAATCGCATCAAGATCCCCAAGGCTTAAGCGCTCTTTAACAGCACGTTCTACACGAACTAGACCTACACGGAATTGGTTTTCTGCCATTTCGCCTACAGAACGAATACGACGGTTACCTAAGTGATCGATATCATCCACTTCATCTTTGCCATCACGAATAGTGATTAGCTGTTTCATAACAGAAACAATGTCGGCTTTATCTAGCGTGCCAGAACCTGTAAGCTCTTCACGGCCTAAACGACGGTTGAACTTCATGCGTCCAACAGCAGACAAGTCATAACGGTCTTCTGAGAAGAACAAGTTATTGAACAATGTTTCTGCAGCATCTTTAGTTGGTGGCTCACCAGGACGCATCATACGGTAAATCTCAACCAAAGCTTCAAGACGGTTGGTTGAACTGTCTATACGCAAAGTCGAAGAAATATAAGCACCATGATCAAGTTCGTTAATATAAAGAGTATCAAACGCAGTTAATTCTGAGTTCAATAACGCTTCTAACGTTTCAAGAGTCAACTCGTCGTTGGCGTTAAGAATTACTTCACCAGTCTCTTCATTCACATAGGTTTTCGCAATTACACGACCAACTAGGAAATCTGCAGGAACTTCTAACTGAGTAACATTAGCTTTTTCAAGTGCACGAGTATGACGTGCTGAAATACGACGGTTGGTTTCAACTACAACATTGCCTTCGCCATCCAAAATGTCAAATTGCGCAGTTTCACCACGTAGACGCTCTGGTACGATGTCCATCATGAATTTACCATCAACCATACGGATTTGGTCTTTTTCAAAGAACAATTCCAAAACCTCTTCAGTGCTCATTTCTAAAGCACGTAAGATGATTGTTGCTGGCAATTTACGACGACGGTCTATACGAACATATAAATTGTCTTTGGGGTCAAATTCGAAGTCTAACCAAGAACCACGGTAAGGGATAACTCGCGCGTTATACAATACTTTACCGGAGGAGTGGGTCTTACCTTTGTCATGATCAAAGAACACACCAGGTGAACGGTGTAACTGAGAAACGATTACACGCTCAGTTCCGTTGATCACAAAAGTACCATTTTCCGTCATGAGCGGAATTTCGCCCATGTAAACTTCTTGTTCTTTTATATCTTTAACAGTGCCAGGTGCGGCTTCTTTATCAAACAACACCAAACGCAGTTTAACTCTTAGCGGAGCAGAATAAGTCACACCACGAATTTGACATTCTTTAACGTCAAATACTGGCTCACCTAAACGGTAGCTCACGTACTGTAATTCAGAGTTCCCCGAATAACTTTTAATTGGAAAGACAGATCGAAATGCAGCTTCTAGTCCATACTGACCATCAACATCGCAATCGATAAACTTCTTAAAAGAATCGAGCTGGATTGAAAGAAGATAAGGTATCTCTAATACCTGTGGGCGTTTGCCAAAATCCTTACGGATACGTTTCTTTTCGCTATTGGAGTAAACCATGGGTTCCTCAGCATTCTGATTTTTGACCCAACTTGCTCGGTAAAGCGCTTTTACCAAACAAACTTCAAGCACCCTTTTGGACGCAATTTCTAAGCATACACCAATTTTTTAAATAGTATTAACTAAAATAATACTTAACCCATTGGTTTTATTTTACTTTTCCATTCCGCTTATGCGCTAATCCGAAGGATAGTTTTAAAGGGTATAAATGCCCTATCCTACAGCGCAAAAAGGCTGGTGATTAAATAATCACCAGCCCAAGCCTTTTCAGGCAAGTAATCTGTTAGTTAACAAATTACTTAAGTTCCACTTCTGCGCCAGCTGCTTCAAGTTCAGCTTTAAGTGCTTCAGCTTCGTCTTTAGACACGCCTTCTTTGATAGCTTTAGGAGCTGATTCAACAACTTCTTTAGCTTCTTTAAGACCAAGTCCAGTAGCGCTACGTACTGCTTTGATAACAGCAACTTTGTTAGCGCCGAATGAAGTCATTACAACGTCAAATTCTGTTTGCTCTTCTGCAGCTTCAGCAGCTACAGCAGGGCCGGCAACAGCAACAGCTGCTGCAGCAGAAACGTTAAATTTTTCTTCAGCTGCTTCGATTAACTCTACCAATTCCATAACTGGCATTTCAGCAATCGCGTTTAAGATATCTTCTTTAGTTAGAGCCATTTTCTCTAAACTCCTGGGGTTAGTTGTTAAAAATTTTAATGCCAAAGACGAAAATTATTTTTCGTCTTTGATCGCCGCCAATACACGCACAAACTTGCCTGGAACTTCGTTGATTGTACGAACGAACTTCTCGACAGGTGCTTTGAAGGTAGCAAGAAGTCTTGCCAATGCTTCGTCGCGAGTAGGAAGTGAAGCTACTGCATCCAATTTTTCTGGACCCAATAAACCACTACCAATTGAAAGCGCTGTTACTTTAAGCTTGTCATTTGTTTTGCTGAAATCTTTGAACAGACGTGCTGCACCGCCAGGTGCGTCTATTGAAAAACCATAAATCAAAGGACCAGTTAAAGCTTCTTCTAAATCAGAAAACTTACTGTCTGCTAAACCACGTTTTGCAAGAGTATTACGTACAACTTTAAGGTATACGCCTTGCTCACGCGCTTTAATACGCAGGTCAGTCAGTTCTGAAACTTCCATCCCACGGTATTCAGCGACGGCAACGGATAGAGCTCGAGACGCAACTTCGTTAACTTCCGCTACGATCTCTTTTTTTGCTGCTAAGCCTAGTGCCACTGAGTTCACCTCTTATTAACTGAAAATTTATTCTCTCGAATAGCATTTCAGAGTTCCAGATTGATAAAGCGCCTTTGTTTAAGCAAAAGTACTTTACCGCTCTACGGTGTTCGTTTTCCCAGAGAGTCTGAGTCGAAACCACCGTCTGCGCAGGCATGTTAGTATTAAGTAAAACGTTTAGTGTAAATGCTCTCTTACTTCATTCACCGTTTCACACCTGCGGTCTTGGACGGGAGCTTTGTTTTCAACAATGTTGAAAAAAAGCTCCAACCCATAACCAATAGAGAGATGAGCAACGCTCATAAGTTCACGTTAGACAATTACATGTCTTAGGTGAAAATTTATTTCAAGCCAAGGCTTACTTGATCAAGTGCTACGCCTGCGCCCATAGTGGTGCTTAAGCTAACTTTCTTGAAATAAGTACCTTTAGCTGAAGAAGGCTTAGCTTTCTTCAGGGCATCCAACAATGCATCAAGGTTTTCTTGAATTTGGTTTGCTTCAAAAGCAATTTTACCAATGCTTGCGTGGATGATACCGTTCTTGTCGTTTCTGTAACGAACTTGACCCGCTTTTGCATTTTTAACTGCAGTGGCAACGTCCGGAGTAACCGTACCCGTTTTAGGGTTAGGCATAAGACCACGTGGACCAAGAATCTGACCAAGTTGACCAACAACCCGCATTGCATCTGGAGAAGCAACAACTACGTCAAAGTTCATTTCGCCTTTCTTAACTAATTCAGCTAAGTCTTCCATACCAACGATATCAGCACCGGCTTCTTTAGCCGCTTCAGCATTTGCACCTTGGGTAAATACTGCAACACGAACGTCTTTACCTGTACCGTTTGGTAACACAGTAGCGCCACGAACGTTTTGGTCAGATTTACGTGCATCGATGCCCAAGTTAATGGCTACATCTACGCTTTCAGAGAATTTAGCTGTTGCTAATTCTTTCAACAAAGCAACAGCTTCATTGATTTCATATTCTTTCGTTGCGTCAACTTTTTCACGAGCGGCGCGCAAACGTTTTGTTAATTTAGCCATGTCTTACCCCTCAACTACCAAGCCCATGCTGCGTGCAGAGCCAGCGATGGTACGAACAGCAGCTTCTAAATCAGCTGCAGTAAGGTCTGGTTCTTTTGCTTTTGCAATTTCTTCTAATTGCGCGCGTGTCACCTTACCCACTTTTTCAGTGTTAGGACGACCAGAACCGCTCTTGATTCCAGCAGCTTTTTTCAATAAGAATGAAGCAGGTGGAGTTTTAGTTTCGAAGGTGAAAGAGCGATCTTCATATACTGTAATTTCTACAGGTACAGGAGCGCCTTTTTCTAAGCTTTCTGTTTTTGCGTTAAACGCTTTACAGAATTCCATGATATTTACACCGTGTTGACCTAGAGCAGGACCAACTGGTGGACTTGGGTTAGCAGCGCCAGCCGCAACCTGTAGCTTGATTAAGCCAGTAACTTTTTTAGCCATTATAATTCTCTCAAATTTGGGTCTAGCGCCTCGCAAAACACTGAGTATGATTGCTCGATCGGCTTCCCATTCAATAAAAAGGGCCGCGAATTATAGATTATATATTTAACCTACGCAAGCCTTAATGTCGATAATATGTACTTTAATTTGAGAGGCAACTAAATGTTCTCAGTCATCCAACGGCACATACCATTATGTGAGGAACTGCATTTGAGGAACTGCGCTGTAGGATTTTTCAGAAGGCAGCAAAATCAGCGACTAATTAAGTTAGCAGAGCAATATCGTTATCGCCTGTTTGCTGCTTATCTAAAATGTAAGATTTTCTATTTGTTTAACAATTAAGGCCCGCATTTAAGGGCCTTGAATTATATTCATAATTCTAGTTACTTAAACCCAACGCTATTAAATTGAATTGTCACACTAGACTAGTTGTTATTTGCTTGTTGCTCTGCTTTTAGAAATAACTGCTTAGTCTTGTACATTTCAACCAATTTAGTCTTTAATTCTGGTTTTTTTTGCACTAGCTTTTCAGCATGCTTCATTGCCTTAGCCTTTTCACTTCTTAGGGATGCTTCAACGTCTTTGTTGGATGGAATAGCGCTGCGGCTTTGACGAGCTCGATTAATCATGTCCGTTTTTTTCTCCAAAAAATACATGGGATAACAGGCTTTTTGAGTGATTCGATAAGAATTGTCTCTAGGTTCGTCTTTGCAAACAACCTTGTATCTAGAATTTTTCACATGTTTATTGAACTCATCATAAAACTCAACCTCTGCCGCTTCCATTTGGGTACGGTAAAATGCCAAAGTTTTTTCTCCGACCACTTCTACTCTCTCGATACTATCGCTTTGATTATCTTCTTTGGCTTGGAGATGCCCGACTGAAATGCCAACCAAAATTACTAGTAGTGAAGTTTTTCTTAAAATATGTCTTAGAGAATCCATTTTTCTGTCCTTTAGAATAGTTGATAATTAACCTAACATCTGTGTCGCATAGCTCTAAGGTCAACATGATGGGCAATGATAGTTTCAAGCAGTTACAACCGCAATTCACCAATCGTAACGAAACTTTACATTGCGTCTACAGCGCTCAACAATCATCAAAATAGTTATTTTAAATAACACATTCCTTATATTAATCAATCTGTTAAATAAAACTCAAATATGTTAACAGTGAAATATTTTGAAATATGATGGATGTTTAATAGCTAGGATTTCACAATTAAATACACTGCAAAAGATATATTAAACTTGCTTCCTTCAAGCACTACACCTTAAACACTTAGACCAAAATATTAGCCAATTCTTTATAATATGAAAGTCTAGTTTAGCGTTCAGAAGAAAATTCCTGTGGTAAATAGCTAATCCCATTCTCGTGCAACAAGGCCCTATTCAAATATAATGGAAGAACTACCCTTCGGTCTTGCAAAGTTTACAATATAGATTTTCACATTCGAATTATAACTATAATAATCAAATAGTTAAGTTTTGGCATCATTCTTCCATAGTTTCTATTTCACTATCCAATTCGCAATGTTGTTAGAAAATAAGGAGTGAAAGCATGTACAACGTCTCTATACCCAGCCCCGGATTTGGAACCTTTCGATTTAAAGGTACAAGTCTCCAACAAGCAATACAACACGCCCTAGAAGCTGGATTTCGCCATATTGATACTGCACAAGTATACGGGAATGAGAAAGATGTCGGGCAAGCCATAGCAGATTCAGATGTAAGTAGAAGTGATATATTTCTAACCACCAAAGTGTGGACAGACAACTTTAGCAAAGATAAGTTTTTACCCAGTGTCGAGCAAAGTCTTGAAGACTTACAAACTGATTATGTTGATCTCTTATTGATACATTGGCCTTCCCCAGAGGGTAAAGTACCAATGGAAGAATATTTGAGTGAATTAGTCTCAGCCATGCATAAAGGTTATACCCGAGCAATTGGTGTGTCTAATTTTACTGCACCTTTGCTGGAGCAAGCGTTCGCAGTCATCGGCCAGGAAAACGTAACCTGTAACCAAATCGAAATTCACCCACAGTTCCAGAATTCCGATATGGTTAACTTTTGCCGCAGTAAAGGAATCGAAGTTGTCGGTTATATGCCGTTAGGGAATGGCAATGTAATGCAAGATAAAATTTTGCAGAAAATTGCCAAAGAGCATGATGTTAGTCCGGCTTCAATAGCCATTGCATGGCAGATACAACATGGCATTATTCCCATCCCAGCTTCCACAAGCAAAGAGCATATTCATAGTAATTTCGAGGCTAAAGGCATCCGCCTAACCGCTGAGCAAATGGACAAAATTACTAAACTAGATACCAATAAGCGCTTAATCGACCCGGATTTTGCCCCACACTGGTAAATGTCGAGATATAATCCAGCAAATCTTAATGTGTTCTAGGCATAAAAAAAGACGTCAATTATGACGTCTTTTTTGTAATCTGTTGCTTTGCAAAATCTACGTTTACGTAGAAAGATTAACCTTTTTCGACCTGACCGAATTCCAACTCTACTGGAGTTGAACGACCGAATATCAATACTGAAACCTTTAAGCGACTTTTCTCGTAATCCACTTCTTCGACAACACCGTTGAAGTCTGCAAAAGGACCATCGGTAACACGTACCACTTCGCCTGGCTCGAACAAAGTTTTTGGTTTTGGCTTATCAACTGACTCTTCAAGACGATTAAGAATTGCTTCCGCTTCTTTTTTGCTGATTGGCATAGGGCGATCAGAGGTACCACCAATGAAGCCTAATACCCGCGGAACACTCTTCACTAGGTGCCAAGAGTCTTCGTTCATTTCCATTTCAACCAGCACATAGCCTGGGAAAAATTTACGTTCACTCTTGCGCTTTTGACCCGCTCGCATCTCTACCACTTCTTCAGTAGGAACTAAGATTTCACCAAAGAATTCTTCCATCTGGTGCATCTTGATATGCTCAAGCAAGGTTTTTTGTACACGGCCTTCATAACCAGAGAATGCTTGTACCACGTACCAATTTTTAGCAGACATGTTTTACACTCCTAATCCAGTGATGAATGAAACCAACTTAACGATAATGCCATCAAGTCCCCACAATAATAATGACATCACAGCGGTTGCAGCTAACACAATCATGGTAGTCGTTGTAGTTTCCTGTCTAGTAGGCCAAACAACTTTACGGACTTCCATTCTAGATTCTTTTGCAAAGGTCAAAAACGTACTGCCTTTCACTGTGCTGCTTGCAATAAAGCCAGCAATCACTACTAACAAAACAGCGCCCAATGCACGGTAAAGAACGGAAACTTCTTGATAATAGGTGTTTGCGGCAATCACGCCACCAAGTAGTACTACGACTACTAACCACTTGAGCATATCCAGTGAATTGGATGGGTTTTCTACTTTTTCGCTCATACTTTTACTTCCGTATTGAATGCCGGTATTGCATGACATAACCGACATGTTCTAATTCAAATTATCGTTACTACATGTTGTTTGGCAGGGGTGGAGGGATTCGAACCCCCAACCATCGGTTTTGGAGACCGCTGTTCTACCAATTGGAACTACACCCCTAACGCATACCATCAAAAGCTGATCGTCTTATAGTTACACCAACCTTGTGAATTCGAGAGATTCTTTACAGAGAAACATTGAGTCACACAAGGAGGGACGCGTATTATACTCATTGATGGGGTCTATACAAGAAAAACAAAAGGCTGATTTGCTATTTTGTGCACAAAAGCACATTCGGAGTCTCAGCCAAACCAAATTATTACCCTTGGGAGTTAGCAAAGCTAAAAAATATACACCTAGATTTCAGAGCTTAACAGCCATTACATAAAGAGGCGGATTACTCCTGCTGCACTTAACCTGCATGGGGCACCCGCCCTAGTGCTAACGAATCTTAAAACTATTCTACGCCTATGAATCCACCAGTTTGGTGGGCCCATAACTTGGCATAAATACCATTCAAGGCAAGTAATTCAGCATGGCTACCCGACTCAACGATTCGGCCTTCGTCGAGTACCAATAACCTATCCATTTGCGCGATAGTGGATAGACGATGGGCAATTGCCAATACAGTCTTGTTTTCCATCACTTTGTTCAAACATTGCTGGATAGCCACTTCTACTTCAGAATCTAATGCTGAGGTTGCTTCATCCAAGATAAGTATTGGAGCATCTTTAAGCATTACCCGAGCAATTGCGATTCGTTGTCGTTGACCACCTGACAATTTCACTCCCCGTTCTCCCACCTGAGCATCGTAGCCAACATTGCCATTTAGATCAGACAAGTTATGAATAAACTCATCGGCTTCAGCCTGTTTGGCCGCCTGAATCATCTGTTCTTCAGTGGCATCTAGTTTGCCGTAGACAATATTCTCTCGTACTGAACGATGTAACAAAGAGGTATCTTGCGTCACCATGCTGATATTGGCCCGCAAACTTTCCTGCGCTACCTCTTTGATGTCTTTGCCATCAATCAGAATTTTACCGCTTTGAATGTCGTAAAAACGCAATAGTAAGTTAACCAAAGTTGACTTACCGGCACCGGATCGCCCAACCAAGCCCACCTTTTCGCCAGGTTTTATCGATAGATTTAACTTGTTGAACACCTCAATTGGCACTCCTTCTGGACCGGCATAACCAAAGTCTACGTGTTGAAACTCTATCGCGCCGCCCTTGACGTCTAAAGCTGGTGCTTGCGATTGGTCCTGAACGGAAACTTCATTAGATAAGGTATTGATGCCATCTTGAACAGTGCCGATATTTTCAAATAGTGAGGATACTTCCCACATGATCCACTGTGACATGCCGTTTAGTCGTAAACACAATGTGATAGCAACGGCCAAGTCGCCAGGACTAACAATATTATGCAACCAAAGATAAATAGACAGTGCGCTCATACTAAAAACTAACAGGGCGTTGGAAAACCACACACAACCGTACAACAGTGTTACCAGACGCATTTGCGGGTAAACCGTATTTAAGAAGCCGGACATACCTTCTTTAGCGTATTCCGACTCTCGGCTGCTATGAGAGAACAACTTCACCGTCATGATATTGGTGTAACTATCCACGATGCGTCCGGTCATTATTGAACGTGCATCTGCTTGTTTCTGAGATGCTTTTTTCAACCTTGGTACAACTGATCTGAGGATAATGAAATACACGCACAGCCAAATCAGCAAGGGCACACTTAAGCGCCAATCAATGGAAAAGACCATCACCACGATACTGACAAAGTAGACGCTGACATACACCAGAATATCTAATAGCTTCATTACCGCTTCGCGCACAGCTAAAGCGGTTTGCATGACTTTAGTGGCGACCCGACCCGCAAATTCGTTTTGAAAAAAACCGATACTTTGGCCGATTAAATAACGGTGTGCCTGCCAGCGAATTTTCATTGGGTAATTACCCAGTAACGTTTGGTGAGTCAGTAACGATTGTAAAATAACCAAACACGGCAAAATAATCAGTATTACCGCAGCCATCCAAAATAGGCTATTAGTTTCCTCGGCGAGGAAGGTTTGTCGGTCTTTCTGAGACATCCAATCGACCAATTGGCCAACATAGCCAAAAAGTGACACTTCTAGTGCTGCAACCAATGCGGCAAGGACTGACACGGTAAATATGGCTGGCCACATGCCTTTTGTATAATAGCGGCAAAATGCAACGATAGACTTTGGAGGCTGAGTCGGATGCTCAACTGGGAACGGTGCGACTAACCGTTCAAAAAACTTAAACATGAAAATTCCATTGTGAGTTTATTTTAAATCAGAGATTAATTTTTCGATATTGTGTTTATGACTGTCTTGCCATTGCTGTAACGTCGTAGCAGCATCTTTGTCCGTGCGCGCTTTGGCAACTTGGTATACTGACGGGATTTGATCTTGAGGTACCACGGCTATGCCTTCTTCATCAGCTATAACTAGATCGCCAGGATTGACAGATACCCCACCACAAACAATGGGTTGATTCAGGGCCGAATATTTCTTTTTTGCTCCAGGCTTGGGGATCACCCCTCTAGCAAAAACAGGAAATTGTAAATCCCGTACTTCGGCAAGGTCTCGGATCACGCCATCAATCACAAATCCGGCAATGCCTCGACTTTGCGCAATAGCACATACATTGCCCCCGGCCACAGCAAAGTTCGGATCGGCTTGTACAACTATTATGTCACCTGCATTGGCCTGATAGATTGCTGCGTGCAACATTAGATGATCTCCAGGTTCACACAAAACCGTGAAAGCGGGTCCTGCGATCCGCGGGGGTTGAGGCCATAAGCTGTGAATTTGGTAGTCGACAAATTGCTCTCTTGGCAATCCGTCTGCGTACTCGCAAGGTGAAATCTGTTTGTATTTATCGAAATCTGTCATAAAAAAGCTAACCTGTGAATTTAGTAAACAGCATAAACAACCAATAGGCACTTATCGCGACTTGGATCAAAAAGAATATAAAACGTAACAGGACAGCTAACACTGATGTAGATATCAAGTGGGTAATAGATTGGCTAAGCCTTGCAGCCAAGAGAAAATAAGCCAAGCCATCGGTAATAATCGTTGATGATGTAGCCAACGCCAACAGCAACACCCCCCCTGTAAAAACAAAACTTTCAGCACAGTTAGTTTGGGCTCGAGTGAGTCGACGTCCGAAAATAGGTGAGCTTGCCCCATCCGGGCTAAACTCGTTCGCTAAGTGCTCTTTGCTAAGTACCAATTTGGTCCGATAAACGCCAATTGCAATCAATAAAAGAAGCGTCCAACTGATATAACCTATCAACGCAATAATTGTGGCATTCAAAATAATTTTCTCCATGTTATGAATAGCAAATAAAGTACCTTAAATAGAGATTAAAAAGAAACCCGAATTGTTCTGTTACAGTTTTTAATGCAAATTTGCTGGAGTTAACGTTATGCTAGGCATTGTAATTAAATTCACAGTCGCTGTACCATGAAACTATCTACATATTTCAAGGCCTTGTTGCCTTTAATTTTGGCAAGCCAAATAGTAAATGCTGATCAAGCCAATACAATAGTCCCGAGTCGTTCTATATTATCTGCGCAACAATTAACTGCATTGCTGGCATCACCAACCCGTCCCAACGAAGATAGCCAAAGAGATAAAGCCCGAAAACCGGCACAAATACTAGGTTTTAGCGGTGTGGCATCCGGTGACACCGTATTAGATTTGTTCAGTGGAGATGGCTGGTATACCGAATTGTTCTCTATGGCGGTTGGTCCTGATGGAAAAGTATATGCTCAAAACGATGAAGTGATTTGGCGATTTGCAGAACAAGGTATAAAGCAAAGAACCAAAGATAACCGTCTGCCCAACGTCGTCCGTTTGGACAACATCGCTATTGATAAAATCACTATTCCAGATGATTCTGTTGATATCGCCTTTATGGCGCTCAATTACCATGATTTATTTTTTACCGAGATGACCCAAAACGGTAAACTGATCCAACTACGGCAAGAATACGTCGACCACAAGAGTGTACTGGCTCTGTTAAAACTGAAGCTCAAGCCCGATGGTATCGTTATTATAATCGATCATGCTGCTAGCACGGGATCGGGTTATGAAGCAGCTAATCAGTTGCATCGTATCGACCCCGAAATTGTTAAAGCGCATTTTACTGAGGCCGGGTTTACATTACGCGAAGAGGCCTATTACCTGCGTAACAAAAATGATACCCATCAAAATTCTGTGTTTGACCCGTCCATTCGGGGCAATACCGACAGATTTATATTTAAGTTCGGTAAGTAATTTTTGCTTACCTGTTTGATGTCATCCGTACTTGCGCATGGAAGCAAGACCATAACTAATGAGGTGTATTAATGAAAAAATACTTACTATCTATCGCTGTAGCCGTTGCCCTTGGCGGTTGTTCGAAATCAGAAAACTCCCAGATTCAGTCCAAAACAGGCGCAGAGCAGACTGAACAATCCGTTACTAAAGTTAGTCAAAAGATTGACCGTGCTAGCATGGCATCTGGCATTTCCCTTGAACAAATAGACAATAGCATCAAACCTGGCGATAACTTTTTCAAATACGCCAATGGCAAGTGGTTAGATAGCGTAGAAATTCCAGAAGATAAAGCCAGTTACGGATCATTTCAAATCCTCAGAGACGAAGCCCAAGAAGATGTAATGACTATAATCAAAACATCTGCAGATGGTGATTTTAGCGCAGGATCAGATGAGCAGAAAGTCGGCGGCTTGTACAATTCTTTCTTGAATATGGAACAACGTGATGAAATCGGTATCGCACCGCTCAAACCTGAATTTGCCAAAATAGATGCGATTGGAGATTACCAACAACTAGCTCAGTATTTTGCATACGCAAACAAGCACAGTTTTGGTGCGCCTTTTTCGGTGGGTCAATATGTTGATTTCAAAGATCCAAATGCATACATGATTCTAACCTGGCAAAGTGGAATTGGCTTGCCTGAGCGGGAATACTATTTCAAGGAAGACGAGACTTCTGCGAGTATCCGTGCACAGTACATAGATCATATTGCTCGCATGTTTGAACTAGCTGGTTTAGAAAATGGTAAAGAGCGCGCTAAAGTGATTATGGCGCTAGAAACTCGCATCGCCGAGCAGCATATGAAAAAAGAACAGACCCGTGATATGGTTGGGCTTTACAATAAAGTCCCCGTGGCTGAACTTGCTGAATTGATGCCAAAGTTCCCGTGGCCAACTATGTTGGACGCTGCTGAGTTGAGTGATGTTGATTACCTCGTCGTCACTCAATTAGATTTCATGCGCAGTATGGACAACATTATTGCCGATACGGATTTGGAAACCTGGAAAGTGTTTTTAAAGTGGGGAGTGATAAACAATACCGCTACTTACCTCACCAGCGAGTTCGATCAAGCTAATTTCGAATTTTATAATAAGACTCTTTATGGTGTTCAAGAGCCGCGCCCAATGTGGCGTCGTGGAGTTAACTTAGTTAACCAACATCTTGGCGAAGTGGTCGGTAAAGTCTATGTGAAAGAGCACTTTTCACCTGAGGCAAAAGAACACATGATGGGCCTAGTTAGCAATCTCTTAAAAGCATACGAAGTCAGTATCAAAGAATTAGATTGGATGTCGGAAGATACCAAAGCTGAAGCCTTAGATAAATTGTCCAAGTTCACTCCCAAGATTGGTTACCCTGATAAATGGAAAGACTATAGTGCATTAACCATTGCAGAGAATGATCTGTTGGGCAATGTAAAACGCTCTAACGAAGTACAATACGCACAAATGTTAGAAAAACAGAAAGGCCCTGTGCAAAAACATGAGTGGGCGATGAATCCACAAACGGTTAATGCCTACTACAACCCCCCTATGAATGAAATCGTGTTCCCAGCGGCTATATTGCAACCTCCGTTTTTTAATATGGAAGCTGAAGACGCCGTTAACTACGGTGGAATTGGTGCGGTAATTGGTCATGAAATTGGTCACGGATTTGATGATGCAGGAAGTACCTTCGATGGCGACGGAGTGCTGCGTAATTGGTGGTCTGAAAATGATAAAACTGAGTTTACCACCCGTACTAAACAACTCATTAGCCAGTATAACGAGTTCGAAGCACTCGAAGGTGTTCACGTAAATGGTGAATTTACCCTCGGCGAAAATATTGGTGACTTGGGCGGTATATCTATTGCACTTAAGGCTTATCAGATGTCTCTAGCAGGTGAAGAATCACCCGTTATAGATGGTTTCACTGGTACTCAACGAGTTTTCTTAGGTTTTGGGCAAATATGGGCTAACAAATATCGTCCAGAAACCCTAAGAAATCAGATTGATACCGATCCACATTCTCCTAGTGAGTTCAGAGCCAATGGCGCAGTTCGCAATGTTCCTGAATTCTATGATGCCTTCGATATTAAGCAAACTGACGCTTTGTATTTGGAACCAGAACAACGTGTGAAAATTTGGTAATCGCACATTATCAAAACTAAAGAGCGCTAAGGCGCTCTTTTTTTACCTCTATTTTTAGCATCCCACTATTTGGACAGGCATGATTATTGTGATTATTGACTGTGTATTTAGCACTATTTGGACAGTCAAAATCCTTCACCCGCGCTTTCTTGACTGTGCCACTATTTGGACAGGCATGATTATTGTGCCACTATTTGGACAGGCATGATTATTGTGATTATTGACTGTGTATTTAGCACTATTTGGACAGTCAAAATCCTTCACCCGCGCTTTCTTGACTGTGGATATACTTTGCAGAGCTGCAACTAATTGATAGTTTATTCGCAACAATAAAGTGCACTAGGGGACTTTCGATTGAGGTATTAAGTTTACGGCCGCAAAGGTAACTTGCGGCTAGAGGGAGGAAGTAGTATTGAATCAGGCTAATTTACGGGCCCTAAATTTACGCCCTTTCATTGAGCCTTCATTAAATTGTTTAAGACTACGTTTTACGCTTCTCAGTTTAACGGCCACATAGCTATGGGTTGCTGTTACATTGATTTTACCCACATCCTCGCTCGGCACTTCCGCATCTTTGGTTAGAGCGCCAAGGATATCGCCTGGTCGAAGCTTGGCTTTTTTACCGCCGTCTATACAAATTGTCTGGAATTCAGGTTGGACAATTCGATTAGCATGAAAACGCATTGCTTGAATACCTTTCCATTCTAATTTCTGTTGTTGATAATCTTCAACAGCATTGGCTCTGCCAATCTCATTGGGGTTGCACAGCGTTAAGGCTAGACCTTCTGCATCTGCCCGCCCCGTCCGGCCAATTCTATGCACGTGAACTTCTGGATCCGGCGTGATTTGATAATTTATAACTGCGCCCACCCCTTTGACATCGAGCCCCCTGGAGGCTACATCTGTGGCAATGAGCACTGAAACACTTCTATTCGCAAATCTAACCAAGACTTGATTACGGTCTCTTTGTTCTAAGTCTCCATGCAATGCCATTACAGAGAAGCCCAAAGCAGTCAACTCATCATCTAATGTTTGACAGGCAATTTTCGTATTGCAAAATATAATTGCCGATTCAGGCTGATATTCGCTTAACAGTGCAGCCGTTGCTTTGACCCGATGGTTTTCATCAACTTCGAAAAACAACTGTTTGATTTTATTTGTATCGTGGGTTGACTCTACCGTGACTTCAATTGGGTTACGCTGAACCTTGAGGCTGATTTGTTTAATCTGATCGGGATATGTTGCAGAAAAAAGCAGGGTTTGACGATCATTTGGAGAGGCCTTGATTACAGCTTCCATTTCATCTTCAAAACCCATGTCTAACATCCGATCCGCTTCATCCAAGATCAAGGTTTTAACGTCATGTAGCTTTAAGCGTCGCTTAGATAAATGATCCATGATGCGACCTGGCGTACCAACAATGATATGAGCGCCATGGGACAGGGAACCGATTTGCGGTCCCATAGGCGTCCCACCACACAATGTCAGGACTTTCATATTTTCGATCATACGGCCAACGCGACGGATCTCTTCTGCCACTTGTTCAGCCAGCTCTCGAGTTGGGCACATAACCAATGCCTGAATACGAAAGCGTTCAACTTCCAAGCTATTTAGCAACCCCAAAGCAAAAGCCACGGTTTTACCGCTGCCCGTTTTAGCTTTTGCGACAACATCTTTACCTGCCAGAATCTTTGGTAGACTTTGCGCTTGAATTTCAGTCATTTGTGTAAAGCCAAGGGTTTCAAGGTTGGCCAATAATTCTGCTTTGAGCGGTAGGGTATTAAACTGTGTTGTCACATTATTCTCTTGCTTAGTTAAGGGATATTATCATTCGAACTTACAGTGAACCTGAGCGGTCTTTTTCGATACACTGGTCCAATAGCGCTAAAAAGTCAGCACGGGCTTTTAATTTCGTTTGGCGATGGGCTTTCATGTCTAATGAGCTCATAGCAGCAGCAACTTTGCGAATTGTTTTCGCGAACTTTTTAGGCTTAACCACTAAGTCTAAGAAACCAGCATCGAGAGCATACTCTGGATTAAATATTTCTGCGTTCAAAACCGAACGACTAAAATACACTGGGTTGAGGCGCTCACGAGCAAGTTCTATACCGGTATAATGCATAGTCATACCTATAGCAACTTCGTTTAATCCTATTTTAAAATCACCATCGACGCCGATTCGATAATCCGCAGACAGCAGTAAAAAAGCACCTTTAGCCACCGCATGACCAGAACAAGCCACAATTACTGGAGTTGGGAACGACAATAAGCGTTTAGATAATGTTGAGCCTTTTTCGACTAAAGACATAGCCGACTCCATGCTTTCTTTCATTACACTCAAATCATAACCCGCTGAAAACATGCCTTCTTTACCCGTTAACACAACCACTAGATTATGTTGTTCGGCTTTATCCAAGCTAGCATTCAGTTGTTCAATAACATCATGTGAAATGGCATTCGCTTTGCCGTTATCTATAGCAATAAGAGCAAAATTATCGTGTTTTTCGTAGTTAACAAGTTTTGTCATTTTTGGTTCCGCTTATTGATCCCATAGATTCAACACACCATTTTCTATGTGCATAGGAATGCGTATAGGTTGAGATTCATATTGTTTTAACCACTGCTGACTTAGCTCAGCAAATTCGGTTGTATTTTTATATTGCTCCGCAGCAATCATGAGTTTCTGCACCAATTTTTTGTTGCTCTCCACTTTAGACAAAACCAAGTAGCTACGCATTGTTTGGTACATAAACACGCGAGTTAATGCATTGCAATCATTTCCTTTAGTAGCACAGAAATATTGCATTCCTGGGTCAGAGAAAAAAATAGCCGCATTAGAGCCATCTAAAACAGCGTCTATCGCAAGCTGCCAATTGGCATACTCATGGATATTGTTGAGACCTTTATGGCTTAATATTTTGTGTCGAAAGTCGTCTTTTAATACCGCAATAGAGGATAATGCAGATAACTGCTCAACCTCAGTGTACTGGTTCTTATCACCCTGTGCAGAAAACACTGCAAATACAGTACTATCAGTGAATTCATCTTGACTGTAAGACTGGTATTGCCCTCGTTATCTACATTTTTCTATCTAAAAATAGCAATTAGAAGCTATCGGGTCCAATCTATGTTAGCCGCTTTTTAGCATAGCGACAAACTGTACCTAAACAGCCCAGCTTGCCACAGCGAAATGCAAGAGGGCGTCCGCCGACTGAATGCAATCAACCAATCAACTTCCAATCCAACTGCTGACCCGCAAAGAAGGGCACTATCGGATTTCCGTTAGGTAAAATAATTTGCTCTGGCACATGCCAGCTTTGCTTCGCTAGCGTGATCGTTTTGGTATTTCTTGGCAAACCATAAAAATCGGCACCGTGGAAGCTAGCAAATCCTTCCAATTTGTCCAAGGCTCCAATTTGCTCAAATACCTGTGCGTATAGCTCTAACGCACTCCAAGCACTATAACAACCGGCGCAACCACAGGCAGACTCTTTTCGATGCTTTTCATGGGGAGCCGAATCTGTACCTAGGAAAAACTTACTTGAACCTGACGCAACTGCTTGTTGTAGCGCCTGTTGATGGGTACTGCGTTTTAGGACTGGCAAGCAAAAATTATGGGGGCGGATACCGCCAACTAATAAATCATTACGGTTCATCAGCAAGTGCTGAGGGGTAATGGTTGCTGCCACATTGTCCGAGCTATAGTTGACGAATTCGACAGCATCGGCTGTTGTGATATGTTCAAACACAACTTTTAGATTTGGGTATGTACTAACGATGTTACGCAAGTACCTATCGATGAAGGCCTTTTCTCGGTCGAATATATCTACGTGAGACTCAGTAACTTCACCATGTACTAACAATAGTAACCCCTGCTTTTCCATTTCCTCGAAAATGGGAAACAGTGCTTGGATACCTTCTACGGCTGCTGCAGAATTGGTGGTAGCCCCAGCGGGATACAACTTAGCGGCCACCAGCCCTGCCGCTTTTGCATCTAAAATATCTTGTTTGGTGGTGTTATTAGTCAGATATAAAACCATCAATGGCTCAAAGTCACTGTTATCAGGTTTGGCAGCGAGAATTCTAACTTTATAGTCTAAGGCCATTTCGGCGCTGGTGATAGGTGGCATCAAGTTTGGCATGACAATCGCGCGGCTAAAGCAACGGGCGGTGGCCGCTACCGTCTCAGTGAGCATATCCCCGTCGCGGAAATGCAAATGCCAATCATCAGGAGCAATTATGGTTATTTTTTCCATTTTTTACCTTCAACTATTTTGGTAATTAAAACGATTCATTCACGGTCTAACTCTATTATGCCCGAAAAACGGTTGGAAGAATCTTTTGCGTTACAATAATAGCATTTGATATAAGTGTTGAAGTAATCATTGTTTACATCTATTGAATTATTACTGGGCCCTATCCATGTCAGCATCTATTAGTCTTAGCAATTTATTGCCGGCAGAAAAGTCCAGCTTATCTCTACGTGTCGCACTTAGCTTATTGGATCGCATCATCGGCATAAAAAAGATGGACCGTATCTATAAGCAGCATCAAATGCAGAACATGAGCAAAGAGGATTTTGCCCGAAAACTGCTTGATGTAATGGATATATCCGTTCAAGGTGGGCTAAAACTGCAACAGTCTATCCCAAAAACGGGACCTCTAGTGATCGCCAGTAATCACCCATTTGGCGGTATTGAAGGAGTGATATTGTGCTTATTAATAGGAGAAATAAGACCCGACCTTAAGGTGCTTGCCAATCTAGGTTTAAAGTTGTTTGCGGAGCTCAAAGACTATTTTATATTCACCAATCCTTTATCTGAAAAAGATCCTAAAAATACGCCTTCAATCAGAACAAGCTTAACGCATGTGCAGCAAGGAGGTGCGCTACTCATATTTCCCGCCGGACGGGTTTCGTATTATCAAGCAGCAAAGAAGCGGATCAGTGAGCACGATTGGAATCGGGTTGTTGGCAAACTTGTTAGCGCAAGCAATGCCCAATATCTGCCCATTTTCATAGAAGGTCAAAACAGCCCTTGGTTTTACCGTTTAGGAAGAGTGTATTTTCGGGTACGGATGCTTATGTTAGCTCGAGAGTTTCTAAACAAACAAAATTCAGTGGTTAACATTAGCTGCGGAAACCCAGTAAAGTCATCGGTATATTCACCTCAAAATACCATTCACCACGCGGCCTTGTGCCGCGTACAAAGCTATTGCCAAGATCCGAATTGGCGACTTGATTGGCCAGCCAATCACATATTGAAGCAGCAGACTATTGGCCAACCTGTGGAATGGCGAAAAATACAACATGAACTAGAAGTGCTGCCACCAGAACAATGCCTGCTGACTCATAATGACTTCAGTGTTTATTATGCTATGCATGGGCAAATTCCAGCGACGTTAAATGAAATTGCCCGTCTTCTTGAACTGGTGTTTAGATTGCACAACGAGGGCTCAGGAGAACCGATAGAGAGCGACGATTTTGATCAGACCTACACACATTTGTTTGTGGTAAACCACAGCAAACAGCATGTTGTGGGAGCTTATAGAATGGGCAGAACTGATGTTTTACTGCAAGATAATGATTTAACGCAGTTATATTTAGCCCGAATGTTTAATTTTTCCAGTGAGTTTGTCAATCGACGAGCTCCTTGTTTGGAGCTGGGACGTTCTTTCTTAATTCCCGAATACCAACGCAGTTTTCAGGGCTTATTGCTGCTATGGCGCGGAATAGGTACCTTTGTATGTAAATTTCCTCACTATCGGACATTATACGGAACTGTATCCCTAAGCAAACTATACGACACCCGAAGTGTAGCAATAATGAAGCACGCATTGGTTACGCCAACAGACAAAGTAAGTGCCCAGGTAGAATTTGAATTTCCATTGCATCCAGAGTTGCACGACTACGCTAATACTTACAGTCTTAAAGATGATTTAGCCGCACTGCTTGCCTGTATAGAAGAGGATGGAAAGGACATTCCTGTGTTAGCCAAACACTATCAAAAATTAGGCGCCCAGTTTCATTCCCTTGGCATAGACAAAAACTTCAATGATACACCCGGACTACTGTTAAGTGTTGATTTGGCAAAGGCACCAGAAAAGCTATTGAAATTGTACATGGGAAAGGGTTGGCAAGCTTATAGGAACGGCCCATTGTAACCGGGCTAATTTCTCTATGTTCGATATAGATTCAACGGCTGGCAAGAATTGCTATTGCCCGGTTCCAATTAGAACCAGGCTTGAGACACATTGATTATTATGACTTTTTGGTAAACGCGCTAATAATGACGATTCGCTGCCCGTTGATTTTACCTTCAATATGTTCTGGATTACTGTTTAAACCTATCCCTCGAACAGCAGTACCTCTTTTGGCTGTAAAATTAGCACCTTTCACATTCAGATCTTTTACCAATGTTACCGTATCACCTGCCTGCAATATTGTGCCATTACAATCAAGTGTTGGTTCGTCGCTGTGCTCAACAAGGCCAGCTTCAGCCCATTTGAGCATCTCTTCATCTAAATACATCATGTCCAAAAGATCTTGTGCCCATCCCTCAGAAGATAGTTTTTTTAGCATTCGCCACGCGACAACTTGAACCGCTGGTACTGTGCTCCACATACTGTCATTTAGGCATCGCCAATGATTCATATCAATATCAGCCTCCCCATTTAGCTGAGCGGCGCAGGTTGCACAAACCATAATGCATTTGTCAGCGTGTGCCTCAGCAGGCGGGACGTCATAAACACTGAGTGAATCAGAAGATGTGCACAATTCACAGGTTTGATTACTGCGAGAAAGAAGAGATTGTTGGATAGACATAGCGTGTGGCCTGCAAGTTGGATTTAAGCGCCGCTATTATGCATAAAATCCATACTTTTTCTATGGTTAATACGTATTTCTAGGCAAGCTTGCGGTCAAATGTTGCTGTTGCAGGAGCAATACCGAATGAATTAGGGGAGCTTTTACCCTGCAATGAGCGCAGTACAGCCAGCAAAAAGAAGTGGTGAATTGCATGGTTAGCAACAAATACCAGTTCTCTGCCCAAGGTTGAGGTCACTTGGACACTCTTGGCTTGAGTTATACTGATTTCGCTAATCACTTGGAGCTCATGCTGCAACGACACCTCACTATGCTGTAAAAACCAGTGTTCTATATCATCCCATTTCGTTTTAGCCAGAACTGGGCAGGTTTCGAGGTTAGATAATCTGTCACGTTTGTTGTAATCAATAATGCCAGATTCAACCCCGCTTATTAAGGCCGTATAATGGTCGATGATGTGGCGCATGTGGGCACCCGCACTGCCCGATGAATGTGGATTGGAAGTACAAATATAATCGTGTTGTGTAACGTCCTGCAAAAACTGTTTGGCTTGTTGGACAATTTCAAGTTGGCTATCGAGCATGACTTACCTTTGTTGTTATTTTGGCAACTGAGCACAGAATATGTTGAGCTTCAAAATCTAAATATCTAGAGATTAGTTATCATTATGACAAAAAAACAGCGTTCGAATTCAGCATGCAAATAATTATAGTGCTCAGAAACTTAAGACCTTTATAACAATCCGATTATTTCACTATCTAGGCACATCAATGGGGATGTTGCAGATAAATTAACTGCTCTGTAGGAAAACCAGAGTCTTTTGCCGTTTTGATAAGTTGTTGCATGATAGGGTCAGGGAGTGATTTCTGCCGACTAAGTAGCCAAAAGTAGTCTCTGTCGGGACCTGTTACCAAAGCATATTGATAATCTTGTTGATCCATCTCAAAGATGACATAGCTGGCATAAAAAGGCCCAAAAAAAGAAACTTTAAGGTGGCCTATTGACGGCTCACCGACGAAATAGGCTTTACCATTAGCCTCATCCCATTTTCCAGACTCGGGGTCAAAACCTCGGTTTATGACATCTATCCCACCATCTTCTCGCAACACGTATTCTGCTGTTACTTGTTCTAAGCCCCGTTCAAAACTGTGATCCAGTCGGGCGAGCTCGTACCAGGTTCCCAAATATTTCGACATATTGAAATTATCAATTGGTTTAATGCCTTCAGGAAGCGAAGTACAACTAGGTAAAATCAAAACAACTAGTAAAAAAGCTAATTTACGCATAACAATCTCCTTAATATATACAATACGCAAATAATGCACATTTGTATCGGTTCTTAGCTGGCTGGCAAACAAATATATTGATCTATTTAAGCAAACCTTTATAATTTTCAGAAATTACTGAAACTTCAGAAAGAGGCTTTGATGAAAATGACTCCGATGATTGAAACCTTTGTTATGCATTTTGGTGAAATGGGTAGTAGATGGGGTTTCAATCGCACCGTAGGGCAAATGTATGCATTGCTAGTTGTCAATGAACAGCCGCTCAGTGCTAACGACATAGCAGAAGCCTTAAGTATTTCTCGCGGAAACGTGAGCATGGGATTAAAGGAATTGCAGTCTTGGCGTCTAGTGCAAATACAGCATGTTGCAGGTGACAGAAAAGACTATTTCAAAGCCTTAGGCAGTATTTGGGACATGGCAAACAAAGTCTTTGAAGAGCGACGCAAACGAGAAATGGATCCGACTTTGAGTGTGTTACGTGACATTTTGTTGGATCAACCTGCGAATCAACAGGAAGAATATGCCCAACATCGATTGCAGGAAATACATGAGTTACTGGAAAACATGACCAAATGGAGCGAAGAGCTGCAGAGGTTGAGCCCTGAAAAGCTCACCACCCTGATGAAACTTGGTTCAGGAGTTGGAAAAGTACTCGACATGAAAGATAAATTTCTTAAAAACAGTTGAATTAATCCTATGTCATTAATGTTGTTCACACTCGTCATCCGGAGCACCTCATGGCCGACGTAATGTTACTTTCACGCATCCAATTTGCTGCGAATATCAGTTTTCATATTTTATTTCCAACCATTACTATCGCAATGTGTTGGTTGTTATTCTATTTCAAAGTCCGCTTCCATATTTCAAAGCATCCAGTTTGGATGCGAATCTATCGTTTCTGGGTAAAAGTATTTGCCCTGACCTTCGCATTGGGTGTAGTCAGTGGCATTACTATGTCATTTCAATTTGGCACAAATTGGCCAGGTTTTATGAAAACTGTCGGCAATATAGCTGGCCCGCTTTTAGCCTATGAAGTGCTGACAGCATTTTTTCTAGAAGCGACCTTTTTGGGTATAGTCCTGTTTGGTATCAATCGAGTACCGCCATGGGTTCATACCCTCGCTACATTAATCGTCGCTATAGGTACTTCCTTATCAGCCTTTTGGATATTGTCACTCAATTCTTGGATGCACACTCCTGCAGGTTTTGAAATGCGCGATGGCGTTGCTCATGCTGTTGACTGGTTCGCTATTGTATTCAATCCGTCTTTCCCATACAGATTAGGACATATGCTGCTCGCCTCAGGTTTAACAGCATGTTTCTTGGTGGCAGGGTTATCTGCCTATAGAATCCATCGTGGTGACAATAAAAAGGCTCCGAACGTAGCGCTACGAACTGGGGTATTTCTAGCAGCAATATTAATGCCGTTGCAAATATTCATGGGGGATCTTCACGGCTTAAATACTTTCGAACATCAACCTCAAAAAGTCGCCGCTATGGAAGGGGTTTGGGACACAACTGATGGTGCCCCTCTATTATTGTTTGCTGTTCCTGATGAAAACTTGCGCACCAATCATTATGAAATTGGGATACCTAATTTAGCTAGCTTCATACTGACTCATGATCCTAATGGCACGATCAAAGGGTTGAATGAGTTTGAACAAAATCATCCTCCTGTAAAACCGGTTTTTTACGCGTTTCGGATAATGGTGGGCCTTGGCATGCTGATGTTAGCAAGCTCTTGGTTAGCCAGCTTTTTGTTGTGGCGCAATAATAAGCTGCCCAAATTTATGTTGAGACTGCTAATTGGTATGACTTTTTCTGGTTGGGTTGCTACCTTGGCAGGATGGTACGTTACAGAAATAGGCCGTCAACCTTACTTAGTGAGCGGGATACTAACCACCAGTCAGGCAGTCACCGATATTGCACCTGGTAATGTCGCCACTAGTCTCGCGATGTATTTATTAGTGTATGGCTTATTGCTAGTAGCTTATATCAAGACCTTATTTTTTATGGCACGTAAGTCTGTACTTATTGAGGAGTATAGTTTGTCTGAGCTATCTGCAAGAACATCTTCAAAACCGGAGAAAACCGCATGATCATCGACAGTCAACTACCTATTATTTTCGCTGGTTTAATGGCCTTCTCGGTCTTGGTATATGCAATTTTGGATGGGTATGATTTGGGTGTTGGCTTGTTATTGCCAATGGATAACCCTACTCACCGAGACAAAATGATTGCTTCGATTGGCCCTTTCTGGGATGCCAATGAAACCTGGCTAGTGCTCGCTATTGGGTTACTGTTGGTTGCGTTTCCTAGTGCCCACAATGTGATATTGAAGGCCCTATATATGCCTGCTGCGATTTTGCTAATTGGGCTCATTATGCGTGGAGTATCTTTCGATTTTCGCGCCAAAGTTATAGAGCAGCATAAAGATAAATGGGATATAACCTTCAAACTTGGATCACTTATCTCAGCAATGTCTCAAGGCTATATGCTTGGCATGTTCGTGATGGGCTTTGAAAATACCTTTAGTGCTATTGCTTTTAGTGTCCTCAGTGCAGTTGGCGTTACCATGGCTTACGCCTTAATTGGTGCATGTTGGTTAATCATGAAGACTGAAGATGAGTTACAGCTTAAAGCCATAGGTTGGGCGCGTAAGGCAGGTTACATAACCTTTGTGGGTATTTTGGCAGTGTGCGTTATCAATCCGTTAATTAATGATTTTGTATTGCAGCGTTGGACACAATTGCCATGGGCCTATTTAATTGTCATGGTCCCAGCACTGTGCTTTGGTTTTTTTGCTATTGGCTTTCAAGTATTGCAACGTTTACCAATGAAAAATGATGAAGGCTGTTGGTTACCCTTTGTTTTGTGTGCTTGTATTTTTACGTTCAGCTTTGCTGGCTTTGCCTTAAGTTTTTATCCCTATGTAGTGCCCGGCAAAATGACGGTATGGCAAGCAGCCAGTGCACCTGAATCCTTGCGGGTGATTTTTTACGGTGCGATTATCGTCATCCCCTGCATTTTCGCATATACGCTTTTTTCATATCGCGTTTTTTGGGGCAAAGTACGCGATTTAGAATACTATTGATGTCAAATAAAAAATCCTGTTGGCTGCCTATGATATTAACTGCGCCATGGGTTTAAGCGCAGTTTAGAGAGTCGATTATTTTAAAAACTGAATACAGGCCAACTCCCTTGGCCTAAATTCAGTTTTTTGCTTTCAATATAATCGGCGCACCTCCTTATTTGGACAGGCACCTCCTTATTTGGACAGGCACCTCCTTATTTGGACAGGCACATTTACCTGTTTAATTGGACACCCAACTTTTCCCCCTATTTGGACATCCACTTTTTTCATGTTGCATTCAGGTTATCCACTCCCCTTTACGCTGGCTAATTTGGACAGGCATGTTTTTACCCTGGTTAATTTGAACAGGTATGTTCTTATACTCATACAAGTACATGCCACTTACGATCAATTCACATACGTGCTCCAAATACTAATTAATCCTTTAGCATACGTATTCACTGTATTCTTTTTTGAAAATCACTAGAATAAATTATCTTGCTGTTCAATAAGAATCAAAATGACAAAGTTACCACTTCATAACTACTTTCCAGGTGCTCGACCCATCGCTTATGGATGCATGGGGCTTGGCGGTGGATGGGATCAATCTCCATATCAACCTGAACATGTAGCACAGGCGCACAATATTGTAGATGCTGCACTAGATGCTGGCATTAACTTCTTCGACCATGCTGATATCTATACCTTGGGCAAGGCTGAACAAGTGTTTGGTCAAGTATTAAAAGATAGACAAGGACTTAGAGAACAAATTATTTTACAGTCGAAATGTGGAATTAGACTTGAAGATCAATTCGGGCCTAAACGATTTGATCATTCTAAACAGCATATTTTAAACTCTGTAGACGATATTTTGCAGCGCTTAAATACAGATTTTATCGATATATTGTTACTGCATCGGCCTGATCCGTTAATGGAGCCTGAGGAAGTTGCAGATGCCTTCTCACGCCTAAAAGACAGCGGCAAGGTGAAGCATTTCGGTTTGTCAAACACCAATCAACAACAAATGCACTTTTTACAACACTACCTGGACATGCCACTTGTGGTTAACCAAATTGAGATGCATTTAACTCACCTCAATTATTTAGATGATGTTGTTTTGGTTAATAATTCATCAGGAAAGGATTTAAATTTTGGTTCAGGAACGGTCGAATATTGTCGTATGAATAACGTACAGATTCAGGCTTGGGGTAGCTTATGCCAAGGAATGCTTTCAGGTAGACAACTGAGCGGACAAGCAGAGCTCGTAAAACAAACCGCTGTTTTAGTGAGCAAACTTGCAGCCGAATATCAAACCAGCAGAGAAGCTATTCTGTTGGCTTTCTTGATGCGCCATCCGGCGGGAATTCAACCTGTTATAGGCTCCACCAATATTCAGCGAATAGCCGATAGTGTTAAGGCGTTGAATGTAAACCTTACCCGCGAACATTGGTATTCACTTTATGTTACCGCTCGCGGCCAAGAGCTTCCCTAAGGCATAAAAGGTAAACTTTAGATGATAAAATTTATAAAGCTCTTCTTACTGCTTTCGACCTCCGTATTGTTGTTAGGATGTGTAGATAAACCCGTTGTTGACGATGTTCCGGAGACAACCCCAAAAACTTCTGCATTAATATTTCCTCCGATATATGACGACTATCTCAATCGTAATGTACAAGATGATATTTTTTATTTTGTTATGCCAGATAGATTTAATAATGGTAATCCCGCCAATGACAACGGTTCCTCTTCAGTTGAAATTTCACGAGGTGGATTTATTGCTGACAGTCCGTTCGGATTTCACGGTGGCGATATTCAAGGATTGGAGCAAAAGCTCGATTATCTGAAAAATTTAGGTGTCAGTGCAATATGGATGACCCCAATTCTGCGTAATAAGGCTATTCAGGCTGGAGGCTATGCTCATCATGGATATTGGATAATAGACTTCACTCAAATTGATCCGCATTTTGGTAGCAATGATGACTTAAAAAGTTTAATTAATGCTGCACACAGAAAAGGGATAAAAGTCTTTTTTGATATTATTACCAACCATACCGCTGATGTTATCAAATATGAGGAATGTCATGACCCAGAGGGCAACTTTCAAAATGAAAATACCTGCCCATATAAAACAAAACAACAAGTTGCCAATAATAATAAGTACACCCCTTTCCTACCCGTTGGCACTAAAAATTTAAAAGTCCCTAATTGGCTAAATGACCCTAAATTTTATAACAATCAAGGGGATAGCTTCTGGCAAGGTGAAAGCGCTGTAAATGGCGATTTTGTTGGACTTGATGATTTAAACACTCGTCTCCCAGAAGTTATCTCAGGGATGACCGAGATTTATCAAAACCTAATCACTGAATTTAAACCAGATGGGTTTCGCATTGATACCGTCAAACATGTTGATATGATTTTTTGGTCGCAATTTAGCCCAACAATAGTTGAGCATGCCAAATCTCAAGGCATCCCTAATTTTCATATTTTTGGGGAAGTGTACAGTGGCGACCCGCGAGTTCTCAGCAGCTACACCACATTGGGGAAAATGCCCTCGGTACTTGATTTTGGCTTTCAAAGTGCCGCGGCTGATGTATTTTACCGTGGTAAGTCTTCTAGTGTAATTGCACAACTTTTTGAAAACGATGATTACTATAGCGATCAAGATAGTCACGCTAACCTATTAATGAATTTCTTAGGCAACCACGATATGGGCCGTGCTGGTTTTTTCATTGAAGATGCTGGTCTGGCGCAAAGCGATAGCGAAAAATTAAAACGAAGTATCTTATCCCATGCTTTTATGTACCTTTCCCGCGGCGTACCAGTAATTTATTACGGAGACGAGCAAGGGTTTACAGGGGATGGAGGTGATATAGCATCACGGGAAGATATGTTCCCATCCCAGGTAGATGAATATAACGACAATAATCTGATTGGAACACATAGCACCACTGCTGAAAACAACTTCGATCAAACCCATCCAATCTATATTGCATTACGTGAATTAGCGCAACTTCGGATGCAACACAAGGCACTAAGACGCGGAACTACCTTCAATCGCTATTTTAACTCTTCGAGCAATGCTTTCGCTATATCTCGGGTAGATAAATCTGCTCCCTTTGAATATCTCCTTGCATTTAACCCCAGTCCAGAAACACAGACTTTTACAATAGGCGCAACTGCTGATGATTATCAGTGGTTAGCCGGAGACAAAAAGTTACGAGTGCATGATGGAATGATAACAATATCATTGCCTCCACTGAGCTATTCAGTTCACAAAGCTAAAACCGCAATGCGCCAAAGTCAGAGTTCAACAATACTTTTCTCAGGGTTTGAGCGTCAAAGTGGACGAATACGTTTTGACTACTCACTAGCAGATGCCAGTAGTTTAATAATTCCTTTGTTTGAAATAAGAACCGAAATAAAGAATCAAAAAGGTCAATATTATTTAGTAGCAACTGATTCTGCTCCTCCATACAGCGCAGTTGTAACAGAAGAATTAATTGATTTATATAGTCCACCATCTATTCGCGTGACCCTTGAAGATCCGCAGGGTAACACCAAGACTACTGAATTTGTGCTGCCAACAGATCAGCAAGCTGTTCAAAATGAAAAAAATATAAGTTATCCATAATATATCCAAGGAGTCCGGACATGTCCCAACTTAAAGGTTTTCATCATGTGGCAATAATTTGTTCAGATTACCTGCGTTCAAAAACATTCTATGTTGATATTCTGGGTTTTTCAGTGCTTGCAGAACACTACCGAGAAGAGCGAGAGTCTTACAAGCTAGATTTGGCTCTTTCAGATGGTAGTCAAATTGAACTTTTTTCTTTTCCTTCGCCTCCGCCGAGACCTTCTAATCCAGAGGCTAGAGGTCTGCGTCATTTGGCGTTTAAAGTTGAGTCGGTGGAAGATTTCTGTAAGTTCCTAGAACAAGAAGGAGTGCCAACCGAAAAGATTAGGATAGATGCATATACTGGCAAGGCATTTAACTTTTTTACGGATCCTGATGGGCTCCCCTTAGAAGTGTATGAGGCGTAGTCTTCTATAGCAAGGACAGGTATCATATCAGGCATCATATCAAATTTGGACAGGCATCATACTGAGGTCGCAAATTTGGACAGGCATAACTCTAGCTCGTTCTTCTTTCTAAAGATCTATGGACGAAGATTGGAAAACAATACTATGGAAAAGAATCCTGACTGTCTTGGTATTCCTCGGAATATCTACTTTGCAAATAAGAGCGTAGTGGGGTAATACCTGATCCCGCAGCCACCAATAAAATCGAGAGATCCCCAACTCTACTTAAAAATTCACCCCGCGCTTGGCTTACATGCAAGAAGTCCCCTTTGAGCAAATGGGTTAAGTGAGGAGTGAGCTGCCCATCGCTATTAATTTTGCAACTTATCTGAATCTGGCGCTTGTTTGTCCATAACGGCAAACCAGAACTTATACTAAATGGTCGTCGAATATACCGCCCGTCTTTTTGCAATGTGACTTGAACATATTGCCCCGGTGTAAATCCTTTCCAACGACAGGACATTTTCAGATTTAAAGTCAGCATTTGATTACCGCTTGGTGTGACGGAAATAACTCTGCAGGTTGTTAATCCCCCATGGTAAGAGGGTGATATCACTTTAATGATCGGCTCGAAGTATTGCGCCAACTTAGGTTGATTACCTACCATCATACAAAAATATTGCCACAATGAATTCAAATTAAAACTCTTTACACGCATATACTCAACCAACTGAAATTTCAGAGCACACTTGCACACCAAAATAAAAATAAATAAAGTCATTTTATAAATAAATAGTGCAAGATACTGTAATAATTATAAAAAAATTATAATTAAAAAACACAAATGTATATAATTTCAAATTAAATAAAAAATTTTGTAATTCAAAATACTAGCTTCCTATTTAAAGTTGGGATTACTATTTGGACAGACACAAATGCTTTCTAGTTGTCTTTAGCTATCTTTTCGGGCAGACATGCGAACTTTAAAACTAGACCCTTAAATTTTTATAAGCGGCTAATATGTAATAACGTCAATATTAAAGAACAATCAATGCCCATCGCCAGAAAACGACAGATAAGCTTAGCTGACACACCCTATTACCACTGTGTATCAAGATGTGTAAGACGCGCATTTTTGTGCGGAGAAGACAAACTTAGTGGAAAATCATTTGATCATCGAAGGCAGTGGGTTGAGGATCGCCTATTGCTACTAGCTGACATTTTTTCAATTGATGTTTGTGCTTATGCCATCATGCATAACCATACTCATGTTGTGCTTAGGGTGGATCTTGAGAAAGCAACGAATTGGACAGATGAAGAGGTTGCAATACGTTGGCTTAAACTTCACAAAGGAACCTTGCTATGCCAACGGGCGATTTGGGAAACCTCTCTTCAATTGACGGAAATCGAACAACGTTCACTTGCATCTACGATAAATATCTACCGGAAACGTCTTTTTGATATAAGTTGGTTTATGAAAGAACTAAACGAACCTATTGCTAGACGAGCAAATTTAGAAGACGAGTGTACTGGCCATTTTTGGGAGGGTCGTTTTAAATCTCAAGCACTGCTAGATGAACGTGCCTTGACTGCTTGCATGGTATATGTAGACCTAAACCCGATTAGAGCAAAAATTGCCAACACCTTAGAAACATCTGATCATACTAGTATTAAACAAAGAATTAGTTCTTTGAACTATAATGAACAACCCAAATCGTTATTGCCTTTTCGTAACACATCAAATTCAAGCCAATCGCATGTACCCAATATAGAGCTTTTAGATTATATAGAGCTTGCCAAAATGACTGCGCGATATATAAGTCAGAAGCAAGGTGATAAATTTCAAGTATATGAAAATTCCATCCTTAGGGAATGGGGAGTAGATAAAGACGCATGGCTATCCCTAAGTTGCCAGTTTGAAATAAATGTATATGTAGCCGGTGGTCACAAAAAGGCACTATCAAAATTTAAAATCAACACAGAACGACAGCGAATCTGGCAACCAAAATTCAATTTTGGTTAATAAAAATAGGTTTAAAAAAATTAGAATCCTAACTATGCCGCAACTGTGTGAATGCTTTTATCTTATTATAATATGTAGTTGTTGATTTAAAATCTAGGTATTGGCATAAGCTTAACTATATCCTTATGCCAACCCTAACGGTCAGCACCTTCGAGATACTTGACAAATCTGATCCCCATAATAGTCATTCATGTAGTTACACTCATGTAAATTTTGACAATATTTGTGTTGACGAACAATTGTTAGTAAGTTTTTTAAAATCTGCATAGTTTCTCCTTGTTTGTAGGCGTAGATAATAATTGATATTTGAAATTTAAATGAGCAACATTAATCGATTTAATCAATCGACAAATACGATGAACATTCCTGAACACATAAATCTATTTTCAACAACATGTAAATCCTAGGTCTTAGTCTTAATTTCCCTTAGCACTTAATAAACATATGCATTGACAGCTATTTTTGACTCTTTTATTACAGCCAATCTAAAGATGCCTGTCCAAGTAACGAGTGTTTATGATGCCTGTCCAAGTTAACGCCTGCCTGTCCAAGTAACGAGGAGATTTAGTCGTCGGCGTTATTACGTTGGCTAGGTAAATCAGAAGTATATTCTACGAATTCAACCTCAAACTCATCTGGATCCCGATAATAAAAATTGTGGCGGTGTTATTTTTTGGCCCCGTCGTGATGAGGTGCAACCCCCGCATTTTTTAAACGCGCCACCGTAGCCGCTAAATCCTTAACTTCGAAAGCAAAATGTGCCAAACCGATTTGATTGCTACTTAACTCGCGATTATGTCCCCTGCCTTGACCATTCAAGTTCAAGAAGTTGAAGTCATCTCTCAAATGAATTCAAGCCCTTGAGATACCACACCAAGACGCTGTACCTCGCTGCCTCACAGTTCAGTGAGGAAAAGCTGCCTGATAGAACCTCAGGCTTGTTTTAATATCTTTCACGGCCAAATTAAAATGCTCTAATCTAATCACAACGGCCCCTTATTTTGCATAGCTTGATTAAACAAAATGAAAAAGTGCTGCTATTCTGCTTAATGTAACTTGTGAACAAATGGCGGCAGTTTAAATTGGCTTGCAAGGGGTATAGCGCTTTTATTTTTTGTGTTTCTCATTTCATTCTCCTGATTGGTGTAGCAAACAGCAGGATAAAACCTCAAGTTAGGTTGAGGTAAAGTGTTTTTGCTATTATTGAAAAGGCTTAATTCAGAGCCAACGAAACGCTGGAAACCAAAGGCAATACAAAGCTGAAGTGCTAAGACATGTGTCTGTTATAAAAGCAGCTCAAAAAATCGGTATCAGTTTAGATGCAATCAGACAGGCCTTTATGTCTCTACCTAATGCTAAAACACCTGACAAAGATGACTTGGCTGCTTTATCGAATGCATGGAAGATCGGACTTGACAGCAAAATCCATTACTTGCAAAAATTACGTGACTCACTGACAGGCTGCATAGGATGCGGCTGTTTATCAATGAATAAATGTCCAATTTATAATCCCGAAGATATCTTGGCTGACGATGCTCCTGGCGCTGTCTTATTAGAGCAAAGAACTGATAGTGATTAAATCCCAGCAACAGCCCTCGTCATGACAGTACTATTCCTGAAGCACTAGAGCCAGCGCACCAAACAGCCCCGAGTTTTCGCCCAAACCTGGCATGCTCATCAGATCTTCAAGGCGAACTCCTTCGGGCAAGGCCAGATAATCAGCCAAAGAAACTTCTGTGTAGTCTCTAACTTTTTCTAATAAGTTTGGCTTGTTCATAACTCCGCCGCCCAAGATAATACGCTCGGGGCTGAAGTTGACGAAGAGGTTGTGGCACAACTTTGCGATCACTTGAGCCTGAATATCCCAAGCTATGTGATCATCTGCCAGTGTCTCAGCTGGTTGCTGCCAGATTTTACTCATCGCTGTTCCCGAGGCTAGGCCTTCAACACAATTTCCATGAAAAGGGCAGACCCCCTCAATTCCCTCTGGAGGCGGTATTAGTGTGTGTCCTATTTCGGGATGGATTAACCCATGCAATGGTTTGCCGTTTATTATTACACCTCCACCTAAACCAGTGCCAATCGTAATATAAATGCTGACACTGGTGTTTTGTGAGGCGCCCCAGCGATATTCTGCCAAAGCAGCTGCGTTTACGTCTGTTTCCAGCTCAACATGACAGTTCAACTCGGTTTTTATATGTTCAACTATAAAATAATGAGACCAATTAGGCTTTGGGGTTGCTGTTATGCAGCCAAAAGTTTTTGATCCTCGATTCAGATCCAGAGGGCCAAAACAGGCTAAACCCAGTTTTTCAAAGGTAAAGCCTAAATCACGTTGCTGGATAAAAAAATCACATACAAGTGCAATAGTTTCCTGTGGCGTGGTTGTTGAAATACGGTGGCTAACATGAATATTTCGTTGTTCATCGACAATGGCACAATTAAATTTGGTCCCACCGCCTTCTACAACTGCATAATAAATAGGATTATTCATAATTAGCTCTCTTTCATACCATATTCTGATAGTTCAGTCTCAGCCAAGCGCTTTTCTGTTGGATTGAACAAATAGTTAAAAAATAGACCCGCAAACAACACCGTAGTAAACCCTGTTGCCACAATAAAACCATACTTGGCATCACCACCATAGGCATCACTTACTAGCCCCATAAGTAAAGGTCCAGTGGCAGCGCCAGCGGCAGTAAAAAACAAAATTACTCCAGCCACGGTGCCATGTTCCTGTTTAGGGAAACAACTGATTCCTTTGGAATTAAAGGTCGGATATATAACTGACATGAAAATGCCGGTTAGCGGAAACAGATAAAGTGCAACATCTTTCCCACCGATCAATCCACCGATAAAGCACAACATGATAGCAAAGCTAAACAGAACCAAAACAAGAGCCCAATTAAAATGTTGCATCATCCAAATTCCGAAGAATCGTCCAAGGGCTCTTAGGGAGAAAAACACAGAAACCGCATACATAGCCAAGGTTTTATCAAAGTCATTTGAATAACAACTAAAACTTTCTTCTATTGAGGTAGCACCACACACCAAGTAACTGGGCATCCACACATAGATGGCGCTTTCTGCAGCAACATACAAAAATGCGCCAATGGAAAACCCCATTGCATAAGGGTTGCCCAATAATTTTAGACTAGATGTAAAACTCACAGGCTTAGTAACAGCAGCAGCCCGCTTAGTGTGATCAGGATAGTTTGCAAACCATGCCATGCCAATCAAGACAGTACATAAAGCTCCAGCCAGCACATAAAGTAATTTCCAGTCAACCCCCTCACGGATCATCCACGCAACAATTAAGGGGCCGATAATGGCACCCACACCGAAAAATGCTTCCGCGCCATTCATGGTACCCGTATGCTCCTTAGTCGACCTGGATATATCACCAATCAGGGCTAATGCTGCGGTTTTGAAGACCCCTACGGCTAAACCTGACAAGGTTATCAAGCCAAGAATAAATTCAAAGGTCTCTCCTACTAAAAATAAATAGCAGGATGCTGCAAATAAGCTTAAACCGATGATGATAGTGCGTTTTCGCCCGAATTTGTCAGCCAAAAAGCCAAGAAATAACCCTGAGAATGCAATACCGACCATAAACAAAGAATGCATCAAACTGGCTTCAGCATTACTGACTTCATATACACGTTTAACTTCTTTGATTATTTCACCGACAGAGTCAGAGGTCATAGCGAACATCATAAACATCAAGTAGGTTAACCAACGGATTAAATGTACGTTTGAAGTCCCCTGACTAATTTGGTTACTCATAGCTATTCCTACCTAGACCCTAAAATTTCACTGTTGAAAATAGTTGGCGAAGCACACTGACCAATGCTTGGCAAAATTCGACTTCTTTAACTCTGCGTATTATTACAACATCAAACCTCTGACAGTAATGCCAAATAGTTAATCTTGTTCATTATTCATCAGCAAACAAAAAATCAACTCGGTCGCTGTGAAAAAATTTAGTTAGATAATGTTGTTTGAAAAACTATCTTAATCGTTTAAGATAAGTTATCAAACAATGTGAATTGTGTAAATACATTGTTATATTTAATTATAATTTAAAATCGCTTAGCTGATTTATATCGAGTCAGTCATGAACTTAAACGTGATAGATTTTGTTTATTTAGAGTAGCAATATGAACCTTCAAATAGAAAGTCAGCGCTCACTAAAGCGCATCATTAAAAGTCTTGATTTATCAGGCCTTTCAAAAGCTAACAAGGCGTTATTTGTGCAACGTTTAGAAGCACACTTCCCAGACCTTTTTGCGCTATTATTCGATATTTACGGTCACCGCTATGATTTCTATTTTCATCTGCAATCTTTAGCCCAAACCTTGTTACAAGGTTTTGAGCAACGTTCTGCAAGTCTCAAACAAAAAGATAAACAGCGTGTTAACAAACCGGACTGGTATATACAAGAGAATATGCTTGGAATGGCCTGCTATGTTGATTTATTTGCCGGTGACTTATCCAACCTTATTCAACGGATTCCTTACTTAAAATCACTAGGAATTAATTATGTTCATCTCATGCCTTTATACGACTGTCCCAATGGCGACAGCGATGGCGGATATGCCGTATCAGATTACCGCAAAGTCAATCCTTCCTTAGGCAATGTCAAAGATCTAGCGCGTTTGGCCAAAGCCATGGCAGATGAGAATATTAGTTTGGTATTGGATTTTGTATTCAACCACACTTCCGATGAACACCAGTGGGCAATGTCCGCTAAACAGGGCGATAGTGAATTTCAAGAATACTATTACATGTTTGATGACAAAAATATTCCTGATATGTACGAGCACAATCTAAGGGAGATATTTCCGCAGGTTCGTAGAGGCAATTTTAGTTGGAATGAAGAGTCGAAAAAATGGGTCTGGACAACCTTTAACAACTTTCAATGGGATCTGAATTATTCCAACCCTGGAGTGTTTAATGCCATTACCAGCGAAATGTTGTTTCTAGCCAATCTAGGTTGTGAAGCTTTACGTCTTGATGCATTAGCATTTATTTGGAAAGACATGGGCACGGATTGTGAGAATCAACCCAAGGCGCATACTTTAATTAAAGCATTTAATGCCTGTCTTAGAATTTCGGCACCCGCTGTAATCTTTAAGTCCGAAGCGATAGTCCATCCAGACGAAGTGGTAAAATACATTGACAAAGATGAATGTCAGCTTTCCTACAACCCTTTACTCATGGCACTCATCTGGAACAGTTTGGCTACTCGAAAGACAAGGTTACTAACGGATTCACTGCGCAAAAGCTTCAATATTTCTAGCGATTGTTCTTGGGTCAACTATGTTCGCTGCCACGACGATATAGGCTGGACATTTGATGATGACGTCGCTAGGAATCTGGGCATAGATGGTAATGATCATCGCCGATTCCTAAATCAATTTTATACCGGACGTTTTGAAGGATCATTTGCAACAGGGGTCGCATTTGGTGAAAATCCCAGCAATGGAGACTGCCGAGTATGCGGATCTTTAGCATCCCTTGCTGGATTAGAACAAGGTTTACAGCAGAACAATCCTCAACTGATTGACAATGCGATAAAACGCATCTTAATGGTACACAGTATTATTTTGAGTATTGGCGGCATTCCACTGCTGTACTCAGGCGATGAATTGGGTTTACTCAACGACTACAGCTACAAGAACGATGTCAGCAAACAGCATGATGAGCGTTGGGTTCACCGCATCGCAATCACTGATGAGAAAATTCAACTCGCACAACAAGCTGGCAATCCCCAACAGAAAATTTTAGATGGGCTTGTTCAACTTATTAGTATCCGTCAACAACATCCCATTTTTGGCCAATCTGATAGTCAAATATTAGAGTCAAATAACCACCACCTCTTCACTTATGCTAGGCACAGCGATGAGGGTGAGGTGTTATTGGCCATCGTTAACTTTAGCGAACACCCGCAAACCCTAGATAGTAAAATTATAGAGCATTTGGGCAGTCTCAACGCTCGAGACCTTATATCAGGACAGGCATATTGTGCAGGACAAAAAAATATTACGCTCGGTGGCTACCAAGTCTTGTGGCTAGTGCAGGGATAAGGCTATACCTGTAACTATGGGACAGCCCAATGCTCAGCATGGCTGTCATCTTTGGAGCAGTTACCATGGGAGTATCGCCCGTGCTGGGCAGAGAATCTGTGCTCACAGTAAAAAATGTCAAATACTGCTTAGCATAATATATGCGTAGACAGCTAGACCGGCGTTATGCATGATCCATGCTATGGCACTTTTACTGGCGTATTGTCGCTTCATGGATAGCTTCAAACTAAATTGCAGTCAAATATATTCTTCAGCCTATTGTGCCGCCACTTCTCAAATTACGTTTAGGAAATATCATGCAAGAGATCATCGTTGTAGGTGGCGGAGCGGGCGGCTTAGAACTCGTCAGTAAATTAAGTAGAACCTTGGGTAAGGCCGGTGAGGCTAGGATCACCCTGGTAGATCTTAGTCGCACCCATGTCTGGAAGCCCCTTCTGCACGAAGTGGCTGCTGGCGTCATTGACAAGAATTCTGATGGGGTCGACTACGGGATCCATGCTGTTCGACTAGGTTATCAATTTCAGTTAGGCACCATGAACCATATTGATCATCTACAAAAAACCATTCATCTAGATGCCATTCTTGATGACGACAATGAAGTGCTCTTAAAAGAGCGCACATTAAAGTATGATTATTTAGTCCTAGCGGTAGGCAGCGTGAGCAACGACTTTGGCACACCGGGCATTGCCCAGCATAGTTATTTCTTAGATTCGTTACTTCAAGCTGAACGCTTCCATAAATCATTGTTAAATCAATTATTAAAACTGAATCAGCAAGCAGACAACAGCTCGCAACTGAAAATTGCAATTGTAGGAGGGGGCGCCACTGGAACCGAGCTGGCTGCGGAGCTTCATCACGTGGCAAACCTTGCAAAGAGTTATGGAATGCCCGACATGTCATCCGCGCGCCTTAGTATATCTATTTTAGAGGCTGGCCCTTCAATCTTGCCCGCCTTGCCGCAGCGTATAGCACATTCAGCCCGCAGCGCTTTAGCCAAACTAGGGGTTGAAGTTTTGGAGAACACCCGAGTATCTAGTGCAGAAAAAGGGGTGTTTATCACAACCGAGCAAAAACGAATTGAAGCAGACCTACTCGTTTGGGCGGCAGGCGTAAAAGCGCCTGATTTCATTCAAAAAATGGGGATTTTCGAAACCAATAGAGCACAACAGGTTTTGGTTAATGAGTTCCTGCAAAGTACATTGAGCCCAGATATTTATGTAATTGGTGATTGTTGCGGCTTCAAGCAAGCAGACGGCAGTTGGGTTCCTCCAAGAGCTCAATCCGCCCACCAAATGGCAAGTACCGCGGCCAACAACCTCATCAACTCATTTAAAAACAAGCCTTTGAAAGGCTATCACTATGTAGATTACGGTTCCTTAGTGCATTTGAGTAAATACAGTACTGTCGGCAGCCTAATGGGCAGCTTAATGAATAGCAGTATGTTTATTGAAGGCCGATTAGCTAGGCTAGTTTATGTGTCTTTATATAATATGCACCAATTTAGTGTGCATGGCTGGTTTAAAGGGTTTTTAGTGCTACTGAGTAGGAAGGTTAGCAATATTGTTGGCAGTAAACTTAAGTTGCACTAGTAAAATATTCAACTGCCGGGTCTCAGCGCTGCATGATTAGTTAACAAGTGCTCAGCCCTATTAGTGAGCACTTTTCCTACTTACTAGCGTCACTGTTTAAAGTTTATGACCATTTGCTTGTCAGTTCATCAATCCCAATAAAACAGCCAAGACCCAGTAAAATAGAAGCCGACAGGCGATCTTGCCATTCTACAAACATCGGATGGCCTGCAATCCACTTGCCTAATTGATTCGACAATGCGACTACAAAAAGATCACTGCAAAATGCAATTACTGCGTAAATACAACCCAATATAGTCAGTTGTAGGGCGACTGAACCTTGCTGGTGATCGACAAATTGGGGTAAAAAAGCCAAGAAGAATAACGCCGTTTTTGGGTTGGTCAGTTCCACCACTATACTTTGCTTGAATACTTTAGTAACTGAGACGACCTTTACTTTTTGTTCTGTCATTTTGCTGGGACTGGCTTGGCGAAACGTCTTATAAGCGAGGTAAATCAGGTAGCCTGCGCCGACTAGTTTTAGTGCCGTAAACGCATCTGGCGAGTACTTAAAAACTACCGCCAAGCCCAGTGCTGTTGCAGCCACATAGGCGAGAGAACCCAAGGCCATCCCACTAGCTGCTGCAACCCCTGATAAATGCCCGCAAGAGAAAGTACGCGCCATAATATATAAATTTGATGGGCCAGGAGACAAACTCAGCAACGCAGCTGCTAAGGAAAATGTAAATATCGTTTCTAAGCTAACAATCATAATTCCGCTCTTTGATTTACCAGACTTCGATTGTAAGCCCTAGTGTGGGAAAACTATAATTCATTTCTCTGGAGGTAACTAAATTTACCGTGTATTATGTTTTTAGGTATTATTGCATACAAAAGCTTGCATCAATTTCCCATCAATACAAAATAACCTTCAACTCTAAAATATAATTGGGTTTAGAGTAGGATGTCAAACACCAAAGAGATAAGGATATTTCATGCAAGACCGTCGGAAGCGTTTAGAGTGCCTTTGCCCACACTGTAAGTCAGCGAATACTCTGCCCAAAGAACTATGCCATCAGCTCAACAAACCGGAATCTATACGCTGCCAACATTGCCTATTAGCAATTGAAATAATACTTGCCAATGGGGTCGATGGGAGCAAAAATGTAATTGTGCTAGGTGACGATTAAGAACCAGTAGAGCAGCCAATGATATATGTTTTTCATGCTACACCTAAATTACAGCAAAAATTGCAAGCAGTTGAAAATGAACGTTTGTTAGTTTCAACCGTGATTAAACATATAGATTCATATTATTTTGCTACCCAAGTTAAACATTCTGAGTTAGATATAGCCTTTGCAGCAAGCGGTGGTCCAAGTCAATGGGTCAACACAGATAACATGGCGGTAGATTGTGCTCCTCTACCTCAAAGAGCGTCTCAGTTTGGAGATGTATTGGTTGAAAAAGCCAATGGTTTTGTGAGTTTATCTACCCCGGCAGGCTTCATTCCATTAGTTGATATAATTGAGCAACTTGGAAGCCTGCACAAAAAACAGCTCAATTAAGCTCAAGTACTATAATACTTATTGCAGGCAATTCCCTACCAGTATCTTTCCATACTAATTTGGCCTGGCGAGCGGCGCAGGTGCTTTTTGAACCCTCGCGCTTCCAACTCACTAATGGTTTGTTGGATCATGTCAGGGTTACCACATAACATCACCTGACAGTTGCTCGGGTCAAATTCCTGCCCACAGAGTGTAGAAATGGCATCGTCATTGATGAGTTGAGGGATGCGTCCCTGCAATGTATCAGCTACTGTTTGGCGACTGACAATTGGCACGAACTTAAATTGCAGTGGGTGTTCTGACAGCCATTTTTCTATTTTGGTCAAATAGGCTAAATCTTCAAATTGGCGAACCCCATACACCAGCACGATATTGTTGTAGGTATCCCAAGGTTGCGAGCTAGCCAAAATCGATAGAAATGGTCCCACGCCAGTACCAGTAGCAAGCAAGAACAGCGTTTCACTAGGAGGAACCTCATCGAGAACCAAGAATCCAGTAGGAGGAGACATTACCTTTAGCCTGTCGCCAACTTGGACTTCATGCAAACGGGGTGACAAACTTCCTTCAGCCACAGGTACAGCTATAATTTCAAGGCAACTTTCATCTGGGCCATTAACCAATGAATAGGGCCGAGACAACACCTTACCATCTGCCTGCTCAATGCCTATTTTGGTGAACTGCCCGGCGGTGAATTTAGGAAATTGCTCACAGCTAAACCGTAAACTAAACAAATGATCATTCCAATCAATTCGTTCAACTACTTTCGCATCATGCCACTTTGCCATTATATGCCCTCTTACTTATTTCCCCTACGCTATCATGTCTGTTTAAAAAGTGTAATAGCTGACAAATTATCCAATAAAATCTAGCTTATTATTTGTGAGCGGTTAATGGGAAGGTTAGTATTCTCCACCGAAATGAGTTCAGAGCGAGGACGTTACTATGGACAACCCCATCATTATTACCGGCGGAGCCCAACGAATAGGTTTGGCTGTTGCGGAAGAATTGTTGACGCTAGGACACGCGGTAGTAATTACCTACCGTACTGAACGAGCAAACTTAGCCGAGCTTCGTGACAAGGGAATTAGAACCATACAAGCTGATTTTAGCACAACTGGTGGCACCGCAGCCTTTATTCAATTTATTCGTCAAGAATACACAACCATCAGAGCCATTATTCATAACGCTTCAGATTGGGCAGCGGAAAGTCCGCAGTTGGATAGTGCTGAATTATTCTCGCGTATGATGCAAATACACGCCAGCACACCCTATCAAATCAATTTGGCTTTACAAGACAAACTCATACAACAGGGTACCACCACTGACATTATCCACATGACCGATTATGTGCAGGACAAAGGTAGCAAAAAGCATATTGCCTATGCTGCCAGTAAAGCGGCATTGCATAATCTAACCTTGTCATTTGCAGCTTCACTTGCGCCCCATGTTAAAGTTAACTCTATTGCGCCAGCACTTGTACTATTCAATCAAAATGATAGCCAAGAATACAAACAGCAAGCACTGAAAAAGTCGTTATTACAGACTAGTCCGGGCGCACAAGAGGTAGTAAAAACAATAAGTTATTTGCTAAATAGTGACTTTGTCACTGGCCGAACTATGCATCTAGATGGTGGCCGTCATTTAAAATAACCATTAAAATATCGCACTATTATCAATAGTGCGAAGTAGAAGTGTTCCGGTTTAGCATTTTATCCGTATAATCTTCCATTGATTTTTTTGTGCTATTGGAGTGCCTTTTGATACCTCGTCACCTAAGCGTGTTTCTGACCATTTTGCTTTGTATACTGAGTCAATTTTCAAGGGCTGATAGTATCGAAAAAATTACTGTTACGGCCAGCAGAGATGATTCTTCCTTATCTCAATTAAGCTCTAACTTAAGTGTTATAGGCAGCCAACAAATAGACGGCATTCAGGCTGAACATATCAATCAAGTCATGGCGCGTGTGCCCGGTGCATGGATCAGTCGAGGCAATGGACAAGAACATCTCACCGCCATCCGCTCTCCTGTTTTGACCGGCGCGGGCGGCTGCGGCGCTTTTTTTATCGCTCAAGATGGGATTTCAGCTCGAGCGAGCGGATTTTGCAACACCAATCAACTATTTGACCTCAACTCGGAACAAGCAGCCAGCATTGAGGTCCTCAGAGGCCCCGCCAGTGTATTATTTGGTAGCAATGCCGTACATGGCGTGGTTAATCTTGTTACACCAGAGATCGAACAACTAGCGCCTTTTTCAGTTGCACTAGAAAGTGGACCTCACGATTATTTGCGGACTAAAATCAGTACGGCTAAGCAATATCAATTCCATGGGTATGCGCTGCAATTCAATGGCACTCACGATGGCGGCTACCTTGACGACAGTGGCTATGAACAACAAAAGTTAACCTTAATTCATCAGTATCAGCATGATACCTTAAAGATCAAAAATGTATTTTCCGCTAGCAACCTTAATCAAGAAACAGCTGGCTTTATTCAAGGGTTTCAGGCCTATAGAGATCCGGCCCTGAAGCGGCAAAATCCTAACCCAGAGGCGTTTAGAGATAGCAAAAGTGCTCGAGCTTACAGCAAGATAAAATTGCGCACCGAACAGGGTAATACCCTAACCCTAACGCCCTATGTACGCTGGGCACAGATGGAATTTTTACAGCACTTTGTTCCTTGGCAACCGAATGAGAATAATAGCCAACGCAGTATTGGTGTGCAGGCACAATATAGCCAAAATTTAGCCCAACTAGCGTTGCTAACTGGGGTCGATGTTGACTTTACTCGCGGCGAATTACAGGAATACCAAGCCCAAAGCTTTTCGCCGGCCATACCGGCTGGACAGCACTATGATTATCAAGTTGATGCCCAAGTCCTTTCGCCTTTTGCGATCTTGAGGTGGCAAGCAAATGAACAACTGCGTCTCAGCAGTGGAATTCGTTTTGAAGACACTCGCTATAAATACGATAATCGCTTAGGGGACGGTGACGCCTGTGAAAGCGACGTCAGTGGCTGTCGTTTTACCCGTCCAGTTGATCAAGTTGTAAGCTTTGCAGAGTGGTCCATGCAACTTGGTTTTAACTATGCTGTAGCTGCACAACAGCATTTTTATGGGCAATGGTCGAACGGTTATCGTGCCCCCCAGACCACAGAGTTGTTCCGACTACAAGCGGGTCAGCAAAGCGCTGAATTAAGCCCAGAAACCATGGTAGGCATAGAATTGGGCTTGCGCGGCGCCACAAACATACTTTCCTATGATATTAGTCTTTTTAAGATGCAAAAAGACCATTTTATTTTTCAGGATACTAATAGGCAAAATATCAGTAATGGCCGCACCTCTCATCAAGGAATCGAGCTTCAAGTTAACGCACAACTGACAGAACATTGGTATGCTAGATTTAGCGGGAGTTTGGCGAAACACCGCTATGAAAATGATTTAAACATCAGCAGCATATCTATCTTAGATAACGAAATTGATACTGCCCCTGAGCATCTCGCCAGCGCTCAAATAGGCTGGAAAAATGCAAGCGGTCATAGTGTTGAGCTTGATTGGGCGCATACAGGTAACTATTTTCTAAATCCAGAGAATAGCGCTTCCTACTCAGGACATAATTTATTAAGTTTGCGCAGCTCTGTTCGTCTCTCAGAGCAAATCAACATCAGTTTACGGGTGATAAACCTGACCAACACTGATTATGCTGAACGGGCAGATTTTGCTTTTGGTAATTACCGATATTTCGTAGGTGAGCCCAGAAGTGTATATTTGAATATCAATTTATTGATGGAATAAATGACGATTTATCTTCAATTAGCGCATATAATTTGATGCATTATTAAAGGCAGTCCAATATCTATGAAACAAACACATACTCTGCTACCAGAATGGGCAGAACAAGAAGCTATTATATTGGCTTGGCCAGATGATAGAACTGACTGGAAGCCTTGGCTAGCCTCTGTTCGCCAAACTTATAAGCAATTAATTAGCGCCATCAGCGCCAATAACACAGCCGTAATATTATTAATCCGCGACGGCCAAATCGAATCTGCCAAACAGTTATTAGCGGGCATAGCTAAAGTACTTTTGATCAGAGCAGATTATAACGACACTTGGTGTCGCGACTACGCATTTCTAACTTGCAATGGGGAAGATGGGCTGCATCCAATTGAATTTCAGTTCAATGGATGGGGTCAAAAATTTGATGCCAACACTGATAACCAAGTCAATCAAACCGTTCTAGCGCCTTTATGCCGAAATCCGTTAACATCATTTTCGTTGGTAGCAGAAGGCGGCGCATTAGAAATCGACCAAAACGGACATTTATTGTCCACTGAACTGTGCCTGACTAATCCACTTAGAAACGGAACCTTAAGCCTCTCCGGTTATGAAGAGCAGTTTAAACAAATTCTGGGAGCAACTCAGGTAAGTATCTTGGGCAAGGGCCACCTTGAAGGTGATGACACCGATGGACACATTGATACCTTGGCACGTTACACTCCTACACAAGGTTTGGTGATCCAATCATGCTTTAATCGACCAGATGATAGCCATTTCGTCGGACTGTCTGATTTAGTGGCTGAGTGTCGTCACGCACTACCGAATCACACCATTTTTGAGTTACCCTTGCCGCATATAGTCAGCGAAGACGGTGAGCGGCTACCTGCATCCTACGCTAACTATTTAATTAATAACCAACAGATACTGTGCCCTATTTACCAGCAACCAGAAGACGATTTGGCATTGACCATTATACAGCAGGCCTATCCAGACTATACTATTGTAGCCATCGATAGCCTCCCTTTGGTTCAACAGTTCGGCAGTGTTCATTGCATCAGTATGCAAGTACCAAAAGGAACTTTGTTGCCTGAAGTCTTAAGCCAAGTTGCTCAACATCCAGTTATTTTTGCCTAAAGGGAAAATATGAAAGCTAAAACACTTAAAGTGGGACTGGTGCAACAATCCGTCTCCAGCAATGATAAAACACAAAATTGGCAAAAAAGTGCTAGTCAAGTAGCCAAGTTAGCCGCAGATGGTTGTGAGCTGATTATGTTGCAAGAACTGCACAGCACTTTGTATTTTTGCCAACAAGAAAATACCGATTACTTTGACTTGGCTGAAACCATTCCTGGCCCAGCAACGGATTTTTTCAGTGAGCTGGCCGCTAAACACAATATAGTGCTGATTACCTCGTTGTTCGAAAAACGCGGTTCGGGTTTATATCACAATACTGCTGTGGTATTTGACCGAAAACAAGGCATGGTCGGCAAATATAGAAAAATGCATATCCCGGATGACCCAGGTTTCTACGAGAAGTTTTATTTCACTCCAGGTGATTTAGGTTTCAATCCAATTGATACCAGTGTGGGCCGTCTAGGTGTGTTAGTTTGTTGGGACCAATGGTACCCGGAGGCGGCTAGATTGATGGCTATGGCAGGCGCAGATATGCTGTTTTATCCAACCGCTATTGGTTGGGATAAGAACGATACGCTAGAAGAGCAATCTCGCCAATTTAACGCATGGCAAACTATTCAGCGCTCTCATGCTGTAGCAAATTCTGTTCCGGTGATAGTGGCAAATCGAACGGGGTTTGAACCCTCTCCGGTTAGAGGAGACAGTGGCATTGAGTTTTGGGGACAAAGTTTCATTACCGGCCCGCAAGGTGAAGTTCTGGCTCAAGCCTCGAGTGATAAAGAGGAAACCTTAGCGGTTACATTGGATTTAACCCGCACAGAGCAAGTCAAGCGCATCTGGCCGTATTTTCGAGATCGCCGAATCGATGATTATCAAGACCTGACTAAACGCTGGCGTGATTAATAAGCTATGCAATCCTTTAAATTGCGCTATGCTTATTGCTTGCAATTGAGCAATCCACATAGAGATGGTAATTAATTTGATAAAGTTGACCAAATAATAGTGTTTATTAGAACATTAACATTCGCACTAGTATGCCTGAGTCATTTGGTAATGGCTCAACCGATTAGATATCTGAATAACACAGATACTGTTGACAAACATGGTGGTTATTTCGTTGAGTTGCTGGAGCTTGCCTTAGAGAAGTCAAGAATCAAGTACGGTGATTATGAATTGATCCCTGTCAAAGTCTTAATGCGTCAGGAACGCCAGTTTAAAAGTTTGAATACCGACGTAATAGATTTAATGTGGACGGTGACGACCAAGGAAAGGGAGCAGAACGCCTTACCGATCCGCATACCTTTGTTGAAAGGTCTGATTGGTTATCGAGTGTTAGTGATAGATGAAAATAAACTCTCAACCTTTGAGAAAATAAAAACCTTACCGCAGCTTGCCAAGCTAACTGGGGTGCAGGGCCACGATTGGCCAGATACGTTAATTTTGGAACAGGCAGGTCTTCAAATAGAGCGCGTTGTATGGCATGCCTCTATGTACAAGCTTGTTAGTGGCGACATAGTAGATTACTTTCCTCGTTCAGTTTTAGAAGTACTTGAAGAACTAGACCGGGCTAAAGATAAAACTCTAGTGATAGATCCCTACCACCTAATTGTGTATCCCAGTGCAATTTATTTTTTTACTCAACGTGAAAACAAAGTGTTAGCCGAGCGCATTGAATTTGGGTTGCGTCAAGCCGTTGAAGATGGCTCTTTTGATAAGTTATTTTTATCCTTTCCTGGTCACAAAAGGGCATTAGAAGAGATCCCGCTAAAAGACCGTGAGATTTACCGCATCGATAATCCCTTTATGCCAGAAGGTACGCCGACAGATGAGAAAGGTCTGTGGATGCCGCTAGATTCATAAATTAAGCCAGTGACTAGTATTTTACTAGTCACTAATAATAACCTTATTTTAAGCTGAAGCGCTCGGGCGTTGGCTGATTTGTTGATACCAGCGGGCTAAATTTATTTGATCTTGTTTGATTTTAACCTTCACCACGCGACCAAAATCAATCGCACATAAGGTGGTAATGTCGGCAATTGAAAAGGTTTTGCCAGCGACAAATTCAGACTCCCCTAATCGTCTTTCTAGCACTTTCAAATATCGATTAGCAATGTCTCCAGCAACGGCTCCGTATTCAGCAACAGGAGTCATTCGGTCTTTAAAATAACCGGTGGAATGTTGAAAGCACATGCCAATTTGCATAAATAAACTAAATTCAACTTGGCGCTGCCACATTTCGATTTGAGCCTGCTCCAAAGGCGTCGTGCCCATTAGTCTAGGCTCAGGTTGTAAGGCTTCAAAATAGCGACATATTGCCACCGATTCACTGATGCAAGTACCATCATCAAGCTCTAATACCGGCACTTTACCAATCGGATTTTTTAGGCGCATTTCGGCGGTTATATTTTCGCCTTTTTGCAGATCTAACTGCACATATTCCATCGGTATATTTTTTTCGGCAAGGAATATTCTTACTCGACGAGGAGTTGGTGCGGTATGAGTGTCGTATATTTTCATGGCGGCAACTTTATCAGTTTGACTAGGATACAATTGAGCATAGCGCTGCCCAGCTATATTCGGCAAATCATCTTTACCGTTAAAGAAGTATCAGCTGAGTTTATATATTGCTCAAGGCTAGTGCATAGACAATAATGATTAGATATTCCCATGAGGAGCAATAACAATGGCAAATGCACTTAACGTGTTGGATAAACCACTACAACTTTGCTGCGGTAACGGCGGGTATACCCGCGAAGGATTTTGCTATGTGCCTGCAAGTGATGCAGGTAACCATAGCGTTTGCGTCATTGCATCAGAAGAGTTTTTAGTGTTTTCCAAGCAGGTCGGCAATGATTTATCCACTCCTGTGCCAGAGTTCGCCTTTGCAGGTTTGAAACCAGGAGACAGATGGTGTTTATGCGCAATTAGGTGGGAGCAAGCAAGGCTTGCTGGTTTCGCCCCTAAGGTAATTTTAGAAGCCACCAATAAAGCATGTTTGAGTGTAGTAAAACTTTCTGACTTACAACAAAATGCTAAGTGAACTTGGGGTTAATCTCATAACGGAATTATTCAGGGTCCAGTTGCCAGCTATCTAGATGTAGCTGGGTCTGCTGATCCAACTGCTGTTTATTTTGATCCAACCACCAACGCTCCATTAATCGCACATTGGCTCGATTAGACTTATAAAAGATATCGGCAATATCACCCAAGAATGGGATTAAACCTATCAGAAAGTCAATAAAGGTATTACGCATCATGGCAAACAACAGCCGTTTTGGCATACCCATAGCTTTACCCATAATGATCAAAGTGGCGGCCACACACAACATGATAAAATCGCCGACGACCGGGATTAAACCAATGATGAAATCCAGCCCTAGGGTTATCCGTGTAAAAGGGATTTTAATCGCTGTATCAGAAAGGTTGGCAATTTTTTGCGCCATCAACAGCGACTTAGGAACATTCAGCCCGGTTAGTGGTTTATCAGTACTCATTTCAAAGCTCCTATCGCCATTGCACGCTGCTGACGAGTATCATTGTCTAAATGAACATCCCAGCCCTGCAAATTGTCGTTAATCAATGCTTGTAAGAATTCAATATGAGCCTCATCACTGTTTAGTGATGGGATATACTCATATCGCTTGCCTCCAGCTTCGAGAAAATAATCACGATTTTCGATGCCAATTTCCTCTATGGTTTCTAAACAATCTGAAGAGAAGCCAGGACAGACAATTTGGACCGATTCAACTCCCTGAGCCGGCAACCCTTGAAGGGTATGATCAGTATAGGGTTTGAGCCACTCTTCGCGACCAAACCTCGACTGAAAGGTAGTCATATATTCCGTGCTCGACAAGCCCAAGTTCTCTGCAATTAATCGCGAGGTCTTATAACATTGACAGTGGTACGGATCACCGTTGTCCAAATAACGCTTGGGTATACCATGATAAGAAAAAATTAATTTAGCAGCTTTATCATGTTGCTGCCAGTGAGCACGTATTTTATCCGCAACTGCTTTTATGTACCTAGGATCATCACAATATTGAGAAACAAAGCGAAAATCCGGCAGCCATCGTCTAGCCTTAAAATCTGCGGCGATGGCATCAAATGTAGAGCCTGAAGTCGAACCACTATATTGAGGATAGAGCGGCAGCACCAAAAGCTTGCGTACGCCCTGCTTGAGCATTTTGTCTACAGTGGTCGCAATTGCCGGGTTGCCATAGCGCATGGCATGCTCTACCACAACTCCTTCGCCCCACTGAACTTGGAGCTTATTGCGCAAGGCGTTCGCTTGATTCACTGTGTGCACCATCAAAGGTGATCCATCCTCTCCCCAAACAGTTTTATAAGCTTTGGCGGAGCGTTTAGGACGAATATTTAATATCACCAGATTCAGAATTAACCACCACAACAGGCGCGGGATTTCGACCACTCTAGGGTCGGATAAAAACTCCTTCAAATACGGTTTTAACGCTTGTTTTGTTGGAGCTTCTGGCGTTCCAAGATTAGTAATGATAACGCCAACTTTATCAGCTTGTTTGTGAGTAAAATCAGGACTGCCGGTATATTTCATATGTGTTTAGTCTGCTTGTGAACGAATTAGGTTACTCGGATGGTTACGGTCTAAACTGCTTTTTGGATGTCAACGATGATTCAATAGTGGCAAATCACCGTTGACAGGGTTAGCTTATTTTACCTTTGACTATGGCGTATACATAGTCGCAGCGCCGGGGCCAACGGGGAAGCCAAACAAAAAGACCCAAACATAAAATAACAGCGTCCAACCGACGATAAAGGTGAGGGAGTAAGGTAGCATAGTCGCTATGAGCGTCCCCATTCCTAAATCTTTTTTGTATTTCACCGCCATCGCTAAAATCAAACCAAAATAACTCATCATTGGAGATATGACGTTAGTCACCGAATCGCCAATTCTATAAGCTGCCTGAATCACTTCAGGCGCAAAGCCCACAAGCATTAACATTGGAACGAATATTGGCGCAGTCACAGCCCATTGGGCTGAGGCACTGCCGAGCGACAAATTCACCACTCCACACATCAGGATAAACAGAATAAAGACTTCAGGACCATCTAATCCCATAGAGGTCAGCATAGAAGCACCTTTTACCGCCAGTACAGTGCCTAGGTTAGTCCATTTAAAAAAGGCGACAAATTGCGCAGCAAAAAAGACCAAGGTAATGTAAAGGCCCATAGAGCCCATACTTTTTGTCATCGCACTGATGATGTCTTTATCATTTTTCATGGTCCCAGCTACGCGACCGTAGACAAAACCAGGTATTGCAAAGGTAATAAAAATGAAAGCTACGATACCTTTTAAAAATGGCGAACCGGCTACCGCGCCAGTCTCAGGATGACGTAAAATACCGTTCTCTGGTACTATCGTTAGCGCCAATAAGACACATACAGCCAAGAATGCTAAACCAGCCATTTTGAGTGCCTTTTTCTCTTGTGCACTGGGTGCGCTCATCGTTTGATGTTCTAGTTCAACTGAGGCTTCTGATTCATCATAAACCCCTAGTCTAGGTTCAACTATCTTCTCAGTGACAAACGCCCCCATAGCCGCAACTAAGAAGGTACTGACAAACATAAAGTACCAATTTACTTCGGGCCCGACGACATATTCGGGTTCAATCATATGAGCCGCTGCTTCAGTAATGCCCGATAATAAGGGGTCAACTGTGCCAAGTAACAGGTTGGCACTGTAACCGCCGGACACCCCGGCAAAAGCGGCAGCTAATCCGGCTAGGGGGTGACGGCCCAATGAATGGAAAATCATCGCAGCTAAGGGAATAAGTACAACATAACCCAGTTCAGACGCTGTATTAGACAAAATCCCCGCTAGCACTATGGTCACTGTGACCATACGCTTAGATGCATTCATCACCATGGCGCGCATGGCGGTCGATAGCAAACCCGAGTGCTCTGCAACTGAAACACCTAACAATGCCACCAGCACCGTGCCCAAAGGCGCAAAGCCGGTAAAGTTGGTAACGAGCCCAGTGACGATTCGTTGCAAGCCCTCTGCATTAAATAGGGAAATAACTTCAATCATGCCATCAGGATCACGACCTTTGGCACCTAATGGCCTAGGGTCGGCAACGGCAATATCGAAATAGCCTAAAATGCCACTTAGCAGCACAATAAAAAGGGCTAAAATTGCGAAAAGTGTGACGGGATGGGGAAGTAGATTACCTAGCCATTCTACCGTTGCTAGAAAACGGTTAAACCATCCGGAGCTGTTATTCCCTGACGGCTGCTTGCCTGTTTGATTTACCACCAAAACGGATCCTCTGTCGTATCATTATTATTTTTTTGTATGATACCGAATTTACTCATCAATGGGCAGCAAAGGGTGAAAATAGTAAGGAAAAACCCAGCGAAATCATTACACCTCGACACTCATGCATAGAGCAGCTTAACGTCAGCATTTTTGGAGACGCTATTGCTGGATAGGAAAAATCAGCGTGAAGCAGGCTCCGCCTAACTTATTTGACCTAGTGATAGTGACATGGCCTTGGTGCCAATGCATAACGCGACTGACAATAGCCAATCCTAATCCAAAGCTATTAGTTTGCCGATTGCGACTGGACTCAACAGTGACAAAAGGAGTAAAAATAGTGTCCCATTTATCAAAAGGCACCCCAGGACCATTATCATGTATGGCTATCGCGAGTTGCTGATTGGTGCAATTACAATGTACCAAAATCTGATCTTCTGCATAACTCAAAGCATTACTAAGCAGGTTGGTCACTGCACGATGTACCCAGTGACCATCGAGTTTTAATTTTTTAGTCTTAAATTCAATATCGTATTCTAACTGAATGCTTTTTTGCAGTGCTAATGGTGCGATTTCATTGACACTTTGACGAACCAGTTGGCCTATTTCGACTTCTTCTAATTGTAAGTTCTGGGCTTTTCGTTCCATGCTGGCATAGGACAAAAAAGCCTCAAGCATAGATTCAAGCCTGGTTAGTTCATCCTCAACACGCAGGATATATTGCTCTCGCTTGCTTTGATCATTGGTATCCAAGGCGGCCTCAATGCCAAATCGCAAGCAGGCAACGGGAGTTCGTAAATCATGGGATAGACTCTCCGCTAGTAATTTATTATCGGCTACTAGGGTTTCTATCTGTGCCGCCATACGATTAAAATTCAGCTCCAAGTCTCGAATATAAGACCATTTACTTGGAGAGATCCGCTCTTCCAACCGACCTTCACCAAATTTTGCCGCGGTATTGGTTAATAATGACAGCCTAGATGTCAGCGGCACTAACCAAAGTGCAAGAGATATCCCAACCCCCACGTAGAGTGCCAAGGTGAGCATAAAATCCAAGTTTTGCCTTTCGGCACCAAGTTGCTCAACCGTCAATCGAAGTAAATAACGGGGATGTTTTGGAATACTAACGAATAGGAAGGAGCTGTCATTCGATTGCAGCATCAGTTTACCTGATTGTGTTAACTCTTTATCAAGCTCTTGGGGTAAGGCCAAATTCGCCAGTGGTTCTAAACGAAACTGTAAAGCAAATTGATCGGCCAAAGTCGCCACCGATAAGGACAATTCTGGCTCATCCACACTAGCCAATTGGGACGCCGCGCCGCGCACTATCTTTTCATAAAGCTCGAGTTCTATTAGTGGCTGGGCATTATAGCTCTTGTCTGCGATGAGGTCTAAAATCCAGCCGATCAAAATCAGGCTTCCCACTACAGTGAATAGAACGCTTAGGTAAATTCGTTTCATGAGAGCCTACGGGGGTCGCTGAAAGATATTTTATTCATCCCAGGCATCTGCGATAAATAGGTAGCCCTTTCCCCATATGGTTTTAAATTTTTTAGGCTCCTGAGGATTATCATTGAATTTTTTGCGTAAGTTAGACACGAGTACATCCATGCGCCGATCAAGTCCATCGTACTCCCGGCCAATCAGAGCTTTGAAAACCGCATCTCGGTCCAAGACTGTTCCTGCATTGCTTGCCAGCAACCACAACAAAGAGAAAAGGCTGGTTGATAATTCAATATTTTGTCCCTGATAAGTAACCCGTTTTGAGTCTCCGTTGATGTGTAACTTGCCAAACATTAATTCGTTAAGGTTGCGCACCGGATTGGTCTCTTGCATCCGCAAAATTGCCTTGATGCGCGCAAGTAAAGCTCTGGGCCTGACCGGTTTAATCACATAGTCGTTGGCACCAACTTCTAAACCAACCACTTCATCGAATTCATCGGCTCGTGCGGTCATCATGATGATAGGTACATTTGATATTTTTCGTAACGCTTTGCAGACATCAATTCCGTCCATTCCAGGCAACATAATGTCGAGTAACACAAGATCGGCTTCATGCTGTTTGATGTGTTCAACGACTTCATCGCCGCGGGCAATATGGGCAACATTAAATCCATGTTCTTGAAGATATTCACGCACCCATTGGGCCAATGATGCATCATCTTCAACTAATAATATGTTGGCGTATTCGATCATCACTCTTGCTCTTATTAGTAAATGTATCCTTCAGGTCAGCGCAATGAGAACATGCGCTGCCCCTTCCCTTTAAAATAAACGCCAACGGCGCTTTCTAGCGTTAGACTCGTATAACCAACTCACTTTTATGACTGTCCTAGCAAGGGGTTCTGGTTTACCGTTACTCGTCTCTTGGGGAGGGACGACCAAATGTAATAAGACATCTTCTTTGGATTCCATCTCATAGATAAATTCCCCTTTAACCTGCCCTTTCCAACACTGTAAAATTCTGCTGGACTGACTATCCGCTAGGCACAAGGATTGCGATGCGTTCGCTGTCCAGTTGATTCTTACTTGAGCATAACAGACTCGGCCTTGGGTTAAGGCTACACATTGATTAGGCTGAGCGACCATTTTGACCTGCGCATCGCCTAAGGTTTGTGCGTACAAACCTTGATGAAATAGAATCATTAAACACGCTACCGCAATCCCTTTGCAGTTAGAATACATAGCTGACACTCATCTTGAATCGCACAACATTTTGTCGCGCTACTAAGGGACTATTCTTAATAGTGTTCGAGTAATGACTGACGGTGGTGCCGACGGTAAATAGCCAACTTGCGGACAAGGGGTACCGTGCTATGGCTTCTACTTCTGCGCGAAGGCCTCTACTGGGTTGATAGTAGGGGCGATTAACTGCAACTTCAGCGGCGTCGACTCCAAAGTAGTAATCAGTCATATTTTGTGAAAACAAAGTTAGTCCTGCGCCGACAGAAATATCCCAATTCCGATTCTCAATCACATGACTATAAAAAGTGTCTATCACCCAGCCTTTATGGCGCCGGGTTAGTAAGTCAGCTGATAAGTCGACCCAAGCCACCGCATTATCCAAATATCTTAGGTAGCGAATGCCTTGGCTAGGTGAATACTTGCGTGTATTAATTCCGGCTAACTGCTGATTAAACTGATTATCTATCAATCCCACGCTTGTTTGATTGTATCCCGCCACATAATTTTTGTTGATCAGGGCGACTTCATAGTCCTCATCTAAATGCAGTTCATAACCTAGCTCCGTTGCCCCGATATAACCGGATGAGCGATAGCGATTCGACTGAATAAAGAAACCTTTGTAATACAAATCAAGCCAAATATCGACGGTAGTAAAATCGGCAAATTCATGTTGCTCGCCACCTTTAATCAAAGTTGGGTCGCTGACCAGACCCATTTCAACGGTGACATTCCAACTTAGACCATTATTGGGCTCATCAGCCATAGCTGGGGCCATAATAATGCTACTGGGTGCAATAGCTAAAAACAAAAACTGAAGGATAGTGCGAATCAAATCCGTGACCTACAAAAATACGACTGTGGCTATCATAGCAAAAGCGAAAATGAAGTTTCATAAAAGGGATTAGATTAAGTGTTTAAAATTTGTAATTTTTTGTACGTTGAAGGCAATATTGTGCTGTCACTAGATAAGAAAGCCCGATAAATTAACCTCTCTAAGCTAGATTAAATTGAAAACGTTTTAGATTTCAAGCCTTTCCTATGCCACATTTAGTTTTTTTGAGTTATGCTTGATGAATAAAGCATCATTATAGGGATGACGATATGGCGACAAAAAAATCACAACCGCAGACAAACGACACGGCTCAAGCCTCAGATCAACAAGGCGCTAGCTCGGAGTTGGATACCCTTCGCCAGATTGTATTTGGTGCTGCAAAAGCCGACTTGGAACATCGTTTGACGCTGATTGAACAGCATATGCAAGCAAACTTCCAGCAAGTCGAACAAGCCATGCTAGAAAACGTAAAAGAGTTGCAAACCTCCTTGTCGGAAAGCTTCGATCGCTTAACCACTCACATCAGCAGTGTGGATAAACATTTTGAAGACAAAACCGCAGAGCTGCAATCCAGTACTGAAAAGTTGTCATCCGAGTTAGAGATGTCTGATACCAATGGTCGCCAAGAAACCGATGAACTCCATACTCGGCTAGATAAAGAAGTCGCTATGTTAACCGCCAAGTATGATGCCCGGTTCACCGAAGCCTTAGCTCGATTAGATCAAGTCACCAAAGAACTAAGTTCCACTAAAACAGATCGGAAAACCCTAGCTAAGCTGCTGGCCACTATGGCTATCAATCTAGAAACTGACGAAGAGTAGCTCGATTTTTTATGCCAGATGAACCTCACAGCATGGCAGCAGGAACAGATAGCGCAGATTTGATTAAGTTGCGTAGCATTATTCTTGGCGAAGACCATGAGCACATCAAACAGGTATTGAATGACAATGCCCGTGAAATGGTGTCGGAGGTTGTCATTGAAGCCTTGCGTGATCGGCAAAAACAGGATGACGGTCTAAGTCAGGTACTAACGCCTATCGTAGAAAAGTCGGTGCAGCATTCAGTTAATACCCACAGTGAGCAATTTGTTGGCTATTTATACCCTCTGGTGGGGCGCTTAGTACGCAAATCGGTAACGGCATTTCTCGGCGAGTTTTTAGCCAAAACCAATGAGCTTATAGAAAACAGTTTAACCCCAAAGGGTTTATTGTGGAGACTAAAAGCTTGGCAGGCCGGGGTGAGTTTTTCACAATATGTAGCCACTCAAACCTTTATATTTCGGGTTGAACAGGTTTTATTGATCCATAGGAAAACTGGCATTTTGCTTCATTCGGTTGCCCGCTCAAAGCAAGAATCTAGCGACGCAGATTTAGTTTCCAGCATGCTTACCGCTATCAATGACTTTGTTGCTGACTCCTTCTCGCCTCAAAAAATTGAGCATGAGCAGAATTTACAGGTCATTAAAACCGATGATTTTTCGTTAGTGATAAAACGCGGCCCAAGGTTACTATTAGTCGCTGCAGTGGCAGGCAACATCCCGCAAGACATTTCAACCAAGTTCCAAAAGACCAACGAAAACATTCATAAACTCTATGCCCGAGAAATCGCCGAATTCGATGGTGATACCTTGCCCTTCGAGTCAACTGAGCAACAACTGCAAGAATGTTTATTAGTTGAGATGCGCCCCGGCATGGACAAGAAACGCAAAAAGCCGTGGCTGGCAATAACACTGGTTAGCCTGATTCTCATTGCGTGTGGTTATCTAGGCTGGCTAAGTTACCAACAAAGTAAGTTATTAGATAAGGTTCACAGGTTAGACAAAGAACCAGGAATTATTGTCACCCGCATCAATCCTTCAGGATGGTTTAATATTCAATTGGCGGTGTTACGAGACCCAGAAACCATCAGTATTCAAGATTGGTTACAACAGCAAAACATTGCCACACAAAGGGTGTTGGTCACTGAAAAGCATTATCTATCCCTTGAACATAGTATGCTGGCTAAGCGACTGGGTTCACTAATAGAACAGTACCCCGATATCAGCTTAACATGGCAAGGCTCGGTACCTCAGCTCCAAGGAAAATTAGCTATTGCTGATCGTCAGAGGTTAGCGGCGAAATTGGCTGCACTAAGCGGTCTAGCTAACCCATCAGAGCTAGTCGAAAAGATTGAAATCTCCGAGCTTAATACAGTTTCAGAAGATAACCCCGAGATCCTGCGAACCCTATTCGACATTAACATGGCTAGAATCGAGCGCACTCAAGTTGAATTTGAGCAAGGTAAAAGTGATTTGGATGCTTTGGGTAAAGAAAACTTACGCACCGTGGCGAGTTATTTGAGGCGTGCCATGGATTTAGCTAAAAAGCTGGAGTTAAACGTGGGATTGATTATTATGGGAGCTAGCGATTCTTCCGGTTCTCCTCAGTATAATCAGGCGCTAAGTCGAAAAAGAGCCCTAAGTGCACAAGCATTTTTAATCGAGCAAGGCATTGAAGCAGGATATTTAAGTGCCATTGGATTAGGAGTGGTGGAAATTGAAGCAAGCCGTTCCGACGTGCGGAAGGTGATATTTAAAGTCGTCAATTTTTCAACTGAACAGTAAAGTTATGGCAGTATAGAAACCATGATCCAAAAGAAAATTTGCTTACTTGGCCCATCAGGAGTAGGCAAAACCAGTTTAGTCAGACAGTTCGTAGAAGGTATTTTCTCGGATAAATACCTGACGACTATTGGCGTTAAAATTGATAAAAAGCTAATTGACCTTGCCATCGAGCAAGTGCAGCTTATGGTCTGGGATTTAGAAGGCATAGACAGATACTGTGGGTTTCAAGCTAGGTACCTGCGTGGTGCATCAGCTTACGTTATCGTTACCGATCATACACGTTCACAAAGTTTGGTTGAGGCACTTGAAATTCATCACATGGCAAGAGCGGTTTCCAATGTTCCGGCTATTCTGGTGGTTAATAAATGTGATCTCGATGTAGCCTGGCATTGGACAGAAGATGAGTTAAACGGATACAGCAAAGAATTTGTCGCATCTTTCAACACTAGCGCTAAAACGGGCCAGCAAGTGGAAGAGATGTTCAAGTTTGTTGCCCAGCTCACACTAAAATGAGGTGCATATGCAACAGTCTCTAATCCAGGCTTTGGGCATAGTAAATTGTGCAATATTGAAACGGCTTGACGAGGACCACTTTCAAGTCGTACACAATAACCAAGATTGGTTTTACGCCCTTGCACCGGAAGCTGAACACAAGTCATCTTTTGTTTTCTCCAAAAACTCTGCCTTCCTTGAGTACTTTTTTGTAGATGCTGAAAATTTCTGGAAAATTGGCAATGACGGGCAAATTCAATCAGGTATTTGGAGTGAACAAACGGCGAATGCCTTACTTCGCCTAGAAGCGATAGCGGCAGTATCTAAGGGCGAGTCATATCTAGTCATCAATAATTTAGAAGCTGACTACAATAAGCAACAAAAAACCCTGCAAATTGCCCGAGAGCTCCTTATTTCCAATGACCAAATGCAGGCACAGCATGACTATTTGCACGCCAGATTAGACGAAGTGTTACATCAGAAACATGACCTGCAATCGTTGCAAAAGCCAATTGACGAAGTTATTCAAAAAGCCGAAATAGGCGTGATCATTACTGACGCTAACTTTCAGCTCATTAGTCAGAATCCCTATGCATTTGAATTATTTGAATTGGCTAATCAACAAACCAACACTAGCCCGTTGGAAATAGTACAGGGTTTATTCAACAAGCAATTTCCCGAATTTGACCGTATAGTCCATACCTCAAGTCGCTGGCATGGAGAATTGTTTTGGCACAAAGCGCCCTATACTAGCAAATGGCTGCAACTGGCCTTATATCCTGTGAAGGATATTAATCAAAATACGCAAAATTGGGTGTTTATTCTCAGTGATGTATCACGACTTAAATACCTAACCCAAAAGAATGAAAAACTGAGTTTGTATGACACCGTGACTAATTTGCCAAATCGACAATTATTTTGGCAGACTCTGGAACATAACATTGAAACCTCTAAACATTGTTTTGTGTTGTATATGGATGTAAAACATTTCAAGCGGGTTAACGAGATATATGGCCATCAAACAGGCGATCATCTGCTGGTCAATATAGCGGAACGAGTCAGCTCTTTACTGGGTGAAAATGATCTTTGCGCAAGGATAGGAGGCAATGAATTTGGTCTATTACTGCAAGAATATAAAGATCAGCAACAATGTCTAGAGTTTTCCCAGCGCCTGATAGAGCTGATAGAGCAGCCTTTTTACACTGATGGTGATGACAAACTGCAAATTGCGATCAATATTGGCGCAGCTCACTTCCCCTCTGATGCCAATGATTCAGAAGAATTAATGAAGTTTGCTGATTTAGCCATGTTCGCCGCCAAAAAATCCAACAAAAGTAAATTGAGTTTCTATTCCAAAGCACTCAAGGAAGCGTCAACCAAGCGATTAGAGTTAGAAAAGTCGCTACGTATCGCGATTGAAGAAGGCCAGTTTGAACTATACCTGCAACCCATTGTGGACCTTCACAGCAACCAAATTATTAAAGCTGAAGCACTTATTCGCTGGCGCCTGCCGGATGGCAGTTTAACGAGTCCAGATGAATTTATTCCGCTGGCCGAGCAGACAGGTCTGATCATTCCAATCGGTAACTGGGTCATGACCCGCGCAGCTGAAATGCTTAAGACCTTGTTACAGCATAAACCAGGCTTGAGAATTTCAGTTAATTTATCTCCCCGACAAGTGGCCGATCGTAACATTTTTGACTTCATCAAATCGGTCCTTAAACACGCGGGCATCCCTGCCAGTAATCTGGAACTTGAACTGACAGAAGGGGTATTGATAGAAAGTTTTGAAAAGGTTCAAAAGCTACTACATGATGTGCGCAGTTTAGGTATCTCTGTCTCCATCGATGATTTTGGGACAGGTTACAGCTCTTTGGCTTATTTACAAAAATTGCCAATTGATCATTTGAAAATTGACCGCTCTTTCGTGCGTGATCTAGAAACAAATGAGAGTGACAAAGCCATAGTGTTAGCTGTCATAGCGCTGGCCCATAGTTTGAAGTTAAGTGTTATTGCTGAGGGCGTTGAGAACATCGCTCAAATGCAATTTTTGGTTAAGCACCAGTGTGATAAAGCCCAAGGGTATCTGTTCAGCAGGCCAATACCCTTTGACGACTTTTGTCAGTTACTAGTGATGGAGAAAAAAAATAACAGCCTGTGAACTTCATAAGCTTTGTTCAGCAAGAGCCACTTGCAACTGTATATACTATTGCTTAATCAGCGCCACTGCCATATCGATAATCTGTTGCTTACTCGGTAATACTTCATACGATGCATTACCTAATGGAATGAAACAGTCTTGAGCGGTTAATCGTCTACTTGTGATTCTCTCATTATGCTCATATATCAAGGTCATTAGGGCTTCACTGATAGAGCCTGTTTTGCGGCATTCATCGACAATTAAAATCTTTTCACAAGCCTTTACCTGCTCGATGATGGCCGTTTCATTCAGAGGCGCCAACCAGCGCAGATCAACCACTCGAACTTCAAAACCTTGCTCTTGCAGCTCTTTTTGTGCTTGGCAAGATAGGTAAAAGCCATTTCCATAGGAAATAATACACAGCTGTTTTCCGTCTCCTTTGACACCAATATCCCCTACCCCCATGACTCGATTTTGTTGCGGCGGAACATATTCGAACGACCATAATTGGTCCCCGTCCTCATGCAAATCTTTCTTCATATACAATGCAATGGGTTCAATAAAAATAACCACTCGTTGCTCTATTTGCGCTGTTGCCACACAAGTTCTAAACATATCCACCGCGTCAGCCCCGTTTGAGGGACAGGCAATTATGACGCCTGGAATGTCACGAAAAACAGCAAAGGAGTTATCATTGTGAAAATGACCACCAAATCCTCGTTGGTAAGCCAATCCGGCAATGCGGATCACCATAGGATTGGTAAATTGACCGTTTGAGAAGAACGACAAGGTTGCTGCTTCACCACGGATTTGATCTTCTGCGTTATGCACATAGGCGAGAAATTGGATTTCAGGGATAGGCAAGTAGCCATTGTGGGCCAAACCGATAGCCGCACCTAAAATAGATTGCTCATCGAGTAAGGTGTTAACTACCCGACTGGGACCGAACTTATCACTTAACTTAGCGGTGACATTATACACCCCACCTTTTTTGCCAACGTCTTCACCAAAGATCAACGCGTTACTATAGCTGGCCAGCACATCCAATAGCGCCCAATTGAGCAGCTTCGCCATATGCTGTTTCTTATTGAGGTTATGCTTTTCGTGACTGAACAAGTCAGCTCGTTGCTGTGAATTTAGTTGCACAAAACTATCTTTCACTGTCTGTGAGGGTATTAAGCTCGCTTGTATTTGCTGCGCTGACGTCAGCCGTGGCCGAGCGGCAGCCTTTTCGCTAAGCTCTTCCACCAGCTTATCAATATTTTGGTATAAATCGATAATACCTTGAGTATCTAGAATGTGGTTATCTAATATAAGCTTAGCACTGTGTAACAAGGGATCCTGCGCTTCATTTTCTTCTATACATTGCTGGGTTCGGTAGGCGAACTCAGAATCCGATCCGGCATGGCCCAAGAGTCTCACCGTGCGCACGTGCAGAAATACCGGTTTATGTAATTGCCGTGCAATACGCGCCGCTTGTTTAGCATTTCGATAGGTATCGAGCAAATTTAGGCCATCACATTCTAGATAATGAATGCCGGGTCTATTTTCAAAGTTAGCTTTGATCCAGCCCTTTGGCGTGGCGGTGGAAATACCAATATTATTGTCCTCACAGACAAACACTATGGGCAGAGGAACCGATTGAAATGCGGCCCAAGCTGCAGTATTAAATGCTCCTTGCGCAGTAGAATGGTTCGCTGAAGCATCACCAAAGCTACATATAATGACGCTATCATCAGGCAAAACTGTTTTAATTTTAGCTTGTTCAGAGCTTTGCTTGCGATGGGCTAAGGCTAAACTAAACGCAGTCCCTACTGCTTTGGGTAGGTGAGACGCAATAGTGCTGGTTTGTGGAGGAATAAAAAGCGACTTGCTACCTAGTACTTTATGACGTCCCCCTGAAACAGGATCTTCACTTGACGCACAAAAGCTCAATAACATGTCATACAAGGGCTGCTGATTGGGCTCGTGTTTGGCCCGTTGAATCACGAAGGCTGCGCTGCGATAATGCAAAAAAGCCATATCTGTGGTTCTAAATGCCATTGAAATGGCTGCATTGCCTTCATGGCCAGCACTACCAATGGTATAAAAACTCTGTCCTGCTTTTTGCAGCTCTCGGGATCTGAGATCCAAATGGCGGCTCATTATTTGGCTTTCAAATAAATCCAGCAACTGAGCTGCGTCTAAGTTGGCAGCTTGCAAAGACAATTTAATATTGGACGGGGGGAATTCGCCTCCACGAACTTTGTCGATGAACACTTGCTTGAACAATTGATTGCGATCCTGCATCTGGCTCTCCGCGATTATGCTTATTTTAATTGGGACTGTTTTAACCTGCTACCAAGAAAAATCCAGATGTTAACTGGTGAAAGCCTGCAAGCCAGTTTGCGCCCGACCTAAAATCAAGGCATGGATATCATGTGTCCCTTCATAGGTATTCACCGCCTCTAAATTCATCACGTGCCTAATTACATGAAATTCATCAGAAATCCCATTCCCACCGTGCATATCACGGGCGACTCGAGCGATATCTAATGCCTTCCCGCAAGAGTTGCGTTTGATAAGTGAAATTACTTCAGGGGCTAGTGCATTTTGATCCATCAGGCGGCCCGCTTGTAAACACCCTAACAAACCTAAAGCAATTTCAGTTTGCATATCGGCCAATTTCTTTTGAATCAATTGGTTAGCTGCCAATGGCCGACCGAACTGACTGCGGTCGAGGCAATACTGACGTGCAGCGTGCCAGCAAAACTCAGCCGCGCCAAGAGCGCCCCAAGCAATGCCATAGCGGGCTTTATTCAGACAGCCAAATGGTCCTTTCAACCCCGTTACATTTGGCAATATATTTTCCTCTGGCACAAAAACGTTATCCATTACAATTTCACCGGTAATTGAGGCACGCAACGAGAACTTACCCTCAATTTTGGGGGCCGTTAACCCACCCATGCCTTTTTCGAGAATAAAGCCGCGGATCACGCCATTTAGTTTAGCCCAAACAACAAACACATCTGCAATGGGTGAATTAGTAATCCACATCTTGTTTCCCGTCAGCACATAGCCCCCATCTGCAGGCTTAGCATGAGTAGTCATGCTAGCCGGATCCGACCCTGAATTAGGTTCTGTCAGCCCAAAACAGCCTACCCATTCGCCACTGGCCAATTTAGGTAAATACTTAAGTCGTTGCTGTTCGCTGCCGTAAGTATAAATAGGATGCATCACTAGGGATGATTGCACACTCATGGCGCTGCGATATCCGCTGTCTACTCGCTCAACTTCTCGAGCAATTAATCCATAGGCGACATAGCTGACCCCAGCACAACCATACTCCGTAGGCAACGTAGCCCCGAGTAGGCCTAGTTCCCCCATCTCGGTCATGATGTCACGATCAAAATATTCTTCACGATTAGCTTTCAACACTCTGGTCATAAGGCGTTGTTGGCAAAATTGATGAGCGGTGTCTTTCAACATGCGCTCTTCCTCTGACAACATAGCATTTAAATGAAACGGGTCTTGCCAATCGAATTGTGCCAATCCAGACATAAATACTCCACGTAGCGGTTATTCAATATTTAATAAAGCTAAACTAGCATGTTAAAAAAAAGTTAACTATGACTGAAAAAAAATATTTGCCGGTCTAACTGTAAGCTCGACTATACAAATTTAGCTGGATTAACTCTCAATTTCTATAAGCTAAACCCTTAGGTTGTGCAGATTCAGCTCCGCCAATTAACCTTGTATTTTATGGATATTTCGCCACGTTGCTGGCCAACATTCGGCGATTTCAAATAGCTTGAATCATCAACTGGGTGACGAAAGTCATTGATTAGATTATTTATTAGCCAGTTGGTATTTATTGCAGGGATTCAGTCTGTCACTGCAAGTGTGAACAATGTTACATTTGTCCACTGCGTTCTTGGATACACTCAACTGACCTACAGGAAGTACCATGTCGACAAAAATCACTTCTGACCCGAAATGGGATGCCATTACCCTGTGTCCCTTAGATATTACCTTTGCTCTGAAGCTAGGTAGCGACCAAAGTTCAGCAAACAGTATTGAAGTGTTAGAGCAACTTAGGGATATTAATCCTTCAATCCAAATTGAAATCCGTGATGACACAAGTCACAAGCAGGCTCTAGAAGGGGCAGAGTACCTATCGACGCAAGACGACGTTAGCACCTTGCGATTGTTCAAATGGTATTTTAATCAACAAAACTGTGAAGTGGTTTACCATGTTTTTCCGAATCAGTTGGCCATCTGTGAAGTCCGCTTGTCAGGTATACATGCTGAAAACGCAGCAGACTTAGATAATCTAGTTTTACAACGTACCGATGAGGCTATCCATCTTTCCCAAGGCATATTTGAGCAACAGATCACACAAAGCCTGCGCCAATTGGATAGTAATTTGGTTGTTTTCGAGAACCAAGCCCATAAGGGCAAAATTTATTGGCCCTCTCGAACCTTGTTACTCAATCAACAGCAGTTAGACGATACAAAGACCCAAGCTGTAGTAACACAGTGGTTAAGTGATACCCATCGACCTCAGGATGCCGAAAAAATATTTGCCGGCCAATTAAACGCCTCAATGACTTGGTTGAAGTATGTGGTAGTGGATTGTGCAAAGAATAATGATTACCGCTTGGAAACCATGATCCTCGCGCAATACTGCTATACCGCTCAAGAAAAATGCAACCAGCAAGTAAAAAAGGCCATTGAACTGGCCTTTTCTGGGCATCACAAAAAACTCGAAAAAGATCTCACCCAAGCAAGAAACGCCCTTGAGCAAAGCCGTGTTTCTGCAAAGTTGCATCAAGTTGCCGTCAACGAGACATTACGTCATTTAACTCGCAGAAAACGTCGTTTAATTGACGATATTTTTCAAGCGTGGGAGTACGACAGATTAGTCGACAATGGCCAGTTAATGTTGGATTTATGCTCAGATAAAATCCAAGAAGCTAACAACCGCCAAACAAAGATTAGTGCTTCAAAAACGGAGTACATTCTAATTGGCATCAGCTTATTTACGGTATTGGATTTCTTCTTCTTTATCACCCAGTTCAGTCGAGAGGCCATGTCGCGGCCGACCTTAGATCACAACGATGGTGGTCCTTCCACGTTGCTGACAATGATCGCCACCATCCCCGCAGACACCATGTTCTTTGCCGGCATCGTTTTCGCAGGTCTCATTTTCTACGCTTACAAAAAAGTCAAAGGATAAACCATGCAACGGACCTTATATTTATTTTTGTGTCTTGCTCTTGCCATAACCGCAGGCTCATCAACGGCTCAACAGCCAATTCAGACGTCACTAAAAGTTACCGTATTGGTGGATGAATTTGCCCCCTATATAAATCAAGAGCATAGCGCCTTGGGCAGCGCAGCAAAAACCCTAAGAACGTTATCTGAATATGCTGGAATCGAGCTGGAGTGGCATTATATACCCTATGCGGATGCCACAAAGATTCTAGTTCAACGCAGTGAATATATCTCTTTCCCATATTTTTATACCGAGCAACGTAGCAATCAGTTTTTGTATTCAAAACCAGTCGCCCAAATTAACAACCGCGTTTTCTATAATCGACGTTATCTATCCTCGCTCAATAGCGATGAGGTATCCGAATTGCGAGCTGGTATTGTCGAAGGTAATAGTTATGGTGAAACCATTGATGGGTTGATGGACCAGCCACAACTATTTAACAGCGAAGTGAGTGCTCTTACCGCCTTAATGTTAAATGAAATTGACGTGTTACCTATGGCTGAAGGTGTCATGAACGTCACTTTGGCCCGTTATTTCCCCGATCAAAGTGAACTAATTAAGTCGGTAGATTCAATCAACGGTAATGAAAAACTGCATATTATTGCTCCTCGAAGTGAGTTTGGTGAGCACATAATCGCTCTCTTTGATCGAGCTATAGAGGCTAAATTTCAGGGTCAAGCGCCTATTGACAGAAGCACTGCAAAGCCGCCACCAGTGGACGTTGCAGAGCTAATACCCGCAGAGGGATTCCCTGCTATTCTTGGCTTGGACACCAAGACAAATTCCACTTACACTTTGCCCATAGGAACACGTGTTATTGTGATTGATTGGAGCGAAGCTATTCGTCAACCAACCGTGGATACGAGAGTCAACCGCAACATGATGTTTACTAGTAAGGTAGTGGTTCTCAATGGCCCCCATGTGGGAAAAGAGTTGATGATCCGAAATATGCACATTAAATTAAGATGAGTGTGATAAGCCTAATTGGTTGGTTTGGAACTTTAGTTTATCTGCTAAACCATGCCTACATCACCCTGAACCAGCGGTGGCGAAAAACAGTCTACTTTACCGCAAATTTCGTAGCTGCAAGTGCTCTTGTTTATCAATCTGTCTGTTTGAGTTCGTGGCAAGCTGTCATTATCAATGGATTTTGGGCGATTGTAAGTGCTTGCTTACTTTTAGATTGTTCGCTGCAAAGAATCCCAGTTAAAACTCAGCACTTTTATACCTCATGGGTTATTTTGATTGGCTTATTAGGGTTTTCGGCATTTCAGACCAGCGAACTTCTATTCAGTGCATTCGCTTGGTCGTCTGCCTGGTTTTTCTGTTTTAGCTATTTTTTATTTTCTGCCAAGCGCATCAGTGAGCGCTTTTATTTTCTGTGTAATATATACGCCGCCATCGCGCTTTTGCCACAGATGTGGATGACAGAAAATTGGCCAGTGTTCACTTTGGAATTCATATGGGCGGGAATTTCGTTGATGGGTGCTATTCGTAGCACCGCCACAGTCCACCTAATCGATTAATGTCAGTCGAGTCTAACCATTTGTAATGAGACTACTTTATCAGAGTTCCGTGAACTAATTTGTCCTCCAGGTTGAAAACCAAAAGACTGATGAAAGCGCTCTGACGCTCTGTTCTCTGGCACTAAATTATACTCACAACAAATAGCTGCGATATGCTGCTGACGGGCAAACTGAAATAGTTCCTCGTACAGCTTGTGCCCCAACCCACTGCTTTGTTCCTGCGAACGAATGACTATCCGATCTACGTATATAAAGTCGTTATACCGACGATTAAACCATTGATAGTTTTCACTGTCGTACTGACAAGCCCCAGGCATAGCCAACAAAAAGCCTAAAAGCTTTGACTCGTCCCTAGCCAAAGGTTTTCTCTCGACTACTTTGTGATAGCAGGCCCATTGGTCCAACTGACTGATCCTTGCTATGTCCATTGGACTGGTGAAATGCACAAATTCATCATTCAGTTGTTTGATTTGCGCATAATCAGCTTTATTTACATTGCGTATTATCATTGATTCAATACTCTGCCATTGGGTCACTAAGTTCATCAAGTAGTAGCCATAAAAAAAGCGCCCCAAGGGCGCTTTTTTATAAGAGTCCGACTACTTTCGTTTGCCGTCGCTGTCTTTCATATATTTGAAGAAATCACTATCAGGCTCAACAATTAACACATCTTGTTTGCTGTCAAAGGCGGCTTTATAAGCATCCATACTACGAAGAAAGGAGTAAAACTCTGGGCTCTTCGAATAGGTCTCTGCATAAATTTGGGCGGCCTGTGCGTCACCTTCACCTTTCAGTTTACGAAGGTTACGTTCGGCATCAGCAAGCATAACGGTAACTTTAGCGTCTATCTCTGCCTTGATGACTTCAGCCTGTTCACGACCTTCCGAACGGTGTTCACGAGCAACAGCTTCACGCTCGGCACGCATACGTTGGAAAATGGAACTGCTGACTTCATCTGGCAAGTTGATTTGCTTAACACGCACGTCAACAATTTCGATCCCGAGTTCGTCTGAACTGCTTGAAGCCTGTTTCATTGCTTCGTCCATTAACTCAGAGCGCTCACCTGAGACTATCTGTGAAATAGTACGGGTACCAAATTCAGAGCGCAGACCGTTATTAACTTTTTGCTTCAATAACGCTTCAGCTTGCAACTTGTTTCCACCTGTTGAAAGGTAGTAAGTAGCAAAGTCTTTGATACGCCATTTCACATAAGAATCAACGATTAAGTCTTTTTTCTCGGATGTAACAAAACGCCCAGCAGGATCATCCAATGTCTGAATACGCGCGTCTAAAGGCACGACACGATCAATCAGAGGTATTTTGAAGTGTAAACCAGGGGAAAACACTCTAGTGTCACCTTGGCTGTCACGCTCTACTTTACCGAATTGGATAACAATGGCTTTATTCCCCTCTGATACAACAAACAAAGAACCGAAGCCTACGAGTAGAAGAACAACGATGAGTATTAATCCTAAATTTTTCATCTATTAATTTCTCCCCGATCTGGTGCTATTACCACGCAAGGTGGTGCTAGGTGTCGAATTAGAGCTTTGCGGCGTGGTCATTTTGTTTTCCTGCAGCCCTTCTAAGGTACTGCGTGAATTTGACCGTGACGTTGCGGCACCTTGATTTTCGAGTATTTTATCTAGCGGCAAATACATCATGTTGCCAGAGCCTTTGTTGTCCACCATGATTTTGCTGGTATTTTGATATACCTGCTCCATGGTTTCCAAATAGATGCGCTGACGGGTAACAACGGGTGCAGCAACATACTGTGGCAACAACTCTTGGAACCTTGCAACTTCACCCTGTGCTTCCAAAGTAACACGTTGCTTATAGGCTTGTGCTTCTTCAGCCATACGATTCACTTGACCACGAGCACGAGGTTCAATTTCACGGGCGTAAGCCTCAGCTTCACGAATGAAGCGTTGTTCATCTTCTTGTGCCGCAATGGCGTCATCAAAGGCTTCACGAACCGCATTTGGTGGCCGCGCATCTTTGAAGTTGATATCGACTATAGAGATACCCATGTCGTAGGGACCAATAATCGCTTCGAGTTCTTGCCACACTTGTTGACGAATGACTTCACGACCGCTGGTTAATGTATCATTCATATTAGAATGACCGACCACATAACGAATGGCACTATTCAACGCCTGATTCAGACTTTGAGTAGGATCAGTCACCGCGAAAGTATATTTGTATGGCTCAACAATACGGTACTGCACTTCCATCTCAACCCCAACTACGTTCTCGTCTTGGGTCAGCATGCTACCTTCTGAGGACATAGATTTGATCGACTGAACGTTGACCGGCTCAACAGTATCGACAAACGTCGGTTTCCATTTTAGGCCTGGCTCGACGAATTGATGAAATTCACCAAATCTTAATACCACACCACGCTCAGCTTCACGGATTGTGTAAAAACCGCTAATTACCCAAACGACTACTAAAATGGTTACTATCAGTGTGATACCAACACCACCCAAGCTTTTTCCGCCTGAGCCGCCATCACCACCTTTCTTACTGAATTTACCAAACAAATTTTTGAATATATCATCCAAATCAGGTGGCCCTTGATCACGCCCACCCTTGTTTTTCCAAGGGTCGTTGTTCTTACCACCAGGCTCATTCCAAGCCATCATCACTCTCCGTTAAGGTTAAGTCTAAAACTTTGCCAAACTGCTGGTTAAAACATAAATTGGCTTAAAAATTGTGTCAGTGTGTTACCACTAGACTCGATAAATCCGTATCCGAACGCTTTTCTAAACGGTGCCAATCGGCGACAGGCATGCGCACTTCCACCAACCAATCCCCATCTTCTGTATACGACTCTGAAGCAATACAGTTCAAACGAAATAGCTCTCCACGAAGTTTACCCTCTTTCGGGGGAATTCGTAATGTGTATTCCACAATGCTTTTCGATAAACAATCAGTGAGGGCATTAAATAATAAATCAATCCCTTGGCCCTGTTGAGCAGAAATCCACACACGAGTGGGTGTTCCTTCATCATCCCTATCTATCTTTGGCTCAACGCCTTCTAATCGATCGATTTTGTTACAAACCATTAATTGCGGTATTTCGTCTGCACCGATTTCAGCCAATACCGCATTAACTTGGTCGATATTGTCCATATACTGTTCATCGGCATGATCCACCACATGTAACAATAAATCAGCTTCTTGTGTTTCTTGCAAGGTCGCTTTGAATGCTGCGACTAAGTCATGGGGTAAGTGTCGGATAAACCCAACGGTGTCAGCTAGAATAGTGGGTCCCACATCTTGTACCTGAATCTTCCGTAAGGTGGGATCCAGTGTCGCAAATAATTGATCAGCTGCGTAAACACCGGCATCCGTTATAGTATTAAATAAGGTAGATTTACCAGCGTTGGTATAACCCACCAGAGAAACCGTTGGCATTTCAGCACGTTTACGGGCACGACGTCCCTGCTCACGTTGCTTCTGCACCTTTTCAAGACGTCGTAGAATACTTTTAATACGTACCCGCAGCAATCTTCGATCGGTTTCTAACTGGGTTTCCCCTGGTCCCCGCAAACCGATTCCACCTTTTTGTCGCTCCAAGTGGGTCCAGCCACGGATTAAACGGGTTGAAATATGTTTAAGCTGAGCTAACTCTACTTGCAACTTACCCTCGTGAGTTCTCGCTCGTTGAGCGAATATATCAAGGATTAAGCCAGTCCGATCCAGTACCCGGCATTTGCAAAGCGCCTCTAAGTTACGCTCTTGTGAGGGGGAAAGAGGATGATTAAATATCACCACATCAGCTTCGTTAGCTCTTACGGCATTGGCAATTTCTTCGGCTTTACCACTACCAACGAAATATTTGGGATGAGGGGCCTGACGAGATCCAGTAATAACATCTACAGCATTCACGCCAGCCGATGAGACAAGCATCTGTAGTTCATCAAGATCTTCTTTACTAGATTCGTCGGAAAATTCTATATGTACTAAAACAGCCTGCTCGCCTGCTTCATAACGGTCAAACAAGCTTTTCTCCTATTGAGATTTATTCACCGTTTTCACCATCTGGTTGCGTACCCGTTGAAATATTGATAGCGCGTGAAGGCACGACTGTTGATATCGCGTGCTTATAAACCATTTGGCTGACGGTATTTTTTAACAGAATTACAAACTGATCAAATGATTCCACTTGACCTTGAAGTTTGATCCCGTTGACAAGATAAATTGAAACCGGAATACGTTCTTTTCGAAGTGCGTTTAAAAATGGGTCTTGTAAAGATTGCCCCTTAGCCATCACTTTTCCTTATCCTTTTCTTTTTATTATGGTTTTCACCCGGTAGACAAATTATACAGTAAAACTCGGGGCTGTATAGTTGTGCTTTAGGTATCCGTATTACTAAGCTTGATTATGGTAGTCAAATTGTGTTTTTCAACTCCATCTAGCAAATTTAAATTTTTCCAGCTTCTTAACCAGGTCAATTGTCGCTTCGCTAATTGGCGTGTTGCCGCTACACCTTTGAAAATCATATCATCAAACTTGTCATTTCCCTGCAAATAATGCCACATTTGTCGGTAACCGACACAACGCATTGATGGCATATCTAAATGTAAATCTCCTCGAGCCATTAAGGATTCTACTTCCTGCTCAAAGCCGTTAGCAATCATCAGCTGAAATCTTGACTCAATTCGCTGATGTAGTATAGCCCGATCAGGCGGCACAATGGCAAATTTATTTACCTTGTATGGAATCTGATCAGATATCTGCTGTGTTAACTCAGTAAGAGTTTTACCAGTAATTTCATAAACTTCCAATGCTCTTAACAGCCGCTGCGGATCATTTTGATGAATTCTCTTGGCCGAGACCGGATCAATCTGCATTAACCGCTGGTGCATAAATGCCCAGCCCTGCAACTCCACCTGTTCCAGCAATCCTTGTCGAATCATCTCATCAGCGGCGGGTAATGGCGATAAACCATCAACCAAACTCTTAAAGTACATCATGGTTCCGCCCACTAACAGCGGAATTTTTCCCTTAGCGCTAATTTCTTTCATTGCCGCTAATGCATCTTGTCTAAAATTAGCCACCGAATACGACTCGGCAGGGTCGAGTATATCGATCAGTCGATGAGGAGCAGCCGCTAATTCGGCAGCAGTTGGCTTAGCCGTACCTATATCCATACCGCGATAAATCAAAGCGGAATCTACACTGATAATTTCACAGGGCAACTGTTGACATAACTCTATCGCCAGTTGTGTTTTGCCAGACGCGGTGGGCCCCATCAAAAATATAGCAGGCGGCAAATTAGGCGATTTATTCATCTAAATTATTAATCCATTCTTGCAGTGCAATGATCTTACCATTTTGACTGACGATATGTTGCCAATCATCCATGCTGAATAGCCAATGAATTAGTGATTTGCAATCCCCCTCTTGACTGAAAATAGCGCTCAGTTGTATTTGTGCGATACTACCTATAAATTGCGTCACAATATCTAACTCTGTATCTTGCTGACTTATCGGCTCATTAAATAGATTAGTTATCACTCCTGACCAATTAAGCTGACGCAATCCTGCCGGCACCTGTTTAAGCAAGATCCGTTGATTGATATAACTAAATTCGAAGCCCATTTCAGCTAGTTTGTCTAAACGTGCCTCGATTCGTTGCCATTGTACATAGCTGACATCCATTGAAACAGGCATCAGTAAAGGCTGTTTAACCTGCGCTTTGCTGGCAAAAAATTCTTTTAACCGACAACAGTTCAGCGCAACAGCTTCACAACATAGGTACTTGCCCTGCAAATTAAAGATGACATGTTTATCTCCTAAAGCCAGCCATTGGTGCTGCGCAACATTGCTATCAATTGGCACACTAGATTGCATTAACCTTTGGTAGTTTTGAGCGGCATTGTCTTGTCGAGCAGATAAAGTCATAGGCCGATTGAATTGCCCGGCTGCTGATTTTGATGACCCCCCTAAACTGCTAGGGCGAATACCGGTGGATGCTCCAACCGTTGTTGGATTCAAATGGGATTGATGATCGAGGGGCCGAATATAATCATGGGCAGGCTCTGCTGTAGCTAATTCCACAGGTACCATTAGTGCAGCGGAATCGGCTGGGTTAAGGCCTTTGTCATCCTCTGTGTCCTGGTCTGAAGCATTAACAGAGGTTTGAAAAGATTGATTTAAAGTTTCTGACAAACAACGAAAAATGAAATCGTGCACAAGCCGAGATTGATGGAAGCGTACTTCATGCTTAGCAGGATGCACGTTTACATCTACTTGGTGAGGATCGATATCAAGATATAACACAAATGCAGCATGACTATTTGGGTCAATTAACCCTTCATAGGCTTGCCTTATTGCATGATTGATCAACTTATCGCGCATGACGCGCCCGTTAACATAAAAATATTGTAGGTCGTTTTGAGGTCTATCAAACCCGGGTGTAGATAACCAACCGGTTAACTTCATACCTTCATATTGGCTGTTGGTTTGTACTGAGTTTTCAGCGAAAACATTGCCGCACACTGCAGATATACGTTTTATCGGCGCACTGTGATTGCCTATAGCAGGGAACTTACGCACCACTTTACCGTTGTGTTTCAATGTTATTCCAACATCAAATCGACTCAATGCTATTCGCTTGATAATTTCTTCGATGTGATTGAATTCAGTTTTCTCAGCACGTAAAAACTTGCGCCTGGCCGGCGTATTAAAAAACAAATCCACCACCTCAATGCTGGTGCCATCTGGATGCGCAGCAGGATTTATTGTTACTTGCATGTCGCGACCTTCTGCACAAGCCTGCCATGCCTCTTGCTGATTGGCGGGCTTGGAGGTAAGGGTAAGCCTGGACACCGAGCTGATACTGGCTAATGCCTCACCGCGAAAGCCAAGACTCTGAATATTTTCTAAGTCATCCAACTGACTAATTTTGCTGGTTGCGTGGCGACTCAAAGCTAATTGCAATTCGGTCTTTTCAATTCCGCTACCATTGTCACGGATACAAATTCGCTTGTGCCCCCCCTTATCTATTTCAACATCTATATGCTTGGCACCCGCATCAATGCTGTTCTCTACCAATTCTTTAACCACTGACGCAGGTCGCTCTACCACTTCACCTGCAGCAATCTGATTGGCCAATTGTGTAGAAAGAATTTGAATTGCCAAACGAAAACCTTTGTTGATGAAGTTAAATGATAAGGATGAAAGTTAAATGCTAGGAATAGTTAAAAGCTGTCCAATACGGACCGTATCTCCACGTAGATTGTTCGCCTCCTTTATAGCGCTCACTCTTACATTATATCGTTGGGCCAATAATGATAGAGATTCGCCACGGCTTACCCGATGAGTGCGCTTTTCCGCTTTAGCATTACTCGCCCATAAGGTGCCATCAGGTGGCATGGTGTGGAAATATTGTTTAATCGCCGAAAAAATTGAATCCGCTAGTTTTTGACGATGCTTTGACCAATTTAAATTTTTCTCTTCAGTGGGATTAGAAATAAAGCCGATTTCGACTAAAATTGACGGAATGTCTGGCGATGTTAACACTGCGAGGCTTGCAGCTTGCGGCTTTTTCTTATGTAATTTAGTCACTTGGCGAAGTTGCTTGATCACTTTTTCGCTAATGTTGTAACTGGTTGTCAAAGAATGGTCCATCGACATATCTAACAATGCTTGGGTTAAATAGAGTTCACTGGCGGTATCTTGGATCACTTCTGCGGCGCCACCCAATAATTCAGAATGACGTTCGGTACGCTCCATCCAGCGACCCAATTCAGAGTTGGCTCTACCCATGGAAAGCACCCAAACTGAAGCGCCACTGGGTTGTGGTGTTGTGAATGCATCCGCGTGAATAGAGATCAATAGGTCAGCCTTACTGCGCCGGGCAATTTCAGGACGTTTATTTGGCGATATATAATAGTCGCCGGTCCGGGTCATGACAGCCCTTAAACCGGACTCACGCTCCACCAAAGCAGCCAACTGCTTACTGACACTCAAGGTTATATTCTTTTCATAACTACCTGAACGACCAATTGAGCCAGGGTCTTCCCCACCGTGCCCGGCGTCGATTGCGATGATGATATCTCTATCGCGGGTAGAGTTGTCACTGGATAGCATCACCGTTTGCGATTGACTATCCGGTTCGCTTAAATCAATTACCAAGCGGTTTTTATAGGGAGCAGTGGGAGGTAATGCAAAAATTTCAGTGCTGGCTTTTTTGCTAAGCTCTAGCACGACCCGGATGGATTTTTTGTCTTTAGGGGTGCTATAGCGAATTTTCTTAATCAAATCACTATTGTTGACTAAATTTGATAAGGCGAGATCACCCACTGTATTGGAAAGGTCTATGACTAACCGTTCTGGATTAGATAGGCTAAAATAAGAGTATTCGGGTTGCTCGGTTAAATCTAACACCACACGGGTATTGGATGGCGAGGGCCAAATCCGTAATCCTTCAATACTATTTGCGCCCACAGCGATGCAACTGGCAAACATCAAGTAGATGCCAATCGCTATGTGATTTAAACCCGTGCGCAGTGTCATTTTCATTATTATTTTAGCTTGCTGACAATCATTCGACCGTAATCGTTATTTGCGAGTATATTAATCTGCCGTCCTTCGGACTCAAATCCTATACTAATCTCTAAATCAGCCGATGCCAATAGGTCAGCACCTTTATCGGGCCACTCGATCAAACACAAACAATCGTCTTCAAAATAATCCCGTATGCCCATAAACTCCAGTTCTTCTGGGTCAGACAAACGATAAAGATCAAAATGAAACACGCGCCACCCTGCGACTTCGTAGGGCTCGACAAGAGTATAGGTGGGACTTTTTACAATACCTTCAAAGCCTAAACCGTGCAAAAACCCTCTACTAAAGGTTGTTTTTCCCGCGCCTAAATCACCTGATAAATAGATGACAGTGCGTTGCATGCAAAGCTTAGCCACGACTCCGGCCAAGGCATAAGTCGCCTGCTCATCTTGTAAAAACTGTGTATATTTCATCTTCAATTAACCAGCGGCCTCAGCTGCGCAATGACATCACTGGCTATCATACCACGCTGCCCGCATTTGTTGGCAGCCAAATCAGCTGCCGCAGAATGCAAACAGGTTCCATACAGGCTTGCCAATGACGAAGTCATGCCTTGAGCCATCAAACTCCCTAAAACCCCTGACAAAACATCACCCATGCCACCAGTAGCCATACCAGGATTACCGTTGCCACAAACAAATAAGCCTTGGTTATTTTGAATAAGCGTTCCCGCCCCTTTCAAAACAGAATGCGCTTGGTAACGACTATGCAGTGCCTGAACCGTGCCATACCTGTCATTATCTACATCCCCAACTGCCATATTTAACATGCGCGCGGCCTCTGCTGCATGAGGGGTAACGATAAGGTTAGTCAGGTGGAACTTGTGTAAGTGCTTACTCAGCAAATTGAGCCCATCCGCATCTATAATTATCGGCTTATCTTCGTGAATCAAATAACTCAGTAGTTGACTAAAAATTTGTTGACTCCAAGAGTCTTGTCCCAGCCCGGGTCCAAACACGATACAATCAGCCCAATGCAGCGCTTGATGTAAGTTTTCACTGGTGAGCATTATCTCAGGTCGCCCCTGACTCACTTGAATTTGGCTAGCATCATGACAGAACACCTTAACTAAACCGGCCCCACAGCGCAGTGCAGCCTCGGCACTTAGACGCATGGCTCCAGCCATACCTTTGTTACCGCCAATGCACAGTAAACGCCCGTGATTGCCCTTATGACTATCTGCTTTGCGTTGTTTTAACGACGAAAAATTGTCAAAGTTAACTTTACTGGCAAAGGGTTGTTGTAAGGCCGGAAACGCACTGCCTATGGCAAGGGGGGCAACGGTCAATTGACCACAGCTACTTTTGCCTTGCCCAGTTATCAAGCCTGGCTTAATTGCGACAAATGTTTGAGTAAAATCAGCATCAACACTCGACCCAAGCGATACTCCAGTATCGGCATGCACACCAGATGGAATATCTACTGCCAATACCTTGGCGGGAGACGCATTAATACGCGCAATGATGCTGTCAAACGGCGCCCGCACCTCACCGGTTAACCCCGTTCCCAGTAATGCATCTACAATTAAATCAACAGTAGTGAAATCAACATCGTCGATGCCTTCTACCGAAAAGCCCTGCTGTTCATAAAGTTGTCTGGCACTATGAGCATCACCACTTAATATTTTCGCTGGGTCACTACTGCATAGCGTCACTGAATAGCCTTTAATGCGCAGTTGAGTGGCAGCAATATAACCGTCACCACCATTATTACCCGTTCCAACTACAACTAGGATTTTGTGCTCAAGAGTATACTTAGCACTGATCCAATCGAACAAGCTCTGACCTGCCTGTTGCATAATTTCAAACATACTGAATCCCAGATTTTCAGCCGCTTGAGGTTCTAACAGCCTGACTTGTTCAGCGCGATATACATTTTGTGATAGGCTCTCACCTGATAACTCGGTATCTAAGGACCTGAATGACACAATTTTCTCCTCAATTTCTCGATGATCTTATAAAAAGTATCAAGGAGTGGGCAAAAGCGCTAGGCTTTCAGCAAATAGGTATCAGTGATACTGATCTTAGCCAACAACAACAATATCTGCAGAAATGGCTAGATAATGGCTATCACGGCAACATGTCTTTTTTTGAACGCAATCAAGAAAAGCGACTAGATCCTAAGCTACTGGTGCCCGGTACAGTCCGCATTATCAGCGTGCGGCTGGATTATCTTCCCCCCGACGCAGGCTTTGCTAAGAGCCTAAAGAACAAACAGCAAGGTTACATCAGCCGTTATGCATTGGGTCGAGACTATCACAAATTATTACGTAAAAGACTGAAACAACTGGGCGAAAAAATTGAACTGCAAGCAACTACCGCCGAGTTTCGTCCTTTTGTCGACTCCGCCCCAGTCTTGGAACACGCTATAGCGCAAAAAGCCGGTATTGGTTGGACTGGTAAGCATAGTCTGACATTAAACAAAACGGCGGGCTCTTGGTTTTTTCTAGGAGAATTGTTTGTCAATATTCCCTTACCTGTTGATCAACCCGCATCTGATGGCTGTGGTGGATGCAATGCCTGTATTACAATCTGTCCAACTCAGGCGATTGTCGAGCCCTATGTAGTGGATGCTCGGCGGTGTATCTCATACCTCACCATAGAACATAACGGGGCAATTCCTGAAAAGCTGCGCCCCTTGATAGGCAATAGAATTTACGGTTGTGATGACTGCCAGTTAATTTGCCCGTGGAACAGGTATGCTCAACTTACCAGCGAAGATGATTTCCATCCTCGACAACAGCTATCCAATCAAGACTTAGTGACCTTGTTTAATTGGGACGAGCAGCGCTTCTTAACGAATACCGAAGGCTCTCCGATCAGACGAATAGGCCATCAAAAGTGGCAACGTAATATTGCTGTAGCGATGGGAAATGCAGATTTTGATCCAACCATTCTCAGTACGTTAAACCAAGCTTTGGAGCATGCTTGCGAGCTAGTAAAAGAGCATATCAGGTGGGCTATCGAGCAACAAACTAAGCGGCAATCACAACATATTGAAGGGCCAACCTTTAGAGTAACCCAACGATTGATTCGTAGTGTTGAAAAAGGCTTAAAGCGCGATGCTTAGCTGCCAGCATATGCAACTGACAAGGGACTATTTTTCGAGGAACATGGTAAAGTAGGTTACACCGTCTTTACTACTTGAAGAACTTGAGGTGCCATTATATTTCCACCAATCGCTGTGTTTCATTCCTTCCACCACTTTGTCCCAGTCTTTATGATGTCCCTCAAACTGGCCGATTAATTGACAGTGTGCTTCATTGCAATCAATTTTATACACGGAGATGAGATTTGCGTGCTCGTGTAAATTCAAGTAATCAGTTACTGCAAACTGGGCATCATAATCCCGCGTATCTTCGCTAAATTGTTGTTGAAATGTATCTTGCGCCAACTGGTTTTGTTGACGTTGAATGCCAGCTTCACTAAAGCTATGGCCTAATGCCCTAAGCTGAGAGCCCCGCTTCATTTCCTCAACTGCGCTCGTTGATAGACTGCTATCTACCTTGTGCACGTTATCATCTGCAATCGGATCTTGAGCTACACTAGTGACATTTTCACGGTTCAAATTTAATTCATTAAGCGCTGCCATAGTAGAAGATTGTGAGGCGGGCGATAGTGCATTGGGGTCTTGAGTATTTTCTATCAACAACTGAGTTTTTGACTGGGACGTTTGTCCCAGCCAAAAACCACTGCTAAATGCCACGGCGAAGGTGGCTAATACCAGTATCAGTATTTTCATTTATTCGGTTTCAACATGATATGGCTGACTATATTTATGCACAGCTTCAACAAATATTCCGGCATTTTCTGGCGGAACATCAAGATGGATGCCATGGCCAAGATTAAATACATGTCCATTGCCTTCCCCAAAGCCGGCTAGGATGTCTTTTACTTCTTGTTCAATACGTTCTTTACTACCGTAAAGAATCGACGGATCCATATTGCCCTGCAATGCCACTTTATCTCCAACTCGGCGTTTAGCATCAGCAATATCAATAGTCCAATCTAGGCCCACTCCATCACAACCGGTAGCGGCAATCGACTCTAGCCACATACCACCATTTTTAGTAAATAGCGTAACTGGGACTATCTGTCCGTCGTATTCTCGTGTCAATCCATCGACAATTTTGTGCATGTATTGTAACGAAAATAACTTATAGTCTCTTGGCGTTAATACGCCTCCCCAGGTATCAAAAATCATAACTGACTGCGCGCCAGCGGCGATCTGAGCATTGAGATACAAAATAACTGAGTCGGCCAACTTATCGAGTAATAAATGTAAAGCTTGGGGATCACTAAAAGCCATCTTTTTAATTTTAGTAAATGCTTTACTAGAGCCCCCTTCAATCATGTAAGTTGCGAGGGTCCATGGGCTACCTGAAAAACCGATTAGCGGCACTTCTCCCTTGAGATTCTTTCTGATGGTACGGACCGCGTTCATTACATAGCCGAGCTCATCTTCTGGGTCTAGCACGGGTAAGGCTTTTACATCACTGATTGAGGTAATAGGTTTACTAAATTTCGGCCCTTCGCCGGTTTCAAAATACAAACCTAAGCCCATGGCGTCTGGTATGGTTAAAATATCAGAAAATAAAATAGCCGCATCTAACTTAAACCGACGCAAAGGTTGCAAAGTTACTTCACAGGCCAACTCTGCATTTTTGCATAACGACATAAAATCACCAGCTTCTGCTCGGGTCGCTTTGTATTCAGGTAAATAGCGCCCGGCTTGGCGCATCATCCAGACCGGAGTTACGTCTACAGGTTGGCGAAGGAGAGCACGAAGATAACGATCATTTTTTAACTGCATTAAATGCCTCTAAATTTGAAGTACACCAAAGATAAATACCAAACCCTTAAAAAGATCACAAATGCGTTATTCAGCATGACTTTTTAGATTTTGTAGGTTGGCTATTGTAGTAAAAAATGGAAGCAAAAGAATACGTTTATTGCCCTAAAGGTAGATAAATAACAATATTTGCGATTTTTTCTTGCCTCTAGTTACACTATTTTGCTATAACGTGTCTGCTTTACAAAATTATATCAATTAAGAAGCCTGTTCAACGGGCCCTCCACGCTAACAAATTCATGCCCTGCTTTTGCAGGGCGTTTTTATTTATGGCCTTTAATTTCCTGGATGGTGTGATCTATAAGCTTGCCTGCAATAGACATGCTAGGCGGCACTATTGGCAAGGCATTCACATCATACCAATGGGCCTCGAGTATTTCATGACCGTCCACTTCGATATCCCCTTCATCATGTTCTGCTAAAAAGCCCATCATTAATGAATGAGGGAAAGGCCAAGGTTGACTAGAGAAGTATTGTAAATTCTTAATTTTTATACCGACTTCTTCAAAAACCTCTCGATGAACCGCCTGTTCGAGGCTTTCTCCGCTTTCTACAAACCCAGCCAAGGTGGAAAACATTTTACGCTCTCGTTGCGCTTTGCCTTGAGCTAGTAATATTTTATCGCCTTTGCGAATAGAGACAATAATGCAAGGAGACACTCGAGGATAACAGCGATGGTGGCAAGAATGGCAATGCATCGCCATTTCCCAATCAACCTGTTGCATGGCACTACCGCATTTACCACAATAACGATGAGTTCGCCTAAATAATATCAACTGCCAGGCGCGGGCAACCGTGGAAAAAACCGACTCATTCTGACTCATAAATAGTGAGCGTAAGCTAACGGTTTCGTACTCATCCTCAGGCAAGGCTTCGAGGCCGAGATCGACAGAATAACACGGTGCATCATCAAGCTCTCCAATGTGCACAACCTGGTCACTATAGTGGTGAATGAAACGTAAATATCGCCAGGATGATTTAAGCAACGCTTGCTGTTGCTTTTTTGCTACAATGCGATCACCACTGAATATTATCCAGTAAGCGGTTTGTTCTGCGTCAGCGCGTTCAATATCTATTATCATAATATCTCAAACTGTTACTTTTTAGAGACCCTAAAAAAGGTCATCACATCATCATTTGCGACAAAAAGCCGACAAACTGCACTTGCCAAAAAAAATACTCTGACATAAGGTTGAAAATACTTTAAATTAGTAATTCTAAATGAATTTTTAGTATTTTAGGGTGTTTTCACTACTTAAGTGTGTAAAAGATAGCAATTTCAGACAAGAGTAGCCTAATTCTAGTGTTTTGTTACCGCTAAGCCGATGATATACTATGGGGATTGCTCTAGCATGACTGTGTCCTAATAAGGAAAAAAATGTTAAGCCAATTTGAACAATCGAAGAAGAAATGGGTCGGGAGCCACAACGCAATAGATGTTTGGTTGCATGAAAGGCAAGATTTATTAGTGAAATACTGCGAATTAGCCGGGATTCCTCCCTATCAAAGAAAAGTTGATGGGCTACCTGATTTAGATTCTATCCGATTGTTCTGCGAAATTTTGATGGATTATATTTCGGCAGGCCACTTTGAAGTCTATGACAAGATCATTGCTGAAACCTCAGACACAACATCGAGTAAATCACTAGCTGATAGAATCTATCCGCAAATTGCTCTGTTGACTGAGGAAGCGTTAGCGTTTAATGACGAATTTGCCGAGGCTAATACCGACAGGTCACTGGAAACCTTTGACATAAATTTGTCAAAGTTGGGACAGAATCTGATGGAGAGGTTCGAATTAGAAGATGAACTAATCCATTCACTACACAGTGAAGCGTTGTTGGGATAACAATTGAAATGAAACACGACTCTCAGCTTTCCAAAGCACGAGAATATTGCGAAGCCAAAGGTGCACGTTTTACGCACCTTAGAGAAAAAGTATACGAACTGCTTCTAAGTAAACAAGGTGCTGTAGGTGCGTACGAGCTGCTTGATGAATTGAAGTTAACCGAAGCAGGCGCTAAGCCTGCTACTGTATATCGTACGTTAGACTTTTTATTAGAATTTGGTCTGATACATCGATTGGAATCGACCAATGCATTTGTAGCTTGTCATCATTTTGACTGTAATCATCCAGTCCAATTTTTGATATGCGATCTTTGCGGACAGGTCAAAGAAATCCAGTCAGAAGGATTAAAGGATAAATTGGACAGTCAGGCTGACAGTGTAGGATTCAAAGTTACCAAGCAAACCATCGAGGCTCATGGTACCTGTGCACACTGCCAATAAAAGAGCTAACATAATAATAGCGTTATTTTTTTCACATTTGGTTGCATAATTAGTGCAGTCTGAAAAGGAACTATAGTCGGAATGAATGTACAATTCATAAATCCATTTATAATAGCTTTAGTCAATGTTTTAAAAACTATGGCTCAAACTGAGCTGAAACCAGGTAAGCCACAGAAGAAGTCGGACCCCAAAGCGTTTGGTGATGTGTCTGGACTTATCGGTATGGTGGGGACAGATTTAAAAGGTTCTCTTTCGATCACATTTGATGAATCCCTAGCATTAGAAATTATGCATAGAATGTTGGGTGAAAAACCAGATAAAATTAATGAAGAAGTAGCTGACATGGTCGGCGAGATAGCTAACATGGTTTGCGGTGGTGCTAAAATGACACTCAGTGAACAAGGCTACGATTTTGGTATGGCGACTCCTGTTGTAGTAACAGGTAAAAACCATACTATAAATCATCAAGTAGACGGGCCGAGAATGATATTGCCCTTTATTAGCGATGCTGGTAAGGCTTATCTAGAAATATGTTTCGATAAGTAGTGTCGCAATGTGGCAACAGAAACAATTACGGCTCACTGCAAGACCTCGTGGATTTCATTTAGTAACCAACGAAATTACTAAACAGTTACCCGAGATAAGAGAGGTTTCTGTTGGAATACTGCATTTATTTATCCAACATACCAGTGCAAGTTTAACAATTAATGAAAATGCCGATCCAACAGTGCGTCAGGACATGGAATCATATGTTAATATACTTGCACCGGAAAATGCGGAATACTATTTGCATACTCTTGAAGGTAGTGACGATCTGCCGGCTCACCTTAAAGCGAGCTTGATAGGTAACAATTTAACGATACCGATTAGCTCCGGACGCTTGGCACTTGGTACCTGGCAAGGTATTTATTTAGGTGAGCATAGAAACAGCGCAGGGTCGCGAACAATAATCGCGACAGTAAACGGAAATGAATAAAAAGAAGTAGAGATTAACCGCCAGCCGGTAAAACTTACTCAATTTAATTGTAATAACTATAAACGCTTAGGATGGAAACATGAAAAAATCACTTATCGCTGTCAGCTTGCTAGCTGCACTTTCAACCAATGCTTTCGCAGCGGAAGAGCCTGAATATAAAAAATGGATCGCTGGATTTGTAGAAATCTACAAGCCAGATGAAGAAAAGTCGTTTAACTTTACATCTTATGACCCAGGATATGGCTACGGCGTAGAATACGGTTTCAGAGGCGATGGCCAATGGGGTGGACGTATTGAGTATGCAAAAATCAATTTGGAAAGCGACACAGCTTTAGCTGATGACACTGCTAACCGCATTGGTGCTGATGCGATGTATTTCCTAGAAGATGATTTACTGTATATCTTCGGTGGTATCAAGCATATCAACATGGAACAAGGCGGCAACATGGCAAGCCTTGGTCTTGGTAAGCACTTCGAACTTGCTGAAAACTTTAAACTAATTACTGAAGCAGCTGCTTACCACGATTTTGGTGAGTCTTGGCATGACGTTAGTCTAAAAGTAGGCTTGGCATATGCTTTTGGTGCTAAGAGTGGTCCTAAGCCAGTTGGCGATTCTGACCAAGACGGCGTAAACGATACTCTTGATCAGTGCCCTAACACACCAATTGGTGCTCGTGTTGACAGCAAAGGTTGTAGCATAGATTCAGATGGTGATGGCGTATTAAACGACATCGACCAATGCCCTAACACGCCTGCTGGCACCCCTGTTGGCGTGAAAGGCTGTAGTTTAGAGCTTGATATGGACCAAGACGGTGTGCTTGATAATGTTGATAAGTGTGCTAATACACCTATGACAGATAAAGTAGACAGCGATGGTTGTAGTGTTTTTGAAGAAGTTGAAGTACGCGAAACACTTAAAGTGTTATTTGGTAACAACAGCGACAAAATCGAAAACCCTGATGACGCTAAATTCCAAGAATTTGCTGATTTCATGAACCGTTTCCCTAACACTTCAACGGTAATTGAAGGCCATGCATCTGCTCCAGGTAAAGCTGACTACAACATGTCTCTTTCACTAAGCCGTGCAAAAGCTGTTAGACAATTGCTAATCAGCAAATACGGTATCAATGCTGCTAGAATCACTGCTGAAGGTTTCGGTGAAACTCAGTTGTTAGATACAAGCAACACAGTTGCAGCGAACAAAATCAATCGTCGTATTGAAGCTGTCGTTACTGCTACTAAAAAAGAAAAAGTTAAACGTAACTAAGAGCTTAGATAAGTTACAAAAAAAGCGGCTGAAAAGCCGCTTTTTTATTGCCTGAAATTCATCGTGAAACAGAAATTACCTGGAAAATTACCTGGACACCCATCAGAAATTACGTGGACACCCATCATAGAAATCAGAAATTACGTGGGCACTCCCCATACAAATTCATCTAACTAACAATATTAAGAGTGCAAAGGTAAAGAGGTTGGTAGTAACGTTAACGGGATTAGGTGCCCTTAGGGTTCAACTACTTAATTATGGCTTTGTATAGTGTATAGGAAGGAAAGTATCGACTTAGAACTCAATCACTGCTCATGGGATATTTACGAAGAGTGTCCGGTGTTTAATCGGCTGAGCTTACTCATCTGAGTAAGCAGGACCTGCATAGTTATCAAAACGCGAAAACTGACCTTGGAAGGTTAATCTTACTGTACCAATTGGTCCATTCCGTTGTTTACCCAGAATGATTTCTGAAACGCCTTTTAGCTCAGTATTTTCGTTATACACTTCGTCACGATATATAAACATGATCAAATCGGCATCTTGCTCTATTGAACCTGATTCTCGCAAATCAGAGTTGATCGGGCGTTTATCTGCCCTTTGCTCCAAACTACGATTGAGCTGAGACAGCGCTACGACGGGAACTTCTAGCTCTTTAGCCAAGGCTTTTAACGAACGTGAAATTTCTGCAATCTCTAAAGTACGGTTATCACTTAATGAAGGCACTCGCATAAGCTGCAAATAATCGATCATTATCAGACTAATACCGCCGCGATCCCGAGCCAATTTTCGCGCCCGGGTGCGAACATCCATTGGAGTCAGACCTGAAGAATCATCTACAAAAAGATTGTCTTTGTCTTTGAGCATAGCCATAGTATTTGACATGCGAGCCCAATCTTCATCATCCAGTTGCGCCGTACGGATCTTAGTTTGGTCTACTCGGCTTAGCGAAGCCAGCATCCTCATCATAATCTGCTCTGCAGGCATCTCTAAGGAGAATACCAAAACAGGTTTAGTTTCCAATAGCATCGCATTTTCACACAGGTTCATCGCAAAGGTGGTTTTTCCCATCGATGGACGAGCTGCAACAATGATGAGATCTGAAGATTGCAAGCCACTGGTTTTTTTGTCCAAATCAGTATATCCGGTGGATACACCGGTGACTTCTTTGTTATTTTTAATCAGTGCTTCGAGTCGATCAATGGTCTTCCCTAACACCGACTCAACATCTTTCGGGCCTTCATTAGCACCGGTACGTTTTTCGGCGATATCAAATATTTGAGTTTCCGCCAAATCAAGTATTTGGCTACTATCGCGACCTTCTGGATTATACCCAATATCGGCAATATTATGAGCCACGCCGATTAGTTCACGGGTGATAGCTCGCTCTTTGATTATTTCTGCATAAGCCACAACATTGGCAGCACTTGGGGTATTTTGCGCTAACTCACCTAAGTAAGTAAAACCACCCGCTTCTTCTAATTCATCATGCTTTTCAAGTTCTTCAGACACGGTGATGATATCAACGGGTTGATTGCCTGATAAAAGTCTGAGAATAGATCGGAAAATAGTTCTGTGAGAACGATTGTAGAAATCCTCCTCAACCACAACTTCAGCGACTTTATCCCAGGAATCCGGGGCAATTAGCATACTTCCCAATACCGACTGCTCGGCTTCCATCGAGTGCGGTGGGATTTTAAGTTTTTCAACTTTGTCGTCTGAGTTTTTGTTGGCAACCACTTTCATGAAATGCGTCTTTATCGCTATCGACTATCGGTCGACTATTATGCGTGATTTTTAGCAATCTATAAAGAGAAGACGTGCTTTGACAGAAACAAAAAACTCCCAAGTTAGTGCTGCCAATGAATACGCATTCACGACCCATGTATTCGCACAGTTGATTGCAACACTTGTAGCAGTTTTGATAAAGATATTAGACTTACATATTATTCTCAGATTATTTCTTGGGATAATAAAAATAGCGTGCGTTAAGAGCTTTGAAATGATTTACTGCGGTTTGATTTCCCAATAGATTCAAGTTATGTGGCATCTATTTTATAAAGTGAGAATACGAAAATGCATAAATTTACCAAAATCAGTATTTATACTTTGCTCTCGTTAAGCGTTATTTTTATTTTACAAAACTTGCATAATGTACCTGTTTCATTCTTATTTTGGACTGCAGATTTGCCTGTCGCTACCTTGATAGGTGTAATGTTGGTAGTCGGTTTTATTATCGGTTTTCTGATAAGCAGAGGCCGAAGAATGTTGTTTAAAGAGCATTAAAATTATTAAAGAATAAAATCTAACTGCAGTTTCGGTTTGTATTCTACCGATCCCCTCACAATAAATGTCGGTGTGAGGGGAAAGGTAGCAGTTCAGTCAACATATTTTCATCGCCACAGTCAGGCCATTGCTGAGCTATTATTAATGGTTAATGTTTATCGATTTTGATCCGCCCGCTAACGGTGGAAACATTCACTCGACCATTGCCTCCATTGTGAGAAAACTCTAGCCAACGACTGGGCCCATATTTCGCTTTTTGCTCTTTATCTTGAGATAGCTTATTCACGATTCGCCCACCTGCATGACCCTGTAAGTCGAAACGCGCAGATACGTCAGGCTTGAAATACAAATTGATATCACCACCAACACTGCTAGCGCGCACATCACCCTGCTTGGCCAATTCCATCTTTATGGTCATAGTGCCATTGACCGTATCTAAATTTAACTGATTAACTTTATCCAAAACCAGTTCGATATCGCCATTGACGGTTTCAGCTTTTACTTCAAGACTGGCAACTCGCACATCGATATCGCCATTTACCGAAGAATAACCGGCTTCACTGGCGGTTGAGTCTTTGTCTTCAATATCACCATTGACGGTCTCGATTTTTATATCACCTTGCAATTGACGTGCATGGATATCACCATTAACAGCCTCAATGATTATTCTCCCGGACAAATCCGACACATCTATATTTCCATTCACTGTGTCAATATCAGTGCTGCCTCGAATATCCGAAGCTTCCACATTAGCGTTGGTAGAGGTGTACTTTACATGACTATCAAAAGGAACATAGATCCGCAAATTATCGCCATCTCCATCCTTCCAATTTCCGCCCCATCGCTGATGTTTGACTTTTACCCTGATAAGCACTTCATTACCATCACGCTCAAAAATGAATTTCTCAGTGCGATCGCCTAACTCGCCCATTACCTTCACTTCATTTTTTGACCACCCTTTTATGTCCGCAAATCCACCTAGATGTTCGATTTGTACGTAGCCATCTTTATCTGCTTCAGTAGTTTGTTCTATTTTTTCGCCTGACCAGGCTAAAGCGCTAAAAATATATAAACTTGTCGCTAATGTAAGCCTTCTCAATACCTGAGTTTTTACTATCATATTCAAAGGGATATGTGCCATTAAATCTGTCTCCACTTAGGTGAATGCACGCGCTCAATCAGGTTAATTTGCTGCTGATGCACATTTTGTAGCATCTTCAATAATGCTATATTGTCTGGATCTTGTTTAAGAGCTGCTTTAATTGCGATAGCTGCATCGTCCAGCTCGGTTAATTGAGTTTGCCAATTTTCCGTCAAGGCAGGTTGGTCTTGAAACTTAACCAACAGCGCCTGTTTTTGCTGTTGGTGCTGGTTACTCAACAGTGATACCAAATCTTGTTGCGCTAACCCAGTTGGCTTTTGCATCACTACAAACCAGCTAATCAGACCAACAACCAATATCGAAGCAGCGTAGGCATATATTTTAGGACGGTTAGTAATAATGTGAGCCGTCGATTGTGAAGTAGGTAAATCATTTGCCAACGCAATCTCAATTCCAGGCCATAGATCCCGCTCTGGCAACTTCGACTTTTCCAGCTTACTGACCTTGTCCCGTAAGTCTGTCTCAAACTGTTTATTCTGCATAACCCATCCACTCCTTCAATAACTGCTTAGCACGATGAAACTGTGCTTTACTGGAGCCCACTGCCATATTCATCATTTGGGCAATATCTTCATGGCGATATCCTTCAATTGCATGTAAAACGAATACAATTCTTGCTCTTTCTGGCAATCTTGCTACGTATCCTTCCAAGTCAGATAAATCCATTTGCTCTTCTGCTGAATGATGCATGGCCTCTGACTCTTCAATATTAAACATACGTTGCAACCACCCCCTTTGTTTACGCAAATACGAAATTGTTATATTCGATGTTACTGTATGTAACCAAGTTGAAAATTTACTTTCCCCTTTGTAATTTCCTATTTTGCGCCACAATTGAATAAACACCTCTTGGGCTGCATCCTCTGCCAGGGTCTTGTCACTGGTTAAACGCAAGCACAAACCATACACTTGACCAATATAATATTGATAAAGAGCTTGGTAGGCTTTTCTATCACCTTGTTGCACGGCACTGATCAAATCTCGTTCCGATTTATCCGTAAACGTATCTTGTGCGGCAATAACATTTCCTTGTGTATTCAATATTTTTATCGTTTATTTCATTGTGTTAAAGGATTAGTCGCAGGGTAGACTATAAAGGTTTAAACAAGCAAAAAATCTTTTTTAACCATCCACAACTACCAGCTTTGAATGAGTAGACTTCGATGCCTGTCCAGATAACAGTCGCCAATGATAAGACCGATGCTAAGAGGCGAACTCTCGTTTTCAGAGACGAAAACGCTAAGGGTATTGGGATGTATTTACCGCGTGTTTGTATTGCAGTTATAGTCTTGGAATAATTCGAAATATCATGCCTATCCAAATAACGTTGTCAAATAACGTTGCGCAAAATATCATGCCTGTCCAAATAACAGTTTTGATAAAATGCCTGTCCAAACTGCAGTGCGAATTTTTTATTTTTGGCATAAAAAAACCTCGCAATGCGAGGTTTTTATTTATAACCCAAAGAGCTTACGCTTCTTGAATGATTACCAATTTAATAGTAGTCATAACATCAGAATGTAACTGCAAGTCAATTTCAAACTCGCCAGTATCACGTAATGTACCCGTAGGTAGTTTAACTTCAGCTTTGGCCACTTCAACGCCAGCTGCAGTAATTGCATCAGCGATGTCACGTGTACCAATTGAACCAAACAACTTACCTTCATCACCAGCTGGAGCAGCGATAGTTACTTCGCCTAATTCAGTGATTTTAGTTGCACGAGCTTCAGCAGCTTCTAATTGCTTAGCAATATTAGCTTCTAATTCAGCGCGTTGCTGTTCAAATTTTTCAACATTTACTTTGGTTGCAGGAACTGCTTTTTTCTGAGGAAAAAGGAAGTTACGTGCATAACCTGATTTTACTGTGACAGTGTCACCCAAGCCGCCTAGGTTGGCGATCTTGTCTAGTAGAATGATTTCCATCTTTGCTACCTCTTAATTACGCCAACGATTACTTGTGAGAATCAGTATATGGAAGCAATGCTAGGAAGCGCGCGCGCTTGATAGCAGTTGACAACTGACGCTGATACTTAGCGCTAGTTCCAGTGATACGGCTAGGAACGATTTTACCACTTTCAGTGATATAGTTTTTCAGCAAAGCAATATCTTTGTAGTCAATTTGAACTACGCCTTCAGCTGAGAAACGGCAAAATTTACGACGTCTAAAAAAACGAGCCATTGTCTGTCTCCTTATTCTTGATCTTCAGAATCAGTAGCGTTTTCTGCTACTGGCGCTGATGCTGCATCTTCACGCTTTTCAGAACGCTCTGGACGACGGTCGTCACGACGCTCTTCTTTTGCCATTGGAGACTGTTCAGTAACAGCACCTTTGGTGCGCATAACAAGATTGCGAAGCACAATATCGTTAAAACGGAAAGCAGTTTCAAGCTCTTCAATTGCTTCAGCAGTCGCTTCAGCATTGATAAGTACGTAGTGTGCTTTATGTAGCTTTTCGATTGGATAAGCCAATTGACGGCGGCCCCAATCTTCTAGACGATGGATAGTTCCGCCGTCGTTTGTGATAATTCCAGTATAACGCTCGATCATACCAGGAACTTGCTCACTCTGGTCAGGGTGGACCATGAACACGATTTCGTAATGACGCATTGCAGCTCCTTACGGTTGTAGCCTCGTACAGTACAGCCGGACTGTTTGAGACAAGGAACAAAGGGTGTTGGCTGTTTTAAGGGCGCGAATTGTATACAAAGGAGGCAATAAGTTCAAGATCTATTTGTGCAGGGTTGTGGTTAGCCAGGCCTGGCTAAAAAATGTGCTCGTTGGTAGTGAACAAAGTGGGCAACGAGGCGGTTTCGCGCCGCCACTTTGCTCAGGTTTTACCCATGGAAATTAGTTTTCGGCTTCCGAACGCAACTGCTTTCTAATGATGGGGCGCAATAATTCCATATCTCCGTTTAGCCACATTTCCTGAGGGACTCTGTCCCACAAAATTTGTAACTCATCAATTTTTTCATGGATAGAAACATATTCTATGTAAGCGACTAATTCTGCGGGATCGATACTTTGAGTGTCCGCTACTGCCTGCCAATCGGTTTGCTGTTTTGTTAAATTAGCTAATCTAATTTTCCATGTTTTCGCAGCAGCATGAGTCGCATTCTCAATGCTATAGCCAGAGGCATTAAATGCGGCCATATTGTTCTGTTCTAGGTGCGAACGTGCGATCCAATATTGTCTTTCAAAAAAAGCGTCCGCCCACAATGGAGCAGCAATTTGTTGATCATTATCGAACTCTTGTAAGCTTTGATGAAAATAGTTTTTTGCTCTTTCGGTGTCGCCACGTTGCAAAGCTACTTGCCCTAAGCGGCCCAAACTGAAAGCCCTTAGGTAACTTACCTGATAATCGTCTTCGGCAAGCTTTTGAGTGCTTTCATAAAGCATAGTGAGGGTTTCGAAAGCTTGATTATATTGGCCCATCATCAATTGCTTAGTGGACAAATTCCAACTAGCTATGGCCGCTTCTATACGGTTACGGTTATTCGGGCTGCGCTTGGAAATTGAAGCTCGAAGTCTTTTTTCCCCCATACGCATTTCCAATGCTTCAGCCACTTTTAAGTCATTATGATACTTATCAGCCAACCAGCGATATGCATTCGCTGTGGCTATGAGTCCATCAATGTCCGCAGCAGATTTACCTTTCTCGGCAAATTTTACCGATTCAAAAAACAACTGAGTGGCACTTTCCAATTGGCCCTTGTCGATCGCAATAAGACCCATATTATAATATGCTTTTGAAAGCTCCATGCGTGCTGCTGCGCTATCCGGCTGCAGCTCTACCAATCCGAATGCACTAGCTTGGTAATGTTGGAAATATTCAAGGGCTTTTTCAGTTTTCCCAGCCGTTAGATAGGTCTTCGCAATCCAATATTGAGCTTGCGCCAGCTCGAGCCAATAGCTAAACCCATTAGGGTGTATCTCTACTAACTCATTATCCAGTGCCAAGCTGGCCTCAAACGCTTGTAAAGCATCGTCATAATGCTTATTTTCTAAATACACTTGTGCAATTCGCATAAATGTTTGACTGCGACTTAATTTAGCCGCTGTTGAGTCATCGCGAGGCTCTACCTTACTTAGGTACTCAAAGGATTTTTCAGAACCCTGCTGCATAAGATCTAATCTGCCAATCGTTTGCAATTGCTGGCTTTCATCGGCAATCAAGAATTCGATCAGCTCTTGGCTATCTGATAGTTTCTGTTTAGCAATATTTGCTTGAACTTTCGCCTGATAGGCGTTGTTGAGTGCAAAGGCAAAAAGACCTAACACTATTAAACCGGCAGTGACCCAAAGCCGATACTTCAACTTTTGGCGCTTAATCGATGCGTTAATTAATTTGCGCAAGTCTGAGCTAAGAGAGGCTCGGCCTTGTTTCAAAAGTAGCTTGCCTTCATCTAAGGCTCTGCCGGAACTAAGTAAATATGCGCTAGAGCGAGTCGCACCTTTCCATTGCTTTGCCTGGGCTTCCAAAATATTTTTAAGGGTGAGGATAGCCTGGTGGCTCTCCAAGGTCTCTGATAGTCTTGGCCAGTGCTCAAATAAGCAGTCATGGGCCAGCGCAATGAATACTTCATTTTTACAGTTTTTCTGTTTGGTTAAGATGCCAATTGCATAAAAAGCATCAACCAATTGTCTACTGCGGTCATTGTTGTATAAGTCAGACTCATGTACCCACAACCTTTCATAGCGTCCACGTTCGCTGCGCTCAACCAAATGATTCATGATCCGGGAAAAATATTTTTTCACCGATCGATCCAATCCTTGGTAGGTATTTTCAGTAACCTTCGCGATAACCCGTTCTATTCCACCTAAGTTACGATAACTCGAAAAATTCATTAAACCATTTTGAGAGCGGTGCTCGAAAAGATTCTTTAGGATGAATTGTAATAGCGGCAAACTATTAGGAAACTCTGCTGCTCGCTTTGCTAAATAGACGTCTAGAGATGGATGTTGCTCCTTACCCTCTTCAAAGCGTAAATCAAATTCGCTATTAGGAAGCCGGATCATCTCAACAAGTTGCTCAACAGTAGGTGGCAGAACGTCTAGCTGACCACCATTTTGTTTTAGCCAAAGTAGCGCTGGGAAATCGGATAGGCTTTGATAAAAATCGCTGCGCAAAGATGCGACGACGAACACTTGGCATTGGCTAACCAAACCTACAATTAACTCAATAAAGAGACGAAGTTCAGCCAGAGTCACTTGCTTGCTGAAAAACAGGCGCTCAAATTGCGCAATCGACAGCAAGGCATTCTCGCTTTTAGGTAATTGGGCTTTTCGTTGATTGATAAAACTAAAAAACTGCTCAGGGCTATTTCGGCACAAGTGAATAACTGAATCTATTTCTGTGGTTTGAATAAGCGGATATTCGTTCAGTTGAGCTAACCCATATACCAGACCTTTGACCGGATCGATAGACAAATCAGCAGTAAGTATCTCGCCGCAATGGAACCGTGGTGTGTCAGGAAATAAATAACAACCCTGTATATGAGTGAGTATACCTGCTTGCAACAAACTGGACTTTCCAGCACCATCTTTACCTAGTAGTAATAGAAATGGTCGGGAAGATTGCGCTTTGCTCTTTAACTTCTGCAGACCCAACTGGATAAGGGCATCTCGACCTTTGAAAAGGTCTGCATGACGTGTTTCAAAAGCTTGTAACCCAACATAAGGGTTAGCAGAGTTACTTCTAAGTGGCTCCAAAATCGACATTCCTAATTTAGCAAATGGTTAAATCCATCTTTCGCTAAAAACTACCACTATACTGATACAGTCGCGGCTCCTTTAACCCCTACTTCGAGATCCAACTCTTACCTTGCCAAACAGGAATTTGCAAACAGGCTGCTCAAAACGTTAACCAGCCGGGCCAGATTTAAATGTAAAATATCTACGAAGTATTGCTAAGTTAGCACTAAATTGAGCAAACCGCATCAATAAAATACGCCTCCCAAATGGAGTGCTAATTCAACCAAGCATAGCTAAATTTCATGAAGATGGATTGCTCTGACAGTCGATGGATACTGACATCATCATCTTGAAATCCGCTATCGGTGTAGCCCACAAAAAACTTCGTTAACGGGTTTATTTTGTATGAATAAAGTAATTGAGTGCTCAACACTTTGCTGCGCTTTAGGTAGTCATCCGTAGCAATGATATAGTTGTCTAAATTTCGCTTGATATCAGAGTGCACCACGATTAATCGAATGTATTGCCGTGGGTCGAACTGATAGGTCAACCTGGCATCGGTTAGGTTTGCAGTGAATAAATTAGCATCATTTACCTTTAACTGGCGGTAGGTATGACGAATATTCAATTGTAGATGCTTACCTAAGCTAAGATTCATTTTGGGGTTGATATTAATTTGTTTACCTAGGCGGTTGTTATCATAGTCAATGTTATCTCCATAGCGGGTGTACACGCCAAAGTAAACGGAAGGGCTAGGTCTGATATCAAAATAGAGACTAGCTTGGTCCTCATGAAACAAGGTTGCGTTGTTATCTACACGCAACGACTCGGCTTGTTGTCTTACACCCACTTTGTCTCGAGACTGCACGCCCAATTCTAAGTAAGACTGCCATTTTCCTCTAATACTGGTATAAATCTCTGCTTCTTTTTCCAATAACTCGCCATCATCATTGTGCGCAATATCCCAATCACCCCATACTTCGATACGATTCCACCAGCTGTGCTCGCTAAACCAGCGATATGCGCCACCAATCACTGAGGTATTACGATCTACATTACGCTCAAAACCTAGATCAGCACGAAAATCTTTACCATTGCGATAATGATCGGCTCGAAAATTCCAATTTCGTTCATTGTGACGATAATTGACTCTTAGGGCTTGGCCGTTAAACTCCCCATCATTTTTTAACCTCAACTGGGTTTCGTCACTGTAGTCTTGATATAACAAACTCGGATATTGGGTTTGGGAGCGAGCCCACTGAATTCTCAATGTATCTTGATCACTAAGCTGATACTTGCTGTCTAGCGCGGTGACATAGTTGTGATAACTGTCAGCTTCTCTGGCGGTTCCCACCACCCCTAGTGACAAGTCAGAAGAAAAATCATAACGGTAGCGCAGGGCCATATTCTTAGACCCCTCGCTTAGCTCAGCAACATCAGAGCTGAGATTTCCGGGGATCAAGAATGTCGTGGTTTGGTCATTCGCCACAAACACACCCAAAGAGTGTTGATCCATTCGTCCAGATACTTTCAGGCCATAATCAGGGGCGTTGACATTACGGGTATGCACCAAATTGTAGTTACTCGAAAAGTAATCTGCGTTTTCAAGAAAAAAGGTTCGCCGTTCGGCAAAAAATAGCGCGTTGGTATTGTTGATGCTCAGTTGCGCAATATCGGACTCTACCTGAGAGAAATCTGGGTTTAGGGTTGCCTGCAGTGAGACTTCTGGAGTGATACCCCAGGAAATATCCATTCCCACTTCTTGGTTGTTTTGGCGATCCCACTCTAATGTTTCTGCTGGTTCGCGGCTGCGCTGCTTGGCCATCACTAGGGTCGGCACTAAAGCCAAATTTTGTCCTTGTTTGGCTTGTTTAAATCCTTTAACGCTGCCCAACTGACATAAATTACAGGCATTGTTTCTATCGGTAGGAAGATTGGAGATGCGTAAGCGTTCTTCTCGAGGATAAAAACGCACAAATTCAGCCCCCCAGATTTTATCTTGCTCTCCTTCTTTGAAATTTAGAATACGCAACGGGATGGCAATTTCAACTTGGTAGCCGTCAGCGGTTATCTTTCCTACCGAATCCCAAATAGCATTCCAGCTATCACTCTCTTTACCGGTCATTTCATTCTGGATAGAATCACTTTGTATACCCAAAGGATTTACAAAGAATTGGTAGGCTAAGCGGCTATCGTAAAAGGTATCCAGCTTGAAACCGACTAAATCTTCACTCCAGACTTTATCTCTGTCACGATAAAACGCACTGATATCACTTGGATTAGGGTCTTGCGCGGTGAAACCGATATAAAGGGTTTTATCGTCTTCAAATATTCTCACCTTAGTCGTCACTGGAGGTTGAGTATTTTCATGGGGGCGGACTACATAATCAAGACTAATGAGTTTGGCACTGGCCCATTGCGGTTCATCAAAGTCTCCATCTAAGGTCACTTCACCTTTGATATTAGGGATCACAATGGCGGAATGCTGATGAGATTGAGCTATGGCAAGTTGGCTGGCAATGGCTGCAAAGCTATATATGACGACTGCAATAAATTTAGACATTAAACTTCCATAACCATTTAAACTCTGAACACCTACTGGATAAACCAAAAAGCATAATTCAGTCTTCGCCACAGAGACAGCTTAAAAAGTTAAATCAACAGGTTATCAAGTTAGAATTAAGGCTTTTGAACAGCAATCGCTCAGGACTAGCAAGCTAGCACTTTATTTGTCTAATTGTTACTCGCTTTTGGGTCATCATGGGTATTCTTTGTATTAAGTTTCAGATTTGGAATTTTTGCCCTTGGCAAACACTTTACGCACTAGTGCACCTACCCCTATTAAAATGAACACCCCAAATTTTTTCAAGAATATCAAAGCAGCGGCAAAGAGTCCGGTTTTAGCAACAACTTTTCCTGCCACCAAGGCCCCAATTCCATAGGCAGCTACATCATCTATATCAGGATCAAAATCTGCATAGCGGGAACCTTCTTTAAAGTCAGCCATATCTAATACCGCAGCAATTCGCTGATCGATGATGTCTAATTGCTCCATGCCTGCGACAAAATTAAGAACTAAAACACCTTGTCTACCCAACACTCTTATATTGTAGTTCAAGGTGTGAGCTGAACTCTCACCGAAGCGGATTTCCTTTGCCCAGTGGAGCTTTTTATTCTGATCATCATAATAGGGTTTAGCTGCCCAACCGACTAACTCAATGGGTTCAAATCCATTCTCTACCCGATATTGGCTGTCCTGTTTGAAGTCGGCTTGCATTTCACTCAGCAAGTTATCGTAATCAATGTCCGCCGCGTTTTCGTCACTGACATAGCCATCTTCTTCATATTTAACAGTCACGCCCCATGAATCACTATCAAAAGGAGTATATTCACTAGGAAATAGCATCCCAAGTATGCCTTGGCTAGAGCCTTCTGGATTTCCCCAAACCTGTTCGAGAACTTTTTCGGCATCTTGAGCATCTAAGAAATAGTAACCTTGAGGTACATCTAATTTGGCCACATTGCCGGGCAACTCTATGATGCCTTGTTTCCTATCCAATGATCCGAGCATAGTGGTAGCCCATTCATAATAAGCTATCTCCTCGGCGCTCAATGTTTCACTTTGGCTAGCTGTCCCGAATTCAGAGTCAGGATTATTTTGAGACATGGCCGAGCAAGTGAAAAATAACACTAAACACACACTCAAAATCGCCTTTATATTTCCGTATATTGCCACAGTAATTCCTTCAACATAATTGATGCTATTAGAGCTAAATAGTCCAACATTTGAACCTTATCAGCAAGCATAAATATAATTTAACCCCGATCTGGTTTTTGTCACGTTACTCAAATAACTGCAGTAAAAACTATAACCCTAAAATAGATCGGAGATAACAATGGATAATATAATGTTAGCGCCCCAGCCTAGAATGAGCTTCAAGTTACCCAGTTTTATTTTGATAGCTGCGTTTATTACCTTCGCGCTATTTGTAATGATGGACAAATTGACCTCGCAAGAGGGGCAATATGCCGAAGCAGTTGAAAACACAGTGTTTATTGATCCTGTATTAGACATAGAGGAATCTGGGCCAATCGAACAGCAAAAGATCAAACCACTGGAGCCACCAAAGCAAATTCCAGAACCCCTTAAACCCTTAATCGAAGAAGTGCCTAGTGATTCAGCATTAGGGTTGCAAGTGAAAGTAGAGATCCCACAGCAGCAATACAATAAAGCTGACATATCTTTGGGCAGTGGCGGTGAAGATTCTCGCCCACTGATCCGAATCGCGCCAAGATATCCTACTGATGCAGCCCGCGACGGTATTGAGGGTTGGGTTGAACTGCAGTTTACAATCGATGCTTCTGGAAGGGTCAAAGATATTCAAGTTGTGGATTCTCATCCCAAGCGTACTTTCGATAGAGAAGCTCGAAAAGCATTACAAAAATGGAAATACAAGCCACAATATGTTGATGGCAGAGCAGTGGATAAACCCGGTATGCAAGTTGTGTTAGACTTTAAGCTAGATGCTTAAAGTTCAGTAGCAGTCGAGCTAGCTAAGCTATTCCAAGGTTGAATTAAGGATTCATGTGAGTATCACCTTAGCCTTAAAGTCGTTATTCAGCGCCAACCAAACAGATGAATGGTTGGTGCTACGCTATGCCCAAAGCGGTGATAAAAAGTTACTAGAGCAACTTTATGATAATTGCGCTGACGACTTGTATCACTTCTTGCTGACACAATCGGATCCTGAATTAGCCAAAGATATCTGTCAAAAGACATGGCTAAAAGTGATTGAGAAACCTCATTTGTACAATGAAACAGGACGCTTTATTGCCTGGTTGTTTACTTTAGGCAGGAACGCGTTAATAGATGAATTTCGCAAAAGCAACCGAGTGGAGTTGCGGGAACAGCAGGACCTACCAAACCAGAGCTGTGAATTTGATGAAAATGATTCATTGTCTGACGTATTTGATAAAGCCTTGCTCTGTTTGCCTTTCGAGCAGCGGGAAGCGTTTTGCTTGCAGCAAGAAGGCTTTGGTCTGCAAGAAATAGCAGATATAACTCATTGTCCGGTGGAAACAGCTAAAAGCCGTATTCGCTATGCCAAGCAAACCATGCGTTCACAGTTAGAGAAATACTATGACTAAGTTACATGAAGCAGATAAACATCAGCATATTGAACAACAGTTTAGTGACTTATACCAAGGGCGCAAAAACAAAATTCAATCACCCAGTAGCGTGAAGCGAAGAGTGTTACAGGACGCAAACAAAGGCTCTAATTGGTATAGCATGCTTAACCGTTTTCAACATGTTGCCATAGCCGCGGGTACCTTATTGTTGATTAGCTTGGTAGCTTTACAATTTCACCAATTGCAAAATCCAATTGAAGAGCTAAGTTATACAACCGTGGAGCTGCATAGTTTGGACGGGGAAAAGGGAGCTGATTTTGGCCAAATTCGTCGACTCTACTCGCAGCATTATAATGATTACTTACAACAAAAAGCATTTTTGGCTTTGCATCACCAAAAATCAGCTATCTTGCAACAGCTGGACGACGGCTGGGAGTTAAAAACCTGCAATCAAGAACTAGTTAAAATATCCAAACAAGTGGTCGAGACACTGCAAAAAATGAACCTGGTAGGTATGTCTTTAAAAAGTGGCGACAGCGTACAAATTGCCTTCAATGCTTCAGGCCTGATAGTTGGTCTTCATCCAAGCAAAATCCCATTAGTATGCTCTTAATTATGCAAACCAGTGTAATAGGCACTTTGATTGCGGGCCACCAAATCGCTTCTGGGACTAATTCCAACTCTCCATACCCTGCGGGCAGCATTGCCATGCAATTACCTAAATTTAAAGCCTTAGGGCTAGATTTAAGCGACTGCTTTGCTGGGACATTAAACTTGCAGTTTGCGGTTAACTCAGTGGAAATCATCAAGCCCGATTTTACCTTTGAAGATGTGTTGTGGGCGGAAGGGTTTATGGCTGAAACATTTTCATTTATAGGCTGTGAAATTGCACTTAACAACAGAGTTTACAAAGCCTGGGTGTACTATCCTCATCCTGAAACTAAACTACGGCATTTTCAGCAAACCAATGTACTGGAGATTTTAACTCTACCCATACAACCGATTCGATATGGTGAGCAACTCGAATTTCACTTTGATGCTGACAAGATAGCATTTCATAATTGATTAAATCATATCAGCGTCAATAACATTGAACAACTAAGCGTAGATAGACGCTTCCATCATAAAGTGACCTTCAGTGAGGTCAAAACCCTAAAAACCAAAGCCTTGTTGTGGCGGAACCTCTGGCAGAATTTCTCTAATCAGATCCGTTCCTTGATTATGCACGTTATTGACTCGGTTGGACACAGGATAAAAACGGTAATCCTCTGAATAGGGCTGCCAGGCTAAATTTTCACTCTCATCTACATTGCCGTGCATCCATAGTTTAGCCTGAGACGCCTCAAACATTAGCGGCATAGCATGATGAAGGGGCTCAAGCAGTCCTTCTGCTGGACGGGTAATAATCGTAAAAGATCCCGGAGTATCAAGCCGTGGGCATTCAAATAAACCGCCAAATAGGATCGGATTGCAGTCTTTGCGGGTGACAAAATAAGCCTGCTTAGTATTGCTTTGCTGTTGCCACTCGTAATAACCAAGGGCGGGTACAATACAGCGCCGGCCCCTTGTCCATGCATCACGAAAAGAGGGTTTTTCGGCTAGGGTTGCAAGCCTGGCATTGAAGGTTGAAAAGGCGGTTTGCTGGGTATCGACCCACGCTGGTAGCAGTCCCCATCGGAACACCGCACAGCCTTGCGACGTCACTATGGGTGCCATCTGACTGGGAGCAATATTAAAGCTAAGTTCAGCCTGTGCAGGCCAATCCGCTAAAACATCCGTCCATCCCAACATTGCACCTATATGATTTGCATATCGACCACACATATAGAAACTCCTCAACATAGGCAACTCGGCTCAATTGATTATGCCAGATGTTTGGCCTTGGCTAAACATCGTTTCAGTGGCCTCTGTTAACCAGATTTATAAACAACTATAACAATTGAAATGTTGCGCTTGTTAACATTTGGCGCAACATTAGGACTAAACTGTCAATTATCTACCTTCATCAACAACATAACTGGACGATTTATGCTTAAACTCTATGGCTTTGATGTCAGCAACTACTACAACATGCTAAAACTGGCGATGGCCCTAAAGGGCATTGACTACAAAAGCATAACAACTTACCCCAATCAGACGCCTGAGTACCTAGCGATTTGTCCTACAGGGAAAGTGCCAGCGTTATTGACTGAGCAAGGCGTATTGATAGAAACCAATGTGATCATGGAATATTTGGATGAAAACTATGCCGGTACGCAGCTTTACCCGCAAGATGCATACAGCAAGGCGCGAGTGAAAGAATTGGTTAAAATGATAGAACTGTATATCGAACTGCCCGCGCGAAGATGCCACACAGAAGCGTTTTGGGGAGTGCCAGTGCATGACACCACCAAAAAAGAAGTTAAACGTGCACTGTTAAATGGTATGCAGTCCATCGCACGGGTTGCATCATTTTCGCCTTATCTTGCGGGGAAAGAGTTCAGTGCCGCGGACATATTTTTCTTATATTCGGCAGATCTCGCCAGCTCCGTCGCCACCAAGTTGTTCGGTATAGATTTGCTAGCCGAAGCGCCAGGTGCAAAAGCCTTGATGGACAAACTTAACGCTCTGCCAGAGGTGAAATTAATTGCTCAACAGCGACGGGAAGCAACCCCAGCATTCAATGAGTACTTGTCGAAGGCTTTTAGCAAAAACTAAACAATTATCAATAGTGAGAACAGAAAATGAATCTGACTAAAGTTAGCGTCTATCTATTGGCATTGCTCTGCATCGGCTACGTTTTAGTCAGATTGATTGCACCACCCATGCTAGAAAAAGGCATGAATAAGGTTGAGCCTTTGGAAGCCATGCCTGTTAACCAAGCAGCCAAAAAACTGCATCAGAGGTTAATTGTTGGAGATTGGCATGCCGACAGTACCTTGTGGAGCAGGAATTTAGCCAGCCATGAAACATATGGCCACGTTGATCTTCCTCGCTTACAGCAAGGAAACGTTGCCATGCAAATGTTCACCACAGTGACAAAATCCCCAGATGGGCTCAATTATGATGAAAACCAAACTGATGCCGCAGATAACATTACCAAAGCGGCAATAGTGCAGGGCTGGCCTTTTGCCACTTTGACGAGCTTGACGGCAAGAGCTTTGTTTCAAGCAGAAAAAATACACACAATCGCAAACGAACATCCGGATGACTTTGTGCTGGTCACCTCCAAAGACAGCTTGGCTGAATTTATGCTAAAACGTCAATCCAACCCAAAATTAGTTGCAGGCTTGCTGGGGACTGAAGGGTCCCATGCATTGGATGGAAAACTTGCAAATATTGAAGTGCTGTACAACAAGGGCTTCAGAATGATGAGCTTACAGCACTTTTTTGACAACAAGTTAGGGGGATCTTTACACGGCACCAGTCAGGCAGGACTAACCGACTTTGGGCGAGACGCCCTAAAGAAAATGCAACAAATGGGCATTATCGTTGACTTGTCACATTCATCTGCGCAAACGGTTAAAGATGTTCTAACTGTCAGTACCGCTCCTCTTGTGATTAGCCATACGGGCTTCAAAGGTGATTGTGATACCAAGCGTAATATTGATGATGCCCTCATGCGTCAAGTGGCTCAAACGGGCGGCTTAATCGCAGTAGGTTATTGGGACGGGGCCGTTTGCGGTATCAGTCCAAACGATGTTGCCGATTCAATAATCTATGGTATTGACTTAGTCGGCGAAGATCACGTAGCACTTGGATCGGACTTTGATGGGGCAGTCACTACTGCATTTGACAGCAGTCAATTAGTTTTTATCACCCAAGCATTACTCGATAAAAATGTGGATGAAAGCGTGATTGCCAAGGTGATGGGCGGCAACATGCTAGCGTTTTTACAAAAAAATCTGCCTGATGAATAATTTGTTGGAGTATCGCTACCGACGAAATACTCCGCAGTGCAAGACCAAGCACTGCGGTTAATTGCCCACTTACCCATTCCAACCTAAATAAATCCGCACATTGGAAGCCATGAATAGGATTGGGTTGATGCTTAGGTAGGCAAATGTGATCGTTTTATCACACTAGTGACTATACTTAAGCCAAGTTACCGGAAATAGCGCTAATAGTGCACCTTATACTTTTAGCCAATAGACATTAGTTATGTAGGCTGTATGTTTGTTTTGGATATGTATCTGAAATGATAAGAAAATATATACGATTGAATTTATGCTGAAACAGGAACCATTGGAGAGAGTATTATGAAATCACAAGTCAGACCCTGGGTTGGCAATGCAAACACGTTATTCACTTACACCCTGCCAATATTATTGATCATCAGTCTGTGCTTAGCGCCCATTTATGGCACTTGGTTAGAAGCACTGTTGATTGGTATCCCCGCAACCTTAGTGCCGATCTTACTATTTAGAACGCAAGGTCAGTCCGAACTAACTCAACACGCCGTTGCCATCAGTCTAATGATTTTCTCCGCATTACATATTCAACAAATGCATGGCTTAGTAGAAATGCATTTTGGCATTTTCGTTCTCATGTCATTTCTGGCTTATTATCAAAATTGGCGGGTTTTCGTAACCGCAGTAGCAGTGGTTGCCGTTCATCACCTCGGTTTTTTCTTTTTGCAGCAATCTGGCGCCCCGGTTTATGTAATGCAAGATGGTAGTCTGCTGTTTGGACTGTTAATGGTGCACGCAGCCTATGCGATCGTTCAAGGGTTTATGATGGGCCGAATGTCCAGCAACAGTGAGCGCAACGCAACCTCCGCCTACGAATTACAGCGCTGTGTTACCTTGATTACCGCGCAAGAAGGTAAGTTTGATTTAACTATTCGCTCCAATCCGGAGCATGCGAGTGAAAGTCTATCTGCATTTGATAAGTTGATTGACTCATTTCAAGCCATCATTAGCGAGGTTGAGCAGTTGGGTAATAACATCGACAAAAACACTAGCTCTACTTTGAACGTAGCGACTGATTTGAGAAACAGTAAACAACGCAGTCTTGACGAAGTGCGCTCCATTGCCAGTTCATCTGAGCAATTGTCAATGTCCGCTAACAATATGTCGGCTCAGGCCAGTGCCACTTATCATGGCGCGAGTAATGCAAAAGCAGATACAAGTTTAGCCCAGCGGGCTGTGCAAGAAGCCAGTACAGATGTGAGCAAATTAGTCCAACGTATAGAATCCACTAACCAAACCATTGATGACTTAGCTAAAGAATGCGATAGCATTTCCACTGTATTAGCCACAATACAATCCATCGCCGACCAAACCAATTTACTCGCATTGAACGCGGCCATTGAAGCAGCTAGAGCTGGAGAACAAGGCCGTGGCTTTGCGGTTGTTGCAGATGAAGTAAGGCAATTAGCATCGAGAACCAAAAGTAGTACCGAGGAAGTCAATGACATTATGGCTCGCCTTTTATCCTCTTCCAAATTGTCGAGTAAATCGATGAAAGATTGTATGGAGCTAGGTAGCACTACCAGTGAACAAGCAGAATCCGCTTATGGGTTGATGCAAAAAGTGCAAGAAAACATTGATCATGTTGATGATGTTACCCATGGCTTAAAATTGGCTATAGATGAGCAGTCACAGGCGATTAATATGATTTCATCTGCTGTGGGTCAGCTCAATGAAATTAGTAATGAAGAGTCAGTGATGACTAAGAGCATCACCTCTGAAACAGAAATCTTGGATAAGATGTCTCAGCAATTATTGCGCAGTCTACAAAAGTTCCAGTGATATGTTTAGGAAACCCACTTTTACTGTAACCTTGTTATTTGTTTGGGTTTCCGCAACTTTTGTATTATTTTTTGTTTTAGCTACTCGCAACCTAGTGCCCTTTGACCCTGCTCAATCTCTGCTCCTTTCATCCATGGATGCAGGGTTTGACCAGCGTGTAAAAGCAGTATTTGAAAACAGCGGTCAGCCGGTAAATAGCAGTGTCTTTCATATTCAGGCCCAAGGCTGTGCTTGCAACAATGTAAGCCAATCTCATATTCGCTCATTAAATCAAAACTTACAGCGCAATGACTATCAAATTCGAAATGTCAGCCCAGACAATGTGGCACAATTATCTGCAATCATCCCATCCGCACCAGCAATCGTCGTTTTCGATCAGCAAGGCAAACTAAGTTATTTAGGCCCGTACTCATCCGGCTTACTATGTGGCAGTCGCAACAGCTTGATCGATTCAATCATCGACAAAATCGTTACTAATAAGCACCTAGGTGCCACTATCATCTCGCAAAGCGAGGGCTGCTATTGCGCGCTTAAGGCGTAGGCCAATCTTTAATATCAAATTCAATTCAAAACTCCCGTCAATAGCCTAGGTTTAAGATATTTGTCGATATACAAATGCTTGGTGTTACACAGTGGTAGAGGGCAAAAAATGCTCTTCGGACAATATCTATGTGTGTCAGGACGGCGAAAATAGACGTCCATTTAAATTCCTTTAGAGCTAATATCGCAAACCAATTTCAGCCGGATAATTGATGGAGTAGTAATTTAGTGCGATCATACTTACCCGATGACGCATTATAGATGCATCGTAAAGTGTTCAAAACAGTTCATTCAGGCCCTTTATAGGAAATTTTATGCTGAGAAATTTGTTTTCCTATTTAACAATAGTGTTTTCGTTTAGTTCATTTTCCGCAGATTCATTTATTAAAGTGAACCAATACACAATTTCCGACAACTATATTTCTGAGTACGCTGTAACTAGTTTTGATAAAAAGTATTTATTTGATGTCAATCATCGCCGAGAAGGTGCCCAAAGCAGTGCAACTACATTCAAAGTCTTTACTAAAGAAGGTGATGATACATATCGACAAAGCCAAGAATTAGCCTTATCCCCTGAGCTATCAGCCTCATTTAATGACATAAGCATTGTTATCTACACCGAACAATACTTAACAGTGATTGTCGAGGATATTAACAACCGGCGAGCTTTTCATCGATTTTCTGTTGGCGAACAAGGAAGCCTAACCTATATTGATAAAACATCGCTTGACGGTGGATATTATAGTCAATCGACTAAAGTCATGTTATCTGAGGGAAAATTCTACGAGTTCTATGAGAATACAATCACTTTCTGGAGAGCAGCAAATGATGGAATATTGATACATTTGTTTGATTACCAACACCAATCAGACGAATCTACAGGAGATAATATTTTCACTGTAGTCAATGATTCGCAACTTATACATGTCGGCATGATTAGGGAGGTCACCGAGGAAAACTTCTTCTTTGAAGTAACTCAATATGACATAGATTGGAACAACAACTTAGTAGATCTCAGGTATTTAGAGAAAATATATTTGAATGAATACTTTGACCTTGCTTATAACAAAATAGTTAATGTTTTAGCTAATGACGATTCCAGTTCAATCTTTCTTAAGACTTTTAAGCATGAATTTATTTTCAAAGGCTTAGGTACCGAAAACGTTACATTGGAATATGTTAATGAGGAAGATTCTAATTTTTTAGCGGTGGACCCGAATACCCAGCAGATACTTGAAACTGGTGAAGTATTAAAATCTGTCAGAATCAATTGGCAAAACCATAGTGTTGTTCGCAGTAATATGAACGCTGCCTATGTATACGGGACCATTAAATTCTTGGCCGCAGGCTTATTTTTAAAAACTGACATCTATGGCCAAGAGGGGCAATTGTGGCGAAATCCCACTGAACTAAATGTTAGCCAAATGTCTATTTTAGCAGTCAATGATGGTGATCTACCGCTAGATTTAAACCGAAAGTTATACTTCGACGAGCTATCTAAGCAACTACTAGTAACTGGAGATGCGAATGACTCTCCTGAAGAAATCAACTTTAAACTCTATGTCTGGGATTATGATGTTACTGAAAATCGCCTTACTTACATGGGCTCATCCAGTTGCTGCGACAACGAGCAGATTTCAAACGGTGTCATTGAATATCCACTAGGGATTTTTAATGACAATTACTATGTCTCAGTCAAACTTGGCGCCAATAAATTTATTGCAAGATTAACTAAAACTTTAAATGGAATAGAGTTTGCCGAAGCTTATGCGTTAAATGATTTCGATGGAGAAGGACTGTTAGTTGATGACGTTTTTTTTGCCGACAACAATACTATAGTAGCTGAATTATACGGCGATTCCCTTGCCGAACCGGAAATAAACATATGTAGCCTTAATGATACTGGTCAAATAATAGGATGTAATAGACAGAAACTTTTTACAGAATTTGAGTTTGGAAGAAATTTAACTGCATATAAATTTCATAAACTTTCAGCTGTAAACCAATTCTTATTTGCACCTACGGATAATGAATCAAAATTGTCTAATATGCTGTTTGTTGAATTTAATGGAAGCCAGTTTGTTATAAACCAGCAATATCCTCTAAAAAGTAACGGCAGCACTTACTCGCCAGTGATTTCTACAACCATAGTTAATCAAGGAAATGATTTATTTATTTACAACGACGGGATTGCGTATTTTGAACGTGAAAATGGCCAATGGAATCTGACACCAAGTGATGAGGAATATTCCAAAGGTGAACTCACTGGTAGCCACAATTATTACTTAAATAGAATAGGGCAATCAACAGTTTATGATGCACAAAGAAAAACGTTTTGGTCGGTTCCCGGACAGGATAGAAATTTATCAGGATGGTTTCAATTAACCGAAGACGGTAAAGGTATTTCCGTTGATATAACTAATACAGATCGTGTAATAACAACTTTTGAATTGAGTAACCCAAATCCTACGATCTATATAGGAGGATTGAATAATAACTCTAATTATTATGCAACACAGGATGAGTTATTGAAAATTGATTTTTCTCAATTTTTTTACAACTTAGGGAGTTCTGTTGAGGTTGATGCACCTGAAAAATTTAGTTTTGAGGACGGGATGCTATTTGGGACTTTATCTAACGATGATATTGTAGAAGGGAATTATGCTGAAGGCACCCAAATCAAAGTTGAAGTAAGCAATGAATCTTCATACGTTGGCTTTTTTAATATTGTTCCGGTGAACGTAAATGACGCGCCTAAACTTAAGGATAATATTAGTAGGGAATACCTACAGGTAAATGAATCATATTATGTGGATTTAAATGAATATGTTAGCGATCCAGATAGAGACTTTTTGACTTTCCAAGCTACCGGTTTACCAGATGGTTATATCCTTGAAGATTCGATTATTCAAGGTTCAACATCAAATAATGGAGATTATACCCTGAATATTATTGCCGACGATGGCAATGGCAAACAGCTAGCATTTAATATACCGATTACAGTTAACAACTCTGGCCAACAGGAGGCGACAAGTGACAATAGCTTAAGCGCAGCCGGCGGGACCTATGGTTGGTCGCTTCTATTACTCTTTATTGTAGCCTTGGTTCGCACGTCAAATATCAGCTATAAAACTATGTTGCACTGAATCAATAGCCGTGCAGGGGCGAGCAATTCAAGTTGAATAGAAAATTTTATAATGAGCGCCAAACAATAATACAACTGTAAAATATAAGAACAGGTAACCTAAATTGCAGACTAATAGTGCCAATTGGTTAAAACAAAGTCTTGTACAAACTCATCCTAGTTTAAGGCTGTTTTGTATCCCTTTTGCTGGCGCTGGAGCTTCAGCTTTTAATCAATGGCAACACCTCCTATCGGCCGATGTCCAGTTAAACGCGATTCAGTTACCAGGCCGAGAAAATCGCTTTGCAGAGCCTCCTATCAACAATATGCAAGAGCTAATTTCACAACTTGAACAGATAGTTATGCCGTACACTGATGAGCCATGGGCGGTTTTTGGGCATAGCATGGGAGCAGCAATAGGGTATGAATTAATCCGCAGCTTAGAAGCACGTGGCTGCAATCCACCAGCGAAATTTATTACGTCCGCCAAAACACCACCCAATATAGCCCTGAATCATGAGCCCATTGCAAACTTACCTGATGAATTATTGATTCAAGTCTTGGCCGAACGCTATGGTGCAGATATATCTGCGGGTCAACGTGAATTGCTGGAGTTGATGCTAAATACATTACGCGCTGACTTTCAGCTTATCGAGAATTATAACGTTGATGAGCGCGGATCCCTTACAACGGATATTTTAGCCTTGTGTGGCAGTCAGGATAATTCAGTTAGCTATCAACAAATGCTGGGTTGGTCCGAGTACACAAAAGGACAGTTTCAAATCGAAGTTATAGAAGGACCGCATTTTTACCTGCAAAGTGCCCGACAGCAACTGACGTCTTTACTCAATCAACATCTTTAAATGGTAAGCTAAATTTTGAATTATGTAGTGCCAAGACCGCCTCAGGGGCAAAAAAGGTTTATCGACATCTGGCACATAGAGCTTGATGGAATTGATAGTTCAGGCTACTTGAAAAGCACGTTTTTAGCTGAAGATGAACTCTACCGCGCTAGCCTTTTTAGATTTGAGCGGGATAAACAACGATTTTTAGCTCGTAGAATCGCATTGCGACGAATATTGAGTGAGTATTCAGGCATAGCTCCTGACCAACAGATAGTGTTGCGAAGTAATCAACAAAAGCCCTATATCAGCAACAGTTGGGTTCAATTCAATACCTCACATTCGGCAAATATTGCACTTGTTGGCGTAAGCAGTGAACCAATTGGAATTGATATTGAACAGCATAAAGAAGACGCGAATGAGTTACGCAAGCTAGCTAAGAGCATTTTAACTCCTGTGGAGTTGAATCAATTTAACGCACTTAGTAAGTCGCAAACGGCTAAGAGCTTTTATCAATACTGGACATTGAAAGAGGCCTATTTGAAGGCGATTGGATTGGGGTTGTCGATAGATCCTAGGCAACTTGAAATCAATTTAGCGTCATTGACAGTGACAAGTGTTCCTTGCATGCAAACTGCCGCTAAGTGGCACTTAATGCTGGTGAAATTACAGCAAAACTTTTCAGTTGCCATCGCCACTCCAGATGCCACACTGACGCCTAATTTACTCTTGTTCGCTGACCTGATTGACTAAAATGACTCAGGTCTTGATTCAAATTTATGCTGGACCCAGTCGCTCACAACCTGAATAAACTGATGTTGATGAGACAGGTTGGTAAATAAATGATCAGCACCGTCAACCACCTGAAAGTCCATTAAACTATTTTGCCTATAAGCATCAAGTTTATCGCCGATTAATACTGATAAAAATTGCTGACTGATATCTAATCCCGACATCAACATCAATACCGAGGTGTTGCGAGACAATAGAATATCTAACTCCTGACTAAAACTAGGGGTAGATTTCTCACTGGCATTTTTGCTGGATAATGGGTCCTTTGATGTTTCAAATGGACGAGTAAGTGTAGAAATAAGACGTCGATAATTAACTTTACCACTGATCAAATTCTTCCAAGCTCCGATTCGAAACACAGAATCAGTCCAATAGCGTTTTGCCCAAGCCTGACTAGCCAGTTCGTCATTCGCGGTATCATCCTGATAGTTAACTAATCCGATTCCCACAACTCGCTCATCGACTAAAGCAGTCTTAAACGCACAATATGCGCCCGAACAAATACCGACTAGAATAAAGCGTTCAAACCCTCTTTTTTGCAGATAATCCATCACTTCGGCAGGTTCTTGGGTGGCAATTTGGTAAATAGATAAGTTGTCTTGACGAGCAACGCTATCACCTATGCCAGATAAATCAAAACGGATGACGGAGCTTCCCTGTTGAGCTAAGTTCCTTGCCAGTTGCGTGTATATCCGTCCGGGTCCGGCATGATGTATCAGTCCAGAATTAAGTAACAGTACTGCAGTTTTTTGCTTGCTGATTAACCGATTTTCCCTTTGAGATGGTGTGAAAACCGCAACCAAACTATTGGTTGGTCCTACCAATAACGCTTCCTCATTCATCCCGCTACTCCTTCCAGCCATTGCGTCATGCTTTTTAATAATGACATGGGTACACGTGCCTGCATCGCTTGCTGGCGCCAAATATTACTGCTGTGAGCTGAAATCAGCGTCATAGATGACGTAGTTGCATCGGTTTGTTGCCATAGTTGATTGAGTTCAGTTACCACACATATTGGCTTGTGATATCCATCTACAATTTTTTGTGGCGTCAAGTTTAACTGCTCTAAATCGGCTGTAAAATGCTCAGATATAGGGAACCCCATCACTTCTAACAATTTATCAGGGCTGTTGGTGTATCCCAATGTCTGGGTATGCTGTTGCTGAATATCTTGCCATTCCTGTAATAGTTCTGCGCCACTCAAGCATGGACTCCATAGACATAAGCCATTTATGTCTTGCCGCTCAACTGCCGCATTAAAGAGTAAGCTAGCCCCTAAGCGTAAACCAGCGAGTGCAACATTTTGTACGCCTAAATGCTGTTTAAAGAAGTCAATTGCCCGGTTAATATCCTGCTGCCATAGTGCAAAATGCCCTTGCTGAAAATCTCCGGCTGAGTCTCCGCTGCCGCGATAGTCAAATCGCAGTACATCAAAACCGATTTTCGCCAGCATTGAAGCAAATTGTTTAAGTCCCCGATGGCAGCGTTCATATTCATGACCTAAAGGTTGACAGATTACTACCGCGCCCTTGTAGGCTAAATGATTGTTGGCCAGATGATGGCATGCAAAAATCCCATTATCATTCAGACCGATAAACATAGGCTTGATCTGTTCTGTATAGGGCTGTTGTGGGGCATTAGTTTGTCTATTCACATTACTGCCCCTTGTCATTAATCAAACTATCTTGATACATGGCTGCAATTTGCCCAACACTTTGTTGAAACAGCTCCCCTGGATGAATTCTCACTCCAGATTGTTGCTCAATTTGGTCTACTACTTTCATCGACAGTAACGAATGCCCGCCTAAATCAAAGAAATTATCGAGTCTGTCAACCTGCGGAACATTTAATACTCGGGCAAAAACGTTAGCTACTAATTGCTCGGCGTCTGTCAGCATTTTGTGCTCTTGACTACTATTAATCTGCTCAAAAACAGGCTCTATCAGTGCTTTACGATCGACTTTATTATTAGGTGTCATGGCAAATTCGTCTACCCAAGCAAATACAGCTGGAAGCATGTAATCTGGTAGCTTTAGTTGCAGAAATGCACGCAAGGAAGCGTTACTTGGAAGTGAATTATCATTCCCCTTCAACCATGCCACTAACCGTATATTTTCTGCTTCACCCCGCAGCGCCACCACCGCATCTTTGACATCTTCATGTTGACGTAAGCGAGTCTCAATTTCACCCAACTCAATACGATAACCCCGTAGTTTCACTTGATTATCAATGCGTCCTTTGATAATCACTCGACCGTCAGTTAGCCACTGGGCTGAATCTCCTGTTCGATATACTTTACCCGTTTCAATAGACTTTATTGGATTGAAGACAAATTGCTGTGCGTTTAAATCCTCTCGCTTGAAGTAATCCCTTACCACACCAGCTCCACCAATTAATAGTTCACCGGAAATCCCAGCGGGTAGTAAATTCATGCTTTTATCAACTATATAAAACTGTGTATTTGCAATAGGTCGGCCAACCGTAATCAGCTCGTCACTATCAACAATTTTCTCAACTGATGACCACACACAGGTTTCTGTCGGCCCATACATATTCCACACTGAATCGGTCAGCGACATCAGCTTGTTACACAATGCTTCGGTCAGTGGCTCGCCACCACATAGCGCTTTAATATGGAGTGGGTGTTGCCATCCACATTGCAGTAACAAATGCCATGTTGCTGGTGTCGCCTGCATCGCCGTGGCATGGCTATTTTTAAGTAAAGCTAGCAAGGCATGTCCATCCGACGCTTGCTGTGAATTGGCAATAACCAAACGAGCGCCTACCATAAGCGGCAGCCACAACTCCAGAACATGAATATCGAAACTAATAGTGGTGACGGCCACAAAGGTATCTTTGCTGTCTAAACCTGGCTGTTGAGCCATACTAAGTAAAAAATTGATCACGTTTCGACGCTCAATTCGCACCCCTTTCGGTAGCCCGGTCGAACCCGAGGTATAAATCACGTATGCCAGATTTTCAGGTTTGGCATGACAGACAATATCATCTTGATGCTGCACAAATTTGGGCCAACGTTCTTTAATCAACAACTGGCAATTATTGTCAGGCAGAGAGCTTTGCAACGATCCTGTAGTAAGTACTAACTTGGACTCTGAGTCTTTCAACATATAGTCGATGCGATCGGCAGGAAAGCTTGGATCTAATGGGACATAGCATCCCCCTGCCCGTAAAACTGCGAGCATCGCGACTAGCATGTCGGTGCTACGTTGGATAAAGATGGCTACCGGCACCTCTGGACCAACGCCCATGGTTTGGAGTTGGCGAGCCAAACTTTTAGAGTCGAGATCAAGTTGTTGGTAAGTCAGTATGTCGTCACCACAACGAAGCGCTTCTGCGGTTCCCTGAGTAATAAAGCTCGCGCACAGTAATTGCTCCAATTGCAGTTCTAATTTGTGAACATCAGTCAATTCAACTGACTTACCTTTCCAATCCCTTACCTGCTGTTCGATCTGAAGAGGCGACATCAACTGCAAATTGTCGATTGCAACGTTCGCATCGTCTAACACCTGATCTAACAAATGAATGTAATGGTCCGCCATTAGGGAGATGCGCTCATGATTGAATAACGCGGTATTAAATTCAAACCAAGCCGTCAAAGATTGATGTTTTGCGTCTTGACTGGCACCTTCTTCATAAACATATAGGCTCAAATCAAATTCAGAAATCCTATTATGAATTTCCTCTGGCTGCATGTTTACACCGTGACTTGTCTGAACACCGGCTTTACCTTGTGGCGCGTTCATAAAGACCATCATTACTTGAAATAGCGGAGACTGACTCCTATCACGCTCCGGATTAAGCGCTTGAACGACTTTCTCAAATGGCACGTTTGCATGTTCATTGGCATCTAGCACATCGGAACGTACCTGATGCAATAGCTGGCTGAATTTTGGATTAGCAGACAAATCACTGCGCAATACCAGGTTATTCACCAGTAGCCCAATAATGCTTTCAAACGCTCGTTGTGGACGGTTTGCTACCGGAGTGCCAACCACAATATCAGTTTGGCCACTGTATTTGGCCAGCAGAATATTAAAGACTGTCAACATTGCCATATAAACCGAAACGCCTTGGGATGCACAGAACCTGCGCAGCTTTGCTGCCATATCCAAAGATAATGAGATATCTACTTTGTCTCCAACAAAGGTTTGCAATGCAGGACGAACACGGTCCGTGGGCAACTCTATGCGGGTTGGTAGGCCATGCAGTTTTTGTCGCCAGAATGCCAAGCTCTCAACAATAGGCTTGGAATCAATGCCGTCACGCTGCCAATTAACAAACTCTGAATACTGCTTTGGCTTCTCAATGGCATGAGTTGATTCATCTAGGCTAAATACATGGTACAAACGTTCTAATTGATTAAAAAACAATTGCATAGACCACGCATCGATAATGATGTGATGAAGGGTGATAAGTAAAAAATGTTTGTCTGGACTAATCTCCACCAGCCGAAGGCGAATTAACGGACCACGCTCTAAGTCGAAAGGTTGATTGAGTTCCGTTTCAGATAGCAATTTCAGCTTATCTTCTACACTACCTTTCTCATCACTGCTGATGATAACTTTGGGCATCACTATTTCAACGTTTGGATGGACACATTGCCGTGGTTCGCCATCTACCTTATTGAAAGTCGTTCGCAGGCTTTGATGTTGTTTTGTGAGCTCGGATATTGCTTGATGAAGATACTCTGTTTTCACAGGACCGTTTATTTTTAATACCGAATGTTTGTTATGCAAGGTTGATTGGCTTTCAATCTGCTCCAGAAACCACACTCTTTCCTGGGCGAATGACAAAGGAAACTGCAGGCATGAGTTGTTTGAGGCTACGGTTTTACTCACTAAAACATCTGAACTAGTCACCTCTTTCGAGCTTAAGCCTTGTTCTAACATGAGCGTATCGACCAAGTGGAGGCAAATTCTCTCGAAGCACGCTAGCACACCTTTAATGGTTTGAGCTTCGTGACGTTGATGACTGAAGCCCACATTGATATGGGCCTGTCCCTGCTCAATCCAGATGTTAAATTCTAACAAGTGTGTTCGAATTTGCTGCGCATAGCGACTAGCCTGACATGGCTTTAATGGCGTAAATTCGCCCTTGGTTTCGTCATGTAAAACATTTCCCTGATAGAGAAAGACCACTTGAGGGGCGCTAGCATTTGAAGTTGTTTGTTGGGCATTAAATTGCTGCTTGTGTAATCCATAGCTCAAGCCTACCTCGCTTGCCTGCTCAGCCATTTTTTGCACGCTGGAAACACATGCCATTGGGTGGTTGAATGCTGGTACTGTGAAGTGCACTGGGTAGGCTTTGGTAAACCATCCCACCGTTCGGCTTACATCATAATCATCCTGCAGCACATCTCTACCGTGCTCCTCCAACTCGATAAGAATACGCGACTGCCCTGTAAATTCGGCTAAGGTGAGTACTAGGGTACTCAACAGGACGTCTTTTGCCTGTATGCCCAATTTACTTAGGCCTTTAGTCATACGGGCTGTTGTCGCACTATCCAATATTAACGTTTGCTGGCTGGCGGATGACACTGCATTATCACCATGTTGCGAATCGACCGGCAATCCTAACAATGTGAGATTTTCATACTCCCGCCAGTATTGATAATCTTGCTGACACTGCTGGCTAGTTGAATACTGCTGTAAGCCTGCTGCAAAGTCCTGAAATGAAATGGTTTTTGCTGGTAACTTAACCGGCCGACCAGCTTTAACAGCTAGCCATGCACTTCGCATGTCATCAAGAATAATATTAAATGATACGATATCCACTAATAAATGATGGATCACTATGAGCAAGGTAACATCGTTATTTAATGGGTTATCAAGCATTACAAAACGGTATAAATTCCCGCCATTCAAATTTAACGATGCGCTTTGTTGCTCGATGAGTGCAGCAAGCTCTGTATCCAAATCCTGCTGATTTTGACTTTTAAGGGCAATCCGCTCGAACTCCAATTTGTGTTCGTCCCCCTGCACTCTCTGCGTCCAGCCATCACTCACTTTTATAAATTGACTACGCAAGACATCATGCTGCAACACAATGGACTGCAATACTAGGCGAAGCTGCTCGGCGCTGATGAGTGTGGGCAAAGATAATTGATGGTATAAATTCCAATGTTCAGGGTGGGCAAATTCATTGGCAAAGAACCAGGACTGTATTGGCGTCAATGGCGTTTCACCGGTTATTAGCTGTTGCGGCTGGTGCTCGCAAGTGTGATCGTCACTGTCTGCGGTTTGGAGCGAACCATGCGCTTGAACTTGATCTTCCACTAATTTGGCAAGTGCTTCGATAGTTTGATTTTCAAACACCTGTCTAGCGGTAATCTTCAGGCCCTTTTGTGCGGCCCGGGAGGTCATTTGTAAGCTGACGATAGAGTCACCGCCCAATTCAAAAAAATTGTCGCTGATCGACAAATCATCAACGCCAAGCAGGTCTTGCCATATTGCGCTTAAAATTTGTTGTGCTGGGGTAAGGCTGGGATCAAAAACCTGTTGGTCAGATTGAAGCAGATGCTCTTTAACTTCAATACTACTAGCCGAACCTTGTATCGACTCTTGAGGCTGTTCGATACTATTAGGTGGACACAAGTTGCGGGTCGATACAATTACCTGCGGCCATCCACTTTGCAGGCTACGCAGTAATGCTTCTACTCCCTCGTCAGATTCAATGCGCTCTTGCGCACTTTCAGCGCCAGCAGTCTGACTCATACTACTACCAGACCAGGCATCCCAATTGATGCTCAACACAGGTGTCTGAGTGAACTGATTTGCTGAGTTAGCGAAGCCATCCAAATAGTAATTCGCTGCGCTGTATTCCCCTCTTCCTGGACGGTCAATAAATGAGGTTAACGATGAACATAACAGCATAAAGTCCATCTTAATATCTGCAAATGTGTGATTTAGATTCCAGGTTCCGATCACCTTTGAAGAAAACACCTGTTGTATTGTCTGCTGTTGCATAGTCGCAATAATGCCACCACCGGGCACGCCTGCGGCGTGAATCAATCCATTTATCTCACCGAAGCGTTCTAGCACCTGTTTCTTCACATTCTCTAAGCCGACAGAATCGGCGACGTCAACTGCTACCGACATGACATTTGCAGCCACTTCTTGTAACTCTTTAACCGCTCGAATTTTGCTTGAAACCCCATCGCTTTCGGGATGCTGCGCTAACCATGCATCCCACTCATTTTGTTGCGGTAAGGCTTCTCTGCTAAGTAAAATCAAATTTGCTTGGTACTGTTGTGCCAAATGTTTAGCAAAAGCCAAACCCATGGCGCCCAGACCACCGGTAATAAGATAGGTACCTCCTACTCTAAGTCGGCTGATGGCGGTATTACTCGGTGGTAATTCAACATTCTGCAACTGTTGAGTCCAGCGTTGGCCAAATTGGTAATTTATTAACAGCGGCCCATCCTCTGCTAAGCACTCTGCTATCAGTCCAGTCGCTTGGATCATTGCTGGTTCATTAACATTGATAAACCTCGCCTTTAAACCTACGTATTCAGCTTGCAGGCTACGCAGCAACCCTAGTGGCATGAGGCGTTGCGGCATACATTCAGTTTGAGGATTAACCGAACAGGCATTGCGGCTCACATAGTTGAATTGCAGTTGGCTAAAATCCAATACACTGAGCAGACTTTGCAACAAGGCGAGTAAATTGTAGAACGGCGCTGAATCAGGCGGCTGTTCAGCACAAGAGCGGATTTCCCGAGTATTGATTACCACAATATGGTTTGGGACAAAATCCCCCAGCGTCTTGGCCAAATTAGCCAATGAAGCCGAACTGCTATATTCAGCGATACTTATAACATCTATCTTTTGAGCCGCTAATTCGATTTTAATTTGCTGCAGAAACTCTGCATCCTCTGATAATACTAACCAGCGTTGTTGAGGATCAGTGATTGGTGTTTTGAAGTTCAATTTTTGCGATTGCCAAGTCGGCGCATAAAACCATTGATGCAGTGGCATTTTTTGCTCAACGTTAACTTTTTGAGTATTAAAATTGGCCGCAGGACTATGCTGCTGAGGCTCGACCCAACATAGCTTTCGTTGAAACGGGTAGGTTGGCAAGGGCACGCGCCGACCCGAAGTAGGCATTAATGGTTCAGCTAATTCAACTCCATAAGTCCATAACTTCGCATGAGCAGCATTGAAAAACACATCATCGCCAACCTCTTCCAACGAATGTCGAAATGAGTTAATACAACTCACCTCAGCAGGCTTGTCGGCACAAGCTCGCAACAATGAGCTCAATGTATTACCAGGACCACACTCGATAAACACTTGGCCTGATTGCGCGAGTAGCGTTTGTGCTGCTGCGGCAAAATCAACCGGCTGACGAATATTGTCGAGCCAATATTGCTTAGTTGTCACCACCTCTGGGGCAACGAGTTTGCCGGTAACTGTCGAGATCATCTCAATGTTTGGAGAATTTAGCTGACAAGTAGACAACAGGTTTTCAAATTCGGATAACATCGGCTCCATCATGGCAGAATGGAAACCATGGGAGGTTTGCAGTAGTTTACAGGTTACGCCTTGGCGCTCTAAAGATTCGGCAACGGCAGTAATGTCGTTTGCCGGGCCAGACACTACGCAGAGCTCAGGGGAGTTAATTGCAGCAATAGAAAGTGCCTCAGATAAATATGGGCGGGTTTGTGCAGCAGACAAACGCACTGATAACATATCACCTGCGGGTAATGACTGCATCATTGCCCCTCGCTTGGCGACTAACAATAATGCATCTTCCAGACTAAACACACCCGCTACACAGGCTGCAGCATATTCGCCGATGCTATGACCTAGCACAACCGCAGGCTGGATACCTTTAGATTGCCACAACTTAGCTAAGGCATAGCCCATCACGAACAGCGCTGGTTGCGTAAATGCGGTCTGGGTTAAAGTATCAGTTGCATGGTCCACTTGTCCGCCAAGCTCTGGATACAATATATGCCTAATATCCACCTCCATATGGGCCAGTAGCATACTGGCACATAGGTCTACCTGTTGGGCAAACACAGGTTCATTCTGATATAGGCCACGTCCCATGTTGACATACTGGGAACCTTGCCCAGGAAACATAAAACCAATACTGGAAGATTCACCAAAGCTTTGTGCGGTCACTAAACTCGGTGAGCTCGGTGAGCTAAGAATGTCAATTGCCTGCTGAGTGTTTTGACAAATCATTGCCCGTCGATGGGAGAATCGCTCTCGTCCAATATTCAGCGTAAAGGCTATATTCCTGATGCTGGGGCAATCTGTTGATAAAAGAGCCTCAAGTAAAAGTTGCTTATAATCATCTAACGCAGCCTTACTTTGAGCCGACCAACCGAGTAGATAACTAGCTTCCGGATCAGCTTCGAGCGGTATTAATAAGTCCTCTGGTGTTTCTTCCAATATGATGTGCGCGTTAGTGCCACCAATACCGAATGAGCTGACTCCACCTCTTCTTGGAAAAGGCCCTGCTTGCCACGGCTTGCAACTGTGATTTACATAAAAGGGAGTTTGTTCAAAATTAATAACTGGATTGGGATGACTAAAGTTCAAACTTGGCGGTAAGGTTTTATGCTTTAGAGCTAGGACGGTTTTGATTAAACCCGCAACCCCTGCACCTGCGTCTAAGTGTCCAATATTTGTTTTTACCGAACCCACAGCACAAACATTCTTGTCTACATCAGGCCCAAATGCTTTGGTCAGCGCCGCAATTTCTATAGGATCACCCATAGGGGTGCCGGTACCATGACATTCAATGTTTGAGATTGACTTCGCTTCTACGTCCGCCATTAATAATGCTGTTTGAATAACATCAACCTGACCATCCAATCCAGGCGCGGTGAAACCAACTTTAGCTTGGGCATCATTGTTTGAGGCAGACCCTAGAATAATAGCTTCAATATGATCGCCATCCTCTATCGCGTCTGCCAATCGTTTTAATACAACAATACCGCCTCCATCTCCTTTTAATGTGCCACTGGCTTTTTCATCAAATGCACGGCAATGACCGTCTGGCGAATAGATCATGCCTTCTTGATATTGATATCCCCAATTTCGCGGTAATGTTATAGACACGCCACCAGCTAATGCTAGATCACAAGATCCTGAAATTAACTGCTGGCAAGCCACATGGGTGGCGACCAATGATGTCGAACACGCAGATTGAATGGTAAAACTGGAACCGCTCAGACCAAGTTTATAGCTTGCTCTGGTTGCCAAGAAATCACTTTGATTTAAAACATTGGCTTGAAAATCTGATATGGCGGCAAGCACTTGCTGATTTTTACGTACATTGGCTTCGAGATAAGTATTAGTGCTGGTGCCAGCAAAAATACCGACCGGAACTTGCATTGATTTAGGCGCATAACCTGCGTTTTCCAAGGCCTCCCAAGCTAATTCGAGAAACAGTCGTTGCTGTGGATCCATCACCCCCGCTTCTCGAGGGGTGTAACCGAAAAACCTAGCATCAAAGGTGTTGTAATGGTTTACTGCGCCATGGGCAGGAATGAAATTGGATTGCCTGACCACTTCGGGGTCATGGCCTAAATCAATTAACTCTTGCTGACTGAAGCGTTGAATAGATTCCACGCCGTTGCTGAGATTTCGCCAAAATGCGTCAACATTATCGGCCCCTGGAAAGCGACATGACATACCCACAACGGCAATTTCAAAGCCATTAAACCTGTCTTCATTATCCGACATTTTATCTTCCTTGGCGTTTTTTCAATGCAGCCATTTTTGCTAATCGTTGTTGTCCGCTTACTTTACTTTTTTGCTGCGTAAGTTGTGCAGAGGTTGCCTTCACAGGTGAACCATTTTGCAATTCATCAAGATAGGCAGCGAGACTTTTTATGGTGGTGTATTGAAACAAATCAACTAAGGAAATATTCTGCTTGAGCGATTCGGATAAAAGGGTCTGCACCTGAGCCATTTTGAGAGAATGGCCGCCAATATCGAAGAAATTTTGCTGCACATCGATGGCATCAATTGACAATACGCTCTTCCATATATCACTGATTAAGGTCTCCATATTAGACTTAGCAGTTGTAACAACACGTTCGGTACTAGCCCGCAAAGACTCAGGAGTAGGCAAGGCTTTTCTGTCCACCTTTCCGTTCAAACTAAGGGGTAAACTGGGTAATACGAAAATTTGCGCTGGCACCATATAGTCAGTTAAAGATTGTTTTAAAAACTCACGAATACTTTGCGGATCAAGCGTCGCTGGATCCAATGCACTAACATAACCAATTAGCTGAATATCACTATCCAAGGTTTGATGCGTCACTACAACAGCTTCCGTTACGCCGTTGAATTTCCGCAATAATGACTCGATTTCACCCAGTTCTATTCTGAATCCACGCACTTTGACCTGATGGTCGATTCGCCCAAGAAATTCAATCGCACCATCGGTTCGGTAACGGACTAAATCGCCGCTACGATACATCCGAGCATTGGCAGTTTTTGAATAAGGATTCGGTACAAATCGTTCGGCGTTTAATTGCGGTCTAGATAAATACTCTCGCGCCAACCCTACTCCGGCTATACAAAGCTCGCCAGGCATACCGGCTGGAAGCAGATTTAACTGTGAATCAACAATATACAGTTGTGTATTTGCCACAGGGCGACCAATTACAGGCACACCACCATCAGTAGCAAAACACTCCGCGTAACTTGCCCAAATAGTGGTTTCGGTTGGGCCATAGAGATTGAAGAAACGGCGTTGCGAGTTCGCCCATCGCTTAACTAATGACTCAGGGCAAGCTTCCCCAGCGACTGTCACAACCTGCAAATTTGGTAATGACACATCAGGCAATGCGTTTAAAGCAGTCGGAGGTAAAGTAACCACTTCTATTTGATGTTTCTCAAGGAAATGAGCCAATGCTGGGCCGGGTAAAATATCTTCTTTTGCGCCCATGAATAACGTACCACCGGATCCCCACGCCATCGCCAACTCAAAAGCTGAGGCATCAAAGCTCATTGAGGCAAACTGCAGTACTTTCATACCTTGGCGCAAACCAAATGTATCGATTTGGGCCTGAGCAATATTGCACCAACCTCGATGCTCAATCAGGACTCCCTTTGGTGTTCCTGTGGAGCCTGATGTATATATGACATAAGCCAAGTCATGGGGCGAAACTCCATGCTTAAGATTATGTGTAGGAAATTCACTAACGGACAGTGCATCATCAAAATGCACTATATTGATATCATGCTCAATAAAACGTTCGGACAAGGCACTGCGAGTTAGCAAGATATTGGCCTTTGAATCATCAAGCATGAACGCCAAACGATTTTGCGGATAAGAGGGATCTAGAGCGAGATAAGCCGCTCCCGATTTGAGAATCGCAAGCACACAGATAATGGTATCTAGTGATCGCTCAATGCATATTGCGACGATGCTATTACTAGTTGCCCCACTTGCCATTAATTTACGCGCTAACTGATTAGCTTTAGCATTCAGTTGTTGATAAGACATAGACTGCCCTGCATAAACTACAGCAGCCTGCTCAGGGTGCCGCAACACCATGGACTCAAACAATTGATGCATGCATTTGTCATCTAAAAATTTAGCGTCTGTCTGATTGCGGCGCTTTAATAAAGCTATTTCGCGGGGAGATAATATATCTATGCTATCGACAAGTTGGTGAGGGCGACTAACAATACTTTCGAGTATACGTTGATAATTCTCCCCCATTAATTCAATACTCTGAGCGGTAAACAAGTCTGTATTAAACTCCCAATAGGCTATAATTTCTGAGGTTGTAGCCTCGAGGGTTAGATGCAGATCATATTTGGATGTGCCAAGGTCTGCTTCCATTACTGAAAATGCCAAATCAGCAGATTGACTGGTGGTTAAATTCGGGTCTCTGAAATCAAATGCAATTTGAAATAGCGGTGAGCGACTGGTATCCCGCGGAGGCTGGAGTTTATCGGTAAGATATTCAAATGGAATATTATGATTGGCCACAGCATCTAAGGTGGTCTGTTTAACATTCTGCAGTAAGTGTTCGAAGCTGATGCCTTGTTCAACGACAGTCCTTAACACTACTGGATTGACAAAAAAGCCAATCAAATTTTCGATTTCCGCATAGTCCCGGTTGGCCACGACCGTGCCTATCAGCACATCACGCTGCTGAGAGTAACGATATAGCAAAACGTTAAACGCGCTTAACATCATGACAAAATGAGTGACATTTTGTTGTGTAGAAAATTGCTGAATTTGACCACTCAACAGAGTCGGGATTCGCTGTACCAGTCGTTTACCCGAATACGTCTGCACTTGGGGTCGTGGATAGTCTGTTGGGATAGTAAAACCCGACAACCCACCTTTGAGTGTGCTTTGCCAAAACTGTAGTTGAGAAGCATAGTCTCCAGATTCAAGGCGGCTTTGTTGCCAGGCCGCGTAATCTGCATATTGAACGGGGTTGATTGGAAGTGTCAAAGGGGACGGACTGCAATAAAGTTGTTCAAATTGCTTAAACAACACACTCATTGACCAGCCGTCACTAATAATGTGATGTAAGGTCAACGCCAAATAAAATTTGCCGCTGTGATCAATCAGTGTTGCGTGCATTAAAGGTCCAGAGGTCAAATCAAAATGATGACTGCCAAGTTGGATCAATGCCGCTTCAAATTGGCTCGCACTATTCACAGACAGTTGACCAATATTGATATCCAATTTTTCTAAAACAGTTAGCTGAGGTACACCCTGATGAGATGGGAAAACGCTTCTTAAGCTCTCCTGACTAGCAACAATTTCATTCAGGCAGGCTCTAATTTTGGCCACTTCAGGGGTTGAATTGAAACCAATATAGGCCGTTACATTATACCCGCTGGTCGAAATATCGAGTTGTTCAATAAACCACAATCTCTTTTGGGCAGAGGACAATGGTATTGGTTTGGAGCGTTCTAACATTGGAATATCGACATGTTGAGACTGGCTGTTTTGCAAAGCCTGGTCGATAGCCTGGGCTTGCAATTGGCATGTTGGCGCGCCAAAGATATTTTTTAGCGTCCATTGCACGGCAAATTGATTACTTATCGCGGCAATTAATTTCGTCGCCGTGATAGACTGCCCACCTACATCGAAAAAGTTCCAATGAATACTCACAGTGTCAATAGCCAACACTTTTTTCCATATATCCACTAAGGCTTTCTGTGTTGGGGTCTGCGCAGCAATAATTTCAGAGTTTCCTTGGCAAGCGACAACCTCCAAAGCGGCGTAATCTACATCCCCGTTTTCCAGTCGAGGAATATGCTCTACATAAAATACCGCAGCTGGTAGTTTATGAGCAAAATCGTCTTGAAATTCAACCTGTAGATTATCACTATCCTGCTCACCCGCGACAAAGACCGCTGGCAAAAGCCTGTTTTCGACTTGCTGATTTAATAGACCAATTACCTCGTTATCGGGGTCTAATCCTACAATAAATTGACCTGGATCGGGCTGATTCAAGATTAATCGAAGACTATTTAGCGCCGCTTCAATATCTAATTCCAGAATCCCTCTGGATCGTAAGGCATCGATGGCAAGATTACCTTCACTCATTCCAGTAGAACGCCAAGAGGACCAGTTGATATCAAAGCACCTCACGCCTTTTGCGCGCAATTTATGCGAGACTGCATCAAGCATGCAACTTGCTACAGCGTAGGAGCCTATCAATGCACCACCAAACACCCCGGCGGTTGATGAAAAGTTCACCATATACGCATTACTATATTTCGCCACAATCTGACTTAAGGATAAGGCTCCCATTAACTTAACTGATTCAAGTTGGCGAAAGCCTTGAGCAGTTTCATTTTTTAGGTCTACTTCATGATAATTACCCGCTAAATGAAATACCCCTTTTAATTCAATCGGCTGGCTGTTTAACCAGTCTTCTATAACGGAAGCCGTGGCGACCGAGTCGGTCAAATCAACACTGGCATACTTCAAGTGATGGTGGTTCTTTAATAGAGAGTTAAATGCTTGATGTTTAAAGGCGAGTTGCTCTTGTGTGGTGCTGCCTAACACTAGAACCTGGGCATAGGTTGAGCGCAGCAGGACTTTTGTTAATATTTGACCAATCCCTCCTGTCCCGCCAGAGATAACGAAGCCTGAGGGCTTTTCGGCAAATAATGGGTCTTGCTGGATTTTGGTCAAAACACAAGGGCTTAATCCAGACCTAAAACGCAAACCATCGCGCCATGCGATATCTCGCCCATCGCGACTAGCTGTTAATTCCGAGCAAATTATGTCAGCCAAATTTGCTTGGCTAAAATCAAGGTCGACAAGGTGGTAGTTTAGCTGCGGAATTTCTTGTCTGAGGGTTTTGATTAGCGCCGGCAATCCTGAATGAGCCAGATTAATTGCGCTACCACTCAGTGGCTGGGCTGCGTCACTGATAATAGCTAACTGCTTCTTGCTAGCAAGGCCCCCTAGGCTGGAGAGCCCGTTAGCGCATGCTGATATGGCACAATGCAAATGTGCTGAGGCACTGTGTGCGTTTGATTGAAACTGCTCTATTTGTGGCCATAGACACAAGATCTGTTGAATACTCTTTCCACCTGCCTCCAAGACGTCAAATAACTCAGCGTAATCCGTCGCACAATCCGGGCGAATTTGATAATGCGATACGTCATGTAAATTTAACTGATCACCCGCATTGACTAAAATTGGTCTTGCACCGAGAGCCGCAAGTCCTTTGCTGATCTCTAGACATAGATGAGATTCATCCCCTAATATAACTACCTGCTGCATAGCCAAATCATAAGCATTATGGGGATTGCTGCGCTGCCATTCCAATTGATAGAACCACGCAGGTAAACAATGATTGCCCAACAAAATATCTGCCGATTTTATCTGTTGGTGGTATTCACCAGCTTCAAATGCAGCTTTTAATTTAGTACGCTGAATTTTGCCGATAGAGGTTTTAGGGATATCTGTACTTTCAAGTGGCACTATATAATGAGGGCTTACACCAGCTTTACTGGTGATTTGGCCTTTAATATTGCGGATTAATTTTGCACTTAAAGCCCCTTCACAGACAAAGAAAACTGCTAGGCGTTCAGCGCCATTCAAACGGGGATCGGCAACAGCACAAGCGGCTGTATATGACCGTGTGACACCTTCAATGTCCTCAACAATATTCTCAATCCCCGGACCAGAATAATTCACGCCATTCACGATGATGACGTCTTTTTCGCGACCCGTTATGGTTAGCTTTCCATCGATTAATTTGCCTAAATCACCGGTGTTAAACCACCCATCGTCGGTGAATGCTTCTTCATTTTCGGCTTCGTTTTGATAGTAACCTGCAAATACCGTGTGACCTTTCACTTGTAACCGCCCTATCTCTCCTTCTTTAAGTACACACCCTTGGGTATCAGTGATCCGCATAGTGTCACCTGGGATCGGGGGGCCAACTGACACGTGGGTATCAGTATCACTGGTACTGTGTAATTCGAAATCTCGGGCGTAGGTTATGCCAGATGAGGTTTCAGACATTCCCCATGCTGGACACATGGCATGCTTCGACAATCCAGAGGCTTGCAGTAGTTGTAAGAACTGCCTAGCGGTTGCTGCAACTACTGCTTCACCTCCATTTAACACCAACTTAAGGGCAGATAAATCCCATTTTCGTTGTTCGATTTCATCGCTCAAACCGGCTATTAAACCAAACGCAAAGTTAGGAGCAAAGGTCACGGTAGCCTGATAGCGCTCTAGCAAATCCAACCATTTTAGTGGCGCTTGCAAAATGTCTGGGGCAGCCACATGAATTTGAGTGCAACCTAAATAAACATCACGGATATGAAAATAAATAATACCCGCCACATGATCCAGTGGCATCCAGTTCAAAGAGCGACTTTGCTGGCTAAACCCATTAACTTGAATACTTCCAATCGAACGACAAATTAGATTTTTATGGGTTAGGGGGACTCCTTTAGGGGCGCCTGTTGACCCCGAAGTCAACATGATGAGGGTTACATCATCAGCCGAAGCTTGATGATAATTATGTGCGGCAGTGCAATTTAGCAAATCAGTGTAGTTTATGACCTTCAGACTTGCCCTGCCCTCAGGCCAAGGCATGCTAGTTATTTCATTGAACAGATCGGCACTGGTTATAATAGCAGCCTCGCCTAGCATTAAACTGACTCGCTGCAGATTCTCAATGCCCGCTTCATCAACCTGATAATCGGCAGGAACGGCCATGGGCACAGGCACAAAACCTCCTAACAAACATCCCCAAAATGCAACCAAAAATTGAGCATTATCGCGGAACTGGAAAATGATCGGCTCACCTGGCTCAAAGCCGTTTTGACGAAGGCCATTTAACACACGGCTTGCCTGAGCGAGCAGTTGCTTATAATCGTAAGACGTTTCTTCTAAGTTGCTGTATGAAATTATCTGCTTTGGAATGCTTTCTGCTGCTGACCGCACTAGACAATCGATTAAAACCTCTGGGGAATTGGCGGGAATAGTTAAACTGCCTCCATCACTAATAGCTAACTTCTGGCCATCACTGATAGCTTCAGAGCGAATCGTTTTGTTGTGTAAATTGGTACCAATTTGGGAGACTGGATATTGAATTAAATCGTCCAGATACAAAGGTGGGGTGTGCTTGCTTGCTGAAGCCAGAATCGCCACAACATCTTGTTGTTCGAATTGCTCTTGGCACTTGGCCAAATTATGCTCTAAGCCCTGCTGGTCGAAAACACTTAACGTTTCAAGTGCGAAAACATCAACGTCGCCGTCTAGATTATAAGGCAAGGTATTAATCGGCACCCAAAAATCTGGCCTATCTTGCTCGGCAAGCAGCTTTATAACTGTGGATTGTAACTCAGCTAAATTATGAGACTCTTCAGCGACAAAATATAAAATTGATTGTAATTGACCAGCAGTATTTTTTATCTTGTGAAGATAACAGTCGGATATACCTAAAATACCACGAATCGTTCGTTCAACTTGACTACCCTGCATGGAAATTATGTCCTTTAATTTGCCCATCAAACTCTATTGGGGTGCGATTTCCATCAATCTAGAAATCCAAGAGCGAAGAGTTCGTCCTTGGCCCAATTTCTTTCTCTTTCAGCACCTTAAATTGATTTTTGTGCGTTTTTTACGCACTATTGTTATAAATTCTAGTATATTGTATAAAATAACATCAGCAAGACATTTAGTGTCTATTTTGTGAGCTTATTGAAAGACGGAGTTTTAAAATGAGCCTTTCCCCCCTTCTCCATAAGGTTGTCAGCCCACTGTTATATAGCTTAGGGTTTTATCAACGAGATTGGCAAAGTCGCAGTAAAGAAACTGCTCAGATTGCGATTTTGTGTTACCACCGTGTAGTGAAGGATTCAAAGGTCAACAACGGATTGCTTGCGGATGAAATTGGAATGCCCGCCGATATTTTCGAGAAACAAATTAGATTTATGTTGAAGCATTTCACGCCGATTAAACCATCTCAGGTTAGTAGCATGATGGATAAACCTGGACTTTACTTTGCGGTAACCTTTGACGATGGGTTTGAAGATAATTACACAGTGGCGGCCCCAATTCTGAAAGAGTTAGGTGTGTCTGCTGGATTTTATGTAGTAAGTGACTACGTGGGCACAAATAAATTATTTTGGTGGGAACAATTAGCAATTTTGGTCCGTTCCAGCAATAAGAAGAGTGTTGACCTGAGCACAGTATATCCACGGTGGATAACAGAAAATACAGTACCAAACTTCATTTCAATTGACACTCTTGAGCATAAGAAGAAAGCACAACTTCAGCTTGCTGCCGCACTTCGGCAAACAAAGCATCTAGACATTCCTCGCGTCATGGAAAAATTAGCACTCGAACTAGAAGTTGAACTCAAATATGAAGGGCGAAGTCACCCTTTAATGACATGGCAGCAACTAGTGGACTTAAACCAGCAGGGATTTGAAATTGGCGGTCATACGGCAAGTCACGTGAACCTAGGCCGGGCAGAAAAATCAAATTTTCAAACGGAAATCATTGACCCCAAAGCTCGGCTTATCGAACAATTTCAACATCCAGCCGTCTCTTTTGCCTACCCATATGGTTCACATAGCAATTACACTGAAGCGGCCACTTCTGCTGTTGAAGAGGCCGGTTATACATGTGCATTCACCACCAATCACGGCATGGCAACTGCGCAAAGTCACCTATTTAGACTCCCCCGTTTTACACTAAATAAAGGCTTGCCGTTTGCTTGTGCATACAATGTCGCGAACGCTTTCAACAATAAATAACCCTCAAATTGATTATGAGATTAATTCCTTTTAAATATAACCATACCAAGCTAATAGCAAGAGAGATTAAACACATCAATTGGCCAAAATTATAATAATAGTCAATAGGTTGGTTTAATACCCTAGCAGTCAAATAATAAACACAATGATTGATATTTGAGCAATAACTGTCGATTTTAATAGCAAATATAGGTTAGGATAGGTTAAGCACTGTGTTAATAAAATGTGCATAAATGTTACTTTGAAAGCTTAGGGATGATTAGTTGTATGCTAAAAACTATCGCACTTTTGATGCCTTCATTAAATGAAGAAAGTTCGGCGGCGACAACACTTGATTCTATATTTCGATCCACTCGACTACCGGACGAGATAATAGTAGCCGATGGCGGGAGTACCGATCGGACCCTAGAAATTGTCTCTCAATACCAGAATCGAGGGGTTGACTTAATAGTTGTCAACAATCCCGAAGTATTTGCCGGCGCAGGCCGAAATTTGGCGTTCAGTTACAGTAAAAGCGACATTTTGATGCTGATGGATTTTGGCAATGTTGTGGAACCTGATTGGATCGAGAAAATGGCGAAACCATTCGAGCTAGAATCCACAATGGATTTCGTCAGCGGGGCTTTCTTACCTAAGTCAGAATCAGACTTTGAGCATGCAGTAGCATGTATCCTATATCACAATAATGCCCTGATCGATAAAATTCCATTGGCAGAGTTAATGGAAAAATTACCTTCAGATCAGTCTCCAGGTGCTCTGAGTCTAGCCATAAGCCGAGATATGTGGATAAAACTAGATGGAATGCCTGCTTGGTTAAGGGCCGCAGAGGACAAATTGTTTGGCCGTAAAATGATGACCTTTCAGCCAACTTACAAACTACTTCCCAACGTTAGAATTGGCCATCATATGCGCAGCAACATGATGCAAGTATTCAAGCAAATGCAGACCTATTACCGGGGTAACGGCAGAACATGCTTATTGCATAAACATGTTATCAAGTTACTTTTGCTGTACCTCATTTCATTTGCATTACTACCTTTAGCATATGTGAATCCGTCAGTACTGGCCGCAATGCTGATTTTGTGGGGTGCTTACAACTGGAAATCGGGAGTGAGCAAAATAATAAAGGTCGATTCCGGCCTAACCAATAAGCGTTATATTTGGTATGCGACGAAAATCGTTATGGCGCGAGATTTGGGCATTCTATCAGGCACTATTTTGGGTTGGTTAGATTGGTTTTTTACTCCCATATTTAAACGTAAGTATGCTGAATATGTTGCCAATACTCCCCTGGCTAAACAAACATTAACGATTCTATGAACAATATTTTAAGAAACGGTAGGAAATAGTGAGTCATAATATGAGTGGCATGTTACGCCCACACATGACCAAGATATCAGCCATATTTAAACTCGCTGATGCACTATTAATCTGCTCCGGATATTGGTTTGCTTATTGGTACAGCGGCTATGAATGGCATCCAAGGCACACTTTGATTGTATTAATCACTTGTGCTGTGTTTTTTATTGTTGCACGGAAACAGGATTTATATAGGTCATGGCGAATATCTTCTGTCGTAACAGAAGTATTCAAAATATGTTATGCCTGGCTTGTAACTCTTTTGGTATTGATATTTTTAGCCTTTTTGTTTAAACAATTAGACAATTATCATCGGCAAGTAACTATGCTCTGGCTAGCAATTACTCCCGTGATGTTGTGTATTTGGCATGTTTTTGCCCGTAACGTTTCTCACATGTTACGCACTAAAAATTTCAATTCTAGAAACGTAGCTATCGTTGGTTATTCAAAGCTAGGTAAAGAACTCGCCGCAACAGTAAATAATGCTCATTGGATGGGCCTTAATTTTTCAGGCTATTATGAAGATAGATGCGGAAAGGATAAACGCTACGTGCAAGACCAATTAAGCCACGAATATATAAAAGGCAATATCGATGAACTGGTCGTTATGATCAACAAGGGCATGATCGATATTGTTTACATTACATTTCCTCTCTACGCTGAAAAGCGCATTCAGCAAGTGATTAAGGCCTTAGCCGATACAACGGCAAATGTATATTTAGCTCAAAATTTCGAAGCCTACAGCTTGCTAAATGGTCGGTGGGACATGTTAGGTGATGTACCCATGCTGAGTATTCACGAGAGCCCTTTTAACGGGGTCGATGGCTGGACGAAACGAGCAGAAGATATATTATTGTGTATACCTATTTTATTGGTTATTTTTATTCCCTGTTTAATTATATCCATTTTGATAAAAATCGACTCTCCTGGCCCAATTATTTTTAAACAAAAACGTTACGGCTTAAACGGAAAAGAGTTCGTTATCTGGAAATTCCGCAGCATGAGATGTAATTATCAAGAATCTAGCGTTCCTCAAGCTACTCAGAATGACCCAAGAACCACAAAAATTGGTCGATTTATCCGTAAAACCTCCATTGATGAATTACCTCAATTTTTTAATGTATTAGGCGGTTCAATGTCAATTGTTGGACCACGCCCTCATGCCGTTGTGCACAATACCAAATATAGAAAAATAGTTGATTGCTATATGTTACGTCACACCGTCAAACCTGGGATTACAGGATGGGCGCAAGTCAATGGCTTTAGAGGTGAAACCGAAACCGTTGACAAAATGCAAAAAAGAGTGGAATTTGACTTATATTATATCCGCAATTGGTCAGTTTTGTTCGACCTCAAAATAATCCTACTAACCATCAAGAGTTGTCTTTCCAATAAAAACGTCTACTAAGATCTTTGTGCCACTGATATTCTTTCAAAATTGTCTGAGTGAAATTCCATTGAAGGCTATTGTGACATGCAACCTGTAATTATAAACTTTGTTAAGTAAGCCAAGAGCCCTAGGAAAGCCCAATTTACCCAGCCCCTCTCATAGCAGATGATATGAGCAGACTTTCGATATGATTAATGCCCAAAGTAAAAGGTACCCTTAGTGAACTTCTGATTAGTTAAACTGACTATATGGATTAGTCCACAGACTAAAACCTGACTGAGTTGCTATCCATAATTGTGAATTTGTTTATTGCTTGAGGCACAAAAAAACCCGAGTCTCTGACTCGGGTTTCAAAAAAATAGAACAGATATGTTAGTTCACACGCTTACGCGAAACTCTTAGCGCCATAAGGCCAAATAAAAACAAAGCGTACATTGCTGGCTCTGGGATAACTTGACTATTGTGTTCTACGACTAAATCCACAATTACAAAGCTTCCAGGATTAATTACCAAGTCGACGATATTAAACGCGATATTTGTTGGGTCAAATAATACATTGCTATTGGTGAATCCCGCGATGTTAGTTTGCAGATTTTCAAAACCAACTAAAGTACCCGGGTTATCTATTCCCCAACTAAGATTAGCGAACAGCAGACCTATGAATGTTTGTGGACCCAATCCTAAAGCATCATTCAACGACATAGCATCTCCATTTACGACAACACCACCGGGGAAAAGTACACCCAGCACATCATCTTCGATGTCTACATTCATGAAGCCATCCATAAACCCGGCGCCTTCTACAACCCCTTCAACAACAGTTACAGTTAGAGGATTGGTCAGCGTGTCTTCAGCAATGAATACAGGAGTCGAAGATGGAGTTGCTACAGAAATAAGTGCCAGATCCACATTTTGTCCAATCAAAGAGGCTTGTGCAGGAAACCAACATACAACTAGAGCCGCTAAACCTAATAGCTTAAAACCCTTTATTGTGGTTTTCATGATTATATCCTTAAAAATAAGTATTCTAATTAACGGCATTTCAACCAGTATAGCAATGTAGGAGCAAAAACTATGCAAATGTGTATTTTTTATTCGGTAAATATCATACTCAATTGTTTTCTATAGATTTATTTAAGCTAGTAAATCTCAACGGAATAGCTCAAATTTTGCACAGTGTAAAAATAAATGACACTTTTGCATAGTTAACTGAGATATTGTTTGCCGAGTGTTGTTTGATGTCTTTTTTCCGACAAAGGAGAACATGCAATTCCTACCATAGAAAATACGAAAAACATTAAGAACCAGAATTTGCCAGTGTCGACAAAAAAGCCATTGCAAATCCAGTTAAACAAGATTACGAACCCATATATGGCAAATAAACGCTGATTATTTGTCAATGCAATGTCTTTACTGATATTTTTCATATGCCGGAAACAGCCAGACAAGATAGTCACGAACAAACAGAATCCAATAAACCCGCTCAAAGAAAGAATATGAATAAATTCATTATGTGGAACTCCTACACCAATTGCCCAAAAAGCAGAAATCCCGCCAATATCAATTGCGTATGCAGGATGAGCAGTCTGGAAGCCATCAGCTCCAAAACCAACCCCTAAAAATGGATTTTGCAACCCCATGTTGATTCCTGTCACCCAAAGTGAAAGTCGATTATAGATAGGTGCCAATGAAGAAAATCTTTCCTGGAGTGCGCTAAAATCATAGAATATAGGTAAAATAATGGCCGCGATAAGCCCACCTAATAAACCGCTGAAGACAATCATTTGCCGCACTTTTGGATCTTTCATTGCAATAAGTGCAATTGATATGGCAGCAGCTAACCAGGGAGCTCTAGTTTTACTCAATACAATTGCAATGCATATCAGCCCTAACAACCCAAGCAAGAAGCCTTTTTGCATGGCGTCTTCAGTGACCGAGTAACGAAAGATACCAAGTATCAATATACTAGTTGCCACTGCACCATACTCAGAAGAGTTCCCAAAAGATCCAGTGACTCTACCCTCTATTGCATGCTGAACCTCCATGTAAGTTGGTACAAACATATCACTTCCCAAGAAGTACTGGACGATTGCTTGGCCCGTCATAAATATACCAACCAACAAAAGCGCATCGACCATAAACATCAGTTGTTTGTGGTTCCACATTATTCTTCGAGCAATCATGAAACCGGAAAATCCCATAATGTACTGCATGATAAAGTAAGTATCTTGTATTGGATCTGCTTTATAAGCACCACTTAGTAAAGCGTAACCATATGAAATAATGATAATTAACAGAAATCCTAAGGCTATTTTTTCTAATTTGATCAGCGGGTAATTTAATGAACGTCGGTGAATCACGCCCATGGCCATTAATGTAACGATGCAAGCAAACAAAAACCGTTCAGTATTAACTACTGGCAGGACTTGTATAATGTTGTTTGGAAAAACAAAGACCGTCGGCACGCCCATTAAAAGAAGAAAGAAAATAATTCGAACACCCGCTAAAAGCATTAGTAAAATAACAATGAATGCGATCATTGCTATCATCGGCATTAATGAACCTGTTCCTGCGAAGAAAGCGAATAATGTACATGCAAAGAGTGTAGGGAGTATCCACAATTTATTTTTGAAATTGAAAGTACTAATCAGAGTCTGCATTGAGCATCAGTCCTTCAAAATTCAAAATGAAACTACAATTTCTCGATTGCACCAAGTTCTGCAACGCCGAGAATATCTTCGGCAATTTGAGCACTGGTTATTCTGCGATCAAAATATTCGAAAATGAATGCGATTCCTAACGAGAAAATTAAGGCTCCTATTACTGCAATAGCGATGTAAAATAAACGGGAGTGGTCCGGACGTTTAGCTGCAACACCGTACTCCACAACCCTTACATTAATTAAATCAGCATTGGCTAACTGTTTAAATCTTTCTTCATCATAGCGGCGTTTGTAGACCTGAAACAGAGACTCCTCTGTTTCTATATTGAGCCTCAATTGCATGGTTTCAGATTGACCAATTTCAACAGATTTCAACTGATTTTGTAGCTCTGCAACAGCGGCCTGATAATTCGCTAATTGAGATTTGATACTTTTTACTTTTTCGTGACCAGGTTTATACCTGAGCAATAATTCGGAGAGTTCATTTTCACTAGCAGAAATTCTTTCCAATAAAAAAGAACGCTGCTGCAATATACCCTTTCGCTGATCCGATGCAGATGATAAATCGCCAGATTGACTATATTTTTCCAGTTCCAAACGATGCTCAATCAACTGCGATTGCAATTGGTCCATTTGCTTCTTGAAAACTTCTGCAGAGCCTGTCGAACGATACAATGTGAGGTGATGATCAATATAGCTTGAAACTATTGCGTTGGTGATTTCACTTGCCCATTCAGGTTTTTCATCTGTGTATTCAACATGAATAATACTAGAGCTTACTAACGCCTTAACTTTAACGTCATCCGCCAAACTTCGAATCCAATTATCACGTTTATCAGCCTTGTCTGCTAAACCAATACTCTCCAGGAATCCTCGCACTCCTTTTTTCACATCTTTAACTATGCTCGGTTTTGAAGGTCTTTTGTGAGGCTTAACCATATCTACCGCATTGGCTATAACGGTATGTGAAAGAATAATATCCACTTGCGTATTTAGCACATCGATTGTTTCTAACCCAAGGGAAATATCAGAGCGCATCATGGGCGCTCGATTATGTTCTACCAGAATGACGGCTTTAGAGGAAAAGGGTTGTGGTGCAAGGTATTGTATCAAAATCGCCAAAAAGACAATAAATAAAAACATGGCAATAATACGGCGATGCCACTTAAATAGAAAAATAAAGATATCGCGCTTAGTCACAAATAAATCTCTCAGTAATCGATCAGGAAATCATTTTATAAATAAATGTAGGTACCGGTTTTTCATGTTTATTCATCACAAAACCATTTAATTTAATACCACAGCGATCTACGGTCTTTTTAAAGTGCGCTAACATTTCACGTGTAGTTGTATTACCGTCGATTACAAGTATTAAACTATCGATTTGTTCGATCCATCCCAGTGGGGATTCAGTATCCCAAGAGCCAATATCGATAATAATATTGTCATACTGATTTTTCAGCGATTGCAAGAGCATATTAAATTGTGTGTGTGAACAGGTTTGACTATTGCCTTGGGCACAAAGTGACAGTAACTTCACTTCATCCCCTACGATATAATTGGCGATATCTACCTCTTCCCTATCGATAGAATTAGGATCTAATTCTAGGGATTCATATTCCAGTACATTAGCCAGTCTATTTCCCAAGGGATTGGCATCAATCAGCAAAACAGACTTGGGGGAACGGGAATTAATCGCCATTGCTAAACCTGCACTAGTGGTACTTACCCCCTCCCCTTTGGTGCGAGACATGAGGCCAATTACCTTAGCGTCACCGCTTTTGTTAAGTATATTTTCAGATAACAACTTAAGGCGCATATGTTGATAAGCGGGTATCTTTTTTAATAAATTTGAATCAATCGATTTTTTGTTCATTAGTTATTTTCATTTAGCTGATATGAAAGACCAAAACCGAGTTGAACCGGTAGCATATTGCGGATGTACTGCTCTACTACTTGGTTTGCTTCAGCGATTCCCGATTTAGGAACATAAAGTACGTCACTTGGAAGCAATTCAAACTGGTCACTGGATGAACTTCCTTTATCTAATCGTCCAGCTATGTCGATAGACCAGTTTTCATAGGTATTGTCATCTTTACGTCTAAACAAACGAACATCTTCAGCTTCTGCAGTTGGCATTAATCCTCCTGCCGCAGCGACAGCCATCAAAGGGCTGGTAGGCCGAGAGAAAGGTACTGGACCGGGACGAGTGACCTCACCTATTACATAAATAACTGGAGCTGTTGATTTTTGCAGTTGCACCATTACATACAAACGGTCACCAAATAATTTTTGATATTTAGCTTTTATTTCTGAACGTAAGTCCGACAGTGTCGAATTTATAGATACGGAACCAATAAAGGGTAAGTCAATAAACGGGGAATGGCCGATGATAACCTGCAGGGGTTCGTATTGTCCTTGGCTATTTACAAGTCGCAACAAGGGTGTCAGTGGGTCTCGACTTTGCTCAATAGATACTACAACTTTTGGAGCCGCTATATTATTCTCAACATAAAGTGATGTTAATCTTTGCCCAAGTGCTTCCACACCTTGGCCAGCTACTTTAACGCGGCCAATGAGTGGTAATGAAACATGACCATCAGGTAATACAGTTGAAATATCTTTGGATAGCAAAGGATGCTCCAACACGTCGACTTTTATGACATCACCGGGTGAGATGACATAGGGAGTGTCTGTAATGTAGTTCGCACTGAAAAAGCCAACCGCTACAACATCTCCTAAAGCAACAAGGGGTTCAACCCTAGTTACATTTTGCAAAACAGCTGAATTTGCAACAGGTAGTGGGACCCTATTCGTGCACCCGCTGAGCACCATCAAAATAAATAACCAAGTGAAAGAAAGTCTCATACTGTTCATTCTTACCTTCAAAAATGGGTTAAATTCTGGATTTGAATTGGGCTTTTACAATTATCTAGCATGCAGGCATCACTTATTTCCATGTGTAGTCACCGAATGATTAAAAAACGAACACCTCTAGTGTTATCTGCTAAGTAACGAATGTCTAGTGGTTTTTTGCTCAATATGTGCATAATACAACTCAGTATTGAATATATAATCTACAATTGTAAAGCTAGACTTGTGATTTAACTTAAAGTTAACTGGATAATAATAATATTAGCGGGTCTTTAAGTGCTCTTTTTCTGTTCAATTTTTTTAAAAATTTACTTCTCAACCAATTAATTATCAGACAGGACATTTATAGTCAGCTGTTGATTGAATGAGCTAATTTAGATAGGTATGACTTAATTAGAGATACAGGATGAAATGACTAACCGAACGGAAGCAGAATTTCAAAAGCCAACATCATTGGGTAAGCGACAGCTCAGGATCCTACATTTAATCCATAATTTGGATAGAGAAGGTGCCCAAGTTGTCCTCAAAAACATAGTCACCAGCACTGAATCAAATAGGTCCAACCATGTTGTTTGCGCTTGGAAGCGTGGCGGTCCAATTCAAGACGACCTTGAAAAATTGGGTGTAAAGGTTTTTGTAGCAAGTCAAATAGCAAAGACAACTCGTAAGAAAGCCATACTGTCGGCTATTCGACAAATCATTATTAGCCAGCACATCGATGTTATTCATGCTCACATGTCTGACTCATTGTTTTTGGCAGCGATGCTTACAAATCCGATAATTAATGGGTCGTTCAGACTTACAGGTGGCAGACTTAACACACCGGTAGTTGCGACTCATCATAGTAATAAATTAACGCCATCCACAGGGCTTGAAGCATTTTTCTGGTATATATTATTATTCTGGAGTGCGCGAGCGGCGTCTAAGCATGTTGCAATTTCTGTGTCTGTCTACCAACAATTGAAGTCGAAATTACTGTTGGTCGATAACAAAATGTCGGTGGTTAATAATGGCGTTCCTATCCCATCAGCCGAAGATATTGAAATGGCCGAGGTTGCAGCTCAAAACAACTCGAAAGTAAATATAGATGGTTCACCGATATTAGTCTTAGTAGGGCGGTTAGTGGCTTTAAAGGGCATCAAGCAATTAATTTCCGCAAGCGCATTATTATTAGAATCTTTCCCAAAATTAAATATTTATATAGTTGGGGAGGGGCCACTAAGGGCAGAACTTGAAGGTCAAATTAATAACTTGGGTTTGTTGGATCACGTCCATCTTGTAGGCGCATCTGACAATATTCCGATGTGGTTATCTACAGCAGACTTGTTTGTCAGTACTTCTCACTACGAAGGGATCCCAATGGGAATTTTAGAAGCAATGGCATGGAAAGTTCCAGTCGTAGCATCCAATGTGCCTGGCAGCAGAGATATAGTGCAAGAGCAGTCCACTGGTTTGCTCTATCCTTTGCATGACGTTAATGGATTGGTCGAAAAAATAATTTGGGGGCTGAATAACCGACACCAACTCCGTCAGTATGCAGAAACTGCTTTTGATATAGCGTCAAATAAATTCAGCACACTAACTATGAACAATAGTTATCAAGATGTTTACATTGAAGTATTAAATCATGAGTGAGATGCAAACTATTGCTAAATTTGGGCAAATATACACCCTAGGTAATTTAGTAAATCGTTCAGCAGGTTTTTTACTCATTCCCCTTTATACCTATACCCTGACGCTAGAAGAGTATGGTTTATTAGCCATTCTTCTGGCCTTAACAGACATTTTAAGTTTGCTATTTGGTTTTGGTTTTACCGCAGGCATAGGGCGTTTCTATTTTGATGTTGACAGCAACAGTGAAACAGCGACACAAGATAGACAGGTCATTGTCTCTACTGTGTTTATTGGTGTCCTGCTTACATCGATATTTATTGGCGTGGCTGCATATCCACTGTCACTCGCCCTGACCTACATTATTTTTAACAGCACTGAACATTCCACGTTATTCATGGTGGCGATTTGGGGGTTAATTTTCACCATCTTATTTGAAGTGTTGATTGGCTACATTACGGTACAAAAGAAGGCATGGCTATTTTTTAGCGTGTCTATGTGTAAAGCGGTTCTATTTATCTCACTAAACATCGGGTTAGTTTATTTTTTAGAACTGGGTGTACTAGGTATCGTCTATGCGAGCTTTATTTCTATGGCAAGCATATCGATTGTCGGTTTAGTGGGGGTCTTCAAACAAGTCGGTTTCCAATTTTCCTATCCAATCTTTATCGATATATTGAAATATAGCCTTCCCTTAGTGCCTTCCGCTGTTAGCAATGCTGGTATGACTTTGGCTGAGAGGTTTTTTCTCAACTTACTAGCAGGCCCCGCTGCCGTTGGCGCTTATGCATTAGCTTGTAAACTAGCGTCTTTGCTGCGCATGTTTATTGCGACGCCTTTTTCACAAATATTTTTTGTACGCCGATTCGAATCTTTAGCTGCTAATGAAAATCAGCAAGAGTTCCATAAAATATTCCTTATATTTGTTGGCATCATGGCTAGCTCATCCCTTTTTTTATCACTATTTAGCATTGAAATAATCGATATTATTGCGCCTAAAAATTATAGTAGCGTGTCGATAATGCTCCCATTAATAGGTCTAAGTTTGGTAGTAGCTTCTATTAATCAGAATATTGAACTTGGGATTTTATTCACCAAAAAAACATGGGCAATCGCCAGCATCGGTATAGTGTCTTTTATTCTCTGCTTACCATCAAACTGGTTATTTATTGGTGAGTTTGGGGTATTAGGAGCGGTATATTCGTTAGTTTTTATCAACCTTGCTAGATTACTGCTGACAGTGTGGGCAAATCATAAAATAGGCACACAGTTGATTCAACTTGACTGGGGCCGAACAGCGGTAATTTTGCTCTTTTCGTCACTCTTAGGGATGTATTTTGTGCAGCCTAAATTTGAAAGTTTTGACTTTCAGACAGTGTTATTGAAACTCATAGTTGGGCTTGCATTTGTATTTATCTTATTGTTTTCTAATATTTTAGACCATAGGATTAAATACAAGATAACGGCATTGTTTAGTCGAAGCTAACCAACTCAAGTTTCATTCTGGCAATGAATTCTAATTTTAAGGTCTTACTGTGGCAACAAAAACAACAAGCTCAACCATTTTAGTTGCATCTCGAGGTGGCCACTGGGTACAGTTAATGCTCGCAGAAGAACTGTTGGGCAATGCAGTCATCAAGGTTTCGACTCACGGCAATAGTGAAGCTGATTTTACCATTGCAGATTTCAGTAGAACCAACATATATAAAGCGCCAATTTCTGCATGGCAATCATATAAAATATTGCGTGATGTGCGGCCTCGTTGGGTTGTTTCAACTGGCGCTGCACCTGGCCTACTATTCTTATTCATCGCTAAGCTAACAGGCAAAAACACCATTTGGATAGACAGTATGGCCAACACTAAGAAAATTTCTTTGTCCGGCAGACTCGCTAGCTATTTTTGCAATATTTGCTTAACTCAATGGGAAGAACTAGCAAATCAAAAAGTGCAATATCATGGGAGACTATTGTGATTTTTGCTACCTTTGGCGTGCAACTAGAGTTTGATAGGCTAGTCGTATCGGTGCTTAGAATGGCACAAGAAGATCCATCTGAATCCTTCGTTATTCAAGGATCATATTCATTTGACCAGTCATTACCTGAAAATGTACAGTTTGTTGGGAAGTTAACTGAAAGTCAGTTCGAACAATACGTGCTCTTAGCTGAAATAGTCATTTCTCATGCCGGTATGGGCACATTGATCACATGCCTAAAGCATCGGCGAAAAGTCATAATGGTGCCAAGAGACGCAGCTAAAAAAGAGCACCGAAACAATCATCAAATGGATACCTTGCACAGCTTCCAATCTCTTTCTGGTGTTTACCCTTGCTACAATACTGAAGACCTACGCAGTGATCTAGAATTAGCCAGAATGGATAGTCCACCAATGCAATTTCAAGTTGGCGACGAGCCGAAGAAACTCGCCGCCTTTTTACAACATACTTTGTTTACGGGTTAATCATCAACTCATCTATGAATACCCAGTTTTCAGTTTCAATACTAGGGTCTCTATACATGCCAAGCTTTAGATAATGCTGGTAGTCGTTATGCATATTGGGGCCTTTTTTTACAACTACTGGGTCAGCCGAGCCATTTACAAAGACTTTCAACCAGCCATCACCTTTTTGTGACCACTTTATCTGCATATCTATTGTGGTCCATTGATCTCTCTTCAATTCAATCAGATCGTAGGGTGAGGGTTTTAGTCCTTTGTAATGCACAGACAATACATCTTTGCCCCGAAAAACACCGTAATATAAAGCAACGGGCGGTGATAAAGATGCGTGGTTCTTCCATGTCTCTTTCTTTATCCGGTTGGGTTGATCATGCCATTGAGCCATAGACCACCACCTGTTTCTCGGCGCGTCACTTTTGAAATCTGCCGGTATCTTCATTTTCCAATGATAAGTAACGGTTTCGCCTTCTTCGAAAGGGTAGTCAAGAGAAAGCTCCGCACGTACGCCATTATTGAGTTTGCTATTGTTTTTCGCCAGATAAAGACCAATGTGAGGATTATCACCGTCGATGACTCGAACATTTTCCACCGAGTTAATCTCAAATTTAAGAATGTCTTTAACTTTTTGTTGAGGCGCGACGGCTTCAATCAAACTTCTTTCTAAACTATTGCTGGCCTTGGCACAGCCAGACAGTTGCATTAAAAAACACATTAAAGCTAGGTACAGGCATTGATGAATCTTACTTTTTGTAACCTTACGGGTTTGGATAGTCATATTAAATTCCTCGATATGCCTTCCGTTGCTTTACATTATTTCGCTCAAATTATGTACATATGATACATTAAAGTCAGGGACGGGTAACGTCTATAAATGCACACCCAAGTATGATGTCTACATAAAAGGAAGGTTGTAGTTGAATAAGCTTGTTATTTTTTATCCTAGTGATCCATTTGGTGGAAAAGTCGGTGGTATCAACAGTTTTATCAAGGGTCTAATTAAGTGCGCTCCACAAGACTTTGAAATTGAATGGGTTGGTATCACCTCAGATCCAAATACTCGGCCAATATTACATCGTCAAGAACAACAAATTGACGGCCGTTTATTCATCTTCACTCCCGTTTTACATGAAGATGATCAAAACATTCGCAAAACAATACCCTTGTCACTTAGGTATGCATTGAGTATTCGCAAGTTGCAACGGGACTGGTCGGATAGCATCCTGTTTTTCCATAGAATCGAACCTGTGGTGTTTTTTAAGCGAAAACAAGGGGTCAAAGTAGCATTGGTCCACAATGATATTATGAAACAAATCTATTCACCTGATAGCGAGGTTATCTGGAGTAAAATTCCTAAGTTATACAGAGCTTTCGAAAAAGCCATACTGTCCCATTACAAGCGCGTGTTCTCCGTTAGTGAAACTACGGTTAACTATTATCAGGAACATTATTCCCATCTACCCATAAAATTTTCTTTTTTACCCACTTGGGTGGATCCAACCGTATTTTTGCCCAGCGAACAAAACAAACAAAACTTGAAGGCCGATATTGTAGCTAGGCATACAGTAGTCGGTGGTGAAAATGAGCCATGGTTTTTATTTGTTGGCAGGTTACAAACGCAAAAGAATCCAGAGTTGTTAGTTAAATCCTTCGCGGCTTATCGGGACAAGCACAAAAACGGACGCTTATTAATAGTTGGTGATGGCAACTTGCGAGAGTCGTTGCAGGAGCTGGTCAATTCTTTGCAGATTAATAACCAGGTTCACTTTTTAGGTACACAAAATCGAGAAACCTTAAAGCAACTTTATCAGGCAAGCGATATGTTACTGCTCACAAGCCATTTTGAAGGGATGCCAGTTTGCGTTTTAGAATCTCTCGCATCAGGATTACCCGTTATTAGTGCCCGTGTCGGCGAGGTAGCGCGAGTGGTCTCAAATGGTTTTTCTGGTGAAATAATAGAATCTTATAAAGCTCAGGATTACCTGATGGCGATGGAAAAGATTATCGCTAATCCTATTCAGTATAGCGCTTCACACTGCGTCGAATCCATTTCGCCTTATACTCCAGCCAAAGTGGCGGCTCCTCTTTTTGCAGAATTCAGGACCATTAAGCTCCCAGATTGAAGTTGTAACTTTCAGACCCAAGACCTTTGGCTAAATTTAAAAAAACTTACGTTTAATCTTACGAGAAAAATCCGCACTTTTGATTTTTATATTATCTATAAATGGATGGCTACCCTGCTGACTTGGCGTGATACCAAATTTTCTGAGTTTACGGTTAAGCTTATGTAGCAACAAAGTTTGCTCGACATCTTCAGTTACCAAAGAGATTGTATATGACAATCCATAGCCTTCAGACCCTGTTTTAACCCAGTGGGGTGACATAGGGGGGTGGTAAATAAAATCGCCTTCAGAGAGCTTTAGAATAGTGGCTCTGTCTTCAAATTTTGCTTGATAAGTTTTGAGGATTGAAACTTTCTCTGCAGCTAATGCTTCTCGTGCGTCCGTCGGGAATGTTTCAAAATCCCTTGGAGGGAAGCTATGCATCGTTTTGTCTCCGCTAACTTGGAGCAAAAAATTATGTTCTGGGTCGGCGTGAAAAGGAGCTGTTGCCCCGGGAGTTGATATAAAAAGACCAACACTACTACTGATCAATTTGGAATGGTTAAACTCCGGAACTGCTTGGGCTACTTTTTCTATAAATGCAGTTTTGAACGCAGCATAAACATCTAAATATTCATCTAATTGTATTGCTTGGAGATGTATAGTTCCTTCGCCTTTCTCAAGTACTTCGACTAAATTTGGTACTTCCTCAAGGGCCAAGCGTTGGATATTCGAGTCGGCTAGATCAGGTGAGGTTATCCTGACAAACACTCGGCTAGATGGCATTTGTCGAAGTAACTTTTCAATTTCAGTCAAATTTGTAGGGAGCAATGATAAATCCATCCAATCCCGGGAAAAAGTAACTGGCTTACTACCCCAGCCTTCGGCAAGATTGTTTTGAGTTTGAGACATGACTTCTCCGACTTCTACTGCAACTTGGACTGCTGCTTAAAACACTACGGCATTTAGACCTTTTCAGATCATAAGACTATTTCATATACAGCGCGTAACCTAGAGTTAGGATATAACATATCAATGATAAACACGACTTGGAATTTTATACCCCAAGGATACGCAGAATAATGGTGCCTCGACCCGAGATCGATACGCCCGCGCAGCAGCGGGAGCACGGCGCGTGTCCTTGGTTCGGCTCTTTTTTTTTCTCACATACGAGAAAGGCTCGCAATAATGCGAGCCTTTGGAATAATGGTGCCTCGACCCGGGATCGATACGCCCGCGCAGCAGCAGGGCACGGCGCGTGTCCTTGGTTCGGCTCTTTTTTTCTTTCTCACATACGAGAAAGGCTCGCAAAAATGCGAGCCTTTGGAATAATGGTGCCTCGACCCGGGATCGATACGCCCGCGCAGCAGCAGGGCACGGCGCGTGTCCTTGGTTCGGCTCTTTTTTTCTTTCTCACATACGAGAAAGGCTCGCAAAAATGCGAGCCTTTGGAATAATGGTGCCTCGACCCGGGATCGAACCAGGGACACGCGGATTTTCAATCCGCTGCTCTACCAACTGAGCTATCGAGGCACTGACTGTTAAGTCTTTCAACAGCGTTTTAAATTGCTTCAGCGCGCTGTGGGTGCGTATTAAACGGATTCTTGGCTTTCAAGTCAACCGATTTTTCGCATATTTTTATAGTTTGCGGTCTGTTTGTTCGAAAAGCCAGCAAAAAAGTTAAACTTCGAGCATTTACTGGCAATTTTCAGAGGAAAACCTATTTACTCGGCGGCACGTAGCCTTCGATATCGGGCTCCTTGCCTTGAAACAAATATCCGACCATTTGCTCTTCCAAAAACTTTCGGGCTTCTGGTTGCATCATGTTCAGTTTGTTTTCATTGATTAACATGGTTTGTTTCTTTTGCCATTCGGCCCAAGCTTCTTTGCCAATATTATCAAAGATACGTTTTCCCAGCTCGCCTGGGTATAATTGAAAATCTAATCCGTCGGCGTCTTTTTGCATTTTCTGACAAAAAACAGTTCTGCTCATGTATTTTTCCAACTTGTCTAATTATAAGGTTTTACTTAGTGTACTAAAAAGTTTCGCCGTTGGCGCTGCCAATCCGACATTAGCCGGTGACTTCAAGTCATACCAGAGTGTTTGCGATTCCCCTATCTGTCCTTTAGGCGGATTTTGCAAGTGCATCACTACCGGTTGTATATCCAAATGAAAATGACTGAAGGTATGACGAAAACCGGTTAATTGCTGAATTTGTACCTCTTCTAAACCTAATAAGACTGCCATTTTTTCAACTTGCTCAAGATTGTCGGTTTCATAAAAACCATACAGTCCTCCCCAAATCCCGCTTGGCGGACGTTTATAAATTAATACCTGATCTTGCCACATGGGTAATAGCATCACAGTAGACTTAGTCGGAATGTTTTTAGTAGGCTTTTTGGTGGGCAATTCGACTTGAGACCCTTGGGCGAAAGCCAAACAAGATTGCTGCACCGGACATGCATCACAATTTGGTTTAGAACGGGTGCATAAGGTTGCGCCCAAGTCCATCATCGCCTGAGTATATAATCCTGCGTCTTTGTCAGGCGTTAGGTCATCCGCAAACTGCCACAGCTGTTGTTCAATCGGTTTACTGCCCGGCCATCCATGAATGGCAAAATAGCGGGCTAACACGCGCTTTACATTACCATCGAGAATACTGACCGATTGACCACAAGCGATAGACAAAATCGCACCAGCGGTTGAGCGCCCTATTCCGGGCAACGCGATGACTTCCTCTAAGGATTGGGGAAATTCTCCGCCATGGTGATCACGAATAGCAACAGCCGCCTTATGCAGATTACGCGCCCGAGCGTAATAACCTAATCCCGTCCATAGATGTAGGACTTCATCAATATTTGCATCGGCTAAATCCAATACACTGGGGAAGCGGAGCATGAATCGCTGATAAAAAGGGATCACGGTTTTAACTTGTGTTTGTTGAAGCATGATTTCAGATATCCATACATTGTATGGACTTTTATTTTGCTGCCAGGGTAGGTCTTTTCGACCGTAAAGATGGAACCAATTGAGCACCTGTCGGCTAAAAGAGTTATCACTTGAAAGTTGTTGCATGTGACCTTTTTAGTAATTTTCATGTTAAACATGGCTTTTTGATGAGATCATACAGAAAATATCAGTGGATAGACCAAAATAATGACTGAAATAACTGCGCCAACAATTTTCTTACCCGGCACTTTATGCGATGAACGAATCTGGATGCCAGTTTGGCGACAGCTCACGCTATCGCAGCGCAGTTATGTGCCTTTGCAGTGGGCAGAATCAATGGAGCATATGATGGCGCTGACCCAAGACCGCATCGATATGTTTGAGGAAAAAGTGCATTTGATTGGATTTTCTATGGGTGGCTATGTTGCTGCATTGGCTGCGCTGGACAATATAGACAGGGTGGCATCACTTACTCTGATTGGCTATGACCCAGCAGGGTTAAGCCAGCAAGAAGTGCAGCAGCGACAGTTGTTGGTTAAATCAATCGAGGGTAAAAAACCAGTGGGCATGAACACTGCTCGATTAAGACAGTATTTAACCGCAGATGAATTAAATAATAATGCACTGCTGCAACCCATTTTAGACATGGAAGCGGATCTGGGTAACTCTGTCCTCAAAGCGCATATACAATCAACCACACCGCGCAAAGATCTGAGCCAAGCGCTACAAAAAATTGCCGTCCCTGTGCACTTTATATGTGCAGAGCAGGATAAAATTGCCGACCCGCTAGCCATCGAAAAGCTGGCTCAACCAATCAAGCACGCCAGCTGCACCTGTTTGTCCGACACCGCACACATGATGCTGCTGTCTGAACCTAAAAAAGTTGCACTCACATTGGAAAGAATAATTTGTCATGGGACACCGATACTCTAGATTTTGCTAAAGTTTCATACCAGCACTAGTAAACTTGGGTCCATATATTAAATAGATTTTGCCATGTTAAACAGAGCTATAATATTGATTTTATTTCATATTATGACAATCTCGTTTTTTAATTTTTTCAAATATTTCTTGTCTTTATTTCTGTTCAGTAATGTTTTGCTGAATTTCTATTTTATGTGAATCGAGCGAAGCGGACATTCGTAATTTCTTTAAGCATTCATGCAGTGTTAATTTGATCTATATCAACAATTAGCATTCTGCTGGCTGTATATTTCATTTAAAAGTGAAAGGGACAACAGAGGCTAAGTGGTATGAGAAAAATAATATGCTTGATGGTTTTACTTGGGGTAGCAAATCCTGCTTCGGCCAGTTTGATACCGTATCGGTTTGACTGGACAGGAATGCAGCTCGGTTACATGGTTTCAGGCGTTATTGTGGTTGACGACACCTATGCTATAGCTTCGACAGATAGATTTCCCTACACCAATGGCATTCATTTCCTACAAATGACTTTATTCAGCCCTGACAACGAATTCATAGCTAGGGACACCAACGTCATCAATGGTATAAGTCAATTACGCACGCTATCTGTCCTCTTCGATACCCTGAAGGGAGAATTTATCTCATTTGATATGGGTGCCGAATCCCGTTACTTCATAAATAGTAGCGATATTTGCTATAACGACCAGCCATGTTTAACCTACACAGGTCCAGAAGTTTATGACTACGGAGGAGAACTGGTCATAAATCGCATTCCCGCGCCAGGTACGTTCGCGCTATTGAGTTTGGGCTTGCTGGGACTTATTGCAAGCCGGAAGCGTACCTCAGTGCCTCGTATAAAATAAAGAGGGTCAGAGTCTGAGGTATCCCCACGAAATAAACAGAGAAGTAATTTAAAATAATTTGGAACATTCACGGTACTTGGTGATCAGATCAATCGCCAAACATCACTAAAGACTAATACCATGAATGAAGTTGTTATTTTGAAGAAGTTCCTTAGAGCTGTCACGCCCAAAATGCATAAAGTTAGACGAGCGTCATTCACGAGTTGTGTGAGCAGTTTGCTAAATGGAGCTAAAGCCAGTGTTACCAGCATGGGACGCGGTATTTCATCTTCAGCATATGAAAAACATCGCATTAAACAAGCGGACCGCTTGTTGTCTAATAAACACATTATTAATGAACAATTACCTATCTATCAAGCCATCTATACGCAATATACGAATGCTTCATCACGCCCTATTATTCTGATTGACTGGTCTGACTTAGATACGCATAAAGGCTGTTTTTTGCTAAGGGCTTCGGTAGCTTTTAATGGCCGAGGAGTGGCTATTTATCAAGAAGTTCATGATATGAGCACGAAAGAAAAACGGTGCACGCACAAGGCGTTTTTAGCAAAATTAAAGACGATTATCGATGACGATGCTAAACCGATAATTGTGACAGATGCTGGCTATAAAACCCCTTGGTTTAAAGAGGTCATTGCTCTGGGGTGGGACTTTGCAGGAAGAGTCCGCAAGCCTATGATGTATGTTAATCAAAAAGAAGACTGGGAGCATACCTCTGAGTTATATAAGCGAGCTACCAGTCAACCTATAGGGTTTACTAGCCATATTTGCCGCAGCCAACCTTTAGCATGTACCTTGGTGTTATTTAAAGGAAAAAGCAAAGGCCGACATAGCTTAACGCAACATAACATTGCCCGCCAATCTAAGTGTTCCAAGGTCCATGCAAGAGGTGCTACAGACCCTTGGTTAATTGCCACATCACTTCCTCGCACCAAAAGTTTAGGTAAAAAAATAGTCGCTATTTATCGACTGCGTATGCAAATTGAAGAAGAGTTTAGAGATATCAAAAGCAGTTTATTTGGATTGGGTTTTGAACACCATAAAAGCCGATATATACACCGCATTGCAGTACTCATCCTTATCGCTACACTTGCCAGTATTCTGGCCAACATTATAGGTCTAGCAATGTTCACGGCTGGTTTACACCGTCGCTATCAAGCGAACACAGTTAAGGTTAGACGAGTATTATCGTTTCACTATTTAGGATTGAGAGGCTTCGTAGATAAGCATTTCAAATTGCTCAGCGAGCAATTTGAAACTGCTGTATTAAATATCAGAACTATGATAGCAGACAATTTTAATGATTGAATATTCGTGGGGATCCCTCAGGGTCAGAGTAAAATAAACTGATTCAATTAACCTAAAATGTGGCCGGCCATTAAGTCTGTAGGCAGTTACCAACGAACCAGTGCTTTTCGCTCGAAACCGACCCCAAACCCTAGAATTCAAATAACCTTAAATCTGTAATCTATTGGCCCCCATCATTTTTAATCCTTACAAGTACTGCATAAACAAATAGTGATATCCGTTATATAGAGGAAGCAATTACTTGCTACACGTTAGCGCCAACTTATCTTTTCTTTATCCCTACTCGGTTGTGCACTAAACTAGGCACAGATTAGTGATTTAACGCCCCTTAGCATTGCAATAAATTGACACAGGGGCATAATGCCCAGCCTAGAAATTACGCAACCTATGGCGTACTTATACCTCGTATCAGCAAGAGACATATTTACTATGAGTCAGTTTAAAACCCAGCAAGAAGCAGAAGCCGCTGGAGTCTATGTACAAAAAATTCGCAGCTTTGTTAAGCGTGAAGGTCGTCTAACCAAAGGCCAAGCCAAGGCTATTGAAGAGTTTTGGCCGACAATGGGCTTGGAGCATCGACAGGGTAAGTTGGATATCGCTGAGGTATTCGGCCGCCAAGCCCCTGTGGTTATCGAAATCGGTTTCGGTATGGGTAAGTCCTTGGTAGAAATGGCGCTTAATGAAAGTGACAAAAACTTTATTGGCATTGAGGTTCATCGCCCTGGCGTCGGCACCTGCCTTGCTGAAGCGGCTGAGAAAGGTGTTATCAACTTGCGAATATATGAACATGATGCAATTGAAGTATTTGCAGATTGTTTGGACGACCAAAGCATTGACAGATTACAGTTATTTTTCCCAGACCCTTGGCACAAAAAGCGCCACCATAAAAGACGTATTGTGCAGCCGGAATTTGTCCAGAAACTGCGTTCAAAATTAACCATCGGCGGGGTATTTCATATGGCAACCGACTGGGAAAATTACGCCGAGCATATGCTTGAAGTAATGAATCAGGCGGATGGGTTTATCAATCAATCAGCAACCAATGATTACGTTCCTCGCCCCGACAACCGACCGTTAACCAAGTTCGAACAACGTGGTCATCGTTTAGGCCATGGGGTTTGGGATTTAATGTTTGAGCGAGTTAATTAATGTTATCAGCTACAAGTCAGGTCGTTATTCGCAATAAAGAGCAATTCGAGGATGGAAAATGGCTGTTGGTTAATCCTCCAGAAGCCGCTATCTTTGAACAGTTGGACAACGCAAACTTATATGGTTTTCATCAATACTATGATGTCTATCAGCAATGTATTAGCCAGCTAAGTCCAAAAAAACATCTATTTTCAGTTAGCTACTCCACTGACGACACCTTCGACGGTGCAATAATCTACATGCCAAAGTCGAAAGAACAAGCCTCGATGCTAATTGCTAATGTCGCCGCCTGTGTCAAGCCAAGTGGTAATATTTTTGTGGTGGGTGAGAACAAATCAGGTATCAAAACTGCTGAAAAACTCTGTGCTAAAATCGCAATTCAAGTGAACAAAATTGATTCCGCTCGCCATTGTGCCCTGTACTGTGCTCAGCTAAAAGAACAGGGTAAATTTGAATTGGCAGATTGGATTCAATACCACGACGTCAATGTCAACGATGTGAGCTGCTCGATGGCGGCTATTCCGGGGGTGTTCAACTCAGGCGCCCTTGATGCCGGAAGTCGTTTATTAATAGAGAATCTTCCCTCTAAGGTAGAAGGTAATATTTTGGATTTTGCCTGTGGCAATGGTGTGATTGGTTGCTTTATTAGCAAGCTTAATCCAACGGTAAATATGACCTTAAGTGATGTCAGTGCTATCGCTTTGCATTGCACTGAACTTAGTTTGCAACGAAATAACTTAACCGCTACGGTTACTCCGTCGGATGGTTTACAACACATTCAGCAGACTTTTGACCATGTATTTACTAATCCCCCCTTTCATAGTGGCGTTAAGACTGACTACAGTATTACTGAAGCCTTTTTAGCGAGTATTAAGAAAGTGTTAAAGCCCAAAGCAAAGTTAACCTTAGTTGCTAATCGATTTTTACCTTATCCAGACTTAATCAAACAAGCTTTGGGCAAGGTCATTACCATTGCACAAACTACCAAGTTTAGTGTGTACCGGAACGGCTAGCCGATCAGGTAGTACCTCAAGATAAACGAAAGTGTGTTAAACAATTAATATTGCTGCATCTTCAGATATGTTAGTAATAGGCGAGAAAGTGTAGCCTGCTATTTGAGCGTAAATTTGCCTAGGCACATTAAACTAATAAAGTTGGAGTGATTAGATTTGAAAATCTTATTTGTCGTTTCTGAAGTTGAAGGCTTGGCGAAAACGGGAGGCTTAGCAGATGTGGCGAAAGCCTTACCAATGGAATTAAAAAAACTCGGTCATGAAGTCATTATCGTAATGCCATACTACAAAGCTTTAGCAGACAAGTTTGATGCTCCTACTGCTGCGCCAGAACAGCTTTTATATGCTTTTGATAAGCCATACCACTTCAATATTCGTCAGTTGCAGATTGAAGATGTAGCGGTTTTCGCCATAGACCATGGTGAATATTTTCAGCGCAGTGGTTTCTACACAGATGGCTACCATGCCTACCCTGATAATGCAGAGCGATTTGCATTTTTTGCTGATGCGGCATTAACTGCCAGCAAAGCCTTGAATTTCCAACCAGATATCGTCCATTGCAATGACTGGCACACGGCGTTAACACCTTATTTCATGCGCACTGATAAGAGTGGCTTCTTTAATCGCAGTAAGAGCGTGTTGACTATTCACAATGGCGCGTTTCAAGGCACGCACCGACTGGATGAAATTCCATACTTAAAGCCTCATACTGCTTTACATAGTCAACTTGATGGCGATGCGGTTAACTTTTTAAGGATCGGGCTACGCTACGCTAATAAAATTAATACCGTCAGCCCAAATTATGCCAACGAGTTGCTTACTACTCTTGGCAGCCACATGTTGTACAACGAATTCCAAGCCCGTAAACAAGACGTTTCTGGAATTTTAAATGGCTGTGATTATTCTCAATGGGATCCGGCAACAGATGCCCTAATTCCGCAAAATTTTGACGTAGAAAATCCCCAAGGTAAGACGATATGTAAAAACGCTCTGCAAGAGCGTGCCGGATTCGAACAAAATAGTCAGGTGCCACTTATCGGCATGGTCTGTCGATTGACTGAACAAAAAGGCTTTGGCTATATTTTGCCGATTATTGAAGATTTAATGCAGCACAATGTGCAATTGTTGATTATTGGTACGGGTGACCCTTCGATTTGTGAAGTGTTACATCGCCATGCTGCGATACACCCTGGCAAGTTTGTGTTTATAGAAACCTTTAGTGATCAGCTCGCCCACTTGTTAGAGGCTGGTAGCGATTTCTTTCTGATGCCTTCACTTTTTGAGCCCTGTGGGTTAAACCAAATGTATAGTTTAGCTTATGGCACCTTACCTATAGTGCGCGCCGTTGGAGGCTTGAAAGACACCGTAATAGACCTGCATAATCACCCCGATCAGGCAACTGGATTTGTCTTTGAACAAGCCGACAGCAGTGCATTACTAAGTTGTATTTTGCGGGCCTTACTACATTACTATGAATACCCACAAGACTTCGCGGCCATGAAGCACCGAGCCATGCAGACTCGCTTTACTTGGCAGCAGGCTGCCATAGAATATCAACAACTTTATCAATCATGTTTATGACTATGCAAAGAATTGTTCGTTTTGGCTTTGGTGCGATGGTTTTGGCCACGCACCTAACGGTATCCACCACCCTGGCACAGCAGTTACCGCAACAATGTGTGCAATTGCCGCAACGCACAAAAGTGTGCCCTAACTTACTTTACAAGCGAGCGCCAATAGATGTTCCAGCGTTGAATGTTACAACCGGTGAGATTTTATGCATCTGTATGGCTGATTTTCAGTCTTTGCGGATCAAAGCACAATCAGACTTAGCGAAAGTTGAGCAAATGGTTGAATTGAGCCACGTAGCGGTAAAATTGAATATAGGTGAAGACGAACTGATTCAATTGATCCGCAACTAGTCGTCATTCCAATCACTAGTTAACAATGGATGTTTAGGGCTTTTATTTTGGCCAAAAACATCTTTGAACTGCTCTTTAGTAAATTAGTTGGTCAAAAAGTTTCCTTTTTGAAATTTTTATATCACTATTAGTACAATTAACTCGCAATATTAATCATTTAACTGAAAAGTGGTAATGACGCCAAATACTAAGTACCTATCAATCAAAACCCTCATTGTCTGGGTTGTTATGGCTATTACAACGCTCGCGCTAGTTGTAACTTCTAGTATTTCGCTGATCAATCAAATCTCAAACTATAAAAATGAATTGATTGGGCAGGTTAATGTCTATGCTGAGTTAATCAGTAATATCGCGATCCCCAGTTTACAATTTGATGACAGCACGGTTGAAGAAGACAATCTAAAACGCTTGGATGCGGCAACCTTTATTGAAGTGGTGCATATATATCGTCATGTAGATGGTAAGCAGCCTACTTTTTTTACCAGCTACAATCGGAAAGGCAATGCCCCTTTGCCCGAAAAGTGGCAGCTCATAGACAAGCTCAAAACCCCGGTGTTAAGCGGCAATGCCTTTGAGGTGATCAAACCGGTTAGTTACGATGGGCAACTGCTTGGCTATGTGTACCTGAAAGCCTCCGCAGAAGCACTAAATAGACTCACTTACAGCTCAATCGTAACTACCCTAGTAGCATTGGCGATTATCTTAATTATTTGTTACCTGCTGACACTCAAATTACAAAAGTCTCTGGCAGATCCCATAGTCAACATGGTTACTCTGGTACAACGTATCTCCAGACAACGGAATTATCATGAACGTGCAATAGACACCAATATCAAAGAATTAGATATTTTGGGTAAGGCGTTCAATGATATGTTAGACCGTACCCAGCATTATTTATCTGAACGAGAAAAGGCCGAACAAGAGCAACATAAACTCCAGGCTAGTTTGGAAGAAAAAGTAGAGCACCGCACTCTTGCTTTGAAAAAAGCCAATCAGGAATTGATCCAGACATTAGAAAAACTCCATCAATTTCAACGTCAAATGGTCCAGAACGAGAAGATGGCGTCATTGGGGGATATGGTTGCCGGCGTGGCTCATGAAGTTAATACGCCAATTGGGCTTGGCGTAACAGCCTCCACTATGATGCTTGACCGCTTAGGCTATATCGAAAAAGAATTTGAAGCCAAAACATTAAAAGCTAGCAGCTTATCTAAATTTATTTCTGAAGGTCAAGAAAATCTAAATATCATCTATCGAAACCTAAATCGAGCTGCAGAGCTTATCTCCAGCTTCAAGCAGGTTGCGGTAGATCAAACCAGTGAAAGCAATCGGATTTTCTCTTTTGCACAGTTGATGGATGAAATATTATTATCCATGCGACCTAAGTTAAAAAAATATAAGCATGATATAAAGCTGCATTGTGCAGCTGACTTGTTCATTGAAACTAAGGCCGGGCCAATCAATCAGATTGTGATGAACTTAATAATGAATTCTATCATCCACGGATTTGAGTTTATCGATCATGGTCAAATCGATATCTATATAGAATTAATCTCAGGTAATAAGATAAATATGCGTTATGTAGATAATGGACGGGGAATTCCGGAACATTTACGCAAGCGTATTTTTGACCCCTTTGTTACCACCAAACGAGGACAAGGTGGCAGTGGTCTTGGGATGCATCTGGTGTATAACTTAGTTACTCAAGCATTAAATGGCTCCATCACCATAACAAGCGAAGAGCACCAAGGGGTAGAATTCAACATTCTATTTCCCGTAAGAAAAATAGATACAGCAACGATGGCGAAAAGTTCATAATGAAAAGTGCGCTGCTGATTTTGATTGTGTCGATATGCATACAAAATACAGTATATGCAAATCAGCCAGTGTTAGAACAGCAAGAGACGACCAAAATTCGTTCTACGTTTATGATGCATATAGTCAACTATTCTCGCTGGGATGCAATTGGGACACCCAATAAATTAAATTTTTGTTTATTAGAAAAAAAACCAAACAAATATTTTAGCCTATTAACCAGTCCTAATTTTGGAGCTAGAACCAAGTTTGATTTAAACTTCAGGTTGCTAAAAGACTTCTCTGAGACTGAGACTTTACACTGTCACTATTTGTTTGTGGATAGAAGCAGTGAATCAGCAGCGTTATATGCTCAACTCAATGCGCTGAAACGCAATATGGTTACAATAGGCGAAAGCTCTGAATTTATTGATCATGGCGGCCTGATGAGCCTCATCGAAGAGTTCGATAAGATAAAAATTTATATTAATCGTGAGCGCTACAAAGCGATATCCGTGAAATTAAGCTCTATACTTCTCAAGTTTGCAAATTTCACTGGATAATACCCTGATTTAACGATATTTTCTGTTAAACTATATTAATTGCAATTGAGATGGTAACCAGTCTATGACCCCCAACATACTAATAGTTGAAGATGAAGTTGTAACTCGAACTACGCTGAAGAGCCTGTTCGAAGCCGAAGGCTACAATGTTTTTGAAGCAGAAGACGGCAGTGAGATGCACGACTTTTTCGAAAACAACAACATTAATCTTGTAATTATGGACATTAATCTGCCCGGTAAAAACGGGTTGATATTAGCAAGAGAAGTCCGAGACCGTAAAAATGTTGGTTTGATTTTCTTGACCGGTAGAGACAATGATGTTGACCGTATTTTGGGTCTAGAGATTGGCGCGGATGACTATTTGACCAAACCTTTTAATCCACGTGAATTGACCATCAGAGCGCGGAATTTGTTAAACCGAACGTTGAGCAATAATGACGATGACGATTTGCCAAGTCGCGTAAGCTTTAATGGTTGGATCTTAGATGGCGATAGCCGCAGTTTGATTTCTCCCAGTAAAAATGAATTTCGTCTACCGCGAAGTGAATTCAGAGCATTGCATTTATTTTTAAGTAATCCTGGAAAAATCCTGACTCGTGAGCAATTGATTATGGAAATGACCGGCCGTGAATTGCGTCCGAATGACCGTACTGTCGACGTTACTATTCGCCGTATTCGTAAGCACTTTGAGTCTGAAGTAAACTCCGAAGACCTAATCGTAACCATCCACGGTGAAGGCTATCGTTTCTGTGGTTCGGTCGACGTTTAACTCACCTTTACACTACAAAAAAAGGGCTGATAATTCAGCCCTTTTTTGTGGGTTCTTTCAACACTACTCGCCAGCTATTTGCATTTCAGAAACTAGTATTGAGCCCGTTTGAATACTGCCTCGGGTTTCGGCCACAGCGCCAACCGCGGCAATATTCATCAACATATCTTTTAAGTTACCGGCGATAGTAATTTCATGCACCGGATATTGGATTTTGCCGTTCTCAACCCAATAGCCCGCGGCACCACGAGAATAGTCACCCGTTACTATATTCACTCCCTGGCCCATTAATTCAGTCACTAAAAGTCCTGTGCCCATTTCCGTTAGCAATTGATCATCACTTTGGCCGGTATGCTTCACTAACCAATTATGGATGCCACCTGCATGGCCGTTGTTTTCCATTTTCATTTTTCGCGCAGAGTAACTAGTCAGTAAGTAATGATTTAACATGCCCTGGCTAACGATCTCCATGTCTTGGGTTTTTACCCCTTCATTATCAAAAGGAGAACTAGCTAAGCCAGAAAGGATGTGGGGTTTTTCTTGTATCTCAAACCAGTTTGGTAAAACCTGTGTACCCAAGCGATCGAGTAAAAAAGAGGAATTCCGAAATAGACTGCCACCGCTTATCGCACTGACAAAGTGTCCGAGTAATCCCGAGGCGATTTCGCGATGAAATATCACAGGCGCTTTGCAGGTTTTGACCTTACGCGCGCCTAGTCGTCCCAGAGTAAACTCTGCGGCTTCTATGCCTACTTGTTCAGGAGCAGCAAGTAAATTAGCCTTACGATTGAGAGTATAGGCGTAGTCTCGCTGCATATCACCGTCTTGCTCCCCAATGACCACGCAACTGAGACTGTAACGACTGCTAGGATATCCGCCAATAAAACCATGACTATTGCCATAGACTTTCATACCGATATTAGCATTATAAGAGGCACCGTCTGAATTGGTTATACGCGGGTCAACTTGCAAGGCAGCTTCTTCAGCTCTTATTGCTTGTTGGATGCCAAGTTGGGTATCCAACTCAATGGGATGGTAAAGATCCAAATCTGGAAAATCATATGCCATTAACGATTCATCCGCTGGACCTGCGAAAGGGTCTTCACTAGTATATTTTGCAATTTCACAGGCCTTTTCGACCGTTAAAGCTAATGCGGCTTTACTAAGATCGGCTGTCGATGCACTGCCTTTTCTTTGGCCGTTATATACGGTAATGCCTAAGCCACCGTCATTGGTAAATTCGACTGTCTCAACTTCTTTCAACCGGGTTGATACGGCAATGCCTTGAACTTTTGACATGCTGGCTTCTGCATGACTGACACCTTTTTGTTTGGCAAGCGCAAGGACATCTTCCACAACTTGTTTAATTTGCGCGAGTTGTTGCTCCATTTGCATAAATTTTGACTCACTTTTAACGAATACTGTGCTGTTATATACCTTTTCTAGGAACAAAGGTATTAGCTGGGTTACAATTACCACAGTGTAACATTAAAGACATGGCCATGAGCGATACGAATTCAACAGATCCAGAAAACCAAATCAAGAGCAAAACCCAACTAAAGCAAGAATCGAACGAGTTGCAAAAGTTGGGTGAAGCCTTAGTAGACTTGGGCCAAGCTGCCCTTGCGAAAATTCCTTTAGATGATGAATTATCTGATGCGGTGAATTTAGCCCGTAAAATAAATCGCAAAAAGGAGGGATTTCGACGCCAATTACAACTAATTGGTAAGCTAATGCGTCACCGTGATACGCAGCCAATTCAGTTTGCGTTAGACCAGTTGCAGCTATCTCATCGGCAACAGACGCAAAAATTTCATCATTTTGAAACGGCCCGAGACCAGGTATTGCAACAGGGAGATGTGGGAATAAATGCGTTATTAAATGTATATCCTGATTTGGATAGACAAAAATTAAGGCAGTTTGCTCGTCAAGCTGACAAGCAACAACAGGAAAACAAACCACCTAAGGCGGCTAGAGAATTATTTCAATATTTGAAAGATAATATGTCTTAGATGCCTGATTGGGCCCTGTTCTTTTGCGCGAAGGGCCCGCTCTCAGATTATTAGCTTTGCGGATTACAACGGCGACTAAGCCGTTCCACCGACTGTCAGCTCATCTATTTTAAGGGTTGGTTGACCGACTCCAACGGGGACACTTTGACCGTCTTTGCCGCACACCCCTACACCGCTATCCAAGCTCAAATTATTGCCTATCATGGAGATTTTTTGCATCACTTGTGGACCATTGCCGATCAGCGTAGCGCCCTTTATAGGTGTGGTAATTTTGCCGTTTTCAATCATATACGCTTCTGATGTAGAAAACACAAATTTACCCGATGTGATATCCACCTGGCCACCACCAAAGTTAGGTGCATAAACTCCTTTTTTGATGCTACTGATTATTTCTTCAGGACTATACTGTCCTTCAAGCATAAAGGTATTGGTCATTCTGGGCATGGGTAAGTGAGCATAAGACTCTCTACGACCATTCCCAGTAGCAGGCACCCCCATTAAACGGGCATTTAATTTATCTTGCATGTAGCCGGTTAGTATTCCGTCTTCAATCAATACATTACGCTGACTCTTAGTGCCCTCATCATCGATAGACAGGGAGCCTCTGCGGTCCACTAAGGTACCATCATCTACCACAGTGACGCCTTTTGCAGCCACTTGTTGTCCCATGCGGTCACTGAAGGTCGATGCGCCTTTACGATTGAAGTCGCCTTCTAATCCGTGCCCTACCGCCTCATGCAGCAGAACACCAGGCCAACCATTACCTAACACGACCGGCATTAAGCCAGCGGGAGCATCAACGGCTTGCATATTCACACGCGCCATATGAATAGCTTCATCGGCTAATTTTTTATAGCGCTCTTGTTGTTCGTCCAGCTGTAAAAAATATTGGTAGCTGTAACGGCCACCCATACCAGCACTGCCACGCTCTCGACGGCCGTCTTTTTCTATCAGAATCGAACAATTAAGCCGGATCAATGGGCGAATATCGGTGGCAAATGTACCATCAGTTGCAGCCACTAAAATTTCTTCATATACCCCGCTCAAACTCACCACAACTTGTGTTGCTAAGGGCTCTTGATCTCGAATATATTTATCTACATCTTGCAGCAAGGTGATTTTTTGATGTTCTTGCATGCCTAAAATTGGGTTTTCAGGGTAATAACGCTGAATGGTCCTTACCGGATTTAGCCCGTCAATTTGAAATTTACCACCATTGCTCGAAATACTACGAGCAGCCTTAGCGGCTTTGGTCAATGCTTCAGGATTAATGTCATCTGAGTAGGCAAAACCGGTTTTTTCGCCGCTAACCGCGCGCACACCTACGCCTCGTTCGATATTGTAGCTACCATCTTTGATAATACCGTCTTCTAGCACCCAACTTTCATGTTGACTAGATTGAAAATAAATATCGGCAAAATCATTTTGGTGCTGACAAATCAAACCCAGTGCGGATTCGACTTTAGCGGCAGATAAATCTGCAGCGTCTAATAAATTATTCTCTACCTGATTTGACAAGATAACTCCTGAATTGATTGTGCTCATGTACTGGCATGCTATTGCGAATTTTTTTCAGCTCCTCGAGATCTAACACTGCACTAACTGCCCCTTCACCAGACTCTATCTCGGCTAGGGTTTGACCCCAAGGAGAAGCAACCAGTGAATGACCGTAAGTTTCTCGACCATTGGCGTGCAAACCACCTTGATTAGCCGCCACCAGGTAACATTGGTTTTCAATGGCACGAGCCGAGATCAACGAGTGCCAATGGGCGGCCCCTGTGACTCGAGTGAATGCAGATGGCAATGCTAATACATCGAGTTGTCCCATCGCTTGGAACATGCCTGCAAAGCGCACATCATAACACACCGCTATGCCAAGTTTGCCAAAAGGTGTATCTAGCACCACTATTTGGTCTCCAGCTTCAGTGAATTTGGATTCTTGATAATGGCGGGTAGAATCTTCTATCTGCACATCAAACAGGTGGATCTTTTGATATTCGGCAATACATTTGCCCGTATCGTCGAAAACCAAACTAGATGCCGTATACTTATTGGCATCCTTGGCTTTTATCGGCACAGTACCGGCGACAAGCCATACGCCATATTCCTTGGCTAACTGCGACAGTTTATCTTGGATTTTGCCACGTCCTTTCACTTCGCTCATCGCCAGTAACGCCGCATCTCCTGCCCCAAAGCTTGCGAAGCATTCAGGTAAAACCACCAAAGAGCCCCTAGCTTGCTGAGCAATCAGCTGTTCCGCTATAGCTAAGTTTTTGTCTGGGTCAACCTCAGAAACCATCTGACACGCCACTAATTTAGCCATTATTTTCCTTTATCTCAATATTAAGCCGCTCATCCTGCAGTAAGGGTGGCATAGGGCCTTGCTCATCGTTTGATTTGGGCATATGTCTGGCTGGCAACGCCACTTCTTTACTCTTTCTGTCTAGCTCCGTCATAATAGGCTCATCTAGTGTGCCTGTAACCGAATATTTAACGTTGGAGATAACCTTAGCCTCGGTCAGCACTTGGTCTATTGCCAAAGCCGCAATAGCAGTAGCCGGATTTACCATCCAGTAGACTAGCAAGGGTAAACTCGAGGTAACATTTGGGGTAAACTCAATTTGATAATTCAATTCTTTCGAGGTCAGATTGGTATAGCCAACAATTAGCATTTCTCCAGCAGCGCCATCTATGACGGTATCACGAGTGTCTGCTTGGCCGTCAACAACTTGAAAGGAGCCATACATTTTGTCGTAGAAAAAGCCTTTAGCAAAAACATCTCGAAAATCTAAGCTCAGCTTACGCACCAATGACTGCAGACTCAGAAAGCTGAAAATTCGCGAGCCTTTATCGCTCACGTCAGACAAATACCCATCGGTTAACCGCCAATCTATAGCGCCATTTAGACTATCCAAAGAGAATTTGTGTGGTGCGTCTTGCCAATTCAAATCAAAGGTAAACTGAGCTTTTGAGTCTTTAATCCCCGAATCCAAACCCAGTCCTTTAAGCATGCCGCCAAAATCTGTACTATTGAGCTCGCCTTTCAAAAAGGTGCTGGAACCATTACCGTTCATCACCCAGTCACCGCTAGCATACAGAATACCCTGGTCATTATTAACTCGCAGACTATCTATTTGCATTCCATGGGGAGCTCTGGACAATGAAAAATCTACTCGCCCCAAATTTTTGCCTAAAATTTGACAGCTCTTACATTCGAAATTAATCGGTGGGAGTTCCTTCAAAGCGATTGGTTGTGACTGTGCTGAGTCATCAGTCTGCCATTCAAGCAAATCAATAAAATCGGCCTTGATATCGATACCACGATTTAACCAATCATCGTATAGAGTGACCTTTGCGCGGATTTGTTGTGCATTGAAATCCAGCAGCCAATCGTCGGTGGAGTGTTTTACAACCAACTCCAATTGATTAATGCTTTGTCCGGAAATACGCATTACATCGGCGTTGACATAAATACGCTGAGGTTCAGACAAGATAGGTTTATCCGTTGAGGGCAAGCCATCATGTAGTTTGGAAATAGCTTGCATCCAGCTATCTAAATCCACCTCTTTAACGTTCGCAAAGATACTAAAGCCCAAGCCCATACTGACAGTTTTATCGTCACCTATCGCTAGGTGTGCACGAGAAAATTGCATGCTATCGTGAGGCAGCACCCCTTCAAATGAAATATCATTACCTAAGGTTAAGGCAAAATTAGAAGCCTGGTCTTCCCCATTACCCTTGATAATAAAAGGTAGGGGTTGCTCAGCTAGTTTTGAAAAAGGTGCCGGTAGCACAGACTCTACCCCGACTAAATCGCTTTTTAAAATAAAGTTATAGTTGTAACTGTCGGCATTAATAGCCACGTACGTTTTAGCATGCCAGTTCGCGCGTCCCTTTGCATACTCGGCCATACTAGGTCTAAATGTCTCAAGCAATGGTGATAGTTGCCAATCACCTTGCATATCAATATTGACAGCGTAGGCCTTTTTGTTATCAATGCCCCCCCTGAAATCCAGTTTCACCGGCTGTTCAAACAGCTGTGCCTGCATGGCCGAAAAGGTGACCTTATCGTTGATGAACGCCACTTCACCCAGCATGTCCTCAAAGGTGATTGCCAAGCTAGGAACAAACAATGAATTTCCGTTTAGCTTAACCTTTCCCTTAGCCACGACATCATCGCCAGTTAGGGGTATGTTCAAATCAAGGTTAACCTGCAAAGGACCAGCAATTACTACCCCCTCAGTTAACGCCACTCCCAAAGAGTCAGCCAAATTGCTGGCAACCATAAGGGTGCTTACTTGCGACCCTTGAGCTTGAGCTTGGGCATTAATTTGTAACACAGGCGCATTGCCTAAATTGGCAATTGATGCTGACAATTGTTTGAGTATTACATCTTGTAATTTACCTTGCTTAGCTTGCATGCTTAGCCCAGCATTTTCGAACATCAGGTCGATATCTAAATCAGTTAGAGCTGGCCAGCCAGGATCGAATTTTAAAGTACTATCCCGCAATTTAACTTGTGCTTGAAAACCTCCTTGCTGTTGCTCAAAAGGAAATTGTTGCAGTTCACCCTGCCAGAAAATATGAGCGGATTCGAGTTCTCCTTTTAATAGGCTGCGATCCAAGTAAGATTTGGTCGTCACTCCCATATGTTGTTTTGGAAATAGCTTTTTCACATTAGCCAGCGACAGTGGATCTATTTGCGCTTTTAATGATAGTTGATTGCTTTGGGTATCAAAGTTGAGTTGTTGCGTAATATTTACGCTGTCGCTATTAAATCGTAACTGAGGTACAAAAAATGACGTACCTCGCTCATTCCATTGTATAAACGAATCTAACTGCAGCGTCTGATAACCGATATTGCTATCCAATATATTATCGATTTTTAATTCGCTATCCTGCCCATTAATTTGCAGCCTTGCCGTATCATTAACCAAGGTAAACTGCCCATTTAAATCAGTAAGTCCCGGAATATCATCAACTTGATTCCATGATACCTTCGAGAATGCTACCTCTGCTAACATATCCTGACCGATTACCATGGCAAAGCGGTCGAGTCGAACTTGGGGTGATAACTTAGTGATAAAATCGATGGTGGTTTTATCAAAAGCTAGTGGCAGTATAGGTAAAACGGCTTGCATATTAACTGGGTTAATATTGTTAAAGCGGCTGTTGCCATCGCGACCAATATGCCCTGCCCAACTTGAGACTAAACTTTGCTGTCCAGATTCAAGGGTCAAGTCTTCAATATTGATGGTCCAACCATTTTCATCAGGTATGGCTCTTACATCTCCAGCCACAATAGACGCATCAACCTGAGCATCTGGCGTGGTCCAGGTGAATTCGCTTTTAGCCAATTGAATTTGCACACTTTCAACCTGGCTTTTGTCTAATTTCGCCCAAAATGTAAAGTTAGCACGGCTTTGGGTTAATTGATTTTGGGTACGGATAAGCTGATTTAACCAAGGGGAAAGATCGATCTCTTCTCCCTTAGCATAGAAGTTACCACTCAAATCGTCTTTGTTGCCATACAAATCCAACACGAAAGTCGCCGAATTATTGGCTAATTCTACCACTCTGAGCTGACCTACACCTTGGTGGTGTTGGTCTTTGTTGACCCAACTCAACTGTTGAATTTGAATCAACTGCTGGTCGTAACGGGTGTTTATATCGACCACACTGTTTGAAATATCAAAACGGTGTAATTGCTCTAGAAAAAGACTTTCTAGGGCTTTAACAATCGGGAACTCGCTTTCAGATGTTTGAATTCGGGCCAGGTTTACTGACAACGCCATACCATTAAGATCGAAACGTTTTGATCGCACCTGACGCGCTAACACCGAGCCCCAAAAATCGATTTCAATTTGAGTTTCAGTGATTTCTAGTCCAATGGGAGACTGTTCATCTTGTTTGAGGTATACATCTTTGAGAACTAATGATGGACCACTTTTGTTCCAATCAGCGCTGAGCTCACCGATATTTAATTTCACCCCATATTGGCTACTTAGCCAGCTCTCTACTCGCGCTTTTTGGCCGTCCATATAAGGCAACGAAAAGCGCAAGATACTAATAAGCAACGCCACAACCACCAGCAAAATCGCTGCTAGTGTCCATAGTTTTTTGACTAGGTAAGCGGCATAAAAAGAGGTGGATTTCACATCATTACCACGTCGAATTTATCTTGATTGTATAACAATTCAGTTTGTATCTTGATTTGTTTGGATACGAAGACTTCTAATTCTGCCAACATATGAGACTCTTCGCCCATTAGTGCTTCGGCTACCGCAGCGGAAGCATAAACGACAAATTTGTCTGCATCATAGGCTCGATTTACGCGTACAATTTCGCGCATAATCTCAAAACAGATGGTTTCCACTGTTTTAATTGAACCTCGGCCCTTACATACTGGACATTCCCCGCACAGAATATGTTCCAAACTTTCTCGAGTTCTCTTGCGAGTCATCTCAATTAAACCTAACGCCGTGAAGCCGTGAATATTGGACTTAGCTCTGTCCTTACTGGTTGCCACTTCCAAACTATGCATAACTCTGCGTTTGTGGTCAGCGTCAGTCATGTCAATAAAATCAATCAGGATCATACCGCCTAAGTTACGCAAGCGAAGCTGTCTAGCAATCGCTTGGGTGGCCTCGGTATTGGTGTTAAAAATGGTTTCCTCCAGATTACGATGACCAACAAATGCACCTGTATTGATATCGATAGTGGTCATGGCTTCGGTTTGATCAATAATTAGATAGCCACCGGACTTGAGATCTACACGTCGCTCAAGGGAGCGCTGCGCTTCGTTTTCAACATCATACAGATCGAATATTGGCCGCTCACCTTGGTAATATTCCAATAATTTATTCAGTTCAGGCACGTACTCTCGGGTAAAATGCTGCAACTCCTGAAAGGATAACTTTGAGTCAATACGGATCCGGTCCAGCTCGGTTCCAACAAAATCACGTAAAACTCGCCGTGCTAGGGGTAAATCTTCATATAAAACATTACCTTTGCGGCTTTTCATGCGCTGCTGTATTTTTGACCACAAACGTTTCAAAAACTCTGCATCAGAGATAAGTTCTTGTTCTCGCACGCCTTCTGCTGCGGTACGTAGAATAAAGCCGCCATCTTCACTGCAAAATTGTTGGACTAACTCTTTTAGACGTTCACGCTCTTCTTCATCTTCAATGCGTTGAGAAACGCCAACATGAGAAACACTGGGCATAAAAACTAGATAACGAGATGGGATAGTAATATCTGTGGTTAGTCGAGCGCCTTTGGTGCCTATGGGGTCTTTTACTACTTGGACGACGATGTCCTGTCCATCACGAAGTAAGGCGCGAATGTCCTGCTTCTCTATATGAGATGTAGAAACTTCTTCAACCACTTCGTTATGAATAGCGATATCAGATGCGTGTAAAAAGGCCGCTTTTTCTAGGCCAATGTCGATAAATGCCGCTTGCATTCCAGGCAACACTCGACTGACTTTTCCCCGATAGATGTTACCCACCAAGCCTCGCTTAGTATGGCGCTCAATATGGATTTCCTGCAAGATGCCGCTTTCTATTAAAGCCACTCTTGATTCTGAGGGTGTTACATTAATTAATAACTCTGCACTCATACTACTTAATATCCATTTGGTTAATCAACTGCTTGGTCTCGAACAACGGCAAACCGACCACCGCGCTGTAGCTACCATTTATTTTAGACACAAACTGTCCCGCTAACCCCTGAATACCGTAAGCTCCGGCTTTGTCCTGGGGCTCGCCACTGTGCCAATACCATAGCATTTCCTGTTCGGTAAGGGCTTTAAACCAAACGTCGGTGACTACCACACAATGTATTATAGAATCTGCACAAGCTAGGGCTACAGCAGTCATAACCTGATGCTGTTGACCACCGAGCAGCTTCCACATAACAACGGCATGCGCATAATCATCGGGCTTTCCAAGCAATACTTCGCCATCAGAGGTATTGGCAACCACTACTGTATCTGCTCCCATCACAGCTTCTGCATTGGGTTGCAGTGCTAAGCCAGCTTGAGCTTTCTCAACCGCCAAACGCAGCACATAGTCCTCAGACCTCTCATTGGCTAAAGGAGTTTCATTTATATCAACATTAAGTGTAGTAAATTTAACGCCAAGCTGAGAAAGCAACTCTTTACGACGGGGAGATTTCGATGCAAGTAGCAACATGATTTAAATCCAAAGGTTCGTCAGGTAATTCTGAACTGCCGCCTGAGTTTTCTTAACAATGCAAAAATCCATGGCCACATCAGCATTGAAGTTAACACCGGCCAAAGATAGGTAAACAGAAAATTGACATCAGTCAGTAGGTGCTGCATCCAAAAGATAACTAAGTGATATAGAGCCGACAAGGTTCCGATAATGAAAGATTGCTGCCATAGAGAATAGTTGCGGATACGCTGATAATTAGCGACTAAAACAAATACCGTTAAACACAGTGAAAAGCTGTGTATGCCTAAATTAGTACCTAGCAATACATCCAGTACCAAGCCAACAAAAAAGGCGACTCCCACGTTCACTCTATTAGGCAGGGCAATAGCCCAGTAGGATAACACCAGCAACACCCAACTCGGTCGAAATTGATCCACCGTCAATGGCATGGGAACAATTTGTAAAATTAAGGCTGCTATAATACTTAGGGTAATAATCCAATTACGTAGTTTCACAGATCATCACCACCGCGTTGGGAGTCATTTTGAAAAATGGGTTTGGTCGGGGCGTTTTCTGGCCATAATAATAATAGGTAACGTAAGCGGTCTAATTGTGCAATGGGTGTAGCTGTCACTTGGGCAAAAGGACGGCTTTCGTCACGCACAATAGAGGTGATGGTGGCCGTAGGGTAGCCTTCAGGAAAAACGTCTCCTAAGCCGGATGAAACCAAGACATCACCCACTTGCAAATCTGTACTGTGGGGAACGTGTTCCAATAAAAGTTCATCGATTTGGCCCGAACCATTGGCAATCAATCTGACATTATTGCGCGCAATTCTAACCGGAATAGCATGAGTAATATCAGCCAACAATAGTACGCGGCTATTAGTAGTACCCACTTCCATGATTTGGCCAACGACCCCCATTTCATCCAGCACCGTTTGTCCCTCAAATACGCCGTGAATGGCGCCCTTATCGATAACTATTTGTAGACTAAAGGGATTATTTTCTACCGCCATCAGTTCTGTAACCATTTTCCGGGTAGGGGCGGCAATAGGGGAGCCTAGCAGGGTACGCAGGCGGTCATTTTCAGCTTTCAACAATTCAAAGCGCTGCAACTTTTCTGACATATTGACGGATTGCAGAGTCAATCTAGCGTTTTCTTCTAATAGGTCTTGGTGCGAAATAAATCGTTCGGCACTGTTACTGAGAATCTGACTAGGCAGCCCAGCGATATATTGAAGGGGACTCACCAAGGAGTTGAGATAGACTTTAATAGAGGCGAAGCCATCGAACTTATGATCAACAAAAATCAATCCAAGTGAAATCACTAAGGCCATCAGCAATCGACTGAATAATGATGGCCCACGTGCGAACATAACATTCATTTAAACCGCATACCTGTTGCATTCATTAGCATTTATACCTGACATAACATACTCGATTAAAGCCAGATTATTCGTAGCTAAACAGGTCACCACCATGAATATCGATCATTTCGAAGGCTTTACCGCCTCCTCTGGCGACACAAGTAAGAGGATCATCCGCTATCACTACTGGAATACCTGTTTCTTCCATTAATAAACGGTCTAAATCTTTTAATAATGCACCACCGCCGGTGAGAACCATACCCCGTTCAGAGATATCAGATGCAAGCTCTGGTGGCGATTGTTCTAGGGCAACCATCACTGCGGAAACAATTCCGGTAAGGGGCTCTTGCAGCGCTTCAAGGATTTCGTTGCTGTTAAGCATAAAGCCTCTTGGAACACCTTCAGCCAAATTACGCCCACGAACTTCGATTTCACGCACTTCTTGTCCGGGATAGGCTGCACCAATTTCATGCTTGATCCGCTCGGCTGTCGCCTCACCAATCAAAGAGCCGAAATTACGACGAATGTAATTGATAATGGCTTCATCAAATTTGTCACCACCAATACGTACAGAGGAGGAATACACCACACCATTTAACGAGATAATAGCAACTTCAGTGGTACCACCACCTATATCGACTACCATCGAACCTGTAGCCTCAGAGACTGGCAAGCCTGAGCCTATAGCAGCTGCCATTGGCTCATCAATCAAATACACGTCCCGGGCTCCCGCGCCCATGGCAGATTCACGAATAGCGCGGCGTTCTACTTGCGTGGAGCCGCAAGGAACACACACCAGTACCCGCGGACTAGGTTTTAAGAAGTTGTTGTCATGCACTTGCTTAATAAAATGCTGAAGCATTTTTTCAGTGACGTAAAAATCAGCAATTACACCGTCTTTCATCGGTCTGATAGCTTTAATGTTACCAGGTGTTCTACCTAGCATTTGTTTAGCTGCACTACCTACTGCCGCGACACTTTTAGGACCGCCTGCCCGCTCTTGGCGGATAGCTACAACGGAGGGCTCATTCAGAACAATGCCCTGACCCTTAACGTAAATAAGTGTATTTGCAGTGCCGAGGTCGATTGATAAATCGTTGGAAAACATGCCCCGAAGCTTTTTAAACATGAACAGACCGCACCCTGTGAGAAATTACTAAAATATGATCCGCTAACTTTACCAATGCGCCTGTTATTCAGCAAGCACGCAGATCGATTCGGGCCATAAAAAGCTAATAAAAACGTGATTTTAACGAAAAATATAGTTTAAACCCTTTCAAATAGGCAAAAGTGTCTCTTATAAGAGACTCTATTTATATGGCTGGCTAACTAAACCTCAGCCTTGGTACTAATTTTTATAGTTTAACCACTGGAATGAGTTAGTTTGTCACTTCTCGCCAGTGGATAACTTTGTCATTACCGCGGTATTGGCCAAAGGTTATCAGCGCGCCAGGATTGCCTACCCCAGCATCTGGGCCATTCCAGTCAAACTGTAAATAGTCATCCCAGGTTATAGTGTTGTCGTTTCTGGGCAGTAGCTCAATGCGATACTCCCCCATTAAACTGCTGTCTACATTGGTTACCTTTATTCCCTCGAAACCTAGGGTTTTACCACTGGTCATGCCAAAACTACTGGTTAATACAGCGATACTTCCTGTCGCTGCGCCATTTTTATCAAACAGGTTGAAATCATTGGGCTCTAGACTTTGAATCGTACAACTATCATCAAGATTGCGCACAAAGCTGCTACCATTGAAATACTCCACCGACACTGGCAATAAAAGATTTCGATTTTCTGGACCGAAGCCATTGTCGATTTTCAATCTTCCCCAGCGGTATTTGCTTCCCGCTATATTGTTGATAGCGAACACGTTATTGGTATCATCCAACCCAGCCAAAGTGTTCTGGGTGTCACAATCATCTGGCGAGGCTTTATCGTACTGTTGGTGATAACAAATAGCGGCGCTACCATAGCTATTGTCAGTTAGAAAAGCAGGCAGAAAACTAATATCAAGTGCACTATCAAAGGGACCGTACTGACTGTCAGACTTAGAATACAATATACGGCTATTAAACAGGGTTAATCTGCGGCTACCTTTCACTCCGTTAGTTGATATTTGCATACTTGGCGATGAGAACTGGCTAATAGTGCCATCAAGTCCGCCGTCATCGTAGACCATATCACTAGCCGATGCGCCGGCTAACCATGTCCAGAGACTGTCATCATCGAAGTTTTGCATGATTTGTTGATCGGCATTCATCGCAGAGACGCTAAGCTCTACATCTTGCTCAAAGCCCTGAGGTTGGCCTAAATAGGTGAAGCCTGTAGACACCTCGCAGGTATTAGACAGTTTAGGCGTATTCGGCGCAACTGCATAATAAGCAGGAATAAACACACCCAAAACAGCAGGTACTGAGGCGCCACTTGGACCGCTGGTGATGGTTCGATTGAAATAATCGGTATCACGCAAATCTAATGATAATTGACCGAACTCCGAATATTTGGCGATGAAGCTATAAACTCCATTAGTATTGGTTATGCCGCTGCCAGTGGCCGTAATTACGCTACTTGAGAATACCGAAGAGGGAGAAGCCGCAATGGTGGTGCTCTGGGCATAAGTGAAATTGCCATTGACTGTTTCATCACCTAACGGGCCAAGGCGATTGAGCGCAATTTGGATATTACCCGGTTGATAATTGGGAAGTGCACGTTCACCAATGCTTCCCCGCGCACTGACTTCAATTACAAAATCGGCTGCGGCTCGAACAAAAGTGCTCGGCTGGGGAGTTGTTACCAAAATCCGTTCAGGCATAACCACAAATTGGGTTGAGCCTGTTGCTGGGATATTACCATTAAGGGTGGCCAACACCGACATTGATATTTGGCCGGCATCGGCATAGGAAAAACCGGTCAAGGGCGCAATGCCATTGTCATCAAAGTTGAGGGTTATCTGGCTAACGCCGTCAGAAGTAATATTACCCGTTGGAGTTTGAATAGGTGTTAGGCAAGCATCAGGGTTATCACAGGACATTAAAAAACCTATATCTTGCTCACCAGTTAGCGCGGCAACACAGACGTTATCAGCAGAGTCAGAATCTGTCTTCACGGCCCGCAATTGACCGGCAATAAAGTCACTTTCAGCAATTTGATCAGAAAATCCTTCAGCGCTAGAGGCCCCGATAAATTGAAAACCTGCGTCACTAAAGGTCATACTACAACTGTTGTTTGGCGTACCACTACATTGACTGGTTTGGTCTAGAACATCTAAATTGACTGTAACAGGTTCAAGCTGACTTAATGTAACGGTCGCCGGCGTATTGGCTAAAATTGTCACCTGTCCGCCATCGGGCCAGCCCGCGGTAGGATTCATATTAACCGTTACATCTTGATCATACAGCTGCGAACAACTCTCGTTGGCACAGGCGTAAATCGTAATGGGTTCGGCCTCACAGGTTAAGCCGCTACCGTCATGTTCAATTAAGTATTTGTGCACAAAAGAACAGGTGGCTAGAGCGTCTTTATCATCCTGTACCGCATCTTGGTCCTGCATAAAGTTATAGATGCGCACATCATCAAACTCACCATTGCCTGAGTTTTGCGTACTGGTCACCACTATGTAGTCAGAGCGATTGTCACCAATATAGAGTGTATCTAATTCGCCGAGCTCTCCGGTTAAATTCCTATCGCTGTTGCTGGTAAGTGTTTGCGCGGAGCCATCGAGGTAAATCGCTAGCTGTTGGCCGGGTAAATTCCAAGTTACCGCAACATGAACCCATTGCTCGGCAGGATAAGTAAGATTTAACGCCGTGGATGCACCAAAATTTCTATCTTGAGCATCCTCCATATTAAAGTCCAGTTTGCCATCGGCATTGATGGCCAAATAAAAATATTTAGACCTATCGTAATCACCAAGATCGGTGGAGGCATCGAATAGCTGGCGAGGATTACCCGAATCCCAGCGTTCATTGCTGCGATACCAAAAAGAGATAGAGCCACTATTGCCCAAAGCGTTTATATCAACATTGCTGTCTATGCCTTGGCTATCTCCGGTTCGATTGTCACTGGCAGGCACTTCCATTGCACGACAGGCTTTTTGCACCGATGGATTAATCGGTAAGGCATTACCCAACGGCGTGGCATGATTAGCATATCCGGAATTGTCCAGCACTGAACCGGCCCCAAGCCATTGAGTTTGTTCAAATTGATATTGCGCCACTAATTGATCGTTATCACAGGTAGTACAGGTATAGCTTTGTTGTTGGAAAAGCTCAGTGACACTCACCGTATCGATTTGATTACTAAAGAACTTAATCTCGTCGATTTGGCCTTTGAAGAAGTCACGCAGATCATCTGGCTCTGAGCTATTGTTGCCGCTGCGCGCAGCATTAGCGCCAAAAATTAACGGCTCTGTATTACCTCGGGTACCTTGAATGTAACTGCGGTTCTGGCCCACTAACTCGCCGTTAATATACAAACGCATGCCATTAGCCCCCCAAGTGTATGCTAGGTGGTACCAGTTATTGGCAGAAAGTATTTCACCGGTTTCAATTTCATGGTTGGTTCGCGTATCTTGATGACGCACCGCAATGCGTCCGGTTGCTTGTATCCTGAGGGTTAAATGACCACCATTATCAAAACCATTGGAGTCTCTGGAGAATAATGTCTGGCCCCCTTGATCTGGAAGATAAGTGTGACCTAAATTGACAGAATTAAACCAGAATGATAAAGCCCCTTCATCGGTCTCAAATGCGCTCACACTGGGTATATTGAAATGTTCGCCTTGTCCGTTAAAGTCGCCCGATTGGCAAAATTTACCATTTTGTGAAATATTGCCACCATCCACAGCCGCACCGTTATAGCCATTAATTACATCAACCAACTCGTCGCTGGCACCACTTAAGCTACAAACGTCCAAGGGCCAATGTGCCTCCAGCACGTCATTGCTTGGACAGGCAACACAATCCACTTCTTGTTCATCAAATAGATTATTCACCTGAGCTTGGTCTAATTGTCCCTGATAGAGCCTGACGTCATCTATTTTCCCAATGAAATGATCGGTTAATTTTTCAGGCTCTGAAATATTGTCACCGGTACGCCAAGCCCCCGAACCCAATATTATTGGCTCAGGGTTACCAGACAAGCCACCTCTGTAATTTTTCCTCGCCACTTGGACTTTATCCAAATATACCTTCATGCCCTGCTGGCCAAAGGTATAAACCAAATGGTGCCACTGCTTTTCTTTGACCACGTTAGCGCCGGAAAAAGCATAGAAACTGGAACGATTAGATTGGTGCAGCGCATTGATACTGCCGTTTTGGCTAACATATATGGTCAGATGGTCGCCGCCATCGTTGGTGCCAGAAGAGTCTTTGGAGAAAAGTACCAGTGCATCTCGGGTTGAATCATTTTGATGACTTAGATCATCAACTTGAAACCACATTGAAAGACTACCGTCATCCATGGCAAAGGCGCTGTTGTGAGGGATATTAATGTGTTCTCCCTCACCTGCGTATTCACTGGATTGACACAACTTACCGCCTTGTGAAATGTTAGCTCCATCGATGGCAGTGCCGTTGGCACCGGCAATCACATCGATCACTTCATTGGCATCACCATTGAGTGAGCACATGTTCATGGGCCAATGGGCTACCAACTGAGGATCAAGATCATCACAGGAAGGCTCACTGCCTGCAAAGTCCTGAACCTCATTTTGGCTCAGCACATAATTATGCATACGTAGATCTTCAAATTGGCCGTTGGCAGAGTTGCCGCTTCCATCATTAACAAAGTAATTACTGCGACTATCGCCAATGTACAGGGTATCCATATCACCGAGTTGATCCTGCAAAGACGGATTTGAAACACTACTAACGGTGCCACTGCCATCGCGCAGCACGTAAAGTTGCAGCAAATTATTTGGTAGATCCCAGACGGCTGTAATATGCACCCACTGGTTAGCTGCATAGTTAAGATCACTGCGGGTCACCGAAATATCGGTATCTTGGGAATCTTCAACGGCAAAGGTTAACGCGCCGGATTTCAAAGACATATAAAAATATTTATCCGGTGACGGGGCTTGATTCGAGGCATCAATGAGCTGACGCGCGGTATTGTCGGCCCAGCTTTGGTCACTTCTATACCAAAACGAGATACTGCCCTGATTGCCCACATCGTTCAAATCAATGCCAGCATCTATTGCATCGGTGACCGATGAGCTGATATTGCCGGGAATATCCAACACCTTGCAACTTCCAGCCGAATAAGAAAGAGGTACCGCACCGCCTAATGCATTACCGTTGAAACCGTTACCTGAGCTATCCGGCACAGCGCCGGTGCCGCTCCAGCCTGTTTGATTAAATTGATAAAAAGCCCGTAAACTCGGCGCGGTATCATTACTACAGGTGTCTGAAAAATCATATTGGTCAAACAAGTCATCGATATAATTTACACTGGCAGCGTTGTTTAAAGTGACATTTTTAGCTGAAATAACTCCACTGAATTTCGCGCCGTTTTCAAGTGTGACATCACCTAGCGCATATATCATCCCTTCACCTTGGGAATCTCGCTCAAAGGTAATGTTGCGATAGCTACCTAAATTCAGCGCTGCTGAGTTACTTAAACCATTTATGCTACGGTTATTTTCAACTATCACGTTATCGGCGTAGAGATACACAGTGCCTGAGCCAACCACATTAATTGCTATATCATTTCGCTGGTTAGATGACAAAAGTGATAGGTTTTTTATCCAATACACCCCAGGTTTAAAATTGAGAGTGGCGCCGGCAGAGATATTTAAGTTGTTAATATAATAAGCAGAATAATTGTCTGAAAAGCTGTTAGAGCCTGAGCCTACGTTGATTTGATTGAACACATTAGTATTAAGATTACCTTGGCCTATCACAGCACCATTTGCTTGACCGTTTGTGCCTGAAAAGCCTGGAAACTCGCTGTTAATGTCAAGGGCTGCAGATGCAACGCCACTTACTGAGCAGGCGACACTGCCACAACGGCTATTGTTATGCATACTGCCCGACGTAAAAGGTAATATCGCTGACGGCGCATCATTCACAGTGCTACGGTTAGCTAAAGTGAGTCTACCTTCATTGGCGTGGCTTTGAATCACATTCGGAAATACCGCGTCGCACTGAGCGGCAACACTTGGCAGAGAGCATAAAATAACACAGAACAAAATGAAAATACGCATAGCTACTCCACAATGCCATCAACGGCGACGGTGCGACTAGCGGTGACTTTACCCGCCGTACAAACACCTAGGCTTTTAAAGTTATATTGCTCTACGTCCGAATCAATAAAACCTGAAACCTTAGTGCAACTAGCTATAGTGATGCATTTCTCCAACCCTTTAACATTTTGGAATACCTTGGTGGTGGTGCGACAAATAGGCGTGCCATCCTGAGTCAACGGAAAGGCATTTTTGATAGTCAACTCCAAAGAAGATTGGGCTGCCTGCATAGCGCGTACCCCATATACCTCATGGATCATTGCATCTGCGGATGAGCTCAACAGCCGGATCATTGTTATCCCCAGCACAGCCATTACAACGATAACGAATAAAGCAATCACCAGCATACTGCCTGATTGTTTTTGCAAAGATAGATTAAGGCGCATTAGGAATATGTACCTCGTTGTTGAAAACCACCTGCTCTTGATTCAATTCAAACCTTAGCAAGGTCAAAACAAATGCATTTCGACTTAAGGTCGCCTCTGCTATACGAAAGGGCTTGTCTTGTTCCCCGCCGGATATGCTATTTACTAGGTTTTCGGCCATTAGCACGCCATTGGTTAAATCCAGTTGTTGATTGCTGGTAAAGGCATAATCTGCAAATCGCCATACTTTGCTTTCCGATGCACAATAGCTCACCGGTCCGCCAATGGCATAGGCCCTTGAACTGGGTGAGTCTGCAACAAAATGAACCGGTTCTGATAGGGTGATTAACAGCTTTTTGTCATCTGCAGGGTCTAGTACCGGCGCTTGTTTAATGAGATGACGACGACCCGTCGAGCCATACACATCAGCATTAGAGGTAGGGTACACAATAATAGAATGGTGACTCTGAAAGTTATACTTCGAGGTGTTTTGCTCAGATTTAATGACTTTTATTTGATCAGTTTGCGGCTCGGGAGCCACAGGAATATCAAAGTAGTAACTGCTAAACAGCACGGGCACAAATTCTAAACATTGTACGCTGGCGTTACTGCTTACTCGCAAACTATTGGGCAGCGCATTACGAATTTCTCGATTGAGCCTTTGCACCACAAAACGTCCTTCGCTAAGCACTTGATCGCGCTCAGCTACATCCACATAAATATCCGTACCGGTACGAATAAAGCCAGCAATACCAACCGACAGCACAGCTAACACCACTATCACAGCAATGAGCTCGATGAGGGTAAAACCCTCTTGCCTAGTGCGAAGCATTAGTAATTGCTCCGGTATGTGGAGAATACTAACGTCTCTAAACTGGGAGTGCCCACTGTCACCGTTATAAGTTTTGCGCTTTGGTTAGAATCAGTCACACCATCTAAATTGCCGTCATACACCACTGTTACTTGAAAGTTAAATCCTGCATAAAGGTTTTGACCATCGATTTCGATGCTTTCACCCAATGAGTTAAGAATAATTGGATCATCTTGACCCCGACCTTGGCTGAGGCCGTGGTAATCATCCACATCGTCAAAGTTCGACTCAATAGCGTTACGGGTCTCACCCTCTGGGCCAAAATTAGCAGCGGCGGTGCAAGCTGCTTCGTTATCGTCACTGTCAAATTCACCATCTTGGTTTAGGTCATCGTTGCAGCGAATTCCAGTGGTGCTGGTTTCATCAAAAGCTTTGGCACTTATTTCACGCAGTAGCGAGTTGGCTAACTCAGTGGCCCGCACCTGCATGATAGGGTCAACACTGCGTCCGGCCTGAGGGAATATTAGACTGGTCATCAAGGCAAATACAATAGCCAATACCAGCATACCTATGACCATTTCGATTAAGGTAAACCCCTTAGACTGACCGAGTCGATAGAGATGCTTAGTCACATGCATGAATATACCCTTGGGACTCAACACAAACAGACAGGGTATTTACCCCTTGAATGGTAATTTTGACCGGGTTATTACAAAAGCCCGCGCCATTGTTCGGGCAGCCTAAGCTGTTAAAGTTTATGGTGCCTGCACCGCTGGTAATAATGACCTTATCACTGACGAACTCATCAATGTCCGCTGTCACGTAATCAGCTGCTTCACTACTGTCTATGGTATTGGCGCAGGTTGCTGCTGCTCCGCCAGTGCGATAATTTAATGTTGGAGGTCCAAAAGAAGAGTTGCTGCCGGTAAATACGTTGACCTGGAAACAATAGCCTGCGCGGGTGTCATTCATAGCACGTTGCTGCATGGTACGCAGCGCAGAAATTAATCGTGATTGGTAGGTATATTCCACCACGCTTCCTTTGGATTGAAAACGTGGTGCAACTAAAACAGTAAGGATCCCTAAAAGCAAGATGACCACAATCAGCTCCACTAGTGTGAAGCCAAGTGTATGCTTAGCTTGCAGAGAATTCCTCACCGTAACTCATTATGAAACCAGTTGTGACATGGTTTCGTCTGCTTAACAGTCGTCATCTACTACAGTAACAACAGGGGCGCTAGTATCTGTTGCATCGGCATACAGCACATAACATCTGCCTGTTGTAGCTCCCGATGTAAAATCAACTGCGCCACCAGCTGGAGAGATGGCAAAGGTACCTTCTGCTGGATTGGTTGCAGAAACAGGATCGGCACCAGGAGTAAAGGAAAAGTCACCATCTGTGCTGACATCAAGTTGTACCCAACCTGCTAGCATCGCTGCATTCATTGAATCAGCGTCTGGATAACCAAAGTCGGTATCGACATCTACAGTACCAATAGTGACTCTGCTGGTATCATCACCTGCATTGGCGTTAGTTTGTTCACCGGCAATAGATGATTTAGCATAAACCAATTGGGCGCCGCCTTGTAGCGCGGCTTTTACGCCTTTAAGGGTAGATGCCTTAGCATCACTGCTTAAGTCGATGAAGCGTGGCGCTGCGGTTACCGCTAAAATGCCCAGAATCACAATGACAATGATCAGTTCGATTAATGTAAAACCTCGTTGTTGCATGCTACTTTCCTCAGTTATCTAATTGTATAATATCTATAAGTTGAATTATCTTAAGCCGTTAAGCAATATTTTTAACTATAAAATCTATTTAGTTAGACCTATCAGGCCCAACCGCTTCTTGTTTAGTTGTTACTAAACACTATGACCTGACCTATTCTAGGGTCGTAAACAAAACCATTGCCTACATCCTGATTGGTCGGTTCTACCGTTCTATTCTTTATGGTTTGGGTTAGATAGTAATAACAGAGATCATTGCCACCTGAACCCGTACCTTCACTTGAATTGGTAAAGTAACGAAACTTTTCAAAGGGGCGTTGATTCCACTGAGACGAAATAGTCGGCGCACTTTGCATAATTAAATTGAAGGTGCTTTCGCAATCCAAATCATTGATGCTGTCATCTTCACTGCTACTGTCATTACTGAGTTGTCCAGTAGGATAACCGGTATCTTTGTCTATACCCACTTGCACGCCATCAATGATCACCGAAGTACTATTGGTGCCAAAATTTTCTTCGGCACGACCTTCCAGCTCCCACGCCGCTCTGACCAAACTCACGCCAGTGGCAAACCCACCCGCAACCCCTTCAACGGTAGCATCTTCTGCATCCTTAGTGATATCCAACATACGTGGCAGAGCGACGGCTGCTAACAAACCAAGCACAATAACTACCACAACCAGTTCAATCAGGGTAAAACCTTGTTGTCTATTTTTCATAATTTATTCACCATCACTCTGTTCAATCGCTGTATTGGTAAAACCTGCTGTTGCCAATAATACCTGTTCCATTTTAACTAACCCGTCACATTACTCACTCGGCCATTGGTGATTTGATAATCAAATCTTGGACCAACAGATAAGCGGAATCTACATATTTGCTGTGTTGATTGCTCAGTCTGACCAGTATCCGAAAAGTATTCCGCAAATACTTTGAATCCATCAACTGACAGGGGGATATTCAACACACCTTTCCACAATTTTTCACACCCTTCAGAGCTTGCCTCAACCCGAGGAAAACCATCAGTATTCATTTGCAGTGGACTACGACCACTTTCGATGGGCTCCCCCTTAGAGCCCGGGCGTGGGCTGTAGTGCACTAACACTATCATGTTAGGACTGCCTTCAGCGACCCATTGCCAATGCGCCAATTCAACACTGCGGGCAAAACGTTGCTGTAAACCTTCCATAGTCACGTACTTCATGTCTTTTTCAGAATCATTAAAATAATAAATGAAACTGCCCATTAACAGTACAAACACCATTAACGTCACTATGTTACTGAAAAGCTTACTAGTACTTTCTTGCCCTGCTTGTTGTTTATCCACCGTCTGTTAACACCTTTTCAGATCAATTATTGCCTTTGTAAGCGCCCATCATTTCCCACATCGGGGTGAATATACCCAGTGCTAGGATTAATACCATTACTGCAACGATCACAATTAAAATCGGTTCTATTTTCGAAGTTAAACTTTTTAAATCATAGTCTACTTCACGTTCATAGTAATCTGCGACCTCTGCAAGTAACTCATCAACCCGGCCAGTTTCCTCACCCACAGTGATCATTTGCATCACCAAAGGAGTGAACAATTGGCTGGCATGGGCCACCCGAGAGAGGCTTTCACCTTTTTCGATACTGCGGCGCATGGTCAAAATGCGCTCCGCCATAAAGCGGTTATCAACGGCGTCTGATACCAAAGTCAGAGCTGAAGTCAATGGCACACCAGAGGTTAACATCATCGAAAAACTGCGGGCGAAACGCCCTAACAAGGTGCGCTCCAAAATTGAGCCTATAATCGGCAAACGCGTTTTCCTGCGATCCCATTTATAGCGCCCCACATCGGTAGCGAGATAACGTCTGATAGCTATTGCCCCTAATATTAACGCTAGCAACATAAAGGGCCATTTAGTTACAAACAAATCCGACATACCTAGCAAAAATCGCGTCATGATGGGCAGTTCGGCATCAAATTTTTGGAACATATCAGCAAAAACCGGGATAACCCAAATATTCATGATCACTATGGCGACCACCAAGGCTATCACCACAAAGATAGGGTAACGGGTCGCGGCTTTTATCTGTTTACGGGTTTCTTGCTCCCGAACCAAATAATCAGAAAGTTGTAAAAAGGCTTGGTCCAACTTACCGGTATTCTCACCAACGTGCACCACAGAGACAAACAATTGGCTGAAAATATATGGGTGTAAGTTCATCGCCGATGACAATGAACGACCTCTTTCTAATTGGTCTCCCACATCGCGCAGTGCGGCTGCCATACGTTTGGAGTTAGTGGTTTCGGCTAACCCATTTATTGAACGCAAGATGGGGATACCAGATTTACTCAATGAATACATTTGTCGGGCAAAAATCACCAGATCTTCTAGGCTGACTCTAGGGGTGAAAAAGTTGATTTGCTGGTCTTTGTTAACACTCATTTGGTCTTTATCAGATTCAGCAATATCCAACGGAGTCACATTTCGGCCCAGCAATGTCTTCGCAGCCGTCGAAGCATCCGCCGCTTCAATGAAGCCACTAGTTAGCTCGCCCGTTGCATTGCGCCCGGTATAACTAAACTGGGCCATCGTAAACACCCTCGACATCTACTGATTGTAGATTGTCTTTGCCTTCGGTTACGCGGCTATCTGCCACCATTTCCACTAACCTCAATACTTCTTCTACTGTAGTAATGCCCATCTTTGCATAGGTTAAGGCTAGGCTGGCTAAAGGGGCATAATTTGGACTTGCCTCGGCGGCTTTGCTAAAGGCAACGGTATCTGAGTCCTTTAGCGCATCCATCATGGCATCACTCATTTCTAATAACTCAAATACCCCGACGCGCCCACGATAGCCTTTTTGATTACAATTCTGACAGCCCAAGCCACGCTTGAACCCGGCTGTTTTTGCGCTAGCATCAATATTACCCAGCCAAAACAATTCCTCGTCGTTGGGGGTATAATCGACTTTACAATTTTCGCATATTCTTCGCACCAAGCGCTGAGCGATGATAGCCCGCAACGAACTGGCAACCAGATAGCCTGGCGCCCCCATGTCCAACAGGCGTATAGCACTGCTGATGGCATCATTGGTATGCAGGGTTGATAACACCAAGTGACCGGTTAAAGCCCCACGCAAACCGATTTCAACGGTTTCTTTGTCGCGCATCTCACCGACCATAATAATGTCGGGGTCTTGGCGCAACGTTGTCCGCAGCACGTTTGAAAAGCTTAAACCTATTTTATTGTTAATCTGGACTTGGTTAATCCGTGGTAAGCGATACTCCACCGGATCTTCAACAGTGATCACCTTAGTATCGGCAGTATTAAGTTCGCTTAAAGCCCCATACAAGGTGGTAGTTTTACCTGAGCCCGTTGGGCCGGTAACTAAGATCATTCCGTGGGGCCGTTTGAGCAAGGTGCGCAAACGTCGCAACAATGTGGGCGGCATGCCGGTTTGCTCTAAGGTTAACAGGCCAGCCGATTGATCTAACAAACGCATGACCACTGACTCACCATTTTGTACTGGCATGGTGGACAGTCGTACGTCGATGACATGACCTTTGATACGTATCTGGGTACGGCCGTCCTGGGGCAAACGCTTCTCGGAAATATCCAGACCTGACATTAATTTCAAACGTAATACCAAGGCCGATGCAATATTCTTTTCTTTAATGATGTTTTCTTGCAACACCCCGTCTACTCGCTGGCGGATGCGTAATATGCCCTCATCGGGCTCAATATGAATATCCGACGCTTTGGCCTGCACGGCATCTTCGAATATAGATTGCAGTAGACGCGCAACCGCGGTGTCTTGTTCATCATCAATGCCACGACTGAAATCAAATTCGTCTTCGCTTTGATACTCTTCCGCCAGTTCTTGTGCAAATGAAGCTATCTCTTCTGTGCGTCGATAAAAATTATCATACGCTTCGAATAATTGAGTTTCTGCTACAACGGCCAGTTCAATGGGTTTAGGTAATAATGCCGCTAATGCATCAATAGCGTTGATATCACCGGGATCACTCATGCCCACCAATAGCTTGTCACCTTTGTCATCCAACACTATGGCGCGATAACGGCGGGCTTGCACTTCAGGCAGCAACTTGACATAGGCTTGCTGAACCGGATATTCGGGAATGTTGATCAATGGCAAATTTAAATGCTGAGACAATAAGGTTAGCAAATCATGTTCGGAGACAAACTCTTGCTCAATCAGTACCGCACCAAGTTTGCGGCCGGACTCACGCTGTGCCACTAGGGCCTGCTTCAGTTGTATGTCTGAAATTATATTGTTTTGAACCAGCAAATCACCTAAACGGATTTTTGTTTTTGCTTGCATTACTTCCCCCCCGCTAGGTACTGAATTCTTTGTTCGACGAACTTGCTCACTTCACTAGACAATTGGTTTAACTCTTTTGCGTGTTGATAAGCTTCTAAGGCTGGCTGACGATGGTCTAAACGCTCTTCTGCAACAGCCAAGCCTAACCACCATTTGGCATTAGCTGGCTGGCTTTGCGTCAGGGCTAAATAGTCCAAGCGAGCTTGCGCAAAACGCTCGACTTTTTGCGCTAAAGAGGCACGATAAGATATGTAATCCGGCGCTTGAACGGCATTTAAGTTGTATTGAGCTAATAAATCATGGGCCTTAATTGGATTTTTCATTTGTACATAAAGACGGGCCCGCATCAAGCGTAAGTCATAGTTATCAGGTTGCCTGCTCATTCCCTCAATCAATACATGATCAGCCTGTAATTGATTGCCGTTGGCAAACTGCATGGAAGCAAGGCGTTTTCGCGCAGCGTCGTTATCCGGTGCTACCTGCAATAGTTTTTTCAGTAACTCAATGGCACTATCATCGTCACCTCGCGCGAGGGCGATTTGAACTTGCTGGCGTAAATCAGACTCACTGTTCGCCGCTTGACTGGGCTTCACTTTCATTTCAGCCGAAGCCTTTTCAACCTTCGCAGGCCAAGCGTCAATTGGTTCGGCAACGGAAGTCAGATATTCATCTTGGGCAGTAATTTGGGACGTCACATCAACAGGGGTTTCAGTCTTGGCTTGTGGTTGCAACTGGACTTCCAGCGCTTGCTCATCTGGCAATTGCGCAGCATTTTCCCCGCTTTGGCTACTGCTACTCGACTGAACTTCGGGGGCTTGGTTGAAGCGGTGGCCCGACAAGGCATTTTGTGTCTGCTCGGTAATGTTTTCGACTAAAGCAGGTCTAGCTGACGAATTCGAAGAAGGCTCAGTTGGGGCGCTTGAAGTGCCAGCCGCTGCAAGCGGCGCGGCGACGGGAATAATGGTTGTTTGCGCTGATTCAGTATCCAAAAAACTGGGTTGCAATTGCCAAATGATAATACCACCCACTACTAGCAATAACACCATGATTATCCACGTTCTAGAGGATGCGCTGTGACTAGGCGGATGGTAATCCGCATTGGCATTAACCGGCTGATCTTTACGGGCCTCTAAGTCTTGCAGCATTTTATTTACCACGCTCATAATGTCCACCCTTGATAGTGCACATAAGCGGCTAATAACACAGCCACAACTAAACAACTGAACAACACTGCCAATCTAGTGTGGCTAGCAGGTAATTCAGCCGCCTCTGTGTCGCGAATAGCCAGTGTTACATGGCGGGGCTCGACAACCTGTTTACCTTCTCCAAACGCGAGCATCAAAGACTTATGACATAACACATTGACAATGCGTGGCGTACCATTGCTGGCTTTAAATAATTTCTGACAGCATTGCCGGTTAAAGATTTCGGCTCCTTGGTAGCCAGCTACACTCATACGGTGACGCACGTATTGATAAACCTGATCAACGTCCATCATTCTCAAGGTATAAGAAAAGGTAATTCGTTGTTTAAGCTGCCTTAGCTCAGGCAAAGCAAGCTTTTCATCCAACTCTGGCTGACCAAACAGCACCACTTGAAGTAATTTACGCGACTCGGTTTCTAGATTCGTCATCAGCCGTAACGCCTCTATGCTTTCCATCGGTAAAGCCTGCGCTTCATCAATGATTAGCACCACACCTTTGTTTTGTTGATGTATATGAATAAGGCGCTGTTGAATACGTTGTGTGAATTCCTGCTGGTCTGAATGATCAGTCAAACTAACATTGAGTTCACTGGCCACTGCTCGTCTTAGCTCAACCGGACTTAAATAGGGATTAGGGATGTATGCCGTGACAAAATCTTGCGGCAATTCATTGAGCAGTTTACGACAGATTAAGGTTTTACCCGTACCTACTTCACCGGTGACCTTGATAAAGCCTTCACCGGTTTTTAACGCCGTTAACAATACCGCAATCGCTTCTTTATGACTCGGTAAGCCAAAGAAGTAATTAGTATTCGGGGTCAGAGTAAACGGTAATTCCTTTATGCCGTAATGGTAAAGGTACATAGTGTTATTCCACGTATAACCAATCTGCCATCTGATCACGACTCTGCTTGAGCTGTTGACGCCAGGTGTTTGCATCTACAACTGTAGGCTTTAACAAAATCACCAATTCCTTCTTGGTTTCAACGTCATTTTTACTCTTAAACAAATTGCCGAGGATTGGAATGTCACCTAAAAATGGCGTTTTAGAATCCCGTTCGGAGACCATGGATTGCATCAAACCGCCGATGACCACAATCTCACCGGAGTTGGCGTGGATCACAGTATCAGACTCTCGAATATTGCTTTGCGCTAAAGGTAAAACAAAGCGCTCTTCATTTAAGGTAATCACTTTCTCTTGTTCATCTGTTTCAATGACTGATGGATGAACATGTAATAAGACGCCGCCTTTATCATCTATTTGCGGGGTGACGTCTAAGGCAATACCGGAGAAAAAAGGCGTCAGTTCAATATTCGGCGTAACCGTAGTGGTACCTGAAGTAATAGTGTTTTGGTTTGACACGTCGGTAACAAAATATTCATCATCACCCACCTTTATCACTGCTTTTTGATTATTGGTTGCGGTCACTCGAGGACTCGACAAGACCTGCACATTGCCTTGGGTTTGAAGTAAATTTAGTACACCAGAGAAGTCTTCATTTAGGAATGACAAACTGGTGATCCCACCTAACGCGGCTGTTATACCATTGCCAAACGTACCCGCTGTAGTAGAAAAAGACAATTCTGTGCTACCGCTACGATCGGCGATTTGATTCCAGTTTATCCCCTGTTGATATTCATCGCTTAGGGATACTTCAATAATACGTGCTTCTAGCACCACTTGACGTTTAACAATTTCTTCAGATACTTTGAGGTAGTCTCGAACATTGCGTATTTCCGTGGGCATGGCTTTTACCGTGACCAAGCCGGCTTGCGGTGTAACCATAACCATGCGGCCATCTTCGCTGCCGATCATAGATTGCAAGGTCGCTTGTAGGTCTTTCCAAAAGTCAGTATCGGTGCGAGTGCTAATATTGGTGCCATTAATATTATTGCTGCTCAAACCACCGACATTATTGCCACTTGAAGAATTACCACTGAAATTATTGACGCTGTTGCTGTTACTTCCGTTATTGTTATTGCCTTGATTTTGCGACACGCCTCCTGATGTAATACTGGTTTGGGTCATACCGTCTCTTTGCATCAACAAATAGTTAACAGCAAAGGTTTCGGTGCGCATGCCGGATGGGAAAACACGAAATATTTGATCAAGCTGCTGAACATCGTACCCATACAAATCAGAGACCAAACTGAACACCTGGGCCAAAGAAACCTGCTTTAGCGTTAACGAAATTTTACCGCTAACTTCGGGATGAATAGCCACACTGTATGGCGTATCAGCTACTAAACCGGCGAAGAAGCTGACTGCATCAACGCCTTGCGCATTGATATCATACTTTTCTTCGCTAAATAAAGGTCCTTGTGCGGCCGACTGATCGGGAAGAAGCGCCTGACTGACTACATCAGGTAGGCTATCCAACGGCTTGGTAGCTTCATCTTGCATGGCGGAAACTTGTTGTTCCAATGCATTGTCCATAGACTGTTGTGCAGGGCCGGTTTCAGAAGTAGTTTTACAGCCTAACAATGTAAGCGCCAAACCGATAATTAGTATTTGCTTAGAAGTCATTCGATGCATCTTTTTTAATAGAGAATTGATTAATAAATAATTCAGTTTCACGGCCTTGGGCTGAAAGTACTACACCCTTATCGTGTACTTTTTCCACAATATAGCCATGCCAGCGCTGGCCTTCAGCAACAGTATCACCATTAAGAACCGCATGATTACCAGTACTTTTGATAATCACTGCAGAAACGGCAATAATGGATGAACTGCCGCTTTCTTTACCCGCAGCGCTGTTGCCAGCAATAAATCCTTTTGGTTGTGTGGGGTCGCTCAACTGTTGCCCACCGGCTTGGCTAAGGCCAAGATAGAGCAGCACAAAAAACACTTTACGCATCCGTCCATACTCCAATAAAAGCTCGGCTGGTACTTAGAGTATAAATCTCAATTTGCACCTTAGCACTGGGATATTCGCCAACCTGATAATTGAATTTTTTCCAATAGAACTGATAAGGTAAGGCTTCGACTCGCTGTAAATATTGCTGAATTTCAAAATATTTACCTTCCAGCGTGAGCGTTACCCCATGCTGATATAGATTCACATCAGTTAGTTTTTTTTCATCCTCAAGGGCGAGTAACTTAGTCGGCGCAATAGAGCGCATTTCTAACAATTTCAAGGTTTCGAACTGAGCGAAAACACTGTCTAGTAATTGTGGCATTTTATTGGCGGGGACCAAATTTTCAGTTTGCCTCGCTAACGATTGATCTGCCGCGCTGATTTGAAGCTGAAGATTAGCTAGACGGGCTTTTATTGGCGCATTGGGATCTTGTTGTAAGCTTTGTTGAAGTGCTGCAATTTGGATTTCTAAACGGGCAACCTCAGCGCTCTGGCGCTGAATTTCCATTTTGTTACTTTCCCATTGCACCAGCAAAGGCTCAACAAATAAAACGGTTCCACCGAGCAAAATTAAAATAACAGTGGCAATGGCCGTCAGCACACGTTCTCTTAAGGAAAGAGCGTAAAACTGATTTTGGATACGCTGATATTGTTCCCCTAAGGTGCGACTCATTCAGCCCCCTTTTTGACGTCATCTAATTCAGAGCTCAACACAAAACGTAATTGGTCGTTGTCAATTCGGTTGATGCGAGCGCCAGCAAACTCTTTACCGTAAAAGTACTCGGCTTGATTTAACATGCCTATCCACTTTGGTAGTGCAGTAGAATCTGTTGCTGTCCCTTCTAAAAACAACTTCCGCTCGTCCAATAAAATCTGGGTTAACCACAAATTGCTTGGGTGATTGGCGGCAAGATCGAGCATAAGCTTTGAAAAACCATTAATCTTTTGAGTTTCTCGATGACTCAACTGATCCAAGATAGTTAATTTAACATCTAATTCCTGCTGATGCTTTTCAACTGACGCCACAATAGTGTGGTCTTGACTCCGAGAATCTTTCGCTTCAATCAAAGAATCAACCAAGAATTTTTTTCGCTCAACATCTGCCAGCAAGTAATCAATTTCTTGCGTTGCCTGTTGTATTTGGCTATTTGACCAGAACCACATGCCCATTATGAAGGCAAAACTTAGCATTGCTAAGAGCATCACAAAGTTCAAATTGATCAGGACGATCTTGGGTCTGAGATCATCTCGGAAGAAATCTATTCTAGTTTTCATGGTCCGGTCCATTATTTTGCATGCAGGCAGCTCCCAGACTGCCAATTAATCCGCTGCGATATTGCAAGTCATCTATCTTTGCAATTTTAGGTTGCAGTACTTCTACTGTCATAAAAGTCATCTGGTGTAATATCTCGATTAATTTTTCCAAATGACTGGATTCAATACTAATCAATAAATTCTTCACTGGCGCCTGACGCAGCTGACTTTCAAAGTAGTCTAACGAGCGCTGTATCTCAACACTCAGATTGTCGCCCACACCCATTTCTAATTCTTTTTCACTAAAGGTGGATAAGTTTTCGTAACCTCGAAGACGCCTTGAAAAATACACTTGCCCAGCTTTAATAATATTAAGGCAGATTTCTTGCCCCGCTTCTTGTACTAACGTCATTACGGCTTCGTCTGTTTGCTCAACAAGATCAGCCACCACCAACTCTAATACACCGATAGTTCTTATATCTAACCCGCAATCGTTTAAGCCATCAGTGATATTTTTTAATTCTGACTTCGACATTGCTACAACATTAACTTTATTTGCACCGGCACTTTGCGCAGGTAAATCAAAGTAATCAATGACAACATCATCTTGGATTGGCAGTAGGTCTTTAACACTCCAAACAAGAGCTTGCGCTACTTCTTCTGACTTAACCAGAGGTTTATCGACTTGTAGTACTTGATACTTGCTTGCGGCAAGCACAACGTGGCAGGCTGTATTGGTAAGTGACTGCTGGGATACATAATCGGCAAGTCTTTTCTGCCAATTATTGGTGGATAACAGTTGCTGTTTAACCCAGCGCACTCCTTGCTTGTCTTTCAGCAGTACGGACACCTGAATGGCATCTATTCCAAATTCAATACCAATGGAAAAATACTTAGACGGTTTCTTGAAGTGTTGCTTAAGATACTCTCGCCAACCTGCATACATAGATTAAGCTTTATTTTATTTAATTATTATCAGCACATTACAACAAACTTTGATTACAAGCGCTACAAAAAACGCCAAAAGAGTAGCCTAATAGCAGCACGAAACAATAGACTCAATCAAGAACTACGATACAAATACTGCATTGCAGCGGGCACAATGAAGGTAAAAGGGTGACAAATATGGAGATCTGCTTAACCGGCTAGGTCAAAACTGGCCTGAATAAAAATTATGCTCTGGTGTAGATCAACAGGGAAAATTCATAGATGTCTGCATAGACGGGCATACTATTCAACTTCTAGCTTCACCTGAAGCTCATGGCTTTTTATGGGTTTACCTGCATCAGATAGTGCCGGCAGATATAGCCATTTAAACAATGTTCTTACTGCATCTTCAGTGAAGCCTCCTTCCTGACTCACTTCAATCACAGTAATGTCTTGGGTTCTACCATTCTCACTAACTGCATAGGATAAGTGCACCCAGCCAGGTATTCTAGCCTTGGGGGCAAGGGTTAAAATGGCTTAGGGTTTAGATGCATCCTTTTGCTGAGAACGATATAAGTCAGCGAGTTTACTATATCCGTTATTTTCCCATTGCAAGAAAAACTCATTAGCGGCTGTAGTGGATTCAAATGCTAGATCGAATGGTGTGCGGATAAAAATCATTACCCACCCTGTTATTCTTGGCCTAAAAGCCTCGATGCAGCTTATCATTCGCGTCATTTTGCCAGTACTGCATGGTTTGAAGCATGGAATTGTATCGAGAGGCCAGGACTGCATTATTGAAGATTAATCCGCTTTGTTGGCTAAATTCATATTTTTCTCTATTTTCAAATAAGAAATCTGCCCTTTTGGCCTCATTTTCTGCAGATTGGCGGATAACGTAGATTTGCGGTCTGAAAGAGGTGATGTGCTCAGATAATAAACGACTCAGCGCAGGCCAAAGCATTTTTCGCCTTTCCTCGGATAAATCTGTTGAAAGCATTTTTTGGCGTACTTCTGTTTTGTGCTCCTTCAAAATACTGATAAATTCTTCCATCATTGCATGCAACTCAGACAAAGTACGCTGGTGGTAGGCATAATATTCTGGATCTTTTAGTTTATTGAGTTTTTCATCTCCTTCTTTCCATATCGGAGCAGAAAGGGCGAAAATTTGCTGATTTCTTACAAATAATCTCGACAGGGCGAAATCTACAGTAGTGATGACGGCTTGAAGTTCGCTGAACGTAGGATATTTCTGAAATCCAGCTTTAACCTTGGCTAAATTATCTAATGAGACACCCTGCTGGAGTTCGTAATCCGCCAAAGTTTTAGCATTATTAATACCGTTACTATGAGCCTGCAGGACTCTTTGAATATTGCTTATATAACCATTAATTAACTTACTTTCTTCACGATATTGGTCGTTAGAATCACAGGCAATTAGGAGGATTAAACATAAGACAGTACAAATAAACGAACGAGCAGTTTTCAATGTCTTCTTCCTTGAATAGCTTGAATCTCAGATAAACTGAGCTTTCATCAAATAAATCAGATTAAATTGCTTAAAGGTAAACTTTAAAAATACCAAATCAGGTTAACAAACAATATGCAGCTAATACAACTTGATATAAATATCATAACCCATTGATAAGATAATAAAAACGAGCCTAGACTAAGTAAACTAGACTCTGGGACCTGTAGAATCTGACAGGTTACACTGACAGGTGCCTGACGACCCATTCCCTACTTTGCTGCTGTGTACACCACTCACTAAAGTCCCTAGGCTCAATCAGTTTTGTTAAATCGCCATAAAACAGCAAGGCATTATCTGCATACAATTGACGTAACCCTTCGACAAACAAGCGCCGAAACAGACGAGACAGCACCCGTACAGGTAAAAAGAATCCTGTTTTACATGCCTGCCACTGTTGCTTGTCTGTACTTATCCCACCGCTAGGCACAATACAATGCACATGCGGATGATGAGTCATGGCGGAGCCCCAGGTATGCAATACCATGGTCATGCGCAATCTGCGCGCCTAAGCGTTTAGGGTCTTTGGCAATCGTGAGTAAGGTTTGCGATGCGGCTTTGAACGACAAGTGATACATCTGAGACTTATTGTAAAAGGCTAACTGACTGATGGCTGCGGGCAAGGTAAACACCACATGGTAATACTCTGTAGGTAATAATTGGGTTTGTCTCGCCTCAAGCCAGCGCTTAGCGGAGGATGATTGGCACTTAGGGCAGTGTCGATTGCGACAGGAATTATAAGCCATTAATTGCGTATCACATTGTGGGCAATGTAATAGATGACCACCCAATTGTCCGCTTCTACAGGGCTGGATGGCCGACATGACTTTGAGTTGATTGAGACTAAAATGTCCTTGCTGTGCTGCCTTGTACTGCGCGCCATAAATACGCAAGATATCTGCCACCTCAAGTGAGTTGCGTGGCATGTCATGTCACTCAATGTGTGAGCTTCAGCGTATCAAGTGGACTGACGACCTCATGCAATAATTTGGTTGCAACTTGTGCATACAAGGCCGTGGTTTCCAAATTACTCTGTCCCAGTAAGGTCTGTATAACGCGAATATCGACTTTGGCTTCCAGCAGGTGCGTCGCGAAGCTGTGCCGTAAGGTGTGCATGGACACCCGTTTTTCAATCTCAGCATCGTGTGCAGCCGCTTTACAGGCACGACTTAACTGGCGTGTCGAGAGGGGACGAATGGGTTGCGACCTGGGAACAACCAGCCTCCATTGAGCATCAAGTGCTGCGCATGGGCGTAATGCCTCCAAGCTCGTGTTCAGCTATGCTGAATGGTGCTCAAACCTTCACAAACGGGAGGCTATTATGTCATTTTATTCGGGCACTGACTTACATTCAAAAAATCACGTCGTGGTTGTCATAGATGAAGTGGATAACAAAGTTGTGGATAAGCGTATCGACAACAATTTACACGCCACACGTGAGTTACTTGCCTCTTGCAAGGAGTAAATAAAAATGGTGGCCATTGAATCTACCTTTAACTGGTATTGGCTCGTTGATGGCCTGATGGATTGTGAGCTTACGGCAGTGAAGCCGGGATCAATGTGTTTGAATATTCTACGCTGCTGCAACAGGCAAAATACCAAAGTAAAAGTAACCCCAGAAAATTACCTGCCCTGGAATTATCCACAAGCCAGCTACAATAGGCTGACTTAGGTTTTCTTGCCGAAGTCACGCTATGCTGCCGTAAGCTCAGTCATAAACACCTATTTATGATCTACATCAACGCTGAATAAAAGCGGTGGCGCATATGCCCTCACTTTATCTTCAGTAGACAAAATATTAAAAAAATGTAAATATCTTTCCATATGATTGAAAATGATTGTTAATGGAATAATTGTGAAGAATCAATACACGTTAGTTTTTGATATCGGGAAAACCCATATAAAGCTACAGGTAGTGGATGCTTGCTTTAATACCCTTGTTGAGGCAAAAAACAAAAATCAGGTAAAGCAAACTGAATTGTATCCACAGGCAGATGTAGACGCCATATGGACGTGGTTGATTACGACCTTACAGTCCTGGTCAATCACTCAAGATATTTCAGCCATAATTGTGACGACTCACGGCGCAACGGCTGCCCTGATCAATCCTGCCACAAAAAATGAAAATGGTTTAGTGTTACCTATTTTAGATTATGAGTACAACGAGATACAAGATTTTGACGAAGAATATACCCAACTAAGGCCTGCATTTACGGAGACTGCTTCACCTGCGTTGCCCGCCGGTTTAAACCTGGGACGACAGCTTTATTGGTTAAATCGTTCATTTCCTGCTGAATTTTCACAAGTAACTCATATCCTGATGTACCCCCAGTATTGGGCTTGGCGATTCACCGGCCTTTGCACAACAGAGGTGACGTCACTGGGGTGTCATACGGATCTGTGGGCACCACAAACAGGCAATTATTCATCCTTGGTGGATAGGTTATCTTGGCGGACATTGTTAGGTAAGCCAGTTCCTGCATGGACTGAAATAGCGAATGTGCAAACTAAAGTGCTTAAGCAAACTGGGCTCAAATATGACTGTAAGGTATTTGTAGGTGTACATGATAGCAATGCCAGTTATTTGCGCTATTTACGTAATCAACAGCAACATGCTAGTCGCCTTGATAATAGTGAATTTACCGTTATATCGAGTGGCACCTGGACTATTCTAATGTCTTCAGGTTCTTTGGCTAGATTAGATGAGCATAAGGATATGTTAGCCAACGTGGATGTCTTGGGTAATCCTGTTCCTTGCGCACGATTTATGGGGGGCCGGGAATATGAAACCATTTGTACTCAACTGGGGGGGGGCCATGAGCAAGTATGTTCCGCCTCGGTATTACAATTTGTATTAGACCAAAAGTTTATGGTGACCCCTGATTTTAGTGGCGGAAATGGTCCTTTTGGAGGTATGAGTCCCATTATAAAAGCGCCTAATAAGAGTCAATATGCCCAAACGATTGCCACTTTATATTGTGTTTTAATGATTGACTACCAACTCAATCAATTGTCCTCTTCAGGTGCCATATACATCGAGGGCGCATTTTTGCAAAACTCATTGATGTGCCAACTTATCGCCCAACTCCGTCAGACCCAAACGGTGTTTTTATCCACAGACGACAGTGGCACAGTGCAGGGCGCTGCGCTATTAAGTCAATGGCAACAAGGAAAAGTTAAAGTGGAGCATGGCGTTTGTTTAGGAAGTTCATTTACTGGATTGGCAGAATATAAACAACATTGGCTAGATTTAATAAATAAAACAAGTTAATTCAATCACGTTTTTCATTATTTGATTGATTATGAGTGTTTTTATGGTTAACTTAGTCCATTAGTAGAATAGGTAGTCTAGCAAACTTTACCGTTATGGTATTTGCATGGATTGTAAGGGAGCCGTTTAGCCTTTCACTACTTGACTTATTTTTAAGTACAAGTACCTATACATAACTATATGTAGCGACCATTTTATTATTGAGGAAGAGTGTTTATGTTAGAAAAACAGCGTCAACAACTAATTATTGAGCTGCTTGAAGAAAATACTTTTGCCAGTGTAAAAATGTTATGCGATCAATTAAATGCGTCGGAAGCCACTATCCGTCGAGACCTGTTAAAATTAGCGGGTGACAAAAAAATAAAGAAAATAAGAGGCGGCTGTGAAGCGCTGTTGGCTAAGGACAAACCGGCTCGAAAAATATCAGGGAGTGCATTTTTAGCAGCTAAAGAACGTCACCCCAATACCAAACGATTAATTGCACAAAAGGCGGTTGAGCTATGTGAAGAAGACGAATCCATTATTATTAATGGCGGTAGTTCTACCTATATGATGGCCGAGTTTTTACGCACTAGAAACATGAATATCCTCACTAACTCGTTTGTGTTAGCACAAGAATTATTAGAAAACAGTGATAATCAAATTACCTTGCCCGGTGGCGAAATCTATCGCAAACAAAGTATTATTTTAAGTGCTTTTGAGAATGATACTATTCAAAATTATCACGGCAGCAAAATGTTTATGGGGACACCTGGTATCAGCGAGTTCGGAGTCATGGAGACAGATCCTTTGCTCATTCGCGCGGAACAAAAGCTACGTAAACGGGCAGAGAAACTCATTGTATTAGCCGACAGTTCAAAAATTGGCGTAAAAGGAAATCTTATATTTAGCACCTTGTCTGACGTCGATATGGTGATAACAGACAGCCATGCTGATCCAAAAGTATTAGATATCTTCAGACAAGCAGGTATTGAGGTCATTATCATAAACGCTGCAGATTAACACAAGCCCTCCTATTTTTTGCATCTCCGAATGACGTATTCACTTAGTTAAGCCAAAAAACAAACTTCGACGCTACAAACCTAGATAAAAATACTACTGTGTTGTGCATCTTCACGGATTTCAGTCTTTTTTAAATGCTAATTTGACTATATTTGATTGAATATGATTGACATGATTCGGAATGAATGTATATTGTTTGTTAACGCGTTGTGCTTTTTATGCAACTTTGTTTGAACTCATTGAACAGGAATCACCAATGGCATACCGTCCAATCGAATATAAACATGTCAACTATCTGTGGGAAGATGAAATCGCAGACGCATTAGGACCAGTAGATAATTTAGTTTATCGCTCCAACAAGCTTGGTGAAGATCAACGCATTACCAACACAGGTGGCGGCAATACCTCTGCAAAATTAATGGAAACCGACCCGTTAACCGGTGAAGAGGTTGAAGTGTTGTGGGTTAAAGGCTCAGGTGGTGATCTGCGAACGTCAAAAAAAGAAAACTTTTCTTCTTTATATGAAGGGAAATTACAAGACCTAGACAAGCTGTATCAAAAGCAAGTGGTTAAAGGTTATAAGTCAGCAGCTGAAGATGCCATGGTCGGCATGTTTAAACATTGCAATTTTTGTTTAAATCCCAGAGCGTCGTCCATCGATACCCCACTGCATTCCATGATCAACGAAAAACACATCGACCATTTGCATCCCAATGCAGTCATTGCCATTGCCTCGTGTAAAGATCAAGAAGCCCTAACCGCAAAAGTGTGGGGCGGTAAATTAGCCTATGTACCTTGGATGCGCCCTGGTTGGGAAGCCGCTAAGGTATGCGAAGACGCCTTTGCCGCTAAACCTGAAATAGAAGGTATTTTATTAGGACAGCATGGCCACACGAACTGGGCCAGTGAAAGCAAAAGCTGCTATGAAACTTCGTTATGGGTTATAGAAACTGCAGCTCGCTATATTGAACAACACGACAAGGGAGAACATACCTTTGGCGGCCAAAAATACCAAAGTTTGAGTGAAACCCAGCGCAATGCGTTACTGGTTGAGTTTTTACCGGTTGCCCGTGGATTATTATCTGACAAAGTTAAGTTTATTGGTACGGTGCAAACTGACGATACGACCTTACGTTTTGTCAATAGTCATGATGCTTCTCGTTTAGCGGCACTCGGCACCTCTTGTCCCGATCATTTTTTACGTACCAAAATTAAACCTTTGTTGGTCGACTTTGATCCACAAAATGACAGCTTTGATACTCTGGTTGCCAATTTTAAATCGAGTCTTGCACAATATCGTGACGATTACGCCAAATATTACCAGCAATGTAAACGTGATGATTCACCGGCCATGCGCGACCCAAGCCCTACCGTGGTATTGATCCCCGGTATCGGTTTGATTGCCTGGGGTAAAAACAAGAGCGAGTCCCGTGTTACTGCTGAATTCTATAATTGCGCCATTGAAGTCATGCGTGGAGCCGAAGCGATCAGTGAATACACGGCCTTGCCTGTACAAGAAGCGTTCGATATCGAATATTGGGCCCTGGAAGAGGCTAAATTACAACGTATGCCAGCAGAGCAAACGCTCGCACGTAATGTGGTAGTAGTGATTGGTGCCGGTGACGGTATAGGTAAAGCCACTGCTCACCGCGTTGCTGGCGAAGGTGCCCACGTGGTTTGTGCTGACTTACGTTTTGCAGCGGCAGAGGTCACGGCGGCGGAACTGACTGCCCAATACGGCCAGGGTATCGGTGTATCAGGTAGCGGTATTTCAAGTTGTGGGCCAGCTATTGCGCTGTGCGTAGACATTACTCAGCGTGACAGTGTTAAGGCGATGTTTGAACAAGTTTTGTTAGCCTACGGCGGCATCGATAATGTGATAGTCACCGCTGGCGTATTTGTCGCTGAAGGTGAAGATTATCAGCGCAACGATACTATTTTTGATACCAGCTTTGCCGTCAATGTGAAGGGGGGTTACATAGTTGGGACTGAGGCTAATTCTATTTGGCAAAGGCAAAATCTCAAAGGCGCTATGGTACTGACTACCAGTGTGAATGCCGCCGTCTCCAAAAAAGGCTCTTTAGCCTACGATACCAGCAAAGCAGCGGCCAATCATTTAGTCAGAGAGCTAGCGGTTAGTTTCGCGCCGTTAATTAATGTAAATGCACTGGCACCCGCTACCGTCGTACAAGGCAGCACTATGTTTCCCAGGGAGCGGGTGATTTCATCCTTAAGTAAATACGCTATCGCCTTCGATGAAACGGAAGAAACCGATTCGTTGCGCACCAAGTTAGCGGGATTTTATGCCCAGCGCACCCTAACCAAACAACCTATTACGCCAGAAGACCAAGCTGAAGCAGCCTATTTATTGATTTCTGGTCAACTAAGCAAAACCACCGGACAGGTCATCAGTGTTGATGGTGGTTTGCATGAAGCGTTTTTGCGCTAGTAGAGGAATGAGACCATGAATAGAATTGAAAAAAGTTTTATCAGCGATGTAAACCAGCAGTACATTGCTGACTTGCAAAAAGATTATGATTATTTAGGGGAAAAGCTATCCCGCACCGGTCAGGATATTGAAACGCTCACAGGTGCAGCACAAGCTTTTCAGATCGCCGTTCCTTCCTGGGGAACAGGTACCGGTGGTACACGCTTTGCTCGTTTTCCGGGCATAGGTGAGCCAAAAAACATCTTCGATAAACTGGAAGATTGCGCGGCGATAAACGACCTGTCACAAAGCACAAACTGCGTTTCACCGCACTTCCCGTGGGATAAAGTGGACGACTTTGCTGACCTAAAACAACGTTCGGATGCACTGGGATTATCCTGGATTGCGGTTAATTCCAATACCTTTCAAGATCAGGTAGATCAAAAACATTCCTATAAATATGGCAGTTTAAGTCATACCAATGCCGATGTTCGCCAACAAGCCATTGAGCATAATCTCGATGTGATCAAGTGGGGGCAAGCCTTGGATGCTAAAAGCCTTACCGTGTGGGTTGGCGATGGCTCAAATCATCCGGGTCAACAGCATTTCCAGCGCAGTTTTGAGCGTTATCTTGAAAGTATGCAGACGATTTATGCACAATTGCCATCTGACTGGGAAATGCATATCGAACATAAAATGTTTGAGCCTGCTTTCTATTCCACCGTTATTCAGGATTGGGGTAGCAACATCTTGGCCGCCATGGAGCTTGGACCAAAATGTAAATCTTTAGTGGATTTAGGTCACCATGCGCCGAACGTTAATATTGAAATGATCGTATCCCGCTTGATCCAATTTAAGAAATTGGGTGGTTTTCACTTTAACGACAGTAAATACGGTGATGATGATCTTGATAGCGGCTCTTTGCATCCTTACCAACAGTTCTTGATTTTTAACGAATTAGTGGATGCCCAAGCCCGTGGACAAGAAGGGTTCGCTCCGGCTTATATGTTAGATCAATCCCACAATGTCACCGACCCCATAGAAAGCTTGATTAATTCGGCGGCAGAAGTTCAACGATCATACATCAAAGCGTTATTGATTGACCGGCGCGCTTTGTACGCTTATCAAACAGCCAATGACGCCATGATGGCCAGTAGCGAATTGAAAAAAGCCTTTAACCTAGATGTATCGCCTATTTTAGCCATGGCCAGATACCGTGATGGTGGCGCTATTGAACCTGTCACCACTTATCGTCAATCAGGCTACCGCCAGCAAGTGGCAAAATTGCGTCCTGCGACGACGGGTAACACGTCAGGGATCGTATAAACCATTCTACCTTTGATGCTTAAAACCAAGAGGTAAACCGCAAACCATGCGGTTTACGTCGTTTATTAGCCAACCATATTGAGGCAGTAGCTGTGATCCCTGCAAATATAGACGACTATCGAATACTCGCTAAAAAACGTTTACCAAAGTATTTATTTGAATACATAGATGGTGGCGCTTTTGGTGAAACAACCTTGCGCAACAATACAGCGGACTTACAGAAAATCGCGCTACGGCAACGGGTACTGAGGGATATTTCTACGGTAGATACATCACTTTCGTTGTTTAGTAAAAAGTGGAATTTACCGGTTATTTTAGCCCCTGTTGGTATCGCCGGTTTAAACGCAAGGCGTGGCGAGGTGCTCGCGGCCCAAGCCGCAGAAGAAAAAGGTGTGCCTTTTTGCCTCTCAACCGTGTCAGCGTGTTCAATCGAAGAAGTGCGTAAAGGTACCACCCATCCTTTTTGGTTTCAACTTTACATGATCAAAGATCGTGGATTTATGGATGCCATGTTAGAACGTGCCGTACAAGCAGGCACTGATACTTTAATGTTTACGGTGGATATGCCCGTGCCTTCCACCCGTTATCGTGACATTCGTTCTGGCCTCTCAGGGGGCAGCGTGTTGCGCCGTCTAAGTGCAAGGTTTATGCAATCGGCACTTAGACCTGCCTGGGCGTGGGATGTTGGCGTAATGGGGCGACCCCATACTCTGGGGAATATTGCTCCGGTATTAGGTGATAACGCCGGGATCGATGATTTTTGGGCTTGGCTTAACCAAAACTTCGATGCCAGTGTCACCTGGAAAACGCTGGAGAGGATCCGTGCCAAATGGCCTGGGAAACTGATTATCAAAGGCATACTGGATCCCCAGGATGCCCAAGAGGCAGCTAAATTGGGTGCAGATGCCTTGATTGTCTCTAATCACGGTGGTCGCCAACTCGATGGCGCACTGTCTTCTATTCGCGCCCTTCCAGCTATTGCCGATGCGGTGCAAGGCGACATAAAAATCCTCATGGACAGTGGTATTCGCAGTGGTTTGGATGTGGTGCGTTCACTTGCCTTAGGGGCTGATGCGGTCATGATTGGCCGCCCGTGGGTTTACGGCTTAGCGGCGGCGAAAAAGAAAGGTGTGCGCGATGTGCTCGATATGCTTGAAAACGAAATGCGCGTATCGATGGCGTTAGCAGGTTGCACTAAATTGACTGACATCAATAGCAGTACCCTGGCTTAAATGTAGCACCCAAATATTTCATTAAACATTAACCTCAGTCTGTTACCAGGCAGTAGAAAATAAGGATAAACACAGTGGTACAAAATCCGTTGTTAGGTGTGGTATTTCATTGGTTGGGGGGGCTTTTTTCCGCCAGTTTTTATGTGCCTTACAAACAAATTAAATTCTGGTCATGGGAAGTGTTTTGGCTAACAGGGGGCATTTTTAGCTGGTTAGTTTGCCCCTGGTTTTTCGCCTCCATCCAAACTGAAGATTTGATGGGGGTGCTATCCCAAACCTCAATATCGACACTACAGCAGTGTTATTTGTGGGGCGTAGGATGGGGTTTTGGAGGATTAACCTTTGGTTTGGCCGTGCGTTACATGGGCATATCATCCGGTATGGCCATAGTGTTGGGCCTGACGACCGTCATTGGTACCTTGGGGCCACCTATTCTTGGTGGCACTATCGGTGAAGTATTGACGACCATAAGTGGGCAAATTGCTTTTGTAGGGGTTTTTATGACCCTGGGCGGGGTGGTATTAGTCTCTAAGGCCACAGCCGAGAAAAACAAATCGCAGCCAGCCACAGCCAAAAACGACAACATAGATATCAAAAAAGGCATAGGTATAGCCCTATTCTCAGGCGTGATGTCCAGTTGTTTTGCCTTTGGCATTGCGTCAGGCAAACCCATTCGCGAACTCACCTTACAAGCAGGCACCGATCACTTATGGCAGGGATTGCCCGTGCTTTGTGTGGTACTTGCCGGGGGCCTCACCACCAACCTGATTTGGTGCCTTTATCTGATCATAAAAAACCGCTCAGGCAGAGAGTTCATCGGTAGAGTTGACGGAGGCAAGTCAACACTGGCGTCAAAGACCATGCTGCGCAATTACCTGTTAGCGGCCTTTGGTGGGGCACTTTGGTATTTTCAATTTTTTATGTACACCATGGGTGAGAGCCACATGGGCAAATATGAATTTTCCAGCTGGACGCTGCATATGGCCAGCATCATCATTTTCTCTACCATTTGGGGCATAGCCTTACTGGAATGGAAAGGCAGCAGCAGTAAAAGTCGAATCTTATTATTTAGTGGGATCAGCGTATTAGTGCTCTCTACGGTTGCCATAGGTATAGGCAACGCCCTGCAATAGAGCTGAATATCAAAACGAATTGGTATCCCAACAATCAGTATGCTGATTTAATTTTTGGCAAGGAATTTTGCTTTATATCCAACAATAAGGTCTAACTATGCAACCCTGGTTTAAATATAGCGCCATCGCGCTAGCAGTAATGACAGTCGCAGCCTGTGGCTCTCAAATAAAACAAACAGCTTCATTAGATCCAAGTCTTGGTTCGTCTTTTCAAGATTTAAACGGCAATGGCAAAAAGGATATCTATGAAGATACAAGTGCGCCAGTTAACGCACGTGTGCATGATATTATTTCTCGCCTTAGCTTGGAGCAAAAAGTGAGTTTGGTGACCGGAACCGGATTTAAAGTCGATACTATTGGTGGCTCTACAAAGGTACCTGGTGCGGCAGGTTCTACTTTTGCAATTCCACAGCTGGGCATTCCCGCCATGGTATTGGCGGATGGACCCGCTGGCTTACGAATTGAGCCGGTACGACAAGCTGATGAGAGCCGCTACTATGCCACGGCATTTCCAATTGCTACTGCGCTGGCCTCAACCTGGGATACCCAACTGGTTGAACAAGTCGGGAATGCCATGGGGGAAGAAGTAAAAGACTACGGAGTTGATTTATTTTTAGCACCGGGCATGAACTTACAGTACAACCCCCTGGGTGGCCGAAATTTTGAGTACTATTCAGAAGATCCGTTGTTAAGTGGCAACTTGGCTGCTGCTATAGTCAATGGGGTGGAGTCCCATGGCGTCGGTGCGACCATTAAACACTTTGTTGCCAACAGTGCAGAAACCAGCAGAATGTGGTTGGACGCCCATATGAATGAACGTGCATTACGGGAAATGTATTTGCGCGGTTTTGAAATTGCGGTTAAACAAGCTCAGCCTTGGGCAATTATGACCTCGTACAATAAAGTCAACGGTGTCTACACTCCCCAAGATGAAAAATTACTTACTGAGGTATTACGTAACGAGTGGGGCTTTGAAGGGCTGGTCATGACGGATTGGTTTGCGGGCGATGATCCAGTTGCTCAAATGATAGCAGGCAATGATTTAATTATGCCTGGCATGCCCGACCAGCGTGCTACCATTAAAAAAGCCGTAGAAAATGGCACATTAGATGAAGTCATATTAGATCGCAACCTCAGTCGTATACTCACAGTGATGTTAAAATCACCTTCCTTTAATCACTACGAATATAGCGACAAACCTGATTTAACTGCTCATGCCCAGATTGCCAGACAAGCGGCAGCCGAAGGGGTGGTCTTGCTGAAAAACACCCAAAACGCCTTGCCGTTAAAGGATGCACAAAGGGTTGCTGCTTTTGGTAACTCATCCTATGACTTTTTGTCTGGGGGGACCGGCAGTGGAGACGTGAACGAAGCCTATACCGTGTCTTTGGTGGAAGGCATTGAGAAGAGTCATTTGGTTGTTAGTGAGCAATTGAAAACTGAATATTCGGCTTACCTTGAAAGTGAAAAAGCGAAACGTCCACCCAAGAAAAATTTCTTCGATTTACTACCGCAGTTGCCTGAATATAGTCCAAGCGATAAAACGATTGCCGAACAAGCAGAACAGGCCCAAGTAGCCATTATTACTATTGGTCGCAATTCGGGGGAATTTTACGATCGCAAGGTCGAAAATGATTTTGATTTGAACGCCCAGGAATTGAGTTTGATTGAGCGTGTCTCAACCGCTTTCCACGGCAAAAACAAAAACGTGGTGGTGATCCTCAACATTGGTAACGTGATTGAAACAGTGAGCTGGCGCGATATGGTCGATGCCATAGTATTGCCTTGGCAAGGTGGACAGGAAGCGGGTAATGCCATAGTTGACGTGCTCAGTGGCAGGGTAAATCCTTCAGGCAAGTTAGCCACAACTTTTCCCATTGTCTATAAAGATATTTCCTCTGCGGCTAACTTTCCTGGCTTTGCAACGTCAGAAGAAGAAGTAAAAGACCCCTATATAGGGTTATTTGTAGGGAAAAAATCGCAGCTAGATTATACCGACGGGATCTACGTTGGTTATCGTTACTATGACACCTTTAATGTGGATACTGCCTATGAGTTCGGTTTTGGACTGTCTTATACTACCTTTACTTACAGTGAGCCTAAGATTGTGGAAGGCGAAAAACCGGGGGACTACAAGGTTTCTGCTACTATCACCAATACCGGTAATATCCCGGGTAAAGAGGTGGTGCAATTGTACTTATCGGCCCCTTCTGAGCACTTAGACAAACCGGTAAAAGAGTTAAAAGGGTTTAGTAAGACTCAGCTACTCAATGGCGGGGAACATGCCCAAGTGGAGTTTACCCTGATCGCAAGTGACCTTGCTTCTTTTGACCCCAAACAAGCTGCCTGGGTTGCTGAGGCGGGTCACTATCAGGTCAAGATTGCTTCATCTTCTAACGCCATAAATTTGCAAGGTAGTTTTGATCTGGAAGAGGGGATTTTGGTGAGTAAAACGAAAACGACTTTTACGTCACCAACGACTATCAATGAGATAAAACCTCACTAAATTATTAATAGGTAAGGTGGGCAAACAGCACCCAGAGCACTTCGACAAAAGGCCAGTTTTTACCGGCCTTTTGTTTAGCTGACGCCTCGTCAAAATTAAAGCAGCCATACTTGCCGATTATTCCATAGCAGCTACCTATCTTTAACTCATATTGGCTCATCTCCTACAAGGACTTATAGTTATAAGAGGACAATGGAGGACAAAGATTTTAGTCGTAGCAGTGATGACTATTGTATGGCAGATTCTGATCTGTCGCGGCGTTTTTCTTATTCAGGCAGTGTATCAGTTGCTTGACGTCACCCAATATTCCCCCTCCCTGTGTTATCCATGCCGTCATCGACATAAAGGTAACCGTAGTGGCGCTTCGAGCACAATCAAAGCACCATGACACAGGGAAATTATGTACTGGTGAGAAAACCTATGGCTTTTATCCAGGCATAAAATTCGTCAAGCCACAGATTGCTTGTCTTGTCCTGCGTGGTCATAGCGGAGCCGTGACCTTTTGTTTACGACAAACCAATACTCAAAGCCGTCATCACACACCAGCCGAAAAGCCAACAAAACCCACAGGTTCAAGAGCAATGCTCCAGTTTATTGTGCCCGTTCACGGAGCAGGCTTAAAGCGGCTTGGCATCGGCGGGTGCTTCATGTGGGGGTTGTCGGTATCTTTGTGGGTTTGCCGTCCGTGCTGTTCGCTATCACTTGTGCTGCTTATTGAAAATGCTTGGGATGGCGGCTGCGCAATACCCCAGTCGGCGCGACAAACAAAAGGCTAAACAGGTCAAAGGGCATTAGGTTTTTTATAACTCAGTCTCGTATGTCATAACGTTATTAAACTGACACACTCATAGGTGGCGTAGTTAATTTTATTACCTCATATAAAATTTTGGCGTATAAACAAAAAATCTGCAAGTATCGGATTTATATGAATACTTGCAGATGAATTGTGTTGGGCAGTGACTCACACCACCGCCCATTTTTTATTACAAATTTACTTTTAGGCCAACATAAAATACCCGGCCCAATACTGAGCCACCAGCAAAGCCATTGGCATCGTTAAAATATGGTGCGTCTTCATCTAAGGCGTTGTCAACGTTGACGGTTAACAAGGTTTCGTCAACATAATCATTGCCGCCTAGGTTATAACTACCAAACAGGTTAACTGTGGTGAGTGAATCCAATTTTGCCGACGCATTTTCCCAGCCATCGCTATGTAATACACGAACAGTGCCGCTAAATTTGTCGACAGTCGTACCTAGATATGCCACAAAGTTGTAGTCACCAAATTCGCCGTCTTGAAGCTCGTCAATGCTCTTAGCGCCACTTACCGGCTGTGACTCACGTTTAAGGGTATAGCTGCCATTTAACCCGGCATTGATGCTACCAAAGTTGGTTTTCCATTTTTGACTAATATCAAAATCGAGGCCAGACAGCTTGGTTGCGGCCAGGTTGTAGCGGCGCGCATCGGCAATCATGTAGGGGGTATTACCATTTTCATACAAGGATTCAACAGGCGCGCCGTCAATTCTAAATCCTTCGGTGGCATCCAGCGCCTGTTCTAACGTGGGATTGATGGTGTAAAAGCTGGCATAGCCAGGCGTGGTGAAATACACACTTGGGGTATAGAAAGGAGCTAAACTAATTGCACTTGAATAGTCCACATTATAATAAGTCATGCTGACTTTTAGTCCGTCAACAAATTCTGGTGTCCAGTCAAAACCCGCACTATAAGATTCTGATTCTTCGGGTTCAAGTCCGTCACTTCCACCAGCTAACAGTATAGTACCGCGACCAAAATCACTGGCTGGGCTGCTATCGTCGCGCCATGGGCTGATAGGAAGTACAATCGCTCGTGTATCCACCGCAGCGCCTGTATCAGCTAAACTGGGTGCCTGGAACGAGGTTCCCCACTGCGCACGCAATCTGAGATCTTCATAGGGAGAAAAGTCGATCCCCAATTTTGGATTAAAGGTATCGCCAACATCATTGTATTTATCATAGCGTCCTGATGCAGTGACACTAATGACGCCGTGTTCAGAGTCCATGAGTGGCACAACAACTTCACCAAAAGCAGATTTAACGTTACGAGAAGTTGAGGTTTCTATCAGATTAAGGGCATCGACCGGGCCACCACCAAAGGCGACTTCGTAATCTTGTTTAAAGTACTCTGCACCCACTGCGAGCATGACATCGCCGGCCGGTACGCTAAAGGCGGTGCCATCAACCGTCATTCGCAACTGGTGATGGCTCTGCGTTGCATCACCATAGGTGCCGTAATAGGCAAGTATGTTGTCAGTAACTGCAGCGTTGCTTTGGGTAACATCGTAAGGATTTAGGGCTGTTGACGTATCGGTACCCGCCAATGCCGTTGTCAAAGCACCACTGTTAATTCCTCGTTCAACGCCTTGAGTATTAGCCCTTCCATAACCATAGGCCGCTCTTAGTCGCCAGTCATTGGGTAATTCTACGGTTAACTCAGGCATAAAGGCCAAAGCGTCAAAGTCACTGCCATTTTTCGCGCCTGCTCCAGCAATATCTGACATATCAAACTCTACGAGTTGTGACGTTTCGTTGCCAACCGGTTGATAATAAGGGTTTGAAGAAGTGATTGTGCCAGATGCGCCAATATCAGTCAGGGCATTGGTGGCATCGCCAGTAATATCAACAGACCACTCACTATAATAAGTCAGTACATTGAGCAGTACGCGGTCTGATAATTCCTGTTCAAGTGAAAGATAAATAGTAGATTTATCTTCCTTAGGCACATAAGAAATGCCGTCGTTAGGATCACACAAGTTGGCCCCTTGAGTTAACGATTGCATTTGGTAACTTGTGCCATCCACTGTGATGTTACCAGGAGAGCACAACCGACTGCGAAAATCCCCCCCCCCTTGAGCGCTATTATCAGCTGTGATGAAGTCACGATCTTTGCCCATCACCGCATCATTTTGCGTATGGTATAGCGACACCATGCCCGAGCCTGAACCCCAACTGGTACCGCTGGTTAAATTAAAGCTTGAGGAGCCGAAGCTGTCACCAAATCCGCCTTCAATACTGATTTCAGTGCCTTCATAATCTTTCTTAGTAATAAAGTTGATAACACCCGCTATCGCATCAGAGCCATAGATAGATGATCCGCCATCAAGCACTATCTCAAGATTACTTATCGCACCTGGCGGAATGGCTGCAGCATTGGGTACCGTTTGGATAATGCCAGAACCAGGCATACGCATTCCGTTTAATAACACCAGTGTTGTACTTGCTCCGCTAACACCAATGTTTCTTAATTTTGGCATGGGCATACCTCGACCAATATCGGTAGCCATAGTGGGGCGACTATTAAAAGTGCTTGAAACTTGTGGGATCTGCGCCAGTAGCTCATTGCTATCTGATACGCCAATCACATCGATGTCATCTTTGCTAAAGCCAATGACGTTGGTCCCTACAGGTGTGGTGCCTCTAAGGAGAGTACCTGTTGTTACGCCTGTCACTTCAATGACTTCAACATCTTGCTGAGAATTATTTACTTCTTCCTGAGCAAATGCATTGGTGTTGCACAGTGTTGACAGGGTAATTGCCAATAAAGAAAGGTTGAATTTTTTATGCAAATTACTGCTTTGGCCTGTGTGTGACATCATGTGTTATTCCTCAAGTGGATTAAGTGTTACTAGCAAATCACTTCAGTTAATATTCGTTGCATGGCAGCAAACCAGCATTGAGCTTTTAACTTGTTGTTATATATGATAAAAAATAAAAACAGTAAGATATGGATAATCCTAACAACCTGTTCCGGGCACCATCCAAATTGACTATTATCTTTTTATTTACATAGCTAAGTTGGAAAGCACTGATGGTCAAAACATGTCAAATTCAATCATTTATGTTAAGTCGTGTCAACAAAAAATATTTATCTCATTAACAATCGAAAGTACATAGAAGTAATAAACATACGACGAATGTGTGTATCTTCTTGTGGGAATATACTTATAAATCAAGTAAATGAAAAATAAAAAGCTGATTTTCAATGGCTGATTGGTGTAAATAAAAGTCCAGTTTTATTGCCCATAGCCCTGATTTTTAATTCAATTAAAACTGAGCAGTATAAGTCATACCCTTAAATTCAGTAAACTGCCCGTGGGCAGTATATCTGCGTAAAGGTGCGCAGTTGGAGAGCAAAAAATGGTGGGAAAGGGGGGCTAATACGTTGTTCACCCTGACTTGAGTACAAAAAACCAATTCTAAGTTGATAAAGATGGAGCTCTTTATTTCAGTACTCACTCTTATTGTTTAATGCAATGCTCATATAAATAATCTTAATCAATCATTATATTGCATTTTCAATCAGTTGTTATATAGTTAACCTTTTATTAACTTATTTCCTTTAACCCATTTTGATGAGCGTATTATGACTTACACATCTATGACTCCAACGCAGGCTCACATCACTCGCTTGTTTGACCATGTCATTAAAAAACGACTCCAGCGTATATTTTTTAGCAGGTTTTCCTTTGTTTTAATATTGTTTGTTAGTGCTTATAGTGAAGCACAATCAGAGAAAGTGGTTGGGCATTATGGCAATACGTCACCCACTAGTCTCGAAGTGGAATATCGCCAGACGCCTATGGGAATTGACGTTGTACTGCCTCGTTTCAGCTGGCAAATGGCTACTCAACATCAGGCCCGGGGTCAAAAACAACAAGCCTATCGGGTTGTTGTTGAGGATGAACGAGGCGACATCGCATGGGATAGCAGTAAGATTACTGATGCCAGTTCATTACACATCACCTATGCAGGTAAGCCGCTAAAACCGAGCACCAAATATCGTTGGTCTGTATCCGTTTGGGATCAAAATGAGAACGTATCACAAGCAAGCTCTTGGTTTGAAACCGGCTTGATGAATAGTGACATCGGTGCCTGGGACACCGCGGAGTGGATTGGCGGTGGTAATGACTCACTGCCGTTATATGCGGACTATTTACCCTTGTATGATCTAGCCGTTGAAATGAGTATTGCAACAGGAAGCGAGCGCGCTGCAATCATCTTAGCCGCCAATGATCCACGCTTTTTAGATAAATATAAAAATATCTATCAAGTTCAAAACGAGCTGAATGAAAGCTATTTTAAAGTAGAGATTGACATAACAGGCTTAGAAAACGCCGATGGTCACGCGCTGTTAAATTTCTACCGCGCAGGTTACACCCTAAGTGATACTGCCAATAAACCTGTTGCCCAGTTCAAAATCAACACGTCGGTTATTAATAACAGCAACAAACATGATTTTCATCATCTGCTCATTCATAATGAATACGGCACACTCACTGTTCAGCTTGATCATAACAGCGACTTTTATCTCGATGCCACCAAATCATCAGGGTTAGACGTGATGTTTCCACCTTTAGTTAGAGGCGCTAAAGTAACGCTCAATCCAGCTGGCGTAAATCATGATGTTCTGACCTATGGCATGCTTAATCAGATTGGCTTTTCAGTCAATGCTCGTCAAGTTGCCAATTTTAAAAATCTGCAAATTAACAATATTCACCAGCCTAAAGCGTCCTTGTTTAGCGAGGACCTCGCTGCACCTTATACAGGCATATTTATTGAGCATTTAGATGAAAAATATTTCAGCATAAAAAACGGAAGTTATGTATTAGCGGGTGAAACATCAGGGGCTTTTATAGTGGCCGATCCGAGTCAACATGCTATGCCCATGTTGCGCTCTGAATTTAAATTGGCAGATAAAAACATTGCCAAAGCCAGGCTTTATGTCACGGCCAGAGGCATTTACGAGTTTTACATTAACGGTCAACGGATCAGCAATGATTATTATAATCCCGGACTAACCCAATATAACTTGACCCATCTGTATCAAACCTATGACGTGTCATCATCAATAAAATCTGGCGAAAATGCCATGGGAGCTTTGTTAGCCGAGGGGTGGTGGAGTGGTTTGATGAGCTTTGGCAATACCTGGAACAGTTTTGGTGACAGACAATCCTTACTGGCCAAACTGGTGGTGAGTTACCAGGATGGAACCCAGGAAGTATTTACGACAGATGATAAACACTGGCAGTTTTTCAACGACGGGCCAACATCCTATGGCAGTTTGGCAATGGGGGAGGTGTATGATGCCAGAAAGGAGCAATCGTTGAGCGGTTGGAGTGAAGCAGGTTTTGTCGCTACAGGTTGGCAACAAGCTGAGGTAGTAACACTGAAAGGTTCAGCCACACAAGGCGCTAAGCCTAATATGAGTCGCAAAGCGCAACATCTGAACTATGACGATATGCAACTCGTGGGGCAGATCGGCCAGCCAGCATCGGTATTTAAAGTCTTAACTGCGCAAAGTGTGCAAGAAGTTCGACCCGGTGTATTTGTTTATGACTTAGGGCAAAATATTGTTGGTGTGCCTCGTATTGACTTCGCTCAAGGTAAAGAAGGGCAAGTTATTACCTTACGTTTTGCTGAAATGTTATATCCGGATTTACCTGATTCTGGCCCTAATGTTGGCATGATCATGACAGAAAACTATCGTGCCGCATTAAGCCAAGATATTTACATCATGAAAGAAGGGAAACAACAATATCAGCCGCGTTTTACCTCCCATGGATTTCAATATATTGAGATAACAGGCATAAATAAGGCCTTACCTTTAGAAGCTGTCGAAGGCATAGCGATTAGCTCCATAACGGAGTTAACCGCCGGCTATGAGACATCAAACAGCAAAGTGAATAAGCTGTGGTCAAATTTGGTTTGGTCAAACGTCGATAACTTTTTATCTGTACCCACCGATTGTCCGCAACGTAATGAGCGTATGGGATGGTCCGGCGATATTAATGTTTTTGGTCGCACAGCCACCTATGTGAGTGATTCTTCACAGTTCTTGCGCAGACATCTACAAGCCATGCGAGACACTCAGGCGACTAATGGTCGCTTTGCCGATATCGCCCCGGTCGGTGGTGGATTCGGTGGGATTTTATGGGGCAGTGCAGGCATAACCCTACCCTGGGAAGCGTATTGGCAGTTTGGTGATCTTGGTCTACTTAAAGAGCATTACTCAGCTATGGCGGCATACATGGCGTATTTGGATACGACTATTGATCCCAAAACAGGTATAACCAATGACGCTGGGTTAGGTGACTGGTTAGGGCCACAGAATCAGCAGCTCGGTTCCGCTTTCTTGGCCACGGCTTACCATATTTATACCCTAGATATTATGGCGAAGGTAGCCGATATTCTGGGTGAAATCGAAGACGCGGCTGGTTACAAAATTCGCTATAAAGAGCGCAAAGCATTTTTCAATAATACCTTTGTCTCCCAGGACGGCAAGACCATTGGTCTGGTGACCTACGGCAGTGTGTTTGCCCCCTCTGAGAAAGCCCCCGAGTATAAGGTGGCCGATACACAAACGTCATATGCTGTAGGTTTAGCCCTAGGTGCTTTTGACCAAAAATATAAAACACAGATGGCCAACAATTTAAAAACCACCGTTGCGCGGACAAACCTAGATGATAGTGGCACTAAGCTCAACGAATATTCATTGATGACAGGTTTTATTGGTACAGCTTGGATCGCCGATGCGTTAAGCGAAAATAGTTTTAGTGCTACGGCTTACAAGTTAATTCAGAATGAAAGCTATCCGTCATGGTTGTACTCAGTTACGCAAGGGGCTACCACCATATGGGAGCGGTTAAATGGGTATACTGAGGAAAATGGCTTTGGCGGAAACAACGGTATGAATTCGTTTAATCATTATTCGTTTGGCGCCGTTGGGCAATGGATGATGGGCTATTCAGCCGGTATTCAACGTGATGCGCCTGGCTATAAAACCTTTTTTCTTAAGCCACAAATTGATGGTGACGGTGGTATTGATAACGTAAAAGCATTTTACGACTCTGCCTACGGTAAAATTGAAAGTCACTGGTCAATTGCAGGCAACAAATTGCACTATGAGGCCACTGTGCCCGCTAACACCAGTGCAACCTTGTATTTACCTGCTGCTAATGCCAGCACTATCACTGAAGGTGGAGACAGCTTAGCTGACAGCAAAGGGGTGTCCGAGATAGCCGAAAAAGCTGGTGTGGTCAGCATGCAGTTGCAATCTGGCCACTACCGGTTCATCAGTGATTTGCCTCATTAATTAACATGCGCGACAAAATATGTCGCGATTTAATGTTTTAGGCAACTATCAAATAGTAAAAACAAGTAAATCACCATGAATGGGCAGTTGCGGTGTCGACCTGCAGCGACCGGCATTGACTGCGCTGCTAAATATAGATTGGTTACCACAAAAATTCCGTTCTCTGTGTTAGGAGTTAGGTACGCAAAATCACTTGAGAGACACCACCAGGTGAGTACCACTTTTATTGATTGACATGGTCTAAAACAAAACTGCAGACTAAAAACACACTTTTTGAAAACGACATTCAGGTCGAGAAGAATAAGACATCAGTGGTGTCAAACCAGATGCAAATTTTTGTCTTTTAAAAAAGTTTAACAATGGGAAATTCATGAAATTAGCAGCTTTAGATATTGCGGTATTTGCAGTGTACGTAGCAGGTTTGATTGCGCTTGCGTTATGGGTTTCCCGTCATGATAAAAAAGAAGGCCAAAACACTAAAGACTACTTTTTGGCAGGCAAGTCGCTTCCCTGGTGGGCAATTGGTGCTTCACTGATCGCAGCCAATATTTCGGCGGAACAAATTATAGGTATGTCGGGGTCGGGTTATGCGATCGGAATGGCAATTGCCTCCTATGAATGGATGGCAGCTATTACGCTGATTATCGTTGGTAAGTACATGCTGCCTATTTTTTTGAAAAATGAAATATATACCATGCCCCAATACTTGGAGCAGCGATTTAACACGAGTGTTAAAATCACACTTGCCCTATTTTGGATTGCGGTCTACATTTTTGTCAACCTGACTGCGGTGTTATGGTTAGGGAGTCTGGCCATTCAGACCGTGTCGGGAGTTGACCTGTTCACTGGCATGATATTTTTGGCCTTATTCTCTGTTGCGTATTCGCTTTATGGCGGTCTTAAAGCGGTAGCCCTTACGGATATTATTCAGGTGGTTTTGCTTATTTTGGGCGGACTGTTACTTAGTTATATGGGGCTTGATGCGGTATCAAATGGTGAAGGTGCAATTGCTGGCTTCTTTGTTTTGACCACAGAATTACCTGATAAATTTGATATGATCCTGTCACCAGATAACAAACATTACGCCAGTCTGCCCGGCATATCAGTATTGGTAGGCGGTATGTGGATCATGAACATCAGTTACTGGGGTTTTAATCAGTATATAATTCAACGAGCGCTCGCTGCTAAGAATTTAAATGAAGCACAAAAAGGTATTGCGTTTGCTGCTTATATCAAGCTGTTGATGCCTATAATAGTGGTGCTGCCAGGCATATGCGCAATTGCGTTGTTCCCCTCTTTGAGTGCGCCGGATCAGGCTTACCCTTCAATGATGTCACTGATGCCGGTAGGCATTAAAGGCCTGGTGTTTGCAGCTTTAGTTGCTGCAATTGTTTCATCACTGGCATCAATGACCAATAGTATCTCGACGATTTTTACCATGGATTTGTACAGCAAGTTCAAGCCCGCTAAAACTCAACAACATTATGTGTTTGTAGGCCGAATTGTCGCAGTCACCTCATTAATAGTAGCGATTGTGGTTGCCGAACCTCTGCTGGGCAAATTTGACCAGGCTTTCCAATACATTCAGGAATTTACAGGGTTCTTTACACCCGGTATTGTAGTGATTTTTCTGGCAGGAATGTTTTGGCCCAAAGCTAGTTCGCCTGGTGCGCTAGCCAGTGCGATGGGATCTGCAATATTTTCACTTATATTGAAACTGTATTGGCCAGAACTACCTTTTATTGATCGCGTAGGCTTGGTATTTCTAATGTGTCTTGTACTTTGCGTAGCGGTGTCGCTGGTAAAACCTGATATTAAAGAAAACAACAAAAGCGTTGAGCTTAATGACGTAAGCTTTAAAACCCCAAGCAATTTTAACATTGCAACAGTGGGCGTGATTATCATTGTGGTCGCGCTATACGCTACCTGGTGGTAGTACCGAAACGATAAAGAATTGGTAAAAAACCGCTCGAAAGTTTTGGGGCCAAATAAGGGAGAGCGGAGTGTAATTTGGTGATGATTTTGTTTCTTTTATGGGGAGTTATTAAAATCAATCATGTTCGTTGATATTCAACGTTCCAATAATTACTTCGTCCAGGCTTCAAGCTGAAGAGTTGGGACTCGTTTAAATTCTTTGGTGTTGTTAGTCACCAACACACAAGCATTAGAAAATGCATGACCTACTATTGCTTTATCAATTGCGGCAATGGGTGTTCCTCTGTCGCTTAAGGTTTTATTAATAGCAGTGAATTAGCCCGCCAAACTAGCATAGACTCATGAATACTATTCATAAATAGAGATAACTTGTCATTATGGCGAGAGAAAAATTAAACGATTTACACGCTTTTATTATCGTTGCCCGGGAAGGCAGTTTCACCAAAGCTGCATCACAATTAGGGATGTCATAATCTGCCTTAAGTCATTCAATTAAAGGTCTGGATGGACGTTTTTGGGTAAGATTTTTAGCCCGCAGCACCCACAGTGTTTCACCAACAGAAGTGGGGGAGCGTTTATTATTGAGCCTTGCTCCAAGGTTTGAAGAAATTGAGCAACAGTTGATGAACCTGAGCAGCAGTAAGGATAAGCCTTCGAGTACCATCAGAATTAGCACGTCAGAATATGCCGTGTCAAATTTGCTGTGGCCAAAATTGCTACCGTTGCTTAAACAGTACCCATAATTCAATACGGAAAGTGCTAAGCGGAAATAATAAAGTTGTTGTTAGAGCAAATGCGAGCATTATTCTTTATTGAAACAGAATTTGTTACAGGGTCAATTTTTTCAACATACTTGGCCCTAAAATCGCGCTGCCTATCTGATGCAGGACGTTTTTAGCACCCAAATTTATCACAGGGTGCTAATTTCCGCTTTTCTCACAAATTTATAGTTTACTGACTGTTTGATTGGGTCAAGGTACTGGAGGTCTGTTACTCGCATTTTTTTAAAATTCCATCCCAAACCCAGCGACTGTCTGCCTCAGTAACTATGCCGTTCAAACTGATAAGGTATTTAGTCTGCTTTGGGCGTATAGCCGAAGTAACAATCAAAGGTGCCCAATGACCGCAATTGGCACAAAGAGGTAATACAACTAGCCTAAATCCAACCACTACCATTAGTTTTGAGTATAGAAAAAGTAGGCCTGTTACAACCTTAGAATGCAATTAGCCTAAATTAGTAATGTATCTTTAAAGTAGCTATGTCATTACTAATTCTTTTCGGGGGAAAACTTTACAAAATTGTTTTGGTTTATTTTTGTTATTGGATTACAAGGAGATTATTTAAATTTTACAGAAAAAAAACATAAAACTCCTTATTTAACAAGGAGCTTTATGTTATTTTCTTTACATTCTAAAGGTTGGAAAACTAGAATGGAATGTCGTCGTCAAAGTCGAAATCTGGCTCTGCCATTGGTGGCTGTGGTGATTGAGTCGGTTTACCACCTTGATGTCCGCCGCCCTGTTGAGGCGCGTTACTATATTGCTGACCAGAACTTTGTGGAGCTTGACTATAGTTTTGCTGAGGCGCTTGAGCGGGACGTTGCTGATTTTGATTTGGGGTAAATCCACCTGCATTGTCAGCTTGTCCACTACGTCCACCTAACATCTGCATCTGGTCTACAATAATTTCAGTAGTATATTTATCTTGCCCGCTTTGGTCCTGCCATTTACGGGTTTGCAACTTGCCTTCCACGTATATTTGCGAGCCTTTACGCAGGTATTCGCCAGCAATTTCAGCAAGACGACGGTACATAGTCAACCGATGCCATTCTGTGCGCTCTTGCATTTGACCACTTTGATCTTTCCAACTTTCACTAGTGGCAAGACTAAGGTTTGCGACAGCATTGCCATTTGGCATATATCTTACTTCTGGGTCCTGTCCAATATTACCCACTAAAATTACTTTGTTTACACCTTTAGATGCCATGTTAACTCCTATGAAAATTCGGTTCTGACGATCTGCTGCGCTTGGCGCAAATCAAATAGCTTAGTATCTACTTTTAAATAAACAGCCTGCTGTTCAGGCACAATTGTAATATCATGCACTCCTTGCAACTTAGCAAGCTTGTGCTTGAGTTCAGGGTGTTGCTGGATTGTAACTTTGGCGCTAAGTGTATAACGTTTTAACTGGTCATTGCCATTCAAACCCACCAATAAAACCAACCAAGCTAAACAAATTAATATTGCTACTACAAAGACTAAGTGTGGCAGAAAATATTGATTGAGTAGTCCAGAAATCAACCCACCAGCAAAAGCACCAAAAAATTGGAAACTGGCATACATTCCCATAGCGGAGCCTTTCTTACCTGCAGGGGCAATATTGGACACCATGGCGGGGAAATTAGCTTCCAGATAATTAAAACCAGTAAAGAATATCACTGCGCAAATCGCTAGCGTCCAAAGTCCATTAAACGACGCAAATCCAGAGAAGGCCGCAACCAGCAGTAAAACCGCAACTATTAAAACTAGGTTTCCACTGTGCTTGCGATTAATCGACATCAAGCCAGCAAGACCGATTATTGATAATAAAAGAATCGGTAGATAGAGCTGCCAATGCTTGTCTAAATCCATACCGGCGGTTACAAACATTGAAGGCAATTGCACGAATAACAATGTAATCATCAAATGAAGTAAGCATACACTTACATTTAAACGCAGCAATTGAGGGTTTTTAATCATTGCCGTTAAGTCAGTTAACTTTGGTAAGGTATCACCACTGGGGGCGTAATTATTCGCATTCGGAACCACCCACCAGAGTAACGGCATGCAGATTACAGCGAAAACAGCGGTTACAGCAAAAATGCCCGATAAGCCGAAGTTATTGCCAATAATAGGCCCAAGCAAGAGCGCTAGGTAGAAAGAGAAACCTATCGCGATGCCGATGATTGCCATCACCTTAGCTCGTTGATTCTCCCGGCTCACATCAGCGGCCAGCGCCATTATGGCGCCTGCGATGGCCCCTGCTCCTTGCAACACTCGACCTATTATTAACCACCACATATCGTCGGCTAATGCGGCTACTATACTACCGGCGCAGAACATCAGCAGACCTAGCATGATAATGGGTTTGCGCCCAAACTTGTCGGATAACATACCCATAGGGATCTGCAGAAAAGCTTGGGTTAAGCCATATCCACCAATCGCCAAGCCTACCAAAAATATTGAGTAGTTTTCATAATCAGTTGCCATTACCGCAATGACTGGCATAACCATGAATAGCCCAAGCATGCGAAAGACATAGATAAAAGCAAGGGAGATAGCTGCACGTAATTCTGTAGCGTTCAAAATAGAAGTCTGTTCTTTATTAGCAAATTAGGTTAACGGAGCGATTCGGGCGCGAAGTTTAACACAGCAACTTTTTCTGTGATAGCGAGCGATTAGCCTTGATTGATCTTTTCTGGTTAGCTACAGGTATGTGTTGATAACCTTTAATACAATTATTTAGGCGTATAATGACGTTGGTAATAGAGCAATTTTTGCAAATATGTAATACTGGATGTTTTCGTCAGGTAGCATTCTGAATCCATGGATAAAATCGAAGTTAGGGGTGCCCGCACCCACAATCTGAAGAACATCAATATCACCCTGCCACGGGATAAATTGATTGTTATCACTGGACTGTCAGGATCCGGCAAGTCCTCTTTGGCCTTTGACACACTCTACGCTGAGGGCCAGCGTCGGTATGTTGAGTCACTTTCCGCTTATGCCAGACAATTTTTGTCGATGATGGAAAAGCCTGATGTTGATCATATTGAAGGGCTATCGCCTGCTATTTCCATTGAGCAAAAGTCTACCTCGCATAATCCACGCTCAACAGTGGGCACAATAACTGAAATCTATGATTACCTGCGTTTATTGTATGCCCGTGTGGGTGAGCCCCGCTGCCCAACTCATCATGTAGCACTAGCCGCTCAAACCATCAGCCAGATGGTTGATCGTGTACTCGATATGGAAGAAGGCGCCAAGTTAATGTTGATGGCTCCTGTCGTTCAAGAACGCAAGGGCGAACATATTAAAACCCTTGAAGGTTTAGCTGCTCAAGGGTTTATTCGCGCACGTATCGATGGTGAAGTCTGTGATTTGTCTGATCCCCCTGAATTAGATTTACATAAGAAACATACCATCGAAGTGGTAGTCGACCGGTTTAAAGTCCGTGATGACTTAGCAACGCGCTTGGCCGAGTCTTTTGAAACCGCATTGCAACTTTCAGGTGGCACGGCCAAAGTCGCCTTTATGGATGACAATAGTAAAGAAGAGTTAGTCTTCTCGGCCAACTTTGCTTGCCCACATTGCGGCTACAGCATGGCCGAATTAGAGCCCAGACTGTTTTCCTTTAATAACCCTGCAGGGGCCTGCCCGACCTGTGATGGACTAGGTACCAAACAATTTTTTGACCCCTCTAGAATTATTACTAACAATGAGCTGAGTTTATCCGGTGGTGCCATTCGTGGATGGGACAAACGTAGTTACTATTATTTCCAAATGCTCCAAGCGGTTGCTGAGCACTATGAGTTTAGTTTAGCTGACCCTTATGCTGAGCTTGATCAGAAAGCCAAAGACATTGTGTTGTTTGGTAGTAAAGGCACCGCAATTAAATTTAAATATATCAACGATCGTGGCGACATCATGGAACGCAAGCATCCCTTTGAAGGGATAATTCCAAATATGGAGCGCCGTTATCGTGAAACCGAATCAAATGCTGTTCGAGAAGAATTGGCTAAATATTTAAGCCAACAACACTGTAATAGCTGTGGCGGTACGCGTTTAAGATTAGAAGCCCGTAATGTCTTTATTGAAGAGACACCACTGCCGTTTATTACCGAAATGTCTATTGCAGAAGCCTTAACCTTCTTTGACCGCATGGACTTGACCGGGCAACGAGCTCAAATCGCTGAAAAAATACTAAAAGAAATTAATGACCGTCTGACATTTTTGGTCAATGTGGGTCTGAACTATCTTTCCCTGTCTAGAAGTGCTGATACCTTGTCTGGTGGTGAAGCGCAACGGATTCGCTTAGCGAGTCAAATTGGTGCTGGCTTAGTTGGGGTCATGTATGTACTGGATGAACCTTCTATCGGTTTGCACCAACGTGACAATGAAAGATTGCTTAAAACCCTGCGTCACCTGCGTGATTTGGGTAACACAGTGATCGTGGTAGAGCATGATGAAGATGCCATCCGAGAAGCAGATTACGTAGTAGATATTGGCCCTGGCGCAGGTGTGCACGGTGGTCATATTGTTGCCGAAGGGTCATTGCAGGATATACTAGATAGTGAAGACTCACTTACCGGTAAATACTTGTCTGGACGTGAAAAAATTGAGATCCCCAGTGAACGTCACATTAACAAAGATGACAAATGGGTGAAGTTGAAGGGAGCCTCCGGGAATAATCTTCAAAACGTGGATTTGCATGTCCCCATTGGTTTGATGACCTGTGTCACAGGGGTATCAGGGTCAGGCAAATCTACCTTAGTCAATGATACCTTTTACCGCCTTGCTCACCATGCCCTCAATGGCGCAACGACCGGGGAAGCAGCTCCGTATAAGAGCATTGAAGGACTAGAGCAATTAGACAAGGTTGTGGATATCGACCAAAGTCCGATTGGACGCACCCCGCGCTCAAACCCTGCCACTTATGCCGGAATATTTACGCCTATCAGAGAGATGTTTGCTGGGACCCAAGAGTCACGCTCACGGGGCTACAAGCCCGGCCGTTTCAGCTTTAATGTCAAGGGCGGACGCTGCGAAGCTTGTCAGGGTGATGGCTTAATAAAAGTCGAAATGCACTTCTTACCTGATGTGTATGTACCTTGTGATGTGTGTGCCAGTAAACGCTACAACCGGGAAACCTTAGAAATAACCTACAAAGGTAAGAACATCAACCAAGTTTTAAATATGACAGTGGAAGATGCTAGAGAGTTTTTTGACGCTATACCGGCAATTTCTCGCAAGCTGCAAACCTTAATGGACGTGGGCTTATCCTATATTCGACTCGGCCAATCCGCCACCACCTTATCCGGTGGTGAAGCCCAACGAGTAAAATTAGCCAAAGAGCTATCTAAACGTGATACCGGGCAAACCTTGTATATTTTGGATGAACCCACTACTGGTCTGCATTTCCACGACATTAAGCAACTTCTGCAGGTACTGCACCGACTGCGTGATCATGGTAATACTGTGGTAGTTATCGAGCATAACCTTGATGTGGTTAAAACTGCCGATTGGATAATAGATTTGGGACCTGAAGGCGGTTCTGGCGGTGGACAAATTATCGCTCAAGGTACGCCTGAAGCAGTCTGCCAAGAAGATAAATCTCATACCGCTCACTTCTTGAAGGCCATATTGGATAAAGGCTAAAGGCCTTTATCCAGAAAAGAGTTAGCTTACACTAAATAGTAATACCAGCGTGGATCGAAAGATGTTAACAGAGAATTTTAAAGTTAGGTTCTACGAAACAGATGGATTGGCTCATGTGAGTAATACCGTTGTTGTGGGTTGGTTTGAAGCGGGTCGTGAACCGATATTCAAGATGTTTACGCCTGAGCTCGATTTGACTAACTGGCCTTTGATCCTTGCCAGCTATAAAGTGGATTTTGTTAGCCAAATTTTTTATGGACAAGAGGTGGAAATCCGTACCTATGTGAGTCGCATCGGCAACAGTTCTTTTGAAACCTATCAACAAGTCTGGCAACAGAACAAATTGTGTGCCGAAGGCACGGCAACTTTGGTTAGATTTGATTATGGTTCACAAAAAGCAGTTGCCATCGAGCCTGCAATACGAGAGCAGTTAATGAGTCACTATATTGACCTGAGTAAAAAATAGGATTTGGCATGAAAACGGATTTTATTGAAGTTATCGATAATGTATTGCCTAGTGAATTATGCAAGCGCTTTATTACCCAATTCGAAGCGAGTAAAAACACCGCCACGGGCCAAACTGGTGGTGGCGTAGATACTGACAAAAAACGCAGTTTAGATGTTTCTGTAGTAAGAAATATTGAGTTCCAAGCTGAGTATCATGCTTTATTACCCTTACTCTCAAATCAATTGATTAGTTATTTCGAAAAATACTTCTTCGCATTAATTGGACCTATTGGACTTACAGTAGCTGACCCGAGCACCGGCAAGCCAGTTAAATTAACCCAAGATAATTTTGCCTCTGTGGGCAAGGCCAACTTACCTAACTTAGTACAGTATTTATTTCGCATTGGTGATATAAATGCGCAAAAATATAATGCCCAACAGGGCGGCTATCCTTATTGGCACTCAGAGGTCTACCCGCAAGCCGGTCACAATGATGCCTTGCACCGCATGCTGCTATTTATGTTTTATCTGAATGATGTTGAAGAAGGGGGAGAAACGGATTTTTATTATCAAGACAGAGCAATACAACCCAAAGCAGGTTCGATGGTCATAGCGCCAGCTTATTTCACTCACACCCATCGCGGTAATGTTCCGGTCTCCAATGATAAGTATATTTTAACCTCTTGGGTGTTGTTCAATCCCGCTGATAAAATCTACACCGGTTAGCAAACTGCAAAATTGGCTAGCTATTTGACGGAAGTGCAGCCTACCGTCAATCACTTTACACTTTAAACTGCTTGGTGATGGCTTCTAAATGCTGGGCTAACTGAGCCAACTCCGAGCTTACTGACGCTAGCTTACTTGAACTGGAAGATGTCTCTTGTGTGCGACGATGAATCTCATCTACATTGGAAGAGATCATATCAGCCACTCTCTGTTGCTCACCTGTAGATGCCGCTATTTGGTCATTCATAGCGGTGATTTTACTGATTGTTTCGGTAATCACTCCTAAGCTCGCACCTGCTTTATAAGCCGTTTCGACACTCTCATCTGCTTGCTCTGTACCTTTAGCCATAACACTTACCGCTGAACGTGCTGCGCCTTGTAGCTGTTCGATCGTGGCTTGAATTTCTTCTGTGGACTGCTGAGTTCTTGACGCCAAAGTACGAACTTCATCAGCAACAACTGCGAAACCACGGCCTTGTTCACCCGCTCGAGCTGCTTCAATGGCTGCATTAAGTGCTAGCAAATTAGTTTGCTCTGCGATGCCTTTAATTACATCCAATACAACACCTATCTGATTAGAATCAGATTCCAGCTTTCTAATCACTTCCGCAGTTTCCTGCACGTTAGCAGCAAGTTGCTGGATACTATTAACCGTATGGTTTACTACTAACTGGCCATCACTCGCTGCGCCTGAGGCATCACCAGCAGCATTGGCGGCTTCTGCAGCATTAGTAGCAACAGCATTAACACTGTGTGTCATGTTATCTACTGCGTTCTTAGCTTGAGCGGCGGCGGATTGCTGAACTTCAATCGTTTTATTGGTGTCATCTGTTAACTGGTTCAGGTTTTGAGCCAGCTCAGATAGAGGTAGAGACGCGTTCACGATATCCTTGACCACCCCTTGCAGTTTTTGCATGAACATATTAAACCAGTGTACTAGGTCACCGATTTCATCATTGCTATTTTTCTCAATCCGGACCGTTAAATCACCATCTTCCTGGGCAATATCTCTAAGGGAGTCAACCACTTTAACAATACTGCCTTTGATACCGTTAACAATAGGGATTGCAGTAGCAAACAGCAGGATTGTAGTGACCAGGGCCATAATCACGCCTACCCAAATAAGCAGGTTGGCCTGTGTATTCGCCTCTGAAATTGCTCGCTTAAACTCTTCTAAACGGGCATTCTCAAAGGCTACTAATGATTGTTGCGCCTGATCATAGTTGTTATTCATCTGAGTAGAAATTTCACCCATTTTGGCTACATCTAGGGTGTTGTCTATCATAGATTTAACAAACCCATAGGCCACATTATTATAAGCGTTAAAGTTGTTCAAAATACCATTGGCTTCGGAGCTTAGAGAGGGAACAGTGGATTTTAATTGGTTAAGTAGCTTTCTGGTTTCTTCTGCATAATCAGCTGCTGCAAGTAATTCTTCTTCATCACCGGTGGTCACTGCACTACTTAACTTGTCTCGGACTTTTTCCATGTTAACCAAAGCTCGACTAGATGCACGTAATGCGGGAAATTGAATGTCACTGGCATTTTCCAATAATTCAACATTATTTAGTGCAACTATGGTGGTGATAGCTAAGTATAAAGCGAAGCTTAAAGTGCCTAATATTGGGATCAGGAACATTTTTTGTGCAATAGACATTTTGGACAGGATATTCATAAACTCACCTTGTTGTGTCTAAAAGTTTAAATTTATTGAAATATAAGAAGTTTTTATTAGATATCTACGCGCAGTATAGCTAATAATGGACACATGAAAAGCACCTAAGAGCAATTTGATATAATAGGCTTTAAAAAATCTATGCTTATCCATCATAGGGTAAAACTTCCTGACCTTGTAAGGTATATCCAACCGTCGCTAATTCGGTACTTAAACTTTTGCTAGATAGTATTCCTACCACCCAAACCACGTCTGATAGGTTAACTATCGGCACTCCTTGGGGAATCTTCACATAAATTATCTGGTTAGGCGGAGGCGGCGGTACATGAATACAGGCACCAAAAAATGGCACCAACAAAAATTCAGTCACTTTTTCTGCATCACCTTCTAAAGGCACTACGAAACCAGGGATCTTAACCAATTGATTATCATATTTGTCTACTACCGGAGCATTCAACTGTTGTTGCGACATGTTTGCAGTATGATCGAGGTCGATAGGAGGTGCCACATAGCCCTCTGGCACGAGATCTTCCCAAAAAAGCTCCAATGGCTGGGCTGCCACGCTGCAACAACTAAAGCATAAGAGTAGACTTAACCAATTAAACACGTTTTACCTCTTTCAGATCAGATGGTTGAATTGAGTGATGATTTTTTATTAGCCCAAGCAAAAGGGTTCAATCTAACTTCATTACCCTGTGCTGCCAATGTGGGAATATTACAGGCCAATATCAGCGAACAGACTGCGAAGCCTGCACCAATATAGAATACTAGCTGGGGCGATGTTATCCACACAACCCCTAACAATGCAGGGATTACCACAGCAGCAATATGATTAATGGTAAAACTTACCCCAGCCGTCGCTGCTATGTCTTTCGGGTCAGCGATTTTTTGAAAGTAGGTTTTCATCGCGATGGCCATGGCAAAAAACAAGTGATCTACCACATATAAACTTGCCGCCCAGAATGGATCACTGACCACTGCATAACAGGCGAACACGCATATTAGGCCTATATACTCGACTGTCAAAGCGGTTCTTTCACCCACTTTAGCGATCCAGCCACCTATCTTAGTTGCAAAGAACAGGTTAAATACATAGTTGATGATAAATAACAGGCTAATTTCACCGACAGAATAGCCAAATTTTTCCACCATCATAAAAGAGGCAAACACCATAAATATTTGTCGTCTGGCACCACTTAAAAAAGTGAGTCCATAGTACAGCCAATAACGCTTGCGCAAAAACATGTGCTTATGTTGAACCGATGGCTGTTGAAAATTAGCAAAGAACAACCAAATACTCACAACTACCACCAGTCCGAGTCCTCCAGCCAGCAAATACATGGTGTGGTATTCAATTCCGACATAATCCATCAATAACCAAATAGCCCCATAAGCAAACAGAGATGCAAAACTCTTTACTGCTAGTTGCTGACCCATAAATTTGGCGGCCTTGTCTTTCGCCAACCACTGCAAAGTGAGTGATTGATTCACTGTCTCAAAGTAGTGAAAACCAATAGACATGATAACAGTAGTGCAATACAGTCCAATTTCAAACGGAAACAAGCCCGTTATTGCAACACCTATAGAGGTCACAGCCAGCGCCAGTAGCGCCAATGTTTGTTCTTTAATCACCAACAGTAAAAATACCGCCGTGAAGGCTAAAAACCCCGGGATCTCGCGAAAACTCTGCAATAAACCAATTTCTACTCCGGTAAACTGAGCCTTCTCAACTACAAAATTATTTAATAAAGCGACCCACACGGCAAAAACCAGTGGCATGACAAACGCCATGGCCAAAAGTAGAAATTCGGGTTTGTGTCGAATTGAGCAGCTGAACAATGATCGGACCTTAGTTAATTTGATGTCGCTAGAGATAGATAGGTGTTAACACATTCTCAGAAATAAAGTCTTTGTCAAATACTACACTTACTCTGGTGAAAAAAAAAAGGGCTAACTTATAGTCAACCCTTAATCGTCATCAGCATAAGCAGTTTAAAACGCAGGTTTGTCTGCTGTTTCTTCGTAACGGGTTACGCTTTCAGTGATTTCTTTCTTAGCATCTTCACTACCGCTCCAGCCTTCGATTTTGACCCATTTGTTTGGCTCAAGATCTTTATAGTGGGCAAAGAAATGCTCGATTTGATTCTTAGTCAATTCTGGAATCTGATCAATTTCAGTGATACCACGATAAATAGTCGACAACTTATCCGCAGGGACAGCTAATATTTTCGCATCTTCACCAGATTCGTCAGTCATTTTCAACACGCCAACCGGACGACAACGAATTACGCAGCCGGCTAACAACGGAAATGGTGTCACTACAAGCACATCTACTGGGTCACCATCAAGTGACAAGGTATGCGGCACATAACCGTAGTTAGTAGGATAGTGCATGCAAGTTGCCATGAAACGGTCAACGAAAATTGCGCCAGAATCTTTATCTACTTCGTACTTAACTGGATCAGCGTGGGCGGGGATTTCAATGATAACATTGACTTCATCAGGCAAATTCTTACCTGCGGGAACGGCGTTTAAGCTCATAGTGATACCTATCGTTTAGATTTTACGGAATGAGTAGAATTATAAAGGCTTCGTGGTCAATATGAAATCGTTACATCAACAAGATGGTGGTGTTTTTCAACAATATGTCGAATTAATCAGCAAAAGCTTGAAATATTATGCCGAAGCTCGCTATAGTCGTCGCTAGATGTGAAGAATATGTTAACAAAACAATGAAGTATCACTTTCCTAACACAGCACTATGAAAGTTAAGATACATAACAAAAACATCGCAAAGCGTGTTTCAGGCCGAAAAAAATTGATAAAAAAGGTCCGAAAGTCGTCGCTCTTTGTGTCATAGCAACTCTATTTGGAGACATTATGACCGAATTATTTTACATTCCACCAGCGCTAGGCGTACTAGGCTTAGTTTTTGCTCTAATCATTTACTTTATCGTTAAAAAATATCCCGTAACCAATCCGGCTATCGCCAAAATCGCCGCCATGATCCATGACGGGGCATTGGTCTTTATGCATCGTGAATATAAAATGTTGTTTATATTTGCCCTAGTAGTTGCCGTCGCACTGTACTTTTCGTTGGGAACTAATACCACAATCGCATTTGTTGCTGGAGCTGCGTGTTCTGCATTAGCAGGCTATATTGGCATGTTTACCGCTACTCAAGCGAATGTTCGTACCACTCAAGCTGCCCATGATAAAGGCGCCGCGGAAGCACTTTCTGTGGCCTTCCTTGGCGGCTCGATCATGGGTTTATGTGTTGCTTCAATGGGATTGCTTGGATTAGGCAGTTTATATTGGTTTTTTGGTGGTGACCCTGAGACCGCTCACGCGATTCATGGGTTTGGGATGGGCGCATCCATAGTCGCATTATTTTCCCGTGTTGGCGGTGGTATTTTTACCAAAAGCGCCGATGTTGGAGCCGATTTAGTCGGTAAAATAGAGGCGGGTATTCCAGAGGATGATCCTCGCAATCCTGGGGTGATCGCAGACAATGTGGGAGATAACGTGGGCGATGTGGCTGGCATGGGCTCGGATATTTTTGAATCTTATTGCGGTTCAATGATAGCCACTATCGCCATTGCTTCAACCATGGCAGTCAGTATTTTAGGCAGTAAAGAGGCGTTAATGTTCTTACCTTTAGCGTTGGCTTCAACGGGATTGCTGTGTTCCATCGCTGGCATCTTTTTGGTGAAAATGATGTCCGCTTCAAAACCCGAAGTGGCACTTCGAGCCGGAACTATGGGGGCAGCGGCTATCTTCATTTTGGCTGCTTTCTTTGTTATTCAATATCTCGGCATAAACAGTCACGTGTGGTGGTCGGTATTATCCGGAGCAGTTGGCGGCATAATAATTGGTTTGGTGACTGAATATTACACAGCTTCTACCCCGGTACGTAAAATTGCTAAGTCAGGTGAGACTGGCCCAGCAACGGTAATGATCACAGGCTTGTCTGTTGGCATGCAATCCGTAGTGATCCCAGTATTGACCATTTGTGCAATTATCTATGTATCCACACAATTGTCCGGTTTATATGGTGTAGGTATTGCAGCGGTAGGCATGTTAGCTACTGTTGGTATTACCATGGCAATTGATGCTTATGGGCCGGTCGCTGATAACGCAGGTGGCATAGCAGAAATGGGTGGCCTTGGTAAGGAGACTCGTGAGATAACCGACTCTCTTGACGAATTGGGCAATACTACAGCAGCTATAGGTAAGGGGTTTGCTATCGGTGCGGCGGCTTTGGCAGCCCTAGCAATTATTGCAGCATTCGTAGAAACCCTGTCTTTGAAGTTTGACAATTTCACCCTCCATCTTGGGGATCCAATGGTATTGATTGGGTTGTTTATCGGCGGTCTTTTACCCTTCTTGATTGCATCTATCACTATGACCGCAGTAGGCGATGCTGCCTTTGAAATGATCCAAGAAATCCGTCGTCAATTCCGCGAAATAAAAGGTCTCATGGAAGGTGAAGCCGACCCTGATACTGGTCGTTGTATCGATATAGCAACCTCAGCAGCCTTGAAGAAGATGATTCTTCCTGGGGTAATAGCCGTGGCCGTGCCACCGATTGTTGGTTTTGGCTTGGGTGCTCACGCACTTGGCGGTATGTTAGGCGGGGCTTTGCTAGGATGTGTATTGTTGGCGCTTATGATGGCCAACGCCGGTGGCGCTTGGGACAATGCCAAGAAGTATGTTGAAAAAGGCAATCACGGTGGTAAAGGATCTGCCGTTCATGCAGCAGTTGTCGTTGGCGACACTGTTGGTGATCCGTTTAAAGACACCTCAGGTCCAGCAATGAATATCCTAATTAATGTAATGGCCATCGTTAGCTTGGTGATAGCTCCATTACTAAGTACTTACTAACTAGAAAGTATAAAAGTAAAACCGCTTAAATATCATTAAGCGGTTTTTTTTATTTCGTAAAGCTTTGCTCACTAAACTGAGTACCTTAATAAGTCCCTCTAATAGGATAATCATTTTCACGTGCGTAGGTTAAGCCTTGCAACAATTGGTCTAAATTTGGACGTGAGAAGGGCCCGCTTGCAATATCCACCAGTTGAATTTCATTGCGCTCATTCAATACAAACAGTGCGGGTTCATTAAACAGATGATCTGTTTCACTGTCAGAAACAGGCTCAGAAATATACAAGCCCAGGTTCTTCATCTCTGCTAACTGCAAGCTGTGATAAATGGGAAATGATACGTCTAAATCATCTTCTATATTTTTTTCCAACTGCTGCTTCGAATCTCCGGACACCGCCACTATATCAACATTAATTCCTTGAAAACCGCCTGCCAGCGAATCAAGGGCGTTTAAAAAGTTTCGGCAAATTGGGCAATGTTGACCGCGGTAAAAGACCACCATAGTCCAGTTTCCTTTTTTGCTGCTTTGTTCACTCGGATCATATACAACGTCGACTAATAGGGTTTCAGTGTCTTCTAAGGTTTTCACCAAAATAGGGGGGAATTTACTGCCTGCTACTGGTTTGCTATTCATGCTTCGCTCCTTCATTTTATTTAGCTAAACTCGGAATGACCTGAATTAAGCTTGAGTAGATAAAGTAAGCGAACTTCATGCCATATGCATAGATGACAATCAATCCATTGATTAATATAAATATTTATAAAGATACTTGGCGATGAGACAGAGTGTGAAGGTAAGATTTACACAGTGCAAATGTATGATTTGCGTGGTTTTAAATTCGGGCTATAACCTAAAGCATTAGCGGGGCGAGAGCCCCGCTAATTAAGGTGTTTACTTGTAGTATCCCAGACAGGCTTCAACTTCTTCCTTGGAACCCATAATTACCGGAATGCGCTGATGGATTTCACTGGGCATCACCTCTAATATCCGTCCTTCACCTGTGCTGGCTGAACCGCCTGCTTGTTCAATTAAAAATGACATTGGATTGGCTTCATATAATAAACGCAACTTGCCTGGAATCTTGGGGTTACGTTTATCAAATGGATAAGCAAATATACCGCCACGTGAAAGTACTCGATGAATATCACCAACCATAGCTCCGACCCAGCGCATATTGAAGTTCTTGCCACGAGGCCCTTCATCGCCAAGCAATAAATCAGTAACGTAACTTTGCATCGGCTCTTCCCAATGTCGTTGGTTAGAACTATTAATGGCGAACTCTTTAGTGTGCTCTGGAATACTAATGTTTGCTTCAGTAACCAAGAATCCACCATGGGTTTTATCCAAGGTATATAGATGTGTACCTCTACCTGTGGTCATGGCTAGCATTGTTGATGGACCGTAAAGAACATAACCTGCCGCCACGATTTGCGTACCCGGCTGCAGAAAAGCTGAAGGATCGTCTGGCTGCATCCATTGTGGAGCATGAGTAATGGAAAATATGGTGCCTATTAAACTATTAATATCTGTATTCGAAGAGCCGTCAAGGGGATCGAAACTAACTAGGTATTTACCATCAGGGTGACAACCTACAACATCGTCTTCTTCTTCGGAGGAAATCGCTTTAACGTAACCTGATTCTTTCAGAATATCTTTGAGGATTTGATTAGAAATCACGTCTAACTTCTTTTGCGTTTCTCCTTGTACGTTTTCACTCAAAAGTGAACCTAATACGCCGGCTAATGCCCCTTGGCTAACCCGGAAAGATATTTCTTTGCAACCAGCTAACAACGTGCGAATTAACAAAATCAGCTCCATTGGAGCCCCATCTTCTTGCAACTGTGAATTGAGTCGTTTCATTCTAATGAAAACCTATTTTAGTAGTGTGTAAGGGTAGCCTGTTTAGCTGACTTTTATTGTTGCTCTTAGTAAGTCTGACGATATTGTACCTTTGTTGTACAAAAATCTCAGCTAAAACAAACAGATTAAATAGAGTTGTATTTTAACGGGGTTAAATTGTCTGATACTCTAGCGCAAGTTTTTTATTGATAATCGATGTTATGCATATTCATATTTTAGGTATTTGCGGCACCTTTATGGGTGGTATTGCTGCTATAGCCAAGTCCATGGGCCATAAAGTGACTGGCTCTGATGCCAATGTTTATCCACCGATGAGCGAACAACTTGAAGCGCTTGGTATAGAATTAACTCAGGGATTTGACCCTGCACAGCTTGATCCAGAACCTGATATTGTGATCATTGGCAATGCTATGTCACGAGGCAACCCCTGTGTCGAATATATTCTGGACCGCAACCTCAACTACATCAGCGGTCCACAGTGGTTGTCTGAAAACGTGTTAAAACATCGTTGGGTCATCGCTGCATCCGGTACTCATGGTAAAACGTCCACTTCTAGTATGATTGCCTGGATATTAGAATTCGCTGGTTTTAAGCCGGGTTTTCTAATTGGTGGCATCCCCGAGAATTTCGGCTTGTCTGCCAGATTAGGTGAAGCCCCGTTTTTCGTAATAGAAGCCGATGAATATGACTGCGCCTTCTTCGACAAACGTTCTAAGTTTGTACACTATTGCCCTCGAACCTTAGTTATCAATAATCTAGAGTTTGACCACGCTGATATCTTTGCCGACCTTGATGCAATCCAAAAACAATTTCATCACTTAATACGAATCGTCCCCAGCACGGGGTTAGTTTTATCTCCTGAAAATGACCAGAACGTGCAAGATATGTTAAAGATGGGCTGTTGGAGCGACACTCAATACCTGGGCAAAGAATGGTTAAGTAGCAACCAAACCCCAGACGGTAGCGAATTCGACGTGCTGTTTGAAGGTAAAAAGTGCGGACGGGTCGAATGGAATCTTATCGGCCAACACAACGTTAATAATGCGTTGATGGCTATTGCGGCGGCTCGCCATACAGGTATCAAACCTGAGCTTGCGATCGAGGCTTTGAGCACATTTGTGAATGCCAAACGACGCATGGAGCTGCGTGGTGTTATTAAGGATGTAAGCGTTTATGATGACTTTGCCCACCACCCAACTGCGATTGCTACCACTATAGAAGGTTTGCGCCACAAAGTGGGCAAGCAAAGGATCATTGCTATACTTGAGCCACGCTCAGCAACAATGAAGATGGGGGTCCATCAGCATAGTTTGTCTCAATCTTGGGCCAAGGCCGATGAGGTAATGTTATTCCAACCTGATAATCTCAACTGGTCGATGAATGAACTTTGCCAACAAAGTAACGTACCCACTCACATCTATGCCGACATTGATAGTTTGGTGGAGATGATTATGACAATAATTCAGCCCGAAGATCATTTACTTATAATGAGTAATGGCGGATTTGGCGGAATACATAACAAAATATTGGAGCGGTTAGCTGATCATGAGTTTTGAGCAAAAAATAACCTTAGCCTTTACTGGTGCATCTGGCGCGCCCTATGGACTGCGCCTCTTGGAGTGTTTGCTGGCAGCTAATTATCAAGTCTATGTGCTGATTTCTTCGGCGGCTAAAGTCGTCTTTGCTACCGAAGAAAACTTAAAACTGCCCTCCCATCCACAAGCCTGCGCCGATTTTTTTATTGAAAAATATGCAGCCAAAACAGAACAAGTCAAAGTATTTGGCAAGGATGAATGGTTTTCTCCTGTTGCATCAGGCTCGGCAGCACCCAAACAAATGGTTATATGCCCCTGTTCTACTGGCACCTTGTCGGCTATCGCTACAGGTAAAAGTGATAATTTGATTGAACGGGGCGCCGATGTGGTTATTAAGGAACGTGGGCAGTTAATAGTAGTACCAAGGGAGATGCCGCTATCGACAATACATTTAGAAAACATGCTCAAATTGTCACAACTAGGTGTCACTATTATGCCTGCTGCCCCTGGTTTTTATCATAACCCACAGCAAATCCAAGATTTAGTCGATTTTGTGGTGGCACGTATACTCGACCACTTAAATATTGATCAGAAAATAATGCCTCGTTGGGGCTATCAAAAATAACACATTCACACTTCTATTTTTAGAGATTAATACTATGTTTTTGAACAGTAAAATAAGTTCTACCCTGCGCAGCTTAAAGCCCCTACTTGCCGCAACAGTACTACTGACCTATGGCTCTGAGGCATTGGCTTGGGGCCAAATTGGACACCGAGTTACCGGCGAGATTGCTGAACAATACCTTTCAGCTGACGCCAAGGCTAAAATCGCTGCGCTTTATCCTGACAAATCTTTGGCTGAAATTTCCACTCATGCTGACGAAATGCGTTCCGACCCAGCCCCTTTTTGGCAGAAAACCTCTCCGCCTTGGCACTACGTCAGCATCCCTGAGGGCACTAGCTATTTAGTTGACAAGCATGCTCCACCTCAAGGCGATGCATACACTGCGCTGCAAGCGTTCACACAAACCTTAAAAAGTCCGCAGGCCAGCGCCGATGAGAAACGTCTAGCACTACATTTCATTGTGCATATTATTGGTGATTTACATCAACCCCTTCATGTTGGCAATGGCACGGATAAAGGGGGCAATGATGTAAAATTGGTGTTCTTTTGGGAGGACAGCAATTTACACAGAGTATGGGATAGCGGTTTGATCGATAAACAACAATTGTCCTATACCGAATGGACCAAGTGGTTAAGTCAAAAGATCACGCCAGAACAGGCAAAGCAATGGCGCATCACGGATCCCAAAGTCTGGATGACTGAAAGTGCCATATTGCGTAGCAGCATCTATCCTGAAGGCGATAAACTCTCTTGGAGCTACCAATACGAGCATTTACCCCAGGTAAAACGAAGACTGCAAATGGCTGGTGTGCGAATTGCGGCTTACCTAAACCAAGCCCTTTAACTAAGTTTAGTCTGCTCACCTTTACCGTTGAGGGTATCGGTGAGCGAAGGCTGCGTGACTAGCAGGCATTATGCATGGTGAGATGCTTAGTTAAGCTATTCGATATCCAAAGGCTCAGGTGACAATATAATGCCTGTACTGTCTGCGTAAATATGATCTTCTGGCAAGAAGGTGGCACCGCCAAAGTTGACCGCAATATCAACCTCTCCCACTTCCTCAAATGCTGCATTCACAGGTATTGAAGCAATCGCATGAATTCCAATATCTAATTCTTCCAATTGGTCAATTTCACGGACACTACCGTAGCAAACAATGCCTTCCCAATCATGTTCGATAGCAATTTGAGCGGTATTCACATCAATTAATGCCCGCCGCGTTGAGCCTCCCCCATCAATGAGTAACACTTTACCTTTTCCTGATTGGGATAAGACTTTATCAATCAGACCTTTATCTTCATGGCACTTTATCGTTGTGATCTCCCCTCCATAAGAAAGTCTTCCACCATAATTGATGAACATCGGATCAACGACATCCACATTGTCAGCGAATAAATCGCACAATTCAGACGTGTTATATTCCATAAAATACCTAAGGCTGTTGAGTGAATTTTAAGATTAGTGCTTAGCAAGTCTTTTGTAAATAGGATTAGTGTTACAACTGTCCCTTGTATTCCATTCAGTTATCAACCCTGCATCGACTGTCATAAAACTATTGTGTTGTTGTCACAAAGAGTTCGTCATTTTGTCAACAATTGTTCATACCTTCCCGCTAACCTTTGTATGTGATGAGAGCAAAAAGCAGAGATAACTCCATGAACGTTTTTGACCGAGCAGATACGAGACTATTCCACATTGTATTTAGTCTCACCTCCAGACGAGGCTGTTGGTTAATTAAAACCATTTCTAAAAGCGGTGATGGGCATATTTACTTACTCATCGGGCTAACGTTATGGGCCTTCGAACCTCAAGATGGAACCATTTTCCTATATACAGCAATGCTTGCCTATAGCCTAGAGCTACCAATTTACATAGTGCTAAAGAAGTCCTTCAAACGTCAGCGCCCTTGTAACTTTTTGTATAACTTTCGTTCACACATTATCCCATCTGATAAATTTAGCTTGCCATCCGGTCATACCGCAGCAGCATTTTTAATGGCCGCCTTAGTGGCGAATTTTTACCCCAGTTGTACCCTGCTGGTGTATATCTGGGCTGGATTGATTGGACTTTCTCGCGTTATGTTAGGTGTGCATTACCCTAGCGATATTGTAGCCGGGGCTATATTAGGATTGAGCATTTCAACGCTAAGTTTGTATATTTTACTATAAGTGAGCGTTATGAAAATACTTTACGGTGTGCAAGGAACCGGTAACGGCCATATTGCCAGAGCAAGGGTCATGGCAAAAGCAATGGCCAAAAGAGAAGAAATAGAGGTCGATTTCATTTTTAGTGGACGGGCCCCTGAAGATTATTTTGATATGCAAGTCTTTGGCAATTACCGAGCGTTATCCGGGTTAACATTCGTAACCGAAAATGGCTGCGTGAATCGATGGAAAACCCTGCAACAGGCTAAGCTGAAGCAACTGGTCAAAGACGTCCGCAGTTTGGATTTATGCCACTATGATGTATTGCTTAATGACTTTGACCCCGTGACCGCATGGGCTGCTAAAATCAGTGATCTGGCATCTATTTCTGTGAGTCATCAAGCGGCTTTTAAGCATAAAATTCCAAAACAAGGACAAACCTTGACGGATAGAATTCTTACGCGGCTATTCGCCCCTTGTGATATCCACCTTGGGGTACATTGGTATCACTTTGGTTTTCCAATCATGCCACCGTTTATCGAAGAAACAGTCGATGCCGCTATAGCAGAAGAGAAAATTTTGGTGTACTTACCCTTTGAGAATATCAATGACATCCAACAACTATTCGCGCAATTTCCGCAATTGAGTTTTGAGTGTTATCACCCAGAGATAAAGCAAGCTCGTCGTAACGCAAATATCCAATGGAAAGCTTTATCAAAAGCAGCTTTTCAACAGTCTTTATTTCGTTGTTGCGGGGTCATTGCCAACGGCGGATTTGAGCTTGCCAGTGAATGCCTTCAATTAGGAAAAAAGATCCTGATAAAACCCCTGCAAAATCAATATGAGCAGAGCTCTAATGTACTCACGCTGGAGCGCATGCAACGGTGTCTGAGTATGCCAACACTGGATCCTAAAATAGTGGATACCTGGCTAACACAACCATCTCCACAGCCTATTCGTTATCCCAATAACCCTGATATATTCATTGATTGGTTGCTTGATGAGAGCTGGGAAGATACTAAAGAACTATGCGACCAGCTATGGAGCCAAACTCATTTCCCGGATGATGTGACCCAAGGGCTTGTTAAGCTAACTTCCCCTTTCTCACGTTCATTTTCATAGGTGAATCACGCAGTTAAATTAGTTCGTTATAGTCCATCACATAATGATCTAGCCCAATTAAAAATACAGCCTCTGTGGTGATGAAAAACGTACACAAGCCGTCGTGGCCATAATTTGTAAATTTTAGCAGAGAGTCAAAACCCCGTATTTCATAGCCTGCAAATGGTATTCACCGTTAAAAGAACCGCCTTCTTTCACCACTATAATGTCGAAGAAAATGGCAATCTTGTTATTTTAAACACCTCGTTGGGAGTACTTTCGCGATAAAATTTATTGCACGCTGAAAATACAACTGTTTTCGGCTTGTTTTTTCTGCTTTTGGTGAGATGATACGGCTATCAAATTAGTTCTATAGGTCGTCTGTGAAAAAGCTAAAACGTATTCAATTTAAAGTGCTTACACTGATTGTAAGTTTTGTTCTGGGAGGCTGCGGCGTAAGTGGTGAGCTTTACCTGCCTGAACAACAAAATACACAACCAGTTGAGCAGGCTACCCCATCCAATCCATTAGAGGAGCAATCTTAGTTGGATTTCTTTCAATATCACAATACCAGCCTGCATGCCGAAGAGGTAGCAATCGCAGACATTGCTAAGCAATTTGGCACACCTTGCTACATATATTCTCGGGCAACAATAGAACGTCATTGGCATGCGTTTAATAATGCCGCAGGTTCGCACAATCATCTAATCTGCTATGCAGTGAAAGCAAATTCTAACTTAGGTGTGCTGTCAGTTATGGCTGCTCTTGGCTCAGGCTTTGATATTGTCTCAGGCGGCGAGCTCGCTCGAGTAATCGAAGCTGGAGGTGATCCAAGTAAAGTGGTGTTTTCGGGAGTCGGTAAAACAGAGCAAGAAATTGCCTTCGCCTTAGAACACAAAATCAAATGTTTTAATGTCGAATCTGTGCCTGAACTAGCGCGTATCAATCAAGTAGCCGCTTCTTTGCAAGTTAAAGCCCCGATCTCAATTCGCATCAATCCAGATGTTGATGCCAAAACTCACCCGTATATTTCCACTGGCCTAAAAGCGAATAAATTTGGCATAGCAAAAGAAAATGCCATCGAAATATACCAATTGGCAAACAGCTATAGTCATTTGGATATTGTCGGTATGGATTGTCATATAGGTTCGCAACTTACCGATTTAGCCCCATTTGTTGACGCATTAGACCGATTGCTGGTTTTGATTGACGAACTAGCCGCAAAAGGTATTGCTATTCAGCACCTAGACGTGGGTGGTGGACTTGGTGTTGCATATAAAGATGAAACACCGCCGCATCCAGATAAATATGTTGAAGCATTAATGACCAGAATGCATAGCCGCCCGGAATTAATGCTCATTTTTGAACCCGGTCGTGCCATCATGGCAAATGCAGGGGTGTTAGTCACCAAAGTAGAGTTTATTAAACAAACCGAACAGAAGAATTTCGCCATTGTTGATGCTGCTATGAATGATTTGATTCGTCCCGCACTTTACTCAGCTTGGCAAGATATTATCCCGGCAGAACGCTCAGATGACAAAAAAGCTGCTATTTACGATGTTGTAGGACCAATTTGTGAGACCGGAGATTTTATTGGTAAAGAGCGTGAATTGGCTATCGAACCGAATGACCTACTCGTAGTTAGAAGTGCTGGTGCATATGGCTTTGTGATGTCATCGAACTACAATAGTCGCTGTCGACCGGCTGAAATTATGATTGATAAAAAGCAACTAATTTTAGTCCGTGAACGAGAAAAGTTAAAAGACCTCTGGAAAGGTGAGTACAAAGTTACGTAATATAGCTGTAATAAAACTTTAAGTAGTACTAATGCAAATTCAATTTTCTAAAATGCATGGCTTGGGCAATGACTTTATCGTCATTGATAATGTGACGCAGAATGTATTTTTTTCCAAAGAAAAAATACAACAATTGGCTGACCGTAACTTTGGCATTGGTTTTGACCAACTATTAATGGTTGAACCGCCCTATGACCCTGAACAAGACTTCCATTATCGGATTTTTAATGCTGATGGAACTGAGGTATCGCAATGTGGCAATGGCGCGCGCTGTTTTGCCAAATTCGTCAAACTTAAAGGCTTAATCAATCGCAATAAGGTCGTGGTCAGTACCAAGGCCGGTAAAATGGTGTTGTATTTAGAAAAAGATGGCTTAGTTACGGTCAACATGGGCAGACCTGTGTTTGAACCGTCGAAGATTCCATTGAAGGCCAATAAGGAAGAAGGCATTTATTTGATCCGCGCCCAAGAACAAACCTTTATGTTAGGGGCGGTTTCCATGGGTAACCCTCATTGTGTTTTGGAAGTGGATGATATCCAACAAGCAGATGTCTCTGGTATTGGCCCAGTCTTGGAAAAACATGAAAGGTTTCCCGAAGGTGTCAATGTAGGCTTTATGCAAGTTGTTGATTCCGGTCATATAAAATTAAGAGTTTACGAACGCGGAGCCGGTGAAACACTGGCCTGTGGCAGTGGTGCTTGCGCCGCAGTAGCAATTGGACAAATTCAAGGTAAACTTGGTAAAGAAGTTCAGGTAGACTTACCTGGTGGATCATTGAAAATACGCTGGCAGGGTAAAGACAACGTACTTAAGATGACAGGACCTGCAGAGCATATATTTGATGGAACCCTCTTTCTATGAGTGATACAGCAGCAAAACAACAGGCAACAACGGATATGTTGACTGATTTTGAGCAAGTAGCCGATATCAATAGCCTTGATGTCGCTCGATATATTGAGCAACATCCCGATTTTTTTATTGATTTCCCCGAGCTGACGGAAAAACTCAAACTTCCCCATCAGCAAAAGGGCAGCATTTCATTATTTGAATTGCAAAGTGAGCAGCTACGTAAAAAGAACCGAATGCTGTCCCACAAACTTAGTCAGCTAATCGCTATCGCTAAGAAGAACGAAGAGATATACCGCATTTATGCCGACCTGAACCTACAGCTTATCACCTGTCGTTTTTTCAGTGAAGTTCAAGACAAACTAGAAGATATTATGCTCGACCGATTGAGGCTTTCTGCAGTTACACTAAAGTCTTTTAGCGGTGCCCATGCGCTACCTGAAATTCAGCGTAAGCTATTCATTGAAAAGAGGTTTAAACAAGAATTCTTCTTCTTTGGTAGGATTAGTTCCCACGAAAAGCAATTGCTCTTTGCAGATCAATCAGTAGAGTCGGTGGCGCTGATGTTACTCGGCGATAGAGGTGAGTTAGGCATTCTTGCCATTGCCAGCCACGACCCCGGCCATTTCAACCCAGATATGGATACTTTATTGATAACCCAACTTCAACAGTTTTTAAATGTGTTGTTGCCAAACCTTGCTGGATACTAGTGGTTACCACTGCTGCCGTAGCAAATAACCCATAATTATGGCTGATTTATCAGGACACCCTCTCAATACCTGGCTCGAAAAGTTTCTTCAATTTATAAAATATGAACGTAATTTATCCGCCAAAACGATAGAAAATTATCGCCGTCAACTGCACGTAATCGCTTTGCAAATTCAATTAGAGGATTGGTCACAACTAAATACTGACCACGTCAAAAAAGTACTTGGCCACTGCCGCAGACAGAACCTTGCTCCCCGCTCCATTGCACTTCGTTTGTCGGCATTGAGAAGTTTCTGTGATTATTTAATCGCTGAAAAGGTTTTAGATTGCAACCCAGCCAAAGTGATACATTCCCCCAAATTAGGCAAGCCACTACCTAAGCACCTGAATGTCGATGAGATTAACTCACTATTAGAAATCGATCCCGATTCTCCTCTAGCAATCCGTGACCGCGCTATGATGGAATTAACCTACGGATGCGGATTGCGACTAGCCGAGTTGGCTGGATTGGATATAACCGATATAAACTCTGACAGACAAATAACGGTATGGGGAAAAGGAAATAAACAACGGATATTACCCATGGGTCGGACCGCTGCCTTGTGGCTGAAGAATTGGTTAAAAGTGCGCTCACAACTCAACCCACCGCAGGATGAACCAGCGTTATTCGTGAGCATGCATCGCAGACGTATAAGCCATCGTCAAATTGCTAAGCGAATGAAGCTCTGGGCCAAGCAGAAGCAATTAGACCAGACAGTTTACCCCCATAAACTGCGGCATTCTTTCGCCACCCATATGCTAGAATCCAGTGGTGACTTGCGCGCAGTTCAAGAATTATTAGGCCATGCAAATCTATCAACCACACAAGTTTATACTCATCTAGATTTTCAACATTTGGCTAAAGTATATGATGGGGCTCATCCCCGCGCGAAAAGAAACAAATAGGACGTTAAAAAACCCACTCGGCCATATGAAGACTATAACAGTCTATATATTTATATAAGGAATAGGTATTCTTTAATGATTTTTTATCGAAAGATGACTCCCGTCAAAGCCCTAAGTTTCGATTTGGATGATACCCTGTACGATAATTATCCTCTGATAGTCAAAGCCGAGCAAAATTTACACGAATATATACGCACTAACTATCCCAATATATCTCAATTGTCGACTGCTGATTGGCGACAGATTAAGAACATGCATTTAAACAACAATCCTAACCTAGCATCCGATATGGGGGAGTTAAGGCGCAGAACGCTGTCCACCGCACTAGAATCTTGTGGATACCTCGACGACGAACTTAAAAATGCAGTAAATGACTGTTTTGAATACTTTTATTACCACAGAAGTAATTTCAAGGTGGACAAGACTATTTGTTCTTTATTATCTGATTTGGCGCAGAGGCTACCACTGGTAGCGATAACCAACGGCAATGTAAATCTTGAGCAAATTGGTATAGCTGACTTTTTTAGCCATAGTTTCAAATCGAATTTGAGGCATCCCATGAAGCCCCATCCAACCATGTTTAATTTAGCTAGCGAAGCCCTCTCAATACCAATAAACACTATACTACACGTGGGCGATAATTTAGAAAAAGACGTAAAGGGCTCAATTGCTGCAGGCATGCAAAGCGCTTGGTATGCGCACAATCGACCGATGCAAATAGAGCAGGAACGAACTACGATTCTTCCTCACGTGCATCTTCATCAATTAGCCGAATTACGTGACTTAATCATCTAGTACATTCTGATTCATGGTTTCACATGGGTTAGCACAACAAGGTATACCTACTATTTTTGCCGGCACGCCTGCGACAGTTACATGTTCAGGCACGTTCTTGAGCACGACACTACCTGCGCCTACTTTAGAGCCGCGGCCAATCTCAATATTACCTAATATCTTAGCCCCCGCTCCAACCATAACCCCTTCCCTGACTTTGGGATGACGGTTACCGCTCTCATTGCCTGTTCCCCCAAGGGTCACGGACTGTAATAGTGACACATTGTTCTCCACCACTGCCGTTTCTCCAATTACAATACCAGTAGCATGGTCGAACATGACGCCATTGCCTATTACTGCTCCTGGATGAATATCCACACCAAAGGCTTCGGAGTTACGACTTTGAACAAATAAGGCTAAATCTTTTCTATTTTTATGCCATAGGTAATGGGCTAAACGATGGGTTTGGATCGCCTGAAAGCCTTTAAAAAACATCAATACTTTCAATGCAGAATCAACCGCCGGATCGCGTTTCAAAACAGCTTGTATATCAAGAGCTGCAGATTCTACGATTGCAGGACAAAGTAAGTAGGCTTGATCAAAGACCTCTCGAATAGCTAATGCCGGCATCACTTCATCTTTAATTTTATTAGACAGAATAAAGCTCAATGAGGTTTCGAAATTATGATGAGCTAAAATACAAGCATGGACATAACTGGCCAGAAGAGGCTCATTTTTAACCAATTGCTGAGCATCTGCTTTTAAACTGTTCCAAAAATTATCAATTGGCATAACTAACCCTAGACGATTAATCTCATACTGTAATTAGAACAGACATGCGGACAAAAACCTTCAACACAAGCCCAATATTTTAAAACAACAAAAACACGACCAATCAAATGTATAAAAACACAGTATAACTGATATACTGTAAACATCTTTTTGCTGGAATGTTTTGCCCTATGGATGTATCTAGACTGCTCGACCAACTTAATGATAAACAACGAGAAGCCGTTGCTGCACCGGCGTCAGATATGTTGGTTCTGGCTGGGGCTGGCAGTGGCAAAACCCGTGTATTGGTTCATCGCATGGCGTGGTTAATGGAAGTCGAGCAACTCGCTCCTTTTAGTATCTTAGCCGTGACCTTTACTAATAAGGCAGCCCGTGAAATGCGCGGTCGTGTTGAGCGGTTAATGGGTTCAGCTTTACATAATATGTGGATTGGTACTTTTCACGGCTTAGCTCATCGCCTGTTACGCACCCATTACAAAGAAGCCCGTTTGCCAGAAAACTTCCAAATTTTAGACTCAGATGATCAATATAGACTCGTCAGGCGGGTGATAAAGTCGTTGAATTTAGATGAAAAAAATTGGCAGCCAAAATCTATTCAATGGTACATCAATGGCAATAAAGATGAGGGCTTGCGAGCAGAGCATATTGATACCCAAGGTGATCCCACCAAACAAACCATGAAAGATATTTATCAGGCCTATCAACAAACCTGTGATCGCTCCGGGCTAGTCGATTTTGCTGAGCTATTATTGCGGGCGCACGAGTTATGGCTGAAAAATCCTGATGTGTTAAAACACTACCAACGCCGTTTTCGGACTATTTTGGTAGATGAGTTCCAAGATACTAATAATATTCAATATGCATGGTTGAAGTTATTAAGCTGCAAAGACAACAATATGATAATAGTCGGTGACGATGACCAATCCATATATGGTTGGCGCGGTGCTAACGTCGAAAATATCCAACATTTCTTGCGTGACTTCCCCAGCGCATCGACTATTCGCTTAGAGCAAAACTATCGTTCTACAGGTAACATATTAAAAGCCGCCAATGCGGTAATAGATAACAACAGTGGCCGCTTAGGTAAGAACCTATGGACCGAAGATGCCGAAGGCGAAGCCATCTCCTTATATGCCGGTTTTAACGAACTGGATGAAGCGCGCTTTATTGTTGCACGGATCAAAGAGTGGTCTGATAAAGGCGACGCCTTATCTGATTGTGCCATTTTATATCGAAACAATGCCCAATCTCGGGTACTTGAAGAAGCCTTATTGCAAGAGTCTATTGCTTATCGCATATATGGCGGCCTACGCTTTTTCGAACGACAGGAAATTAAAGACGCATTGGCTTATTTACGTATTGTGAACCAGCCTATTGACGACGCCGCGTATGAGCGTATCGTCAACACTCCGACGCGGGGCATTGGCGAAAAAACACTGGGTTTGATCAGGGAATCAGCTCGTAATAATGAACAATCCATGTGGCAAGCAACTCAGACAATGTTAGCCGAGAAACGCTTGTCTGGCCGAGCCGCCTCTGCACTACAGAGCTTCGTCGAATTAGTTTTAAAATTACAAAGTGCTATACGTGACTTAGAACTAGACCAACAAGCCGACCATGTAATTAAGCATTCAGGTTTATTTGCTATGTATCAGGCTGAAAAGGGTGAGAAAGCCCAAGCGCGGATTGAAAACTTAGAAGAATTGGTCAGTGCTTGTAAACAATTTGAAATGCCATTGGAAGCCGATAACATGACACCACTATCAGCTTTCTTAGCCCATGCTTCATTAGAAGCAGGCGAAGCTCAAGCTGACGCTCATCAAGACGCCGTGCAAATGATGACGATTCACTCTGCGAAAGGACTAGAGTTCCCACTGGTTTTCCTGGCGGGCGTTGAAGAGGGTATGTTCCCAAGTCAGATGAGTAACGAAGAGCCTGGTAGATTAGAAGAAGAGCGTCGTCTTTGCTATGTAGGCATGACGCGAGCTATGCAAAAGCTGTATATGACCTACGCAGAAAGCCGTCGATTATATGGCCAAGACAAATATCATACCCCTTCTCGATTTATTAAAGAGATCCCTTCTGATTGTATTGAGGAAGTTAGACTGCGTACTACTATCAGTAGGCCTACCAAAAATCGATTCCAAACTGCCACGTCACATATGGCGTTTGAATCCACTGGCTTTCAATTGGGTCAACGTGTTAGTCATCCAAAATTTTCCGAAGGCACAGTGTTGAACTATGAAGGAAGCGGAGAACATGCCCGGGTAGAAGTTAACTTTGATAATTTCGGTACAAAATGGCTAATGTTAGCCTATGCTAGACTAGATAAAATATAGCGAGTTGGCTGTGCACCCAGTTAGTCATTAAAGTAGGTTTTGATGAAATTTAAAGTTTTATTAATCGAAGATAATGAATCCAGTATGCGGGTGCTAAAACGGGTTATTGGGAAGGCGAATCTAGATGTTGTCTATGCTTCATCGCTAACCCAAGCAAAAGTCATTTTCGAAAGTACCGCACCGGAAACTTATTTATGTGCGGTTGTTGACTATACCTTACCCGATGCGCCCGAGGGTCAAGCCATAGATTATGCAATTGAGTCCTTTATCCCTGTAATTGTTATTACCGACCGCTCAGATGAATACGTCCGCGAGCATATTCTAAGTAAAAATGTCATTGATTATATCCCCAAGCAAAATACGCAAATATTCGAGTATCTTAGTCGCTTGCTTGCTAGGCTCGAAAAAAACAAAACCATCGGCGTATTAGTAGTAGATGACTCAACACAAAGTCGCAATAGTATGGTGTCCTTACTGAGTAGACACAATTTCATTACCTATAGCGCGACAACCGCCCAGCAGGGTTTAATTATGCTCAGAGAGCATCCGGAAATAAAACTCATGATAACCAATGAGTACATGCCCGATATGTCGGGCGTAGCCTTAACCGTAGAAGCTAGGAAGTTGTATGGCAAAGATGAGCTGAGTATCATCGGTATTTCTGCATCTCGCAGCTCAAGCTTGTTAGCAAAATTTATCAAAAGTGGTGCCAACGATTACCTGAACAAACCCTATTGTCATGAAGAATTTTTCTGCCGCATCGTACAAAATGTTGAATACATAGAACAGATAGATACGATTCGTAAAGCGGCGAATACTGATTATTTAACCGGTCTGCCCAATCGACGACACTTTTTCAATAAGGCTGAAAGTAGTATCAGGCGCGGACTAGACTGCATGACAATGGCGCTGATCGATCTCGATCACTTCAAATCCATCAACGATAACTTTGGCCACGATTATGGTGACCTGGTATTAAAAGAGGTTGCCCGATTAATTAACCGTCATTTTGCAAAATTTCATGTATCTCGCTTTGGTGGTGAAGAATTCTGTATATTTTTACCTAATGTTAACCATGATGACGCCCTTGAGTTCGTTGAATCATTCAGGCTAGCCGTGAGTAAAAAGGTGATTAAAAGTGCCGATATCAGGCACTCATGCACCGTTAGTATTGGCGTCACTTCTCAGCTAACTGGCAAAATAGAGACTATGCTCACCCTAGCAGATGAGCACCTCTACGCAGCTAAAGCAAAGGGTCGTAATCAAACCGTGGGGGATAACTAGCCTGCAATCAGCCGCTTTTGCGAGCGGTAACCTCGATAAGAATCAAAACTAAACAATGCTAGCGCCGCCCAAACAAAGCCAAAGGTGATCAGGCGAGCTTCATGCAATGGCTCAGCGTAGATATAGACCGCTAAAATGAACATAATTGTAGGCCCTATATATTGGAAAAAACCCAGTGTGGAGTAACGGATCCTGCGGGCCGCAGCGGTAAAGCACAGCAGTGGCGCAGTAGTCACCAAGCCCAAACCTATAATCAAAAGGTTTAATGATGTGGGATTCGCAAATAGGTTGCTATGTTCAGTGGCAAAAAATATCCAGTAGCCAATAGCAAAAGGTAACATCATCATGGTTTCGATCAGTAGACCAGGCAAGGAGTCCACCGCAACTTGTTTTCTTAACAATCCATAAACGCCAAAACTAGCCGCCAAGATTAGGGCTATCCACGGAAACTCTCCAAAGGATATGATCATTATGGAAACGCCCACCACCGCTAGTCCAACCGCGATTTTCTGCATCCTTCTTAAGCGTTCGCCTAAAAATACCCGTCCTAAAAATACATTCAAAAGTGGGTTAATGTAATAGCCTAAACTTGCATCCAGAATATGATCACTATTCACCGCCCAGATAAACAGCAACCAATTGCCTGCGAGCAGGACTCCAGATAGCAGCAGAACTTGAATCACGCGTTTATTTTTTAACGCGATTGCTACTTTTGCACTTTGCCCAGTAGCCCATACCAGTAAAACCAGCACTAAGGCTGACCACACCACTCTATGCACCAACACATCAGTCGCGGGTAGCGCTTTTAAAAATTTAAAATATATTGGTGCGAAACCCCACATCGAATATGCGGCTAAAGCAAATAGCACACCGGAGCGGATTGTTTTATCTGACATAGTTTACAGGTCCAAGAAATTGAGCGCGGATTATCAGCGCCAAGTGAAGGGCTTACAGTGATTAACAATAGTATCAAAACCGTAGCATACAAACCCAGCATCTGAGGCGAGTTAACCTAATCTCGCCTCGAGTAGTTACGCCATCTGCCAGTTGCCTAGCTAGTTAATCAATTTTGGGTTCTGGCAGACCATGTTTATCCAACATTATTTGTGCATAAGCTGTATTGAAAGCGTCTTCTTGAAACATTTTCAAGCCGGTCTCAGAGAATTGCACTGGGATAGGGTTGCGTTTAATAATCTCTTTCATAACTGAAGGAGTGATCACTTTAACCTTGAGGTCTTCGATGAGTTGAATAGCCGCTTCGAGTTTAAACCCGGCCGAACTGCCGGCGAATTTTCCTTTTGTTGGACGATCACGGATAACCACGTAGTCTATTTTGTAGTCTTCCATCAGCTTTTTAAAGGTAAATTGAAATTCGCGGATATCTTCAGTGGAGTTCTGCTTAGAATATGCCAATTTGCGTACTCGACAATCAGGCAAAAGAAACACATCATTGTCCAATGAAAGCAGGCAAATATTTGCTTCACTACCTTTTAAATCTACACCACAAATTTTCATTTTTAATCTCCTAATCTAATTGGCAGCGAGTATAACGTATTGTGTAAAAATTGGGATAGCATCATGGCAAATGAGTAGAATAAAATTAACGTAATAAAATCCCCTTAGGTGAGGATTAAATATCCCGGTTTACCCTCGGCGCCAGCACTGAATATTATTCTGGCAAAGCGAATATTCAGGCCTGTCATACCGGTTTTTTTATATTTGCTGACAAGGGATTAATATTAGGTCACGGAGCACTTTTGCGCTAAATTCAATTTGCAAGCGTACCTATCACTACAACATTTCTAGTTGCACAAGGATATATGATGCGTCGAGTAATATTCGATCACCTGAGCACAGCAGTTAATGGTTAAAAAATTCAGCTCACAGGAAGCAAAGATCCCTAAGGGAAGAATTTCACGATTCACCAAATTGGGTAGTATGGCAAGCAGGATAGCCGGTAATATGATTTCCGAAGGCATATCAGAACTCAGTAAAGGTAATCGCCCCAAGGTCAAAGACCTTTTGCTGACTCCCGGTAATATCATGCGGGTAGCCGAGCAGTTAGCGCAAATGCGCGGTGCGGCAATGAAAATTGGACAACTAATTTCTATGGATGCTGGAGATGTGCTGCCCCCTGAATTATCAGAAATTTTGAGCCGTCTTCGCTCTGAAGCCAAATCGATGCCACAAAGCGAATTATTAGAATTGTTGAATGCACAATGGGGCGAGAAGTGGCAACAGCAGTTTATTCAGTTCCCCATGCAACCCATTGCCGCCGCTTCAATTGGCCAAGTGCATAAAGTCATCAGCACGGAATTGCAGCGCTTGGCGATCAAAATTCAATACCCTGGGATCAAGCAAAGCATAGATAGTGATGTGGATAATGTTGCATCTTTGATTAAATTGTCAGGCATGTTACCCAAGGACATAGACATTAAGCCGTTGCTAAAAGAAGCAAAGGCGCAGTTACACGATGAGGCCGACTATTTACTCGAAGGTAAGCGCTTAGAGCAATACGCCGAAATTGTAGTGGATGACCCTGCGTTCTCCATTCCCACTTATGTGGCTAAATACAGCAATGAAGTTATCTTGGCAATGACCTATATGGACGGTCAGCCCATCGAATCTCTAATAAATGCAGAGCAAGGGCTGCGAGATCAAGTGGTTAGCGATTTGCTTCGACTCTTGTTCAAAGAACTATTTGATTATCAATTGGTGCAAACCGATCCGAATTTCGCTAATTATCAGTATGATGCTGAATCTCATAAGATAGTACTGTTAGATTTTGGCGCGACCCGCGAATTTCCTCTCAACATAGCGCAAGGTTATTTGAACTTAATGCGAGGAGGATTTAAAAGCGATTTAGATGCCGTTGCTGATGCTGCTGATAAATTGGGATTACTCAAACAATCATTACCCCCGTCAGTTAAAAACATTATTTACACTATGTGTTATCAAGCCTGTGAACCCCTGTATACCCACGGACCGTTTAATTTTGGGGACACCGACTTAATAGAACGCTTACGAGTCGAAGGAATGCGCTTAGGATTTGACAAAGAATATGCCCATACTCCACCAATTGATGCCATATTTTTACACCGAAAATTAGCTGGGTTATTTTTATTAGCCACTAAATTGAAAGCCAATGTCGATGTGCGGTCGTTATTTGTTGCCTATATTGATAAAGTAATAGTCTCTCAACCATAACCTTTGTCCTCAGGATGCGTCACGTGCCAACGACAGAAGCTATGCTCAATGGTTTTTACAGCTTTCTACCCTTCATTATAATTTTGTGTTTAGTGAGCGGCGCTCTGGCTCTAGCTCACTTTTTAATTATTAAAAAATATCAAGATCAAGGTAACGAAAAACTATTTTCCCGCCAACTTATCATGCTTGGATTAACTTTAGTTGGAGTTCTGCTGGTTGTTTTATCACTGCCGGTAAGTGAGAGTTCACGCAATCAAATTATCGGTTTAATAGGTTTAGTTATATCCGGTATCTTTGCCTTCTCTTCTAGCACCATTTTCGCCAACTTATTAGCCGGTATCATGCTGCGGATCACCAAGCCATTCAACACAGGTGAATTTATCCAAATTGGTGACTACTTTGGCCGGGTGGTAGAAAGAGGTTTGCTTGATACAGAAATTCAAACCGAAATTAGAGATTTAGTCTCATTGCCCAATACATACATGATCACACACCCCGTGTCGGTAACCCACAGCTCTGGCACCATCATCTCCACGACCTTGTCATTGGGATATGATGTGCATCATTCAATCATAACTAATTTGCTTAATCAGGCCGCAGAAAAATGCGGATTAACTGATTCCTTTGTGCACATTATTGAGTTGGGCGACTTTGCGGTTACCTATAAGATCAGTGGCAAATTAGAAGAAGTAAATAGCATGATCAGTTCTCGCAGTTTACTTAATCGTGAAGTATTGGATGTGTTACACAACAGTCAAATTGAAATTATGTCTCCTAGTTATATGAATCAACGCAAAATTTCTGATGATGCTAAAGTCATTCCTAAAGTGCAAAATAACAAAGTGGATGATAGCGCTGCAAGCGCCGAGGAGGTGATGTTCGATAAAGCGGAGCAGGCAGAATTGCGCGAAAGCCAAATTGAACAGATAACCGAGAAAATTAACCAAACTGAAGTACAGCTAGGCGACGCAACAACCTCACAAAAAGATATATTGCAAAACACCCTAGAACAGTTGAAAATTTCATTAAAAGAACTAAATCAATCAGAAGCGAAAAATAGCAATTAGTTGAAATCCAGCTAATTGCCCTTAAATAGGGATTTAAGGGCAATATAAATAATTCTCTTTTCGTTTTGATCCACATTGTAGCAAAATAGATATAAACTGTAGCAAATACGTAATGCGGGTATTCACCTTTAATTTATGTAACTAAGTTGAGTTTGCTTGGTAAGCTTTGCTACTCCAAAACATGCTAAAAAAAGGAAATGCAGTGTTAAGAGTTTTGCTAGTCGATGACGATACCGAATTTACAGATGTTGCTTGTCAAATAATCGAATTTCTAGGCCATGAGGTCAGTTTAGCAGCAAGCTTGAAAGAAGCCCATGAATGGGTTGATGCGAGCACCTTCGATCATATTTTTTTAGACTTTATGCTTCCTGATGGCAGTGGTCTGCATTTTATCGATTATTTGGAAAAATTAGATTCACCACCATTTGTCACTATGATTACCGGCCATCCTTCAGTGAAGGGGATGTTGGCAGGCTTGTGTGGTCCTAAAGTTGGTTATTTGCTCAAACCATTGCAGCGCGAAGATATCGAGAGCGCACTGAACAGAAAAGCAAGTAAAAAGAAATCGACTAAGAACAGTACAGTAAAACGCCATTTCGACAGCCTAATAGGTGAGTCAGAAGTAATGCAAGGTCTTTACACCATGATTGAACGGGTTGCGCGTTCTTCCGCCAATGTTATGTTAATGGGTGAAAGTGGTGTGGGTAAAGAAGTTGTGGCCCATGCAATTCATGTTGCCAGTAAAACTGAAGGTCCATTGGTAGCGACTAACTGCGGTGCCTTGTCTAGAGAGTTAATTGGTAGCGAATTGTTCGGTCATGAAAAAGGCGCGTTTACCGGTGCTGTAGGTAAGAAAGAAGGCGTATTCGAAAGAGCGCACCATGGTACTTTATTTTTGGATGAAGTGACTGAGATGCCAATCGAAATGCAGCCTAACTTGTTACGGGTGCTGGAAAACAAAAAAGTTACACGCTTAGGCGGCACCAAAGACATCGAGGTAAACTGCCGAGTGGTGTCGGCCACTAACCGCACCATTGAGGAATTAGCAGAAAGCAAAGTGTTGCGAGAAGACATTTACTTTCGACTAGCGGTGTTCCCGATTAATATTCCGGCTTTGCGAGAACGAGCAAGTGATATCCCGTTATTGGCTGAAGCGTTCTTAAACGAATTAAATGATGAAAATGGTACAAATTATCGCTGGAGCAATGAGCAGTTGCAGCGCCTAACCAATCATGATTGGCCAGGTAATGTGCGGGAGTTACGCCATGCAATTCATCGTGCCTACATAATGTCAGATCCTCAGGGCAGCGCGGTAGAATTACCCGTTAGCTTTGCATCACCGTTTTCGATTGGTACCAAAAGTAGCAGTTCTATCTCTGCAGGCAAAACCATTGAAGACGTGGAAAAAGAACTAATAACAGCCACTTTGAATGAAGTGCAAGGCAATAAGACATTGGCCGCAGAAATGCTTGGTATCAGTACCAAGACCCTTTATAACCGACTCCATGCTTATGGTGAATTCGATGAGTAGTAATTACGATAATTTGGCAAAATTGATACACGACGCCAGAGGACCGTTAAATAAAATTTCTATGAATGCAGAACTGGTTAAATTAGTTGTGCAAAATGACATGCCAAAAGAAAAGGCCTTAGCGGCGCTAGATAAAATTATCGCCGCTTGCCAAGATTGCAGCACTAGCCTGCAATCTATTTCTGAAAGCGTTAAAGACCAAACATAACCAGATATTTAGCGCGAGTCTCTAGGTTAATCATTATTTATCAGTTAACGGTACAATGGAATTTATGCCTACTTTGAAGTCATCCGACAATTCGCAGTATACTTGGCTACTCATATCTATGATTGTGGTGGGTGTAATAATCGGCAATGCTTTTTTAGCCATCAGAACCATTGATGATTTATCCTCCAGTCAATCAAGTTTATCCAATACTGGCGATGTGATTGTTGCATTAGATGAGTTGCATATTATGGTGCTGTCTGCTGAGACAGGGCAGCGCGGTTATTTGCTTACCGAGGTAGAGAGCTATCTACTACCCTATCAAGACTCGCTAAGCAAAGTCACCCAGCAAATGGACAAAGTCCGCAATATGAAATCGGAAATTCCTGGACAGAACCAGAAAATTTTAGATTTATTAGATCTTATTGCTGTCAAGCTAAAGGAGTTAGAGTTAACCGTAGATTTAGCCCTATCTAACCGCGAAAAAAGTGCATTGAAAATTGTTATGACTGGCAGAGGTCGTAATTTAACTAGCGAAATTCGCCAACTTTTTGTTGAGGTCGAGACAGCCGAGATTAATTTTCGCTCTGAGCAGCACCGCAAACTCGCGACGGTTAGAAATGAGGCGCAGGTTACCTTTGTTATTTCAGCCATCACCAGCTTTCTATTGCTGATTGGGATGGTATTTCTAGCGCGTTTAAACTCAAAAAATGAGCGGCGTCACCTAGCAACATTAGAGACACAAAACCGTGAACTAGCGGAAAAGGTTGAAGAGCGTACGGCAGAATTATATTTATATTCCGAAGAGTTGGAGCGCAGTAACAGAGAGCTTGAGGATTTTGCCTTTGTCGCCTCGCACGATTTACAAGAGCCCTTGCGCAAAATCAGAGCCTTTGGCGACCGCTTACAAACCAGTTTCGCGGATTCTTTGGGTGAAAAGGGCAGTGATTATGTTGATAGAATGCGCAATGCAGCAGAACGGATGTCTAATTTAATCAATGATTTACTTGAATTTTCCAGGATTACAACTCGAGGCAAAGACTTTGTTGATGTAGACCTCAACAAAATTATGGCTTTGATCAACGACGATTTAGAAATTACTATCAGCGAATCTAATGCTCAGATCAATGTATGTGAATTGCCGATAGTCGAAGCTGATGCCAGTCAGATGCACCAACTGTTCTTAAATTTAACCACTAACGCGATTAAATTTAGAAAAGAAAATGTCGAACCGAAAATTACCTTTACCTATGCATTCGAAGAGCGGACAATTAGCATTCAAAAAGAAGCTATCCCTTGTCATGTAATTACCATTACAGACAATGGTATTGGTTTTGACCAAGAGTATTCAGATAAAATATTCTCACCGTTCAAGCGATTGCATTCACGCACAGAGTATTCCGGTACAGGTATCGGTTTAGCTGTATGTAGACGAATTGTCGAACGGCATAGAGGCTGTATTACTGCCGTTAGTGAGATTGGCTTGGGAAGCACATTTACCATTATATTACCGCAAGAAATCATTCCAATAGGATTTGACGGAGAAAATTGATATGCCCTTTAGTAAAGCGAAACCCATTACCATATTAATGGCCGATGATGATGAAGACGATCGTTTGTTGGCGCAAGATGCACTGAATGAAAGCAGAGTATTAAACAGACTCTATTGTGTAGAAGATGGGGTCGAATTGCTGCAATACTTGCGCCGAGAAGGAAAATTTAGTGATATACAAAACAGTCCTCGCCCGGGCTTAATATTATTAGATTTGAATATGCCTCGCATGGATGGTCGCGAAGCACTAAAAGAAATCAAATCAGATGATAATTTGAAAGGTATTCCGGTTGTCATCTTAACCACATCTCAACAAGAAGAAGATATGGTTAAAGGCTACGGCTTAGGTGCAGCCTCATACATTACCAAGCCAGTCAATTTTGAAGGATTGGTTGAACTTATGAAAACTCTGGGCAAATACTGGGTTGAATTTGTTGAGCTACCTTACAACACTGATATCTGAGTAAATTTGAGATTGGAAGCGTCATGAGCAAGTATGCCCGCGTATTATTGGTTGAAGATGATGAAGATGATTACTTATTAACCAGCGATTATTTGCAGCAGCTCGAATCCCATAGTTTCGATATAAAATGGGTGACCTCACCAAGTAAAGCCCTTGAGTTACTGATCGGTGGTGGCTTCGACATCTGCTTGCTGGATTATCAACTCGGCGCCCAAAGCGGTTTGGAGGTACTTCAAGCCGCCGCAGAGAACGGCTGCAATACCCCAATAATTATGTTGACCGGGCAGACGGACGACGAACTCGATCAATCAGCCCTTGATGCTGGTGCAGTAGATTATCTCAACAAAGCCGAAATCAGTACCCGCCGATTTGCTCGTTCTATTCGTTACGCCCTAGCCCGCCATGATTTCACTAAGGAGAGATTTGAACGTATCAAAGCAGAGACCAAGAACCGTTCAAAGGACCGTTTTTTAGCCCATTTAAGCCATGAATTACGTACACCATTGACTTCTATTCTTGGTTATACCGAATTACTACTAAACAATAATAATAAGCAACTGGGCGCTAGTGATGAACTGAATATTATTCTAAGTAATGGCAAGCACCTTCTAAGTTTATTAAATGATGTATTAGATCTTTCCAAAATTGCAGCCAACAAATTAGAACTAAATAGAAGCAAAATTGATTTAGGCCGATTCATTACCGATGTTTTTTTCTTGCTTAGAATCAATGCACAAGACAAAGGTTTAAGCTTGGAAATAGAAGCTAAATCTGCTTTACCACAACATATTTTTGTTGACTCGACTCGTTTACGTCAGATTTTAATCAACCTCACCTACAATGCGATTAAGTTTACCACGCAAGGTAAAATAACCATTCGAATTTGGAGTGGCCTCAAGAAGGGTCGTGAGTTTATCTTCTTCGAGGTAACAGATACCGGTATAGGTATCCCGGATGACAAACTTAGCGCTATTTTCAAACCCTTTGAACAAATTGAAGATATTGTGTCTAGGCAGAAAGAAGGTGCCGGCCTAGGATTAGCGATTTGCACTGAGTTGGTTAAACGAATGGGAGGAGAAATTAAAGTCCATTCTGAACCCAATGTAGGCAGCCAATTTACCTTCAGTATTTCTCCTGGTGATATTATTAACGAACCTAGGCAGATCCTAAATTTTCAGAAGTCATTTGCGCCTGAGCTAGCCAAACCGATGAATGGTCTTTGTGGACGTATTTTAGTTGTCGATGACATAAAAGATATCCGCCAATTAACCAGCCAAATTTGTGGTTCTTTCGGCCTAGACGTCGAGACGTCACAAGATGGAGCCGACGCAATTGAGAAATGTAAAGCAGCTCTACTGGCAGCAACCCCCTATGACTTGGTATTGATGGACATCCATATGCCTGTGCTAGATGGTAGGCAGTCGGTGGTCAAAATTCGCCAAAATGAATTTAAAAATCCAGTCATTGCTCTGACTGCAGCGGCCCTTAAGGGTGTTAGAGAGTCGTTAATTGAAACAGGCTTTACTGATGTGGTTCACAAGCCAATTAATAAAGGTCAGCTTTATGAGGTATTGAAAAAATATTTACTTTGTAATCCGGATCCGCAAGTGGCTGTCAATGTCGATTCAAATCCATTACCCATCGAGAAGATTAATATTTTGTTAGTCGAAGATGATGGGGATACCGCCCAACTGACAAAAATATTATTAGAAAACCTCGGGGCTACAGTACAAGTAGCATCTACCGGAGCAGCGTGTATAGAGCTATTGCAGCGAGAATGTTGGCATAAAGTGCTGTTGGATATGCACTTACCTGATATTACAGGCTCAGATTTGGCTTTGCAGATCCGCCAAAAACAACCGTTAGCGGAAATCATCGTTGTCAGCGGCTTAGAGCTTGATCCTAAGGGTTTGCAAAAAATCGGCGCCAGCCGTTCTTTGCTCAAACCTGTCAATATGGAAAAGCTCGCGACGCTATTTGAATAACCCTTCTTTTAATCCTTGGATTGCCCTTTCCCTTGGAAAAATATTCTCATTTTCTGTAAATATTGCTATCAGCACAGATGGTTTGCTAATCTATTTCACCTTATTCCATTCAAGAATTAGAATTTATTCTCGCTAAATCAATAGTATAAGAAGCTTATAGGAGTCTGGCATGTTATTCGCTTCTGTATAGTTAATCTAATCTCAAACTTACAGGAGAACCACATGGAAATTTTCACAGCGATCCGCAAAGACCATGAGAAGCAACGGTTATTAATGAAGATATTGGTTGAAACAACCGGTAACAGCGAAAGTCGTCAAAAGTATTTCACAGAATTAAAAGCAGAGCTAGCCCATCATGCCATTGCTGAGGAACGTCATTTCTACTCTCCATTGATGGAGTCGGACAATACAATTGAACCCTCTAGGCATGCTATCGCCGAGCATCATGAAATTGATGAGTTGGTTGAAAAGCTAGAAAACACTGACATGAGCTCGTCTGCGTGGTTAATTCATATGAAGTCATTACAAGAGCTTGTTTTACATCATCTTGATGAGGAAGAGCATGAGTTCTTTCAACAAGCTGGTAAAGTTTTGACTGCGGCTCAAAAGCAAAAGTTGGCCGATGAATATAGACATGAGATGGAAATTCAAGAATCGTAACTACCCGCTTGCTAGGTGTCGTGTCTTTAATCTCATTAGACACGACATGCTTTCGGTTCATTGTGGCGGTGAAACCCCGCAGAACCGTCTAACCTTTAGTAATCTGAAAATTAGATTTTTGCGGTGATTCAACGAGGATTCATATGTTCATTACCAAATATTATGTTGGCGGTGCCATCTTAGCGTTTTTATTAGCCTATTACAGTTCACACTGGTATTTCTTTGCTATGTTTGCTTGGATTGGCTTATCTTTAAGTTTTGTCAGCGCAGCCTATATCCTTAAGACTCCGCGTATTTTCCGCAAAAAGCAGAATGGCTCTATTCCCATATATATTCGTTGGGTATTCATACCCTTTCTCCTTGCCATTGATTTATATAATGCTTGGGTCCGTAAACACGATAAAGTTCCTGCTATTCAGCAAATCGAAGATAATCTATTCTTATCCTGTAGGCTGTTCCCCTCTGATATTGATGAACTACAACATTTGGGGGTTAAAGGGATTTTAGATGTTACTGCAGAATTTGATGGCCTTGATTGGACAGCAGAATCAAACGATTTAGCTTACCTGAATGTGCCGGTGTTAGATCACCAAAGCCCCACCGAAGAAGATTTGGTTAACGCCGTAAACTGGATTGAAAACCACAGACGAGCGAATCGCGGCGTGGCTGTGCACTGCGCCCTGGGGCGCGGCAGATCTGTACTGGTAGTAGCAGCTTATTTGCTGTGCAAATATCCTCAGATGAGTGTTGAACAAGCTCTCGAAAAAATTCAGGGAGTCCGCTCCACTGCACGGCTAAATAATTTACAGATGAGGTCGTTACGCAAAATTCATAATAACGGCAAACTCAGTTTACAGGAAAGAGCGTGGATAATCGCCAACCCTGTCTCTGGTGGCGGGAAGTGGGTCGAAAATAAGCAAGAAATCACCGAACGACTTTCTGCTTATTTGCAAATAAAGGTTGTAGAAACAACGGAGCAAACTTCAGCCCGAGAGTTGGCTAAGCAAGCAATAGAACAAGGTGCTTCAACTCTAATTGCCTGTGGAGGTGATGGAACCCTGACCGAAGTTGCATCGCAAGTGGTGGGTACGGATAAGACTTTGGGTATTATTCCACTTGGTACCGCTAATGCCCTGGCCCATGCTCTGTTCGGGACGAGATCTAAAATAGTCCCAATTGAGGATGCCTGTGAACACATTACCTCTGGCAATGTAATCAAAATTGATACCGCACAATGCAACGACAAACTGACGCTGTTAGTCGTAGGTCTAGGTTTCGAACAAAAAATGATTGAAAGCGCCGACAGAAATCAAAAAAACGACTCGGGACAGTTAGCTTATTTGAAGGGGTTGTGGCAAGCCATTGACCTCAACCAAACTATGACGCTAAACATTGAGATTGATGATCAGCCCGAACAAGAATTACACACTAGTAGTTTGATTATTGCCAATGCCGCCCCTTTCACAACGGTTCTAGCCCAAGGCGGTGGCCAACCAGACTTTCGCGATGGCTTATTGGACCTTACATGGTTACCTGTAGTGGAATCCACCAGCGAGCATATAATCAGTTTATCAGAACTGGCTCTTTCGGGTTTGTCCGAAGACTTTACACCTGAGTCGGTCAAGCACTGCACTGCACGTCGTATTCGGATCAGGTCAACAAGTAGCATTAGCTATGTCATCGATGGCGAAAACTACTCTGATGATCAATTGGAAATCCACGTCAATCCATCTTCGCTAAATATACTTGCGCCGAATTTGGATCCACAAGTAGAACAGGAATCCACCGAATGAAACTAGAAGCACTCGACAATTTTTGGGGCCTAATCAACGAAAAGCTGCAAGTATGGCTAGAAGCTAGTATTAAGCATCTACCCAACTTTATTGTGGCCATTGCCATCGCAATCTTTTTTGCTATCGCAGCCCGGTACTCAAGTAAAATGCTACGCAACGTGCTTGGTAAAACCATGGAATCCAAGCAAATTGCTGATCTTTTGGCGTCCATATTTAAAATTATCATTCTGGTAATTGGGCTCTTTATCGCACTGGATTTTTTAGGTTTATCTGGCACAGTTAAGTCGTTACTTGCAGGCGCAGGGATTGTTGGTTTAGCCATTGGATTTGCATTTCAAGATATGACTGAAAACCTGATTGCCGGGATTGCAATGGGGGTTAGAAAACCCTTTATGATTGGTGATGTGATCAAAGCGGAAGGCGTATTCGGCACAGTTAAAACCATTAACCTGAGAAATACGTTAGTAGAGACCTTTTTCGGCCAAGAAGAGGTAATACCAAATAAGATTTTATTCAGAAATATTTTAACCAATTATTCAGTTAATCGAATTCGTCGCCTAGAAATTCCTTTTGGCATCTCTTACGCTGATGACCCTCAGAAAGCCGCAGATGTGGTAGTTGAGAAAATTAACGAGTGTGACTTCGTGATAAAAAAAGATGAAACCGCGGTATTTGCAGAAAGTTTTGGTGATAGTAGTGTCAACCTATTGTTGTGGTTTTGGATTGACTATCCTGGCGGAACGGGTTTCATGCAAGCTCGCCATGAAGCCGTAACTCTGGTAAAAAAAGCCCTTGAAGAAGCGGATATTCTTATACCTTTCCCCATACGGACTTTGGATTTTGGTGCCAAAGGAGGCGAAAAATTGAATACCATGCTGTCGCAGAAAAAGGCAGAAAGTGCTTCAGACAAAACTGAATCTAAACAAAAGCCACAGGCTGACTCTGTTGATAATGCTGATGACCAAGACGATGGTGAGGCATAACCCCTGGTATATTCCTAGCCACAAGCACTGAAAAATTCGGCTTGTGGTCTAGGTGACTGGTTAATCTGCAGCGTCACGACAAGATTCACTGGGCAATTCAAATTCAATAGTAGTGTGAGCCAATTGAAAGGGCTGAAGAGAAATTAACACCTCATGTTTGAGCGCTATCAATTGTGCCCCATCCAACAAATCATTCAAAACCAAATGGGCTGTTAGTACATGGTTCTGACCATCTAATGACCAGAAATGCACATGGTGGACATCCACCACCTTGTCCAGCTTCAATAGCGCATCCAACAGTGTCTGTTGAGTTTGGCGATCAGGCGAAGCTTGTAAAAATAGCGTGACCGTTTGTTTCAGACTGCGCATAACATTAAATAGAATAAAAAGTGTGAAACCGATAGATAACAATGGATCAAGAATAGGCCAATCCGCAAACATCAATACCACTGATACGATGAATACTGCCGCCCAACCTAGGACATCTTCGAATAAGTGCCAATTTAGTACTCGTTCATTTAACGTTTCCCCACCACTGAGTTTATAGGCGGCAAAACCATTCACCGCCATGCCGAAAATAGCCATTAGCAGCATGCCCTCGGTATGTGGCATTTGCGGCTCAGCCAAACGGGGCACTGCTTCAAATAATACCCAAGCAGAGCCGAAGATTAACACTACGCTATTTATCAAGGCACCTAACAAGGAAAGCCGTTTATAGCCATAGGTGAAATTAGAACTTACTTGCTTTTGACCTAACTTATTTAAAACCCAAGCCATACCTATAGAAAGACTATCACCGAGATCATGAACCGCGTCAGCCATAATTGCGGTGCTGTTGGTTAACCAGCCACCGATAAACTCGATAATAGTGAAAGATACATTGAGAAAAAATGCCCAACCGATCCGCTTAGATGACGTATTGTGAGCGTGATGATGGTGGCTGTGCTCATGCTGATTATTGTGGTTGTGCATCTATCGATTTCCTTTATAACAACGGCGAAGCCTGGCGACATTCCAATTAATAATATGCCTAAGAATTCGTTGGTACACGATTTTTCTTAGTCCCCCCACATTAGTACCTTGTTGAGCATAAAACACATCTGGGGCATCAAATACACCAAAATCATCCGCGATGCCTTCTTTTTGAATAAAAGTATCCTGCCCATTCCAATTCACAGGGGGAGACGATAAATTTAGCGTTGCTATCCCAAACCCACAGAACCTGCCAGATTGACGGGCAAACTTTTGCTGAATCGCAGTCAAATAATTTATATCTAAGATAAATCCTTCCAAGTTAACCCAACGGTCTTTAAACCAGACTTCTACCCAACTATGCAAAATTTTGGTTGGCGCAAAAGGCAATATCCACGCTGGTATAGCGCCCTTTTGTAAGTTCTGATGGATGGTAAAGCCATGAAACCTACAGGGAATACCTAAACTTCGCAATAGAGCCATGAGCAGGGCACCTTTAGTGTTGCATTGACCGTATCCGTCTAGCATTACTTGACTGGCAGGAATATCATCATTTTCATTGTAACCAAATTGAATTTCATCTTTTACATATTGATATGCGGCACCAATTTGTTCAAATTGATTTAACCCCCGCCAATTTCTAGAGGACACTAGCTTGGTAAAAAGTGGGTGATGAAAATCCAAAATAGGTGTTGTTTGTATGTATCTAGCCTGATCCATATTTGTACTCCTTGTAGATGAGTGATTCTAAAGAATATTGAATATGGTCAATGTAAACCCTATAGTAACTATAGGGTCAAACATTAAAAGTGCATTATGAAAATTGGTCAACTGGCTAGAAAGACGGGTTTCTCAGTGCAAACCATCCGTTATTACGAGCAGCAAGGTTTGCTGAGCCCGGCAGCGCGTTCCGAGAGTAATTACCGCTTATACGGACCACAAGCGCTGCAACAATTGGACTTTATCAAGCATTGTCGCAGCCTGAATATTTCCCTTCATGACATCAAGAAAATGCTCGAAATACGTCAATTTCCGGAAAGAAGCTGCGAAGCTATTGATCATATGATGGCAAATCATTTGCACAAAGTCAGGGTCAGAATTAGAGAGCTAAACAGTTTAAAATCTTCCCTCGCGAATATGCTAAAGACCTGCCAAGGTGAAAATGCAGTGGGTGAATGCGGGATTTTGAGAACCCTTGATCGTTAGATAATAATTATATTAATTAGTGATTCAATCATTTTAGTTACCTAGTAAAGCCTTGACTCTCGGCCAGATGCCGGACCAATATTAAAACGTAGGATTATATCAGCACAAGCAAAAACACCCACTAAAGGGTGGGTGTTTTCATTACTGAATAATAAGCTAGTAATTAGCTTTCGATTTTCAGTTTATCAATGACGTTAATTACGTCGTCTGTATTTTTAGCAATGGTTATCGCAAGGTCACGCTCTGCGTCTGACTCAACTTCGCCGCTAAGTGTGACGGTACCGGCATCGACTTCAACCTCGATGTCTAGCCCACTCACTTCAGACTCGAATAATAAACGTGTTTTTACTACGGTTTCAACCTTAGAATCCTTCAGCGCCTGCATACTGGACTCATCCATATCCTCCTCGGCCACTACGGTAAGTTGATTGTTTACGTCCTTAACACCATCAAGTGACATGATCAGCTCTGTTGCCAGTGCCTTGTCAACTTCGCGGTCGACCTTACCGGTAAGTGTTACAGTTCCGTTTTTCACATCAGTATCAATATCAAATGAATCTAAGTTGCCGTTGATTAACAAGGTCGATTCAGCTTTGCCATCAATCCAAGCGTCCTTGGCAGTATCTGTCCAAGAGTTCTCTGCGCTAGCTGATGATGTACCTAATACTACTGCTACTAAAAGTGATGTAATTGAGCGTTTCATAATAATCTCCTTTTTTACGTTCACAATAATACAAGCCAAATTAATGCCAACTCACAAACCTTTGATTTCTAACGAAATTTAAAAACTCCCACCAAGACAATACAAACCAAGCTCGAAATTATTACTAAGTAAATTGTAAATAGTGCAGACTCATCAACCCCATAATCAGCGTCTAACAGCGGGCCTGGGTCTCCCCTAAAAGCGCATAAAGCAGATAGGCAGATAGCTAATTTCGTTGGTAGAAATGAAGTACATTGCGATGCCTGTCCATGTAACGCTTTCTTAAATGAATGGAAAGGTCGTTGCCGAGATACAAAATATCGCTCTCAGGGTGAGAGCGCTAAGCATACATGGATGTATTCACTGCGATTTGTAGATTGGTGATGACCTTGAAATGAAGTAATTAGCGATGCCTGTGCATTCAGCGGAACTTGTGTGGTGCGAAAACAGTTTTGCAAAACCAGCAACCAGACTTAAAAATCACTGGCTAGATTAGCTAAAATCGCGTTTTGCTTTTAAATCATCTATTCGCTTTTGCAGATCTTCACGATCACCTTGGGACAATGATTGTTTATTTTGAATTTCCTCAATCATTGATAATTGCTGGTAAACGAAATTTTCAATTTCTGTCTGCTGAGCTACATGCTGTATGTTGCGCAAGCTTTCAATCAACCTGATAGTGACAGCCACACTTTTAACCCCATACTGCCTAATCTGGTCAAACGCAGGTTCTGCAAGTTGTTGATAAACTGTAGGCTTAGTTACTACCCGTAGATTTTTATGCTCATCGAAATGGCATGATTGGGGAAAGGTTTTAAGTGACAAACTACAAAGCACCGCAGACAATTTATCCACACAAGTTATCGCCGTGTAGGGATCGTTAATACCAGGGGAAAGGCTTCTAACTGCAATTTCAACTAGTTGGTGTATTGCATATTCAGGGTCTTGAACCGGAGTACGATTCGAGCCGAATAAAATTCCCTTTAGTAGAGCCGTTGGATCAAATGAAAGTTCAGCTAGTTTTTGGTGTATCGATAACACTGCAATACCGGGAACCACAAAATCCCCTGGTGAATGATGTATTTCAACCACGATATCGTGCTCACAACTTAATTCTGTCAAAAAGTGAGTATTTAACGCCTGAATATAACCACTTTTATCAGCGACCACTTCAAAACGATGTGGATAATCTTTTTCTACTTGAACAATTGAAATACGCTCTGGCTGTGTTTCACTTGAATCAGGAAATAAACGATCTATGTTGTTTTGCAAGCTCTCATATACTTGATCAACCACATTGTCAGCTTGAATAGACCGCGCAACATGATGGATGAAATAAATTAGAAAGGCAGTCCCCACAAAGGCAAAAAACACAGCAACATAAGTTGATGCACCGGGTATAAAACCACTTTGCAGTTGATCTCCTGAGCCTTGTAAAATCAACAAACAGTATATAAATGTTGATATGAATACCCCTAGAACCACTTGAGTACCCTTATCCATCATAAAATTACGGATAAGTCTGGGGCCAAATTGAGATGATGCTAAGGTAAGGGCAACCACAGTAATTGAAAATGCCACTGTAGTGGCGGTAATCATTGCGCTAGCGATGGTAGTCAGTAAAGCCTCTACTGATTCGGCGGACACCTCGTATAAAAACGCGAGATACTTAGGCGATTTTTCAGCGCCCCAATGGTCAAAGGCTAGTAATATTTTTGCAGACAGTGTTGCTGCACAAACCATAAGACTTGGCAAAAACCAAAAACTGGACTGCAACGAATCCCATATTTTCAACAATCGTGTGTTCAACGAGGATCCTCACAGAATAAAAAGGTTTGATTGAGTATAGTCTGAATAGTTTAACAGCAAATATACTGGTAAAAACAACTTACCAGTATACACACTCTGACAAGCGCTACTTCTCTCGCTTATTGATTTTTTTGGCTGCAAAAAGCATTGCCAAAAATCCAATGATAACAATCAAACCAAATGAGACTAAGAAAGTTGTAATCAGACCTCCATCGCCAAGACTGGTCCTAGATATGATAAATCCAATGGTCACAATAACAACAATAAAAATAATAGGTAATTTCATCGCCGCGACTCCCCACGATTAAACGTGATCTATTCAATTGGCAGTTACAGACCTAACCTCTTGTCGTTAATTGCCATTTTAGTAAGCAAAAAAGGGGGCGAACCCCCTTAACAATTAGATAACTAACAATATTAGCAATCTGTGTCTTCAGCTTTAACGCCTTCTTTCACATCTTCACAAGCATCTTCGATTGCGTTGCCAGTGTCAGTCATTACTTCGTCAATTTTTTCACCAGCGTTTTCAGCTCCATCGTCACATGCAGTAACAAGTGTTAGTGAACCCAAAATCATCGAAAGTAAAGTAAGTTTTTTTAAATTATTCATGGTATTTCTCCGTTACATGGTGGTAGTTAAGTTTTAATAAAATAATATCTTTCTAGCTAAACCTTTGGACCTTTGCCCCGCAGTGCATTACTGATAAGCGATATCACTAACAACACAACGAAAACGAAAAAGATTATTTTAGCAATTCCGGCTGCCGTACCTGCTAGCCCGCCAAATCCAAAAACTGCTGCAATTATTGCGATAATTAAAAATGTTAATGCCCAGCTCAACATAGCCATTCTCCTTAAGTGTTTAAACGTTAAAATTTGTTTCGTGACTTTACTTATGCAGAGTTCAGGCCAACTCACCAACCACGATTAAGCCATTGTTTTAAAAGGTATAATAACCACAACAAGTTGAGAGGGTGATAAGAGAAGGGATCATTGCAATGCAATTATTACAGGATGCAGTGTATTTGTTGCTTACCTGTACTAACGCCAATTCTGACGAACGAATGTGTATCAGGCTAGATGGCTGTTTTGCCACCTATTGCAACTCAAACTCCTAACCAATCATATAGGTTGCGGTGCCAAAGGCGATATGGGTTCCAGCTTCATTATGTAATTCCATACGACAGACAGCGACTTTTTTACCTTTGCGAATTACTTGGGCAGTGGCGATGAATTCTTTGCCTTTGCCTGGTCGAAGGTAGTCGACACGCATGTCGATGGTCCCGACATTAGGCAACGCACGTTGAAAAGCCTCGATGGACGCATGTTCAATCCCTTTAATTGCATAGAGAATCGCCATCAACCCGCCCACTGTATCTAAAATCGCAGCGGTAACACCACCATGCAGAATTTTTTGAATGGGATTACCCATTAATTTGTCGTCCCATGGCAACCGGATCTCCACTTCATCAACATCTAGTTTATTTATTTCCAAACCAAGCAGTTGATTAAACGGCATATGCTGACTAAATAACTGAGTAACATGTTCCGATAATGCGTCCGCACTTAAAGGAGTATCGGTAGAGTTGTGTGACATATTATTTTTCATTTCCAGTTTGCTAGGTACAGATTGTGCTGAGATACCCGTTGTAATCGTATACCAGCACGTCGATTTTTAGTAACATAACGCGCTTTTGAAGATTCAGCAATGAGGCCCTCTTGAACAACCCTAAAGACCTATCCCAATACCCAGAGAAATCAGCCCAGGACATCCTGCAGCAGGTATTCGGTTATGATCATTTCCGGTTGGGCCAAGAGGCTGTAATTGAGCAAACACTAGCAGGCAAAGATACCTTAGTCTTGATGCCAACAGGTGGCGGAAAGTCCTTATGCTACCAAATACCTGCATTAGTGTTACCTGGTATCACTGTCGTGGTATCACCGCTAATATCATTGATGAAAGACCAAGTGGACGCACTAGTTACCTCTGGTGTATCGGCGACTTATATCAATTCTTCGATACCCCGTGAGAACTTATTAGATATTTATCGGCAATTACAAGATGGCAAATTTAAGCTGCTCTACGTAGCTCCTGAGCGATTGATGCAAATCGATTTTATCAACCGACTGCACAGTTTGCAGTTGAGCTTGATCGCTGTGGATGAAGCTCACTGCGTATCTCACTGGGGTCATGATTTTCGTCAAGACTATCGATTGCTAGGTCAACTAAAGCAGCATTTCCCAATGGTTCCAGTTATGGGCTTGACCGCAACGGCAGATGTTGCCACTCGTGCAGACATTCAACAACAGCTCAATTTACATGAGCCATTTATTTTTCAAAGTAGCTTCGACCGACCGAATATTCGCTACAACCTATTAGCAAAATATAAGGCTGTCGATCAACTTGTCCAGTATGTGAAATCCCAAGAAGGCAGCGGCATTGTATATTGCAATAGCCGAGCTAAGGTGGATGAATTAAGCACCAAACTAGCGCGACAAGGCTTAAGCTGTGCCGGCTATCACGCAGGATTGGAAACTGAGATCCGTGACAAAATTCAACGAGACTTTATACAGGACAACATCGACATCATTGTTGCCACTGTCGCTTTCGGCATGGGTATCAATAAATCAAACGTGCGATTTGTAGTGCACTTTGATTTGCCACGCAGCATAGAGTCTTATTATCAGGAAACTGGACGAGCTGGTCGAGATGGCATGCCAGCAGAAGCCTTGTTATTGTTTGATGAAAAAGACGCAGCTCGGATCAGGCAATGGATCAGCATGGGCGAGAATACCGAGCGCCAAGATATTGAATTGCAAAAGTTTGCAGCGATGGAAGCCTTTGCGGATGCCCAAACATGTCGTCGGCAGGTTCTGCTAAACTATTTTTCTGAATACAGCGGTGATCATTGCGGCAACTGCGATATTTGTGTCGACCCGCCAAAGCGCTTTGATGGCACAACAGACGCCCAAAAGGTATTGTCTTGTGTATACCGCCTAGGCCAGAACGTGGCTACCCAGTACGTAATTGACGTACTTAAGGGTAAAGCCCTCAAACGTATAATTGAACAACAGCATGAGCAAATCAGCACCTATGGCATTGGTAAAGCTCAATCAGATGCTTACTGGCATAACTTGATTGGCCAAGTGATTCACCAAGGACTCTTACGTATTGATATAACTCAGAACGCCACTCTCAAGTTAACTGAGGCGGCAAGGGCCGTACTCAAAGGCGAAAAAGCCATATCATTAGCAGTACCTAGATTGGCGCTCGATACTGCTAAAGCGAGTAAAAATGATAAACGCTATTACGACAGAGCATTATTTGCTAAATTGAAACATCTTAGAAAATCTATAGCAGAACAAGATGACGTTCCACCATTTGTAGTATTCAGTGATGCCAGTTTAGCGGATATGGCCGAACAGCTCCCGCAAAATTCCGGCCAGTTCTTACAGATTAGTGGTGTAGGCAACACTAAGCTAGAGCGCTATGGCGAGCGTTTCCTAACACTTATTAATGATTACGTTAGCCAACCCAGCTACTAAGCATAATCATAGTCACCGCCCTTACTCAGCGCTCGTTTATAGGCCTCACGTTCATGAACTTGTTTAACAAAGCGCTCAATTGCTGGAAAATCTTTACCTACCCCTCTAGCGACACTTGCTTCTAGAGGAAAACTCATTTGAAAGTCAGCACCACTTAACTGCTCACCGGCAAACCAAGAGTTATTCTCTAAGTGTGAATTTACAAAAGACATATTATTTTGAATGATCGGGGAATAATAACTTTGCATTACTTTGTCGACTATTTTCCCGGCCACAATTTTGATAAAAAACGGACTAGCTTTCGCTCGTACTTTATCTAATACCAACTTGGCCACCATTGGCGGCATCAGTGAACCTTCCGCAAAGTGAAGCCAATAAGTATATTGGCGACGGGACTCACTATTAGCTGCAGGTTTCAGTTGCTCGCCATAGGTTTCAATCAAGTACTCTATTATCGCGCCCGATTCTGCCACCGTAATATCACCATCAGTAATCACCGGCGATTTACCAAGTGGGTGAACCAATTTCAGGGTATTAGGGGCAAGATTGGTTTGCGGATCTCGTTGATAATGCTTTATTTCATACTCTAAATTTAGCTCTTCGAGCAGCCATAGCACCCGTTGCGAGCGGGAATTGTTAAGATGATGAACGACTATCATGTATCACTCCTGTGAGCAGTTTAATTGGTATATTGATAACTACGCTAAGGATGTGGAAAAAGATTGAAAGCTAAAATGATCAAAGCGATAAATCAGGTCACAAGGAGCAGGCATGTGACCTTAACTTGGGACAGCAAATCAGCCCGCAGGATTCAAACCGGCATAATAGGCGGCCAAATTATCAATATCATCGTCACTCAAACTGGATGCCATGGGACCCATTTGCATATTTTTACGCTGACCATCGCGAAACGCTTTTAATTGTAGAACCAAATACTGCTCCTTCTGTCCAGCCAAATTAGGATACATAGGGATCATCGAAATACCTTTTGCACCATGACATGCAGCGCAGGTAGCTGATTTCGCTTTACCCTTTTCTGCATCCCCTGCAGCCATTGCAGAACTAGAAAATCCGAAGCTTATCGACAACACAATCATAATAGCTTGTTTGAATTTCATGTTTTAGACCTCTAAAAATGTAAAAATGACTAACAAGGCATAGTGCTTATTAGATTAAGTAAAAAATAGTATGCTCTGATTGCGACCGTTTCAGTCACAACTTACTGAATCAGAATAAACCATAGACTAGTCATTTACTATACAGGCCAAACCGTGCATTTTGATCACTCATACGCAAAAAATTTAACAGCTTTGGTAACACCAATGACGGTGTCACCATTATCTGAACCCCAATTGCAATTGTATAATCAGCCCTTAGCTGAGCAACTCGAATTGGACCCAAGCTTCAGTGAGCAGAGCCATCTATTTACTCAATTATTTAGCTCCCAAGGCGCACTCAATCAACACGCAGTGGCCCAGAAATATGGTGGACATCAATTTGGCGGCTGGAATCCAGAGTTAGGTGACGGTCGCGGCTTATTATTGGCCGAGGTGGTGACGCACGCAGGACAGAGATGGGACCTGCATCTTAAAGGTGCAGGTAAAACCCCCTATTCCCGATTTGGTGACGGCAGAGCCGTGCTGCGCTCAACTATCCGGGAATATTTAGCCAGTGAAGCGTTACATCATCTAGGTATTCCCACCTCTAGAGCCCTGTGTTTAGTGTCCAGTTCGGAGCCAGTCTATCGGGAGAAACAAGAGACAGGTGCGATGCTGATCCGTGCTTGTCAAAGCCATCTGCGTTTCGGCCATTTTGAATATTTTTATCACAGTAAGCAGTTAGACAAATTAGACGCATTATTTGAATATGCATTGCAGTATCACTTTAGCGCCTGCCGTGAGCATGCGAATCCACACCAAGAAATGCTTCGACAGGTGGTACTTTCAACCGCAGATATGATTGCGAAATGGCAATCATTCGGCTTTTGTCATGGTGTTATGAATTCTGACAACATGTCTATTCATGGAATTACTTTTGACTTTGGCCCGTACGCATTTTTGGACAACTTTGACTCACAGTATATTTGTAATCATTCCGACCATGGGGGTCGCTATGCCTATGACCAACAACCCGGTGTCGCGTTATGGAACTTAAATGCGTTAGCCCACAGCTTTACGCCATACTTAAGCATCGATGAAATCAAACACGTTTTAGCCGAATATGAACCAAGGTTACTCGACCAGTATGCGTCGCTGATGCGTTTAAAACTAGGCCTTCATCAACCTCAAGAAGATGACCTAGAATTGGTGAATGGCTGGTTGTCGATGTTGGAACAAGACAAACGAGATTTTAGTCAAAGCTTCCGCCTATTGTGCAATCAAGCAATTAGCGAGAACCAATTCGTTGACCACTTCATAGACCGTCAACGGGCAAAAGATTGGTTCGTCCAATACCGCAGCAGACTCGCCATCGAAACCTTATCAGCTGAGTCGCGCCAGCTGCAAATGCAGCAGGTTAATCCGAAATACATCTTACGTAATTACTTAGCCCAAATTGCGATTGATCGTGCCGAAGAGGGCGATTTTTCTGAATGTGAGCAACTGCTTAAAGTATTGGCTAATCCGTTTGACGAACAAAATAATTTTCAAAGCTATGCTGCGACGCCGCCAAGCTGGGGACAAGATATGGAGATTTCATGCAGCAGCTAAATTCTGCTAGATGGCAGTTAGAAGGGGAAAATTTAGTCTCATCAATAGCCCCTTTCCCCGCTCAGGAAGTGACTATAGAATGGGCATTATTGCTTATAAAATCAACAAATTGCATCATTCAGGAGGTGAGTCACGGAGCTGACCGGGCACAAATTCAATTTATCTACGAAGAAGGGTCATTTATGCTTTGTTATGACGCCACTTGTGAGGCAATATGGATAGAATCTTTAAGTAATGTTAGCAAAACATCATTGCTAAACTTGCTAGTAGATCTGCAATCTCACAATATTTAGCGTGGATCTAGCACTACAATATGGATGGTCAGTTAGATTGGATTTAGTTAGAGTTTTTTCCTTAGCAGTATGTATTGCCTTCGCAGCACTGTCGTCACACGCCTGGGCGGACGTGGCTGATAAAAAGCCAATCAGGCTAGAGCAGTCTACCCAGCATCTTGAATTGCACTCCTATTCTGAGGTTTTGCTGACCAACAAACGCAGTCAACTTTCACAAGTACAGGCGATGCAAGGTTGGACCACTAATTGGAACACCGCTCCGATGGGTGAAAATCAAGCAATGTGGGTGCGCTTTTCCTTTGAACATATCGACAATAAAAGAAATAACTATTTTGTAGTAGTGGGTAATCCTTCAATTAATTTTCTAGATGCTTATATTTTGGATGAAAAAAATAGAATTCTAGAATCCTATTTAGTGGGAGCCAAACGGGAAATTACCCAACGCCCGTTCAGTCATCGCAATTTTGTATTACCGTTAACCCTTGATGAAAATCAACTGGTCTCAGTTTACTTAAGAATTAGAGACGATGGACCCAGCACAGTGGCATTGGATCTCTGGAGCGAAAACGCACTTATTGCTGAAGAGCAATTTCGATTAGCTTTTATCGGCGTAATTAGCGGCGCATTAGCAATACTTTTTTTCTATTTTTTAATTACTTACGTAATTCTACGAAGCCCCACTCGCTTCTGGTTTGCAATTGCCAACGCCAGTTTATTGATGCTTTTTTTAAACATAAACGGGGTTGTGACTCAACTAACTGGCCTAGGGGCTTATTCCGCCCACATCAGCAGTTTATTAATTGCGATTACCATTTTTACCGCTGCAAAGGTATCCCATAACCTACTTGTGGCTGTCCCCATTTATTGGCGTTTTATATCTTATATGATGGCAATAGCTCTGGTGGTGGTTGCACCCACTTTAAATAGCTACTGGCAGATTATAGTCGCCTCGGCGTTAACGGCCGCCGCGGTTCTGTTGCACTTATTGTTAGCATTAATTTATCACCATCGTGAACACCCATTGGCCAACCGACTTTATATATTTGGATGGCTAATTATCAGTGCAATCAGTATGTTAAATGTAAGCCTTTATTTATCTGGCGCCGTCCTTCCCGTCGACTATGATCTGATCAGTTCTTTCCTTGTGATGACTGGCGTGCTGTTAATTGCAGTTGCAATTGAGAGCCATGAACAGAACATCATTCGCGTGCAACACACGCACCAGCAGACAGCCTTAGCAGATTTACGTCAATTTTATGATCTGTTTAAAAACTCCGCTGAAGGACTCTACACCTCCACCATAGACGGTAAGTTAGTCACCACTAATCCTGCCATGTGTCAGCTGTTTGGCTTCGAAAATGAAGCGCAAATGTTGGCTGAAGTGCAGGATACGTCGCAGCTCTATGCCAATCCACAGCAGCGCGATGGATTACTTAATGAAATATTTGATAAAGGAATGGTGCTTGGTCGAGAGATAAAAGGTATCCGCAGGGATGCCAGCGAATTTTGGTTTTGCATTTCCGTGCAACTAACCCGTAATGGCGACGATGAATTTTTCTTCGGATCGATTTTCGATGTTACAGAGAAAAAGCAATCCAGTATCAGCCTAGAGTATTTAGCCACCCATGATTCACTCACCGGTGTTTATAACCGCCGTGAGTTTGAGCAAAAATTGCGGGACGGTATTCGACGAGCAAAGCAATTGAAGCAAGATTTAACCTTACTCTACATGGACCTTGATCAATTTAAAGTGGTTAATGATACCTGTGGTCATAAAGCCGGCGATGTATTGATAAAGCAACTATCACAAATACTCAGCGATGTGGTAGCAGGTAAGGGCGTTCTAGCACGTTTAGGTGGAGACGAATTTGGTGTAATCCTTGAGGCTGAGAATACAAAGTCGGCCCATCTCCTGGCCAGCCAAGTGCTAAATGTTGTAAAAGAGTTTCGTTTTGTGTGGGAAAATCGCATGTTTACCACAGGTATCAGCATAGGTTTAGTTGATTGGCATGATGGCGCTGAGACCCCAGAGCAACTCATGAGCATGGCAGATGGAGCCTGTTATGTAGCGAAGGAGCAAGGTCGAAACCGACTCCATGTCTACTCTGCTAGCGACCATAAAATGCAACGTTATGAATCCGAATTGAAATGGGTCTCGCAAATTAACCAAGCATTAGAGAACGATCATTTCGTACTTTACTATCAACATTATTATCCCCTATCCAAAGTGAACGACGGATATCATTATGAGATTTTACTGCGCATGGTTGGCCCGGATGGTGAAATAGTCCCTCCTGCCGCATTTTTGCCCTCAGCAGAGCGCTATGGGCTGACGGCGCAAATCGACAAATGGGTGATACAAAACACATTTAAGTGGCTGTCTTCCAAGCCGGCCCATTTGGCCAAATTGGAGCGATGTAACATCAACCTTAGCGGCCACTCTTTAGCTGACAACGATCTTAAGATGCATTTACTTAGTGGTTTTGAGAAATACAATATTCCACACCACAAAATTTGTTTTGAGATCACCGAAAGTATGGCCATCGTTAAAATGGAAGAAACTCTGCGGTTCATTAATACCTTTCGCAAGCTAGGTTGCACTTTCGCCTTGGATGATTTTGGCAGCGGCTTCTCCTCTTATAGTTATTTGAAGAATCTACCGGTTAACTGTGTCAAAATTGACGGCAGTTTTGTGCGTGATTTACTCATTGACCCAGTAGACATGGCCATGGTTTGCTCCATCAAAGATGTTGCGAAAGCTATGTCCATGACCACAGTTGCTGAATTTGTCGAGTCTAAAGAAATTATGGTAGAGCTAGGTAAGATTGGCGTAGACTTCGCCCAAGGTTATGGCGTGGCTAAACCTGCACCCTTAGAAAATTTTGTCCCTTGCAAAACCATAAACTAAAGCTTGTAAAAAGGGTAATCGTGCCCATATTGTCTTTCTAAGTAGTCTGTTATTGAAATTTAAGGCCAGTACGCGTGAACAGTGATCCTTCAAATAAATTTGAGTATGTAAGTTCTGCTAAGTTGCCCACCCGCTTTGGCAAATTTACCATCCATGGATTTGTTGAAGTGGATTCGCAGCAAGAGCATGTAGCCTTGTCATATGGTGAATGGCAAAATAATGAAGTGATCCCCGTCAGGATCCACTCCGAGTGCCTTACTGGTGATGCCTTATTTAGCACCCGTTGTGATTGTGGCTTCCAATTGGAAAAAGCAATGCAGAACATGGTCGAAAACAAAAAAGGCGTACTGCTGTATTTGCGCCAAGAAGGTCGAGGCATAGGCTTATTGAATAAAATCCGTGCTTACAAGTTGCAAGACAGTGGTATGGATACGGTTGAAGCAAACGAGCACTTAGGGTTTGACGCAGATATGCGCGATTATGCCATTTGTAAATTGATGCTAGATACCTTGCAGGTAAATAAGGTGTCATTGATGACCAACAATCCTAAGAAGCGAGCCGCGCTGGAAGAAATGGGCATTAATGTGGTTAGTCGTACCCCAATCGATCACGGCATGACCGACGACAATCGTGACTATTTGCGCACCAAAACGGAAAAATTAGGACATCAATTCGATCCCCACCTGTTTAAAAAATAATCCACCAACAGCCACACCAATAAGCCAAACAAGATGTTTGGCTTTTTTGTGCTTGTCTACCCATTAATCTGCTGGGGTCACACCATTTTATTGGCCCTAACAACCCTCCCGTTTCCAGCCGCCTAAAATCTAGTTGCCGACGAAATGCGCTTTTATGGTATTTTTCATAGCAAAACTGAAAAACAAAATATTTTCCCCAGTCAAGATTGGTTCAGCTAAGGTTAAGGCCAAGTCCTTTATAAGTACGTTATGTAATGAGGAGATTGCCATGCAAAGCAAAAAGTTATTAATGTACTTATGTGTGATGGGACTGACGGGTCCATTGGCTGCAAACTTGGCCCAAGCTAAACAAGCGAACAATGTGATATCCGTTGAACCAGTTTCTGACCAGCAAAATCGTGCCACAGAAGAAACGCAGACACCTTATAGTCTAAATCAAGCAGAGCTTGATCAGCTATTAGCACCCATCGCATTGTATCCAGACTCGGTTTTATCGCACATCTTGGTAGCCTCCACTTATCCTTTGGAAGTGATTCAGGCAGCGCGATGGCGCGCAGACAACCTCGATTTAGATGAGGAAAGTGCCTTACAAGCAGTGGAAGAACAAGATTGGGATCCAAGTGTAAAAGCACTAGTGCCATTTAACGACTTGTTACAGCAAATCACTGATGATTTAAATTGGCTACAGGATCTTGGGGATGCTTTTTTAGTCAATGAAGAACAAGTATTAGCCAGTATTCAAACCTTGCGACAAAAGGCTTATGCCCAGGGAACATTGAGCAACAGTAAATATATTGAAGTGGTCGAACAGGATGACGATATCATTATCGAGCCGGTAAATAGAGAAGTCATCTATATTCCATACTATGACACCCGGGTCGTATATGGTAACTGGGGGTGGCATGACTATCCTCCCTACTACTGGCATAGACCAACTCATTATTATTGGCATGCAGGCCTATATTGGAGCCCCCGTGTTTATGTTCGGCATAGCGTATTTTATGGCGGTTTTCAGTGGCGTAACCGATATACCGTAGTAAGTCATTATTATCCGCGACGTCCTGGGCGCATTGAAGATGGCATAAAGCGGGTTAAAAGTCATGAATACCAACGCTGGCAACATGATCCACAACATAGACGAGGGGTGCGTTACAACCAGCACACTCCTAAGACTGTATATAGACGAGAAGGCTTCCGTGATAGCCAAAACGTGCGTAACAAAGTGCAAACGGACAAGGTGGTAAGCAGAACTCGCAATCTAAAAGCGCAAAACAGCCAACTAGACGCCAAAAGAACCAAGCAACGCCTTGGTGAACACAGAGTCCAGCAGCGCACTGATGCAGCATCAAAGCAACGCTTCAGCGAGCAAAGAGTCAAGCATCAGCGTGCAGAGGTAACAGCGAAGCAACGTGAGTCGAGACAAACAGATACAAATATTCAGCAAATTGATAAGCGCCGTCAGGTAAGTGCAGAAAGTCGCAATAATGTTATTTCGCCCCCTAAAGCGCATGCCGTGCAACCGATAAAGCAAAAAACCACCGCCGTCCAGACCGATAATCAACCAAAAACTTACATGAGGCAGCAAAAAACGACTGCCCCGACTCAGCAAATTCGTCCACCATCGCGAGTACGCTCAACCATTAGCCATAGCAAATCCTCTTCGCCCCAACGCAGTCCGGCGAACAACCAACGGCATACACCCAGGCAGCAAAAGGAGAGATAAACCAGTTTACTCCAAGGAAGGAGCTTGAAAATATTGTCATCTTGGGCAATGATATCGCTGGCAGACGGTTCCAGAGTAACAACCTTTATTTATTCGTCATCTGCCAGCTACCAACCATAATGGAATATATTTCGTGTTAGCAATCCCACCGCAAGCGTCTCGAGACGAACTCAATGTACTTGTTATCGATGGACAAACCTTAGTCCATGACACCATTCAATCAGCCTTAGTCGATTTGGGAGTGCGCAAGTTTAAAAGCGCCGAAAACGCCTATTATGCGCTGACGTTGTGTGAACAAACCAAGTTTGACGTTGTTTTGATTTCTTTTGATATACGTAGCGATAAAGACGGCTTTAACTTACTGGAGGAGATGAAACTTAAAGGCTATATCTCTAAAACAACTTTAGTTATCTTTCTAAGTGCTGACACGTCCATGACGTTGGTGAACTGTGTTGTTGAATTGCAGCCAAGCGACTTTTGGGTGAAACCTTTAGATCGTAAACGAATTGAAAAACGCTTTAATTACCTGTTCAATATAAAACAAAAACTATACAAACTGAGCTATTGTATGGATCAAGGTGAATATACAACTGCTATCTATTACGCAGAACGTCAGTTAAAAGGCCAAGAATTGAGTGCTTATCATCCGCAAATTAATCGCATGATTGGTAATTGTTTAATGCTATTAATGGAATATTCACAAGCCGAGACATTCTACAAAAACCTCGCAACCCAATATAACTATGGCTGGGTAAAAGTCAGTATCGCGCGCGCCCTGCTCAAGCAGGAAAAATTAGCTGAAGCCGAAGAGCTCACAGCAGAGTTACTCGACCGTGACGATACCCGCTTTACTACATTCGATATTTTAGCAGAATATTATATTGCCAAAGAAGATTACGCCAAAGGCTACGAAATTATCCAACAAGCCACCCAACTTGCTCCTCGTAATATCGACCGAAATAAGAAATCATGGAATCTAGCCAGACTTAATCATGATAAAAAAGGCCAATATACGGCGACCATGAATATGGCCAAATTTGCCAAAAATTCTATCCACGACTCCCCCGATCTAACCCTGAATGTTATTCGTTCGGCTATCGACTTGGCGGCCTCTTTAAATGGTGAAGAAGCCAACAAACTTATTTTGAAGACTGAGCGAGACATTAATTTATTTGTCAATGAACACGGGGCTAACAAAGACTTTAAAGACAAACTAGTGGTTATTTCAGCCCGCATGTTCAATTTGAAAAATGACAAGAAATCGGCTGAAACTTTACTCAAAGAAAATATAAATTTAACTCCCACAGCTTCAATCGAAGACAACTTAGATAAAGTTAAAGCATTTCACGAAATGGGCTACTGGGAAGATGCACTGAAACTGCTGGATACGATTAAGCAGCAGATAGAAGGAGACTCATTTTTAGGACAAGTAATCAATGAGTATCTTGAGCAGGAATCGCAAGAGCGAAAAGACATTCATTACTCACCCAAAGAGCTAGGTGAAATGGCATCAAATCATTATAAAAGTAAACGCTACGATGCCGCATTCAACCTGTTGATTCAAACATTCACCTTGTCACCCAACAATCCGAATATTGCCCTAAGCATCTTAAAAGTGCTGGCCAAATTGGTCGATGAAACCCAGCTCAGTGAAGAACACATTCTGTACTTAGACAAAAGCAAAGGCTTGCTTGAATCTCTTCCCTTGACCAGTCGCCAACAAGGCAGAATGGATGAATATATGACTAATATTGACGCACAATACACTACGGTTAACCATTAATTCAGCGCTAACCGAATGCTTGCGCTACAACCGCCATATCTTGTTCGCTGTTATATATATGAAAAGATAGCCGAATAGTTTGACCACGCTGATCATAAAAGCACTGCATATGATCTAGATTTTGACACACTTGCTGCAGCTTTTTGTCTGACAATTGGGCACACAGAGTTCCACCGATGTTAGCCAAATTAATTGCTGATATTAGGTGCGGTTGAATGACTTCGACTAGTCCTGATAACAACTGACGGTTATGGGCATATACCTGCTCTACGCCAATATCCAAAATTGTTTTCACTCCGCCTAACGCCAATGCATAGGGTGCAATACTTGGTGTGCCTCCCCAGAAGCGACTAGCATTATCAGCATACTGTAAATGCTCGATATCCATCTCAAATGGGTTTTGGTGGGAGAACCAACCCACATCTACTGGATTAAGCTGCCCAATTAAATCAGGATTGATCCACATAAATCCCGCGCCCGGACCACCGCATAACCATTTAACACATGAACCAAACACAACATCGGCAGACCATTGAGTAAGATCAATATTTATCACACCAGCGGACTGCGCTATATCCACTGCAGCCAGCACGTCAAACTGGCGACACAATTTAACAATATCCTCCACCGGAGACACTATGCCAGTATTAGAGTGCACATGGGTTACCAGCGCACATAGTATCTGACTGTCGATATGCTGCTCCCAGCTTTTAATATCATCGGCACTGTATTTGGAATCGATCAATAGCAACTCTAAACCCATAGCCTGCAGTCCTTTGACCACAAACCCCATAGACGGAAAGGCATCATGATGCATTAATACTTTGTTGCGTTTGGGTGAGGGTGCGGGCATTGACAGTAAAAACTTGCTGAAGCCACTAGAGAGATTGGTCTGAGGACAAAAGTCAGCAGCCTTAGCATTAAATAATAGTGCTAAGGCCTCATTGAAGTCTTTGATAACCGTCATCCAAGGATGCCAGGCTTCCCCTCCTGACTTTTTCCATGGATTTAGAAAGTTTTCCGCCAAACTACACTGCGAAGCTTTGCTCAGACAGCCCACAGAATGACTCAAAAAGTAAGGCTTGTCTGGCATATCAAAGCGGTCGTTATAACTCATTTAGCTTCAGCCTGCTTATCATCAAGTAGCGAATCTCGAACTTTCCCATAGGATTGCCCCCACGTATCTGTCATTTGATTCCTGATTTGCCATAGCTCAGGGAAAAATTGATGTTTTGCACCCGACTTGAGCATCTCTACAGGTCTACCTTTGAGAGAACGCGAGTCCATACCGATGGAGCGTTGAATGAGCAACATATGTTGCAAGCGGAATTTTTGTAACAGCTCGTCAAATTCGACCAAAGATTCAGCTATAACATAGCTGTCATCATGTTTATATTGGCTATCATAAATCGCTTCGATTGAGCTATCTCTACCTTGCACATAATGCTGACTAAATACGCTCCACAAATCGCTCGGAATTTTCAATAAGATCCTAAAACCGGGAGATTCTTGCCCACTTCCATTGCCTAATTGTAGACGTATTTGCTGATACTCTTTGGGCGACATTGTCTCTAACAAATCCATTTGTTCGATCATCATTTTTTGCAGCATATGCACACGCTTCATCAAGGTTATTACCCGATGACTCTGTTCCTGTTGCATATACTCAAGCACATCAATCAAAGTATAAACCATCAGCTTCATCCAGAGTTCTTCTACCTGATGGACAATTTGAAACTGAAGTTCATCACCATTACACAAGGTATCCAGGGGTTTTTGACACTTTAACAACGAATCACATTGAAGATAGGCGCCATAATCCAGTATTTCTGGGTTTTCTAATAGGCTAGAGTATTTGCTGCGGTACATAAGCTTTCCAAAGAAATAATCGGGCTGCCAGTGTAACTAAAGCGGACTTGAACATTGTCCTTTTTACTGTTGATATTCGGAACAAAAAGGTACATTGTTTTGCCAGTCAACAAATAATAAGAACGTTAGTGAAAATGGACGATAAAGATAAGCACATCATTTCCAAACTCGAGCAAGATGCACGCCTTTCGTATGCCGCGCTGGGAGAGTCCATTGGACTCAGCAAAACGCCCTGTTGGAACCGGGTAAAGCATTTACAACAGGCCAATATTATTACAGGCTTTGCCGCACAAATTGATCCCTGCGCATTGGGTTTAAGTGTGAGGGCTTTAGTGCATGTGGTGATTGATTTTGAGCAGTACCAAAAATTTGAGCAAGCGATAATCGCCCATAATTTTGTGCGCTCTTGCCATGCGGTTACCGGCGAGTTCGATTATGTTTTGGAAATATTGGCCAAAGACATTAACGATTTTGATAAATTACTCAGAGTGGAATTAAGTCGTATACCAGGCGTGCTGCGTTTCAATACATCGATTTCAACCCGCATGGTAAAACAAAACGGCCTATATACTAGTATGCTTTCGAACCAAGGTTAGCCTTTTCCGTATCGATTGATAAAAGCATTGGCGAAACGGTTAGCAGACTCATCATCCATATTGAAATATAGCGAAGGCTCAATGAGTTCGGCTTCCATTAAAACATATCGTCCCTGAAAAGCGACCAAATCGATTCGAGCGTACAAAGGCTGCTCAGGCAAAGCCAACATTATAGCTTGTCCAGCGGCCAATAACTCCTCTGAAGCCTCGATACTGCGCATTTGTCCACCGTGCTCCTCTTGAACGCGGAAGTCATTACGTTTGGGGATTTTTAAAATGCTATGGCTGTATTCACCAGCAAAGTAAAATAACGAATACTCCCCCTCGCGGACTACATTTCTCAAGAATGGTTGCAGCATATATTCTCGCTCACCAAATACTTGTTCCAACCCTTCCAGCTGTTCTTCAACATCTTGCGGTGTCAATCTGAAAGTATGGTCGGCATTGGCACTTACCCAAGGTTTAATTACTATCTCAGCACAATTAAAATGGGCAAATGCACTTTTGATTTGAGGGTAATCAAAAGATTGGCACCATAGGGTGGGGACTATATCAATTCCCTTCTGCTCTAGCTCCAACAAGTAGTTTTTACTGATATTCCATTTGACTAGATTTAGGCTGTTCTCCAGTTTGGCACTGCCAGCATTAATTTTTTCAAGAACCGCGACAAATTCACTGCAATAGGATTGATAATCCCAAGTGCTGCGGATCACCACGACTTCAAATTGCTCCCAGTCAACATCTTTAGCGTGCCATGACACCTCTTCAACTTCCCAACCAGCTTGTTTGAGTGGTTCATAAGCTAAGTGGTCATAAACAAAGAAGTCTTCCAAATCGTCGGTGGATAGGATGGCTAACTTACGCATAGTGCTTCCCCAAAAAATTTAATTACCTAGGTTAAACAAATTTATCCCGCATCGCCAGTTACATGGGTACCTTTAACAACTGGTAGCTCATCACAAAGTGGCCATTGAGTCGCACCGTCTGGGAGTTTTTCATATAGATCCATATCTTCGAACAACACAAAGAAGTTCTCGTCTGGATTTGTTTGGATAAAAATATCCAGTAGCAATTCATCTTGAGGAAGTGATCTTGCTATGCAACTGTTTTCTACTCCCACGCCAAAGCGCCCCTGTCCCCGCTGATTTTACGCCTGATGTTGTGATACTAGCTTCTGCACGTTACGCATTTGTTGCGCATCATCGGAGCTCAGATTTAACAGCGTAATTTTCTCATTTTGTTGCAGCCCAGCGAATAAAGCTTTACTCAACACTGGGTTCTGACTTACTTCTACCAGATAGATATCTGCAATGATCAGACTGTCATCATCGGCTTGGTAGCCAAGCTCCATTTTGACATCACCCTTGTTGATTACCACCCCTTCATGGGTGCGGATGGCAATACGAATGTGCTCGGGGTTGGCCGTCAAAGGATCAAGTTTGGCCAACTTATACATGCTATAAATAGGCACACTTGTGCATGCGCTGATCAAAACTGACATTAAGGTAAAAACGAGTAGTTTGACGAGTGGCATATTTCTGTCTCTAACACACCGAGCTTTGATGTATTTTAGCTAAGCAGTTTACTACAGACCTATGCTAGCGCCTTAAGTTCAGCATGTTACTAGCACCAACAATTACTGTTTGGTGGAATACATCAACAACATAGGTTTTTCAAAATTAAGATCCCTGTAAAATCTCAATTATGGCGCTAAGTATCGAACTGCCCACCCAAGAAAGCGTCGGAATAAGCAACAAAAAACAAAAACGAATTGTCAGATGTAAATTTTCCGACCATTGGTCAGCTTTAACAATTTCTCCACCCAAAGCGGATAATTTTATCCGATTGGGACTCGGGGCGGTAAAGTTCGCCATGAAAGACGAACTATCTAGCCACTGCTGTGAATAACTACTGCCACTGTGTCGATAGTCGCGCACTACCTCCATTTTCTTTTTTTTGATGATATGTCTAACTCTTAGCAGCGGATAGAATATCAAATTAATCATTAGAAATAGTAAGGTCATAGCGATAATAAAATCTTTGAATCCAGGGGTTCCACCCAGCCAAAATAAAGGAGCCAAGGCCACGGCAAAAGAAAAGAATAGCGCATTCCAAAACACCGTATTGGCAATAGGGAATAATTCGTCGGCACGAAATAGCTCAACTTTAAGATGATGTTCTACAAAGCTATCGATGAGTCGTGTAATTTTATATATGCAAATTAAACTGAGTATGATTGAAGTCCACATAAATAACGCTTGGACGACCAGTGGAAAACGTATCACATTGAGCTCAAAGCCCAACTCATCCACATAAAACAGTCCTTCTGTATAGAAATAACAAAACATCATCATTGATGCTAATCCAAAACTTACCAGCAGATACTTTTTCGGCAGAGCGGCGGCTTCACGTGAGTACTGTATCGCTATGTCTTGACAGGACCGGGTTTCCAGGGCCGTTTGGAGAAATGCCAGACGTGCTTTATCGACAACCAAGGGCAAAACAACAAAGCAAAATGCACCAATTGTAGGAAGCGCCAGTGCTGCGCCAATATCTCGGTATTGAATCTCATGAAGATGACTATGAGGTACGACAATGACACCTAGAATCAGGTTTAAAAAAAGGAAAAATAATGCTGTCAAAATGGCTTGAATCTGCCATTTATGTTTACTAATAAAATCGCTCACGCAGGTACTACTTTACTAAAATGAAATATTAAAATGCTGGTGACATAGTGAAGCCGCTTCGAGCCGCCATTATATGCTATTTTGAGCAAAGGAAATAGCAAAGCTTAAAATGGATTATGAGTATAGCCTTGCTGACTAAGCAGCGCATTGGCTGTCATAGCAGATAAAGCCATTTGCACCTCAGTGATCAATTGTTCGTTTGCAATTCCTTGGTAGGCCGCAGATTGACCACACAGAAATATTTTCACTCTATTGGCTAACAATTTTTCAATTAGATCCCCATTTGGGTTTTGTTGACCAAAGCGAGCCTTATATGCAGCATGATTCAATAAATCTACACCAGCCTTACCGTGTACTACTAATGCTAAATCTATATTTTCTAGTGGAACACCGTTGGCCACATGCATATTAATGAATCGAGCGAGACTATCAAAGCGACGATTGATGACGTTTTCACCGCTGATTTCAGCCACATCGAAAACAACTTTAAAGTGGCTGTCTTTATTTACTAGCGGGTTAGTGTGAACCTTTACATGTTTGCCATATTGGCTAAACACAGGGCCATATTCAAATTTTTGTTGGGCATTACAGTTAAAGCTCAGTAAAAAAACCGCAAATAAACTAAAAATTTTCACCTTGAACTCTCTCCTGATGTTAAATATTGCTTATGTACCTGACTGCGGGAGCGCAAGTCTGTATGGTCTAGGGTGACAGAATTTTGTCAATTGGCCCACTTTGTAGCATCTAACTTAACCTTTATTTGCCTCAAGTTCCTAGCGATTTAGGATTTTAATCTTATTTCTGTCCACATAAACCATTAAAAAATCACGTGAAAACAGAGGTTTAATTCTTCATTTAAATGACGATTCAAGGTAGCATTGCACAATATTTGTTATTGGTACGTAAACTGCTTATTAATAAATTGAAACGTGCCTCGATGCTTAAAAGACTTCAGACACATATGCGCAAACATATATTGTTTTAAACTAAGTCACCTTGAGATGTTCCCGCTGGTAAACGTTACATTTAGAAGATAATGATTAGTTACAATTTGCTAGGATCGCTTAATCGCTAAAATTAGGTATCCTAGCGCAGGAAAATGGAAGACAAGTGAATCACTATGAATAACCCTTGGATAAAAGCTCTACTTTTTTTTGTTGTCATTGGCCTAGGCTTCGGTGGCATGTTTCTAGTTAAAGCGACGGCAGAAGAAGATAAGGATAAGCAGGTAGTCGACACGCGGCCTGTAGTTACGGTTGAAACGGCCGAGTCAATGGATTACCAGGTGTTAATTCATAGCTTTGGTGAGGTTGCACCATTAGAAACGACCAATCTATCCGCTCAGGTATCAGGTCAAGTCACCCATTGGAACGAAAAATTTGTCGCTGGGGGTTTGGTTCAACGAGGAGATGTACTTTTCAGTATTGAAAAAGATGCTTACGAAGCGGCTTTGCTGCAAGCGGAAGCAGAATTATCCCAAGCCAAAGCAGCGTTAATTGAAGAACAAGCACGTGGCGAAGTGGCTAAACGTGAAGCAAGTAACCTCTCTGCCAATCAGGTAAGCGATCTTTACCTGAGAAAACCACAAATGCTTAGCGCTTCCGCTTCGGTTAAATCGGCAGAATCCAAACTAAAAATTGCCCAGCGGGATCTGCGTAATTGCGAAGTCAAAGCACCTTATGATGCGTTAGTCATTGCTAGAGACATCGGCTTGGGAGAATACGTCAATCGCGGCACTGCTGTCGGCGTAATCAATAATATCGAAACGGCGGAAATACTCTTCCCTATAGCCGGTTTTGACAGTGCCTTCTTACCCGCATCGTTACAAAAGCAAGAAGCCATTGTTATTAATAAAGGGGTTAAAACCTTTAGTCGCGTAGGTTATATTTCTAGAGACATTGGCATCATTGATAAAAGCACCAGAATGAGCCAACTAGTTGTTCGGGTAGACGACCCTTATGGTCTCAATAGCAATTTGCCTGCGCTCAAATACGGTAGTTATGTTGAAGTTAATATCTCCGGTCAAACCCTGCAGAATGTCTATCGCCTGCCACAGCAACTAGTCACCAATCGTAAAGTATGGGTGGTTGACCAAGACAATAAATTACAAGCTAAACCGGTAGAAATCATCCGTGAAGAAGGTGCTTTTTTCATTGTTAGTAGTGGATTAAACAATAGTGACAGAGTAGTTTTAACTGTTCCTGAATATCCGCAAAAAGGCATGGAAGTAAGACTTTCTTCAGATGCCAAAGACAATGATCTAGTTGCCCAGCAACCTGAATCTTAGGCAGACACAGTATGACTAATGAAGAAAAACAAACTGGCCTGATTGCCTATTTTGCCAATAATTCAGTGGCGGCTAATTTATTGATGGTTTTCATTATCATCATGGGCGTAATTAGCTACTTCACCATCCAGCGTCAAATGTTCCCCAATATTGAGATTAACTATATCAATATTGAAGCCAGCTACCGGGGTGCTTCGCCACAAGAAATCGAAGAAGGCATTTTAATCAAGGTGGAAGAGGCCCTAAAAGATGTCACCGAAATCAAGAAAAGTTGGTCTCGTGCATACCGCAATAGTGGCCGTGTCACCCTTGAAATTAAAACCGATGAAAACCTAACTGACGTATTAGACAAAATTAAGTTAAGAGTTGACAGTATAGCCACCTTCCCTGCTGAAATGGAGCCAGTTACAATTTCACAAGTTGAGTTTAATCAAGACGTTATCGAAATGTCCTTGGTAGGCGATGTGCCATTGTCAGAATTGAAAACCTTAGCTAAAAAAATCGAAGATGAATTATTGCACATGAACAATGTATCTTTGGTTGGTTTGGATGCACCTGACGATGAAATTGCGATTGAAATACAACCCGGTGAGCTGCGTAAATATAATCTAACCTTGAGTGACGTTACCACGGCGATTCGCCGTCATTCCGCAAACTTTTCAGCGGGTCAGTTACGAACTGAGTCAGGCATAATTTCAGTCAGAGTTGAAAATCAATCCTATAGTGGCGACGAATTTCGCCGAATTCCTATAAAGATTGGTGACAACGGAGCAAAAGTGCTGCTTGAAGATGTAGCCATTATTAAAGATGGTTTAACTGAAGGTGAGCGTTATTTCAAATATAGCGGTAAAAATGCAATCTTTATGTCGGTTAATGCCACCAAAGATCAAAATATGGTGCCGGTCGCAGAATCCGTAAAAGCCTTTATTGAAGCACGCAACAAAACCTTGCCTGAAGGCTTAGAGTTGAAGATATTAATCGATATGACTTTCTATCTGAATGCGCGCTTAGATATGATGTTGAAGAACCTATTTCAAGGGTCGATTCTAGTTGCCTTCATGTTGTCATTGTTTTTGCGCTTCCGATTAGCGCTATGGGTAATGGTCGGCCTGCCAGTGTGTTTCTTAGGTGCGGTTATGACCATGAGCATGTTTGGTATCAGCATTAATATCCTGTCACTGTTTGCATTCATTATGGTGCTAGGGATAGTGGTGGATGATGCAATTGTTATAGGAGAAAGCGCCTATACCGAAGTGGAAAAATACGGCGGCGGTGTCGAAAACGTGGTCAGGGGTGCAAAACGCGTCGCGATACCTGCCACCTTCGGGGTATTAACGACCATTGCGGTATTTGCCCCCTTCACCCAATCCAGTGGACCCGACGGGGCATTTTTCTATAATATCGCCACAGTGGTGATATTGTGTCTTATATTCAGTTTAGTTGAATCAAAACTCATCCTTCCTGCCCATTTAGCACATACAAACTTTAAACCAGTGAAACCAGGTAGTTGGCGAGACCGCTTTAATACTCGCTTCTTTGGATTTGTGAACGGTCCATATCGGAACTTTATCGACAAATGCACTAATTTCCGCTGGTTAGTGTTAGCAGGCTTTATCGCCATGTTAATGATCAGCATAGGTTTGATCATGGCTAATCATGTGCGTATGGTGCCAGCGCCTAAAGTGCCCCACGACTTCCCAGACATTCGTATTGAGATGAATGAAAATGTCTCTGATACGGCCACCATTACTGCGCTGCAAACCATCGAAAGTACCGTCAATCGTGTTGAGCAACAAATCATCGATGAATACGGCACTGGCATGATTAAAGATATGTTGGTCTTTAATCAGGGACGCACACAAGGTCGCTTGGTTATTCCTCTCGTTGACGAAGAAGATCGACCTTTTGATACCTTCGAACTAGCCCGGCGCTGGCGCAAAGCCATTCCTGAAATTCCTGGAATGAAGTCATTTACCGTAAGGGATGACGTTAATGGCGGCGGCGACGACGGAGATTTCGGATTCTTATTGTTTGGGCCTGATATTGAAACCTTAAACGCGGCAGGCAGACAGTTTATTGAAATGCTGCAATATGAAAAGGGCTTATACGACGTCAGCTCAACTATTGACCCAGCCAGCAAAGAAATTCAGATGACCTTACTGCCAGTGGCTTACGATTTAGGTCTAGATTTAGCCACTATCGCCAATCAGGTTGGTGCTAGTTTCTATGGCGGCGAAGCCCAGCGGGTTATTCGTAACGGCGAAGAAGTCCGGGTAATGGTTCGCTACCCTAAACTTACCAGAGAGCGTTTTGCCGAATTAAAATATGCTGTCGTGACCACACCTGCCGGCAAAGAAGTATTGTTAGGTGATGTGGTGTCACTGGAAGAAAAACCAGGCATCAGCTACATACGCCGGGAAGGCGGTTACAGAAGCGTATATGTTTGGGGTGCAATCGATCAGGAAGTGGTAGAGCCCAATGAAGTGGTAAACACCATTGAAGAGACACTTCTGCCCAAACTTAAAGAGCTGTTCCCTGCTGTGAAAACGGAATTGGGTGGTGCGATAGAAGAGCAACAATCGCAACAGAATGAACAGATGATGTTTTTCGTTGCAGGCTTGATCATGATGTATATCTTGTTAGCTGTACCACTGAAGAGTTATATGCAACCCTTCATGATTTTGTTAGTTATTCCCTTTAGTTTCACCGGTGCAATCTGGGGCCATTTCTTTTTTAATGTCGATATCAGCATGATGTCAACATTTGGATTAATTGCCGCAGCAGGGGTAGTCATAAATGACTCCTTGTTGATGACCGACTACGTCAATCAACAGCGAAAAATGGGCATGCCAATTAAGCAGGCTGTACTAGATGCAGGCTGTGCCCGCTTTAGGGCGATTACCTTAACCTCGATAACGACCTTTGCCGGTGTGCTACCGATCATGTTCGAAACCAGCCTTCAAGCTCGTTTCGTAATTCCAATGGCTATTGCCCTTGGTTTTGCCGTGCTGTATGCCACCTTGGTCACTTTGATTTTAATCCCGAGCATGTATCTGATTCTAGATGACCTTAAAATACCATTTAGAGCAATTGGAAGATGGAACCGTAACCGACAAGGAAATCGCCTCGTCGACACTATATCAACGAGTACAAGTACAGAGCTCTAGTTACTAGTTAAACAGTACTAAGCCCGCAGGAATCAAAATCTCGCGGGCTTTTTTGTGAACGATTCCTTTCAAATTTAACCCTTTTTATCAACTGCTTCGTTATGAGTATTTGTTGATCTTTTCGCCGCTACTGGCACACTGATATCTAACCGCTCACAAGGACCTACTGTGGCAATGAAAAAATCCATCCTGATCCCATTATTACTGCTTGCTACAAGCCTAAATAGCCTAGCCGAGACTGCCATTCCCGCAGAATTAAAGTCGTGGATACCTTGGGTACTTGAAGGCTATGAAAAAAGCCAATGTCCAGCCATTAATCAAACTGACTATAATAACCAGGATAATCATATCTGCGCCTGGAGCAGCGCGTTGCAATTAGATATTGCCAGTCAAAACGCAACCTTTAGTCAAAAATGGCAAGTCCTGGATCCGACCTTTGTGCCCTTACCTGGCGACAGTATAAATTGGCCGCAAAATGTCAAAGTGAACAAGCAGCTCTATGCAGTGATTGACTTCAACGGTTACCCCGCCATTGAGTTAAAAGTTGGCAATTACACTCTAACGGGCGAATTTAACTGGAAATCACTGCCAGACAGTATCTCAGTTCCGGCACAAACAGCATTGGTGAATTTAACCGTTGAACAACAAAAAGTGGCCTTCCCTAAAATAGAGAATAGGGAGCTGTGGTTTCAAAACATTGAAATGGATAAACAGCAACAAGATGCTGTTGAGTTGTCCGTGGCCCGTAAACTGACAGACGGTGCTTTCCTTAAATTAGAAACCTATTTGGATTTGTCAGTATCGGGAAAAATGCGCGAAGTAATTCTAGGTAAGGTGTTACCTGAGGGCTTTGAGCTTATTGAGATCAATGCTGAATTTCCGGTTTATATTGATTCGCAGGGCTTACTACATGCCAAATTAAAGCCTGGTGATTGGCAGTTAATGGTTGTTGCCTATGCCAGCGCAACCCATTTGCAGTGGCAGCGGCCAGCAGTAAGTCATCATTGGCCGCCTCAAGAGATTTGGCTATTCCAAGCCGATGAGAAAATTCGATTAGGTAAACTTAGTGGCGCAACCATGATTGATAGCGAGCAAGCAACTCTCCCCGCTCAGTGGTATCAGCTTCCAAGTTACCTGATGAATGTAGGTGACACACTCAGCTACGATATCCAACATCGAGGCATGCCATTGCAATTGGAAAACAAACTCAGTCTGGAGCGGGATTTATGGTTGTCATTTGACAATCAAAGCTTCAACTTTGTCGACCAACTCAGTGGTAGCATGATCAAGGATTGGCGCTTAAGTATGAGTTCGCCTTTTCAACTTGAATCGGCACAGGATAATGATGGTGCGATTCTGATCACGACCACCGCCACCAATGAGTCAGGAATTGAAACCCGTTATCCCGAAGTGGATATCGAGGCGCGAGGCATGCTTGCTGCCCAAAGCAGCTTGCCCATTAGCGGGTGGTCACAAGATTTTGATAAGGTTTCCATTCGCCTTAACCTTCCCCCTGGCCATGAGTTATTTGCCGTAATGGGCGCAGACAGAGTATCTCAAAGCTGGCTGAGCAATTGGTCCATTTGGAGTAGCTTCATTGTATTGCTCGCCAGCATAGTGGCAGGACGCTTAGTCAGCATTCAAGCCGGCATTCTTACCGCTCTAACCCTGATCCTTATCTATCAACAACCTAGTGCGCCTATCGTTGCTATGTTAAACCTGCTACTAGCCCATGGGATGCGCAAACACCTTAATTTCGCTGCGATAAAAAGTATCGTTCTGTTCTACTGGCGCTTGAGCGTAGCCATCGCGTTGGGATGTATATTGTTTTTTGTGGCCAGTCAATTGCGCAATGTTTTACATCCGCAACTAGAGCGAAATAACAGCGCTACACTGATAGAAAATTTTAACGCCAGGCCGGACGTTTTTAACATGCTACCAGACGATGAAGCCTACAAATCAAGCTCTCCAGTCGAAAAAATTGTGGTAACAGGTAGCCGACTTCGTGACAAAGACTTACTTATGGAACGCTATCAATCTGATGCGCTGATGCAAGCCGGTTCTGGGATACCTAATTGGCAATGGAAGCAATATTTTATCAACTGGTCCAGCCCAGTAGCCAGCGAGCAACAGTTTGAAATAATCATTCTGGATAAGAACACTAACCGCGTGCTGAAGAGTATTGGCATAGTGCTGCTCATCGCTTGGCTATACCTGTTAGTTAAACAAAGCTTACATGCTGTGGCTAGTCGCTTACCTATGCGTACCGCGGCGATGGTAATTGGGCTAGTATTTTTATTCCCAGGATACGTGCCAGAAAGCAGCGCTAGTGACTTGCCTAATCAAGAGCTACTTAATGAGTTACGCAACCGCGTCTTGCAGCCACCACCATGTGCTCCCCAGTGTTCATCAATTAATCAATTGACTGTTATCACCTCTGGTAAAACCTTAAACTTGGATTTCGAAGTGCATGCCAGTGTAGACGCTATCATCGCTTTGCCGCGCTCTGAGTTTTGGCGGCCGGAAAAGTTAACCCTCGAGCAAAAAGAGTTATCCAGCATGTACAAAAAAGATGGCTGGATTTATGTGGCCATCCCAAAGGGGATATCTAACTTAAACGTCATCGGTCAACTTGCCAGCATTGATGAGTTGCAACTGCAATTTAACCAGATACCTAAGCGAATCGAACTCTCTGCGAGTAAAGATTGGCAAATTATCGGCGTGCAGCAACATCGCCTTACAGGCAACTCTTTAGCGTTTATCGCCACTGAGCCGCAAGCTTCTGAGGATAATCAACAAGTTTCTCGCTACTTGGCTAAACCCATAGTCAAAGTTACCCGGCGCATTTCAATCGACCAGATTTGGCGTATAGACACGCAAGTTGAACGTATTGCACCTGCCAATGGATCTATTACCGTGCAAATACCCATTTTGCCAGGGGAATTCGTTACAACCTCTAATATGTCGGTTACGGATAATCGAGTTTCAGTAACCATTGCCGCAGGGGAACAGAAAACCAATTGGCGTTCAACTTTGCAACGGCAGCCGGAAATAACCTTGACCGCAGACACAGATCCATCCGTCATAGAAGAATGGGCCGTTATGGTTAGTCCTGCTTGGCATAGTGAATTGAGTGGCGTGCCTATTATCCTGCAACAACAGGATCCAGTGGATTATTATTCTTATCATTTCACACCTTATCCTGGTGAAACCTTGATAATGAATAGTATTCGCCCTGCTGCAGTAAAAGGACAAGTATTAGCTATTGACGCAGCAGACCTAACGGTTGAACAAGGCACCCGTACCGCGACATTAGAACTGGAGATGCAATATCGCAGTACCCGTGGTGGAGAACACAGTATAGATTTGCCGGCCAATTATCAGCTCAAACAAGTCAAAGTGGATAACCAAATAGTCAATCTACAACCCGCTAATAATGCTCTTACCTTGCCCATATCACCTGGTGAACATAGTGTGATCATTTCGATGCGCTCGGATCAAACTCCCGGACTGATGTTTTCCTCACCGCAATTTAATCTTAATGCGCCGGTGAGCAATATCAATACGGTCGTTAAGATGAATAAGCAGCGTTGGATACTCTGGGCTGATGGCCCAACACTTGGCCCAGCTATTTTATATTGGGGTGAACTTTTGGTGTTTATCCTCATTGCAGTGCTGTTATCCCGTTTATCTTTCTCGCCATTATCATGGTTAAGCTGGATTATTCTGGGCTTAGGCTTAAGTTTAAACAACTGGGCGATTTTGATGCTGGTTGCGGCTTGGTTTGCCGCCATCACTGCCAGCACATATCGTTCTAATAAGATGAAGACCTCTAGCTATAATGCGGCTCAAATGGGCTTATATTTCCTATCCGTGATCACCATACTGTCTCTTATTGCAGTTGTTCCCATTAGCTTACTGGGCACTCCAAGCATGGGTATTGAAGGCAATATGTCTTCAAGCTATCAGTTAATCTGGTTTGCGGATAAAAGCACAGGACTGTTGCCAGAGGTATCCATCTTTACCGCGCCGATTTGGTTCTATAAAGGCCTAATGTTGGCATGGGTGATTTGGTTGAGTTTCGCCTTAGTTAGCTGGACTAAGTGGGCTTGGACCAAGTTAGGTAGTCAAGGTTATTGGCAGAAAGCACCTGTAATCGTCTCATCTAAAGAATAAGCATTCTAATCATATTCTGGTGCTAGCCCTATCGGGGCCAGCATCAGAATGAAGATTCTCGAATGACAATCCTTAATAGTTAAACAAACCTCTAAGCTGCGCCTTGCGCCACAGTAAATACACAACCGGCACCACGATTAAGGATAAAATCAATGCACTGGCCATACCCCCAACCATAGGGGCGGCAATTCGGCTCATGACCTCTGAGCCAGTACCTGAGCCGTATAAAACCGGTAATAGCCCTATCATGACAGTCGCAACTGTCATGATCACAGGGCGAACCCGTAAACCAGCTCCTTGCATAACGGCATGGCGTAGCTCATCAATCGACGGACGAGTATTGTGCGTGCGGTGTTCATCTATTAATTGCTGGTAGGCTTGATTGAGATAGACCAACATGATCACACCTATCTCAACTGCCACCCCTGCTAAGGCGATGAAGCCGACCCCGACCGCTACAGACAAGTTAAAACCTTGCAGGTACAACAACCAGATGCCGCCAATCATAGCTAATGGCAAGGTGCCCATAATAATAGCAACCTCAGCTAAGCTGCGGAAATTGAGATACAGCAGCAGTAAAATAATCGCTAAGGTTAGCGGTATCACGTAGCTAAGCTTGGCTTTTGCCCGTTGCATATATTCATATTGCCCAGCCCATTTCAGGCTATAGCCCGCCGGTAGCGCTAGTTGCTGATTCAATAGACTATTGGCTTTGTCGATATAATTGCCTATATCAATATCTTCTATATCAATATAAGTCCAACCGTTGACCCGCGCATTTTCACTTTTTATCCCTGCCGGCCCCTCCTCAATATAGATATTGGCAACATCGGCAAGGGCTATTTGTTGACCGCTTGGCGTCACTATCGGTAAGACCTGCAATGATTCTGGTGAGTCTCGATAGGATTGAGGGTAACGCAGGTTGACCGGATAACGCTCAAGACCTTCAACGGTTTCGGTAATATTCATGCCGCCCACTGCACTGGCGACAATTTGCTGTACATCATCAATATTCAAGCCGTAGCGAGAAGCTTTTTGTCGGTCGATATCAACTTTGATATAGCGACCTGCGGCAGAGCGTTCCGAATAAACGGATGCTGTGCCTTGCATGTCCGACAAAATGGTCTCGATATCTTGGCCGATACGCTGAATGACCTTCAAATCTGTACCTGCCACCTTAATACCTACCGGCGTTTTAATGCCCGTGGCCAGCATATCTATACGGGTTTTAATCGGCATGACCCAGGCGTTCGTGAGGCCGGGGAAATTCACGGCTTTATCAAGCTCTTGGCGCAATTTTTCGCTGGTCATGCCTTCACGCCACTGATCCCGTGGTTTGAAATGAATGAAGGTTTCAATCATGGTTAAAGGCGCAGGATCGGTGGCGGTATCTGCTCGCCCTATCTTGCCAAAAACCGTCTCAACCTCGGGAATGCTGGCAATCAACTTATCAGTTTGCTGTAGCAACTGCCTTGCCTTACCAACAGATAGACCGGCATAAGTGGTAGGCATATACATCAAGTCTCCCTCGTCAAGAGGAGGAATAAACTCGGTTCCCAGCTTGGGTAACGGATAGAACCCAATCGCACCTACCACCAATGCTAGCAATAAGGTCAATTTTGGAAAGTGTAAGACCTTATTTAGTAATGGTCGGTACGCGGCAATGAGTAGGCGATTAAGCGGGTTTTTCTGCTCGCTGATAATCTTGCCACGGATGAAATAGCCCATTAATACCGGAATAAGCGTAATGGCCAACCCCGCTGACGCCGCCATCGCGTAGGTTTTTGTATAGGCCAAAGGGGCAAACATACGCCCTTCTTGTGCCTCTAAAATAAAGACAGGCATAAAGCTGACAGTAATAATCATTAAACTAAAAAATAACGCCGGTCCCACCTCTGCTGCGGCTTTGCCAACAATTTGCCAGCGATTATCATCGGTTAGCGGGGTTTTCTCCATATGCTTATGCAGGTTTTCAATCATTACGATGGCCCCATCGGTCATGGCACCAATAGCAATGGCTATGCCGCCTAAGGACATAATATTCGCGTTAATCCCTTGCCAATGCATGATAATAAACGAGATAAGAATACCGATAGGCAAACTGACTAATGCAACCACCGCTGAGCGCAAATGAAACAAAAACAAGGCGCAAACAAGGGCCACTATGACAAGCTCTTCGAACAACTTTGACCATAAGTTTTGCACCGCATTATCGATCAACTCAGAGCGATCATAAACCGTCACTACCTCCACGCCTGCAGGTAAGCTCGCCTGCAAGCTTGCTAACTTGGCTTTAATTCCTTCAATAGTCTGCTGGGCATTTTCGCCAGATCGCATTACCGCAATACCGCCCACAACCTCGCCTTCGCCGTTCAATTCAGCGATACCACGGCGTAATTGGGGACCGAATCGAATATCTGCTACATCACTTAATTTAAGGGTATTTCCCTTACTATTCACACCCAGTGGTATCGCAGCTAAGTCAGCTAAACTGCGTAAATAGCCGCTACTGGTGACCATATATTCCGCTTCTGCCATCTCAACCACAGAGGCTCCCACCTCCTGATTGCCTCGGCGAATAGCAGTTTGCACATGGCTCAAGGGAATGTCATAGGCCCGCAACTTATTAGGATCCACCGTCACCTGATACTGTTTCACCATACCGCCTAATGAAGCAATCTCAGCGATTCCGGGCACGGTTTGTAATTCGAATTTTAAGAACCAGTCTTGAATAGAGCGTAATTGGCTGATGTCATGTTGACCGGTGCGATCCACTAAGGCATAAAGGTAAACCCAACCCACACCAGTTGCATCCGGCCCCAGCTGAGGTTTAGCGGCACTGGGCAGGCGCGGACCGACTTGTGACAAATATTCGAGCACTCGACTGCGGGCCCAATATAGATCCGTATTGTCTTCAAAAATAATGTAGACATAGGAATCTCCAAAAAAGGAAAAGCCCCTGACTGTTTTAGCCCCAGGCACCGATAGCATAGCGGTGGTTATTGGGAAGGTGACTTGATCCTGAACGACCTGAGGCGACTGACCCGCATAACTAGTTTTAACTATCACCTGCACATCGGACAAATCAGGAATAGCATCAACCGGCGTGTTACGGATTGAAAATATTCCCAGCGCGACTAAGAACAAGCTAGAGAACAGCACCAAAAAGCGATTCCCCACCGACCAATATATTATTTTGGCAATCATGCTTACATCACCTTCAATTCAGTGATGACAAAGTCACCATTGTGGATCTCGAAGGTGAAGAAAATCTCATCACCAGCAGTAAGTTTGCTTAAATCGATGCCGTCTAACACAGTAAAGTCTAAGGTTGCGGGTCCACGTCCCCACTTTTCTATCGCACTGCGACTAATATTGAGGATTTTATTGGCTGGATCAATATTATTAATCACCCCATTAACAGATGCTGACTGAACGTCTTCCATCGCCATGTCCATCTCTGGTGCTGGTTCGCCATAGGCTGTCATTCTAGAAAAATCTGAACTTATACTGCTCTCTGAATCAATCAAAAACTGGGCGGATAGCACCACTTCATCACCCTCTTGTATTCCAGATGTGATTTGTGCCAGCCCACCAGACACCAGACCTAATCCAACTTCGACAGATTTGTATCGGCCATTACCCAAGGCCAATACCACACGATTTTGCTCGCCTAAGCGGATCACTGCCTGCATCGGCACCAACAAAACGGCTTGTTCAGATGAAGCCTGTATTTTAATCTGTGCAAACATATTGGGCTTAAATAAACGCTGGCTATTATCGAAGCGTAACCGCACTCTCAAGGTGCGTGTCTGTTCACTTAACGCAGGATAGATGAAATCTACCTGACCTTGCCACTGCTGACCCGGCAGGTAGTCCAACTGCATAGTAACAGGCAAACCTAACCGAACCTGCCCAGCAAGACGCTCAAAGACTTCAGCTTCCACCCACACATCATCTAATGCACCAATCGACATCAGAGTTTTGTCCGGTTTGACATAAAAACCTTGGCTGACATTAAGGTTGTCGATGACCCCCCCTTGTGGGGCTCGAAAAGTAACAGACTGCATCACTTGCCGAGTAGACTTTAGTTGTTCAATCGCCTGACGGGGCATTTGTAAGGCGACTAGGCGGGCCAACGCAGCGTTGGTTAAACCGCTATTTTTACGATTTACCGCGAGTAAATATTCTTCTTGCGCATTTACTAATTGGGGCGAATACAAATCGTATAAAGGCTGATCCTTCACCACAGTAATGCCGGCCGCTTTCACATGTAACTTGTCTATCCAGCCTTCAACTCTGGCATGGATATGCACCATATTATCTTGGTTATACTGTATGTAACCTACCGTAGAGATAGGCGTTTCCATTACCTGTGAGGCGACTGTAACTGTTCTCACCCCTAAATTATTGACCACGTTCGGTGCAATGGTTACGGTACCCGGTGAGTCTGTTTGTGCTTCAGTTTGATATACGGGGACCAAATCCATGCCCATAGGCGACTGACCAGGTTGATCTCGTCGATAGTTAGGATCCATGGGGGCGACCCAATATAAGGGTTGTTTGGCCGTATCTTTGTCTGTGCTGTTGGGTTCGCTCGTAGCGGTTTCGTGGCGCAAAAACAGGCCAGTCGCAACACTGCTTAACAGCACGCCAACCAGTGTCCAAATTGCTATTTTTTTATTGTTTTGCTTTGCAGATAAATTCATTTTAAAGCTCCTTGTACAACAGCATCATGCTTAGCTTTGGTGTAGAAGTATTGAATATGCACTAAGGTTTTGAGTAGCTGATTTTCGACCTCAAGGGCCTGCATACGACCATTTAACTCGGCAATTCTGGCACGCATAACCTCGGAAAAAGAACCATCATCACTGGTATAAGCGGTTAATAGTGCTTCAGCATGCTCATGTAATTGGGGCAGAATAGACTGATTAAATCCATCCAGACGTTGCTTTAGTCGGTGTTGTTGAGCCACCAAACTTTCCCACTGGGATAACATTTGACGCAGTAATAAACGCTTTTCAGTGTGCAAGTTTTCAGCATTGTATTTGGCTACCTTAACCCCTTCATCTTGAGCCGTGTGTCCAAACAAGGGAAGTTCGACACTTAACCCAACCGAGAAAAAATCTGCTCTACTATTACCCATAGGATCATCTTGGCGTAATGCATAGCTGGCATTGACCCCCCACTGGGGCTCGAACTTTTGCTCAGCTAAATCAATCGATGTGCGACTCGCCTTTATTTTTTGCTCTATCACTAATACAGCTGGGTGAGCGGCAAGAAATTCGGCACGCTGCTGCCTGCTTAGTAAAGCTGGTTTATTCCCGGTGGTTTTTTGCAGCGCTGGGTCTAGCTGCAATTTCGGCTTTTGCCCAAAGCTTACATCCAAACCAGCATAGTGATCAGCGCTATCGGCAAGCCACTCAGACAAGTTAGCTAAAGCTTTATCTCGGCTATGTTGCAGTCCCATTAGACGATCATCCAATCGGGATATTTCTAATTTGGCACGCACTACATCATCTTGGCGGGTGCGTCCCTGAGCGGAGGCATATTGAGACTCGACAGTTTGCGCCAACTGTTCAAACAGGTGACGCTCCTGATTTAATAGCGCGATACTGCGCTGTGCATTGAAGCCATCCAGCCATAGTTGCGCAACTGTCACTCGAATTGTCGCTTGCCTCTGTTGACTTAAATATGGAAACTGCCCAGCAAGTTGCTCAAATTGCAGGGCTTCGATTTGGCGGCTTTGGCCACGAGGAAAGCGCTGAGCAATCCCTACTTTCATTTGCGTCATGGCTTCTTGATCAAAGGCAAATCCGTTGCTGGGTAAATTCAATAATGCCATGTTCATAACTGGGTCTGGCAAGGTGTCCACAGCTCGACTGCGAGACATATATGCCATTTGTTGCGACAGATTTCCTTGTTGCCATGGATCATTGGCAATTGCCTGCTCAATCGCATTTTGGAAGGTGAGTATGCTGGCTTGTGCAAGGCTAAATGAACTAAACAGAACCAACAAAAGGCCAATATTTATTCGGTGAAATAACATAATTTTCTCAGCTAACAGATTGTAAAAGCGGGCTGTGTTCCATTTCAGAGGAATGAAATACAGCCGACGAATCGCCACAAATAGGATGGAACTCAGACTACGCCCTACATGAAGATGTAAAGCTGCAGACGGATCTATCCCGTGTTAGCTAATAATTGGGGGTCTAATTGAAGATGAAGGGTGCGCTTCTAACGCCAAAAAATGTTGAGAAAACTGCCCTTTTGAATAAGCAGAATAATTGAACAGAAAACTTTGGGCGACCAAACCATTGGCAAAACCAGTGCCGTCGGGACAATTGCAATTGCCATCGCAACAATCTGCCATCAGCATAGAGCTCGACACTGGGTCGTTTTCAAGATGCATGCTGTCGTGGTCCATTTCACCATGGTCCATAGCTGGCATAGACACAGTCATACTATCCATATCACAACGCATCATCGGGTTCGCAAACACCTGTCCACACAATAAAAGTGCGCACAAGATGCCTGTAAAGATGCGTTGCTGAATATTAGTCATTATATTTCCATTGCTGATTAGCTACATCATAAGCCAATTTCGTTACACTGCCAATAAACAAGGGATAAATCCATTGATTATAGGGGCTAGGAAAGTGTTGAGTCGGTCGTGACCCAAGAGGTATTGGGTCACTTATTTTGTAACAACCAGACTTTATGCTTTGTTCTCAAACGACACGTCTTGATACCAATCATCCATATTGTCGTACATTTCACCTTTGACGATGTAATACGGAGATTTGTGATAGATTTTAATGTCGTGGAAGGGATCAGTTAATATTTTGCAGAACCAGACTAAACCAGATTGAATACCCATAAGTTTAAACAAATGGACTGTTCTAAATATCACGGCGCCTAAACCAATAAACAACCATAGAATGGCCATATTATTGATGAATCCTACAAAATCGCTGGCACCTTCAAACAAACCGAATAAGTCAGGTTGAAAATAGAGCACCACTGGCGCAATGGCCCAGATAGATAACAACACGACTTTACGTTGCAAGTTGTAACCTACTTTGACACTTTCTTTGAATTCATGCGTCGCCTTATTTACTTCATCATAAGACTTAGGCTCAAAGAAAAAATGTCCTGTTTGGCGTAATACCATAGCCAGCAACCAACCCACCAACGCTGCGGCAGCAGGGTAGTAAAACACCAATACATAACTGGCCAAAAAGCAGCTAGCACTCAGCAGATGCAAAAATTGATTGATACGATTATGGTGGTAGTAACGATGGTCATCCCAACGTTGTTTCTGGAGTTCTTGGAAGAATGTCATGGTGTCACCTGTAGTTATTTAAGTTATTAAAATTACGGCTTGAAAGGCCCATTAACTAGCGGCTTACGAGTCAATAGCGCTTGGCCCATTTGGATCGGTGCTCCGCTTTGAATCCCGTCGCATAGGGTGTGATTTGAGGTCGCGAATAAAATGATTGTAGAGCCGTGCTGGAAGTAACCCATCTCATCTCCTTTGCTGAAACTTGCATCACAATTCACCTGATTTGGCCCTTTGTATTTCAGATCAAATGTATGCGGCAAAAAATTAAACTTCATGCTGGCAACCAGAATAGCAGCCACCGGTACCAGGGTGATGCTGCCGCAAGATTTTTCCATTTGCAGTTCAATAACCGCCCGTTCATTTTTACAAAAAAGCTTTTCGATTTTTTTTAGCGCAACAGGATTAACATTCCAAGTGTCACCTGAAATGTACGACAGCTTGTTCACCCGGCAAGCAACAGGGGCATGAAAGCGATGATACATACTGGACTTCAAACGTAAGGTTACGAAGATGCCATCGCGGTATTGGTGACTGATGTGGAAGTTGGGAATAAGATCACTGATGTCATAAGGAAAGCCTTTAGCCTGAAATACATTTCCCGCTGCAACGCTGCCACATTCCCCAATAATGGCATCACAAGGACTAGTGATGATATCAACATGTGGATTGATTGGGCGTAGTCCTTCTTTTAATTGACGGGTAAAGCAATCCTGCAAGCTAATGAAATGCTGTTTTTTAGCATCTTCTAAGCGGAGGTCTTCAGCAAATAATGACCATATCTTAATCGAAATTTTGGTTAACAGCGGACTCTGTATTTGGCTGTACCAACCCATAAATAAGGTCAACCAGCGCCGAGGAATCCGGTTAGTTAACAAAAAATTCAGCCTTTCTTGGGCGCTTAACGCCGCTATTGTTTTTCCCTGTGCCATTATGCGACCGTTTTCTGCAGTCCGTAATGATGCGGGATATCCAGCCCCATATCCGTCATAAATTGCCGCATTATGGGTTCTGCCTTATATTCAGCCGCTCGCTGCATCGCCCTATGTCCCATTGACTCAGCCGTTTTGGGCTGTTCAAAAAATTCGATAATTTTTGTACTCATGGCTTCAATATCATCCACCAAGTACCCATTTACGTTATGTTGAATAATATCTTTGGGACCTTTACAGTTGAATGCAACCGTTGGCATACCGTGCACAAAAGCTTCAAGGATCACATTGCCAAAGGTGTCAAAACGAGATGGGAAGACAAATAAATCTAAACTCAAATAAAGCGCCGCCAACTGTTTCTTACTCTGCCAGCCCACATAAGTTGCTTCTGGCAAATGATCTTTAAGGACTTTTTCCGCAGGGCCAGAGCCTGCCACTACAATCTCCAAATCTGGTATGCTCCTTTTAGCCTTTGCCACTATACGGGGCAAATCTAAAATGCCTTTTTCTTTACTAAGGCGACAAGCGATAAATAAAATCGGGGTGTTTTGGCAGGCACCTTTCACTATGTCTGACTTGTTCAGCCGTTTAACTGTCATATCTCTGGGCTGAGTATGATGTGCGGTTAACAGAACTTTTTCTTTCCCAAGTTGCATCTCATAGCCCATTAACCAGTCACGGTGTTCGGTGTTAAGCACAAATACGCCGTCATAACGGTTATACAGTGCACGCATCAAGCGACGCACCCGGTCACGCTCGTATTGATTCAGATCAGTTGTGTGCTGGATAAAATCAATCCAGTCCGTATGCATAAAGAAATAACTAGGTACGTTAAACATTTGCTGAATAAACAAAGAAACCAATGCCATTGGTCCCTCAGTTGAGCAAATAATTCTGTCGTACCCTCCTTCATAGAAAATACGGGCGATTTCCATCAGATCAGGGATGCGAATTTCTTGCTCCCCATATCGCTGAACTTCAAAGGTGGTAATGGGGCGTACCACATGTAAATGCTCTTCCGATTCTGCATCGCTATGACAAATTAAAAAATCTATCGGCAAATCAAACTTTTGAATCTCTTTAAGCTTGCCCGATAGCGAATTGGATACGCCGTTTTTATCGCTTAGGGTATCGGTTAAATATAACGCACGTTTGGTATGCTGGTTTTTACCTAAATGGGAAGCAAAATCGTTCAAGAATGAACGGTTTTGATACAACACTCGGGTAGAAGCCAAGGTTGAGCCCGCCAAAACAAGACTAATTAAAATCGGGAATGACAAATTATCCAATAACTTCTCAATGCTCACATTACTGATATTTTCTTGGCGTTTACCATCGCCAAAAAATAGTGCGGTTAACTGACTAGGAATTTCAAACTTGCGAGTGATTTCTTCGGTAGAAAAGCTATCAAGTCGTACACCCTGACTTTTATCCAATGCACATTTGATCCGTTTTACAATCAACTTATTCAGGTGATTAAACAATTCATTAATTGAATGATTCACTGTATCAACAAATTCTTGCGGTGAAGCTTTTTTACTATCCGCAATATGAACAAGATGTTGAACACAAAATTTGTAATCTTTTGAGATCTGCCAAGTTATTAGTTTATTTGGCTTTTTTCCCTGCAATGCATCATGCACAAAGCCAAAAAACTTCATCGTTTTCTTGTGCTTTTGCATCTCCAGCATCAAGTTGCTTACAGCGAAACACCCAATCTTGTCCCAAGCGGAACCACGATGTAGCAAGATCCTGAATAAACCGGGATCTTTTATCTTCGTAGCGACCTGAGCAAAGTAGTCTAATAATGCAATATTTAACTTTTGGTTCTCACCAATTTGACCGTAGGGTGCCACATTGCCGTTACGTAGACCCTCTAGTACTAATTCCGATGCCTTGGTGGTTTTAAGCCGCTGGGCAAGATTAGGAATATATATTCTTGTACCACATTGACCAGCGAATAGACCAGTATGGTCATCAGAACCCCCTGTCAAAATCTTCGGTTGATGGGGGTCTACCCCAAAATCAGCTGGCTCTAAATCATGTTTACGGGCATAAGATAATATTTTTTCTGCGGTTAAACTATCCACCCAATTTAACGTCAAAACACTTTGCCACAAATCCCGCTGACCATTTAACACCTCAAAGCGTGAAAACATCACTGCCAACTTCTCAAACAAAGACAAGTCGATATTGTCATTACGTGTATAAAAATACAGCGGATGAGGCATGATAACTGGTATGTCATGTTTCGCGCTGTAGCGCAGAAAATCATAAATATTTTGCCGTTTTTGATTCAGTTCGACTTCCTGTTGTTTGCTAAAACCATAGGCCAAGATGTGGATAAACAAATCATATTCGGGAAAGAAACAGGTGAACTCAGCCGCTACCAATACATCTATACCTTGGTCAATTAGATCCCAACACGAACGAGCATTATTGTGATTAGTAACGGTATAGACGTTGCTACCATTTTGTTGTAAAACTTTCACCAGCTTTTTGGTTTTTAACCATGTTTCGGGCAGGCGTAATATACGTCCCCAGAGTTCGTCTGGAATATCACTGTTGTGGTCATGACAATGAAAGTCAATATTCAAACAATCCGCAGGGTCAAATCGTGCTTGTTGTTGCTCTACATACTGGTTGAACTCATCCTCGAGTGAACGTCTAAATGCACCCACAGCTTCGTACTTATTCCGTTGCAACATAACTAACCTCCCTTTTCGACATTATCTTTTCGTGGTAATGGTGTACTGGGAGGGCGCTTGATATTTGCTTTCTCGCAGAGTGGATGAGGCAATATGGGCGATAATATTGGAAACTTGGCCGTTAGCATGTCAATTAAAAACTGGCGCTTTATGGCCTTGTTCGTCAGTCGGGAGGATTGCCACCACCAACCGTCTTGCTGCATTTGTTTAGCCGCAATGATAAAGACTTCAATCATTTGGTCGAACTGCCCATCGGTAAAATTAAAACTCATAATCAACCTACCAGTGCCAGTCCAACTCAGTTCAATACCTGCATTACGTAAATAGAACTGGAACATCCAGTTGTAGCGGCTTGGGGCGGTATAGAGCACAGACAGAATAGACTGCATATTAGTAATTTTTAGCGGTAGATTTTGGGCCGCAAGACGCTGATTAAAACGCTCTACCCGCGCATTCCAAAGGCCCTCCGCCATTTGATATTGTTGTTGTATGTCTGCTTGTTGAATGCGCTTAAGAAACTCATTCATCGCGCCTAGCACGTAAGGATGAGAATTAAAGGTACCGCGAGCGAAAGACACGCTGACAGGTTTGTCGTCTTTGAAGCGCTTCATTAGGTCGGCCCGTCCACACACGACACCTACCGGCAGGCCGCCTCCCAGAGTCTTGCCATAAGTAACCATATCGGCTTGAATACCAAAGTAACCTTGGGCGCCGCGATGGCTTAAACGAAACCCAGAAAACACCTCATCAAATATTAAAACGATGTTGCGTTGTGAACAAATTTGTCGAATTTTCCGTAGCCATTTGATGTAATTTTGCTTGTCGAAGGCTGTTGTTCGATCACTGGCAATCAAGGTGGAGTCTGAGGCCGAGTCAGCATTGGGGTGAAACGCCTGCAAAGGATTGATCAACACGCAGGCAATATCCTTTCTAGTGGCAAGTACATGTAGGCTAGCATCACTTAAATCAGCCAATGTATACACGTCATTGGTTTTACGCCGGTTACCGATACCTGGCTGCACACCATCCCACCAGCCATGATAAGCACCACAAAAACGCACCAAGTGGGTTTTCTCCGTATGGTAGCGAGCCAACCTGACTGCTTGCATCACCGCTTCCGTGCCAGACATGTGAAAGGACACTTCATCTAACCCTGATATTTGCTTAATCATCTGAACATTTTCAGTAATTAACGGATGATAGGATCCCAGCGCAGGTCCTAGCGCTTTGACTTTTTCAAAACCGACATCCATACAAGATTTATAAAAATCATAGCCAAATACGTTAACACCATAGGAGCCTGATAGGTCAAAACGCCAGTTGCCATCTTTGTCTTTTATTCGTGGCCCATCGCTTTGTTCTACGATTGAGCCTAATTTAAAGGCCTTGCCCAAATGCTGACTGTAGGGAAAGGGTATGCGATAACGACTAGTAAAGCGCACATCCGACACGCTCTGCTCCAATGACTCGGAAATCGCCAGTGAAGATTTATTGGCTGCAAGCAGGCTTTGCTCCAAACTAGCAAACCCCATGCGTCTTTTCTGTGCCACATCCTGCGGCGCACCATCTGAGCAGAAATACAGATTGTCAGTATATTCAAAATAAGGGATAAAATTGGCAATGCGCCGGGACCATTTACTGTGACCTCGAAGCGACGGATGCTTTGCCCTAGAAAGCCTCAGACGAATGAATATCTTTTTAGACAGATAGACAATTACCACCAGCGCTACCGCGATTAAAAGATATGTTTGGTTCATACAAGTCGCTTTACCATTCTGTTTTTGCAAAGCTAGCATGCCAATTTGAAAATTTTGTTTCAGTTTTAGAGCAGTTTCGTGACAACTGCACTAGGGACTATCTAATGGCGATCAGAGTCAACTCATAAGATTATGATGTAAGGCGTAAATGTGGCTAAACGAAATTGATTTGCGACACAGCGCAATGGCGTTTAATAGCATGATGCTTAAACAGGGTTAGACGTGATTGGCTGCTCCGTGCTGCTCTATCATGTCGAGAATATACTGTTTGCAGAAGCGAGAGGCTTGGTCAAACTTCTGCGCAGTAGATTCACTTAAAACACTACGCAACCAAAATCCGTCGATTAGCGCCGCGCTATATTGAGCAATTTGTTCAGCTTTTTCACGCTCCATTAACGCTTTTAAACTGAAGCGTAAGTTACTCACCAAACGCCGACTATTCACATTCTGCAGACGGCGTAGTTCATTATCGTGCATAGCTTGCGCCCAAAAACACAACCAGGTTTTTGTGGCTGAGTCACTGCGCTGAAAAGGTGAAAAATTACTATCTATAATTGCCATTAATCTGTCTGTGGGAGACACATTACCATGGGAAACCTGACTTAAAAGGCTGTCTTTGAGTTGGTCCAGTAGGTGGCGCACTGATGCTTCTATCAAGCCTTGTTTACCACCGAAATAGTGACTAATAATCCCCGACGAAAGCCCAGCTTTACCGCTGATTAAATTAATAGTGGCGCCTTGCAAACCTACCTCTGCCACCACATCTATGGTCGCTTGGATAAGTTGTTGCCGCCGTAAGGGCTCCATACCAATTTTCGGCATCTATTCCGCTACTCCTTTGCGCTGTTATGCAACTCTAGCAATTAATTTTATCAAGTCTTACTTGGCAGTCGAATAGGCTCTTGGGTATGTTTTTAATTGTTTTTAATAAGGACGGATACTCGACAACAGAATTTGCTGGCGCATGACAAAATCACCTTGCGCATTTTTCAAGCCAAATTCTATGCTTGGATCCGGTTGTTGCCAGTCAATATTCAATATGCCGTAATTGACGCTGTGGGTGAAATCCCCTACTCGATGCTGGTTTGGACTGACTGCCTTCCATTCCTCTGTTAATCCTGAGCTGGTGACTTCCCAAATAGGATAATCCATACCCTGCTCCAACTTAGAAATTTCTCCCCAGTGCGTATCACCGCTGACAATGATCACTCCATTGATTTTATTCTGCTGAATAAAGTCCAGCAGTCGTTTGCGATCCTGAGGGAAGTTCGCCCAGGCTTCCCAACCGGTAAAGTCTGCCAACAATTGCAAGCTGGAGGCAATTATTTTAATTTTTGCGGGCTTTTTAAGCTCTGCTTCTAGCCATTGCCACTGAGCCTCGCCGAGCATACTGGCATTCTTTTTGTCACTTGGCTTATACGGCCCCATGTTCTGCGGCAACCGCTTGGTGCTATTTTCAAACCAACCGACTGAGTTTAGCTCGTCACGATTCCAACGTAAATCAGGCATAATAACCTGCACTGACTGGTCATCAGCCCCATATATATAAGATGTGTAAATACCATCTGGACGGGTGCGCCGTGGGCTCTCCTCGGGCTCTTGCCAGAAATCTAGCATCAGCTGACGAGAGGCTTCTTTGTGCGGATACTCCTTACCCGCATCATTCTCACCAAAATCATGGTCATCCCAAATTGCAATCAATGGCGTCTGTTTTTTAAGTTTACTAAACCGAGGGTTCTGGTCTAGTTTCCGATATTTGCTGGCGAGTAATTGCATGTCGCGGGTATCTGCATAAATATTGTCACCGAGGAACACGAACAAATCGGCCTGTTCAGCATTTATCCTATCCAAGATTGGCATATCTTTATCTTGATGGGCACAGGAGCCGAATAGGATTTTTTGCGTAGTTGCATTGGCATTTAGCGTCAACAAGAGCAGCGCACACAGTAAGGACTTTTTCATTTTTCGATCACCTGTTTAATCATGTTTGCGGCTTTGGGGTTAAAACTGACGGGATCTTCACCTAACAAGGTTAACGCTGTGGCGGCTATTTGCTGCTGTTCAATTTCCACTAAGGTAGTGACTTGCCCCTTGGCTGAAATTTGTGGTCCTATGGCCGCCAACCAGATATGTTCAGATCCAACAATCCCATCTGGGAATTCAGCCAAATTTTTCATATAACCCTCAATTGCACTACGTGAAGCATGATGTTGCCACTGCTTGGCATCGCTTCCACGACCATGATCTGTGGTGATCAATAAGGTCGTGTTATTGCGGTATTTGGGCATACTTTGCAGGGTTTCCCACAGATCTTGAATAAAAGCGTCTGTTCTATTGGCGGCTTTAAGGTATTGATCGTAGCTGCCATCGTGAGCAAAATCGTCAGTTTCAGCGAATGCGATTGCCAGCACACTGGGTTGTTCCGTTAGCAAGTATTCTTTAGCAAACCTATAGGTAAATGCATCTAACCTGACATTATGCCAAGGGCTTGGTATTTCTTGCTGAAGCGCATTGAGTAGCTTGGTATTTTCAGTTAATGGAGCAGGTGCAGGCATAAAACCAGCATTGACGTATAACTTACTGCGCTGCGTATTAAAAATGGCAGGAAAGACATCCCAACCGGCAAAAACGGCAATGTTACTTCCATATCCGGGCTGGTTATTCAGATACTCTAAAAAGCTAATATTAGGATTGGGGATTTTTTGGTTGCTGTTGAGACTTTCGTCCACCCTACCGGTAAAAATTTCACTGTAGCCGGGATACGAAAAAAGCCACGGATTTGCCGCCGACATATTTGAGCCAATATCACGATTGCCAATCGCAATTCCCTGCTTTACCAACGTTTCCCAAAAAAAAGGCATTAGTTTTGCTCGGCGCACTGCGGGCTCAGGATCCCAGAATACTTGCTTCAATACCTCAGGGTGTTGCACAAAGTCAGCATGCTTAATCAGATTCTCATCAGCGCCGCGAAATACTTCCTGCCAACGCAGGCCATCAATGGTAATAACAATCAGGTTCGACTTGGCTACAGCTGAAAAACTTGCTAGCAATATGAACATCAACATGAACGTACGCATACTTTTTCCTTAATATTCGAACTAGGTAATAGGGCGGACACAAACTGTCCGCCGACTTGACTGATAGCGTTTAGAAAGCAGCTTTCAAGTTTAGCGCTGCCGTACGAGGCGCACCTATCCATGCAGCGCCAGGAGCGATAGTGCCTAGATAGCTCTCATCGAAAAGATTATTGACAGTAAAGCGGATTTCAATGGATTCTACCGACTCACCCAAATCATCAAACAATGCGCCAACATATAAGTCGCTGACAATATAGGAATCCACCTCAGAATTGACCAACACTGTCGAATTAGCATTTTCACCAACCAGCACGGTTTCATTCTCAAATACGTTTAACGTACGTTCACCAACATACTTGGTGCTCAAGCCAGCAGTGTAGTTGTCTTTTTGCCAATCCACACTGATGACCGCCATCTGATCAGCAACACCAATCACGCTATTTCCTTTTACCGCTAGCAATCCAAAACTAGCATTGTCCACATTCTGATCATATGCCGCTTGAGGGCTAGCATAAGCAATACCGTCGTTGCCAATGGTATCTGTGTATTCAGAATCATTGTCTGTGAAAGACATGAAAAGACTAAAATTATTCGAAAATTGATAGGTTAAAGAAGCTTCAAAGCCGGTCGATTCGATACCACCAACGTTGTTGTAGCCACCAGCTGCTGATTCCAGAAAATCGATACCACTGCTGGTTTCGTTGCTTACAAAGTTAATACGGTCATCAAACTTTATCGAATAGAACGTTAAACTAGCACTCAGATCACTAGATGAGTAGCGTAATCCTAAATCGATATTGTCAGCAGTTTCAGGTTCAACAAAACGTAAGTCAGCATCGTCTCGCTCAAGCACTGAATCTTTAATTGCGGCGAAGTTTTCTGAATAACCACCAAATATTTCCAACCCCTCAATTGGCATCGGAGCAATGAATCCAGCGGTTAACAAAGTATCAGAATCAGACGATAACTTCTGGCTATTGCTGCCTACGAAGCGGTCTTGTTTTTCTACATCCACGTTGAATTTTTTGGCACCGAGACGAATCGATGCAAAGCCCAAATCCAATTCATCTTCAATATAAAACATCATAGTATCGACTGGGAACTCACGATCGTATTGAACCCAGTAAGGCTTGTGGTAGAAGCGATAGCTAGTGGCTGAGTCGATGATTTTGTGCCAGTCGCGACTCTCTTCACGATTGTAATTTTCATACCAAAAACCACCTCTGAGAGTATTAGCCATACCAGCAATTTCTGTATCCCAAATGAAATCTGCATTTACGCCTGTACGTGTTTTGCTGTAATGGGTGTGGCGGTAGGAACCAACAGGAATGGCGCCTTGTTCATAACAACCACCGTCATATTGTGGACCCGCACCGCCATAAGGGAATGCGATCGAACTTTGACAGCCATCGATCGGGCTCAATTGCACACCATTATTATCTACGAAGAAGATTTGTCCTAGAAATGCTCCACCATAAACGGTGTTGCCAGATACCAATTCAGAATGGCTATTTCCTTCACCATTGTCAGTCACGTTCACTATGTAGGGTGGTACCCAGTCACCACGGCCTTCGTTGTCGTGGTAATAGACATTGGTTTGAAATGCCACAGGGCCCACGTTAAAATCTGCTTGTAAGTAAGTGAAAAAGTTTTCACGTAAAGTCGACCAGCCTTTCCGGTAAACTTGATCTTGGTATGGGTTACCGGTCCAATCACTAGTCAAGCCATCCCAATTTGGATTTTGTTCAAACTGTGCAACGCTATAGACACGTTGATAGTTGTCTTCATGAGTATCGTCATAAGACATATAAGCGGTAAACTCTACATCAGAAATGCTTGAAATTACTTTAGCGGCGAAATGGTCGCGGGTATTTTCGGCCACCTGATCGATCCAATCACTATTTTCTTGGGTAGACATACTAAACCAAGCATAAGTGTCTTTGGCTATTTCACCGGTTTCATAACGAACAAAAAACTTTTGCGCATCAAACTCACCAAATGTTGAACTAACCACAAAGCGCTCTTCCGTGCCAGGATCTACAGTCGTAAAGTTAATGGTCCCTCCAAGCGCTTCATTCGAACGAGATGAAATGTCAGCGGTACCTTGTGATACTTCAACCAAGCCTAAATTTTCGGTATCAATATAACGGTTTGCTTTGGCCCCGCCACCATAATTGGAATTACCATTAGCAATACCGTCAACTGTTATACCAATTTGTTGCTGACCAAGATCCACCTGAAAACCTCGAATAGAAATGCTGGTAGACCAATCATCTGAGCCAAAGGTGTCACCTTCATTTACCAACACACCAGGCAAATTATCAATAGCTGCAAGTACGCTGGTCATGCTGGTCTGCTGCTTAACCATTTGCTCCGAAGTAGCATTGTTAGCATAAGAAACGCTTCTGCCCACCACGGTAATTTCTTCAATTGCGTCGGCTTCAGAATCAGGCATCTCTGGTTCTTGGGCCATTACGTTTAACGAAAGTGCTGACAGAACGGCCAGAGCTATAGGGCTTTTTCGGCCATGTTTGAAAAGTGTCATTTGTGTTCCTCTAGAGTTTTAGTGTTATTTTTCAGCAAAAGTCTAGAGAGGGTTTATGACGTAACCGTTAAGCTTAATTGAACGTTCAATTAATAAAAAAGTGAAGTTTTATGACAATCTACACCAATAGGCAGATAACTAGCGATGTTGGGGACTCAGGTTATCTATAATAAGGGTTAAATGCGTGAGCTTTCACTTTCAAGTTACTCTGACCCTGTTGATCCGACCCTGTTGATCGCTGTTGATTCTTAGTCTGGTGAAGTGAACCTGTCAGGTGCCATCTACGTAATAACAAGAAAACTGAAGTAGAGCCGATGTTAATCAATTCAATTTTATTTAATGCAGCCTGGCTTGGCTGCATACTGCTGGGCAATAACTTTAGTTATCTGGTTTTGCTTTGGGCAGCTGTGCATCTATTCTATAGCGCATCATTAAAATCAGAGCTTTTTTTGCTCAGCGCAGTCACTGTTTTGGGCGTAATTATCGACACGGTATTCATGCACCTGGGCGTTTTTCAATTTGATAATGCCGTCAACATTATTCCTTTTTGGTTGGCGATGATTTGGCTCGCCTTCGCAATGACAGTGAACGGTTACTTGAAACCCATGCAAGAGTATAAAATTTTACAGTACTTAGTAGGCGCGATATTTCCACCCCTAAGCTATTTTGCTGGAATGAAGTTTGGTGTCGTCAGTTTTGGATACTCGTCTGAGCAGACATTGCTTATATTGAGCATTACATGGGCTTGTTTGCTGCCATCACTTTTCTACATAAATCGCTTAATCCAGCACAAGTTAAGAGTGCAACAGCTCGCATGAATATGATTTTAGTGGTTTTTAATCGATATCTACTAAGGTGATTTTAATACCTATTCTACGCAAACCGTCTAGGTAATCTTTAGGAATATTACTGTCTGTGACGATTTGGCTAACACCCATAGGCTCTAGAATTTTATGTAGGCACACATGGCCGAATTTGGATGAGTCTGTCACCACGATTATTTCACTGGCGACTTTACACATTAATTGATTTAGCAACGATTCAGCTTCGAAATGAGTGGAAATCCCCTTATCCATATGGAATCCATCAACGCCAAGAAACAACTTGTCTACATGCAAGTCTTTTAACGTTGCTAATGCGCTGCTACCAAAAAATGACTGACTCTTACGTCTTAATGTGCCACCCAGTAGCATTACATCTATCTGTTCATTATGTTTCAATTCATTGACAATATTTAAGCTATTGGTCACGACAGTGACGTTTTCTTTACCTCCCAAATGCGAGGCCAGCTTTAACGTTGTAGACCCTGAGTCCAGAATAATTGAATCGCCATCATTAACCAGCTCTGCTGCAATTTTACCTATGCTGGATTTTTCTTCTGCATGTAATGCTTGTTTCCGATCAAAGGTAGTTTCAGTTTCAAACACACCGTTATCGTTAAGCATGGCACCGCCGTAAGAACGGGTAGCAATTCCTTGTTCTTCAAGAAAACTCAAATCTTTACGAATTGTGACACCAGAAACTTTAAATTGATCAACAAGCTTTACTACTTGAACGCTGCCATTTTCCTTGAGCATTCGAGCTATCTGCTCCCGTCTGTGGCTAGTGTCCCGCATATAACTTCCTATTCATTTAAGTTTCATTTGAGCAAAAAATCATTCTAATCTGAATGAAACATTTACACAATGTAACTTTCATTTCCTAGCAGTTTGCTCTTGAGATGGCTGTTACTCTATTTTTTCAGCGAGTAACTTTTCAACATGAGCGATTAAAAATGCCTCATGCCGGGGCGAAAAACCAAGGTGAACCAAGCGAATTTTGCCTGTTTCATCTAGCAAAAAACCAGTCGGTAGTGCATTCACCTGATACTCTTTCGCCCAGCGCCCTGATTGATCCCACCCAACGGCGTAGTTCAAAGGGTATTTTTCTAAAAAACTTAAAGCATCCTGCTTTACTGAGTCGGTATTAACTGCAACAATTTCAAAGCCCTGCTCAGCATATTCAGCTTGGAGCTTATTTAAAAATGGAAATGATAAGCGACAGGCGAAGCAGGATGAAGCCCAGAAATCCACATACACGACTTTGCCTCGGTAATCCTGCAAATTAATGCTAGCTTCACTGTTTAAGTCAGCCAAATCAAACACCGGTGCTGCAGTATTATTGATATCGGAGCGCAAATTTGCCGCAGCCGACATTACAGCAAAAATACAGCATATGAGTAAGCAGTAGCGCAACATTCAGACCTACTCCACAGGAGTTAATTCAATCAGTAAAAACTGTTCAAATTGGGTTGTTAGCCTGCTAACACCATTGGTCATGTCGACCGTACCCAAATCTTTACCATGGACATAATCCACAACTTTATATTGCTTAGCAGTTAGGCCACGTAATTCAACACTTCCTGCAAAGTTATCGGCATAGAATGCAAAATACAATTTACCGTCCTTGGCCACCACATGAGTTTCAGGTTTATCAAAGCCGATATCATAAAGCTCACCTAAATAGGTACCTTTGGGTAGCATTTTACGGTTGTATAAATCAAACCATAGTTGCCACACTTTTTCTTTTTCTGGGTCGAGTAAAAACTGCTTAGCGACTTCATTGTCCGATGGTAATGTGAATTTAGTCCCCAATACCGCTCCAATGCCAAATGATGAAGCAAAATCACTGGCATTGTCGCTTAGTTCAACATGATCACCATAGTAAGGCGCTGACTCGCCCATTAGGCCTTTCAAGGTTTTGCCTTTCAATCTAACCTGCCACGAGGTCAATGGATCTGAGCTAACGGCTTGGTTCATATAAGGTAAGTTGTGAAACGCGTAGGAGTCTCCACAAGGACAAATTTCGACAACCGCTTCGGGGTTGATTTCCATTGCAGTGTCGTAGATGAGCTTCCAGTATTCGGCTAGCGCCTCTACTGATGCTTCAGGAGTCGCATGGTTATGCGCTGGATTGTAGCAAGGTGGCACGCCATTTAAGTGTTGACCATCTATTTTCAAGCCATCATAGCCCCATTCACCTAATATCTTTTTAACCAGATCGACACTGTGTTGGCGCACATTTTCATCCGCTGGGCACAAATAGTAGCTGTCCCACCAAGTTATGTCGCGAGTACTGCCATCTTCATTCAATAACAACATTTCGGGGTGTTGCTTTATCATATCGGTACCCGGATCAACTGCCAGTGGCGCCCACCATAACTTGGCTTTGAGACCGGCATTGTTAATATCTTTTACGAAGGCTTTCATATCCTCGTCACCATTAGGAAATTTATCCGGGTTGAGATACCAATCACCTTCTGCGGTCTGCCAACCATCGTCCAGCACGGCCCATTCCAATCCAAGCTGTTTAGCTTTTGGCAAGGTTTGTAAAATTTCTTCAAAGCTGAAATCACGTTCATAACCCCAAGCACACCAAATAGGCTCGTAGGCAGAATCTGGAACTTCTGCCATTTTCAGGCCTTTTTTAGCCATTACCTGACGATAGGTTTTCAAAGTATGGTAGTAGTCTTTTTGATGCACAGACACAAATGTATCTAAGGTTTGCATGTCTTCGCCCGGCATTAACTTAACCGTTTTTTCAAGTTCAATATGTAACTTGGCCCCTTTAGGTGCGCTACCAACATTGGCTGGATAGCTAACTGGAAACGACACAAGTTTTGGATTGATATCAATATGGCCAATCGCTAGCCCTATATCTTTACGCCAAATATCTGCGATGGCGGTTCCGCTGCCATAATCTGACGCATTCATGCCCATGTAATTTTGTTGCTCGTAGCCTGGCGTGAGTGGCATTACCCAGTCTCTTCTATCCTCAAAAGAAGCTCCTTGATACGACCAAAAATCTACATTGTCAGCGTCGGCCACTTCATTTTTGTTGGCGAGTAACTGATAGGCGTTTTGCACCCATTTAGTCACAATCACATTCTGCTGGCCTTCATTTTTATAGGAAACTTGGATAAAAAGGCTATTTGGGAACTCTGCATAGGCTTGGATTTGCACTCGTTTTAGTAAGCCATTTGCCGCTCGTCCAGTGATGATAGTTTGTTGGCCCTCGCCTATCTCAGTTTGCACCTGTTGTTGCTGAGCATCGATAAACTCGAAGTCAGTGATAAACCCTGCACTTTTATCCGCAATATACTCGCTAGGTTGGTAGTCTCCCAGAACCTGATGTTGACCATCCATTGTCGCAACCACGCGGCTATACAACTGGCTGTTAAACTCAAGGGTTATACCCTTATGTTTAATCTCATAAACCACTTCCGATGAGGTAGTTTGGTTTTGGCATGCAGTTAAAATTATCAAACTTATCAGCAAGCTAGTTAACCGAGTGCTAAGTGTGGAAAGCATAATTATCTCCAGATACATCTTTGCTTGGAAAGAAATCCGGTTGGATTCTTTCTATGGCCGATTATTAAATTTATTTAAGGGTAAAAATACGTTGCGCGTTATGGTAATAAATCTTGCCGATCGCGGCTTTCGGCAGTGCTAAGCCTGTGACAGTGCCATCTACCTCAGGCACCGTCAATGTGGTATCAGTATTTAGGTAGCGCCAGTCCTGTAACCACTTTTGGTGGGCGGTGGTTTTAAACGTTTGCGCATCTTCATCAGGTGCATAAGTAAGGTCTGTGGCATAGACAATACGGTCCTGATATTGAATCAAAAATGCTCGTACCTTTTGTCGATTTTTTACCGATTGTGCCTGCACTTGTCCCATCCGTGCAGCTAAATCTAACGAAGCATTAGGATAGCGATCTAAAAAAACGGCCATCTCATCTACACTCCATTCTAAACTCGCAAGGTGAGCACCGATAAATTGCATGCTCTGGTGCTTGTCCAGCATGTTATTACGTGCGGCCATTTGTGCCTCATAACTAGGCATTTCCGGATGTAAATACATATGGTATTGGGGGTGTGCTGCAAAATATTGCTTATCGTTGTTAACACTCATTTGCTCAATGGGAAGCCAGCAATTATGTGGCTCGCCCTGATGCCCAATGACTGGAACTTGATGCTGGGTAAGATGGGAAAAAATAGGATCTAAGCCAGGGTTGTCAATCATCACCAGTTGTTGATTTTCATCTCGGTATGACATGCCGATATTTTTCCAAACCTTTACCGCCTTTGCACCGTTTTTAACAGCAGCGTTAAGTCGTGTTGTAACCAATGACTGCCAATTATCTTCATCCCAGCCATCCATAGAAAAGGTAGCTGCAAAATATAGGGTTTCTGGAAACTGCTTGCTCAACGATAAAGCAATATCCTGTTGTATATCGATGTCTGGGAAATCGGGATAGTCCACATTAATGCTCAGCAACGCAAAGTTGTCAGCTTGAGCTTGTTCAATAAACGCTGAATCGCCATTATTTGCGTGTACATGGGCATCGATTTTTTTGACAGTAGCAAAATCCGCCATGCTGTAGTGGGTAGCTGTATCTTGCTTAGTATCTTTAGCTGAACTACATGCAGACAAGATAAAAACCGCTAGTGATAGGCTAATCGTTGCAATTCTATTATAAGTTTGACTAATCACTGGCCCCCCTCCTTTAACGCTTTAGTTGACGGCTTTTCTTCCGGCTCTAGAGCCAAAATAAGCGCAGCCACTGCGGCGATTATAATGCCCACAATTTTGACATTATTGGGGATCACATCCAGTAGAATGATGGTCAGCACAGTAGAGATAAGCGGCGCGCCTGCATTCGTTAAGGGCGACACAACAATAGCTTTGCCATATCTGAACGCATACACCAAACACAGTGCACCTATGGCATTCAAGATTTGTACTGATGCAGTTTCAAATATTACCGGAAAACTAAAATCAATTGGCGCATTGGCGTCAGTCATCAGATAGGCAACTGGAATCAATGCTATTGCGGTAACAGTCATATAAAAGAAAATACTCTCTGCACTCATATGATTGTTGGAAAATTTCATGCAAAAAGCCTGAACACCCCATGCAGCCATAACGCCTAACGCCAACAAGAACCATAAAATGCCATAGCTGTGTTCTTCTCCTGCTGGAGAATACTCAAACAAAGGTAAGGCTAACATTGCCAGCACAATACCAATTGTGCCCAACACGCCTGTACGTTCTTTAAGAAGTCCTAAAGATAAAGCGATGGTGATCACTGGGGATAAAGACACGATCGGAAAAATCAGGTAACCGGGGCCGACACTCACTGCGTAAAACAGCAGCATCTGTCCGCCGCTGCCAAGAAAACCAATCCAGCAACCTAACCAAATAGAGCGCTTGTCGGTTTCTAACTTCCAGCCAATTAGCTTCAGTGCAATCACACAGGGGATAATCATGGTAAGTGCCCAAATGCTGTAGACCACAGTAGAAGGCATAGCGTCGTTGGCTAACACCGCAGTAAGTGCTCCCCAAAGCCCCCATGACAAAGTGGTTATAACTGCAAAAATCAACCATCTTTTTGAATGCATTTTTTATTCCTGATTTCTTCTTGTTTTTATGAAATATAACTTTATTTTCAATACCTTAATTACAATCAACCCAAAGCAAAAAGAGTCTGAGATACTATTTCTCAGACTCTTTTCGACTTAATGGTTAGAAATCGTATCTCAAGCCAGCCTTGATTGTTCTGCCATAAAGCTGAATAGAGGCTGGCAAGTCTGGGCGACCCTGAAAGCTTCTATTCGACTCATCCAAAAGGTTTTGACCTTCAAAGGAGATTTGTAAGTCGTCTGTCACATCGTACTTCACTGACAATGACATAATTTTACTTTCTTCCATTACCGTTTGATAGTCATCACCTAACGGACTAAACGCATCAACCACCAAATCACCGGTATAATCTAAAGCGAGTTGAGCACTCAATCGGTCTTTTTCATAAATCACTGAAACTGAATATGACGTGTCCGCAACTCCAGGCAATGAACCTGCATCTTCACCATTTACCACGGTACTGGTATCGGTGTAAGCGTAACTGGCGGTAAAACCAAATCCATTGTCAAAAAACTTCTGAACACCTAGCTCCAAACCAACCACTTCGGCAGAGTCACCATTAATAGGTTGGGTGACCAAAAAGCTTTCACCGGCAATTTCTACTCTTGTTGTGTTGGAAGTGATAAAGCCATCAAGTTCTTTCCAGAACACAGCGGCACTTAGCAAACCACCTTCTTCAAAGTACCATTCTAAGGCGACATCAGCCTGATCCGAAAAGACCGGTTCAATATTCGGATTACCACTTATATCCATGGTAAATAAACCAGATTGGGCGTTGTCCGTAGTCAAAGGGGCAAGCTGATCAAGAGTTGGCCTAGAAAGCGATTGGGCGGCCGCTGCTCTGAATAACAGCTCGTCAGTCAAACGAACACCGACGTTAATTGCTGGTAATAATTTGCTATAGCTACCTTCTGCTGTTTGCGCAGCACTGTCGGAATACTCAACATCCCAAGAAGGATTAGGTGAATCAGGGTTCACAATTTGAATCGATTCAATACTGTTGTATGAATACATTGCGGTTACATCAGTTTTAACCCAACGCAAACCAGCATTAGCAAACCAGTTATCACCTTCGAAGTTGGCCTGCAAATATAGCGCAGTGGTATCTTCTTCAATGTCATATGAGTTAACCGGATTATAAATTGGCTCCCATAAAGCTGATTCATTGGGGCCAAAGGTGCGTTCATTGCCAAGATAATCGGTCAATGTCATGCCATCAGAAGCAGCAAGGCCTGCGGCATAATCTGGGATGCTAAAAATAGGAAAAGAACGCGGGATATTAGCACTTTCACCATCAAACAAATTGTCATAAGGGAAAGCTCGGACAACATCAGCGCCGACATCACCAAATGTAAAGGGGTATCCACAATAATTACAGGCCCCTAACTCGTAGTTGTCATAGGCAGTATTGGTTTTATTACGACTGGTGTAAGCCGTACCAAATTCCAGTGAGGTAAAAACCTCATAAGCAAAAGTCAGTTCACCATCTAAAGTGAAACCTGTCACCGTATCTTTAATATCACTGCCATCTCTGGCTGCCCAATGGGGTGAAAAGTCATTATTTCCGAAATCATTAGAAGAGCGGCCTTCAGTCCAAGTAGGGATATAGTCAGGCAATCCACCATTATTGAGTTCGTAGTGTCCGGAATGGGCACCGGGAGCACCCGCTACTACGAAAGTGTTCTTCCCCCCTGAGTCCCGCTCAGATTGAGAACGATACACGTCGGCTTCAATGGTTAATTCGTCAGTTAATTGATACTTGGCGTTTAGTCCAAATAAAGACGTATCCACAGTCCGATGCTCATCCAAAGTAACTACTTCCATGGATACATCTGAAACGTCCATAGCCGTTACGACGTTACCGTCCAGCACTATGTTAGATAAGCGGTTTTGCGCTTCGCTTTCATCTACCATATAGAAGGACTGGGTATAACCGGTAGAATCGGCTCTCAATTTAGTCAACATCACGTCTGCGGTAACCTGAAAGGTATTCGAAGGACGCCATTGCAAACTGGAAGTCACACCAGTACGTTTAAAATCAGTAGCATAAGAACCCAATGCATAGGACCCAGGAATAACTAGGTTTTCTTCACCAGGGCCAATATTTCCGTCTCCATTGACGTCATAAGCCATTTCATCTTGAACGCCAAATACGAAGTTATCAATCATATCATCAGCACGCTCTGTGCCTAACGCATGGGTTATACCAAGAATAAAACCGAACTCTTCATTATCGGATGTTGTGCTGAAAATCCCATTGATTTTCTTACCAATTTCTTCAGACAAATCATTGTAATCAGCTGTCGCTGAAACCACACCATGCTGACCTGGATTATCTAGGGCTTTGGCAGATTTTAGGTTTACGGCACCACCAATACTACCTTCAATCCCTTTGGCTTCTACGGTTTTCCAGACGTCTGCACCATTGATCATTTCAGAAGGGATAACATCAAAAGCAAAATTTCGCCCGCCGTCATCGGTTGCAAGAATTCGGTTATTCAGAGTAACAATACTGAACTCTGGTCCTAGCCCGCGAATATTTACATATTGGGCTTCACCACCACGAGTACGGCTAACTGTTATGCCTGATATGTGTGAAAGTGAATCAGCAACATTGTCATCAGGAAATCGGCCGAGCTCTTCCGCTGCGATTGAATCTACCAAGGATTTGGCATTTTGTTTGATCGATAGTGATTTCTCTAAACTGCCCCGAACCGCAGTCACTACAATTACTTCAGTATCTTCTTCGCTTTGCTGAGCACTAACAGTGGGAGCTGCTAACGCAAGCATGACAGCACAAGCCAGTGCTGATTTACCAAAAATGTTGCCTTTATGTGTTTCCATTAGTTTCACCTTGTCACTTTGAAATATGTGAGATCGACGTTTTTTGATTTTTGTTTTAGTAGGGCAGCTAATGCCACCACGTCTGCAGTAATACTGGCGACCAACGAAACATTTGTCAACACATAATGAAAGAAAATGAAGCAATTAAGATCTAAACCTTTGCTTTCCCGCTATATAATTCGTTCAAAACGGCATGCAAAGAAACACCAATAGAGTAAAAACAACCAACAAACGAAATATAATGCAACTTTACTGTTTACATAATTATATTTCTAACCCATAATTTCCTCCAATATAGAGTGAATCATACTATCTAGGAGGTAAAATGAAAGTATTACTAGACATGGTAGATCAACAAAAGAAAGGCTATGCCGTTGGAATCTACTCAGTCTGCACCTCTAATGCGTTGGTGATAGAAGCAGCAATGCAACACGTTTTATTACATAATGAAACTTTATTGTTAGAAGCGACATCGAATCAAGTTAATCAGGACGGCGGCTACACTGGAATGACTCCTAAAACGTTTCGTCAAATGGTCTTGACCATGGCTGAACGAGTTGGATTACCTCAAGAGCGTGTTATTTTAGGTGGAGATCATTTAGGTCCAAACTGCTGGCAGCATTTAACGGCTGAGCAAGCAATGGCGAAATCAGACGTTCTGATTGAACAATACGTCAGTGCAGGATTTCGAAAAATTCATTTGGATTGCTCAATGTCATGCTGCGACGACCCGGTGCCATTGGGTGATGAAACCGTTGCTAACCGTGCCGCTCGATTATGTCAGGTAGCTGAAAATGCCTGGAAAGCAAGTGGAGGTGAAGCACCTGTTTACGTTATTGGCACTGAAGTACCTGTACCCGGAGGGACTCAGGATGACTCAGAAGAGTTAGAGCTGACATCGGTAGAAGATGCAAAGACCACAATAGAAATTCATCAGAAAACTTTTTCTGAAGCGGGGCTTTCTCATGTTTGGTCAAGAATAATAGGCTTGGTCGTGCAACCTGGCGTAGAGTTTGGATTGCATAAGATTGACGCATTCGTACCAGAAAAAGCCCACGACTTAAGCGCTATGATTAATAAACACCCGAACATGGTATTTGAAGCCCATTCGACCGATTATCAGAGCCAGCAGCACTTGGCCGATTTGGTGAAGGCACATTTTGGCATACTGAAAGTTGGCCCTTGGTTAACCTTCGCGTTCAGAGAAGCGTGTTTTGCGTTGGAATGTATTGAACAAGAATGGATTGACAGTACCATTTGTAGCCAGTTAAGAAATACCCTTTTGCAAGCCATGCAGGACAACAGCAGTTACTGGAAGAAGTACTATTCTGAGGATAGCCGTTTACAATTGCTGGATTGCAAGTACAGTTTGAGTGACAGAATTCGCTATTACTGGCCAGATAAAAATGTCGAAGACGCATTGGCGAAACTAATAGAAAATTTGCAACAAAACCCGCCTCCGCTAACTCTCATTAGCCAGTATATGCCGGAACAGTATCACGCTCTACAAGCGGGTGAGATAGCCCTTTCGGTTAATGCACTTATTTTTCACAAAATATCTCTTGTACTTAAGCAGTACTCAGCAGCCTGTTACCCGCAGCCGGCTAATTGATCAAGGAATGCAGCAAATTATGAATTACCTTAACTTTTCCGCCGAAAAACTAGTGCAAATGGACGGTTACTGGACAGCCAAAGAAATTTCACAACAACCTGAATGTTGGTTAGCAACATTAAAGCTGCTTGAACAACAGCAACAGCAGATCGAAGCATTTTTGCAACCTCTGTTAAGCAAACCCGATATCCGCATTATTTTTACCGGTGCTGGTACATCTGCATTCATTGGTCAATGTGTCGCACCTATTGCCATGCATGAACTTGGAAAGCGTATAGAAGCCATTCCCACTACTGATTTGGTGTCTAATCCATCGGAATATTTCCAAGCGAATGTTCCCACCCTGTTAGTATCCTTTGCACGTTCAGGAAACAGCCCCGAGAGTGTGGCGGCTATGGACTATGGCGATCAATTGGTTGATGAGTGTTACCAGCTTGCCATCACTTGTAATGGACAAGGTGAATTAGCCAAGCGCTGTAACGGTGAAAATAAACTCGCCATTCTTATGCCAGAACATACCAATGATCGCAGCTTTGCCATGACCTCTAGTTTCAGTTCAATGCTGCTCAGCGCGATCTATCTATTTTGCCCTACACAGAATTTTCAAGCCGGCTTGAGTGAAGCCGTTGTCGCTACGACGAAATTATTGGAAAACCAAATCGGACCTTTATCTACATTAGCGGAAAAGAAATTCAATCGCGTGGTGTATTTAGGCAGTGGTACTTTTAAAGGCTTAGCACAGGAAAGTGCATTAAAATTACTGGAGCTAACCGATGGCAAGATAATGGCGACCTTTGACTCACCATTAGGTTTTCGCCATGGTCCTAAGGCTATGATTAATTCAGAGACCTTGATAATAGTCTATATTTCCAACAATCCTTTGACCCGACAATATGATTTGGATTTAGTGAATGAAATACAATCGGATAACGAAGCAGGACATGTACTTACCTTGCGAGCAGATTCAATCCCGATGATCCCGCAACAAAATGAAATAGTGTTGGATAACATGGCGAACCAACAAGATCGTTTCTTATTGTTTCCTTTTATTGCTTGCGCGCAACTATTTGGCTTCTTTAGCGCACTGAGTTTAAATAATAAACCTGACAACCCAAGTGCCTCAGGTACGGTAAACCGAGTTGTTAAAGGTGTAAATATTCACGCGCTGTAAACGGCGATTGTTCATCAGGAGGTAACCATGTTTATAGGTGTTGATGGTGGTGGAACAAAAACCGCATTCATACTGATTGATTTAGACGGCCATGTTTTGGCACAGCACCAAGAGTCGACTTGTTATCATGTTCAGGTTGGACTTGATGGCGCTAAAACTGTGCTACACAACGGAGTGCTAGCGCTACTTAACAAAGCAGGCAAAGACATTGCTGATGTAGACTATGCTTTTTTTGGACTGCCAGCCTTTGGTGAAGATAGCGAGCTTGATCCTGAATTATCAAAGCTACCAAGTGAGATAATTCCCATACAAAAATATCAGTGTGACAATGACATGGTTAATGGCTGGGCAGCAGCTTTTGGAGCTAAAGACGGTATCAATATGATTGCTGGAACCGGCTCGATCGCTTATGGCATGCACAATGGTAAAAGCGCCAGATGTGGTGGCTGGGGAGAGCTTTTCAGTGATGAAGGATCCGCCTATTGGATTGGCTGCAAAGGGCTGATGCTGTTCTCTCGTATGAGTGATGGACGAGACCTAAGAGGTCCGCTTTATTATAACCTCAAGCGAACTTTCGGTATTACAAACGACTTGGATATGTCCGCATTAGTGTTAACTAAATGGCAAGGTGAAAGAGGCAAGGTCGCGCAAATTTCAACTCTGGTCTATGAGGCTGCGTTGGAAGGTGATGAATTAGCTAAAAGAATTTTTGCCGAGGCTGGCAAAGAGCTTGCGGAAATTGTCGAAGGCACTCGTAAATCATTGGAATACCAAGCAGATGAAATTGTTAATGTTGGGTTTTCTGGTGGCGTATTTAGTTCTGGCGACATCATTTCCTCCCCTTTTATTGAAGCGTTAGAGCTGTTTCCTAGCAATTATGTGGTGCAAAAACCTCTTTTCTCGCCCGATGTAGGCGCAGCACTTTATGCCGCCAAATTGGCTGGAAGTCCCTTGTCTGATATAGCCTTAAGCCGTTTGAAAAGACAATAAAAGCAACGAGATTGTATCGGCTAGTAGGTGTAATATTGCTGCATAAAATGGTAATCAGTCAGATAAAAACTGGGTAGACCAATATACGTAAGGCTACCCTGTTTCCCCTCTGGATTAACACTAGCTAATAGCTTTATTGATTAGGTTAACTTCAATAGATTTTTCATCACTTTGCCCGCACCATTACGGGGTAAAGAATCGGCAAAAACAATATGTTTGGGCAGTTTGTAGCGAGCTAAATGCTGCCCCAAAAAGTCAGTAAACCCTTGTTTATCTTTCATTTGGTGATTTTCCTTAATGACCAAAAATAAGCAACCAACTTCTCCCCAATGTTGATCCGGTACACCGATTACTGCGCATTCTTGAATCGCTTCATGTTTTAGCGCTATCGATTCAATTTCTGTCGGATAGACATTTTCACCACCGGAGATAAACATGTCTTTTTTACGATCAACGATTCGGAAGTAACCATCTGAGTCTTCAATCGCAATATCACCGGTTCTAAACCAGCCGTCTGTAGTCATTGTGGCGGCAAATTCACTTTCTCGTCGCCAATAGCCGATAGCAATATTATTGCCTTTAATTTGTACTTCTCCTGGGGAGCCTTTTGCAATTGGATTGTCATTATCATCCACTAAACGGGTTTTGATTCGATGCGTAGGGAACCCCACACAACCTGCTTTTTTATCAATCAAATCAATATCTACAGGCATACCAAATACTGTACCCGCCTCGCTCATGCCATAGCCATCCACAATAGGAATATTATCGTTAAGCCAACTCCGTATTTGCACCTCTGGATGAGGCGCGCCACCGGTAAATATTGCAGTGAGATGTTGAAGCTTATCCGCTGAAAATGAAGCTTCTTGACGCAATGCATTAGCCATTTGTGGGACGCAAAAATAATGGCTAATAGCTAATGCTTTGTCCATTAATCGAGCCAATGTACGCTGGGGAATAAAGCCATCAGAAATGACTATTTTTGCACCAAAATATAAGGCTGGGCGAATTGAGCTTATAAGGCCAATGATATGAAACATCGGTGATTCACACAAAAAGCTACTGCGGCTATCAACTTGGCCTAGTAACGCAAAATTAATCGCGGTTTCTGCCAAATTTCCCTCACTTAACATCACGCCTTTAGGTTTACCTGTAGTACCAGAAGTATATAGAATCAAAGAAGGCAGTTGTTGATCTATGGTAGCAATGTGCTGTGGAGCTAGCCCGTCAGCTTCAGCTAATAGTTGGCTAATATCCTGGTACTCAAACTGATGCTTTTCACCTAGCTCGTCGGCATACAGCAGACTAGGTTCGCAGTCGAATAAGATATTTTGCAACTCTTCTTTGGTCAAACGCCAATTAAGCGGCACAAAGATTGCCCCTAAACGGGCGCAAGCTAAATGGAGGGCTATGATTTCCGCTCTGTTTTTTGCCAAACAGGCAACCCGCTCACTTTTACTTACGCCTTGATGTTTAAGGGCAGCCGTCACTTTAGCCACACATAAGTCGAACTCAGCATAAGTCCATTGCCGATTTGAGCTGAGATCAGTAACGGCTAAACTATTAGGTCTCAAGTGAGCGTGAAGAGATAAAAAATCCATAGTTTAGCTAAGCCCCACTTATACTGACTTTGATTTATCGTAGGCACTTAAGCCAGGCTTATAGGTTTTGTCATCGATAAACTGTTTGATCCCTTCCTTGCGCCCATCATTGTCATAGCTGTTGGCGGCTTCCTGAGCGCGTACTAGATAATCTTCGGCATTGTCGTAGGTCATCTCTTTAACACGGCGTACTGCATCTTTAGTCGCTTTTAGGGCAACGGGGTTTTTCTCCAGTAACACCTTAGCAACCTCGGTCACCCGCGCTTTTAATTCAGTTTCAGGTAACGCTTCATTAATTAAGCCCCACTCTACCGCCGTTTTACCATCAATATTTTCCCCCATCATGGCATGATACATTGCTTTACGCAGCGGCATTAGGTCGGCAACCACTTTGGCAGCTCCGCCACCCGGTAGGATCCCCCAATTGATTTCACTTAAACCAAATTGCGCTTCTTCAGCAGCAAAGGCCAAATCACAAGCGAACAGTGGGCCATAGCCGCCACCAAAACACCAACCATTTACCATAGCAACAGTTGGTTTTTGAAACCAACGCAATCGACGCCACCAGCCATAAGCCTCACGCTGCGCCTGGCGAGTACCGCCCAGACCAAGAGCTTCCATTTCACGAAAATACTCTTTTAAATCCATTCCAGCAGACCATGCTGTGCCTTCACCGGTAAGCACTAATACGCCCACATCTTCCCGATACTCTAGATCATCCAATACACGCATCATTTGACGGTTGAGTTTTGGACTCATGCAGTTACGTTTTTCTGGACGATTAAAGTTCACCCAGGCAATGTTATTTTCGACCTTGACAGCTACAGTGTCTTCTTCGCGCTCTATACTCATATTTGCACTCTCTTAACGTTTATTAATTAAATAGGGAAATGGCCAGCTTCGGTTTCCATGGTTATCCAGCGCAACTCGGTAAATTGATCTATACCGGCTTTGCCACCAAATCGTCCGTAACCGGATGCGCCCACCCCACCAAAAGGCATTTGTGCTTCGTCATGCACTGTTGAGCCGTTAACGTGACAGATACCTGATTTTACTTTACGTGCTACTTTTAAACCCCGCGCAGTGTCTTTAGTAAATACTGCTGCACTGAGACCATATTCACTATCATTGGCAATACCCAGCGCATCGGCTTCATTTTGTGCACGAATAATTGCGACAATAGGACCAAAGCTTTCTTCTCGATATATTTTCATGTCAGCGGTGACGTTATCCAGCACAGTGGCTGGCATAAGTACTGAATCCCCTTTCCCTCCAGCAATCAGACGAGCACCTTTGCTCAAAGCATCTTCAATTAGGCTGTTTACTTTGGTAACAGTTTTTTGATCAACTACAGCCCCTAAAGGGGTGTTACCTTCACGGGGATCGCCGGTTGTCATTGTCTTCACTTTGGCTGCAAATTTACTAGCAAATGCATCGGCCACGGATAGGTCAACAATCAGGCGCTCTGTGGACATACAAATTTGGCCCTGATTCATAAAGGCGCCAAAGGCAGCGGCTTTCACTGCCTCATCAAGATCAGCATCATCAAGAACTAACATAGGTGCTTTACCACCGAGTTCGAGTAATACCGGTTTAAGATGTTCTGCCGCCCGTTTTGCGATAATGCGCCCAACGTCGGTTGAGCCAGTGAAGTTAATGCGCTTGACTAGAGGATGGTCGATCAAGGCACCCACAACTTCGCCCGCATCAGCAGGGGCATTGGTCACTATATTTACCGTGCCTTCAGGAAACCCAGCTTCTATGCAGGCTTCGATTATCAAACTATGGGTTCGGGGACATAATTCAGACGCTTTTAATATGACTGAATTGCCACAGGCTAAGGCAGTGGAGATTGCACGAACACCTAAAATAATAGGGGCATTCCATGGAGCGATGCCAAGAATAACTCCAACAGGCTCTCTTAGGGCCATCGCTAAACAACCCGGCTTATCGGAGGGGATTGTCTCGCCGCCAATTTGGGTGGTCAGGGAGGCAGCCTCACGTAACATCGACGCAGCTAGCCCTAAATTAAACATGGCCCAATTTGCCGTTGCACCAACTTCATTCATCATTGCATCGACAAATTCAGCATGACGGGCCTCTAGAGCAATCGCAGCTTTATTCAGCACGGTCCGTCGAGCGTTAGGCCCGAAGGTTGACCATACTGCGAAACCTGCTTGGGCCTGTTGCGCAATTGCCTCCATATCGCCGGCTTTCATAGCGGTTGAAGTACTGGCAAGCTCACCAGTGAGTGGATTTTTACGTTCGAAATTCATTACGCTCCCCCATAACAACATATCATGAAATAATTCATGTACCCAAAGGTGAAAACCCAAGTGCCGTGCCAGCAATTACAAGCTCTAAAGCAGCGTCGCCGAGGCCGACACCATTTAGCTCCATTACAAATAGCCGATAGCAGCCAGAACATTAATTATCAATTGTGAGAGAGATGTTAACGAAAGGTTTAGCCTGCCTGAATAGCAGAAAGTGACTAAATACTTGATATTAAGTGACAGTGATGATTTTTTTGCATATTACTGGCTTATTTTACTGTTTTTAGCCCGATATTGAGATGGACTTTCCCCCATCCAATTAAGAAAAGCCCGTGTAAAAACGGCCGGTTCAGAGAAACCAACATTTTCAGAAATTTGGCTTATGGGCAGACTGTATTTAGTTAAAAGGGACACTGCCTTATCACGTCTCACGACATCTTTTAATTGTTGATATGAGGTACCCTCTGCTTGCAGTCTTCTCATCAAGGTGCGTTTTGTCATATGCATCATTTCTGCCGCTTTTTCTATTGACGGTACGCCACCTTTAAGGTTTTTTCTTACTAATCTTTTTATTTCACTTGTGAGACTGTAGTCAGCCTCATAGCGTTGAAAGATCTCTTGCGGGCAACGCTGCATGAACAATTTTAATGAAGCATCATTTTGTTGCACAATGCGTTGCAAATATTTTGCTGGAAAGGCAAAGCCAAGTTGATTGCTCTCAAAAATGTGTATGCCTGGGAAGAGGTATGAATACTCTGAAATATGTGCAGGCGGAGAATAGTTAAAATGAGTTTCGATTAAAGGCAAGCTATCAGCGATAAGCCAGGAAGCATAGCGATGTATCGCCAATAATAGGATTTCCGCAAACATGTGCTGGGGATCCAACTTAGGTTCCTTTAGTTCAAAACGTAAAACAGCGATGTCATTGTCGGCCGTTAAACTCACTTTGAACGCTTGGGTAACCATACTATAAAATCTGCATCCTAGTTCTAGGGCTTTTCTCAAAGTGGGTTGATTAACAGTTAAACGTCCCATCATAAAATATGAACCAGCAGGCACAGGAAACGCCGCAAGTCGCATACTTTCGTCTTGCAACTCTTGCCAGATAAAATTTTGCATAGCGGTTAACTTTTCTGTAGGTACCCTATATTCGGGTTTATCCATCAGCTCTGCACTAAGATCGAGCTTATTAAATATAGCCTCAATATCAAGCCCATTTTTGATAGCTTCGTGATAAAGCTGACTGATATAGTGGTTAGCCGCAGTCCCAACTTCATAATTATCTGACATTTGATTCACTCCAGCGGAAATATGGCTATTTTTAATGCATATTTCGGCCCAGGCATCACCTAAATACTCAATAAAATCAATACCTAAATTGCATCCACAGCTAAAAAAGAAATGGCTAAAAGCTATTTAAAGTAACTGTCTTTTTGAGGATGCACAGTTTCATCATGCACCAGCTAACAACATCATGCAAAAAGTTTTTCATTGACATTTATTGTCAATTTTTTAGTCACTTTTGGCAATGTCCACCAGTATCAGCGTTGTTAAAATAAGGTAAATAAATAAACAATATTTAAACATAAATGCAGCATTTATTGCAGGGATATTGACAGTGGGCTTATTAAGCGTCGAGTGAAGTGCCGCCTTGATTGATTAAGCTAGCAGTAAATTTTTTATATTTTACTACCTAAAATAGTTTCAAGGAGATTGTAATGCATAATGTTCTAGCAAAAAAATTACTACCATTGGCAGCTATCACCGTCATCGTCATCGTAAATATTAGCGGATGTAATGACTCCAACTCAGATAATGAAGTTGAACTCAAATCGGCGATGGATCGCTGTGCAGATATACTCAATACGGATTTGTCTGACACCAGCATTCAAATGGCACAGTTTAATGAGGCAACCGAGAACGCGCCTGAATACTGTGAAATCATAGGCTCGATAAATGAACGCGTTAGCCCAGTAGACGAGCAAAATTACGCAATAAAATTCCATCTACGCTTACCAACAACCTGGAACGGCAGATTTTACTATTCCGGAGGGGGTGGCACTGATGGTAATTTGGGTGCCGCCAATATACCAGTAATAGCCGAAGGTTATGCCCTGGTTAGCACCGATAGCGGACACGACAGTGCAACAAACTTTACTGAGCTGGCAGGGAGTTATCAATTTGGCTTTGACCCACAAGCCAGAAGTGATTATGGCTACAATGGACCGGCTCAAGTTACTGAAAAAGCTAAATCAATAACTGAGTCATTTTACCAAAACCCGATTGATTACTCCTATTTTGTGGGCTGCTCCGAAGGCGGGCGGGAAGGGTTGATGCTGTCACAACGATATCCTGACTATTTTGACGGTATTGTTGCGGGTAATCCAGGTATGGACTTACCCAAGGCCGCTATCGCTCAAGCATGGGATTCACAAGCGTTTGCCGAAGCCGCTCGCACTACCACACCATTTGGTAATCCTGACTTAGCAAGTGCTTTTACTGAGTCTGAGTTAACTATTGTTGGAAATGCCATCATCGCGGCATGTGATGCAGATGACGGCTTAGAAGATGGCATGTTATTTAATCCTGCCGAATGTGAATTTAACCCTGAATCGCTGGGGCCAGCAGGTACAGATGAACTTTCGTTACAACAAGTCAACAGTTTGCAAAAAGTGTTTTCAGGTGCTCAAAATTCAGCGGGTGACAATTTATATAGTGGCTGGTTTTGGGATCCAGGCATTGCGGCAGGAGGTTGGCGTGCATGGAAGGTGGGGCCTATTGCCCCCATCCCTGGAAATAGTGGCCTCAACGTAACACTTGGCGGTGGAGCTTTGCCTTTCATTTTTACAACTGAACCTAATTCTATGACCAACGGTACCCCAATAGCTGCGGGTACGAGAATTGTTACTGCGAATCCACTTGGGCAAGAATCTACCGTTGGTTTTGGTGATGCTTTTGTGCCTTGGATATTAAGCTTTAATATGGATAGCGACGCACCGAAAATATTTACCACAGACGCTACTTACACCGAGTCTGCAATGGACTTTATGTTTAGTAGTGGGACTGATTATACCAATTTTAAAGACAATGGTTACAAGCTGATTGTTTATAGTGGCCAAGCGGATCCGGTGTTCTCAAGCAAATATCATCTGCAGTGGTACAATGAACTGATCACCAAAAATGGAGGCTTGGATGCAACTCGAGCATTTGCGCGCTTGTTTTTAGTACCTGGGATGAATCATTGTGGTGGTGGCCCTTCTACCTCTAGTTTTGATGCGTTGTCAGCACTGAAATCATGGGTTGAAGAGGATACTGTGCCCGCATATATAATGGCAACAGCGCCAGAAGATACCCCGTGGCCCGGTCGCACACGCCCTTTATGTGCATATCCTGAACAAGCCCGTTACAACGGTAGCGGTGATATAGAAGATCACGCTAACTTTAGTTGTGGCTTAAGATAATCGGAAAAAATCTTCGTGAAGAGTGTTTTAAACACTTTTCACGGGGTTACTCGTAAACCTCAATATAAAACAACTGAATTAATCTGCAGAGATACTAGTTAACTATGGTTTTTCTTTTATTTTCCTCTGAGTAGCAATTTCGCCTCTTTGTGAGATCCAAATCATTTTTTAAGTTACCGAAAAACAAGTGACTATAAGTCTCAAACTGACCGAATTAGCTGACTTATACCTTTAGTCTATCTTACTAGGCAAAAAGTTTTTTTTGGCATTTATTATCAATTTTTTAGTCACTTTTGGCAATGTCCACCAGTATCAGCATTGTTAAAATGAGGTAAATAAATAAACAATAATTAAACATTATAAAAACAAACTGGCGCATCAGTTGGCATTTAACCCATTCGTTAATATTTAATTTCCTGTCATTCAGGCTGCTAAAAACGAAGGTTTAACTTAAATAATTTGGAGCATGCAATGAACCGATTACCACCATTTTTATCTATCAAATCCACGGATCATCTACCTAGACTTTCGGAAAGATCAAATACGGGTTACTTTTTTGCAAAAACCTTAATTGCTACGTCAATAGGTTTATCGTTTATTGCTAGTAACATTTTTGCTCAAGAAGTTGAACAAGCTTCACAAGCACAAGTTGATAGACAATTAGAAGTCATTACGGTAAATGCCAGACGCAGAGAAGAAAGTTTGCAAGAAACACCTATTGCGGTTTCTGCATTTTCAGCTAAGGAATTAGAAAGAAGAGGGATAGAAAGCACTCAAGATTTGGATAGAGTTACGCCTAGCTTGCAGTTTGCAACCAGTGGGCAATTGTCAGGCAATAATTCTGCAGCAGTGGTATTTATACGCGGCGTAGGGCAACTCGATCCCACGTCATCAGTTGATCCCGGTGTAGGAATTTATGTAGACGATGTATATATGGGTCGCTCGGCCGGTGGTGCCATGGATTTTAAAGATATAGCCAGTGTGGAAGTATTACGTGGCCCTCAAGGGACTCTTTTTGGTCGCAATACCATTGGTGGTGCGGTGTTGGTGCGAAGCGCCGAGCCTTCAGAAGATTTTGGCGGTAAAGCTCGCGTGCGTATTGGAGAAGATAACTTAAGAGAAGGCTTTGTAGCGGTTGATTTACCGATTAGTGAGGAGTTATTAACCCGTTTCTCGGCAGGGATGCGCAAACGTGATGGTTATGTGATCCGTGAGTTTGATGGCCAAGACTTAGGTAACGATAATACCTATACCTTAAACGGCACTATTCAGTATCAACCCAGTGAAACCTTCAAAATGACCCTCAGAGGTGATTTCACTGATGAAGACGAAAATGGCTCACCTTTTGTGTTTGCCGGTGTCAATGAATCGGCTCCTGTTGCCGCCATTGTTAGTGTCGCTGCCGGTTGTCCAGGAGCGACTATACCTTTTGCTCCTATAGCACCAGGCGACCCACGTTTTGGTGCTCCTAATGTGCCAAATATTGACGACCCTCGTTGTGCCAATGACTTTCAAAATAAAGGCGATTATACCAATGGCGGCGTTGCTCCCGTTGAGAGTACCCTGACTGCATGGGGCCTGTCGGCCGCCTTGGAGTGGGAAGTTAACAATGAATTTATGCTTAAATCTATTTCCGCTTATCGTTCAACCCAGTGGACTGGAATTCGAGATGCCGACAATACGCCTCTTGAATTGATAACCACCGATGTGGCCAGTGATTCAGAGCAATTTTCACAAGAATTCCAAGTTTTGTACGAAAATGACAATCTCTCTGGTATTGCAGGCTTATATTATTTCGATGAAAGCAGTGACGACAGATTGTCTATTTTTCTAGGATTTCCACCATCACCACCTGTTATTTCATCACTATTAAGTGGTGGACCGGGAACACGTGACTTACAAGTTATTCATTTGGAAACAGAAAGTTATGCGCTTTTTTCTGAGTGGGCATACACCTTTAGTGATGACTTAAGCGTTTCAGCTGGATTGCGTTATACAGAAGATGACAAACGCTTTCAGGGCACCATCATGAATCTATTCCCTTCTAGTGAGCCCGACCCGTCGCCACTGCCAACCTTGGCGACCAGCGAAGGTGGACCTTTATTTATCTTTAATAAACTGTTTTCCGATACCTATTCGGCAACCACTGGCTCAGCATCAATTAGATACAAACTAGACGATAATATTAATACCTATTTAAGCTATAGCAGTAGCTTTAAATCCGGTGGTTTCAATAGTCGATACAATGCTCCGACTGCCGACAATTTACCCATCTCCTTTGGTGAGGAAGAAGTCACTTCGTGGGAAGTTGGAGTTAAGGCTGACGTGACCAACAATTTACGCATCAACGCGGCCGCCTTTATGTCTGAATACAAAGACATCCAACTGATATTTAGACAAGGGGTAGTACCATTATTGTTCAATGCCGGCTCGGCTTCCATTGATGGCTTTGAGCTTGAGTTTACCTACATTCCAACCAGTAATTTAATGCTTGAAGGGGGCTTTAGTTACTTAAAAGATAAAATTGATAGCGTGACCGATATCGATGGTGCCGCAGCTACTATCACGCCAGATAATTCATTGCCGCTCACCCCAGAATGGCAAGGTAATGTAGGAGCGTCTTATTCAATGGAAGTGGGTAATAATTATGAGCTCACCACCAGAGTGGATGTTTCTTATACTGACAGCCAGTACTTTGACTCAAGTAATACCGAACTTGTCGCACAAAATGATGCGGTTACCTATGTTACAGCTTCAGTAAAGCTTGATAATTTGGTCAGCTATTGGGATGTAACTTTTGGCATTAATAACCTAACCAATGAGCGCTTTCTAGAGCAAGGTAACGCTTCGTTAGCAACATTAGGCTATGCAGAAGCGATATACGCTAGACCGCGGAATTGGTTTTTATCCTTCTCAACCGAGTTTTGATTTTTTAAATCAACATGAAGTCTTACTAAAATATTAACACAACGTGATTAGCATGGAGGCTGATCACTAAACATACTGCCCTGCCACCCAGGCGCTGCTCCACGCCCACTGGAAGTTGTAGCCCCCTAGCCAGCCGGTTACGTCCATGACTTCACCGATGAAGAATAGACCCTCGACGTTTTTTGCCATCATGGTTTTGGATGAAAGCTCATCAGTATCGACTCCACCTAAGGTAACTTCTGCTGTGCGATAACCTTCGGTGCCATTGGGTTTAAGTTGCCATTGATGAAAAGCTTCGGCAATTTTTTCAAGCTGTTTGCCCTGATATTGCTTTAAAGGTTTGTTGTCGATGTGCAAATAGGGCAAAACCATTTGTACATAGCGCTTGGGGTAGAATTTAGCGAGTGCGGTAGCTAATTGACTGTCGGGGGAGCTTTGTTGTGCCGCGAGTAATTCCCTGTGCAAATCGCCATTGGGATATAAGTCAAACTCTACTGCCTGACCAGGATGCCAAAAAGAGGATATTTGCAGTACCGCCGGGCCACTTAAGCCTCGGTGAGTGAACAAAATATTTTCGTTAAAGCTAGTATTGTTGCAACTGGCTCTGGCATCGAGTGAGATGCCACTTAGCTCTGCTAATACGTTTTTGTCTTGCTCATGCAAGGTAAAGGGCACCAAGCCCGCTCGGGTTGGTTTAACCTTTAGTCCAAATTGCTCGGCTATTTTGTAGCCATAAGGAGAAGCGCCTAATTTAGGCATCGACAAACCACCTGAGGCTACCACCAAAGATTCACACTGATATTGACCTTTACTGGTTGTTAAAATGAAACCTTCTGAGGTTTTATCGATACTGAGTATTTCACACTGGGTAGTGATCTTAGCGTTCACTTTTTCACATTCTTTTAGCAGCATATTCAGAATGTCTTTCGCGCTGTCATCACAAAATAACTGGCCTAAAGTTTTTTCGTGATAGGCGATGCCGTATTCTGCCACCAGCCCGATAAAATCCCACTGGGTGTAGCGACTTAGTGCAGATTTACAAAAATGTGGATTGTCGGACAAGAAGTTTTCATGGGACGCGTACATGTTGGTGAAGTTGCAGCGTCCGCCCCCGGACATCAAGATTTTACCGCCAATACGTTTAGCATGATCAAGCACTGTCACACTGCGCCCGCGCTGCCCTGCCTGAGCGGCACAAAATAAACCAGCAGCACCTGCGCCTATGACTATTACATCTTGTTTGATCAAGCTACACCTCACCTATGTTAAGGGCGGCATTATACCTGTTAGTAGCAGATAATGAAGTGTGTCGTACCTTTTACCAAAACGGTGACCACGACTTAGATAATGCTCATGCAGATAAAGGGTAATAGCTCGGCACAGCGATAAACTCGCAGTCTGAAAAGCCCAGTTCCCTGAGCCTAAGGGTGCTCTACAAGTGTTTAATATGGCGGGAATTGAATGATGATGATGATAATGCGGCACTCAGTGGAGGCCGCATTATCAGACTTTACAGTAATTTCAACATGGTTTCTGCATCACTGACTTCAAAACGACCGGGGTCTTCCACATTAATTTTTTGTACTACGCCATCAACAATCAACATACTATAACGTAAAGAACGTAGGCCACCGAATGTATCAGTGTCCATGTCTAGGCCGATTTTTTGGGTAAACTCGCCATTTCCATCAGACAACATTAAAATCTCTTCAGCGTTACTTTGCTTGCTCCAAGCATCCATAACAAACGCATCATTGACTGAAAGGCAGATAATAGTATCTACGCCTTTAGCCTTAATCTTATCCGCGAGCGCAACGAAACCGGGTAGATGTGCATGGGAGCAAGTCGGTGTAAAGGCACCGGGAACCGCAAACAACACGACCTTTTTGCCATCAAACAGTTGGGTAGTATGAAAAGTGGTCATTTCGCCATTCACTAACGAACTGAGTGTTGCTTCGGGTAAAGTGGCACCTTGTGTAATCATCTGTCTCTCCTAAACTAATTTATAAATTTGTCATATATACATCGAATCGATGTTTCTTGCCGGTTATGGCCATACTCGGTTGCTGGTTGCTGAGGAAAGGCGCACTATCAGGGCGCTTTACCACAACACGCTTAGCCGCCAGCTTTAATGCTGGCGCTAACAACAAATCTGCATCTTCGTCAGGTCCCAATAACTGCTGGAATAGACGCATTTCTTTTTTAACTAAGGCAGATTTTTTTCGATGTGGAAACATCGGGTCTAGGTACACTACATCAGGTATGGTCCCTTGCCAATTGTTTAATAGCTCCACGGCTATACCATGGTGTAACGTCATTTGATTGGGTAGCCAGTCCATCAAGTCCGGCTGTTGTGAGGCGCGGATTAAGCCATCTGCTAACAAAGCAGCGACTACTGGGGAGCGTTCTATCAAATCCACCTGACAGCCTAAACTTGCGAGCACGAAAGCATCTCGACCTAAGCCAGCAGTGGCATCAAGCACCCTTGGAATCTGCGTTCCTTTAAGTCCAATTGCTTTGGCAATGGCTTCTTTTTTGCCGCCTCCATGCAAGCGGCGGAAGGTTAGAGCGTCTGAGGAAAAATCCACATAAACCTCACCTAACTTAGGATCATCCAATTGTTTAAGACCAAGAAGATGCTCACTTAACTCCAATGCCAAGCCTTGTTGGGTAGGAGTAAAATTAAACCCCCATTTTTCGGCCAAAGCTTTGGCCTGCTCGACCAATTGGGGATTGAATGGATCGGTGACAATCAAATTAAGCATGGCCGTAGCGCTCTTTATGGGCTAACCAACGATTGATAATAGCCTGAGATTGGGCAGGATAAGCGTCCCACATATGATTAGCAATATCTTGTACCTGAGGAATAAGTTCGGCGTCTCTAACTAAATCGGCAATTTTCAAATCTGCTAAACCGGTTTGTTTAGTACCAAGCAATTCTCCAGGACCGCGTATTTCCAAGTCCATTTGGGCAATGTAAAATCCATCATGGGATTCCCGCAATACCCCTAAACGCTTGGTTGCGGTTTTAGACAGTGGGCTTTGGTACATTAATACACAGTGACTCTCTACCGAACCTCGGCCTACTCTTCCGCGTAGTTGATGTAACTGTGCCAAACCTAGCCGTTCCGGGTTTTCTATGATCATTAAACTGGCATTGGGCACATCGACACCCACTTCTATAACAGTCGTGGCCACCAGCAAGTCCAGCTCGCCTTGTTTGAAAGCGTCCATAATGAGCTGTTTTTCAGCTGACTTAAGACGTCCATGAACTAAGCCCACTTTCAGTTCTGGCAATGCGGTGGTTAACGCTATAGCTGTGTCCTCGGCGGCCTGACATTGCAATACTTCCGACTCGTCGATTAAGGTACATACCCAATATGTCTGTCGTTTGTCTTCAATGGCTGCACGGCGAACCCGCTCTACCACCTCGCCCCGTCTTGTGTCGGGCAGCACTACAGTAGTAATTGGGGTACGCCCTGGTGGCAACTCATCAATGATAGAGGTATCCAAGTCAGCATAAGCGGTCATGGCAAGGGTTCTGGGTATGGGCGTTGCTGTCATAATCAATTGGTGTGGAAACGCGCCTTGCTGCTCGCCTTTTTCCCGTAAGGCTAAGCGTTGATGAACACCAAATCGATGCTGTTCATCAACGATAACCAAGGCTAACTTATGATATTCGACGGCATCTTGAAATACTGCGTGAGTGCCCACTAACAAGTCAATCTGTCCACCCTTCAATTGCTCTAATACCGTTTGTCGCGCCTTACCCTTTAATTTCCCTGCTAACCAACCAATGCGCACACCTAAGTCTGAAAACCACTGACTAAAATTACTCGCGTGTTGCTCGGCCAAGAGTTCAGTCGGCGCCATCATAACAACCTGATATCCAGCTCCTACCGCCGATAAGGCAGCAAGTGCCGCGACTAAAGTCTTTCCTGAACCCACGTCCCCCTGAACCAGCCGCATCATGGGTGCGCTTTGTTGCATGTCATTTTGTATTTCTTTGACAACCCGACGCTGCGCGCCTGTTGGAGTAAAGGGTAAGGTTGCTAAAAAATGTTTAATTAGACCGTTATCTGGATTTATAGGAAAAGTTTGCTGGCGCTTACTTTGTTGACGAACCTTTAATACACTCAAGTGATGAGCTAATAACTCTTCAATAATTAATCTATGTTGAGCAGGATGTTTGCCCTCTTCCAACAGTGACAGCGCAACATCTGGCGGCGGTCGATGGACTAGCATTAAAGCATTCGTTAGGCTAATTTGCTGGGGATAAAGGTTTTGCGGCATTAACTCTGCCAAACCTCCTCTTTGCAAGCATCGGAGCGCTTGATCAGACAAGTTCCTTAAGGTGAGTTGTTTCACTCCCTCTGTGGTGGGATATACCGGTGTGAGAGTTTCGGCCAATTCAGACTCGCCTTCCTCCTTTATAACCTTGTATTCTGGATGCATCATTTCTAAGCCGAACTTACCCGCTCTAACTTCACCAAAACAGCGGATCCAAGTGCCTTTTTCCAAACTGTTTTTTTGCGCTGCGGAAAAATGGAAAAAGCGCAGTGTTAGGGTGCTTGTTTGATCGCTGATACGCACGACTAACATGCGCTTACGACCGAACTGTACATCATTGGACATAACCTCACCTTCCACACTCGCGTGTAAGAAGGGTTGTAAATCGCGTATAGGATAAATGCGGGTGCGGTCTTCGTAGCGTAAGGGAAGATGAAATAACAAATCCTGTACTGTGACCAAACCTAGCTTTGTGAGCTTTTCGGCAACCTTGCTGCCAACTCCTTTTAGCTCAGTCAATTTTGTGATTGCCAGAGATTGCATCTAAGCCTTTAAATTATTATAAATAAAACAATTCGTTATTTTGCCTTACAGTGAGCAGATTACAACTATTCTAAGATTTATTAGTTTTAGCTGAACTTTGCGTCATACTAGTTTCAATCTAAAACGGCTAGGCGAAGGGAGCTTAATGCTTCATAGTAACTCTAGTCATTCAACATACATGTTTTAATATGAACTTCGAACCTGTTTTAAATCAACTTAATGAATGGTGGACAATCATTCTTGTGGCCATGAGCGATCCCAGCACCTATGCACAGGTAGGCGTTGGTTTAGTGGTCTATTTGCTGGCCTTCTGGTTGTCTCGCAAAATTCGTAACGCAATTGGCCTAACGCACCATGAGCCGCAGCTAGGTGCACACCCCATGCGTAAACTAGCCTACCGAATCGGTTATTTAGTGTATCCCCTTTTGGCATTACTGATGCTCAAGATCATCATTGAAGCCTTTGCAAATGCGGGAGTATCTGTATGGCTACTCGATACCGCTTTGACCATTGCTGTATTGCTATTCTATTACTCAATGATCCGAGTTCTAGTGGTCAATACCATGGCAGCGAAGCTTTTCAGATGGGTTGGCTTACCTATTTTGCTATTGCATTTACTTGGATTCTTAACTCCCGTGATAGCGGCGCTTGAAGACGTATCGTTAAACTTAGGCAATGTAAACATATCTGCCTATGGCGTGGTTCGGGTGTTGATATTTGGTGCGGTGCTGTTTTGGTTGGGCCGCGCTTCCAATAGCTTTGGTAAAGATATCATTCGCAAACAAGAGTCTATAGATATTCGCACCAGAGAAGTGTTCTCCAAGCTTTTTGAAGTGGCAGTATTTTGTATTATTGCGTTACTTCTGCTTAATGTGATGGGTATTAACCTCACTGCCCTAGCGGTATTTGGTGGTGCGGTAGGTGTTGGCTTAGGTCTAGGCTTGCAGTCCATCGCTTCCAATTTCATCTCTGGCATTATTATCTTGCTAGACCGTTCGTTGACCGTTGGCGACTTCGTTGAAATGGATGATGGTAGCAAGGGCTTCGTGCGGGAATTTAGAATGCGCTATACCGTGCTTGAGACCTATGATGGCAAAGACATTTTAGTTCCAAACGAAAAATTTATTTCGAATTTGATGATCAATTGGACTCACAAGGATCCTAAACAACGTTATCGAGTAGACTTCTCTGTACCTTATGCAACCGATGTTCGCGCGATGGTTGAATTTATTAAGGTAGCAGTTGCGGAACATCCCAAGGTAATCAGCGGTGAAGACGTCCCCTTCGAAGAGCGCCCTGATTGTGAAATTGATAGTTTTGGCGATTCTGGGGTTAACATGTTCGTCGAATTTTGGATGGAAGGCATTGATGATGGTAAGAATCGAGTCGGAGGAGACTTGATGCTGACAATTTTCGAAACACTGCGTGCCAATGGCATCGAAATTCCATTCCCACAAAGAGAAGTGCGTATTCTCAACGAACAGGCTGTTAGTGTTAAACCGGCCAATTAATTAGTCAAAATCTTATCTGCAGCGCCCTAGGTGCTGCAGATACGAGTCATCTTTTCTGCCAGCGGCATAGTTCTGTTGACTAAAGACTAAGCTTTGCAGCTTGTAATATCAGCTCAGCCGACGGCCTGACTTTAAAATTAGGGTTAACGTAATTAAACTTAATTAAACCCTTTTTATCTACAATAAATATGGCGGGGGCAGGCAATACAGCACGATCGCTTCCAACCTCATCAGTCAGTTGGATATCCCATTTAGATTTATATTTATCTTTGGTTTCTGCAGCAACGTAATAGCCAATTCCAAAACCTTTTATAGCCTGCAAACTTTCATCGGATAGTAAGGTGACGGCAAATTCTGTTTGCAGTTTTTGCTCTTGCAGGCGTTTTGGCGATTCAGGTGATATAGCTAGTACTTGATAACCCAATTCTACTAAGTCTTGTTCTATATCCTTTATCTCTGCCAGTTGACGATTGCAATAAGGACACCATCCGCCACGGTAGAAAAGTAAAATACTGGGTTTTTGCATAGTAATTGCTTGCAAACTTACCGGTGCACCCTCAGCGGTTTTTAATGTAGCACTTGGAATCGATTGCCCATTTAAAAGTGGCGTAACATCTTCGGCTGATGGTGCTATTACAGCACGATCCAGTGCCATCGATTGAAAAGGAAACATGATTAAGAAAAGGCTGATGATGTTGAAATAGCGCATAGGTGCTCCAGATTTTTAAAGGTGTGGCAATCTAGACCTTCAGTGCCAGCGTTATCTTTCAGCCAAATAAAAGTTCGCCTAATTACAGTGGCAGGTTTGTATGCAGATAGTTACTTTGTGCCAGTAAACTTTATATCAAAATGCTTTGGGGTTAACCAAATTGAATGGCCTGCCACCATCCGTCGTCGGCGACAATCTCACCAGCTTCGTTGATAAACGGATAAGGTAGTTTCTTGGCATCACAAACATGCCTCAGCTTAGGATAACCGCCTTCGAACAACATGCGTTGGCAAGTTTCATTATCTAATTCTTGGGTGTCGTACATGCCAGCCAATTGCCTTTGCCGTTGTGCCTCATACAATACCAATGCAGCGGCTACACTTACATTCAAAGATTGCACCATGCCTACCATAGGTATCACTATATCTTGATCCGATAAGGCAATAGCTTGTTCCGTGGCGCCGAACTTCTCTTGGCCTAAAATTATCGCTGTTGGCTTGGTATAATCGATCTCGCGAAAATCCACTGCGGTATCCGAAAGGTGAGTAACTAGCACTTGCATATTTTGCTGCTTAAGTGTGGTGATTGCTTCACCGATGGTGTCATGGCTTTGCATAAACACCCAGTTTTGACTACCCATAGCGGTGCCACCGCGACCTCGACTTCGCAATTTTTTGGTGTCTTCATCCCACACCGCGTGCACTCGGTGGATCCCAACTGCGTCACAACTACGGATCACTGCAGCTACGTTGTGAGGTTTATGTACTTGTTCCATACACACCGTTAAACTGGTCTGCCGCTGGCGCAAAATAGTGCGGATTTTCTGATTACGTTCTGGGGTCAATTGCTATCCTCGTAGCCAGCATCTTGAACTCTGGCTACGCGATGTTCTGTGCTGAAAATAAATCATTAATGCTTTTGATAACATTGGTTGAATGTTATCTGGCAGCTAAGTCATCTCAAACTTATATACTGCCCTGTTATAGTTGGTATCTTAAGCTCTGCTGATTGATTTACTCTGGCAACTCCATAACACCATCTATTTCGATTTGTGCCCCCTTGGGTAATGCCTTGACTCCAATAGCGGCACGAGCGGGGTAAGGCTGCTTAAAATACTGACTCATGATCTCGTTGACCGTAGCGAAATTATCCAGGTCAGTAAGAAAAATATTCACTTTAACTAAATCATTGGTAGTGCCACCAGAGGCCTTACACACAGCAGTGATATTTTCAAAAACTTGAACCGCTTGCTTGGTAAAATCTTCAGATACCATTTCCATCGTTGCAGGTACCAAAGGGATTTGACCTGACAAATAAACGGTTGTACCTGATTTAACGGCTTGGCTATAGGTGCCAATAGCTTTAGGGGCCTGGTCGGTATGGATAACGGACTTGGACATGTTTTAATTACCTTGTAATAAATTAACTGATTCGGTTTTTGCTGTGTCGAGATACTTTCTGTACTTCAGGCATAGAGCGGATTTTTCGCATAATATTAGCGAGGTGAACACGATTTTTAGTGGTCAGCTCTATATCAATATAGTAGACATTGCTCTCTTTTTCTTCTGTTTGCAGGCCAATGATGTTGGAGTCGCAGTCGGCGACAGCGTTGGTTAATGTTGCAAGTGTACCTTGATGATTAATCAATTCAATCCGTACAGACGCTTTGTATTCAGCTTTTGCATCACTGTCCCATTTCATGGGCAGTACTCGCTGGGGCTCTTCTTTACTAAGCTTGCGAATATTACTACAACCAACCTGATGGATCACCATACCCCTTCCAGGACTTAGAATCGCAATAATTTGATCATCGGGTATGGGATAACAACAGCGTGGATAAGTGACAAGTAAACCTTCGGTTCCTTTGATCGCGACATTGCGGCTCTTGTCAGGAAGCTCCTCAGATTCGCCTAACAATCGACGAGCGACTATGGCACTTAATTCATTCCCCAAGCCAATGTCAGACAACAAGTCGTCGAAATTTTTGTGTTTTGTCTCAAGCACCACCCGGTCACGGTCATGTTGAGGGATATCATCCAGTCTTGTTGCACCTAGGGCATGTCTTAGCAGGCGGTTACCCATAGTAATGGCTTCTTCAGAACGTTGGCGCTTTAGATATTGACGAATGTAGGCCCTGGCCCTCGCGCTAACTACAAAGTTTAGCCAATTAGCATTAGGCTTGGCACGGGGTGAGGTGATGATTTCAACGGTTTGACCATTTTCTAACGGTTTATTAAGTGAGTAGTTACGTCGCTCAACTCGCACTCCTACACAAGAGTCACCCACATCAGAATGTACCGCATAGGCAAAATCTACAGGAGTAGCGCCCATGGGCAATTCAATGATCCGACCATCAGGGGTGAACACATAGATCTCATCTGGAAATAGGTCTGTTTTGACATTTTCAATAAATTCAAAGGAAGAACTAGCACTTTGCTGCAATTCCAGTAGAGATTGCATCCATTTACGCGCTCTAACCTGCGCAGTAGTGCCTTGAGGGGTATCGCCATCTTCCTTATACAGCCAATGAGCAGCCACCCCTTTGTCGGCCATTTGATCCATTTCATGGGTACGGATCTGAATCTCGACCGGTATGCCATGAGGGCCAATCAAAGAAGTATGCAAAGATTGATAACCATTGGTTCTGGGGATGGCAACGTAATCTTTAAAACGTCCTTCGATCGGTTTATAGAGTCCATGCATCGCACCTAATGCGCGATAACAATTATCGACCGATTGAACAATCACCCTAAACGCATAAATGTCCATGACTTCGTTGAACATCAACTCTTTGTTTTTCATCTTACGGTAAATTGAATAGAGATGTTTCTCTCGGCCCACCACCAGCGCATGAATACTATTTGCTTCGAGCCGGGTTTCTACTTCTTTGCGGGTATTCTCGATTATCTCTTTACGATTACCGCGAGCCTGTTTCACCGCACCTTTGAGCGCCCTATAACGCATAGGGTACATGGCTAAGAAACCTAAATCTTCTAATTCGTTTTTGATATCGTGAATACCCAATCGATGAGCAATAGGTGCATAGATTTCGAGGGTTTCGCGGGCAATGCGGCGGCGCTTCTCTGGTCGCAAGGCCCCTAACGTTCGCATATTATGGGTACGATCGGCCAGCTTAATCAGGATCACCCGAATATCCTGCACCATCGCCATCATCATTTTACGAAAATTTTCGGCCTGCGCTTCTTGTTTACTACTGAATTGAATTTTATCTAGCTTAGACACGCCCTCAACCAATTCAGCCACGGTGTCGCCAAATTCTCTAGACAAATCATCTTTGTCGTAATGGGTATCTTCGATCACATCATGCAACAGCGCTGCCATGATAGTTTCCCGATCTAATCGCATGTCAGCTAGAATGCCAGCAACTGCAACAGGATGGGTAATGTAGGGATCGCCACTAGAGCGTAATTGGCCGTCGTGAGCGTCATGGGCCAAAACGTAAGCACGCTGAATATCCACAACCATTTTACTGGGCAGATAGTTACTGAGCTTATTTTTTAGACCTTCAAATAAATACACTAAGAAAACGTTCTAATTCAACAGATAGTGTAACAATACTGGGATTTTTGAAGCTTGTCAGCCGATATGTTGATCCTGAGCCAATTCAACTCAAGATCAACCGAAAGATTACTCAGACAATATGTTTGCTACAGAAGCAAATTCTGCTTCATTTTGCATTTGCTGATCTTGGATAGCATCGGCTTCAAGAGTTGAAGCGTTAACGAAACCTTCTTCGATTTCACGTAATGCAATTACGGTAGCTTTATCATTTCCCATAGGAACGTAAGCTTGTTTGCCTTCGATAGCAATTTGACGAGCGCGCTTAGCGGCAACTAAAACCAAATCAAAGCGGTTGCCAATTTTGTCTACGGCATCTTCTACTGTTACGCGAGCCATATATTTCTCCGTGGTGGTCGGTGTATCAAAAGGTGTTCAAAAAAAGGTCGAGCATTGTACGTTTTTATCGAGCTGATGGAAAGATCTTTAATGATCTGCCGGCAAATAAACCGCTTTCTTATCTACTCAATAAATTGCTGAACAATTCTGTATGACGAATCACCTGCTTTTCTTTTCTCAGTCTGCGAGCGCTCACTATCGAATCAAGCTCGCTTAAAGCATACTCAAAATTATCGTTCACTACAATAAAATCAAACTCATGGTAGTGCGAAATCTCGGCAACTGCCTTCTCCATACGCTCATCGATTACCTGCTCACTGTCCTGATTGCGCTTGGTGAGGCGACGACGAAGCTCTTGTTTAGACGGTGGTGCGACAAAGATAGTCGCAGTATCAGGGATTTGCGCTTTGACTTGTCGTGCGCCCTGCCAATCTATATCTAGAAAGACATCAACGCCTTGTTGCAAAGTTTGCTCGATCACTACCCGGGATGTGCCGTAATAATTACCAAATACCTCTGCCCATTCAAAAAACACACCTTGGGCAATTAACGCTTCGAATGTCTGATGACTGACAAAGTGATAATGTTGCCCATCTATTTCCCCTGGGCGCGGAGCTCTGGTGGTATGCGACACAGAAACTTGCATTTCATTACTGTGCATATTGGACTCACTATGGCGCTCAAGTAGAGCTTTAATGAGGCTAGATTTGCCCGCGCCCGAGGGAGCGGCAAGAATAAAAAGGTTACCGGGTGCATGTGCCATAAAATAATTTCAAAAAATACTGTCGCTTCGATTGTGCAATGTTAGCATATTCTTTGATTTTACCATTAGGTTAAGGCAAATATTGTTATGAATGACAGCCAATTCCATCAACTCGTTGACGATGTGTTTATTCGACTTGAAGAAGCACTTGATGAATGCGAAGTTGATATCGATTATGAATCAGCTGAGGGGATCCTGACGTTGATCTTCCTCAATAACACAAAAATCATCTTAAATAAGCAAGCGCCTTTGCATCAGCTCTGGGTTGCGACCAAGTTCAATGGTCATCATTTTAATTATCAGCAAGGCAAATGGATCGATGAACGAACCGATGTCGAGTTCTGGGCATTTATTGATGACGCGGCTAGCAAGCAAGCCGGCCAAGCAGTTACTTTATCTTAGTTAGCGGACAGGAAATCCACCTATGAGCGAAAATATATTACCCTTTGTTGAGGTTAACCCTAAGCGTCCACACGATGCCGTCGTTATTTGGTTACACGGTTTAGGTGATTCAGGCAATGGCTTTGCACCAATAGTTCCGGAATTAAAGCTGCCTGACAGTTTAGCCATCCGATTCGTCTTTCCCCACGCTCCTATGCGGGCGATTACCATCAATAACGGCATGTCGATGCGTGCTTGGTATGATATTAAGACCCTGGATTTCAATCATCGAGCAGATGTTGAAGGTGTCAAGGACTCGGCGAAGCAAGTAGTAGAGCTGATTGAGCACGAAATAGCCAAAGGCATTCCTAGTGAACGCATAGTGCTGGCAGGATTCTCTCAAGGCGGAGTAATCGCTTTGGATATCGCAGCACGCTATACCAAAAAATTAGCTGGTGTCTTGGCACTATCCACTTATATGAGCGAGCCAGAGAAACTTGCTAAAGAAGCTGTCGACATCAATAAAGACACGCCTTTTTTATGTGCTCATGGTCAACAAGATGAAATGGTACCGATGTTTTTAGGCCATGCCGCATACAAAGTGTTAGAGCAAAACGGTTTTGCGGTGGAATGGAAGGACTATCTTATGCAGCACAATGTGTGCGCGCAGGAGCTACAGGATATTTCAGCCTGGCTGCAAAAGACACTGAAATAAAATCGATCTGATTTAGCTCGCCTGTTTAACGCGGCTTGATTTAGAGTCGCGAATTATTCGTGCTTACTTTTGAGCCTAAGTAGACCGGATCAGTATTTGTACGAGACATACAGCACGCAAACCCCTAAAATACAGCTAAACAACCAAGCGGATGTAACATGAGTCAGCGTGTCATTAGAATCGCGACCCGCAAAAGTGCATTAGCACTGTGGCAAGCAGAATATGTAAAAAGTGAGCTAGAAAAAGCTCATGCCAATCTAAAAGTGGAATTAGTTCCCATGACCACCAAAGGTGATGTGATCCTAGATACCCCACTGGCAAAAGTTGGCGGTAAAGGGCTCTTTATTAAAGAGCTAGAAATTGCCATGCAAAATGGTGAGGCAGATATCGCAGTCCATTCAATGAAAGATGTACCGGTAGAATTTCCGACTGGCTTTGGGCTACATGCAATTTGCCCACGTGAAAATCCCTATGATGCATTTGTATCCAACCAATACAATAGTATCGAGCAGTTGCCGCAAGGCGCCATTGTAGGTACCTCTAGCTTGCGACGCCAAGTGCAGATTAAAGCATTACGTCCCGATTTAATTATTCGCGACCTGCGAGGCAACGTGAATACCCGTCTCGCTAAATTAGATGAGGGCCAATACGATGCCATCATTTTGGCCGCGGCTGGGCTCATTCGCTTAGGAATGCCAGAACGGATTAAGCAACAAATTGATAGTGAGTTATCACTTCCAGCTGTAGGGCAAGGTGCAGTGGGCATTGAATGCCGCAATGATGATGCTGAACTGATCGCGTTATTGCAGCCGTTAAACCATCCAGACACAGCGGTTTGCGTTATTGCCGAGCGGGCGCTTAATGCTAAATTGCAAGGTGGTTGTCAGGTTCCCATCGGCAGTTTTTGTGAACTGCGAGATGGTCAATTACATTTACGTGGATTGGTTGGCTCAGTGCATGGAAATGGCATAATTTCGGCTCAGCAAAGTGGTCAAAAGACGACTCCAGAAATCTTGGGTGAAGCTGTTGCTGATAGCTTGCTAGCCCAAGGTGCAGACGATTTTCTAAAAGAAGCATATGTGTAATTGATATGGTTGCATTGGTGTTACGAACTGAAGAGAAAATATGGACAAGTTGCGACTATCTTGCTGCTAATGGTATTGAATGCGTTGGAGTTGGAATAATTCGAACAAATCCAATTAACGACAATATCGCCGAATTTGTCAACAAACTTGCCCAGCAAACCGGTACAAAAAAATCGCCTGCTTTGGCCGTTTTTGTCAGTACGACTGCGGTAAATATTGTGCTGGAAAAGCAACTAATTTGGCCGCAAAATGTCGAGGTTATTGCCGTGGGTAAAAGTACCGCAGCGGAATTAGCTAAAGGTGGCATTCAAGCTCATGTGCCAGACAGTCAAAATACTGAAGGCTTACTGGCTATGCCCCAACTACAAGATTTAGCGGCAAAATCAGTATTTTTAATTAAAGGGCAAGGCGGACGAGCCTTGCTATTAGACACCCTGTTGCAGCGTGGCGCTGATGTAAACTGTTTTGATCTGTATGAACGCAGCCAATGCAACCCCTATACTGAAACCCGCTCATGGCACAAGCATGAGATTACTAGTATTGTTGCTACCAGTGGTGAGATTATGCAAGCGGCATGGAATAGCTTCAATCATGATTGGCTCAAAAGCCTACCTTGGATTGTTGTTAGTCAACGCTTAGGCGAATTAGCAGCTAAACTGGGAATAGAACAGGTTGTTCAAAGTGCGGGTGCCAGTAACGAACAATTGCAGATGGCAATTAGCCACTTTTGGAGTAATAAATGACGGACAAAGATAAAAGCCCATCTAATCAGGATGAGATGAAAGCATTAGAAATCGAAAATGCGTCCTATATCGAAGTGGAAGAAACGGTAAATAAAGGTCGCGAGCGCTCCTTTGAAGCCAATAAAAAGGCTTCGAAATCAACTGCACCTGCGCCCCCGAAAGCGACCAGAGTTGGCGGACTATGGTTTATTACCTTAATAAATTTAATTTTGTTAATCGGCCTTGCTGCAGCGGGATATTGGTTTTGGCAACAGTGGCAAGATGACCTTAACAGCGAGAATAGTGCTATTCAATCTCAGCAACAGCAGTTAGCTGAGCAAACAGGCGTCATTCAAAGTACCCGTAATGAATTAAGCACGCAGAATCAAAAGCTGACGCAGCAATTGGAAGATTTAGAGAAACAAATTAACATAGCTTCTGAGCAAAGTGCCGCAAACGCAAAAAATCTAGCCGATGTTTCTGGTCGTCGACCTGCGGATTGGCTGCTTGCCGAAGCCGATTATTTGGTCCGTATGGCGGGACGTAAACTGTGGCTAGAAAATGATGTTAAAACCTCTATTGCAATGTTGCAGGCAGCGGATACGCGCTTGCAGGATTTAGCCGACCCCTCACTCTTGCCAATTAGACAATTTATCGCCAGTGATATTCAGACGCTTGAGCAAATAAATTCTGTATCTCTTACCTCAGTTGCACTTGCTGTCTCAGGCATGGTTCAACAAGTAAACAACTTACCTTTGGCCTTACCTGAAGTAGAAGTTGAGGGGCCTGCCCCAGAAGAGTTGACTGGCATGGAACGGGTACTTAGATATATTAGCGATAACTTCAAATACCAGCCAAACAGCCAGCCAATCAAACCGCTACTTTCACAGCAACAACAATGGCTGGCCCGAGAACAACTGCGCTTTGCTTTGCTGCAAGCTCAGTCGGCAATTTTGAAAGAGCAAGGCACTTTATTTAAACAAAGTGTACAGCAGGCAATTGGATTATTGGTTCAGCACTACGATTTACAATCTAGCCAAGTTGGGCAATTCGTTGATGCATTACGCAATCTTGAGAATACTGATGTAGAGCGCAACTACCCTACCCAATTAGATGCAGCTATACCCCTTCAAGACAAGGTTGAAACACGAATGAACAATCAATTCTCAAACGGGAAGTTTGAGCTATGAAGAAAATAATATTACTCCTGCTACTCATTGGTATTATTGTGTTCGGTCTGGCCGCAGGGCCTGCGCTGATTAATTATAAAGGATACTTTTTAATAGCGCTAGAAAGCGGCACTTATCAGCTGTCCATTTTCGGCATGGTATTCGTTTTAGTTACTCTGTTCATTGTTGGTTGGTTAACCATTCTTTTAGTCAAAAAGTTAATAGATATACTGGCAGGCTCCCAAGACTGGTTGTTTGGCTTTAGTAGCCGACGCAAACAGAAGGCTTTTACTCAGGGATTAATTTCCTTGGCAGAAGGCAATTACCTTGACGCACGTAAAAGCCTAGACAAAATTCAAAATGAAGATTTTGATGGGATCAATCTTCTCGCACTAGCAGAAGCTGAAGTGCAGTTGGATAACAAATCCCGAGCCAGAGAACTTTGGCTCACCGCCTCCAACATAGAAAAAACCCGATTGGCAGCGAATCTTTGTATTATTAGAGACTGCATCATCGAGAATAATTGCGAGCAAGCACTAACTAACATAAACAATTTACCTGAAAAACAACAGAATTCGGTAAATGTTATTAAACTTTGGGCCCGTTGTTTAGAACAAACACAGAAATTTTCGTTGCTCAAAGACAAGCTACCTAAGTGGAAAAAACCACTTGGGAAGGAATATGATTATTGGTTATTACAAGCTGCAAAAGGTGAGTTTGCTGAAATTGCCAGTAAAGAAGGCGCACACAAACTTAAAGAAAAATGGTTAGAACTGCCCCGCTCGGCCCGTAAAGAGCCTGGCCAGATCGCAGCATATGCGCAACAGCTTATCGAGCAATCCATGTATGAGGATGCGCAAAGTATACTGGTATCTAATCAAAAATCCGGTCCAGTGTCAGTGCTGTTTCCGCTGTACAGACAGCTTAAAAACCTGCAAACCAATGCAGCAATTAAGCAGCTAGAAGGCTGGCTAAAGTCGGATGATAAAAATGTCGAATTATTGTCTACTTTAGGTCAATTAGCCCTTAATATGAACGACGTTTTATTAGCTGAAAAGGCATTAACTAAAGCAATAAAATTAGACAATAATCGAAGAGATGTTTTGTTGCTGGCACAAATAAAAGAAGCGCAAAAAGATAACATTCATGCATTGGAGCTTTACAAGAAAAGTATTTTAGAACAGTAAAATATCAATTTGATAGTGATCGCTACATATATGCATTATAATTCCAATAAATTTATGTAGCGATTAATACTTTAATTTTACCCAGCAGATTTTTTGCCCCTAAATGAATATTTAATATAATTAGATTAGTTGAAGCAAAGTCATATTTATAATGCTTTTGTAGTTCATGATATATTAATACACCCCGAGCTCAGTAGATTATTATAGTGACCAATACAAATAAGAAAACTGCACGTGGAAGACCACGCAAGTTAGACCCAGATATAGGCCTGAACACTGCATTAAAACTATTTCAACAACAGGGTTTTGAGAATGTCTCTGTTGCACAGTTATGCAACGAACTAGATATCCCGCCCACAAGTTTGTATGCGACTTTTGGCAATAAAGAACAACTTTTCTTACAGGTTTTACAGCGTTACTGTGACGGCTATTTCGATGTGCTGGAGCAAAGCCTGCGAGACTCCGAGAATCCCGCACAAGTGTTCCGAAATACGCTAGAAAAATCACTAGATTTCTATCTCAATACTAACCAAAAAACAGGTTGTTTATTGTTACTGGGAAATACGTTTTGTAAACAGCCGAACATCATTCAAGAAATATCTGCCAGCCAACATTCGTTGCAAAATAAATTAAACCAGCGACTAAATGAACTCGGCTCTGAAAATGGCAATGAGTTAACAGACGTACTGATCACTTTGCTGTGTGGCTTTGCGCAAAATGTAAGATCAGATATAAATGAAGAGCAACTCTATACGTCGTTAGAATTTTTCTGCGCTGCCTTTGATTGCTAAAAATCTTCCCACCGTAAAGACCTTTTTAGTGGTCAAAATCGTCCTATCACAAAACTAGCCAATGTGAGTGAGTGCCCACATTGAAATTTAGGGGTGAGCGGTTAAAATTCGAACGCTTGATTGATAGAATTATTCCTCTCAAAATAATAATCGATAAAGAAAAAGCAGATCCGTTAAATAACAGTGGAAAAAAAACCGTATTACATTAGAATCGTCCATCCACAAGTGCACCCGTAGCTCAGCTGGATAGAGCGCTGCCCTCCGGAGGCAGAGGTCACAGGTTCGAATCCTGTCGGGTGCGCCATTTTTAAAGGCCTTTTGATTGTAGTATCCACTAACTAAAAAAATCTGTGACCACACCGTGACCAAACTAAACAATTCCGATAATTGGGAATATTAAAGCTCCCATTCATTTTCTTCTCGAATCCAATTAGCAAACCATAGTCGTTATTAGCTTTCCCCGTAATTAACGCCATCTTCAACTTCTGGCCACCAGATTGAATTATGTAATGGATAATTAGAATTCAACTTTTGCTTATACAAACTAAAAGGCCTGAACTTATTTAACTGATGAGAAGTTATCGTATTAAGAATTGTTTTTGTATCTGATAAGTTTGTAGTAAAAACATGAATTCTTCCAAATGCCAACGCTGGTATTTTTGGATCTAATTGAGTTTGTACTTCAAATCTATTCACAACAGAATATTTTCCAATATTATCTCTATAATAGCCATCTGTTTTTGTAATAGAGCCCACTAAGCAGTCAGGTGTTAATTTGCATCCAAAACTGATCCACTTTACCCCCTAATTTGCATCTAAAACTGATCCACATATTTAATACCTCCTGCCGCCTCTAAGCAGGAGAATGTGGAGTGATAGATGTGTCATTATTAAGTGTTATGCGTCGATGGTATTTTCGTGATGGGCTGTCCCAACGAGAAATTACTAAACGCACTGGATTGTCTCGCAATACAGTACGTCGTTATCTCAAAAAGGACATTGCTGAGCCTGTTTACACTAAGCGGCAGACCTTGGGCAAAGTCGACGAGTTCGAAGAACTGCTTATTAGCTGGCTTAAACGTGAAGCCAGGCGACGCAGGAAATAGCGCAAAACCGTTAAAAACCTTTATGAGGACTTATCACCACCAATCTGAACTTCACTGAATGGTCAAACGTGTTTGGTGATGCAAAACTGACAACAGCCTTGCTAGACAGATTAACCCATCATTGCCACATCATCGAAACGGGTAATGACAGCTATAGATTTAAAGAATCTACGAAAAAATCAAAGGAGAAAAAGCGCTAGAAACTAAAACATGATTATGGTCATATAAGACTACTTGGGTGGATCAGTTTTAGATGCAAATCGTGGATCAGTTTTAAGTACAAATTAACAGCTGGGTGCCCAATTAGAAGTGAAATCCGTTAGCAGCGATGTTTGGGAAATTGCTGATGCAGTCTTATTTCCAAAGCATTTTAAAAAGCAAAAGCCAGATGGATTTTACATCGCAAATTTTTTATCTATGTTTGCAGACTCCATAGAAGTGATTGAGCCAACTTTTTTAAGGGATGAAATGACTCGCCGCAGTCGAGCGCTTAATCAGCTTTATAACCATGCTGAAGAAGACGGAAAACAAATATCTATAATTAAGCAAAGTCCCGATGCTATTGCCAACCTATGAAAAGCAGTCGGCAATTTTAATCACACTAAATTAAGTTTCCTGACACTGATCAACACGACTGTTTATTACCACGACCCATGCAGTTGTCACTCTATTTTCTACAGTGATGAATCCACCAATTTATAGGAACCATTGACATCAAATTGTTCTGCGTAACTCAAGGTTGAGTTCGCATGCTCGCGCATTATCGATTCTGAGCGAGCACTTTGGCGCTTCATTAAAGCTTCAAATACCGCATGATGTTGCATGTGTGCATAGTTAAAGCGACGGAATTCACGATCAAGTTGTGATGGATTAAATGCCAGTGCCGAGACTGACGCGAAAGGCAGATGCTCGTTAAGCTGCAAAGCCGATTGAATCGCTGGATTTCCACTGGCTTGCAAAATCAGGCTGTGAAAGCGTTTATTCAACACATTGTACGCCTCAATATCTTGTTGATTTATATATCCTTTCTCAAATAATTTATCACCTTCTAGCAAGCATTTTTTCAAGCCTTCGATGGTGAGTTCATCCAATCCCTTTTCGGCCGCTTGTCGGGCTGCTAAGCCCTCGAGCACCCCTCGGACTTCAATTGAACCTGATATTTCACTATGAGTGACTTTCCTTACCATGTATCCCCGTCTTGGCAACTTGGTCAGTAAGCCTTCTTGCTCAAGTGCGCGAAAAGCTATCCTTATTGGGGTTCTCGAAATGCCCAGCAACTCAGCAGTCGGAATTTCCGCTAAACGTTCACCGGCGGTAAACTCGCCAGACACTATCTTGTCTCGCAAGATACTCACGACTCCTTGCCCATCATGTGTCATTTATCATTCCAATTACGTGGATTTTGCTGAAAGAGTTACCCTAGTATAAGCTCATTTTTAGGTTTTTTGGATCCAATTCATCATTTTGGCCAAAATTAAAAATATTCTCATAAAATCATTTAGTTAATCTATTTTTGTGGCTTTAACGAGCAAATACTAGAGGCAGTAATCGTGATAAAATTGATAATTTGGATCCAATAACAGCCAAAAATAGTTGTTTATTTGCTCATCTATGACTAGACTGGATCCAAAGTTAATGAAAGGTAAAGTTTATGTCATTGCAAAATCACCCTATGAATACTTGGTATGTCGCTTTTACACCTGACGAGATTACTGATAAACCTTTTGCTCGTCAGATATGCGGAATACGCCTTGTTTTTTTCCGCAACGAGCAAGGGAAAGTTGTTGCCTTGGAAGATTTTTGCCCTCATCGAGGCGCTCCTTTATCGTTGGGAACAGTTGAAAATGGTCAACTCGTATGTGGCTATCATGGTTTGCGCATGGGTGATGATGGCGAAACGAAAAGTATGCCGAATCAACGGGTGCAGGGTTTTCCTTGTATCAAGAGTTATGCCGTGGTTGAACGCTATGGCTTTATTTGGTTGTGGCCCGGTGATAAAGCCTTAGCTAAAGAAGAATTACTACCTGTACTGGAATGGGCAGAAAATCCTAATTGGGGCTATGGTGGTGGCTTGTACCACATCAATTGCGATTACCGCTTAATGATTGATAATTTAATGGATTTAACCCATGAGACCTATGTTCATGCCAGTAGCATAGGTCAAAAGGAAATTGATGAGTCTCCAGTTTCTACTAAGATGGAAGGTCAAAGTGTTGTCACCAGCCGTTTTATGGAAAATGTTATGGCCCCCCCGTTTTGGGCTGCTGCGTTGCGTGCTAACGAACTTGCCGATGATGTGCCTGTAGACCGCTGGCAAATTTGTCGCTTTAATTTGCCAAGTCACATAATGATTGAAGTTGGCGTTGCCCACGCTGGAAAAGGCGGATATAACGCAGACAAAGCGCATAAAGCCAGCAGTATAGTAGTTGATTTCATCACCCCTGAAAGCGACACGTCCATCTGGTACTTCTGGGGTATGGCTAGAGACTTCAAACCGCAAGACACTGCGCTTACAGATACAATCAGAACCGGACAAGGTGAGATATTTGCTGAAGATTTAGAGGTTTTGGAGCAACAGCAACAAAACTTATTGCGCTATCCTGACAAAAAAATTCTTAAGCTAGATATTGATGCCGGTGGTGTTCAGGCACGTAGGATGATCGAACGAGCAATCAAACAAGAGCAGGCTGCAAATCGACCTAATGGTGAATAGCGATGATTGATGTCACGGTAATAAATAGAGAACAGTTAACTGAACAAGTAGTAAGACTGCAATTAGCTGCCAAGAATGCCGAGTCGTTACCTAAATACCAAGCGGGTGCGCACATTGATGTGCACCTCCCAAATGGCTTGATCAGGCAATACTCATTGTGCACGCCAATTGGCTCGGACTATTACGAAATTGCTGTGCTGAATGATGCAAATAGTCGTGGTGGCTCTAAAGCCATGCATAAACTGATCAAACTTGGCGATACGTTAACTATCAGCGAACCTAATAATCATTTCCCGCTGGTATCAGGGGCGAGAAAAACCTTGCTGTTTGCGGCAGGTATAGGCATTACTCCTATCTTAGCCATGGCTGAGCAATTAGCAGCAACCCAACAAGACTTTGAATTGTATTTCTGCAGTCGTAGCCAGGCACTAACCCCCTATTTAGCGCGTATTGAACAATCTTCATGGGCTGACAAAGCTCATTTTCACTTCACTAACGGTGACAGTGCCAATAGGCTAAATGTTGAACCACTATTGGTAAATGCTCAATCTGACAATCATCTGTATGTATGTGGTCCAGTGTCTTTCATAGAAGACATCTTAAGCAAGGCGCTGCAGGCAGGTTGGGCAAATGAACAATTACATCGCGAATACTTCTCTGCTGCGCCGATTGACCATACTGATGATCAAAGTTTTGAAATACTGATCAACAGCAGTGGACAAGTACTTAATGTTCCGGCAGATTGCTCAATACTTAATGTATTGGAAGACAACGGAATTTTCATTCCGGTTGCTTGCGAAGAAGGAGTCTGCGGTACTTGTGTGACGGGTTTGTTAGAAGGTCAAGCCGATCACAAAGATGTATTTCTAACCGATGAAGAAAAGCAGCAGATGCAAAAAATAACCCCCTGCTGCTCACGCTCTAAAAGCCCAAGATTGGTATTAGATTTGTAAATACCCTAAGTTCAGATTAAATAAGTTGGGTTGGACGGCCCAATCTTATTTTCGAAACTGAAGCGTATTAGCAGTTTGTGAGTGACTGATTTTACAAACTGCTTTATGGCTTTTTTAGCACAGAAAATCACACCAAAGGATTCTGTCGAACAATTTTAACCGACTAATTTTTTAGCATGTCCATTTTTGATGTCCATTTTTGATGGTTGCAGCTATGCTATTAAAACAACCACTTTGACAATCAAAAGTCAGCATCTAAAGAACTTTGAAGCACAGGTAAAATGGGACTTCGGGTATTATATTGATTCACTTCTTCAAAATAGCAGGTCGATGCAATCTAATGGATAATGTTTAACTCAACTTACTTTTTGTAAGTACCGGTTAACAACGTAAATTAAAAGTAATGGATTTGTTACCTTTTATGATTGGTGGCGAAAGTCAAAGATGATTAATGTACAAATTGAGATAGTTTCGGAACTATCAATCTCTACACCGCAGGGACGGAGTGGGTAACAACTTTAAACGAGCGTAACTAGACGCCAACCAAGCAGCATCGGCACAGTGAATACTTGTCCCTCTGGCGATTACTTTGACCTAAGATAAGTGTCATAAAATGCATAAGTAAAGCTTGATTGGTAAATTTGAATTAAGAAAATTCAATTGGTTATATATTTAAACTCTGTTTCTAAAAATAGCCACTGAGGCAAATAAAAAAATGATCAACGATCCAAGACCTATGATCGAACAATCGCCAATGCATCGATTCCAAATTTTTGCAGTGGTCATGTGTATATTACTCAATGCTTTAGATGGTTTTGATGTACTCGCAATCAGCTTTGCTTCTCCCGGAATTGCTTCGGAATGGAATATTGACCGTGCTGCGTTAGGTATAGTCTTAGCAATGGAGCTTATCGGTATGGCCATCGGCTCTATTACATTGGGTAATTTAGCCGACCGCTTTGGCCGTCGCCCAACTATATTAGGCTGCTTGACAGTAATGACCATAGGTATGACCGCCAGCGCTTTTGCTGATTCGTTGGATCACCTGTTGATATTCCGCTTTCTAACCGGCTTAGGTGTAGGCGGCATGCTGGCTTCTACTAACGCACTAGTAGCAGAGTATGCGAATGCCAAATATCGTAATCTAGCGGTCATATTAATGGCGGCGGGATATCCCATAGGTGCAATATTGGGCGGGTCAGTAGCAACCGTATTACTAGATTACTATTCGTGGCACGCTATTTTTGTGTTCGGCGGCATAGTGACTGGACTTTTCCTGATTGTAAGTTTCTTTTATTTACCTGAATCAATCAATTTTCTGGTAACCAAACAACCACAAAATGCGCTGTCGAAAATTAACCATTATCTGCAAAAGATGGCACATACTCCAATAGCACAATTACCTGAAAAAAGTGTTAGCCATAATGCCTCCAGTTTTAAACTGTTGATAAGTGGTCAATATCGCAGCATTACCATTCTTCTCGTAGCGGCTTACTTTACTCATATTATGACATTTTACTACATTCTAAAATGGATCCCTAAAATTGTGGTTGATATCGGTTTCGAGCCATCATCTGCCGGTTCGGTATTGGTATGGGCAAATGTTGGTGGTGCCATTGGTGCTATTTTGCTTGGGCTTTTTGCAAGTCGTTTTCAACTTCGTCCGTTACTAATTGGGATCTTGGTATTGTCTTTTTGCATGGTCGTTATCTTTGGTTTAGGACCACAATCGCTATTTAATTTGTCGCTAATATCTGCCGCAACGGGTTTCTTTACTAATGCTGGTGTAGTCGGATTGTATGCATTGATGGCGGAAGCATTTCCGGCTGAAGTCAGAGGAAGCGGTACGGGTTTAGTCATTGGTATAGGCCGTGGCGGTGCAGCACTAGGGCCAGTTATTGCTGGTTACCTATTTGTATCCGGCTTTGACTTGATGGATGTATCTATTGCAATGGGGCTAGGAGCATTATTTTCAGCGGCGGCACTGTTCTATTTAGGTCGGGTTATGCAAGCACGGCTATCGAATAGTCCTGCTTAACTAAATGAGTTAATTAATATCCAGTTGTTAAAGGGGAATGTTATGAATTTCGAACGTAAAAATCCACTGACAGGTGAGTTGGCAAGCACTTCTGTTGCAATGCAAGGTAGTGATATGGCTGCCATTGCTGAAAAAGCACAGGCAGGATTCGAGAAATGGTCATTGCTTGGGCCAAATGCCCGCCGCGCAATACTCAACAAAGCCGCTGTAGCGTTAGAAGCTCGCCATGCCGAATTTGTTGAAGCGATGATGAATGAAGTGGGCGCGACCGCCGGTTGGGCTATGTTTAACCTAGGTTTAGCAGCCTCCATGTTACGTGAAGCCGCTTCGCTGACGACTCAAATCGGTGGTGAGACTATTCCTTCAGATAAACCCGGCTGTTTAGCGTTAGCATTGAGAGAGCCGGTCGGGGTGATTCTCGGTATCGCACCGTGGAATGCACCGATTATTTTGGGTGTACGGGCCATTTCAACCGCATTGGCCTGTGGCAATGCTGTGATATTGAAAGCCTCTGAGCTGTGCCCAAGAACCCATAGTTTAATTATTGAAGCCTGCACTGAGGCCGGATTCCCACAAGACACGGTTAACATTGTAACTAATGCACCTGCTGATGCGGGTGATGTTGTCGGAGCGCTGATAGATCATCCTCTAGTAAAACGGATAAATTTCACTGGCTCGACCGCAGTAGGTCGCATCATTGCGAAACGTGCCGCTGAACATCTTAAGCCGGTTTTACTAGAGCTAGGAGGAAAAGCACCTATGCTAATCCTTGATGATGCTGATTTAGATGAAGCTGTTAAAGCGGCTGCATTTGGGGCCTTTATGAATCAGGGGCAAATTTGTATGTCCACCGAGCGCCTTGTAGTTGATGACTCGGTGGCCGATGATTTTGTAGCTAAGTTTGCTGAAAAAGTCAAAACCATGCCCACCGGTGACCCTCGAGAAGGAAACACACCTTTAGGTGCGGTGGTGGATGAAAAAACCGTTACTAAAGTGAACATGTTAATAGATGACGCCTTAAGCAAAGGTGCACAGTTGGTTGTCGGCGGAAAAGCTGATTCTGTGCTGATGCCAGCAACGGTGCTAGATAAAGTAACCGCTGACATGAAGATATATTCTGAAGAAAGTTTTGGCCCGATAGTCGCAATTATTCGAGCCCAAGATGAAGCTGATGCGTTACGTATTGCCAATGATAGTGAGTATGGACTCAGTGCTGCTGTGTTCACTAAAGACAGTGCTCGAGGTTTGAAGGTAGCGCGCAAAATAAAATCGGGGATCTGCCACGTTAACGGATCGACTGTGCATGATGAAGCGCAAATGCCTTTCGGTGGTGTAGGTGCTTCTGGCTATGGCCGCTTTGGCGGTAAAGCCGGGATCGATCAATTCACCGAGTTGCGCTGGATAACCATAGAAACGGAAGCGGGACATTTCCCGATTTAACCCAAGCGCCCCGCTCCATTAATGCTAGTTGTGACTACTTAATAGACCATAGTGCCGGATTAAATCCATTCTATTGCGATTTAAACCTGCTATATGGTCTTTTTCACGTTTAGTCACTTATCCCACACTAGCATCAGGCCTTTGTCTTCGCAGTGTTAAGAAATAAATAATCGCACTGATTAACCCCGCACTGCCCAATAAAAAGCATAAAGGTGTGATGCTCTGATTGTATAGCAACGCAGCTATAGCACTAACAATAGCACCGGCTGTGGTTTGCGCGGTTCCCAACATCGATGCGGCGAAACCGGCAGTGTTAGGCAGAGGTTGTAAAATCAAACTAGTAGTGGTGGGGAACATAAACCCGAAACCCAGCATATACATAGCGATCGCACTCCACAGCATCACGAAGGGCGCATGCCCAAACCAAACCATGGGGATAAACATCAAAGCTGCGAAGGTAAAACATACCATGCCTACCCCTAAAATAGCCTTTGCAGAATAGTGGGCGGTGAGCTTGCGGGTGATCAAGGTAGCAACAACATATGGAATAATACTCAGTGCGATTAAAAACCCCACCTGTTCTAGATTGAACCCATAAATATCTTGCAACACTGCGCCCGTACTACCAAGTAAAGATGCATAGCCTCCAAATGAGCAGCCAATAATTACCGTCGCCCATATGCATTGTTTGTTGGCATAAAAACTCTTCCAACTTAGGATTAATTGCTGGCTAAAATGCTGTAGTTGATTTTGCCTAGGTCTGGTTTCCTTTAACGTCAGCATCAAGCCGATAGCGGTAAATAAGATGACCAATGGCAGCGCCACTAGTGTTGCTCGCCACCCCCAAAAACTTGCTAGGATACTACCTACAAGCGGTGCGATTAGGGTAGATATGGCCAGCACAACACTTAATATCGCCATTAACCGCAAGGTCGTTTGTCCTTCGCTTATATCACGCACTATAGTGCGGCTCAGCACTGGGCCTACCGCTCCGCCAAGCCCTTGAATAAAGCGCATTACCAGCAGCACCATTAAATTGTCGCTGAACGCACCAATCAGGCCGGATAGGATAAAAATGGCACACCCTAGATAAACAACAGGTAACCTGCCCCATCTATCAGCCAAAAATCCCGCTGGAATTTGTCCAATGGCGTAGCCAAAAAAGTAACTGGAAACCACCAAAGTTGCAGAACTCAAATCTGCATTTAGGCCTATCGCAATTTGCGGTAATACGGGGATGCTAATACCAATCGTTAGCGATGAAGTACTAATTAAAATCGCCAACAATGAAATTAATCTATAGTTTAATAGTATTGTTGCAGGCGGTGATTGAGCGGCAGACATACAAAGACTCAATTATCATTATGGATGTTCAGGCTAACCCATTTTTGAAAACAGACAAGGTGTGTTTATCGTTTCTCATACACAGTTGAACCGATTACATGCATAACTTCACCTGAAAACACAACATCAGTTGCCTTACTTTGCATGCTCAACTCAAGCTGGTATTTTTCGCGGAATACTTGACTGAATATTATAACTAGGTTTTGCCAATTGTTTGACTTGCTCAGCCACGATACGCAACTGATCTAAACAAAGTTTAGCCGCAGGCGAGGGCTGCGATGCTTTACGCAAAGTAACGCCAATTGGTCGATAGGTATCTGGGAGTTCAACAGGCAGCACATCCAACAAACCACATTTTTTTTCGTAATAAATTTGATGCTCTGACAACAGTGCAACTCTATCACTGTCGATTAATAATCCACGTACCATTGATAACGAACTAGTGTGAATTGCATGTTCTGGATGAATCATATTATAACTCTCCAGAGTTTCATTGAATAAGTGCCATGCTGGGGAGCCTTTAGCCGGCAACACCCAAGGCAAACCCTGCAACAATTGAAGATTAATCTGCTTTTGTAACATCAAAGGATGATCGGCACGGGCAATCACGGCCAATTTATCCTCAAATAAAATTTCCGTGGTGATATCTGAACCGGGTTCATGTTCACGTACGGCGCCAACAATAAAGTCGATGTCACCGCTACGTAAGGCTGCCTCCATTACACCATAAGAGCCTTCCTGAGTAGTAACATCTAGTTCGGGATGCTCTAATAACACCTGGTTTATGGCCTTAGGAGTGATATAGGTTCGGGTGTAAGGCAAAGTACCTATATTGACTGAGCCCTGAGTAACACCGTCGATACTGACCAAATCCTCTAGGCACCTGCGTATTTCAGCGAAGGCCATTTTCACGTGCATGGCCAATATTTTGCCAAAAGCCGTTGGTGAGACACCATCAGGTTCGGTTTCGAACAACTTTAAACCCAACCACTCTTCCATCTGACGAACAGAGCTATATATTGAGGCTTTAGTATTGCCTAGAGAATCAGCCGCGCACTGAAAATTTTTCTTTTCAAACAAGGCGATAAATGCAGCCAAACGCTTGTAACTTACATCCATCGAGAATATTGGGATAACGTGGTAAGGCCGACTATCTTTCATAAAGCTGGCGTAGACCACACCGGCTTTTTGCAATTCATCAAGGGCTAATTGGGCACGTTTTGCCACAGCTTTGCCATAAACCGTTGGCATCATGCCAGTGGACGAGCGATCAAATAATTGGCGATTTAGACGTAATTCCAAATCATTTATCGCTTTAGTGATAGCGGTTTGTGAGCGATTAAGTTCATTCGCTGCTTTAGTGACATTTTTGCATTTATTCACATAGACGACTGCTTTTAGCTGGCGCAAGCTAAGGTCAGGCACATCATTTTTGCTAATACAGATCATCATAACCTCGCACTTTCAGCATGAATAAATATTTTTTAAGATATAATACGACGGTGAAAATTTCATCTTAAAATATTAATGTACACCGCAATTATAAACACTATCCTGAGTTTTTCCATAAACAGATTCGCCATGAAAACGGCTAACAGGCAAAACTTTAACATAAGTTTGACAAAAGATAATTTTTATCTTTTCAGAGAACCTTGTATTAGAAATTTCGACGGTGACTTCTAGCTAAGCACGTCCTTCCCGAGCCAATTATTGCTTTTTTGACTGCTGTATAAATAACGGTCAATGGAGAACTATTGATTAGTTTCATAGCGTAAATATTTCAACTTAGTCATGTTAAACAAAAGTAATGGCTTTGTTACTTTTTATGATTGGTGTAAAAACCTAAAGGTGGCTAATGTTTAAGCAATACTACCCTAGCCGTAAGTCATGCAGACAAACACAAGAGAGAATAATAATGAGAGCAACCAGCTTACCTATGCTTAAAAATTTAAGACCACTAACAGCATCAAGACGTCCCCTATGCACTGCGATTGGGTTAATTCTGGCCAGTCAGGGTGTGTTTGCACAAGATCAGTCCGAAGATAAGAAAGTTGAATCATTGGAGACCATAATCGTTACCGCACAAAAACGCTCTGAGTCGATTCAGGAAGTGCCTATTTCCATGCAAGCTGTTTACGGCGACCAACTCAAGAAATTAGGTATCCAAAAAGCCTCAGATATTACTCGCATTACGCCCAATGTGAATATCTCCGGGCAAAACGCTGCTAACCAACAGATTAATATCCGCGGAGTTGGGACTTCTGACTTCTTTGGCACCGCAACCGGTGCGGTGGGAATATATATGGATGAAGTAACCATGAGTGCCCCATACTTATCCGGTGTAGGATTATTTGATATGGAACGCATTGAAATTTTGCGTGGACCACAGAATTCTTTATTTGGCCGAAATACCACTGGCGGCGCAGTCAACTATATTTCCAATCAGCCCAACTTAGATGGTGATACAGATGGCTATATTAGTGTCAATCTGGGTAATTTCGGTCTAGTTGATCTTGAAGCTGCGGGCACAATAGGCCTGTCGGATAAAACAGCATTACGCTTAGCGGCAAAATCATACAAGCGAGATGGGATCTGGAATGACTTATCATCTGGGGACAATGAGTTTGGCGACAAGGAAAGTCAGTCCTTGCGCGCAACTTTGCTTTTTCAACCTACTGATAAAACCCAAATTACCGCCAACATCCATGTTGCTAATGAAGATAGTCAATTAGATCCGGTAAGGACCGTAGGGACTCGTATTGAAAATGGTATCCCCGAAAATGGCCCCCTTCCTACATCTCGATTTGCGCCAGGTGAGCAAATCGATTTCGAACGCTACTATGCAAATACTTATAACAATCAAGGCGACAACCCATCAACAGGTGATTGGCATGACGTTTATGTAAATCACTCACAACCCTTTGAAATGGATAATATCGGCGGCTATCTCAAAATTGTACATGATATGGATTGGGCGGCTTTTTCCTCGATTACCTCTTATGATTCCACTGAAGTGCGTTGGGGTTATGATGTGGGCGGCAACGCCAATGCTGGAAATGTGTCGTCTTTAAGCGTTTTCATAAACGAACAATTAGGTGGTCCCGCACCTGCTCCACAAGCCATTCAAGCGATAAATCAAGACCAAGAATATGAACAGTGGAGTCAGGAATTCCGCTTAATTTCAGGGGAAGATTCTTCGTTTAAATGGATCGCCGGTTTATATTTGTTTGGAGAGGACTCTACCTTAAGTCAAAATGTCGGCTTTGGTATTTCAGCCCTTCCCTATGGTGGCCCCCCTGCAGGTGGTGGTTTAGTTATTCTAGCCTTTGGCGGTAACCCTGCAAGTAACCAGACTTCTTTTTCGATAGCTGAAGTAGAGAACTTTGTCTGGTCTCCTTATGTGCATACCGAATTTGAATTAACCGACAAACTGGGCCTAACCTTTGGCTTACGCTATACCCATGATAAGAAAAAATTACCGAGTTTAATTGTAGGTAATTTAGATAACACCTTACGCCCTAATGGCTTCTTCTGGGACAAGTCGACAACACTAAGTGTATCGGAAGCTTATCCATTATGTGATTTTGATGGTGATGGAAACTTATTTAGCGGCAGCACTGCGGATAACCGAGGAACTTTATGTCGTCAGGATATCGGTGGCCCCCAAGAAGACCTGAGCTTCAGTGAAATTGGCGGTAAAATTGGACTGGATTACAAATTCAATAAAGATTTATTTGGTTATGCGAGTTTTTCTCGAGGTTTCCGCTCGGGTAAGAGTGATGTGGAATTTATCCATGGTCCGCACACTGGGATCCCTCGCCAAAACGTGGATGTGGAAATACTAGATGCAGTGGAAGCGGGCTTTAAATCAACCTTGTTAGATGGCACCTTACAACTCAATGGTGCTGCCTTTTACTATATCTGGGAAGATCAGCAGCAGTTTTTCGTTGGTCCCAATGGACCTGATTTTGTCAACATTGACGAATCAGAGCTAAAAGGTCTGGAGCTAGAGTTCCGCTGGGCATTACCCGGTGACATGCGATTGCAAGGTGGTATTGGTTTGCAAGATACCGAGATAACCAAATCGTCCGATGAATCTGCCGCGCAGACTGGCCATGAACTGCCTTTCGCAGCCGATAGATCAGCAAATCTAATGCTAACCAAGAGTTTTGAGGTTAATAACAACCTAGTCGATATGCAGCTTGATTATCAATATCGCAGCGCACCGAAAGCTTACGCAATGGAGAGAGCTTTGGTGAATGAGTTGGAACCCACCAAACAGTTGAATGCCCGTGTAGTGTGGACCTTTGGAGAAGACGAACAGTATGAGATGACCCTTTATGGTAATAACATAACCGGTGACAAACGCTGTACCTATAAGTGGGAGTTAACCGCAGTTGGGGGCGTAGCATATTGTATCGCTAATGAAGGCGAACCTATGTATGGCTTGATCGGTAAATGGTCGTTCTAAACCCGATAAATTAAGGTCTACTAAAAAAAGATCAGGCTGTGCTTTACAGCCTGATCTTTTTACATAATCCGTTGGCTAAACGGTTTTAATGGTCAACAAACTAATTCTTGCGAATACATATTTGGAGTACATCATGGATGGCAGTGTTAATTCGGTTTCTCCCAACAAAATCGTTTTAGTCGGTTTACTGAGTATCTTTTGGGTATTAGCGTTAACCTTTTCATTAGTCTATTTTGCTAACCAGTATTTCGGGCAAGATTTCTTTGTGGGTTGGGTAAGTTTAGCCTTTATGTGTGCCACGCCCTTTCAGATTGTACAAGCCATTGTTTGGCATAACAGCATACCCAAAGTTGTCACCACTGTTGGGCAACCGCTTAAAGGCTTAATCATGACGGCGATGTTCTGTGTTGCCAGTTTGATAGTCACGACCATTCTCTATTTTACTATAGGTCAAGGGATATTGAGCCCGATCCTTATTCACTTTGTCATTCAGTCAGTGGTTGTCAGTTTGTTTGTGGTGATTGCCTTTGGCTGCTGGCCGATGACACAATTTTTTACTCATCCAATCGCGCTAGGTATTGCAACGCTTGTCTATTGTTATGTCTTAAATTTAGCGCTTTTCATGATCTTTTATGACTATCACTTTTTTGCAGAGTTACCGTTTTATCCCCACTCGCTAGACCCAGGCGGTCTTTTTAACGGTATCACGGCACTGACATTCGCCGTCACTTGCGCTTCGGTATTGATGGTTGTCACTATGTTTGACCTATGGCCCGCGGCGCTGTTAGTTAACAGCGATAAACAGCCCCAGTTGGGATTAGTCGTTACCATCCAAATACTGATTTTAACCTTTTTAGTTTACTACCTGTTTGTCAATATCTTAGCTATGGATCCTATGGACTTCATGGTTAAGGGGCCTGTGTGTATCATCTTTGGGACTTTTTTGGTGCAGAACATGATGCAGTTTCAGTTATTTTCCAACCTACAACAGCCCTTAAAAGGCGTTCTTAAGTCCGGAATTTGTTTTGTGGGTGCATTTATTATGTACCAACTGTATCAGTTTATATTGCCGTTAATGGTTGGAGAGACACTTATAGCTGGACCCGAGCGAGGCTATGCTAAAGAAATATGGATTGCCACCGCCATGCTGGGAATCACATTTCCAGTGATTAATTTTGTATCTGGGGGTTTTGATTTCTGGCCCGTAAAGCGTAAAAGTTAATGGGCACTGACCAACTCAAAATCACCAAGCATGTCGTGTTGATCTCGGGACTAATGTGCAATGCAAAATTTTGGGCAGAGCAAATTCCCGCGCTTAGTGAAAATTTTTTAATATATTGCCCTAACTTAGCCAACTTTGATCGTTTTGATGCAATGGCCAAATCCATTTTAGATCAACAACCTGCAAGCTTTCATCTAATTGGTCACTCAATGGGCGCCCGTGTAGCCTTGGAAGTCATGCGTTTAGCGCCTGACAGAGTCCTGTCTTTGGCATTATTTGACACCGGAGTGCATGGCGTGGCAGATAATGAGCCACAGAAACGGCAAATATTGCTAGATATTGCCAATACAAGCGGGATGCAAGCGGTTGCTGGAACTTGGATACCTCAAATGCTGCATCCTAATCGGCGCGATGATAAAGCATTACTAAAACGCATAGAGGCTATGGTACTGGATTATTCACCACAGCAGTTTCACAATCAGGTGGCTGCATTATTACATCGTCAGCCCGCTTATGATGTGCTCAAGACTTTATCCTGTCCTACCCTAGTTGGGTGTGGTCGGCAAGATCAGTGGTCGACCCTGGCTCAACATCAGGCATTTTGCCAATATATTCACAACCCCCAGTTTAGCGTCATTGAAGACTGCGGCCATATGGTGGCAATGGAGCAACCAAAGGTATTCCTGACAATATTACTTAACTGGCTCGAAGTGCAAAACCAATAATTAATCTGCACTATATACTCCTAACCGCGCCCATAAAAAAAGGATGACCTCAGTCATCCTTTTTTAGTGAATGTCACTGTTTAGAAATTATAATTCACACTCAAGTGATACTCTTTGCCTCTTGCATAAGCAATCTCAGCATAGCCACTACCTGTGCTCAAAGATGAGTTACCTGCTACCGGGTATAGCTCGTCAGTCAGATTACTTACTGACAAGGCGACCCGCCATTGCTTGTCATCAGCTTCTACAGCCACAGATGCGTTAATCAAGGTCACACTATCATTTTGCGCAATTTCTACCGTGTTACTGGTATCAAAGAATTGCTCAGAGTTATATGAGCTATCTAAACGCGGCAAAATGCTAATACCATTGCCCAACGAAGCAATATAACCTACGCCCAGATTCCACTGAACTTCAGGGGTATAGGGCAAAGTTTTAGTGATATCCACACCGGTTGAAGTACCCGGGATCTCAGCGACTTCATCCAAAGAATCATCTAAATAGCCGATACCACCTTGGATAATCCATTCATCAGTAGGTACCCAAGTTAATTCCAACTCTCCGCCCGACATTGAAGCTTTACCAGCATTAGCTAAGAATGGAGCAACACCCACTCGATAAACAAATTGTAAGTCGTCATAGTCAGTGTCAAAAATTGCACCGTTTAACCGCAAGCTATCATCTAACAGATCAAGCTTAAAACCAAATTCATAGGAGGTAGCATTCTCTTCATCAAATGAATGTAGCGCTTCCAATATTTCTGGATCATTTTGCGGTACATTGAAATGGCTATTCCAACCGCCGCCTTTAAAGCCTTCAGAATAACTTAGATAGGTCATGACCTTCTCATTCCATCGATAGTTGACAGAAAATGAAGTGGTGAATGAATCGAAAGTCGTTTCATAAAGCTTAACCGGCAGATATTTAGCCGAAGGATCCGCATAGTCATATTGATCAGGAGTCGAACCTTTAGTGTCTTCAGTATAACGAGCACCAAGGGTCATTGATAAAGCATCATTTACTTTATACGTCCACTGCGTAAAGGCCGCCCAGTTATCATTTGCGGTAAGGTTGTTATCGCTGTCTAAAGAATCACGAATACCCAAAGCAACGGTGACGATGTCATCTATTTCTTCTTCAAAATAATAAAGACCCGCTACACCAGTAAAAGATTCACCTGTGTATATTAGTTGGAATTCTTGGCTAAATTGCTCGCCATTACTGACGTAATCAGTATGCAAAATAGTGAATGGAGTATTATCCGCATCACGCTTTCCAGTCCAATCTAGTTGGCGGTGTGAGGTGATGGATTTCAAATTTATTTCTTCAGAAAATTCGTATTCAGCAATAAAAGCGATACCAAAGTTTTTCAGGGTACTCTCTAACTCGTAAGTCCCATTATTAGAATAAGGACCTGCATTCCACACATCGTTGGCACAACGAAGATCATTGTTCACATCTTCGGCTTGAGGAATAAACGGAGGTGGGAAAGTTGCACCAGGACAACCGGCTATGACACTTTGTCTAGCCGCAAAGGCTGCATTTTCATTGATCTCGGCGAATACTAAAGGCGAGCCGTTTTCATCTGCTTCAGTATAGTCAAATTGAAGTTTCAATTTGAGTTTTTCCATGGTGTCATAGACTATTTTGCCGGTGAAGGTGTAGGTATTGGTATCACCTAAATCGACGCCATCATAGAGGCGAGTAACATAACCATCTTGAGTTTTCTTACCAAAGGTAAAGCGCGTAAGTAAGTCATCTGACACTGGCAGGTCTAGTGCCACAAAGACTTCACGCAAATTATCGCTACCGATACCCGCTCGCACAGAACCTCCACGTTCAAAGCCTGGTTCGTTAGTGCTTAGTAATACCGCTCCGCCAATGGTATTGCGTCCAAACAAGGTACCTTGCGGACCACGTAAAACCTGTACTCTATCGATATCACGAAATTCCATTGAGCCACCTAAAGATTGGCCCATGTAGACATCATCTATATATAAACCTACGCCGGGATCGACAGTTGCAGTAGGATCTAGTTGACCAATACCACGAATAAATATTTGCGACGACGAATTATTTCCGGCCAGCACGGCGTTATTGTTAAATTGTAAATTTGGCGTAACTTTATCTAAATCTGTCGTGCCGACAATGCCGCGTTGCGCTAAGCTGTCACCGGTAAAAGCGGTAATTGAAACGGGCGCATCTTGAATGCTTTCTTTCACCTTACGAGCGGTCACTTCAATTCGCTCTACGGAGAAGCCAGACTTTTTATTCTCCTCAACAGCGCTTTCAGTTTCATTATTGTTTTGAACTGATTTATCACTCATTTCCTGTTGAGCAAAACCTTGCATTGGTAGACTCAATATGAGCCCCATGGCGAGACTTAGTTTTGTGAATTTAGTTGTTATCATTGTTTACACCTTCGTCGTTCCCGGAATTTGATAGCGTCATCCGTTATCAAGCTCAATTTACTCAGTTGTGAGTCAATAAATATGAGTGACGCAGAGCACAGTTTCTTTACACTGCGCTAACATTTCATTAATCACCATAGTGAACCTTTTCTTAGCTTTTTAGGCATGAGTTTTAGATAACTTTCTATGACAATTAATCTAAAATCCATATACAGCAAAGGTTTAAATCAATTTTGCTATGAAAAAAACTAACTAAGGGTTTAAAACACCACTCCCCGAATCCACTCGACAAGTATTTACTGTTCAAATAAGCTCAGCGTGAAATAGATAAGAATATTCATTCCACTGATTAGAGGATAGGAAAAAAATACAAGATTAGTTAACTCAGGCAGGTCAAATTTGGTTTTTTCTAAAATTCTTCGGTGTCAATTTCTAATTGGGTGGCTGCAGGATAACGTGGTCCGCTAATTTGCTTGTGCTCAAACACTTTGTCCAATAATGATAATTGACTCGCATTTAAACGTACTTGGCTAGCCGCGATATTATCTCTTAGATGAGCAACTTGAGTGGTGCCAGGAATGGGCACAACGTGATCGCCCTGGTGCAGTAACCAAGCCAAGCTTAATTGCGCTAAGCTACAATTCAATTGCTTACTTAACGAGACCAATGTGGTTAGTAAACCTCGGTTCTGGTTAGCATGTTGTGGCTGAAAGCGCGGCATCCCTTTACGAATATCGCCAGCCACTAAGGATGTGACGTCTATTGCTTGTCCGCATAAAAACCCTCTACCTAAGGGAGAAAATGCCACAAGCGCAGCCCCAATATTTTGGCAGGCTTTGGATACTGCTATTTCTGGGTTACGAGTCCACAATGAATACTCGGTTTGCACTGCAGCAATCGGATGCACTTGGTGGGCTTTTTTTAGGGTGGCAGCAGACACTTCAGACAAACCAATAGCATTGATTTTTCCTTCTTTCACCATACAGGATAACTCACCTACACTGTCTTCAATGGGCACGTTCTTGTCCCACCTATGTAAGTAGTAGAGATCAATGACCTCTGTTTGTAAGTTCTGCAAAGATTGCTCGATGGTAGCCCGCAATGTGCTTGGGCGACCATCGATCACCCGCTTACCATCGACGCCTGTCATGCCGCATTTACTGGCCAAAAATAGTTGTTGGCGATAGGGCTTAAGTATTTTCCCCAACAACTTTTCGTTATTACCAAAGCCATACAGAGCGGCAGTATCGAAGTGATCTACGCCCATATCAATAGCAGCCATTAGTACCTCTGCAGCTTGCTGCTCTGAAGGGGGTTGTCCATAGGCATGACTTAAATTCATGCAGCCTAGGCCAATGGCTTCTATTGATTTACCGGCAATGGTGCGTCCAGACATGGCTAACTCCTAGCTAATCAGTTGTTGTTCAAGATCATGTAAGACCTTATAGCAACCCAAGACTTGAGCAACACTTGAGTTTGGCTCTCGACCTTCTTTAATCGCCGCAAAAAATTCACGATCTTGTAGTTCAATGCCGTTCATAGAAACGGCGACTTGAGATACATCAATAGCCGTTTCTTTGCCGTCTACCAAGTCATCATAACGGGCAATATAAGTGCCGTTGTCGCAGATATAGCGGAAGAAAGTACCAATGGGCCCATCGTTGTTAAAGGACAATGATAAGGTACAGATTGCACCATTTTCAGCTTGTAGCTGAATTGACATATCAAGTGCAATACCAAGCTCTGGGTGGATAGGGCCTTGTACCGCATTGGCTTTAACCACTTTACAGCCTGCCTGATACGCGAACAAATCAACAGTATGAGCAGCATGGTGCCACAATAAGTGATCTGTCCATGAACGCGGTTCACCTTTAGCATTAATATTTTTACGGCGGAAAAAGTAGGTCTGCACATCCATTTGCTGAATGTTGAGCTCTCCCGCTTTTATACGTTGATTAACCCATTGGTGAGAGGGATTGAAACGGCGGGTATGTCCTACCATACAAATCAAGCCTGTCTCTTGTTGAGTTTTTAATACGGCTTCTGAATCAGCCCAACTATCTGCTAATGGAATCTCCACTTGCACGTTTTTACCGGCCCGCATACATTGTATCGATTGCTCGGCGTGTTGTTGGGTAGGCGTACACAGGATCACTGCATCGGCATCGATTTTCAGGGCCTGTGTAAGATCCGTAAAAACTTGTGGAATGCCATATTCATCAGCCACTTTTTGAGTTTTTTCTACTGAACGGCCAACTAATGCCACAACCTCTACACCATCGATATTCTTTATGCCATCAAGATGTTTAATCCCAAAAGCTCCAGGGCCTACAACGATAACTTTCATATTTAACTCCTAATCATTCTCTAATATAAGATGTCCAACGGCGGTATTGGATGCGGGAACATGATAGAAACGTTTTTTAACATTCACCTTATCGTTTAAGGCTCCGCGCATAATCAACCACATTACCAGTTCAACCCCTTCAGAGCCGGCTTGATTGAGATAGTCAAAATGGGGCATTTCAGCTAAGCCTTCAGCGTCATCAACAATACGATCTAAAAAGTCGTTGTCGAATTCTTTATTAATTAATCCTGCTCTGGGCCCCTGTAACTGATGACTCATGCCGCCAGTACCCCAAATTTGAACATTTAAATCTTCATCAAAGCTCTCAACCGCTTTGCGAATGGCTTTGCCCAAATTGTAACAACGTTTACCCGAAGGTGCAGGGTATAGCACCACATTGACCGCCAGTGGGATAACCTTACACGGCCAAGCTTCAGGCTGACCGAACATTAAAGACATGGGTACGGTAAGTCCGTGATCAACATCCATTTTATTGATAATAGTTAAATCGAAGTCTTGTTGAATCACCGACTGCGCAATGTGTGACGCCAACTCTGGATAACCCATAACGTCAGGCACGGGACGTGGCCCCCAACCTTCATCGGCGGGGGAGAAAGATGGTGCGCAACCTAAAGCGAAGGTGGGGATTATATTCATGTCAAAAGCCGAAGCGTGATCGTTATAAACTAAAATCACCACATCAGGCTTTTCTTGCTTTATCCATTCCTTAGCAAAATCGTAACCAGCAAACAATGGCTGCCAATAAGGGTCTTGGGTTTTGCCATTATCGATGGCAGCACCAATAGCGGGTACATGTGAGGTAGCAACACCTGCAGTAATTTTTGCCATTATTTGTCTCCTTCATATGTGTTGCCATTTGGCGTACGGCCACCTTGCAACATCATTTGTGCATATTCTGGTAACGTCATACCTGTCATGGTCGAGGCAGCGTCTTGAAAACTAATGCCATCACTTGAAAATATTTTGGCCAGAAAATAGATATTGCCTCCTGTGGCCATCATGCGGTTGTAGTCGCGCGTCAGCACTGCTTGCTTCTGCTCTTCAGTCATTGGCCATTCATCTAAGTAAGCACGTTCATCGGCTTTAAAACGTGCACGCTGCTCTGCCTTCATGAGAGACATACAAAACTGATTTAAGTGGTAACCAAGACGAGCCATTTCTGCATCAAAAATAGTCGTACCCGGAATATTTTTATAAGGTTTATCTAAAGACATTGTCTTTCCTTTTAATTTTTCAACACTGCTCTGGTGATTATTATTTCGACCATTTTGTTGTGACCGTTCTCTTATGACTGTTTTATTATGACCAATACAGCCGCATCGGATTGTCCACTAGCAATTTATGTTGTAATTCGGCGGTCGGGGCAATCAATGGGATCATATCAACCAATTGACCATCATCTGGCATATGCGTTTTCATGTTAGGGTGGGGCCAATCCGTACCCCACAATACGCGCTCAGAAAACTGCTCGACTACAGTGCGTGCAAAAGGCACTACATCAACATAATGTTTGGAGGGTCCTAACAGTGACAAACGTTCTGGACAGCTAACCTTCGACCAAAAATTCTCATTATCGCTCATCAATTTCAAAAACAAGCCAAATTCAGGACCATCAATAGATTTAGAGACATCAGGGCGGCCCATATGATCCACCACAACAGTAGTAGGCAAACTGATAAAAAAGTCGTATAACTCGGGCAGCTCCTGACCCTCAAAATAAATGACTATATGCCAATCCAGCTCTTTAATTCGACTCGCAATGCGCTTGAGTGAGTCAAAAGGTAAGGCATCAACTAGTCGTTTTACAAAGTTAAAACGTACACCGCGCACACCTGCTTGATGCAATGCTTCTAGTTCTGCGTCTGTAATCTTTTCATTTACCGTGGCAACGCCGCGGGCCAAACCTCTAGATGCCTGAAGTGCATCAACTAGCGCACTGTTGTCGGCACCATGACAGGTAGCCTGTACCACCACGTTCCGGCTAAAACCGAGGTAATCTCGTAAGGCCCATAACTGCGCTTTTGAGGCATCACAAGGGGTATATTTACGTTCAGGGGCAAAAGGAAATTCGTTACCTGGTCCAAATACATGGCAATGGGCATCTACAGCCCCTTGTGGAACAACAAATTTCGGCTTAGAGGGAGAAGGATGCCAATCTAACCAGTCGGCATCTTTGCTAAATTGTGTCATAGGCCCATTCCTATTAATTTTTTGTCCAGCCCCGGATAAACTCTACGGGCATTACCTGAATAAATTTTAGTACGGTCACTATCGGATAAATTAAGTGCATCGACATAACGCTTGGTATCATCGAAATAGTTACCGGTTTCGGGGTCTATGCCGCGCACCGCACCTATCATTTCTGAACCAAACAGGATATTTTCAATATCGATCACTTTAAATAGCAAATCAATGCCTGGTTGGTGGTACACACAGGTATCGAAATAGACGTTTTTCATCACATGTTCACGCAATGGCGGTTGTTTGAGCATATCCGCCAAACCACGATAACGGCCCCAGTGATATGGCACTGCACCGCCGCCATGCGGAATAATAAAACGTAAGTCTGGAAAATCTTTAAACAGGTTACCTTCCAAGAACTGCATAAAAGCAGTGGTATCGGCGTTCATATAGTGTGCGCCAGTAGCATGGAAATTGGGGTTACACGAACCAGAAACGTGGATCATCGCCGGAACATCCAATTCAACCATTTTTTCGTAAAATGGATACCAGCTTGGATCGGTTAAGGGTGCTGAATTCCAATGACCGCCAGAGGGATCAGGATTCAGGTTACACCCCACAAAGCCTTTTTCAGTGACACAACGCTCTAACTCTTCAATAGAGTTCTTAATGGGTACACCTACCGACTGGGGTAACTGACACACTCCGATAAAACGCTGTGGGTACAGTTCCACTACACGAGCAATTAAATCATTACAGGCGGAAGTCCATTGTTTGGACACCGCTTCATTACCCACATGATGGGCCATAGCAGACGCGCGGGGCGAGAAAATGGTCATATCTAAACCACGTTCATCCAACAGTTTTATCTGGTTCTTATCGATACTCTCGCGAATTTGCTCGTCACTAATATGTGGCACTTCAGGTAAGGCCTTACCTTCTTTATAAGCTTTAATTTGTGCTTCACGAAACAACTGTAAAGGTTCAGGTGCTGTGGTGTAATGTCCGTGGCAATCAATGATCATGGGGTGTTCCTCCTAATTGGGGATGCATGTCTAATGTTAGCATTTAACATAAACTATTGGCTGCCATTGCCTCACCGCGCATCAATAAACGGGCGGTACGCAACAAAGCGGCTCGATGAACTCGAAAGCTGGCAATATCGCTACTGCCACTCACTTCCATTTCTACATTAAATTGGCCTGTGGGATGCTCAACTACAATTTCAACACTACCGTCAGCATAATCTTGCTGGAGTAAGTCGTGAGCCACAGTGCCTTTTAATAAACAAGCAGTAGCGACACTCACTGAGCCCAATACCCCTATGGCGTCATGCACTCGGTGGGGAATAAAACTGCGAGTATTTAGCTGGCCGCCTTGTAATGGTTTAGAAATCAAGGTCATTTTGGGGACAGTTTTTTTGCTGACATCGCCCAAGTTCATTAACTTACCTGCAGCTAAACGTATAGCTTCAATTTGAGATTTTAGAGCGAAATTAGCTTCTAATTCGGCCGGGGATTCAGCACCCGTCAAACCAAAGTCGCTAGCCTGCATTAAGACAACTGGCATGCCATTATCAATGCAGGTAACAGCAAGGTTATTAATTACTTCTTGGCTATTTCCTGTTGGGAATAAGCTACCACAACTGGAACCCGCAATATCTAAAAAGTCGATCAGTACAGGCGCACTGCAACCTGGAACACCGTCAATTTTGGCGTCACCACAGTAATTTACTATGCCTTGTGGGGTTTGCACTCTAGCCACTGCGTTTGAGCCGGTATTGAGCATATGAATGCGCACATCAGTTACATCTTGGTTAGCAGTCACCAAACCTTGTTCAATGGCAAAGGGGCCGACGCCTGCGAGTATGTTGCCACAGTTCTGAGCATCACTCACCTGAGCTTTATCAACCACCACTTGTAAAAACAAATAGTCTATATCTGCGTCTGGCCGCTTCGATTTGCTCACGATTGCAACCTTGCTGGTCAATGGATGAGCACCACCTAATCCATCAATTTGCCGCTCGTCAGGTGAACCCATAAGGTTAAGCAACAGTTGATCACGCAAAGCGGGCTCCGAAGGCAAGTCGTCAGCTATAAAATACAAGCCTTTGGAGGTTCCGCCTCGCATAATGGAACAGGGAATAGGGCGTTGCATCTAGCCTTCCTCGCCCTGCTTAACATAGCGTAAGCCTTTTTCGGCTAAGCGCTCGCGCATTTTATATAGATCTAAACCCAAGACACCGCTGGCTAATATTTCGCGCTTATGTTCTTCATTAGCCACGCGCTTTTGTACACTTTCATCCACCGCATCAGCTTCTTCACGTTTGACTACCACAACGCCATCATCATCAGCGACAATAATATCACCGGGTCGGATATAAGCCCCAGCACACACAACGGGAACATTGACATTACCGACCGTTTCTTTCACTGCTCCTTGAGCAAAGATAGCTTTTGACCAGACTGGAAATTCCATCTCGGTTAAGGTGGCAACATCTCGTACGCCGCCATCAATGATCAAACCGAGAACGCCGCGCGCTTTTAATGAAGTCGCTAATAAGTCACCAAAAAAGCCATCTAAGCTGGGACTGGTAGGCGCAACGACAAGAATATCACCGGCTTGACATTGTTCGACCGCCACATGAATCATCCAGTTATCGCCCGGAGCAACCTCACAGGTAACCGCCGTTCCAGCAATACGTGCTGGGCGATATATTGGCCGCATGTAATCAGCCAACAAACCTTTTCGCCCTTGAGCTTCATGCACTGTAGCGACTTCAGCATCTTTAAATTTAGCCACCGTTTGGGGGCTCGGACGAGCAATATCAGTAATACATACAGCCATAATTCACCTCAATGTGTGTTTTCATAAATAGAGTATGCGCCAGCTCAAAGCATAAATATCTTTAGAAAGCTGTCATAGACTATTAATTTTTTCTATAATCAAAAAAATTAACTAGTTTCATTCTATACGAGATTGATAAATGCATATTAATACTCGCCACTTACTTTGTGCACTTAAAATCAAGGATTTTGGCACTTTAAGTCAAGCGGCAAGTCAAATCCACTTGACCCAGTCAGCTCTTACACAGGGTATTAATAAATTGGAGAGTGAACTCGGCTATTCTTTGTTTAGTCGTTCTCATGCTGGCATGCAGGCGACGGAAGTAGGCGAACTATTTTTAGCACGAATAAGCCGGGCCTTCGCTCACTTGTACGAGTTCGCTGCCATTTTGTTCACCAACGACAAAATTAAGCGGCAAAACTTTATTCGTTCCATCACCAGTCGCCAACTCACAGCGCTTATCAATATTGTTGAATTACAAAGCTATACCGCAGCAGCACTACATTTAGGTTTAACCCAGCCGACCCTGCACCGCACTATTAAGGATCTCGAGCAATTCTGTGAGCAGGTGCTATTGCAACGCTCACCTAGCGGCGTTGAACCTACTTGGCGCGCCAAGCAACTGCGCCGCTATGCCAGTTTATTTTTTGCCGAGTTGCAACAAGGCATAGAAGAGATGCAAGAATTTAATGGTAAGCGCAATGGCTCATTGCGGGTCGGCAGCTTGCCGTTAGCTCGAACTGAAATCGTACCTCTATCTGTATTGCAGTTAAATGATGAATTCCCAGATGCGAGTATTTCTATCGTTGATGGTCCTTACGGGGAGCAGTTCAATAGTCTGCTGCATGGCCAACTCGATCTTATCGTTGGCGCCCTTCGTCCACCATTGCCTAGCCAGGATATAGTTCAACGCCCTCTGTTTCAGGATCAGTTGAATATTGTGGTTAAGGCCAATCACGCACTGGCGACACGTCAAACTATTTCAGCTGCTGAATTACAAGAACTCAATTGGGTGGCGCCAGCTAAAGGCACACCTGCGCGGAATGTATTTAGCCAAATCTTTGCTAGTCACGGTCTAGCGCCACCTTCACACGTGATTGAATGCAGCTCGTTGGTTGCGGTGCGAGGAATACTGCTGAACAGCGAGCGAGCCGCCCTTTTAACTGCCAGACAAGTAGAAATTGAAGTACGGGCTGGCTTATTGGCGGTTTGCCCTATGACCTTGCCAGACACCTATCGGCAGATAGGGTTGACTATGCGTAGAACGTGGCACCCAACTCAAATGCAAAGCCGTTTTTTGACGATTATTGAACAATTAGCACAAACTAAATAATCGAAAGTTGATTTAATTAATATTCCCTTGTTGACGAAATGCTCCCGCAGTTACACCAACCATTTGTTTAAAAAAACGACTGAAATAAGCCGGATCACTAAATCCCAGAACTTCTGAAATTTCCTCCACGCTTTGTTGGGTATAAATCAAACGTCGCTTGGCTTCAATCACCAACCGTTGATGAATAATGGCTTTGGGAGAGTTATTCAACAAGGTTTGGCACAGCCGATTGAGTTTAGAAATCGATATATGCAGTTGTTGGGCGTAATCTTTAACCGCTAAATGCTGTTGATAGTGTTGTTCGATTAAGGCGCGAAATTTCAGTAGCACAGATGACTCTCGACTGGCACTACTGAGTGTCATGGCTTGTAAACGTTGTTGCCGCAATACCGTGACCAAAATCAATTGAACCAAATGATCTACCGCCAAATTTTGCGCCAGCTCGTCGGCACTTAGTTCATGCTTTAACAGCCGAATATAGTGACAAAAACGCTCAATTTGTTGGCTGTCTTTGAATTCCAGAGCTTGCGGTTTCCAAACCAACTCTGCTAATCCCCTTGCCGAATAGCTCTCATCATTACTACCTAGCAAGGAGTCATTTAGTGACAATACAAAACCTTGAGTATTTGACGCAAAGTGAAAGCCATGTACCACGCCAGCTGGGATCAACACTAACCAGTTGCCATTTAATCTATAGTGTTGATCGTCTAACTCAACCGTCCACTGGCCATCAAATACCGCGATGATCTGCGATAACCGATTATGCCGATGAGGGGCAATTTCCCAGCCAAGGCCACGACTTCTGGTGGCGATATCTTCCACGTGGGCCACATTTGGCTCTTGGCGAATAAAGGCTTCACCATAGAGATCGTAAAATGGAATGGCGTTCTCTGTCATCCATTACTCCCAGCTATTTATATTTAACCATTCGTTAACATGACGCAAAAGTACAATAATATAACGCGGATGTGAATTCATAAATCCATTTAAATTGAGCATTATTAGACCATAAACTAAAGTAACAGGGGTTAAAAATGCAATCACTCAAAACCAAGGTCGCCATTATCGGCGCGGGCCCATCGGGTTTGTTACTCGGTCAACTGCTCGCCAAACAGGGCATCGACAATATCATCATCGAACGTGTATCGGCCGATTATGTAGCCAGTCGCATCCGCGCTGGCATCTTAGAGCAAGGCACAGTGGACTTATTAGAGGAAGCTGGTGTATCAGAACGCATGCATGCCGAAGGTCATGTGCATACGGGCTTTGAAATTGCCCATTTTGGTAAACGCTACCGAATTGATTTGGACAAATACACAGGTGGTAAAAGTGTAATGTGTTATGGCCAAACAGAGATCACCCAAGATTTAATGGCGGCCAGAAGTGAAAAAGCTTTGGTAACCTATTACGAATCATCCAATGTGGTGCTCAATGACGCCAAAACCGATAACCCCTTTGTTACCTTTGAGCAAGATGGCCAACAATACAAATTAGAATGCGACTATATAGCGGGTTGTGACGGATTTCATGGCGTCTCCCGTCAAACTATCCCTAAAGAGCAGCGAACTGAATTTGAACGTGTCTATCCCTTTGGCTGGTTGGGCGTTTTGAGCGATACCCCTCCGGTCCACGATGAGTTAATTTACGCCAAACATGAGCGAGGCTTCGCTTTAGCAAGTATGCGCTCACCAACTCGTTCCCGTTATTATATACAGGTACCAACCACCGAGAAAGTTGAAAACTGGAGTGACGATGCCTTTTGGGATGAGCTGAAAAAACGTTTACCTGGCGAGGTTGCAGAGCGGCTAGTGACTGGTCCCAGCATTGAAAAAAGCATCGCACCTCTGCGCAGTTTTGTCTGTGAACCCATGCAATACGGTCGCCTGTATTTGGTTGGCGATGCGGCGCATATCGTGCCTCCAACAGGAGCGAAAGGGTTAAACTTAGCAGCCTCAGATGTAGGTCTACTGTATAAACTGTTGTGCAAATGTTATCAGCAAAATCAGCCACAGGCGATGCAAAGCTATTCTGAACTCGCTCTTAAGCGGGTTTGGCAAACCGAGCGATTCTCTTGGTGGATGTCAAATATGTTACACGACTACCGTGATGATAAAACCTCTGCAACTGACGGGCTCACCTTTGAACGCTTTATGAACGCAGAACTAGAATTTTATATGTCCAGAGATGATGGACTGCGAATTATCGCCGAACAATATGTTGGTTTACCCCATCCACTAGTTTGATCTAGCTTTACCTGTGTACTAACTATGTTCGACCTTTACGACAAAGGCGAACATAGTTTATTTCCTGTCATTTTTTTAAAGCGACATTGCTTTAACAATAGATTATTCAATTACCAGTTATAGAGCGTACCGTCCTCTAAGCGATTAACCGGTAAATAGGCCCGTTGATAAGGGTATTTTGCTGCCAGCGTCTCATCTATATCAACACCATGCCCTGGCTTTTCACCGGCTAACATAAAACCCTTATCAAATCGGTGATCATGTGGGAAAACCTCATTGGTTTGATCGGTCTGACGCATGTATTCTTGTATCCCAAAATTGGGCACCCAAGTGTCAAAATGCACCGCAGCCCCCATAGTTACTGGGCTCAAGTCGGTAGCGCCATGAAAGCCGGTGCGTACATGATACAGCTCAGCTAAATGCGCAATACGACGCAAATGGGAAATGCCACCAGCATGCACTATGGTTGTGCGAATGTAATCTATCAACTGCTCACTTATTAGCTGATGACAGTCATGAATTGAGGAAAACACTTCGCCCACAGCAATTGGCGTGGTGGTGTGTTGACGAAACAGTCTGATGTAACTCCGCAGGCACTGCATCTTCCAACCAAAACAGTTTATAGGGCTCTAATGATTTGCCTAATTGTGCCGCTTCAATGGGCGTACAACGATGGTGCGCATCATGCAATAGGTGGTGATCATAGCCATAGGTGGTGATCATAGCCATAGGTATCGCGCAGCGTTTCAAATAACTTGGGAATGCTGTTCAAATACTTGCTTGTCGACCAAACATTCTCAGTAGGTAAGTTTCCATCGGCTGGCTCATAGAACATTTTGTCTTTAGAAACCCCGTAGGTACTAGCCAGGCCAGGCACACCAGTTTGCGCCCGTATAGCCTTGTAACCCATATCGATAAAACGCCCAACCTCATCTACTGTCTCTTCAACCGTGGCTCCATTAGCGTGACCGTAAACCATAACACCGTCACGACTTCGCCCACCTAGCAGTTGATACAGTGGCATGTTGGCCGCTTTCGCTTTAATATCCCAAAGTGCCACGTCTACGGCAGCAATAGCAGTCATTCCAACCGGACCACGACGCCAATACGCACCACGATAGAAAAACTGCCACAAGTCTTCGATGCGACTCGCATCCTTGCCTATTAAACACGGAACCAAGTGATCCTCTAAGTAACTGGCCACTGCTAACTCGCGACCGTTTAGCGTGGCATCACCTATCCCATAAATCCCCTCATCTGTGGTGATTTTTAGGGTCACAAAGTTGCGGCTTGGACAAGTTACAATAACCTTAGCATCGACTATTTTCATTTAAATTACCTTATTGACGTTACCTGCGCCTTCTGCGACAACAGCAACGGGAACCCATGATCACAAAAACCTACATAGCAGCAGGTTTTTAATATCCTTACATTTAACCTACTGTGAAAGCTTTCGTTCAAATGGAATAGCAGGTAAACCTGCACCATTGTAGAGATTGGCGGCTATTGGATTGTCTTCCCAAGCATAACGGACATAAACCGCGTCGCTATCGAGGGGATTACTTAGCAGCACCTTATTGCCGATGATTTTCGCATCGGCCCAAACAAACTTTCTGTCATGTAAGGCAACTGAAAAGCCCTTCAAGACTGATGATGAGTGCAAGCCACCAGCAGTATGCTTGAATATTAATTCTATCTGAGTAGCATTTTGCTTAACGTGAGAAAGCTCAGGCCCGGAATACGTTATGTCTTGTGCATAAGCATACTTTTGCGCCAACAGGGCGAGTCGCTGACCCACCGTTTGTTTATCCAACGGATGGATGTCATTCCATTCTCCCACATCATAGGTGAGGGCCAAACCGACCCTGTTTAGCCGCTTGGAAGCTTGATATTGCTCATAGCGCAATTCTGCCCAGTTACTCTCAACCGGCACATCTGATGGCGGCATAAAGTTAGCCAATTGCACAATCAAAAAGGGTAAATCTGTTTGCTCCCATCTTGCTCGCCAATCCTTGATCATGCTGACTAACTTGTCAGCATAGCCATTAGGTTCGCCAGTATTAGATTCACCTTGGTACCAGATAACACCCGCTATTGAATGATTGGTGGCTGGTGCAATCATCGCATTGAACAATCCTGTGGGTTTATAATGAATAAAATCCCAGCCCTTATCTGCTGTGCTTTGAAAACCTACGCGGAAACGCCATTGGCCGTTTAATTCATGTCTTTTTTGACTGGTTTGCAAGTAATAGGGTTTGTCAGGCACCAAGCCGATTTTATTCAGATGGCTGGTTAAACGAATAGTAATGGTGTTTTCACCCGCTTTTAATAGACCCGCTGGAACAGTATAGATCCGCGGCGGGTACTGATAACCCGTAGTGCCCACTTGTACGCCATTTATAAAGGTGGTGTCAGCGTCTACCATAGCACCGAGTCGTAACTTGGCATCTTCGTTCAATTCTTGTGGCCCAAGCGTTATGGTCTTCCTAAACCACATAGAACCATTAAATGAACTACTATTCCCATCGGCCACTAATCTGGGTAATTGAATGCTTTGCCAGCCGTTTATATCGAGATTGTCTGCATACCAAGTGGGAGTTTCATTCAGGCCTGGATCATTAAGATTCAATTCGGCGAACCACTTATCTAGCCTTTTTTTATCCGTATTCTGAATTTGCTCGATAAAAGCATCATCTTTAAATTGATTAGCATATTGCAAAATATCTGGGTAGTCCTGCAATATCCTTGAGCTCATCCAAGCTTCAATTGGAGATCCACCCACGCTGGCATTGATTATCCCGATAGGCACCTTGGTTTTATGGTAAAGGTCTTGTGCAAAGAACCAGGCTACAGCGGAAAAATCAGCCAGCGTATTAGCACTGGCAATTGACCACTGGCCTTGTGGATACTGATTCAATTCCTGATTAAAATCATAGGCTCGTTGCACTTTAAATTGTCTGACGTTGGCGAATGATTGGGCTTTCAAAATATCAGGATATTTTTCTAATACCCGTCTAATAGGCAATTCCATATTAGATTGCCCTGATGCTAACCATAGATCACCAAAGGCCACTCCCGTTAAGGTGATTAGGTTTTCACCTTTAAAATGAATAGATTGGTTACTAGCGGCAGCTTGGGCGGGAAACGTCACCGACCAATGACCTTTACTATCAGCGACTGTGTGACGTTCTAGTTGAGCAATGCGCACTGTTACAGCTTCCCCAGAAGCGGCGTTACCGGATAGACTAAAAGGGCGGTTACGTTGAATTAGAAGATTGTTTGAATAGTAAGGCGACAAACTAATATCGGCATAAGCCCGCTCCAATACTGTCAACTGCAGCAATGCGCTCAACAATACAAAAAGTAACACCTTGTACATCGCCTACTTCCTTAATCATTTTTAGACTTATGTTACTCACTATAACGGCACTACAAAGTGGGTAAATGTATAAAATTGATTTAAGTATCACTTTTTTTAGTTTTTTGGATGAAGCTAACTTTTTTGCAGAAACGGTTAATTACGAGCCCGCACTATTCTCAATAACAGATAGGCGCTCGATTAACTGTGGCTCAAAAACATGTTGTATGTCAGCGCAAGATTCTTTGTAGATATTTTTAATGATCCACTTAGCTGCCATTTGTCCCATCTCTAACACAGGGTTATCGATTGTGGTCAATTTAGGAAACATATGTTTGGCAAATAACACGTCATCAAAGCCAATCACCGACAGATCATCTGGCAGGATTAACCCCTCTTCCCTGGCATAACTCATTGCTCCCGATGCCATTTCATCGTTTGAACAGGCCAGTGCTGAAAAATGCCGACCCGTACTCAGTAAATAACTCATGCCATCCCGGCCACTATTTTCCAAATAATCACCGCGATAAAACAATTCTTCGTCGAATGGCACGGCGTATTCTTGCAACGCTCGTTTGTGACCCTGTAAGCGTTGCCTGGCATCTTTTTTGAATTCTGGCCCACTGATATAGGCTATTTCTTTATGACCTTTATCGAGCAGCGTTTTAGCCGCTAAATACCCACCTACCTCGTTATTGACGATAAAGCACTGATCTTCCATGCCTTCGACAATGCGGTTGATCAGCAAAATTGGCAGTTTTTTATTATTTAATTGCAAAATATATTCATCAGATACTGCTTCTGAGTGAATAATCAAGGCGTCACACTGGCGACTGATCAAGAAATCTATACCGGCTTTTTCAGTGGACTCCTCATCATGACCAGCGGAGATGATGACTTGTTTTCCAGCAGCACGTAGCTCAGTTTCGACACCACTCATCATCTCACCAAAGAAAGCACTGTCCAAATTGGATACTAACAGACCAACACTATTGGCTTTGCTAGATGCCAAAGAACGGGCAAAATTATTTGGCACATAACCAAGCTCAAGCATGGCTTGTTCGACTTTATGCCGCGTGTTGTCTTTTACTTTTGCCTGCCCATTCATCACTCTAGACACTGTGGCAAGTGACACCCCGGCGAGTTTGGCAACCTCATAAATGGTGGTCATAAAAACTTACTGCTAGTTACTTTTCGTTAATGGTATCAAGCTTTTGCCCTTCTTAGCATTAATTCATCGGTCATACGTTGCTGTTGTTTATCCGTAATAGGGTAGAACAACATTAAAACCGCCGCTGCGATACCAAAGGCTGCGGGTATCCAACTCATGAGTAACTTGATGCCAGGCAATGTATCGGCCACCGAAGAAGGATCCATACCGTCATAGCCGTAGCTTGCCAACACTATCAAAACTAACGCGCCGGCAAAACCACCCCCGGTTTTTTGAACGAATGTGCCCGCTGAATAAACTAATCCTGTCGCCCTACGACCGTTCTTCCACTCTGAATAGTCAGCAGAATCGCCAAGTAGGGAGAAAAATAATGTTGGGAAAATAGCGGCAAAGAACTCAGCTCCACATCCCAACACAAAGACCATAGTTACATTGCCTTGAGGCACCCAATACATACAAATCGTCAGCGCACTACCGATAATCAGCGAGCCAATAAATAACCATCGTCTGCCAAATATACGGGCTAAATAAGAAGTGCTTAGCGCGCCGAAAATTGACACTACCAGCAAGGCAATAAAGAATTGCCCGGTCATCAATTCATCACCCACAATATATTTAAAGTAATAGGCAATGACGCCGTATTTAATCCCGTTGAACATCATGGTTAAGAAACCCATGCCCAGCAAAATCAACCAAGGTTTGTTGGTGATTAAATCAATCATGTCTTGCTGTGTCGCGCTAATTTTATCTCTTGGGCGTTTAAGTAAGTATTGTATTGCGTACCACATTGCCGTCATAACTAGCACGAAAATTATCGCGGTAGTTAGATTACGGAAATAGAAAAATAAGGTAATTGCCATTAACGGCAACAGGATAAAGGGTAGGTTTTTGGTCAGATCCCACAGGTCGGCTTTTAATCCAGCAGAGTTGCTGACCACAGGCTTGAGCCGTTCTTTAGTGGTGGTGAAGGTGATCACCATGAGCACCACCAACACAGCGGCAAATAAATACATGGTATATTGGTAGCCCATGGCGTTATCGCCTTGACCAAATAAATTCACAAAGTATGGCAAGAAACCCATCACCAATAAGCCACCCATAAAGGCCCCAGCGAAGCGAAATGCAGACAGGCTAGTGCGTTCTACATCAGACTCCGTCATAACCCCCATCAAGGCCGAATAAGGCACATTATTTAAGGTGTAACATAAAGTCAGGCCAATGTAGGTGATATAGGCATATATCAGTTTATTCTGTGCGGACCAATCTGGTGTGGTGAAGCACAGGATCATAAACAGGCCCAATAGAGGCGTTGAGAATAAGATCCAAGGTCTAAACTTACCCCAGCGTGATTCAGTCCGGTCGGCAATCATGCCCATAATAATATCGGTGATACCATCAGAAAGCCTAACAACTAGAAACAGCAATGCTGCCGCTGCGGCAGTAAGACCAAACACGTCGGTGTAGAATACCGCTAAATAAGCAAGCGCCCCGCGCCAAACTAAATTCGCGGCGGCATCGCCCATGGCATAACCGATTTTTTCGTAAAGGGGCAGCTTGAGAGTTTGAGTTGACATAATAATGCTATCTAACGTTGAGTGATCAAGTTTTTATACGCCAAGCCACTTAGCTTAACCGTCCTTTTTTGAGTGGCATAATCTACGTAAACTATACCAAAGCGCTTTTCATAGCCTTCTGCCCATTCAAAATTATCCATCAGACTCCACGCGAAATAACCGACTAGGTTTACTCCTTGTATCTTAGCTTGATGCAAGGCATTTAAATGATCATTGTAATACTTTACGCGGTCTTCATCGTTAACTTGATTATCGGCCAACTTGTCATCCATGGCCGCACCATTTTCAGTAATATAGATTGGCGGCAAGGAGTAGCGTTTATCCAAAGACACTAATAATTCCGTTAATGCTTGCGGATAAATCTCCCAACCCATCTCAGTGGTGGCGACATTGGTAGGTTGGATTTCATCAAACCAGCCTTTGCCATCTGCACGATAGCGTAATCTGGTATAGAAATTCACGCCTAAATAATCGAGTGGCTGACTGATCACAGCCATGTCTCCAGGCAAAATGTCAGGTCGATTGTTAATATCTAATTGTTCAATCACATCTGGATAAGTGCCTTCCATTACCGGCTGCATATACCACTGATTGATATATTCATCGGCTTGGCGGGTTGCGGTTTTATCCGCCGCTGAATCTGACTCAGGGTAACAGGGGGTGAAGTTTAAAACGATACCATACAAGCTATCAGGCGTGACCTTTCGCATCGCCTGCATGGCCAATCCATGTCCGAGTAACAGATGATGAGCAGCTTTTCTACCATTAGCCTGTCCAGTTAAGCCCGGCGCGTGGACACCGATTTCATAACCTAGGTAAGCAGAGCAAAAGGGCTCGTTTAACGTTGCATAAGCATGCACTTTATTGCCCAGCGCCCGACACACCATTTCTGCGTAATCACGGAAATGATAAGCCGTATCTCTGTTTAGCCATCCACCATTATCTTCTAGATATTGAGGCAAATCCCAATGATAGAGAGTCACAAACGGCTTAATTCCACGACCATTTAATTCATCAACCAAATCCACATAAAACTGCATACCTTCCTTATTTAAGGAACCATCTTTATGTACAACACGGGGCCAAGAAATCGAAAAACGATACGCATCCACGCCAAGGGAGTCGATTAGAGCAATATCATCTCGCCAACGTTTAACATGTTCGCAAGCGATTAAGCCATTTGAATTGTCTGCGATCTTTCCGGGGGTTTCACAAAACGTATCCCATATAGATTTAAGGCGTCCTTGTGGGGCTCCTTCAATTTGGAAGGACGATGTCGCCACGCCGTAAACAAATTCTTTGCTTAGTATGGGGGATTTAGTGGGTAAGGTTAAAATATTCATTATGTGGATTTATGACTACTTTTTTAAAGGGTTGATGATTTAATGCAGCGTGATAACACGCGACAAATCAGTAGCACCCACCAAATGTAAGCGCTTACATAATGAGATTAGTTGGAATAGCGGCAAAAATCAATTCCTACTGTTAAAAAATTGTAAAGTTATTACCTTGCAGGCCAAAAATGGCTGAAAGGATTCTATTGCGCACAATATTTGGCGATAAATTGACTATGGCTCGGAAGTTGTTCTAGGCCTTTGCTGATTGAATTTTCAATGCCTTGTAAGAATCGCTGTAATTCCCCCACAGGCATTGCTGTAACACTGGGATGAAATTGCTTCGGCATGATCCCTTGACCTAGCATAACCTGGGTCCAAGAATCGACTCTAAATAATTCCCCATCGGCCTGAAAAGCATGAGCATGTTCGCTGAACAGTTTGATCCTATGGGCCAAACTCGCGGGAATATCCATGTTCTTACAATATTGCCAAAAGGGACTGTCTTGCCTTTGGGTGACATGATAATGCAGGATAATAAAGTCGCGAATTTTTTCAATCTCGTCTTTCGCCTGTTGGTTGTATTCATCAATAACTGAGTCGGAGATTTCACCGTTGGGGAACAGTCGTAAAAAACGCACTATTCCCATCATGATCAAATGAATACTGGTGGATTCCAGTGGCTCAACAAAGCCGCTTGATAAGCCTAATGCTAAACAGTTTTTATTCCAGTGCTTACGACGTTGTCCAGTGCGAAATTTGATCACTCTAGGCTCAGTTAACATTTTACCTTCAATGTTGTTTAGCAAGGTGTTCTTAGCCTCTTCATCAGTCAGATATTGACTACAATACACTAAGCCGTTGCCAACACGATGCTGCAACGGGATCCGCCATTGCCAGCCACTATCATGAGCAATCGAACGGGTAATGGGTCTAGGCTCGGCTACCGATTCAGTTTGCACAGCAATCGCCCGGTCACAAGGTAGCCAGTGAGACCAATCTTCATAGCCGGTATTTAAGCTTTGTTCAATTAGCAAGCCTCTGAAGCCAGTGCAATCAATGAAAAAATCCCCTTCAACCAGCTCACCAGATTCCAGTTCTAAACTGCTAATGTGACCACTAGTGGGATCTTTATTCACTTGGGAGATTTTGCCTTCAATACGCTTAACACCCCGCGACTCACTGTAATCGCGCAGAAAAGTCGCGTAACGACTGGAATCTAGATGATAAGCATAATTCACATTCGCATTGTCTGATGTGGCAAATTTATCAACTTTGGCTGCTTCTAGTTCGAAGCAATATTTACCAAACTCTTTGGCTATGCCCTGCTCTTTTGCGTATAGCCAAAAATGATGAAAAGGCGCAATGAAGCTTTCTTTACCGGTCATACCGAAGGAATGAATATAGCTATCGTTACGCTGGCCCCAATTTTCAAATTGAATGCCTAATTTGAAAGTTGCAGAGGTGGCACGCATAAACTCACGCTCGTCAATACCCAACAACTTATGAAAAACCCGCATGGGTGGGATTGTGGCTTCGCCCACGCCCACAGTGCCAATCTCTTCAGATTCCACTAGCGTGACTTTGACCACTGAGCCCATTTGCTTTGCCAGCGCGGCTGCGGCAATCCAACCTGCACTGCCCCCTCCGGCGATAACAATATTTTTAATGGTTTTATTCACAAATAAGTTCCGTCTATCGATTGAGTTTATTAATTAGCATCGCTCTAAGTTGCCGAGACTTTGCTTCATTCATAGTGGCAAGAAAACCTTGCGCTTCAGCGGGCAAATGGGTGATTGGCACACTTGTATCACCAAAAATATAGTAGTCGAATACATGCTTCCAAGCGGCCTTTTCATGGGCAGGCTTATCGCGCAAACTCAACATGGCGTGATACAACACGTTCATTGCCGCTCCCATGTATTTCTCAGCATCACTCCACCAGTAATTTATTAATATATTAAACTTACTGAGCCCTTCAACTTGATGCCACCACATGCTTGGAATATAGATAGCATCACCGGCTTCTAGCTCTGCAACCTGCCCATGCTTGAATGCCTCAGCCAAACGTGGAAAGCGTTCAAAATCAGGTTTATTTAGGTCTGTCATAGTAATTGCCTGGCCGCCTGGTGTGGGTGCAAGGGGGCCTGGATACAGATTGGCAATTTGCTCTGGCGGAAAAGTAGTGAATCGGCGTTTGCCGACCACTACGCAGGCCAGATTATCAGACGCATCATAATGGCACTTAGCCACAGACTTATTGCCAATCCAAATGCTGGGTACTGGTGGCTCGGTAGCTGACGCTTTAGCCTGTACGGGTATATGCAAATCATTTTCAGCTCTAAGGCCTGGGAAATTCATATCGATCACATTGGATGCAATGTAATAGCCTGGTGGCTGTTGGTCATCTAAATGCTCGATGATTAAATCAAGCACTTCGTCTAACTTGGCCCGCTTAGATTCGTAATTAAGGGCTGTGGCTTGTGCATTGTAGCCATAGTTACCTCCTACCTCAGGCTGAGAAAAGTAACTAAAAGTCGGTGCACCATTATAGAAAGACTTAAGATAATCGACAGTGGCTTGGCTTGAGGCTTGCCCTAAGCTTACCAGTTTCCAATGCTTAACTAGCCCTTTTAACACCACAGGCTCTTTGCAATCGTGCAAATCCAGCGGAATGCTTCCCGGCTTACTTACATCAATTGTCTGGGTGGTCTTTTCAATTTGAGCCATTAGTTGCCGTTTATGTCTAATTACTTTGATGATTTTTTATAGCAATAAGTTTACGAATATTGCTCATTGAGGATATAACCGCATAAGCAAGGTGCAAACAGCCAGAACGATTTAGTTTGACCAACTGGTCTCCGTCTAGCGCCATTAGTTTTTCTTCATTAATAGTAAAATTGCCGAGCAAACGGCATTTTTCACCGTTGGCTAATTCAAATTCAATGTTTACCGACTCCAATAAGTCTAGCTGCTTAAACAACTCAAACATGTCGTCTTGTGCTGCCATACCGTCATGGATCAATTTCAACCGAGCGGCTATATAGTTCAGGTAAGGACTATTGCCACCATGTTCTAAAAAGACTTGATGGCCTTCTTGTTCGTTTACTTTGGGATGATCTAAATCAATGTGGATCATGGGTTCCGGATCTGGCTGAGCATCTTGCTGTTGAAAACCAATCAAAAATGGACCTTTTTCAACCATCGCTGGAATATAATCTGCTCTCCAACCGGAAGGAAATGCATCGTCTAGAAATAGATTTTCACCTTTGTGCAATCCCAATAATACGACACTCTGGTAGTTGCCAGAGGCTTCATCCAGCCTAAACAAGATTGGATATTCTTTTTGTAACTCCATGAACTCATTGGGAAATACTAGAACACTAGCTACATTGTCGGCATATTGTTCAGCGTAGCGTGAAATCACGCGAGTTTTATCATGGTGGATATTGTTCAGTAGTACATGGTTGGCCATTTTTTATAATTCCTATAGGTTCCAAACCAAAAACGAGGGTATAAAATTCAATCTGTTAATTGCAGTTTGCTATATCTTGAGTCCCTATTCAAACACTAACAAAAACACAAGCCGCTTGTTACAGCGGCTTGCTTTTATTTAAGACTGGCGTACTGCTTTCTCACCAGTGGTTAAGTTCGGTTTAGAACTTATAACGCGCACCCAATTGATAACGTGCACCTAAATCGGTTAAATACCAAAGTTGAGTGGTATTACGCCCGTGCTCACGGATATCTTCTTCGGTAATATTTAGACCTTCGAAAAACACTGTGAAATCTTCATTAATGTCATAACTCACATTAACATCAAGCTGCGTATAGGCTTCGACGTATCTAGGGTTGTTTGAGCTACCTTTATTGACTTCAGCTAGATACTCATCACGCCAGTTCAAGGCAATCCTTGCTTGGAAACCATCTTTTTCATACATGGCAACTATGTTGGCGGTATCACTCAATCCAACTAGCGCAAACTGAGATTGATTAGGATCTGCTTCATTGTCAAAGCCCACATCCCCCCTTACCAAGGTATAGTTGGCTTGTACGCCAAAGCCTGTATCGCCGAAGAAGTGCTGTACAGCAAATTCTGCACCATATATCTTCGCGGCGCGATTGTTGTCAGGCGTACTGGTTCTAAATACCATTTCAGGGTCATCATCTTGTGCCAACAAATCCCAACCAGCCGTTTCAGCAAGTTGTTGAATTTGCTCAGGAGTGCCTGTGTAGTCATCGGCACCACCAGGGAAAGTACCAGGTTGGCTGAGTAAAACCATCATTGCGTAAAGCGAAGTATCATCCAGTGCAATATCACGGTCAGCCAAGGCTTGTGCCGCAGCTTGTGCACGGGGACCACCGGTCACATCACGTATACCCAATAATGGTTGGTCGACCTGACGACTACCCAAAAAGTTGATTACATTTTTCTGGAAGAATCCAACAGATGCATAACTGGTTGGGTCATAATACCATTCAAGGGATAGGTCAAAGTTAGAGGACTCTAACGGCAACAAACCTGGGTTAGAGGCATTCGCGGTAGGTTGTGCGCCTAGCAAGGTCGAGCCGCCACCGCCAGCAAAGTTGTTTGCAGATACACCGAGACTACCAAACCCAGCACGGGCTATGGTTTTGCTATAAGAGAAACGTCCTTTCAAGTCTTCGTTAATATCCAAGCTAATATCTAGGCTAGGCAATAAAAAATCATAGCTGCTATCAGCACTGACGAGACCGCTTTGTGAACCGTCAACATAAGATACTACATCGTTATTATCTTCCCATTGGAAATAGATTCTGCTGACTAGTGAGGTTGACGTCACGTCAGTCTCTTCATAGCGCAAACCCGTTAACACATCAAAGGGCATGCCGCCAAGCTCACCTTCGAATGCTACTTGCACGTAAGCAGCTAAGGTATCTTCTTGAATGGTATCATCAAAAGACAATGCATCTTCTGTTGCAGATGGAATGCCAGGATATAGCGCTTCAGCTGCTGTATACAATTCACGGGCATCGGCGATAAAGCCATATCCACCTGGATTGGTTGAATAGTCGTCAAAATCACCTGGCAAATCAAATGGTTGAATTAAGTCACCGAATTCCCCTGGATTGGCCACCCCCCAGTTACCCAAGGCAATGTTGTTGCCTGCAGTTTGATATGAGCGTGATTCCATTTCACGAGCTTCTACACCGAAATCAAAGCGGCCATCGTCTAGAAAGTAGCTACCATCTAATTTGTATTGAGTAATTTTAGATTTCTGACTGGCGTTTCTGATCCGGGCAATAGATGAGCCTACATCGCCTGCGTCAACCACACCATTATTGTTCGCACCGCGAATACTATCGTCATACACATTAGTGTAAGTTGGTAGTTCACGATCCCAGAACCATTCTCGAGATACCACTGTGGGTGCACCTAACCCCACCGCAATTTCACCAGACCCTCTTGGCCCTGTCCCACGACTGTGCATAGTGGAATCATGGGCATCAAATACTAAAGTAAAATTATCGTTTACCATGTATTCGAAATTAACCCCGATGGAATCGAGTGTATTAGTTTGCTCACGCCACTGTTGCTCGTAACCTTCATCAACACCGCCGGCATAGCTTTCTGACACATAGATAGGCGTTTTAACCGCAGAGTTATCGAACTCAACCGTACCTGTGTTGGTACCGGTTTGCAGCCAGTTGGTAATTTCCCCACGCTGTTCAATGATTTCATTTTCAGCGAAGGTGTAATCTACCGTCCCTTTAAAAGTGTCAGAAGGGGCGAATTGCAGGGTTAATTGCAAATTATCGCGGGTACGCTGAGTGTTTGAAAATGCATAACGAATATCGTTAGGTCTGGCATACAACTGGCCTTGCTCAGGGGCATTGACATAGTTAGCATCAGCGTTGTTCCACATTCTATCTGGATCAGCGATGTCATCCCAATAATCGATATTCCAGTTATTGACGGTCGCACCGGTATAACCAGAATCGCGCTCTTGGTGAATGGCTGCAACACTAACACCAAAGGTAGAATCATCATTGGCGTAACTGACGATAGCTGATAACTCTGGGGTCAAATCACTACCGGTACGGTTGGTTGTATCATGGACGGCTTTAACGCCTGCAGTCGCTACCAACCCTTCATTGTCTAGGGGCTTCGCAGTGATGATATTAATCGTTGCACCAATCCCACCAGTAGCAATATTGGCTTTACCGGTTTTGTAAACCTCTACAGCGCTGATAGATTCCGACGCCAAATTGGCAAAATCGAAAGAGCGGGTGTTACCACCACGTGATGTGCCATCGGCGCCAGATCCTGCTGCATAAGTTATTGCCGCAGGCATGGTACGACCATTTAACGTAATCATGTTATTGCCACCGGCGAAACCACGGACAGTAACTTCAGAGCCCTCACCGTTAGTACGGCTAATCGATACACCGGTAATACGTTGCAATGATTCTGCTAAATTAGTGTCGGGAAACTTACCAATATCTTCTGCGGAAATAGCATCAACCACACCTGATGCTTCACGTTTGATAGAAGCCGCTTCCTGAAGGCTTCCTCTTAGTCCTGTTACCTGAATAACTTCAAGGTCATCAGCTGCAGCTTCTTGAGCCGCCAAGGGTGCACAAAGTGATGCCCCGAGGATGATAGATAAACTTGTAGCCAAATGGGTTTTTAAAAACCTTTTATTCGTCATGTGTTTTCTCCAAAAACTTACTTAAATGTGTCCAGTAGTGCATTTTTGATAGCGCATTTTCTGTTTGCCCGAACCAAGCGCATAAAAATCTTTAGTATTTGTTAGTGATAATGTAAGCGCTTACATTAAATTAGAAGATCAATTCATAAGAGTCAACTAAAGTTCAAAAAAAACCAACATTTTATTAACCAAAGGTTTACAGATGTCATTATCTAGCTCTTTTTTGCAAACAGAAAAAATCGGTCTAGCGCTTTATTCAAAGCGTATTGAATGTATGTCAGGCGTTTTTAATGGTCAATCGAATGACTATTACTTAAATTGTTATTCCGTTAACTAAATATTAACAAAGGTGTTAACTGACACCTTGTTCGGCAATGTGAGGTCAAGCTGATTGCGTTATAAAAGCATTTAGGGGCCAACAACGGATGCTAAGCCCCTAATCTGTTTTTAATCGCCGAGGATGGCAAATCAGCGAATATGTTATTAGATTAAATAACGAAAGCTATTTTTTTACTTCCGCTAAAAATTGGCTTTCTGGCGGCCCAAGGTAACTGGGTTTTAACCCCCCTGTGTCTAACATTAGTTTTTGCACAACGATACCGGGATCTAATCCGTAAATACGCAATTTATGCTCTCCTGGCTGGGCAACACTTAAACTGGTTTTTGCCACACGAACGCCATCCTCAACCGCCTGTTGCCAATCTTCATGATTATTATCTTTGAGTACATCCACTATTACTGGAGCATTGTCATCCAGCGCCACTGCAAATCTCAAGCCCCCACCATCGGTAAAGTTCAAGCTCGGCGCTAACAATGTGGTCAAGCTCATCTCTCCCCTTGAGAACAGATACAAATCGTATTCAAGATAAGGAGCATTCTCGATTGCCTCACCGAAACTGGTATCAGGTGACATAAAGACAGACATAGAAGATTGGCTGCGACCATGCAATGGGATTTCTTGCCAACTAGCGTTTTCGGTATTTTTAACTTTTTGCACATTAGCCGCTTCAATTGACACATAGCCATCTGCTTCGACAAACCCTGATATGGCCTCACCGTTTGATTTAAACGCCGTAACGTTAATCTCAGCCGTTCCCCAAGCAGCACCTTTGATAGTGATGTTGCCCTGATGATGTCCTGCTTTCAGTTTGGCCCAGTCAACGGATATTTTTAGGCGTTTTTCGATTGCCACCTCAGCGCTTTGTTCGGAAATTTGAATCCATGAGGCGGAAGGTTTAGCTTCAAACCTATAGGGTTTGGTGCCTTTATTAAACACATCAATATAGCGTTGAGTCTGCCCATACTGATGAAAATCAAGCTGCATACTGCTGCTATGGGGCCAGCTGTTAGAGCTAGTCTGTGGCCAAGCATAGGCGCTCCCCTCAATGGCAACCCCCATATCTGCAACGTCATTGGGTTGATTAATGTGCACCACAGGCATGCTGTCTTGTGGCGGATTATTCCAGTTTGTGTAGCCAATATGAGGCTGTGACATGAAATGGTTCCATTTACCATTATTCAGACTGTGATATTGCTTTTCCAGCTCAGCGTCCTTGTTAAACCAATCTCGTGCAGCCTGTGCATGCTGATTAGCCGACGCTCGCTGTTGAGCTGCATATAAATGATTTTTCGCCAAACTGTTATTCAATTCAAATACAATGCGACTAGCTTGAATTGGATGGAGAACCAGTTGGAAAAATGCCGCGCGGCTATGGCTTGGTAATTGTTGCGAGATTTTCTCGGCCTGTGCTTCTAACTGAGCTAATTCCACCGATACCCGCGCGGCCTCTTGGTATACGATTTGGCTGTAGGTATTAGGTCCCACCAGCTCAGGCTTACGACGACCGTTATGCTTGGCGTAACCATGCACTAAGGTGGCAATCTCAGCAGCATGTTGCTCGCCGAATTGCTGTTTCGACCATGACACTAGGTAATCAGGTAACGACTGCGCGGTGAATTGTTCTGGGTCCCAGGCCATCTGCAAAAAGAAGTCTATGGGTAATTCCATAGGTTTAAGATCACCCACATTGGTTATCCAGATTTTTCTGGCATTGTATTGATAGGCCAGATTCATCTGTTCCCAAATTTTGGGGATGGGTGTGGAGTTGATCCAACGATAGGAGCGCGGACCACCGACGTAGTCGAAATGATAGTACACCCCCGCACCTCCACTTCTATTGCGCTCTACTGCAGTGGGTAATCGACGAATGTTACCCCAATTATCATCGGACCAAAGTAAGGTAACGTCGTCTGGTACTCGCATACCATTTTCATAATAGCCCTGAACTTCTTTGTATAACGTCCAGACTTGAGGCACATGACTAATATCTTGCTGCTGGAAAACGTCTTGTAGAATACTCCGTTGATCAGCAACGATACGCTCTAACAGAGCAATATTCTGGCCCTCACTCATGGGCTCATCTTGCTGCCCCCGCATCCCCAAAGTGAATATGCTGTCGAAGGACTTATGGCGCTCAGCCCCTTGCTGCCAGAACTGATAGAGATTCTGTTGATTAACCGAATAATCCCATTTTCCCTCTCCGGTCCAGTTCCACTCTTTGTCTGCTCGCATCATAGGTTCGTGATGGGAGGTGCCCATAACAATACCCATTTCGTGGGCTAGTTGAGGATTGTTAGGATCATCTAAGTTAAACGCATTGTTCCACATTGCTGGCCACAAGTAATTCGCTTTGAGCCGCAACATAAGCTCAAAGACCTGCTGATAAAACTCACTATTATAATTACCATATTTCTCTTGCACCCAACCTGTTAGTGCCGGCGCTTCGTCATTAAGAAAGATGCCTCTGTATTGCACTTTAGGCCAGTCTATTAGACGTGTTCCGGTTTTCACGTACAATTTTTGATGTTGAGCGATGGGCACATCAGCCCACCAATACCAGGGCGACACACCGATAGACTCTGCCAGTTGGTATACGCCAAAAATGGCGCCGCGCATATCACTACCTAGGATCACTAAAGCCTGCTCGACGCCATCAAAGGGCTTGAGAACAGTTTGAATTTGATAGGCTTCCCATTGCCCAGTAATTGCAGTTGTATCGAGTTTCCCTGCTTGCGATAAGGCTTGCAAAGTCGCGCTATTTTCAAGGGTGCCAACAATAATGGTATAGGGCGTTTTTTTCAGTTGATTAATTATTTCAGGGGCTTCACCGGTAACTTTTTCAAGATCTAGGCGCAGGTTATCCACCGCCATCCGCAGCCCTTTGCGCTCGGCCGAATCAATTAAAATAGGGCTTGCTTGATCAGCCTGATTTATCACAAAGTCTTGGCCAGATGAGCTGAATAAGACTAAATCATTGGCCCAAGCAAGACTGCTAACACAACATAGAAATAAGCTTAAAAATGTTAGCTGAATTTTTTGCATACACTTCATTTATCCTTCTCCAAACGGCTATGAATGCCCAACATAGTGCCGACAAAACCCTGTGCCACTTGAGTACTCAATATTTTGCCATCCCAGGTTTGGCCAATATCAACGCTATTTTTATCATCCAGTTGGTAAGCGAAGCGGATGTCACCCTTGTCGCCCTCAATGGTAAAGGTAATTGATTTAGCCAAAGACTGGCTCAAGACTTGTTCATATACCACCTTGGCTTCACTGCCTTTCGCTTGCTCTAGAAAAACCTTAAGTCCTGCGCCGCTGCGCTTTATTCCTAGGTAATAAAGGTACTGTTCGTTTTGCATTGCGACTAATCCCGCTGAAAAGCCCGGTGACGCAGGTACTTGCAGTGTTGTAGATGCAGAATACCTCATATGCTGCTGCCTTTTCACCAACAACGCGGGTTGCTGCAACTGCATCAATGTAACGCCTTTGGGCGTCATACTCACAGCGCCCTGTTCGATGTTATACCAACTAGTGTCAAAGCCTCGCAGGGTCAACCACTGCAAGTCTCGTTGGGGCTGGTCAAACTCATCTAGCCAGACAAAATTTCCGGTGAGGGGTTGGCTGACTAGGGTGGTTGGTAAGCCTGCCGGTTTATCTAAGCGATAGGGAATAGCGCTATCCTCTGGCCAAATATGCGGCCAACCATCCTTCCAGCTAACGGGTAACAGAAAGGTTTCCCGCCCTGTATTGTAAAACGATTTGTCATAGGTTCTGGTGGCTAAAAACACTGCCCACCATTCGCCGGACGAGGTTTGAATCAGATCAGCATGACCAGCGGTGGTGATGGGATTAATCCTATTTTCATCTAATGTACGCTGAGTCAATATGGGGTTATTTTGGTAGGGAATAAATGGCTCAGACAAATCTCGGCTGCGAAATACCACCTCAGAATGCTGGTCGGCCGTGCCGCCTTCTGCACATAGCAAATAATACCAGCCATCGATCTTGTAGATATGGGGTGCTTCTATCCAAATTGGCTGTTTAGACAAATCGACACCACCGTTGATAATCATTCTGCCACTATCTGCCACCACCTTTTTAGCCGCCAAATCAAACTCCCATAACCAGATTGCCCGATGCCCTTCATACAGAACCTCGCCTTGTGGCGCATCATTGTGAGTGATGTAAACCTTACCGTCATCATCGAAAAAGATATCCGGATCTATTCCGTTTATCTCCGGTAACCAGATTGGATCAGACCAAGTACCAGCAGGGTCTTTGGCAGTTACAATAAAGTTACCGCCACCATCAATCCGCGTGGTTATCATATAAAATAGGCCATCGTGGTAGCGAATGGTCGGGGCAAAAATGCCTCTAGACACTTGTTGCCCTTCCAGATCTAACTGAGACTCTTGGGATAACGCATGTCCAATTAGTTGCCAGTTGATCAAATCTGTACTGTGTAAAATTGGGACCCCCGGCGCATAGGAAAAGGTTGAATGGACCATATAAAAGTCATCCCCTTTGCGGGTGATACTAGGGTCAGGGAAAAAACCGGCAACAATGGGGTTTTGAAATTGATTGGGCGCAAGCTCAGCTTCGAAAATCTGATCTTTACCCTCATACCGAAAGCGTTCAAATACGGCTTTGCCAGCAACCTGAGTAGTAACCCTTGGGGTTAGTTTCTGTGGATCATTGGCTTTACTGCAGGCACTGAGCAGTAAAAGCATAGATATAGACAACAAATGGGTAATCGCAATTCTTAGCTGCATTAACAGGTTCCTTGATGTTTTAATCGGCAGTTTTTGATGTCCACTTTGGCCGTGATTTTATCTGGGACTATGACCAAATGGCGTGACAAAACAACAAGTAAACCACGCACATCAAAATTGGCTATTACATAATGTTATTTTATTGTTATGGAATTCAAGTGTAGTGCTTATTTGATAATTGATGCGCGGGTTTATCGTTATAACCATAGCAACAGCTTTAACATGCCAATAGCTTAGATGCAGAAATTAATTATACCGATAGAGCTTAACCTTCTGGATGCCAAATTGCCCTGGCTCTATTCGCACATGCCGTCCTTGATGGGTTTGATCTCCGTTGTTCCAAAGTAAATTTTGCCACTTACCCTGTTCAAAGCGGCCACTTTGAGCAGACACTATACCCGCTTGTTGATTCGCCATAAGCGAATCAAAGGTAATAGTGATACCAATACCGGCAAAAATAAATTCATTCTCAGATAACTGAATGACAAGTCCCCCAGAAGGCATCTTCGGACCTCGTGATATATCTCCACTTTCATTTATTACACCATTGGCTAAAGACGGCGGCGGCGCATATTCAAATTTGACCTGCATTTCATACTTGCCTAAACGAATCTGTTGGGGTGCTTTTTGCTGATCGCTAATTTGTAAAAAACCGCGCATAGTGGGTTTACCTTGATGGGCCAAGATCAAGGGCTCTAGTTGCGCGAGCAAATCATAACTTTGACTGAGTAGTGCACCTGCTACCTCTTCAATCGATTCAATCCCAAAGGGACTAAAACCCATCGCACTGTGCTCGGCTATTGCGTATAACGCATTGACCGACGCATCATTGTTGCGTAACGCCTCAGGTATAAAAAGGGGATTGCCGCTTTGGGTATAACGCTCGGTCCAATAGGTGAAATTTGGGAAATATATATCCGGTGCAATAAAATCTATCGCTGGTCCGGCTGCCCGCCAAATATCAATCAGGTGCGGCAGAGGGCCAGCACTAATATATTGTCCAGGTTGATAGCCAGGCCGGATTAAGGCCGCATTAACAAACATCGGCAGAGGATATTCTTGCTTGCCTGCTTGAGCTACGTGGTGAGTGTACTGGGCAAAGTACCACGCCATAAAAAACTCTTCGGTTTGTGGCGAATCAGCAAATATTTCGACCCAGTTTCCGCTCGTTCTAAAATTCGAAAGTGCCCAAGCATTGCGTAGCTTTGGAGTCAGATGAGACTTATTTTCCAGTAAGTAGCTGATGAATTTTTGCGGTACCTGCGAGTGGTACAATTCAGTGGCTTTGTCACTGTAATCCCGTGCATGCTCGACCATACCAACCTCATTTTCAGGTTGCAGCATAATCACCACTTGGTGTTTATCTACTTTTTTAATGTGAGCCCTTAATGATGCAAAAGCGCGAGCATCCGCTTGATAGTTTTCAGGGTGAAATGGCGATAGTATTTCAAAGGCTTGGCCGTTACGATCTCTCGAACGAGGGAATCGTTTTGTATCTATTTTGACCCACTCAGGACAATAAGACGACATACTGTTTTTCCAACTAGCAAACCACAGTAGCACCAATTTCATATCGTGCTTTTGCGCATCTTTAATCAGTCCATCAACCAATGAAAAGTCAAATTTACCTTCTTCTGGCTCGACTAAGTCCCAATACACTGGCGCCACCACAGTGTTCATATTGAGAGCTTTAAACTTACTCCAATACTGGCCTAGATACTGCAAATTTGATGCGCTGGAGTTACCCAATTCACCGCCACGCACCAGCATAGGCTTGCCATCAACCATCAGTTGGAAGGTGCTACCCTGTTGTTTAAGGTGAGGAATATCTTTAGCATCAACAAGGGAGAAAAATAACAGAGCGAAACAAAAGGTTAGAATTTGAGATAGTTGGAAGGAGTTTTTGATCCAGTTCATAACCTGTCCTGATACTAGAATGGAAGCTACAAGTTCTAGTAAACAATCTATCATTAGTGTTTGATAACGCCCCCAAAGCAACAAAAATTATCAGTAACAAACCAAAATTCGTAAATCACTCTCCTGCATTAATCAATACCCTGAATTCAATATAACCTGAGTGAATAACCGCCAACCTACTTTAAATGACTACTTCGCCAACACGTTGAAGCTACAAATATCACTGCAAGGAAAGAGGCTTGCAATGACTTGGGCTCACGCCCACCATTTGCTTAAAGCAGCGGCTAAAATGACTGACGTTCATAAAGCCCATTTCGTAAGCAACATGGGTAACCGAATAGCCTTGTTTAAGCATATCTTCGGCCCGCTTAATCCGCATCTGCTGTTGGAACATGGAGGGACTACAGCCCATTAGTTGTTTAAAACGTGTATAGAACTTTGTCCGACTCATAAAGGCGACTTTGCACAACTGTTCCACATCAAGAGGCTTATCCAGCGTCTGTTCAATATGCTGTATGGCCCGGTTCATACCATCGCTATCTGGCTCTGAACGACTAAAGGCAAGCATCATTTCCCGAGTCTGATGACGGAGTAATCTGGCGGTTAATTCCGATACGGCCAAGTCACTTAAGAATCGACGATCAGGATCATTCTCTGAAAATATATGCACTATCCGGCTTAATAATGCTTGGGTTTCAGAATTATGCGCAGTGTGAACCATTTGGTTGCCATAGTGCCATTCTCCTATGTGAGCGGGGAGCGGTTCGATGTAATTGAGCTGATCCGCTACCTGATTGATTTTACCCTTGGATATTTCGATGGCTAGGCAGGTTGTGGGCTGGTGATGCTGGGCTACTGGAAAGTCGATTTCAACACCTTGATTCGGAGCCAAGATGAAAGATTCATGGGGTAAAAATGCTTTATGATAATTCTCATTATCTAAGTGCATTACTTTTTTGCCACTTATCATCCCGCAATACAACAGTTGATCAGATTTGAGCTTAACCCGTTTGGCCTGCTCGAAGGTATCATAAATACTTAATTCGGCGTCTCTGGCAGCAAAGCTTGTCTTGTTCTCGACAAGGGCCAATGGATGACTACGTTGCTTTTGGATCGATTCACTAATCATAGTTTTATCCTCAGATAAAAAGTACTGCCAGACAAATGGTTGGAACTGTCAGATAAGCAGACTAGCGCATTAACAATTATGTTTCATCTACCTTACAAAAAAACAACGAAAGAGGTCAAAGATGATTTATGCTAATCCGGGTTCAGAAGGAGCCTTAATAAACTTTAAAGCACAATACGAAAATTTCATTGGCGGAAAATGGGTTGCGCCTGTCAGTGGCGAATATTTTGACAACATAAGCCCAGTCAACGGCAAAGCTTTTTGTAAAATCCCCCGCTCTGCTGCGGCCGATATCAATTTGGCTTTAGATGCAGCCCATAAAGTCAGGGACAGTTGGGGCAAAACCTCAGTAACAGAGCGATCTAATATATTGCTGAAAATCGCCGATCGGATTGAGCAAAATTTAGAAATGCTTGCCGTTGCTGAAACCTGGGACAATGGCAAAGCGGTAAGGGAAACCCTAGCGGCGGACATTCCCCTTGCAGCTGATCATTTCCGCTACTTTGCCGGCTGCCTGCGGGCCCAAGAGGGCTCGGCGGCTGAGCTGGATGAGCATACTCTTTCCTACCATATTCATGAGCCATTGGGTGTGGTCGGACAGATCATACCTTGGAACTTCCCAATTTTAATGGCCGCGTGGAAACTTGCTCCTGCACTAGCGGCGGGCAATTGCGTGATACTAAAACCTGCTGAGCAGACTCCTGTATCTATTTTAATTCTCTTAGAATTAATTGCTGATTTATTGCCCGCAGGAGCACTCAACGTGGTCAATGGTTATGGTAAAGAAGCCGGTGAAGCCCTCGCCACCAGCACCCGCATTGCTAAAATCGCCTTTACCGGCTCAACCCCAGTGGGTTCACACATTCTCAAGTGCGCAGCAGAAAACATTATCCCGTCTACGGTAGAATTAGGCGGCAAGTCACCTAATATTTACTTTGAAGATGTGTTTAATCACGAAGATGATTATCTAAGTAAATGTGTTGAAGGCGCAGTACTTGCCTATTTTAATCAAGGGGAAGTTTGCACCTGCCCATCTCGATTACTGATTCAAGAAAGCATTTACCCCAAATTCATCGAGATGGTGATGGAGCGCTCCCAAGCAATTGTGCGAGGCAATCCATTGGATACCGAGACAATGGTTGGCGCACAAGCCTCTAAACAGCAATACGACAAAATCCTCAGTTACATGAAGATTGGTCGAGATGAAGGCGCGGAAATTTTGATGGGCGGAGAAGCGGAAAATGTAACTGGCGAATTATCCAATGGTTACTACATCCAGCCAACGCTAATCAAGGGCAACAATTCTATGCGGGTGTTCCAAGAAGAAATTTTTGGTCCCGTGATCTCCACCTGCACCTTTAAAGATGAAGCCGAAGCATTAGCCATGGCCAATGATACTCAATTTGGTTTAGGTGCAGGTCTGTGGACTCGTGATGTAAACCGCGCTTACCGAATGGGTCGCAATATTCAAGCCGGACGGGTGTGGACCAACTGTTACCACATGTATCCTGCCCACGCCGCTTTTGGCGGCTACAAAAAATCAGGTGTCGGCCGCGAAACCCATAAGATGGCACTAGAACATTATCAGCAAACCAAAAACTTGCTGGTTAGTTACGATACCAATCCAATGGGATTCTTCTAAATCTAACCAAGGGGGCAGGCACCTGCCCCCATTTTAGGTATCTTACGACTCAACTAAATGAGCATCCCCTTTGCTGACAGCTCTAGGGTAAAGCTTGCTATATACTCTTAGCCGAAATCTCCTGCAAACCTGAGCCAGATCAATAGCGCTGAAGCTGAACACTGCTATGGTTCTTTGATCACTCACCCTTAAGTTCTAGGTTTTATAAATGAAGGACAAACAGATTATTCGACTCTTGAAGGTTGTTATGTCAGTTGGCATCTTGCTGATATTACTCGGTATCTATTTTCATTTATTTGATCCACGCATCGCCGAGATGGGGGTGAATGGTATATTGATTAGTTCCGCTTGCGTTGCCATAGGCACAGCACTGTCACTTCCAACCAAAATGTTCATCACTTTTCTATTGATGAAACACGAACAAGAGCAAGATGCCAAGCAGCATTGTAGGCCAAATAAAAAACTTGATTAGTTTTCATACGATATTATACTGTATATATAAACAGTGGTAAATCGGAGAACAACATGACTGATGAATTACTTTTAATGCGCAACAGTATTTGCATGCTGAATCATCAAGCCTGTCAGCAACAGCGGCAAAAAAGTGCTGAAGCTGAACAGGCCCAACGAGATCAGCAATTCAATCAGTTTTTAAATCGCCTAGATAAACTGCGCTCCTTAGCTAAAGCCCGCGGTGTTAAAGCAGCCAACACTAAGCGTTTGCAGAAGAGTTTTACTTTTTAGGCAAAATTGCAGGTATTACATTTATCCATTATCTCCTGCACGTAATGCAGCTATGCGTTTTTCCAATGGAGGGTGACTTGAAAAAAGCTTCTGAATTTTTCCAGCATTAATAGCAAATGCAGCCATTTCGTCTGGCATATCTGGTGTCCCTTGAAAACTCTTCAGTCTTGCCAAGGCAGCAATCATATTCTGTCGTCCGGCTAATCGGGCGCCACCTTGGTCAGCGCGAAATTCGCGGTAACGTGAAAACCACATGACTAACATCATGGCCAAAAAGCCGAGTATGACTTCAGCGATAATAGACACAATCCAAAAAGCCGGCCCATGTCCGCGCTCAACTTTGAATACCACTCGGTCTACCACATGACCAATTATCCGTGACAGAAAAACCACAAAGGTATTCACCACCCCTTGAACCAGTGTCATGGTCACCATATCACCATTGGCAACATGGCTGATTTCGTGAGCCAATACAGCCTCAACTTCATTTTGGGTCATCTGGTCTAGCAGGCCGGTACTGACTGCAACTAAGGCGTTATTGCGGTTCCACCCTGTGGCAAAAGCATTAGGCGAAGCACTGTTAAACAATCCAACTTCAGGCATGCCTATACCCACTTGCTCGGCTTGCCTTTTGACCGTTTCGACCAACCACCGCTGAGTTTTATCCGCAGGCTGCTCAATGATAAATACGCCCATCGCACGCTTGGCCATAAATTTAGATAAAAACAATGAAATAAATGCGCCGCTAAAACCTATGATAACCGCATATATCAGCAGAGCTTGTAAGTCTAAATCGACGCCATTGTCAGCCAGTAAACCTTGAAAGCCGAACAAACTAAATGTCAAACTAAGCAATGCGATGATCGCAATATTTGTGCCCAAAAAAAGCATTACCCGCAACATAAATCACTCCAAATGTTATGAATTTCTATTAATATGGTATTGTTTAGCCTTTGTGCAAGAGATCACGATAAAGAATTAGTGCGATAGTTACCCACAAGCCTAGTTAATCTAGCGATTTACCTTGTTTTTTATTTAATCAAAAGTAAATTGTTGTTCACTATCAATAACTCGCTATAATTTGATATCTTTGATATTACCAAATTTAATTTAAGACCTTTGGAGATAGTTGTGAAATTAAAAGCATTGTTGAGCGTATTCGCTGGAAGTCTGTTGATGTTTGCCGTACAAGCGCAAGATATGTCTGAAGACGCAATTGCAAATCGAATCAAAGCAGTTGGTTCAGTACATGTAGCAGGCGCACAGGCAGCAACTTCTTCTGCTGGTCCACGTTCTGGAGATGAGGTCTATAAATCTAGTTGCGCTGCTTGTCACGGATCTGGGGTTTTAGGCGCACCAAAATTTCAAGTGGCAGCAGATTGGGCCCCTCGTTTAGAAAAGGGATTTGATGCCGTTTGGCAAAATGCTATACATGGTATCAACGCAATGCCACCAAAAGGTACCTGTGGTTCATGCTCGGATGACGAAATTAAGTTAGCCATTGAACATATGATTGAAGGTATCTAAACAAGTTGATCAAGTTCACTTATCAATCTAAGTGGGTGTCATAGTATGGACCTAAACTTTTGATAGACAACTCTAGCGCTGGCCAACTTTCACTTGAAGAACTCAGGGAGATGATCCCTGAGTTACAGCAATTGACGGAAAAATATAAACGCTCCGAGCAAATTCAGCGGGCCTTGTTTGATATTTCCGAGTTAGCCGGTTCAATCAGTGAACTGTCGCGATTGTATGGTGCTATTCACCAAATCGTCGGCCAATTTATGAATGCCCAGAACTTCTTTGTGGCACTGTTTGAGAACGACGATGAGTTTGTCGAGTTTCCGTACTTTATTGATGAATTTGATCAAGGAATTTTAAGTCAAATTCCGGCTAAAGATCTGATTGATGGTATTACCGGATACATATTACGTAGTGGTGAGCATCTAGTTCTTACCGAAGAAACCTTTCAGGAACAATCAAAAGCTTTAAAGTTTAAAGCTTTTGGCAAAGCCCCAGTCGATCTCATTGGCGTGCCGCTCAAGCGGGGCAGTCGAGTGATCGGCGCTATGGTCGTTCAAAGCTATGACGATGAAGTACGCTATGAAGAAGATGATTTAGACCTGTTATTATTCGTTTCACAGCATATCGTGAACGCTTTGGATCGAGTTAAAAGCCGAGAGTTAACCGAACAAACTATTCGTGAAAGAACCAAGCAGCTAAGAGAGATTAATGACGAGCTGCAAGACGAAATTTTAGAGCGTCAAAAAGTAGAATCATTGCAACAGGCGCTGTTCGAGATATCAGAAATAGCTGCGGCAATAGAAGGCGAGATGGCTGACTTCTATGCTAGCTTACATGACATACTCGCGCGTTTATTGAGTGCGCCAAACTGTTATGTTTGCATTCTCAACGATCGAAAAGATTACCTGCAATTTCCTTATTATAGCGATGAGATTGAGAGTGATATAGAGTCCCGTCCCCTGGGACATGGCCTGACTGAGTTTGTTTTACGCACCGGTAAAGCTGAATTAATTGATGCAAATCGGGTGCTGAAGTTGGCCGAACAGAACGAGTTGGACCGCGCAACTGCTGACAATATGATCAAGCATGAGAATTCATGGATAGGTTCACCACTGATCGTAGAAGGTGAAATATCAGGTGTAATCGCTGTTCAGACATACGGGAAAGACGCCAAATACACCTTTAAAGACCTTGAGTTATTAAAGTTTGTATCTCACCACATCGCTGTTGCGATTGAACGTAAACGCGCTGCTGAATCTATTCAGAAATACAACTTACAGCTTAGTCAGAAAGTACGTGAACGCACTGATGAATTACACAAAACCAATTTGTATCTTAAAAAACAAATTGAAGAGCGAAAGGAAATTGAATTAAAGTTAATTCATGATGCCCATCATGATGCTTTGACAAACCTCCCCAATAGAGTCATGTTCAACAGCCGTCTCGAGCTTGCAGTGGCGAATAAAAATCGTTACCCAGAGCACAACTTCGCGGTGCTATTCATCGACTTGGACCGCTTTAAACAGATCAATGACAGTCTTGGTCATCATGCGGGCGACATGTTTTTAGTCGAGGTGGCCACTAGAATAGGCCAATGTGTTCGTGCCCATGACTTACTCGCCAGATTAGGTGGCGACGAATTTGTCATTTTATTAGATAGCTTTGATAATTTTAATGACGTTGAAGAAGTGGCAAATCGTATTATCCAATCGATCTCTGCTCCTTTTACGCTGGAAGGTAAAGAAATGTATTCGGGCGCAAGTATCGGCATTGCGAACGTTGAAAGTGGTTACCAAAACGCCGATGAACTGATTCGTGATGCTGATGCAGCTATGTATCAAGCCAAAGCTATGGGCCGTGGACGCTATATATTGTTTGATACCAGTATGCGCAAAAAGTTACTTGAAGAACTTGCTTTGGAAAATGAGCTACGCAAAACCCTCAGAGCAGGTGAGTTTGACTGTCAGGTGCAATCGGTAGTCAATCTTGTCGACAACTCCTACTTGTACCACGAGTTTTTTGTCAAATGGCAGCATCCAACACTTGGCAGGATCAAGCGCGAACAATTTTGGAAAGTTGCACAAAACAGTGGGCTGACCCTAGAGATTGATAATTACACCATATCTCAAGCGCTTGAGGTGCTGCAGCACTGGCAAAGTTTAGGCTCACCTAGCAACCAACAAAAAATAGCGATTAATCTATCCATCAATCATTTGTCACAAAATAAGTTTGTAAATCAAATTATAGAGCAAGTCCAAAGCGCACGAGTAGAGCCATCGAGCCTAGTGTTAGAATTTGATGAAAATGAACTGAATAAACGCGCACAGTTCATGTTGCCAGCAATTAAAAAGCTTAAAAGAGCGGGCGTCTTACTAGTGTTGGATAATTTTGGTAGTGGTCTGGCTTCATTGAGTTATCTATATACCTACCCCTTTGATTACGTGAAAATTGACCATCGCTTTGTAAAATCAATTATTCGCTCAAAACGAAATTACAATCTGATTCGCTCGGTATTGGCTATTTCAGGACAACTGGATTTCAAGTTGATCGCCGAAGGCATCGAAAATAAAGAACAGTATGATGCACTAGTGGCGGCCGGCTGTATTTTCGGCCAGGGTCATTACCTTGAATCGCCTGTCAGCAAAGCAGATATTCTGAGTAACCAATCACTGCCCACCAGAGAGCATATTTCGTAAATTGGCGATACTGGTTTGGCCTTTTTGCTGGCGCGCTTCTGCACTGTCTTTTACTTTTTTATGCTCCCAAATGACATCATCTTGTGGGAGTTCATACAGAAAACGACTAGGCTCTGGCTGGATAACTTCGCCATATTGACGCCGCTCTTTGGTCAAAGTAAAAAATAGTTCTTTTTGCGCTCGGGTAATTCCCACGTAGGTTAAACGACGCTCTTCTTCAATATTATCTTCATCAATACTACTTTGATGAGGTAGTAATCCTTCTTCCATTCCTACCATAAACACATAGGGAAACTCTAATCCCTTCGATGCATGCAAGGTCATAAGCTGCACTTGGTCCGCATCTTCTTCTTCTTGACCACGCTCCATCATATCTCGCAGTATGAGCCGATTTACTACCTCTTGTAAGGTCATGGGTGGATCTAATTCGTTACCTTCTAGCATATCACTCACCCATTTAAATAAGGTGCTGATATTTGCCATGCCCATTTCGGCCGCTTTAGGGCTAGTACTGGACTCATAAAGCCATTCTTCATATTGCATGGTTTTGATCATTTCACGTATCGCCGCAATACCATCACCTCGGACTGCATTATCAGATAACTCGACAATCCAGCGGCTAAATTGCTCAATATTGTGCAGTGCTTTACCCGACAACACACTGTGTAGTTGCGGATGGCAAGCCGCAGCGAAAATAGAAACACCCAGATGATTTGCAAAACTACCTAGTTTTTCTAATGTGGCTCTACCAATCCCTCTAGTGGGTGTATTGATCACGCGCAGTAAGGCATTATCATCGTCTTGATTTACCATTAAGCGCAGGTAGGCCATGATGTCTTTGACTTCAGTACGACCAAAGAAAGACATTCCGCCATTGATTTTGTAAGGAATACGATTACTCATCAATATTTTCTCAAATAAGCGAGATTGATGATTACCTCGATATAAGATTGCATATTCTTTAAACTGAGAACTGCCCATGAACTTATGCGCTAGTAGCTCTGCCACCACGCGTTCTGCTTCATGTTCTTCGTTTTTGGCAATGATCACTTTAAGTTCTGAACCATAGCCCAATTCCGAAAAGAGCTTTTTCTCAAACACATGAGGATTATTTTGAATGAGTATATTGGCGCAATGCAAGATTCGTCCTGAAGAACGATAGTTCTGCTCCAATTTAACCAGCTTTAAGCTAGGGAAATCTTGCTTTAATAACTCAAGATTCTGCGGTCTAGCGCCGCGCCAGGAGTATATAGACTGGTCATCATCACCTACTACGGTAAATCTTGCTCGCTGCCCGACCAGCATCCGCACCAACTCATATTGACTGGTGTTAGTATCTTGATATTCATCTACCAATAAGTACTTAATCTTGTCCTGCCACTTCAAACGGACCTTCTCATTGGTTTGTAATAAAATGGTTGGCAATAAAATTAGATCATCAAAATCTAAGGCATTATAAGCACGCAAGTGGGTTTGATATTCTAGGTAAATTTTAGCAAACTCGACTTCGCCAGGAGATAGCGCCTGCTTCTGTAATTGATCTGGCAAAATCAGATCATTTTTCCAATTAGAAATACTCGATTGTAATAAGTTTATTTGTTCTTTATCGCCATCTAATGTTTCTTGGGTGAGATCCTTAAGTAACGCGAAGCTATCTTTGTCATCGAAAAGTGAAAAGCCAGCTTTAATACCAATACTGCGAAATTCAGATTTGATAATATTTAGGCCCATTGTATGAAAGGTCGATACTTTTAGGCCACGGGCTTCTTTTTTACCTAAGGTTTGGCCAACCCGTTCTTTCATTTCCCGGGCAGCTTTGTTGGTAAAAGTTACCGCAGCAATTTGCCTCGCAGGGATATTGCACTGCTGAACCAAATAGGCAATCTTATTAGTGATAACCCGAGTCTTACCACTACCCGCTCCCGCTAGCACTAGGCAGGGCCCCGAGATATATTTAACTGCTTGATTTTGGCCGTCGTTTAATTTCATGATTACTTTCTGATGGAATGGATCGGGATTGTAAGAAATAATGGACGTAATTACTATTGTCTTTGCGCTACAATATAGCCAAGCCACCAAATTGGAAGAACATCATGCTTGATCCTCGTAAACTAGAAGAAATTGCTAAACAAATATCTGACGCTGTCCCTCCTGGGGTTAAAAATATGGCAGAAGGTGCAGAAGCAAAAGTGAAGCAGGTTTTGCAATCTCAATTGAGCCGTCTGAATTTTGTTAGTCGTGAAGAATTTGATATACAAAGCCAAGTGCTGATCAGAACACGAGAAAAGCTAGAAGCCTTAGAAGCACGATTAGCCCAGTTGGAAAATCAGGCTGCAGCATCTGAATAAAGCATTCTATTGTGAGAAAAATAACGGTTACTTTTTGTTTGCCACCGAGTCCATGGCCCACAGAGTGAACTCAGGGAGAGACTACCTCCCTCTTTGCAACTTTTTGTGTTATATCAAGTAATGGACGAGTAAACCTATAGCGACAAGCATTCCGCCGTAATGATTATTCAGAAAGGCCTTAAAACAGGCTGATCTTTCTCGATGTCTAATTATCCAATACTGGTATAAAAACAGTCCTGCCATGCCAACCAACGACATATAGAAAGGCCATGTAAAGTTCAGCAACACTCCCAGCCCCACCAGCAGGCCCAAAGCCACCAGTTGAAAGATGGCCACTGCCACCTTGTCCATATTCCCAAATAAGATCGCGGTGGATTTTACCCCTATGCGTATGTCATCGTCTCGGTCAACCATAGCGTATTGGGTGTCATAAGCCACGGTCCAACTTAGGTTAGCAAAATACAATAACCAAGCCCACCAAGGCACCTGCTGTTGTATTGCCATAAATGCCATGGGTATGGCCCAACTAAAAGCAGCACCCAACACCACTTGTGGCAGGTGAGTATAACGCTTCATAAATGGGTAAACCATCGCCAACGCCAGTGCCCCAACAGATAGAATAATTGTTTCTATGTTGAGGGTTAAAACTAAAATAAAAGCGATTGTTATCAGTGCTATAAATAACAACAGTGCTTCTTTTTCTGACACTTCCCCGGTCACTAACGGCCTATTTGAGGTGCGCTCTACAGCTCCATCTACTTTTCGGTCCGCATAGTCGTTAATAACACAACCGGCTGAGCGCATTACGAACACACCTAATACAAACACAATGAGTATGTGCAGATTAGGCATACCTTGGGCTGCGATTAACAACGCCCATATGGTTGGCCAAAGTAATAAATAGGTTCCGATTGGTTTGTCTGCTCGCATTAAGCGGATGTAGGCATTGAGTTTAGTGTTAGTCATGCTAAAGAGGCACCATTTGAGCATACGCCGGGCATTGAGGTAAAAAAACCTCAGCCACCATCAATTGAGTGGCATTGAAATTGAACACTGAACGGCGTCCCCACAGCGGCTGCACTTTGTTAATATTCAGTTTTTGCAGAAAAGTAGATTGCTCAGGAAGCTGCAAAAGTTGAAAGGGTTGCCGAATAAAGCGTGGGTCGTTAAAGATAATCATCCCTAAGGGCTTATCTCCTAACTCGGCCAAATCCGCTTTACATAGTGCATTGGGTAACACGGAACGGGCAAATACCCAAGGTTGTCCATTGCCCCACAAAATGACTTCACGGATCTGCCAAGGTTGCCCGTAATGCTCATCAGTTAGATTATAAAGTTTAGACATTTCCTCAAGCTCTGGCTGCATTTGCCGTTGACCTACTATAGTCAATTCGAAATGATTACAGTGGGATTGTAAGCGCTCCGTGAGAGAGCCTGTATCTAATAACCAGTTGCGCAAGTGCGGATCAGGAATGCAAACCTTAGGGATTTCTTTCCATTGATTAGGAATGGTGACTGGAAATTGTATCTGATGAGTCAAAATAGTAATAAGTCATGTTGAGTTATCCTTTATCATACCAATAGCTAAGCACAGACTAAAGACACAAGACTAAAGTTAAAGTGAAATCTGTTAAGCTGACAGGATATAATTGCTAAACTATAGAAATTAAATTAACTAGAGCAACAGGATTAAGAAATGAGATTAGGGCTAGTTGCGGTGTTTTTCAGTATTATGTTGGGCCAGGTCATGCCCAGTGCTCACGCTCAATCAAACTTTGCTTATTACGGCCTAGAGCCCGATATTGTGACTAATTTTTTGGGCCCGAATGCAGTTAAGCTTGGGTTTGTGCGGGCAACAGTTGAGTTGATGTTAGAGGATGCCGACTATATCGAAGCGATAGAACATCACTCTCCTTTGTTGCGTGCGACTATAATTGAGATAATTGGCCGCCAGCCCAAAGATAAGGTCAAATCCCTAACTGGCCGAGAAGATATTCGCCGAGTAACGCTAGAAACGTTGCGCACGCTGATGGAGAAAGAAACCGGTAAGCCGATGATAAAAGATATTCTTATCACTAAATTTATCGTTCAGGGTGGTCAGTAGTTATTTTTTAGTGAAATGCGCATAGCACAGTGATAATGCGCAACCACTAACCAAACCTAGCGTATGAGCCGCATTTGCCATTTGTACCCACAGTAAATCTGCGTAGCCCAATACTAACCAAAATAGCAAAAAGGCCACTAGCATTTTGGGTAAGCCCAATCCCCACTGCGGACGCAGCCAACCACACCACCATACAAAACCAATGATGGCGTAAACCACACCGGACAGCCCACCAAAATCTGGACCTGTGACCAGCAATTGGCCAACATTTGATATTAAAGCAGATACTACGAATAAGATAACTAAGGTGCTAGTGCCAAAGCGCTTTTCAATATCCCGGCCCAGAGACCACCACCAAAGTAAGTTAAAAATAATATGTAACTCTGAAAAATGAATGAATGCGGGAGTAAATAACCGCCACCATTGCGCCGTGTCTACCAGTTGTTGAAGTTCGAGTATTTTTAGGTATTTATCAACCCAGGCATATCCACCAAACAGAGATAATCCATAAACCAAAATGCAAATTACAAAAACCGCCCACATGAATGGCGCTTGAGTGATGGTTTGAAGATTGAATTTGGGTAAGCCGCTGTGCTTGTTCGTCAAAGAGACCTGCTCTTCCTGCTGCCACGCTATCTGTTGATATTTAGGATCATCAGGATTATCTACAAACTCTTTTACCAAAAATGCTGCATCGTGGACATAGGAAGGATCAAGCAATACCACTTGATGGCTAAACTCACCGGCATGATACTCGTAGCGAGTCTCTATATTGTGGCTTTTAAGGAAACTGATAAGGAGTCTCGCGGCACTCTCATGGGCAAATGCCACAAGCTCGATAGTATCCATACAGGTCTTGCTATTCCGATTCGGTTACAAAAGGTTGCGAACTCCGCCACGCTTCAAAACCGCCATCCATGCTATACACCTGTTCAAAACCTTGGTGCAATAGAAACTGGGCCGCTTGCTGGCTGCTGATGCCGTGATAACAACAGACAATTACAGGAACATCGAAATCCGTATCGCTCATAAAACCCTGTAGCGAGCCATTGGTCAAATGCACTGCACCGGCCACATGACCTGATGTAAAAGATTGCTCGTCACGAATATCTACCATGCGCGCTTTGTTGTCTGCCAACAATAGCTGAGCCTGCTCAACAGAAATATGTTCAAATTGTTCCAATGGTCTTCCTATCAATTATTTAGTGGAGGATATTACCAGTTTAAAATGACTTTACCTGATTGGCCTGAGCCCATTACATCAAAACCTTGTTGAAAATCATCCACACTAAACTGATGTGTAATGATAGGGCTAAGATCTAATCCAGATTGCAATAGGCTCGCCATTTTGTACCAGGTTTCAAACATTTCACGACCGTAAATCCCTTTAATAGTCAAACCTTTAAAAATCACCTGATTCCAATCTACTGCCACATCTTTGGGTGGAATGCCCAACATGGCAACTTTACCACCGTTGTTCATTTTATCTAACATATCGCGAAATGCCGATGGCACACCTGACATTTCCAGACCAACGTCAAATCCTTCGGTCATACCTAATTGCTTCATCACGTCGGTCAAATTTTTGTTGCTGATATTGACCGCTTGAGTTGCCCCCATTTTACGGGCTAGATCTAGACGATACTCATTTACATCGGTGATTACAACATAACGTGCTCCGGCATGTTTAGCTACCGCTGCAGCCATAATTCCTATCGGGCCCGCGCCAGTTATCAACACATCTTCGCCAACCAAGTCAAAAGACAACGCCGTATGCACAGCATTACCAAAAGGGTCGAATATAGATGCCAAATCATCACTTATATTATCTGGAATTTTGAATGCGTTGAAAGCAGGTATAACTAAATATTCGGCAAATGCACCTTGGCGATTTACGCCAACACCCTCAGTATTGCGACAAAGGTGACGTCGACCAGCCCTACAATTACGGCAGTGACCGCAGGTAATGTGTCCTTCACCAGAGACTCTGTCTCCTTGCTTGAAGCCACGAACTTCCTGTCCCATATCCACTACAGTACCAACATATTCATGGCCGACAATCATAGGCACTGGAATGGTTTTCTGGGACCAGTCATCCCATTGATAGATATGCATATCTGTGCCGCAAATCGCAGTTTTGTTTATTTTGATCAATAAATCATTGTGACCAACCTCTGGGATACTTGCTTCATTCAGCCAAATACCTTTTTCTGGATATAATTTAGCTAGAGATTTCATCCAATCACCTTTAATTCACGTCCCACTTCGATAAATGCATCCACCGCAAGGTCCACTTGCTCAATTGAATGTGCCGCAGACATTTGCGTGCGGATCCGCGCTTGGCCTTTAGGCACCACGGGAAAAGAAAATCCAACCACGTAAATGCCCTTTTGTAGCATTTTTTCTGCCATCTGACTGGCTAACTTAGCATCACCTAACATGACCGGAATAATCGCATGGTCTTTACCTGACAAGGTAAATCCAGCTTCTTCCATACGGCGGCGAAAATGTGCTGAGTTCTGATTCAACTGTTCCCGCAATGCCTTTCCATTTTCAAGCATCTCAAATACTTTGATGGAGGCTGCCACTATAGGTGGTGCAACTGAATTAGAAAAAAGATAAGGACGTGAGCGTTGGCGTAACCAGTCAACGGCTGACTTCTTGCCTGCGGTGTATCCACCGGATGCTCCACCCAGCGCCTTACCCAAGGTACCAGTAATAATATCTACCCGACCCATCACATCATTGTATTCATGACTGCCGCGACCATTTTTACCCACAAAACCAGTCGCGTGACAATCATCAACCATCACCATAGCGTTATATTTTTCTGCCAAATCGCAAATGCTTTTCAGATCAGCAATCACACCATCCATTGAAAACACGCCGTCGGTTGCAATCAATTTAAACCGAGCGCCATCGGCATCCGCTTGCTGCAATTGCTTTTCAAGTTCTTGCATATTGTTGTTTGCATATCTATAACGCTTGGCTTTACACAAGCGAATTCCATCAATAATACTAGCGTGGTTGAGTGCGTCCGAAATAATGGCATCTTCTGGACCCATTAAGGTTTCAAATAGTCCACCGTTAGCATCAAAACATGAGGGATATAGAATAGTATCTTCGGTGCCAAGGAATTGACTAATTTGTTGTTCTAACTGCTTATGAATGTCTTGAGTACCGCAGATAAAGCGAACAGAAGCCATACCAAAACCATGTTCATCGAGTCCGTTTTTAGCGGCTTCTATTAAGGCTTGGTCGTTTGCTAAGCCAAGGTAGTTGTTGGCGCAAAAATTTAATACGTGACCGCCATTTTCGACATCAATATCAGCCTTTTGTGCTGAAGTAATAATACGTTCCGACTTATACAGTCCATCTTGCTTCACTTGTTCTAATTGCGCATCAAGATGTTGATAAAATGATTGAGTCATGGTTTGCCCTTTCGCGATGATTTATGCATAGTTTAAAAGAATTTAGCCTTAGGGAATACGCTAGAGTGTCAGCTAGCCGAAATTAAAAATGCTCCCTTTGTTGTAAGGGTTAATTTACAGTGTAAATTATGACTGATTTAGCCCAGCGTGATGCGCGGGCCCGTAGTGCCAATTTCCATCAATATAATGCTCACTCAGTTCGGCAAATAAATCTTGCTGAAATATGGGTCTGGCAATGAAATAACCCTGAGCCATATCGCAATCAAAATCCAATAACATATCTATTTGGGTCTGCTCTTCAATACCTTCAGCAATCACCTGCATATTCAGTTTTTGCACCATGGTCACTGTCGAAGCGACAATTTCTTTGTCAGCATTACTAGACAACATGCCATCAACAAAAGCTCGATCAATTTTAATGTAATGAGCTGGCATATTTTTTAAATAGCTCAAAGAAGAATACCCAGTCCCAAAATCATCGATGGAAATTATGAATCCTAGCTTGACCAGTTGGTGCATTATTTCAGTGGTTCTTTGCACATCAGACACTAAGGTTCGCTCGGTGAGCTCCAACTCTATCAAATCTGCAGACAATCCCGTTTCTCGCACCTTTTCTTGAAGGTACGGAATTAACTCAGGATCGAGGAATTGAATAGCAGCTAGGTTGATGGCTATTTTGAGATCCGGATAACCGCGAGAGCGAAATTCATCTAATAATTTAAATGCGTTTTCAATACACCAAAAGCCGAGGGAAAGCATGAACTCAGTGTTTTCTAAGATGGGGATAAAGTAACCCGGCGACACCGCTCCTCGAACCGGATGATTCCAGCGCAGCAAAGCCTCAAAACCAACCAACTTGCCAGTTTTGAGTTCAATTTGCGGTTGTAGAGCAAAACTAAAGTGATCATTAATCAGTGCACTTCTGGCTTCATCCTCAAGGGCAACCTTATCAATAGCCAATTTGGACATGGCTTCGTTGTAAAGCTTATAGCCATTGCCACCACTGCTTTTTGCATCATACATAGCAATATCTGCGTAGCGGATTATTTCAGCCACATCAGTGTCACATGAATTGGTGAAGGCAATCCCAATACTGGTGGAGACATAGAAGCGTGAATTGTCTACATTGATAGGTGAGCGGAAACGTTCCAGTAGTTTTTCAGCGACGATAATCGCTCCACTAATATCGTCAATATGCTGTAGCAAAATAGCAAATTCATCACCGCCCAATCGACAGGCAATATCCGTTTCCCGAACTACACTTTGAAATCTAGCAGCGGCTTCTTGAAGCAGATGGTCGCCGGTTGTGTGACCATGGCTATCATTAACCTTTTTAAAATCATCTAGATCGAATATCAGCACCACCGCATAACCGGGCTCACGTTTGAGATTGAGTACGGCTTGCTTTAACTGGAATAATAGCATGTTGCGGTTTGGCAAATGGGTGAGCTGATCATACATCGCAATGTTTTCCAACTCTGTGGTCTTTGCCAACACATCCTTATCCAGTTGCTCAAGCCGTTCTGCTAATTCATAAGCTGAGTCACTCAGAGTATCTAGTTCATCACGAAATAGGTGCTTGGATATTCTAACCTGCTGCCTAAAGCCGTCAAAATCCCGTTGCGCTAACAGCGGTAACCTAGCAGCCAATGACACCAATCGACGCCTGACACTGTTGGTTAAAATATAAAAAACAAACAGGGCAATGATAAATACCGTCGAAGCGGTAATCAGAATATTTCGCTGATACGAGCGCAGGGTTTGGATCATGTCAGTAATATTATGAGCCGATAGAACATAGTCTAACTTAGCATTCTCCGTTACTATCGGAATTAGTACGATAAAGTAGCTTTGCCCATTTAAGTCCACCCTAGTGCCATATTCAGCTAGGGATTCGAAGGACAATTCATCTGGCATTGTATTGATGACCGTTCGCACAAATTCAATATTCTTTTTGGAAAGTGGCCCTCTTATCGTTAAGCTGTTAGCCGAAATGGAGCCTGTGTCCTCAGGCAAATGCACCAGCGCTAATGTAGCCTTAGTCGATTGATTTAAAAATGCCAGAGTATCAACTAGGCCGACACTCAAGGTGACAACATTTAGCTGGCCGGTATTATCTAAAATCGGTATGGATAAAATTTTGCTACAATACTGCTCACAATAGGTCGTCGCATTCGAGCGCTGTTCAATATAAACCTGCTCGGTATTAGCTAAAATGTGCGGCGCTAGATTAGGCTCAGTGCTGTAAAGCAAAGCGGCCTTGGGGTCGAATAACCAAATGCCCTCTACTTGCCAATTTAACTGTAAAAAATCGAAACGAGCGGCAAATGAGTCTGCTAAGGCCTGTATTTGATCAGGCTCATTTTGGTACAGTTGCCCAAACAGCTCCACCCAAGACTCTAAGCGACTAAGAAGCATTTCATTGAGTAGATTGTACTGACTTTGAGTTTGTTGTTTTATGTCATTTTGCTCAACTAAGAAGTCATTATTGATCTTCTTTAAAGACAGTAAGGTCATGGCGGTGCTTAACGTGAGAAGCAGAACTAACAACAACACAACCATTTTTTTGGGGAGACTGAAAAATGTCTTCACAATTAGAACCAGTACATCAACTGAATACCCCAGATATTCCAATATTTTCTATCATTCAACAGAGTATTAGGTTGCAGCACAGGCGCAAGTCGCCCCGCGCCTTTAACCCGATGAAATTCGGCCAGAATGCGCCAATCTTCGGCCAAATTAAAACTGGCCCCCAAGGTAACTTGATCTTGATAGCCGAAATAAGCAGGCACTAGTCCCCCTGACAGCATCTGACGTTTCTTGCCATCTCGGTCTTTGCGGTTCAGATCGAACATATCTAGGCGCGCGGTCAACATGATGTCTTTATTCACCGAGTATCTAGCTTGTGCATACCCGCCCTCTGAGGTGCTGTTTTCGAAAAAACCAGGGAAAACTAGGTTTTGGTAAATGAGGCGTTCTCTAAATAACTCTCCAGCAAATTGCCAATTTTGTGTTTCATAACTTCCTTGCAGCATCAAACGCTGCACTTGAGCATTCCCATCAAACAACGGATCTTGCGGTCCTTTATTGTATTTAAATTTTGAATCCAACAGGCCCACACCTAATCGTAAGCTTTGATTTTGCCAGACGGCATTTAGTTGATGGACGAAATCTTGCTCTGTGTCTCCTGTGGAGGCATCACCAACCAAATTTTTGGTCTGCTCATTACTAATGGTGGATTTCCCATAACTCCAGTTTATATCCCAATCGCCATACCGATTGGACGTAGCGGCAGCAATGGCAACGCCATCCACTCCCAAGGCAATATCTCTAAATGCATCAAAATAGACTGATTGAGGTAAAATAATGGTGGGTCTGGTGTGGGGCACATCACGAGTGGCGGAGTAATACCAGTGATAATTTTTTACTCTACCAAGATATAAATCCAGCTGCCAATCCAAGCTATTTACCACCTTCCAATCTAGAAAGAGATAATCAATACGGGCACCTTCTGGATAACGATTACCGCCACTTAAGTACACCGCTTGGCCTGCGACCCGTAATCTAGAACTTATATTGTAAGAAGCATTTAATCCCAGCTCAGATAATTTCAGTGACACATCGCCATCGTCTTCAATGTAATTCGTATGTTTAGCCTGGATCACACCTTGGGCTATAAAACCGTGCCAGTTAAAATCACCACTTTCTTTTTCTGCGCTGCAAGAAACAGATAAAAAATAAGAAATAAAGGCAAGGTAGGCGAATAATTTTTTCATCACTAATCTCCTATCACTGTCACGTGTTTTAATCCGTCAGCCTGATGGGCTTCTAGTGCATAGCCTATAGCGCCTGGTGTGCTACTAAGTTTATTGAGCATTTCGCTCTCACTTTCGACTTCTGTTGGTTTATCTCCTAATCCTGAGTAGGCTAGCTTATTCCAGATGCGCTCTACTTGATAAGGAAACATTTTTAAAACCTCTTTACATAAAATTGAATGGGCAGGAGTTTGAGGGCCGCGCACGAATACGACTATGGGGGTACCATTGGGCCATACAGTTTGGCGCATAGAGAAAATTTTGCGTAATTGAGCATCGGTCAACTGCACAGTCGACACACTCGGATGAACTAAAACTGTGACGTTTTGCTCATCAGCAAAGCTGGTAGTGGTTAAAAAAGTCATCCAAATTAGAACGACTTTAGCCAGTCTAGCAATCAATCCTTTCACCTTTCACTATTTTGGAATTTTCCAAATACTAAGACTAGTTTAACTTTTTAAAACCTGCGCCATCATTTTTAGTTTATTATTGGCCTAAATGAATGAGTTAGCGTAATTTATTGGGTTATGTGGTTATTTATAGCAGCGGATTTTTTTAAGCATAGAAACAGAGTATATTAATTACCAAAATGTCTCAATCAACTTTACACTCAGCCCCTATCATTCTGTCATTTAGGCAACGCTTAGCTTTGTTGCTGTACTCTTTTTTACTGGCATGCCTAGTGCCATTTTTATTTCTTCACTGGTTTGCCAATCGGTTATTGTCGAAACCTCAATTTGACTGCCAAAGACTATCGAGATTCAGTTATTTCAGCTCTGAAATTGGCCCCACAGATTTACTCATACATTGCGTTTCCGTTGGCGAAGTGACAGTCGCGGCGAGTCTAATCAAAACGTGCTTAGCACGCAACCCCAAATTAAAAGTGTGTGTCACCACTACCACGCCCACAGGCGCGAAACATCTAAAGTCATTGCTTGGTGAACGGGTGCAACATCTTTATTTGCCGATAGATTTGGGCTGGATGATGAGAAGACTGTTAAAGGGCCTACAACCTAAGCACGTATTGGTGATAGAGGTTGAGTTGTGGCCTAACATGTTGCGAGAGTGCCATAAGTTAAAGATACCCGTTACCTTAGTTAACGGTCGAATGACTGACAAATCAGCGCGCAGCTATGCCAAGTTTCCAGCCATTGTAGAGCCGATGCTGCAAAGCTTGCAGCATGTTTGCGCCCAATCTGAACGAGACTTTAAAAATTATAAATCATTAGGCGTATGCAAAGATCGACTGACTATGACGGGCAACATTAAGTTCGATATGAGCACCACGCAATCAACGGTTTCAGACGAATTAATAGCAAAGTTAGGCATTCAGCAGCGTCCACTTATTATCGCAGGCAGCACTCACGAACCAGAAGAGTCAATTCTTTTAGAAGCTTTCGGACTAATACTTGCGCGCTTTAGCGACGCGATATTGATGATTGTGCCCCGTCACCCACAGCGCTTTGAAAAAGTGTATGAGCTTTGCCAACAATCCTCTATTGGTGCCCTGCGCTCTTCCGAATCTCGCCAGATGACAAATCAAGAACATATAGTCTTAATTGATCAGATGGGCATCCTCAGTGATTTATATCGACACGCATCTATTGCTTTTGTGGGAGGGAGTATTGCTTCACGAGGGGGGCACAATGCCTTAGAGCCTGCAGCCGTGGGTGTTCCCGTTATTATGGGTAGCAGTGTGTTTAATAATCCGCTAATTTGTCAAACCTTGGCTGCAGAAGGAAACCTAGTTAGGGTGGCAACGTCAGAGCAAATTGCGCAAAGATGTATAACCTGGCTAACTGATGAGCCAAGCCGCCGGTTGGCAGGCAATGCTGGCAAAGCTGTAGTAACACAAAATCGCGGCGCCATAGTCAATACATTAGCTATCATTACCAAAACACAGCCTTCATTAAATCTTTAAAGCTGCACAAATAATCGCAAGGTTAGTCAATCTTTTTATCAGCTATAGTCAGCAATAGCTTGTCAATTTTTGCGCATACAGCCTCAACTGTGATTCCCGCCATTAAGTTTGCGCCTTTAGCCCTTGCGCCCCAAGGTAAGTCTTGCCATTTCTTTCCCCGTTGCTTCTGGATAGCCTCATCATAGACTGACACCACGTATTCTAGACTGTTGTATGGGCCTGTGCGTCTTGGGTTACTATGTGCGTATAAGCCTATAACCGGAGTGCCGACAGTAGTGGCCATGTGTGCCGGCCCGGTGTCTGGTGCGATAACCAAGTCAGCATATTTCAACAAGGCTAACATTTGTTTTAGGCTAGTTTTGCCAATGTAGCTGGCTGTAATGTGCTGACTTTGTTGTTGAATATCAGCACCCAATTGTTTATCAATTTCAGCAGGCCCACCACAAAGCACGACCTTTATGCCTTTGGCATGCAAGTAATCAGCGGCTTGTGCATAGCGCTCGGCCAACCAGTTTCGATCCGAGTTGCTAGCGGCGGGGCTTATTACCGCATATCGTCCAAGGGCTTGTAGTTGTTGCTTAGCCCAAAGATCGTCCTCTTCGGCTAACGGCATATTCCAACTGACGGGGTGCATAGATGGCACTCCCAGTGCATCAGCGAAGCCCATAAACCCGTCTAGTACATGGGCCTGCTGCTGAGCTGCGATGCGTTGATTAGCAAATAACCAATGCAGTTCTTTACTGCGCGCCCAGTCAAAACCTATTTTACGTTTAGCTTTGATTAACCTTGCAGCCCAGTTGGCTCGAAACGCAACTTGCATAACGAAGAGGGCATCAAAACATTGTCCATCTAATGACTGCTGCAATTGCTGATAAGCTTGTTTTCCTAATTTCTTATCGAATACGATAAAGCGTACATTAGACATGTCCTTTAACAGTTGGTATTCAACTTTGCCAATGATCCACGTGATCTCAATGTTAGGCGCATATCGCACAATGCGATTTACCATGGCTGCTGCGTGACACACATCGCCAATTGCTGAAAGGCGTAAAATACACAGTTTTTCGATTTTCAAAATAAAGGAATTCATCAGATGCTGTAAAGTGTGCGTAATTTCATTACACTTTAGCCTAATTAACAAGAGCCAAAGTGAGATTAGATGACATCGGCACAACCCACAGGTACTAAATACGAAACGATTTGGTTCGATCCTGTCTACTTGCCTGAGGTTTCATCCAGCACCTTTGATGCCTCTTATTGGCGAGAGAAACAGGCATTAATCGGGAGTTCCGTGGGCAGAGGGACAACTTATTTTTTTAAAGAACATCAGCATGAGTTTGTCCTGCGTCACTATCTGCGTGGAGGGTTAGTCGGCAAAATCCTCAATGACCAATACCTGTTTACCGGAATTGCGAATACTAGAGCATGGCAAGAGAAAGCCTTGCTGAGCCATATCCGTAAACTCGGTCTCCCAGCTCCTACTCCCGCGGCGGCCAGAGTTACTAAGCATTGGGGTTACTATCGAGCGGATTTGATAACTGTAAAAATCCCGAATGCGCAAGATGTCCATCATCACCTCCTCAAGCATACTCTAAGCAATGAAGTATGGACAAGCATTGGCAAAACCATTGCCCAATTCCACCAGCATCAGATTTACCATCATGATCTCAATATTCATAACATCATGCTCGACAAAGACAATAAGGTTTGGTTGATTGATTTTGACAAATGTACAGTAAAGCCCGGCGATCATTGGAAGCAGGATAATTTGGACAGACTGCATCGCTCTTTACAAAAAGAGTCCGCAATGAATGTAAAATATTTTTTTGAAGAACATGCTTGGAATTATATTATCGAAGGATATAAAGCTTCCAATTCCAAAATATTTACCTCACTAAATTAAAATTAGTACTGAATATTGACATTCTCACCACACCATTACAGGGTAAAAAAACACCCGATAGGGAGTGCTTTTTTAAACAAGGAAAATGGAATATGATAAAGATAGTAACGTTTAAAACTCTATTAGCTGGGGTAGTGATACTCTCTAATTCAGCATTAGCCGTAGAATTTGGAGACTATGTCAGGTTGAGCGCGTTAGACATGGATGGTGAATATTTTCCTTCCTACTATAATGCAATGCAAGTGAATGCTTCTGAACAAGGGCAACTTAAAACATCATATCTATGCACAGACACGACTGATAGAAAAGTGCCCGGAAAAATTATTGATAGAAGATGCTGGGTGGAATGGAAAGGAGATCGATATGGAAACGCTGACTTCTATGTTTTGAAACAAGATAATTATAGTTGGTTACCGATAACAAATCAAAACGCAGCCCAGGACAATTCAACTATTGCTGCTTATGGTGTTACTAATGGTGGTTGGGATGAAGATAACTACGTTTTTCACTGCAAAATAATTACTCAATCAGGTAATACCACCATTGAGACCCACGGCAAATACCTACCTTCAAGGGAAGGGTGTTATTATGATTATTATGGAGGAAAATATGCTCCAATTTCTCAGCCAGACTACGGGTTATATGAACCATTTAAAGACATGTACGTTTTAATCAAGAATAATGGTAGCGGTACTGGGGGGACTGGCGGATCAGGTGCAGGAACAGGGAATCCTGGTGCCGGAAGTCAAGAGCGTTAGGCCTGATATTGTCTGACATCTTTTAGCCCTCTGTTCTATTAGTTGAAGAGGGCTTTATCTATTTAGCTTGTTTATTGGATCGACGACTCTTTACTCAACTCAGACAAAGTGAACATGGTCTTTTTCAAGGCAAATGCTTGTAACTCGTTTTGAGCTTTATAATAGTTAAAGATTCTGTCAGCTTGCAATATTACTGGAGTTTGAAAGTCGATGAATTTTCTTGCTGCAGACTGATTAATTGCATAAGCATGTGTTCCGAGTACTTTTCCAATTTCAAACAAATCCTCCGAGTAGTCAGAAAGACAAATTTCGTCTATCCATTTCATCGGCACTTTATGCCAATTAAATAGATGGACGTGATGAAAAAGTTTATAAACTGCTTGCTGGAAGCGATACTTGATAGTTGGCGGTTTTTCACCGTAATAACCCATCATGAGCACTTCCCAATTATCAGGAAGTTGCTGTATTATTTTATTAAAATTTGTTAAAGAATCATATTCAGGCAGTACGTCGTCTTCAAGAATCAAAATTCTTTTATAATTTTTGTCCAACATATCTTGATACATTCTTACATGAGATAGAGAACAGGCCACTTCACCGGTCTTCATCGAACGCGTTGTGCGCTTAGTACTTTTATGACGAACATCGTCATATATATTATTCTCTTCAAACTTTTCGGGTTCGAGGTTTCTCTTGTCTGTAGCTTTGAAAAAAGACCAATTGAGCCCTTCTAATACTTTTTTGACATTTTCTTGTCGATCTACTGCATCGTCCAAAGTCAAAACATAAACGTGATCAAAAAAACTGTTTAAAGGTGCAAAAACTTGAGAATTATTATTCGTCATTAGATTGTCTTATCTTATTTGGGCTACTTTTGGCCGTCAAAGTCCACAACGCAGCATATTTGTGAAAAGCATATTGGCTAAGGATAACAGCCATTAGTAGCCCGCGTTGACCGTCGAGGAAACCTAGACGTAGAATATATTGCTGGAAAAAATCCACGAAAGATCTGAAAAAAGCGTAAACGATTGTGCCTTTTTTACCATTTAGTGCCTTATCTTTTGCACCTAAAACACCGTATTTCAGATGCTTATCCATTACGTGTTGATAATCTCGCCACGAATAATGCAATAACGGTCCTTTCAGAGTAATTGTTTTGAATTCAGGCATTAAAAGAGTTTCATGCACGCTTCTATCTTTGAATTTCGCGCCTGTTTTTAAAAATAATTTACCTTGGGGAGTAGAATAACGACCATGTTTTAAGGGCTTGCCGAATAAATAAGTATGCCACGGAAATTTAATAAAATTAGCTGTCAAATCGGGGTCTGACAATGCTCTGTCTACATCACCTTTTAGTTCTTCGGTAACGACCTCATCTGCATCTAGGGATAATACCCAATCATGCTCACAATAGCTTAAAGCACGGTTACGCTGCGGGCCATAACCTGGCCAATCAGTTTGGTAGACTTTATCAGCGTATTTTTCAGCAATTTCAACTGTACCGTCTGTACTACCAGAGTCGAGAACAATTAACTGATCTACCCAGCCGGCGAGGGGTTTCAAACTAGCCTCAATGCGATCAGCTTCGTTACAGACAATCAAAAAACAAGATATTTTACGCCTTTGCATCAGTTTGGTTCGCTTATAACAGACTATATTTAAGTTCGGAAAATACCATCAGGTCATGGTCCGTGCCTTGTTGATTAACCTTGCTAGAATCAAGTACTGCACCTACTTTCAATTGCCAATCACCCCATACAGTTTGGTAATAACCGCTGACTTGGGTGATTTTTTCAGTGATACCTTTCAAGCTCGTTAAGTTTCGTGAAAAAATTTCTGCGTCATCGATTCGGATATGCCGGATGGACGCTTCTATCACATCGCCATCGACGAAGTGTTTGAGTACCCCTAAACTTAGCATATCAGCGTCAGATTCGCGGTTATCACCTAACTCCCGCGAATAATATCGATACCCTGAAGAATAGGTACCACTTTCATAAAAGCAACTCGTTACATCTATCACAGCGTTGTCACAGGAGACATTAGTATCACTTTTTTCCAAATAAACTTTGGCGCCATACCAATATGTCGAGATACCAAAACTATTGGCACTGTTGGCAACATTAAATTCTCCAGAGTCGCCTTCATCTATGTATTGGGCATAAAGGTTAAACGGCTGCTGAGCAATATTGAAAGTGTATTTGAAATCAATTCCTAGTAAATGACTGCCTACATGGGTTTTTTGGTCATCGGTGCATTCTATGATGTCTTGGGCACAACGTTTATGAAACGTCAGTACCTTAAAAATATCTTGGAAACGATCAGGTTGACCGTCGCCGCCCCAAACAGCTATCCACGATAATCCCAATTCCAAGCCGTTAACGGGTTTACTGACAAAGCGACTGGCCCAAATTTTCGCATCAGGCACATCTCGGCTATCTTCCAACTGACCAACTTGAGCAGTTGCATACCAAGGACCTAAAAAGCCAAGCCAAGGGGATTCAGAGGGCTCAGATGTAGATCGTGATAAGGCTAAGGTAGGAATGGGGCGTGCATTGTTTGAGAATAACAGGCTATTTGAGTGGGCGGGCCCCCACCATTGATCAATAGATCCCACACGTAAATTCCAGTCTCCTAATTGCACCGCTAGGAAGCTCTGGTCATAGTTTTTTTCGCCGTTAGGCTCTAAATTTACTGATATTTTTGTAGCCAGTCTTTTGTAGCGAGTTTCAGTACTGAATTTCATCCGCGCCTTTTCACCTTGTTGACCGTCAAAGCTCGCAAAGCGGCTACGTTCAGTTGCACCATAAGCGGTGACAGAGGAAAAGGTAGTATTGCGCTTTTGTAAAATCAGGTAATGGATCAGTCTTTTAGCTGACACCTTTGCAGTGTCTGGCATGCCACTTAAGTTCAACCTTTCGAGTTGTTTGGCTATCCCTTTCCACGGTAACGGAAAGGTGGTGGCTGTGGTATCTAAATAGCCAAATTCTGTTAGCACTTGCACATCATAGTGCAGTTGTGGGTCGATAGTGCCTACCCAGGGTGATGCTTTGAGTGTGTTGCTGTAAAAAAATACTGCAAAGATAACTAACAGCAAGGTAATTCGGGGCACTAGGCAACACTCCTTTGATAGATGTATTTTTCCAATTTCATATCCAATGTGAACAACTGATGTCAAATGCCACAGTTTTGCAGAACTTCCAATCAACTTTGGATTTATTTGCGCGGTTATTATAAGCTGTTGGATTACAATATTGAACCGTACTGAGTTGTTAGATGCATAAAAAAGCTATTTACCCGGGCACTTTTGATCCTATCACTAATGGTCACGCTGACCTAATTGAACGCGCGGCCAACATGTTTTCTTCTGTAACCGTGTGTATTGCATCAAATCCAAGTAAAAAGCCGCTATTTAGCCTAGAAGAACGAGTGGAGTTGATCGAGAAAGTAACTGCGCATTTAGATAACGTGGATGTAATTGGCTTTACTGGATTATTAGCGGATTTTGCTGACACCCTAGAAGCAACTATTCTGATCCGTGGGCTGCGAGCGGTATCAGACTTTGAGTATGAATTTCAGTTGGCCAATATGAATCGCCGTTTGAATCCCAAGTTGGAAAGTGTATTTTTAACCCCTGCCGAGGAAAATTCATTCATCTCATCTACTTTGGTCAAAGAAGTGGCTATGCATCGTGGTCAGGTTGATGGGTTTTGTCATCCAGTTGTGCAACAAGCTCTGTACGAAAAATTTCATAAGTACCCCAAAAGTTAACCAACCTAGCTGGGTGATTGTTGCTGCCAGACTGCGCCCCAAACTGGCTAAGTTTAAGCAAGCTGACTTGGTTCAGCCGTCTGGCGCATACTTTGGGTATGTCGCTCTTCACTACGCTGAGGGATTATTTCTGGCAGTTCGAGCAGAAAAAAGTGTTTCGCTGGCCAATCACGACTGATTCAATAGGTTTTTCACAAGTAACACAAGGTTGCTTGGCTCGCCCATACACCATCAGTTGTTGAGCAAAATAACCTGGATTTCCATCCGCCTGAACGAAGTCTTTCAAAGTTGTTCCACCCTGCTCGATGGCTTTAGCTAATACATCCTTAATAATCGGCACCAAGGCTTGATAATGTTTTTTACTTACCTTACCCGCCGCTCTTCTTGGATCGATTCCAGCAATAAACAAAGACTCATTCGCATAGATATTTCCCACTCCCACCACGACTTTATTGTCCATGATAAAATTCTTTACCGCCACCTGCTTGCTTTTAGACAGGGTGATTAATCGCTGGGCATCAAAATCATCAGTCAAGGGCTCTGGGCCAAGGGTGGCAAACAAGGCATGTTGTTCTTCGCTGCTGTCAAGCCACAAACAGGCACCAAAACGCCTAGCGTCATTAAAACGTAGACATTGCCCATTAGTAAGTTGCACATCTACGTGATCATGTTTTTGTAGTGGTGTATTAGTAGGATTGACTCTGAGACGACCTGACATGCCCAAATGAAGAATAATGCTTCCTGCATCGGTATCAATCATTAAGTATTTGGCTCTACGACGAATACTATTGATCACCAACCCCTGGGCTAAATGCACCTCGTCGGGAACTGGCCATCTTAACTGCCAATTACGAACCACCACTTTATCAATGGTTTGCCCCACCATATGAGGCGTGATCCCAAGACGACTGACTTCGACTTCTGGTAACTCTGGCATTATCTGCTCTCTGATAGAATGAGTTGTTCGAGACTAGTATCTGTTATTTGATACATTTTTTGCTGATACAAGACTAAGGTATCTTGGCCGTTTGGGTAGAGCTGAAACACCCTGCCACTATTTTCACTGGCTAACCACGCAATCACTACCACCGGCATTTCTGCGGGCAAAGCACCGCTGTAATCAACCATTTGACTACTCTGCCACTTTTGCGCCAAAGCCTGTAACTGGGTTTCATCAAACGCTTTAGTCGGCACTGTACGCCATCCTTGTCCGATGCGCTCAATATTCACCTCTGGCATTTGCAAGGTCATTAGCATTGAGTGTTCTGGCAGCAGGTGTAATTGAGACTCTTCTCTGCTCCCGGTCAAGATATTGTTAGTGGTATTAAATAGCAGGATCATTAATATCATGGCGAAAATAATGACATTGTTCCACGCCTTTCTAGATAGTCTAATCATAGTTTTTGAGTATTCACTAATTAAGAGGAGCTATGCTAACAATAAAGTGCAGGGATTATAGTGTTTTTAGAAACGGCTGTCATGGAATCGGAGGGTAACGCAAAAAACCCGGCAAAAACCGGGTTTTTCGGGAGACAAAACAAGCAGATATTTACTTGATTTTGGCTTCTTTGAACATAACGTGTTGGCGAACTTTAGGATCAAACTTTTTGATCTCCATTTTGCCAGGCATATTACGCTTATTCTTGTCAGTGGTGTAGTAGTAGCCAGTACCCGCTGATGAAACTAATTTGATTTTATCACGCATGATAGAGCTCCTTAGATTTTCTCGCCACGAGCACGGATATCAGCCAAAACTGTATCAATACCTTTCTTATCTATAATACGCATGCCTTTCGGCGTAAGGCGCAATTTAACGAAACAATTTTCACTTTCAACCCAAAAACGGTGGGTTTGAAGGTTTGGCAAAAAGCGACGACGGGTCGCGTTTCTCGCGTGAGAGCGGTTGTTACCTACCGCTGGACGCTTACCAGTAACTTGACATACTCTGGACATCGTATTTGTCTCCAAAACAACTTTTAACAATCTGCCTATTAACGGCAATAAATCACACTATCCGCTTCACGGTAGTGACAAGAGGGCGCACTTTATACAGTAAATAGCTTATAGGATCAAGGTTTTTATCAGAAAAGATCTGTTAATTAATCCTCGATCTGGCGGGCTATTTGTTTGGTTAACGCCCTAGATTAGACCCCGCTCGGCAAAGGATACGCATATTCCATCACCTACTACTATATGATCTAAAACGGTTACATCAATTAATTCTAATGCCTGGCAAATCCGCTGGGTGATATGTTTATCTGCCTGGCTAGGCTCAGCAACTCCGCTAGGATGATTGTGGGTTAATATCAATGCAGCAGCATTAAATTTAAGGGCGTTTTGCAACACTACTCTAGGATATACGCTCGCCGCGTTGATAGTACCATGAAATAGTTTTTTAAACGCTATCAGACGATGCTGGCTATCTAAAAATAAAACCGCAAATATTTCATTGGGCTCATCTCTTAACTGGCTGAGTAAATAGTGTTTAGTATTGGTGACGCTGTCAAACACATGCTCTCGTTGCAGAGACTCTGCGAAATATCGTTTAGATATCTCAAGGACGGCTTGCAACTGAACATACTTTGCTCTGCCAAGTCCTTTGCTCGCGCAAAAGTCAATCTGATTAGCGGCAAAAAGCCCTCGCAAAGAACCAAATTGCTGCAACAAGCCACGGGCAAGATCCACGGCACTCAATCCGGGTAGCCCTGTGCGTAAAAAAATAGCTAATAGTTCTGCATCGCTCAATGCTGAACAACCTAAAGATAGGAGTTTTTCCCGTGGCCGTTCCATTTCTGGCCATTGTGATAATTTCATGCTTCCCTGCCTGAATAAAGTAATTAATTTTCTGGTCAATTATTCCCAACTGACTAATTAAACCTAGCAAATGATCGCTGAACAGGCCAATATTATGTCAGGATACAAATCTTAGGGGTTAAGTATGGATAGTATAAACCATATTAGCCAAGCGACTAGCTGTACAAAATTTCACACGATATGACCATTAAAAAACTCAATATATTACTAGGGGTAAGTGGCGGTATAGCTGCCTATAAGGCTCCTGATTTAGTCCGTAAGCTTACTGCTACAGGGGCTCAGGTTAGAGTAGTATTAACCGAGTCTGCGACGCAATTTGTTAGCCCACTTTCTTTGCAGGCGGTGTCTGGCAATCCTGTATCGACTGATTTACTCGACCCCGCCGCAGAAGCGGCCATGGGTCATATAGAATTAGCCAAATGGGCTGATATTTTATTGATCGCACCAGCAACGGCCAATTGTATAGCCAAGCTTGCTCATGGTTTGGCCGACGACCTTTTATCAACCCTTTATTTAGCCACCAGCGCAAAAGTATATCTTGCTCCGGCGATGAATCAGCAAATGTGGTTCGCTGCGGCTACTCAGGCGAATCTTGCAACCTTAACCCAGCGTGGCATTCAGATAATCGAGCCAGACTCCGGTGAGCAGGCATGCGGTGATACAGGGCCTGGTAGAATGCCAGAGCCACAATACTTAGCCAGCTTAGTGACACAGCCGGAAGCCGCCCAAGTGTTAAAGGGTAAACGTATAGTTATTACTGCCGGCCCGACTCGCGAGGCCATCGACCCCGTTCGATACATTAGCAATCATAGCTCGGGAAAAATGGGCTATGCGCTGGCTAGCGCAGCCAAAGCTTTAGGTGCAGAGGTCACACTCATTAGCGGTCCTGTAGCACTTGACACTCCAGCTTGGGTAAATTTAGTCAAAGTGGAAAGCGCTCAGCAGATGCATCAAGCCGTTATGCTAGCGGTGGCAGAAACAGATATATTTATTGGCTGTGCCGCGGTAGCCGATTATCGCCCAGTGGAATGCGTTGGACAGAAGATTAAAAAACACAACCAAGAGTTAACGCTTACTTTTATTAAAAACCCTGATATTCTAGCTGATGTTGCCAATTTAAAAGGTGCACCTTTTACTGTCGGTTTCGCGGCTGAAACCCAAGATGTTAGCCACTACGCTAAAGATAAGCTACAGCGTAAAAATCTTGATATGATCGCCGCAAATGATGTCTCCGACCGAACCATCGGATTCAACAGTGACCAAAATGCCTTAAGTGTTTTTTGGAAAGATGGTGAAAAATCTTTGGCCGTTGCCGATAAAGGTCAACTGGCCATGCAGTTAATGCTTTTAATTTCACAGAATTATAATGAAAAACATGCTTAGAACCGAATATACAAATATGATGGTCTTAATGACAGGGAGACATCAATAATGCCTGCCACAAAACGCCCCAATCGCCGAGCCCAGATTCTTCAATGCCTCGCCAGCATGTTAGAAAGTAATCCAGGACAACGGATCACCACGGCCAAACTTGCAGCTGAAGTTGGTGTATCTGAAGCTGCGCTTTACCGTCATTTCCCCAGTAAAGCTCGCATGTTTGAAGGACTGATTGAGTTTATTGAAGAAACCCTGTTCTCACGGATCAACAAAATAATGGCCGAAGAGAAAGACAGTGCCATTCGGATCCAGCTTATCTTGCATTTAATTCTTGGTTTTTCAGAAAAAAACCCCGGTATTACGCGGATTTTAAACGGCGACGCCTTGATGGGTGAGCAGGAAAGATTACGCGGTCGAATTGCTCAAATCTTTGAGCGATTAGAAACCCAGTTAAAACAGATATTGCGTGAACGCAAACTTCGAGAAGGTAAAACGTTGCCGACTGATGAAGGTATAGTGGCAAACATGCTAATTTGTTATACGGACGGCCGGATTAATTTATTTATCCGCAGTGGATTTAAGCGTCGCCCTACCGAAAACTTCAAAGAAACGTGGCAATTTATCAGTAAACAATTTTTTTCATAAACTGAGCGTTCCTCTAAATCAATCTCAGCAATCATTGTCTCAATTTGAACAATGATTGCTGATGATTAATTAGTTTTTCAGCAATTTATACTTGTTGAAAGCTGACCAATCATTACTTATTAGTAGTTTTGCTAAACACATCGCCAAAGAAATCTCCTTGATTCCATTCAGGCCGCTTAGTTTGATTTCCCAATGTTAGGCCAATTTGAAAGTTGACTTCCGTGAACTTTTTAGCTGCTTGCCAGTTAAACACTTGGTTTAAGTCGTCAGTGGGTTTGTGGTAATGAGTGGCTAAAAAGCCTTGGAATTGCTTACTGCCATCGACCTCTGGATCTGCTGATTTCAAACCTGGCACCAAAAATACCGACGGCACGCCTTGCTGCACGAAACTATAGTGATCAGAACGGGTGAATAAAGCCAATTCAGGCCAAGGGTCGGGGCTTAGCTCAATACCAATATTTTTAGCGGCTTGAGCGACTGAGGTTTGCATATCACTATGATTCGCCCCAAACGCAATGACATCACCAAACTCGTAAGTCAAAATTGGCATATCTAAATTCACATTTGCGACAATATTTTGAATCGGCACAGTAGGGTGTTGGGCAAAATATTTAGAGCCCAACAAGCCCTTCTCCTCACCGGTTACCGCCACGAACAAAATCGATCGCTTAGGCTTGATGGACAGTTCACTGAACAATCTAGCCGTTTCTAACATCACTGATGTGCCACTTGCATTGTCCATGGCACCATTATTAATTTTGTCTTTTTTAACTGTTTTGGCAAAGCCAATGTGATCTGAATGGGCACTGTACACCACATACTGATTTTTTAAGTCAGGATCTGAACCTGCTAACACGCCAACCACATTGGGGCTTGAAACCTGTTTAAAATCATTTTTAGTGGTCAATTCAATACTTAGCGGTAAGTCAAAGCCCTTGGGCGCTTTATCTTCTTCCAACAAGGCGTAAATGGCTGCTAGGTTCATAGGAGCGTCAGCAAATATTTGCTCAGCAACATCTTTATGTAATAAGGCTCCACCCCCTAACTGTGCAAAAGCATTAACAGGCTGACCTTGAGGGTCTAAAAACCGAACACTTGGCACATGTAGAAAATTCAAAGCATTTTGATAAGGTTTCACTTTTTCCGACAAAGGAGTGCTTATCGTAATATATCCAATCGCACCATGGGCAATCGCATGCTTCTTTTTCTCGGTTGTTGAACCAAAATGCGCGCCTTCTTCACTGGGAAAGGACACGGGTTTACCCGACAGCACGACGACTACTTTGTCTTTAACATCGAGTCCGGCATAATCATCATGATTAAGCTCAGGTGCGACTATTCCATACCCAGCAAAGACTAGATCACCACGGGTGATACTCTGCTCAAGACCCGTATTAGCATATGCGATAAAATCTTGTGGATAATGCAGTTCAGTGGTGCCTTGCTTAGTGTGAAGAGTCAGTTTTGGTGAGCTTTGGTCCAGAAAGGCTTGTCTGAAGGCAATTCTCTGGAAATAAGTACCATCATCTCCCGCAGGCTGTAATCCGTACTTTTTAAATTCTGACTCAATATACTTTGAAGCAATTTCGTGACCTTCAGAACCGGTATCTCGGCCAGTTAGAAGATCATCTGCTAAAAAATATAGGTGCGCTTGCAGCCGATTTATTTGTGCTTGTTCAGCAGCGATATTTGCATTTCGTGATGCAGTTGAATTGGTTTGACAGGCGGCTAAAAAACAGGCTGACAACAACGTCAAACAGACTAACTTGATTTTCATTTCGGGTTTCCAATTTGCCAAGTTTATAATAAACGGCGCTACACTATGCCAAAGCAAGGCTATTTTCCAGCTTGACTCCTAAAAATACTCAGCTAATCTGTAAGAATACGTGTTCTTAGAGCATGAATCAGAAGATGTTTCACTATATCGAATCATCTATACGGAGAATACATGCCTCGTAAAGCCCTTTATAATGTTGAAGCAGTTCTAGAACAAGCCATCGCAGTTTTTCTTGAACACGGCTACCATGGCGCCATCATGGATGAAATTATTGCCAGAACGGATTTTAATCGCCGTGGCTTTTATTTAGAATTCGGCTCAAAACAACAATTCTTATATATCGTACTCGCTCATTATCAACAGCAGCATTTGTCCAAAGCGTTTTCCCACCTGGAAGACAATCGAGGCTTGGTGTCCATTCAAGATTTTTTCGATGAATATGTCTCACAGGTTAAGGGCCGAGGTTGCTTATTAATTAATATCATCACTGAATTGGGTTTCGACGATGAAAAAGTTCGAGATATTGGTCGTCATTATCTCGATAGAATGCAAATTGACTTTATCGGTTGTCTCGAAAAAGCCCAACAGACTAATCAACTACGGGGAACGATAGACATTGAATCCACAGCATTGCAACTGACCAGTTATGTACAAGGCTTTGCGGTCAATGCCATTCTTGCCGGCGACACAGATGAATTGCATTTAGCAACTAAAGCATTATTAGCGCCGCTGGCGTTATAATACAGGAATGGTTATTCTTATACTGTTGAGAAATACTGTCTGAGGTAGCCCTCGTTGAGTTTCTTTCTGTCAAATCTCTTGGTCTTTAGGTCGGTTATGGATAGAATCCACAGCTGGGATTTATTATTTTCAAGCAGGTTGTATGTCAAACAAACAGCACTTATTTAGAGTACAGTTTGTTAGTAACGGAGAACGTTACGAGCTGTATGTTAGAGAAGTTAGTCAAGGTAGTATGTTCGGGTTCGTCGAAATTGGCGATTTTGTTTGGGATACTCATACTAGTTTGGTGTTGGATCCAAGCCACGAAAAACTTAAAGCTGAATTTGCTGACGTCACTCACACTTATATTCCCATGCACAGTGTATTGAGAATTGATCAGGTGAAAAAGCAGGGTACAGCGAAAATTTCTGAACTGTCAGACAAAGTGACTGCTTTTCCCAGTCCTATATATACTCCAAAAAACTAACCTGACGCATATTTGACAGTATTGGCCTTGTAAAAGTTGTGTTTACTCTGTTTTTTATCTTAAGCTGTGTCGCCCTATGGATAACTAGAAACTGATGATGCGTGTAATCAAAAAAATTTTTTTACTAACTGCTGTATTGCTTAGTAGTGTTGCCGCTTGTGCTTCTGAACAACAAAAGCTTACGGATTTAATGGCGCAAATTTGGCAATACGAATTATCGATTTCGCCGGTCTTTGCGACCTCACAAGGGGTCCATGATTATGATGACCAGTTAGCTGATTTATCCCCAAGTGCATTATTAGCGCAAAATCAGCGCTTCAGCTCTTTCTTGGCGCAACTGCAACAAGTCGATAAATCCATGCTTGAGCGCACTGAGCAAATCAATCTGTTAATGCAAATCTATCGGGTGCAAGATTATGTGGATAATTATCGCTTCAATTACCACTACGTCCCTTTAACCTCGGAGTACGGCTTTCATAGTAGTTTGGCTGGTCTGCCGCAAACAGTTCAGTTTGGCACTTTAGCTGATTACCAAAACTATTTGTCTCGTTTACAAAAGTTTCCGGTTTATTTTGCGCAACAGATTGCATGGATGAAGAAGGGCATGGCAGTTGGCATGGTGCAACCAAAGATCGTGATGCAAGGCTTTGAGAAGTCCGTTGAAGGCTACTTTGAGGGTGATGTAGAAGACAGTGTATTTTATGCGCCATTTAAACAACTCGATAAACTTAATCTCAGTGACCAGCAGAAAACTCAATTAATCGAGCAAGCAAAGCTGAATATTAAGAATAATGTGTATACGGCGTACCGTAATTTTTACCAGTTTTTAGTTACTGACTATATACCTAACGCCAAGACTGATATTGCGGCTAAAACTTGGCCAAACGGCACTCAGCTATACCAGAATCGGACCCGCTATTACACCACAACCGATCTATCTGCTGACCAAATACATCAAATCGGCTTGCAAGAAGTGGCACGCATTCGAGCAGAGATGCAAACCGTTGTGGATGAATTAAAGTTCGAAGGTAGCATCAATGAATTCATTGAATTTCTCCGCACCGACCCGCAGTTTTACGCTAAAACTCCTGAAGAGTTATTGAAGCACGCTTCCTTTATCGCCAAGAAGATGGATGCCAAACTCCCTAAGCTGTTTCGTAAATTGCCCAGAACTCCCTATGGCGTTGCACCTGTTCCAGATAGTATTGCGCCCAAATATACCACTGGTCGCTATATCTCTTCTCGTAGAGATGACGAGCCAGGTTATTATTGGGTGAATACATACGCTTTAGATAAGCGTCCATTATATGCGATTCCTGCTTTAACCTTACATGAAGCCGTTCCTGGGCACCATTTACAGATATCCCTAGCTCGTGAAATGCAGGACTTACCAAATGTACGTCGCTATACCTATATTTCAGCTTTCGGTGAAGGTTGGGGTCTATATTCTGAATTTTTAGGCAAAGAAGTGGGTATTTATGCCACGCCTTATGATGAATTCGGCCGCTTAAGTTACGAGATGTGGCGGGCTTGCCGACTAGTCGTTGATACAGGTATGCATTTAAAAGGCTGGTCTCGACAGCAGGCTTTGGACTATATGTTAGAAAATACTGCATTGTCAGAACATAATGTCACCACTGAGGTTGACCGGTATATCTCATGGCCAGCACAAGCCTTATCTTATAAGATTGGCGAAATCGAAATTAAAAAGCTGCGTAAAGAAGCGGAAGAAGCCTTAGGGGATAAATTTGATCTTCGTTCATTTCACGATGCGGTTTTGGAATATGGTTCTATTCCTTTGTCAGTGTTGAGAGAAAATATGCAGCTGTTTATCCAACAACAGCAGAAACTATAGCAATTAACTAGCACCAACTGATTTGAGTCGTTTCAGGGGAATATAATGATATCGTTCGGCGTAATAGGTTTTTTAATATTAATGTTGATTTATTTTGTGGTCAGACACCAATCAGCACAATCGGAATTAAATAAATTAACTCATCAAGTCAAATCTCTTGATAAACAGAGTCGATTTTCATTGCAAGCATTGTCAATGCTTGCTGGTCAGATGCAAAAAACCTATCAGATACGTCTCGATAATCTCAATAAACATGCATTGATAAGTAGTGCTGATTTTAAGATTGTTAGCTTTATTATTGCTGAAGTTGAATTTGTCATCATGCAATGCTGTGAAAAGAGCGCGACTGTGGAAGAAGCGCTACTCAAAGCCCTTGAAAACTCAGAACTAGATATGGAACAAATAAAGAAATATATAGCTAATCAACCCGCTGAAATTCGAGTTCCTTGGTGTAAGAATACCGTTGGCGGATTTGTCTCAGCCTGCCATAACCTTACCTCAGACCGGGTCAAGCAAGCTGACCCTCGAGAGCTTGAAAAAAGCTAATCATATTAGCCTGATGATTATGTCCTTATAGCCCCTGGCATTTGTCTAATAAATGCTCAAATTCGACTTCAGTGACGGGCATTATTGATAGTCGATGGCTTTTTTTGACTAAACCAATTTGGCTGATTTGTGGCATCTGCTTAATCGCTTTTAAGCTTAAGACATGATTAAATTTTTCAACAAATCTGACATCAACCATGAACCAACGTGGATTTTCCACGCTGGATTTCGGATCATAGTAGTTACTCTCTGGATTGAACTGAGTGTGATCTGCATAAGCCTCTTGGGCAACTTCGGCTAATCCCGCTATTCCAACCTGTTTACAACTAGAGTGATATATGAATACCTTATCGCCTTTTTTTACTTCATCTCGTAAAAAGTTACGGGCCTGATAATTTCTAATGCCATCCCAATGCTCGGTTTGATTAGGCCGATTCGACAAATCATCGATGCTAAATGCGTCCGGTTCCGTTTTGAATAACCAGTAATTCATAATTTACTCTGTTTTTAGTTTAGGTAACTTTACCCCATTCATCATAAACCCATTGTTGATTTACGCCAAAACTTGCATCTGCTAAATTGATCAATATACTGTACATAAACACAGTATAGATTTCATTATGAATACCTTAATAGAACAATTGAAAAATAAGCGGCTTATCTGGCAAGGAAATCAGCAGCAGGTTTTTACCAGTACCAATAGTTCAGGTTATGCAGAGCTTGATCACGCCTTGCAAGGCGGCTTTCCGCAACAAGGTGTTATCGATATTGATAGCCCAATCGGTATAGGTGAATTGCGTCTGATGCTTCCGGCATTACGCTCCCGTCAGCAGCAGAGTAATAGGCTTGTGGTTTTTATCGCTGCGCCTATGCAAATCAATGGCGAGATGTTAGCTGAGTTTGGTTTTGCTCTTGAGCAGATCTTAATTTTACAACCTAATAGCGCTGAGCAGGCTCTTTGGAGCGCAGAGCAGTGTTTAAAGAGCGGTTGTTGTCATGGTGTTTTGCTGTGGCATAAGAATGTAGAGATACCTCAAGCTAAGCGATTACAACTGGCCGCTGAACAAGGTGATGCTTTGCAGTTAATCTTCCGCCAAGACAATCCATTGAAGATCTCATTACCTATCGATTTAGCCATGAAACTAGCTTCTCATCGTCAGGGTATCAGTGTTCAGATAACTAAACGCAAGGGAGGGTGGCTCGAGAAGCCTTTTGAAGTCAATATGAGTGCCAATTGGCCGGAGTTGACATTGCCAGAGATGTCATCAAATGTACTTTCTTTTTCCCATGTTAAAGTGGGTTAGCCTTGAAGTCTCTGTGGCTATATTTACATTTTACCCATTTACAGCTGGACTGTTTATGTGCAACTCATGGTACAGACTCCGCTGAGAGCCTATCGTCGCAGCATTGTATGTCAAAACCAGTGGTAATCCTAGATGCCAAGTCAAATAGCATATTGCAACTGAACCAAGCTGCTATTGAAGCTGGCATTCAGCGGGGTATGGGGTTAGGTACTGCGGCAGCGCTAAGTCAACATCTGCAAGTTGTACCTTACAATGGCGAAGTAGAGCAAAAGAAGCTGACCGAGATTGCCGAGCATCTATATTTGGTAACCTCTGACATATGCCTATTGCCTGCAAATGGGATCTTGTTGCGAATCCACAACATGCTGTCACTTTATGGAGGCCTCAATGAGTACTGGCATGCGATAAAAAACCAACTGAATGACTTTCCAGTGAAGTATCACTTTGCGACGGGGCAATCTCCTTTTGCTGCGAAAATACTAGCCTGTACTGGTTGGGATCAAATTTGTGATCACCTTCCAATGCTGCAACACCAAATCGGTTTACGCAAATTGTCTGATTCTGAACTAGATAGCAAAACGGTTAATAAGCTTTCACGTGTGGGGGTTCATTGTATAGCAGATCTCATGGCTATCTCTCTCAAAGAGATAGCTAAGCGGTTTGAAAATGATTTAGTCACTTATCTAGGTAGGTTAAGGGGTGACTTTCACCACCCAATAGTATTTTTCCACCCTAAAACACGTTTTACCCAATACCTAGAGCTGCTCTATGAAATAAGCCATACCGATACTTTACTACGTCCAATGATAAAGATGCTTGATGCCCTAGAGCAGTTTTTAAAAGTTCGGGATTTGTTAACCCAAAAAATAGTGTTCACTCTATACCAGCGTGATGCTGAAATACTGACATTAGAAGTCGGTTCAGCTCAAGGGGAATATCTAAGCAGCAGATGGCATGCTTTGGCGGCACTCAAAATAGAAAACCTCAGATTAAAATCACCGGTCTATGGGCTGGAGCTATACACTGGAGCAACAGAGCAACGTTGCCCTGATAAGGCCGATTTATTTACAGCCCGAAGAGGAGCACTATCTTATTTACAATTGATCTCAATGTTACAAGCCAAGTTAGGTGAGCAGGCTGTAAAACAGATTCAATTAGACAATGACCATCGGCCAGACCGAGTGAATCGATATGTATCACCCAGCAATCAACTCTTCCCTCACAATCGTCATCTACAGGGAATGCGTCCGAGCTTTCTACTGGCGCCTTGTCTAGCCCTCACTGAAGCTGTAAAAATCCTTCACGGACCTGAGCGAATAGCCACCGGATGGTGGGACAATAAGGTTATGACCCGAGATTATTTTATCGCTCGAAATAACCAGGGCCAATGGCTGTGGATATTTCGAACACCTTGCGCAAAGTGGTATGTCCATGGCCTATTTAGCTAACCTTCGGATTCTAGCCATAAAGCATAGGCTTAGGCAAACTTGGCCAGTTAGAGGCAATTATCAGGTTTATAAAAATTTAAGACTATATATTCTTAATGTAATCAAGCAATCAGAATCTCACTTATCTGCAGACTATAGTTATGGCTTACGCTGAATTATTCTGTCGCACCAATTTCAGTTTTTTGCAAGGCGCATCTCACCCTCAAGAGATGGTTCAACAGGCACACTTTCTAGGTTATGAAGCTATCGCTATTACCGATGAATGCTCTGTCGCGGGTGTGGTCAGAGCCTATACTGAAATCAAGCAACATAATTTAAATATAAAGCTTATTGTGGGCAGTTATTTCAAACTTGATGACAGTTTAGAGTTAGTTTTGTTGTGCCCTACAAGAGAAGCCTATGGCGAGCTATGCAGAGTTATCACCAATGCCAGACGTCGCTCGGCTAAAGGTGAGTATTTATTGGAAGAGTGGGACCTTAAAACGGTTAAACATTGCCTAATTCTTTGGCTACCAAAGGGCGTTGCCCAGCATGATGAAAAATGGGTGCAGTGGTTACTCAAGTCTTATCCAGAAAGATTGTGGATCGCACTACAGCGTCATTTGACCGCCAACGAACAGCGTTATATCCAGCATTGCCAGAAGATCAGCCAATTATTTAACATTCCAATTACCGCTTGTGGTGGTGCTCTGATGCACATTCCTGCTAGACAACAGTTACAGCATGTACTCAGCGCAATCAAACAACGCACCACTGTGGGTCAGCTAGGCCGTGACTTACTGTCAAACGGTGAAGCATGTTTGCGCAGCCATAATAAGCTTAAGAGTCTGTTTAACAGAGACTGGTTAGAGCAAGCCGTTAGTATAGCTCGTCTGTGCTCTTTTAGTTTACAAGAGTTACGCTATGAATATCCTGCAGAGCTCGTACCTGAAGGAAAGACACCTGTGCAATATTTGGCTGAACTGGTTGAGAATGGCATCAAGCAACGCTTTCCGGAGGGTATCTCTGCGCCAATTCGAGACATTATTGACAAAGAGCTGGTGTTAATTGCAGAACAAGAATATGAATTCTTCTTTTTAACTATCTTCGATATTGTCCAATTTGCCCAAAGGCAACAAATCCTATATCAAGGGCGAGGCTCTGCAGCCAACTCAGTGGTGTGTTATTGTCTTGGCATTACTTCGGTAGATCCCCGCCAAATTAATGTGTTGTTCGAGCGTTTTATCTCTAAAGAGCGCAATGAGCCGCCAGATATTGATGTAGATTTTGAACATCAGCGCCGTGAAGAAATTATCCAATATATTTATACGAAATATGGTCGAGAGCGAACCGCTATTGCTGCCACAATATCTAGTTTTCGCTTTAAAAGTGGGCTTAGAGAAGTAGGTAAGGCATTGGGTATTAATCAAACTCAATTAGAATTTTTTATTAATAACATTAACCGTCGAGACAGTGGTCTAAATTGGCAGGCACAAATTGCCGAATTAGGCATGGATCCTGAGTCGCAAATAGGTCAGCAGTTCATTTCTTTGGTTACTGAAATTATTGGCTTCCCACGACACCTCTCGCAACATGTCGGCGGTTTCATAATTTCTTCAGGTCCGCTCTATCAGCTCGTTCCAGTTGAAAACGCTGCGATGCAAAAACGAAGCGTAATCCAGTGGGACAAAGATGATCTGGAAAGTTTAGGCCTACTCAAAGTCGACATATTGGCCTTAGGCATGCTCACTGCCATTCGCAAGTCATTTGCCCTTATCAAACAACATTATCTGCGTGATTTAAGTATTGCTCAGATCACCAAACTTGATGACGACCCTCATGTTTATAAGATGATTCAACAGGCAGATACCGTTGGAGTATTTCAGATAGAGTCCCGCGCCCAGATGAGTATGTTACCTAGGCTTAAGCCCAAATGTTATTATGATTTAGTTGTTCAAATTGCTATTGTCAGGCCCGGTCCGATTCAAGGAGATATGGTTCACCCTTTTTTACGTCGCAGAGAGGGAAAAGAGCCAATGGAGTATCCGTCAAAGGAAGTCGCCGAGGTTTTAAGCCGCACTATGGGCGTACCTATATTTCAAGAGCAAGTAATTAAATTGGCTATGGTTGCGGCAGGGTTTTCTGGTGGCGAGGCTGACCAGCTTCGAAGAGCAATGGCTAGCTGGAAAAAGAACGGTGAGCTGATGCAGTTTCAGTCCAAGCTGGTAAATGGCATGCTTGAGCGAGGTTACTCTGAGGATTATGCGCTGCGGATCTTTAATCAAATATGTGGTTTTGGCGAATATGGTTTCCCTGAATCCCATTCAGCATCCTTTGCAGTATTAGCCTACGTATCATCTTGGCTTAAATACCATTACCCAGCAGCTTTCTATGTGGGCTTAATGAACAGTTGGCCAATGGGATTTTATCCACCCGCGCAATTGGTCCAAGATGCTCGACGCCATGACGTCAAGATTTTACCGATATGCGTCAATCACTCTCAGTACGAGCACATCTTTGAAGCCGATACCGATGGCTTCGCTATCCGTTTGGGAATGATAATGATTAAGGGGTTAGCTCAAAAATCCGCAGAATGCATAGTGTTACGCCGTCCATTAACAGGCTATAAACAGTTTGTTGAAATTAAACAACTTGGAATGGCCCGAGACCAAATCGAAGCTCTGGCAAGCGCAAATGCCTTGGCGGTTATCACCGAAAACCGATATGCCGCTCGCTGGGCTCTAATGGAATCAGAAACAGATCTACCATTATTGAATGAGCAACAACAAGAGTACTTAGTTACTTCAAAGCCATCAGCAGCGGAACAGATGCTTGAAGACTATGCAGCAACAAGCTTATCTTTGGAGCATCATCCTATATGCTTGTTGAGAGAAGCCAACAAATTAGGCAAATATACCAGTGCACAACAACTTCAGGGAAAAGCGCACAAATCTGTGGTCACTGTAGTGGGTGTTGTCATTGGCAGACAAGCACCTGGTACTGCAGCAGGCGTAACTTTTATGACCCTCGAAGATGATACTGGCTGTAGCAATGTAGTGGTGTGGCAAGCGACTGCTCGTGCGCAAAAGCAGGCATTCCTAAAATCAAAAATAGTGAAAGTCAGTGGGATCCTAGAGCGCGGTGATGGCGATGTAATTCATGTCATCGCTGGAAAAATCACGGACTTGAGTCACTTGTTTGAGCACCTAAGCTGCCGCGCTCGAGACTTTCATTAAAGTATCCTTTCTAAAACGTTAAAGCTTCAAGTGCACTACGCAATTGCTCAGGAATACTGACACTTTGATTGGTCTGCTTATTTACAAAAACATGCACAAAATAACCCTCTGCCGAGGGCATATCTTCACCAACTTTAAAAAGACCTAGCTCGTAGGTGACTGCACTATTTCCCAATTTGGCGACTCGGATGCCAATTTCTAGTTTCTCAGGGTAAGCAATAGGTGAAAAATACCGACATTTTGACTCCACCACATAACCAACCACTGGACTATGGTGAATATCTAAACCACCATGCTCAATTAAATAACGGTTCACCGCACTGTCAAAGTATGAATAATATTGTACATTGTTGACGTGTCCATAAATATCATTATCACTCCAGCGTGTTTGCACTGGATAGTAATATTGGTATTGATCACGACTCATTTTGTTGTTCAATGTAACACCCCACTGCTCACCTTAAAACGCTGCTTGATACATTCTGAGGGCATCATCTTTACTTATCGCAACCGGATTATTAACTAACAAACGCTGTTGCTGCATTGCCTCTTCAGCAAGCCGAGGTAAACTATCTTCAGTCACACCACATTCACGAAGTTTATTCGGTAAGCCCAGCTCAACAATGAGACTTTCTAATCGTTGGATAAACTTCAGACTCTTAGCTTCATCTGAATCATCAATTTGAATATCATCACATATAAGGCAAGCCAGCTCGGCATAAAGGCCCTTAGCTGCAGATAAGTTAAACCGCATGACATGGGGCAACATTAACGCATTACTCAGACCATGTGGAATATGAAAAATACCGCCTAATGGATACGCAAGTGCGTGTACACCGGCAACCGGCGAGTTAGCAAAAGCTTGCCCTGCTAGCATTGAGCCAAGCAGCATGTTTCCTCTAGCGACTAAATCCTCTCCATTATGAACAGCTGTTCTTATATTATTATTTAATAAAGTCAGAGCATTACAGGCTAATCCATCTGAAATCGGGTTTTTCTTAATTTTACTAGTATAGGCTTCTATTGCGTGCACCATGGCATCAATACCGGTTGCAGCAGTAATATGAGGGGGTAAGCCGATTGTCAATTCTGCATCTAGAATTGCAGCATCGGGTAATAAGCTAGCGGAAACTACACCTGATTTGGTCGAGCCTCCAGTGGTGACGATGGAGATAGGCGTCACCTCAGAGCCAGTACCCGCAGTCGTTGGCACTAATACAAGAGGTAAGCGCCGACCGATGACATTATCCACGCCAAAGATCTGTTTTAAGCTTTGTTCACAAGTTGGTGAGGCTAGGACAGCGACCAGTTTGGCTACATCTAAGCTGCTTCCGCCGCCAAAGCCAATCACCATCTGCACTTGTTCGGCTGTAGCCATAGATGTGGCAGCCATCACAGTATCAGCGGAGGGATCCGGTTCAACTTGATCAAAGACCGAAAAAACAATCTGTTGATTTCTCAACGACTGCTTGAATTTATCCAATAGCCCTAAAGCATGAATTTGCTTATCGGTAACTATTAGAACTCTTGCGATCCCTCGTTGAATGTTAAATTGTTTAAAAGCTGTAGATACCGGCTGACCAGAAAAAATAGTTGGCGTGGTCGAAAACACAAATGGATTCATTACAACTCCTAATTGAACCAGAAAGACCTACCAATATGGCAGGTCTAATCTAGTTTAAAAAAAATCAATCATAAAAGGGTGCGCGAATTTCTGTCAAGCTTCTGAGTTTAACAGGCCGTTGTAACATTTGTCCGCCGTCCCGACCTATTGGTATCCAAGGGATTCTTCCTCTGCCTTTGGCTGGCGTAAAAGAAAACAGATCAAAGGGTATGGAGATATAGAATCCCTTAGTGAAGCTACCCTCACCATACTCTTCAGACGATACATTGGTAAAAGCTGCGTAAGCTCCCACTATAATACCGCTATCGAAACGCTTAGCAAAATCGATGTTCACCCCTTTGTCTTTGGCCAAAAATTGTCCTGCACTTATGGTTAATTGTGCCTCGGGTAAAAACTCTGGCTGCCAATACATACTGGCATGCCCGGTTAAAGCTTTATAATCAAAGAAGGCCGTTTCGCTGTCATAATCCCGTTGTTGTACATAGTTAAGGTCTATACCAAACGAAAGGCTACTATCGACGGGGCGATATAAAATCTCCCCACCAACACCGCCAAACATGGTCTCTAGATACCCGGCGTAGGCTTGCGCATAAACATTGGGTGCAATCCTATCAAACCAGTGTAAGTAGGCGTTTTCCATAGTTACCGCACTACGGCTGACATATTCTCTAATTTGGGTACGTACGCGAGGTAAGGCCGATTGTTGTGCATCTACTAAAAATTTGAATTTATCAAAATTTTCTAACAAGGTAACTTTAAGGCCACCTCTTACCGAAAAGTTTGGATTAAATGCGTAGCCGCCATTTACAAAAGCGCCACCTTGATAAAGGTAAAAATCTTCCGGATTACCAAAGGTTTGGATCCAAAAGGCCTCAACACCGAACAGCACACCGGATTTATCTTTAGGCTTGTAATTATCCATGCTTGCTTGTGATGGGTCAGTACGTAAGTAGGTACTTTGGATATCGGTTTCTAATTCCTCGTAGTGGGCAGCAACTTTAAATTCTGAGGCGTCAATTTCAGTCGCTAGCATCGGCGTATGTCCAACCGTTTCAACTATACGATAAGTCTCTATAGACTCTGGCAACTCAGATGCAAGTATTCGACCTACGCGCTCGGTAGCCTCATCATGATCACGATAACCAAGTTGAACTCCATAAAAAGTCATCTCACTGCCTTCTTGATGGGTTGCGTTAATTAAATAACTACCTTCATTGGCCAGATCTGCATACAGTCGCTCGCGGTTGAGGTTTTCCATAGCGTCGGCAGGTTGCATGTTTTCCAACGAACGGGGAGGACGGTCAAATTTAACCTGACTAACGGTATGCATATTGAAGTTATATGAAACACCAAAGCCTAGGGTGTTACCCCGTTGATAATTCAAATGAAAATCAAAATTGTCATACTTATAAACCGCGCCAAAGTTCCAATTAGTTTTCTGTTCCAACTCTCCGGCGCGATCATCTAGATAATCATTCCCCTCATACTCTAGCTTTAAGGTCAAACCTTCAACGGGTGTGCGATATTCTATACCACCAAAAATTGACGCAGGACCTTTGAAGAACTCGTTGTAATCGACTTTACCGCCACTACCAGAAAATCCACTTGGACGCTCGCAAAAAGAATCTTTTAATTTGCAAAAAGGGTTAGTTATGTTGCCTTCGGCACCCAAATAGCCCGTTCCTAGGCCGATATGAAAATCAAAGGGGCCTACCGCTTTACTGAAGTTAATAAATTCACTACTAAAGAATCCTGTGCCGCCGATATCCATAAAACCAATTGATACATCAGGTAAGTAATAGCTTTCTTTCACCAGTCTAAATTTAACATCAATCCCTTTGTCTTTCAGGGTTTGATCTCCACTAAACCCTGGATATGGACTATACAACCGAGTGCGTACATCGGTATATCTTACGGTAGACTCCATCCAAGGGAATAGCTGAATACTGGCTGACCAAAACCGGTATTGATCAATATCATTGTAGTTGAAAGTAAATGAACCTTCCTTCGCCATCCGCGCGGTAGGTGTCTGCAATAACCCAGTGCCGCCGCGTACCGTCTGCGACAAATGTCCATTATTATCATCGCGAGTATCTTGTTGTGTTTCTGCCATAATAGGCAAGCTCACTGTAATGGCTAGAACAACCAATGAGCAATAAAACCCTTTCATTAAACATCCATCCTATTTATTGCAAGATTGGCTATCGCCCAATTTAATTGTTCGATTTCAGACAAGAATTGAAATTCTCTAAAGGGTATGAATATCTGCGAGCCCGGCATAACTTGGCTGCACTCTTTATTCCAATACGCCACTGGCATCTTATAAACTTGCGTATTTGGGTAAATCACATATACAAAGTCTTCTTCCGCGTAAGCACTCTTATTATATTGGCTAATCACATCTTGGATACATTGGTTATCTTTGTATTCTATCTTGCGACTTTCCTCTAAGGCTCCGAAAATAGTTAAAGCAGTTTTACGCTCTGATAATGCTATGACATAACGACCGTCTTCAAATTGTGGATTATGTGCTAAAGAAAAGCGCGCAAAATCAAAATCAACTTCCATTTTTATCCGTTTAGCGAGTTGCCAACTTTTAACTTGGTTGATGGTATTTTGAAAGGCCTTTTTATGCTTTCCAGCACCTTTACCTTTTTCAGCCAATTTATTGATTAGTTCAAGCCTAGTGCTTTCGATATCCGCACTCCCCAACTTAAAAATTTGACTCGCTGGCCAGTACCAATCTGATTTTAAAGCCACTGGTGCTAAAACCTCAGTTAGACGAGGGTTAACTGTAAATTGATAGGTGCTGCCGTTTAACTCAACCTGCACGGAAGCTTTGGCATAGAAAGAAGTACAGATTAAACATAAGGTCGTAATTAATATTTTATTCATGGGAATCCTTATGTACTCGTAATGCTCTACTGATATAGGTGATGTCTATCACTTCGGCTTTGGGTGTGGTTTTTTGACGTGATTTTAATAAGTTGCCAGATTTCTTATCATACCAGAAGGAGTTCATCCAAGTGCTTTCACCTAAGCTTTGGCTATTAAAGTTAACTTCTTCGTCTATTCTTATAATCTGAAATTCACGTTGCTGGATGATCAATGTCGTGTCTGAGGACCGACTAAAATGTGAATAAAAACTAGTGCCAAATTGATGGGTTGCAAAGTCCACTGTCCGTTGCCATGATTCACCCGTCTGCACATTATCGCTTTTTTTCAATGGGTCAGAGTCTAAGTTACTTGTGTAAATTAAATCTTGTCCAAAGCCTCTTGTTCTTATCGCTCTGCCATACTGGGTGACTAATAAGGCATCATCAGCTGATATCCATTTATATTGGTTTGATTCTATAAAGGCTAAGCCCATTGTCACCACTGGTCGATCTGCAACTTTAATATAGATTAGATCATTTGGAGAGTCGCTTACTTGCTGATCGGTTAATAAGACATCAAGTTCATTTTCGAAATACATTTCGATATTTCGCTTATAGGCTTGTTGGGTAGATGAGCAACCCGTAAGAATGATGACAGAAAGAAATAAAATGCTAGTTAACGTTTTCATCGAATACCATTTTGATAAAACCTTGTTCCAATAAAAAAGCCGCCAGCAGGCGGCTTTTATAAACTCGATTTACTTAGTTCGTAGGAGCATAAGTAAAAGTAACAGGAACTGTTGTAGTAGAGGTAGCTGTACCTGTACCAGTTACTGTTGTGGTAATGGTAGTACCAATACATACACCATCAACTAGCTCATCATCACCATCACAAGTAGGCGGTGGTGGTGGCGGAGGCGGTGGTGGTGGCGGTACAACACGATCAGGTGCAGAACCTTGCATATTTGAAATTAAACCACCAACTACTGCAGCGCCAACTACACCAGCAGCGATTTGACCTTTAGATAGGTTACCAACTGCGGTATTAGCAGCGTTCTGGCCGCCAGTTTGATCCTGGGCTTGAACATTAACAGAGGCAAGGGTTGCCGCAACTGCTAGTCCAATTAAACTCTTTTTCATCATTTTTCCTTAAAAAATTGACACCTAGCCGAGGATAATAAAGTATCCTCATAATGATCTCAATGATTAATTAGCAATCTATAGCTTATTTATCTTAACTTTGCAGATTATTTAATTTTATCTGATAACCAGTATCAATATAGCAACACAATATGTCATATTTTGGAGCTACCTACACAAATTTACCCAGCAATCTACCGCTTCAAAGCTAACAGATCAACCTAAAACTATTCAAGAGGGTCAGTATTCAAGAGGGTCAGAGTAACTTGAAGCTGTTCTTGTGTTATCTGGACAGCCGTAAAATACTGCAGGGTAGCAACACTGAACAAGCCCCACGACCACGCGGTAAATACGTCCCTGTACACTTAGCGTTTTCATCCCTGAAAACAATTGTCAACGGTAATCTAATTTTGACCCACTTAGCGGTAAAGTAAAATTGACCCACCTTTAGCGTTTATACTTCATTTTGTTTATTGGTAACTGGGGCTATTCCAGCCGCTTTCTTACCTCTAAGCCGGTAACTATTTCCTGCAATCTGTACGATATGAGCATGATGTAACAGTCTATCTAGCAAGGCCGCAGTCAGCGTTTGATCGTCAGCGAAGGCCGTTGACCATTGTGAGAACGGTAAGTTACTTGTGACGATTACACTGCCATGCTCGTATCGTTTAGCAATCACGTTAAAGAACAGGTTGGCTTCTTCTCTTCCGAAGGGTAAATAGCCTATTTCGTCTATGACCAGTAGCTTGGGGGCGAGCACACTACGTTTAATATACCCTTCCAGCCTGTCTTGTTTTTTGGCTGTACCTAGTTGCAACATTAAATCTGCGGCGGTAATAAAACGAACTTTGATGCTTTTTTGAATGGCCTGATAGGCGTAGCTTAATGCCAAGTGGCTTTTTCCCACACCACTAGGGCCAAGTAATACGATGTTCTCAGCTCGCTCGATAAATGCGAGGCTGGTAAGTTCTTGAAGTTGTTTTTTAGGTGCACCAGTAGCGAACTTGAAATCGTAATCTGCGAACGACTTAATAGCCGGTAGACCCGCGAACTTAAGCAGTGTTTCTCTCGTTCGTTGCTGTCTTGCTTCTACTTCAACATTCAACAGTGATTCTAGGAAGTCAGCCAGCGAGCTTTCTTTCCCAGCGGCGTTGTCAGCAATGGCAGACCACTCGGTTGCTAAGGTGCTTAACTTTAGGCTATCACAAGCTTGTTGTATTCGTTCCATTTGCAAGTTCATGGCTGCGCCCTCAACAATTGGTCATAAACACTTAGCGGGTGCTGGAAGCTCTCAACGGGGACGGCCCTTCGTGATGGTATTCGTGGTGATGACTTATTAGACAGGGACTGTAACGGCAAGGACGCTAATGCCAGTTGCTCTTTAATTAACAAGGCCGCTGGCGTTTGCTTTGTCGTTCCGTGTATTCTTTGATTGGCAACATCTTGGAGCCATGGCCCGATTTGCGCGTTGGCCGTATCAACATCCAAGGTAAGTCCGGCTTGCTTTAGTGTTGCAGCAAGCGGCGTAATAAAACTGTGCTTTAGGTAACCATTAAACCGCTCCACTTTACCTTTGGTTTTCGCTCGGTAAGGGCGGCACGCTCTTAATCTGAACCCATAATCAGACGCCAGCTCAAGAAGATGCTTATTCCATCGATGACGAGCATCGCCATAGGCATCTCGCTCAATCATCAAGCATTTGGCGTTATCAAACAGGATTTCCTTCGGAACACCACCGAAGTAATGTAGCGCTTCTCGGATCCCGTTTATCCAATCGTCCTGTTTCTCATGTGTGCCGAAACGCACGTATGTGCCACGGCTAAATCCCATTGTCGCCACAAACGCTTTAAGCTTAGCGTGACCACGCTTAATCGTCGTGAAGTCCACCTGCATCTGTTGTCCTGGTGCCGTTTCGAAGCGCACGATATCTTCTTCCGTTTTGGGTTTGAACTGCCGAATATAGATTTTTAAAATCCCTTCTTTACCGTCATACCCCTGCGTTTGAATCTCGCGTAACAAAACCGTCGCGGGGATCCAATAGGGCTTAGCAGCCTCAATGTGTTCTCGAACGTAAGGTTTAAAAGGGTCTAACTTTGAAGGCCTCTTTGGTCTTGGCCCATAATTAGGTGTGCGGGCGATGTCGCGTAAATAGCAACGAACGGTGTTTCGAGCGATACCGAGTTGGCGGCTAATAGCTCGGATACTGTGACCTTGTTGATGTAGCACGTGAATATCCACTAGTGACTCCTGATTTAGCATTGCATCTCAACCACCGTTTTTTTCTTAACCGGTGGTCATTGTGCCTCAGGTGGGTCAATTTTAAATTGTCGTTAGTGGGTCAGTTTTACATTGCCGACAACAAATATGTCGTGGCACTTACACAGTATTTCTTCTTGTGAACATTCAAGGATAAGCATGTTTCGTGGACAGCCATAATAGGTTTGTAGAGCAGGTTACGTGGACAGCCATAATAGGTTTGTAGGGAAGCAAAACTGTATAAGCCCCACGACCACGCGGTAAATACATCCCTGTACGCTTAGCGTTTTCATCCGAGAAAACGATATGTCGTGGCACTTATTCAGCATTCCTTCTTGTGAACATCTAAGCATTCGGTTGATATAAGCTTTTCGCTATTTTCGTAAGGCTCTCACATGGGGGTAAGCGAGGATGTTTTAGGAACGAAGTTCCGCCTGAGCGCACGACCGACATGGATGTCGGGCTGGAGATACCACCATGGAAGGTTGACACCTAGCCGTTTGATACGTGGACAGGCATTGCATGACATTTGAGGGGTTAGGTTTGGTGGTGCAAAATTAACGAAACAAAATGCTGAGCGTAGCGAATTCTAATTATTGAGTTATGTTTGCGCAAGGTGAGGCTGGCTATCTGACGGCGCAAAGCGTGATTACTTTACTAGAGAATCGAGAATACTCCACCCCATAAAGGCACTTCGTTAGCTAAATCGCAGGCATAAAAAAAGGCTACCTAAATAGGTAGCCTTTCTTCTAAATGGGAGCCTGGCAGTGTGCTACTCTCACATGGGGAAACCCCACACTACCATCGCCGCTAATACGTTTCACTTCTGAGTTCGGAATGGGATCAGGTGGTACCGTATCGCTATGGCTGCCAGGCATAAACTGGTTGTCTCGTTTAACGTTGTAGTTAAACCAAACATTAACAAATCTGGAAAAGCGATATCGTAATCAAATCGAGTTGCGTACTCTTGCTTGTTTTACCAAGCCTGTTTTGTGTTGTCTTGTCACTCATTCAACACCAATGTCAAAGACATTTGGGCGTTGTATGGTTAAGCCTCACGGGCAATTAGTACAGGTTAGCTTAACGCCTTGCAACGCTTCCACACCCTGCCTATCTACGTCGTAGTCTTCAACAACCCTTTAGGACAGTTAAACTGTCAGGGATGACTCATCTTGGGGCTCGCTTCCCGCTTAGATGCTTTCAGCGGTTATCGATTCCGAACGTAGCTACCGGGCAATGCCTTTGGCAAAACAACCCGAACACCAGCGGTTCGTCCACTCCGGTCCTCTCGTACTAGGAGCAGCTCCCCTCAATCATCCAACGCCCACACCAGATAGGGACCGAACTGTCTCACGACGTTCTAAACCCAGCTCGCGTACCACTTTAAATGGCGAACAGCCATACCCTTGGGACCGACTTCAGCCCCAGGATGTGATGAGCCGACATCGAGGTGCCAAACACCGCCGTCGATATGAACTCTTGGGCGGTATCAGCCTGTTATCCCCGGAGTACCTTTTATCCGTTGAGCGATGGCCCTTCCATACAGAACCACCGGATCACTATGACCTACTTTCGTACCTGCTCGACGTGTCTGTCTCGCAGTTAAGCTAGCTTATGCCATTGCACTAACCTCACGATGTCCGACCGTGATTAGCTAACCTTCGTGCTCCTCCGTTACTCTTTGGGAGGAGACCGCCCCAGTCAAACTACCCACCAGACACTGTCCACAATCCCGATTAGGGACCTATGTTAGAACATCAAATATACAAGGGTGGTATTTCAAAGGTGGCTCCACACAATCTAGCGACTGTGCTTCAAAGCCTCCCACCTATTCTACACATGTAGATTCAATGTTCAGTGCCAAGCTGTAGTAAAGGTTCACGGGGTCTTTCCGTCTAGGTGCGGGTACACAGCATCTTCACTGCGATTTCAATTTCACTGAGTCTCGGGTGGAGACAGCGTGGCCATGGTTACACCATTCGTGCAGGTCGGAACTTACCCGACAAGGAATTTCGCTACCTTAGGACCGTTATAGTTACGGCCGCCGTTTACCGGGGCTTCGATCAAGAGCTTCGCTTACGCTAACCCCATCAATTAACCTTCCGGCACCGGGCAGGTGTCACACCGTATACGTCATCTTGCGATTTAGCACAGTGCTGTGTTTTTAATAAACAGTCCCAGCCACCTGGTCACTGCGACCCCCATTCGCTTACGGAGCAAGTCCTTCACAAACAGGGGCGTACCTTCTCCCGAAGTTACGGTACTATTTTGCCGAGTTCCTTCACCCGAGTTCTCTCAAGCGCCTTAGTATTCTCTACCTGACCACCTGTGTCGGTTTGGGGTACGGTTCGATATATCATAAGTTTAGAGGCTTTTCCTGGAAGCATGGCATCAACAACTTCAACACCGTGGTGTCTCGTCTCGTGTCTCAGGCTAATAGAATTCCGGATTTACCTAAAATTCTACCCTACGCACTTTCACTTGGATAACCAACACCAAGCTTGCCTAGCCTTCTCCGTCCCCCCTTCACTGATATACCAAGTACGGAAATATTAATCCGTTTCCCATCGACTACGCATTTCTGCCTCGCCTTAGGGGCCGACTTACCCTGCCCTGATTAGCATGGGACAGGAAACCTTGGTCTTCCGGCGTGGGGGTTTTTCACCCCCATTATCGTTACTCATGTCAGCATTCGCACTTGTGATATGTCCAGCTCGCCTCACAGCTCACCTTCAACCACTTACACAACGCTCCCCTACCATGTCTACAAAGTAGACATCCGCAGCTTCGGTATATTGCTTAGCCCCGTTACATCTTCCGCGCAGGCCGACTCGACTAGTGAGCTATTACGCTTTCTTTAAAGGGTGGCTGCTTCTAAGCCAACCTCCTAGCTGTCTTAGCCTTCCCACATCGTTTCCCACTTAGCAATATTTTGGGACCTTAGCTGGCGGTCTGGGTTGTTTCCCTCTTCACGACGGACGTTAGCACCCGCCGTGTGTCTCCCGGATATCACTCATTGGTATTCGGAGTTTGCAAAGGGTTGGTAAGTCGGGATGACCCCCTAGCCTTAACAGTGCTCTACCCCCAATGGTGTTCGTCCGAGGCGCTACCTAAATAGCTTTCGGGGAGAACCAGCTATCTCCCGGTTTGATTGGCCTTTCACCCCCAGCCACAGGTCATCCCCTAACTTTTCAACGTTAGTGGGTTCGGTCCTCCAGTTGATGTTACTCAACCTTCAACCTGCCCATGGCTAGATCACCGGGTTTCGGGTCTATACCTTGCAACTAAACGCGCAGTTAACGCTCGCTTTCACTACGGCTCCCCTAATCGGTTAACCTCGCTACAAAATATAAGTCGCTGACCCATTATACAAAAGGTACGCAGTCACAGAACAAGTCTGCTCCCACTGCTTGTACGTATACGGTTTCAGGTTCTATTTCACTCCCCTCACAGGGGTTCTTTTCGCCTTTCCCTCACGGTACTGGTTCACTATCGGTCAGTTAGGAGTATTTAGCCTTGGAGGATGGTCCCCCCATTTTCAGTCAAGATAACACGTGTCCCGACCTACTCGATTTCACTTAAAGTTCGCCTTTGTGTACAGGGCTATCACCTTGTATCGCTGTGCTTTCCAACACATTCCACTGGCTTACAATTAGCTTAAGGGCTAATCCCCGTTCGCTCGCCGCTACTAGGGGAATCTCGGTTGATTTCTTTTCCTAAGGGTACTTAGATGTTTCAGTTCCCCTCGTTTGCCTCATTAACCTATGTATTCAGTTAATGATACCGCCGAAGCGGTGGGTTTCCCCATTCGGATATCTGTGGTTCAAATGCGTTTTGTCAACTCACCACAGCTTTTCGCAGACTTACACGTCCTTCATCGCCTCTAACTGCCTAGGCATCCACCGTATACGCTTAGTCACTTAACCATACAACCCCAAATATCCTACCGCTTTGCTTCCTATGCTGCGTGGCTCTTCAATCTCACTCGGTTACATACAAATACGTATGCGCCCTCATTCGATTTTCGTATCCACTTGCCTAGAAACCAAATCGTTGAATATTCCGTTAAAGACATGAATGATTAACGGTATATTCTTTGGCTTGATTTGCGCCTTTTTATTCACAAATCATAGGTGCTCATTTAAGAGCTTGTGTATGCATGACAAGTACTAATCACAAAATCAGATAGAGTACGCTTGAAGATTACTCTTCAATTATTACTCTTAGTTTTGATTACTTTTATCAGCTTTCCAAATTGTTAAAGAACGTTCGTGCAAAATTATCGAAACAAGAAACGTGAACGTGTGAACACTGATTCTTGAGATAACATTTGCGCAAGGTGACTATCATTACATGACGTCGCTTACACAATGCACTTTTAAGGTTTAAAAAACCCTAATCAATTTATGCTATTACTACACATATTGATTAAGGTGCTTACTTCCTTTTGAGCAAATCATCGCCACTTAAATAAGTGGTGGAGCTAAGCAGGATCGAACTGCTGACCTCCTGCGTGCAAGGCAGGCGCTCTCCCAGCTGAGCTATAGCCCCTTTGTACGCTGCATATCTTATTCAAATATCAGGTAAAAAGGTTGAAGATGATGAATCTTCGGCCAATTCGTATCTAGGCAAGGCGGATATCGAGGACGTTTAGCCTGCTAAACGACGAGGTATCCAACGCAGCATAGGTGCGAAGTGGTAGGCTTGGGCAGACTTGAACTGCCGACCTCACCCTTATCAGGGGTGCGCTCTAACCAGCTGAGCTACAAGCCTTTCTTGCTTCTGCTTTTCGCCCTACTCTTCGCTTTTAGTTTTCGCTCGCTCGGTTATGTACCACTTGTACATGCCCTCGCTCACTCAAACGTCAGCTCGACTAGAACAAAAATCATCGCAATAAACGATGATTACAGCGCTAAGAGTTTGCTTGAATTACCCAAGCACATCTTTTGCTCTTTCTTTATTAACAACAAAACAATCTGTGTGAACACTGCATCACAAAAGTGATACCTATAGTGTAAGGAGGTGATCCAACCCCAGGTTCCCCTAGGGTTACCTTGTTACGACTTCACCCCAGTCATGAAACACAAAGTGGTAATCGTCCTCCCGAAGGTTAGACTAACTACTTCTTTTGCATCCCACTCCCATGGTGTGACGGGCGGTGTGTACAAGGCCCGGGAACGTATTCACCGCAACATTCTGATTTGCGATTACTAGCGATTCCGACTTCATGGAGTCGAGTTGCAGACTCCAATCCGGACTACGACGAGCTTTAAGGGGTCCGCTCCACATCACTGTCTCGCTTCCCTCTGTACTCGCCATTGTAGCACGTGTGTAGCCCTACTCGTAAGGGCCATGATGACTTGACGTCGTCCCCACCTTCCTCCGGTTTGTCACCGGCAGTCTCCTTAGAGTGCCCAACTAAATGCTGGCAACTAAGGACAAGGGTTGCGCTCGTTGCGGGACTTAACCCAACATCTCACGACACGAGCTGACGACAGCCATGCAGCACCTGTCTCAGAATTCCCGAAGGCACTGAGGCATCTCTGCCAAATTTTCTGGATGTCAAGAGTAGGTAAGGTTCTTCGCGTTGCATCGAATTAAACCACATGCTCCACCGCTTGTGCGGGCCCCCGTCAATTCATTTGAGTTTTAACCTTGCGGCCGTACTCCCCAGGCGGTCTACTTATCGCGTTAGCTTCGCTACTCACGGATAAAATCCACAAACAGCTAGTAGACAGCGTTTACGGTGTGGACTACCAGGGTATCTAATCCTGTTCGCTACCCACACTTTCGCACATGAGCGTCAGTCTTTGGCCAGGGAGTCGCCTTCGCCACTGATGTTCCTCCAGATATCTACGCATTTCACCGCTACACCTGGAATTCCACTCCCCTCTCCAAGACTCTAGTCGTACAGTTCTAAATGACCGTCCCAGGTTGAGCCCGGGGCTTTCACATCTAGCTTATACAACCGCCTGCGTGCGCTTTACGCCCAGTAATTCCGATTAACGCTCGCACCCTCCGTATTACCGCGGCTGCTGGCACGGAGTTAGCCGGTGCTTCTTCTGTTGCTAACGTCACAGCTGATGGGTATTAACCATCAACCTTTCCTCACAACTGAAAGTGCTTTACAACCCGAAGGCCTTCTTCACACACGCGGCATGGCTGCATCAGGGTTTCCCCCATTGTGCAATATTCCCCACTGCTGCCTCCCGTAGGAGTCTGGGCCGTGTCTCAGTCCCAGTGTGGCTGATCTTCCTCTCAGAACAGCTAGAGATCGTCGCCTTGGTGGGCTCTTACCCCGCCAACTAGCTAATCTCACCTGGGCTTCTCTTTGCGCGAGAGCTAAAAGCCCCCTTTGGTCCGTAGACGTTATGCGGTATTAGCTATCGTTTCCAATAGTTATCCCCCACACAAAGGCAAATTCCCAGGCATTACTCACCCGTCCGCCACTCGTCAGCAACTAGCAAGCTAGTTCTGCTACCGTTCGACTTGCATGTGTTAGGCCTGCCGCCAGCGTTCAATCTGAGCCATGATCAAACTCTTCAATTAAAGTTTCGAAATATGAATTTTTTTGGTAAACACTCTTATAATGAGTGTCCACACAGATTGTCTTGTTATCAATTGTTAAAGAACATTTTGAGCTAATCTTGCCAGCAAATATGTAAACATTATCACTCGGCTTTCTTGCTCAAGGTAAGCGTCGCATTTGACGTCACCCGATAAATCTTTTTCCTTGCTGAAGTTTGACTCTAAGGTCTCTCTCAAGCGGGAGGCGTATTCTACACTCTCCGGATTCGGTGTCAACCTTTTTTGTTTAGAAAATTTTAATTTATTTTCGAAACGTTTCTGGTTGAACCCCGCTTCACACCTGCCCTAGAGCTGTGTCACAGATTTGTCATTTGACTCTCTGTGAATGAGTGTTCTTGTAAGAACTCCCCGAAGCGAGGGCGCATTCTACAGTTACCAAGATGAACGTCAAGGGCTTATTTAAAAAAACATTCTAAGTGCTTAGATATTGAGCAAATCGGATAGTATTAGTGCAAATGAGAGGTTATATTGCGCCTTTAGCCTTTTATATATAGTAGGAATAATATGGCAATTCGTTCGTTTAAGGGTGTAACACCCTCTTTTGGGCAAAACTGTTATGTAGATGACAGCGCTGTATGGGTAGGTGATATTCAATGTGGTGATGATGTTAGTGTTTGGCCATTAGTTGTTGCTCGCGGTGATGTTAATGCAATGCGTGTGGGAAGCCGCACTAATATTCAGGACGCTACGGTTCTACATGTGACACGCAGTAGTGTTAGTCAGCCTGACGGTTTCCCGCTAGTCATTGGTGATGATGTGACTATTGGCCATAAGTGCATGCTACATGGATGTACATTAGGCAGTCGCATATTAGTTGGGATGGGTGCCATTATAATGGATGGTGCCATAGTAGAAGATGATGTCTTTGTTGGCGCTGGGTGTTTAGTTCCCCCAAACCGAGTTCTTAAGAGCGGATTCTTATATGTTGGCAGCCCAGCCAAGCAGGCTCGTAAGCTAAGTGAAGAGGAATTAGCATTCTTAAAGATATCTGCTGAAAATTATCTAGTGACTAAAGACGAATACTTGCAAGAGCGTTAAGCCAATATGGCGTCAGGAGATATGATTATATCTCCTGATTCATTCCACTGCTCCGAGCTAACCTGTTCTGCGATCAACTCCTCTATATCAAATTGATGTCTAATATAAAGATCTTCAGCAATAGAGGATTTTATTGGCAGTATGTAGCAATCGATTAATTGCCCCCCATTCATTACCAATAGTTTCATCGCCTGTTTATCTACGTCATAAATATAACCATCTAATACTTGAACGGTTTGATTCATAATTCAGCCCGGAGTTTTTGTAATACCGGCTGGATATCAGGCATAACACCGCGCCATAGGTAAAAGCTATATGCTGCTTGCCCGACTAACATACCCAATCCGTCACTAATCTTAAGCACACCCAATGCTTTGGCTTTTTGCATAAAAACAGTCGGTTCAGCTAAGTAAACCATATCGTAAGCAAATTCTGAGGCACTTAGTACAGCGTCAGAAATATCAGGTATACGATTATCTAGACTCGCAGAAGTACAATTAATAATAATAGAGTAGGTTTTGCTGTTGATATTAACCTCATCGAAACCTAAACCATGAATTTTGTCATTAGCAAACCACTGACTCAATTCTTCAGCCTTACTTTTAGTTCGGTTCACAATATCAATGCATTCAACCCCTTGCGCAAGAAGCGGCAAAACAACACCTCGTGTCGCTCCACCAGCACCAATAAGTAGAATTCTAGCGTTAAGTAAACTAGCTTGCTGATTCTTTAGATCGATAACCAGACCTGCACCATCTGTGGTATCCCCTTTATAAAGGCCATTTTCCATTCTAATGATGGTATTAACGGCTCCGGCCGCCTGCGCATTGGGTGTCAACTCCGCCACCCACTTAGCGGCTTCTTGTTTAAACGGCGCAGTGACATTACATCCCTTCGCGAAATCATTGTTAAAAAATTCTGATAGGTTGGCTGGGAAGCTATCAATTTCACCCAATATTTTTTGGTATGAAATATCTTGCCCTGTTTGCTCAGCAAATAACTGATGGATTAATGGCGATTTGCTTTGCTCAATAGGATTTCCAAAAACCGCATAATGATCATTTTTAAAGGAATTCAAAACGATTACTTCCCTGAAGTTTTCAGATTTAACCAATCTCTGGGCTTTAAAAAATCTTCCACCAAACGTGCCTCCGCAGTATTGGACTGGGCTTGATAGTTATATTCCCAACGAGCCAATGGCGGCATCGACATTAATATAGACTCAGTGCGGCCTCCACTTTGCAGACCAAATAAGGTACCGCGGTCATACACAAGATTAAATTCTACATAACGACCACGTCGATACAATTGGAATTGTCGCTGTTTCTCGTCGTAAGGAATATCCTTACGCTTTTCAATAATAGGAATATATGCATCTAAAAAGCCGTTGCCAACAGCTTGCATAAATGCAAAGGACTGATCGAATCCTGACTCATTCAGGTCATCAAAAAACAGACCACCAACACCGCGGGTTTCTCCTCGGTGCTTTAAATAGAAGTACTCATCACACCATGTCTTGTATTTATCATAAACGTCGTCTCCAAAAGGTGAACAAAGATTTTTGGCAACAGAATGCCAGTGCTGAACATCTTCCAGAAAAGGATAAAACGGGGTTAAATCAAACCCGCCTCCAAACCACCAAACTGGGGCCTCACCGTCTTTTTCAGCCATAAAAAATCTTACATTGGCATGAGATGTAGGGACAAAAGGGTTTCGGGGGTGGATAACCAAAGACACACCCATAGCCTGAAAACTTCTACCAGCCAACTCAGGCCTAGCGGCACTGGCAGAGGGAGGAAGTTGCGAACCAAACACGTGAGAGAAGTTTACCCCACCTTGTTCTATAATATTGCCACCGGTGAGTACCCGAGTACGACCTCCACCGCCTTCTTCCCGTTCCCATGCATCTTCTTTGAAGCTACCTTTGCTATCAGCTAATTCTAGCGTATGACAAATATCATCTTGTAGTTTTAGTAAATACTCTTTGACCTTTTGCAGGTCTGGTGCTGAGGTATCTGTCATAGTCATTAACCTGCTCTTATTATCTCACCTGTGAGTCCATTTCTAATTTGACTCGGATTACGTTGTTGTCCGACTTTACCTTCTATACATACAACTTGGTCACCGAATTGTTGGACAATTTGCTGCTGCGAAGTTGCTGGCGGTAAGCCGCTCTCATTTGCACTTGTAGATATCAATGCACTGTTTAGGATTTTACATAGGTCAATAACTGGCGGATAAGCACTGACCCTCACGGCGATTAAATCTGAGCCACCGGTCAAAGAATCACTGGTATTTTGTTGTTTTGGTAGCAGCCATGTGTGCGGTCCCGGCCACGAAGCCATCACCTCTGAGAGTTGGCTTTTGGGTATTGCAGAAAAATCCACAAAGTCTTCTAGCTGTTCAACATTTCCAGCAATTAAAATCACACCTTTGTGCAAAGGCCTATTCTTTAATTCAAAAAGTCTGGAAATTGCTTCCTCGTTTCGAGGATCACAGCCTAGCCCGAATACCGCCTCCGTAGGATAAGCCAAAATAGCACCGCTTGAAAAGTGCGTTATTAATTGTGCTGAATTAGGTTTAATTAACATGCAAATAAAAGTCTAATTAGTAAGGCAACGGAGTGTAATGCATATAGGGAAGTTTAAAAAGCGACGACTGTCACTGGTTGACTTTGGCGTTGCATTCTTTCTGCGCACATTGATAGTAGGTTTTGCCTGCACTCTTTCGCTCTAACATCACAGGCCAATCACACTTAGGGCAAGTCTTGTTAATCGGTTGATGATTCAGCGCGTATTTACAAGAAGGGAAACCGTCGCAAGCATAAAAACTTTTGCCAAACTTGTTGGCCCGTTTAAGCAGCTTACCGCTTTTGCACACCGGGCAATCAACATGAATATCAGCCCGTTGTTTTGCTGCCTCGATATGATGGCATTCAGGAAAGCCTGTACAGCCAATGAATAAACCATAACGGCCTTTTTTTATTGCTAAAGCTAAACCACAATCGGGGCAACTTGAGCCACCTATTTGAGTCAACTCTACAGTTTGATTGTCATGGATGGGTTTAGAAAAGGTGCATTTGGGATAATCGGAACATCCTAAGAACGCGCCAGCTTTGCTGCGCCTGACGTGTAGTTTGGCGCTGCACTCTGGGCAATCACCAAAAGCGCCATCTAAAGCATTTTCATGTCCAGAAAAAAGAGAATGATCAATTTTAGACATGTTATAGCTTACACATATAGGAGGTTAGCATGTGGTCTTTAGACCACAGGCTGATGTAACTTAAGTTAATGAAGTGGACCTTCGGGCTCATCAAAAAGAAGATCTTCCATTTGAGCATAAGCATTCTCTTTACCAGGCACATTAAATAGCACCATTAAAACAACCCATTTGAGGTCTTCTAAACAAAATTCTTTGGAATCTATTTCCATTACCCGATCAATAACCATCTCGCGGGTGGATGAATCTAACACATTAATTTGTTCTAAAAACATCAAGAAACCACGACACTCTACATCCAAACGCATCTCTTCTTCATGGGTATAGATTCGATTAACGAGTGCATCGCCAGACTTGACTAAATAAGGTTTAATATCTGTTTCTTGCAGTGCGGCTAGCTTTTCAAGCCAGGAAAGCGCTTTATAAATCTCATCATGATGAAATCCAGCGCGCACAAGTTCGTCGGTCAATTCGTCTTGATCAACACGAATTTCAGTTTCACTGTGAATGAAGTTTTCGAATAGATACATGAGGATATCGAACATATTATTTGCCCCTCAATTTGATGTAACCTCCAGGTACGGAAGCTACTAAACCACGCAATTCATATTCTAATAATTGCGCCAATACTTGTTTAATCGGCAGATTACTGCGTTGCATTATAGCGTCTAACGCAGTCACGTCATGTTCTACACTATCTAACAATGTGTCCGATGCCAAGCTTTCACAAGGTCTTTTTTGTACTTTTTTTACAGCATCTATTTGTGATTTCGAACTAAGATGCTGAAATTCTTCTAATATATCACTTATGTTAGTTACCAGTTTGGCCCCTTGTTGGATCAAATAATGGCTCCCCGCGCTTAAAGGACTATTAATATTGCCTGGTATCGCCATCACTTCGCGGTTTTGTTCAAGACCCAATCGAGCGGTGATCAGTGAACCACTTTTAAGTGCAGCTTCAACAATTAGCACGCCCATTGATAATCCACTAACGATGCGATTACGACGGGGGAAATTTTCTGCTTTGGGCTCGCACCAAGGTGAAAACTCGGACAACAGCACCCCCCCATTCTCGACTATTTCAGCACCCAAAGGCCGGTTGCGTTTAGGATAGCACTTTTCCAATCCACTCCCTAAAACAGCTATTGTCTGGCCGTTGACGCTCAATGCCCCTTGATGAGCACAGGTATCTATTCCTAAGGCTAAACCGCTGGTAACACAAACACCGTTAAGCGCCATTTGAGCCGACAAATCAAATGCGCAATGCTTCCCATACATGCTCGGATTGCGACTGCCTACTACTGCTACCTGTGGAGTATTTAATAATGTTTTATTTCCCCTTCCAAATAATAAAAATGGTGGACGACTAATGTTTGCCAACAATCGAGGATAAGCCGAATGTTGAGGGAACAAAATGAAATGAGCAGGATCACTTTTAAGCCATCTGATATGCCTATTGAGCAACCCCATATCGGGCTCTATTAGGATACGAGCCTGCGATGATGATAAGCCTAAATGGATTAGACTTTTGCTATCCAGCGCGAATAATTGTTGAATTGCTTCTATCCCACTGTTCTCAATTATTTTAGCTAGTTTTGCCGGACCGAACTGTGGGATTTGCTCTAAGATCAGCCACTGAATCAAGTGGTCATTGCCTGTTTCACTAATATCAGCTAACTCGGCCAAACGAGCAGATGAGTTTTGCACTTCCTGTGCCATTCGCTGCGTCCTTGCGGTTTAATTGTTTTCTAGGGTTTAGCCACCAAAGCGCCCTTGCGAATTACTTTAGTGGAGCGGGTTATTAAGGCATAACTGGCTTTTTCGAAAACTTTAAACACCACCACCTCGCCAGCCTTGATAAATGGTTGAGCGACCTCATCCCCGCCATCAAACACAGCTTGAATGAAGCCGTTCTCTTTATCGTACTTTGGTGATTCGCCATCATAAATGTCGGGCCCTTGCAGATAAATACCAAAGACCGTACCAGGCTTAACTTCTCGCTCACCTAGATCTAGCACTACTACATTATATTTACCGAGCAACTGGTGTTGCTCAAGGCTGTCGACAATTTGACCTTTTTGGCGAGTAGCGGGATGAAGCTCCAAATTTTGTGGTGCAATATCTTCTGCAGGCAACAGCTTATCCCCTCGTTTGGCTTCAAAATTAGCTTGCTTGAGCTCAACTAAGTGCTGGCCTTCAATTTCACTTTCCAAGGGTACCGCATCTGCTACATGTCGAATCTGGATACCAAGAAGGTTTCCATATTGATCAAGCACTGGATTCTGCTTGCGTATTATATTGTAGCGACCCGGGGTACGACGAGCCGCTCGACTAAGAACAAGATCGCCACTGACATAGCGCACCGCCCCTTCCTGATTACCCAACAAGTGCGGCAAACGTTGATATTCTTCGTCACTCATAATAGAACTATTTTCAATGTAGGGCTGGATCACCGTCCATGGAAGAGCTGGAATAGGCTCGGCTTGCTTCATTACCTTATGGCCTTGGGGAGACAACTTAATTTGTGTTTTGGGTGTCTCTCTGACCATCTCTAGTTGGGGCTCACCTTCGGCATTGTAGCGCAGGCGCAGTTCATCACCGGGATAAATAAGATGAGGATTATCTATATGTACATTGTTACGCCATAGTTCTGGCCACAACCAAGGTTTATCCAAGTATAAGCTGGAGATATCCCACAAGGTGTCGCCTTTTTTCACCACGTAAACCTCTGGTGCGCTACCTTTAATATTGATCACATCGGCCAACGATACCAACGGCAAAAACAAAAGTATCACTAACAGCTTTATTAATTTTTTGCCCATGCCTTCCTCTTTACACCTTTCATTGTGGTTTTAGTATCGACCTGCACTTGATAAAGCTTGATCGAACTTTATATATATTTAGGCTAGAATAGCGATCCCAATCATTCAATAGTCTATTTTATTGAACCGTATAGTAATTGATACTGACCTTGAGTACAGTTTTGTCAAAAACTGACCTAGGTTTACAGAGTATAGTGTAGCTGAAGAACAAGATGGCCATTTTAAACGTATTGAGATTCCCTGATGAGCGACTTCGTACAGTCGCCAAGCCCGTTGACAAGATTGACGGCGAAATAAAAACCTTAGTTGCGGATATGTTCGAGACTATGCGTGAAGAAAACGGCATTGGTCTGGCGGCGACGCAAGTTGATGTCCATAAGCGCGTGGTCGTGATGGATGTATCTGAAGACCAAGACAAACAAAGAGTATTCATCAACCCTGAAATCATTGAGATGGACGGCAAGACCATAAGCGAAGAAGGCTGCTTGTCGGTACCACACAGTTATGCCAAAGTGGAGCGTGCAGAGCATATCAAAGTAACAGCCATGGATCTTGATGGTAAAACTTTTACTTTGGAAGCTGACGGATTACTCGCTATTTGCATTCAGCACGAGCTGGATCATCTCAAAGGCAAGTTATTTGTCGATTATCTGTCTCCGTTAAAACGTCAGCGAATTCGCAGCAAGCTAGAAAAAGAAGCTCGTTTAAATTCACGCGGCGACTAATATCTTAACCAAGGAACTTTTTTGTCCAAATCACTTAATATCGTATTTGCTGGAACACCTGAGTTCGCTGCCTTGCATTTAGCGGGACTGATCCAGTCCCAGCATAATGTCATAGCAGCTTACACCCAGCCAGACAGGCCCGCTGGGCGTGGCAAAAAGCTTCAACAAAGTGCCGTCAAACAATTAGCATTGCTGCATGACATCCCTGTCTACCAACCTGTTTCGTTTAAAGATGCAGATGCGCAGCAACAATTGGCGGCCATGAATGCCGATGTCATGGTTGTAGTGGCTTACGGACTTATTTTGCCGCAAGTTGTGTTAGATACCCCTCGCCTAGGCTGCCTAAATGTACATGGTTCACTATTGCCTCGTTGGCGTGGTGCGGCGCCTATACAGCGTTCGATTTGGGCCGGTGACAAAGTTACAGGTGTTACCCTAATGCAGATGGACCAGGGATTAGACACAGGTCCTATGTTGTTGAAAAAAACCATCGATATTGAATCTACAGATACCAGCGCCACTTTGTATACCAAACTGGCCGAAACGGGGCCGTTAGCGTTATTAGATTGCTTGAACCAGTTGGAGCAACTTAGTCCTGAAACACAACAAGATGATGCCGCTAATTATGCACAGAAGCTTAGCAAGCAAGAGGCTAAAATAGATTGGCATCTAGATGCAACTCAATTAGAACGTAACATTCGTGCATTTAACCCCTGGCCCGTTGCCTACTTTAGTATCGCTGCCGAGGGACATGGAAATTTGGACATCAAGGTGTGGGGTGCAAGCGTGGTGGAACTCCCTCCCCAGCATCAGCAATTATTAGACGGTGAAATTATTCGTGCTGACAAGCAAGGTATTTTAGTTAAAGCGGGATCGAACGGTTTATTAATTAACTCTCTTCAACTGCCAGGAAAAAAAGCCATGCCCGTGCGAGATATTCTGAATGCTAAGAAAGAGTGGTTTACACCCGGTCAGGTGTTAGCTTGAGCAACAGTACAGAACAAATTCAGCAACTACGCTCCAGTAAGCATTTGCGAGCTGATGCCGCCAAGCTACTACATCAAATACTCGATCAAGGTAAATCGGCTCGAGAATGCTTACCCATTGCCCAACAACCTTATTTAGATAAAGACAAAGCTTGGCTGCAAGAAATGGTTTATGGGGTATTACGTCAACTACCCACTTTACAATATTGGTTACGTAAGTTGTTAGATAAACCCCTGAAAAACAAATACAAAGTAGTTGAGCATTTAATCATGCTGGGGTTGTATCAAATCGCTTTTAGCCGTGTCTCAACTCATGCAGCCGTATCAGAAACGGTTGAGGCGACGCGGGTATTAAAAGCAGAACCATTAAAAGGTTTAGTCAACGCTATCTTGCGTAACTTTATTAGACAAAAACTCAATGAAACACCAATCGGTGATGAACAAATAGAATCAGGTTTACCTAAGTGGCTATATAAACAAATTCAGCAAGCTTATCCTCTTCAGCTTGCCGAACTAAGTCAGGCTATGCATTCTAGACCGCCGATATGGCTGCGAGTTAACCAGCAAAAAATGTCCGTCGGGCAGTTTTCTGAATTTCTAACTGCACAGAATCAAGAATTCACATTAAGCGAAGAACATCCAGATGCGATTATTTTGGCGAAGAGTCAGGACATTACACAGTTACCGGGCTTTGACCAAGGTTGGTTTGCCGTCCAAGATGGCGCCGCTCAGTTAGCCGCGCGCTATTTACAAGCTGAAAAAAATGAGCGCATTTTAGATTGTTGCGCGGCACCTGGTGGCAAAACCTGTCATATTTTGGAATTACAACCTAACTTAAAAGAATGTATTGCTTTGGATGTAGACCCGTTAAGATTGATACGGGTACAAGAGAATTTAGATCGACTTGAGCTATCAGCCAAATTAGTCAGCGCCAACGCAACCGATATTGCCAGCTGGTGGGATGGTCAACAATTTGATCGAATTTTGCTTGATGCGCCTTGTTCCGCAACCGGTGTAATTCGTCGTCATCCAGACATAAAATGGCTACGCAAAAGCACTGATATCGACACCTTAGTTGCGCTACAACAGACAATCCTGCAAGCCATGTGGTCGGTGCTCAAGCCTGGTGGAACACTGCTTTATGCCACCTGCTCTATTTTACCCGATGAAAACCGTAATCAGATTAGTCGATTCTTAGCGCAGCAAACGGATGCGAGCTTATTACCGATTATTGAAGGCGAGACAATCAGCCAACCAGGCCGGCAAATTTTACCGGGTGAAACACAAATGGATGGTTTCTATTATGCGAGACTGCTAAAGTCTTAACCTTAAAGTAAAGCGTATTAAATCTGATAAAGAATGAAAATAATAATATTAGGCGCAGGACAAGTTGGCGGTACTCTGGCTGAAAATCTTGTAGGTGAAAAAAATGAGATTACTGTCATTGATTCAGACCAAGATACTTTGCGCTCATTACAGGACAGGCTTGACTTGCAAGTTGTTCACGGCGTGGGATCCCACCCGGATGTATTAGCCAAAGCGGGGGCCGAAGATGCCGATATGTTGATTGCTGTAACTAACAGTGATGAAAGCAATATGATGGCATGCCAAGTCGCGCACTCTCTATTTAATACACCCACCAAAATCGCTAGGGTTCGCTCTGAGCAGTATATTATTCACCAAGATAAACTCTTTCATCATCAGGATATACCTGTTGATCATTTGATTGCACCTGAACAATTAGTCACTAAAGCCATAAAGCGCCTAATTGATTACCCAGGGGCACTGCAGGTTGTAGAATTCGCCGATGGCAAAGCGTCTCTGGTGGCCGTTAAAGCCTATTACGGCGGCCTATTGGTTGGACATGCATTATCCGCGTTGCGCGAGCATATGCCAAATGTGGACACTAGGGTTGCTGCGATATATCGACGTGGAAGGCCCATACGCCCGTTAGGCACTACGGTTATAGAAGCAGATGATGAGGTGTTTTTTATCGCCGCGACTAAGCATATTCGCGCGGTGATGAGCGAACTGCAAAAACTCGAATCTAGTTATAAGCGCATTATGATTGCGGGTGGCGGATTGATAGGCGCAGGCCTAGCCAAACGACTGGAGCATAACCATAACGTTAAACTGATTGAATTTTCGCAAGAACGAGCGAAATACCTATCAGCCCATTTAGACAAAACCATTGTTTTTTGCGGTGACGCCTCAGATCATGAGTTGTTAACCGAGGAAAACGTGCAACAGGTTGACGCCTTTATAGCCGTTACCAATGATGACGAAGCAAATATCATGTCAGCAATGCTGGCGAAGCGCTTAGGTGCGCAAAAAGCCATGGTGCTGATCCAACGCAGCGCTTATGTGGATCTTGTTCAAGGTGGCGAAATCGACATTGCCTTTTCGCCCCAGCAAGCCACTATTTCAGCCTTGCTTACCCATATTAGGCGTGGTGATATTGTTAATGTTTACTCGCTGCGCCGCGGGGCAGCAGAAGCAATAGAGGCGATAGCTCACGGTGATGAAAACACCTCAAAAGTAATTGGCAAAGAAATTCGCAACATTAAACTCCCCCCCGGCACCACTATCGGTGCTGTTGTCCGTCAAGAAGAAGTGATCATTGCTCACAGTAATACAAAAATTGAAGCTAACGATCATGTCATACTGTTTTTGGTGGATAAAAAATTCATTTCAGATGTAGAAAAGCTGTTTCAGCCTAGTGCATTCTTTTTCGGTTGATTTTATACGATAAATGAACACACTGTGGCACATTGACGCTAATCAGACTTAAGGCTAATTGCTAAATCTATAACACCATTTACACTCTGCGCGCAGTCGCACTTAGCGTTATCAATAATGGAGAAACAACTATGAAACGTATTGGAGTAATTTTCACCGTAATAGCCCTATCTTTTTCAGCCCAATCTCAAGCTGAAGGATGGTTTGATTCACTAAAAAGTATGTTAGGAATGGGAGAGGAAGTAAAACAGAAAACTCCTAATTCTAATGATATGGTCGCTATATTGGCCAAAAATTTAGGCGTAAACAATCAACAAGCGCAAGGTGGATTGGGATCAATTTTCAATTATGTAAAAGGCAATATTTCAGCTGACAAGTTTAATCAATTGTCTGACTCACTGCCTGGCGTTTCTGACCTGATTAATGCAGCACCGGATGTGAGCCAGCTTAAAGAATCAGGCGGGTTAGCTGGGCTTATGGATAAGGCGGCAGAGTATAATGATTCTCTAAAAGCTATAAATAATGTTAAAAAGCAATTTGAGGCATTAGGGCTAAAACCAGAAATGATTATGCAATATGTTGAGCAGGCCAAAGCATATTTGGATACTGAACAAGGTCAACAAGCCAAGCAATTACTTATGCAAGGTTTAGGTAATTTACTGGGTTAATCCCCAAAGAGCTGGCATCTTTTTCTTAATTCGTATTATTCAAAAGCCCGCATTTAAGCGGGCTTTTTGTTGCAAGTGCCATTCATTCACCTGTTCAGATACTAGCTGCGCCAAAAGGTTGGAGAAAATAATACCAATAAAGAAAATATTTCTAAACGTCCGAATAGCATAGCAACAACCAGTAGCCATTTACCGCTATCTGTCACATCCGCGAAGGTGCCAGCCACTTGCCCAAGGCCAGGACCCAAATTGTTGAGGGTCGCCGCTGTAGCCGAAAAAGCCGTAATGTTATCCATTCCAGTTGCAATAAGTCCAATCATAATAATCACAAATATCATTGCATAAGCCGAGAAGAACCCCCACACCGCTTCTACAACTCTTTCAGGCATCAGTCTATCCCCTAACTTTACCGAGTAGACGGCTTTGGGGTGGATAAGACGCTCAACTTCACGTTTGCCTTGAAGATACAATAAGAAAACGCGTATGACCTTTAAACCACCGCCGGTGGAGCCAGCACAGCCACCAATAAAGCTCGAAAAGATAAGTAATATTGGCAAAAAGGTGGGCCAATTGGCAAAGTCAGTTGTGGCAAATCCAGCCGTAGTGCTAACAGAAACAGCCTGAAACAAAGCTTGGTCAAATGCTCCCTCTGCGTTGCCATAATTGCCGTGCTGAACGAGCACTAGAAAACAGACAGTGATCAATACTGCCTGAATAAAGAAAAATGCTTTTAACTCAGGGTCGTGAAGATACCCACGTAAAGATCTGCCGCTTGCAGCCGCATAATGTAAGGCAAAGTTCAGAGCTGCTATCCACAAAAACACGACACATATAAGATTAATGACTGGGCTATTAAAATGTCCCATACTCGCATCATAATTAGAGAATCCGCCAATGGCTATGGTCGAAAAGGAATGACAAATGGCATCGAACCAATTCATCCCCGCAGCCCAATAAGAAACCGCACATGCAATAGTCAGGGAAAGATAAATATACCAAAGGTGCTTTGCCGTATCTGCAATACGAGGCGTCATTTTAGAATCTTTTACCGGGCCTGGCGTTTCTGCTCGATAGAGCTGCATTCCACCCACCCCTAATATTGGCAAAATAGCGACAGCTAACACAATTATCCCCATCCCCCCAAGCCATTGAAGTTGTTGACGATAAAACTGTACTGATTTAGGCAGGTACTCGATCCCCTCGATAACAGTTGCACCTGTGGTGGTTAATCCTGAAAAAGACTCAAAGAATGCGTCTGTGACGGACATTTCTGGTTGTTCGAGTAACAAGAATGGGAAAGCAGCAAAGCTAGCCAAAACGGCCCAAAATAACACCACTATCAAGAAGCCTTCCTTTGCTCTTAAATCACGACGATATCTTCTATTGGGGTACCAAAAGGCTAAGCCGGTGAAAAGAATAAGAAAAAAAGCTAACAAAAATGGTAAGCCACTGCCATCTTCAAAGACTAGGGAGATAATACCGGGTAACAACATGGTAGTACTAAACATCGCAACCAACAGCCCTAATATACGAATTATCGTACGGTATTGCATCATCGTTTTAGGCATCCTTGATGTAATTGCCTGTTTAGCAATAGTGCCTGAACAGATTTAAAAGTTGGGTTCATGGAAACATACTCAAACAAGACCGCGTCCTGATCATGGTTTTGGGTTTAGGCGTTTGATGATTATCATCTTCTCAAGGATAAATCTAAAGGGGTTAATTCAAATATAGTCGATTTAATACATTGTTTTTACTCTATTTGTGCTTTGAACTGCAAATTTTATATTATTGACAAGTTCAGCTTAGCTACAAGTGAGCATAACAATTTCCAATTAGTTCGAACAGACATCAGAATTCGAATGAATTCAATCCAAAACGTCAATGATAAGAGCCTTGGTTATTACCCCTTCACATTTATCATCAAGATCAGCCTAAGTCACCGCTATTTTGTAATAGATATCACACCTTTACCCATTTAAATACATCACCAAAGTATTAAAGATACTGGAGCGCTTAATAACATTAGGGTTTGCAGAATTCAGTTTCCATCCCGATCAAATTCCTGTTAGTAAGTACAAACATACTTAGTAGCACTAATGTATTTTTTTTGGCGAATTGGCTCAGCTGTAGACGTTTAAAATCATGGCTTATGCAAATCAAGCTAGGTTGAAACTAGTTTTGATGCTAAAAAATTTTAATCCTAACTCTTCTTTCTAAATAGGAATGTGTTACATTACCGCTCTGCTCAAGCAAGGCCGCATTTTTAACATTCTATTTACATATAGATTGTTAGTTGCTTAAGCAATTTTGATAGACTTAACACCGCTTTATATTTATCTATCAACAAAATTATCCACAAGATAATAATAATAAAAATATTAAGGACAATCTCTTTCCTTATTCATGAGCATCACGGCCCATAAGGCCTGCAACCACTTCAATTTATTTTTAAGTTGATGCGTAAAGACGATCCTAAAATTCTATCTACAAAGTTATCCACAGCGAGATGAACTGGATGATGGGCGCTTTGTATGGCATTCTGCAAAATAATTTATATATATTTGATTTGGACTTTTTATGGCGATAGTTCCCCCTAATCCGTTTGTTTTAGTTGACGGCTCCTCCTATCTGTTTCGTGCCTTCCACGGGATGCCCCCTTTGACAAATTCTAAGGGCCAGGACACTGGCGCAATTTACGGTGTTGTTAATATGCTTAGAAGTCTTATGAAGCAATACTCTCCAACACATATGGCCGTCGTCTTTGATGCCAAGGGTAAAACATTCCGCGATGACATTTACCCCCTCTACAAGGCTAATCGGCCACCCATGCCCGATGAATTACGCAGTCAAATTGCTCCCCTACATAAAATAATCAGGGCCATGGGGCTACCGATTATTGTTGAAGATGGAGTAGAAGCTGATGACGTAATTGGCACTCTTGCGCAGCAAGCAACGGATCATGGTATTGACACCTTGATCAGCACAGGTGATAAAGACATGGCGCAGTTAGTCAATCAACACGTTACCTTGATCAACACTATGAATAATCAAATAATGGATGTTGATGGGGTACGGGAAAAGTTCGGCATCCCACCTGAATTAATTATTGATTTCTTGGCACTTAAAGGCGACAAGGTTGATAATATTCCCGGAGTGCCAGGGGTTGGCGATAAAAGTGCACTAGGTCTTTTACAAGGTATAGGTGGGATCGATGCCATTTATCAAAATCTGGACAAAATAGCAGATCTTGACTTCCGTGGTGCCAAGAAAATGGCTGATAAAATGCGAGAGTATGAAGAACAAGCACGGTTGTCCTATGAATTAGCCACCATAAAATTAGATGTTGAACTTGAATTCAATCCACGTGAGTTAGTACCTACTCCGCCTTTAAGCGATGAATTATCAGAACTTTTTAAAGAATATGAGTTTAAAAGATGGTTTGAAGAGGCCAGTAAAGGTGGCAATATTTTAGCGGGTAAAACGGCTACTCCTGCGCAATCAGATGACAAGGCTGAGGCAAAAGCCGCACCAGCCCTAGATAGCAGCGCTAAATATAGTACCATTTTGACCAAACAGGATTTAGACGAATGGCTTGAAAAGCTACAAAACGCCGAACTATTTGCATTTGATACAGAGACAACCAGCCTCAATTATATGGAGGCTGAATTAGTAGGCATGTCTTTTTGTATACAACCCGGCGAGGCTGCTTATCTTCCTTTGGCTCACGACTACCCTGATGCGCCCGAGCAACTAGATCGAAATATGGTGTTAGAACTGTTCAAACCTCTATTAGAAAGTGAACAACACAAGAAGGTCGGCCAACATATAAAGTATGATAAAAATGTACTGGCCAACTACCATATAGACTTAGCGGGTATCGAATTCGACACCATGTTGGAATCTTATGTATTAAACAGTGTTGCGACTCGGCATGATATGGATAGCCTTGCTAAACACTATTTACAGCATAATAACATCACCTTCGAGGAGATAGCCGGCAAGGGAGCAAAGCAGCTCAGTTTCAATCAAATACCGTTAGAACAAGCCTCACCTTATGCTGCGGAAGATGCTGATATTACTCTGCGCTTGCATCAAACCCTTTGGCAACAATTGAGTCAAGACAGCAAATTGCAATCTGTGTTTAGCCAAATTGAACGACCGCTCATTTCGGTGTTAGCCAAAATGGAACAAGGGGGAGTGTTAATTGATAGCCAAACATTGCTACAACAAACTCAAGATTTAGCTAGTCGTATTATGCAGTTAGAAAAAGAAGTGCATGATATGGCGGGAGAAGAGTTCAATTTAGGTTCGACCAAGCAATTACAAGAAATACTGTTTAATAAATTAGACTTACCTGTCCTTAAAAAGACCCCCAAAGGCGCACCTTCCACCGCTGAAGAAGTCCTACATGAACTTGCTTTGAACTATCCTTTACCTAAATTGTTATTGGAATACCGTGGGTTAACTAAATTAAAAAATACTTACACTGATAAGTTACCAAAGATGATCAACCCACGCACAGGACGTGTGCACACCTCTTATCACCAAGCCATAACGGCGACAGGAAGGCTATCATCTACAGATCCGAATTTACAAAACATTCCTATTCGGACTGCGGAAGGCCGTAAAGTCAGACAAGCCTTTGTGGCCCGTCCCGGATATAAAATTGTAGCTGCGGATTATTCTCAAATTGAGCTTCGTATTATGGCCCATTTGTCTAAAGACAAGGGGCTGGTGGATGCGTTTTCAAGTGGTAAAGATGTTCACAAAGCTACAGCTGCAGAGGTATTTTCTGTCGGCCTTGATGAAGTAACAAGTGATCAACGACGCAGTGCTAAAGCGATTAATTTTGGATTGATTTACGGTATGTCAGCCTTTGGCCTGTCTCGTCAGTTAAATATTCCAAGGCAAGACGCACAAAAGTATATGAATGTCTATTTCGAGCGCTACCCTGGCGTTTTAGGGTATATGGAGGATACTCGGGTATCAGCCAAAGAATTAGGTTATGTATCGACGGTATTTGGTCGCAGGCTATATTTACCTGATATCAATGCGAGTAATGGCATGCGTCGTCAAGGTGCAGAGCGGGCCGCAATCAACGCCCCCATGCAAGGCACGGCTGCAGATATAATCAAAATGGCAATGATTAAAGTGGATCAGTGGATCGATGGTCTAGCTAATGATGATGTTAAAATGATCATGCAAGTACATGATGAGCTTGTTTTTGAAATAAAAGAACAAAAAGTAGCTGAGCACACTAAAACCATTATAGCGCTAATGGAAGCAGCCGTTTCACTTTCAGTCCCGCTAATTGTGGAAGCTGGAACAGGAGAAAATTGGGATGAAGCGCACTAAATTGATAGAGACTATTCACTACGAAGAAAGTAAATAAACTAGGATGTTGTAATAAAATTACACTTTTGCATTGCAAAAGCCTGCACGATGTCTAAAATATACTCTGTAGGGTACAGAGGTTACTTTTTAGTTATACCTTTGATTTTGACCTCGGCTTTTGCCGAGGTTTTTTTATGCCTGCAAGAAAGTTTTTACGAGCTGTGTGAACTTTTACGAAACTGTAGACTCTGACTATATAGTGTTTATGTGTTTTCTCTCAGTGTGTATGCCTCTTTGCTTGCAAAGAGGCTTTTTTTATTCACTGGTATCAGCATCCTCCTGCGCTGAGGTTGTTGTATAACCCAGCCAGCTATCTAATACCGCTTCTAAGTTATCTAGACCCAATCCATTTAGGGATGAAAAAGCGTGAACGGTCACATCTCCACAAAATGCCATAGAGGCTTCACGGGCCATCAGCAACTGCGCTTTGCGCTTACCTGACTTCAATTTGTCCGCTTTAGTTAAAAGTGCCAAAACAGGTAAATTACGCTCAACCGCCCAGGCAATGAGTTGCTGGTCAAGATCTTTGAAAGGATGACGGATATCCATAAGCACCACTAGCCCCTTTAAGCTCTTTCGAACTTGCAAGTATTCGCCCAATGCCTTTTGCCATTTAAGTTTCATATCCAAAGGTACTTTAGCGTAACCGTAGCCGGGTAAATCAACCAACCGACGGCCTTCGTCAATTTCAAACATATTGATTAATTGAGTTCTTCCTGGCGTTTTACTGGTTCGTGCTAGACCTTTTTGCCGAGTTAGGCGATTTAACGCACTTGATTTTCCTGCATTTGAACGACCGGCGAACGCAACTTCTACTCCAGTATCCTGCTCTAGGTGTCGGATATCAGGAGCGCTTTTGGTAAATTTGGCATGACTATAGTGACTCACACATTCTCTCTTAACATTGGAAGGTTGATCGGTATTTTTGCTGGCAAGTATAACATTGATAGGCATTTATTGAGCTAAAACGATGAAATATCCACACAATTCTTCTGGAAATGATTTTATCATGCCATTATATGTGTAAAATACCGTTATTAATTAACCATTTCAAAAAGATGTTTTGAGAACCACTATGAAAAAATTGGGTTTGTTATTGTGTTTATCGTTTGCGTTTTCAACTACTGTTTTAGCACAAGGTGATGCTGAAGCAGGGAAAGCTAAGTCACTTACTTGTGCCGCATGTCATGGAGCCGATGGTAACTCTGCTATTGAGATGAACCCTAAATTGGCAGGTCAACATGCCAATTATTTAGCTAAACAGTTAGCTGAGTTCAAACTAGCATATGAGACCGGTGGTAAAGAAGGACGTAACAACCCCATCATGGGCGCTCAGGCAGCGGGTCTCTCAGAACAGGACATGCAGGATCTAGCAGCCTACTTTTCATCACAAGAACAGTCAGCGGGTTCGACGCCAGAAGATGTGATCGAAAAAGGCCAGAAGCTATATCGCGGTGGGGATGTTGATAGAGGCGTAACCGCTTGTATTGCCTGCCACGGTCCAAGAGGAAATGGTATGGGATTGGCTGGTTTTCCTGATATCAGCGGTCAACATACAGGTTATTTGAAAAGCCAACTAGAGATGTTTAAAAGCGGTGACCGAGCCAATGATTTGAACGGCATGATGCGTGATATCGCGAAAAAATTAACTGACGAAGATATCGAAGTATTATCCAAATACTTAGGTGGACTTCATTAATTAAGGTAATTTAAATTACCCCAATACAATAATATGACCAAAAAGTTCATTTTTTTTTGCAAACACAATGTAAATGAGTTGTAAATTATACTTTATGGTGTATTCTTTGCGCAGATTAAAAAAAGGAAGCGCAGGCGATAGCCTGTCACGGAAGCTAGAACGGCAACTAATAAAACCAATAAGCTGTTCACTTAACCAACCTGGGAATAAATGGATTAACCATAAAGTGTCAGGATGACCGACAACAAAAATAAAAGCTTCGTAAATATTAATAAAAAGAGAAGCGGTTTGAAATGGAAAGCGCTAAATGTTTAGGATGAACATATAACGGGAGAAGTGTCATCTGACACTCAATATCTAAAAGGTAACAGTTTTGCTGTTGCCTTTTTTCTTTTGTGCCCACAAAAGATTCAGCTCATCGTTATTTGTCTGTGTGTACCCCATAAAATTAAGGTAAAATTAAACCTTATTCATTACACGGCAATATTCATGGCAAGAATCAAGAAATCTCGCAAAATTGGGCAAATTGGTACACCTAAAGCAAATTGGGAACCGAAAAAACCTAAAGCGACACAAACCGGTAAACCTAAAAAGCGTAAAGGCAATCCATCTGGCAGTCGCCAGGACATGGTTGAGCTCAATTCACAGAAACATGGCACCGGTGCTAACAAAGACCCGCGTATTGGCAGTAAAAAGCCGATCTCATTAGTTATTGAAGCTAAAAAAGACAAGCCCATAAAACCGGTTATTTCGAAAGAAACCTTCTTCACACCTGCTCAAGAGCTAAAAGCCCTAGAAGAAAATACTAGGTTGTCTGATTTACTTGATCAATTAGATGAAGGTGCAGTGCTATCAAATGAAGATAACCGCTATGTCGAAACTCAATTGGCTAGGCATAAAGTGTTATGCGAATTGCTCGGCATAGGTGACGAAGAAAATGAAGCTGAAGTAGAAACAGACAATAAAGATAGTCAAGAAGACGATCTTTTAAATCGTTTTGAGTCTATAGACATTAATAAGTTTAAGTAAGAGGTCTATTTTGTCTGGTGTTGAATATTTAGTTGTCGGGCTATGTCTAGTGTTTTTGGCAGGATTAGCATTCTATGCTGGGAAGTTATTATTTCAACTGAAGCAGCAAAAACAGCGGCAACTCGAAGCAAGACGAGCCAGAGTACTGCGCATTATGGAGAGTATCCAGACCATAGCACTCGCCGTTGAGCAGCAGCAATGTAATTTGTCTGAAGGGGCGATCCGGTTAGTTAATTTACTTGATTGTATTCCTGTAGAATCGCCACCGAATTGTGAAAGAGATTATCCTCAGTTGTTTGAGCTATTTACCCATGTACGGCACTTACCTACCCACCAACAACGTAAATTTCAAAACAACCAAGAACGCAAAGAACAAGATAAAATTAGAGAAGAACAAGAAGCACAGCTCGAAGCAGGGATTTTGAAAGAAGTGGCGCTAATCAGGCAACTAGAGTTCAAGATCTGATGGGTAGCAATGACAGTCAATGGTATGGTCATTTACCAAGCCAACTGCTTGCATGAAAGCGTAACAAATTGTTGAGCCAACAAAATTAAAACCACGTTTTTTTAGCGCTTTTGCCATCGCATCGGATTCGCTTGTAGAAGTAGGTACTTGATTTAAACTTTGCCAAGTATTTATAGTGGGTTTGTGATCGACAAAACTCCAGATAAATTGGCTAAAGTCCTCTCCATTTTCGGCCATTTTTAGATAGGCATTTGCGTTCTTAATGATAGAGTTAATTTTTAATCGGTTGCGCACTATGCCGGAATTCAGCATGAGTCGCTCGACATCCTCTTGATTTAACTTAATAATTTTTTCTGGGTCAAAATTAAAAAACGCTTTTTCATAGTTTTGCTGTTTTTTTAAGATGGTTATCCAACTCAAACCAGCTTGCTGACCATCGAGGCATAATTTAGCAAATAACGTCTGACTGTCTTTAACCGGTCTACCCCACACCTGATCATGGTATTGTTGGTAAATGGGGTCATTACTTACCCAACCACAGCGTGTTAATTGCATAAGGGCTCCCAAACAAATAGCCTTTTGTCAGAATAAATCATTTTTTAACCTACATTCGATGCACGACAGCAGGTATACTTGCGTGCATTTTTTAAAATAACCTAATTGTATAGTGATAGTACATGCAAAAGTTTGATATTAAGACATTTCAGGGGCTAATTCTGGGTTTACAGGATTATTGGGCTCGCCAAGGTTGTGTAATTATCCAACCTTTAGATATGGAAGTAGGTGCTGGCACCTTTCATCCTATGACGTTTTTGCGCTCATTAGGGCCTGAGCCCATCAGTAGTGCTTATGTGCAGCCATGTAGAAGACCTACCGATGGCCGATATGGAGAGAATCCTAATCGTCTACAGCACTATTACCAATTCCAAGTCATGCTTAAACCCTCCCCAGACAATATCCAAGAGTTGTATTTGGATTCCTTACGTGAATTAGGTTTTGATCCACTGGTTCATGATATCCGCTTTGTCGAAGACAATTGGGAATCCCCTACCCTTGGCGCATGGGGCCTTGGTTGGGAAGTATGGTTAAATGGCATGGAAGTCACACAATTTACCTACTTCCAGCAAGTTGGAGGCTTAGAGTGCTCACCTGTCACTGGTGAAATCACCTATGGTCTGGAAAGATTAGCCATGTATATTCAAGGCGTTGACAGCATTTATGATCTGGTTTGGACTGACGGACCTATGGGCAAAGTAACCTATGGAGATGTGTTCCATCAAAATGAAGTAGAACAATCAGCATATAACTTCGAACATGCTGATGTGACAGCTTTATTTGCGACATTTGAACAATGCGAAAAAGATAGCCAGCGAATGATAGAAGCGGGTCTGCCCCTGCCGGCCTATGAGCAAGTTATGAAAGCTTCTCATGCGTTCAATATGTTAGATGCCCGCCATGCTATATCCGTCACCGAGCGTCAGCGTTATATTTTGCGCGTTAGAGCATTGTCCAAAGCGGTAGCGGAAACCTATTATCAGAGCAGAGAAGCTTTAGGCTTCCCCATGTGCAAGTCTAGCGAGTTAAAGAAAGGAGGAAATAACGATGCGTAAAGAGAATTTATTAATTGAACTTGGCACCGAAGAGCTTCCTCCAAAGGCATTAAAAACATTAGCCCAAGCGTTTGCAGATAATATGTCACAAGCCCTTCAAGATGCAGACCTAAAGTATACCAACGTTAAGTGGTTTGCATCTCCTCGTCGCCTTGCGGTTGCTGTAGAACAGTTAGCGGAAAAACAACCAGACAAAAATGTTGAAAAAAGAGGCCCTGCAAGCAGTGCCGCTTTCGATGCTGATGGTAATCCAACCAAAGCCGCTCAGGGTTGGGCTAGGTCTAACGGTATTGAAGTTGCCCAAGCACAACGACTTAAGACCGATAAAGGTGAGTGGCTTATGCATGTAGCCAGCGTGACTGGTGAAACGATCCAAGTGCTGCTTAGTGACATGATTGAAAGCTCACTGAAGAAGCTCCCTATCCCTAAAGCGATGCGTTGGGGAAGCAAGCGCACTCAATTTATCCGCCCCGTACACACCTTTACCGTACTCTATGGCGATGAATTAATTGCTGCCAATGTACTAGATTTACCCTCTGCACGAACTATCCAAGGTCATCGCTTTCATGGTGAAAAAACCTTTGAGCTCGACCACGCAGATAATTACTTAGAAAGCTTAAATAAGCATTTCGTTATAGCCGATTACGCAGCTCGACAAGCATCTATCAAACAGCAACTGCAACAAAAGGCCGCAGAAGAAAATGCTGTAGTTGAACTAGAACAAGATTTGTTGGATGAAGTTACAGCGTTGGTTGAATGGCCTGTTGCCCTAGTGGCCAACTTTGAAGATGAATTTTTGCAAGTGCCTAAAGAGGCGCTCATCTATACAATGAAAGGGGATCAGAAATATTTCCCAATGTTAAATGCTAATGGCGGGTTAAAATCTCGATTCTTGTTTATATCTAATATTCAAAGTAAAGATCCCATTCAAGTGATCAGTGGGAACGAAAAGGTTATTCGACCTCGCTTGGCAGATGCCCGTTTCTTTTTCGAGACTGACAAAAAGCGTACGCTAGAATCACGCCTAGAAAGCTTAGAAAGTGTATTGTTTCAAAAGCAGCTTGGTACCTTGGCAGATAAATCTCGTCGAATTTCCCATTTAGCTAGCAAAATTGCCCAGCGTATTGATGCGAATGCTGAGCACGCTGCTCGAGCAGGTTTGTTATCTAAAACTGATTTAATGACCGAAATGGTCATGGAATTTCCCGATGTTCAAGGCATTATGGGCATGCACTATGCTACCCACGATGGCGAAGATATTGAAGTAGCTAATGCGTTAAACGAGCAATATATGCCACGGTTTGCTGGCGATGCGCTTCCTCAGTCTGGTGTTAGCTGCGCCGTTGCTTTGGCTGACAAGCTAGATACCTTAGTCGGGATATTCGGCATAGGTCAGTTGCCAAAAGGTGATAAAGATCCTTTTGCCTTACGCCGCGCCGCCATTGGTGTATTGCGTATAACGGTAGAAAAAAACCTAGCACTTGATTTAGTTGATATGGTGTCTGACGCCTATCAATTGTTGGCAGATAAACTCAATCAGAATGATGTTTGTGATCAGGTGATTGATTTTGTATTGGGTCGATTTAGAACTTGGTATCAGGAACAAGGCGTTGATATAGATGTCATACAAGCAGTACTTGCTCGTCGCCCTACTTCTCCAGCAGATTTTGCTGCCAGAATTAACGGTGTTACTCGTTTTAAGAGTTTATCTTCAGCAAAGGCCTTAGCAGCTGCGAATAAACGAGTAGCAAATATTCTTGATAAAAATCAAGTATCCAATGATTATATGGTTAATCCATCTCTGCTGGTTGAGCCTCAAGAGCAGCAACTCGCTAAAGAGATCGAGCAGATAAGCAAAGATGTTCAGCCACTATTAAGTAAAGGTGATTATGTTGCTGTTTTAGAAGGGTTATCTACCCTTGGCGATAGTATTGACGCCTTTTTTGACGGCGTGATGGTCATGGCAGAAGATAATGCTATAAAACAAAATCGCCTGGCACTGTTACTAAAATTACGTGAATTATTTTTGCAGTGTGCTGATATTTCACTCCTTAGACACGATTAATTAAAGGTAAGAGAATACACATATGCAGAAGAAAATTGCGTTATTCATTATGCTTGGTGCATTTTTATCAGGCTGTAGCAGCACTTTTGTTGAGCAAATCCTCGAAAAAGACTACCAAAGCTTTTATTTACGTGGCGTTTTCACTTGGTGGGAAGCAGACGAAAATTATCGCTTGAAATTAGTTGAAGGAAGGCTCTACAAGTCGAGTGTCAAGTTGATTGCAGATGGTCAACCTTATGACTTTAAGTTTGCCGATTCTAACTTCGCCCCTGGTTACGATTGCGGCAGCCCGAAAGGCACTCAAGGTAAAGTTTTATTCTTAGGTAAGAAAGCGATGGCTTCCTGCGAAGACCCTGGCGGCAATTTTCAATTTACCCCTGATGAGACAGCCGAGTATGATTTTTTCATAAACTTTGCAGATGTCGATTCGCCGACCGTCTATGTAGAAAAATCTTAATCTAAAATTGTTACATTACAGTGCAAAAAAGCGGGAACCATTTTGGACCCGCTTTTTTTATTTCCGCTTGAAGAATATAACAACTCCTTTTTTGGTAATGCTACATATTCTTACCTCTATCCCCTTTATAGATGAGTTCAGCACTCAATAAAGTTGCAAGCTATGCAATCAAATTGAATGGTCCCACCTATAACAAGCATTAAATGAGTGCAGGTAATTTTTATACTTCTCGATTAATGCAGGTAAACAATTTTGGGTATTTATTGATATGTATTGATGCAAAATATTGCTTTTTGGCGTTTTTTGACAGGCTATACAACTCATCAAGAGGCATTCTTACTTACATAGCAATGCACTTGGCTAAGTTATCCATTAAAATCACAACAGGATGGCTACAGGAGCCATTTGTTCATTTACCTGTCAAAACTAGCATGGGTTGAGCATGAGTTTGGAATGATAATATTAAAATTGCGGAAAACGTTTTTTAAACATACAGCTAAAGTTCCTGCTAAAACTTAGGTACTGTTTACCTTTTACTAGATTCCATACACGTTTTATCTTTATGATTCAGTTCTATCCCTCGCTTGTGGTTTTAACTTAGTGTTATTCGCTACATTAGTTACAGGTATAAAAAAGGCGGTTATTATAACCGCCTGTTCTATCACTTCATGAATTATGAGAATTTATGGGTTCCTAATTAGAATCTTTTCGAAAGATTATGAGAACCCACACTTTGGCCTTACCTATACATCTAGGTTTGCTACTCGAAGCGCATTTTCTTCAATAAATGCTCTCCTTGGCTCAACTTGGTCACCCATTAGTGTAGTAAAGAGTAAATCTGCACCAACCGCATCTTCAACTTTAACTTGCAGCATCCGACGATTTGCAGGATCCATGGTGGTTTCCCATAATTGACTAGGGTTCATCTCCCCTAGCCCTTTGTAGCGCTGGATGTATTGGCCGCGTTTAGATTCTGCCATTAACCATTCTAGAGCACTCACAAAGTCAGTGACATTCTTAGTTTTATCGCCGCGTTTAACATAAGCACCTTCTTCCATGATGCCGTTAATTGCTTTGTTAAGCTCTTTAATTTTGGTGTATTCAGTAGAATCCACAAAATCATGGTCGAAGCGATAGATAGTATCAATTCCATGCTGCCTAAGGATTATGGCAATATAAAAACAGCTCTTCTCAATATCTTCTTCAACGGTAAAGCTGTAGGTAGCACCATCTGATTCATCTTCCGTTAAAGAAGCAATATAAGTATTACCGAATGCTTCTAGTTTTGCCTTATCATTAAGATCCGTTCTTTCTAGAATGTCACTATATATCAGTTGGTTTACCAGTACTTTTGGATAGAGACGACTGATTCTATTAATCATTTTTACCGCAAGGTGGTATTGATTAACTAAATTCTCTAATGAAACCCCAGTAATGCCAGGGGCATCTGCATTAACATGGATTGACGCGCTGTCTAATGCAATAGCTGTAAGGTACGCAGTTAGTGCTTCATCATCTTTCAAATACTGCTCTTGCTTACCCTTCTTAGTTTTGTACAAAGGTGGTTGAGCAATGTAAATATATCCACGTTCAATAATTTCTGGCATTTGGCGATAGAAGAAAGTTAGCAACAAAGTACGAATGTGACTTCCATCAACATCAGCATCGGTCATGATAATAATTTTGTGATAACGTAATTTCTCAGGGTTATATTCATCGCGACCTATGCCACAACCCAATGCAGTAATCAGGGTAGCGACTTCTTGAGACGATAGCATCTTGTCAAAACGTGCTTTTTCTACGTTAAGTATTTTACCTTTGAGTGGTAAAATCGCTTGGTTTTTCCGGTTTCTTCCCTGCTTAGCGGAACCGCCAGCAGAGTCTCCTTCCACTATGTAGAGTTCAGACATGGCAGGGTCTTTTTCCTGACAATCTGCAAGTTTGCCTGGTAAACCAGCTAAATCTAACGCACCTTTACGGCGAGTCATTTCTCTAGCTTTACGGGCAGCTTCTCTAGCTCTTGCTGCATCGATTATCTTACCAACGATAATTTTACTTTCAGCAGGATTCTCTAAAAGGAAGTCTGTTAGCGCTTCACCCATAGCAGTTTCAACCGCAGGCTTCACTTCTGAAGAAACGAGCTTGTCTTTTGTTTGAGATGAAAACTTTGGATCAGGTACTTTCACGGAAACAACAGCTGTCAAACCTTCACGGGCATCATCACCGCTGGCATTGGTTTTAGCCTTCTTGTTTAAGCCTTCTTTTTCCATGTAGTTGTTCAGAGTACGGGTCAAGGCTGCGCGGAACCCTGCTAAGTGACTACCACCATCCCGTTGTGGAATGTTATTGGTGAAACAGAAAACATTCTCATTGAAACTGTCATTCCATTGCATCGCTACTTCCACAGAAATACCATCGTCCCTTTCTGTTTGGAAACTAAATATTTTGGAATGAACAGCGGTCTTGGCCCGATTCAAATATTCTACAAAGGCTTTAATACCACCTTCATATTTAAAGTTATCTTTCTTGCCGTCACGGTCATCGCTCAACACGATAGAAACACCCGAGTTTAAGAAACTCAATTCCCGTAACCTTTTTGCCAAAATATCGTAGTGATATTCTACGTTGGTAAAAGTACCTTCACTTGGCCAAAATCGTATTGTGGTTCCAGTTAAATCTGACTCGCCAACAGCTTTAAGTGGTTCTTGCGGTACTCCATGCACATATTCTTGTTCGTAAGCTTTTCCACCACGGCGTATTTTCAGTTGAAGTTTCTTAGATAGTGCATTAACTACTGATATACCTACACCATGTAATCCACCAGAAACCTTGTATGAGTTGTCATCAAACTTTCCACCTGCGTGCAATACTGTCATGATAACTTCAGCTGCCGACACACCTTCTTCTGGATGTAATTCGGTAGGAATTCCACGACCGTCATCACTAACAGATACTGAACCGTCAGTATGAATCTTCACATTTATTTCGGAACAATGTCCTGCAAGTGCCTCATCGATCGAGTTATCAACAACCTCGAACACCATGTGATGAAGGCCAGTTCCGTCGTCAGTATCACCAATGTACATTCCAGGTCTTTTTCTAACTGCATCTAGACCTTTGAGTACTTTGATACTCGAGGAATCGTAAATATTCTCTTCTGACATTTGATTAATTCTCCTCACTCATTACGCCATGTTCCACGTGGAACATTTTCTTGTTTTTATATTTATCCATAAACAGCAACTGGTTTTTTTCAATTGCTGTAATAAAAAGCTGGGTATTACTTTCAACCAACTTATCAATAAACAGTTCTCGCTTTTGTTCATCCAGTTCCGCACCAATATCATCTAACAGAAAAACACATGCTTTTTGCGTCTGCTCACATAGATATTGAATTTGCGCAAGCTGCAATGCAGCAACCAACATTCTTAACTGACCCCTTGATAACACTTCTGATACATCAACACCTCGCGTTTTAATCTTAAGGTCAGCTTTATGAGGTCCGACACTTAGATATCCATTACGGCTATCTTTGTCGAATTTTTTGAAGATGGACTGCTCTAAAGTCACATCCTTTTCCCATCCCCTATGATACGAGATTTCGACAGAAAACTCAGGTAGAAAATGCAATAAATTGCTATTTAAATGGCCCAGAATGGCGTTTAAATAGTCTTTTCTCATCTTAGTGATGATATCCCCTTCTTTTACAATTTGCTTGTCCCAGAATCTCATCTGGTCGTCGTAACTGTTATCACGTTGGGAAGCATACTTACGTAGTAATGCATTCTTGTTTTTCAGTAATTTTTGATAATTTTGTGACGCCTGGGCAAAGGAATGTTCCACGTGAAACAATCCCCAATCTAGAAATCGTCGACGTAATGAAGGTGACCCTATTATCAAATCAGAACTTTGAGGAGTGAATATTTGAATGGGAATATGGCTAACCAATTCAGACATACGATTTGATTTGTTGCCATTAACGCTAACCAGCAGAGAGTCATCAATACTTCGCGACATGCCTAAGCGAAGAGATTTGGTTTCGTCAGAAGAGACACAAAATATACTAAACCTATCTTGTTCACTTTGAATAACGTTTCTATGTTTTAAGGTACGAAAGGAGCGACCAAAACCTAGGTAGTGGAGAGCTTCTAAAAAAGAAGACTTACCACTACCGTTTTGACCGAATACAAAATTAACAGATGGAGAAGGTTTGATATCAACATTAACAAGATTACGGAAATGTTGGATCTGGACTGTGTCCAGCTTCATAAAAAAATATATCCTACAAATTGAACGCTATAATCTCATTGGCATAATAACGTAAAGGGCAGAGTCATCAGCAGCATCTTCTATCAATGCACTACTGTTAGAATCAGCTAATGTAATCTTCACATTTTCAGAAGCCAATGAATTGAATACATCAATTAGATACGCAACATTAAAGCCGATTTCTAAGTCACCGCCTTCAAAATTTATATCAACAATCTCTTCAGCTTCTTCTTGTTCAGGATTGTTAGCAGTAATTTTTAATTCATTATTTGATAGGTTTAAACGTACACCTCTAAACTTTTCGTTAGACAAAATAGCAGCCCTAGAAAAGGCATTTTTAAGAAGGTCTTTACTAGCTTCTATTATCTTATCGCCATCTTTTGGTAACACGCGACGATAATCAGGAAAGCGTCCATCAACTAACTTACTGGTAAAAATAAAATCAGTTGAAAAAATACGGATATGATTAGATCCAAGTTGAATTTTCACCAATTTATCATCGGATTCGATAAGCCGCGTAATTTCGAGGACGCCTTTACGAGGAATAATAACTTGACGCGTTGGCAACACAGCGTCTTTATATTCCATACGACAAAGAGCTAGCCGGTGACCATCAGTTGCCACGGTACGTATTGTATGTTCTTCCGTTTCTAAACTCATACCATTGAGATAATATCGTACGTCTTGTTGAGCCATTGAGAATTGAGTGCTATCGATTAAATGCTTTAGATTAGCACGTGAAATCTCAAATTCAGTTTCCCCTTCCCAATCTTCTAAATTAGGGTAATCAGAGGCGGAAAGAGTTGATAAAGAATAACGACTGCGACCGGAACGAATAATTGCTTTATTACCGTCAACCTCAAACTTGATTTCGCTGCCATCTGCTAGACCTTTACAAATATCAAACAATTTTTTGGCTGGAACGGTGATTTCACCCTCCTGAAATTCACCGGTTAAAGTGACATTTGAAATAAGCTCGACTTCTAAATCCGTACCAGTTAACCAAAGTGAACTCTCACTCACTTTAATTAGAACATTGGATAGGATTGGTAATGTATGGCGTCTCTCAACCGCGCCAGACACTAATTGAAGAGGTTGAAGAAAGTTTTCCCGGCTAATGGTGAATTTCATTTAGTAACTCGTTATTATTTTTAAGAAGATAAGGTGCGAATTAAGTTTTGATAGTCTTCTTTTATATCATGACTTTCATCTCTTAGCTGCACTATTTTTTTACAGGCGTGCAATACCGTAGTGTGATCACGACCACCGAAAGCATCACCAATTTCAGGCAAACTATGGTTGGTTAATTCTTTAGAAAGAGCCATGGCCATTTGACGGGGGCGAGCTACACTTCGACTGCGTCGCTTAGACAATATATCGGCCATTTTGATTTTGTAATACTCAGCCACCGTTTTCTGAATGTTATCGATAGTGACAAGTTTTTCTTGTAGGGCCAATAGGTCACGCAGTGCTTCACGGACGAAATCGATAGTAATTGGTCTGCCAGTAAAATTAGCGTTGGCGATAACTCGATTAAGCGCTCCTTCCAATTCACGAACATTAGAACGCAAGCGTTTAGCTATAAAAAACGCCACCTCATCCGGTAAATGTATTTTGTTTTCAAGGGCTTTGCGATTAAGAATAGCCACTCGTGTTTCTAATTCTGGCGGTTCGATGGCAATGGTGAGACCCCAACCGAAACGGGATTTAAGACGATCCTCAACTCCATCAATTTCCTTTGGATACCTATCGGAAGTTAGGATAATCTGTTGATTACCTTCAAGTAAGGCATTAAAGGTATGAAAGAATTCTTCTTGAGAACGCTCTTTATTAGCGAAAAACTGAATGTCATCTATTAATAGCGCATCGACAGAACGGTAATAGCGTTTGAATGATTCAATCGCATTATTTTGCAGGGCTTTTACCATATCTTGAACAAAACGTTCAGAGTGCATGTATACGACAGTAGCATTCTTTTTACGAGCAATAATGCCATTTCCAACCGCATGGAGTAAGTGAGTTTTACCTAAACCTGTGCCACCGTAAATAAATAACGGGTTATACGCACCACCGGGGTTATCGGCAACTTGGGTTGCAGCAGCTCTAGCCAACTGGTTAGATTTACCCTCAACAAAATTATCGAACTGATAATTAACATTGATATTACTTTTATGGGTCTGCTGGTTAGGAATAGATACCCCTTGTCCACCATGACGACTGCTAGAATCGAAAGCTGCATTACTGGGCAAACTTACATTTGAATTATTATAATTGTCTTGGGCTGGACTCACTTCAGAATTAGGTTTTACATTATTGCTAAACTGATTGATAACTGGCGCCCTGCCCGTCACATCCAACAGTAGAATAGGTGCATCAGAGCCACAGAACTCCGCAAACAAATGTGTGATCCTACCGTGGTACTTATCGCGAACCCAATCCAAAACGAAGCGATTAGGTGCCAGCAAGGTTACCGCTTGACCATCATCAGAGACTTTAAGTGGTCTTATCCACATGCTGAACTCTTGGGTTGAAAGATCTTGCTGTAGCCTATCTAGGCATTTATTCCATAAAGACATTAATAAATTGCTCGCCAAGCGGCCTAACTCGCCCGCTACTTAATAAAATATAGGATAATTAACTTACAAACCAACTAAGGGCAAATTGTCCAATTACTGT